>NZ_JACGWT010000003.1 GCF_014137855.1 Microlunatus kandeliicorticis
CGGCCCGGGCGACGTCGAGCTCCAGCAGCGGCCCGATGTCGAGGGTGACCTTGGCCGCCGGCCGCGGGAAGTAGAGGTTGGGTCCGACCAGCAGCCGGAACTCGGTCAGGCTCCGCGGGTCGGGCACGGTCAGGCCCCGGTCGAGTGCAGGCCGCCGTCGACGTGGACCATCTCGCCGGTGGTCCTGGGGAACCAGTCGCTGAGCAGCGCGACCACGGCCTTGGCCGCCGGCACGCCGTCCTTGGGGTCCCAGCCGAGCGGCGCGCGCTCACCCCAGACGTCGTTGAAGGCGCTGCCGCCGCCGATGGCCTTCTTGGCCAGGGTGTCGATCGGGCCGGCTGCGACGAGGTTGACCCGGACGTCGTCCGGACCGAGATAGCGGGCCAGGTAGCGGCTGGTCGACTCGAGCGCCGCCTTGGCCACCCCCATCCAGTCGTAGACCGGCCAGGAGACGGTGGCGTCGAAGGTCATCCCGACCACCGAGGACCCGGGCCGCAGCAGCGACTTGACCGCCATGGTCAGCGCGCTCAGCGAGTACGCCGACACGTGCAGGGCCTGCCCGACGTCCTCCCACGGCGTGCTGAGGAACTTGCCGCCGAGCGCGGTCTCCGGGTTGGCGTAGGCGAGGCTGTGCACCAGCCCGTCGAGACGGTCGGTGTGCTCGGCGATCTCGCCGGCCACCCGCGCGAGGTGGTCTGCGTTGGTCACGTCGACCTCGAGCAGCGGCGGCACCGGGTCGAGCTTCTGGAGCACCCGGCGGGTCAGGCTCATCGCCCGCCCGAAGTTCGACACCAGCACGGTGGCGCCTTCCGCCTGCGCGATCCGCGCCACGTGGAAGGCGATCGAGGTGTCCAGGGTGATGCCCGTGACCAGCACGGTCTTGCCGTCGAGAATGCCCACTGTCCGTCGCTTTCTGTGGTGGTGAGGTCCTGCGGGGATGCTGCTGGCGGTGCGGCCGGGCGGCTCAGTGACCCATGCCGAGACCGCCGTCGACCGGGATCACCGCGCCCGAGACGTAGCCGGCACCGTCGCCGGTCAGCCAGGCCACGGTGTCGGCGACGTCGTCGATGGTGCCGAGCCGGCCAGTCGGGATCTGGGCCAGGTAGGCCTTGACCTGCTCCTCGCTGAGCTCGGCGGTCATGTCGGTCTCGATGAACCCGGGGGCGACCACGTTGGCGGTGACACCCCGGCCGCCGAGCTCGCGGGTCAACGACCGCGCCAGACCGACCAGCCCCGACTTCGAGGCCGCGTAGTTGACCTGGCCGGCCGAGCCGAGCAGCCCGACCACCGAGCTGATCAGCACCACCCGGCCGAACCGCTGCCGCATCATCGCCCGGGTGGCCCGCTTGACCACCCGGAACGCGCCGGTGAGGTTGGTGGCGATCACGGCGTCCCAGTCCTCGTCGCTCATCCGCAGCAGCAGGGTGTCGCGGGTGATCCCGGCGTTGGCGACCAGGATCTCGACCGGGCCGTGCGCCTGCTCGATCTCGGTGAACGCGGCGTCGACCTGCCCGGCGTCGGTGATGTCGCAGGCGATCCCGAGGACGCCCTCGGGCGCCTCACCGCTGCGGGAGGTGGTGGCCACCTTGTGCCCGGCGGCGGCGAAGCGCTGGGCGAGCCCGCGCCCGATGCCACGGCTCCCCCCGGTGATCAGCACGCTGCGGGCGGTGGGGCTGGTCGGCTCGCTCACGGCGTCACGCTATCGAGTTGCACCCCCTGGGGGTGCATCGGGCGAGCCGCCGCCCGTCGAATCAGTCGTGGAGGTCCCTACCGGAGCTGTGACCGAGACCACGGTCCGGGGCCGGACGTCCCGGAGGACGGACGTCGTCCGGACCGATCGGCCTGAGAATCCACCGAGCGTAGGGTGAACGACATGGCAGTGACAGGGCACGACGCGCGGCAGCACCAGCCGAACGTCATCACCACGGCGCGCAGCGGCAACAGCCGGGAGTTCGCGCACCGTCAGCGCCAGTACGTCATCGCGATGGGCATCCGCACCCTGTGCTTCCTGCTGAGCACGATCCTCTTCTTCACCCACGTCATCAACGGCTGGGTGTGTGCCGTGCTGTTCATCGGCGCGGTGTTCCTGCCGTCGGTCGCGGTGGCGATCGCGAACCAGAGCAACACCCGCCACGACGAGCAGGAGCAGTTCCAGACCGTCGCCCCGGCCGACGCCCGTCAGCTGACCACCGGCCCGGAGCCCGAGGTGGTCGAGGGCACCGTCGAGGACGACTTCGGCACCGTGCCCCCGCGCCCGACCACGGACCGGTTCAGCGCCCGGCAGCACGTCCCGGACGACCGCCAGGCCGATGACCGCGGCGCCGCCTGAGCCCACCGTCTGCTCGGCGCGGGGCTGTCAGGCGCCGGCGGTGTGGGACCTTCGCTGGAACAACCCGAAGATCCACACGCCCGACCGGCGCAAGCACTGGCTGGCCTGCGACGAGCACCGTCCGACGCTGACCTCGTTCCTGTCCGCGCGTGGCTTCCTGCGCGAGACCGAGCCGGTCGGTGCCGACGACCCGCTTGACGACGCGACCTGACCCGCGCTCAGCGCTCCCAGAGCACCGGGTTGAGCTCGGAGTCGACCGTGCCGCCCGGCCGGACGCCCGGCATCCAGGTGGCGAGGTCGCGGACCTGGTTGTCGTTGGTCGGTTCGGTGACCACCATGTCGGCGTCGACGTAGATCATCGTCATCACCCGGCGCGGCTGGGTCCCGCTGTTCGCCCCCGCGCGGTGGAACGTCCAGCCGAGGTGGAAGCTGACGTCGCCGAGGGCGTAATCAGTCTCGTCGAGGGGAAAGTCGCGCTCGCTGAGCTCCTGCTGGAGCAGCCGCTCGGACTCGTCGCTGATCGGCAGGTCGCGGCCGAACTCGACGGTGTGGCTGCCGCGGGCGAAGGCGAGCGGGCCGAGCTCGCGCGGGGTGTCCTGGAGCGGGATCCAGACCGTCACGCACCGGTCGGTGGCGAACGGCCAGTAGTACTGGTCGGCGTGCCACGGCGTCACCCCGCCGCCGGGCTCCTTGTAGAGCGCCTGGTCGTGGTACATCCGCACCCCGCGGACGCCGAGCAGCTCGGTGGCCACCCGGGCCAGGTCGGCGGAGAACGCGAACGCCTGCACCTCGGAGCTCTGCTGCCAGATGTTGGAGACCTGGAGGAACGCCTTGCCGTAGGTGTCACGCTCGGCCAATGGCAGGTGCTGGGTGTTGAGCTCCACCACCTTGTCGCTGATCAGCGGCGCCCAGGCGGCCAGCACCGCGGGATCCAGCACGCCGGGCAGCCGGACGAAGCCCTCGCGGTCGAACCTCTCCCGCACCCGGTCCTCGACGGCGAACTCGGTGGTCACGGCGGGCGGGGTCACGGCGGGAGACGGCATCGTCATATATCGATTGTGCGCCCTCACCAGGGACGACGGGGCCGGCCCGGGAGATCGGGCGACCGGTCGTGCCCGCCGGATCAGCCGCCGATGGCCGACATCGGCCGGTCGGGCTGCAGGAACGTCGGGTCGTCGATGCCGTGCCCGGCCCGCTTGGTCGCGACCGCGGCCAGCCACCGCTCGACCAGCGCGTCGTCGTCCGCCCCGGCCCGCAGCGGGGCGCGCAGGTCGGACTCCTCGCGGGCGAACAGGCAGTTGCGGAGCTGGCCGTCGGCGGTCAGCCGGACCCGGTCGCAGGCCCCGCAGAACGGCGCGCTGACCGCGGCGATGATCCCGACCCGGTGCTCGGTGCCGGCCACCCGGAACAGCTCGGCCGGGGCGCTGCCCCGGGCCAGCTGGTCGGCCGGGTCCTCGACCAGCTCGACGTGCTCGCTCAGCCGGGCCCGGATCTCGGCGGCGGTGATCATGGTGCTGCGGCGCCAGCCGTGCTGCGCGTCCAGCGGCATCTGCTCGATGAACCGGAGCTGGACGCCGGTCTCCATCGCCCAGGCCAGCAGCGGCCAGGCCTCGTGCTCGTTGACCCCGCGGAGCAGCACCGCGTTGATCTTGACCGGATCGAGCCCGGCGGCCCGGGCGGCGGCGACGCCGGCCAGCACGTCGGCGTGCCGGGGGCGACGGGTGATCCGCTGGAACAGGTCGGGGTCGAGGGTGTCGAGCGAGATGTTGATCCGGTCGACGCCCGCGGCGGCCAGGCCCTCGGCGCGGGCGGCCAGCCCGATGCCGTTGGTGGTCAGCGCGATCGCCGGCCGCGGGGTCAGCGCCGCGATCGCCGCGACCAGCGGTTCGAGCCCGCGACGCAGCAGCGGTTCACCGCCGGTCAGCCGGACGGTACGGATGCCCAGCCGCTGCACAGCGAGCCCGATCAGCCGGACGATCTCGTCGTCGGTCAGCAGCTCCTCGCGGGCCAGCCAGTCGAGGCCCTCGGCCGGCATGCAGTAGTCGCAGCGCAGGTTGCACCGGTCGGTCAGCGAGACCCGGAGGTCGGTGGCGACCCGCCCGAAGGAGTCCCGCAGCAGTTGCGTCATTTGGAGCGATTCTAGTTTACGGACCGGTGACCCGGTGCGGGTGGCTGTAGACGTTGAGTGTCTCCCCGCGGACGAACCCGGCCAGGGTCAGCCCGGCGCGCTCGGCGAGCTCGACGGCGAGGGTGCTCGGAGCCGACACCGCGGCCAGCACCCCGATGCCCGCCTGGACCGCCTTCTGGGTCAGCTCGAACGACGCGCGGCCGGACACCACCAGCACGGTGTCCGCCGCGGGCACGGCGTCCTGCCCGAGCGCCCAGCCGACCACCTTGTCGACCGCGTTGTGCCGGCCGACGTCCTCGCGGACGCAGAGCAGCTCGGCGGCCCCGTCGGCGTCCACCCGGGCCAGCCCGGCGGCGTGCAGTCCCCCGGTCCGTTCGAACGCCGCCTGGTGCTCGCGGAGCCGGTCGGGCAGCCGCCGGAGCGTCTCGACCGGCAGCACCGGACCGTCGGGCAGCAGCGCCGGCCGGGTCCGGTCGAGCACGGTGTCGATCGAGGTCGTCCCGCAGATCCCGCAGGCGCTGCTGGTCAGCACGTTGCGCCGCAGCCCCGGCTCGGGCGCCGGGACCCCGTCGGCCAGCGCGGCGTCGATCACGTTGTAGGTGTTGAGGCCGTCCGGGCCGGTGCCCAGGCAGTAGCGGAGCGCGCGGACGTCACCGGCGGCCACGACGATGCCCTCGCCGTAGAGGTAGCCGAGCACCAGCTCGAAGTCCTCGCCCGGCGTCCGCATGGTGACCGAGAACGGCTCACCGCCGATCCGGATCTCCAGCGGCTCCTCCACGGCCAGCCGGTCCGAGCGCCGCGACCAGACCTCGCCCGCGAGATGCCGCACCGGTCGGCGCCGGCTCACCTGTGCCATGCGACCATCCTGCCCGTGACCGACGACGCGATCGAACGCTGGCTGGAACGGGCGGCGCAGGCGGCCGGTCTGGACGGTCCCGCGCTCGACCACGCCACCCGGCGGGCGGTCCTCGACCTGGCCCGCGACGCCGCGCACGCCGTCGAGCGTCCGGCCGCCCCGCTGACCACCTACCTGGCCGGGATCGCGGTCGGCCGCGGGGCCGATCCGGCCGAGGTCACCGCCCGTCTCTCGGCACTGGCTCAGGAGGGGCTTCCGGCAGCGGAATAGGCTCGCAGACGTGAGCGACCGGACCGTGGTGCAGACCCCGGCCGACGCCGACCTCGCGCCGGACGAGCAGCCGCCGGGTGGCGCGGCGGCCGGGACGACCGAGGAGCAGACGAACGCGGAGGAGCCGGCCCGCCCGGTGCGCCCGCTGTGGCAGCGCTGGGTGGCGCTGATCCTCTTCGTCGCCGTGATGGGCACGATCTTCGTCAACATGGGCGACTGGCAGCTGCGCCGGCTGCACCAGCGCCGAGCGGCCAACGCCGTGGTGATCGCCAACGAGAACCGGCCGGTGGTGCCGTTCCAGCAGATCTTCACCGCCCCGATCGGCAAGGCCAACGAGTGGAAGCCGGTCTCGGCGACCGGCACCTTCGACGCCGCCCACCAGTACATCGTCCGGTACCGCGACAACGGCGGGGCCAACGGCTACGAGGTGGTCACGCCGCTGATCCCCTCCGACGGGTCGATGGCCGTGCTGGTCGACCGGGGGTTCATCGCCACCGACAACAGCTCCGCCATCCCCACCACCGCGCCCCCGCCGCCGAGCGGGCAGGTCACCCTGACCGGCCGGGTCCGGCGGAGCGAGGCCGGCAACCGGGCGGCGATCACGCCGGTGGACAACCAGATGCGGCTGGTCAACGCCTACGCGATCGCGACGACGCTGCCCTACCCGGTCCGCGACGGCTACATCGACCAGCTCCAGGTCACCCCGGCCCAGACCGGCGGGTTCCAGGTCAAGGTGCTGCCCGAGCTGTCCGACGGACCGCACTTCTGGTACGCGGTGCAGTGGTTCATGTTCACCGGGATCGGCATCGCCGGCGTGGTGGTCTTCATCCGCGGCGACCTCCGCGAACGCCGGGCCGCGCGCGAGGGCGTGCCGCCCACGCCGCAGGGCCAGCGACGACGCCGCCGCCGCTGACCGTCGGGCTGGTCCGGACCGCCCGGCTGCGTCTCGAGCCGCTGGGACCGGAGCACCTCGACGCCGTCCACACCATCTACGCCGACCCGCGGACCTGGCAGCACCTGCCGTCGGCGCGGTTCAGCCGGCGCGCCCAGACCCGGCGGATGATCGCCGGGTCGGTGCTCAGCCGCGAGCTGACCGGGCTGGGCAGCTGGGCGGTCCGGGTGGTGCTCGACGGGACGCCCGGACCGGTGATCGGGACGGCCGGCTGCACCGTGCTCGACGCCGACGCCTGGAACCTCGGGTACCGCTTCGGTCCCGACGCCTGGGGTCACGGGTACGCCAGCGAGGCGGCCACCGCGGCCCTCGACGCCGCGCACCGGGTCCGTCCGGACCTGCCGGTCACCGCCCGCGCCCTGACCAGCAACCCCGCCTCGCTGCGGGTGCTGGCCCGGATCGGGCTGGTCGAGCGCTGGCGCGGACGTTCGGACGAGGCGGCCGTCGCCGACCCCACCGGTGCGCTCGGCGTCCAGCGGGTGGTGGTCGCCGACCGCGAGCTGTCCGACCAGCTGCTGACCGACCTGATCGCCCTGGGCTGACCACACGTCCTCGCCGTGTCGGGGATCTGGCCGCGTCCACCCGGCCGGATCCCCGACACGAGGACGCGGTCAGCCGCAGTGGGAGGATCACGGCATGGACCTGCAGCTGCGCGACCGGACGTTCGTGGTGACCGCAGCCAGCAGCGGGCTCGGTCGGGCGACCGCCGAGGCGCTGGTGGCCGAGGGTGCCTCGGTGGTGCTGGTGGCCCGCCGCGCCGACGTGCTGGCCGAGGTGGTGGCGGGTCTCGGGGAGGACCGTGCCGCATCGCTGACCGCCGAGCTGGGCGATCCGGAGACCGCCGAGACCGCCTGCCGGCTGGCCCTCGACCGGTTCGGCCGGCTCGACGGCGCGCTGGTCAGCGTGGGCGGCCCGCCCGCCGGCCGGGCGCTCGACAACACCGACGAGCAGTGGACCGAGGCGTTCGGCTCGGTCTTCCTGGCCCACCTGCGGGTGACCCGGGCGGTGATCGCGCACGGCACCGCCGACGACCTGGCGATCGCCTGGGTGCTCTCGACCTCGTCCAAGTCGCCGGTCGGCGGACTGGCCGTCTCCAACGGCCTGCGCCCCGGGTTGGCGATGCTGGTCAAGCAGCTGGCCGACGAGTACGGCCCGCAGGGCACCCGGGTGCTCGGGCTGATGCCCGGCCGGGTGGCCACCGACCGGGTCACCCACCTCGACTCGCTGGCCGACGACCCGGAGGCGGCTCGCCGGGCCGGCGAGGCCTCGATCCCGCTCCGCCGCTACGGGCGTCCGGACGAGTTCGGCCGGGTGGCCGCGTTCCTGCTCTCGCCGGCGGCCTCGTACCTCACCGGGTGCGTGATCCCGGTCGAGGGCGGCGCGCTCCGCACGCTCTGAAGTCGGTCGGAGGGTTCGGCCGATGAGCCTCGCCGCGGTCGCCGACCTGCTGGCCTGCCCGCACTGCGCGGCACCGCTGACCCTGGCCGGCCGGCGGCTGACCTGCCCGCGTCGGCACAGCTACGACCTGGCCCGGCAGGGCTACGTCAACCTGCTGGCCGGTCCCACCGGCCTCCGGGCCGACACCGCGGAGATGGTGGCCGCCCGCGACCGCTTCCTCCGCTCGGGCCGCTACGCCGGGTTCGCCGACCGCCTGGCCGACCGGGTGGCGGCGCTGATCGGCGACGGGACGCCGGACGCCCCGGCGGTCCTCGAGAGCGGTGCCGGCACCGGGCACTACCTGGCCGCGGTGCTCGACCGGCTGTCCGCCACCGCGCCCGCTGCCCGCGGGCTGGCCCTCGACCTCTCCGTGCCCGCCTGCCGCCGCGCCGCGCGCGCACACCCCCGGATTGGCGCCGCGGTGGCCGAGACCTGGTCCGGGCTGCCGGTCCGCGACGGCGCCTGCGCGGTGGTGCTCTCGGTCTTCGCGCCGCGCAACCCCGCCGCGTTCGCCCGGGTGCTGGCCCCCGGCGGGGTGGCCGTGGTGCTCGGTGCCGGCCCGGACCACCTGGCCGAGGTCCGCGAGCGGCTCGGACTGCTGGGGATCGAGCCGGACAAGGCCGACCGGCTGCGGACGTCGATGGAGCCCTGGTTCGACACCGGTGGCGAGGAGGAGGTGACGTTCCGGCTCGCGCTGGACCGGAACGCCCTCGCCGACCTGGTCGCCATGGGGCCGAACGCCTTCCACGGCGAGGCTGACCGCGTCGGGGAGGGCGCCGACGTCACCGCCTCGGGGCGGATCGCCTGGTTCCGGCGGCGCTGACCGACCGGACGACGGAGCCGGGTCAGCCGGTGACCAGCGGTCCGGCGTACTCGGCCTCGCGGGCGGCCGCGTCGCGGGTCTGGCCCTCGGCGAACTGGGTCCGGTAGAGCTCGGCGTAGAGCCCGCCCTCGGCCAGCAGGTCGGCGTGGGTGCCGCGCTGGGCGATCCGGCCGTCGGAGACCACCAGGATCTGGTCGGCCTCGCGGACGGTGGACAGCCGGTGCGCGATGACGATGCTGGTCCGCCCCTCCATCGCGGTGTCGAGCGCGCGCTGGACGGCCGCCTCCGACTCCGAGTCGAGGTGCGCGGTGGCCTCGTCGAGCACCACGACCGGCGGCGCCTTGAGCAGCAGCCGGGCGATGGCCAGCCGCTGGCGTTCGCCGCCGGACAGCCGGTAGCCCCGCTCCCCGACCACCGTCTCGAGACCGTCGGGCAGCCGGTCGACCAGGTCGAGCACCTGGGCCGCGGCCAGCGCCTCGCGCATCTGCGCGTCGGTGGCGTCCGGGCGGGCGTAGAGCAGGTTGGCGCGGATGGTGTCGTGGAACATGTGCGCGTCCTGGGTGACGTAGCCGACCGCGTGCTGGAGCGAGGCCAGGGTCAGCCCGCGGACGTCGACGCCCCCGACCTCGACCGTCCCGCCGGTGGTGTCGTAGAGCCGGGCGATCAGGTGGGTGATCGTCGTCTTGCCGGCGCCGGAGGGACCGACCAGCGCGACGGTCTGCCCGGGTTCGGCGGTGAAGCTGATGTCGTGCAGCACCGGCTCGTTCGCCCGCTGCTCGACGGTGGCCACCGACTCCAGGCTGGCCAACGACACCTCGTCGGGCTTGGGATAGGTGAACGCGACGTGGTCGAAGCGCACCGAGGCCGGGCCGGTGTAGTCGCGGGCGTCCTCGGCGTCGGCAATCATCGGCGGCAGGTCGAGCACCTCGAAGACCCGCTCGAAGCTGACCAGCGCGGTCATCACGTCGATCCGCAGGTTGGTCAGCTGGGTCAGCGGCCCGTACAGCCGGACCAGCAGCCCGGACAGCGCGGTCAGGGTGCCGACGGTGAGCGCACCGCGGATCGAGAGGACGCCGCCGACGCCGTAGACCAGCGCGGTGGCCAGCGCGGCCACCAGCGTCAGCGAGGTCATGAAGATCCGGCCGTTCATGGCGATCGAGACGCTGACGTCGCGCACCGCCCCGGCCCGGCCGGCGAACTGATCATGCTCGTCCCGGGGCCGGCCGAACAGCTTGACCAGCAGCGCGCCGCTGACGCTGAACCGCTCGGTCATCGTCTCCGACAGCTCGCCGTTCAGCTGCATCTGCTGCCGGGTGAGGTCGGCGAGCTTGCGACCCATCAGCCGGGCCGGGATCAGGAACACCGGCAGCATCACCAGCGCGGCCAGGGTCAGCGGCCAGCTGAGCACCAGCATCGCGGCCAGCACCAGCACCAGGCTGATCAGGTTCGAGACGACCGTGGACAGCGTCGAGGTGAACGCCTGCTGGGCGCCGATCACGTCGGAGTTGAGCCGGGACACCAGCTTGCCGGTCTGGGTCCGGGTGAAGAAGGCCACCGGCATCCGCGACACGTGGTCGAAGACCCGGGTCCGCAGGTCGTAGATCAGCCCCTCGCCGATCCGCGAGGACAACCAGCGCTCGACCAGTCCCAGCCCGGCGTCGACCACCGCGAGGACCGCGACCACCACGGCCAGCCCGATCACCAGGCCGCGGTCACCGGCCAGCACGCCCCGGTCGATGATCTCCTTGAACAGCAGCGGCGGGGTGACCGACAGCGCGGCGTCGATGATCACCAGGACCAGGAAGCCGACGATCATCCGCCGGAACGGCCGGGCGAAGGCCAGCACCCGGCGCACGAGTCCCGGCGCCAGCCGGTGCCCCTTGGTGTCGACGTCGCGGCCCATCCGGTACATCACCCGGGCGGCGCCGCCCATGCCTCCGCCCATGCTCATGGCGACTCCTCCCGCGCGAACGCTCCCGACCGGTGACCGTACCCCGCAACCCAAGACGGCCCGCCGGGATTCCCGGCCGGCCCCACCGCGGCCGGACGTCCCACCGCCCGGGAACGCCGACAGGGCCCGGCCGGGTGGCCGGGCCCTGTCGGGGCTGACGTCGGTACCGCGCGCCTCAGCTCTTCTTGGCGGCCTTCTTCGCCGTCTTCTTGGCCGGGGCGGCCTTCTTCGCCGGGGCAGCCTTCGTGGCTGCCGCCTTCTTGGCGGGCGCGGCCTTGGCGGTGGTCTTCCTGGCCGGGCTGGTGCTCGCCGACTTCGTCGTCGACCTCGCGGCCGACTTGCTCGCCGACTTGCTCGCCGACTTGGTGGCGCTGGACTTCGTGGCCGCGGACTTCGCGGCGGACTTCGCGGCGCTCTTGGTGGTCGCCCCGGTCTGCTTGGTGGCGGTCTTGCGGGCCGGGGTCGAGGACTTGGTGGCCGGGCTCGACGACCGCTTGGCCGCGCCGGTGGCCTTGCGGGTCGCGGACGACGTGCTCGCCGCGGAGGTGCCGGTGGCCTTCGTCGCCGCCGCCTTGGTCGCGCTCCTGCCGGTCGACTTCGCGGCCGACTTCGCCGGGGTCGACTTGGCGGTCGACTTCGTGGCCGTCGACTTGGTGGCCGTCGACTTCGAGGCGGTCGACTTGCTGGCCGTCGACTTGCTGGCCGGGCTGGAGACCTTCTTGGCGCTCGAGGTCTTCGCGGCGCCGGCGCTCTTGCGAGCGGACGCGGTGCCGCCCGCGGAGGCGGCCTTCTTGGCCCCCCGGGTCGCTCCGCCGCGACCGCGGAGCCCGATCCCGGCCTCGGTGAGCACACCGTGGACGAAGCCGTACGACCGTCCCGCGTCGTCGGCGATCTTCCGGATGCTCTCGCCGGCCGCGTACCGCTTGGCGAACTGTGTCGCCAGGGTCGCCCGCTGTGCACCGGTGATCCGAGAACCCTTGGCTAGAGCCTTGGCCACGCTTCCTCCTGGACAGTCTCCGTGTCGCCGACCACGCCGCCGGGCAACCCCGTGGGACCAATGATCGACTTTCCATGATCACTCGGCAATCGTTTGGGCCAGATTCGCCCAACTTTTTGTCCGGACGAAGTCCGATGATCAGCTGCCGACGCCCCGTCCGGGCGGGCGGCCGGAGCCCGGAGCGGGCTCAGGCGAGGGTGATCAACTCCGCGTACTCGGGGCTCCAGAGGTCCTCGGTGCCGTCGGGGAGCACCAGCACCCGGTCGGGCTCGAGCGCCTCGACGGCCCCCTCGTCGTGGGTGACCAGGACGATCGCGCCGCCGTAGCTGCGAATCGCGCTGAGCACCTCGGCGCGCGAGGCGGGGTCGAGGTTGTTGGTCGGCTCGTCGAGCAGCAGCACGTTGGCCGCCGAGACCACCAGCATGGCCAGTGCCAGCCGGGTCTTCTCGCCGCCGGACAGCACCCGGGCCGGCTTGTCGACGTCCTCGCCGGAGAACAGGAACGACCCGAGCATCTTGCGGACGTCGGTCTCGTTGAGCTCGGGGGCTGCGGTCTTCATGTTCTCGAGCACGGTCCGGCCGACGTCGATGGTCTCGTGCTCCTGGGCGTAGTAGCCGAGCCGGAGACCGTGGCCGGGGTTGACCTGGCCGGTGTCCGGCGGCTCGAGCCCGGCCAGCATCCGGAGCAGGGTGGTCTTGCCGGCGCCGTTGAGACCCAAGATCACCACCTGGCTGCCGCGGTCGATGGCAAGATCAACACCGGTGAAGACCTCGAGCGAACCGTAGCTCTTGCTCAGGTCCTCGGCGGTCAGCGGCGTCCGGCCGCACGGCGCCGGGTCCGGGAACCTGATCTTGGCGACCTTGTCCGAGGCGCGCTCGGCCTCGAGCCCGGCCAGCAGCCGCTCGGCCCGCCGGGCCATGTTCTGCGCGGCCACCGCCTTGGTCGCCTTGGCTCCCATCTTGGCGGCCTGGGTGAGCAGCTGGTCGGCCTTGCGTTCGGCGTTCTGCCGCTCGCGCCGACGTCGCTTCTCGTCGGTCTCCCGCTGCAGCAGATAGCGCTTCCAGTCCATCGCGTAGACGTCGAGCTCGGCCCGGTTGGCGTCGAGGTGGAAGACCTTGTTGACCGTGGCCTCGAGCAGCCCGGTGTCGTGGCTGATCACCATGAGCCCGCCGGTGTAGCCGGCCAAGAAGGTGCGCAGCCAGCTGATCGAGTCGGCGTCGAGGTGGTTGGTCGGCTCGTCGAGCAGCAGCGTCTCGGCGTCGGAGAAGAGGATCCGGGCCAGCTCGACCCGGCGTCGCTGCCCGCCGGAGAGGGTGCGCAGCGGCTGGCCGAGGACCCGCTCGGGCAATCCGAGGTTGCCGGCGATCCGGGCCGCCTCGGACTCGGCCGCGTAGCCGCCGGCCGCGTTGAGCTCGGCGTCGGCGCGGGCGTAGGCCGACATCGCCCGGTCGCGCTCGTCCTCGTCGTCGGAGCCCATCCGCTGCTCGGCCTTGCGGAGCCGGAGCAGCACCTGGTCGAGCCCGCGGGCGGCGAGGATCCTGTCGCGGGCGAGGGTCTCGAGGTCGCCGGTCCGCGGGTCCTGCGGCAGGTAGCCGATCGGCCCGGTCCGGGTCACCGACCCCGACGCGGGCTGCGCCTCGCCGGCCACGATCTTGGTCAGCGTGGTCTTGCCGGCGCCGTTGCGCCCGACCAGCCCGATCTTGTCGCCGGGTCCGACCTGGAAGGAGGTGTGCTCGAGCAGCAGCCGCGCACCCGCACGGACCTCGAGCTCCCTGACCGTCAACATCGCCGCTTACTTTCTCTCCCGCGGCCCGGAGCCGCCAAATCACTGTCCCTGCCGCGCGGCGCTGCGCTCTCCCCGCTCACCGGGCCGGGCCCGGTCCGGAGCTCAGACGTTGAAGCCGAGCGCCCGCAGCTGCTCGCGCCCGTCGTCGGTGATCTTCTCCAGACCCCACGGCGGCATCCAGACCCAGTTGATCCGGGCGTCGGTGACCAGACCCTCGAGCGCGGTCGCGGTCTGGTCCTCGATCACGTCGGTCAGCGGGCAGGCGGCCGAGGTGAGGGTCATGTCGATGGTCAAGGAGTGGTCGTCCTCGATGTGCAGCCCGTAGACCAGCCCGAGGTCGACGACGTTGATCCCGAGCTCGGGGTCGACGACGTCCTTCATCGCCTCGGTGACGTCCTCGAGGCTCGGCGCCGGTCCGGACGCCGGGGCGGGCGTGCCGGGCAGCTCGTCGCGCACGAGGTCGGAGGGACGGGTGCCCTCGGCGGAGCCGTGCTCCGTCGTGCCCGCGGTGGTGGTGGATTCGGTCATGCCTGGCTTCCTTCCTGTCGGCCGCTGGCCTGGATGGCGGCGTCCTTGAACGCCGACCACCCGAGCAGGGCGCACTTCACCCGCGCCGGGAACCGGGCGACGCCCACGAAGGCGACCCCGTCCTCGAGGGTGTCCTCATCGGGCTGGAGCTCGCCCCGGCTCTGCATCATGGCCAGGAACTCGTCGTGCAGTGCGAGCCCGTCCTCGAGGCCCTTGTCGCGGACCAGCCCGGCCATCACCGAGGTGGAGGCCTGCGAGATCGAGCAGCCGACGCCCTCGTAGGACACGTCGGCCACCTTCCCGCCGTCCAGGTGGACCCGCAGCGTCACCTCGTCGCCGCAGCTCGGGTTGACGTGGTGCACCTCGGCCTCGTAGGGCTCGCGCAGACCGGACCATTCCTTCGCCTTGTAGTGGTCGAGGATGATCTCGGCGTACATGTCTTCGACGTTCACACCGATCCGATCTAGCTGAAGAACTTCTGGGTGTACAGCAACGCGTCGACCAGCTGGTCTATTTCCCGCTTCGCCGTGTAGAGGTAGAACGACGCCCGGGTGCTCGACTGGATGCCGAACCGCTCGTGCAGCGGGCGTGCGCAGTGGTGACCGCCGCGGACCGCGACCCCGCGGGCGTCGAGGAACTGGGCGATGTCGTGCGGGTGCACGTCGGTGCTCCCCGCCCGGAGCGTGAACGAGACCGCCCCGCCCCGGTCGACCGGCTCGGTCGGCCCGAGGATCCGCAGCCCGTCGATGCTCTGCAGCCCCTCGAGCGCGTACCGGGTGATCTCCTGCTCGTGCGCGGCGACCCGTTCCATCCCGACCGCCTGCAGGTAGCCCGCCGCGGCGCCGAGGCCGACCGCCTGGGCGATCGGCGGGGTGCCCGCCTCGAACCGGTGCGGCGGCGCGGCGAAGGTCGACCCGGTCATCCGGACGATCTCGATCATCTCGCCACCGCCGAGGAACGGCGGCAGTTCGGCCAGCAGGTCGTAACGCCCCCAGAGCACCCCGATCCCGGTCGGGCCGACCATCTTGTGACCGGTGAAGGCGACCAGGTCGGCGCCGAGGGTGGTGACGTCGGTGGGCAGCTGCGGGACGGCCTGCGAGGCGTCCAGCACCATGGTCGCGCCCACCCGGTGGGCCAGCGCGGCGAGCTCGGTGACCGGGTTGACGGTGCCGAGCACGTTCGAGACCCAGGTGACCGAGACGATCTTGGTCCGCTCGTTGATCAGCCCCTCGGCCTCGGCCTTGGCCAGGTCGAGTCGGCCGTCCTCGGTGACGTCGAACCAGCGCAGGGTGGCACCGGTCCGCTCGCAGGCCAGCTGCCACGGGACGATGTTGGAGTGGTGCTCCATCACCGAGACGACGATCTCGTCGCCCTCGCCGAGACCGCCGGTGAGCGTGTGCGCGCACAGGTTGAGCGCCTCCGAGGCGTTCTTGGTGAAGATCACCTCGGCCGGCTGGGCGGCGCCGATGAAGCGGGCCACCGCCTCCCGACCGCCCTCGTAGGCCGCCGTCGCCTCGGCGCCCAGGGTGTGCATCGCCCGGGCCACGTTCGCGTTGTGGTTGAGGTAGTGGTCCTCGATCGCCTCGACCACCGCGGACGGCTTCTGCGAGGTGTTCGCGCTGTCCAGGTAGGCCAGCGGGTAGCTGCCCACCGTGCGCTGCAGGATCGGGAAGTCGTTGCGGATGAAGTCGACGTCGAAGCCGATGCCGTCGCCGGCCCCCAGTTCCGCACCCTGATCGGGGTCGATCGAGCGGCCGAACTCCGCGGCGGCGTCGGCGAGGTCGTGGGTGCCGGCGCTCATCAGGCCCCCGCGGTGGTCGCGCTCTTGGCGGCCTGCACGTAGCGGTCGTAACCCTCGGCCTCGAGCCGCTCGGCCAGCTCCGCACCGCCCTGCTCGGCGACCCGGCCGGCCACGAAGACGTGGACGAAGTCGGGCTTGATGTAGCGCAGGATCCGCGTGTAGTGGGTGATCAGCAGCACGCCGCGGTCGCCCTGTCCGGTGAACCGGTTGACGCCCTCGGAGACCACCCGGAGCGCGTCGATGTCGAGGCCCGAGTCGGTCTCGTCGAGGATCGCGAACTTCGGGTTGAGCAGCTCGAGCTGGACGATCTCGTGGCGCTTCTTCTCACCGCCGGAGAAGCCCTCGTTGACGCTGCGCTGGGCGAACTCGGGGGCCATCTGCACCCGGTCCATGGCCGCGTTGACGTCCTTGACCCAGGTACGCAGCTTCGGGGCCTCGCCGTCGACCGCGGTCTTAGCGGTGCGGAGGAAGTTGGCCACCGAGACGCCGGGCACCTCGACCGGGTACTGCATGGCCAGGAATAGTCCGGCGCGGGCCCGCTCGTCGACGCTCAT
This sequence comes from Microlunatus kandeliicorticis, assembly GCF_014137855.1. GTDB lineage: Bacteria > Actinomycetota > Actinomycetes > Propionibacteriales > Propionibacteriaceae > Microlunatus > Microlunatus kandeliicorticis. The sequence continues at coordinate 16,413 of NZ_JACGWT010000003.1, forward strand.
GGCCAGCACGTCCTCACCGTCGAGGGTGACCGAGCCGGAGGTGACGGTGTACTTCGGGTGGCCGGCGATCGAGTAGGCCAGGGTGGACTTCCCGGAGCCGTTCGGGCCCATGATCGCGTGGGTCTCGCCGCTGCGGACGACCAGGTCGACGCCGCGCAGGATCTCCTTCGCGCCGTCCTCGGTGTCCACCGAGACGTGCAGGTCGCGGATGTCGAGCGTTGCCATGTGGGTTCGTTCTCCTCGTTCGGGTCGGGTCGGTCAGTTCAGCGGGGCGTCCAGGTCGACCAGGACGTCGTCGCCCTCGACCCGGCAGGGATAGACGGGGACCGGCGCGGTGGCGGGCAGCCCGGTGGGCCTGCCCGTCTCCAGGTCGAACCGGGACCCGTGCAGGTAGCACTCGATCTCGCCGTCGCCGACGTCGCCCTCGCTGAGCGGGATGGCGGCGTGGCTGCACTCGTCGGCCACCGCGTACCAGCGGCCGTTGCTGTGCACGATGGCCAGGTCGAGGTCGTCGACCTCGACGGCCAGCGCGCACTCGGCACCGACCTCGGAGGCCGCGCAGGCGCGTCGGAACGCCATCAGGCGTCCGCCCCGGCGCCGGCCGCGCTGGCGGTCGGCAGCCCGATGTTGACGGCGAGCTCGTGCTCGACCGCGGTCAGCAGCCGCTCCTCGACGTCGGCGACGCCGATCCGGCGGATGATGTCGGCGAAGAAGCCGTGCACGACCAGGCGGCGCGCCTCGTCCTCGGCGATCCCGCGGCTGCGCAGGTAGAACAGCTGCTCGTCGTCGAAGCGGCCGGTGGTGGCGGCGTGACCGGCACCGGCGATGTCGCCGGTCTCGATCTCCAGGTTGGGCACCGCGTCCGCGCGGCAGCCGTCGGTCAGCACCAGGTTGCGGTTGGACTCGTAGGTCTCGATGCCCTCGGCGACCTTGCGGATCAGCACGTCGCCGATCCACACGGTGTGCGCGCCCCGGCCCTGCAGCGCGCCCTTGTAGTCGACGTTGCTGATGGTGTGCGGGGCGTTGTGGTCGACGAACAGCCGGTGCTCGAGGTGCTGCCCGGCGTCGGCGAAGTACAGCCCGAGCAGCTCGGCGTTGCCGCCGGGACCGGCATAGGACACCGCGCTGTTGAGCCGGACCAGGTCGCCCCCGAAGCTGACCGCGACGTGCTTGAGGCTGGCGTCGCGACCGACCCGGGCCTGGTGCTGAGCCAGGTGGACGGCGTCGTCGGCCCAGTCCTGGACGGTGACCACGGTGACCTGCGCGCCGTCGCCGACGGCGAACTCGACCACCTGGGCCAGCTGGGCCGACCCGGTGTGGTTGAGCACGACCGTGACCCGGGCGTGGGCGCCGACCCGGACCGCGACGTGCCCGGCCTCGGCGGTCTGCGCACCCTCGCCGCTGAGCCGGAGGACGACGGGCTCGGTCGGCTCGGCCTCGGCGGGGACGTCGACGACCAGGCTCGCGGCGGTCTCGGCGAACACCCGAGCGCTGGCCCGGTCGGTCGGCACGAACCCGCTGATCCCGCGCCAGTCAGCCGCCTCGGCGCCCTCGACCGCCCGCACGCTCACCCCGTCCGGCGCGCTGCTCTCGGTACGCACCGAGCCGGTGCCGAACGGCGCGTCGGCGTGCAGCCCGCGGAGCCGCTTGAGCGGGGTGAACCGCCAGATCTCCTCGAGGCCGGTCGGCACGGGGTGGTCCTCGACCCGCCAGGACCCCTCGGGGTGCAGGTGGCTGGCCACCCGGTCCGACGTCTCCACCGCGTTGGCCACGTTGGCCACCCGGTCCGTCTCGGTAACAGTCATTCCTCTTCCTCTGGCCACCCCGTCGGTGGCTTCGTCAATCGATCACCGAGAAGCTGCCGCCGCGGTGGGCGACTCGGTGATCATGTTCGGTTGTCGGCCCTTCGACAGGCTCAGGGCACCGTTGAGCAACAGCCGGGGCCGCGGGGGCTGCGGGCACCGGGTCGGGGCGTGGCGGGCGTTGCGCGCTCCGCGGTCGCAGCACCCGAGCCGATCCGCAGACGTGAGCCGCGGAGCGTGCTGGGCGGGACCCGGTGCCCGCAGCTCTCGCGGCCCGCGAACCCGACCACCGCGACCCGACACCGGCGGACCTCAGCCGACGGCGCCTTCCATCTGGAGCTCGATCAGCCGGTTGAGCTCGATCGCGTACTCCATCGGCAGCTCCTTGGCGATCGGCTCGACGAAGCCGCGCACGATCATCGCCATCGCCTCGTCCTCCTCCATCCCGCGGCTCATCAGGTAGAAGAGCTGGTCGTCGCTGACCTTGGAGACGGTGGCCTCGTGCGCCATCGAGACGTCGTCCTCGCGGACGTCGACGTAGGGATAGGTGTCGGAGCGGCTGATCTGGTCGACCAGCAGCGCGTCGCACTTGACCACGGAGGCCGAGTGCTCGGCACCCTCCTGCACCTGGACCAGGCCGCGGTAGGAGGTGCGGCCGCCACCGCGGGCCACCGACTTGGAGATGATCGAGCTCGAGGTGTGCGGCGCGCAGTGCACCATCTTCGAGCCGGCGTCCTGGTGCTGGCCCTCGCCGGCGAAGGCCACCGACAGCGTCTCGCCGCGGGCGTGCTCCCCCATCAGGTAGACCGCCGGGTACTTCATGGTGACCTTGGAGCCGATGTTGCCGTCGATCCACTCCATGGTGGCGCCGGCCTCGCAGGTCGCGCGCTTGGTCACCAGGTTGTAGACGTTGTTCGACCAGTTCTGGATGGTCGTGTAGCGGCAGCGGGCGCCCTTCTTGACGATGATCTCCACCACGGCGCTGTGCAGCGAGTCCGAGGAGTAGATCGGGGCGGTGCAGCCCTCGACGTAGTGCACGTAGGCGTCCTCGTCGACGATGATCAGCGTCCGCTCGAACTGGCCCATGTTCTCGGTGTTGATCCGGAAGTAGGCCTGCAGCGGGATCTCGACGTGGACGCCCTTAGGCACGTAGATGAACGAGCCGCCCGACCAGACCGCGGTGTTGAGCGCGCTGAACTTGTTGTCCCCGGTCGGGATGACGGTGCCGAAGTACTCCTCGAACAGCTCCGGGTGCTCCTTGAGCGCGGTGTCGGTGTCGAGGAAGATCACGCCCTGGCGCTCGAGCTCGTCGTTGATCTTGTGGTAGACGACCTCGGACTCGTACTGGGCGGCGACGCCGGCCACCAGCCGGGCCTTCTCGGCCTCGGGGATGCCGAGCTTGTCGTAGGTGTTCTTGATGTCGGCGGGGAGGTCGTCCCAGCTGGCGGCCTGCTTCTCGGTCGACCGGACGAAGTACTTGATGTTGTCGAAGTCGATCCCGTCGAGCTCGGCACCCCAGGTCGGCAGCGGCTTGCGCTCGAACAGCCTGAGGCCCTTGAGCCGACGCTGGAGCATCCACTCCGGCTCGTTCTTGAGGTGGCTGATGTTGCTCACCACCGACTCGTTCAGACCGCGCTGGGCGGTCGCACCGGCGTCGTCGGCGTCGGACCAGCCGAAGCGGTAACGGCCCAGCGCCTCGAGGTGCTGGTCCTGGGTCTCACCGGTGCCGCCCATCTTCTGGCCGACCGGGGCGAGCTGCTCCGGGTTCTCGCGGGGGTCGGGTTCGACCCGGTCCCCGTCGAGCTGGGTGTGCGGTTCGTGGAGCGAGGTCATATCGACTGCCTTCCCTGCTGGGTGTCGTGCCGGGTGTCCTGCTGGGGTTCGTGCTCGGTTTCCCGCTCGGCCGGGCCGGTGGATTCGGCCGCGGTCCGCGGGACGTGGGTGGTGCAGACGCCGTCGCCGTGGGCGATCGTGGCGAGCCGCTGGACGTGGACGCCGAGCAGCTCCGAGAACAGCTCGGTCTCGGCCTCGCACAGCTGCGGGTAGCGCTCGGCCACGTGCGCGACCGGGCAGTGGTGCTGGCACAGCTGCTCACCGGCGGCGGCGGGCCGGACCGAGGCGACGTAGCCCTCGGCGGTCAGCGCGTCGGCCAGCCGCTGGGCCGGAGCGGCATCCGGGTCGGCCGCGCCGGTGCGGTCGAACCGCCGGCTGAGCGCGGCGAGCCGGCGGCGTCCGAGCCGCCCGATCGCCTCGGCGCCGCCCTGCTCGGCGAGCAGGTCGAGCGCCTGGATGGCGAGCGTGTCGTAGGCCTGAAAGAAGTCGGCGCGGCCGGCGTCGGTGAGTGCGAAGACCTTGGCCGGACGACCGCGCCCGCGGGCGCCGTAGACCCGGCGCTCGCGCGGCTCGACCAGCCCGCGCTCGGTCAGCACGTCGAGGTGCCGGCGGACGCCGGCGGCGCTCAGTCCGAGCCGTTCGGCCAGCTCGGCCGCGGAGGACGGCCCGGCCTCGAGGATCGCCTGCGCGACCCGCTGCCGGGTGGTGGCGTCGGTCTCGTGACCCGCGTCACTCCCGGTCTCTGTGGTCCGGGTACGGCGGTTCCCAGGCACGTCGGTGACGAGCTGGGTGGATTTCACAACGCCAGTGTGCTCTTATTCGCCAAGCCCGTTCAAGCAAGGTCAGCCTTACCCGTGACCAGGCTCGAGGACCGGCCTCACAGCGGGTGGCGACCGGGCGGAACCTCGCGATCGGCCCGCACGGTGACGTCCTGCTCGTTACGATCAACCGTGTCCCGCGCCGAGCCTGCCACCTGGCGCGAGAACGCCGCCGGGACCCGGTCCGCCGAGGCGTCCTCGCGGGTGCTGTGGCAGGCGCGTGAGCTGATCGGTTTCCTCGCCCTCCGCGACCTGCGGGTCCGGTACAAGCAGGCCGGCCTCGGCGTCATCTGGGTGCTGCTCCAGCCGGTCGCCACCGTGGTCGTCTTCACCCTGGTGTTCGGCCGGCTGGCTCGGGTCGGCAGCGACGGCCTCCCCTACCCGCTGTTCGCCATCGCCGGGATGGTGACCTGGACCTACTTCTCGGCCGCGGTGCTGCGGGGCAGTGAGTCGCTGGTGTCCAACCCCGAGCTGGTGACCAAGGTCGCCTTCCCCCGGCTGGCCGCTCCCGCGGCCGCGCTGGTCCCGCCGCTCGTCGACCTCGCGGTCTCGCTGCCCCTGGTGCTCGTGCTGGCGCTGGTCTATCGGGTCGGCCCGCACTGGAGCCTGCTCGCGGTACCGCTGTGGGCCGCGGTCACCGTGCTGACCGCTTTCGGGTTCGCGGCCTGGCTGGCGGCGCTGAACGTCCGCTTCCGCGACGTCCGCCAGGCGCTGGGTCCGCTGCTCCAGATCTGGCTGTTCGCCAGTCCGGTCGCCTACCCGGCCTCGCTGCTGAGCGGCTGGCCGGCCCTCGTCTACGCGGTCAACCCGGTGGTCGGGGTGCTCGGGCTCGGCCGCTGGGCCCTCCTCGGCGCCCCGTGGCCCGGCTGGCCGCTGCTGGTCTCGCTGAGCGTCGCCACGGTCGTGCTGGCCTCGGGGCTGGCCTACTTCCGGTCGGCCCAGCGCTGGTTCGCGGACGTGATCTGAGTGTCCACCGTGATCGAGGTCGAACGGCTGGGCAAGCGCTACCGCCTCGGTCATCGGACCAACGCCCGCGAGACGATCATGGAGGCGCTCGCCCGGCCGTTCCGTGGCCCGGCCGACCCCGGGCAGCTCTGGTCGCTCCGCGACGTCGGCTTCACGGTGGTCGAGGGCGAGTCGATCGGCATCGTCGGCGCGAACGGCGCCGGCAAGAGCACGCTGCTCAAGATCCTGGCCGGCATCACCGCCCCCACCGAGGGTGTCGCGCGCACCCGAGGACGGGTGGCGCCGCTGCTCGAGGTCGGCACCGGGTTCCACCCGGAGCTGAGCGGCCGCGAGAACGTCTTCCTCAACGGCGCCGTGCTCGGTCTGAGCCGTCGGGACATCGCCCGTCGCTTCGACGACATCGTCGCCTTCTCCGGCGTCGAGCGGTTCCTCGACACCCCGGTCAAGCGCTACTCCAGCGGCATGTACCTCAGGCTCGCCTTCAGCGTGGCCGCCCACCTCGAACCGGACGTCCTCGTCGTCGACGAGGTCCTCGCGGTCGGCGACGCCGAGTTCCAGGAGCGGTGTCTCGGGCGGATGCGGGAGGCGGGGCGGGCCGGCCGCACCGTGGTCTTCGTCAGCCACGATCTCGGCGCGCTCGCCCGGCTCTGCCCGCGCTCGCTGTGGCTCGACCGCGGACGGCTCCGAGCCGACGGACAGACCGAGGGGGTGATCCGTGACTACCTCGCCGCCGGGTCGGTGCCGGAGACCGCGCAGGCACTGCCGGAGGTCGAGACCGGCGGCGGACGCGGCCCGGTCCGGCTCCGGAGCGTCGAGGTCACCCGCGGAGGCGCGGACCTCGGGGACGCGCGCGGTGCGGCGACGGTCCTGCTGCGCGGTGACGCGCTGGCCGTCCGGATCGCCTTCGACGTCCTCGACGCGGTGCCCGGACTCGACCTGGCGGTCTACCTGACCGACGGACGCGGGGTGCGGCTGCTCGACCAGACGCTCTCCGACGACCCCGGACGGAGAGGGCTGCGCACCGGTCCGCACCGCCTGGTCTGGGAGCTCCCGCCGATGTTCAACGTCGGAGAATTCTCCGTCGGCGTCTGGGCCGGGACCGCTCACGACGAATACCTCGACCTGCCGGCGGCCGGCCGCTTCACGCTCCGGGGCGGGGACGACGACCGGCCCGACCGGGTGGTCACCACCCGGTTCCCCCTGCACGTCGAACCGGACGACCGGCTCCCCTGATCACCGGTCGACAGCCGCCGACGGCACCGGCCGGATCAACCGAGGGTGGTGAACCGCGTCCCGACCGCGGTCAGCCGTTCGAGCACCGCCGGCAGCGCGCTGAGCGTGGCCCCGCGGGTCAGCGCGCGCGGGTGCCAGGGCTGCTCGATCCAGTCGTGCAGCAGCACCACGTCGCCCGGACGCGACCCGGCGACCGCCTCCTCGACCGCCGAGGCCTCCGCGTCGGGGTGCCAGTCCTGCGGGTCCAGGCTCCACAGCGTCGGGCGGAGCCCGAGACGGCGGAGCTGGACGGCTCGCACCGGGTCGAGCCACCCGCGGGGTGGTCGGAACAGCCGGACGGGCTCCCCCAGCGCCTCCGCCACGGCGAGGTGACCCCGCCGGTAGTCCTCGGCCAGCGCCCGCAGCGGGGCGCGCTGGGGGTCTGGGTGACTCCAGCTGTGCGAGCCGATCGCGTGGCCCTCGGCACGGATCCGTCGCAACAGCCCGGGGTGCGCGACGGCGTTCCGACCGACGCAGAAGAACGTGGCACGGACGCCGGCGTCGCCGAGCAGGTCGAGGACCCGGTCGGTAGTGCCCGGGTGGGGGCCGTCGTCGAAGGTCAGCGCGACCGCGTCGGCCCCGGTGCGCCGCTGTGCACCGGCGAGGGCGTCGACGACCTTGCCGCGGGAGGCCTGGACCCGGGGCCGCACCTCGGCGGCGAGCCGTCGGCGCAGCCGGCCCGGCAGCCGGCGCACCGCGGACCTCACGGGCGGCGTCACCGGCGAGGTCACGACATCGCCCGCGTGGCCCGGACCCCGACCACCAGCGGGTACTGCGGGTCGGTCGGGTCGAGCGCGTCGGCACTCAGCTCGTGCACGGCCAGACCGGTGAGGAAGGCGGTGCTGCTCAACACGTTGCCCCAGCTGCGGACCTCGACCTCGCCGTCGTCGAACACCGGCTCGAACAGCCGCCGCGCGGCCGTCGGCGTCAACGACCAGTACCAGGTCTCGGCCCAGCGGTCGGTCGCCACCTGGCTGATCCCCGGGACGGTCAGCAGCAGCGTCCCACCCGGCCGCAGCAGCCGGTGCAGGGTCCGCGCCGCGGCCTCCAGGTCCCAGATCAGGTGCAGAGTCTGGGTGACGATCAGGCAGTCGAACGAAGCCGAGGCCAGCTGCGGTGCGTCGGCCAGGTCGGCGACCACGGTGGTACCCGGGATGGTTGGGTCGATGTTGAGTACGGCGGAGCTGCGGACCCGGTCAGCGCCGAAGGCTCGGGTGTAGGCGTCGTCCCCCACCTCGAGCACGTCGCCGGACACCAGGTGCGCGTGCTCGCCGAGGAACCTCTCGATGTACCAGCGGTCGATCGGCTGACCCCGGTCGTAGCCGAACTGCCGGCTCGCCGGCTCCAGCCGGCGCGAACAGGTCGCCCGCAGGATCTGCCGCTCGACTCCGACGCGGACCCGCCGGACCGGCGCCTTGACCGGCTCCGGCGTCGCCGATCGCAGCGTGCGCACCACCTGTCCGGCCCGCCTCCTCGCCCTGGCCGTCGGCCGGGCCGCCCGCTCATGCTCGACGAGCTGGCGGGCCACCTCGGTGCGCAGCGCTCGAAGCGTGCCGCTGTCCGGGCCGGAACCGGCCACCAGGTCCGGCGCGGTCAGTCCGTCCTCCGCGAGCCACCGCAGATAGGCCTCCCGCGACGGGTTCGGGTCGACCGGGTGATAGCTGCGGTCGGCCACCGCGCGGGCCGAGGACGACGCGCCGTGTCGGCGGTAGAACGCCGTCTTCGCTCCGCTCACCACCGCCGTCCGGCGCAGGTAGAGCCGGGCCAGCAGCACCTGGTCCTCGTACATCCCGGTGAAGCGCGCGACGCCGCCACCGACCGCGCGCAGCGTCTCGCGACGGACCAGCAGGCTGCAGGTCGGTGTGCTGACCGCCCCGTCCCGGAGGACCGCGGCCAGCAGGTGCGGCGGCGCGACCAGAGCGCCCGGCGCCGCCGGGAGCGGCGACCAGGCGTCGCTCGCGTCCGGGTCGCCCCAGCTGCGCCAGTCGAGCGCGCGACCGACGACGAGGTCGGCCTCCGGATGGGCGTCGAGCAGAGCCACCTCACCGGCCAGGTGGTCGGGAGCCCACCGGTCGTCGGCGTCGAGGAAGGCGACCAGGTCGGCCGACGCGGCCGCGATCCCGAGGTTGCGACTGTGGCTCATCCCGAGGTGGGCGTGGCCCGGGTGCTCGAGGTAGCGCACCCGGTCCGGTGCGGCAGCGGCGCGCGCCCGCGCGAGATCGGTGGCCCGGGCGCCGGACCCGTCGTCGCAGAGCAGCAGCTCGACCGCGGGCAGGCTCTGGACCAGGACGCTGTCGATCGCCTCGGCGAAGAAGTTCGCCGGAGGGTCGCGGAAGATCATCACCACCGACACCCTGGGCCGGTCCACCGCCTCCGCCACGGCGTCCAGGGTGCCAGCCACCGGGCGCGCGCGCTGACGGCGCAGTCGAATCGGACCCGGATCCTGGCCCGGTGCTGTGGATCGGGGCGGTGATGAACCGATCGCCTGACAATGCACCCGGCGCCACCTAGGGTCGGATGGCGTGCCGGCCGGGATCCGGAACCGGGGGCACGCACGGGGATCGGGGCCGGGATGACTGCTGCACTGCTCGACGGGCGCGTCGGATGACGGACGCCGGCCGCGCCCGGTCGCTGGTGACCGGTGGCGGCGGGTTCATCGGTGCGCACCTGGTGCGTGCCCTGCTGGCCCGGGGCGAGCGGGTCACCGTGCTCGACGACTTCTCCACCGGCGACCGGGCGAACCTGGGCGACCTGCGCCACCATCCGCGCCTCTCCGTCGTCGAGGGCGACGTCTGTGACGTCCGCATCCCCGCGGCGGACCGGATCTACCACCTCGCGTGCCCGGCCTCGCCGGTCTGGTACCAGCGCGATCCGATCCGCACCCTGCGCACCTGCACCGTCGGCACGCTCGCCGTCCTCGAGTCCGCGCGTTCGACCGGGGCGACGGTGCTGCTCTCGTCCACCTCCGAGGTCTACGGCGACCCGGCCGTCCACCCCCAGCCGGAGGACTACTGGGGTCACGTCAACCCGGTCGGTCCGCGGGCCTGTTACGACGAGGGCAAGCGCGCCGCGGAGGCGTTGTGCTTCAGCTACCACCGCCAACACGGGACGGCGATCAAGGTGGCGCGCATCTTCAACACCTACGGGCCGGGGATGCGAGCCGACGACGGTCGCGTGATCTCGAACTTCGTCGTCCGTGCGCTGGCCGGGCGCGCGCTGGAGCTCGCCGGAGACGGCTCGCAGACCCGTTCGTTCTGCTACGTCGACGACCTGGTCGACGGGCTGATCCGGCTGATGGACAGCCCGGACGAGGTGACCGGACCGGTCAATCTCGGCAATCCCGAGGAATACACGATCGCCCAGCTGGCCGACCGGGTGCTCGACCTGGTCGGCGGCCCGAGCCGGATCGTGCACGTGCCGCTGCCCACCGACGACCCGGCTCGACGCCGGCCCGACATCAGCACCGCGCGCCGGGTGCTCGGGTGGGTCCCGCACACCGCGCTCGACGACGGGCTGCCCCGCACCGTCGACCACTTCCGCCGCCAGGACCCGTCGACCCGGCAGGCGAAGCGGGCCGGATGACGCAGGAACCCGAGGTGACGCCCGAGGTGACGGTGGTGATCCCGAGCCACAACCGTCGTCGGCTGATGGCCCGGACGCTGCACGCCGTGCTGGCCCAGCGGGACGTCGCGCTCGAGGTGCTGGTGGTCGACGACGGCAGTCGAGACGACACCACCGCCTGGCTCAGCGCGCACCCCGATCCCCGGGTCCACGCGCACCGGCATCCCGAGCCGCGCGGGGTGTCCGCGGCCCGGAACACCGGCCTGGCCTCGGCCCGGGGTCGGTGGGTCGCCTTCACCGACGACGACGACCTGTGGGCGCCCGACAAGCTGCGGCTGCAGCTGGACGCCCTCGCCGACGACCCGGGCACGCGCTGGTCGTGCGTCGGCGCGGTCAACGTCGACCTTGGCGCGCGACCGCACCTCTGGCACCTGCCGCTGGAGAGCCGGGACCTGGGCGTGACCCTGTTGCGCATCAACTGCGTTCCCGGGGGCGGATCCGGTGTCCTGGTCGACCGCGCGCTGGCGGTCGAGCTCGGCGGCTTCGACGAGGCGATCTCCAACCTCGCCGACTGGGACTTCTACATCCGGCTGGGGTTGGCCGCCCCGGTCGCGCCGGTGCACCGGCTGCTGGTCGGGTACCTGGTCGACGCCGGCGGGATGGCTCACGGCATCGGTCGGTCGGAGCGCGAGTACCGCTACCTCGACGTCAAGCACGAGCGCGACCGCCGGGCGCGCGGGGTCGAGCTCGACCGCGTGAACTGGCTCTCCTATCTCGGTGGTCTCGCCTATCACAGCGGCCAGCGGGCCACCGCGACCCGGCTGCACGGCACCCTCGCCGCGCGGCACGGCCAGTCGCGCTCGGTCCGCACCGCCGTCGGCAGCTGGCTGCCGCTCTCGGTCAAACGAGCACGGCAGGCCGCCTGGCTCACGCGAAGCCCGCTGCCCGAGCCGTGTGAGTGGCTGGAGCCCTACCAGTCGGGCTGGTTGGACGACCCGCGCGGCGACTGAGCCCCTCGAGCAGCGCTCAGGCCAGCACGTCGGCGAGGTCGAACCGGACGACCTCCTCGAGCTGGGCGTAGGTGCAGCTGCGCGGGTCGCGGTCCGGACGCCAGCGGTTGAACTGGGCGGTGTGCCGGAACCGGTTGCCCTCCATGTGCTCGTAGCGCACCTCGACCACCAGCTCCGGTCGGAGCGGGGTGAAGGAGAGGTCCTTGCCGCCGGTCCAGCGGCTGCCCTCGGAGTTCCGCGGGGTCCGGTTGCCCTCGAGCTGGCGGGCCCAGGCCCACGGGTGGTCGTCGAAGCTGGTGACCAGCGGCTGCAGCTCGGTGAACAGCTCCTGCCGCCGGGCCATCGGGAAGGCGCCGATCACGCCGACCGAGAGCAGCTGACCCGGCTCGCCCCAGCGGCCGTCGTCGTCGTAGAGGCCCAGCAGCAGCGAGCCGATCGCGTCGTCGCCGGTCTTGTGGGTGCGGTAGCCGGCCACCACGCAGTCGGCGGTCCGCTCGTGCTTGATCTTGGCCATCACCCGCTTGTTCTGCTGGTAGCCGGTGCCCAACGGCTTGGCCACCACCCCGTCGAGGCCGGCGCCCTCGAACCGGTGGAACCAGTCGCGAGCCAGCTCGGCGTCGCGGGTCACCGAGGTCAGGTAGACCGGGGGCTCGGCCCCCTCGAGCGCCTCCTCCAGCCGGGCGCGCCGCTCGGCGAACGGCCGGCCGGTGAGGTCCTCGTCGCCGAGCGCCAGCAGGTCGAAGGCCACGAACCGCGCCGGGGTCTGCTGGCTGAGCAGCCGCACCCGGCTGGCCGCCGGGTGGATCCGCTGCTGGAGGGCGTCGAAGTCGAGCCGGTCCCCGGTGCCGCCGACCACCACGATCTCGCCGTCCACCACGCAGCGCTCGGGCAGGTTGGCCCGCACCGCCTCGACCACCTCGGGGAAGTAGCGGGTCATCGGCTTCTCGTTGCGGCTGCCGATCTCCACCTCGTCGCCGTCGCGGAAGATCACCGACCGGAAGCCGTCCCACTTCGGCTCGTAGCTGTACTCGCCGGTCGGGATCTCCTTGACCGCCTTGGCCAGCATCGGCGCGACCGGCGGCATCACGGGCAGCTGCATCGGCTCAATCTAGGCCCTTCCTCAGGTCCGCGGTCGAGACACCGGGAGGTCGGTGCGGGCGCCCTAGACTCGCAGACGTGACGGACCGGACGACGCGCGCGGAGCCCGCGCTCGAGGCGACCGGGCTGACCGTCCGGTTCGGCGACCGGACCGCCCTCGACGACCTGAGCCTGACCGCGGCCCGTGGCGCGATCACCGCCCTGCTCGGCCCGAACGGCGCCGGCAAGACCACCTTCCTGCGGTGCTGCACCGGGCTGATCCGGCCCTCGGCGGGCCGGGTCCGGGTGCTCGGCCACCCGGCGGGCAGCCCGGCCGCGACGGTCGGCATCGGCTCGATGCCGCAGAGCACCGGCGCCTGGTCCGGGATCCGTCCGCTCGAGCTGCTGCGCCACCTCGCCGGGCTGTACGCCCACCCGCTGCCCGTCGACGCGCTCGCCGCCCGGCTCGGCATCGACGACTTCGCCCGCACCCCCTACCGGCGGCTCTCCGGCGGCGAGAAGCAGGCGGTCAACCTGGCCGGCGCGCTGGTCGGCCGACCCGAGCTGGTCTTCCTCGACGAACCGACCGCCGGGATGGACCCGCACGCCCGCCGCGCGACCTGGGCCCTGCTCGGCGAGCTCCGCGAGGCCGGGGTCAGCCTGCTGCTCACCACCCACGCGATGGACGAGGCCGCCACCCTCGCCGACCGGGTCCACATCGTCGACGGCGGCCGGGTCCGGCTGTCCGGCACGGTGGCCGAGCTGACCGGCGACGGCCGGTCGCTCGAGGACGTCTTCCTGGCCAGCACCTCCCCGCACGCCGTCTCGCCCAGCGGGGCCGAGCGGTGAGCGCCCCGACCGCCCCGGCCCTCGACCTGACGCCGGCACCGGCCGCCGCTCCGGCCCCCTCGCGGGTGCTCCGGCAGGCCCGGACCGAGGCGCTGCTGCTGGTCCGCAACGGCGAGCAGCTGCTGCTCGCTCTGGTCATCCCGCTCGCGGTGCTGGCCGCCGGACGCTTCTTCGAGGCCCGGATCGGCTCGTTCCAGCTGCTCGCCCCGTCGGTGCTGGCCCTCGCCGTCTGGTCGACCTGCTTCACCTCGGTGGCGATCAGCACCGGCTTCGAGCGTCGCTACGGCGTGCTCGAACGACTCGCCGCCACCCCGCTCGGCAAAGGCGGTCTGCTGCTCGGCAAGGCCCTCGCGGTGCTCGCGGTGCTGGTCGGCCAGCTCCTGGTCATCGCGGTCGCCGCCCTGCTGCTCGGCTGGCGGCCGTCGGCCACCGTCGGCTCCGCCGCCACCGGCGTGCTGGCGGTGCTGCTCGGCGGGGCCGCGTTCGTCGCGCTGGCGCTGCTGCTGGCCGGCCGACTGCGGGCCGAGGCCACCCTCGGGCTGGCCAACGTGATCTACGTCCTGCTGCTCGCCGGCGGGGCCCTGCTGGTGCCGCTCGACCGCTATCCGGCGGCCGTCCGCGGCGCGCTCGAGCTGCTCCCCACCGCCGCCCTCGGCGAGGCGGTCCGCGCGGCCGCCACCGGAGGGGCCCTCGGCTGGCCGTTGCTCGTCCTGCTCGTCTGGCTGGCGGTCGCCGGCCTGCTCACCCGGAAGGTGTTCCGTTGGCTGTCCTGACCCCCGACCGCACGACCGAGACGCCGGTCCGCCGCACCGGCGGCGCGCTCCGTGGCCTCGCGGTCGCCACCCTGGTGGCCAACATCGGCATCATCGTCACCGGCGGCCTGGTCCGGCTGACCAGCTCGGGCCTGGGCTGCCCCACCTGGCCGCGGTGCACGCCGGAGAGCTTCGTCACCCACCCGGCCCTCGGCATCCACGGCGCGATCGAGTTCGGCAACCGGCTGCTCACCTTCGTGCTGCTGATCATCGCGGTGCTGACGCTGCTGGCGGCGGTGTTCCACCGCGAGGACGGGCGCCGCCGTCGCGACCTCATCGTGCTGACCGCCGGGCTGCTCTTCGGGATCCCGTTCCAGGGGGTCATCGGCGGGATCTCGGTGCTGACCAAGCTCAACCCGTTCGTGGTCGCGCTGCACCTGATCCTGTCGATGGTGCTGGTCGCGCTGTCGGTCTGGCTGGTCCGGCTGACCTGGCGGGCCCGGGTCACCCCGGTCGGCACCGGCCGGTGGACGCTGACCCGGCTGACCTGGGTCGCGCTGTGGGTCACCGTCTGGCTCGGCACCATCGTCACCGGCACCGGCCCGCACGCGGGCGACGCCAACGCCCCCCGGACCGGGTTCGACGGCCTGCTGGTCACCCACGTCCACGCCGCCTCGGTCTACGTCAGCGTCGCGCTCACCATCGTCGCGCTGATCGCGCTCCGCAGCCGGGCCGCGGTGCTGCTGCTGGTGATCGAGCTGGCCCAGGGCGGCATCGGCTTCTGGCAGTACTTCACCGGGCTGCCGATCCAGATCGTCATCTTCCACCTGCTCGGCGCCGCCGGCACGGTCGCGCTGGCCACCAACCTCGCGCTCTCGGTCCGGCGCACCCGGGTGCCGGCCACCCCCTGAGGCCCGCCCCGCCCCGCCGGAGGTGCGCCGATCCGCGTGGCGTGCGTCGCCACGCGGTTTCCGGGATACTTTCCCCGCGAAAGCCCCTCCACGCCGATGATCGACGCCGATCGGTGGCCCGACGAAAGGCCGCGCGGTGCGCCTCAGACCCCTCCTGCTCTACGGCGGCGCCTACCTGGTGCTGACCCTGGCTGGTCAGCTCGCGCTGCAGCGCGACAACCCGCTGCCCTTCCTCTGGCCGGCCGCCGGCGTCGCGGTCACCTGGTGTCTGCGGGCCCGGACCCGACGTGAGCTCTGGATCGCGCTCGGCGCGATCTGCGTGCTGACCGCCGTCTGGTTCGGGATCGGCGACGGAGCGCCGGTCGCGGCGCTGCTCACCGTGGGGACCTTCGGGATCGCCCTGCTGCCCCGGCTGGTGGTGTCGCTGGCCCGACGGTCCGGGGTCGGGGTCTCCCCCGCGCCGCTGGTGCTCCGCCGGCCGGTCGACTTCCCGGTGCTCGCCGTCGGCTGTCTGGCCGGCGGGGCGACCAGCGCGCTGGCCGCCGGCGGAGCGACCTGGGCGGCGACCGGAGAGGTCGCGGGGACCCAGCTGCTCGGCTGGCTGCTCGGCAACAGCGTCGGCGCGTTCACGGTCGCGGCCACGATCCTCGCCGTGCTCGGGGCCCGGACGGTGCGACCGGCGCCGCTGCCCCGGTGGGCCCGGATCCGCACCGCCGAGCGGGTCGCGGTCTTCGTCGCGGCGATCGCGCTGACTCTCATCATCTTCGCGCCGGGCCAGCGGTTGACGCTGTCCTTCCTGCTGCTGGTGGTGGTGGTCTGGGCCGGGATGCGGCTGCGCCCGGACGAGGCCGCCGTCCTCGGGCTGCTGCTGGTGGTCGCCTCGGTGGTGATGGTGCGCTTCTTCGCCGGCGGCCCGTTCGCCCTGATCCAGCCGCTCGCCCTGCAGGTCGTGGTGCTCCAGGCGTTCGTCGGGGTCGCCTACGGCGTGGCCGTGATGATCTCGCTGGTCGCCGCCGACCGGAACGAGCTCGCGGCCCGGTTGATCGGCTCCGAACAGGCGGCTCGCGAGGACGCCGCCCGGTTGCGCGCGGTCACCGACAACACCAGCGAGGCGATCATCGTCGTCGACCGGGAGGGCCGGCACCTGCTCCGCAACCCGGTGGCCGAGCGGCTGATCGGTGCGATCGACGTGGACGACGCCGCGAACCAGCGGCTCGCCCTCGGCCGGATGTACGGGCTCGACGGCAAGCTGCTCGACTGGCCGCAGATGCCGGTGGTGCGGGCGTTCGGGGGCGAGACGGTCCGCGAGTTCCCGGTCCGGCACAAGGCGTTCGGCGCCTCCCGGGTGTGGGCCATCGACGCGGTGCCGCTGCGCCGCGGCCCGGACGGCACACCCGAGCACATCCTGGTGCTGGTCCGGGACATCACCAGCGAGCAGGAACGGCTGGAGCAGCTGGAGCAGTTCGCCGCCACCGTGGCGCACGACCTGCAGGGCCCGATCGCCGGGGTGATCGGCTGGGCCGAGACCGGTCTCGACCAGCTGGACGCCGACGGCCCGGAGGTCCGCACCGAGCTGGGCAACACCTTCGGCCGGATCCAGCGCTCGGCCCGCCGCGCGCAGCGGTTGATCAACGACCTGCTCGGTTACGCCAGCGCCCGGACCGCGCCGGTCGCCCCCGCCCCGGTCGATCTCGACGCCCTGGTCGACGCGCTGACCCAGGAACTGCTCGAACGCCACCCGGACCCCGCGGCGGCGATCACCCGCGACCGGCTCGGCACCGTCCGGGCGGACGCGGCGATGATGCGTCAGGTGCTCGGCAACCTGCTCGGCAACGCGCTCAAGTACGCCCACCCGGAGCGGAGCGCGCGGGTGCACGTCGGCGCGGCCCGCCGCGACGGCCAGCTGGTGCTCGAGGTCAGCGACAACGGCATCGGGGTGCCGCGGGACCAGCGCGAGCTGATCTTCGACGCCTTCCACCGGGTGGCCGGCTCCGGGAGCGTGTCGGGCACCGGGCTGGGCCTGGCCATCTGCGCGCAGGCGGTCGCCCGGCACGGCGGGACGATCGCGGTCACCGACCGGGCCGACGGGCCCGGGAGCACCTTCGTGGTCACCCTCCCCGACCAGCAGCGTCCCGACCCGGTGCGGACCGGAACGCCGACGGCGAGCGTCCGCTGAACCGCCGGAACCGGGTGGAGAAGTAGAGCGGATCGTCGTAGCCGACCGCCGCCGCCACCTCGGTGACCGTCCGGCCGGTCAGCCGGAGCAGCTGCGCCGCCGCCTGCATCCGCTGCTGCTCGAGGAAGTCCCGCGGCGACAGACCCAGCTGCTCGCTGAACAGGTGGGTCAGCCGGGAGGCCGACAGCCCCACCGCGGCGGCCAGCCCGGCCACGGTCAGCGGCTCGGCCAACCGGGTGCTGATCAGCTCGAGCACGGTGATCAGCCGCGGGTCGGTGCGCCCGGAGCCGGGACGCTGGGTCGAGGCCCAGAGCAGCACCTGCTCGAGTGCGTTCAGCCCGAACAGCTCCGCCCGGGCCAGCCCGCTGCGGCTGAGCGTCACCGTCTGGTCGAACGCCTCGCGCACCCGGCGACCGGCCTCGCCGTCGACCCGGATCCGTCCGAGACCCGGCGCCAGCAGCGGCCAGTCGAGGAGCGGCAGCCACTCGGTCCGCGGGTGGAAGTGGGCGAACTGCAGCAGCCACTCGCCGGCCCCGTCGGCGGTGCCGTAGTCGTGCAGGGTCCGCGGGGCCAGCAGCACCAGGTCACCGGGCTCGCTCTCCACCTCCCCGCCGGCGTAGCCGAACCGGCCGCGCCCGCCGACCGTGTGGATCACCAGCCAGTCCTCGGTGCCCCGCGATCGCCAGGTGTCGTAGGCCGGCCCCTCGGCGAAGCGGCCTGCCTCGAGCCGGTCGAACTGCGGGATCAACGCCTCGACGCGCGGGCGACGGTGGGTGCGCACAGCAGGATCTTCCATGGATCCGGCCGCCTGTGCCATGGCGGGGCCCCGCGACGGCGGACGAAAATCAGGTCATGACCGCACTGACCGCCGAGATCTCCGAGGCGACCGCGCACTACGACCGCGACGGCGTGGTGCTGATCCGTCAGCTGATCAGCCCGGCCGAGATCGCCGAGATCCGCGACACCTTCACCGCCCAGGTCGAGACCGACGACAGCCTCAACTTCGACGACCACCTCGATCCTGACGACATCCTCAGCCGCTACCCGCGCTTCGTGCACCCGCACCGGCACCCGGAGACGGCGGCCGGTCGGATCGCCCGCCGGATGATGACCGACCCGCGGATCATCGAGGTGGTCACCGAGCTGCTCGGGCCGGTCTACGGCGCCCAGTCGATGTTCTACTTCAAGCCGCCCACCGCCCGCGGTCAGGCGCTGCACCAGGACAACCTCTTCCTCCAGGCGCACCCCGAGACCTGTCTGGCCGCCTGGATCGCGGTCGACGACTGCGACGGCGAGAACGGCGGGCTGATGGTGGTGCCCGGTTCGCACCGGATCCAGATCCTCTGCCCCGAGGACGCCGACGAGAGCGAGTCGTTCTCCACCGCCACCGTGCCGGTGCCCGACGACGTCGAACGGGTGCAGACCGTGATGAAGGCCGGCGACGTGCTGTTCTTCCACGGCAGCCTGGTGCACGGCTCGAAGCCGAACACCAGCACCGACCGGTTCCGGCGATCGCTGATCTTCCACTACATCCCGCGGGCCAGCGTCGAGGTCGCCCAGTTCTATCTCCCGCTCGTCGACCCGGACGCCGAGCCCGGCTCGGACGAGGCGTGGATGCAGGCCGCCCCGGAGGGCGGGCCGTGCGGCCTGAGCTGGGCCGCTGAGGGGCACTGACCGGCCCTGACCGGCCCAGCCCGGTGACGGATCGGACGCGACACGTCGGGGTCGGTTTCCGGCGCGGCACTGGATCGTGCCAGCGGCACGCGGCATAATCCCTGCTCGCGTGCCTTTCGAGTCGGTGGAGGCGTTCCTCCGTCGACGCAGGGCCGGGTGAGCAGCTGATCCGGTGATCGGGAGCGCGGATCGTGACGCCCCCCACACGATCGCCGGATCGTGCGGCCGACGAAAGAAGTCCCGCCGCGTGCGTGTTCGTCTCGCCCTGAGCTACGGCAGTGCGTTCCTCGCACTGAGCGTGCTCGGGCGACTCTCGTTGCAGCCGTCGACCGGGCTGGCGTTCTTCTGGCCCGCTGCCGGTGTCAGCGTGGCCTGGCTGCTCCGCTGCCGGACAGTGCGCGAGTCGCTGCAGGCGTGCGGCGTGGTGTTCGTGGCCGCCACCGCGGTGAGCCTGGCCACCCGGGCCGGGCTGCCCGCCTCGCTGCTGCTCGGCGCGGGGAACGTCGCGGTGGCTGGACTTCCCCGGCGGCTCGTGCTGCTGCTCCGCGACCTCTCCTTCGGCTGGCGCCGGTGGCGCGGCACCCACGGACCGCGGCAACTGGGCCCGGCCCTCCCGGTGGTCCAGTCCCCGGCCGACTTCCTGCTGCTGCTCGTCGGTGTCGGCGTCGGTGCGGTGTTCAGCTCCCCGGCCGGCATGCTGGCCCTGCTGGTGCGGGACGCCGGGCCGCGGTGGATCGACTTCGTCGCCTGGATCGTCCGGAACGGGATCGGGGCGCTGGTGGTCGGCGGCACGATCCTCGCCGTCTCGGGAGCCCGTCGCTCAGCGGGCGGCCACCGCCGGGCCCCCGGGGTGGAGATCGCCCTGATCATGCTCGCCACCGTCGGTTCGGTCTGGCTGGTCTTCCGGCCCGGCCAGAGCCTCGTGCTCAGCTTCGTGCCGCTGGGCGTGGTCGCGTGGGCCGGGATGCGGCTGCGACCCGCCTGGGCCGCCGTCCAGGGCCTGCTGCTCGGGGCCTGGGTCGCGGTGGTGGTCCGGTTCTTCGGCCGCGGACCCCTGGGCGGCACCCTCGCGCCGCAGACCGAGGCCCTGGTCATCCAGCTCTACATCGGGCTCACCTTCGGGCTCGCGCTCGGCATCGCGCTGGTGGTCGCCGAACGCGACGCGATCGCGGCCCGGCTGCGACGGAGCGAGCAGCTGGCCCAGGCCCGGGCGGCCCAGCTGCGGGCGATCACCGAGACCATTCAGGAGGCTCTGGTGGTGATCGACCGAGCCGGGCGGGTGGTGCTCCAGAACCCGGTCGCGGCCGACCTGGTCGGACCCGACTCGGGCGCGGCCGCCCTGGAGGGTGTCGGGCTGACCGACGTGGGTGGCCGTCCGCTGGACCCGGCGCACGCCCCCGGCCGACGCGCGTTGGCCGGCGAGACGGTTCGCGACCTCACCGTCGTCGTTCGCGACGACGGTGTCCCGGTGCGCGTCCTCGCCGTCGACGCCGCCCCGTTGTGGCGACCGGAGGAGACCGCGCCGGGCGGGACCACCGCAGCACCCCGGCCGCACCGTCTCTGGGACGGGCTGCGCCCCGGCGCGGACGAGGAGCAGACCCCGCCGCAGCAGGCCGTGCTGGTGTTCCGGGACGTGACCGCGGCGCACGAGAAGGTCGAGCTGCTCGAGACCTTCGCGGCGACGGTCGCGCACGACCTGCAGAACCCGATCGCCAGCGTCCAGGGTTGGACCGAGAACGCCCTGGAGGAGCTCGACGACCGGCTCACCCCCGACCGCGACGGCCGGGTGCGGCGCAGCCTGACGCGGATCGGCAACGGGGCCGACCGGGCGCAGAACCTGGTCAACGACCTGCTCGGTTACTCGACGGCACGGACCGCGCAGATGCGCACCGAACCGGTCGACCTCGACCGGCTGGTCGACCAGATCCGGCGCGAGGTCACCGAGGACGCCGGTGACCGGCGGGTGCAGGTGACCCGCGGTCCGCTCGGCACGCTGCTGGCGGACCGCGGGATGGTGCGCCAGCTGTTGACCAACCTGATCGGCAACGCCGTCAAGTACACCGACAGCACCCGCTCCCCGGAGGTCGACGTCCGCCTCACCCAGGACGGGACGGAGGTGCTGCTGACCGTCACCGACAACGGCATCGGTGTCCCGCCCGCGCACCGCGAGCTGGTCTTCGACGCCTTCCACCGCGCCCCCACCCAGGGGCGCTACCCGGGTACCGGGCTCGGGCTGGCCATCTGCGCCTCGGTGGCCCGGCGGCACGGTGGCCGGATCAGCGTCAGCGATCGTCCCGACGGCCGGAGCGGCAGCGTCTTCACCGTGCGGCTGCCCGCGGACCTCGTCCAGCCGGAGGACCGGGTGACCGAGGGGGGCGCCGCCGCCCCGGCGGGGACCGCCGTGAGGCCGGAGCCGGCCCCGGCCCGTTCGACCTCTGCGGCTCCCCGGAGCGGTTGGGTGGCCGACCCGGCGGTGGCCACCGACGGCTGATCCGGTTGGATCGGCGGACGGGCGAGCGATCGGAGCGGACGTGTTCGGGTGGGACGAGGTGCTGCGGGCGCCGCGTGGGGTGCGCAGCCGGTCGTACAACGCGGAGAACCCCGACGGCGCGCCGGGATCCGCCGCCCGGGCCGCCTCCCCGCTCGGTCCGGGGCGCAAGGGCCGACCGGCCGTCGGTCTGGGATCCGGCGAGACGCTGACCCTGGCCGAGCTCGACGGGCCCGGCGTGGTCCGTCACCTCTGGCTGACCGTCCCCGACGTCACCGCCGCCGGGCCGTGGGTGCTCCGCGACCTGGTGCTGCGGGCGTACTGGGACGGGGCGCTGACGCCGGCGGTCGAGGTCCCGCTCGGCGACTTCTTCTGCAACGGGTTCGGCACCCGCGCGCTGGTCACCTCGGCGCCGATCGTGGTCGCGCCGACCGGCGGGATGAACTGCTGGTTCCCGATGCCCTTCCGAGAGCACGCCCGGCTGACGCTGGAGAACCAGCACCCCGGACGGGTCGACGGGATCTACTACCAGGTCGACTGCTCGGTCGGTGACCCGCTCGAAGCCGACGCCACGGTGTTCTGCGCGCAGTGGCGACGCTCGAACGGATCCACCGCTCCGGGCGAGGACCACGTGCTGCTCGACGGGGTCGAGGGGGCCGGGCACTACGTCGGCAGCTACCTCGGGCTGACCGCGCTCGAGCGCTACTGGTGGGGCGACGGGGAGATGAAGTTCTTCGTCGACGCCGACAGCGCGCACCCGAGCCAGACCAGCACCGGGCTCGAGGACTACGCCGGCGGGGCGTGGGCCTTCCAGGACGCGCTCCGGGTCGACCCGCCGCCGGTGCCGCTCACCTTCAGCGCGCCCTACTGCGGCTACCCGTTCTACGCAGCGACCGACACCACCGGCGCTTCGCCGTTCACCCCGGCGATGCCCCAGTCGCACGGCCTCTACCGCTGGCACCTGCCCGACCCGGTGGTCTTCACCGAGCGGATCCGGGTCACCGTCCAGCAGATCGGCGCCTGGGACCACGGCCTCTTCGAGCGCAGCGACGACGTCAGCACCGTCGCCTACTGGTACCAGACCGGCCCGGTCGCCGCCTTCCCGCCGCTCCCCGACCGGGCCGCCCGCCGCCCCCGGTGACCCCGCTCGCTGACCGGCCGGCCGGCACGCGCGCTGAGCCCGTCGAAGCGCGCTGAGCCTGTCGAAGCGCGCTGAGCCTGTCGAAGCGCGCTGAGCCTGTCGAAGCGCGGTCCGAGAAACGTGTGCTGAGCCTGTCGAAGCGCGCTGAGCCCGTCGAAGCGCGCAGGGCACGGTGGCCGGCTCAGAGCAGCCAGTCCCGCTTGGCCTCGCCGTCCCAGCGCCGGGCCCGGGCGATCCGGGCGTCGCGTTCGGCCGAGTGCCGCTGCCGGGCCAGCAAGCCGAGCGCGGCACCGACCTGGTCGGGGTTCATCCGGCGGGCCAGGGTGACGTGCGGCGTCCAACGTCCGGGGGCGAACTCGGCGCCGAGCCCGGGTCCGGCCGCCGCGACCACCTGCTGCTGGAGTCGGAGCAGCGCGACGCTGGTCACCACCTGCCGGACCAGGATCAGCACCACCTGGTCGCGGCGCCGCTTGGTGAAGACCAGCGGCGCCCCGATCCGGACGGTCAGATCGAGCCCGTCGACCAGTCGCGAGAGCGCGACCTCGGCAGCCTCGTCGATCGCGTCGGCCGCGAGCAGGGTGACGTGCGGCCGGTGCGACGGCGGCGGGTCCGGACGCCGGCTGGTCGGCAACCCGGCGTCCCCGAGCAGGTCCCACTCGACCAGCACCGCGCGTTCGGCCTCGTCGTCGAGCAACAGCTCGACCGACTGGACCACTCAGCCGGCGTCGGGCGAACCCGAGATGTTGACCAGCCAGCTGATCCCGAACCGGTCGACGCACATCCCGAAGCGGTCGCCCCAGGGCGCCTGCTCGAGCGGCACGGTGACCTGTCCCTGGTCGACGAGCTTCTCCCAGTAACCGGTCAGCTCGTCGACGTCGTCGCCGAACAGCGAGACCGAGATCGAGCCGCCCTCGGTCAGCGGCATCCGGTCGGGCACGTCGGCAGCCATCAGCACGTAGCCGTTCGGCGCGATCAGCTGGCCGTGCATGATCTTGTCCGCCTCGTGGGCCCCGACGCCCATCTCCTCGCCGGCGCCGAACTCGCCGAACGCGGTGAAGGTCGGCTCGCCGCCGAACACGGTGGCGTAGAACTCGAGCGCGGCCCGGGCCGAGTCGCGGAAGTTCAGGTACGGGCTCAGGTTGTTGGTCATCGTCGTCCCCCTGGTGATCGAGCGGTGGGACTCATCCTGGCGTCTCCCACCGACAACGGCCACCTTTGGGGCGGCAGCCCGCACACAGTGCGGTGCCCGGCCTCCCCAGAACTCCCGCGAGAAGACCACGAGGAGCTCGGAGCAACCGGGCGACGGCTCGACCACAGCGCTTCGCCGAGCTCAGCGCACGGTCAGCGGATCAGCGGATCGATCGCCGCGGCGACGAAGACCAGCGCCAGATAGCTGTTCGACCAGTGGAACAGCCGCATCGGCTTGAGCAGCGCGTCGGTCATCCCGGCGCGGGCCCGACGGAGCAGACCCACCGACTCCCAGACCAGCGCCGCCCCGGCCACCGCGGCGACCGCCGGGTAGAGCCAGCCGGTCCCGGCGATCGGCCAGAGTGCGAGCGAGACCAGGACGGTGACCACCGAGTAGGCCAGGATCCGGACCGCGACCGCGGTGCTGCTCCTGACCACCGGAAGCATCGGCACCTGCGCAGCGGCGTAGTCGTCGCGGTAGCGCAGCGCGAGGGCCCAGGTGTGCGGCGGCGTCCAGAAGAACACGATGGCGAAGAGCACGAACGGGGCGAGCTCGATCCGACCGGTCACCGCGGTCCAGCCGATCAGCGGCGGGAAGCAGCCGGCGATCCCGCCCCAGACGATGTTCTGGCTGGTCCGTCGCTTGAGCAGCATGGTGTAGCCGAAGACGTAGAACAGGTTGGCCCCGAGCGCCAGCAGCGAGCTCAACCAGTTGACGGCGAACCCGAGCCAGAGGGTGGCCAGCACCCCGAGCACGAGCCCGAAGGCGGTCGCCGCCCGCGGGTCGACGGCGTGTCGCGGCAACGGGCGGCGCCGGGTGCGGCGCATCTGCTCGTCGATGTCACGGTCGAGCACGCAGTTGAAGACGTTGGCCGAGGCCGCGGCCAGGCAGCCGCCGACCAGGGTGGCGGCGACCAGCCAGAGGTCGGGGATTCCGCGGGCTGCGAGGAACATGGCCGGGACGGTGGTGACCAGCAGCAACTCGATGATCCGCGGCTTGGTCAGCCCGACGTAGGCGCTGAGCACGTCGGAGACCCGGGGGCGGCCGCCTCCCGGCTGGGGATCGTGCCGCGGACCCGGCGAACCCTGCGACTGGCCGGACCGGGACGGCCCGTTCCCGCTCGACTCCGGACCGGTGCGAGCCAGTCCGGTGACGTCGATGCTGGTCACGGTGTCGAGAGTCCCTCTCCGTCGTCCTCGCGCGGCCTCGCCGCGTCGGTCAGTCACCTGGTGCCCCGTCGCGCCGCTCTCACCCACGGCGCCACCGGTCGGCCCCGGTCCGATCTGGGAGTCTACGGCGTCGCCCCCGCGCCTCCGAGCCGGCGACAGGTGATTCCCAACTCACTCTCGGTTCACCCCCGGCCCGCCGCCCACTCCCGTCCTATCTCGATCGCCGGCCCGGCCGGATGCGGACCCCCTGATCCCCCGCTGAGCGGTCCCCCTCCCGGGTCCGGGCACGCGGTCCTCCTCCGCCTGCGTCCGGGCTGTGGGCGGGAGGGGTCCTGCCCTCGGCCGTCGCGGCGCGCCGCGCTAGGGTGAGGACGCCCGATCGACGACTGACTCCGGGCTGATCACGACCGCCAGGGTCGGCCCCTCGCCGGAACCCGGGACCACCCCTGCCGGGGTCGTGCGGCGCGGACTCACGGAAGGAACCGCGTTCGCTGTGACCGACTCACCGACTGACCTCAGCTCCTCGGACCAGGCGCTCGTCCCCGACGGGTGGACCGACGTGGACTCGCGCGCGGTCGACACCGTCCGGGTGCTCGCCGCCGACGCGGTCCAGAAGGTCGGCAACGGCCACCCCGGCACCGCGATGAGCCTCGCGCCGGTGGCCTACCTGCTGTTCCAGAAGGTGATGCGGCACAACCCGAACGACCCGCACTGGGCCGGCCGGGACCGGTTCGTGCTGTCCTGCGGCCACTCGAGCATCACCCTCTACATCCAGCTGTTCCTCGGCGGCTTCGGGCTCGAGCTCGAGGACCTGCAGAGCCTGCGCACCTGGGGCTCGAAGACCCCGGGTCACCCCGAGTACGGGCACACCGCCGGCGTGGAGATCACCACCGGTCCGCTCGGCCAGGGCATCGCCAACGCGGTCGGGATGGCGATGGCCAGCCGTCGCGAGCGGGGTCTGCTCGACCCGGACGCCCCTCAGGGCGAGTCGCTGTTCGACCACCAGATCTACTGCCTGGCCTCCGACGGCGACATCGAGGAGGGCATCTCCTCCGAGGCGTCATCGATCGCCGGGACCCAGCGGCTGGGCAACCTGACGCTGATCTACGACAACAACAAGATCTCGATCGAGGACGACACCAACATCGCCCTGACCGAGGACACCGCCGCCCGGTACGAGGCCTACGGCTGGCACGTCCAGACCGTCGACTGGACCAACGCCGAGACCCACTACGCCGAGAACGTCCGGGCCGTCGCCGAGGCGCTCGACGCGGCCCGCGCGGTCACCGACCGCCCCAGCTTCATCAGCCTGCGGACCATCATCGGCTGGCCGGCCCCGACCAAGCAGGGCACCGGCAAGGCGCACGGCAGCGCGCTGGGCGACGACGAGGTGGCCGCGACCAAGAAGGTGCTGGGCTTCGACCCGGAGAAGACGTTCGAGGTCTCCGAGGAGGTCCTCGCCCACACCCGTGCGCTGCGCGAGCGCGGGCAGCAGGAGCAGGACGCCTGGCAGCAGAAGCTCGACGCCTGGGCGGCCGCGAACCCCGAGGCCCACGCGCTCTACCAGCGGCTCGAGGCCCAGGAGCTCACGCCGGGCTGGGAGGACGCGCTGCCGACCTGGGACGCCGACGCCAAGGGCGTGGCCACCCGGGCCGCGTCGGGCAAGATCCTCACCGCGATCGCGCCGAAGCTGCCGGAGCTGTGGGGCGGATCGGCCGACCTGGCCGAGTCGAACAACACCACCCCGGAGGGCGAGCCGAGCTTCCTGCCCACCGACCGGCAGACCAAGATGTTCTCCGGCGGCCCCTACGGCCGGGTGCTGCACTTCGGCATCCGCGAGCACGCGATGGGCGCCATCCTCAACGGGATCAAGGCGCACGGCGGCACCCGCCCCTACGGCGGCACCTTCCTCACCTTCAGCGACTACATGCGCGGCGCGGTCCGGCTGTCGGCGCTGATGAAGCTGCCGGTCACCTACGTCTGGACCCACGACTCGATCGGGCTCGGCGAGGACGGCCCGACCCACCAGCCGATCGAGCACCTCGCGGCACTCCGGGCGATCCCCGGGCTGGACGTCGTCCGCCCGGCCGACGCCAACGAGACCGCGGCCGCCTGGAAGACGATCCTCGAGCACAAGGACCGGCCCGCCGGGCTGATCCTCACCCGGCAGAACCTGCCGATCGTCCCGCGCGGCACCGACGGGTACGCCGACACCGAGGGCGTGGCCCGCGGTGCCTACGTCCTCAAGGACTTCGGCTCCGCCGACGCCGAGCAGTTCGTCATCCTGATCGGCACCGGGTCCGAGGTGCAGTACGCGCTCGGCGCCGCCGAGAAGCTGGCCGACGAGGGCATCGCCGCCCGGGTCGTCTCGATGCCCTGCCGCGAGTGGTTCGACGAGCAGGACGAGGGGTACCGCAACTCCGTGATCCCGCCGGAGATCAAGGCCCGGGTCAGCGTCGAGGCGGGCGTCAGCCAGGGCTGGCGGGACGTCGTCGGCGACGCAGGCCGGATCATCAGCATCGAGCACTACGGGGCCAGCGCCGCCGGGGCGCTGCTCTTCGAGAAGTTCGGGTTCAGCGCCGACACCGTCGCCGCCGCCGCCCGGGAGAGCCTGGCCCACGTCGACGAGAGCGGTGCACCCGCCCGACCGGCGGCCGCCGGGTCGAAGACGACCGGTGACCACACCGACGACCCCGGCGTCACGGTCCGCTGAGCCGGATCCCGCAGCACCCACCCGCGAACCGTCCGGTTCGCACCTCGCACGAGGAGACGACATGAACGACCGACTCAAGGCACTCGCCGACGCGGGTGTGTCCATCTGGCTCGACGACCTGTCGCGTGAGCGACTCGACTCGGGCAACCTGTCCAAGCTGATCGCCGAGGACTCGGTGGTGGGCGTCACCACCAACCCGACCATCTTCGCCAGCGCGCTCAGCAAGGGCGAGGCCTACGACGTCCAGCTCAAGGACCTCGCCGCCGACAGCGCGACCGTGCCGGACGCGATCAAGGCGGTGACCACCACCGACGTCCGCAACGCCTGCGACGTGATGGCCGCGACCGCCTCGGCCACCGGCGGCGTCGACGGCCGGGTGTCGCTCGAGGTGTCACCCAAGCTGGCCCTCGACACCGACGGGACGATCGCCGAGGCCCGCGAGCTGTGGAGCACCGTCGACCGGCCCAACCTGCTGATCAAGATCCCGGCCACGAAGCAGGGCATCCCGGCGATCCGCACGGCGATCTCGGAGGGCATCAGCGTCAACGTCACGCTGATCTTCGGCCTCGGCCAGTACGAGAACGTCATCGAGGCCTATCTCTCCGGTCTCGAGCAGGCCGCCGAGGCCGGGCACGACCTGAGCCGGATCCACTCGGTGGCGTCGTTCTTCGTCAGCCGGGTCGACACCGAGTACGACAAGCGGCTCGACGCGATCGGCACCGACGAGGCCAAGGCGCTGCGGAGCAAGGCGGCCATCGCCAACGCGCGGCTCGCCTACGAGCTCTACGAGAAGTCGTTCGCCGGTGACCGCTGGGCGGCGCTGGAGGCCAAGGGGGCGCACGTCCAGCGTCCGCTTTGGGCCTCGACCGGCGTCAAGGACCCGAACCTGCCCGACACCCTCTACGTCACCGAGCTGGTGGTGCCGCACACCGTCAACACCATGCCGGAGAAGACCTTGCTGGCCTTCGCCGACCACGGCGAGGTCAAGGGCGACCGGGTCACCACGATGTACGACGACGCGCACCGGACCATGGACGCGCTCGCCGGTCTCGGGATCGACTACGACGAGGTGATCGACACCCTGGAGAGCGAGGGCGTCGACAAGTTCATGAAGTCGTGGGACGAGCTGACCGACTCGGTCGAGCACTCGCTCCACGAGGTCAGCGGCAGCTGACCGCCCGATGACCGAGCTGGAGGACAACGTCCAGATCCTGGTGCACCCGTCGGCGGACGCCGTCGCCGAGGCGATCGCGGCCCGGTTGATCGCGCGGATCGCCGAGGTCCAGGACCAGGGCCGGGTGCCACAGGTCTGCCTGACCGGTGGTCGGATCGCCACCCAGGCCTACCAGCACGTGGCCGACGACGGTCCGCGCAGCCCGGTGGACTGGCGTCGGGTGGAGCTCTGGTGGGGGGACGAGCGCTGGGTCGCCGCGGACAGCGACGACCGGAACGACGCCCCCACCCTGGCGCAGTGGCAGGGCGTCCTGGATCTCGACCCGGAGCGGGTGCACCGGATGCCGGCCACCGACAGCGGGCTGAGCCTGGACGACGCGGCCGACGCCTACGCCGCCGAGCTCGGTGACCGGCGGTTCGACGTCTGCCTGCTCGGGGTCGGCCCGGACGGCCACGTCGCCTCGGTCTTCCCCGAGCACCCGAGCAGCTACGCCGAGGGTCGGGTGATCGGAGTGCGCGCCTCACCCAAGCCACCGCCGGAACGGCTCAGTCTGACCGCCGAGGTCATCAACACCTCCCGCGAGGTGTGGTTCACCGTGGCCGGCGAGGACAAGGCGGCGGCGGTCGCGATGGCGTTGCTGGGTGGTGGCGCGGTGCAGGTGCCGGCGGCCGGGGTGCACGGCACCGACCGGAGCCTGTGGCTGCTCGACCGCGAGGCCGCCTCGAAGCTGCCGTCCGATCTGGTGCAGCGTGGCGTGATCTGAGCCGACGGGACCAGAACCGCAGCAACGACCACGAGCGGCCCACCGTGAGGTGGGCCGCTCGTCGTCTGACCGCTGTCTCTGCTGGCCGCTGGCTCGGCGCTCAGTAGATGAGCTCGCCGCGGGCGCGACGATCGCGAAGCGTCTTGAGCGCCTCGGTGAGGATGGCGTCGGCCTCGGAGTCGCTGCGGCGCTCCTTCACGTAGGCCAGGTGCGTCTTGTAGGGCTCGATCTTCGGCGGCGGCGGCGGGTTGGCGCTGTCGAGGTTGGCCGGGAGCCCGCACCGCGGGCAGTCCCAGGTCTCGGGCACCTGGGCGTCCGCGGCGAACGCCGGACGCGTCTCGTGCCCGTGGGCGCAGAAGTAGGAGACGACCAGCCGGGGTGCGGCGTCGCCACGCTCCGCCTCCCCCATCGGGCCGGCGCCGACACGACTCCCGCGGATAGCACTGCCACCAGCCATGATCTGTTCCCCCCAAGGATTGGATCCGTCATTCGGTTGTCGGATTCGGTTGTCGGTACAGCGTCGGGCTCTGCTCGTCCCTGCGGGCCGGATGCGGGTCCGGCCGGAGGACTCAGCCCTGGAGCTTGTAGAGCAGGCCGAGCGCCACGATGCAGGCCAGCCAGATCACCCCGAGGATGATCGTCAGGCGGTCGAGGTTGCGCTCGGCGATCGACGAGCCGCCGAGCGACGACGAGATCCCGCCGCCGAAGAGGTCGGACAGCCCGCCACCGCGGCCTTTGTGCATCAGCACGAAGAGCGCGAGGATCACGCTCACCACGACCAACACGATGGAGAACGCCAGGATCGGCACGCTCATCATGGGAACCACTGCAATCACGGGCTGAGCCTAATACACCGGGCCGGGACGCCGAGAAGGTCTCGACCGACTCCGAAGGCCACGCCGCCGGTGCTGGTGCCGCTCAGCCGACCGCGGGCAGCGCGTAGAACCGGGCGATCGCCGAGAACTCGTCGATCTGCAGGCTGGCCCCGCCCACCAGGCAGCCGTCGACGTCGGGCTGGTCCATGATCTGCGCGACGTTGTTCGACTTCACCGAGCCGCCGTAGAGGATCCGGACCCGGTCGGCGACGTCGGCGCCGAAGGCCTCGGCCAGCAGGCCGCGGATCGCACCGCAGACCTCCTGGGCGTCCGCCGGCGTGGCGACCTCACCGGTCCCGATCGCCCAGACCGGCTCGTAGGCGATGACCACCGAGGCGGCCTGCTCCGCGCTCAGCCCGTCGAGCGCCGCGCGGACCTGGGCCAGGGTGT
Source organism: Microlunatus kandeliicorticis (assembly GCF_014137855.1). Classification (GTDB taxonomy): domain Bacteria; phylum Actinomycetota; class Actinomycetes; order Propionibacteriales; family Propionibacteriaceae; genus Microlunatus; species Microlunatus kandeliicorticis. The sequence continues at coordinate 47,016 of NZ_JACGWT010000003.1, forward strand.
ACTCGACCTGGTTCCCGGCCTGGCGGACGTCGAGGCCCTCGCCGACGCAGACGATCGGGGTGATCCGGTGCGCCAGCGCCTGCTTGGTCTTGGCGTTGACCAGGGCGTCGTCCTCGGCGTGGTAGGTCCGGCGCTCGGAGTGGCCGACCGTGACGTAGCGGCAGTTGAGCTTGGCCAGCATCTCCGCCGAGACGTCGCCGGTGTAGGCACCCTTGTCGTGCGGCGAGAGGTCCTGCGCGCCGAACCCGAGCTCGAGCCGGTCCCCCTCGATCAGGGTCTGCACGCTGCGGATGTCGGTGAACGGCGGCAGCACGACGACCTCGCACCGGCCGGAGTCGTGCTTCTTGTCCGACAGCGTCCAGGCCAGCTTCTGCACCAGCCCGACCGCCTCCACGTGGGTCAGGTTCATCTTCCAGTTGCCGGCCATCAGCGGCGTACGGGCCATCTCGGACTGCTCCTCAGTCGGGTGGTGGATCTCGGAACGCGGTGGGACCGGCCCACGCGGGCCGGTCGGGCTCAGTCCTCGAGGACCGAGAGACCCGGCAGCGTCTTGCCCTCGAGGTACTCGAGGCTCGCGCCGCCGCCGGTGGAGATGTGACCGAAGGCGTCGTCGGCGAAGCCGAGATCACGGACGGCCGCCGCGGAGTCGCCGCCGCCGACCACCGAGAGGCCGTCGACCTCGGTCAGCGCCTGGGCGACGGCGCGGGTGCCGCCGGCGAAATTCTCCCACTCCGCCACGCCCATCGGCCCGTTCCAGAACACGGTCCGGCCCTTGCTGATCACCGCACCGAACACGGTCTGCGCATCCGGTCCGATGTCGAGACCCAACTGGTCGGCGGGGATCTGGTCGGCGGGGACGACGGTCGGCGGGGCGTCGGCCTTGAACTCGGGGGCCACCACGATGTCGGAGGGCAGCACGATCTGCTTGCCTCCGGCCGCGGCCTGGTCGAGGTAGCCCTTGACCGTCTCGATCTGGTCCTCCTCGAGCAGGCTCTTGCCCACCCCGTGGCCCTGGGCCGCGAGGAAGGTGAAGACCATGCCGCCGCCGATCACCAGGGTGTCGGCGGTCTTGATCAGGTTGGCGATCACCGCGAGCTTGTCCGAGACCTTGGCCCCGCCGAGCACCACCACGTAGGGCTTCTTCGGCGCCTCGGTGAGCTGCTGGAGCACCTCGACCTCGGCCTGGACGAGCAGCCCGGCCGCGCTGGGCAGCCGCGAGGCGACGTCGTAGACGGACGCCTGCTTGCGGTGCACGACGCCGAAGCCGTCGGACACGAACACGTCGCCGAAGGCGGCGTACCGGTCGGCCAGCGCACCGCGCTCGGCCTCGTCCTTGGACTCCTCGCCCGGCTCGTAGCGGACGTTCTCGAGCATCGCGACGTCGCCGTCGGCGAGCCCGGCGACGGTCTCCTGGGCGGAATCGCCGACCACGTCACCGGCCAGCCGGACCTCGACGCCGAGCAGCTCGGAGAGCCGGGCGGCGGCGGGCGCCAGCGAGTACTTCGGGTTGGCCTCGCCCTTGGGCCGGCCGAGGTGCGCCATGATCACGATCTTGGCGCCGGCCTCGCGGAGCCGGTTGAGCGTGGGCAGCGAGGCCCGGATCCGCCCGTCGTCGGTGATCCGGTCCCCGTCCAGCGGCACGTTGAGGTCGCAGCGGATCAGGACGCGCTTCCCGCGCAGGTCACCCAGGTCGTCGATCGATTTCACAGCTTCTCCCAGTGTGTTCGCGCACGCCGCCGGGGCACCACGTACGTCTGCGAGCGTCCTCCGAGCCGCGCCGGGCCGTTCTGCACGACGAGGCTCTCGGGCGCCAGGGTTGGGTCACCTCGCACCGCCCGCCGAACGGCCCGCCCCGCCCCGAGAACGAGGAGGAAGAACGGGCCGTTCAGCGCGGCGTGCGCGAGCAGACTCAAGGGAGTCCGCGAGCGGACTCAACTAGCTCAGAGCGACTTGCCGACCAGCTCGACCAGGTTGACCAGCCGGTTGGAGTAGCCCCACTCGTTGTCGTACCAGCCGACGACCTTGACCTGGTTGCCGATCACCTTGGTCAGCCCGGAGTCGAAGATGCACGAGCTCGGGTCGGTCACGATGTCGGAGGAGACGATCTCGTCCTCGGTGTACTTCAGGTAGCCCTTGAGTGCACCCTCGGCGGCGGCCTTGACCGCGGCGTTGACCTCGTCGACGGTGGTCTCGCGACCCACCTCGACGGTCAGGTCGGTGGCCGAGCCCGTGGGCACAGGCACGCGGAGCGCGTACCCGTCGAGCTTGCCCTTGAGCTGCGGGAGCACCAGCCCGATCGCCTTGGCGGCACCGGTGGAGGTCGGCACGATGTTCAGGGCCGCGGCGCGGGCGCGACGCAGGTCCTTGTGCGGGCCGTCCTGCAGGTTCTGGTCCTGCGTGTAGGCGTGGATGGTGGTCATCAGGCCCTTGACGATGCCGAACTCGTCGTCGATCGCCTTGGCCATCGGCGCCAGGCAGTTCGTGGTGCACGAGGCGTTGGAGATGATGTTGTGGTTCGCCGGGTCGTACTCGCCGTCGTTGACGCCGAGCACCACGGTGAGGTCCTCGTTCTTGGCCGGAGCCGAGATGATCACCTTCTTGGCGCCGCCGTCGAGGTGCGCCTTGGCCTTGGTGGCGTCGGTGAAGAAGCCGGTGGACTCGACGACCACGTCGACACCCAGGTCGCCCCAGGGCAGCGCGGCCGGGTCACGCTCGGCCAGGATCTTGATGGTGTGGTCGCCGATGGCGATGCCGTCGCCGGTCACGGTGATCTCGGCCGGGTAGCGACCGAGGATCGAGTCGTACTTCAGCAGGTGGGCCATCGTGGCCAGGTCGCCGAGGTCGTTGGCGGCCACCACCTCGATGTCGGAACCCGCGGCCGCCGCGGCGCGGAAGAAGTTACGTCCGATCCGGCCGAAGCCGTTGATCCCTACGCGAACGGTCATGCGTGAACTCCTCAGTGGTGCTCAGTCGTGGGACATCCAAACGCCGTCCACACTAACCAATCGCGACCAGCCGAACCCGGACCGCATCCGGTGCTGGTAGCAACCTCAGACCACCCGCCAAATTGGTTCGTTCGCACACGCCGCGCTGCTACGGCTCGTTCTTCCTCCTCGTTCGCGAGGACGGAGAAGCGTGTCCTCGCGAGCCTCGTCGTGCAGAACGACCCGGCGCGGCTCAGAGGATGCTCACGAACGAGGGTGAGCTCGGGACTAGTCGTCCTCGAGCATGTCCTGGGGGAGGTTGGCGGTGGTGTTGTCGATGCCGAGCTCGGCGGCCCGCTTGTCGGCGGTGGCCAGCAGCCGGCGGATCCGGCCGGCGACGGCGTCCTTGGTGAGCTGCGGGTCGTGCAGCTGGCCGAGCTCCTCGAGGCTGGCCTGCTTGTTCTCCAGCCGGAGCACGCCGGCCGCGCGCAGGTGCTCGGGGACGTCCTCGCCGAGGATCTCGAGCGCCCGCTCGACCCGGGCGCTGGCGGCCACCGCGGCCCGCGCCGAGCGGCGCAGGTTGGCGTCATCGAAGTTGGCCAGTCGGTTGGCCGAGGCCCGGACCTCGCGGCGCATCCGGCGCTCCTCCCAGGCCAGCAGCGACTCGTGCGCCCCGAGCCGGGTGAGCAGCTGGCCGATCGCCTCGCCGTCACGGATGACCACCCGGTCGACGTTGCGGACCTCGCGCGCCTTGGCCGAGATGCCGAGCCGACGGGCGGCGCCGACCAGGGCCAGGGCCGCCTCCGGACCCGGGCAGGTCACCTCGAGGGCCATCGACCGGCCGGGTTCCGTCAGCGAGCCGTGGGCGAGGAACGCGCCACGCCAGGCGGCCACGCACTCGTCCAGCCCGCCGCTGACCACCTGGGCGGGGAGCCCGCGGGCCGGGCGTCCGCGCGAGTCGACCAGCCCGGTCTGCCGGGCCAGCGCGTCGCCGTCCTTGATGACCCGGACGACGTAGCGGGTGCCGCGGCGGATGCCCGCGCCGTTGACGATGACCAGCTCGCTGGGGTGGCCGAAGACGTCGGCGATGTCGGTCCGGAGCCGTCGGGCCACCGCGCCGGTGTCCAGCTCGGCCTCGATCACGATCCGTCCGCTGACGATGTGCAGCCCGCCGGCGAAGCGCAGGGTGGCGGCGACCTCGGCCTTGCGGGCACCGGGCTTGCTGACCTTGATCGTCGCCAGCTCGGCCTTCACCTGCGCGGTCATCGCCATTGACGCATCTTGTCATGCACGGCAAGCACCGACCGAGTCGACGGCAGAATTCCCTTGCCTGGTTGACTTTGCCGGGTCAGATGCCCATGATCCCGGCGTACGCGGAGGCCAGCCGCAGCGGGTCGTGGCGCGCCGAGCCGTCGCGCGCGGCCAGCTCCTCGACCACCAGCTCGGCGCCGAGCGAGTGCGCGTAGGCCTCGAGGTGGTCGTCGTCGCCGACGAACCGGCTGTCGGCCAGCACCACGTCGAGCCGCAGCTTCGGGGCGTGCTCGGCCAGCAGCTCGATGTGCCGGGCGGCACTGAACCCGTGGGTCTCGGCGTCGGTCCGGACGTTGAGGGTGAGCACCCGCTTGGCCGGCGTGGTGAGGATCGCCGCGGCCAGGTCGGGCACCAGCAGGTGCGGGATCACCGAGGTGAACCAGGAGCCGGGACCGAGCACCACCCAGTCGGCGTCGAGCACCGACTCGATCGACTCCGGGCAGGTCGGCGGGTCCACCGGCAGCAGCCGGACGTTGCGGACCTCGCCGGTGGTCATCGCCACCCGGTGCTGACCGTGGATCACCGAGGTCTCGTCCGGGGAACGCGGGTCGACGCCGAGCACGTCGGCCTCGATCTGCAGCGGCACCGAGGACATCGGCAGCACCCGCCCCTTGGCGCCGAGCAGCCGGGCCACCATGTCGAGCCCGGCCACCGGGTCGCCGAGCCGCTCCCACAGCCCGGCGATCAGCAGGTTGCCGATCGCGTGCTCGCGCAGCGAGCCGTCACCGGTGAACCGGTACTGCAGCACGTCGGCCCAGGTGCGGCCGGACTCGTCGTCTCCGCAGAGCGCGGCCAGCGCCATCCGCAGGTCGCCGGGCGGCAGGCAGTCGAGCTCCTCGCGGAGCCGGCCGGACGACCCGCCGTCGTCGGCCACGGTGACCACCGCGGTCAGCCGGTCGGTGATCCGGCGCAGCGCGGTCAGCGAGGCGGCCAGCCCGTGGCCGCCGCCGAGGGCGACCACGGCGGGGAGCAGCCCGAGGCTGCCGACGGGCTCGCTCATGCCTGACCGACGTCGCGGTGCAGCACCTTGGTGGGCATCCCCGAGGCCCGCAGCCGGCGGCCGAACTCCTCGGCCATCGCCGTGCTGCGGTGCTTGCCCCCGGTGCAGCCGATGGCCACGGTGGCGAACCGCTTGCCCTCCCGGACGTACCCCTCGGCGGTCACCTCCAGCAGCGCCTCGAGCCGGTCGAGGAAGGTGGTGGCACCCTCCTGGGCCAGCACGTACTCGCTGACCTCGGGGGTCAGCCCGGTCAGCGGCCGCAGTTCGGGCACCCAGTGCGGGTTAGGCAGGAACCGGACGTCGACCACCAGGTCGGCGTCGACGGGGATGCCGTTCTTGAAGCCGAAGCTGAGCACGGTCACCCGCAGCCGCTCGTGATCGCCGTCGCCGTAGGCGTGGGTCACCCGCGAGGTCAGCTGGTGGATGTTGATGGCCGAGGTGTCGATGACCAGGTCGGCCGCGGCCCGCAGGGTGGCCAGGCTGCGCCGCTCGGCCAGGATGCCGTCGAGCAGCCGGCCGTCGCCCTGCAGCGGGTGCGGACGCCGGACCGACTCCTGCCGCCGGACGATGACGTCGTCGCTGGCCTCGAGGAAGAGGATCTCGGGCCGCACTCCCCCGTTCCGCAGCTCGGAGAACATCGCCGGCAGCTGCTCGAAGAACGACCGGGTGCGGACGTCGAGCACGACCGCCAGCCGGTGCCAGCCGGACTCCGCGGCGAGCGCGCACACCTCGGGCAGCACGTTCGGCGGCAGGTTGTCGACCACGTACCAGCCCAGGTCCTCCAGCGCGTTGGCCGCGGTGCTGCGACCGGCTCCGGACATCCCGGTCACCACCACCAGCCGGACGCCCTGGCCGAGCGCACCGGTGCCGGTGGGGCCCGCTCCGGGCTCGGCGGTCTCGGCGCCGGGCAGGCCGGCGCCGAAGCGTTCGGTCGCCTCGTCGGCCGGGCCGTCGGTGGCGGCGGGGGGCTCGAGGTCGTCCGGTCGGGGGGACGCGGTGTCCACCGGTGTCTCGGTGCTCACCGGCCCATTATCGGGGTCGACGACCCGCGTGCCGCCCGCGCGACCGACTCAGCCCTCGATGATCTCGCCGGTGGCGGTGTTGACCGACTCGCGGACCGGCTTGGCGTCCAGCGCGGCCTTAACCGAGATCGCGGTCTTGGTGCCGAAGCCGGGCACTGCGGCGATGTCCTCGACGGTCGCCGCGCGGAGCTTCTTGAGCGAGCCGAAGTAGGCCAGCAACGCCTTGCGCCGCACCTCCCCCAGCCCGGGGATCTCGTCGAGGGTCGACTCGACCATCGACCGGCTGCGCCGGCTGCGGTGGTGGGTGATGGCGAACCGGTGCGCCTCGTCGCGGAGCCGCTGGAGCAGATAGAGCCCCTCCGAGGTGCGCGGCAGGATCATCGGGTCGTCCTCGTCGGGCAGCCAGACCTCCTCGAGCCGCTTGGCCAGACCGCAGAGCGCGACGTCGGTGATGCCGAGCTCGCGCATCGCCTGCGCGGCGGCGGCCACCTGCGGCGGCCCGCCGTCGACCACGATGAGCTGCGGGGCGTAGGCGAACTTCTTCGGCGCCCCGGTGGTCGGGTCGACCAGCAGCGCCCCCTCCGCCCCGGTGCCGTCGCCGTGCTCCTGCATGGCCAGGCGGTCGTCGAGCAGCCTCCGGAACCGGCGGGTGATGACCTCGTGCATGGCGGCGACGTCGTTCTGCCCGTCGACCCCGCGGATGACGAACCGGCGGTACTCACCCTTGCGCGGCAGCCCGTCCTCGAACACCACCATCGAGGCCACCACCTCGGTGCCCTGGAGGTTGGAGATGTCGTAGCACTCGATCCGCAGCGGCGCGCTCGGCAGGTCGAGCGCCTCCTGGATCTCCTCCAGCGCCCGGTTGCGGGTGGAGAGGTCGGCGGCCCGCTTGGTCTTGTGCCGGATCAGCGTCTCCTGCGCGTTCCGGCTGACCGTGTCCATCAGCGTCCGCTTGTCCCCGCGCCGCGGGACACGGATGTGCACCGGACCGCCGCGCTGTTCGCTGAGCAGGTCGGAGACCACCTCGACGCTCGGCGGCAGCGCCGGGACCAGGATCTCGCGCGGGATCGCCTGCTCGGGCGTCGCGTCGGCGCCCGCGGCGTCGCCGTAGAGCTGGAGCAGGAACCGCTCGATCAGCTCGGCGGTGTCGCCCTCGTCGACCCGGTCGGCCACCCAGCCGCGTTCACCGCGGACCCGGCCGCCGCGGACGTGGAAGATCTGCACCGCCACCTCGAGCGGGTCCTCGGCCAGCGCGATGACGTCGGCGTCGGTGCCGTCCATGAAGACGATGGCGTTCTTCTCGAGGGCGCGCTGGAGCGCGCCGAGGTCGTCGCGGAGCCGGGCCGCGCGCTCGAACTCGAGCGCCGCACTGGCCTCCTTCATCTCGGCCGTCAGCCGCCGGATCACCGGCTGCGTCTGCCCGGACATGAAGCGGCAGAAGTCCTCGACGATCTCGCGGTGCTCCTCGGCGCTGACCCGGCCGACGCAGGGTGCCGAGCACTTGTCGATGTAGCCGAGCAGGCAGGGCCGGCCGACCTGGCCCGCGTTGCGGAACACCCCGTTCGAGCAGGAGCGCATCGGGAACGCGCGGAGCAGCAGGTCGACGGTCTCGCGGATCGCCCAGGCGTGGCCGTACGGACCGAAGTAGCGGTTGCCCTTGCGCTTGGGACCGCGACCGACCAGCACCCGCGGGAACTCCTCGCTCAGCGTCACCGCCAGCCAGGGATAGGACTTGTCGTCGCGGTACTTGACGTTGAACCGCGGGTCGTACTGCTGGATCCAGGTGTACTCGAGCTGGAGCGACTCGACCTCGGTCTGGACGACGGTCCACTCCACCTTGGCCGCCGTCATCACCATCGTCCGGGTGCGGAAGTGCAGCGAGGCGGGGTCGGCGAAGTAGGAGTTCAGCCGTTGGCGCAGGTTCTTGGCCTTGCCGACGTAGATGACCCGGCCGTCCTGGTCGCTGAACCGGTAGACCCCCGGCTGTTCGGGGATCGCCCCCGGGGCGGGTCGGTAGGTCGAGGGGTCAGCCACGCCCCCAGATTAGGCGCGGCCGCCGACAGTCGAGCGGGTCGGGGACGCGCCGGGCGCACGCCGGCGACAGGATCGCGGTGCCGGTCAGCGGGCGGCGCCGGAGACCCAGGCGGCGGCCCGGGCGGCACCGTCGAGCCAGCGCCGGCGTCGGTCGTCGTCGGCCGCGTTGACCTGCGGGAACACCATCCGCTCGACGTCCGGACCGCCGAGGGTGGGCGCGACCGCGCGGCGCCAGAGCAGGTCGAGCGGGTCCCCGGCGCCGTCGCGGTCCGGCGGGCTGTCGGTGGTGGTGACCACCAGCAGCCGTCGGACGCCGAGCAGCGGCTCGATCGGCGCGGTCGGTCCGTGGTCGCGGTAGGCGACGCCCGGTGCGAGCACCCGGTCGAGCCAGCCGGCCAGCACGGCGGGCGGCTTGCCCCACCAGTTCGGGTGCACCACCACCAGCGCGCGGGCGACGGCGAGCTCGCGTCGGTGGGTGTCGACCAACGGGTCGGCGGTCGGACGGGCGCCGCCACCGGGTCCGGGCAGCCGCGACTCGTCGGCGGTGAGCAGCGGGTCGAACCCCTCGACGTAGAGGTCGTGCCAGCCGACCCGGGCCCCGGCCTCGGTCAGCGTGGCGCGGATCCGGGCGGCGGCGGCGTGGCAGAAGCTGTCGGCGCGCGGGTGGCCGAGCACGACCATCGCCGGGCTCAGCAGGCGCATCGGCTCAGGATAGGGCGGCCCGGCCGGTGCCGCTCCCCTCGAGACGGCACCGGCCGGGGTCCGGGGCGGGGGCGCTCAGCTGACGAAGAGGTTGCTCCCCGACTGCTCGACGTTCTTGGCGGCCAGCGGCTGGTTGGCCGGACCGCGCTTGACCGACCCGTCCTCGATCGAGAACTCGCTGCCGTGGCAGCGGCAGAGGATGATCCCGTCCTGGACGGCGCTCACCGGGCAGCCCTGGTGGGTGCAGATCCCGCTGAACGCCTTGTAGGTGCCCGAGGTCGGCTGGGTGACCACCAGCTTGTCCTTGATCACGCCGCCGCCGACCGGGACCTCGGTCTTGGCGAACTCGGTGCCGGTGGGCTGGCTGGACGTCGAGCCCGACGCGGACCCGGAGGACGAGGACGACGGGGAGTCGGACGCGGAGGGGCTGCTCGCGGCGCTCGACGGTCCGGCGGCGGGCGACCCCGAGCTGCCGCCGGCCGGACCGGCCGAGCTGTCGGTGCCGCCGCAGGCGGCCAGTGCGGCCACGCCACCGCCGGCCAGGGCGACCAGCGAGGCCCGGCGGAAGAGCTCGCGGCGGTTGCTGCCGGCCGGAGTGGATCCGTCGGCCGCGAGGCAGCCGGCGCAGGCGTGCGGGGTGGGGTCCTCGGTGCCGGGCTCGGTGGAGAGGCGGTCGGGCGAGGTGGTCATCGGAGGCTCCGCTCGGTCGTTCGGACTGCTGTCTCACTGTGTGCACGAACGGGATCGGTTGATCGTTCATCGACCTCGCTGTGAGTTCCGGGGTGACCACCCCGGGCCGGCGCCGGGCGGGCAGAATCCGGGCCCATGGCGGTCGGCGAGGACAGCTGGAGCATCGACCTGCACGGCGAGGCGTACACCGACAAGGTGCTCGGGTGCTGGCTGGGCAAGAACGCGGGCGGCACGCTCGGCACCCCGGTCGAGGAGGTCTGGGGGCGCGACGAGCCGTTCGACCTCGACTGGTACCCGGAGCTGCGGTCCGGGGGGTTGCCCAACGACGACCTCGAGATGCAGCTGGTCTGGCTGACCGCGCTGAGCCAGGTCGGGCCGGAGCTGCGGGCCGCCGACCTGGCCCGCTACTGGCTCGACCACATCGGCTACAACTTCGACGAGTACGGGCTCAATAAGGCCAACCTCCGGCTCGGGCTCCAGCCACCGGTCAGCGGGTCCTGGAACAACTGGTTCGTCGACTGCATGGGCTGCCCGATCCGCTCGGAGGTGTGGGCGTGTGTGGCGCCGGGGGTGCCGCGGGTCGCGGCCCGGTACGCCTACGAGGACGCGATCTGCGACCACGCCGGCGGCGAGTCGGTGTGGGGCGAGTTGTTCAACGTGGCGATCCAGAGCGCCGCGTTCGTGGTCGACGACGCCGACACCCTGCTCGACATCGGGCTCAGCTACGTGCCCGAGGGGACGGCGACCGCGCGCGCGGTGCTGGCGGCCCGGCGGGCGCACGCCGAGGGGCTGGACTGGCTGGCCGCCCGACGTCGGGTGCTCGAGGAGACGCCGAGCCGGGTCGCGCAGTACTCGCCGATCAACCTCGGGTTCCAGACCATCGGGCTGCTCTACGGCCGCGACTTCGGCGAAGCGCTCTGCCTCACCGTCAACTGCGGCTGGGACACCGACTCCTCCGGCGGCAGCCTCGGCAGCTGGTGGGGCATCCGGGCCGGGCGTTCCGGGCTGCCGGAGAAGTGGATCGAACCGTTCGGGACCGGGCTGTCGACCAACGAGTCGTGGGGCGGGGTCCGGCACCTCACCGACGGCAGCGCGCCGATCCCGACCGACGTGGTCGAGCTGACCGCGGCGATCCGGGAGCAGGCCGCGCGAGTGCTCGCGCACCACGGGGTGCCGGTCGAGAACGGCGTGATCACCGTCGAGCGGGAGTCGCTCTACGCTGACGACGGCGTGCGCGCGCTGTGGGCCCGGTCGCCGTGGACGGTCGCGCACGACCTCGGTCAGCTGCGGGTCGATGTCGACTACCAGGGCTCGGCGGCCGCGCGGCCCGGCGGCGTCCGCGAGCTCGCGCTGACCGTGCACAACCCGCACCCGGACCCGGTGGTCGTGGGGGTGTCGACGCTGGTGCCCGACGGCTGGCGTCCGGCCGTGCCGCAGACCGTCGAGGTCGCGGCCGCGGGCGCGGCGTCGGTCCGGCTGGAGATCGGCGTCGGCGGCCGGGCGGCGGTCGAGCAGAGCAACGTGGTGCTGGTGCGGGCCCAGCCGCAGGGCTACCCCACCGTCGCCCCCGTGCCGGTGACGCTGGCCGGCGCGCAGGCCTGGCGGTGGCGGACGGTCGGCGGCGAGGAGTGGACGGACTTGGCGGTCGACGGCAACGCCCTACCGCTGGCCGAGCTCCTGTCGAGCGCGACCGGTCCGGTCGAGCTCCGCGGCTGGATCGAGGCGACCGAACCCACCAAGGTCCGGCTCGGCGTCGACACCACCGTGGACACGGTGGTGCGGGTCAACGGCACGGTGTTGCTCGACTACGCGGGCCCGCGGCTGATCCGCCCGTCCTACGGCGTCGAGGAACTGGTCAACCGGGTGGTCGAGCTCCGTCCCGGCTTCAACGAGGTGTCGGTCACCCTGACCGTCCCATCGGGCGCGACCGAACTGGCCGGGCACACCTTCCTGTCCACGCCCGACCGGCTCCGGCACGGCATCGTCCATCTCCGCCGGACCCGCACCCCCGAGGACTGACCCCGTCCGCGCACCACCTCCGCGCGCTGAGCCTCTGGGGCGCATGGTGCCTGAGCCTGTCGGAGCGCAGCCGCCCGCTGAGCCTGTCGAAGCGCCGAGCCCGAAGGCCCTTCGACAGGCTCAGGGCACGGTGCACGGGTCGATCACGGAACGCGCGCTGAGCACCGTGCACGGGTGATCGCGAAACGCGCGCTGAGCTTGTCGAAGCGGTGCCACCCAACGCCCTTCGACAGGCTCAGGGCAGGGTGAGCGGGTCGATCACGAAACGCGCCCTGAGCTTGTCGAAGCCCAGACGCCCGCTGAGCCCGTCGAAGCGCTGCCGTTCAACGCCCTTCGACAGGCTCAGGGCACAGTGAGTAGGTCAACGCCTATCGGCAGGCTCAGGGCGCCGTGAGTGGGTCAACGCCCTTCGACAGGCTCAGGGCAGCGGATCGGGTTCGGATCAGGCGGCGGAACGCTTGGCCGGCGCTTTCTTGGTGGTCTTCTTGGCGGTCGTCTTCTTGGCGGTAGTGGTCTTCTTGGCCGCGGTGCTCTTCTTGGCCGCGGGGGCCTTCGTCGCAGCGGTCTTCTTCGCAGCAGTCTTCTTCGCAGCGGTCTTCTTGGTGACCGGAGCGGTGGAGACCGGGCGGCGGGCGTCGGTGGCGGCGACCAGCTCGCTCTGCGGCGACCCGACCGGGACCTCGTGGCCGGCGAGGATCGGGGCCAGGAAGGCGCCGGTGTGCGAGGCCTCGTGGCGGGCGACCTCCTCGGGCGTCCCCTCGATCAACACGGTGCCGCCACGCGAGCCGCCCTCGGGACCCATGTCGATCAGCCAGTCGGCGGTCTTGATCACGTCGAGGTTGTGCTCGATCACCACCACGGTGTTGCCGGCGTCGACCAGCCGGCCGAGCACGCCGAGCAGCTTGCGGATGTCCTCGAAGTGCAGACCGGTGGTCGGCTCGTCGAGTACGTACAGCGTCCGGCCCGTCGAGCGCTTCTGCAGCTCGCTGGCCAGCTTGACCCGCTGCGCCTCGCCGCCGGACAGGGTCGGCGCCGGCTGCCCGAGCCGGACGTAACCCAGACCGACGTCGACCAGGGTGCGCAGGTGCCGGGCGATCGCCGGGATGGCGGCGAAGAACTCGACCGCCTCCTCGATCGGCATGTCGAGGATCTCGGCGATCGTCTTGCCCTTGTAGTGCACCTCGAGCGTCTCGCGGTTGTACCGAGCGCCGTGACAGACCTCGCACGGCACGTAGACGTCCGGCAGGAAGTTCATCTCGATCTTGATCGTGCCGTCGCCGGTGCAGTTCTCGCACCGGCCGCCCTTGACGTTGAAGGAGAACCGGCCCGGCTGGTAGCCGCGGACCTTGGCCTCCGGGGTCTCGGCGAAGAGGTTCCGCATGTGGTTGAAGACCCCGGTGTAGGTGGCCGGGTTCGACCGCGGCGTCCGCCCGATCGGCGACTGGTCGACGTGGATGATCTTGTCGATCTGGTCGTCGCCGGTGATGGTCCGGTGCCGGCCGGGGACGTCGCGGGCGTTGTAGATCTTCTTGGCCAGCGCCGTGTAGAGGATGTGGTTGACCAGCGTCGACTTGCCCGACCCGGACACCCCGGTGACCGCGATCAGCTGCCCGAGCGGGAACGAGACGGTGACGTCGCGGAGGTTGTGCTCCACCGCGTTGTGCACGGTGATCGCGCGCCCGGGCGTGCGCGGACGGCGCTGCGCAGGCAGCGGGATCTGCCGCCGACCCGACAGGTAGGCCCCCGTCAGCGACTCCTCGCTGTCGAGCAGCTCCTGGACCGGCCCCGACACGACCACGTGACCGCCGTGCTCGCCCGCGCCCGGACCGATGTCGACGGCCCAGTCGGCGGTGCGGATGGTGTCCTCGTCGTGCTCGACCACGATCAGCGTGTTGCCCAGGTCGCGGAGCCGCACCAGGGTCTCGATCAGCCGACGGTTGTCGCGCTGGTGCAGCCCGATGCTCGGCTCGTCGAGGACGTAGAGCACCCCGACCAGCCCCGATCCGATCTGGGTGGCCAGCCGGATCCGCTGCGCCTCCCCGCCGGACAGCGACCCGGTGGGCCGGCTCAGCGACAGGTAGTCCAGACCGACGTCGAGCAGGAACCTCAGCCGCTCGTTGATCTCCTTGAGCACCCGCTCGGCGATCTGCCGCTCGCGCGCGTTGAGCTCGAGCGAGCCCAGGAACCGGGCCGCCTCGTCGATCGACATCGCCGAGACCTCGGCGATGTTCTTGTCGCCGATGGTGACCGCCAGCGAGGTCGGCTTGAGCCGGGCGCCGTGGCAGACCCGGCACGGCACCTCGCGCATGTAGCCGGCGAACCGCTCCCGCGAGCTGTCGGTCTCCGCCTCGGCGTGCCGACGCTCGATGTAGGACACCACGCCCTCGTAGCGCGCGTGGTAGCTGCGCTCGCGGCCGTAACGGTTCTTGTACCGGACGTGCACCTCGTCGCCGACGCCGTAGAGCAGCATCTTCTTCGCCTGGATCGGCAGCTCGTGCCACGGCTTCTTGGTGCTGAAGCCCTCCTGCTTGGCCAGGGCGTCGACCAGCCGGATGAAGTAGTCGGCGACGTGCGCCGACGCCCAGGGGGCGATCGCTCCGTTCTCCAGGCTCTTCTCCTGGTCGGGCACGACCAGCTCCGGGTCGACCTCCATCCGGGTGCCGATGCCCGAGCACTCCGGGCAGGCGCCCCAGGGCCCGTTGAACGAGAACTGGCGCGGCTCGAGCTCCTCGATCGCGATGTCGTGGTCGTTCGGGCAGGCCATCTTCTCGGAGTACCGGCGCTCGCGGTTCCGGTCCTTCGGGTCGAGGTCGACGAAGTCGATCGACACCACACCCTGCGCCAGCGCCAGCGCGGTCTCGACCGAGTCGGTGAGCCGCTGCTTGGCCGAGGCCTTGACCGCCAGCCGGTCGACGATCACGTCGATGTCGTGCTTGTACTTCTTGTCCAGCGTCGGAGGCTCGGTCAGCGGATAGACCTGGCCGTCGACCCGCACCCGGCTGAAGCCGCCGGTGGCGAGCTGGCGGAACAGGTCGACGTACTCACCCTTGCGGCCACGGACCACCGGGGCCAGCACCTGGAACCGGGTGCCCTGCTCGAGCCCGAGGAGCCGGTCGACGATCTGCTGCGGGCTCTGCCGGCTGATCGGCTCGCCGCAGACCGGGCAGTGCGGGTGCCCGGCGCGCGCGTAGAGCAGCCGCAGGTAGTCGTAGACCTCGGTGATGGTGCCGACGGTCGAGCGGGGGTTGCGGCTGGTCGACTTCTGGTCGATCGAGACCGCCGGCGACAGACCCTCGATGAAGTCGACGTCCGGCTTGTCCATCTGCCCGAGGAACTGACGGGCGTAGGCGGAGAGCGACTCGACGTAGCGGCGCTGCCCCTCGGCGAAGATGGTGTCGAAGGCGAGGCTCGACTTGCCCGAACCCGACAGCCCGGTGAACACGATCATCGCGTCGCGCGGCAGGTCCAGCGACACGTTGCGGAGGTTGTGCTCGCGCGCGCCGCGGATCTGGAGCCGGGAGATGAGGGAGCCGTCAGTCACGCCCGCCATGCTATGACCCACCACCGACAGTAGGTTGGGCCTCATGAGCACGCCGGACGCCGACGGCCAGCCCGCCCCCGACGGCCCCGCCGAGGACGGTCCGGGGACCGGCCCGCTCAACACCGTCCGCGGCCTGCTGGCCGCCGCCACCCAGCGACTGCTCGGCGACACCATCACGCTCGACGACGACGGCTGGCGGGCTCCGTCGCGGCTGCCGGGCTGGTCCCGCGGGCACGTGGCCAGCCACCTCGCCCGCAACGCCGAGGGGATGACCCGACTGGCGACCTGGGCCCGCACCGGCGAGCGCCAGGAGATGTACCCGTCGCGGGAGCAGCGCGACGCCGACATCAATGCAGGCGCCGGACGTTCCGGCCTCGACCTCCAGGTGGACCTGGACACCACGGCCGGCGCCCTGGACGCCGCGCTCGCGGCGCTGGCCGACGCGGACCGCTGGGACGCCGCGATCGAGATCCGCGGCGAACCCCAGCCGGCCCGGCTGCTGCCGCTGCTGCGGCTGTCCGAAGTGGCCCTGCACCACGTCGACCTCGATGTCGGCACCGAGCTCGCCGACCTCGACCCCGAGCTGGTCGGCTGGCTGCTCGAGCTCGTCGCGGTGCGGCTGCACAACCGCGAGGACTACCCGGCGCTCGAGCTCCGCACCGACGCCGGCCACCACGCCGTGCTCGGCCGCCCCGACGCGACCCCGACGGTGGTCGGCGGTCCGGACGCCGCGGTGCTGGGCCGGCTGACCGGACGCACCACCGCCGGATCGGCCGACGGCGTCAGCGGGCTCGACGGGATCGAGCTGCCCGCCTTCGCGTGAGCGGCGGCGCCGACGCCCGGTCCCTGCGACCACGACCCCCGAACCACCACGAGAACCGTCACCACATCGATCCGAGGAGTGTCCCGATGCCCGGTCTGCACCACGTCGATCCCGGCGGTCGCCCGCTCCGGCTGGCCCTGTCCGACCGCGTCGGGCTGACCAAGCTGTCGGTCGGCCCGATGGACAACAACGCCTACCTGCTGCGGGCGCCGGGTGGGTCGCTGCTGATCGACGCCGCCAACGATCCCGAGCGGATCGACGCCGCGGTGGAGGGCGAGCCGCCGGCGACCGTCGTCACCACGCACCGGCACGGCGACCACCTGCAGGCGCTCCCCGACCTCGCCGCCCGCTGGAGCAGCCGGCTGGTCGCCGGTCGCCCGGACGTCGCCGCGATCGCTGAGGAGACCGGGGTCCCCGAGCCCGACGGCGTCTGGGACGGCGACACCCTGGCGTTCGGCGACGCGGTGGTCGAGGTCGTCGGCCTGGTCGGCCACACCCCGGGATCGATCACCCTGGTGTTCCGCCCGGAGAGCGGGCCGGTGCACCTCTTCACCGGCGACAGCCTGTTCCCCGGCGGCCCCGGGAAGACCTGGTCGACCGAGGACTTCGGCAGCCTGATGGACGACCTCGAGACCAAGGTGTTCGGCGTCTTCGACGACGACACCGTGGTGCACCCCGGGCACGGCGACGCCACCACCCTCGGCATCGAACGACCGCAGCTCGCCGTCTGGCGCGCCCGGGGCTGGTGAGGAGACCCCGATGACCGTCCAACCGCTCGCGGCCCGGTTCCGCGACCACCGCAGCACCTTCGACGCACTCGTCCCCGCCGACCTGCTGGTCGACGAGCTCACTCAGCGCGAGGAGTCCGGCTACGACCTGACCGGCGTCCGCGCCGAGGTGGAGGCCGTCGACCTCGGCGACCGCGACGCGGTGCTGGCGCTGCTCGACCGGCTGTCCGACCTGCCCCGTCGGCCCGACTGGGCCCACGACGAACCCGACGCGCTGGAGGCCATCGAGGCGGCCGCCGCCGGAGCCACCGCCCGGCCGTACGACCGGGCCGGCGCGGCCTACGCCGAGCGCCTGCACGCCGCCTGGCTCGGCCGCATCGCCGGGTGCAACATCGGCAAGCCGGTCGAGGACGGCGACCACTGGACACCGGCCCACCTGCGCGACTACCTCGAACGCGCCGACGCCTACCCGCTCGCCGACTACGTCCCCGCCCTCGAGCCGATGCCCGAGGGCTTCCTGTTCCGCGACAACTGGCCGGAGACCACGCGCGGACGGGTGAACGGCTCGGCCCGCGACGACGACATCGACTACGCGATCCTCGCCCTGCACCTGCTCGAGACCCACGGCGCCGGCTACACGACCGAGCAGGTCGGCGCCGCCTGGCTGCGGCTGTTCCCGGTGCTGCAGACCTACACCGCCGAGCGCGCGGCCTATCTCAACCTGACCGACGGCGTCCCGGTGCCCGCGACCGCGTCCTACCGCAACCCCTACCGCGAGTGGATCGGCGCGCAGATCCGCGCCGACGTCTTCGGCTGGGTGCATCCCGGCGACCCAACCGCGGCCGCCCGGCTCGCCTACCCCGACGCCCGGCTCTCGCACACCGGCAACGGCATCTACGGCGAGCTGTGGTCGGCCGCGCTCAACGCGGCCGCGTTCGTGGCCGCCGACGCCGCCGAGGCACTCGAGATCGCGCTCGGGGTGGTGCCGGAGCGGTCACGGCTGCACGACGTGCTGACCGGGGTCACCGCGCTGCACGAGCGCGGGCTCGACTGGGAGCAGGCGCTCGAGGCCCTGCACGCCGAGCACGGCCACTACGCCTGGATCCACACCCTGAACAACGCGGCCGCCGTGGCGGCGGCGCTGCTCTGGTCGGAGGACTGGATGGGCGCGGTCGGCAAGGTGGTGATGAGCGGCTGGGACACCGATTCCAACGGCGCCACCGTCGGCTCGGTGGCTGGGGTGCTCTACGGACGCGAGGGGTTGCCCGCCCACGTCGTCGATCCGCTGCACGACCGCACCCGGTCGGCCCTGTTCGGCTTCGACCACTCGGTGATCTCCGACCTGGCCGACCGGACGGTCGCGGTGGCCCGCCGGATCGGCTGAACCGGCCGGCGGCTGCCCCCCGCGGTCAGTGCGCCGCGGTGGCGTCCTCCTTCTCCGAGACGTCACCGCGGGACTTGACCAGACTGGCCACGGTGGTGACGGCGAGCACGCCGACGATCACCGACAGCGACAGCCAGATCGGGATCTCGACGGAGAAGGGCAGTCCGAGCTTCTCGTCCAAGTGGTACTCGTGCACCGCGTGCAGCACGAGCTTCACCCCGATGAAGGCGAGGATCACCGACAGCCCGAGCGAGAGGTAGACCAGCCGCTTGAGCAGCCCGCCGATCAGGAAGTACAGCTGGCGCAGACCCATCAGGGCGAAGACGTTGGCGGTGAAGACCAGGTAGGGCTCCTGGGTCAGGCCGTAGATCGCCGGGATCGAGTCGAGCGCGAACAGCAGGTCGGTGCTGCCCAGCGCGAGTATGACGAAGAGCATCGGGGTCAGGTGGCGCACACCGTCGCGCTTGACCGTGAGATGGGTGCCCTCGAAGTCCTCGGTCGCCCGGAACCGCTTCTTGACCAGCCGGACGGCGAAGTTGTCGCCGGAGTCGTCGTTGGACGGATCGTCGTCGTTGTGCTTGCGGTAGTCGATGACGAGCTTGACCGCGGTGTAGATGAGGAACGCGCCGAAGAGGAAGAAGATCCAGCTGAACAGGCTGATCAGGCCGGCGCCGAGGGCGATGAAGATCGCCCGGAAGATCAGCGCGATGACGATGCCGACCAGCAGCGCGAACTGCTGCAGGTGCCGGGGCACCTTCAGCTTGGTCATGATGATGACGAAGATGAAGAGGTTGTCGACCGAGAGGCTGTACTCGGTCACCCAGCCGGCGAAGAACTGGGCGGCGTAGTCGCCACCGGAGACGAAGTAGACGCCGATGCCGAAGGCCACCGCCAGCGCGACGAACACCGCGATGGCGAGCCCGGCCTCCTTCATCGAGGGCTCGTGCGGACGCCGACCGATGATGAAGATGTCGACGGCCAGGATCACCACCATGATCGCCACGGTGATGATCCAGGCATACAGATGAACGTCCACGGGGCCTCCGAGAGCGCGTACGGGCATGACGACGTGTCTCGGAGGTCTCTCCCACCGGGTCGGACGCTGTCCGGTCTCCGGTCGACGGCCCCGGGCGCCGGTGTGAACCGGGCGCCGTGATGACGATGCCGCCGCGAGCGGGATACTCCCCTCCGCCGATGAAGTATTCCACCCGGGGGGAACCCAGGGAAATCCTCGTGCGTTCCGCTGCCGCCCGGTCTCGAGGGAACGGGCGCGACGCGCGGGACCCGGCCGAGCGGTCAGCCGGGCCGGGACCTACTTGGTGGCCTCCACCATCTGCCGGAGCTCCTTCTTGAGGTCGGAGATCTCGTCCCGGAGCCGGGCGGCGAGCTCGAACTGCAGGTCCGCGGCGGCGGCGGTCATCTGGTCGTTGAGCTCCTGGACCAGCGCGGCCAGGTCCCCCGCCGGCAGCCCGGAGAGGTCGCGCGGGGCGCTGGCGTCGGTCCGCATCACCGGCGACTTGCGACGCACCCCGCCCTTGCGCTGCTGGCCGGACAGCAGCTCCTCGGTGTCGGCACCCTCGCGGGCCAGCAGATCGGTGATGTCGGCGATCTTCTTGCGCAGCGGCGTGGGGTCGATGCCGTGCTCGCGGTTGTAGGCGAGCTGCCGTTCCCGACGGCGGTTGGTCTCGTCGATCGCCAGGGTCATCGAGTCGGTCATCCGGTCGGCGTACATGTGCACCTCACCGGAGACGTTCCGGGCGGCGCGGCCGATGGTCTGGATCAGGCTCTTCGCGCTGCGGAGGAAGCCCTCCTTGTCGGCGTCGAGGATCGAGACCAGCGACACCTCGGGCAGGTCGAGACCCTCGCGGAGCAGGTTGATCCCGACCAGCACGTCGTACTCGCCCATCCGCAGCTCGCGGAGCAGCTCGACCCGGCGCAGGGTGTCGACCTCGGAGTGCAGGTAACGGGTGCGGACCCCGTTCTCCAGCAGGTAGTCGGTGAGGTCCTCGGCCATCTTCTTGGTCAGCGTGGTGACCAGGGCCCGTTCGTTGCGCTCGGCCCGGACCTTGATCTCCCCCATCAGGTCGTCGATCTGGCCGCGGGTCGGCTTGATGATCACCTGCGGGTCGACCAGCCCGGTCGGGCGGATGATCTGCTCGACCACGCCCTTGCTCCGGGCCAGCTCGTAGTCGCCCGGCGTCGCCGAGAGGTAGACGGTCTGGCCGATCCGCTCGACGAACTCCTCGAACCGGAGCGGACGGTTGTCCATCGCCGAGGGCAGCCGGAAGCCGTGGTCGACCAGCGTCCGCTTGCGGGACATGTCACCCTCGAACATGCCGCCGATCTGCGGGACGGTCACGTGCGACTCGTCGACGACCAGCAGGAAGTCCTTCGGGAAGTAGTCGAGCAGACAGTTCGGAGCCTCGCCCGGTCCGCGCCCGTCGATGTGCCGCGAGTAGTTCTCGATGCCCGAGCAGGTGCCGATCTGGCGCATCATCTCGATGTCGTAGCTGGTCCGCATCCGCAGCCGCTGCGCCTCGAGCAGCTTGTTCTCCCGCTCCAGCTCGGCCAGCCGCTCCTCGAGCTCGAGCTCGATGGTGCTGATCGCGCGCTCCATGGTGTCCGGCCCGGCCGCGTAGTGGCTGGCCGGGAACAGGTGCATGGTGTCGTCCTCGGCGATGATCTCGCCGGTCAGCGGGTGCATCACCATCAGCCGCTCGATCTCGTCGCCGAAGAACTCGACCCGGACGGCCATCTCCTCGTACTTCGGGAACACCTCCAGGGTGTCGCCGCGGACCCGGAAGGTCCCGCGGGTGCCGGCCAGGTCGTTGCGGGCGTACTGGATGCCGACCAGGTCGCGGAGCAGCTGGTCGCGCTCGATCTCCTGACCGACGTGCAGCTGGATCATCCGGTTGGCGTACTCGACCGAGCTGCCCAGGCCGTAGATCGCGGACACGGTGGCGACCACGATGCAGTCCCGCCGGGTCAGCAGCGAGTTGGTGGCCGAGTGCCGCAGCCGCTCGACCTCCTCGTTGAGCGAAGAGTCCTTCTCGATGTAGGTGTCCGTCTGCGGGACGTACGCCTCCGGCTGGTAGTAGTCGTAGTAGGAGACGAAGTACTCCACGGCGTTGTTCGGGAACAGCTGCCGGAGCTCGTTGGCGAACTGCGCGGCCAGCGTCTTGTTCGGCTGCATGACCAGGATCGGCCGCTGGACGCGCTCGGCCAACCAGGCCACCGTCGCGGTCTTGCCGGTACCGGTGGCCCCGAGCAGCACGACGTCCTGCTCGCCGGCGCGCACCCGACGCTCGAGCTCGGCGATCGCCGCCGGCTGGTCGCCGGACGGTTCGAAGTCGCTGACCACCTCGAACGGCGCGACCTGGCGCTGCAGCAGCTCGGTTGACGTCATGTCGTCGAGCCTATGCCCGGCCACCGACAGTTTCACCCGGTCGGCGGCCGGGCCCGGGGATGGTCAGCCGGCCTGGCCCTTGAGCATCGAGTTGACCATCGTGGCGAAGTCGCTGGAGAGCTGGTCGGTGTCGCTCGACGGGCTGAAGTAGACCGTCCCGACCACGGTCACGCCGTCGCTGCTGCGGACCGAGGCGACCGAGTAGATCACCACCTGACTGGTCCCCGACCCCCCGCTCGAGGTGCCGGTCATCGACCCCTTCGCGCCCTTCAGCTTGCTGCTGCCGAGGTCGGTGCTGGTCGCCTTGGTGTACTTGACGTCGGTGAGGTTCTTGGCCAGCTGCTGGTGGTAGCTGTCGACCACCTGCCGCGGGTCGTCACTCCCCGACAGCTGGGCGACCTGGCCGACGAAGATCTCGTCGCCCTTGGTCAGCACCGCCAGGTTGGTCTTCTGCGACTCGACGTCCCAGCCCTCCGCCGGGGTGAGCGAGATCCCCTTGCCCAGCTCGATCGCGCTGCCGCTCTGGCCGCCACCTCCGCCGCCACCGGTCGGACTGCTGCTCGGCTCCGGCGAGCTGCCGCCGGTCGGGCTGGCGGTGGCCGGCGGCGGACCCGAGGCGTCCGGGGTAATCGGCGCGGTCGGGTCCCCGCCCGCGCTGTTCCCGCCGCTGCCGAGGGCGATGAAAATGCCGCCGACGGCGACCAGCAGCACCACCGCGGCCGCGACGATCCCGAGGATGAGCAACGGGCTCTTGCGGCTGCTCGGGCCGGGCGGCGGCCCGGCGTACCCAGGCCGGCCGTACGGCGGCTGACCGTAGGGCTGCTGCTGTCCGTAGGACTGCTGCCCAGGAGCCTGCCCGTACGGCGGTTGTCCTGGTTGCTGCTGCCCGTACGGCTGCTGCCCGTACGGTTGCTGGCCGTACGGTTGCTGCCCGTACTGAGGCTGGCCGTACTGGGGTTGCCCGTACTGGGGTTGCCCGTACGACTGCTGGCCGGAGGGCTGGCCCTGACCCGGCTGGCCCGGCTGGTCCCCGTGCGGCGGACCACCCCAGCTGCCCTGGCCGCTCACCGGTCACCCCACGGGTCGTCGCCGGACCGGGCCGGGGGGTCGCCCGCCTGCCCCTCGGTGCCGCCGGCGTCGCGTGGCCGGGAGAGCGGCGTCGGCTGGGAGCGTTCGGGGGGCGGGTAGTCGGTCCAGGCGGGAGCCTCGGTGGACGGCGACAGCGCGTCACCGGCCGAGCCAGGGCCGGTCGGGACGGCACCGGTCACCGGGCCGGGCGCGCTCTCGGCGCCCACCCCGGCCGGGGTGCGCGGCACCGGCCGCTTGGCCCGGGCGCGGACCGCGGTGCCGCAGGCGTTGCAGAACGCGGCGCCGGCCAGCAGCGGCATCTCGCAGTGCGCGCAGAAGTCGAGCTCGCCGTCCTCACCCACCCCGCGGTCGCGGGCGCTGCGTTCGAGCGCCGCCTCCATCAGTCCGGTGTGCAGCACCACCCGCACCCGCAGGATCAGCACCGCCAGGATCAGCAGGCCCCAGCCGAGGTTGAGCAGCACCCCGAGCGACGGGGTGAGGAAGCTGAACAGGTAGCTGCCGGCGGCGAACGCGATGTTCGCGACGACGGCCTCGGCGACGCCGCGGGCGTAGCGCAGGCTGAAGCCGTCGTAGCCCCGGCCGAGGCCGGAGAACTCGGCGCAGGCGATCCCGGTGGCGGTGCCCATGATCAGCGGCTTGACCAGGCCCTCGAGGAAGATCAGCGTGACCCAGAAGCCGGGGTCACTGGTGCCGGCCAGCCCGCCGAACAGCTGGTCGCCGTGCCGGACCAGGGTGTCGAAGGTGGCGTAGGCGACGCCGGAGATGACGCCGAAGGTCAGCCCGTCCATGAGGTCGTCGAACCGGGGCCGGCTGGCCAGGAAGCACGGGCCGAGCTGGCGGATCGCCTCGCCGACGATCGGCACCAGCACCGCCACCAGCAGGAAGGTGCCGACCCGCGGGCCGGACTCCGCCGCTCCGCCGAGGTCGGCGACGTGCAGGCCGGGATCGGCGAACTGCGTCCAGATCAGGGTGAACGCCAGCGCGAGCACCCCGGTCAGCACGAACGCGGCCCCGGTCACCGGGACGGGTTCATCCTCCCAGAGGTTCACGTCGTAGAGGTAGACGATGTAGACGATCGGGACCGCGAAGGCCGCGACCAGCACCGCGATGGGCAGCGCCCCGAAGATCGCCGCGATCAGCGCCACGGTGAGCGCGATGACCAGCGCGATCCGGTAGGTCTGCGGCCGCTGCCCGGCGCCCCGCGGCATGATCGTCGAGATCAGCGCGAAGGAGGCCACCGGCTCGTCGGGGCGGGCGGCGAACGACCTCCGCCGCGCCTGGTCGGGGGTCCTCAGGTCCAGTCCGCAGGTCTGACAGAAGTGCGCGACCTCCGGCAGCTCGGCCCGACAGCGTGGGCACTCCACCCGTTCGTCCTCCGCTCCCCCGGCCGGGGTCGGATCTCGGGGGATCGGGCCGGGACGCGCTAAGCGTGTCCGAAAGCGGGCTCACAGGCAACGACGACCGCGCCGCCCCGGACCGGTCGGTTCGGTCTCAATTCGGTAACGCCCAGCGCTGGGCGAGGTCGTCGACCTGGCGGTGCAGGTCGTCGAGGTCACCGTCGTTGTCGATCACCACGTCGGCCGCCTCGAGCCGTCGGGACCGGTCGACCTGGGCGGCCAGCCGCTGCCGCGCGGCGTCCGGATCGAGCCCGTCCCGGTCGCGCAGCCGGGCCAGCTGGGTGCGTTCCTCGACGTCGACCACCACGCAGACGTCGAAGTCGTCGGCCTGCCCGGTCTCGACCAGCAGCGGGATCACGTGCACCACCACCGCGTCGGCCGGTGCCGCTGCCTCCAGCTCGGCGGCCCGGGCGCGGACCGCGGGGTGGACGATCGCCTCCAGGTCGCGCCGGGCCGCGGGGTCGGCGAACACCAGCCGTCCGAGAGCCGGTCGGTCGAGCACCCGACGGCCGTCCTCGTCGGTGCCCAGCACCGCGGGGCCGAACCGGCGCTCGATCGCCGCCAGCCCCGGGGTCCCCGGCCCGACCACCTCGCGGGCCAGGCGGTCGGCGTCGATCACCACCGCGCCACGCGCGGCGAGCCGGTCCGAGACCGCCGTCTTGCCCGAGGCGATCCCGCCGGTCAGTCCCACCCGCAACCGCGCCATGGCCGGAGGCTACCGGGCGGCTCCGGGGGACGCGGGTCCGGAGACGACGGATCCCCCGCCGGCCGAGACCGACGGGGGATCCGGGGACGTGCTCCGCTCGCGCGGGCCGATCAGCGGTCAGTGACCGCCGGTCAGCTTGTCGCGCAGGGCCTGCAGCGCCTCGTCCGAGGCGAGCGAGCCCTCCGGGGCGTGCGGGACCGCCGGGGCGGAGTCCGACGAACCGGACGCCGCGCCACCGGTGCTGCCGCCCGAGGAGTACGTGGTCGGCGCGGACGCCGCAGCACCTTCGGCCGCCTCGGCCTCCTCGACCTGCTTCTTGTGCGCCTCCCAGCGGGCGTGGGCCTCGGCGTACTGGCTCTCCCAGGCCGCGCGCTGCTCCTCGTAGCCCTCGAGCCACTCGCCCGTCTCCGGGTCGAAGCCCTCCGGGTAGAGGTAGTTGCCCTGGTCGTCGTAGGACGCCGCCATGCCGTAGAGCGTCGGGTCGAAGTCCTCGGCGTTGGTGTCGACACCCTCGTTGGCCTGCTTGAGCGACAGCGAGATCCGCCGACGCTCGAGGTCGATGTCGATGATCTTCACCATCACGTCGTCGTTGACCTGGACGACCTGCTCGGGGATCTCGACGTGACGCTCGGCCAGCTCGGAGACGTGCACCAGACCCT
Source organism: Microlunatus kandeliicorticis (assembly GCF_014137855.1). Taxonomy (GTDB): domain Bacteria; phylum Actinomycetota; class Actinomycetes; order Propionibacteriales; family Propionibacteriaceae; genus Microlunatus; species Microlunatus kandeliicorticis. Next base: position 72,451 of record NZ_JACGWT010000003.1, read on the forward strand.
CGATGCCCTCCTCCACCCGGACGAACGCACCGAACGGCACCAGCTTGGTGACCTTGCCCGGGACGATCTGACCGATCTGGTGGGTGCGGGCGAAGGCCTGCCACGGGTCTTCCTGGGTCGCCTTGAGCGACAGCGAGACGCGCTCGCGGTCCATCTCGACGCTCAGCACCTCGACCGTGACCTCCTGGCCGACCTCGACCACCTCGGACGGGTGGTCGATGTGCTTCCAGGACAGCTCGGAGACGTGCACCAGACCGTCGACCCCGCCGAGATCGACGAAGGCGCCGAAGTTGACGATCGAGGAGACCACACCCTTGCGGATCTGGCCCTTCTGCAGCTGGGTGAGGAAGTTCTGCCGGACCTCGGACTGGGTCTGCTCGAGCCACGCGCGGCGCGACAGCACCACGTTGTTGCGGTTCTTGTCCAGCTCGATGATCTTGGCCTCGAGCTCCTGGCCCACGTAGGGCTGCAGGTCGCGGACCCGACGCATCTCGACCAGCGACGCCGGCAGGAAGCCGCGCAGCCCGATGTCGAGGATCAGACCGCCCTTGACGACCTCGATCACCTGACCGGTGACCACACCGTCCTCGTCCTTGATCTTCTCGATCGTGCCCCAGGCGCGCTCGTACTGAGCCCGCTTCTTGGACAGGATCAGCCGGCCTTCCTTGTCCTCCTTCTGCTGGACGAGGGCTTCGACCTCGTCACCGACGCTGACCACCTCGAAGGGGTCGACGTCGTGCTTGATGGAGAGTTCCTTCGAAGGGATGACCCCTTCGGTCTTGTAGCCGATGTCGAGCAGGACCTCGTCCCGGTCGACCTTGACCACGGTGCCGGTGACGATGTCACCGTCGTTGAAGTACTTGATGGTGGCGTCGATGGCCGCCAGGAACGCTTCGGGCGAATCGAAGTCGTCGACCGCAACCTGCGGAGGTGCCTCGAGTGAGGACGTCATGTAGTAGGGCTCCGGAAGTGGATTGAGTTGGACGTGGCGCCGCAGCCCGGTCCGTAGCGAGGGCGCAGGAACGAGGTCCCCGCGCGGTCGTCGCCGTGCTCTCAAACCACCCCGGCCGGGATCCGGCGGAGTTGCCCAACAGTCGACCTACGAGCGCGACCTGCTCTGTCCGAAGTCGCACAGGCCACAGCGCACAGACAAGCCTACCCGCGGTCACGGAAGGCGGTCAAAAGCCACCGCGGGCCGCACGGGCCCGCCGTCGTCGTGGACGGGCCTCGCGCGTGGAGGGCGCCGTCAGCAGAGGACAACGGTACGGGGCCGAGGCTGGTTCCCGGAAGCCCGGGAGCCGTCCCGGCGCGGCGGGGCCGTGCGGGCGCGGGTGGCAGGATCGCCGCCATGACGGAGTCCCGTTTCGTGGTCCGCGACGCCGCCGGCACGGTGGTCGACCCGGTCCTGCCCGAGTCGCTGCACCCCTTCCTGCTCGACCGCGCCGGCACCCCCGGCGAACGGGTCGCGCTGACCGAGCACGAGGACGGTGCCGACAGCGCCGAGCCGCGGCGGAGCGCCGTGGCCGAGCCGGAGCCCGACGGCGGGTGGCGGGTCCGCGTCGATCACGACGGCGGGATCGTCGCCCGCGCGGTCAACACCGACGCGGTCTATGACCTGCTGCGGTCCTGGGCCGCCGACGACGACTGGTGGCTCGAGGCCTTCGGCTGGGAGCGCGGCTGACGACCCTCAGCGGTCGCCGAACACCTCGAGGGCCAGCCGCACCGCGTGCGGCCGGTCGCGGAGCCGGAGCTTCGCGAAGAGGTTGTTGATGTGGGTCTTCACCGTCGAGGTGCTGACGAACAGCCGCTCGGCGATCTCGGTGTTGCTGAGCCCCTCGCCGATCAGCCGGAGCACCTCGCGCTCGCGTGCGGTCAGCTCGGCGGTCCGCGGGTCGTCGGTCGGACGGCCCGGCACCGGCCCCGACGCCGACGGCGTCGCCGGTGACGGCTGCGTCGGCCCCGGAGCGGCGGCCAGACCGGAGATCAGCCGGGCCGAGACCACCGGGTCGAAGGTGGCCTGCCCGCGGGCCACCGCCCGGATCGCCACCGCGATGTCCTCGCGCGAGGCGTCCTTGGTCAGGTAGCCCCGGGCGCCGGCCCGCAGCGCCCGGGCGATCGAGGTGTCGTCGGCGTAGGTGGTCAGCACCAGCACGGCGACCTCGGGCTGCTCGGCGAGCAGCGCCGCGGTCGCGTCCGCGCCGTCGAGCACCGGCATCCGCAGGTCCATCAGCACCACGTCGGGCCGGGCGCTGCGGCAGAGCTCGACGGCGGCCCGCCCGTCGGCGGCCGAGCCGACCACCTCGAGATCGTCGAGCAGGCCCAGCACGGTCACCAGCCCGTCGCGGACGATGTCCTGGTCGTCGGCCACCAGCACCCGGATCGGCTCGCTCACCGCAGCTCCCCCACCGGTCGGGTCGACCGGTCCTCGTCGGTCGTCGGGGTGTCGGCCACTGGTCCGGCCGACCGCGGCTCCGGCGGGACCGGGCACTCGGCGGCGAGCACCCAGCGTCCGCCCTCGCGCCCGGCCCGGAGCCGGCCGCCGACCAGCGCCAGCCGTTCGCGGAGCCCGGGCAGTCCGGCGCCGGCGCCGGTATCGGCCAGCGCGGGATCTGCCAGCCCGGGGTCGGCCAGGCCGGGGGCGGTTTGGCCAGGGGCGGTCAGGCCGGTGCCCGTCGCGCCCCCGTCACCGGCGCCGGGCTCGACCAGGGCGTTCACCAGCTCGAGCAGGACCCGGTCGGTGGCGAACACCAGGGTGGCCGAGCCGCGACCGCCGGGCGCGTGCTTGTTGAGGTTGGTCAGCCCCTCGCGGGCCACCGCCGCCAGCGTCTCGGCGACGGGGCCGCCCACCGGCCGGGGGTCGCCGACCACGTCGAGCTCGATCCCGAGCTGGACGCCGACCGGGCCCTGCAACACCGCGCGGACGGCGTCGACCAGGTCGACCGGACCGCGCTCGGCCGGCTCCGCTCGGAGCTCCTGGACCGCGGCGCGGGCTTCGCGGAGCCCCTCGACGGCCAGTGCGCGCGAGGCGCGGAGCCGGGCTGCGGCCTCGTCGGTGCGGCCGCGTTCGAGCTCGGCGCCGGCCGCGTCGAGCTGGACGACCAGACCGCCGAGCGCGTGCGCCAGCAGGTCGTGCAGGTCGCGGGCGATCCGGCTGCGCTCCTCGAGGGCCGCGGCGCGGGCCGCCTCCTCGCGGGTGCGTGCGGTCTGCGCCGTCAGGGCCGCCTGGCGCTCCTTGAGCTGGGCGTTGCGTTCGGCGAGCGTCAGCTCCTGCTGCCGGCGCAGCACCCGCTGCCGCCGGTTGGTGCCGAAGAGCACCACCGCGGCGACGCCGGCGGTGTTGCCGAACACCGAGCTCCAGTGCACGCCGTGGACCAGGCCGGTGAGGACCAGCGCCACCCCGAGGACGGACGCCCAGATCACCCCGGTCCGGACCCGGACCTCGGGCTGGCCGACGAGCATGATGCCGCCGATGACGTAGTAGACGCTGCCGAGCGAGCTGATCCACGGGTTCGCCGCGATCGCGGCGGTCATCATGACCAGGGTGAGGGCGAAGGCGAGCCGGTCGTAGCGACGCCGCACCCTCAGGAGCATCAGGGCGAAGGCCAGGGCCACGCAGAGGCTGGTGCAGAGTGCCACCCAGAGCGGCCCGGAGAAGGCGCCGTCGCGCCAGAGCAGATAGCCGAAGGCGCTGTTCCCGACCAGGCGGACGAGCAGCCGGACGGTGCCGTTCCCGCCGCCCCAGCGATCGTCGACCGCCTCCATCCAGCTCACCGGAGCGATCCTAGGCAGATCGGCCGGTCGGGGACGTCGGCGCACGAGCCGTGCCCCGGCTCCCGTCGCCCCGACCCCGACCGGGGTGGCGACGACGGGGACCGGGGCACGGTGCTGACCGGGGACACGGCGGTGGGTGGGCGTCAGAACCCGACGGCGGCGTACTCGCGCTGCCGCTCGGCGGCCTGGTGCCGGTCGATGCGCTCGCGGATCATCAGCGCCTGGACCGTCTTGATGACGGCGACGACGATCAGGATGGTGCCGGTCTGCTCGGCCAGTCCGGCGTCGACCACGTGGGCGACGACCGCCAGACCGATGCGCACCACCAGGAAGCCCAGCCAGACCCCGATGCCGGCCGCGCCGAGCCGGGACTTGAGCTGGTCGCCGAACCGGCGGATCTGGGTGAACCGACCCATCAGCCAGCCGGCCAGCAGCCCGAGCGCCAGCTCGGTGCCGATGATCAGCACGTCGACCGCGCCGACGTGCAGGTGGCTCAGGGCCCGGGCGCCGGTGACCAGGCTGACGACGCCGATCAGGCCGAAGATCACCGGCATCCGCAGCAGTCTGGTGAGGTTGACCGTCTGCCAGACGCTCTGCCGGACGGTGATGAAGGCGATCACCAGGACGGCGATGCCGATGGTCTCCAGGGTGTCCATGTTCATGGTCGTGCTCCTCGTTTCCGTTTCTCGACGACGACCTCAGTCTTCGAGAAACGGCTCCGGGACCCCACCACCCAAGGATGGAATCCCGGGTGGAGACGCGGGTGGAGAAACCGGGTGGAGAACGCGCTTCGACAGGTTCAGCGGTCGTCCCAGTGCGCTTCGACAGGCTCAGCGCGCGTCCCGGGTGCGCGCCGACAAGCTCAGCGGTCGTCCCCGTGCGCTTCGACGGGCTCAGCGCGCGTCCCGGGTGCGCTTCGACAGGCTCAGCGGCCGGGGCGTCAGTGGGCGGCTTCGTGCCAGGAGCGGCCGACGCCGACCGACACGTCGAGCGGGACCTGGAGCTCGACGGCGTGACCCATCTTGTCACGGACCAGCGCCTCGAGCGCCTCACGCTCGCCCGGCGCGACCTCGAAGACCAGCTCGTCGTGCACCTGGAGGAGCATCCGGCTGGCCAGTCCCGCCTGGTCGATCGCCGTCTCGACGTCGAGCATGGCGATCTTGATGATGTCCGCGGCCGAGCCCTGGATCGGGGCGTTGAGGGCCATCCGCTCGGCCATCTCGCGACGCTGCCGGTTGTCGCTGGTCAGGTCGGGCAGATACCGGCGACGACCGAGCAGGGTCTCCGTGTACTCGGTCCGCCGGGCGTCCTCGACCAGGGAGCGCAGGTAGTCCCGCACGCCGCCGAACCGCTCGAAGTACTCGTCCATCAGCTCCTTGGCCTCGGACGTCGAGATGCCGAGCTGTTGGCTGAGCCCGAAGGCGCTGAGTCCGTAGGCGAGCCCGTAGTTCATCGCCTTGATCTTGGCCCGCTGCGCCGGCGTGACGTCCTCGGCCGCCACCCCGAAGACCCGCGAGGCGGTGATGGTGTGGAAGTCGAGCCCGGAGTGAAACGCCTCGATCAGCCCGGCGTCGGCGCTGTTGTCGGCCATGATCCGCATCTCGATCTGGCTGTAGTCGACCGACATCAGCGAGTCGTAGCCCGGCCCGACCACGAAGGCCTCGCGGATCCGTCGACCGGCGTCGGTGCGGATCGGGATGTTCTGCAGGTTCGGGTCGGTGCTCGAGAGCCGCCCGGTGGCCGCGATCGTCTGCACGTAGGTGGTGTGGATCCGGCCGTCGTCGGCCACCGACTTGAGCAGCCCCTCGACGGTCTGCTTGAGCCGGATCGCGTCGCGGTGGATCAGCAGCTGGGCCAGGAAGGGGTGCTCGGTCTTGGCGTAGAGACCCTGGAGCGCGTCGGCGTCGGTGGTGTAGCCCGACTTCGTCCGCCGGGTCTTCGGCATGTCGAGCTCCTCGAACAGCACCACCTGGAGCTGCTTGGGAGAGCCGAGGTTGATCTCCTTGCCGAGCACCCGGTAGGCCTCGTCCGCGGCCTGAGTGACCACCGCACCGAACGAGCTCTCCAGCGCGTGCAGGTGGTCGAGGTCGACGGCGATGCCGATCCGTTCCATCCGGGCCAGCGTGCGCTGCAGCGGCATCTCGACCTCGCGCAGCAGCCGGGTGCCGCCGCGGGTGTCGATCTCGGCCTCGAGCGCCTCGGCGAGGTCGACCACCGCACGGGCGCGGACCATCGAGGCCTCGGCGGCCAGCTCGGTGCCGCTGTCGTCGTCGCCGAACTCGAGCGCCAGCTGGTTCGCGTCGGCCTCGTCGGCAGCCTTCGGGTCCTCGACCTTGAGCTCGCGCTTGAGGTAGCGGACGGTCAGGTCGGCCAGGTCGTAGGTGCGCTGGTCAGGCCGGGTCAGGTAGGCGGCGAGCTGGGTGTCGGACACCAGCCCGTGGAGGTCCCAGCCGCTGGCCCAGGCGGCCAGCATCGGCCCCTTGGCGTCGTGGACGACCTTGGCCGCCGACGGGTCGGCCAGCCAGTCGGCCAGGGCCGCGTCGTCCTCGGGGGTCAGGTCGGCGAGCACCACGTAGCCGGCGGTGGCGGCGGGGCTCGCGGCGTCCTCTTCCGTCCCCGGGTCACCGTCGCGCGGCTCGGCGGTGGCGAACGCCAGCGCCTCGAGGTCGCCGGTGCCCGAACCCCAGTGCCCGATGACGTCGACGCCGGTCCGCCGACCCGGGGTGTGCTCGGCCAGCCACCCAGCCAGGCTGCCGGGCGCCAGGATCGTCCCGGACAGGTCGAACCCGCCCTCGGGCAGCTCCTCGCCGTGGTTGGGCAGCGCCTCGAGCAGCCGGTCGCGGAGCACCCGGAACTCGAGCCCGTCGAACAGCTGGTGGGTGGCCTCGCGGTTCCAGTCGCGCCGGGCCAGGTCGTCGATGGACAGGCCGAGCTCGAGGTCGCAGACCAGCCCATTGATCTGCCGGTTGAGCCGGACGTCGGGGATCCGTTCGCGGAACGCCTCGGCCGCCTTGCCCTTGAGCTCGCCGGCGTGCTCGATCAGGTTCTCCAGACCGTCGTAGGTGGTCAGCCACTTGGCCGCGGTCTTCGGTCCGACCCCGGGCACGCCGGGCAGGTTGTCGCTGCTCTCCCCCACCAGCGCGGCGATCTCCGGGTAGCGGGCCGGCGGCACGAAGTAGCGTTCCTCGACCGCCGCCGGGGTCATCCGGGCCAGGTCGGAGACGCCCTTGCGGGGGTAGAGGATCGTCACGTGGTCGTCGACCAGCTGGAAGGTGTCGCGGTCGCCCGAGCAGATCAGCACGTCCAGCCCGGCCGCGGTGGCCTGCTTGGTCAGCGTGCCGATGACGTCGTCGGCCTCGAAGCCCTCCTTGTCGAGGTAGACGATGTTGAGGGCGTCCAGTACCTCCTTGACCAGCGCCACCTGGCCGCTGAACTCGGCCGGTGAGCTCGACCGGTTCGCCTTGTACTCGGTGTAGACCTCGGAGCGGAACGTCTGCCGGGAGACGTCGAAGGCGACCGCCAGGTGGGTCGGGGCCTCGTCGCGGAGGACGTTGATCAGCATCGAGGTGAACCCGAAGACGGCGTTGGTGTGCTGGCCCGTCTGGGTGGAGAAGTTCTCCACCGGCAGCGCGAAGAAGGCCCGGTAGGCGATCGAGTGGCCGTCGATCAGCAGCAGCTTGGGCCGGGCCGGCTCGCTCGACGCGGCGCTCGCCGCCTTCTTCGCGGCGGTCTTCTTCGCGGTCGTCGCAGGCACGGTCCGACTCTAGTTGTGGGGTCGGACACCGCGGGCGCCCACCGAGCCACGGCTAGAGTCCGGCCATGGCACAGATCCACCGGGCCACGCTTGACCCCGGCAAGCTCGACCTCGTCGAGGCCTGGCTCTCCCGGCAGCCGTGGGCCACCCTCGCCGGGGAGCTGACCCGGGTCGGGGCGTACCGGTTCGACGACCCGGCCGGCGAGGTCGGGGTGGAGACCTTCCTGGTCCGCTCCGGCGACGTCGTGCTGCAGGTCCCGATGACCTTCCGCGGCGCCCCGCTGGACGGCGCCGAGGCGTTCCTGATGGGCACCACCGAGCACTCGGTGCTCGGCACCCGGTGGGTCTACGACGGCTGCGGCGACCCGGTCTGGGCGGCCACCCTGACCGCGGCGATCCGGGACGGGGGCCGGCAGGCCGAGGAGCTGGTCGAGACCCCGGACGGACCCGAGGCGCGGGTCCCGACGGTCTTCGTCGCCGGGCACCCGCCGACCACCTCGGGCGGGGCCGGGACGGAACCGGCCGACGGGACGCTCCCGGCGGTCGAGCAGCGCGACGGGCTGACCGTGGTCCGGCACGCGGGCGTCGAGCTGACGCTGGCCCGCACCGCGGGCGCCCTCGGCGACGAGCCCCGGCCCGGCACCCTGGTCGGGCACTGGGCCGACGGCGACGGCGTGCTGGCCGTGCTGCGGACCGGCCCGGCGGTGCCCGACTGGTACGGGCAGCTGTCGAGCGCGCTCGACACCCGGATGGGGTTCGAGGTGCTCGAGCTCGGCGCCGAGCGGGTGGTCGGCCGGATGCCGGTCGAGGGGAACACCCAGCCGATGGGACTCTGGCACGGCGGGGCGTCCTGCGTGCTGGCCGAGACCCTGGCCTCGATCGGGGCGGTCGCGCACGCTCTCCCCGACCGGCTGGCGGTCGGGGTGGACCTCAACGCCACCCACCACCGCTCGGTCCGGTCCGGCTGGGTCACCGGGACCGCGACCGCGCTGCGGCTCGGCCGGACGGTGGCGATGTACGAGGTGGTGCTGGTCGACGACGACGGCCGCCGGGTCTGCACCGCCCGGGTCACCTGCCAGCTGGTGGCGGGGCCCGGTCAGTCCTCGCCGAGGTAGGCCTTACGCACCTTGTCGTCGGTGAGCAGCGACTTCCCGGTGTCCTGCAGCACGACCTGGCCGACCTCGAGCACGTAGCCGTAGTCGGCCAGCGACAGCGCGGCCTGGGCGTTCTGCTCGACCAGCAGGATCGTGACGCCCTCCTGCTGCAGCTCGGTGATCGTCGACATGATCCGCTGCATCATCAGCGGGCTCAGCCCCATCGAGGGCTCGTCGAGCATCAGCAGCTTGGGCCGGCTCATCATCGCCCGGCCGATGGCCAGCATCTGCTGCTCGCCGCCGGAGAAGGTGCCGGCCGGCTGCGTGCGGCGCTGCCGGAGGATGTCGAACAGCGTGTAGACCCGTTCGAGGTCCTGCGCCACGCCGGCCCGGTCCCGGCGGGCGAAGGCGCCGAGCTTGAGGTTGTCCTCGACGGTGAGCCGGGGGAAGATCTTGCGCCCTTCGGGCGAGTGCGCCAGCCCGAGGCCGAGGATCTTGTGCGCCGGGGTCCCGTCGATCCGCCGGCCGTCGAACCAGATCTCCCCCGACTCGGGCTGCAGCAGCCCGGAGATGGTCTTCAGCGTGGTGGTCTTGCCCGCGCCGTTGGTGCCGACCAGCGTGACCACCTGGCCCTGCTCGACGGAGAAACTGATCCCCTTGACCGCGCGGACCCGGCCGTAGGCGACCTTGAGGTCCTTCACCTCGAGCACGTCAGGCCTCCTGCTGTTCGTCGTGGTGGCCGTCGGTCTGCGCAGCCTCGTCGGTCTCGGGACCCTTGCCGATGTAGGCCTCGATCACCCGCGGGTCGGACTGCACCTCGTGCGGGGTGCCCTCGATCAGCGCCTTGCCCTGCACCAGGCAGAGCACCCGGTCGCAGAGGTTGAAGATGAAGCGCATGTCGTGCTCGATCACCACCACGGCGAGCCCCTGGTCGCGGATCTTGAAGATCAGCTCCTCGGCCTGCCGGGTCTCCTGCGGGTTCATCCCGGCGGTCGGCTCGTCGAGCAGCAGCAGCTTGGGGTCGGTGGCCAGCGCCCGGGCGATCTCGAGCCGCCGCTGGTCGCCGTAGGGCAGGTTGCGGGCCAGGCTCTCGGCCGTCCCGTCGAGCCCGACGAACTCGAGCAGGGCCTGGGCCCGGGCCCGGGTCTCGGCCTCCTCGCGCCGGAACTTCGGCCCGCGGATGATGGAGGTGAACGGCCCCGCCGACGTCCGGCAGTAGCGCCCGACCATGACATTCTCGAGCGCGGTCATGTTGGCGAACAGCCGGATGTTCTGGAACGTCCGGGCCATCCCGGCCTTGACCACCCGGCGCGGCTTGGGCGGCAGCACCGACCCGTCGAACAGCACCCGCCCCGAGGTCGGCAGGTACAGCCCGGTCAGGCAGTTGAAGAAGGTGGTCTTGCCCGCACCGTTCGGGCCGATCAGCCCCATGATCTCGCCCGGGTAGACCCGGAAGTCGACCGAGTCGACCGCGACCAGACCGCCGAACCGCATGGTCACCTGTTCGGCGGCCAGCAGCGGCTCCCTGCGGTCGAGCTCGGCCACCCGGTCGGTGTCCACCGCGGTCATGCCTGACCTCCCACCGGCACGACGCCGGTCGCCTCGCGTTCGTCGATGTCGCTCTGGATCTTCTCGGCCAGCTCGTCGTCGTCGTCGTGGAACTCGAGCTGGCGGCGCTTGCTGGCCACCAGGCCCTCCGGCCGGAACCGCATCATCACCACGAGCAGCAGCCCGAAGATCAGCAGCCGGTACTCCTCGACGAACCGCAGCTTCTCCGGCATCAGCTTGAGCAGGGTCGCCCCGACCAGCACGCCGAGCACGGTGCCCATGCCGCCCAGCACCACGGCGGCCAGCAGGAACGCCGACTCGAGGAAGATGTACTGGTCGGGTGTCACCGAGACGTCGTGGTGGGCCTTGATCGACCCGGCCACCCCGGCCAGGAAGGCGCCGCTGGCGAAGGCGAACAGCTTGAGCCCGAAGACGTTGACGCCCATCGCCTCGGCGGCCTTCTCGTCCTCGCGGATGGCCACCCAGCCGCGGCCGATCCGCGAGTTGTTCAGCCGGACGAAGATCAGGATCACCACCGCGATCAGCACCAGCAGCAGGAAGTAGTAGTTGGCGAACCGGCCGAGCTGGATGCCCAGCACGGTGTGGGTGTCCTTGAAGTCGAGCCCGAACAGGTTGAGGTCGGGCACCCCGGGGATGCCGTTCGAGCCGTTGGTCAGGTCCGGACCGTCGGTGCCGTCGAGGTTGATCATCCCGAACCGGAAGATCTCCCCGAAGGCCAGCGTGACGATGGCCAGGTAATCCCCGGAGACCCGCAGCGTCGGGGTGCCGATGATCAGGCCGAGGGTGCCGGAGACGGCACCGCTGATCAGCACCACCACGATGAACGGCGGGTGCCAGTCGACCGTGGAGAACACCGAGTTCGACAGGATCGCCGCGGTGAAGGCCCCCGCCCCGAGGAAGGCGATGTACCCGAGGTCGAGCAGCCCGGCGAGGCCGACCACGATGTTCAGCCCGAGGGCGGTGACGGCGAAGATCAGCACCTGGGTGGCGATCGACATGTTCTCGTCCGAGCCGTTCTGGGTGAACGGGAAGGCGAACGCGGTCAGGAAGGCCGCAAAGATCAGCACCTTGCGGTGCCGACCGGAGACCGCCGAGAGCCAGCGCATCACGCCGAGCCGGAACAGCACCGCCACGGCGCCGATGGCCACCACCACGAACGAGACGAAGCCGCCGGCGTCCTCCTGGTCGAGGCCGTAGTAGGCGGCGTAGAGCACCACGGCCATCGCCGCGGCGATCGACAGGATGCCCAGCCAGGCCGGCGGCACCCGGCGGGCCAGCCGGGGCGGCCGGCCGCTGACCAGCAGCCGGCTGCCGACCAGCGCCACCAGCGCACCGACCAGCGCCACCCAGCCGCCGTAGACCACGTTGACCAGACCGCCGAGCTCGAGGCCGATCGAGCCGAGGATGACCACCAGGTAGACGGCAGCGGCGACCGAGGCGGTCTTGGCGCCGCGGGTCCAGCCGACGACCTGGCGCCCGTCACCGCGGGCCAGCCGGCGACCGAGGAAGGCGAAGACCGCGGCCCCCAGCCCGAACCCGGCGGCGTAGAGCTGCAGGGTCGACGGGTAGCCGAGGATCGTCATGTCGTCGAGGGCCGCGCTCGAGTAGGCCCAGGGCAGGAACGTGGAGGCCAGCAGCACCAGCCCGCCGACCACGGTGAGCACGGTGCCGATCGGGTGCAGCCGCTGCTGCTGCTCGGGACTGACCAGCTGCGGGATCCTCATGCCCGGTCCACCACCCGCGCGCCGAGCAGACCCTGGGGCCGGAACACCAGCACCAGGATCAGGATGATGAAGGCCCAGACGTCCTTCCAGGCCGATCCGCCGAAGACACCGGGCACGTAGGTCACCGCCATCGACTCGGCGACGCCGAGCACCAGCCCGCCGAGCACCGCCCCGTAGATGTTGCCGATGCCGCCGAGCACCGCGGCCGAGAAGGCCTTGAGCCCGGCGATGAAGCCCATCCGGAAGTTGATGTTGTGGTTGAGCAGGCCCTGGGCCATGCCCGCCACCGCGGCCAGCGCCGCGCCGAGCGCGAAGGCGATCATGATGATCTTGTCGATGTCGATGCCCATCAGCCGAGCGGTGTCCGGGTCCTGCGAGGTCGCCTGCATGGCCCGCCCCAGCCGGGTCCGGTTGACGAAGCCGTAGAGGAAGATCGTGCAGATCACCAGGGCGACCACGGTGAACACCGCGGCCCGCTGGATGGTGACCCCACCGATCACGAACGGCGACCCCGTGACCCCCTGGATGTTGGGGAACTGGACGTTCGACTTGGCGTCCGGGAAGCCCGGGATCCGGCCGTAGAACAGCCGGACGGCCTCCTGGAGGAACACCGAGATGCCGATCGCGGTGATCAACGGGGCCAACCGCGGTGCGTTGCGGAGCGGCCGGTAGGCCAGCCGCTCGGTGGCCAGCGCGACCAGCACCGCGGCGACGATGCCGCCGGCGAGCATGATCGGCAGCACCCACCAGGCGAGCGTGCCGCCGCCCAGGACGACGAAGGTGGCCACCGCACCGAACGCGCCGACCATGAAGATCTCACCGTGGGCGAAGTTGATCAGCTGCACGATGCCGTAGACGACGGTGTAGCCCACCGCGATCAGCGCGTAGAGCGAGCCGAGCGTCAGCCCGTCGGCCAGCGCTTGGAAGAAGGACTGGGTCATGCGACGACCTCCCCGAGGTCCGGGCCCGGTGCGTCCGGGCGGCCGACAAGCAGGTGACACGGAACGGGCGCCCGACCCCCTCGCGGGGGCCGGGCGCCCGGCCGGTCACTTGAACTCGTCGGTCTTCTCGGCCTTCCACTCGCCGTTGTCGACCTTGTAGACGGTCAGCACGCGGGTGGTGGCGTCGCCGTACTGGTCGAAGCCGACCTTGCCGGTGGCACCCTCGAAGGAGACCGAGCTCATCGCCTGGATGGTCGCCTGACGGGCCGACTTGGCGTCCGAGGCGTTGGCCAGGCTGGTCTTCAGCGCGTTGATGATCGCGTTGGCCGAGTCGTAGGCGTAGGCCCCGTACGCGCCGTAGGGATCGCTGTACCCGCCGGCCTTGTAGTCGGTGACGAACTGCTTGGCCGAGGCCAGGGTGTCGGTCGGCGCGCCGACCGAGGTGGCCAGGTCACCGTCGGCGACCTTGGCGCCGCCGGCCTGCTTGATGTAGTTCGGGTCGTAGATGCCGTCGCCACCCATGAGCGGGATGTCGAGGTCGGCACCCTTCATCTGCTGGCTGAGCGGGCCGGCCTGCGGGTACTCGCCGCCGTAGTACAGGGCCTGCGGGGCGCCCGGCTTGATCTTGCTGATCACCGGGCCGTAGTTCGAGTCGTCCGGGTTGATCGTCTCGGCGTCGGTGATGGTGCCGCCGAGCTTCTTGAACTCGGTGGTGAACGCCTCGACCAGACCCTGGCCGTAGGCCTTCTTGTCGTGCACCGTCGCGACCTTCTTGATCCCGACGCCGAACAGGTACTGGGCCGCGAACGGACCCTGGATGCTGTCGGTGGTGCAGGTGCGGAAGTAGTTCGCGTACGGCCGCTTCGGGTCGTCGAGGTTCGGACCCTTGGTCAGCGTCGGGTTGGTGTTGGCCGGCGAGACCTCGACGATGTTGGCCGAGTTGAGCACCGGCTGGACGGCCTGGGCCACCGACGAGTTCAGCGTGCCGACGACCCCGACGACCTCGTCGTCGGCGGCCAGCTTGGTGGCGGCGTTCCGACCGGTGTCCGGGGTGGCGGTGTCGTCCTCGGCGTCGATCTCGAGCTTCCAGCCCGGGATCGTGCCCTTCTCGTTGGCCTGCTTGATGGCCAGGTCGACCGAGTTCTGGATGCCGAGGCCGAGCGGCGCGAGGTCACCGGTCAGCGGAGCGATGACGCCGATCTTGGCGACCTTCTGGCTCCCGCTGCCGGAGCCGCCGGCCTGACCACCGGTGTCCGCGCTGCGAGTCCCGCAGCCGGTGATCGTCAAGGTGGCCGCGAGCAGGGTCGCTCCCGCGATGACAAGGCGCTTGTTCCGCACATTTCCTCCTGGGTGTTCGCGTCTGTCGCGAGCAGGAGGACTCTACGACGAGCACACCGGGTTGAGAGGGCGCTGAGTGCCGATTCGACCGTTCGTTACCCGATCGCAAACTGCGCGTCCCGACCCGCGGGAACCGAACTATTTGGCGGCTTTGGTTCCGTGCGCGATGACGCCTTCGGCGACCTCGCGCATCGACTTACGCAGGTCCATCGCGGTCTTCTGGATCCAGCGGAACGCCTCCGGCTCGGTCAGCCCGAGGCCGGTCTGCAGCAGCGACTTGGCCCGGTCGACCGCTTTGCGCGACTCCAGCCGCTCCTCGAGGTCGGCGACCTCGGCCTCGACCGCGCGGATCTCGGCGTAGCGGGAGATGGCGATCTCGATGGCCGGCACCAGGTCGGCCTTGCCGAACGGCTTGACCACGTAGGCCATCGCCCCGGCCTGGCTGGCGCGGTCGACCAGCTCGCGCTGGCTGAAGGCGGTCAGCATCACCACCGGCGCGATCCGCGCCTCACTGATCTTCTCCGCCGCCGAGATGCCGTCCATCTTGGGCATCTTGACGTCGAGCACCACCAGGTCCGGCCGGTGCTCGGTGGCCAGCGCGACGGCCTGCTCGCCGTCGCCGGCCTGCCCGACGACCTGGTAGCCCTCCTCGGTGAGCATCTCGACCAGGTCGAGCCGGATCAGCGCCTCGTCCTCGGCCACCACCACCCGCGGGCCGCGACCGGCCTCGGGAGCGGCGTTCTCGCTGCTCGGCGCGTCCGCCGCGTCCGGGGCGGGACCGGTGTTGCTCGCCACCGTCGCGGGGGTGGCCTGCGGCTCGCCGGGGGCGGCCGCGGGCTTCTTGCTGGTGCTGCTCGACTCGGTCACCCGACCACCTTAGAGCAGCCCGACGGGGGCGAAGACCGGTGTCACTCAGCCGTCACACCGGCGGTACGGGCGGTGCCGGACGGCCGCCGGATCGGGTCGGGGGGACGCGCCGCTGTGACAGAATGACGGTCGCTTCGCGCCCGGCCGGGGTGGCGGAATGGCATACGCGGACGGCTCAAACCCGTCTGTCCGAAAGGACATGGGGGTTCGACTCCCCTCCCCGGCACCAGCCTCGGCGGCGCGGCCTCAGCCGTGCCGGCAGGCCTGCCCCGCCCAGGAGTCGTCCGGCGCGCGGGCCCCCAGGTCCTGCGTCCCGAGCCGGCAGAGCACCGCCCCCTGCGCGGCAATGGTGCTGAAACTGCTCCACCGCCCGGCGGACGCCCGCCAGAATCCGTCCTGGCACCAGCGCAGCGACCACCGACCGCTCCACCGGGTCCGACCGGTCCAGGCGACGTAGCGCCGGGTCAGGTCCACCCGCCCCTCGGGCAGCCGGATCCGGCGGTCTGCGGTCGGAGTGGTCGCGCCGGGAGCGGCGAGCGGCGTGCCGATCCGGTGCCCGGCCTCGATCAGCACCTGCTCGGGCGTGGTGGTCACGGCGCCGGTGACGGTGACACCGGCCCGCAGCACGGTGGAGGCCGGGACCGTGGCCGGGCGGTCGGGGCCGGCCCCGGCGGGCACCGTGACGGTGCTGAGGCCCGTGAACACCTGGCTCGACACCGCGGTGATCCCCCAAGCGGCCGCCCCCGTTCGGCAGGTGCCGAAGTGGTCGTCCGCGCCGGTGCCCTCGGACCCGCCGGACGTGGCCAGCCGGATCGGACCGAAGGTCGGCCGCGCCGTCGCCGGCGGTCGGTCGGGCTCGGAGCGGGATCGTCCGGTCAAGTCGAGACCGGCCAGGTTCACCGCGACCAGCACGCCGACTGCGACGGCTCCGACGGCGGGATAGCCCCACCGCCGGGCCAGCGATCCGCCGCGGCTCACCGGACGATCATGCTCCTCGGGCGGAGCACCCGGCGCTCAGAGCGGGTTGCCGATCCGCCGCACCCGGATCATGTTGGTGGTGCCGGCCACGCCGGGAGGCGAACCGGCCACGATGACCACTCGCTCGCCGTCCTCGATCAGCCCGGACTCGGTGAGCGCCTTGTCGACCTGGCGGATCATGTCGTCGGTGTGGGTGACCATCGAGGTGAGGATGGTCTCGGCTCCCCACAGCAGGGTCAGCTGGCTGCGGGTGGTCTCGAGCGGGGTGAAGAACAGCATCGGGATCTGCGACCGGAGCCGGGACAGCCGGCGGGCGGAGTCGCCCGAGTGGGTGAAGGCGACCAGATAACGGGCACCGACCCGGTCGGCCACCTCGGCGGCCGCCTTGGCGATCACGCCCGAGACGGTGTGCGGGTCCCAGTCGATGGCGTGCATCTCCGCCATCCCGTGGGCCTCGGTCTCCTCGACGATCCGGGCCATCGTCTGGACGGTGACCACCGGGTACTGCCCGACCGAGGTCTCGCCGGACAGCATCACCGCGTCGGCGCCGTCGAGGATCGCGTTGGCGACGTCGGAAGCCTCGGCCCGGGTCGGGCGCGGAGCGGAGATCATCGACTCGAGCATCTGCGTGGCCACGATCACCGGCTTGGCCCACCGACGGGCCGCGGTGACGATCCGCTTCTGGACCAGCGGCACCTCCTCGAGCGGCAACTCGACGCCGAGGTCGCCGCGGGCCACCATGAAGGCGTCGAAGGCGTCGATGATCTCGTCGAGGTTCTCGACCGCCTGTGGCTTCTCGATCTTGGCGATCACCGGGACCCGGCGACCCTCCTCGTCCATGATCTTGTGGACCTCGTCGATGTCGGAGGCGCTCCGGACGAAGGACAGCGCGATCATGTCGACGCCGTTGCGGAGCGCCCACCGGAGGTCGGCGGAGTCCTTGTCGCTCATCGCCGGGACGCTGACCGCGACACCGGGCAGGTTGATGCCCTTGTTGTTGCTGACCGGGCCGCCGACCACCACGGTGGTGGTGACGTCGGTCGCGCTGACCTCGGTGGCGCGGAGGGCGATCCGTCCGTCGTCGATCAGGATCGTGTCGCCGGGGTGGACGTCACCCGGCAGTCCCTTGAACGTGGTCGAGCAACGGGTCACGTCGCCGGCGCAGTCGTCGACGGTGATGGTGAACGAGGCCCCGACCTCGAGGTTGACCTTGTCCTCGGCGAACCGGCCGAGCCGGATCTTCGGGCCCTGGAGGTCGGCGAGCACCCCGACCGGGCGGCCGACCGCGTGCGCGGCGGCACGGACGTTCTGCAGGTTGGTCTCGTGGTCGGAGTAGTCGCCGTGACTCATGTTGAGCCGGGCCACGTTCATCCCGGCGTTCACCAGCTCGATCAGGCGCTCGGGGGCCGAGGAGGCCGGGCCGAGCGTGCAGACAATCTTCGCTCTACGCACGTCTCGACCCTAGCCGAGCGCTTCTCGGCCCCGCCCGACCACTGCGGCCGGTGGACTGGCCGCGGGGCGGTGGTCGTGGCTGGTTCTCAGACTTCGCTCACGATGCGGAGCGCGCGCTCGAGGTCGGGCGGGTAGGGCGAGGAGAACTCGAGCCACTCGCCGGTGGCCGGGTGCCGCAGACCGAGCCGGACCGCGTGCAGCCACTGCCGGGCCAGCCCCAGCTGTTCGGCCAGCACCGGGTTCGGCCCGTAGGTGGGGTCGCCGACGCAGGGGTGCCGGATGGCGTCCATGTGCACCCGGATCTGGTGCGTGCGACCGGTCTCGAGCTTGACCTCGAGCAACGTGGTGCCGACGAACGCCTCGAGCGTGCGGTAGTGGGTGACGCTCGGCCGGCCGCCCTCGAGCACCGCCATCTTGTAGTCGTGGCCGGGGTGTCGCCCGATCGGCGCGTCGATCGTGCCCTCGAACGGGTCGGGGTGGCCGCGGACCAGCGTGTGGTAGGTCTTGTCGACACTGCGGTCGCGGAAGGCCTGCTTGAGCACGGTGTAGGCCAGCTCGCTCTTGGCCACCACCATCAGCCCGGACGTCCCGACGTCGAGCCGCTGGACGATGCCCCGCCGTTCCGGCACCCCGGAGGTCGAGATGCGGTACCCGGCCCCGGCCAGGTGGCCGAGCACGTTCGGTCCGGACCAGCCGACGCTGGGGTGCGCGGCGACGCCGACCGGCTTGTCCACCACCACGATGTGGTCGTCGTCGTAAACGATCCGGAGATCCTCGACGAGCGCGTCACCGACGTCCGCGCGGCGCTCGTCGGGGAGCTCGATGTCCAGCAGCACTCCGGCGGCGAGCCGGTCGGACTTGGCCGCCGGGGCGCCGTCGAGCCGGACCAGCCCGTCCGCGGCGAGCTCGGCCACCCGGCTGCGCGAGAGCCCGAGGAGCTTGGCCACCCCGACGTCGACCCGCTCGCCGGCCAGGCCGTCGGGGACGAAGACGGTACGCGAGTCGGTCACTCGCTCCTCTGCTCGGCGGGGGTGTGCTCGCTGGGGCTCTGCTGATCGGGGCTCTGACCGCTGGAGCCCTGACCGCTGGGGCTCTGATTGCTGGGGCTCTGGGCGCCGGCCGCCGGCGCAGGACGCGGCTGGCGGGTGTGCACGACGCCGTCGAGTCCGACGCCCTTGACGATGGCCAGCACCACGATGAACACCGCCGCGCTGCTGATGCACATGTCGGCGACGTTGAAGATCGGCCAGTGCGGCAGCTGGAGGAAGTCGACCACGCGTCCCCGCAGCGGCGCGGGTTCGCGGAAGATCCGGTCGCTGAGGTTGCCGGCGACCCCGGCGCTGAGCAGCCCGAGCGCCACCGCCCAGCCGCGGTGGGCCACCCGGGGGATCAGCCGGACCAGGACGAAGAGCAGCACCAGCAGCGACAGCACGGCGAAGACCGCGGTGACGTTCTCGCCGAGGCTGAAGGCGGCACCGGAGTTGCGGATCAGCTGCAGCCGCAGCAGCCCACTGGCCAGCACCACCGGGTTCTGCGGGTCGAGCAGGTCGACGGCGAGCAGCTTGGTGACGACGTCGAGGCCGAGCCCGGCCAGCGCGACCACGGCGAAGAGCGGACGAGCCACCCGCCGCCGGCGCCGCAGTCGTTCGGGGTCCGGGCCTACCGACGTTCCTCGCGCTGCTTGCATGTCACGCACAGTGTGGCACGCGGGAACACCTGCAACCGTCCCTTGCCGATCGGCTGACCGCAGTTGTCACAGACGCCGTAGGTGCCCTGCTCGATGTGCTTCAGCGCCAGCTGCGACTGCTCGAGCATCACCCGGGCGTTGTTGGCCAGCGACATCTCGTGGTCGCGCTCGAAGTTGGTCGAGCCGACGTCGGCGGCGTCGCGGCCGGCGCCGTCGCTGCCGTCGCGGAGCAGGCCGACCAGCTCGGCGTTCGAGGTCTCGATCTGGCCGGAGAGCCGTTCGACCTCCTGCTCGAGCTCGGTGCGGACCTCGTCGAGCTCCTCGGCGGTCCACGGGTCCTCACCCGGGCGGACCGGCAGGTCCTCGGGCCGGACCGTGGCGCGGCCGCGGCTCCTGGTCTTGGTGGTGCCGGGCGACGCGGTGCCGGTGGGCAGGCTGTCGGTCTCGGCGCCGGCGGTCGCGGTACGACCCGCGGTCGCGGTCTTCTTGGTGGTCACTCTGTCCTTCTCGGAGGTCTGCTGGGTCGGCGGGTCGGCCGACCTCGTGGTCCCGGCTCGGGTCGTGCCCGACCGGGTCGTCGCGCCGGTGTGCTTCGGCGGATGTCCATTCGTCGCCGACGGCCCGCCGGACGCAGCGGTGGCGGTCTTCTTCGCCGTGGTCTTCTCAGCCGACGCCGTCGTCGGTGCCTTCTTCGCCGGTGTCTTCTTCGCCGAGGCCGTCTTCGCCGGCGCGGCGGCCGGGGTCTTCTTGGCGGCTGCTGTCGTCTTCGCGGCTGCTGTCTTCTTCGCGGCCGCTGTCTTCTTCGCGGCCGGCGTCTTCTTGGCGGCTGGTTTGGTGGCTGGCGCCTTCGCCGCCGTCTTCTTCGCAGCCGGGGTCTTCTTCGCGGCCGGCGTCTGCTTCGCGGCTGTCTTGGCGGCCGGCGCCTTCGCCGCCGTCTTCCTGGCAGTCATCGTCGACCCACGCCCTGTCGTCGTCACGGCCGTCGTCCCGGCCGCCGGTGCGCAGACAGTAGGGCTCGGGGCGCGCGGGTTCAATGACCCGAGGGCAAATGTTTCCTGACCGATGTTTCTCGAGGCGTTCCTCGACGGCGCTCCGTCGATAGACGCCGACGCCCGACCGCGAGCGGTCGGGCGTCGGTGTGGTGGTCGATCGGTGCGGGTGGGGTCGGTCCCCCGCTCGGCCGGATCAGTGCTGGTCGCCGAGCAGCGCGTCCAGTCGCGGCGTGTCGCTGGTCTGACCGTTCGCGCCGTGGTCGCCCTGGTCGGCGGCGCCGTCCTGGTGCTGGGCGGTGTCCGGGGCGTCCCCGTGGGCGGCAGTGCCGGACGGCTGCGCAGCCTGGTCGAGCAGCGCCGGGTTGCCGGCCGGGCGCGCCGAGTGGTTCTCGACCGTCTCGAGCTGCTGGCGCAGGTGGGTGCGCAGGTTGTCGCGGTACTGCTGCTCGAACGAGCGGAGCTCGGCGACCGACTGGGTCAGCCCCTCGCGCTCGCGCTCGAGCTGACCGAACAGCTCGGACCGCTTGCTGTTGGTCTCCTGGTCGAGCTGGTCCGCACGCTGCTGGGCCTCGGTGCGGACGCGGTCGGCGTTGACCCGGGCCTCGCTCTCGATCCGCTCGGCGCGGGTGCGGGCGCCGGTGGTCACCTGGTGCGCGGTCCGGTTGGCCTCGTCGCGGATCCGCTTCGCGTCCTCCTCGGCCTCGCTGACCAGCTTCTCGGCCTGGTCGGTGGAGAGCTCGACGAGCCGGACGACGGCGGCGCTGGCTTCCTTGCTGGTGGTCACCACGATGGTCTCGCGGCCGGCCGGGGCCGGGGTCTGCGCGACCGGCTGCTCGGTCCGGGTCTCGACCTCCGGCTCAGGCTTCGGCTCAGGCTTCGGCTCGGGCTTCGGCTCAGGCGCCGGCGCGGCCTGCTCGGCCGGGCGCCCGCCCTCGGCGACCTGCTTCTTGAGGTTCTCGTTCTCCTCGAGCAGCCGGGCCAGGCCCTCCTCGACGTGGTCGACGAACTCGTCGACGTCGAGCACCTCGTACCCCGAGCGCTTGGCCATCCGGAACTTGATGTTCCGCACCTCGTCCAACGTCAGCGACATCTTCCACCTCGAACGGTCCGTCAACTCTGATGTGCGCCGCACGGATCCGCGCAGAGCGGGTCGACGTGCGGTCGCAGGATGCGGCATCCCCCCGACGCACCCCGGCGGCCAACGTTAACCGATGGCTCAGGTGCACTGCACGGCAGCACCGCGCGCACTGCCCGCACGCTCAGCCGAGCCGGCGGGAGCGGGCGGGTGGTCCGACCGGATCAGGCGAGGATCAGCGGGCGAAGAAGACGTAGGAGTTGATCCGCATCAGCACGCTGACGAGGATCGCCAGCCCGATGAAGGCCAGGTCGAGCATCATGTTGCCGATCCGCACCGGCGGGAGGATCCGGCGGAGCGCGCGGAGCGGCGGGTCGGTGATCGTGTAGATCACCTCGGCGACCACCAGGAGGGCGCCGCGCGGCTGCCAGTCACGCACCAGGACGGGCACCCAGGACAGGATCATCCGGCCGAACAGCACCAGCAGGAAGATCCACAGGATCCAGTAGATGATCGTTCCGATGATGAGCACTTGCGGTCGTGCCTCGCGTCCTTCGTCGGGGTGACCGGGCGGTCCGGCCGTGGAACCTCGTCACCGGCCGGCGCGCAGGCTGCGGCTCAGCTCTGGTTGAAGAAGCCGCCGGCGATGCGCTCCTTGTCCTCCGCAGCCACGTTCACGTTCTGCGGCGACAGCAGGAACACCTTGCTGGTGACGCGTTCGATAGTGCCACGCAGACCAAAGATGAGACCAGCCGCGAAGTCGACCAGGCGCTTCGCGTCGACGTCCTCCATGCCGGAGAGGTTCATGATGACCGGGACGCCGTCGCGGAAGTGCTCACCGATCGTGCGCGCCTCGTTGTAGGTGCGCGGGTGCACGGTGACGATCCGCGACAGGTCGGCGCGCTGCGGGGTGGCCGGCGCCGCCGGCGGGGTCGGACGACGCGGTTCGAGCGTGGTCACGCTGGCGCTCCGGTTCTCGGGACGGCCGTAGAGCTCGGCCGAGGACGCGGCGGCCGGTGCCGTCTCGCGCCCGGTCCCCCGGATCGGCTGCGAGGGCTCGTCGAGCAGCTCGTCACGGTTGACGCTCTCGGTGTTCTCGTTGTCGTCCGGGTAGTCCGCGTAGCGATCGTCGGCGTAGTCGGGGTAGCGGTCGTCGGTGACCAGACCCAGCCACGCCGCTGCCCGCTTCAGCCGTTCCGCCATGTGTGTTGCCCTCTCCTGCCGCGGTTCCCGGGGTCACCCGGGCCGCCCGAACCTCCGACGCGTCGAGGCTACCGGCCGGGGCCCGGTCCGCCGCCCAACGGGACGGGACGACACGCCAGGAGTTGACCGGTTCGCCGTGCGCCCGGAACGCGGACGGCCCGGTCCCCTCGGGTGAGGGGCCGGGCCGGGCGTGGCTCGAGCCGGACTGCTCGGACGGACGACCTGTCTCGGACTACTTGAGGAAGTCCGGGACGTCGAGGTCGTCGTCGTCGGCTGCCGGGCGGGGCGGCCAGCTGCGGGTGGTGCCCGGCGTCTGCGGCCCGGTGGTCGGGGCGGTCGGCGCCGGCTGGGCGGCCGGGGCCGGGGCCTCGGCGACCGGAGCCGGCTGCTGCGGCGCCGGAGCCTGGCCGGCGGGCGCGCCGGCCGAGCTCCCGGTTGCCGGACCCGCACCGACCGGCGGGCGGGCCGGCGTGCTGCCGGGACGGACCGCAGGACGCCGCGAGATCCCCGACTCGCGGGCCGGCGGTGCGCCGCCCTCGAAGCCGGCGGCGATCACGGTGACCCGCACCTCGTCGCCGAGCGCGTCGTCGATCACGGTGCCGAAGATGATGTTGGCGTCCTCGTGCGCGGCCTGCTGGATCAGCGCCGCCGCGTCGGAGACCTCGAACAGACCGAGGTCGGAGCCGCCGGCGATGGAGAGCAGCACCCCGTGGGCGCCGTCGATGCTGGCCTCGAGCAGCGGCGAGCTGACCGCCATCTCGGCGGCGGCCCGGGCCCGCTCCTCGCCGCGGGCCGAGCCGATGCCCATCAGGGCGGAGCCGGCGTTCGACATGACCGACTTCACGTCGGCGAAGTCGAGGTTGATCAGACCGGGGGTGGTGATCAGGTCGGTGATGCCCGAGACACCCTGCATCAGCACCTGGTCGGCCTGCCGGAACGCGTCCAGGATCGCGACCTGGTGGTCGGTCATCTGGAGCAGCTTGTCGTTGGGGATGACGATCAGCGTGTCGACCTCCTCGCGGAGGTTGCCGATCCCGTCCTCGGCCTGGACGGTGCGCCGCCGGCCCTCGAAGGTGAACGGCCGGGTGACCACGCCGATGGTCAGGGCGCCGAGGGCGCGGGCGATCCGGGCCACCACGGGCGCGCCGCCGGTGCCGGTGCCGCCGCCCTCGCCGGCGGTGACGAAGACCATGTCGGCGCCCTTGAGCACCTCCTCGATCTCCTCCGCGTGGTCCTCGGCGGCTTGGCGGCCCTTGTCCGGGTCCGCACCGGCGCCGAGACCGCGGGTGAGGTCGCGGCCGATGTCGAGCTTGACGTCGGCATCACTCATGAGCAGGGCCTGGGCGTCGGTGTTCACCGCGATGAACTCGACGCCGCGCAGCCCGGACTCGATCATCCGGTTGACGGCGTTGACGCCGCCGCCGCCGACCCCGACGACCTTGATGATCGCCAGGTAGTTCTGTGATGCAGAGACCACGAATTCCGCCTCTTTCGCCTCGGGTACGTCCGGTCGCACGCCAAGTCTCAACCTGAGGTCCATGGGGAAGAGACACACACTGCATCTGACCGGCGCGCTGGTCAGGCTATGAGAAAGCCGAGAAGGGTGTCCAACAGATCGAGCGTGTCCCGGCGGTGACCTGGAAAAGGCCGGAATTGTCTCGACGTGAGGTTGACCCTGATGCGCTTCGACAGGCTCAGCGCGCGGAAGGGAGCGGCTCAGCGCGCGGGAGCGCTTCGACAGGCTCAGCGCGCGGGGAGCGCTTCGACAGGCTCAGCGCGCGGGGAGCGCTTCGACAGGCTCAGCGCGCGGGGAGCGCTTCGACAGGCTCAGCGCGCGGAAGCGCTTCGACAGGCTCAGCGCGCGGAAGGAGCCGCTCAGCGGGTGGAGCGGAGTGAGGTCAGCGCCGGATGGCCGGGAAGTCCGGAGCGGAGACGTCGTAGCGGGAGCCCTTGTGGTCGAGCAGGGCGGCCAGCACCCGCGCCTTGTCGGCGTTCCGCTCGGCGTCGCCCCAGAAGACGGTCCGGTTGCGGGTCAGCTGCAGGGTGATCGAATCGACGGTGGTCGCGCCGACGGTGTCGACCTGGCGGGCGATGTCGGGCGGCAGCGAGCCCATCACGGTGGCGACCTGGGTGAGCAGGGTCGCGTTGCCCGGGTCGACGGTGGCCAGAGCGGTGCCCGCGGGCCGGTCGGCCTGGACCCGGTAGGCGACGCCGTTGGCGTCGATCAGCACGTACCCGGCGGCCTGCTGGACGACCAGCGCCGGCGTCCGCTCGGTCACCGTGATCACCACGGTGTCGGGCCAGGACCGCTGGACCCGGGCGTTCGCGACCTCGCGGAGCGCATCGACCCGGCGGGTGATCGCGCCCAGGTCGAGCCGGGCCAGCGAGACCCCCGGCGGCACCGCCGCGGCGCGGCGGACGTCGGCCTGGGTCAGCACCCGGGTGCCGTGCACCTCGACGGTGCGGGCGGCGAACAGCGAGCTGAAGCCGACGACCACGATCGCGGCGGCGACCAGCACCAGCGCCAGCAACGGGATCAGCACCTTGAGCAGCAGCCGCCGCCGACCCCGCCGACGGCGCCAGTCGAGGGCGACCGTCGCGTCGGTGACCGGCTCGCGGTTCTTCGTCGCCACCGGGCTCATCGGGACTCCCCTCGGTCGGCGCGGGACGGGTCGCCGGACGGACCGGCACCGGACGGACCGGCACCGGACGGACCGGCGGTCTCCGGATCGGTGGTCGCGGCCGCGAGCGCCGTCTCGGCGGCGGCGAGCTGCTCGACGATCAGCGGCGCGATCTTGGTGACGTCACCGCAGCCGAGCGTGACCACCAGGTCCCCGGGCCGGGCCAGTCCGGCGACGGTGGCCGGGGTCGCGGCCCAGGTCGGTTCGTAGGTCACGTGCGCAGTGCCGGGCGGCACCGCGTCGGCCACCAGGGCGCCGGTGATCCCGGGGATCGGGTCCTCGCGGTCGCCGCAGACGTCCATCACCACCGCCTCGTCGGCGGGCACCAAGGCCTGGCCGAACTCGGCGAAGAAGTCCCGGGTGCGGGTGTAGAGGTGCGGCTGCATGACCGCGATCAGCCGGCCGCCGTCGAGCCCGGTCCGGGCCGCGCGGACGGTGTTGGCCACCTCGGTCGGGTGGTGGGCGTAGTCGTCGAAGACCCGGACGCCCGCCGCGGTGCCGACCAGCTGGAAACGGCGGTAGGTGCCCGGGAAGTGGCTCAGCGCGTCGCGCACCTCGGCGTCGGGGTGGTCGAGCCAGCGCGCGACCGCGTAGGCGGCCGCGGCGTTGGAGACGTTGTAGTCCCCCGGCACCGCCAGCCGCACCTCGCCGCCGGTCCCGGGGACCCCGAGGGCACCGGTGGCGTCGGTCAGCCGAAACGCCGAACCGGTGCCGCGGTAGCTCTCGTCGGTGATCCGGACGTCGGCGTCGGCGGCCCGGCCGAAGGTGACGATCCGGGCGGCGGTGCCGCGCTCGCGGAGCCGGCCGGTCAGCTCGACCGCACCGGGTTCGTCGGCGCTGACCACCAGCAGCCGGAGCCCGGGCGCAGAGGCGAACCGGGCGAATCCCTCGCGGTAGTTCTCGCCGGTGCCCCAGTTGACCAGGTGGTCGGGGTCGACGTTGGTGACCACCGCGACCTCGACCGGGTACTGGAGGAACGACCCGTCGCTCTCGTCGGCCTCGACCACGAAGTCGGGACCCGCGCCGTGGTGCCCGCCGGTCTTGCTGCCGCCGACCCGGCCCGGGTGGTAGAGCGCGCCGCCGATCACGTACGACGGGTCCGCGTCCAGCCGGGTGAGCACCTCGGCGATCATCCCGGTGGTGGTGGTCTTGCCGTGGGTACCGGCCACGGCGATGCCGCGCTTGCCACGGACCAGGGCGGCCAGCGCGACGCTGCGGTGCAGCACCGGCAGCCCGCGACGGCGGGCCTCGGCCAGCTCCGGGTTGTCCTCGCGGATCGCCGAGCTGGCCACCACCGCGCGGGCGTCGCCGAGCTGCTCGGCGGCGTGACCCACGTGGGTGCGGACGCCGGCCGCGGCCAAACTGCGCAGGTAGTCCGAGTCCTGCCGGTCGCTGCCGCTGACTGCGATCCCGCGCTGGGCGTAGACGGTCGCGACACCGTTCATCCCGGAGCCGCCGATGGCGATGAAGTGCAGCGGGCCGAGGGCCTCGGGGTCGGGCAACCGGTCGACCGGCACCGGGTCGATCAGACTCACCGCTCCCCCTCCGTGTTCCCCGTCGTGGTCCGTCGGCCGGGCGTCCCGCCGGCGGCGACCTCGAGGGTCAGCCGGGCCAGCCGCTCGGCCGCGTCGACCACGGCGACACTACGGGTCGCCGTCGCCATCGCGGCCAGCTGTTCGCGGTCGGTGATCAGCCCGGGCACCAGGTCGGTCAGCCGCTCGGCGGTGCAGTCGGCGTCGGGCAGCAGGCGACCACCGCCGACCCGGACCACCGCGACCGCGTTCTTGGCCTGCTCGCCGTTGCCGACCGGGTAGGGCACGAAGAGGGCCGGCAGCCCGGCCACCGCGGTCTCGAGCACCGTGCTGGCCCCGGACCGGCAGAGCACCAGGTCGGCGGCGGCGTAGGCCCGTTCCATCCCGTCGACGTAGCCGACCGGACGGTAGGCCGCCCCGGTGCCGGGGTCGACCACCTCGACGTCGGCGGCGGTGACGTTCTTGCCGCCGAGCACGTGCAGTACCTGGATGCCACGGGCCAGCAGCTGCTCCTTGGCCCCGAGCACCGCGGTGTTGATCGACCGGGCCCCCTGCGACCCGCCGGTGACCAGCAGCAGCGGCTGGTCGTCGCGGAAGCCCCAGTCGGTCCGGGTCTCGCGGCGGAGCGCGGCGCGGTCGAGTCCGGGGTCCGCCAGCGCGGTGATCGCGGTCCGCAGCGGGAGCCCGAGGTGCCGGGCGTGCGGCAGCGGGGTGTCCGGGAACGAGGTGGCGACGTGCTCGGTGAACCGGGCGGCCAGCCGGTTGGCGAGCCCGGGGACGGCGTTCTGCTCGTGGATGACGATCGGCACCCGGAGCCGTCGGGCGGCCAGGTAGACCGGGGTGGAGACGTAGCCGCCGAAGCCGAGCACCACGTCCGCCTCGACCCGCCGGAGCACCGCGGCGGCGTCGGCGACGGCACGGCGGAGCCGGCCGGGGACGGCGAGCAGGTCGGGGCCGGGTCGGCGCGGCATCGGCACCGGCGGGATCAGCTCGAGCGGCAGCCCGGCGGCCGGGACGGTGTGGGTCTCGAGCCCGCGGGCCGTGCCGACGGCGGTGAGCCGGACGCCGGGCGCCAGCACCCGGAGCTGTTCGGCGGTGGCGATCAGCGGCGAGGTGTGGCCGGCGCTGCCGCCGCCGGCCAGCACGACGCTCACCGGCGGCACCGAGGGGGTCGGCTCGCTCATCGGCGACGGCCACCCCGGCTACCGACCACGGTGGTCATCGCCGGCCGGTGCTTGGCGCGACGGGCGCCGAGCGCCTCGAGCGCCGCCGGCTCGCGCCGGGCGCAGCTGACCAGCAGGCCGAGGGCCAGGGTGTTGGCGATCAGCGCCGAGCCGCCGTAGGAGACCATCGGCAGCGGGACGCCGGCGATCGGCATCAGCCGGAGCACGACGCCGAGGTTGATCAGCGCCTGGACCATGAACCAGGCGGTGATCCCGGCCGAGACGTAGCGGTTGAAGCTCTCGGTCGAGCGCAGCGCGATCCGGATGCCGGCGTAGCCGAGGACCAGGAACAGCAACAGCACCATCAGGCTGCCGACCAGCCCGAGCTCCTCGCCGATCACGGCGAAGATGTAGTCGCTGTAGGCGACCGGCAGGCTGCCCCACTTCTGCCGGCTGGCGCCGAGCCCGAGCCCCCACCAGCCGCCGGAGGCGATCGCCAGGGTGGCTACGGTCGACTGCAGGTTGGTCCCGTCGACGTCGTGGGTCGGGTTGAGGAACGCGTTCAGCCGGGCCATCCGGTTGGGGCTGGTGACGAAGAGCCCGACCACGCCGAGCCCGCCGCCTACCCCGAGACCGAGCAGCACGCGGGTCGGCGCCCCGACGATCCACAGGATCGCTGCGACGATCCCGGCGACCACCACCGCGGTTCCGGCGTCGCCCTGGAAGACGATCAGCAGGATGACGATCGCCGAGACCGGCAGGAACGGGATCAGCAGGTGCTTGGGCTGGTCGAGCAGCTTCTCCTTGCGGGCCAGCACGTCGGCGGCCCAGACGATCAGCGCGAGCTTGGCGAACTCCGAGGGCTGGATCTGCAGCGCGGCGGTGCCCAGCCGGAGCCAGTTCCGGTTGCCGCCGACGGTCACCCCGAGCGGGGTGTAGGTGAGGATCAGCAGCACGCAGGCCAGGAACAGCGCGGGCCAGGCGACCAGCCGGATCCTGGACGGCGGCAGGGTGGCGGCGACCACCGCGCCGACCAGCCCGACCAGCAGGAAGACGACCTGGCGCTTGACGTAGTAGTAGGCGTCGCCGAACGACTCGAGCGCGACCACGCTGGAGGCGGAGAGCACCATCAGCACCCCGAGACCGAGCAGCAGGCCAGCGGCCGCGACCACCAGGTGGAAGCTGGTCATCGGCCGGTCGAGCACCGCGCGGACCCAGCCCCAGACGTCGGCCCGGCCGGTCTCCGGACGGGTGGCCAGCCGATCGGTGTCGCCGCCCTCGCCGCGGACCCGGCCGCGGACTCCGGGTGATCCGCTGGTCAACGTCACGGCGTCACTCTCCTGATCTGCGAGGCGGCCCCGACGCGGTCAGCGGACACCGTCGGCGTTGCCCACGGCCCCCTCGTCGAGGTCGTTCACGGCGGCGGCGAACGCGTCCCCGCGTGCGGCGTAGCTGGCGAACATGTCCAGGCTGGCGCAGGCCGGTGCGAGCAGCACCACGTCGCCGGGACGGGCCCGGGACGCGGCTGCCGCCACGGCCTGGGCCATGGCCCCATCCTCCGGTGCGTCGACGGTGATCACCGGGACCTGCGGCGCGTGTCGGGCCAGCGCCTCGGCGATCAGCGCGCGGTCCACGCCGAGCAGGACGGCGGCCCGCAGCCGGTCGGCGTGACGGCGGACGAGCTCGTCGAAGCCGACCCCCTTGGCCTGGCCGCCGGCCACCCAGACCACCGGGTCGAAGGCGGACAGCGAGGCGTCCGCGGCGTGCGGGTTGGTGGCCTTGGAGTCGTCGACGAACCGCACCCCGGCGAGGGTGCGGACGGTCTCGATCCGGTGCCCGGGGACGTCGGCGGCGCGCAGCCCGTCGCGGACCGCGGTGGCCGGCACCCCGAAGCTGCGGGCCAGCGCGGCGGCCGCGAGGGCGTTGGTCACGTTGTGCGGGGCGGCCGGGCTGACGTCGGAGACCCTGGCCAGCTCGAGCGCGGAGTCGCGGCGCTGGCTGATGAAGGCCCGGTCGACCAGCAGGTCGTCGACCACGCCGAGCATGGAGACCGCCGGCACCCCGGCGGTGAAGCCGATCGCCCGGGCGCCCTCCACCACGTCGGCCTCCTCGACCATCCGCTCGGTGGCGGGGTCGGTGACGTTGTAGACGCAGCTGTGCTCCACCCCGGCGTAGATCCGGGCCTTGTCGGCGGCGTACGCGGCGTAGGCGGCGTCGCGGTCCCCGCCGGCCGGGTCGTACCACTCCAGGTGGTCGGGCTGCAGGTTGAGCACCACCGCGCTGTGCAGGCTGAGCCGGTCGGCCCAGTGCAGCTGGAAGCTCGACAGCTCGACCGCGAGCACGTCGTAGCGGGTCTCGGTGTCGAGCACGGTCTCGGTCACCGGCCGGCCGATGTTGCCGACCGCGGCGGTGCTCAGCCCGGCCGCGGTGAGCATCGAGGCCAGCATCGTGGTGGTGGTGGTCTTGCCGTTGGTCCCGGTGATCCCCAGCCACGCCGGGGCCGGCCGACCGGGGCGGCTGCGGGCCAGCCGGAAGGCCAGCTCGGGCTCGCTCCACACCGGCACCCGCCGGGCCAGCGCCTGGCTGAGCAGCGGTGAGGTCGGCGGCCAGCCGGTGGTGACCACCAGGTCGACGCCGTCGGGCAGCGTGGCCGAGCTGCCGGGACCGATCCGGACCTCGGCGCCGAGCACCCCGAGCAGCTCGCCCTTCTCGACATTGGCCTCGCTGGCCACGTCCTCGAGCACCGTCACCCGGGCGCCGAACTCGATCAGCGCGTCGGCCGCGGCGAACCCGGCGACGCCGACGCCGGCGACCACGGCGTGCAGCCGGGTCCAGTCCGGGATGAGCTCGCTGATCACCGCACGTGCGTTCACTGGCTGCCCGTCACCCATTCCGCGTAGAAGAGGCCGAGTCCCCCGGCCACGAAGAGCCCGGCGATGATCCAGAACCGCATGACGATGGTCACCTGGGCCCAGCCGAGCAGCTCGAAGTGGTGGTGGAACGGCGTCATCTTGAACAGCCGTCTCGGGGTCCCGGTGATCCGCCTGGTGAGCTTGAAGTAGCTGGTCTGGAGGATGACCGAGCCCACCTCGATCACCAGCAGCCCGCCCAGGATGATCAGCAGCAGCTCGGTGCGGGTGAAGATCGCCATCCCGGCCAGCCCGCCGCCGAGGCTGAGCGAGCCGGTGTCGCCCATGAAGATCTTCGCCGGCTCGGCGTTCCACCACAGGAAGCCGAAGCAGGCGCCGGCGAGCGAGATGGCCACCACCGCCAGGTCGTAGGGGTTGCGGACCTCGTAGCACTTCGGCCCGGCCACGTCGGCGAACCCGCAGTACTGGTTGTACTGCCAGATGTTGACCAGGGTGTAGGCGCCGAAGATCATCACGCAGGCCCCGGCGGCGAGCCCGTCCAGCCCGTCGGTGAGGTTGACGCCGTTGCTGGCCGCGGCGATCAGCAGCAGCACCCAGACCACCGCGAGCACCAGCGGCAGGGTCAGCGGGTCGATGTCGCGGAGGAACGAGATGGCCCGGGACGCCGGGGTGATGCCCCGGTCGTCGGGGAACTGGAAGGACAGCACGGCGAAGATCACCGCGACGATCGACTGGCCGGCGATCTTGGCCTTGCTGCGCAGCCCGAGCGAACGCTGCTTGCTGATCTTGATGAAGTCGTCGACGAAGCCGACCACGCCGAGCCCGGTGAACAGGAACAGCACCAGCAGTGCGGAGACGGTCGGCGGGGTCAGGGTGACCAGGTGCGAGACGGTGTAGGCCAGCAGCACCGAGGCGATGATCACCAGCCCGCCCATGGTCGGGGTGCCGCGCTTGGTGTGGTGACTGGTCGGCCCGTCGTCGCGGATCAGCTGCCCGTAGCCCTTGCGGACCAGCACCCGGATCGCGTACCGGGTGCCGATCAGGGTCCCGAGCAGCGAGATGACGCCGGCGAAGACGATCAGCTTCACGCGCTGCTCCCCTGCTCCGGCCCGTCACCCAGCAGCGCGTCGGCGACGGTCTCGAGCCCGATGGCGCGGGAGGCCTTGACCAGCACCACGTCGGTGCTCGCGACCTCGGCGAGCAGCGCCTCGCGCAGGGCGTCGACCGTGTCGAACACCGCCGTCTCCTCCCCGCCGAGACCGGCCGCACGCGCTCCCTCGCGGATCACGTCGGCGTGGTCGCCCACCGTCAGCAGCCGGTCGATCCCGAGCTCGGCGGCCAGCCGCCCGACCGCCGCGTGCTCGTCGGCGGCGCTGTCCCCGAGCTCGAGCATCTCGCCCAGCACGGCCACGGTACGGGTCGGCTGGCCCGCCGCCCGGCGGGACGCACCGAGACCGGCCAGGGTGCGCAGCGCCGCGGACATCGAGCCGGGGTTGGCGTTGTAGGCGTCGTTGACCACCAGCAGGCCGTCGGCGCGCCGGTGCGTCTCCATCCGCCAGCGCGACCGCGGGCCGGCCGCGCTGAGCGCCTCGGCCACCGCCGCGGGTGCGAGCCCGAGCGCGGTGGCGGCGGCCGCGGCGGCGAGCGCGTTGCCGATCTGGTGGGCCCCGAGCAGCCGCAACCGCACCGGGTGGGTCTCCCCGGTCCCGGAGTCGCGCAGCCCGAAGCTCCAGCAGCCGGCGTCGTCGGCGGTCGGGTCGACCGCGCTGACCAGCCGAGCGGCGACCCGGAGCGCGGCCGCGTCGGGCTCGGCGTCCGGTTCGAGGAACCCGACCACCGCGGCCCGGGTCCGGGTGTGCATCGCCGCGACCAGCGGGTCGCCGAGGTTGAGCACCGCGACGCCGTCACCGGGCACCGCCTCGGCCAGCTCGCCCTTGGCCTGGGCGATCGCCTCGCGGCTGCCGAACATGCCGAGGTGCGCGAAGCCGACGTTGAGCACCATCCCGACGTCCGGCGGGGTGAGCTCGCAGAGATAGCGGATGTGCCCGATCCCGCGGGCGCCCATCTCGGAGACCAGGAACCGGGTGTCCGGACCGACCCGGCAGGCGGTCAGCGGGACACCGATCTCGTTGTTGAACGAGGCGACCGGCGCCACCGTGGGCGCCTGCGTCTCGAGCACCTGGGCCAGTAGGTCCTTGGTCGAGGTCTTCCCCTGTGAGCCGGTGATCCCGGTGACCCGCAGCCCTTGCGGGCGGGCCAGGTCGACCGCGAGCCGGCCGACCCGGCCGAGCGCCTGCTGGGCGTCCGGCACCACCAGGCAGCGGACGCCCGGCACCGGCCGGGTGGTCAGCGCAGCGACCGCACCGGCCTGCGCCGCGCGCGCGACGAAGTCGTGCCCGTCGACGTGCTCGCCGGGCAGCGCCACGAACAGCGAGCCCGGCTGCGCCTGCCGGCTGTCGACCACCACCGAGGTCACCTCGGCGTCAGGGCCGGCACCGGTGAGCTCGGCACCGACCGTCTCGGCCAGCCGGCCGAGCCCGACGGCGATCACCGGGACCCTCGGGCGGTCGGAACCGGCGCTGCTTCGCTCGGGACCGCCGGTTCGTCGGCCAGCTCGGCCCACAGCTCGGCGACCACCGCCGCGTCGTCGAACGGGTGCACCACGCCGGCGACCTCCTGCCCCTGTTCGTGTCCCTTGCCGAGCACGGCGACCACCGCGCCCGACGTCCGCGCCCGGCGCAGCGCCAGCGCCAGCGCGGAGCGCCGGTCACCGCCGTCGACCACCTCGGTCGCCGCGCCGGTGCGGGCCAGCTCGTCGCGGGCACCGGCCAGGGTGGCGGCCCGGATCGCCGCCGGTTCCTCGCCGCGCGGGTTGTCGTCGGTGATCACCACCAGGTCGGCACCGCGGACGGCCGCCGCGCCCATCGATCCGCGCTTGGCCGGATCGCGGTCGCCGCCGCAGCCGACCACGCAGACCACCGGACGCCCGTGCGCCCGCGGGGCGAGCGCCGCCAGGG
This sequence comes from Microlunatus kandeliicorticis, assembly GCF_014137855.1. GTDB lineage: Bacteria > Actinomycetota > Actinomycetes > Propionibacteriales > Propionibacteriaceae > Microlunatus > Microlunatus kandeliicorticis. The sequence continues at coordinate 106,159 of NZ_JACGWT010000003.1, forward strand.
CCGAGGCGACCGCCTGCGGGGTGTGGGCGAAGTCGACGTAGACCTGCGGCGTGCGCGCGTCGGGGTGGTCCGCGAGCGGCACCGGCTGCATCCGTCCGGGGACGGTCACCGCGCCGATCCCGGCGATCGCGCGGTCGCGGTCGAAGGCCGGCCCGGGCCCCGGGGCAGCGTCGGCGGTCAGCAGGTCGACGGCGGCCAGCGCGCTGACCGCGTTGTGCGCGTTGTGGTCGCCGGGCAGCTTCAGGTCCATCCGGACCGTCCCGGCCGGGGTGCCGACGGTGAGCCGGGTGACCGGCCCGTCGGCGTCGAGCTCGAGCAGCCGGTAGTCCGCCGCGGTCCCGTCGGCGGTGCCGGTGGTGACGACGGCGAGCCCCTCGGCCCGCGCCTGCGCGACCAGCGCGGGGCCGCGCGGGTCGTCGAGGTTGATCACCGCCCGGCGCGCCCGGGCGGCGGTGAACAGCGACGCCTTGGCCGCGAAATAGGCCTCGAGGGTGCCGTGGAAGTCGAGGTGGTCGCGACCGAAGTTGGTGAACACGGCGACGTCGAAGACCACCGCGTCGGCGCGGCCGAGTGCCAGCGCGTGCGAGGACACCTCCATCGTCACCGCCTGCGCGCCCGCCTCGCGGAGGGCGGCGAACAGCCCCTGCAGCTCGGCCGACTCCGGGGTGGTGACGGTGGTCCGGGGGCCGTCGAGCGGACGGTCGTCGATCCGGTAGCCGAGGGTGCCGATCAGCCCGGTGTGCCAGCCGCCGGCCCGCAGCCCGCCGTCGACCAGGAAGCTGGTGGTCGTCTTGCCGTTGGTCCCGGTGATCCCGACCGTGCGGAGGGCCCGGGCCGGGCGGTCGTAGACCTCCGCGGCCAGCCCGGCCATCAGCGCCCGGGGCCGGTCGACCACCACCACCGGGACGTCGGGGCCGAGGCTGCCGTCCCCCTCGAGCAGGGCGGCGCCGGCGGCGTCGGTGAGCACCGCGACCGCACCGGCCCGGACCGCCTGGGCGGCGAACCGGGCGCCGTGGGTCCGGTCGCCGGGGAGGGCCAGGTAGAGGTCGCCGGGTCCGGCCAGCCGCGAGTCCGAGGCCACACCGGTCACCGCCGGCAGCGGGCCGCGGCGCGGCCGGTCGTCGGCGAGGGCCCCGTCCGCGGCGAGCGCGGTCGCCAGGGCGTCGGCGAGCGGGACGGGACGACCGCGGTGCGGGCGGTGCGGGTTGCCCTGCCCTCCTGGTACGGCCGTCACGACACCAGACCGTACCGAGTCCGGACCACCGGTGCCCGGTGGCCGCGCGGGGCGCGGCCGCTCGGTCGCCCCATCGCCCGGGTCACCAGGTCAGCGGGAGCGTGTACTGGGCGGCCTGGTCGGCGAAGTCCTTCTGGTCCGGCTCGACCCCGTACCGCGGCAGCGCGAACTGCATGATGTCGTTCGCCACCGGGGCGGCGTTGCCGGTGCCCGTCGGGTTGCCCTGGCGCGGGTTGTTGATCACCACGTAGGTGAGGATGCTCGGGTCGTTCAGCGGCGCGAAGTTCACGTAGCTGGTGACGTAGCCGCGGTAGCAGCCGCACTTCGGGTCGGCCCGCTGAGCGGTGCCGGTCTTGCCGCCGGTCTGGTAGTGGTCCATCGACAGGCTCGAGCGGCTCTTGATCCCGTAGACCACGGCCTGCATCAGCCCGCGGACCTCGGCCGAGGTCTGGGCCGAGACCACCCGACGCGGAGCCGGCCGGTTGAGGTCGGCCGGGGTGCCGTCCGGGCTGGTGGCCGAGGCCACCACGGTCGGCGCGTGGTAGATCCCGCCGTTGATGATGCCGGCGATCGCGGCCGCCTCCTGGACCCCGGTGACGCTGAGTCCCTGGCCGAAGGCGATCTGGTCGCGGCTGTAGTCCGGCATCGAGGCCGGCGGGACGGTCCCCGAGGCCTCGGCCGGGAGCTCGATCCCGGTGGGCTGCCCCAGCCCGAAGCTGGACAGGTAGTTCACCAGGGTCGCCTTGGGCAGCTGCCGGGTCAGCAGCAGCATCCCGATGTTCGAGGAGTGGGCGACGATGCCGCGCATCCGGTAGTCGACCGTGCCGTGGTCCTCGACGTCCTTGATCAGCCCGCCGCCGGAGGCGACCCGGTTGGGCACCACGACCTTGGTGTCCGGGTTGGCGGTGCCGGAGTCGATCAGCGCGGCCGAGGTGAGGATCTTCTCCACCGAGCCCGGTTCGTAGGTCTCCTGGACCGCGCGGTTGCCGCGGTCGGCCGGGTCCGAGGCCCCCGGGTCGGAGGCGTCGTAGGACGGGGCGTTGGCCAGCGCGAGGATCTGCCCGGTGCGGACGTCCATGGTGATCGCGAAGCCGTAGTCGGCCTTGAGCTTGCTGACCTGGGCGGCCAGCCGCTGCTCGGCCACCCACTGCAGCTCGGAGTCGATGGAGAGCTGGTAGCTGACGCCGTTCTGCGCCGGGGTCACCACGCTGGTGCCGAGCGGGATCTTCGAGCCGTCGGGTGCGGACTCGTAGGACTCCTTGCCCTCGACGCCGGCCAGCTGCTTGTTGCGGGCGTACTCGAACCCGGCCACGCCGTCGTTGTCGCCGCCGACGAAGCCGACGATCCCCGCGCCGACCGCGCCGGCCGGGTAGGTGCGGATCGGGTCGCTCTCGCGGAAGACGCCGTAGTAGCCGGCGGTCGACAGGTCCTGCGCGATCTGGGTGTAGACCGCGGCCGGCACCTTCTTGGCCACGTAGGCGAACCGGGTGTTCGGCTTGGTCAGCGCCGCCACCGTCTGTCCCGGGTCCTGGTCGACGTAGCGGTCGATGATCGCCGCGATCGCCTGGGCGTTCTTGCTGGTCAGGGTGGGGTCGGCGGTGATGTCGACCGCGGGCTCGGTGGAGGCCAGCACCACCCCGTTGCGGTCGGTGATCTCACCCCGGGCGGGCAGTAGGGCCAGCGTGCGGGTCAGCTGCTCGGTCGAGGCGGCGGCGTAGGCCGAGGAGTCGAAGCCCTGCAGCTGGAGCAGCCGGCCGGCGCACAGCGAGACCGCCATGGCGATGACCAGCAGACCGATCCGGAGCCGGCGGGTCGACGACCCGAGCGGGATCCGCAGCGTGCGGCGCCGTCGGACCGGGGGCCGGCGCCCTCCCTCGGGCAGCCCGAGCCAGGAACCGAGCCGGGTGCTGCCGGCCGCGGTCGCGCCGGGCCGGGCCGACGGGCGACCTTGGGCCGGACGCCGCTGCGCGGGGCGCGGCTGGGCGGAACGGGACTGGCTGGTCCGGGACTGGCTGGTCCGGGACTGGGCGGTCCGGGACTGGGCGGTCCGGGACTGGGCGGTGCGGGACTGGCCGGCGCGGGACTGGGCCGGGCGCGGCTGGCCGGAGCGGGGTGCCGCCGGTCGGGGCTCCCGGTCCGACCGCGGGTGGACGCCCTGCGGAGCACGAGCGCGCGAAGCCGCGGAACCGGTCGTGCGCGACCGGGTCGGACGCGGCGGGTCGGGCGGGGTGCGGCGGTCAGCGGGCATCGGGTCAGTTCCGTCCGTTCTGGGCCGTGCTGGCGTTCTGGCCCTTCTGGTTCGTGCTCTTCCCGTTCTTCTGCGACGACTGCTTCGCCTTGGCCTGCTGCGCCTTGGCCTGGGCGGCGGCCTCGGCCGCAGCCTGCTTGGCCGCCGCCTCCTTGGCGGCCTGGGCGGCGGCCGCCTTGGCCGCGGCGGCCTTCGCCTCGGCCTGCAGCTGCTCGGGCGTCTTGACGATCTGGGTGGGCTCCTCGTTGCCCTGGACGACGTCCGGGTAGCCGATGATCTTGCCGTCGCTGGTGCGGATGAACGCAGGGTAGGGGTCGGCCCGCATCCCCAGCGCCGAGGCGCGCCGGGCGAGTTCCTGAGGAGCCTCGACCTGCTGGAGCTGCCGGGAGAGCGAGGCCTGCTCGTAGGTGAGCACGGTGGCCTGGTTGTTGAGCTTCTGGGCCTGGACGGCCTGGTTCTGCAGCGTGGTGTTGAGCATCAGCAGCCCCGCCATGCCGAGCCCGAAGATCACGATCAGCACCAGCACGAACGGGGTCCGCGCCATCCGCTGGCGGCGCCGCGGGACGGCCCGCAGCCGGCGGCGCGGCTGTTCGTCGGCGACCTCGTCGGACCAGTCGGGGGTCTCGGCTTCCCACACGGCGCTCATCGGTTCTCCTCGGGCCTGCTGGTCGGGGGTGTGCTGGTCGGGGTCGTGCGGGTCGGGCTCAGGCGGGTCGGACTCACGCGCGTCGGGGCGGTCATGCCGCCTCGGCGATCCGGACGGCGGCACGGAGCCGGGCGGAGGCGGCGCGCGGGTTGCGGCCGGCCTCGGTGGCGTCCGGCCGTTCGGCGCCACGGGTCAGCAGTTCGAGCTGCGGCCGGAGCTCGGGCGGCACCACCGGCAGGTCCCGCGGGGCCCGGTCGGTCGCGCCGTCCCGGAACGTCTGCTTGACCAACCGGTCCTCCAGCGAGTGGTAGGCCAGCACGGCGATCCGGCCGCCGACCGCGAGCGCGGTGACCGCGTCGGGCAGCACTCGGGCCAGGGCGTCCAGCTCGCGGTTCACCTCGATCCGCAGCGCCTGGAAGGTCCGCTTGGCGGGGTGTCCGCCGGTGTGCCGGGCCGCGGCCGGGATCGCGGCGGCGATCACCTCGACCAGGCGTCCGGAGGTGGTGAAGGGACGGCTGGCGCGCTCGGCGACGATCCGGCGGGCGATCCGGTCGGCGAACCGCTCCTCGCCGTAGCGGCTGAGGATGCGGCGCAGCTTGGCGGCGTCGTAGCTGTTGACCACCTCGGCCGCGGTGATCCCCTGCGTGCCGTCCATCCGCATGTCGAGCGGGGCGTCGGTGGCGTAGGCGAACCCGCGCTCGGTGCGGTCGATCTGCAGCGAGGACAGCCCGAGGTCGAGCAGCACGGCCTGCACCCGGCGGACGCCGAGCCGGTCGAGGACGTCGGCCAGCTCGTCGTAGACCGCGTGGACCAGGGTGACCCGGTCCTCGAAGCGGGAGAGCCGGCGGCCGGCCAGGTCGAGGGCCTGCGGGTCGCGGTCGATGCCGATCAGCCGGGCCTCGGGACAGGCCTCGAGCAGGGCCTCGGCGTGACCGCCGAGGCCGAGGGTGCCGTCCACCACGGTGAACCGGGACGCTTCCCCGGACGCCTCCCCGGACGCCGGGCGGGTGTGTCGGTCGGGCTGGGGGTGCAACGCCGGGGCCAGCAGGGCGACGATCCGCTCGACCATCACCGGCACGTGCACCGGCTCCCCGGAGGGAGCGGGCGCCGGCCGGTCGGGCACGGGCGGGGTGGGAGGTACGGACGCGTCCGTCACCGGTTCCCCTGTCGCGGCATCTGTCATCCCGGGCTGTCGTTTCGCGGCGCTGCCCCCGCAGCCTGACCTGCGAGCCTCGCGTCATCCCCCCGACGGGTCACGCGGAGCTCTGCGGCGGCAGCCGGTGCGGCTCGTGCCCCGAGGTTTCAGCCCGAGACCCTGGATGGCCCACCTGGCACCGGGGAAGGTGCGCCAGGGAGACCGGGTCTCGGGGCTGAAGCCCCGGGACACGGGCCGCGCCCGTCTGGCTGTCGCCAGCTCCCGGGCCTGTGCCGCCCCCACGGATCACAGGCCCGGGAAGACCTCTTCGTTCATCTCGGCGAAGGCCGATTCCTGCTCGGCGGAGTAGGCCTCCCACGCGGCGGCGTCCCAGACCTCGACCCGGTTGATGGCCCCGACCACGACGCACTCCCCGGTCAGGCCCGCGTAGTTCCGCAGCTGCGGCGGAATGGTGATGCGGCCCTGCTTGTCCGGTTTCTCGTTCGAGGCCCCGGCCGCCAGCATCCGCTGGAAGTCCCGGACCTGCTTGACGCTGGTCGGTGCACTGCTCATGGACTTGGTCATCTCGACGAACGTCGCCTCGGGGTAGATCGCCAGACACCGGTCCTGGGCCCGGGTGATGACCAACCCCTCGGCGAGCTCCTCGCGAAACTTCGCCGGCAGGAAGAACCGCCCCTTCTCGTCGATCTTGGGGGTGTGGGTTCCGAGGAACACGCCCACCTCCAGGCTCCACGATCGGACCGATCTCCTCCACTGCGCTCCACTCTACTCCACTTCGCTCCACCAAGCACCCTTTCGGCGCTCCCAATCGCCCCGCCGGACGGCGGTCGGCGCGAGCCGGGCGTCCGGCGGCGGTGCTGAAGAGTTCGGCAAGGTCGGGGGCCGGCCCGCTCGCGAGCCCGGCGGGGGCACGGGTGGGCCGCATAGCATGGCGAGCGACCGCGTGGCGATCAGGCACGCGACCCGGCACCGAGGGGAACCGTGACGCTGAGCTACGACGCCACCACCGGGACGGACCGCGCGGAGCAGCGCGACGTCCCGCCGCTCTCCCTGGACGACGTCGTCCGGGTCAGCGGCCAGGTCCGGACCGCGATCGAGCAGGTGATCGAGGGCAAGCGCGCCTCGATCGACCTGGCCCTGGCCGTGCTGCTGGCCGAGGGGCACCTGCTGGTCGAGGACGTCCCCGGGGTCGGCAAGACGATGCTGGCCAAGGCGCTGGGGCGCTCGATCGACTGCGCGGTGCGGCGGATCCAGTTCACGCCCGACCTGCTGCCCTCCGACATCACCGGGGTGAGCATCTTCAACGCCGAGACCCGCGAGTTCGAGTTCAAGCCGGGCGGCGTCTTCGCCAACATCGTGGTGGGCGACGAGATCAACCGCGCCTCCCCCAAGACCCAGTCCGCGCTGCTCGAGTCGATGGAGGAGCGCCAGGTCAGCGTGGACGGCACCACCTACGCGCTGACGCCGCCGTTCATGGTGGTCGCCACCCAGAACCCGATCGAGATGGAGGGCACCTATCCCCTCCCCGAGGCGCAGCGGGACCGGTTCATGGCCCGGATCGAGATGGGCTACCCGACGCCGACCTCCGAGCTCGACATGCTCGACACCCACGGGTCGGCCGACCCGCTGGCCGAGCTGCCGCCGGTCACCGACGGGGTGGTGGTCAGCGGACTGATCGAGGCGGTCAAGGCCGTCTACGTCGCCCCGGCGGTCAAGCAGTACCTGGTCGGCATCGTCAACGCCACCCGCAACTCCCGCGACCTCCGGCTCGGCGCCTCACCGCGAGCCACCCTGCAGCTGCTGCGGATCAGCCGGGCCTGGGCCGCGCTGGCCGGGCGCGACTACGTCAGCCCCGACGACGTCGCCGAGCTGGCCGTCCAGGTGCTCGCCCACCGGGTGATCCCCTCGGCCGAGGCCCAGCTGGCCCGGCGGACGGCCCCGGACATCATCGCCCACCTGGTCCGGGCGGTCCCGCTGCCCGACCGGCGCTGACGGGCGCCCCGGTGGGGAGGTTCTGGCGGCTGCTGACCCCGCGCGGCCGGGTGTTCCTGGTGCTCGGGCTCGGGGTGGTGGTCGGCGCGATGCTCGCCGGTCAGCGCGACGTGATGCGGCTCGGTCTGCTGCTGGCGGCACTCCCGGTGGTCGCCCTCGTGCTGGTGGCGGTGGCGCGGCTTCGGCTCTCCTGCGAGCGCTCGGTCGAGCCCGACCAGGTGCAGCTCGGCTCGGCCATGCACGGCCGGATCGTCCTCGGTCAGGAGGGCCGGCTGCCCGCCGGTCTGGTGCTGATGGAGGACCAGGTGCCGCACGAGCTCGGGACCGCACCCCGGTTCTGCGTCGACAAACCGGGTCAGGCCTGGCAGCGCGAGGTCGAGTACCCGCTGCTCGGCCGGGTCCGCGGCCGGTTCCACACCGGTCCGCTGACCGTCCGCACCGCCGACCCGTTCAAGCTGGTCCAGCTCGACCGCCGGTTCGTGGCCACCTCCGAGGTGCTGGTCACCCCGCAGATCGTCCCGCTGGCCAGCCTGCGCGGCGCCGGCGGCGTCGGCAGCGCCGGTGACGCCCAGCCGCACCGGATCGGTGTGGTCGGCCAGGACGACGTGCTGGTCCGCGAGTACCGCCAGGGCGACGACGTCCGCCGGGTGCACTGGCGGACGACCGCCCGCCGCGGCGAGCTGATGGTCCGGCGCGAGGAGCAGGCCTGGGACCCGAGCGTCAGCATCGTCCTCGACTCCCGCACCGGTGCGCACGCCGGCGAGGGCATCTGGTCGTCGTTCGAGTGGTCGGTCTCGGCGGCCTGCTCGATCGCGCTGCACTTCATCGACGCCGGCTTCGGAGTGGAGATCTTCGAGGCGGGCGGGTCGTTGCGGATTGCCACCACCGCCGGTCAGCCGGCGGTCGCCCGGCAGGCCGTGGTCAGCCGGCTCACCGACCTGCGGTCGCGGTCGACCCGCACCCTGCAGTACGCGGTCAACGCGGCCACGCTCGAGCGGTCGGGTCAGCTGGTGGTGGCGATCTGCGGCCGGTTGACCGTCGAGGACGCCGAGGGGCTCCGCCGGCTGCGCCGGAACCGGGCCCAGGGCATGGCCCTGCTGCTCGACGTGGACAGCTTCCGCGACGGGCCCGGTGGCCAGGGACAGGAGGGCGGGGCGCAGCTCGGGTGGCCCGGTGCCGCGCCCGGGGTGGCCGAGGACCTGCTCCGCGACGACGGCTGGAAGGTCGTCCCGGTGCGCTCCGGCCTCGGGGTGGCCGACGCCTGGGCGGCGTTCGACTCGGCCGCGGCGGGTGCCCGGTGACCGGCGGACACGACCAGGACGGAGGGACCCGGTGAAGGACACCGACCGGAGCGCGCTGGCGGTGGCCATCGCGATGGTGCTGGCCTCGTTCGTCCTGCACCCGCTCACCCAGGACTCCAGCTACCTCGGACTCAGCTGGGTGCTGATCGTGCTGCTCGGGGTGGTCAGCGTGGTGCTCCGCCGGCTGCACGCGAACTCGGCGGTGGTCTTCGGCGCCCAGCTCGGGGTGTGGGCGGTGGCCACCCTGGTGATCGCCGCGCAGCTGCCCGCGGTCCGCAGCGAGACCGGGCTGTTCGACCACGTCGGCGCGCTGTTCGGCTCGGCGGTCGGGCACATGCAGACCCAGTCGGCACCGATGACGCCCAACGACGGCGTCAAGCTGCTCTTCGTCAGCTGCCTCGCGCTGATCGCGGTGCTGACCGACCTGCTGGTGCTCGGGCTGCGCCGGCCGGCCCTCGGGCTGGCCCCGACCGCCACCGTCTTCCTGATCCCGGCGCTCGGGCTCGGCCAGGACACCGGGATCGGGCCGTTCCTGCTGATCGGCTTCGGCTACCTGGCGGTCCTGATCGCCGAGGGCCTGAACGCCAATGCCCGGTGGACGCGCGGCCTGAGCCGCGACTCGGCCGACGAGCACGGCACCGCCGACCCGGTGGTCTGGCGGGCCGCGGCCTACATCGGGCTGCCCGCGCTGGTGCTGGTGACCGTCCTCGGGATGCTGCTGCCGACGATCTCGCTCGGCGGTTTCGGCTTCGGCAACGGGCCGGGCAACGGCGGCGGGCCGATCCAGCTCGCCGACCCGACCCTCGACCTGAAGCGCAACCTGACCGAGCCGCGGAACCGGCCGGTGCTGGAGTACCGGACCGACAACAACGACCCGCTCTATCTGCGACTGGCCTCGCTGCCGGCGTTCAGCCGGGCCGGCTGGACCAACGCGCAGACCCCGCTGCAGCAGGGGCCGGACTTCCCCGCGGTGCCCGGCATGGCCGACACCGACACGCGTCAGCGGAGCACCCGCATCACGGTCACCGACTTCGCCTCGGAGTACCTGCCGATGCCCTACGCACCGCGCAGCGTCGACGTCCAGGGCAGCTGGGGCATCGACCCGAACTCGCTGGTGATGGTCTCGTCGAACCGGAACCCGCGGGCCCGGGCCGACGCGAGCAACGGGCTGACGTACACGGTGCAGAGCGTGGACATCGACCCGACGGCGGCCGACCTGGCGGCGTCCGGGGTCGGCACCCCGGTGGACTCGGAGACCACGCTCGCGGTGCCGAGCGACCTGCCACCGCGGATCACCGAGCTCGCCAAGCGGATCACCGCCTCCGGTGACACCGCCTCGGCCAAGGCCGCGCTGCTCCAGGCGTACTTCCGCAGCACGAAGAACTTCACCTACAGCACCGCCCCGCAGCCGGGCAGCGGCTACCAGGCGCTGACCAACTTCCTGTTCGAGGACAAGAAGGGCTACTGCGAACAGTTCGCCGCCTCGATGGCGCTGATGGCCCGGATCGTCGGGATCCCGAGCCGGGTGGCGGTGGGCTTCCTGCCCGGCGAGCGCGACGGCGACCACTGGACGGTGTCGGTCAAGGACATGCACGCCTGGCCCGAGCTCTACTTCAGCGGGTACGGCTGGGTCCGCTACGAGCCGACCCCGAGCTCGGTGACCGGCACCGCGCCGGCCTGGTCCGTCCGCGGCACCACCCCCAGCCAGAGCGAGTCGGACAGCGAGCCGTCGACCCGGGCCACCACCCGCTCGCAGCCCAGCGCCCCGGCGTCCAACCGGGCCAACGAGCAGCAGACCGCGCCGGTCACCCAGGCGCCGACCCACCCGCTGCGGAACGTGCTGATCGGCCTGGCCGTGTTGGTCGGGCTGGCCGTCCTGGCCGCGCCGGCCTCGATCCGGATCCGCCGACGCGGCCACCGGTTCGACCGGGACCGGGAGCCGTCGGAGCAGGTCGAGGGTGCCTGGTCGGAGGTGCGTGACACGGTGATCGACTACGGCGGCAGCTGGCCGTCCGGGTCGCCGCGGACCATCGGCGCCCAGGTCGGTGACCGGCTCGAGCCGTCGGAGTCGGAGGCGATGGGGCGGCTCGCCGTCCTGGTCGAACGCTCCCGCTATGCCCAGACCTTCGACGACGACCTCGACCGGGAGCTCTCCGCGATGACCAGCGAGATCCGACGAGGACTGGCCGAACCCCAGCCCTGGCACCGGCGTATGGCCGCCCTGCTGGTCCCACGTTCGGTGTTCCGCGGGCTGCTCCGGTTCCGCCGGCGCACCTGAGCCCGGCCCCCGCGCCCTTCGACAGGCTCAGGGCACCGTGGTCGAGAGACGCGCCCTGAGCCTGTCGAAGCGCTCGCGCAGCCGAATCCCACTCCCTTCGACAGGCTCAGGGCACCGTGGTCGAGAGACGCGCGCTGAGCCTGTCGAAGCGCGCCCGCAGTCGACTCCCCCGCCCTTCGACAGGCTCAGGGCACGGGGATGGGGCTCAGGGCGCCGTGGTCGAGAGACGCGCGCTGAGCCTGTCGAAGCGCGCCCGCGCAGCCGAATCCCACGCCCTTCGACAGGCTCAGGGCACCGTGGTGGCGTTCGCAGCGAACGCGCGCTGAGCTTGTCGAAGCGCTCGCGCGCAGAAACGACGAAGCGCGCGGCCGGAAGCCGCGCGCTGGCGTCGAAGAGTGAGATCGGTCAGAAGCCGGATTCGTCCCGGCGGCGCTTCCAGCGCTCTTCCATCTTGTCCATGAAGCCCTGGCCGGAGGTGCCGGTCGAGGAGCCCTGGGGCTTCGGGCGGTCGTTGGACCGGCCCGGGACGGTCTGCGCGCCGGTCACGTGCTGCCAGGCGTAGATCGCGGTCACCGCGGCGGCGACCATGACCACGAAGCCGACGACGCTGACCAGGATGCCGACGACCGGGTGGTTGGACATCCCCACCGCCATCCCGCCGACCAGCATGCCGAGACCCAAGAAGAAGCCGACGCCGGCGATGGCTGCACGCCGTCGGTGCACCCGTCGGGTCCCCTTGCCGCTCAGCGTGTGAACGAGCTTCGGGTCCTCGGCCGCGAGCGCCGCCTCCATCTGCTGGAGCAGTCGCTCTTCGTCTTCTGAGAGGGCCACGGGCCACCTCCCACGCGTCTCGTCGGTCACCGCGGTCGACGGATCCTCCGGAGCCTGGACGGGACCGGCGGGTTCGACTGCAGACCACCGGTGCCGGTGGTCATTCGTCAGTCTAGGCGCGCCCTGGGTCCAGCGAAACCCATCGGCCCTTTATCTCGCCGCGGCCGTCGACCCGGGGTTCAGCCTGCTCACACGCTGGCCCCGTCCTCGACGCTGTCGCGCCTCGTCGGGGCTCTGTACTGGGCTCTGCTCGGGGCTCTGTCCGGGCTCACTCGGGGGCTGCGAACGGGCTCAGCCGACGTCCGGTGCCGGCCAACGCGGCCCGTTGCACCGCGCCGGGCCCGAACCGGGCGACCGCCGCGTCGACCGCCTGCTCGGCCTCCCGCCAGCCGTGTTCGGGGTCGGTGAGGAACGGCTGCCGGCTGGTCCGGTCGGCCTCGACCACGTTCTCGACCCGGACGCCCACCCGACGGATCCGGGCCTTCGGCACCTGGAGGGCGCGATAGAGCCGGACGGCCTCGGCGTGGATCTCGGTGGTGACGTCGGTGGGCGTGGTCAGCGTGGCCGACCGGGTGATCGCGCGGAAGTCGGCGAACCGGATCCCGAGCGTGACCGTCCGGCCGAGCAACCCGGCCTTGCGGAGCCGTCGCGCGGTCCGGGCGGCCATCCGCAGCAGCTCGCGCTCGACCACGGCGGGGTCGTCGGTGTCGGCGCCGAGCGTCTCCTGCGACCCGACGCTGCGTTCGCGTGGGCCGGTCACCACCCGGCGGCCGTCGCGCCCCCAGGCCAGGTGCTGGAGATAGATGCCCTGGTGCGGCCCGAAGGTGTTCCGCAGCGCGTCGCGCGGGGCGTGCGCGAGGTCACCGACCGTGAACAGCCCCAGCCGGTGCAGCTTCTCGGCGGTCGGCTCGCCCACCCCCCACATGTCCTCGACCGGGCGCGGGTGCAGGAAGGCCGTGACCTGGTCGGGCGGCACCTCGACCAGTCCGTCCGGCTTGGCGGCGCGCGAGGCCACCTTGGCCACGAACTTGGTCGGGCCGATCCCGACCGAGCAGGTGATCTGCTGCTCGTCGGCCACCGTCGCCCGCAGCCACTCGCCGATCTGGGCCGGCGGCCCGAGACGGCGGATCGCTCCGGTCAGGTCGAGGTAGGCCTCGTCGATCGAGGCCACCTCGACGGTCTCGGTCAACGTCTCGAAGATGGCGGCGATCGCCTTGGACACGGTGGTGTAGGCGTCGAAGTCGGGGTGCAGCACCACCGCGTTCGGCACCAGCCGCATGGCCCGCGCCATCGGCATGCCCGAGGTCACACCGAACCGCCGGGCCGGGTAGGTCGCCGACAGCACCACCCCGCGCCCCTGCCCGCCGACCAGCACGGGGGCGTCCCGCAGATCGGGCCGACGGCGCAGCTCGACCGAGGCGTAGAACGCGTCCATGTCGACGTGCATGATCACCGGGGCGCTCATGACCGGTCGTCCGCCGGCCGTGACGACGACCGCTCGGGTCGTTGGGGTCGTCCGGCCGGCCGGTGCGCGGACGGGCTCAGCCGGCCAGCTCGGCGAAGACGTGCACCGCCGGCGCCAGCGCCCGGAAGGCCGGGTCGGTGCTCAGCGCCCGTTCCAGCGTGGCCAGCTCCTCGTGCGCCGCTGCGTCGGACTCGACCAGCGCCTCGGGGACGTAACCCGCGACCGCCCCGACGCCCTCGGAGGACACGATCCGGAAGCCCGCCTCGACCACCAGCTCCTCGACCTGCTCGAGGTCGAAGCGTCGCCGGTCCTGCCAGGTCCGCAACGCCGAACCGAGGTGGCCGGCCAGCGCCTGCCCGAGCACCACCGAGCGTCGCAGCCCGACCACCAGGCTCAGCGCACCCCGGGGTCGGAGGGCGGCCGCCACCGCGGTCAGCGCCTGCTCCGGGTCGTCGACCACCTCGAGCACCCGGTGGCAGACCACCACGTCGGCCGCGCCGGCCCCGACCAGCTCGACCAGCTCGCTCGCGTCGCCCTGGACTCCCCGGATCGACCCGGTCGCCCCGGCTCCGGCACCCCGGGCCCACTCCGTCGCCCGGCGCTCCAGCGAGGCGAGCGCGTCGAGGTTCGGGTCGATCACGGTCAGCGCATGGCCCTGGTCGGCCAGCTGCGAGGCGAAGGTGCCGGTGCCGCCGCCGAGGTCGATCACCCGGCAGGGCAGTTCCGGACGGGTCCGGGCGGTCCAGGCCGCGAGCTCCTCGGTCAGCCGCTCCATCAGCACGGTGTCGGCCACCGGACGGCGCCGACCTGCTGACCCGCGCCGCGAGCCCGGCGCTCCGGCTGCTGGCTGGATCACTCGCGGTCTCCCGTCGGCTCCGGCCGCGCTCCCGGCGGCCGGCTCCGACGGCGTCCGGACCGGCGTGCGGCTCCGGGCGCCAGCCTAGCCACGGCGGGACCGGGTCCGGCCGTCGACGCGTCCGCGGCCCGCCGCGCCGGCCCACGGCGGGTTCGGCGGTGGCGTCAGCGGTGGCCACGACCCACGCCCGGAAGGACCACCGAGAGCGCCGAGGTCGGGGAGGACGTGGCGGACCAGGAGGTCGACGGCGGCGGCGAGACCGGACCGAGCCGTTCGACCATGGCCTCGGCCAGGGTGCAGAACGAGGAGGCGTCCCGGGCCAGGTCGTCCGCCTCGCGGGCGGTCACCCGGGAGCGGTCCCCCTGCTCGACGGCCAGCCGCCGCGGCTGGAGGGCCGCGAAGTAGGCGGCCCAGCCGGTCAGCTCCGGTGCGGCCGCCGCCAGCAACGACCAGACGTCCCGCGGCGCGGCGACCGACGGACCGGCGCTCCCGCGGCCGGCGACCTCCGGTCGGCGACGGAGCGGACGCACCGAGAGCACCACCGCCGCGACCCGCATCGCCGCGCGGTGCGCCAGCACGTACCGGGTGTCGGTCTCGGGGGTCAGCAGCGCGACATCGGCGGCCACCCGGGCGCGGCGCAGGTCCGCGTCGAGCCGTGCCTCGGGGGCCTCCGTGCGGCCGCCGGTCGGGGTCAGGCTGTCCAGCACGGTCACGGTGCCTCCTGGTCGCTCTCCGGTCTCGGTGTTCGCGACGGCGACCGCCGGTCCGCTGCCCTTGGCCACCCGGTGCGGCGCAGCGCACAGGGCGCCGCTGACCGGCGGAGGACGTGGGAAGGCCGACCGGCGACCCCGGGCGGACGGGGGTCGAGTCCGTCCCGCCCGGGGTACCGCCGTGTGCGCAGGCCGCGAACGCTGCGCCTCGTCGGGGTGCCGGCGCGACCGATCTTCCCCAAGTCAGCCGTTTCGAACACCCGTTCGAACACCGATCAATCTACACGCGGCCTCCGACAGTCCGTCAAGAGCCGCCGTCGGCGGGTCGCGAGCCGCTCGCCGGTCCGCGATCCGGGCCGGGCACCGGTCCGGCTCAGCCGTCGCTGAGGTCGATCACCTCGAACAGGGTCGCCCGGGGCGCGTCGAACCGGGTCGCGGCCTGTCGGGCCAGCCCCTCGAGGAACTCCTCGGGGTCGAAGGCGTAGCTCAGGCCGTCGATGTAGGCGCGGTGGGCCTGCAGCGAGGCCACCCCGCGGTCGTAGGTGGCGGTGATGTCCACCCCGTGCGTGGGCCGGGCCGACCCGGCTACCCAGACCTGCCGGACACCCGCCCACGGCTCGATCCCGGTGCCCGGGGCGACCTGGTCCCGGAAGACCCACCGGTTCGCGGCGTCGCGGACCGCGTCCAGGGTGGCTCGGCCGACGGCGATGTGGTCGGCCTGGTTGAGCGGTCCGTCGTCGCCCCAGCGGGGTCCGAAGTTCTGGGTGATCACGATCTCCGGGCGGTGCCGACGGATCGCGTCGCACAGCAGGGCGCGCAGCAGGACGCCGTACTCGACGACGCCGTCGGGCAGCCCGAGGAACTCGACCCGGTCGACGCCGACCACGGCCGCCGACTGTCGCTCCTCGGCCTCGCGGAGCGGTCCGCACTCCTCGGGGGCGATCGCGTCGATCCCGGCCTCACCGCTGGTGGCGAGCGCGTAGACCACCCGCTTGCCCTGACCGGTCCAGCGCGCGACCGCGGCGGCCGATCCCCACTCGAGGTCGTCGGGGTGGGCGACCAGGCAGAGCGCCCGCTCCCAGTCCTCGGCCACCGGCGGGAGCTTCGCGGGAGCGGGTGCGGCGGTCTCGGTCATGGCGGTCACGCTAGCGCCGCGGTCCTTCGGCTGTCGGCGCTCGCACCTAGCATCGTCGCCGTGCCGAGACCGACCACGCCCGCCGTGGTGCTCGGCGACGGCCTGGCCGGGATGGCCGCCGCCGCCCGGCTGGCCAAGAACGGCCACGCGGTCACGCTGATCGGCAACGGCCGCCTGGGTGACCGCTGGGCACCGGCCGACGGGCCGGCGCCCGACCTCTCGCCGACGGTGCTGTCGTTCCCGGCCCCGTGGCGCGACCTGTTCCGCAAGTCCGGGCGACCGCTCGAGGAGGAGCTCCGCCGGTCCGGGCTCGAGCTGGTGCCGGCACCGCCGACCCGGCACCTGCTCGCCGACGGCTCCGTGCTCGACCTGCCGGTCGGCCGGGCCGATCAGCTCGACGCGGTCCGCCGGTTCGCCGGCGACCGCGCCGCCACCGCCTGGCGGGACCTGGTCGACGGCCTCGGCGACGTCTGGCAGGCGCTGCGGTTCCGTGGGGTGGAGACCCCGCTGGCCGACGCCCGCACCCTCGACCCGCCGACGCTCGCCGCCCTGTGGGCCGACCGGGCGGTGGCCGACCTGGCCGCTGCGCTGCCGGACCGGCGACTGGGGGCGCTGGTCGCCGCGACGGCCACCGAGGCCGGTTCCGACCCCGCCCGCACCCCGGCGCTGGTCGCCGCCGGGCTCTTCGTCGAACGCACCTTCGGCCGATGGTGCCTGCGCCGACCCGAGCAGCCCGGCCGGCCGGTGCCGCTGTCGGTGCTGGTCGGTCTGCTCACCGACCGGCTCGCCCTGCGCCGGGTGGTGGTGCGGACCGGTGCGCTCGAGGCGGTGCAGACCGACCGCGACGGCATCGCGGGCGTGCTGCTCACCGACGGCACCCGGCTGCCGACCCGGCTGCTGGTGGCCAGCGGCGGTCTGGACGCGGTGACCTCGCTCTGGGCCCGGCTGCCGCTCCGGCTGACCGAGCGGAGCGCCCGGGCCGAACGCCGTCGGCTCGGCCGGTGCCGACCGGCCCCCGTCCCGGCGTCCCGTCCCGGCCCCTGGCCCGACGAGCGCGCCGAGGACCGCACCGGCGGGCTCCGGTCCGCGTCACCGCTCGAGTGCCGCGCGTACGGGCCGGACGGGGGCGCGCTGCTCCGGGTCCTGCACCGCCGCCCGGACGCCGAGGCGGTGGTGACCGACCACACGACCGCGGCCGGGGACGGGATCGGTCCGGTCGGGGTGGCCTGGGACGGACTGGACGGCTGGCTGGACCGGCCGCCGACGGTCAGCGCCGTGCCCGGGTTGCGGCTGGCGGGACCGGTCTCCCGATCCGGTTCCGGACCGGACCGCGAGCTGCTCAGCGCCGCGCTCGCGGCCACCGCCGACGCCGCCCGGTGACGTAGAGTGTTGTGTTCGGTTTTTCTGCGAAAGGGAATCGGTCGTTGACCTCTCACCGAGACGAGCCGGTCGGGCAGCCCGCCCGCGACGCCCAGCCTTCGGGTGATCGTTCCGGACACGACGGCACGCTGAGAACCCACCAGGGTGACCAGCCGGACCGCCCCACCGGCCCCGCCCCCGCGGTGGACACACCCCCCACGGACAGCCCCGCCGCTCCCGACGGCGTCTCCCCCGACGTCTTCGAGCGCGAGCTCGCGGCGGAACAGGCACACGTCGACCTGGTTTACGCGCGGTTGGCCGAGGCGACCCGGTCGGCCCGCCAGGTCGCCAACCAGGGCCGCGCGCTCTACCAGTCCGACCGGCAGACGGTGGTCCGCGAGGAGGACGGCACCGGCCTGTTCGAGCGCGACGTCTTCGCCTTCCAGGCCGCCCGGCGGCTGGCCACCCTCGACGCCGAGCACGAGGGCCTGGTCTTCGGCCGGCTCGACCGCACCGACGACGAGATCCGCTACGTCGGCCGGATCGGCGTCCGCGACGCCGACTACGAGCCGTTGGTGATCGACTGGCGCGCGCCCGCCGCCGAGCCGTTCTACCGCGCCACCCCGGCCAACCCGATGGAGGTCGTCCGGCGCCGGGTGCTGCGCTGCCGCGGCGTCCGGGTGGTGGGGATCGAGGACGACCTGATCGACTCCGAGGCCGCCGACGACGACCTGGTGGTGATCGGCGACGGCGCGCTGCTGGCCGCGCTGTCCCGGGCCCGCGGCCACACCATGCGCGACATCGTGGCCACCATCCAGGCCGAGCAGGACGAGGCCATCCGGGCGCCGTACCAGGGCGTCACCCTGATCACCGGCGGTCCCGGGACGGGCAAGACCGTGGTGGCCCTGCACCGGGCCGCCTACCTGCTCTACTCCAACCGCCGCCGGTTCGAGAGCGGCGGTGTGCTCGTGGTCGGCCCGAGCCGGCTGTTCATGAACTACATCGAGCGGGTGCTGCCCAGCCTCGGAGAGGAAGCGGTCACGCTGCGGTCGGTGGGTTCGGTGGCCTCCGACGTGGTCGACCTGACCGGCGAGCGGCACGACAGCGCCGAGGTCGAGCGGATCAAGGGCGGGCTGGCCATGGTCGACGTGCTGGCCCGGCTGGTCGCACGGCCGCCGACCGGCTCGCCCACCGAGCTCCGGCTGCTGGTCAAGGGCGAGCCGATCACCCTGCGGGCCGAGCAGCTGAGCCGGATCCGGCGCGAGGTGCTGGCCCACAACCGGGTCAACACCGGCCGGGCCGCCGCCGAGACCGCGCTGCTCACCGCGCTCTGGCGGGCCAAGCCGGCCGACGTCGACCTCGACCGCGAGGCCTTCGACGACCTGGTCACCGACCTGGCCGCGTACAAGATGTTCTGTCACGCCTGGTGGCCGCACCTCAGCCCGACCGACGCGCTGGCTCGGCTCGCCGACCCAGCCACCGCGGCCGAGCTCACCGCCGGTCTGCTCGACCCGGCTGACGCCGCTCTGCTCGCGCAGAGCCTCCGCGAGGCCGACCTGGCCCGCGGCGGCGAGCCGAGCGTGGCCGACGGCGCGCTGCTCGACGAGCTGGCCGACCGGCTCGGCCCGCTGCCGGAGGTCGAGGAGGAAGCGCCGCTGTTCCTCGAGGACGGTCGGCAGGTCGAGGAGGTCGTCACCACCCTGGACCGGATGGCCCCGATCCGCGAGGCCGACCCGTTCGCCGACCCGTACACCACCTACGCCCACGTGCTGGTCGACGAGGCCCAGGACATCTCACCGATGCAGTGGCGGATGCTCCGCCGGCGCGGCCAGCGGGCCTCCTGGACGATCGTCGGCGACCTGGCGCAGAGCTCCTGGCCGGATCCCGAGGAGGCCCGCCGGGCGATCGAGCAGACCATCGGCTCGGCCCCGCGGCGCGAGTTCCGGATGAGCACCAACTACCGCAGCCCGGCCGAGGTCTTCACCCTGGCCTCGCAGGTGGTGACCGCGGTGTACCCCACGGCCGATCTGCCGACGGCGGTCCGCTCGACCGGCATCGACCCGCTGCTGCGGGTGGCCCCGGCGCCGGACCGGCTGGCCGAGGAGGTGCTGGCCGCGACCCGCGAGGTGCTCGGTCAGGTCGAGGGCACGGTCGGGGTGATCGCCGCTCCGGACCGGGCCCGCGGGCTCTCCGAGCTGCTCGCCGACGAGCTCGACGGGGAGGACGCGACCCGGGCCACCGTGGTGCTGCCGCTGCAGGCCAAGGGCCTCGAGTACGACGCGGTGGTGGTGGTCGACCCGGACGAGATCGTCGCCACCTCACCCGGCGGCGTCCGGGTGCTCTACGTGGCGCTGACCCGGCCGACGCAGCGGCTGGTCACGGTCGACGCGAACCCGGGTGCAGCCTGGCGTAGATCTCTCGGGTCGCCCGCGACCGGTTGAGCGTGTAGAGGTGCAGGCCGGGGGCTCCCCCGGCCAGCAGCTCCTCCGACAGCTCGGCGGCGATCTCGACGCCGACCCGGCTGACCGCGCCCGGCTCGTCGCCGGCGCCCTGCAGCCGGGCCACCACCGCGGGCGGCAGATCGGCGCCGGACAGCTCGGCGAACCGCCGGATCTGCCGGAGCTGGGTGACCGGCTGGATCCCCGGGATGATCGGGATGTCGCAGCCGAGCGAGCGGACCCGGTCGACCAGCTCGAAGTAGCGCTGCGCGGTGAAGAACAGCTGGGTGATCGCGAACCCGGCGCCGGCTCGCGCCTTCTCCACCAGGATCCGGGCGTCGAGGTCGGCGTCGCGGGCCTGCGGGTGGACGTCGGGGAAGGCGGCCACCCCGACGCAGAAGTCGCCGAGCGAGGTGACCAGCTCGACCAGCTCGGTGGCGTTGGCCAGCCCCTCCGGGTGCCGGACCCAGGGCTCGGTCGGACCGCCCGGCATGTCGCCGCGGATGGCCAGCACGTGCCGGACGCCGACGTCGGCGTAGGCGCCGACCGCGCGGCGCAGCTCGTCGCGCGACTGCCCGGCGCAGGTCAGGTGGCCCATGGTGCGCAAGGTGGTGTTCTCGGCGACCTGCTGGGTGGCCCGGATCGTCCGGCCGCGGGTGGAGCCGTTGGCACCGTAGGTGATCGAGACGAAGTCAGGGGCCAGCGCCTCGAGCCGGCGGACGGTCAGCCACAGCTGCCGCTCCTGCTCCTCGTCGCGCGGCGGGAACAGCTCGAAGCTGAACAGCGGCCGGCCGGCGGTCGCCAGCAGGTCGGTGATCGTCGGGTCCGGCTTGCCCCGGGTGGCCCCGGCCGGCAGCGACGCCGGCATCGACGCCGACGCCGACGGCTGGCCGGGGCGGAGGTCGGTGGCGGCGGACATGCCGACGAGCCTAGGCGGCGCGGACGCGGCGCCCGGCCGGTGGGCCAGGATGTGGGAGTGCCACCCGAACACCCCGCCCCGAGCGCCGGCCACGGCCGGTTGGACCCCGCGGACCCGGTCGGAGGCGACCTCCGGGCCGAGGTGGCCGCGGTGCTCACCGACTTCCTCGACGGACAGCGGACGGCCACTGCCGCGCTCGGCCCCGAGCTCGACCCGCTGCACCGGCTGGCCACCGACCTGACCGCCGGCGGCAAGCGGCTGCGTCCGGCGCTCTGCGTGTGGGGCTGGGTGGCGGCGGCGGGACCTGACCCCGCGCCGGCGGACCGGTCGGCGCTGTTCCGGGCGGCGGCGTCCCTCGAGCTGCTGCACGTCAGCGCGCTGGTCCACGACGACGTGATGGACGGCTCCGACCTGCGCCGCGGCCGGCCGTCCGCGCACCGCCAGCTCGAGGCCTGGCACCGCGAACAGGCCCGGACCGGCGACCCGGTGGCCTTCGGCCGGGCCGGGGCGATCCTGCTCGGGGACCTGTTGCTGATGTGGTCGACCGAGATGCTGACCCGCTCCGGCGTCGCCGCCGACCGGCTCGAGGCCGCCGGGCGGATCGCCGAGACGATGCGCACCGAGGTGACCGGCGGCCAGTTCCTCGACGTGCTCGCCCAGACCGCGCCGCTGCTGGCCCCGGGCGGGAGCGACGCGGACGCGACCGACCCGGCGCTGGCCGCCGCCGAGCGGGTCACCGAGTTCAAGTCGGCCCGGTACACGGTGGTCCGGCCCGCCCAGCTCGGGGCGACGCTGGCCGGGGCCGGTCCGGCGCTGCTGGCCCGGCTGGAGGCGTACGGCCTGCCGTTGGGACGCGCTTTCCAGTACCGCGACGACCTGCTCGGCGTGTTCGGCGACCCCGAGCTGACCGGCAAGCCGGCCGGGGACGACCTCCGCGAGGGCAAGCGGACGGTGCTGGTCGCGCACGCGCGGATGCGCGCGGACGCCGCCGGCCGCGCCGAGCTCGACCGCCGGCTCGGCGACCCCGACCTCGACGCCGACGGGGTCGCCCGGCTGCAGGGCCTGATCGCCGACTCCGGCGCCGTCGAGGAGGTCGAGGCGATGATCCGGGCCGGCCACGACGCGGCGGTCGCCGCGCTCGACGCCGAGCCCGGGGGTGACCTGCACCCGGCCGGACGGCAGGCGCTCCGCCGGCTGGCCGAGCTCGCGGTCGACCGCACCGCCTGACCGGCGCCCACGCGGGTCCGGAGCGGTATCGTGATCCGTCATCGGGCCGTTCGCACCGGCCCGCGACCACCCCGGCGCCGACGGCGTCACGACCACGTACCTGACCGGCCCGGCGCCCCCCACGCCAGCCGGTCCCGGGCTCCGCGACCAGACGACAGCGCCCCGACCGGGTCCTCCGGCCGGGCCCGACAGCCAGGAACGGGCGGGTGATGGGGGAGACGCCGGCACCACCAGACGCCGCGAGCGTCCCGGACCGCGCGCGCCGGCTCCCGGATGAGCCCGACCTGGCCGACTTCGCCGCCGAGGCCGACCGGCTGGTCGACGACGGCTCGGCCGCGGACGTCGCCGCCGCCCGCACCCGGGTCGCCGGCCGGTACGGGTTCGCCGACTGGCAGACCCTCGAGGACCGGATCTGGCTGGTCGACCGGCTGACCCGGTGGCCGACGCCGGCCGAGCTCACCGACGACCCGGCCGCCGGCATCACCGACCCGGAGCGGCTGGCCAACCGGCTCTGCCGGCTCGGCTGCCTGACCTGGACCGCCGACGACGACGCCGGCCCCGTCCACGCCCGGCGGCTGCTGGCCCGCTCGCCCTGGCTGGCCGGGGTGAACGCGTACACGATGGCCCTGACCGGACAGGCCGAGGCGCTGGCCGCACTGCTCGGGCACGACCCGGAGGCGGCCCGCAGGCCCGGCGGGCCGCACGACTGGCCGCCGCTGCTCTACCTCTGCTACGGCCGGCTCACGCCCGAGCCGACCGGCGGGCAGGTCCCCGGTGAGGCCGCGGCCCTGCCGCTGGGGTCGGCGACCGCGACCCTCCAGGTGCTGCTCGAGGCCGGTGCCGACGCCGACAGCGGCTTCCTCTGGCACGGCCGGTTGTCGCCGTTCACCGCGCTGACCGGGGTTTTCGGTGGCGGGGCCGACCAGCCGCCGCACCCCGAGGCGGCCGCGCTCGCCGACCTGCTGCTCCGGTACGGCGCCGACCCCAACGACCACCAGACCCTCGTGCACCGGATGGCCGACCCCGACGACACCCACCTGCGGGTGCTGCTCCGCTACGGGCTCGGCCAGGAGCACGCCGGACGCTGGCGCGAGCAGCTCGGCGACCACTACCCCGAGCCGGCGCGGATGCTGATCGACCAGCTCCGCTACGCCGCCTCGCACGGGCTGACCGAGCGGGTCGCGCTGCTGCTCGACCACGACGTCCCCGCCGAGGACCCGGCCGGCGCGCGGCCCGCCGACCCGTCCGGCGCCCACCCGGCGGAGCGGCTGACCGCCTTCCGGCTCGCGGTCCTGGGCGGTCACCGTGAGACCGCGCGCCTGCTGGCCCGGGCCGGCGCCGACACCGGGGGCGCCGACCGGGTCGACGAGCTCACCGGGCGGCTCGGCGCCGGGGACGGCTGGCACTCGACGCTGCTGGTCGAGTCCGACCCCGCGCTGGTCCCGCAGGCCCGCGCCCGGTTCCCGCAGGCGGTCTCGCTCGCCGCCCAGTTCGACCGGCTCGGCGGGGTGCTGCTGCTGCTCGCGCACGGCTGGGACCCCGACGTCGCCCAGCCCGGCGGACGGGTCGGGCTTCACTTCGCCGCCCGGGCGGGCCGGCGGGCCATGGTGCAGGCCCTGCTCGACCACCACGCCCGCCCGGACCTCCGCGACGGCCTCGGCGCCACCCCCGCCGACTGGGCCCGGGGTGCCGGACACACCGGGCTGGCCGACCAGCTCGACGCCCTCGTCGGCGACGCCGCCCCGCCGACCCGCTGAACCCCGCGCGGGCCGCTCCTGAGAGAGGAGCCGGGCCGCCGATCGGCGGGCGCGCGCCCGGCGCGTTATCCGTCCGTGACCGGGCCCGCGCTCCTACACTCGGGACCTACGCACCGCCGGACCGCGCCGTCGGTGACCACACGGATCTTCTTCCCCGACCGTGTCTGGAGCACCTGTGACCCTGACCACCGCGACCGCCAGGGCGGACGGATGAGCATGACCAGCGTCGGCGACCCGTTGGTCGGTCACGTCCTCGACGGCCGCTACCGGATCGAGGACCGGCTCGCCCGCGGCGGGATGGCCACCGTCTACCGGGCCACCGACCTGCGGCTCACCCGCACCGTCGCGGTCAAGGTGATGCACGCCGGGCTCGGCGACGACGCGGAGTTCAGCCGCAAGTTCGACCGCGAGGCCCGCGCCGCGGCCCGGCTCTCGCACCCGCACGTGGTCAGCGTCTTCGACCAGGGCACCGACGATCTCGGCCGGGGCGAGCGGCGGCCGTACATCGTGATGGAGTACGTCGAGGGCCAGACGCTGCGCAACGTGATCAGCCGGCAGGCCCCGCTGACCGCGGTCCGCGCTCTCGAGCTGATGGAGCCGGTGCTCTCGGCGCTGGCCGCCGCGCACGACGCCGGGCTGGTGCACCGCGACGTCAAGCCGGAGAACGTGCTGATCTCCGACCGCGGCCAGATCAAGGTCGCCGACTTCGGGCTGGCCAAGGCGATCAGCGCCCAGACCTCGACCGCCACCCAGGGACTGCTGATCGGGACGGTCTCCTACCTGCCGCCCGAGCTGGTCACCTCCGGCAAGGCCGACGCCCGCAGTGACGTCTACAGCGCCGGGGTGGTGCTGTTCGAGCTGCTCACCGGACGCAAGCCGCACACCGGCGACACCCCGATCCAGGTCGCCTACGCCCACGTCCACACCGACGTCCCGCCGGTCAGCTCGTTCCCCACCGCCGGCCCGGTGCCCGACTACCTCGACGCGCTGATCAGCCGGGTCACCGCCCGCAACGCCGACGCGCGGCCCCCGGACGCCCGGGTGATGCTGACCCAGTTGCGCCGGGTCAAGAGCGCGCTGACCCAGGGGGTGACCGACGACCCCGAGCTGACCCAGGACCTGACCGTCCCGCTCAGCCGGCTCGGGCGCGAGCCGCGCGAGTCCGACAGCTGGCCCGGCGGCTGGCCCACCGAGGACGCCGACGGGCGCGACGACGGGGGCTGGTCGCGCGCCGACGCCGAGCCGACCGACCTGGTCGGTCGGGTCCCGGCCCCGCCGGTCCCGGCCCGCCCGGAGCGTTCCTGGCCGTCGGCCTCCCCCACCGAGAACTCGGTCCCGCACGACGTCCGCTCGCTGAGCACGCCGCCGCACCCGCTCCGCGACCGCGACGAGCGATCGGATCCCCGCTCCTGGCGGGCGGTGGCGCCGGCCGACGGTCGAACCGCGGAGCGCGGCCTGGTCGACGAGCGGGCCGAGGCCCGGCGACAGCGCGCCCGTCGGCGACGGCTCCGCGGGGCGATCGTGCTGCTGCTGGTGCTGCTGCTCACCGCGCTGGCCGCCTACACCGGCTGGTACCTGGCCGCCGGCCGGTTCACCACCGCGCCGGCGGTGACCACGATGACCCGCACCGAGGCGCAGACCGCGCTGGCCCGCGCCGGGCTCAGCGGACACTTCGAGGACGCCTGGTCCGAGGACGTCAGCACCGGGACCGTCATCTCCACCGTCCCCGGAGCGGGCGCCAAGGTGGTCAAGGGCGGCGAGATCGAGGTCACCGTCAGCAAGGGGCCCGAGCGGCACGCGGTCCCGGCGGTCGCCGGGATGAGCCAGGCCGCGGCCACCGCGGCGCTCCGGGCCGCCTCGCTCGGCGTCGGCACCACCAGCACCGTCTGGGACGACCGGGTCCCCAGCGGTCAGGTGATCAGGGCGACGCCGGCGGTCGGCGCACGGCTGCGCCGCGACACCCCGGTGAACCTGACCGTCTCCAAGGGCAAGCAGCCGATCACGGTCACCGACTGGACCGGCAAGGACGCGGGCGAGGCCGCCCGGGCCCTCGACAAGGCCGGCTTCGACGTCACCGTCACCAGCAAGAACTCCGACACCGTCCCGGCCGGCCGGGTGATCAGCCAGAGCCCGGACAGCGGCACGGGCGTCAAGGGCGACGACATCGCACTGGTGAAGTCGCTCGGCCCGGTGATGGTCAGCGTGCCGAACGTCCGCGCGATGGGCATCAAGGCGGCCCAGGCGGCGATGCAGGAGGCCGGCTTCAAGACCACCACCCAGCGGGCGGCGACCAACTACCTCGGGCTCGGCTACGTGGCCTACACCAGCCGCGCGGCCGGGTCGAAGGCCCCGAAGGGCTCGACGATCACCCTCTTCATCGTCTGACCGGGGCGTCCGCCAGAACGTCCGCCGGGACGTCCGCCGGGACGTCCGCCGGGACGTCCGCCCACCCGTCGTGAGTGGTCACGGTTTCGGACCCGGGCGACCGCTGGTGTTGGATCGCTGGGTGAGCAGTCCCGTCCCCTCCCCCACGGCGCCGGGCGGGCAGCGGCTGGCGCTGGCCGCGCTGCTGGTGATGACCGCGGCCTGGGGCTCGACGTTCTTCATGATCAAGGACGTCGTCACCCGGATCCCGGTGGTCGACATGCTCGCGGTCCGGTTCGCCCTGGCCGCGGTCGCCCTGCTCGCGCTGGCCGCGCCGTCCTTCACCCGGCTGGCCCGGTCGCCGGCCGACCTGCGCCGGGTGCTCCGCAACGGCGCCGTGCTCGGCGTGCTCTACGGTGCGGCGCAGCTGCTGCAGACGTTCGGGCTGGCCCGCACCGACGCCAGCGTCTCCGGCTTCATCACCGGGCTGTACGTCGTGCTCACCCCGGTGCTGGGCGCGTTGCTGTTCCGGGTCCGGCTCAACGCGCTGACCTGGCTCGCCGTCGTGCTGGCCGGGGTCGGTCTCGGGGTGCTGTCGCTGCGCGGCTTCGCGATCGGTCCCGGCGAGCTGCTGACGCTCGGCTCGGCGGTGCTCTACGCGCTGCACATCCTGACCCTCGACCGGCTCGGCCGGCACGGCGAGGAGACCGCGCTGGCTGCCGTGCAGATGGTGGTGATCGCGCTGATCTGCGGGGTGGCCGCCGTCCCCGGCGGGTTGCGGCTCCCGGCCAGCGGGACCGACTGGCTGATCGTGCTCTACCTGGCGGTGGTGGCCGGTGCGCTGGCCATGTTCCTGCAGACCTGGGCCCAGGCCCGGGTCGGGGCGACCCGGGCCGCGGTGGTGATGGCGATGGAACCCGTCTGGGCCGCCGCCTTCGCGATCACCCTGGGCAGCGACCGGTTGTCGGTGCGGATCGTGATCGGCGGGCTGGCCATCCTCGCGGCGATGTACCTGGTGGAGATCGGTCCGGCGCTGCGGACCCGGCGCCGCACCCGCGCGCTGGCGACCGCGACCGCGGCCCGCGAGGCGCTCGACGCCGCGCCGCCGGACCGCGAGCCCTGACCGACGGTCAGAACCGCTGCGGACCCTGGCCGCGCAGATCGGTGAGCTCGGTGCCGGTCATGTCGTTGACCCGGCCGGTCACCAGCCCGCGCCCGCGGTCGTTGAGCAGCTCGTCGTGGATCGGGAACCCGCGCGGCGCCCCGACCGCCCGGGCGAAGTCGATGGTCTCCTTGAGGGCCGCCCACGGACCGTAGGCCGGCAGCGCGAGCACGTCGACGCCCTCCGGCGCGGTGTCGTAGGCGTCGCCCGGGTGGAACAGGGTCGGCTCGCCCTCGGCGGCGAGCAGGTAGCCGACGTTGCCGATCCGCGGCAGGTCGGCGTGGATCACCGCGTGCCGGCCGCCGACCGCGGTCACCCGCAGCCCGCCGACGCTCACGGTGTCCCCGGGAGCCAACGCCTCGGCGGGGCCGGCGTCGGTGTGCAGCGCGGGCAGCTCGCCCTTCTCGATCAGGTCGAGGATCGACGGCTCGACCACCACGTGCGCGCCCGGGTTGGCGGCCAGCAGCGCCGGCACGGTCTGCGGGTCGAGGTGGTCGGGGTGCAGATGGGTGACCAGGACGGCGTCGAGATCGGTCTCGCGGGCCCAGGCCCCGTCGGACAGGTTGCCCGGGTCGATCAGGATCCGGGCGCCGTCGGTCTCGACCAGCACGGCCGCGTGGCCGAGGTGTGTGATCTGCATGGTTCCCACGCTAGCCGGGGCGGTTCCCGGGCTCTCCGGCAGTCAGCCGGCGATCAGGCCGCCGACGACCTCGCCGGCGCGGACGCAGTCGTCGTGGGCGACGTCGAGGTGGGTCACCGCGCGGACCAGCCGCGGGCCGAGCGCGGAGACCGCGACGCCCTGGGCCAGCGCCGCCTGGGCCACCTGCGCGGCGGGGACCGCGCCGGTGTCGAGCACCACGATGTTGGTCTGGACCGCGGCCGGGTCGACGGCGTGCGGCGCCCGCTCGGCCACCGCGGTCGCGAACGCGGCCGCGGCGGCGTGGTCGTCGGCCAGCCGCTCGACGTGGTGGTCGAGCGCGTGCAGTGCACCGGCGGCCAGGATCCCGCCCTGCCGCCAGCCCCCGCCGAGCCGCTTGCGCTGCACGCGGGCGCGGGCGATGTTCGCCGCACTGCTGACCAGCACCGAGCCGACCGGGGCGCCGAGGCCCTTGGAGAAGCAGACGCTGATGGTGTCGAACAACCGGCCGTAGTCGGCCAACGGCGTGCCGGTGGCCACGTGGGCGTTCCAGAGCCGGGCGCCGTCGAGGTGCCGGCCGACACCGGCGTCGAGACAGAGCTGCGAGACGGCCTCGAGCCGGTCGTAGGGCTGGATCGTGCCGCCGCCGAAGTTGTGGGTGTTCTCCAGCGCGACGGCCGCGGTGGAGACCAGGTGCGGGCCGGCGTCCGGGCTGAGCATGGCGGCCACCTGTTCGGGCTCGACCACGCCGTGCGGGCTGAGGAAGGTGCGCATGGTCACGCCGTGGACGGCGGCGTGCGCGCCCATCTCGGCGCGGGCGATGTGGGCCTGGACGTCGCAGAGCACCTCCTGGCCCGGCTCGACCAGCAGCCGGACCCCGAGCAGGTTGGCCAGCGACCCGGTGGCGCAGAACAGCGCCGCCTCGTGGCCGAACAGGCCGGCGACCCGCGCCTCGAGGGCGTGGATGGTCGGGTCGTCGTCGTAGACGTCGTCCCCCACCTCGGCGGTGGCCATCGCCTGCCGCATGGCGGCGGTCGGGCGGGTGATGGTGTCGCTGCGGAGGTCGATCACCCGACGAGGTTAGGCGGTGCCCGGCGGGCGCTCGTCAGAAGGTGATCGGCTGGAAGTCCTGCACCGGGTTGGCGCTGCGGTTGATCCGGCCGTCGGTCAGCCGCTCGGCCACCAGGAAGGCCAGCTCGAGGCTCTGGTTGCGGTTGAGCCGCGGGTCGCAGAGGGTCTCGTAGCGGTTGACCAGGTCGGCCTCGACCAGCTCGTCGGCCCCGCCGACGCACTCGGTGACGTCGTCGCCGGTCAGCTCGACGTGGACGCCGCCGGGCCAGGTGCCGAGCTCGTCGTGGACGTCGAAGAAGCCGTTGAGCTCGTCGATCACGTCGGAGAACGCCCGGGTCTTGTAGCCGTTGGCCGCCTCGAAGGTGTTGCCGTGCATCGGGTCGCAGATCCAGGCCACCTGGCGGCCGCTGGCGGTCACCTTCTCCACCACCTCGGGCAGCAGGTCGCGGATCCGGCCCGCGCCCATCCGGGTGATGAAGGTGATCCGGCCCGGCTCGTGGTCGGGGTCGAGCCGGTCGGCGAGCTCGAGCGCGGTGTCGGCGGTGGTGGTCGGGCCGAGCTTGACCCCGATCGGGTTGCGCAGGTGCCGGAACAGCTCGACGTGGGCGCCGTCGAGCTGGCGGGTCCGCTCGCCGATCCAGATGAAGTGGCCCGAGGTGTCGTACGGACGCTGGGTACGGGAGTCGATCCGGGTCAGCGCGTGCTCGTACTCGAGGATCAGCGCCTCGTGGCTGGAGTAGAAGTCGACCGTGCGCATCTTCTCCGGGTCGACGCCGGCGGCCACCATGAAGGCCAGTGCCCGCTCGATCTCGGCGGCCAGCTGCTCGTACCGCTGGCCCGCACCGGACGCCCTGACGCCATACTGATTGACGAACGTGGAGTTCCAGGTGTGCATGGTGCGGATGTCCGCGAACCCGCCGGTGACGAACCCGCGCGCCAGGTTGAGGGTGGCGGCCGAGGCGTTGTAGACGCCGAGCAGCCGGTCCGGGTCCGGGGTCCGGGACTCAGGGGTGAAGGCGAAGCCGTTGACCGCGTCGCCGCGGTAGGCGGGCAGGCTCACCCCGTCGCGGGTCTCGACGTCGGAGCTGCGCGGCTTGGCGTACTGACCGGCCAGCCGGCCGATCTTGACCACCGGCACCTGGGCGGCGTAGGTCAGCACCACCGCCATCGACAGCAGGGTGCGCAGCTTGCCCTGGATGTTGGTCGCGGTGACACCGTCGAAGGTCTCGGCGCAGTCGCCGCCCTGCAGGATGAAGGCCTCGCCCGCGGCGACCTTGGCCAGCTGGCCGCGCAGCTCGTCGCACTCCCCCGCGAAGACCAGCGGCGGGAGCCGACGCAGGCTGTCGACGACCTGGTCGACCTTCGCCGGGTCGGCGTACCCGGGCTGCTGCTTGGGGTCGAGGGCGTGCAGCTCGGCCAGCGTGGGCAGGCCGGCCGCCTTCAGCAGCTCCGGGGTGGTTCCCGTGGCGGGAACCCGACTCGCGATCGACACGGCGTAGAGCCTAATCCGGCCCACCGCGGCGGCCCGGGGATTACCAGAGCCTGGGAACGGACCGGAGCGGCTCGCGCAGCGGATGGCCCGGGTCAGGCCTGCGGCGAGGTCTCGTCCTCGGCGTCCTGCTTGGCCTGCCGCGCGGCGAGCTCCTTGGCCACCGGGGCGTACATGTCGACGTAGGTCTGACCGGAGAGCTCCATGATCGCGTACATGATCTCGTCGGTCACCGAGCGCAGGATGTAGCGGTCCTCGCTCATCCCCTCGTAGCGGGAGAAGTCGAGCGGCCGGCCGAACTTGACCGTCGGGCTGACGATCTTGGAGACGATCTTGCCCGGCGGGGCGATGGTGTCGGTGCCGATCACCGCCGAGGGGATCACCGGCACCCGGGCGGTCAGCGCCAGCCGGGCCACCCCGGTGCGGCCCTTGTAGAGCCGGCCGTCGTGGCTGCGGGTGCCCTCGGGGTAGATGCCGAACAGCTCGCCCCGCTGGAGCACCTTGAGCCCGGCCCGGAGCGCGCCCTCGCTGGCGCGGCCGCCGGTCCGGTCGATCGGCACCTGCCCGGTGCCGGCGAAGAACCGCTTCTGCGCCCAGCCGCGCACGCCGTCGCCGGTGAAGTAGTCCGACTTGGCCACGAAGGTCACCCGGCGGTCGAGGGCGAGCGGCATGAACAGCCAGTCGGAGAACGACAGGTGGTTGCTGGCGATGATCGCCGGGCCGCGGCGCGGGACGTGGTGCTCACCCTCGACGATCGGCCGGAACAGCCGGCGCAGCGGCGGTCCGAGGACGACGTTCTTGAGCACCCAGTAGATCCCGCGGCCACCGCTGCGGCCCTCCTGCTCGACCGGTTCGAGCGGTTGCAGGCCCTTGCGGCGACGGTCGCGGTCGTCCGGCTCACCGGGGTCGATGGTGACGAGCTCGTCGCTCACGCGGTCACCTGCGGAGCGGCGGGCACGGCCTCGGTCGGGGCGGCGGGCAGCACCGGGCGCGGGCGCCCCCAGCCCGGCCGGGGCGGCGTCGGATAGTCCACCACCCGGCCGGCGGCGAGGTCGGCCTTGGCCACCGAGCCGTAGACGTCGACGTAGACCTGCCCGGACAGCTCCATGATCGCGTTCATCATCTCGTCGGTGACCCACCGCAGCGCGTCGCGGTTGTTGCCGGCGGTGGCGAACTCGGTGAAGTCCATCGGCTTGCCGACCACGATCCCCGGTCGGCGCAGGGTGGGCACGCCGAACCGGTTCCGGACGAACTCGGTGTGGGCCACCGCGACCGGGAGCACCGGGACGCCGGCGGCGAGCACGAGCCGCGCGGCCCCGGTCTTGCCCTTGTAGAGCCGCCCGTCGGGTGACCGGGTGCCCTCGGGGAAGATGCAGAGCAGCCCGCCGTCGGCGAGGGCGGCGCTGACGTCGGCCATCCCGGTCGCGCTGGCCCGGCCGCCGGAGCGGTCGATCGGGTGGATCTTGATCGCCCGGAGGAACCAGCCGAGCAGCCGGCCGCGCGGACCGCGGCCCTGGAACAGCTCCTGCTTGGCCGCGAAGGTGAACCGCCGCTTGAGCAGCGCCGGGATCAGCACGGTGTCGCCGGCCGACAGGTGGTTGGAGACCAGGATGGCCGGGCCGTCGTCGGGGACGTTCTCCCCGCCCTCGACCCACGGCCGGTAGGCGAGCTTGATGAACGGCTCGACCAGGAACAGCTTGAGGAACCAGTAGAGCAACGCGTCCCCCTCCGCTCCGGACCGACCGGGTGGTCGTCCACCGACCCTAGTGTCTCGCGGCCCGTCCGGCGCCCCCGGGAACCCGCAGGGTCACGGCTGGACCACCGAATCGGGCTGTGCCCTTCTCGGTGTACCAGAGCGCGATTAGGCTCGACGCGTGACGTCCGGGACCGTTGGCGCCACGGTGCCCTCCCCACCGTGGCCGGTGAGCCTGTTGGCGCCTCGCGACGCCCCCCTGGCCACCGCTCCGCGGGCCGCCGCGGTCGATCCCGAGGCCGTCCCGTACGCCGCCGGTGACGGGCCCGTCGGGGTGCTGCTGTGTCACGGTTTCACCGGCTCGCCGCGGTCGATGCGGCCGTGGGCGGAGGCGCTGGTCGCGCAGGGCTACACCGCCGTGGTGCCCCGGCTGCCCGGGCACGGGACGTCCTGGCGCGAGATGAACCTGACCACCTGGCAGGACTGGTACGGCTGTGTCGCCGCCGCCTGCGAGGAGCTGCTGGCCCGCTGCGAGACGGTGGTGGTGGCCGGGTTGTCGATGGGTGGCGCGCTGGCCCTGCGGCTGGGGATCGAGTTCGGCGACCGGGTCTCCGGTCTGGTGCTGGTCAACCCGGCGGTGACGTCGGCCGACCGACGGCTGGCCGCGCTGCCGGTGCTGCGCTTCCTGACGGCCTCGATCGCCGGCATCGCCGACGACATCGCCAAGCCCGGCGTCGAGGAGGGCGGCTACGACCGCACCCCGCTCCACGCGCTGGCCTCGATGACCGAGCTGTGGCGCGACGTCGGCGGACGGCTCGGCGAGGTGCGGCAACCGGTGCTGCTGTTCACCTCCGACGTCGACCACGTGGTCGACCCGTCCTCGGCGGACCTGATCGTGCACCGGATCACCCGGGCCGCGGTCACCCACCGGCGGCTGACCCGCAGTCACCACGTCGCCACCCTCGACTTCGACGCCGAGCTGATCTTCGCCGAGAGCGCGAGCTTCGTCGGCCGGCTGGCCGCCGAGCGGCAGGCCACCGCGGGGAGCGTGACCCCGTGACCGGGTCCGAGCGGCGCGACGAGGGCGCGCGCGGGGACGGCGACTTCAGCGAGGAGGCCGTCGACCGCGCCTTCGCCGAACTGGTGGCCGGCTACCACCTGACCGCCGAACCGCTCCGGCCCGAGCTCGGGGACGACCCGGCCGAGGACCCGGCACGGCCCGGGCGGACCGCCGAGCCCGAGACGTTCTCGGGCGAGCAACGCGCCCCCGGCACCCGACGTCCCGCCCCGCAGCTCGACAGCCGCTGGGCCGACGAGCACCCGCTCTTCTCGTTCCCGGCCGAGCCCCCACCGGAGCCCGAGCCCGAGGAGAGCTACGACCCGGGTCCCCCGCCGCCGTGGCCGCGCCCGTCGGCCGCGGTGCTGGTCGGCTGGATCGCCGTGGTCTTCGCGCTGCTGGTGATGATCGGCGCCGCGCTCGGCGCCCCGGTCCCGCGCTGGATGGGCTGGACCGCCGTCGGCGCCTTCGTCGGCGGCTTCGCCCTGCTGCTCAGTCGGCTCCCCCGCACCCGTCCGCCCGGCTCCGGCGACGGCGCCGTCCTCTGACCTACCGCTCCACCTCCGTGCCCTGAGCCTGTCGAAGGGCTGGAGCGCCCGCGCTTCGACAAGCTCAGCGCACGTTCCACCGCACCCGACCGCGTGCCCTGAGCCGCCCACCCACGTGCCCTGAGCCTGTCGAAGGGCCCGAGCAATGGCGCTTCGACCAGCTCAGCGCGCGTTCCGCCGCCTGTCGGAGGGCTTGAGCGCCCGCGCTTCGACAGGCTCAGCGCGCGTTCCGCCGCCTGTCGAAGGGCAGGGTCAGGCGGTCTCGTCGGTCCGGCGGGTGAGCCCGTGCAGGTGCGGACCGCGGCGGCGCGACTCGGGCGGCAGGGCCCGGCGGCGGAACCGCCGGCGCCGCGGCCAGAGTCCGCCGACCACCCGGCCGGGCGGCTCGTCCAGCGAGTGCCGGGCCAGGTCGGCGGCCCCGATCAGGCCGGCGTCGTTGCGGAACCGCGCCTCGACGATCCGTGCGCTCGGGCGGAACCCGCGGCCGGTCAGGGTGCGGTCGAACGCCTGCCGGGCCGGACCGAGCAGCAGCTCGCCGGCCTCGCTCACCCCGCCGCCGACGACCACCAGCTCGGGGTCGAGCGCGGCGACCAGGTTGGCGATGCCCAGACCCAGCCAGTGGCCGACGTCGCCGAGCAGCTCGGCGGCCAGCGACTCGCCCCCCACCGCGGCCTGGGTGATCGCCGGACCGGTGATCGCCTCGGCGCCGCCGACCGCGTCGAGCAGGCTCTGCGCCACCGGCGACCGCGACCCGGCGAGCTCGCGGGCCTCGCGGACCAGCGCGTTGCCCGAGGCGTACTGCTCCCAGCACCCGCGGTTGCCGCACTCGCAGCGGTGCCCACCGGGCACCACGATCATGTGGCCCCACTCACCGGCCATCCCGTAGCTGCCGCGGAACAACCGGCCGTCGAGCACGAGCGCCCCGCCGATCCCGGTGCCCAGGGTGATGCACACCATCACCGACGCGTCCGCGCCGGCGCCGAAGCGGTACTCCGCCCAGGCGGCGGCGTTGGCGTCGTTGTCGACGATCAGCGGCAGCCGGATCCGGGTCTGCAGCCGCTCCTTGAGCGGCTCCTCGCGCCAGGCCAGGTGGGGGGAGAACCGCACCACCGCCTGGTCGGTGTCCACCCAGCCGGCCGCGCCGATCCCCACCGAGGCGACCGGGTGCCGCGAGGCCAGCTCCTCGACCAGCTCGACGATGGTGTTCTCCACCGCCACCGGGCTGTGCGACGGTGTGGCCACCTGCAGCCGCTCGGCGATCGCCCCGCTCCCGTCGACGACGCCGGCGGCCACCTTGGTGCCGCCGATGTCGATCCCGATGCTCAACGGGATCGCGTCCGGGTGCGTCTCGGCGCGCACGGGATCAGCCCTCGACGCGCTTCTTCAGGCCCTTGAGGGCGCCGTCGATGATCGTCTTCTCGGCCTTGCGCTTGATCATCCCGAGCATCGGCAGGCTGAGGTCGACGGCGAGGGTGTAGGTGACCCGGGTGCCCCGGCCCGCCGGGGTCAGCGCGTAGGAGCCGTCCATCGCCTTGAGCAGTTGGCCCTCGACGAGGTGCCAGCGCACCTCGCGGTCGCCGTCCCAGTCGTAGGCCAGGGTGTAGGTGTCCTTGACCACCGGGTGCTCGAGCACCATCCGCACCTGCTCCGCCCGGCCGCCGCGCTCGCTGAGCACGGTCGCGCTCTTCAGCGAGTCGACCCACTCGGGGTAGCGCTCGAGGTCGGCGATCACGGCCATCACCTCCGCCGGGGCGGCGTCGATGTCGATGCTCGAGCTGGTCTGGTCGGCCACGTCGTCCCTCTCCCGCCGGCGTCGGTGGACCCGGCTGGCGTTCACCCTACGAGGCCGGTCCGACAGCGCCGGGACGACCCGGCGCGTCGCCGGCGTCCGGACCCGTGCCGTCCGCGCCCGCCGGCAGGTCGAGCACCCCGCGCAGCACGGTCCGCACCGTCTCGGCCCCGAACCGGTCGACGGCGTACCGCCGACCGGCCGCCCCCATCGCCCGGGCCCGCTCCGGGTCGGCGAGCAGCTCGCCGATCCACGCCGCGATCCCCGCCGGGTCGGCGGCATCCACCAGCTCGCCGGTCACCCCGGGCCGCACCGTCTCCGGGGCGCCGCCGGAGTGCCCGACGAGCACCGGCAGCCCGCTGGCCGACGCCTCGGCGAAGACCAGCCCCAGCCCCTCCGCGGTGAGCCCGGCGCGGACCGTGCGCACCGGGAGGCAGAACAGGGTCGCCGACCGCATCAGCCCGGCCAGCGACTCCCGGTCGAGCAGCCCGGCGAAGCGGACCGGTCCGGCACCGCCCGTTCGGGCCGCCTGCCGGGTCAACCGCTCGCGGGCCGGGCCGTCGCCGACCAGCACCAGCTCGGCCGGGCGGCCGGCGGGCAGCAGCGCCCACGCCTCGAGCAGCGCGTCGAAGCCCTTCTGCCGGACCATCCGCCCCGCCGCCACCACCCGGGCCGGGCCGTCCCCGGGCCGGACGTCCGCCGGCCGGAACACCGTCGTGTCGACCGGCGGCGGGATCCGGACCAACCGGGCCCGGTCGGCGTCCGGGAGCGCGGCGGCGATCCGCGCGGCGCTCCAGTCGGAGATCGTGCCGAGGGCGTCCAGCCCGGCGACCATCCGCCGGAGCAGGGTGCGGGCCACGGGCACCCGCGCCCACCAGGTCTCGTGACCGTGGCTGAGCGCGACCACCCGGTCGGCGCCGGCGGCGCGGAGCCGGGGGCCCAGGAGGCTGAGCGGCGCGGCCGCCCCGAACAGGACCCGCCGGCAGCCGTACCGCTGCAGCAGCGCGACGGCCCGGTCACCGACCGCGCCGGTCGGCAGCAGCGGGCCCGGGAGCCGCACCACCGGGAACGGCAGCGTCCGGTCGTGCTCGGCGTCGGCTCCGGTCACCCGGTCGGTCCGGCCGGGCCGGTTCATGCTGGTGAGCACGACGACGTCGTCGTCGAGCAGCGTGCAGACGTCGCGGACGAACGACTCGATCCCCCCGACCCGTGGGGGGAAGTCGTTGGTCACCACCAGGGTCGTCACCGCCGACGGGGTCGTCTCTGCCGCCGGGGTCATCGCGCGTTCGTCGCCAACCAGGCGCGCCAGCCGTCGACGAAGCCGTCGTGGTCGAGGCCGTAGGTCCGGCGGAGGGTCGCGTCGAGCACGGTCGCCGGGTCGGCCCCGGGTCGGCTGGCTGCGTCGAGCCGGGCGTAGAACGCGTCGAGCCGCGCGGCCCCGGCTCCTCCCGAGCCGCCACGCTCGGCCAGGAAGGCGCACAGGCTCCAGGCCTGGGCATAGCTGAGGTCGAGATCGGCCGCCTGAGCGCCGAACCGGTCGTCACCGGGTGGGCCGTCGGGGGGTCCGGCACTGCGCTGCGCCTCGGCCAGCAACCCGAGGGCGGGTCCGCGCCCTTCCGGGACCGCGGTGTAGGCCTGGAAGTCGGCGAACCCCTCGACCAGCCAGAGCGGCAGCGTCGAGGCGGGTGACCGGGTGGCGACGTGGGTGGTCTCGTGGACGAGCAGCAGCCGCACCCCGGCGGCGCTCTGGCCGCGGGTGACCACCGGGTCGACGACCACCCGCACCGGGGCGTCCGCGGCGTCGGAGCCGTCGGCGAACGCGATCGCGGCGAGCTGCCCCTCGGTGCCGGCGGCCGCGCCGACCACCCGCTCGACGCCGTCCTGGTCGGCCGGGACCTCGAGCACCAGCCGCCGGTCCCAGCCGGCGTCGGCCGCCGGGGTGCCGGGCACGGTCCCGCGGAGCTGGCGGGTCACGGTGGCAGCGGCGTCGGCGGCCCGGGTGAGCCACGCGTCGGCATCGACCCCGGGCGCGGCGAGCACGGTGGCGTCGGCGTCCCGCGCGACCGTGACCGGCGCGAACCACCACAGCGGCGTCGGGTCGGCGGCTCCCGACGGCGCTGCTCCGGGCGCCGCCCACCGGTCGTCGCGGTCGAAGGTCATCCAGACCCGGTTGTCGGCGGTGCGGTCATCACCCGGGAGTCGCCAGCGCAGCCGGACCTCGACCGCGGTCCGGGTCCCGTCGGCGCGCGCCCGGCCGGTGGCGCTGAGCGTCAAGGTGGTGAGCCGGAGGCGGCCGAGGTTGGTCCAGAGCAGCTGCTGCGCGTCGGCTTCGGCGGCGGTGCGGCCACGGGCCAGCCGGGCGGCCCAGGCTCCGGCGTCGCGACGGCGACCCGCGTCGGCCAGCCCGCTGAGCGAGACCTGGATCGCGGCCAGCCGGTCGCCGGACAGTCGGAACGGTTGGGCGTCGACGCGCGGGGCGGTCGGGGCCCCGGTGACGGTCGGGGTGGCCGTCGCGGTGGGTGCCGGGCGCGCGGACGGCCCTCCGTCCGGTGGGCCGGAGGCGTCGCAGCCGGCGAGCGGGACCAGCAGCGCGACGGAGAGCAGCGCGGCGACCAGCGGGCGACGACCCGGCCCAAGGATCGGCCCTGCGGCAGCGAACAGCCCCGGGCGCGGTCGCGTCCGGGGCTGAGCGGTGGTGCGGGCCGGCGACGCCGACCGGTGGGTCCGGATCAGCCGGGCCGCCGGGCGCCGACCGGGTCCATGTAGTTCATGTTGATGATCTCGACGCTGGCGCCCGGGTGCGGGGCGTGGACGACCTTGCCGTCGCCGAGGTAGATCGCCACGTGGGTCGGTGCGGTGCTGTTGTAGAAGAACACCAGGTCGCCCGGCTGGAGCTGCGACAGCGGCACGGAGACGCCGTCGTGCCATTGGGCCTGCGAGGTCCGGTCGAGGCTGACCCCGGCCGACTTCCAGGCGGCCAGGGTGAGGCCCGAGCAGTCGTAGGCGTTCGGGCCGGTCGCGCCGAACACGTACGGCTTGCCGATCTGGGAGAGCGCGAACTTGAGCGCCTGCTCGCCCTTGCCCGACCCGGCCGGGATCTCGGTGGCGGCCTGCGTGCCGGACGCCCCGGCGCCGCCCACGGCGTTGCCCGCGATCGCATCGGCGGCGGCCTGCCGCGAGGCGGCCTCCTGCTTGGCGCGCTCGGCGGCGAGCTTGCGCTGCTGCTCGGCGGACAGCTTGTCGAGCACCGCCTGGGCCTGGGTGATCTTGGCCTGCGAGGCCTTGCGGACGCTGGCCAGCTGCTGCTTGTCGGCCTGGAGCCCGGCGAGGTCGGCCGCCTCACCCTGCTGCAGGTCGGTGAGCACCGCCTGCTCGGCTTGGAACTGTTGCAGCGAGGCGTTCTGGTTCTGGCTGACCTTCTCCACCGTGGACATCTGGCTGAGGAAGCCCTCGGGGTCCTGGGTGACGAAGAGCTGCGCCCGGGTGTCGAGGTTCCGGTTCTGGAACTCGGCGAGAGCGAGCTGACCGAGCTGCGTCCGCAGGGTCGCGACCTTGGCGGTCTGCGCGGCCAGGGCGGCCTTGCGCTGCTTGAGGTCCTGCTCGGTCTGGGTGATCTTGACCTGGATCCCGTCCCACTGCTGGTCGAGCGCAGCCGCGTCCATCTGGAGCTGCTCGATCTGCGCCTTGGCCTGGTCGACGGTCAGCGCCGGGTCGGCGAGCGCCGGACCGCTCGAGCTGAACGCCAGCGCGCCGGCCAGGGCGGCGGTGGGAAGCAGGAGAGCCGCACGGCGCAGGAACGCACGGGCGGGGCCGGTACCGCGAACGGTGTCGGGGCGTGAGGGCACGCGGAAGAACTCCTTCATTCGACGTCTACCAGGTGAGCTGACGGATTCGGACCTGAAGGTGGTCCTACGGCGCCCCGCTCGTTCGGTACCGGCAAAGGCCGAACGAGTCGCCGATTCACCCCACGTGACTGGTTCCCCGGTTCCCTCGCACGACCG
The DNA here is from genome assembly GCF_014137855.1 of Microlunatus kandeliicorticis. GTDB lineage: Bacteria > Actinomycetota > Actinomycetes > Propionibacteriales > Propionibacteriaceae > Microlunatus > Microlunatus kandeliicorticis. The sequence continues at coordinate 145,522 of NZ_JACGWT010000003.1, forward strand.
CTGGCCGTGTCCGGGATTCGACGGGCGTCGGGACCGGTGACCAAATGTCACCGAACGATCACGACGCCGAGACAAACGGTATGTCACCGCAGGTGCGGCGGCAAACCGAGTCCGCTTCCCCCGGACGGACTCCAGCCCCCTCAGTGTGCGTCCCCCGCGGGTGACGCGGGGCAGCCTGCGGGAAAGCTGTGCCGGGCCTGGGAGGATCTTCAGGTTCGAGGTCTCCGGACCGGCCGCCGACGGCGTCGGAGCCCCGGTCAGCCGGTCTGCTCCCCCAGCGGCAGGCCTGGCGGGTTCGCGTACCGCGGCACCATCCGCAGCGGCGGCACCAGCCCGGACTCGGCCAGGGCCTCGAGCGCGTGCTGCTCGTCGGGATCGAACCGGACCCCGCTGACCGGCTCGCCGAGCAGCACCGTGACGACGCAGTCGCCACAGGCCGGGCCGCGTGCGGCGCAGGCGTCGCAGTCCACCAGCACCGGACCGGCCCCCGGCTCGCGCCGGCTCCGGAACCGCGGGTCCGGCCCACCGCCGTGGCCGCTCCTCAGATCACTCATGACCGCAGCGTGACGGGTGCCACTGACAGTCCGGCGGCGCGAGGACCGGTGCCCTCCCTGGTCCGGAACGGTCCGCAACGGGCCGGAGCGGCCCGGGTGACGGCGGTGGGATAGCGTCGGAACGCTTCCAGCCAGGGGATTCGGGGGGATTCGGATGGCGCGACCTCGTCACGCAGAGCCGGCGCGCGGCCGGGCCGTGGCCATCGCCGTCGGCGTGGCCGTCGTGGTCGCCGCCGTGGTCGTCACCATCGCAGTCTGGCCGAGGTCCAGCGGGTCGGACAGCGCCTCGCCGGCTGCCCGCTCCTCCGCGTCGGGCAACGGCTCACCCAGCACCCCGGGCGGCAACGACACTCGCGGCACGGGCAGCACCAGTCCTGCGCCGGCCAGCGCGTCCGCCTCGGCCGAGTCGGCCGAGGCCCGGGCGTCGCTGCAGGCCTGCATCACCCGGGTCCGCAGCACCGACGAGGTGCTCAACCAGGCCGCCATCGGCATCCACAACTGGTCGGTCCACGTCCAGGCCCAGTACGCCGCCGACCGCGGGCTGATCAGCGTGGCCACGATGGACCGTCGGTTCGCCAAGACCCGCGCGCAGGGCCCCGACGACATCCAGCGCTACCGCGAGGCCCTGCAGGCCCAGCAGCCGGTCGGCGACGCCTGCGACACCCGCCCGAACGCGAACCCGGTGGTGGCGCGCAAGATCGCCGCCTGCCAGCAGCGGATCGCCGCGCAGCAGCCGGTGCTGCGGACCGCCGCGGTGGCCATGGGCGACTGGAACATGCACCTCAAGGACATGGCCCGGCACGCCGACGGTAAGGTGCCCGGTGCGGTCGCGCAGCAGATCTGGGTGCGTACCTACCGCGCGGCCCCGAAGCACATCGACCCCTACGAGCGGGCCGCCGCGCAGCTCGACGCCGCCCCCACCTGCACCTGACCGGTCGTGCGCGCCGGGTCTGCCGGGTCGGGCTCGGCTGACCGCCCTTCGACAGGCTCAGGGCCCGTTCCGCCAACCGCGCGCTGAGCCCGTCGAAGCGCTGGCCGACCGCGCGCTGAGCCCGTCGAAGCGCTGGCCGACCGCGCGCTGAGCCCGTCGAAGCGCTGGCCGACCGCGTGCTGAGCCCGTCCGCCGACCGCGCGCTGAGCCCGTCGAAGCGCGGACCCGAGGGACTGTCAGTGGCGGTGCCTAGCGTCCGGGGCATGTCGGTCGCCGGGGCACAGCGCAGACCGGCCGAGGTGCAGGCGTCGTTCGACGACCTCGGTCGGCACTTGTCGGAGGTCACGTTCTGCGTGGTCGATCTCGAGACCACCGGCGGCGCCGAGGACGACCGGATCACCGAGATCGGGGCGGTCAAGGTGTCGGGCGGGGCGCTGCTCGGCGAGTTCCAGACCCTGGTGAACCCGCAGGCGCACATCCCGCCGCTGATCGCGGTGCTGACCGGGATCACCAACCAGATGGTGGCCACCGCGCCCGGCATCGACTCGGTGCTGCCGGCCTTCCTCGAGTTCGCCCGCGGCAGCGTGCTGGTCGCGCACAACGCACCGTTCGACACCGGGTTCCTGCGCCGGGCCTGCGGCGCGCTCGGGTACCCGTGGCCGCGGTTCCCGGTGGTCGACACCGCGGCCCTCGCCCGGCAGATCCTGCTCCGCGACGAGGTCCCCAACTGCAAGCTCTCGACGCTGGCCCGGCACTTCCACACCGAGGTCAGCCCCAACCACCGGGCGCTGACCGACGCCCAGGCGACCGTCGAGGTGCTGCACCGGCTGCTCGAACGGGTCGGCAACCTCGGCGTGCACAGCTACGAGGACCTGCTCGAGTTCACCCGCAAGGTGTCGCCGCAGCGCCGGGCGAAGCGCACCTGGGCGGCCGACCTGCCCGAGGAACCGGGCGTCTACTTCTTCGTGGCCGACGGCCTCCGCTCGCTCGGACGCCCGGCCGTCGAGGAGCGCGCCGCCGACGGGAACGACGCCGAGCCGGGAGGTGACGCGCCCGAGGAGCCGGACCGGCAGGTCCTCTACGTCGGCAAGAGCCTCAACATCCGCAAGCGGGTGCGCAGTTACTTCACCGCTGCCGAGAAGCGCCCGCGGATCGAGGAGATGGTCCGGGTGGCCACCGGCGTGGTCGCGCACCCGTGCGCGACCCCGCTGCACGCCGAGGTCGTCGAGCTGCGGATGATCGCCGCGCACGCCCCGCGGTACAACCGGCGTTCGAAGTTCCCCGAGCGGCAGCACTGGCTCAAGATCACCGTCGAGCCGTTCCCCCGGCTGTCGCTGGTCCGCGACGTCCGCGACGACGACGCCACCTACTTCGGCCCGTTCGGACGCCGTCAGTCCGCCGAGGAGGTGATGCTGGCGCTCTACGACGCGTTCCCGATCCGTCAGTGCACGCCACGGCTCAGCCTCGTCCCGCGCGGACCGGCGTGCGCGCTGGCCGAGCTCCAGCGGTGCGCCGCGCCCTGCGACGGATCCGTCGGCGCCGACGCCTACACCGTGCTCGTCGACCGGGTGCGGACCGCGATGACCGCCGACGCCCGGGACGCCTGCGCCGCGGTGGGCGACCGGCTCCGCCGGCTGTCCGACCAGCAGCGGTTCGAGGAGGCCGCCGCGCTCCGGAGCCGGCTGGAGGCCCTGACCCGCACCGCCGCGCGCTACCACCGGGTCAGCAGCCTGGCCCGGTGCGCCGAGATCGTCGCCGCCCGCTGGGAGGCGCCGCACTGGGAGATCCACGTGATCCGCTGGGGACGGCTGGCCGCCGCCGGTCTGGCGCGCCCCGGCGAGGTGCCGCAGCGGGTCGCCCGGGACCTGCAGCTGACCGCCGAGACCGTGCCGCGTCCGGTCGGGCCGGCCCCGGCCGCGACGATCGAGGAGACCACCCGGATCGCCGACTGGCTCGAACGCCCGGGCAGCCGGCTGATCAGCGTCACCGGCGACTGGTGGTGGCCGCTGCACGGCGTGGTGACCCACGACGAGCTGGTCCGCCAGACGCTCGGCGCGCCGCCGGATCCGGTCGTCCCTGAACCGGTCGGCGCCCCGGCCGCGGGTTAGGCTCCGGTCATGGTGACCGCGATCGTCTTCATCAAGGCCGAGGTCGCGCGGATCCCGGAGGTGGCCGAGGCGATCGCCGACCTGCGCGGCGTGACCGAGGTCTACTCCGTGACCGGTGCGATCGACCTGATCGCGCTGGTCCGGGTGACCAGCCACGAGCAGGTCGCCGAGGTGGTCGCCGACCAGCTCAACAAGGTGCCCGGCGTCCTCAGCACCGAGACCCACATCGCCTTCCGCGCCTACTCCAGCCACGACCTCGAGGCGGCGTTCGCGCTCGGCGCCGACTGACCGCCGACCTCTGCAGCACGCTCGCCACCACGATGACCGACCCGGACCAGCGACCGCTCCGCGACTGGGCGCCCCCGACCGGCGCACCGTTCGGTACCGACGCGCCCGACGACCCGCGGCAACCGGTCTATCCCGGCACGCGCCCGACGGCACCGTCGACCACGGCGCTGACCGACGCCCGCGAACCGGACCGGGCCGACGGGTCCGGGTCGGCCGGTCCCGACGTGGTGTGGCCCGGGGCGGTCGCCGACCTGGAGGACCCGCTCGACGTGGCCGCCAGCCCGGACGCCTGGCTGTCGCCGCGGGCGCTGCTCATCCTGGCCGTGGTGAGCGGCGCCGTGCTGGTGGTGACCGTGGTGGTGGCCTGGCTGCTCTGGAGCACCCCGGCCGCCGCACCGATCCCGGTGCCACGCGTTCCCCAGGTCTGATCGATTCCGGTTGGTCTGATCGGCTCCCAGAGCCCCGGTCACCCGACGGCCCGGACGTGCCGCCGGCGACCGGCTCAGAGCACGAAGGAGCGGGCGGCCACCACGCCGACGCAGATCACCGCGATCAGCACCAGTCCGGCCACCTGGAGCGCGGTGCGGTGTCGCCGCGGCGCGTACGCCAGCGTGACGCCGGTCAGGGCGCCGACGACCATGCCGCCGAGCTGGCTCGCGAAGTACTCGACTCCCGAGACCGCGAAGGCGTAGGCCAGCAGCAGGATCAGCAACGCGACGTCGCCGCGGACGTCCTCACGGCGTCGGAGCTTGATCACGCCGTTGGCGGCCAGCAGCCCGACCACCGCCGCCGAGCTGCCGGCGATCGACCCGCCGAACCCGGCCATCAGGAAGAACAGCGTGCCGCCGCCCGCGGCGGACAGCACGTAGAGGGCGAGGAACCGCCAGGCTCCCAGCTGCTGCTCGAGCACCTGCCCGGCGAGCCAGAGCACCAGCAGGTTCATCAGCAGGGCGAGCAGGCCGAAGCTGACGAAGGCCGAGGTGGCCAGCCGCCAGAACTGGCCGCTGGCCAGCCCGACCGGATCGAGCCCGAGCAGCCCGGTGGTGAGGCCCCGGGTGAGCAGGCCGCTCACCCAGACCACGGCCAGCGCGACCATGATCGCCTTGGTCATCGGCGACTGCCGGTTGCTGAGGTTGGCGCCGAACACCGTCTTCGGCTGCCGGGCCCGTGGGGCACCCCAGCCGCTGCCGGCGCGTGACCGGCCGAAGAAGCTCCGTCCGGAGCCGCCGCCCGCACCCGGGAACGGCGTCGCGCCGCCGCTGCGGACGCAGTCCGGGCACTGGAAACCGACCGCCGCCGGGTTCATGCACTCGCCGCAGATCGGCCGGCCGCAGCGCTGGCAGGTGATCAGCGTCGAGCGGTCCTGGTGGCGGTAGCAGGCGGCATAACTCGGCGCACTGAACTCGGGTCGGCCCTGCGGCGGCTCGCTCATGTCCCCTCTTCTCGCGGCCGGCGCCGGGTGCCCGGCCGGCCCGTCACACCCAAGCCGCCCTCCCGTCGGATCGCTCCGGCGGGAGGGTCGTGGGTGGTGTCAGCCGGTGACCTCCACCGACTCGATGACCACGTCCGAGACCGGCTTGTCGTTCCGGCCGGTCGGCGTCTTGGCGATCGCGTCGACGACGTCGCGGCTGGCCTGGTCGGCCACCTCGCCGAAGATCGTGTGCCGGCGGTTGAGGTGCGGGGTCGGACCGACGGTGATGAAGAACTGCGAGCCGTTGGTGCCGGGACCGGCGTTGGCCATCGCCAGCAGGTAGGGCTTGCTGAAGGCCAGCTCGGGGTGGAACTCGTCGGCGAAGGTGAACCCGGGGCCGCCGAAGCCGGTGCCCAGCGGGTCGCCGCCCTGGATCATGAAGCCGTCGATCACGCGGTGGAAGATCTGCCCGTCGTAGAAGCGGCTGGTCTTCTGCTCCCCGGTCTCCGGGTCGCGGTACGGCTTGGACCCGGTGGCCAGCCCGACGAAGTTCGCGACGGTCTTCGGAGCCTGGTTCGGGAACAGGTTGATCACGATGTCGCCGTGGTTGGTGTGCAGGGTGACCTGCTGGGCGGTCGTGGCGCCTGCGGTGGCTTCGGACACCTGGGATTCAGTCCTTCCGGTGGGACGACGGTGGACCCGCCCGGCGGACCGGCGCGGGAGTCCGACCATCCTGTCACGGGGGCTCAACTGCGGCCGAACGCCCACGGTACGGTTGCCCCACGCCCCCGCCGGGCGGTCCCGTTCGAGACCGGAGGAACAGCGTGAGCAGGAAGAAGCAGGCCCGTCGCATCGAGGCCGCCGTCGACGAGCTGGCCACGTCGACCGCGGACAAGGTGGCACCGCTGATCCACTCCGCCGCCGACGCCGTCGAGTCCGCGGCCGAGAAGGTCGGCCCGCTGGCCCAGGCCGCCGCCGACAAGGTCGCCCCGATCGCGCAGGCCGCCGCCGAGAAGGTCGAGCCGTACGCCCACGCCGCCCGCGAGAAGGTCGAGCCCTACGCCCACGCGGCCTACGAGACGGTGGCCGAGCGGGTCACCCCGGTGGCCCAGACCGCCTACGAGACGGTGAGCGAGCGCGTCGCCCCCTACGCCGCCGTCGCCGCGGAGAAGGTCGCCCCGGTGGCCAAGGAGGCCCGCAAGCGCGGCGCGCACGTGGCCCACGACGCCGTAGAGAAGCTCAGCCCGCGGCTCGACGACGCGCTCGACCGGGTCACCCCGGCGCTCGAGCACGCCCGCGACCGGGTGCAGGGCGACCTGCTGCCCAAGCTGGCCGACCGGCTCAGCGAGGTGGCCGACGGCGCGGTGAACAGCGCCGCCGGGCTCGAGGCGCAGAAGCGGAGCCGGGCCGCGGCCGCCGCGCTCCGCGGCGAGCTGGTGCTGCCCGAGGACGCGCCGCGCAAGCGCTCCTGGCTCAAGCGCCTGCTGGTGATCGCCGGCATCGGCGGGGTGGCGTTCGTGCTGCTGCGCAAGTTCCTCGGTGGCGGTGACTCGGACTGGCAGGCCGCCCGCCCGACCCCGTACACCTCGACCACCATCACCGAGCCGGCCCGACCGAACGAGAACGGCTCCGGCCCGGGGACCGCGGCCAGCGCGCCGACCGCCCCGGGGGCCGTCGACGACGACCCGTCGGCCGCCGTCGTCGCCTCGCACGCGGCGGTCTTCGAGGTCGCGCCCGACGCCGACGCGGTCACCCCGAAGCCGGCGCACGCCGCGGACGAGCCGACCGAGGAGTCGACGCAGCCCGAGGCCGGACCGGACGAGGTCGTCGACCCGGCCGCCGAGACCAAGGACGGCGCGGAGCAGGACCGGAGCTGACCCCGGCGAGGAAGGGCTCGGCCCCGACCGGGCCGGCGGCCCCGCGGATCGAGCCGGTCGGGTTGGGCGAGCTCGCCGACAGCTCGGCGATGGACGTCCTCGACGGCGAGACGCGCGAACGCGAGCGCTGGACCGGTGAGGACTTCGGCGGTCGGGATCTGCGCAGCACCACGTTCGCCGGGTGCTCCTTCGACGGCTGCCGGTTCGACGACGCCGACCTGCGCGGCGCGCACTTCGCCGACTGCCGCTGGGCCCGGGTCGAGGTGGCCGGACTGGCTGCCCCGCGATCGGGCTGGCGCCGGGTGGAGATCGCCTCGTCGCGGATCGGCTCGGCCGAGCTCTACGAGTCCGAGTGGCACTCGGTCGAGATCCGCGACAGCAAGCTCGGCTTCCTCAACCTGCGCGGCGCGCGGATCCGCGACCTGGTGGTCCGGGACTGCACCATCGACGAGCTCGATCTCGGCGGCGCCCAGGTCGAACGGCTCGCGCTCCCCGGCTGTCGGGTGGGCACCCTGGAGCTCGCCCGCGCCCGGCTGCGTGACGCCGACGTGCGGGGCGCGGACCTCGGCGCCGTCACCTCGCTCGACGGGGCCGCCGGGCTGGTGGTGAGCTCCACCCAGCTCGGCTACCTCGCGCCGCAGCTCGCCCGGCACCTGCGGATCGCCGTTACGGACGACTGACCCCGCCCACGCCCGCCCTTCGACAGGCTCAGGGAACGGGTCAGGGCACCGCCGCGACCTGTCGGCAGGCTCGGGAGACAGCTCAGGGCACCGTGGTGACCACGGTGCCCTGAGCCTGTCGAAGGGCGTTCAGCCCTTGAGCGCGCCCGCCGCGATGTTGGCGATGAAGTGCCGCGACCCGATCAGGAAGATCCCGATCAGCGGGATCACGCTGACCAGCGCGCCCGCCATCACCTGGCCGTAGTCGGTGCCGTAGACCGAGTTCAGCGTCGACAGCGCGACCTGCAGGGTCTGCTTCTGCGGGTTCACCAGCACGATCAGCGGCCAGACGTAGTCGTTCCAGGCGGTGATGAAGGTGAAGATGCCCAGGAAGGCCAGACCGCCACGGAGCATCGGGATGGCCACCGTCCACCAGGTGCGGAAGAAGCCGGCTCCGTCGATCCGCGCGGACTCGATCAGCTCGTTGGGGATCGCGCCGGCGGCGAACTGCCGGAGCAGGAAGATGCCGAAGGCGTTGGCCGCCCCGGGGATGATCAACGCCTGCAGTCCGCCCACCCAGCCGAGCTTGCTCATCAGCACGAAGCTGGGCACCAGCGAGAGGCTGCCGGGCAGCAGGAAGGTGACCAGCAGGATGCTGAACAGCACCCGGCTGCCCGGGAAGCTGTACTTGGCGAAGGCGAAGGCGGCCAGGCTGTCGAACAGCATCACCAGCACCGCCAGGCTGAGCGAGACGATCAGGGTGTTGCCCAGCGCCGACAGCAGGTCGACGTTGGCCAGCATGTTGCGCAGGTTCTCCAGCAGGTGCGTCCCCGGCACCAGCTTGGGCGGATAGCCGAAGATCTCGCCGGTGGTCGAGGTCGACATGACGATCAGCCAGTAGAACGGGAACAGCGACAGGATCACCCCGATGATCAGGCACAGGTGGGTGACCACCGTGCCCACCGGGGTCCGGCGGCGGACGCCGACGGCACGCTCGGGGCGCGCCGGTGCGGTGTCCGCACCGGTCGGGGGCAGCAGCGTTGCGGTCACGACCGCACCTCCTCTCGGGTCTGACGACTCGCGCTGACGGCGTCGCTCTCCGCGGCGCGGGACCTGGCCCGGGCGGCCGCCCGGCGGCGCTGGAACATCGGCACCTTGCGGTCCCCCATCGCGTCGTCGCGGTCACGCAGCAGCCGGAAGTTGATGAAGGCCACCACCGCGCTCAGCACGAACAGCGCCCAGGCGATCGCCGAGGCGTACCCGAAATCGAAGTTGAAGAACGCCTGGACGTACTGGTAGAGCACGATGGTCAGGCCGGCGTCGCCCGGCCCGCCGGCGCTCGAGGCGCTGGCCCCGGTGCCGAACAGCACCTGCGGCTCGGTGAAGAGGCTCAGCCCGCCGATGGTCGAGGTGATCAGGGTGAACAGGATCACCGGCCGCAGCAGCGGGATGGTGATCCGGAAGAAGATCTGGGTGCTGGACGCGCCGTCCACCCGGGCGGCCTCGTACAGGTCGGTCGGCACCGACTGCAGACCGGCCAGGTAGATGATCGCGTTGTACCCGGTGTAGCGCCAGATCACCATCACCGCGATGGTGACCTTGATGCCCCAGTCGCTGGACAGCCACGGGATGTTGGCCGCGCCGAGCGCGGTCAGCGCGTTGTTGATCAAGCCGAAGCTGTCGGAGAAGACCGAGCTGAACACCACCGCGACCGCGACCAGGCTGGTCACGTTGGGGATGAAGAAGGCCACCCGGTAGAAGCCCTTGCCGCGGATGTTCTGGTGCAGGATGAAGGCCATCAGCAGCGCCAGGAACAGCATCGGCAGCGTCGAGATCACCCAGATGATCAAGGTGTTGGCGACCGAGGTCCAGAACCGCGGGTCCTGCACCAGGAAGGCGTACTGCGCCAGCCCGACGAACTTGAGCTTGCTGATCCCGTCCCACTGGGTGAAGGACAGCACCACCGAGAAGACCACCGGGAACAGCCCGAAGACCAGGAACAGGATGTAGAACGGGGCGACCGCGACGTACTGCGGCCAGTAGCTGCGCAGCGGGCGGCGCCGGCGTTCGCCGTCGGGGGCCTCGGCGAAGCTCGCGGGCCTGGTCGCGGTGCCGGGCCGGGCGCTCTCGCTGATCGCCATCAGACGAGTCCTCTCTTGTGCAGCACCTGGTCGACCGCGGCGACCGCGTCGTCCCAGGCCTGGTTCGGGTCCTTGCCGGCGGTCTCCACGTTGGTCAGCTCGGAGCCGAACGGGGCGCAGAGGTTCTCGTAGGGACTGACGTAGGTGATCGGCACCTGCTCGGCGGCCTTGCGGAAGAAGGTCTGGTACTCCTGGCCGCCGTAGAAGCTGTTGTCGCTCTTGAGGGTGTCGCCGGTGAAGCTGGCCGGGGTCGAGGGGAACAGCTGAATGGTGTTGAACGTCTTGGCCTGGTTCTCGGCGTTCGTCAGCCACTTGATGAAGTCGAACGCGGCCTGCGGATCCTTGCTGGTGGTGGGCACCATCAGGAACGACCCGCCGCTGTTACCCGGCTTGACCGGCTGGTTGGCCAACCGCCACTTGCCCTTGGTGTCCGGGGCGGTGTCGGCCAGGATCGGCCCCCACCAGACCGCCTCGAGGTGCCCGGCCACCCGGCCCGAGCTCCACCCGGCGTTCTGGTCGTTCGAGGTCTGCAGGTTGCCGGTGACCCCGAGCTTGGCCGCCTGCACCGCGAGGTCCCAGGCCTTGCGGACCGCGCTGCCGGACTGGCTGAAGATCGGCCGGTCCTGCCGGTCGAAGTACCGCTCCTCGCTGCTGTTGAGATAGCAGCCGAAGACGGCGCCGGCGTTGATGTCGAGGGCGATGTCGAGCTTCTTGCGCAGCTGGGTGCCGACGTCGAGATAGCCGTCCCAGGTCTTGATCGCCTCGCCGAGCGCATCCGGGTCGGACGGCAGCCCGGCCTTGGCGAACAGGTCGTTGCGGTAGTAGAGCCCGGTCGGGCCGGTGTCCATCGGCCAGAAGCACATCCGGCCCTTGGGCGTCGTGCCCAGCTGCCACTTCCAGTCGTAGAACTGGCTCTTCAGCTCCGACCCGCCGAGCGGGTTGAGGTCGACGAACCGCTCCTCGTTGGGGAAGTAGAGCGAGCAGTTCGAGTTCACCCCGGCGATGTCGGGGATGTAGGCGCCGCCGGCCAGGCTGGTGCGCAGCTTCGAGTCGTAGTTGCCGCCGACGACGTCGGCGCGGAGCCGCTTGGTCGAGTCCGGGATCTGCCTGGCCGCCTGGTCGAGCAGGTTGGGGTTGATCGACCGCGTCCAGTACCAGAGCACCAGCAGGTCCGGGTCCGAGGAGATCGACACCTGTCCGCCGCAGCCGGCCAGTCCACCCGCCAGGCCGGCGAGGCCGAGTGCCGCCGACCCTCCCAGCAGGCTGCGTCGGGACAGCGTGGCCGCCGACCGAGCCGTCGGTCTCTCCCGCCACCTCATCCCCGCCACCCCATCGACCGGTTCCAGCTCGACGCCCTCGTCACAGTGCTCCCCTCGATTTCGTGAACGTTCACACGATCCGTTCATCCTGACCAGCCCCCACAGCGCTGTCAAGGTTCCGCCGCTGTGAGAACCTGTGCCTGCCCACCCTTTACTGAGCCGGGTCGGTGGGACAGAATCGTGAACGCTCACGGCGTTCTCACCGGTCGTCGTCGGCATCCCGCGGAGCCGCGACAGCGCGCGGCCCGCCCGCGAACCATCCCGAGATCCGCATTGGAGTCCTGGTGACCGACACCACCCCGCAGCACACCTCGAAGCCCTTCGGTTGGGCGATCCTCGGCGCCGGCAGCATCGCCCGGCGCTTCGCGAGCCAGCTCCCCGGCAGCGGCGGTCGGCTGGTCGCGGTGGGCAGCCGCGACGCCGACCGTGCCGCCGCCTGGGTGGCCGACCTGCCCGCCGAGCACCGCGAGGGCGAGATCAGCACCGGTGACTACGACACCGTGCTCGCCGACCCCGCGGTCGACGCCGTCTACGTCGCCGCCGTCCACACCGCGCACGCCGAGCTCACCCTGCGCGCGCTCGCCGCCGGCAAGCACGTGCTGTGCGAGAAACCGCTCGCCCCCAACCATGGCACCGCGATGGCCATGGTCGACGCCGCCCGGCAGAGCGGGCGGGTGCTGGTCGAGGCCTACATGTACCGGTTCCACCCGCAGACGGCGAAGCTCCGCGAGCTGGTGGCCGGCGGGGCGATCGGCGACGTGACCCACGTCGACGCGTCGTTCGCCTTCGACACCGGCGAGCACCGCACCGGGCGGCTCTTCGACCCGGCCACCGCCGGTGGCGGCATCCTCGACGTCGGTGGCTACCCGGTCTCGATCGCCCGCGCGGTCGCCGGAGCGGTCGCCGGCCGGGCGTTCGCCGAGCCGACCGACCTGACCGCGTCCGGCACGGTGAGCGGGGGCGTCGACCACTGGGCGATCGCCGAGCTCGCCTTCCCGGGCGGGCTGACCGCCTCGGTGCGCACCGGGGTGCAGCTGCAGGACGCCAACACCGTGACCGTCTACGGCTCGGCCGGGCTGATCCGGCTCACCGATCCGTGGACGCTGTCGGCCGACCCGCAGCTCGTGCTGCAGGTGGCCGGCCGGCCGGACGAGACGTTCTCCTTCGACGGGGCCAAGCCGTACGCGCTCGAGGCCGCCGGTCTGCAGGACGCCGCCGAGCAGCTGGGCCGGGGCGGCAGCGGCGACGCGGCCGCGATGAGCACTGCGGACTCGCTCGGCAACGCGCAGGTGCTGGACCGCTGGCGGGAGGCGATCGGGCTGCGCTATCCCTTCGAGACCGAGGACGCCGACATCCCTCCGGTGCTGCTCTCCACCCTCGGCGGCGGGTCGCTGTCGGTCGACGCGGACGCGCCGATGCCCTACGGCGAGATCGACGGCGTCGGCAAGAAGATCTCCCGGCTGGTGATGGGGGTCGACAACCAGCCCGACCTGGCGCACGCCTCGGCGATCTTCGACCACTTCTTCACCCGCGGCGGGAACACCTTCGACACCGGGTACATCTACGGCGGCGGGCTGCTCGAGGGCCGGCTCGGCCGCTGGATCGCGAACCGGGGGGTCCGCGAGGACGTCGTGGTGATCACCAAGGGCGCGCACACCCCGCACTGCGACCCGGAGTCGATCACCCGTCAGCTGCTCGAGAGCCTCGAGCGGCAGGGCACCGACTACGCCGACATCTACCTGATGCACCGCGACAACCCGGAGGTGCCGGTCGGTGAGTTCGTCGACGTGCTCGACGAGCACGCCCGGGCCGGCCGGATCAGGGTCTTCGGCGGGTCGAACTGGAGCCTCGAGCGGTTCGACGAGGCCAACGCCTACGCCGCGCAGAACGGCAAGCAGGGCTTCGCGGTGCTGAGCAACCACTTCGGCCTGGCCGAGGCGCTCGACGTGCCCTGGGCCGGGTGCCGGCACGTCACCGACCGCGCCTCGAAGCAGTGGCTGCGCGAGCGCCAGGTGCCGCTGTTCCCGTGGTCGAGCCAGGCCCGCGGGTTCTTCACCGGACGGGCGCGTCCGGACGACCGGTCCGACGCCGAGCTGGTGCGCTGCTACTACAGCGACGACAACTTCGAGCGGCTGGCCCGGGCCGAGAAGCTCGCCGCCGAGCGCGGGGTGGAGGCGACCGCGATCGCGTTGGCGTTCGTGCTCCAGCAGCCGTTCCCGACCTTCCCGCTGTTCGGTCCGCGGACGATCGCCGAGACCCGCTCGTCGATGGCCGGTCTGGGGGTCACCCTGACCCCGGCCGAGCTCGACTGGCTCGATCTCGTCGAGGACTGAGGAAGGGTGATCCGTGCCCGGTGACCGCGTCGCGGTGAGCGGCGTCGACGCGTGGCGGCCGGCCGACGGCCGGGCCACCATCGTCGACGTCGCGGCCGCGGCCGGGGTCTCCCGGCAGACGGTCACCCGGGCGATGAACGACATGCCCGGGATCAGCCCGCGCACCAAGGCCCGGGTGCTGGCTGCGGCGCAGGAGCTGCAGTACCGGCCGTCGCGGTTCGGGCGCGGGCTGGTCAAGCCGTCGCAGCGGACGCTCGGGCTGCTGGTCACCGACTTGACCAACCCCTACTACCCCGAGCTGGCCTCGGCGGTGATCGGCGCGGCCGCCGAACGCGGCTGGAGCGTGGTGCTGGCCGAGGAGAAGCACGCCACCGACCACCGGCGGCAGGTGCGCGAGCTGGCCGGGCAGGTCGACGCGCTGGTCGGCTACGTCGGCGCCGAGCACCCGGGCCGCGGCGAGGACACCGACGAGCGGCTGGGCGTGCCGCTGGTGCAGGTGGACGTCGAACCGCACCAGACCGACCACGGTGGGGTGGTGTTCAGCCCGCGGCTGGGGGTCGAGCAGGCCATCGAGCACCTCGCCGGGTTCGGGGTGCGCCGACCGGTGATGATCGACTCGGCCGGCCCCGACCTGCCGAGCCGACGGGGCCGGCTGTTCGTGGACGGCTGGGCGGCCCGTGGGGTCGACGCGCTGTGGATCCCGGCGGGCGACGCCACCGTGACCACCGGTGTCTCCGGGCTGGAGCGGGCGCTCGGCGAGCGCCCGGATCTCGACGCCGTGCTGGCCTTCAACGACGTGATGGCGCTCGGGGTGCTCAGCGCGCTGCGCGGTCACGGCATCGGCGTGCCCGACCAGGTGCGGGTGATCGGCGTCGACGGCCTGAGCCTCGGGGAGCTGGCCAACCCCCGGCTGACCACGATCGCCATCGACCTGGCCGTGGTGGCCCGACTGGCCGTCGAGCTCGCCGTCGGCATGGACGGGGGCACCGTCCCACGGTCCGGCCCCGGCGCCCGCCGCTCGGTCTCCTACCAGCTGCACGTCCGCGAGTCCGCCTGAGCCGAACCACGGGCACGCGCTTCGACGGGCTCAGCGCGCGGTGGAGCTCGGCGCGCTCGCGCGCTTCGACGGGCCCAGCGCGCGGTGGAGATCGGCGCGCTCGCGCTCCCCCGTGAAGGTGCGCTGGGCGCTCCCCCGTGAACGTGCGCTGAGCCTGTCGAAGTGCTCGGCAAGCTAGCCGCCGCCTCAGCGGCGGACCCGCGGGGCCGGCAGGTCCGGCGGGGTGGCGGCCGGGGTCCGGGCGAGCCGGTCGAAAGCCTCGGCGACCGCCCGGTCGAGCTGCGGGTCGATCCCGTCGAGGTAGTCGGCCGGGGTCATCTCGACCTCGATGTCGGGGTCGACCCCGTGGTTCTCGACGCCCCACTCGTAGCCGCTGATCCAGAACGGGTAGCGCGGCTGGGTGACGCCGGTGCCGTCGATCAGGTCGAAGCGACCGTCGATCCCCACCACGCCGCCCCAGGTGCGGGTGCCGATCACCGGACCGATCCCCATCGCCTGGACGACCGCGTTGACGATGTCGCCGTCCGAGCCCGACCACTCGTTGGCCACGAACACCACCGGACCCCGCGGCGCGAGCGACGGGTACTCCTCGGCGGTCTCGAAGTGCCGCGAGCGGCCCCAGGCCTGCACCCGCCGGGCCAGCCGCTCGACCACCAGCTGGCTGATGTGCCCGCCGCGGTTGTAACGGACGTCGACCACCAGGCCCTCGGCGCGGGTGGCGCGCTCGAGGTCGCGGTGCAGCTGCGCCCAGCCGGGCGCCATCATGTCGGGCACGTGGACGTAGCCGAGCCGGCCCTGACCACGCTCGGCGACGTACTGGCGCCGCCCGGCTACCCAGGCCTGGTAGCGCAGGTCCTCCTCGTCGGCCAGCGGGACGACCGCGACCCGCCGCTCGCCCCCACCGTCGGGATCGGCCAGCCGCAGCTCGACCGGGCGGTCGGCGGCACCGATCAGCCCACCCGCCGGCCCGGTGACCGGGTCGACCGGACGCCCGTCGACCGCGGTGATCCGCATCCCCGTCCGGGCGCCCACACCGGGGGCACGGAGCGGCGAGCGCGCCTTGGGCTCCGAGGACTCGCCCGGGAGGATCGAGGTGATCACCCAGCCGTCCTCGGACGGTTCGAGGTCGGCCCCGAGGAAGCCGAGCCGCCGGCTCTGGTCACCGGGCGGCTCCGGAGCGCTGGCGTAGGCGTGCGAGGTGTTGAACTCGCCACCGAACTCCCACAGCAGGGCGACCACGTCGTCGTGGCAGCAGGCGCGCTCGACCAGACCGAGGTAGCGACGGGCGAGCGCGTCGACGTCGATCCCGTCGAGGTCCTCGCGCCAGTAGTGGTCGCGCATCAGGCGGACGTTCTCGGCGATCATCTGCCGCCACTCGGCCACCGGGTCGAGCTCGAACCGCAGCCGGTCGAGGTCCACCGTGACCTTGGCGGGATCGTCGCCCTCGACCTTCCGGTCGGTGGGTCCGACGGTCACCGTCGCCTTGTCGCGGACGACCACCCGGCGGCCGTCGCCGCTGACCGCGTAGTCGTCGACCCGGTCGGCGACCACGGTGAGCTTGCGCGCGCCGAGGTCGAAGTGCTCGAGCGCGTCGCCCGGCGGCTCGTCGGCCAGTCCGGAGCGACCCGCACCCAGGACGCCCTGCTCGGCGTGCTCGTGGATCCAGGCCACGCCGGTCGCGGTGCTCGCGACCGCCCGGTAACCACCGGCCGGCACCGGGAACGGGACCAGCCGCTCCTCGAAGCCGTCGAGGTCGACGTCCGGGGACGCCGGCGGCTCGCCGTCCTTCGCCGCGCCTCTCGCAGCGCCGTCGGCAGCGCTCGTCGCGTCCGGTCCGGCTCCGTCGCCCTGTCCCCCGCCGGCTCCGTCCTTGACCTCGTCCTTCCCCTCGGCCAGCGCCCAGCCATCGACCGACGGCCCGAACGGCGCCGCCTCGGTGGCGCTCAGCGGAATCAGGTAGGGCCGGGTGCCCGAGGCGAACGACATCTGGAAGACGTGCGCGTCGTAGACCGGGTCGAAGGTGCGGGTGGACAGGAACACCAGGTGCCGACCGTCGGCGGTGAACGCCGGCGCGGAGTCGGTGAAGCGGCCCTCGGTGAGCGGCACCGGATCGGACCCGGCGCGCAGGTCGGCCAGCAGCAGCTGCCGGTGCGACCAGCCGACCGGCTGGCTCCACACCAGATAGCGCCCGTCGGGGCTGAACGCCAGCCCGTCGGGCTCGCCGTCGGCGCTCCGGGTCAGGGTGCGCACCGGGTCGGCTCCGCTCCCCTCGCCGAGGTCGACGACGCTGACCCGGCCGTCGTGGCTGACCACGGCCGCCCGGGTCCCGTCCGGGGACGAGGCCAGGCTCAGCACCCGGCCGAACCGGCCCGCGGCGAGCGTCCGCGGCGCGGTGGTGCCGTCGGTGGCGACCACGACCAGCGCGTCCTCGCCGTCGGCCCCGTCGGCCCCGTCGGCCCCGTCGGCCCCGTCGGTGACGGTGACGGCACGGTCGCGGCCGAGCGGGTGCAGCTCGCGGGCGCGGACGCCGGAGTCGGCCACCAGCGCCCGGGCCGGACCCTCGCGGTGGGTCAGGTAGAAGGCCTTGCCACGCCACTCGACCAGCGAGCCGGCGGCGTCGTGGTCGGGTCGGACCGCGACCAGGTTCTTGGTCGGGTCGAGCCGACGGGTGGCCCGGCCGGCCACCGCCGGCAGCCGGATCTCGACCGGCTCGGGCTCCGCGTCGAGACCCGGGAGCAGATAGACGGTCCCGTAGGCGTGATAGACGACCCGGGTGCCGTCGGTGACCGGGTCGCGGACGTAGCCCTGGTCGGCGTCGTGCCGGGTGTGCTGCCGCAGCTCGGCCGCGGTGGCGGTGGCCAGGTCGGCCGCGGCCACCGAGAACAGGTTGGCCGGCTGGTCGGCCGGTCCGGGCAGCTCGGCCAGGTGGTCGGAGGCGAACACCAGCCGGTCGCCGACCCACGACGGGTTGGCCAGCCCGGCGGTGACGTCGCGCAGCACCCGGGTCCAGTCCCGGCCCTCGCCGGTCCGGTCCCACCAGAGCTTGGCCGCGGTGCCGCCGCGGTAGCGCTTCCAGTCCCCCGGCGGACGACTGTGCGGCGTGGCGACCACGACCCCTCCCGGTCCGGTCGCCACCCCGGAGGCTGGGCCGTGGCGGAGCCGTTCGCTCCGGCCGTCGAGACCGACGGCGTAGGTGAACGTCTGCCGCAGGTTGGCCGCGCCACCCGCGGTGGCCACCAGCACCCGGCCGTCCTCGGTCCAGCCGAGGACACCGGTGGTCGGGTGCCCCCAGTACGTGAGCCGGCGGGCGTCGCCGCCCTCGACGGGCGCGACGTAGACGTCGAAGGCCCCGTCGCGGGTCGAGGCCCAGGCGATCCAGGTCCCGTCGGGGCTGAACCGGGGCTGCCGCACCGGGGTCGCGTCGCTGCTGAACCGCCAGGCCCGACCGCCCCCGACCGGGGCGAGCCAGACGTCGTCGGCGGCACAGACGGCGAGCAGGTCGTCGTGCAGGTCCGGGAACCGGAAGTAACCGTGCGCCATGTCCGGCACCCTACGGATCCCCACCGACACCCGCTGCCCTGGTCCCGGGTCCGCTCAGCCGGCGAACCGCCACCGGGTGCAGCTGGCCGGGAACGACTCCCACCCGAACGCCGTCCGCGGGGTCACCGCGTACAGCCCGCCCTCGTCCCAGCCGGTCGGCTCGGGGCTGTAGCCGCGCGTCCCGAACAACCGGGTGAACGCAGCCGCCAGCCGCCCACCGAGCTCGGCCCCCGGCGGCCCGGCCTCGGCCGCGACCCCCTCGACGATCAGGGCCCGGTCGCCGTCCTCGAGGTGCACGCTGATCGCGGGGTTGGCGGCGAGATTGCGCATCCGCCGGGTCTCCGGACTGCCGTCGAACCAGAGCCGACGGTCGAGCCAGACGCCCCAGGCGGGCATCGCGTGCGGACGGCCGTCGGGACGGGTGGTGTGGAACCAGAACGTGCCGGTGGCCTGCAGCCGCTGCTCCGCCCAGGACCAGGGCAGCAGGCCCTCGTCGGTGTCCGGGACGCCGTAGTCGTGCGGCACCCTGGGCCGCGAGGCGACCGGTTCGGGCGGCGGGGACCAGGCGGTGTTCGGTGGTGGGTCGTCCATGACCGGACGCTAGCGCCGGCCACCGACAGTCACCTCCCGTCGTGGACTCAGCCCGCAGCACCGGTGACCGGGTCGACCAGCCACCGGGTGAGCCACCCGCGGACCGCCGCGGTCAGCCGTTCCCGGTTCTCCTGCTTGGTGATCGCGTGCCCCTCGTCGTCGAAGACCAGCAGCTCGTGGACCGCGCCGCGTTCGGCCAGTGCGGCGGCGACCTGGTGCGACTCGCTGGTCGGCACGTTGGTGTCCTGCCCGCCGTGGACCACCAGCAGCGGGGCCCGAATCGCGTCCAGCCGGGTCATCGGCGAGAGCCGTCCGAGCAGCTCCCGGTCCCGGACCGGGTGGCCGTACTTCGGCTGCGCCGCCAACGCGATCCACGGATCGGTGTGGGCGTAGAAGGTGCGCAGGTCGCTCATCCCGCAGATGCTGATCCCGGCCGCGAACAGCGCGGGGTGGAAGGTCAGCGACGCCTGGGTGAGGTAGCCGCCGTAGGACCAGCCGGCGCAGCCGATCCGCCCTGGGTCGGCCCCGAGCTCCGCGACCAGGAACCGGACGCAGTCGGCGACGTCGTCGATCCCGGCGAACCGCCGCTCGACGTCGTCGGCGTGGCTGAACGCGCGACCGAAGCCGCCCGAGCCGCGGACGTTCGGGGCCAGCACCGAGATCCCCGCCGCCAGCACCGCCGGGAATAGCTCGCTGTAGTCCGGTCGGGCCTGGTCCTCCGGTCCGCCGTGCAGGTACAACAGCGTCGGCCCGGCGGGACCATCGGCGTCGGCCGGGTAGAACCAACCGGTCAGCTCGAGGCCGTCCCGGGCGGCGAACCGCACCAGCCGCGGCTGGACGGCGTCCGGCTGCCGGATGGCCGGCTCGATCGGCTCCCACCGCCCGGACCGCGGGTCGACCACCTGGACCGACCGCGGGCGGCCCGGCGCCTGGACGGTCAGCGCCAGCAGCGTGCCGTCGGCGGTGATGCTCAGCTCGGAGCCGACCACCGGGTGCGACCCGTCCGGTCCGGACCCGGGCAGCGGCAACGGTGGGCGCAGGGTGCCGTCGGAGAGCTCGAGCACCTGGAGCTCGGAGGCGCCGGCCAGGTTCCACAGCAGCACCACCGTGCTGAGGTCGTCGCTGACCGCGAACTCGTCGAGGTCGGCGTCGGCGCGCTCGGCCAGCACCCGGTGGGTGACCCCGTGCTCGGTCACCGTCACCTGGAGCAGCCGGGCGAAGTCCTGGCCGGGTGGCCGCGGCCGCGCGCCTTCGTGGTCGCTGCGCACGAGCACCCGGACGAACCCCCGGGTGCTGTCGAAGCCGTACTCCTTCGCCGGCCGGTAGAGCCGGGTGCGGGTCTCGCCGGCCACGTGCAGCAGCCGGAGCGGGCGCTGGTCGTCGAGGATCACCCCCGGGTCGGTGACCGAGCCCGGGTCCGGCGGCAGCAGCGGGGCGGCGATCCCGCCCCGCACCAGCGCCAGCGACCGGTCCCCGCGCGGGCCGGTGCGGATCAGCGTGGAGCCGGCCCAGGCGTCGACCAGCCGGGCGCCGCGCTGGCGGTGCACCACGGTGACCAGGCCGTTGCGCGGGTCCACCAGCTGCGCTTCCGCCTCGGTGCCGTCGGCGTCGAGCGCGTGGACCGCGACCAGCGGGCCGTCCCAGCCGATCAGCTCGGCGGTGCCGTCGGCCTGGTCGATCCGCCGCGCGGAACGGTCGTCGGGATCGGTGGTGACCACCCACACCTGGGTGCGCACGCCCCCGTCCGGGGCGGTCTGACAGGCCAGCCAGCCTCCGTCGGGCGAGTGGATGATCCGGGTGATCGGACCGTCGACCGGCAGCACCACCGGTCGCGACTCCCCCGCCGCCACCCGCGACCCGCGGGCGCGCAGGAACCGCTGCACGGCCCGCGGATAGCCACCGTCGTCGACGATGTGCGCGAACGCGGCGCCGTCGGGGCTGATCGAGGCGCCGTAGCTGGGTCGCAGCTCGGCGTTCACGCGGCGGGGCTGCTCGGCTCGGGTGCGGACACGATCGCCCAGTCTCCGCTGCGGGTCAGCTCTCGAAGCTCTGCAGCCACATCTCGAGCACGGCGACCTGCCAGAGGACGTTGGACCCGAGCGTGGTCCGCGGGCCGTTCGGGTCGGCGAGCAGCTGCTCCAGCGCGGCCGGGGCGTAGATCGCCCGGTCCCGCGCCGACGGGGCGGCCAGCGTGTCGCGGACCAGGTCGAGCACGCCGCCCTCGAGGTGCCGGATCCCCGGCACCGGGAAGTAGCCCTTGGTCCGGTCGATGACCTCGGCCGGGAGCAGCGACCGGCAGCCCTCCTTGAGGACGCCCTTGCCGCCACCGGCGAGCTTGAGCTCCGGTGGGCAGCGCGCGGCGAGCTCGACGAACTCGTGGTCGAGGAAGGGCACCCGGGCCTCCAGCCCCCAGGCCATGGTCATGGTGTCGACCCGCTTCACCGGGTCGTCGACCAGCATCACCGTGGTGTCGAGCCGGAGCGCCGCATCGACGGCGGTGTCCGCCCCGGGACGCCCCTGGTGCGAGGCGACGAACGCCGCGCTGACGTCCCGGTCGAGCGCGTGGTCGGGGTTGAGCAGCCCGACCAGCTCGTCGTGGGTCCGGTCGACGAACACCGACCGGTACGCCGGCGACACCGCGTCGCGGCCGACCTCGGCCAGCGGCGGGTACCAGTCGTAGCCGGCCAGCACCTCGTCGGCACCCTGGCCGGACTGGACGACCTTGATCGACTTCGTCACCTCCTCGCTGAGCAGGTAGAAGGCCACGCAGTCGTGACTGACCATCGGTTCGCTCATCGCCGCGATCGTCCGCGGCACCGCCGGGAGCAGCCGCGAGCTGTCGATGTGGATCCGGTGGTGGTCGGTGGCGAAGGTCCGGGCGACCAGGTCGGAGTAGGCGTACTCGTCGCCCGACTCGCCGCCCGCCGAGTCGAAGCCGATGCTGAAGGTGGCCAGGTCGGTCTGCCCCTGTTCGGCGAGCAGCGCGACCACGATCGAGGAGTCGATGCCGCCGCTGAGCAGCACCCCGACCGGGACGTCGGCGACCATCCGCCGCACCACCGCGGCCCGCAGCGCTTCCATGATCGCGTCCTGCCAGTCGCGCGCCGACCAGTCGGCCCGCGCGGGGTCGCGGGTGAAGTCGGGTTCCCAGTAGGTCTGGTCGCGGCTGCGGCCGTCCGGTTCGATCACCCGGACGGTGGCCGGCGGCAGCTTGCGGACCCCGCGGAACAGGGTGAGCGGGGCCGGCACCACCGAGTGGAAGCTCAGGTAGTGGTGCAGCGCCTCCCGGTCGAGCCCGGTGTCGACGTCGCCGGCGGCGACGATCGCTCGCAGCGACGAGGCGAACCGGATCCGCTGTCCCTGCTGCGAGACGTAGAGCGGCTTGATCCCCAACCGGTCCCGGCCGAGCACCACCCGTCCGGTGTCGGTCTCGACCACCGCGAAGGCGAACATGCCCTTGAAGTGGCGCACGCAGTCGGTGCCCCAGCGGTGGTAGCCCTTGATCACCACCTCGCTGTCGGCGGTGGAGAAGAACCGGTAACCGGCCGCGATCAGCTCCTCGCGGAGCTCGCGGTAGTTGTAGATGCAGCCGTTGAACACCAGGGCCAGCCCGAGCTCGCTGTCGATCATGGGCTGGCAGCCGCGGGCGGACAGGTCGATGATCGACAACCGGCGGTGACCCAGCGCGATCGCCCCCTGGGCGTGGATCCCGCCGGAGTCCGGCCCGCGCGGCGTCATGCAGTCGGTCATCGTCTGCACCGCGCCGACGTCGGCCGGCGCGCCGTCGAGCCGCACCTCCCCGCAGATCCCGCACATGGTGTCCGTCCTCTCCTCGGCCGACCGGTCCGCCCGTTCGGGTCAGTGGTCGCGCATGATCCAGGTGTCCTTGCTGCCGCCGCCGGCCGACGAGTTGACGATCTTGGTCCCCGGTGCGGCCACCCGGGTGAGGGCGGCCGGCACCACCACCGGTTCCGGACCGCCGGGCCCCGGGCGCAGGTGTACGAAGGCCCGGAGGTCGACGTGCCGCGGGTGGAAGCCGGCGCCGTCGAAGGACGGGTGCGTCGACAACGCGATCATGGTCTGGGCGACGAACCGCTCGGGTTGGGTGAGCAGCTCGCGGCGGCGCGCCTCGAGCGCGCGGTCGTCGGCCTCCGGCCCGATCAGCACCCCGCTGCCGCCCAGCCCGTCGATCGGCTTCACCACCAGCTCGTCCAGGTGGTCGAGCACGTGATCACGCTGGTCGCGCTCGGCGCAGACCCAGGTGGGCACCGAGTCGAGCACCGGGCGTTCACCCAGGTAGTACTCGGTCATCGCCGGGACGTAGGCGTAGACCGCCTTGTCGTCGGCCACGCCGTTGCCCAGCGCGTTGGCCAACCGAAGGGTGCCGCCGCAGATCGCCTCACGGAGCTGCGGCCGGAGCGGCTGGTGATCATGACCGGTCGAGCTCAGCAGCATGTCCTCGTCCATCCGGACGTAGAGCACGTCGATCCGGGTCCGCCGGCGACCGCGGAACCGGTGCAGCACGCCGTCGACCAGCCCGAGCTCGTGCGGCAGCACCAGCGGAACGTCCATGGTGTCGGCCAGGTAGTTGTGCTCGAACCACGCGGAGTCCTGCCACCCGCTGCTGAGCACCGCGACCTGCGGATCGTCGCCGGCCGCCGGCGGGGCGGCCGCCACCAGCGTGTCGCGGAGCATGGCCGGCACCCGGCGGACCCCGGTCACCTCCGGACGCGGCGCGATCTCCCCGACCAGGTCGGTGAGCAGCCGCCGGTTGACCAGCGCGTAGGCGAGTCCGGAGGGGATCCGCAGGTTGTCCTCGAGGACGTACCAGCGGCCCGGTCCGTCGCAGACCAGGTCGAGCCCGCAGACGTGGGCGCGGACCGTGCCCCGGAGCCAGCGTCCGGTCGACCGGTACCCGGGCGCGCGGTCGAGCAGCTCGGCCGGGAGGACCCCGTCGTGCACGACCTGTTGGTCGCCGTAGATGTCCTCGAGGAAGGCGTCCAGCACCCGCGCGCGCTGCGACAGCCCGGCGCTGAGCAGGCCCCAGTCGTCGGCGGAGACGATCCGCGGGACCAGGTCGACCGGGAACAGCTGGGCCCGGGTCTGACCGGCGACCCGGAAGGTGACACCGTCCATCCGCTGCTCGTGCTCGATCTGCACCTCGCGCTCGCGGAGCACGCCGGCCCCCAGGCCGGCCAGGGTCGCGAGCACGCCGGTGTAGGCCGGCCGGGGCACGCCGTCGTCGTCGACCGCCTCGTCCCAGGAGACCGAGGTCTCGAGCCGCCCGCCGGGTCCGGCGACCAGGTCGGCCCGGTAGCCGTGCAGCAGGGTGGGGTCGTCGTCGCTGACGATCGCGGGGGCGCTCCCCGCGGTCTCGGCGAGCAACTGATCGACGACGTCGGTCAGCCGGCCGCGTCGCCGCAGCGCCCGCCGCTGCCGGGCGGCGGAGGTGCCGACGGCGAGGATCTCGGTGGCCAGCGCGTCGACCAGCGCGAGGTCGCCGTTGCGTTCGAGCTGGGGCCCGAGGGCCTCGATCAGCTCGCGGAGGACGACCGCAGCCGGCTTGGCGCTCCGGCTCGCGATGTCGACCAGGTCGCCCTCGAGACCGGAACGGGCGGCCCGCCACACCGCCGCCCGTCCGAGCACCGCCGGGTAGGACACCGCCGGCACGCCGGCGCGGGCGTGCTCGAGCTCGCGGTCGACCAGGGCGCGGAACAGTCCGGCGATCAGCACGATGGTGTCGACCGAGGGGCAGCTGTCGCAGACCCGCAGCTCGAGAGTGGGGATCTTGGCCGACGGCCGGACGTCGAAGTAGAGCATCCCGGGGTCGGTGATGACGCCGGAGGCGATCAGGTCCTCGACCATCCGGTCGTACTCCTCCGCCGAGCCGGCGGCCGAGGCCAGCCCGGTGGTCGGCCACCGGGTCCAGATCAGCGTCCGGGCGCTGGCGTAGCCGGTGTCGGACCCGTCGGACCAGAACGGCGAGCTGGCGCTCAGTGCCAGCAGGGTCGGCAGGAAGGGCGAGACGCGGTTGCCGGCCAGCACGGCGTCCTCGCGCTCGGGGATGCCCACGTGCACCTGGGCGCCGCAGATCAGCTGCTCGCGCGCCAGCAGCTGGTAGTCGGCGAGCATCCGCCGGTAGCGCGGGGTCCCGGTGACCTGGAGCTCGGCCGGCACCGACAACGGGACCGCGCCGGAGGCGACCACCCCCAGGCCCAGGTCGGCCGCCGCGGCGACCAGCACCCGCCGTCGCTCGCGCAGCTCGTCGCTCAGGTCCTCGAGCCGGGTGACCACCCGGGTGTTGACCTCGACGACGCACCGCTGGAGCTCCGCGACGTAGGCGTCGTCGGGCAGCTGGGCGAGCAGCTCCGGGGCGCGTGGGACCAGCCTGCGGGTCCCCGCGTCGACCAGGTGGAACTCCTCTTCCGCCCCGATCGTCCGCGGACCCGCCGTCTGCTCGGCCCCCGCCATGCCTGGTCACGCTAGGACGGCCAGGTAACGCTGCGGTAACGGTCGGCCACCGGCTGCGTTCCGAGACCCTGGATCGGCCACGCCCGCCGGTGACCGGCTCGTGCTGCGTGAGCGGCTTCGGAAGAATTTCTGCTCGACGGCTCACAAAACGGCTCGCGAACCGGCCTTTCCTCGGTGAGAGCACTTCACGACCCGCAGGGTCCGTTCACCGAGGAGCACCGCCGTGGCCGAGTCCGGCACCGTCCACCGTCCGTCCGCCGCTGCCGTCCGGGTGGTCGCCGAACCCGAGGCGTTCGGCGGCTGGGTGCTCGCGGCCCCGTTCCGCGCCCACCTGCTGCACCTGCTGGCCGCCACCGGGCTGCCGATCCGGGTGCTGGCCGAGCTGGCCGGCGCCTCGCCGCGGTCGGTGACGCGGCTGCTGCGCGGTCGCGAGGGTCGTCCGCTGACCCGGATCGACCCGCTGCTGGCCCGGCGCCTCTACGCCCTCACCCCGCGGACGGTCCGGGAGACCCGGGAGCTCGCGGTCGACCCCGAACGCGGGGTCGCGGCGCTCGCCCGGCTCCTCGACCACGGCTGGACCACCGACGACGTCGCCGACCGGTTGCGGCTGTCGCGCGGTCTGGTCGGCGCCCTCCGCGACGGTCGCCGGGGGATGGTCTCCCGCTGGGTGGAGGCGCACCTGGTGGCCGCCGCCCGGATGGTGGAGTCGCGACCCCTCGGGGTCGGTGCCCCAGCGGCCGGGACCGCCGCGGGCGTCGAGCACGACCGCGCCACCCGCACGGCGGCGGTGGCCTGAGGTGACCGCGGTGCTGGCGCAGCCGTTCGCCGAGCGGTGCGGCGGACCCGGTGCTGGTTAGCATCCGGGCCATGTCGCCGACCGGCGCCGCGCCCGGAGTCCTGCTCGCCGCCGTGACCGTGGTGGCGCTGGTCGTCCTGCTGCTGCTCCTCGGCGCCCCGGCGGTGCTCCGGCGGCTGCCCGAGGTCGAGCCGGGGAGTCCGGGTCACGATCCGGCCAAGCCGCCCTACCGCGGTCTGGGAACCCGCCGCCGGCGGACCTGGTGGGCGGTCGCGGGTGGGGTGGCCGCGGTCCTGGTCACCCTCACGGCCGATCCCCCGCAGTGGCCCGCCTGGACGGTGCTCGCCACCGGCGGGGTGCTGCTCGCGGGGATCGATGCCGCCAGCACCTGGGTGCCGTGGCGGCTGACCTGGAGCACCGGGATCGCGGTGGCGGCCGGCGGTCTGCTCGGGCTCGCGCTCGGGAGCGGCGCGGACGCCTGGTGGCGGCTGTGCGCCGGGGCCGGGATCGGCTTCGGCTGGTACCTGCTGATCCACCTGCTCAGCCGGCGCCGGATCGGCGTCGGCGACGTCTGGCTGGCCGCCCTGGTGAGCGGACCGGCCGCGGCGACGGGCTGGCTCGCCCTCTATCTCTGCCTGCTGCTCGGCGCGGTCGTCGGTGGGCTGCACGGCGCGGTGCTGCTGGCGCGCGGACACCGGGGCCCGTTCGCCTACGGCCCGTCGATCGTCGCCGGGGCGTTCCTCGCGCTCCCGGTGTCCGCCCTGGTCGGTGGTTGAGCAGGACCGGCCTGCCTGCCGGGGCCGAGCTCGGGCCGGGCGAGCTCCCGCCAGGCGGAGCTCAGGCGCGCTGCAGGTCGGCCGACTCGCCGGCAGGCGCGGAGTCGTCGGCCCCGAGCGCGTGCAGCAGCGCCAGCGCGTAGGCGTCGGACCCGTCGCCGACCGGGGCGGTGTGGTGCGCTCCCTGCGGGCCGCGGACGGTGACCACGAAGCCCTCGCCCTCGCGGTCGAGCGACAGGAAGGCGTCGCCGAGCCGCTCGCGGAGCTGCTCCTCCCGGGGCAGCCAGACCGCGTCGTCGCTCTCGAGCGAGTCGAGCGCCCACTCGGTGGTCCCGTTGAAGTGGAAGCTGGTGCGGCCGGCGCGCTCGCGGATCTCGACGACCATGTCGCTGACCGTGAAGACCGACTCCTCGATCTCCGGCCGCGGGATGAAGAACTGGTCGGAGTTGACCGGGTGCCAGTCCAGCAGCCCCGTCAGCCGGCGGGCGAGCTCGCGGGAGATCATCGCCTCAGTCTGCCACCGGCCCGAACGCCCTCCCCGGGCGTCGCGGTCGGGCGCCCGACCCGAACCCGGTGGCCCGAGCCCTCGGAAGCGCTGGGGCGCTGAGCCTGTCGAAGGGCCAGTGGTGCCCTGAGCCCGTCGAAGGGCAGGTGGCGGCGGTCGGTCAGACGGCGCGGGTGGCCGCCACCCAGCGGTCGAGCAGGGCGGCCGCCGACCCGTCGTCCAGCGCCGCCGCCGCGCGTTCGAGCGCTCCGCCGAGCTGGCCGGTCAGGTCGTCGGCGCGCGGGCCGTCCCAGGCGGCCAGAGTGGCAGCGGTGTTGAGCAGCACGATGTCGCGGACCGGTCCCGGCTCGCCGCCGAACACCCGCCGGGCCACCTCGGCGTTGTGCGCGGCGTCCGCGCCGACCAGGTCGGTCACCCGACTGCGGGGCAGGCCGAGGTCGGCGGGATCGAGCGTGGTGGTGGTGACCTCGCCGTCGGCGAACACCCAGACCGTCGAGGTCGTCGTGGTGGTGAGCTCGTCGAGACCGTCCCCGCCGTGGAAGACCAGCCCGCGGTTGCCGCGGCCGGCGAACACGCCGGCCATCAGCTCGGCCATCCGCGGGTCGGCCACCCCCACCGCCTGCGCGGCGGGCCGGGCCGGGTTGGCCAGCGGGCCCAGGAAGTTGAAGGTGGTGGGCACCCCGAGCTCGCTCCGCGTCGCCCCGGCGTGCCGGAGCGCCGGGTGGTAGTGCGAGGCGAACAGGAAGCCGATCCCCACCTGGTCGATCACCCGCACCTGCTGGGCCGGGGTCAGGGTGAGCACCACCCCGAGCTCCTCGAGCAGGTCGGCGGCCCCGCAGGCCGAGGTGGCGGCCCGGTTGCCGTGCTTGACCACCCGGGCGCCGGCCGCCGCGGCGACCACCGCGGCCATCGTCGAGATGTTGACCGTGTTCGCCTTGTCCGCGCCCGAGCCGACGACGTCCACCGACCGTCCGGGGACGCTGATCGGGGTGGCGAACTCGAGCATCCCGTCCGCCATCCCGGTGAGCTCGTCGACGGTCTCGCCCTTGCACCGCAGCGCGACCACGAAGGCGGCGATCTGGGCCGAGGTCGCCTCCCCGGCCAGGATCCGGCCCATCGCCCACGCCGTCGAGTCGCGCGGCTGGTCCTCGCCGGCGATCAGCGAGCGGAGCACCGACCGCCAGCTGGGCGCGGCCGTCGCGGGCTCAGCCACCGCTGACGGCGGCGGTCCGGCCGGACCGCAGCAGCGCGGCCACGGCGGCCGGCAGCCGGATCGGGTCGATCGGGTGCGGCACGGCGGCGTCGGCCCGCGACCAGGTGGCCAGCCAGGCGTCGTCGGGTCGCCCGGTCAGCACCAGCACCGGCGGGCACTCCCAGATCTCGTCCTTGAGCTGACGGCAGATCCCCATCCCGCCGGGCGCCGCCTCGCCGTCGAGGATCACCAGGTCGATCCCCGGCTGGTCGAGGGTGCGGACGACCGCGGGCTGCGTCGCGACCTCGAGCACCTCGATCTCGGGCAGGTCGCGGGCGACCCGCCGTCCGAGGGCCAGCCGGACCTCGGTCCGCACGGTGCGGTCGTCGGAGTAGAGCAGCACCTTGAGGGTCTCGGTCGGCCCCGCCGGCTGCGCGGGCGCGCCGCCCGACTCCTCCGCGTGCTCGGCCTGCCCGGTCTGACCCGTCTGCTCGCTCATCGCAACCCCGGTCCTCGTCGGCTGGTCGGTCCGCCCGGTCACGCCGGCGGCGTCCCGATCCTGAGCGCGGATGAGACGATCGTCACAGCCGCGGACCACCTGGCGCGAGCGGGTTCCCGCTCGGCCGGAATCGTATCCCGCGCACCCCGCACGCCCGCGGCACGCCGCGTCCGCGGTGGCCCGGTCACAACTCGGCCCCGGCGGGCCCCCGATCTGGTTGGACCGGCGGCTGATGAGGCAATAATGACCCCGTGGCTCTACACGCGCACGGAACCGAAGCACCGGTGATCAAGCCCC
Organism: Microlunatus kandeliicorticis; assembly: GCF_014137855.1. GTDB lineage: Bacteria > Actinomycetota > Actinomycetes > Propionibacteriales > Propionibacteriaceae > Microlunatus > Microlunatus kandeliicorticis. Next base: position 174,867 of record NZ_JACGWT010000003.1, read on the forward strand.
ACTCGGCGCTGCACCCGATCCCCCAGTCCCGTCTGGTCGGCCAGCCCGGCAAGCCGGACAAGGTGGCCGTGGGCACGATCGTCTGGCTGGCCTCGGAGCTGATGTTCTTCGCGGCGCTGTTCGCGGCCTACTTCACCATCCGCAACGTCACCAACGCCGACTTCACCTCGCGCGGGCTGGAGACGCTGTGGAAGAGCCAGAGCGGGATGCTCGACATCCCGTTCGCCATCACCAACACCACGGTGCTGGTGCTGAGCTCGTTCACCTGCCAGATGGGCGTCTTCGCCGCCGAGCGCGGACAGGTCAGCCGGGCCGGATCGCTGGTCCAGTTCACCAAGTGGGGCCTGCGCGAGTGGTACGTGCTGACCTTCCTGATGGGGTCGTTCTTCATCGGCGGTCAGGTCTTCGAGTACGCGGGCCTGATCAGCGAGGGTCTGACCATCTCGGCCAACCCCTACGGCTCGGTGTTCTTCCTGGCCACCGGCTTCCACGGCCTGCACGTCACCGGCGGTCTGTTCGCCTTCCTGCTGCTCCTCGGACGGACCTTCCTGGCGAAGACCTGGACGCACGAGCAGGCGGTCAGTGCCGTTGTAGTGTCCTATTACTGGCACTTCGTCGACGTGGTCTGGATCGCCCTCTTCGGCGTGATCTACATCCTGCGCTGACCCTGCATCCGGGTCCCGGAGCGCGACTGAAAAGTTCTGCGAAGGGGCCCACAACTCCATCCGCCGAACCGTTCAGACCCGACCGAGAGGCCCACCCGTGCGATTCCTGTCCTCGAGAAGACGACACCCGGTGGCCAAGCCGCTGCTGCTGGTGTTCGCCCTCTTCGTCATGGGCGGGCTGTACGCCATCCTGGCGCCGTCCGACGTCTCCTCGGCCGACACCACCAAGAGCCAGCAGGTCGAGGCCGGCCGCAAGCTCTTCGCGGTTGGCTGCTCGTCCTGCCACGGCCTGAACGGTCAGGGCAGCAGCCAGGGCCCGACGCTGGTCGGCGTCGGCGCCGCGGCGGTCGACTTCCAGGTCTCCACCGGGCGGATGCCGCTGGCCTACCCCCAGCAGCAGGCCCCGCAGACCAAGGTGAGCTACAACGACGACGAGATCGCCGCGCTGGCCGCCTATGTCCAGACGCTCGGCCCGGGCCCGGAGATCCCCAGTGCCTCGCAGTACCAGCCGAGCGGGCTGACCGACGAGGAGGTCGCCCGTGGTGGTGAGCTCTTCCGCACCAACTGCTCGGCCTGTCACAACGCCGAGGGCGCCGGCGGCGCGCTGCCGAACGGCAAGTACGCCCCCAGCCTGGTCGGCGTCAGCGACAAGCACATCTACGAGGCCATGCTGACCGGCCCGCAGCAGATGCCGGTCTTCTCCGACCAGGTGGTCACACCGAAGGACAAGCAGGAGATCATCGCCTACCTGCAGACGCTCCACGAGCGACCCAACAACGGCGGTCTCGCACTGGGCGGCATCGGCCCGGTGAGCGAGGGGCTGTGGACCTGGATCGTCGGTCTCGGCGTGCTGGTGGCGTTCGCGGTCTGGATCGCGGCGAAGGGAGCGAAGGCGAAGTGAGCGGAACCGACGACGGCCCCGACGGCAACAACCTGCCCGAGGGCCGCGACCCCCGCGGTGAGCTGACCCAGAGCCGGTCGGTCGGCGGTCTGGTGACCACCGACGACCCCCGCTTCCCGGTCGCCGACCCCGGCATGGAGGAGCACCTCCCCCGGCTGACCGACGTCGACGAGAAGGCGGCCAAGCGCGCCGAGCGCCAGGTGACGACGATGTTCGGCCTGGTGCCGGTCTTCGCGATCGCCTTCGTCGTCATCTACTTCGCGGTGCCGAAGACGATGACCATCGACTTCGGCTTCCTGCACACCAGCGCGCTGCACTTCGGCCTCGGCACCACCCTCGGTATGGCGATCCTGCTGATCGGCATCGGCGCGGTGCAGTGGGCGCGGCAGCTGATGGCTGACCAGGAGATGGTCGACGAGCGCCACCCGGCCGTCTCCAGCCAGGCCGACCGCGAGGAGATCCTCGCCGAGCTCGAGCAGGGCGTCGAGGAGTCACAGATCACCCGGCGCAAGACCATGGGCTACGCGCTGCTCGGCGCGATCGGCGTGGTCGCCGTGCCGTTCGTGATCTTCCTGGCCGACCTCGGCCCGATCGCCACCAAGAAGGTGCGCGCCCGGACCATCGAGACGACCATCTGGAAGGCCGGCGTCCGACTGGTCAACGACGTCACCTTCATGCCGCTCAAGCCCGAGGACATCCAGATCGGGCAGCTCGTCAACGGCGAGCCGGCCAACCTGCAGGACCTCGAGGGCGTCGAGCGCCAGCAGGCGATGGCCAAGAGCCCGATCATCGTCGTCCGGATGGACCCGAACGACATCAAGATCCCCGCGAGCCGCCGCGACTGGCAGGTCAACGGGATCCTCGCCTACTCCAAGATCTGCACCCACGTCGGGTGCCCGATCTCGCTGTGGGAGCAGCAGACGCACCACCTCCTCTGCCCGTGCCACCAGTCGACCTTCGACCTGGGCGACTCGGGTGTGGTGGTGTTCGGTCCGGCCGCACGGTCGCTCCCCCAGCTGCCGATCACGGTGGACTCCGAGGGATACCTGGTCGCCCGCGAGGGCTTCACGGTTCCGGTGGGGCCCAGCTACTTCGAGCGTGACTCGCGTCATGACTACAAGCAGGGTGAGAACTGATGGCAAAACCAGCTGCGACCGTTGCCCGTGAGGCCGACCTCGCCGACGGCAAGACGCCGCCGAAGCAGTTCGGCCCCGTCTTCAAGGCCGCCTCGGGCCCGGCCGGGTGGGCCGACGAACGACTCGGCCTGGCCTCGCTCGGCAAGCACAACCTGAGGAAGATCTTCCCCGACCACTGGTCGTTCCTGCTCGGGGAGATCGCTCTCTACTCCTTCATCGTGCTGCTGCTCACCGGGGTGTTCCTGACCCTCTGGTACCAGCCGTCGATGGACGAGACGACCTACGACGGCACGTACCAGCTGCTCCGCGGCGTGACGATGTCGCAGGCCTACTCGTCCACCGTGCACATCAGCTTCGACATCCGCGGCGGTCTGCTGCTCCGGCAGATGCACCACTGGGCGGCGATGCTGTTCGTGGCCGCGATGATCTGCCACAGCCTCCGGGTGTTCTTCACCGGAGCGTTCCGCAAGCCGCGCGAGCTCAACTGGCTGCTGGGCGTGGGCCTGATGGGCATCGGCCTGATCGAGGGCTTCGCCGGCTACTCGCTGCCGGACGACCTGCTGTCGGGCACCGGCCTCCGGTTCGTCGACGGTCTGATCCGCTCGATCCCGCTGGTGGGCACCTACATCGAGTTCTTCATCTTCGGTGGCGAGTACCCGGGCGACTTGATCATCCCGCGGCTCTACATGGCCCACATCCTGCTGATCCCGGCGGTGATCCTCGGCCTGATCGCGGCGCACCTGGCGCTGGTCGTCTACCACAAGCACACCCAGTACCCGGGTCCGGGCCGCAAGGAGTCGAACGTCGTCGGCTACCCGCTGTTCCCGGTCTACATGGCCAAGGCCGGTGGCTTCTTCTTCATCGTCTTCGGCGTCATCACCCTGATGGGCGCGCTGATGCAGCTCAACCCGGTGTGGACCTACGGCCCCTACACGCCGAACCAGGTGACCGCGGGCGCCCAGCCCGACTGGTACATGGGCTTCGTCGAGGGCGCCATCCGGATCATGCCGAACTGGGAGTGGCACATCGGTGGCACCACCTGGTCCTGGAACATCTTCCTGCCGGGTGTCGGTCTGCTGACGGCGCTGTTCGTCATCATGGGCGTCTACCCGTTCGTCGAGCGGTGGGTGACCGGTGACAAGTCCGAGCACCACATCCTCGACCGGCCGCGCAACAACCCGACCCGCACCGCCTTCGGTGTGGCCGCGATGACCTGCTACGGCTTCTTCTGGATGGGCGGTGGCAACGACATCATCGCCACCCACTTCCACGTCTCGCTGAACAACGTGACCTACTTCCTGCGGGTCGCCGTGTTCGTCGGACCGGTGCTGGCCTTCCTGATCACCAAGCGGATCTGCATCGGGCTGCAGCGGGCCTCCGAGGAGCGGCTGCTTCACGGTGCCGAGAGCGGCATCATCATCCGGCACCCGTCGGGCGGGTACGAGGAGAAGCACACCCCGATCACCGCGGAGGAGGCGTACACCCTCACCCAGCACAAGGAGTACGTGCCGATCACCGTGGGTGGCGACGGCACGGACCACAACGGGGTCAGCAAGCGGGACCTCGGGAAGCAGAAGCGGCGGGCGTTGGCCACCCGGTTCTACTTCGGTGACAACCTCCGCAAGCCGACCCGGGCCGAGATCGAGGAGGCCGCCGCGCACTTCGACCACGACGGTGCCAACGGCCACGGCCACGGAGAGCTCGAGGACGGGCACTCCAACGGCCACTCCAACGGTCACAGCAACGGCCACTCGAACGGCCACAGCAACGGGCACTCCAACGGTCAGGCCGCGATCGGCAGCGACCGCGACGACCTGGAGACCGCCGACCGCTGAGCTGCGCATCTCGCTCGACCACGACGCCCCGGACCTCCTGGTCCGGGGCGTCGTGCGTCTGGTGGCACGTGCCCGAGGCGATCCTGAGCAGCGGCCGAGCGGTGAGCGCGTCGGCTCGGAGCCGACCTCTGCCGTCGCCTAGTCTCGTCCGCTCGGGACGCCGACCCCCGCCCGGACGCCGCTGACGACCCTCTGGGTCATGGCTGTGCGGCCGGTGCGAGCGACGGGTCCGCGGCAACGATTCCCCACCCTTCTGCGTTGGGTCCTCCGGGGAACGGTGACCGCACCGGCGCCCCGTGGTCGACGTGGACCTCAGCACCGTGATGACCGACGTGAACGCGTGAACGAGACCAGCCGAGAGAGCATGCCGAGCCCGACCAGATCCGACGACACCGCCACCCAGCCCGCCGTGACCGCCGACGAGCGGCCCGGGCGCTACCCCACCGGAACCGTCCCGCACTTGACCGGCGACGCCCTGCAGACCCCGGTGCGGGTCACCGAGACCACCGACCGACCGACCGTTGACCGACCGAACGCCGACCCGCCGTCCGAACGCGCCCGCACGTTGCCGCTGGGGCTGTCGCTGAGCCAGATCATCGGCGGCAGCCTGGCCGCGGCGACGGCCGCCGCCCTCGGCTCCAAGCTCGGCGTCGCCGGGACGATAGGCGGAGCGGCTCTGGCCAGCGTGGTCAGTGCCGTGGCCGGCTCGCTGTACACCGCCTCGGTCCGTCGCACCCGCGAGGGCGTCCAGCAGGTCTTCTCCCGTCGCCCCCGGGTCTCGGCGGCGACCGTGCCGGCCGCCCGCACCACCCTCTCGGAGGACGTCCTGGGATCCGCCGGGCCGGCACCCGCGCTCTCCCGCCGTGACGACGTCCCCACGCCGTCCGACGCGGTCGGGCCTGCGCCGGCGGCCCGAACCCGGCGTCGGGTGGTCCGCAACGCCCTGATCGGGGCCGTCGCGGTGTTCGTGGTGGCCTTCGTCGGCATCTTCGCCTTCGAGACGCTCACCGGCCGGGCCCTCGACGGCGACCGGGGCACCACCATCGGCCAGCTGACCCAACCCGGGTCGGGGTCGCGCGAACCGACCACCCGTCCGGAGCCGTCGACCGGTGCGAGCAGCCCGGCGTCCACCCCGAGCGCCTCGGAGCAGCCGAGCAGCGAACCGAGCACCGGCAGCACCGCGGAACCGAGCAGCGGCACGTCGACGGAGCCGAGCACCGCGCCGAGCGAGGCACCGAGCAGTCAGCCGAGCACCTCGTCGGAGCCTTCGACCGCACCCTCGTCGGCGTCCTCGTCGCAGCCGAGCTCGGGATCATCCGCCGCCGCACCGGGCGACAGCCAGGTCGGCAGCAGCGGGCAGGGCTCCGGCACCGGCGGCTGACCCGGGCTGGCCGGCTGGGCACGGCTGCCCGGCTGGGCACGGCTGGCCGGACCGGCCGTCGTCAGTCGAAGGATCCGGAGCCCGCACAGCTCCCGTGCACGAGAGCGGGGCTGCTCGGTCATCCGCTGCGGATCGCCGTGTCGTAGTACGTCCCCGCCGCGACGGTCACCGCCGGCCCGCCCCACGGCAACAGCACCTTGAGCCCGCCCCCGTCGGAGGCGTCGGCGGCGAAGGCCATCGTGCCCCGCGCGTCGACATTCAGGTTGCCCGGCGGGGACGGGATCCCGCTGACCGCCACCGGGCGGCGGTAGGAGCCACCGCCGGGCGGCGAGACCAGCACGGTGTCGACGGAGGTGTCCCGGGGTGGCCGGCACTCCCCCGGCAGGTTCGGCGCGGCGCACCAGGACCGCTGCTGCATCAGGAACAACCGGCCGCCGGGATCGAGGTTCCAGCCGTAGGTCGAGGGCTTCGTGGTCGGCACGACGACGCCGCCGGCCAGGTGGTCCCAGCGGAGCAGGCTGTCCACCCCGGCTCGACTGCGCGGGTCGACGGTGAACAGCACGTCGCCCCAGGGGGTGGCGCGCATCCGCAGGACGTCGCTGTCGGTCAGGTGCCGCACGGTCGGCAGCCCACCGGCCACCGGGTAGCGGGCCAGGGCCGAGTCGAGCTGGTCGGTCACCGGGTCGTCGAAGGCGACCAGCGCGTGCCCGGCACCGTCGACCGTGATGGCCTGGATCCGGGTCAGCGTGCCCAGCAGGGTCCGCCGTCCGGTGACCGCGTCGATCCGGACGACCCGCTGCACCGCGCCCTGCTCGACGTCGTAGAGGACGACGTCGCCCTGCGCGTCGAGGGCGAAGCCGCTGCGGTAGGGCGTCATCGACCGGACCACGGTGCGGGTGCCGTCGGGACCGATCCGCAGCAGCCGGCCGGCGCCGAGGTCCAGGACCCAGACGGCGCCGTCGGGACCGACCTCGAACCGGACGGCGTGGTCGAGGTCGGCCAGCACCGTCCGGACCAGACCACCGTCGGCGCCCACCGTCCAGCGGACGATCTCGGCGGTGTCGGTGGTCAGCGCCCAGAGGGCCGGACCCGCCGCCGGTGACGCGGCGGCACGGCGCTGCCAGGCCGTGGCCAGCGCCCGCGCTCCGGGGGTGCGGACGGTGGCAGCGGACGTGGTGACGGTGGGACCGGTGGAGCCGGTGCCCGGCGAGGGGCGGTCGAGGGGGTGCGCAGCCACCGGGCCGGTCCCGGCGCCGAGCAACACCAGGGACAGGGCGGCGGCTCCGAGGGCCGACCTGAGCATGGTTGGAGACTAGGTCTGCAGCGCTGTAAGACGCCAGGCCCCGGCGCGTGGTGCTTTCCCACAGCCAGACCGGCGGGAGGCAGGTTTCCTGCCTCCCGCCAGCAGTCAGGCCTCGCGGGTCTTCGGCGAGCTGTCCAGCGTCCTGGCCGGGTCGGACTCGACCACGTCCCCGAGCACCTCGTCGATCCTGGCCATCGCGTCGGCCGGGATGGTGACCCCGGCCGCGGCGGCGTTGTCGTGCACCTGCTCCGGTCGCGAGGCGCCGATGATCGCGGTGGCGACGTTGTCGTTCTGCAGCGTCCAGGCCACGGCCAGCTGGGCCATCGAGAGGTTGAGGTCGGAGGCGATCGGCTTGAGCTGCTGCACCCGACCGAGCACGTCGTCGTTCATGAACCGCTTGATCATGTTGGCGCCGCCCTTGTCGTCGGTCGCCCGCGAACCGGCCGGCAGCTCCTGGCCCGGCACGTACTTGCCGGTGAGGACGCCCTGGGCGATCGGCGACCAGACCACCTGGCCGATGCCGAGCTCCTTGCTGGTCGGGACCACCTCGCCCTCGATCACCCGCCACAGCATCGAGTACTGCGGCTGGTTGCTGATCAGCTGGAAGCCGAGCTCGGTGGCCAGCCGGTGGCCCTCGCGGAGCTGGTCGGCGGTCCACTCGCTGACCCCGACGTAGAGCACCTTCCCGGCCCGGACGATGTCGGCGAACGCCTGCATCGTCTCTTCGAGCGGGGTCTCGTAGTCGTAGCGGTGCGCCTGGTAGAGGTCGACGTAGTCGGTCTGCAGCCGGCGCAGCGACCCGTCGATGGCCTCGCGGATGTGCTTGCGCGACAGCCCGAGGTCGTTGTGCCCCTTGGGTCCGATCGGGCCGAAGACCTTGGTGAAGATCTCCAGGCTCTCGCGGCGCTCGCCCTTGAGGGCCTCGCCCAGCACGGTCTCGGCCTTGGTGTTGGCGTAGACGTCGGCGGTGTCGAAGGTGCTGATCCCGGCGTCCAGCGAGGCGCGGACGCAGGCGGTGGCCTGCTCGTTCTCGATCTGGCTGCCGTGCGTCAGCCAGTTGCCGTAGGTGACCTCGGAGATCTTGAGGCCGGAGTTGCCCAGGTAGCGGAAGTCCATGACCGCCATCCCACCACGGGCCACCAGGGACCCCGACGGCGGCCGAGCCCTCAGACGCTCAGCCCAGCGACGCGGTGTGGTCGGCCGGGACCGCCTCGCCCTGCCGCGGCGGACCGGGCGGGGTGCCGTCACCGAACGGGCGTCCGCCGAGCTGCTCGCGGAAGTGTGGGCTCAGCCAGTTGGCCAGGTCCGGCCCCTGCGGGACCACGCCGGTCGGGTTGATGTCGGTCTGCACCAGGTAGTAGTGCTGCTTGATCTGGGTGAAGTCGATGGTGTCGCCGAACCCGGGGGTCTGGAACAGGTCGCGGGCGTAGGCCCACAGCACCGGCATCTCCGACAGCTTCTGCCGGTTGGTCTTGAAGTGGCCGTGGTAGACGGGGTCGAACCGGGCCAGCGTGGTGAACAGCCGGACGTCGGCCTCGGTGATGGTGTCCCCCACCAGGTAGCGCTGGTCGGCCAGCCGGTCGCTCAGCCAGTCGAGCCGGGCGAACAGCTTGGCGTAGGCCCGGTCGTAGCTGGCCTGCGAGCCGGCGAACCCGCACTTGTAGACGCCGTTGTTGACGTCGTGGAAGACCAGCTCGGCGACCTCGTCGATCTCGTCGCGCAACCGCTCCGGGTAGAGGTCCGGCGCGCCCTCGCGGTGGAAGGCGGTCCACTCGGTGGAGAAGTCGAGGGTCATCGTCGGGTAGTCGTTGGTGACGACCTTCTTGGTCGCCACCTCGACGATCGCGGGCACGGTGATCCCGCGCGGGTAGTCCGGGTAGCGGGCGAAGTAGGCCTGCTGCAGCCGCTCGTAGCCGAGCACCGGGTCGACCCCGCCGGGGTCGAGGTCGAAGGTCCAGCTCCGGGCGTCGTGGGTCGGGCCGCAGAGGCCCATCGACAGCGCGTCCTCGAGCCCGAGCAGCCGGCGGACGATGATCGCCCGGTTGGCCCACGGGCAGGCGCGCGCGGCGATCAGCCGGTAGCGCCCGGCCTCGACCGGCCATCCGTCGCGGCCGTCCGCGGTGATCCGGTCCGGGATGTAGTTGGTGTCCCGGTTGAAGTCCTCGCCCTGGTGGACGTACGCCCCGGCGGTCGAGTGCTCCTGGCTGCTGGCAGACATGCCCGGCAGCCTAGCCGTCGGCCCCGCGCGGTCCGGTTCAGCTCTCCACGGTGCGCAGCGCGCCCTCGGCCAGGCTCTCGGCGAAGGCCGGGACCCCGACGTCGAGGTCGTCGTCGGTCCGCGGCCGGACCAGCAGCGACAGCCCCTGGTGGCCGGCCAGCGCGACGCTGAACGTCTTGAGGTCGTCGACCTCGCTGAACACCTGGTCGCTGAACATGTCGACCACCATGTGGCGCGGGGTGAAGTACTCCGACCGCACGCTGCCGAACAGCACCTGGTCGGAGAAGTTGAGCACCGTGACCTGCAGGTGGTCGGGCTCCTCGAGCTGGTGGACCATCACCAGCATCGCCTTGTTGGACACCGGCGGCACGTCGAGCTGGACGCTGCTGGCGATCTTGTGGTCCCGCCGCACCCGGAGCACCCGGGAGAGCCGGCTGGCGAACGAGTGCTCGTCGGCCAGCTGCTGCGGCAGCGGCCCGTAGAGGCTGACCCCGCGCGGCATCCGGGACTGCGACTCGGTGGCGTCCGGCCGGTAGTCCATCAGGTCGTAGGCGGAGCGGTGGATCCAGCGGGTGTCGCCGGTGCCGAGCAGCCAGCCGATCCGGTCCCGCGGCAGCGTCAGCATCCCGCAGAGGTCCCAGCCGGAAAGCGCGAAGACCCCGGGCTGGAGGGCGTTGAACATGGCCAGCAGCAGGTGCGCCTGCTTGATCTTCTCGATCTGCTCGTCGTCGAGGGCGGCGATGTCGGTGTAGCCGAGCGAGGCGGCGATGATCGTCGCGGTGGTCGAGGCGATGCCGTTCTGGGTGAAGGTCGAGTTGTAGGGCCCGGCCTCACCGGTCAGCCGCTCGATCAGGTCGGCCCGGATCCGCACCGCGAGCGCCTCGCCGGTGTAGGTCTGCCCGCGGAAGGCGAACAGGTCCTCGCTGTGCCGGGTGGCGAAGTGGACGAGCTCGTAGGTCATCTCGTCGTGGTTCTGCAGCGCGTGCACCAGCGAGACCGGTTCGACGCCGATCTCACGGGCCGCGTTGAGGGTCAGCCGGAGGAACTCGGTGTCCGCGGTGGCCATCGCGTGGTGGTAGGCGGGCCGGTTGACGAAGTCGTAGGACAGGTCCGCGCCGCGCTCGGAGCTGTTCTTGATGTCGTCGATGGTGAGGTTGAGCTCCTGGAAGGTGAAGCCGCCGACCTTGCGCACCATCGAGGCGATCAGCTGGTTGGCCGCCTCGCTCAGCGGGTGGCCCTCCGACCAGGCCGGCGCGTCCTCCGAGGACGCCTTCTCGACGCCGAGGAACCCGTTGGCGTCGAGCCGCAGCGCGCCCGTGCCGAGGTCGCCGAGGCTGTGCAGCGCGTCGCCGATCACCAGCCGCATCCCGGCGAACGTCGGGTCGAGCCAGTTGATCGACGGCTGGCCCTCCTTGAAGTAGTGCAGGTAGACCCAGCGGCGCTCGACCCCGTCCGGCCCGGTGACCGGCGCGGTGGCGCTCCAGTTGGTCTCCTTGACCCCCGGCTCGAAGAAGATCACCCGCTGCAGCCGGCCGATGATGTAGCCGGCGCGCTCGAGCCGGTGCTCGGCCTCGGCGTCCAGGTTGACCGAGTCGGCCCCGCGCGGGACCTTCGGCAGCAGGCCCCAGTCCTCGGGCGGGATCTCCACCATGTGGTAGATCCCGGGGTAGTCGCCGACCTTCATCTCGGCCAGCCGGAAGTCCGCGCCCTTGCCGGTGTGGCCAGGGACGATGTCGTCGATCACGGTGCCGTCGTGGGCGGTCGCGACCTCGCAGACCGCGCGGAACTCGTCCTCGGTGCCGAACGCCTCGTCGATGTTCGTGCTGATCCGGTCGAAGTGGCCGTCGACGCTGGGGGTGAACTCCCAGCCGCTGATGCCGCCGGCGGCCTTGACCGGCCCGGTGTGGACGCCGTCGATGCCGATCTGCTGGAAGACCGACCACAGGTCCTCGTCACCCAGGGTGCCCAGGAAGGAGCACCCGGGCTTGGTGATCATCGAGATCGGGTAGGCGGTGAACCAGACGGAGGTCTTCTCGATCGCCGCCCGCGGGTCGGGGTTGGCAAACGGGTTCTGCCACATGCTGCCCTGGCCGGAGAACTGGCCGGCGATCTTCTTGGCGTCGGCCAGCATCGACTCGTCGGTCAGCCACTCGACGTAGTCGGGGTTGTCGCCGCTCGGCTTGCCGGTCCGCCCGGACTTGGGCCGGATCGGGAACAGCCCGCGGAGCCGGGCCCGTGGACGGAGCCGGCGCGGCCGGGCGGGATAGAACTGCTCGGCGTAGGTGATCTCGCTCGGCTCGTGGCCCTCGGGGTTGTCCGGCCCGTCGTCGACCGCCGTCTCGCGGTCGGTCACGACGTCGTCGTCCTTCGCCACTGGTTCTCCTCGTCGCGGTCGGGGCCGGTCCGGGTCGTCGCGTCAACGCGGCCGCCGGGCCACGCACGCACGAAAAACTAGTGCACGACCGCCGGAGGATGAGACGCCACCCGGCCAGCGAACGCCCGGGATCAGCGCAGTCGCGGCTCAGTGGGGCGGCGGCTCGCGCAGCATCAGCGCCTCCGGCAGGGCTCCGGCGCGCTCAGTGGCCGGCCTCCGCGGTCAGCCGGCGCTCGCCGCGGGCGCCGTAACGGGCCGACCAGACGACCAGCACGGTGATCAGCACCGGGGTCAGCAACGGCGAGACGGTGGCCATCACGGGCACCGGCAGGGTGAGCACCAGCGGGATCCGCAGCGCCGCCTCGGCGAGGAAGGCCACGCCCCAGACCACCGACATCACCCGGAACATCCGGCGGAACCCGGCGCTGGTCCGCCACAGCCCGTCCCACTCCTCGCGCTCGGCTCGGGTGGGCGCGGAGAAGCGCTGCGAGGCGTAGTACATCAGGGGCTTCCCGACCAGGCAGGTGACCAGGAAGATCAGCCCGCTGATCCCGGTGCCGAAGGACTCCTTGACCAGCAGGAAGCGGGCGCTGCCGGTGACGAAGGAGAGCCCCAGCCCGATGGCGAACGTGCTCAGCATGAACACCGAGAACGCGTCCACCTCGCGGCGCCGGACGATCACGTACGCCGCCCGCAGCCCGGCCACCACCGTCGCGGCGAGCAGGGCGACGTAGTCGCTGGTGCCGAGCCAGTGCAGCACCAGGTAGGTGCCGACCGACAGCCCGGCGTCGAGGAACAGGGTGCGGAAGGTGTCGCCGAGCTTGTGCTGCGGAGAGGTCTCGGTCGGGTCCTCCGGGCGGGCGGGCTCGGTCATGGCAGCGGCTCCGGAAGGGCTGAGGGTGACAGCGGGTGATGTCATGAGTAGAATCTGACATGTCAATATTTACATGTCAAGGCCAGAACCTAGAGTGGGCCGTCGTGGCCCACCGGGCCGGGGAGGGAGACACCGTGTCGTTGCGCTTCGCGCTGCTGGGGCTGCTCGACGTCCAACCGTCGAGCGGCTACGACCTCACCCAGCGATTCGCCCGCGGGATCGGCAGCTACGCCTGGAGCGCCAAGCACAGCCAGATCTACCCCGAGCTCAGGAAGCTGACCGACGAGGGCCTGATCGAGATCACCGAGACGGGCGCGCGCGGTCGCAAGACCTACGCCCCCACCCCGGCCGGGCGCGAGGAGCTGCGCGGCTGGCTGCTCGGCAAGCCCAACGCCGGGGGCGCCCGGAACGAGTTCGTCCTCCGGCTGTTCCTGCTGTCCTCGCTCGAACCCGAGGAGGCGGTCGCGGTGCTCGACGGCACGCTCCGGTTCGCCCGCGAGCAGGAGGCGCTGCTCGAGCAGGAGTTCGCCGCCGCCGTCGCGGAGGCGGGCGTCCCCAGCGGCAGCTCGCCGGGGCTGGCGGCGCGGTACGGCATCCACAGCTACCGGGCGCTGGCCGAGTGGGCCGACTGGGCGCGGGCCGCGATCGCCGGCGACCCGACCTTCGGTCACCGTCGCTGACCTGGCGCTGCCCCGTCCTTTGGCGGTCGGGGCCGTCGTTCGCGCCGACGCGGACGGGCGCCGGAGTTCGTAAACTGTCCCGGTGAAGTTCCTCCACGGCACGCCCGACCACGACCTGACCTACTCCGACGTGTTCATGGTCCCGCGGCGGTCCGGGGTCAGCTCGCGGCTCGACGTCGACCTCCGCAGCACCGACGGCGTCGGCACCACCCTGCCGATCGTGGTGGCCAACATGACCGCGATCTCCGGACGCCGGATGGCCGAGACCGTGGCCCGCCGCGGCGCGGTGGCGATCATCCCGCAGGACATCCCGACCGACGTGGTCGCGACCACCGTGACGCGGGTCAAGGACTCGCACCCGGTCTTCGACACCCCGGTGTCGGTGACCCCGAGCACCACGGTCGGCGAGGCCGTCTCGTTGCTCTCCAAGCGCGCGCACGGGCTGGTCGTGGTGATCGAGGACGGCCGTCCGCTGGGGACGGTCAGCGAGGCCGACGCCACCGGGGTCGACCGGTTCGCCCAGGTGCACGAGGTGATGAGCGACGACCTGGTGGTGGTCTCGCCCGACACCCCGCCGCAGCAGGTCTTCGACACCCTGTCGGCCCGGCACCTCGAGGTCGCTCTCGTGCAGGAGGGCGACCGGATCGTCGGCGTGATGACCCGCAAGCACGCGCTCCGGTCGACGCTCTACACGCCGGCGCTCGACCCGGCGGGGCGGCTCATGATCGGTGCCGCGGTCGGGATCAACGGCGACGTGGTCGGCCGGGCGGAGCGGCTGCTCGCGGCCGGCGTCGACGTGCTCGTGGTCGACACCGCGCACGGCCACCAGGAGAAGATGATCACCGCGCTCAAGGCGGTCCGGGAGGCCCGCGACGGTCACGCCGACGCGGTCGGCCGTCGGGTCCCGGTGGTGGCCGGGAACGTGGTCTCCGCCGACGGCGTCCGCGACCTGACCGCCGCGGGCGCCGACGTGATCAAGGTCGGGGTCGGCCCGGGGGCGATGTGCACCACCCGGATGATGACCGGGGTCGGCCGCCCGCAGTTCTCCGCGGTGCTCGAGTGCGCGGCCGCGGCACGCGAGACCGGGCACGCCGTCTGGGCCGACGGCGGGGTGCGCTACCCGCGCGACGTCGCCCTGGCGCTGGCCGCCGGCGCGGGCAGCGTGATGATCGGCAGCTGGTTCGCCGGGACGCTGGAGAGCACCGGCAACCTGCTCACCGACGCCCAGGGTCGGCACTACAAGGAGTCCTACGGGATGGCGTCGGCCCGCGCCGTCCGGTTGCGCACCAAGGACGCCAGCGGCTTCGACCGGGCCCGGGCCGGGCTGTTCGAGGAGGGCATCTCGACCTCGCGGATGTACCTCGACCCGGAGCGGCCGAGCGTGGAGGACCTGCTCGACCAGATCGTGGCCGGGGTGCGGAGCAGCTGCACCTACGCCGGGGCAACCAGCCTCGAGGAGTTCCACCAGCTGGCCACCGTCGGGGTCCAGTCCAGCTCCGGCTACGACGAGGGACGTCCGCTGCACGCCAGCTGGTGAGGCCGCGTCACCGGGTGGCGCCGACCGCCTGTGCGAGCCTGCGATCTCGCTGGTCGCCGGACCTCAGTGGTGGGTGGTCAGCACGACCGCCCGGCGCGACCAGGCGTGGCCCTGCAACTGGTCGACCAGGAACCGGGCGACGTCGGCGCGGCTGATCCGCCACGGCCCCTGGGCGGCCACCGTCTCGGCGGCGCGGAAGTCGCCGACCGGCGGGTCGTCGGTCAGCCGGACCGCCTGCGTCAGCGTCCAGTCCAGCGCGGCGCCCCGGACGGCCTCCTCGGCCTCCACCCGGTCGGCCCGGAGCTTGGCACTGCCGCGGACCCGTGACCACCGCAGCCCGAGCGGGAGCTCGCGCCGGTCCAGCCCGGGACCGTAGGGCGCGAGGACCATCAGCCGCTCCGCCCCCGCGTGGGTGGCCGCCCCGACCACCGCGCGCGCGATCGGCGCTGCCACCGGCTGCCGGAGCGACCCGGCCAGGCTGATCACCGCCTGCTGGTCGTCGACCGCCCGGGCGAGCGCGTGCTTGTCGGTGACGTCGCCGCCGAGCACCCGAACCTGCTCGGGAGCCCCGAACCCGACCGGGTCACGGACCAGCACGGTGATCCGGTGACCGGCCCAGCGGGCGCGCTCGAGCACGTGGGCGCCGGTCCGTCCGGACGCGCCCAGGATCAGCAGCCGCACTCCCCCGACTCCCCGATCCGGTCCGTGCCGACCCGGCCTCAGCCGGCCTGCGCGTAGCGCTTGGCCGCGCGGGCGCGGGCCTTGAGCGCCTCCTCCTCGCGGTTCTTCGGCGGTGCGCTGGTGGTCAGGTGCTCGAGCAGGTGCTGGGTGATGTGGGCGATCTCGTGGACGGCCTCGTCGAAGGCGGCGGCGTTGGCCTGGGAGGGCTTGGTGGTCCCGGCGACCTTGCGAACGTACTGGAGCGCGGCGGCGTGGACCTCGGCCGAGGTGGCCGGCGGCTCGAAGTTGTGCAGCGGGCGGATGTTTCGGCACATGCCGGGGACCCTACTGCCGACCGACCCTCCGGCCCAGGGGTCACGGACCGCACAGGTCCCACAGCTACCTTGGAGCCATCTGAGAAGCCGCATCCAGCCACGCGTGCGGTCCGGCGCGTCCGCTCCACGTCTCGGAGGACCTGCTCATCGACACCCCGACCACTCCGGCGTCCCGTCCGGCACCCCTGCCCGCCCGCGCCCGGCTGCTGCACATCGGCCTGGCCAAGACCGGCACCACCGCGCTGCAACGAACCGCGCAGCGACGGCGCGACGCACTGCTCGACGCGGGCGTCCGCTACCCGGGCACGGCGACGAACCACCGCGAGGCGGTCTCGGCCCTGATGAGGCGCCGGTGGGGCTGGCCGGGTGCCGGCGCCTCGGTGCCCGATCGCCGGCACTGGGACGAGCTGCTGGCCGAGGTCGAGGCCGAACGCGACCGCCGGATCTGGATCAGCCACGAGTTCGCCTCCGAGTCCGACGACGCGACGGCAGCCCGGTTCGCCGCCGAGCTCGGCCCGCGACTCGAGGTGGTGGTCACCCTCCGACCGTTCGCCGCCCTGCTCGGCTCGTCCTGGCAGCAGTACCTCAAGGCCGGCAGCGTGCACCGGTTCGAGGACTGGTTGGAACGCGTCCTCGCCGACCCGCCGGACACCACGGTCACGCCCACCTTCCACCGGCGCAACGACCAGGGCGGGGTGGTCCGGCGTTGGGCGGCGGCCGTCGGCGCCGACCACGTCACCGTGGTGGTCGCCGATCCTGGCCGGCCGCGGTTGCTGACCGACGCGTTCGAGGGGCTGCTCGACCTGCCGGCCGGGTTCCTGGCCGACGACGGGCTGGGCGGCCGGGACGCCAACCGCCGGCTGTCGGCCACGGAGTGCGAGCTGGTCCGCCAGCTCAACCTGGCCATCCGGGACCGCGGCGTGCACTGGGCCGACTACGAACGGCTGGTCCGCGACGGCGCGGTCGCCCGGCTGCTCGACCAGCCGCCGCCTCCCGACGACGAGCTGGTGCTCCCCGGGTGGGCGGTCCGCGCGGCCGCCGAGCGCAGCGACCGGTACGCCGCCGAGGTCGCGGCCAGCGGCGTCCGGGTGGTCGGCGACCTCGACCTGCTCCGCACCGCTCCGCGGACCGGCCCGGGCACCGCCGCGGTGCCGGAGCTGGTGTCCGCCGAGCTCACCGGGGCCGCGCTGGCCGGGGTGGTGTCCGCGGCCCTCGGTCGCGGCGCGGAGTTCGACGGGCCGGACCGGCCGGACCGCCGGCGCCGGGCCGAGGCGATCCTGTCGACGGTGGCCCTACCAGACATCGGACGTGTGCTCCTCGCGCGGTCCACGGGCGGGATCCGTCGTCGTGTCCGCCGCGCGACCGCCGGTATCGTCGCCCGCGGGCCGAGGACACGCCGGCCGTGAGATCGACCGCCGGCACCCCTGCGACAGCGACGGCCGAGGCAGCACCAGGACGGGAGACGATGAGCGGACCCAGCCGGATCCTCAGTGAGCTGGCCGTCCTCGAGGCGGAGAGCATCCACATCATCCGCGAGGTCGCGGCCGAGATGAGCCGTCCCTGTCTGCTGTTCTCCGGGGGCAAGGACTCGATCGTGATGCTGCGGCTGGCCGAGAAGGCCTTCGCCCCGGCGCGGATCCCGTTCCCGGTCATGCACGTCGACACCGGGCTCAATTTCGACGAGGTGATCACGTTCCGCGACGACCGGGTGGCCGAGCTCGGGGTCGAGCTGGTGGTCGCCAGCGTCCCGGACGCGATCGCACGCGGCCTGGTGGCCGAGGAGCCGAACGGCTCGCGCAACCGGATCCAGACCCCGGTGCTGCTCGAGGCGGCGGAGGAGCACGGCTTCGACGCGCTGTTCGGCGGTGCCCGGCGCGACGAGGAGAAGGCCCGGGCCAAGGAGCGGATCTTCAGCTTCCGCGACGAGTTCGGCCAGTGGGACCCCAAGAACCAGCGACCCGAGCTGTGGAACCTCTACAACGGGCGGATCTTCCCCGGCCAGAGCATCCGGGTGTTCCCGCTGTCGAACTGGACCGAGCTCGACGTCTGGCGCTACATCGAGTCCGAGCAGCTGGCCGTGCCCGACCTCTACTTCGCCGCCGAGCGCGAGGTGGTCGAGCGCGGCGGGATGCTCTACGCGGTGAATCGGTTCGTCGAGCCCCGCGACGGCGAGACCACCGAGAAGCGCTCGGTGCGCTACCGCACGATGGGGGACGCGAACCTGACCGCGGCGGTGCCGTCCGAGGCGGTCACGGTGGCCGACGTGATCACCGAGATCGAGACCACCCGGCTGACCGAGCGCGGGGCGACCCGCGGCGACGACAAGGTCAGCGACACCGCGATGGAAGACCGCAAGCGGGAAGGCTACTTCTGATCATGACCGACCTCACCCGGATCGCCACCGCGGGATCGGTCGACGACGGCAAGTCCACCCTGATCGGGCGGCTGCTCTTCGACTCGAAGTCGCTGTTCACCGACCAGCTGGACGCGGTCGAGACCGCCAGCCGTCGCCGCGGCGACGACTACACCGACCTGGCGCTGCTCACCGACGGGCTGCGGGCCGAGCGCGAGCAGGGCATCACCATCGACGTCGCCTACCGCTACTTCGCCACCCCGCGGCGCCGGTTCGTGATCGCCGACACGCCAGGCCACATCCAGTACACCCGCAACATGGTGACCGGCGCCTCGACCGCCGACATCGCGGTGATCCTGGTCGACGTCCGCAAGGGCGTCTCCGAGCAGAGCCGCCGGCAC
Source organism: Microlunatus kandeliicorticis (assembly GCF_014137855.1). GTDB lineage: Bacteria > Actinomycetota > Actinomycetes > Propionibacteriales > Propionibacteriaceae > Microlunatus > Microlunatus kandeliicorticis. Next base: position 193,520 of record NZ_JACGWT010000003.1, read on the forward strand.
GCGTTCCTCACCACGCTGCTCGGGGTGCCGCACCTGGTGGTGTGCGTCAACAAGATGGACCTGGTCGACTACTCCGAGGAGGCCTTCGAGGCGGTCTGCCGGGACTTCACCGCCTTCGCCTCGCGGCTCCGGGTCCGCGACCTGACCTTCGTCCCGGTGTCGGCCCTGCACGGCGACAACGTGGTCGACCGGTCCGAGCGGATGCCCTGGTACGAGGGCGCCCCGCTGCTCAGCCAGCTCGAGCACATGTACGTGGCCAGCGACCGCAACCTGGTCGACGTCCGGTTCCCAGTCCAGTACGTGATCCGGCCGCAGTCCAACACCCACCGTGACTACCGCGGGTACGCCGGCACGGTGGCCAGCGGGGTGCTCAAGGTCGGCGACCCGGTGGTCGCCCTCCCCAGCGGGTTCACCTCGACGGTGGCCGCGATCGAGACCGCCGACGGTCCGCTGACCGAGGCCTACCCGCCGATGGCGGTGACCGTCCGGCTCGCCGACGACATCGACGTCAGCCGCGGCGACCTGCTCTGCCGGCCCAACAACGTCCCGCGCACCGACCAGAACCTCGACGCCCGGATCTGCTGGATGGACGAGGCCGCACCGCTGGTCCCGCGGAAGAAGTACGCGATCAAGCAGACCACCCGCTGGGGCCGCGCGATGGTCACCGAGGTCGCCTACCGGATCGACGTCAACACCCTGCACCGCGACGAGACCGCCGACCGCCTCGACCTCAACGACATCGGCCGGGTCAAGCTCCGCACCACGGTGCCATTCTTCGTCGACAACTACACCGACAACCGCGCCACCGGCTCGTTCATCCTGGTCGACGAGTCGACCAACCGCACCGTCGCCGCCGGCATGATCGAGGCCCACAAGAACTAGCCGCCACTCCGAGGCGGCAGCCCGCACACCGTGCGGTCCTCGGCCCACCCCCACCCGACGCAGGACGCCCAACGAGGAGACCGGGGCGCGCACCGGGTGTCGGGGGCGTGGTCGGGCGTCTGAGCGGAGCGCACGACGAGCCGGAGCAGGGCACCCGGGCCGAGCGCGCTCCGCGAGGCGGGCGGGACATCCGGTGCGGGGCCCGGTCTCCGGGAGCACCCCACGCGCACCGAGGCACTTCGACAGGCTCAGTGCACGTCCGCTTGGCTCAGTGCACGTCGGCCTGGCTCAGTGCGCGTCCCCGCTCTTCACCAGGTGCCGCGGCAGCGCGAAGAACAGCACCGCGACGAACCCGACCAGCACGACCAGCGCCGGCAGCAGCATCGCCTGCGCCATCGCCGTGCTGAACCCGGCGTGCAGCGCCTCGGGGAGCTTGCCCACCCCGGCCTCGGTGGCCCCGGCTCCGCCGCCGGCCGACGGCAGCTCCGCGGCCAGCCGGGCGTCGATCAGTGCGGCGATGCTGGCGCTGCCGAGCACCGCGCCGATCTGCCGGGTCGTGTTGTAGACCCCGGCCCCGGCGCCCGCCCGGCTCGGCGGCAGGTTCCGGGTGGCCGAGGTGCCGAGCGGGGACCACATGAACCCGTTGGCCACCCCGAGCAGGGCGATCGGCAGCAGCAGCCGCCACATCGGGCTGTCCGGCGTCATCTCGTGGCTCAGCCAGATCAGCGAGACCGAGAGGCAGAGCAGCCCGAAACCGGCGAGATAGCGCGGGTGCATGCGGTCGGTCAGCCGGCCGACGAACGGGGCGAGCCCGCCGGAGATCACCGCCATCGGGACGAACAGCAGCGCCGAACCGGTCGGGGTCAGCCCGCGAACCGCCTGCGCGTAGAGCATCAGCGGGAAGCCCTGCGAGGTGACGGTGAACCCGACCGAGGTGATGGCCAGGTTGGCCAGGCTGAAGTTTCGGTCGCGGAACAGCCCGAGCGGCACCAGCGGCTCACCACGGTTGACCCGCTGCCACACGACGAAGGCGACCAGCGCGAGCAGCCCGAAGGCGATCAGCATCCACACGTGCAGCGGGCCGGCGATGGTCCCCCAGTCGTACTGGCGGCCCTCCTGGATCCCGAACACCACGCAGAACAGGCCGATCGCGCTGAGGGCGACGCCGACCAGGTCGAACCGGTGCACGGCGGTCGGGAGCGCCGGCACCAGCCGGGCGGCGAGCACGAACGCCACCACGCCGACCGGGACGTTGATGAAGAAGATCCACTCCCAGCCCGGACCGTCGACCAGCAGGCCGCCGGCCACCGGGCCGACCAGGGTGGCCACTCCGGCCACCGCACCCCACAGGCTCATCGCCCGGCCGCGCTGGTCGGCCGGGAAGATCCGGGTGATCACCGCCATGGTCTGCGGGGTCATCAGCGCGGCGCCGAGGCCCTGGGCGACCCGGGCGGTGATCAGCATCCCGATCGTCCCGGTGAGCCCGCACCACAGCGAGGCGAGGGTGAAGACGACCAGGCCGATCAGGTACATGTTCTTCGGCCCGAACCGGTCACCCAGCCGGCCAGTGATCAGCAGCGGCACCGCGTAGGCCAGCAGGTAGGCGCTGGTCACCCAGATCACCGCGTTCACGTCGGCGTCGAGCCCGGTCATGATCGCCGGGGTCGCCACCGAGACGATGGTGGTGTCGACCAGGATCATGAAGAAGCCCAGGACCAGCGCCCAGAGCGCGGGCCAGGGGCGGAAGTCGGGGTGCTCGGTCGGCGCCATCGCGTGGCGCGGGGCGGTCGAGCGACGCGCGGGTCCGCGGGACGGGTCGGTGCGGGTCAGGAGGTCGGCCATGGCAGGTCCTTGGTGGTGATGCGGGTGATCAGGGTGGCGAGCCAGTCGCGCTGGGCGCGGACGGTCTCGCGGAGGAAGTCGACGTTGATGAGGTAGGCCTCCTCGACGCCGCGGGAGGCGGCGTCGAGCAGCCCCTGCTCGAGCTCGTGGAGCCGGGCCTCGAGGCTGATCCGGTGCCGGGTGAGCTGCTCGACCACGAGGTCGGCGGGCAGGTTGTGCGCCTCCCCCAGCGCGAACGGGAGCACCGGGTACTCCCGGACCGGCGCGCGGAGCAGCTCGACCAGCCGGGTCCGCAGCGCCTCCTCACCCTCGGGGGTGATCGCGTAGGTGGTCCGCTCGGGCCGGTTCCCTTCGCGCTCGGTGCCGGCGACGACGGCCAGACCGTCGGCGACCAGCCGCTCGACGGTGCGGTAGAGGGTGCCCGGGCTCAGCTTGAGCCACTCGTCCTCCTGCCGCTTGAGCAGCAGCGAGTACATCTCGTACGGGTGCATCGGACGCTCGGTGAGCAGCGCGAGCGCGGAGACCGCCAACGGGGCCAGCGCCATCCCCGCCTCCTTCACTCCGGTTGAACTATTCCTTACGGAATATTACGCACGGAGTTTGCGGCATGCAAGCAGGCATCGCAGCAAAAGACAGGGGCCCGGCCGATCGGCCGGGCCCCTGTCGGGAATGTCCTGGTGTCGCGTCGTCGACCTCAGTGCGCGTGGTCGCCGCGGTAGAACTCGTAGAGCAGACCGGTCAAGGTGACGAACCCGATGGCCACCGCGATGATGCTCAGCCACCAGCCGAAGACCGGACCGAGGACGAAGAGCACCAGCGCGAGCCCGCAGAAGAGCGGCCAGATGCTCTGCGGCGGGAAGAAGCCGAGCTCACCGGCGCCTTCGGCGATCTCGCCGTCGCGCCGGTCCTCCGGGCGAGGGTCCATCCGGCGGGCCACCAGCGCGAGGTAGCCGCCGATCATCAGCACCAGGAAGAAGGTGAGGATGAGGGCCGCGAACCCGGTCGGGTCGTGGCTCATGAACCAGTAGATCGGGGTGACCGGGATCAGGAAGATCGCGACCGCGCCGAAGACCCAGGCCTCGATCCTCATCGACGTCCTCCCCGCTGCGGATCGGCGTGGAAGCCGGGATCGTCGGACTGCCCGGAGACCCGGGCGGTCAGCTCGTCGACGCGACCGTGGTCGTCACCGGCGTCGAGCAGGGTGTCGGAGGCCTCGTTGGCCGGGTACTCGAGCAGCGCCACCTCGGGGTGGTGCAGGTCGAAGGCCGGGGACTCCGAACGGATCCGGGGCAGCGACAGGAAGTTGTGCCGCGGCGGCGGGCAGGAGGTCGCCCACTCGAGCGAGCGGCCCCAGCCCCACGGGTCGTCGGTGTTGACCAGCGGGGCCTTGCGCGACTTCCAGACGTTGTAGATGAACGGCAGGATCGAGGCGCCGAGCAGGAAGGCACCGGCCGAGCTGACCTGGTTGAGGACGGTGAAGCCCTCGTTGGGCAGGTAGTCGGCGTATCGGCGTGGCATGCCCTCCACCCCGAGCCAGTGCTGGACGAGGAAGGTGGTGTGGAAGCCGACGAACAGCAGCCAGAAGTGGATCTTGCCCCAGGTCTCGTCGAGCATCCGGCCGGTCAGCTTGGGCCACCAGAAGTAGAAGCCGGCGAACATCGCGAACACCACCGTGCCGAACACCACGTAGTGGAAGTGCGCCACCACGAAGTAGGAGTCCGACAGCGCGAAGTCCAGCGGCGGGCTGGCCAGGATGACGCCGGTCAGGCCGCCGAACAGGAAGGTGGTGAGGAAGCCGATCGCCCACAGCATCGGGGTGTCGAAGGTGAGACTGCCGCCCCACATCGTCCCGATCCAGTTGAAGAACTTCACCCCGGTCGGCACGGCGATGAGGAAGGTCATGAAGCTGAAGAACGGCAGGCTGACCGCCCCGGTGACGTACATGTGGTGCGCCCACACGGCGACCGAGAGGGCCGCGATCGACAGGGTCGCGGCGACCAGACCGATGTAGCCGAAGACCGGCTTGCGGCTGAACACCGGCAGGATCTCGGTGATGATGCCGAAGAACGGCAACGCGATGATGTAGACCTCGGGGTGCCCGAAGAACCAGAACAGGTGCTGCCACAGGATCGGGCCGCCGTTGGCGGCGTCGAAGACGTGCGCGCCGAGCTTCCGGTCCGCCTCGAGCACCAGCAGTGCCGCCGCCAGGATCGGGAACGCGATCAGCACCAGCAGCGACGTGATCAGGATGTTCCAGGTGAAGATCGGCATCCGGAACATGGTCATGCCCGGGGCCCGCATGGTCAGGATCGTGGTGACGAAGTTGACCGCACCGAGGATCGTGCCCAGACCGGCGAGGTAGAGGCCCATGATCCACAGGTCACCACCGACACCCGGCGAGTTCACCGAGTTCGAGAGCGGCGAGTAGGCGAACCAGCCGAAGCTGGCCGCCCCCTGCGGCGACAGGAAGCCCGAGACCACGATCAGGCCGCCGAACAGGTAGAGCCAGTACGACAGCATGTTGAGCCGCGGGAACGCCACGTCGGGCGAACCGATCTGCAGCGGCATGATCGCGTTCGCGAAGCCCGCGAAGAGCGGGGTCGCGAACAGCAGCAGCATGATCGTGCCGTGCATGGTGAAGAACTGGTTGTAGGTCTCGTAGCTGAGGTACTGCAGCCCGGGGAACGCCAGCTCCGCCCGGATGCCGAGGGCGAGGATGCCGCCGAACAGGAAGAACAGGAACGAGGTGACGAAGTACAGGTTGCCGATCACCTTGTGGTCGGTGGTGACCATGTACTTCCAGGCGATCTGCCCGAGTGGCCGGGCCGGCCGGAGGACCTCGGTGGTCCCGGCGGTGCGCTCGAGAGTGACCATCAGCCTTCCCCTCCGGTGTCCGTCGGCGGTTGCAGCACGGTGGTGCTGGTGTTGCCGAGGTTCACTCCGGTCTGACCGGCCTGCGCCAGTTCCTTCAGCTTCTCGTTGTACTCGGCGACCGGGACGATGTGGACCTTGAACAGCATCGCGGAGTGGTAGGTCCCGCAGAGCTCGGCGCACTTGCCGTCGTAGTCACCGAGGCGGGTCGGCGTCACGTCGAAGTAGTTGTGGCGACCCGGGATGACGTCCATCTTCTCGTAGAACGACGGGATCCAGAACGAGTGGATGACGTCGGGCGAGGTGAGACGGAAACGCACCGTCTGGCCGACCGGGAGGTAGAGGTCCGGGGTCTTCTCGATGGTCCCGGACTCCCACACGTCGTTGCCGACCTGAGGGTTGTTCGCCTCGCGGTAGTTGAACGTCCACGACCACTTCTGGCCGACGACGTCGATGGTGTGCTGGGGTTCGGCGACCTTGGCCTGGACGTGCTCCTGGACCAGCACCGTGTAGTAGAACAGCACGCCGATCACCACGAACGGGGCGATCGTGTAGAGCACCTCGAGCGGCAGGTTGTAGCGGTTCTGCTTGACGTAGCCGCCGTGCCGGCGCTTGAACCGGACGACGCAGTAGATGATCAGGCCCCACACGAACAGACCGATCGCCCCGGCCGCGATCCAACTGCCGATCCACAGGTCGTGGATGCTCGGGGCCCGGTCGCTCGCGGCGACCGGCAACCCCAGCCGCTTGAGCTGACCGACGGTCTCCTGGCTGCACCCGGACAGCGCCGCGGCGGCACCGATCACGCCGACCCCGAGCAGCACCCGGAGTCCGCGGCGTCCGCGACTGCGCGCCGTCCTGGTCCCCGCGGACCAGTCGTCACCTGACACGTCGTGCCTTCCTCGATACGAACCTGCCGTCCTGCGACCGGTGGACCTGACCGCGGGACTCGTCCTTGATTGCCACCCCAGGTCACGGGCGGATGCGCCGGGCGGACCCTGCGTCACGATCGTGACCTCGTCTCGGGGGTGGAGCCGCCTCCCCGTGCGACAAACAGCACCCTAACGCAGCCGACGTGGGGGACCAGCCTCGCCGGTGCGTATGTTTCCGGGGTGCGCGAGGGACCGCAGCAGGAGGGTCGTCGGGTCTTCCTCGACGGGTCGGCGGGCGAGCCGCTCCGGCCCGAGGCGGTGGACGCCTGGGTGGCTGCGGCCGGCGCCGGCTGGGGCGACCCGCTGGCGCTGCACCACCCCGGTCGGCAGGCGGCGATGGCGCTCGACGGGTGCCGGGCCGCGGTCGCCGACGTCGTCGGTGCGCGGCCCGAGGACGTGGTGTTCACCGGCTCGGCGGCCCAGGCCCGCCGGGCCGCGGTGGCCGGGCTGGCGCTCGGCCGACGCCGGGCCGGGACGACGGTGGTGACGACCACGGTCGAGCACTCGGCCGTGCTGGCCGCCGCCGACGAGGTGGGCGGGTTCACCGACCCCGCCGACGGCGACCTCCCCGCGGGGCGGGTGGGCGTCGACGCGCTCGGACGGCTCGACCTCGACCAATGGCGGGCCGCGGTGGCCGGCCCGGGGGTCGCGCTGGCCTGCCTCCAGGTCGGCAACCACGAGGTCGGCACCCGGCAGCCGGTGGAGCCGGCCGTCGAGGCGGCTGTAGCGGCCGGCGTCCCGGTGGTGCTCGACGCGACGGCCGCGTTCGGCCGGGTCGACCTGCGTGCGCTCACCGGCTGGTCGGCGCTGGTCGGCGGCGCGGACGCCGTCGGCGGCCCGGCGTCGGTGGGGTTCCTGGTGCTGGCCCGCGGGTCGCGGTGGCGCCCGCCGCACCCGGTCGACGACTACCAGGACGGACGCTGGCCGGGCACGCCGGACCTGCCCGGCATCGTCGCGGCGACGACAGCGCTCGACGCCACCGAGCGCGAGCGGCCGACGACCGGGCCCCGAATCGCCGCGCTGGTCGACCGGCTCCGTGCCGGGGTCGCCGATCGCGTCCCGTTGGTCGAACTGGTCGGCGACCCGGTCGACCGGCTCCCCCACCTGCTCACCTTCTCGGTGCTGTACGTGACCGGCGAGGCGCTGGCCACCGAGCTCGACCGGGCCGGCTTCGCGGTGGGCAGCGGGTCGGCCTGCAGCTCGCGGTCGGAGGTGCCCAGCCACGTGCTCGCGGCGATGGGGGCGCTGACGTCGGGCAACGTCCGGCTGGGACTGACCCGGGACACCACCGCAGACGACGTCGAGGCCTTCCTCGACGTGCTGCCGGGAACGGTGGCCGAGCTGCGGGACCGGCTGGGCGCGCCTTAACGGGTGATGGTGTCCACTCCCCCGCCGGCTCCCCGGTCGTCCACCGGCAGACTGGAGCCGTGAGCTCCGCCCCCACACCCGCCGACGTCGCGATCCGGCCGGTCGTGCCCGGCGACCTCGACGTCTTCTTCCGGATCTTCAGCGATCCCGAGTCCGTCACCATGGCCGGCTTCACCGCCGAGGACCCGAACGATCGCGAGGCCTTCGACGACCACTGGGCGGCGGTGCTGGCCAGCGAGGCGGTGACCGCGCGGACGGTGCTCTGGCAGGGTGCGGTGGTCGGGCACGTGGCGAGCTTCGAGGTCGACGGGGTGACCGAGGTGACCTACTGGGTCGACCAGGCGGTCTGGGGTCAGGGCATCGCCACCGCGGCCCTCGCCCAGCTGCTGGCCCACGTCACCACACGGCCGGTGTTCGCCCGCGCGGCCGCCGACAACGCCGCCTCGCTACGGGTGCTCGGCAAGTGCGGGTTCCGCCCGGTCCGGACCGAGCGCGCCTACGCCAACGCCCGCGGCGAGGAGACCGACGAGACCATCCTCCGGCTCGACTGAGTCCGGACGCACGAGACCGCGGGGCGGTGAGCCGCCCCGCGGTCGAGATGCACGTGCACAGGTGATCTGCGAGCGTCCTCCGAGCCGCGCCGGAACGTTCTGCACGACGAGTTTCGCGAACACGCTTTTCCGTTCGCGAAACGAGGAGGAAGAACGGTCCGCTCAGCGCGGCGTGCGCGAGCAGACCCAATCAATCAGTGGAAGCTGTCGCCGCAGGCGCAGGAGCCGGTGGCGTTCGGGTTGTCGATCGTGAAGCCCTGCTTCTCGATGGTGTCGACGAAGTCGATGGTGGCGCCCATCAGGTACGGCGCGCTCATCCGGTCGGTGACCACGTGGACGCCGCTGTACTCCTTGACGATGTCGCCGTCGAGGTTCCGCTCGTCGAAGAAGAGCTGGTAGCGCAGGCCGGAGCAACCACCGGGCTGCACGGCGATCCGCAGCGACAGGTCGTCGCGACCCTCGCCGTCGAGCAGCGCCTTGACCTTGGTCGCGGCCTCGTCGGTCAGGATGACCCCGTCGGTCTGAACGGTGGGAACCGTCTGGTCCTGCACGGTCATATCGCGTCTCCGCATCCGGTGCGCGCGGCACCACTGGTGGTCTGTGCTTCGTTTCGAGTCTAGGACGAGCACCGACACCCGCCAAGCAGGCCGACGCCGGCGAGACAGGGCTCACAGCGCAGGTCCGGGTGCCGGCGCCGCCGCCGACGGCAAAGCGTTGACAGGTTCACCACCGAGCGCGTAGGACGTTGACACGACGTCGGCGGGCCGACGTCGCCCCACGTCAGCGTCGTCGAAGGGCCTGCCATGCCACTGCGCCTGCCCCGCCGTCTCGCCGGATCGCGGCTGATCCCGTCGCTGGTCGGGCTCTGCGCGATCGGCTCGCTCGCGACCGGGGTGCTCCCCGCCGCCGGGTCGGTCCCGGCGGCCGCCGACCACCGCCACCCGCCCGCCCGCTCCGAGCGGCTGTTCGCCGACCCGGAGAGCACGACCGCCCAGCACGCGGCCGAGCTCAGCGGGCAGCAGCGTCGCGACGCCCTCCGGCTCGCCGCCGTCCCGACCGCCTCCTGGTTCACCGGCGGGACGCCCGCCGAGGCCCGCGAGCGCGCCCGCGCCCTGGTCCGGCGCGCGCAGCGGGCCCACGCGACCCCGGTGATCGTCGTCTACAACGTGCCCGGCCGCGACTGCTCGCTCTACTCGGCCGGCGGGGCGTCCACCACCGCCGAGTACGTCGCCTGGGTGCAGGCCCTGGCCCGCGGGATCGGCGGACACCGGGCGATCGTGGTGGTCGAGCCCGACGGGCTCGGCACCATCCCCTGGTACACCGACGTCAACGGTCAGCTGGGCAGCTGCCAACCCGCCGACGCCGACCGGGCCACCGCCGCGGCCGACCGGTTCGCCCAGATCGGCGCCGCGGTCGACGCGCTGACCGCCCTCCCCCGCACCCGGGTCTACCTGGACGCCACCAACCCCGGCTGGCTCAGCCCGGGCGACATCGCCCAGCGGCTCCGCCGCGCCGGCGTCGACCGGGCCGACGGCTTCGCCCTCAACGTGTCCAACTACTACGACGACGCCCGGAACGCCTACTACGCCTCATGGGTCTCGGACTGCCTCCAGCTGACCGGGCACTCGAACTACCCGTACGCCTCGTGCCCCGGGCAGTACTACCCGGCGAACCCGGACGACCTGAGCACCTGGCCACTCACCACCGCGGCCTACGACCAGGCGTTCGCGGACACCGGGGTGACCCGCGACCCGGCCCACCAGGCGCACGCGGTGGTCGACACCAGCCGCAACGGCCAGGGTGCCTGGCAGGCGCCGGCCGGGCTCTACCCCGACCCCCAGAACTGGTGCAACCCGCCGGGGCGAGGGCTCGGCGCCCGCCCGACCACCGCGGTCGACGACCCGTACATCGACGCCGACCTGTGGATCAAGGTGCCCGGCGACTCGGACGGCCAGTGCTACCGCGGGACGGCAGGACCGGACGATCCGGCCCGCGGCTACGCCGACCCGGCCGCCGGCGACTGGTTCCCGCAGATGGCCCGCGAGCTGATCGCGAACGCGAACCCGCCGCTGCGCTGACCGCCGGCTGCCCGGCCTGCGCCGAGCGATCACCGACGACCGCCTCGCTGCGGGCCGGTGAGGGCCGGGCAGGATGAGTCGGTGCGTGTCGTCGTCGCCCCGGACTCCGTCGGCCCGCTCTCCGCGGCGGACGCGGGGCGGGCGATCGCGGACGGCTGGCCGCTGCCCCGCGAGGTGGTCGTCCCGCTTGGGGAGTCGGGCGCGGGCTTCGCCCAGGCGGCCGGCGACCTGCTCGGCGGCGAGCGCCGGACGGTCGACGACCACCTGGTGGTGCGGACCGCCGACCGGTTGGTCCTCGGTTCCCGGGCCGTCCCGGTGGCACCTGCCGCCCCGATCCCCGAGCACGGCTCGAGCGCCGCGCTGGGTCGGGCGCTGCGGGAGTGCCTCGACCGCGCCGACCACTCGGAGCCGCCGAGCGAGGTCGTGATCGACCTCGCCGGTCCCGACGTCCACGACGGCGGCGCCGGTCTGCTCGCGGAGCTCGGGGCGACGGCCGACGTCGACCTGCGCGCCGGGGTGGCCGGGCTGGCCGGGCTGACCCGGGTGAACCTGTCCGCGGCCCGCGCCCGGCTCGCGGGTCGGACGCTGGTCGCGGTCACCGACGCGGCCGGGTGCGGGCGATCCCTGCTCGGGCTCCGGGGCATCACCGCCGCGCGGGGCCGCGAAGCCGGTCAGGACGCGGCGCTGCTGCTCGACCTCGACGCCCGGCTGCAGCGCTGGGCCGGGCTGCTCGGACTGGACGACCGGCCCGGCGCGGGCGCAGCGGGCGGGGTCGGCGCCGCGGTGCTCGCGCTCGGGGGCCGACTGACCACCGGTCCGGGCTGGGGCGCCGGGGCCTCTGACCTGGCGTCGCGGATGCGCGGGGCCGACCTGGTGGTGACCGGGTGCTCGCGCTACGACTTCGCCACCCGCGGCGGCGGCGTGGTCGCCGAGGTGGCCCGGCTGGCCGCCGACGCGCTCGCCCCGTGCGTCGTCCTCGCCGGCGAGGTCATGGTCGGTCGGCGGGAGATGCGGACGATGGGCGTCGAGGCGGCCTACCCGGTGTTCGAGGCCGACCCGGTCGCCGACTTCCGCGCGCCGGGGGCCGCCGACCTGGCGGCCCTGGCCGCGCGGGTGGCGCGCAGCTGGCGCTGGTGAGCCGGCGCGACGACCGCGACCCGTAGATCCGGCAGAACTGTCGGACCCGGTCGGCACACTGCCGCCATGGCCGCTGACCGACTCCTCACCTCCCGTGACCCGGCGAGCTTCGACTGGTCCGGGCAGCTGGCCGAGCAGCTGTCCTGGCACTGGGAGACGCAGCTGCGGCCACGGCTGGACGGGCTGACCGACCTCGAGTACTTCTGGGAGCCCGTGCCCGGTGCCTGGAACGTGCGACCGGAGGGCGACCGGTTCACCATCGACTGGGCCGTCCCTCCGCCGGACCCGGCGCCGGTGACCACGATCGCCTGGCGGTTGGGGCACCTGATCGTCGGCGTGTTCGGCGAGCGCAACGCCCGCTACTTCGGCGGCCCGCCGATCGACTACGGCCATTACGCCTGGGACGGCACGGCGGCCGCGGCGCTCGAGGCCCTCGACGCCGGGTACGCCACCTGGATCGCCGGGGTCCGCGCGCTGTCGACCGAGGAGCTGCTCGCCAACTGCCGCGAGGACGGCTTCGACACCGAGTCGATGGCCGCGCTGGTGCTGCACATCCACCGCGAGGTGCTCCACCACGGGGCGGAGGTGGCGCTGCTCCGTGATCTTCATCTCCATGGCGGCGGGAAGCCGCTCCGGCGCTGATTCCGGGGCGCGATCAACCGCTCCGGCGCCGTACGCTCTCCGGACATGACCACCGCGACGCCGTCGTTGCCCCTCTTCGTGCTCGGCCGCGGCTCCGACCCGGAGTCCGAGCGGGGGGTCGACTGCCCCGGCTCGCTGCCCCCGGCCTCCGACCCGGACCTGGTCCGCCGGGCCGCGGCAGCCAAGGCGACCCTCGGCGACCGGCTCTTCGTGCTCGGTCACCACTACCAGCGCGACGAGGTGATCGCCTTCGCCGACGTCACCGGCGACAGCTTCAAGCTGGCCCGCGAGGCCGCGGCCCGGCCCGACGCGGAGTACATCGTGTTCTGCGGCGTGCACTTCATGGCCGAGTCGGCCGACATCCTCACCACCGACGCGCAGCAGGTGGTGCTGCCCGACCTCGCCGCGGGCTGCTCGATGGCCGACATGGCCCGGCTGGCCCAGGTCGAGGACGCCTGGGACGCCCTGGTCGACGCCGGGCTCGACCAGGACACCATCCCGGTCACCTACATGAACTCCTCGGCCGACATCAAGGCGTTCTGCGGCCGGCACGGCGGGGTGGTCTGCACGTCGTCGAACGCCCGGCGGGTGCTCGAGTGGGCCTACGCCCGCGGCCGCCGGGTGCTGTTCCTGCCCGACCAGCACCTCGGCCGGAACACCGCCGTCCTCCAGCTCGGTCTCGACCTCGACGACTGCGTGGTCTGGGACCCCCGGCGGACCGACGGCGGGCTGACCACCGAGCAGCTCACCGCGGCGACGATGGTGCTCTGGCGCGGTCACTGCTCCGTGCACGGCCGGTTCACCGCCGAGGCGGTGGCCGACGTCCGCGCCCGGATCCCCGGGGTCCAGGTGCTCGTGCACCCGGAGTGTCAGCACGAGGTGGTCACCGCCGCCGACCAGGTCGGGTCGACCGAGTTCATCATCTCCGCCATCGAGAACGCACCGGCCGGCAGCGCCTGGGCGGTCGGCACCGAGCTCAACCTGGTGCAGCGCTTGGCGAAGGAGCACCCCGAGCAGCAGATCGTGTTCCTCGAGAAGACGGTCTGCTACTGCGCCACCATGAACCGGATCGACCTGCCGCACCTGGTCTGGGCGCTCGAGGAGCTGGTGGCCGGGCGGGTGCCGAACCGGATCGTGGTCGACCCCCAGACCGCCGCCGAGGCGCGGGCCGCGCTGCAGCGGATGCTCGACCTGCCGGGCTGACACCGACGAGAACGACGGAGCTCCCGGACGCCCGCAGGCGTCCGGGAGCTCTCGTGTGTCCTGTCCGGGGCCCGACCCCGGGTCAACGACCGCTCAGAGCGACCGGCTCAGCCGGGGATGAGCCCGTCCTGCGACTCCCCGAGCAGCTCGGCCACCTCGGCCAGCGTCGCGTCGGCCGCCGGGAGGATGAGGTCGGAGTCGACCAGCTGGTCGTCGGGCACCGGCACACCGGCGGCGCGGACCTGCTCGTGCAGCGAGTGCAGCGCCTTGGTCAGCTCCTCCTGGTTGCCGGCGTTGACCGCCCACTCGATGGCGTCGTCGACGGTGTTCAGCTGGTTGACCGCCGAGTCGCCGAGCTCGAACTGACCTTCGTTGAGGATGCGGACGATCATCAGAACTGCTCCTGCCGGCTCTGATTCGGCTGCGCGACCGGGGTCGCCTGCGGGGCGGCCGCCGGCTGGCCCTGCGAGGCGGAACCCTGCTCGAGCGCCGGAGCCTGCGCCGGGGACGAGCCGCTCTCGATGCTGAGGTTGGCCTTCATGCTGGCCAGCTCGTTCTCGACGTCGGAGGTCGAGGCGAGCGACTCGAGCTCGCGGGTGATGTCGTCCTTGGTCTGACCGGTCGGGTCGTCGAGCGCACCGCTGGCCATCAGCTCGTCGAGCGCGCCGGCGCGGGCCTGCATCTGGGCCGTCTTGTCCTCGGCCCGCTGGATGGCCAGGCCGACGTCGCCCATCTCCTCGCCGATGCCGGAGAAGGCCTCGTTGATCCGGGTCTGCGCCTCGGCCGCCGAGTAGGTGGCCTTGATGGTCTCCTTGCGGGTCCGGAAGGCGTCCACCTTGGCCTGCAGCCGCTGGCTGGCCCGGGTGAGCTTCTCCTCCTCGCCCTGGAGCTGCGCGTGCTGGGTCTGCAGGTCCGACAGCTGCTGCTGGAGGCCGGACTTGCGGGTCAGCGCCTCGCGGGCCAGGTCCTCACGGCCGACCTCGAGGGCCTTCTTGGCCTGCGCGTTGAGCTTGTCGATCTGGGTGTTGAGCCCGGTCGCCTGGAGCTCCACCCGCTTCCGGCTGGTGGCCACGTCGGCCACGCCCCGGCGGACCTTCTGCAGCAGCTCCAGCTGGCGCTGGTAGGAGTAGTCGAGGGTCTGTCGCGGATCCTCCAGCTTGTCCAGGGCCTTGTCCGTCTTGGCCCTGAAGATCATGGACATCCGTTGAAAGATTCCACTCATCGGTTGCGCGCGGTCCTTCCGTGAGACCCATGGCGCCGGGCACGTGGCCCCGCTTCGTCCGGTCGAGCCTCAACTGTATGCCGTGGCAGGGACCGGCCGGGAGCGGGCGGAACGAGTAGGTTCGCAATTGGGTTGAACCCCTGAGACAATCCGGGGTCGGTCGGCTCCGCCCCTGCCCACGGGTCGGGAGCGACCGCGGATCCCGCAGCACAGGTACAGGAGAGACAGTCGTGGCACTCTTTCGCCGCAAGGACGAGGCGCCGGTCGAGACCGAGCCGCCGCCCCTGGTGGAGGAGGTCGGCGCCGCCCGAGGCGGCCGGCAGCGCAAGGACGCCCCCACCCCGACCCGCAAGCAGGCCGAGGCGGCCCGCCGGGAACGGGTGACGAAGACCTACACCAAGAAGGAAGCCCGCGCCGAGGCGAGCCGCCAGGCCCGCTCCCAGCGGATGAAGGCGATGCAGGAGCGCGACAACACGCCGGAGAAGGCGTTGATGCGCGACTACATCGACTCCCGGCGCAACTTCGGCGAGTTCCTGCTGCCGGGGATGGTGGTGATCCTGGCCTGCACCTTCCTGTACTCGGTGATCCCGCAGGTCTCGACCATCGCCACGGCGGTGCTCTACCTGTTCATCCTGGCGGTGATCGTCGACCTGTTCTTCATGTGGCGACGCTTCCGCAAGCTGCTGGCCGAGCGGCTGCCGAACTCCCCGACCCGCGGACTGCTGTTCTACGGCGCGAACCGCGCCATCCAGATCCGGCGGTTCCGGATCCCGCCACCGCGGATCAAGCGCGGCGAGAGCTTCTGAGCCAGGTTTTCGGGGCTCGCCCCGGAAGCCGGGCCGTCGGACCTGCGTGACAGGCTGACGGCATGGAATTTCGCTATCTCGGCAACAGCGGTCTCAAGGTCTCGGAGATCTCCTACGGCAACTGGGTGACCCACGGCTCCCAGGTCGAGGCGGACGCGGCCCAGGCCTGCGTCCGGGCGGCGCTGGACGCCGGCATCACCACCTTCGACACCGCCGACGTCTACGCCAACACCAAGGCCGAGACGATCCTCGGCGACGCTCTGCAGGGCGAGCGCCGGGAGAGCCTGGAGATCTTCACCAAGGTCTACTTCCCGACCGGCCCGAAGGGTCACAACGACACCGGGCTGTCGCGCAAGCACATCCTCGAGTCGATCAACGGCTCGCTGCGCCGCTTGCAGACCGACTACGTCGACCTCTACCAGGCCCACCGCTACGACTACGAGACCCCGCTCGAGGAGACCATGCAGGCGTTCGCCGACGTGGTGCGCCAGGGCAAGGCGCTCTACATCGGGGTGAGCGAGTGGACGACCGACCAGCTGCGCGCCGCGCACGAGCTGGCGGTGGAGCTCAAGGTGCCGCTGGTCTCCAACCAGCCGCAGTACTCGATGCTCTACCGGGTGATCGAGGCCGAGGTGGTGCCGACCAGCCGCGAGCTCGGGATCAGCCAGGTGGTGTTCTCCCCGATCGCCCAGGGTGTGCTGACCGGCAAGTACAAGCCGGGTGCCGAGCTGCCGGCGGGGTCACGGGCCACCGACCCGAGCGGCGGCGCCGACTTCATCAAGCGGCTGCTGACCGACGACGTGCTCACCCGGGTGCAGGCGCTGGCGCCGATCGCCGACGGCGAGGGCCTGTCGATGGCCCAGCTCGCCGTCGCCTGGACGCTGCAGAACGACAACGTCGCGACGGCGATCACCGGTGGCTCGCGTCCGGAGCAGGTGACCGACAACGCGGCCGCTGCCGGTAAGAAGCTGTCGGCCGAGTCCCTGGCCGCCATCGACGAGGCGCTCGGCGACGCGGTGGTGAGCGACGCCGGTCTCACCGCCGACACCTCGCCGAAGACCCGGCTGGTCTGAGATGTCCTGGACCTGGTCGGCCGAGCCCGACGACGGCTCGGTCGACCTCGCCGGGTTGGGCCTCGACCAGCAGTTCCCCAGCCAGGGCGAGGCCGAGAGCTGGCTCGGCGAGTTCTACCCCGGTCTGATGGACGCCGGCGTCCGCGCGGTCAGCCTCTTCGAGGCGGACCGCAAGGTGTACGGCCCGATGCCCCTCGAACCCGAGATCACCTGACCTCGCCCCGTGCCCTGAGCCCCGCCCACCCCGTGCCCTGAGCCTGTCGATGGGCGTGGAGCTCGGCGGTTGCCCGGACCTCACTCGCGGCCGGTGGGCTGCGCGGGCTCGAACAGGGTGCGGCGGCAGACCTCGTCCCAGGGCGTGGGCGCGAGACCGAGCTCGGTCTCGGCGGCGGTGCTGTCCACCACGTAGGGCCGGGTGAAGACGTAGCGCATCGCGCGGAGCTGGCGCATGTCGGCGTTGGCCAGGGCGAGCGCGGCGAGCACCGGCTTCGGGTAGCCGCTCATCGGCACCATCGGGTGACCGCCGGCGGCCAGCACATCGGCCAGCGCCTGCCGGTGGGTGCGCGGGGCGTTGGTCGGGGCGAGCCAGACCCGCCCCCAGGTCTCCGGACGCTCGGCCACCGCCACCAGCGTCCGGGCGACGTCGAGCACGTCGGTCCAGCTGTGCGGCAGGTCGGGATCGCCCACCACCATCGCCCGCCGGCCCGCGAGCGCAGCCGGGACGTTGCGGTAGAGGTGGCTGTTGTCGGCGAGCCCGGCGCCGGCGTAGTCGGAGGCCCGCACCTCGACCACCCGAGCGCGTCCGGCCTCGTGGGCCGCCTTCGCCGTCGCCCACATCTCCGCCCGGATCCGGCCGTTCTTCTCCGTGGCCACGTCGGGCAGCGCCTCGGTCATCGGCACGTCGACCGGGCCGTAGCCGTACAGGCTGGAGGTGGTCACCAGGGTGGCCCCGGTCTGCTCGGCGGCCCCGAGCAGACCGGCCGACAGCGCCGGCCAGACCTGCTCCCAGTTGCCGTAGTGCGGCGGGTTGGCGCAGTTGTACAGCGCCGCCGCCCCCGCCGTCACCGAGCCGAGCGCCGCCCGGTCGGCGGCGTCCACCGCCACCCGCCTGGCCCCGGCGATCTCCGGCCCCCGACCGCTCCGGCTGACCAGGACCACCTCGTGGCCCGCCTGCACCAGCAGCCGGGCCGTGTGCCGGCCGACCGGACCCGATCCGACGATCACGTGCTTGCTCATCTGTGTCTCCTGTTCTGTTTCGAGAGCACCGCTCTCGAAAACGAGCATGGCAGACCTGGACGGCCAATGCAAGAGCACTGATCTCGTTTGTTGTCTCTGATCTCAATCGCTGGCAGACTGCGGCCGTGACCGACGGCTCGATCCACCGCACCGCACGCGACATCGCCCGCGAGGAGATCACCCGCGCGATCGTCGCCGCCGGCCGCCGACAGCTCTCGGAGGTCGGCCCGTCCGAGCTCTCGCTCCGGGCGGTGGCCCGCGAGCTGGGGATGGTGTCCTCGGCCGTCTACCGCTACTTCCCGAGCCGCGACGAGCTGCTCACCGCGCTGGTGGTCGTGATCTACACCGAGATCGCCGACGAGCTCGAGCGGACCGACGCGGCGGCGCGGCGGCGGCCCGACCTGCACGCCCGCTGGATCGCGCTCGCGCACCGACTGCGCGACTGGGCCCGCGAGCACCCCTTCGACTACGCCCTGGTCTACGGCTCCCCGATCCCGGGCTACACCGCCCCGCGCGACACCGTGGCCCCGGCGACCCGGGTGGTCCAGGTGCTGCTCGACCTGCTGGCCGAGGCCGAGGCGGCCGACCGCGTGCCCGAGCCCCGACCGGTGCCCCGTGCGGTGCGGGCGTCGATGCGCGGGCTGCGCGAGGCGACCGCGGGCCGGATCAGCGACGACCTGCTCGTCCGCGGGGTGCAGGCCTGGGGTTCACTGCTCGGGGCGCTCGACCTCGAGCTGTTCGGCCACCTGCACGGCGCGGTCGAGGACCACGACGTCTGGTTCGCCCACCTGGCCGAGCGGATCGCCCCGCTCTGAGCCGGCCGGCGACCGGTCCGGCCCCGGTGCTGCGTAGCCTGCGGACGTGCCGACTCCCCCGTTCGTGCTGGCGCTCCGCGAGGTCTGGGGCCACCGGCCGCTGATGCTGACCGGGGTCGTCGGGGTGGTCCACGACGCCGGGCAGCGGGTGCTGCTGGTCCGGCGGGCCGACGACGGCCGCTGGTCGCTCCCGGCCGGGATCCTCGAACCCGGCGAACAACCCGGCGCAGCCCTCGCCCGCGAACTGGCCGAGGAGGCGTGTGTCGAGGTGCGCGTCGACCGGCTCGCGGCGGTGCACGCCGACCCGGTGACCACCTACCCGAACGGCGACCAGGTGCAGTACCTCACGCTGGTGTTCCACGCGACCCACCTGTCCGGCGACCCGCGACCCGGCGACGGCGAGGCCCTCGAGGCCGGCTGGTTCGCCCGGGACGCGCTGCCACCGATGCTCGACCGCGAGCTGGCCGGCCTGGACGAGGGCTGGGAGCGCGACGGTCCGACCCGGTTCGCCTGAGCGCTCCGGGTCCGGCCCTCAGGCCGTGCTCGAGGGACGACGGCGGCGCGCGTCCCCGACCATCAGCGCCGCCCCGAACCCGGTGACCAGCACGCCGACCACCACGATCACCGGACGTGCCGCGCGGGCGTTGCCGACCCGTTCCTCGTAGGTCTGGCCCGGCGTCCCGTCCGCCTTGGCGCAGTTCTGCCCGGGTTGCAGCTGGCGCCCGTAGCAGTCGACGTCGACCCCCGCGCCCAGGGTGAACGGGTAGAGCACGATGAACAGGCCGGCCAGCACCAGCACGGTGTGCGCGACCAGCCGCCCGGTGCGGCCGAGCCGGCGCGGGGCCGCCGTCGGACGCGGCTCGCTCACGGTTCGCGCACCCCGGCCGCGACGAACGGCGGCTTGACCACCTCGAACTGCTCGGCCCGGCTCCGGACGTCCACCGCGACGACCTCGCCGATCCTGACGCCGGGGTCGACCAGGGCCAGCGCGATGCCGGTCTTGAGGGTCGGCGAGAACGTCCCCGAGGTGACCCGGCCGAGCTCGGCCGGGACGTCGGGCGCGGACGTGTCCTCGGTCGCCGTCGCCTCGGCGACCCGACGGACGGTCATCCCCGGCCGCGGGATGCCGCGGCGGACGGCCCGGAGCGCGCGGAGCGTCCGCTGCGGGCCCTGCTCCTTCTCCCGGCGGAGCGCCTCGTGCCCGCGGAAGGCGGGCTTGGCCCAGCCGACCGCCCAGCCGAGCCGCGCCTGCACCGGGGTGATGTCGGGCCCGATGTCCTGACCGCAGAGCGGATAGCCCATCTCGGTCCGCAGGGTGTCGCGGGCGGCGAGCCCGGCCGGCTGGAGCCCGTACGGCTCGCCGGCAGCGACCAGTGCGTCCCAGACCTCGTGGCTGCGGTCGCTCGGCGCCACCAGCTCGTAGCCGCGCTCGCCGGTGTACCCGGTGCGGCAGACGATCACCGGGACGCCGGCCAGCTCGGTCTCGACGAAGCTCAGGTAGGGGTGTCCGACCGGCAGCCCGGCGGTGCGGAGCACCTCGTCGGAGAGCGTGCCCTGCACCGCGAGCACCGCGAAGTCGTGGTGCCGGTCGGTGACCCGGACCCCGTCCCCGACGGCCTCGGCGAGGACGGCGGCGACGGTCGCGCCGTTGGCGGCGTTCGGCACCAGGAAGACGTCGTCGGGCGAGCGGAGGTAGGCGATCATGTCGTCGACCACCCCGCCGTCGGGGGTGCAGAGCAGCGTGTACTGCGCCTGACCGGGCGCGATCCTGCCGAGGTCGGCGGTGAGCACGGCGTTGACCGCCTCGGCGGCCCCGGGGCCGCGGACGTCGATCTTGCCCAGGTGGCTGACGTCGAAGATCCCGACCGCGGTGCGGACGGCGGTGTGCTCGGCGAGCACCCCGGCGCCCGCGTACTCCAGCGGCATCGACCAGCCGCCGAAGGCGGCGAACTTGGCGCCGAGGGCGACGTGCCGGTCGTGCAGCGGGGACCGTTGCAGGGTGGCCGTCCCGGCCGGACCGGTCGACTGCTCGTCGCTCATCGGGGTGCGCTCCTCGCGGTGGTGGTCTCCGGCGGGCCGGGCCCGGCGGACTGCGGGCGGGGCCATTCTGCCCGCGTCCCCGCCGTGCTCCCGGCCACCCGCGGTTCCGGCCACAGGTCGGGGCCATCCGACCGGGAACTAACCTGACCCAATGCCTCATCCTGACGCCGTCGGCACCGCGGTGCCGACCACGGTCGACCTGCCCCCGGTCGATCTCTCCCGCTCCCCCGCCCGCCACACCGACGTCCTCGTGGTCGGCGTGCGCGGTCAGGCGCTGGTCGGCGGTTCCGACGCCCTGAACCGCACCTACCGCAAGACCCACGGGCTCGGCGTCGCGGCGCTGGCCGCCAAGCTCGGGCTGGACGACACGCCGCTGACCACCCGCACGCTCCCGCCGGCCGACGGCGCGGCCGGGGACGGACCGCTGCTGCTCGCCGTCGCCCTCGGCCCAGCCGGTGATCCCGAGGCGCTCCGGCAGGCGGCCGGCGTGGCCGTCCGCGCCGCGGTCGCCGACCACCACGGATCGCCGTCGGTGGCGCTCGCGCTCGGGGCGAGCACCCCGGCGGAGGTCGCCGCGGTGACCGAGGGTGCGCTGCTCGGGCAGTACCGCTATCCCGGCGTCACCGCCCGCGACCCGAAGCCGGGTCCCGCCCGGCTCACCGTGGTCGCTCCGCGGGACCCGGAGCTCGCCACGGCTGTCCAGGACGCACAGCTGGTCGCCGCGGCGGTGCTGCAGGCGCGGGCTTGGGTGAACACCCCGGCGAACCTGCTCTACCCGGACTCGTTCGCCGAGGCCGCCCGGAGCTACCTGACCGGCGCGAAGATCGACGTCGAGGTGCTCGACGAGGACGAGCTGGCGCGCGGCGGGTACGGCGGGCTGCTGGCCGTCGGTGGGGGGTCGGCCCGTCCGCCGCGACTGGTCCGGCTGAGCTACCGGCCGCGTGTCGCCAAGCGGCACCTGGTGCTGGTCGGCAAGGGCATCACCTTCGACGCCGGCGGGCTCAACCTCAAGCCGGCCGACAACATGTACACGATGAAGACCGACATGTCGGGTGCGGCCGCGACGGTGGCCGCGACCAGGGCGGTCGCCGACCTCGGGCTCAAGGTCAACGTCACCTGCTACGCCACGATGGCCGAGAACCTCCCGTCCGCGACCGCGTTCCGGCCGTCGGACGTGCTGACCATCTACGGCGGGACGACCGTCGAGAACGGCAACTCCGACGCCGAGGGGCGGCTGGTGATGGCCGACGCGCTGGCCCGCTCGGCCGAGGACGCCCCCGACCTGGTCGTCGACGTCGCCACCCTGACCGGTGCCGCGATCACCGCGCTCGGTGAACGGACCAGCGGGCTGTTCGCCGACGACGACGCCAGCGCGTCCCGGCTGCTGGCCGCAGCCGAGGCCGCGGGCGAGAGCTTCTGGCGGCTGCCGATCCTCGAGGAGACCCGCCGACGGCTCGACTCGAAGGTCGCCGACCTGCGCTCGACGGCACCCGACCGTCCGGCCGGTGCCTCGGTCGCCGCGGCGTTCCTGCGCGAGTTCGTCCCGGCCGGGGCCGGCTGGGCCCACCTGGACATCGCGGGAACCGCGTTCCGGGGCGGCGAGCCGTACGGCTACGTGGCCTCGGGCGGGACCGGGGTCGGAGTCCGGACGCTGGTGGCGCTGGCCCGCGACCTGGCCGGCTGAGCCGGCGTCGCACCTGCGTCGGGGGACTGATTCAAGGAGCCGGCCGACGAGGTCGCGGGGAGAACGCAAAGGCCGTGCCGGACGCCCTGCGTCGGCTTCCGGAGATGCTCCGGAGCCTGCCGCGGGGGCCGGCACGGCCACACACGAGACGACGTTTCCCACGGTCCCGTGTCATCACCCACCCAGAGGTGAAGCTCTTTGCACCCTGGATTCGCGGCCGGTCGGCGACCGGATGGGTGCGCGTCACAACCATTCCGCAGATCAAGACGTTCGGCGGGATCGGGGCAGGGGCTGACGGGACCGGCGCGCTTCGGGCCCGTGGGGCTCAGTTCCCGCCGCGGAGCCGACGCGAGTTGTAGTCGCGCATCCGCTGCGGATAGCCGACCACCGCGGCGTCGTAGTGCGGCAGGTGCATGTGCTCGGCGAAGGCATGGGCCCAGGCCGGCGACGGCACCTTGCGCCGGGTCCACTCGCCGTCCCAGGCGACCAGCAGCATCGTGGTCTGGGTGACGGCGGTCTGCGGTTCGACGAAGGCTTCGACCCCGCGGTGGGTGGCGATGAAGTCGGTCAGGTGCCGGACGATCGTGTCGTCGACCGCCAGGTTCTCGCGCGCGACCCGGGTGCGCCGGCCGAGTCGGGCCGCACCGCGTCGCAACCACCCCATGGGTTCAGTATGGCCGGGCCGGGCAACCTGAGCCGGGACTGAGCGGCTCGTCCGGAGTGGCACGGACCGATGAGGAGGAGCAGCCCCCGGTCGCCTGACCGGGGAGCGGCTGCGGCCCGCCTGGAAGGATGTCGGGTCATGAGCAGCTCGCCCGCCGAGACCCCGGACCACCCCGACCTGATCGTCCTCGGCGGCGGCAGCGGTGGGTACGCCTGCGCCCTTCGCGCGGCCGAGCTCGGGCTGGCGGTGACCCTGGTCGAGAAGGACAAGGTCGGGGGGACCTGCCTGCACCGCGGCTGCATCCCCACCAAGGCCTGGCTGCACGCCGCCGAGGTGGCCGACACCGTCCGCGAGTCCGAACGGTTCGGCATCGGCGCCGCGCTGACCGGCGTCGACGTGCCGGCGTTGCGTCGCTATGCGGACGGGGTGGTCAGCCGGCTCCACAAGGGCCTGACCGGACTGGTTCGGTCGCGCCGGGTCACCGTCGTCGAGGGCTCCGGCGAGCTACTCGCCCCCGAGGCCGACGGCCGCCCCGGGGTCCGCGTCGACGGCCGGGAGCTGCGGGCGTCCGCCGTGGTGCTGGCCACGGGGTCGCAGCCGCGGCTGGTCCCGGGCCTCGAGCTCGACGACCGGGTGCTGACCAGCGACCAGGCGCTCCGGCTCGAGCGGCTGCCCGGCTCGGCGCTGGTGCTCGGCGGCGGGGTGATCGGGGTCGAGTTCGCCTCGGCCTGGCGCTCGCTCGGGGTCGAGGTGACCGTGGTCGAGGCGCTGCCCCGGCTGCTCCCCGCCGAGGACCCGGCCAGCTCCGCGGCCATCGAGCGCGCCTACCGCAAGCGCGGGATCGACGTCCGCACCGGGTCGGCGATGGCCGGGCTCGAACGCACCGCCGACGGCGTCCGGCTGACCCTCGAGTCGGGTCAGAGCGTCGAGGCCGAGCTGCTGCTGGTCGCGGTCGGACGCGGCCCGGTGAGCGACGGGCTCGGCTACGCCGAGGCCGGGGTGGCGCTCAACCGCGGCTACGTGGAGACCGACGAGCGGCTGGCCACCGGGGTGGCCGGCGTGTGGGCCGTCGGCGACCTCGTGTTCGGCCCCCAGCTGGCCCACCGCGGTTTCGCGCACGGGATCTTCGTGGCCGAGGAGGTCGCCCGTGCCGCCGGCCGCGACCTGCCCGCGCCCAACCCGGTCCGCGACGAGAGCGTCCCGCGGGTCACCTACAGCAGCCCGGAGGTCGCCTCGGTCGGGCTCTCCGAGGCCGAGGCGCGCGAGCGGCACGGCGACGTCCGCACCCTCACCTACGACCTGGCCGGCAACGGGAAGTCCCAGATCCTGCGGACCCAGGGCTTCGTCAAGCTGGTCGCGCTGCCCGACGGACCGGTGGTCGGCGTGCACCTGGTCGGCGACCGGGTCGGCGAGCTGATCTCGGAGGGCCAGCTGATCGTCGACTGGGCCGCGCTGCCCGGCGAGGTGGCCGACCTGCTGCACCCGCACCCGACCCAGTCCGAGGCGCTCGGCGAGGCCCACCTGGCGCTGGCCGGCAAGCCGCTGCACGCCCACGGCTGACCCGTCCGGGACGGGTGCGGCGCAGCCCCCGCGGCCGACCACTAGGCTGAGCGGGACTTCGCGGACCACTGCCGATTCGCCCCAGGGCCGATCCGGCGCCCCAACCGGTCTGCGAGCGTCGCGCTGGCAGCACTGACACCGAGGAGTCGGAACGAACCATGTCCACTGAGGTCACCCTTCCCGCTCTGGGCGAAAGCGTCACCGAAGGCACGATCAGCCGCTGGCTGAAGGCGGTCGGCGACACCGTGGCGGCCGACGAGGCCCTGCTCGAGGTCTCGACCGACAAGGTCGACACCGAGATCCCGTCCCCGGTCGCGGGCACCGTGCTGGAGCTCCGGGCCGACGAGGACGAGACGGTCGAGGTGGGCGCGGTGCTCGCAGTGATCGGCGACGCCGACGAGCAGAGCAGCGACTCCGGATCCGATGGCGCCTCCGCGGACGAGGGCGACGGCGGGACCGCCTCGGCCGACGACTCCGCGACCGGCTCCGACCAGACCCAGCAGGCCGACAGCGCCGAGGAGACCGCCGAGCAGCAGACGTCCGCCGCCGACGAGGGCCGTCAGGCCTCCGGCGGCAGCGGCTCCGGCGGCGGCGCGGGCACCGAGGTCAAGCTCCCCGAGCTCGGCGAGAGCGTCACCGAGGGCACAGTCAGCCGGTGGCTCAAGTCGGTCGGCGACACGGTCGAGGTGGACGAGGCGCTGCTCGAGGTCTCGACCGACAAGGTGGACACCGAGATCCCGTCGCCGGTCGCCGGCACGGTGCTGGAGATCCGGGTGAAGGAGGACGAGACCGTCGACGTCGGCGCCGTGCTGGCCGTGGTCGGCGACGGTGCCGCAGGCAGCGGTGGCTCGGACGAGCCGGCCCCCCAGAGCGAGCCCGAGCCCGAGCCGGAGCCCGAACCGCAGGCCGCGACCCCCGAGCCGGAAGCGAAGGCCGAGCCCGAGCCGAAGCCCGAGCCGAAGCCCGAGCCGAAGCCGGAACCGCAGAGCCAGCCGCAGAGCCAGAGCGAGAACGCCCAGCCGGCGCCCGCGGTCGCCCCGCGGAGCAGCGGCTCGGGCGGCAGCGACGCGTACGTCACCCCGCTGGTCCGCAAGCTGGCCGCCGAGAACGACGTCGACCTGTCCACGGTCGAGGGCACCGGCGTCGGGGGCCGGATCCGCAAGCAGGACGTCCTCGCCGCGGCCGAGGCGAAGAAGCAGGCCGCCAGCGCGCCGGCCCCGCAGCCGGCGGCCCAGCCCGCCGCGTCCGCACCGTCGGCGCCGTCGCGTCCCGCGCTCGAGCCGAGCTCGCTGCGCGGCACCACCGAGAAGATGTCGCGGCTGCGCAAGACGATCGCCCGGCGGATGGTCGAGTCGCTCCAGGTGTCGGCCCAGCTGACCGCGACCGTCGAGGTCGACCTGACCGCGATCTCGCAGATCCGGTCCCGGGTCAAGGACGACTTCAAGGCCCGCGAGGGCGCCAGCCTGTCCTACCTGCCGTTCATCACCAAGGCCGTGGTCGAGGCGCTCAAGGTCTACCCCAAGGTCAACGCCACGGTCGACGACGAGACGATCACCTACCCCGATGCCGAGCACGTGGGCATCGCGGTGGACACCGAGCGCGGCCTGCTGGTGCCGGTGATCAAGGACGCCGGCGACCTCAACATCGCCGGACTGGCCAAGAAGATCGGCGACCTGGCCGCCCGGACCCGGTCCAACAAGGTCGGGCCGGACGAGCTGAGCGGCGGCACGTTCACGATCACCAACTACGGCTCCGCCGGCACCCTGATGGACACGCCGATCATCAACCAGCCGCAGGTGGCGATCCTCGGCACCGGTGCGCTGGTCAAGCGGCCGATGGTGATCAAGGACGCACGCCTCGGTGAGGTGATCGCGGTCCGCGACATGATGTACCTGTCGATGTCCTACGACCACCGGATCGTCGACGGCGCCGACGCGGCACGCTTCCTGTCGGCGGTCAAGGCCCGGCTCGAGGAGGGCGACTTCGGCTCGGAGTTCGGTCTGTGATCCGCGCGGCGGGCACCGGCCGGGCGACGCGTCGATGAGGTTCCTGCTGGCCGGGGCGTCGGGCTTCCTGGGCACCGCGCTCCGGCTGCGGCTGGCCGAGGACGGGCACGAGGTCAGCCGGCTGGTCCGGCGGAACCCGTCGACGCCGCGTGAGTTCTTCTGGGACCCCGACGGCGGGGAGATCAACCAGCGAGCCCTCGACGGCATCGACGTGCTCATCGACCTGGCCGGGGTCGGCGTGGCCGACCGGCCGTGGACCGCCGCGCGCAAGCAGCTGATCAAGAGCTCGCGGATCGGCCCGACCAGCGTGCTGGCCCGCGAGGTCGCCCGGCAGCAGCGCGAGGCGGGTCGTTCGCCGCTGTGGATCCAGGCCAGCGCGACCGGCTTCTACGGCGAGCAGTCCACCGACGTCCCCAAGGACGAGTCGGCCCCGCCCGCCGACGACTTCCTGGCCAAGGTGGTGGTCGCCTGGGAGGCGGCCGCGCAGCCGGCGATCGACGCCGGGGCGCAAGTGATCTTCCTGCGCACCGCCCCGGTGCTCGACCGGTCCGGCGGTCTGCTCAAGGTGCTCCGGCTGCCGTTCTCGATGGGCCTCGGCGCCAAGCTCGGCGACGGGCAGCAGCGGATGGCGCTGATCAGCCTGCACGACTGGCTGCGGATGGTGATCTGGATGGTCAAGACCCGTCCGGCTCCGGGTCCGTACAACCTCACCATCCCCGAGCCCTGCACCAACGCCGAGTTCACCAAGGCCCTCGGCCACGCGCTGCACCGGCCGGCCCTGCTCGGCGCACCCGGACCGGTGCTGCGCCGTGCGCTCGGCGAGCTGTCCCAGCAGCTGCTCGGCGACGTCAACGTGGTGCCGCAGGCCGCGCTCGACGCCGGCTTCCGGTTCCACGGACCCAACGTGCGCAGCGCGATCGCGCACGCCCTGAGGTCCGGGTCGCCCGGTCACTGACCGCGCCTAGGCTGGGGTCATGACCCTGGAGTTCCGTGACCTCGGCCTCGGCCGCACCCTGGTGGACTACACCGAGGCGTGGGAGCTGCAGCGGCAGGTGCACGCCCGGGTGGTCGCCGGGGAGCTCCCGGACACCGTGCTCGAGCTCGAGCACGCCGCCGTCTACACCGCGGGCAAGCGCACCGAGCCGCACGAGCGTCCGGTCGGCGGCAGCACGCCGGTGATCGACGTCGACCGCGGCGGCAAGATCACCTGGCACGGGCCGGGACAGCTGGTCTGCTACCCGATCGTCCGGCTGACCGAGGCGGTCAAGGTCGTCGACTACGTCCGCCGGCTCGAGGAGGCGATGATCCGCGCCTTCGCCGACCTGGGTCTGCGCACCGGCCGGATCCCCGGCCGGTCCGGGGTGTGGCTGGGCGCCGACGGCCGGGGCCCCGAGCGCAAGATCGCCGCCATCGGCATCCGGGTGGCCTCGGACGTGACCATGCACGGGCTGTCGGTCAATGTCGACCCCGACATGGCGGCCTACGGCGCGATCGTCCCGTGCGGGATCGCCGACGCCGGCGTGACCTCGCTGGCCGCCGAGCTCGACCGGGACGACCTGACCGTGGCCGGGGTGGCCGCGGTCCTGCGGCCGCGGCTGACCGAGCTGCTCGCCTTCGCGCCGTACGAGCAGTCCCCCGACGTCGGGGCGCCGCGACCCGAGCCCGGCCGGGAGCGCCGGGTCAGCTACGGGCTCTCCCCCATCGGCTGACCTCGGCCGGGCCCGGCCCGCCCTGCCGGCCGGCCCGACCGGTCACGGTCCGGTCACCTTCGCGGCACGCCCCTCAGGAACCACCCAGCTCCGGGCGCCACCCCCTACGCTGCGGCGATGACGACGGCCCACCCGCCGGCTCC
Source organism: Microlunatus kandeliicorticis (assembly GCF_014137855.1). Classification (GTDB taxonomy): domain Bacteria; phylum Actinomycetota; class Actinomycetes; order Propionibacteriales; family Propionibacteriaceae; genus Microlunatus; species Microlunatus kandeliicorticis. Next base: position 221,984 of record NZ_JACGWT010000003.1, read on the forward strand.
GGCCCCGCCCGGCACCCGGCGATGAGCAGCACCGCCGCGGTCGAGATCCGTGGCCTGCACAAGACCTACCGACGACGCGGACGCCTCCGGACCGCCGTGGACCGCCTCGACCTCGCCGTCCCGCAGGGCGGGGTGCACGGGTTCCTGGGACCGAACGGCGCGGGCAAGACCACCACGATCCGGATGCTGCTCGGGCTGGTGCGCGCCGACAGCGGCCGGATGCGGATCTTCGACGCCGAGGTGCCCCGCGAGCTGCCGCGGGTGATCGACCGGGTCGGTGCCATCGTCGAGCAGCCGCGGTTCTTCCCGACCTTCACCGGGCGGAAGAACCTCCAGCTGCTCGCCTCCGCGATCGGCGTCCCGCGGGCCCGGGTGGACGCCGTGCTGGACGAGGTCGGGCTCGGCGACCGCGGCCGTGACCGGTTCCGCGGCTACTCGCTGGGCATGAAGCAGCGGCTGGCCGTGGCCGGCACGCTGCTCAAGGACCCCGACCTGCTGATCTTCGACGAGCCGACCAACGGGCTCGATCCGGCGGGTATCCACGAGATCAGGGAGACCATGCGCGGGTTGGCCGACCGCGGCAAGACTGTGCTGGTCAGCTCGCACATCCTGGCCGAGGTGCAGCAGGTGGCCGACACGGTCTCGATCATCGGCAACGGCGCGCTGCTCGCCGAGGGCACCGTCGCCTCGCTGCTCGCCGGGGCCGGAGCCACCGGCCCGACCGCCCGGGTCTGGGTGCAGCAGGGCGAACGCGCCGCCGGGCTGCTCCGCGACGCCGGCTTCGTGGTCCGTCCGCAGCCGGACCGGGCGTTGCTGGTCAGCCGGCCCGACCGTCCGCTCGACCCGTCCGAGATCACCCGGACGCTGGCCGGGCACGGCCTCTACCTCAGCGAGCTCAGCCCGCAGCGCGCCGACCTCGAGTCGGTCTTCCTCGGGCTGACCGCCCACACCGGTCCCAGTGCCCAGCACCACGCCGGGCGTGGGACCGGCGGGACCGGGCACCCTCCGCCGCCGGGGGACCAGCCGCGGCACGGCGTCGACCCGCACGCCGGGGGTCCGCGGTGATCCGGCTGGTCGGGGCCGAGCTGGACCGGCTCCGCGCCCGACGCTCGTTCTGGGTGTTCGCGCTGGCCGCGCTGCTGATCGTCGTCGCCTTCCAGACTGCGACCAACTCGACCCTGCGTCCGCCGACCGCCGAACAGGTGGCCAGCCAGCGCGAGGCCTACGAGCAGACCCACCGCGAGTGGGAGCAGCAGTGCGGTCCGGGCTCCCCCGGGGCGGCCGAGACCACCCCGGCCGGCGACGCCTCCGCGGAACCGAGCAGCGGCCCGGACGACCCCGACGACTACTGCGCCAACGTCCCCGAACCGCAGCTGTCCGACTTCGCCTACGGGCAGCAGTCGTTCGCCGACGCGGCCCGGTCGAGCGTCCAGATCTCCACCCTGCTCGGTGCCCTGCTGGCCTTCCTGATCGGGGCGTCCTCGATCGGCGCGGAGTACGCCTCCGGGGCGATCGGCAACTGGCTGACCTACGTCCCGCGCCGCGGCCGGGTGTTCGCGGCCAAGGCCCTGGCGGTGGCGCTGGCCACCGCGGTGGTCAGCGCGGTGCTGTCGGCCGCGGCGGTCGCCGGTCCGGCGCTGCTGGCCCGGGGCTACGACCTGCCGCTGACCGGGCTCGGGGACGTGAGCGCGCTGGCGGGCCGCAGCGTCGGGCTGATCGCGATGGCCGGTCTGCTCGGGTTCTGCGCCGCGCTGCTCACCAAGCACACCGTCGCGGCGGTGGGCATCGCCCTCGGTTACGCGATCGCCACCTCGGTGAGCTCCGGTGTCCTGGCCTTCAGCAAGCACGCCGAGAAGGTGGTGCCGTGGACGCCGCAGGCCAACTTCCAGGCCGTGCTCGAGCACGACTACAGCTATCAGGTGATCGACGGCACGGGTTTCGGTGAGGGCAGCGAGTCCCGGACGGCGGTGCTCACCTTCGAGCACGGGCTGGTCTACAGCCTGGTCCTGCTCGCGGCGGTGCTGGCGGTCAGCCTGCTGGTGTTCCGGCGCCGCGACGTCGGGTGAGCGGCCGGGGGAACCTGTGCGCTGCCCGAGTAGTGTGGACCGGTGACCGTTGCCCCTGAAGGACGCAAGATGCTCCGGCTCGAGGTGCGCAACTCCCAGGTCCCGATCGAGAAGAAGCCGTCCTGGATCAAGACGACCGCCAAGATGGGACCGGAGTACCGCGACCTGCAGAAGCTGGTCAAGGCCGAGGACCTGCACACCGTCTGCCAGGAGGCAGGGTGTCCCAACATCTTCGAGTGCTGGGAGGACCGCGAGGCCACCTTCCTGATCGGTGGCGACCAGTGCACCCGACGCTGCGACTTCTGCCAGATCGACACCGGCAAGCCGGCCGACTTCGACGCGGGTGAGCCGCTGCGGGTGGCCGAGTCGGTGCAGAAGATGGGTCTGCGCTACGCGACCGTGACCGGGGTCTGCCGGGACGACCTGCCCGACGAGGGCGCCTGGCTGTACGCGGAGACGATCCGCGAGATCCACCGGCTCAACCCGGGCGTCGGCGTCGAGATGCTCGCCCCCGACTTCACCGGGCACCGCGAGCTGCTCGACCAGCTGTTCGGGGCGGCGCCCGAGGTGTTCGCGCACAACGTCGAGACCGTGCCGCGGATCTTCAAGCGGATCCGGCCCGGCTTCCGGTTCGAGCGGAGCCTCGAGGTGCTGCGCTGGTCCCGCGAGGCGGGGCTGGTCACCAAGTCGAACCTGATCCTCGGCATGGGCGAGACCCGCGAGGAGGTGTCGGACGCGCTCCGCCAGCTGCACGACGCGGGCTGCGAGATCATCACGATCACCCAGTACCTGCGGCCCAGCCCGCGGCACCACCCGGTCGACCGCTGGGTCAAGCCGGAGGAGTTCGTCGAGCTCAGCCAGGAGGCGACCGAGATCGGCTACGCGGGCGTGATGAGCGGTCCGCTCGTGCGTTCGTCCTACCGGGCGGGCAGGCTCTATCGTCAGGCTGTCGAGAACCGGATGACCACCAGCCCGGCCTGAACGGACGAGAAGAAGCGATGGCGAAGAACGACGAGCTGAAGGCGGCCAAGGCCCGGGCCAAGGAGGCCCGGGCGGCGGAGAAGCTGCGCCGCAAGAACAGCACCGACCCTGCCGACATGGGGCGGTTGCGGCAGATCCAGCAGGCCTACAAGCTCACCCACGAGTACGACAAGCCGCTGCCGTTCCTGCTGGCCGGCGCGTTCCTGGTGCCGGTCGTGCTGGGGGTGGTGATCGGCCTGCTGATCGGGCACCCGATCTACGCCACCTTCCTCGGGATCATGCTCGGCCTGCTGGCCGCGATGCTGCTGCTGGTCCAGCGGACCAAGAAGGCGACCTTCACCCGGTACGCCGGGCAGGCCGGCTCGGCCGAGGTCGCGCTCTCGATGCTGCCCAAGCAGTGGACCTACAGCGCGGCGATCGCGGCCAACCGCCAGCTCGACTGCGTGCACCGGGCCGTCGGGCCGGGCGGGCTGATCCTGATCGGTGAGGGCGACCCGAACCGCGTCAAGGCGCTGCTGGCCAGCGAGGCCAAGAAGCACGAGCGGGTCTCCTACGGGATCAAGGCGACGACGCTGGTGATGGGCGACAAGCCCGGTCAGGTGCCGCTGAACAAGCTGGCCGACCACGTGCGCAAGATGCCCAAGACACTGCTGCCCAACCAGATCACCGACCTGAAGAGCCGGCTGCGGGCGCTCGACGCGGTGCGGCCGACCCTCCCGGTGCCCAAGGGCCCGATGCCGACCAGCGCGCGGCAGGCGCGTGGGTCGCAGCGCGCGATGCGGGGTCGCTGACCCGGTGCCGACCCGCTGGGCGGACGCCGACTGCGTCTGGGTGGCGGTCAACCGGGCCGACGGTCCGCCGCACGTGACGCCGGTCTGGTTCGTCGAGCACGACGAAAGTGTCTGGTTCACCACGCCGGCGGCGACGACCAAGGCGAAGCTGCTGCGCGCCGATGCGCGGGTGTCGCTGGCCGTCGAGGGCTCGGCCGGCTCCGACGGTGCGGTCGCCGAGGGCACCGCCTCGCTGCTCTCCCCCGCCGACCGACCCGCGGTGATCGCCGCGTTCGCCGCCAAGTACCACGGCTGGGACGCCTCCGACCCGCACCCCTGGGGCGAACGCCTGCTGGTCCGCGTCGACGTCACCCGCTGGCTCCTCGGCCCCTGACCCACCCGCCCGCTGGGCCTCACCCGCGCGCTTGTCGGCCAGGTGCGCCGAGCTTCTCGGTGACGTGCGCTGAGCCTGTCGAAGCGCCGCCTCGCGCACCGAGCCCCGGAATCACGCGCGCTGAGCCTGTCGAAGCGCTCCACCCGCAGGCACAACACCCTTCGACAAGCTCAGGGCACGGTGCTCACCTCGCACGCCGAGCCCCCAAATCACGCGCGCTGAGCCTGTCGAAGCGCTCCACCCGCAGGCACAACGCCCTTCGACAAGCTCAGGGCACGGTGGTCACCTCACGCGCTGAGCTCTGATCACGCGTGCTGAGCCCGTCGAAGCGCCCCAACCGCACGCCCAACGCCCTTCGACAAGCTCAGGGCACGGTGGTCACCTCACGCGCTGAGCTCTGATCACGCGTGCTGAGCCCGTCGAAGCGCTCCACCCGCACCCAGAACGCCCTTCGACAAGCTCAGGGCGCGGTGGCGAAGCCCGCACGCAGAACGCTCTTCGACAAGCTCAGGGCGCGGTGGTGGAGCGCCGCGACCGCTCAGAACGCCCTTCGGCACGCTCGGGCACCGTGCCGGGCGTTGCTCAGACCGAGGCCTCGATCCGTTCGGCGAGCTCGAGCCAACGGAGCTCGGCGTCCTCGATCTCGGCCTGGACCCCGGAGAGCTCGCTGCCGAGCTCGGTCAGCCGGCCGTAGTCGGACGGGTCGGTCTCGGCGAGGGTGGCGTGGAGGGTGGCCGCGCGCTCCTGCAGCCGGTTGAGCTGGCGTTCGGCGGCGGCGAGCTCCTTGCCCATCGTGCGGCGCTCGGCGGCGGACGGCCCGGCAGTCGGAGCTGCCGCTGGAGCCGTCCCGGCGTCGCTCGGGTTGCTCCCCCGGCTCCGCCGCTCGGCCGAGAGCTGCAGGTACTGGTCGACCCCGCCGGGCAGGTGCCGCAGGTGGCCGTCGATCACCGCGTACTGCTGGTCGGTGACCCGCTCGAGCAGATAGCGGTCGTGAGTGGCCACCAGTAGGGTGCCCGGCCAGCTGTCGAGCAGGTCCTCGAGGGCGGCGAGCATGTCGGTGTCGAGGTCGTTGGTCGGCTCGTCGAGCACCAGCACATTCGGTTCGTCGAGCAGGATCAGCAGCAGCTGGAGCCGGCGCCGCTGACCGCCCGACAGGTCCCGGATCGGGGTGGACAGCTGGGCGGTCGGGAAGCCGAGCCGCTCGAGCAGCTGGCCCGGGGTGAACTCCTTGCCGTCGACCACGTAGCCGGTGCGCAGCTCGGCGATGACCTCACGGACCCGCCGGTGACCGATCGCGTCGAGCTCGGTGAGCTGCTGGCTGAGGGTCGCGACCTTGACCGTCTTGCCGCGCTTGACCCGTCCGCCGGTCGGTTCGAGCACTCCGGTGACCAGGTTGAGCAGCGTCGACTTGCCCGCCCCGTTGGCGCCGAGGATCCCGGACCGCTCGCCGGGTCCGATCCGCCACTCGACGTCGCCGAGCACCGGGCGCGGCCCGGCGGGGGTGGGGAAGGCGACCGAGACGTCGAGCAGGTCGATGACGTCCTTGCCGAGCCGGGCCGTGGCCAGCTGCGTCAGCTTGACGCTGTCGCGGACCGGCGGCTCGGCGGCGATCAGCTGGTTGGCCGCCTCGATCCGGAACTTCGGCTTCGAGGTGCGGGCCGGGGCGCCGCGACGGAGCCAGGCCAGCTCCTTGCGCATCAGGTTCTGCCGCCGCAGCTCGTTGGCCGCTGCCTGCCGGTCGCGTTCGACCCGCTGCAGCACATAGGCGGCGTACCCGCCGTCGAACGCGTCGACGGTCCGGTCGTGCACCTCCCAGGTGAGCGTCGACACCTCGTCGAGGAACCACCGGTCGTGGGTCACCACCAGCAGCCCACCCGCCCCGGCCGGCCAGCGGGACTTCAGGTGGCGGGCCAGCCAGGCGACGCCCTCGATGTCCAGGTGGTTGGTCGGCTCGTCGAGGAACAGGCAGTCCCAGTCGCCGATCAGCAGCGTGGCGAGCGCCACCCGGCGCCGCTGCCCACCCGACAGCGAGGAGAGCGGGGCGAGCCAGTCGAGGTCGCGGAGCAGCCCGCCGATGACGTCGCGGATCCGGGCGTCGGAGGCCCATTCGTGCTCGGCCGCATCCCCTACCACCGCGGTGCCCACGGTCAGCGTCGGGTCGAGGGTGTCGCCCTGGTCGAGGAACCCGACGGTGACGCCGCCCCGGCGGGTGACCCGACCGGTGTCCGGTTCGAGCCGGCCGGCCAGGATCCGCATCAGGCTCGACTTGCCGTCGCCGTTGCGGCCCACCACCCCGATCCGGTCGCCCTCGTTGAGCCCGAGGGTGAGACCGGAGAGGACGTCGCGGGTCGGGAAGCTCAGTCCGACACCTTCGGCGCCCAGGAGATATGCCACCGACCCAGGCTATGCGGCGCAGGCCCGCTCCCCGGCCCGGTGTCCGGAGCCGGGCGGCGCCGGGCTTCAGGCGTTCTGGCGGCGGAACACCCGGGCGCCGAGCACCACCCCGGCGACCGCGAGCAGCACCGCCCAGAAGAGGCCCCAGACCGTCTGGCTGCTGTCGAAGTTGCCGACGAACACCGCACGCACGCCGTCCACCACGTGCTTGGTCGGCAGCACGTCGCTGATCACCCGCAGCCAGGTGGGCCCGAGGGTCATCGGCAGCAGGATGCCGCTGAGCAACAGGACCGGCATGCTGACGATGTTGAGGATCGGCGCCATCGCGTCCTCGCTCTTGGTGGTCAGCGCCAGCGCGTAGGAGAAGGCCGCGCAGGAGGTGCCGACCAGCATCACCATCAACAGCCCGAGCAGCATCCCGCCCGGTGAGCCGTCGAGCCCGAACGCCAGCGCGAGCACGATCAGCAGCACGCCCTGGACGAACAGCTGCAGCACGTCGCGGAGCACCCGGCCGAGCAGCAGCGCGACCCGGCTGGCCGGGGTCACCCGCTCCGCCTCGATCACCCCGTCGCGCCACTCGCCCAGCAGACCGAAGCCGGCGAAGAAGGCGCCGAACAGCCCGAGCTGGAGCAGCAGACCGGGCACGAACAGGGTGTAGGCGTTCGTGGTCCCGAGCGCCGGGGCCAGCGGCTTGAGCAGCGGCCCGAACAGCGCCAGGTAGAGGATCGGCTGCGCCAACCCGATCAGCACCCAGGCGGGGTTGCGCAGGGCGAGCCGGAGCTGGCGGCGGAACACGATCAGCGTCTCGCCGAGGAAACCGACGCGGGCGGTGCCGCCGTCGGTGTCGCGGACGCGCCGGCCGCCCCCGCCGGCGGTCGTCACGGAGGCCATCGGCGCGGTGCCCGTTCCGGCCGTCGTCGCCGCTGCGGGTGCCGTCGCGTCGTCGCCGGCGCGGAACTCGGTCTCGGGTGTGCTCATCAGGCTGCCTCGTCGTCTCGGAGCGACCGTCCGGTCATGGTCAGGAAGACGTCGTCCAGGGTCGGGCGACGGACCTCGACACCGGCCAGCGCGATGCCGTCGGCGTCGAGGGAGCGGAGCAGGCCCGGCAGCGCCGACCCTGCCTGCGGGACGCGGATGCTGGTGGTCACGCCGCTGGTCGAGCCCTCGCTGGCCCCGTCGAGGCCGGCGAGCCGGCGCGCCGCCGCCTCGGCCTGCTGCTCGTCCTGGACGGTCAGCTCGATCAGGTCACCGCGCACGCTGCGCTTGAGGTTGTCCGGGGTGTCGCTGGCCACGATCACCCCGTGGTCGATGACGAAGATCCGGTCGCAGAGCGCGTCGGCCTCGTCGAGGTAGTGGGTGGTGAGGAAGACGGTGCTGCCGTGGGTGTCGCGGAGCGAACCGATGTGGGTCCAGAGATTGGCCCGGGCCTGCGGGTCGAGCCCGGTGGTCGGCTCGTCGAGGAACACCAGCTGCGGGTCGTGCACCAGCCCCATCGCGATGTCGAGACGGCGGCGCTGGCCGCCGGACATCTTCTTGGCCTGTCGCTCCCACATCCCGTCGAGATCGAGCTGCTCGAAGAGCTCGCGGCCGCGTCGGACCGCCCGCTCCCGGCTGATCCCGTAGAGCAGGGCGTGGTCGACGACCTCCTCGCCCGCCCGGGCCTCCGAGCTCACCAGACCGCTCTGCGACACGTAGCCGATCGAGCGCCGGACGCCGACCGGGTCGCCGGCCAGGTCGTGACCGGCGACCGTCGCCGTCCCCGCGGTCGGCTTCAGCAGGGTGGTGAGGATCCGCAGCGTCGTGGTCTTCCCGGCGCCGTTGGGACCGAGGAACCCGACGATCTCGCCGGCGTCCACGTCGAGGTCGACGCCGTCGACCGCCCGGACGCTCACCTTCTCGCGGCCGCGCCGCGTCTCGAAGGTGCGCACCAGGCCGCGCGCTCGGATCATGAGCCCCTCCTCGGTCCCCGGCGGGTCGACGCCCGCCGTGTTCAAGTTTGAGTGTTCAAGTTTGAGCAGTCAGCTGTCAAGAGGATTCCGGCCCCGTCAGGGTGGGACCAGGGTGCAGTCGATTGTTGATCGGGGGTCCGACACTTTTCTCGCCCCGCGGCGGCCTACGCCGCCGCCGGTGGTCAGCGACCGGTGGCGGACGACGCGTCGAGCAGCTCGCGGTAGCGCCGACGCTGCTCGACCATCTCCCAGCCGGCGTCGTCCGGGCCGGGCATCCAGGTCTGCGGCTCGCCGAGGAACGCCAGGTAGCCGTCATCCAGCCGGTCCCGGAAGTCGGCCAGCCAGGTGCGCTCCGCGGTCCGCAGGCTCTGGTCGAGCCCCATCATGTGCGCGACGTGGGGCGGGACGGTCTGACCGGCGCCGGCGATGGCCTCCGCCACCTCGGCGCCCACGGCGTCGAGCCGGTCGAGTCGGGCGTCCAGCGCGGTGATCACCTCCCGGCGGGTCAGGTAGGGCGCGAAGGCGAGTCCGGTGTCGAGCACCGGTCGCTCGAAGCCCTGGCTGCCGTCGAGCGCCTCGCGGATCATCCGGGCGAACTCGTCCCGACCGCTCGCGGTCGTCTCGTAGACGGCGACCGGGCGGGTCCCGTCGGTGAGGTCGTGGCGCAGGATCGCGTCCTGCTTGGTGAGCGTCGCGAGCATCGAGTAGACCGACCCCGGCTTGAGCTTGGCCCAGTCCTCGACCTGCCAGGACATCAGCTCGCGGGTCACCTGGTAGCCGTTGACCGGCTCGAACAGCCGGACGACCCCCAGCACCAGAGCGCGGGTGACGAAGGCTCCGGCCATGGCCGCACAGTAACCGGACTAGCTTTGGGGCCATGGACGCGCCGCTGGAGTCGCTGATCGCACAGCTGCCGGAGAAGACGGTGATCACCGACCCGGTCAGCATGGAGCCCTACCGGTACGACTGGGCGCACGACGAGACCGCGGGGATGCCGCTGGCCGTCGTCCGGCCCACCGACGCCGACCAGGTGCAGACGACGATGCGCTGGGCCTCCGAGCACCGGGTCCCGGTGGTCCCGCGCGGCGCGGGCAGCGGGCTGTCCGGCGGGTCGACGGCGGTCGAGCAGGGTCTGGTGCTCAGCCTGGATCGGATGCGGTCGGTCGAGGTCGACCCGAACCTGCGGATCGCGGTGGTCGAGCCCGGCGCGCTCAACGTCGAGGTGAAGCGGGCCGCGGCCGAGCACGGGCTCTGGTACCCGCCGGACCCGTCGTCGTACGAGATGTGCTCGATCGGCGGCAACCTCGCCACCAACGCCGGCGGGCTGTGCTGCGTCAAGTACGGAGTGACCACCGACTACGTGCTCGCCCTCGACGTGGTGCTGGCCGACGGCACCAAGCTGCAGCTCGGCGGGCCGCGGCTCAAGGACGTCGCCGGGCTGAGTCTGATCAAGCTCTTCGTCGGCAGCGAGGGGCTGCTGGGAGTGATCACCCGCGGGATCCTGCGGCTGATCCCGGCCCAGCCCAGCCGCTCGACCCTGGTGGCGATCTACGACGACGTCGAGACCGCGGCACGGTCGGTGGTGGAGATGTGCCGCAACATCCGGCCGTCGATGGTCGAGCTGATGGACAACGCCTCGATCAACGCCGTCGAGGACTATCGGGCGATGGGGCTGGACCGCAGCGCCGGTGCGATGTTGATCATCCAGTCGGACGCGCCGGGCGAGAGCTGCAGCCGCGAGATCTCCGTGCTGCAACAGATCTGCGACACCGTCGGCGCGCGCGAGACCTTCGTCACCGACGATCCCGAGGAGGGCGAGATGTTCGCCGAGGGCCGCCGGGTGGCCTTCCACGCGATCGAGAAGCGCGGCTCGATCATGCTCGAGGACGTCGGCGCGCCGCTGCCGGTGCTGCCCGAGCTGATCACCGGGATCGCGGCGATCGCCGCGAGGCACCGGGTCGAGATCCCCACCGTCGCGCACGCCGGCGACGGCAACACCCATCCGATCGTGGTCTACGACGCGAGCGATCCCGACTCGACCGAGCGGGCCGCGAGAGCCTTCGCCGAGGTGATGAGCCTGGCCATCTCGCTCGGCGGCACGATCACCGGCGAGCACGGGGTCGGACGGCTCAAGAAGGCCGCGCTCCCCGACCAGCTCGGCCCCGAGGTGATGGAGGTCAGCCGGCGGATCAAGGCAGCGCTCGACCCGCAGGGCATCCTCAACCCCGGGGCCGTCCTCTGAGGGGCTGCCCTGGCGAACCAACCCTTACCGTGCCCTGAGCCTGTTGAAGGGCTCAGCGCCGGTTGACGACCACGGTGCCGCAGATCATGTCCTGCAGACCGCGACGGTTGCCGTCGACGATCAGCGGCGGCAGCGCCAGGCTGACCAGGGCGGCCCGGGCGATCGCTCGCGGGACGCCGAGCGGCCGGCCGTCGAGCCGCATCACGGCGATCCGCAGCAGCAGCTGGCCGAAGCTGCCACCGGCGGTGGCCGACAGCAGGGCGGACTCGACGAAGAAGACGGCCAGGGTCATGAACCGGCGCCAGTCCGTCTCGGTCAGCACGGCCGGGCTGAAGATCGCGATGGCGATCAGCATGCTGAGCGCCCAGTCGAGGACGAGAGCACCGATCCGGCTCTTCCACGAGGCGAGCGACGTGCGTCCGGTCTCGGGGAGGCCGAGCCGCTCGCCGGGGTACCGCGGTTCGGGGTGCTCGACCCAGCGGTCGTCCGCGCGGTCCTGACGGTCGGCTCGACTCACGCCGTCGAGGCTACCCGGCGACCGGTATGTGGACAGTCGTCACGAACCCGGCTGAGGAGCCCGCACGTGTAACCCGGGCGAAACAATCGCGCAACGGCCGGGAAATGGCGTGTTCCTAGGCTCAGCGCCGACCCAGCGCGGCGGCCGAGTGCTGAATCGGGCAGGATCCTTCATGGGCGGGGGCCCCACATCCAGCAGCCCTGCTCGCGCGAGATCCGGTCCGTTCGTCCAGATCGTCTCGTTGTTCAGCACCGAGCAGCACCGACTTCACCGGAGGACCCATGTTCCAAGGCGCCGACGACCTGTTGGCCTACGTCCGGGATGAGGGTGTCGAGACCGTCGACATCCGCTTCTGCGATCTCCCGGGCATCATGCAGCACTTCGCCGTCCCGGCCGGCTCGTTCGACGAGTCGGTGTTCGAGGACGGGCTCGCCTTCGACGGCAGCTCGATCCGCGGCTTCCAGAAGATCCACGAGTCCGACATGGCGCTCATGCCGGACCCGACGACCGCCTACGTCGACCCGTTCCGCAAGGCCAAGACGCTGGTCCTGAACTTCTTCGTGCACGACCCGCTGACCAAGGAGGCCTACAGCCGCGACCCGCGCAACATCGCCCGCAAGGCCGAGGCCTACCTGGCCTCGACCGGCGTCGGCGACACCGCGTTCTTCGCGCCCGAGGCCGAGTTCTACGTCTTCGACGACGTCCGCTTCGAGACCAAGCAGAACACCGGCTACTACGCGATCGACTCGATCGCGGGTGCCTGGAACACCGGCCGCGAGGAAGAGGGCGGCAACCGCGGCTACAAGGTCAAGTACAAGGGCGGCTACTTCCCGGTGCCGCCGGTCGACCACTTCGCCGACCTGCGCGACGACATGGTGCGCAACATGGAGGCGACCGGGCTGACCGTCGAGCGGGCCCACCACGAGGTCGGCACCGCCGGCCAGGCCGAGATCAACTACCGCTTCAACACGTTGCTCAAGGCGGGCGACGACGTGATGAAGTTCAAGTACCTGGTGAAGAACACCGCTTGGGCGGCCGGCAAGACCGCGACCTTCATGCCGAAGCCGATCTTCGGCGACAACGGCTCGGGCATGCACGTGCACAGCTCGATCTGGAACGGCGGCGAGCCGCTGTTCTACGACGAGGCCGGCTACGGCGGGCTGTCCGACCTGGCCCGCTGGTACATCGGCGGCATCCTGGCCCACGCTCCGTCGCTGCTGGCCTTCACCAACCCGACGGTGAACAGCTACCACCGGCTGGTGCCGGGCTTCGAGGCCCCGGTCAACCTGGTCTACAGCCAGCGCAACCGCTCGGCCTGCATCCGGATCCCGATCACCGGCTCGAACCCGAAGGCCAAGCGCATCGAGTTCCGCTGCCCGGACCCGTCGAGCAACCCCTACCTCGCGTTCTCGGCGATCCTGCTGGCCGGCGTCGACGGCATCCTCAACAAGACCGAGCCCGGTGCCCCGGTCGACAAGGACCTCTACGAGCTGCCGCCCGAGGAGCACGCGTCGGTGCCCACCGTCCCGGCCAGCCTGGACGGCGTGCTCGACTCGCTCGAGGCCGACCACGAGTTCCTGCTGCAGGGCGACGTGTTCACCCCGGACCTGATCGAGACCTGGGTCGAGCTGAAGCGCGCCGACATCGACGCGATCCGGCTGCGTCCGCACCCGCACGAGTTCGAGATGTACTACGACATCTGATCCTCCCCCTCGAACGCCCACGGCCCCGGCCCGACAGGACCGGGGCCGTGGTGCGTTCACGGCTGTCGGGTCTGCCCACAGGAAGATCCGGTGGCCCCGACGCCGCTACTTACCACCCGGGATAGCGAGTGGTCCACCGGGTGAAGGGGCCGTAGTCGCCGTGCAGCTCCCTTCCGACCGTGAACTCGGTGCAGAGGTCGTCGGCCAGCGTCAGGATGGTGCCGCGGCCCTCGACCTCGAAGACCAGCTCGGGAGGCAGTGCGGTCTCACCGTGCAGCGCTCCGAGCAGATTGCCGCAGATCGACCCGGTGGAGTCGCTGTCGCCGGAGTGCGTAACCGCGAGAGCGAGCGCGTCGAGCACCTCCCCCGGCTCCGGGTGCGCGAGAGCGGCGTAGAGCCCGACCGCGAGCGCCTCCTCGGCGATCCAGCCGGCACCGAGCGACTCGACCACTGCCGCGTCAGCTGGGTGGCGCGCGGCCTCGACGGCCCTGACGATGGCGCGGCTCGTCTCCTGGTGGCCGTCGCGTCGCTCGAGCAGTCCGAGGGTGTCCTCGACCGCCTCGGCCAGCGAACGGCCCCGCACGAGCGCGCCGACCAGGGAAGCCAGTGCTCCCGATGCCAACCGACCGGTGACGTGACCGTGGGTGAAGCCCGCCGCCTCCGCCGCCGCGTCGAACGTCCAGTCGAGCGGATAGCCCGCTCCCGGCCACACCAAGCCGAACGGCGCGCTGCGCATCACCCCGCCGCAGCCCTTGGATCCGTTGACCGCCGGGCGTCCGAAGGGGCTGATGCTCCGGTGGCCGTCCCGGGCGGTCTCGAGCGCTTGCAGGCAGGTCGTCCCGGGCGCCCGGCGCGAGTACAGCCAGCGTTGCCCGATCAGCCACCCGTCCCGGGTTCCGTCCGGACCGTCGAGCTGCTGGGTGTCGAGCCACCGGTCGTAGGCGTGTTGGAGGACCGCGACCGTGAATCCGAGCCCGCGGTCGGTCCGCACCGAGGCCCGGATGATCCCCTCGACGGTGAAGAGCGTCATCTGCGTGTCGTCGGTGATCCAGCCGTGGCCCGGCACCCCGTCGACCGTCGCGGGTTGGTAGCTCCGCACCCCGTCGGGACCGCAGACGGCCCGGATCCGGGGCAGGTCCCAAAACTCGACCGGACCGCCGAGGGCATCACCGATCGCTCCTCCCAGCAGCGATCCCCGCACTCTTGATCGATAGGACTCCAGTGCCTGTCGCTCCGCCGTCTCCGTCATCAGACTCTCCCGCCGTCCGCACACCCGCGGTCGATGCTCGCATGCACCATAGGGACATGCTTGCCGCGTCCGCCGTGTCCCAGAGCGCCGACGACCCGCTGAGCGGGCTGGTGGTCGGTGACGTCGCCGACCCGGAGCCGCCGCCGGGCTGGGTCCGGATCCGGGTGGCGGCGAGCTCGCTCAACCTGCACGACGTGTGGACGCTGCGCGGGGTCGGGCACCCGGCCGACCAGCTGCCACGGATCCTCGGCTGCGACGCCGCCGGGTACACCGACGACGGCAGCGCGGTCCTCGTCTACCCGGTGATCGCCTCGGCCGACCGCGGCGGCGGGGACGAGACCCTCGACCCGCAGCGGTCGCTGCTCTCCGAGCGCTACGACGGCGGGTTCGCCGAGCACCTGGTGGTGCCCGAACGCAACCTGATCCCGCTGCCCGACTTCCTCACCCTGGACGAGGCGGTCTGCCTGCCGATCGCCTGGGGCACCGCCTACCGGATGCTGTTCGTCCAGGCCGCGATCCGTCCAGGCGACCGGGTGCTGGTCCAGGGCGCGGGGGGCGGGGTCGCCTCGGCGGCGATCAAGCTCGCGGGCGCGGCCGGCGCCAAGGTCTACGCGACGTCGCGCTCGGCGGACAAGCTCGCCATCGCCGAGGGCTGGGGTGCGACCGGTGTCGAGAGCGGCGCCCGGCTGCCCGAACGCGTCGACGTGGTGATCGAGACGGTCGGTGAGGCCACCTGGTCGCACTCGCTCAAAGCGCTCCGGCCGGGCGGCACGGTGGTCGTCGCCGGCGCCACCAGCGGGATGAACCCGCCCGCCGACCTCGGCCGCGTCTTCTATCTCCAGCAGCGGATCCTCGGCTCGACCGGCTGCACCCGGGCCGAGCTGCTCCAGCTGCTCCGGATGCTCGAGACCACCGGCGTCCGCCCGGTGATCGACCGCACAGCCGCGCTCGCCGACCTGCACGCCGGGATGCGCGCCATGATCGACGGCGAGCTGGTCGGCAAGATCGTCGTCCACCCGCCGACGGGCTGACGATGACCGACTGGCGCGTTCGCGACGCCACCGCCGACGACGCGGACGCCTGCGCGGCGATCTACGCCCCGTACGTCCGCGACACCGCGATCAGCTTCGAGCTGGTGCCACCCGACGCCGACGAGCTCGCGCGCCGGATCGCCGCCGCGCAGGTCGGGCACGCCTGGCTGGTGGCGACCGCGCCAGACGACGACCGGGTGGTCGGCTACGCCTACGGCTCCACCTTCCGCACCCGCGAGGCCTACCGGCACTCCTGCGAGGTCAGCGTCTACCTCGAGCCCGGCCTGCGTCGCGGCGGCGCCGGTCGCGCCCTCTACCAGGCATTGCTCCCCCGGCTCGCCGCCCGCGGGCTGCGCCTCGCGCTCGCCGGGATGGCGCTGCCCAACGAGGCCAGCGTCGGGCTGCACACCGCGCTCGGGTTCGAACCCGTCGGCACCTTCCGCCGGGTCGGCTGGAAGCACGGGCGCTGGCACGACGTCGCCTGGATGCAACGCGCGCTCACCGACACCCCGGACGCGCCGCCGGCGGACTGAATCGCCCGGGGACTGAGCCGCCCGCCTCAGCGCACGTGCAGCCGGCGGGTCAGCAGCAACGCCCGGCTGACCAGGTCGACGTAGCGCCGCTCCCCCAGCGCGGGCGGCGCGTCGAACCCGACCAGGTGCTGGCTGGCCACGGTCTGCGGCTCAGTGAACCGCAGCAGCCCGGACGGTCCGTGCCGGCGTCCCAGCCCGGACGCCTTCCGACCGCCCATCGGAGCGCCCTGCGAGCCGTACGCGGCTGCGTAGCCCTCGTTGATGCTCACCGTCCCGGCCTCGATCCGCGCCGCCACGGCGCGGGCCCGGGACACGTCGCGGCCGAACACCGCGGCGTTGAGGCCGTAGACCGTGTCGTTGGCCGCCGCGATCCCGGCCTCGACGTCGGGTACCGGCCGGACCGTCACCACCGGACCGAAGGTCTCCTCGCGCTCGACCGTCGAGTCGGCCGGGACGTCGGCCAGCACCGTCGGTGCGTAGAACCACGGCCCGGCGTCCGGGCGGGGCTCACCGCCGGCCAGAACCGTGGCGCCCTCGGCCCGGGCCCGGTCGACCAGCGCGGTGATCCGGTCGAGCTGGCGGGCCGAGGCCAGCGAGCCGACGTCGGCACCGAATCCGAGCGGCGCCCCGAGCCGGAGCCCGCGCACCCGCTCGACGAACCGGCTGACGAACGCGGTGTAGACCGGCTCCTCGACCAGGATCCGCTCGATCCCCACGCAGAGCTGGCCGGCGCTGCCGAAGCAGGCGCGGACCGCCGCGGTCGCGGCCAGCTCGAGATCGGCGTCGGACAGCACCAGCATCGGGTTCTTCCCGCCGAGCTCGAGCGAGCAGCCGATCAACCGCTCGCCGCACCGGGCTGCGATCCGTCGACCGGCCTCGGTCGACCCGGTGAAGGCGACGTAGTCGGCATGGTCGATCAGCGGGTCGCCGATCTCGTCGGGGTCGCCGACCACCACCTGCCACACCTCGGCCGGCAGCCCGGCCTCGATCATCAACGACCGGATCCACAACGCGGAGAACGGTGTGGTGCTGTCGGCCTTGTGCACCACCGCGTTCCCGGCCATCAGGGCCGGCAGCACGTCCATGCTCAGGGCCAGCGGGTAGTTCCACGGCGAGATCAGTCCGATCACGCCCCGGGGGTGGTGCAGCTCGACGGCCTGGGTGAGCAGCGGGAAGGTGCCCTGTCGCCGTTCCGGCCGGAGCAGCCGTGCGGTGTGCCGGGCGTAGTACTGGCTCGACAGCACCGCCTCGACCAGCTCCTCGAACGCGTGCGCGCGGGTCTTCCCGGTCTCGCGCTGGAGCAGGTCGAGTCCCACGTCCCGGCGGTGCAGCATCAGGTCCGCGAGCCGTCCGGCCACCGCCGCCCGTTGCCGCGGCGAGCGGGCGGCCCAGCCACGTTGCCCGGCCCGTGCGCGCGCGTAGGCGCGTTCGACGTCGTCGGCCGACGACCGCGGGACGACGCCGAGCACGTCACCGGTCGCGGGTTCGACCACCTCGATCCGGCCGGCGCTGCCGAGCACGCCGGCGGCGAGCCGGTCGGGCGCCACCGACTCCTCCGCCCGCATCGGACCACGGGTCTGCTGAGCGGCCATCGGCACGCCTCCTCGTCCGGGCGGGTCGACCGCGACCCGCGTGATCAAGCTTCCTCCGTCTCGGCCCGGAAGCCCAACAGGAGTTCGTCACCGCGCGCGGTCTAGGTTGGCCGGGTGCAGGAGACGGACCAGGTGCCGGACCGGGTCGCCATGATCAGCATGCACACCTCGCCGCTGGACACCCCCGGCGTCGGTGATGCGGGCGGTCTCAACGTCTACGTCGCCGAGCTGGCCCGCCGGCTGGGCGCACGCGGCATCGCCGTGGACATCCTCACCCGACGGCGCGACCCCGACACCCCGGAGGTCACCGAGCCGACCGAGGGTGTCCGGGTGCTCCAGGTGCCGGCCGGACCGGTCGGCCCGGTCACCAAGGAGGAGCTGCCGGAGCTGGTGGACGAGTTCACCGCGCACGCCGCCCCGCTGGTCGCCGGGACCGATCTGGTACACAGCCACTACTGGCTCTCCGGGCTGGCCGGGCTGACGCTCGCGCGTGGCGCCGACGTCCCGCTGGTGCACACGATGCACACGATGGCGCGGGTCAAGAACGCCCACCGCGGGGCCGACCACCTGGTCGAGCCCGACCTGCGCGAACGCGGCGAGGCGGAGATCGTCCGGGCCGCCGACGTCCTCACCGCGAACACCCGGTGGGAGGCCGACGAGCTCCGCACCCACTACGCCGCCGCCGACCAGCAGATCGCCGTGCTGCCACCCGGCGTCGACCTGGTCACCTTCCACCCCTGCCAGCAGGAGGCGTCCCGGCTGCGACACAGCGTCGACCCGAGCGCGCAGATCGTGCTCTTCGTCGGACGACTCCAGCCGCTCAAGGCGCCGGACGTGCTGATCGAGGCCGCAGCCGAGTTGATCAAGCGCCGACCGGAGCGTCGTGATCACCTGCGGTTGATCATCATCGGTTCGCCCAGCGGTCCCGACTCCGACTTCTCCGAGACGCTGTCGGAGGCGATCCGCGGCCACGACCTCGCCGACGTGATCATCATGCGGCCGCACTCGCCGCGCGAGGAGCTGTTCCGCTGGTACTGCGTGGCCGACGTGGTCGGGGTGCCGTCCTACAACGAGTCCTTCGGCCTGGTCGCGCTCGAGGCCCAGGCCTGCGGACGTCCGGTGGTCGCCACCGACGTCGGTGGGCTCCGCAGCGCAGTCGAGGACGGTCGTACCGGGCTGCTGGTCGACGGGCACGACCCGGCGCGCTGGGCCGACGCCCTGGCGGCGGTGCTCGACGACACGGGACGCGCGGTCGAGTTCGGCCGCCGCGCCGCCCGGCACGCCGCCCGGTTCAGCTGGGACAACTCGGCCGCCGCCGCGCTCGACGCCTACGCGCAGGCCGTCACCCGGCACGCCGGGCGGTGATCGTCGCGGCCAATCGGATGCCGCCCGATCGGACGCGGCCCGATCGGACGCGGCCCGTCCGGCGACTCCGGCCGATCGGACCTCGCACCGCTCCTGACGACGTCGCACCGGGTATAGGCGGTGCGACGTGGGTGGGAGCGGTGCGACGTGCGCGACGGCGGGTCGCCGGGCTAGGGCGTTCGGTGGAGTAGGTCGGTGGGGTCGGCCGGGCGGGTCGGTCGGGTCGGTCGGTGGGATGTGTCGGTCGGTCCCGGATCGTCAGCGGTAGGACTCGGCGATCAGCTCGTAGCTGCGGATCCGCTCGGCCGGGTCGTGGATCTGGGTGGTGATGATCAGCTCGTCGGCGTCGGCCTCCTTGCGCCGACGTTCGAGGTCGTCGACCACCTCGTCGGCGGTGCCGACGCTGGTGAACACCCGCCGCGACTCCACCTGAGCGAGCTCGGCCAGACTCCAGTCGTAGGCGGCGGCCTCCTCGGGCGTGGGCAGCGGACCGGGACGTCCCTGCCGCAGCCGGAGCATCGACAGGTCGGCGGCACGGGCCAGCTGCTCGGCGCGCTCGGTCGTCTCGGCGGCGATCGCCGCGACGCCGAGGATCACTCGCGGCTCGCTCAGCCGCGCGGACGGGGTGAAGCGTTCGCGGTAGCCGCGGACCGCTTCGGCCGGGTCTGCGGTGCCGAAGTGCCCGGCGAAGGCGAAGCCGGTGCCGAACGCGCCGGCCGCCTGCCCGCCGTAGAGGCTCGAGCCGAGGATCCAGACCGGCGGGAGGTCGACGTCGGTGGGGATGGCGGTGATCCGCGCGAAGGGGTGGTCGGCGGGGAAGCCGTCGACGTAGGCCATCAGCTCGGCGAACTGCTGCGGGAAGTCGTCGGCGGTGAGCGCCTCGCGGCTCCGACGCAGCGCCGGCGCGGTCAGCTGGTCGGTGCCCGGGGCGCGGCCGAGCCCGAGGTCGATCCGACCGGGGTGCAGCGCCTCGAGCACCCGGAAGGTCTCGGCCACCTGGAGCGGCGCGTGGTTGGGCAGCATGATGCCGCCCGAACCGACCCGGATGGTCGAGGTGTGCGCGGCCACCGTGGCGATCATCACCGCGGGCGCCGAGCTGGCCACGCTCGGGATGTTGTGGTGCTCGGCCAACCAGTAGCGCTGATAGCCGAACCGCTCGGCCGCCCGGGCCAGCTCGACGGTCTCCCGGAGCGCGGCCGAGGCCGGTTGGCCGGCCCCGATCGGCGAGAGGTCGAGCACGGACAGCGGGACGCGGGTCTGGGGTGTCACCTCCGGGTCAACCCGATCCCGGGCGCGGGCATTCCGCGCCCTTCGACAGGCTCAGGGGACGTGGTGCGGCTCAGGGCACGTCTCCGCTCGCTGAGCCTGTCGAAGCGCCGCTCGCTGCTCCCGCCCTTCGACGAGCTCAGGGCACGTGGTGGGAAAGCTCACTCGCCCCAGAAGAGCCGGTCGACGACCTGGCTGGCCCGACGGGTGACCCGGCGGTAGTCGTTGACCAGGTGCGAGGAGCCGGACGGTCCGTAGTCGAGCAGTCGGGCCAGGCCCTCGAGGTCGCGGGCGTCGGCGGGCAGCGAGTCCGACCCCCGACCGCGGAGAAGCATGATCAGGTTGCGGATCCGGCTGGCCAGCAGCCAGGCCTCGCGCAGGCAGACCGCGTCCTCACCGGTGATCAACGAGGCCGACCGGAGCGCGTCGATCGCGTCGAGCGTCCCGGTGGTCCGCAGCTCCGGGTGCGCGTGGGCGTGCTGCAGCTGGAGCAGCTGGACGGTCCACTCGACGTCCACCAACCCGCCCGGGCCGAGCTTGACGTGCTTGCTCGGGTCGGCGCCGCGCGGCATCCGCTCGGCGTCCATCCGGGCCTTGAGCCGACGGATCTCCACCAGCTGGCCGGTGCTCAGACCGCCCTCGGGCCAGCGCTTGGCCTCGATCGTCTCCATCAGCGAGGCGCCCAGCCCGAGGTCGCCGGCCTGGGCGTCGGCGCGGATCAGCGCCTGCAGCTCCCAGGTGGACGACCAGCGCGCGTAGTAGTTGCGGTAGGCGCCGAGCGAGCGGACCAGCGCACCGCCCTTGCCCTCGGGCCGCAGATTGGCGTCGACCGCCAGCGCCGGGTCCGCGCCCGGGCGCGACAGCAGCTCGCGCATCCGGTTGATGACGCCGGTGCCGATCCGGGTGGCGTCCCAGCCGTGGGGCAGCGGGCCGTCGTGCGCGGGCGGCTGGTCGGCCATCACGAACATCGCGTCGGCGTCGGAGGCGTAGCTCAGCTCCCGACCGCCCCACCGGCCCATGGCGATCACCGCCAGCTCGGGCGCCGGCTGCGTCTTCGCGCCGGCGCGGGCGATGACCAGCGCGGCATCGATGGTCACCGAGGCCAGCCGCGACAGCGCCCGACCGACCGTGGGGACGTCGCTCAGCCCGACCAGGTCGCTGGCCGCGATCCGGAACAGCTCGCGGCGCCGGATCGCCCGGACCGCCTCGATCGCGCCCTCCGGCGTGCTCTGCCGCCGCGCCGCGGCCGCCATCTCGGCGCGCAGGTCGCCGACCCGGTCGAGGTCGAGCTCGCCGTCGTCCACCAGCATCTGGACGCTCTGTGGCGCCCGGGTCAGCAGCGCGACCGCGTACCGGCTGGAGGCCAGGATCCGGGCCAGCCGCTCGGCCATGGCTCCCTCGTCGCGGAGCGCGCGCAGGTACCAGGGCGTCGTCCCCAGCGCCTCGGAGACGCGGCGGAAGCTCAGCAGCCCGTGGTCGGGGTTGGCGCCCTCGGCGAACCAGCCGAGCATCACCGGCAGCAGCTGGCGCTGGATCTCCGCCTGCCGCGACACCCCGGTCGACAACGCCTCGATGTGCCGGAGCGCGCCGTCGGGGTCGTCGTAGCCGAGCGCGCGGAGCCGGTCCTTGGCGCTCTCGGCGGTCAGCCGCAGCTCCTCGGTGGGGATCCGCGCGACGGCGTCGAGCAGCGGGGAGTAGAACAGCCGCTGGTGCAGCCGGCGGACCCGTTGCGAGCACGAGCGCCAGGTGTTGGTCAGCCCGACCACCGGGTCGGGATACCCGAGCGACCGGCCGAGCCGGCGCAGCTCGTCCTCGGCGGTGGGCAGCACGTGGGTCCGCCGCAGCCGGAACAGCTGGATCCGGTGCTCGAGGCTGCGCAGGAACCGGTAGGCCAGCCCGAAGCCCTTGCCGTCCTCGCGGCCGACGTAGCCGGAGTCGACCAGGGCCCGCAGTCCGCCGAGGGTGCTGGCCACCCGCAGCCGTTCGTCGGCGCGGCCGTGGACCAGCTGGAGCAGCTGGACGGAGAACTCGACGTCGCGGAGGCCACCGTCGCCGAGCTTGATCTCGCGACCGGCGTCCCGGGCGGGGATGTGCGCGACCACCCGTCGGCGCATGGCCTGGGCGTCGGCGATGAAGTGCGGGGTCTCGGCGACCTGCCAGACCAGCGGGTCGACGACGTCGACGAACGCCCGGCCGAGCGCCAGGTCGCCGGCCGCCGGTCGGGCCTTGAGCATGGCCTGGAACTCCCAGGTCTTGGCCCACTGCTGGTAGTACGTCTGGTGGCTGGCCAGGGTGCGGACCAATGGTCCCGCCTTGCCCTCGGGCCGCAACCCGGCGTCGACCTCCCAGATCGTCCCGGCCGCGGTGTGCGCGGAGCAGATCCGGCTCAGCTCGGCCGCCAGCCGGGTGGCCACCGTCATCGCCCGGTCGGTGCCGACCAGCGGCTCGCCGTCCGGCCCGAGCGCGGGCTCCGCCACGAAGAGCACGTCGACGTCGCTGACGTAGTTCAGCTCCTGCGCACCGCACTTGCCGAGTCCGATCACCGCCAGCCGGCACTCCGCAGCCTGCTCGAGCCCGACCTTGCGGCGGGCCAGCGCGAGCGCGGTCTCCAGGGTGGCGTCGGCCAGGTCGGACAGCTCCGCGGCGACGCTCTCGAGCACCTCGATCGGCTCGGGGTCGCAGACGTCGCGGGCGGCCACCCGGAGCAGCGCGGCCCGGTAGGCCAGCCGGAGCGCGTCGGCCCCCTGCGGGTCGTCGGCGGCGACCGGGTCGGGCCGGTCCGGGTCGGCACCCACGGCGGTGAGCAGCTCGGCGCGCAGGGCCGCCGCCGGACGTCGCTCGGCCCGGACGGCCAGCTGGTCGAGGTGGTCGGGGTGTGCGACCAGGTGGTGCTGCAGCGCGGCACTCGCGCCGGCGACCATGATCAGCTGCTCGGCCAGCACCGGGTTGCTCCGCAGCACGTCGAGCAGGTCGGGACGGACGTCGCGCAACCGGTCGAGCCCGGCCAGCGCCAGGTCGGGGTCGGCCGACCGGGCCAGCGCGTCGAGCAGCGGTTCGACGTCGGTGTCCCAGCCGCGCAGAACGCGTTCGGCCGCGCTCGCGTCGGTGAACCCGCGCCGGGCCAGGGCACCGGTCGAGAGCTGATCACCGCGGGTCACCGGCCCGATGTTAGTGTCGTCGGCGGTGGGACGCCCGCCCGACGTCGACCGGTGAGCCGGCCGCCGTCCGGTCCGTGGGCCGTGCTCGTGATCATGCAGACCTGGTGATCATCCGGGCCCGTGGTCGCCGGTGCTCGTGGCCGCCCCGCAGACCGTCGTCCCGACCGTGAGGTGTCCACCGCCCCCGATGTCCGTTCTCCTGGACCTCAGCCCGCTGCGCGCGAGCGCCCCGTTCCGCCGGCTCTGGCTCGGCCTCGGCATCTCCAACCTCGGCACCCAGCTGACCGTGGTGGCCGTCGGCCTCGAGGTGTACGCGATCAGCGGCTCGACCCTGGCAGTCGGCCTGCTCGGGATCTGCGCGCTGGTCCCGCTGGTCGCCCTCGGCCTCTACGGCGGCGCGCTGGTCGACCTGTACGACCGGCGTCGGGTGGCGCTGATCTCGTCGACCGGGCTGTGGTTCGTCTCGATCGCGCTCGCCGTCCAGGCGCTGCTGCACGCGAACTCGGTGCCGTTGCTCTACGCGCTGGTGGCCGTCCAGTCCGCCGGCTTCGCGATCAACAACCCGGCCCGGTCCGCGATCATCCCGCGGCTGATCGACGCCCGGCTGCTGCCCGCGGCCAACGTGCTGCAGACGATCATGTGGAACGTCGCGCTGACCGTCGGGCCGCTGCTCGGCGCCTTCCTGGTCGCACTCGCCGACTTCTCGCTCGCGTACGGGATCGACGCGGTGCTGTTCACCTTCGCGCTCTGGGCGCTGTGGCGGTTGCCCGAGCTGCCGCCGGTCACCGCCGGGGACGAGGACGCCGACCGGCCGCGCCGGACCCGCGGGCTCACCTCGGTGCTCGAGGGCCTGCGTTACCTGGCCACCCGACCGAACGTCCGGATGACCTTCGTGGTCGACCTGATCGCGATGATCTTCGCCATGCCGCGGGTGCTGTACCCGGCCGTCGGGGTGCTCTTCCTCGGCGGCGGGGCCACCACCACCGGCGTCCTCAACGCCGCCTTCGCGGTCGGTGCGGTGCTGGCCGGGCTGTTCTCCGGACGACTGGTGCGGATCCGCCGTCAGGCCCGGGTGATCGGCTGGGCGATCACCGCGTTCGGGCTTTCGGTGGCCGGCTTCGGCGTGGTGCTGACCGTGGTCGGCCGCGACCGCCCGCCGGGCCCGGTGCTCCCGGCGATCGTGTTCGCCTGTCTCTTCCTGGCTGCGGCCGGCGGCTCGGACGCGGTCAGCTCGGTGTTCCGGCAGACGATCCTGCAGTCGGCCACCCCCGACGACATGCGCGGCCGGCTCCAGGGCGTGTTCATCGTGGTCGTCGCGGGCGGACCCCGGCTCGGCGACCTGGTGCTCGGTTCGGAGGCCACCTGGTGGGGGGAGAACTGGGCGGCCCTGGTCGGCGGGCTCACCTGCGTCCTGCTGCTCGGGATCGTGCTGGCCACCCAGCGTCGGTTCCTCGCCTACGACGCCCGCCACCCCGAACCCTGACCCGCCACCTCGCACCCCCTGCGGCCACGTCGCACCGTCAATACCGCGTGCGAGGTGGACGTAGCCGGTGCGTGGTGGACGTAGCCGGTGCGAGGTAGAAAGATCCGGCCCGACCTCCCACCGCCGGCCCGAACTCCCACCGCCGCCCCGACCTCACCTCCCCGACCACACGTCCCTGACCCCACCGCCCCGACCTCCCCCCTTCCCCACCTCCCCGCCACGTCGCACCCCCTACGGCCACGTCGCACCATCAATACCGCGTGCGAGGTGGGCGCAGCCGGTGCGACGTCGGGCCTGGTGGAGAGGGTGGCGGGCCGGGCCCACGGCGCCGCCCGACCCCGGCGCCCGACTAGGGTCGGACGACGTGGCTGCCGCACCCGACCGTGACGTCCCGGTCGCCCTCGAGCAGGCCCGCGTCCTGCACGACTGGCTGAGCGAGCACGGTGACCGGTTCGACGCCGCCACGGCGCTGCCCGGGTGGGACGTCGCCACTTTGACCGGTCACCTGCTGGTCTGTCTCGACGGCCTGGCCGACGCCCCGGACCGGCCGACCACCGAGCGTCCGTTGGCCATGGGTCTCCTGGTCCAGCGCTACCGGCCGGCCGCCGACGAGATGACCGCGGCCGCGACGGCGCGGGCCGTCGACCGCAGCCCGGACGCGCTGGTCGCCGACCTCGCCACGGCGATCGACCGGGTCACCGCCCGGTACGCCGCCGGTCGGCTGCCGCAGACCGTCGGCACCCCCCGCGGACCGGCGCGGCTGGCCGAGTTCGTCCGCACCCGGGTCGTCGACCTGGTCGTGCACGCCGACGACCTCCGCCCGGTCGACCCGGACGGTCCCCCGGCGCTGCCGCGCAAGCCGCTGGCCGCCGCCTGCCGGACGCTGACGGTGATCCTCGGCGAGCAGCACCCGGGCCGGTCGGTCGAGGTCCGCGTGCCGCCGTACGCCGCCGTGCAGTGCGGGGTCGGCGACCCCGGCCCCACCCACACCCGCGGGACCCCGCCGAACGTGGTGGAGACCGACCCGGTCAGCTGGCTGCGGCTGGCCACCGGCCGGGTCGGCTGGGCCGAGCTCCGCGCCGCGGGCAAGGTCAGCGCCAGCGGCAACCGGGCCGACCTGTCGAGCGTCCTGCCGTTGCTCTCGTGACCCCGCGGGCCTGCGCTCAGAGCACCGGCAGCAGCTGCTTGAGCTCCATCGGGGTGACCTGGCGCCGGTAGTCCTCGAACTCGGCGCGCTTGTTGCGCATGAAGAAGTCGAAGACGTGGTCGCCGAGGGTCTCGGCCACCAGCTCGGACTGCTCCATGATCGCCACGGCCTCGTAGAGGTTCCGCGGCAGCGGCTTGATCCCCAGCGCGCGGCGCTCGCGCTCGGTCAGCGACCAGACGTCGTCCTCGGCGCCCTCAGGCAGCTCGTACTCGCCGTTGATCCCGGCCAGCCCGGCGCTGAGCATCAGTGCGAAGGCCAGGTAGGGGTTGGCCGCGCTGTCGATCGAGCGCAGCTCGATCCGCGCCGAGGCGCCCTTGTGCGGCTTGTACATCGGCACCCGGACCAGCGCGGAGCGGTTGTTGCGGCCCCAGCAGATGTAGCTCGGCGCCTCGCCCCCGCCGGCCAGCCGCTTGTAGCTGTTGACCCACTGGTTGGTCACCGCGGTGATCTCACCGGCGTGCCGGAGCAGGCCGGCGATGAAGTGCCGGGCCACCTTCGACAGGTGGTTCTCGGCGCTGCCGTCGTAGAAGGCGTTGTTGTCGCCCTCGAACAGCGACATGTGGGTGTGCATGCCCGACCCGGGCCACTCGGTGAACGGCTTGGGCATGAACGAGGCGTGGATGCCCTGGCTGAGCGCGACCTCCTTCACCACCACCCGGAAGGTCATGATGTTGTCGGCCATGCTCAGCGCGTCGGCGTAGCGCAGGTCGATCTCCTGCTGGCCGGGCGCGCCCTCGTGGTGGGAGAACTCGACCGAGATCCCCATCTGCTCGAGCATGGTGATCGCCTTGCGGCGGAAGTCGCTGCCCACGCTCTGCGCGGTGTGGTCGAAGTAGCCGGACTGGTCCACCGGCACCGGGCCCTTGTCCGGGTCGAGCGGGTCCTTGAACAGGAAGAACTCGACCTCGGGATGGGTGTAGAAGGTGAAGCCGAGGTCGGCGGCCTTCTTCAGCGACCGCTTGAGCACGTAGCGCGGGTCGGCGTAGGACGGCGAGTTGTCCGGCATGGTGATGTCGCAGAACATCCGCGCGGTGGCCGGCTTGCTGTCCCGCCACGGCAGCACCTGGAAGGTCGACGGGTCCGGACGCAGCACCATGTCGGACTCGTAGACCCGGGCGAACCCCTCGATCGCCGAGCCGTCGAAGCCGATCCCCTCGCTGAACGCGCCCTCGAGCTCGGCGGGCGCGATCGCCACCGACTTGAGGAAGCCGAGGACGTCGGTGAACCACATCCGGACGAACCGGACGTCCCGCTCCTCGATCGCGCGCAGCACGAATTCGGTCTGCTTGTCCACGAAGGAGAGTCTGCCCGCCCGGACGTAACGACCGCGTTACACCGCGACCGGGTCGCCGGGCCTATTTCTTCTCGCGCCAGACCCGCTCGAACGGCAGCCGCCAGGCGTGCGGGGCGACCAGCTGGTGGATGGCGTTCGGGCCCCACGAGCCGGGCGGGTAGTTGCGCACCGGCGGCGGGTTGAGCAGCAGCGGTGCGGACCGCTCCCAGAGGCTCTCGATGCCCTCGGCGGTGGTGAACAGGGTGTGGTCGTGCCGCATCGCGTCGAGGATCAGCCGCTCGTACGCCTCGAGCACCGCGGCCGCGCTGTCGGTCTCCTGGGTGGAGAACTGCATCGAGAGCTTGTCGAGCTTCATCCCCGGCCCCGGCCGCTTACCGTAGAACGACAACGAGACCTTGGACTCGTCGGCCAGGTCGAAGGTCAGGTGGTCCGGGCCGTGCTGGCCGACGCCGGAGCCGAGCGGGAACATCGACTTCGGCGCCTCCTTGAAGGCGATCGAGATGATCCGCTGGCCCTCGGCCATCCGCTTGCCGGTGCGCAGGTAGAACGGCGTCCCGGCCCAGCGCCAGTTGTCGATGCCGCACTTGAGGGCGATGAAGGTCTCGGTGTCGGAGTCGCGGGCGACCCCGTCCTCGTTGCGGTAGCCGGTGTACTGGCCGCGGACGACCTCGTTCGGGTCAATCGGCAGCATCGACCGGAAGACCTTGTTCTTCTCCTCGCTGATCGCCCGCGGCTCCAGGGCGGTCGGCGGCTCCATCGCCACGAACGCCAGCACCTGGAACAGGTGCGTGACCACCATGTCCTTGTAGGCGCCGGTGACCTCGTAGAAGTTGGCCCGCCGGTCCAGTCCGAGCGTCTCGGGGATGTCGATCTGGATGTGGTCGATGAAGTTGCGGTTCCAGATCGGCTCGAACAGGCCGTTGGCGAACCGGAAGGCCAGGATGTTGAGCGCCGCCTCCTTCCCCAGGAAGTGGTCGATCCGGTAGATCTGGCTCTCGTCGAAGGTCTGGTGCACCTCGTTGTTGAGGCTGATCGCGCTGGCCAGGTCGGTGCCGAACGGCTTCTCCATCACCACGCCGGCCCGCTCGACCAGGTCGGCGTCCTTGAGGGTCTTGATCACCTGGCGGGCCGCGGCCGGCGGGACGCTGAGATAGTGCAGCCGCTCGGCCCGGCCACCGAGCCGCTGCTCGGCCTCACCCACCGCCTTGGCCAGCGCGTCCGGTCCGGCGCCGGTGGGGACGTAGCTGACCTTGTCGCCGAACTCGGCCCAGGTGGCCTTCTCGACGTCGCGGTGGCTGAACTCCTCGATCGCCTTGTGCGCGAACTCGCGGAACTGCTCGGTGGTGTAGTCCTCGAGCGAGGTGCCGACCACCTGGATGTCCGGCGCGAGGTCGGAGAGCAGCAGGTGCGCGAGACCCGGGATCAGCTTGCGACGGGCCAGGTCGCCGGTGGCACCGAACAGCACGATGACGTGCGGCGGGATCGGCTTGTCCTCCTGCCGCCACGGGCGAGCGCCCGGGGCCGGGTAGGCGATCGTCTGGGCGAGGGCCTCGGCCTGGGACATCACGTCGGTCACCGCTCGATAGTGTCACCGGCTCCGCGGCGGCGGCAACAGCGGGTGGGGGCTCCGTCACACGACGTTCACACGCCCGTTCCACCCGCCGTTCCACCCGCTGCCCACCCGCTGCCCCACGCGCTGCGGAACGCCCTCGGCCCTGCTCCCGGCCGACGGCCACGGGTCGGGGTGTCGCCGCCCGCCGTTAGGCTCGGAGCGTGCCGTCTCTGCGTCTGGCCATGGCCCAGATCAACACCCACGTCGGGGACATCTCGGCGAACTCGGCCCGGATCGTCGACTGGGCGGGGCGCGCTGCCGCCGCCGGGGCCGATCTGGTGCTGTTCCCCGAGATGGCGCTCACCGGCTACCCGGTCGAGGACCTCGCGCTGCGTAAGAGCTTCGTCGACGCCTCGCGGCTGTCGCTCGAGCACCTGGCCAGCCGGCTGGTCGAGCACGGGCTCGGCGACCTGACGGTGGTCGTCGGCTACCTCGACCGGGCCGAGCAGGACGTCGAAGCGGTCGCCGACACCCGCGGCCTCGGCCCCGACGGCCGGCCCAAGCCGCAGAACGCCGCCGCCGTGCTGCACGGCGGCCGGATCGTCAGCACCGCGGCCAAGCACCACCTGCCCAACTACGGCGTGTTCGACGAGTACCGCTACTTCGCGCCCGGGGACGTGCTCCAGGTGGTCCGGGTGCGCGGCGTCGACGTGGCCGTGGTGATCTGCGAGGACATCTGGCAGGACGGCGGCCCGGTGGCCGCGGCCCGCGAGGCCGGGGTCGGGCTGCTCGCGGTGATCAACGCCTCGCCGTACGAGAAGGACAAGGACGACGCCCGCGACGCGCTGGTCGGCCGGCGGGCCCGCGAGGCCGGCTGCCCGCTGGCCTACGTCAACCTGATCGGCGCCCAGGACGAGCTGGTGTTCGACGGCTACTCGGTGATCACCGACGCCGAGGGCACCATCGTGCACAGCGCGGTCCGCTTCACCGAGTCGCTCGAGGTGGTCGACCTCGAGCTGGCCGCCGGGACCGCACCCGCCGGCGTCGACCCCGAGGTCGGCGCGTCGGGGATGACCATCCGCCGGACGCTGGTCACCGAGCCGGGCCCGGCCCCCGAGCAGCCGATCGCCCCGGTGCTGCAGGACACGCTCGGCACCGACGAGCAGGTCTACCGCGCGCTGGTGCTGGGACTCCGCGACTACGTCACCAAGAACGGGTTGCAGCGGGTCTACCTCGGGCTGTCCGGGGGTATCGACTCGACGCTGGTGGCGGCGATCGCCTGCGACGCGATCGGCGCCGACAACGTCTACGGCATCTCCAACCCGAGCGCCTACTCCTCCGAGCACTCGAAGACCGACGCCGCCGACCTGGCCGAGCGGACCGGACTGCACCTGACCACGGTGCCGATCGCGCCGATCGTCGACGCCTACCACGCGTCGATGGAGATCGACGGGGTCGCGGCGGAGAACCTGCAGGCCCGGATCCGGGCCAACCTCTGGCTGGCCTGCTCGAACGCCGACGGACCCTCGATCGTGCTGGCCTGCGGCAACAAGAGCGAGCTCGCGGTCGGTTACTCGACCATCTACGGCGACGCGGTCGGCGGGTTCGCGCCGATCAAGGACGTGTTCAAGACCCAGGTCTGGGACCTGGCCCGGTGGCGGAACGCCCAGGCCGAGAAGGCCGGCGAGACCCCGCCGATCCCGGAGAACACGATCACCAAGGAGCCGAGCGCCGAGCTGCGCCCGGGCCAGAAGGACACCGACTCGCTGCCGCCGTACGAGGTGTTGGACGCGATCCTCGACGACTACGTCGAGGGCGACCAGGGCCGCGACCACCTGCTCGCCCAGGGGTTTGAGCCGGCGCTGGTCGACCGGGTCACCCGACTGGTCGACCGGGCCGAGTACAAGCGGCGCCAGTACCCGCCGGGCACCAAGATCAGCTTCAAGGCCTTCGGCCGCGACCGTCGGCTGCCGATCACCAACGGGTGGCGTGAGGGCGGCAAGGACGCCCGTTGACGCGCGCTGAGCCTGTCGAAGCGCGGAACGCGCGCTGAGCCTGTCGAAGCGCGCAACGCGCGCTGAGCCTGTCGAAGCGCGGTGGTCGGGACGTCGGCCGGGTTCGGGGGTCGGTGCGCTCGCAACCAGTCTCCCTCGCAGGCTCGGTCGACGGCCAGACCCATCCACGCTCCCGCACCGACCCCCGAACCCGACCTCCTCGATCCGCACCCGCCGGGGAGGTGGTGGCCGAGCACCGCACGGCGTGCGGGCTGCCGCTCCGGGGTGACGGGTGCATGGCCCTGGTTCGCCTTAACCTGCGCGGGTGGCGCAGCCAGGGTGGTACCCGGACCCGGACCGGACGCCGGGTCGGTACCGGTGGTTCGACGGGAACCGCTGGACCGCGCAGACCACCCGGGATCCTCGGTCGGCTGGTTCGCCGGGTGCGGCCCCGATCCGACGGCGTCCGCCGTGGCTGCCGATCGGGATCGCGGCGCTGGTGCTGGCGGTGGTGGTCGCGGCGGTCGCCCTGTGGCCGCGCGGCGAGGACGACCAGGCCGGCGATCCGGAGCCGACGTCGACGGTGAGCTCGTACGACGACGGCCGGACGACCCCGCCGACGGCGAGCCCGACGCCCAGCCCGAGCGTGAGCGCTACGGCCCGACCGGTCGCCTGCGACGAAGCCAGCCCGGACCAGGAGCCGGCCCCGCCCGCGGACGGCCGGGTGCACGGCGGCCCGCTGTCGTTCGGCCGACTGCCTGCGCCGTGGGAGGCGCCGGTCGCGACCTCGCGGGTGCCGTACAGCCGCGACTCCGAGGTGCAGGTGCTGGTGCTGCCGGAGAAGTACCCGTGGCAGGCGTCGGTCCAGGTCGGGGTCGCCACCTTCGATCCCTATCCCGGGGGCGACCAGGCCACCGCGGCGATGCTCCAGTGCGTGCTGACCAGCGACTTCTACACCGGGGTGATTGTGCGGGTCGCCGAGGACACCGCCCGCGCGACCAGCGTCGACGGTCGGGCCGCCACCCAGCGCGACGTGCTGCTGACCTTCCGGCACCCGCTGCTCAGGACCCGCGGGTCGCGACTGCGGTTCGTGGTGGTCGACAGCAGCCCTCGCACCTACTTCTTCTCCGCGGTCCCGATGGAGCGCAGCGACCTGCTCGGCCAGGTCGACCAGGCCACCCGGTCGCTCACCGTCGGGTGACCGGCTGAGAGGCTGCGGACATGCTCGTCGCCTTCAGCATCGCCCCCGGCACCACCGACGACCCCGACGGCTCGGTGTCGCGCGCCGTCGCCGACGCCGTCCGGATCGTCCGCGAGTCCGGCCTGCCGCACG
This sequence comes from Microlunatus kandeliicorticis, assembly GCF_014137855.1. Lineage (GTDB taxonomy): Bacteria > Actinomycetota > Actinomycetes > Propionibacteriales > Propionibacteriaceae > Microlunatus > Microlunatus kandeliicorticis. The sequence goes on from NZ_JACGWT010000003.1 coordinate 254,057, forward strand.
AGACCAACGCGATGTTCACCAACGTCGAGGGCGAGTGGGACGAGGTGATGGACGTGGTCAAGCGCGCCACCGAGGCTGTCGCCGCCCAGACCAACCGGGTCAGCCTGGTGCTCAAGGCTGACATCCGTCCCGGGTTCACCGGCCAGCTCACCGCCAAGGTCGAGCGGATCGACCGGCTGCTCGGTTCCTCCGACACCGGGAGCTGAGCCCGCCGGGTCCTAGGCTGCGCGGGTGTCATCCGCCGGCTGGTACCCCGACCCGGGCGGCCGACCGGGCCGTTACCGCTGGTGGGACGGCGCCGCCTGGTCGGCCCAGACCACCACCGACCCGCGCACGCCGCCGCCGACCGGACCGATCGGCCCGACCGTCCCGCCCGCCGCGGCGGCGACGCGGAACGACGGCAAGCGACGCACCGGCTTCATCGCGTTGCTGGCCCTCGGTCTGGTCGTGCTGCTGATCGGCGGTGTGTTGCTGGTCCGCGGACTCACCCAGGGCACCGGCGTCGCCGACCCCGAACCGACCTCGACGGTCAGCGGCTGGGACGACTCGTCACCGCTGCCCACCGCGACCCCGTCGGCCAGTCCGTCGCCGACGCCGCGACCGAGCGCGAGGACGCCGACGCCGAGCCCGACCGCGGTCGACCCGGCACCGCTCGAGTCCTGCCCGGTCGGCGACCCGAACGCGCGGGCCGACCACCCGAACGACGGGCGGGTGCACGGCGGTGGGCTGAGTTTCAGCTCGCCCGGGAGCGACTGGCTCGACGCGGACAGCTACACCGACGGCCTCAGCTGGGCCTACGACGTCGCCGGGATCTACCAGACCACCGAACCCGGATGGGCGTCGGTGTTCGCGGTCGGCGCCCTGCATACCGACGACGGGTTCCGGTCGCCCCGGCAGGCCGCGGCCGGGGTGATGCAGTGCGTCTCCACCTCCGGCTACTACCACGACGTGACCAGCCGCAAGGACGTCGTCAGCCGGGCGGTCACCGTCGACGGACGACCGGGCTGGGAGCTCCGGACCGAGGTCCGCGTCGACAACCCCGGCCTCAGCGTCCCGGGTGACCTGGTCGACGTGATCGTGGTCGACACCGGCCAGTCGGGTTCACTGGGCATGTTCGTCGGGGCGGTGCCCATCGGCGACCAGGCCCGGACCGGCGTGCTGACCACGCTGGTCGACAGCCTGCGACTGGGCTGACGACAGGCGGAGGAGACGACGGTGGCAGACGGCGGCTGGTACCCCGACCCGGGCGGTCGCCCGGATCTCTACCGCTACTGGGACGGCCGCAACTGGTCGGCCGAGGTGACCACCGACCCGCGGACGCCGCCGCCCGCCGGCGGCGGCGCGCCCGGGGTGCCGACAAGCTCACGGCCCGGACGGAGCCGCGGCCCGCTGCTGCTCGGGCTCGCCGTGCTGGTGGTGATCGCGGTGGTGGTCGCGGCGATCGGGCTCCGCGGGAGCGGGACGGGCACCGTCTCCGACCCGGCGCCGAACCCGACCGCGAGCGGCTGGGACGACTCGAGTCCGCTGCCCACGGCGACGCCGCCACCGTCGGACGGCACCCCGTCGCCCACCACCCAGGGGCGACCACCGGCCGGGAGCGTGCTCTGCCCGTTCGAGAGCAACGTCCGGCAGACCCACCCGGCCGACGGTCGGGTGCACGGCGGCAAGCTGTCGTTCCCGCAGGTGGCCGACTACCCCGGTCCGCGGATGGACCGGTCGCTCTCCTGGTGGGGCGACGCGAACAGCCAGACGCAGTACACCGAGCCCGGATGGATCTCGATCTTCGCCGTCGGGCAGACCCGGACCGCCGACAGCGGTTTCGCCACCCCGCAGCAGGTGGCCGAGTCGTCGATGCAGTGCGCGATCACCCAGGGCTGGTACGCCTACTTCCGCAACCGGCGCGACCTGGTGAACCGGGCCGTCACCGTCGACGGGTTCCGCGGCTGGATCATCAGCTCCGAGATCCGGGTCGACAACCCCGACATCAGCGTCGACGGCGACCGGCTGACCTTCATCGCGGTCGACGACGGCCGCGACGACTGGATCTCGGTCTACTGCGGGATGGTCCCGCTCGGCGACACCGCCCGGATCGCCCTCGACGACCGGGTCCGCTCGCAGCTGCGGGTGGGCTGACCGCCCTTCGACAGGCTCAGGGCACTGTGGGGTAGGTGCTCAGGGCACTGTGGGGTAGGTGCTCAGGCCACCGTGGGTCGGGTGCGCCCTACGCCTGTCGAAGCGCAACGCCCGCTGAGCCCGCGAAGCACGACGCCCGCTGAGCCCGTCGAAGCGCAACGCACTTCGACAGGCTCAGCGCGCGTTGGGGTCGGTGCTCAGGCCTGGGCGACCACCGTCTCGGGCTCGTCGCTCGCCGGCGCCGGGCCGACGTCGGCGGGCTCACGACCACCCTCGACCATGTCGGCGACCGCGTCGCCGGTGGCCTTGTCGATGCTGCGCCAGTAGTCGTAGACCTTGCTGCGCAGCTCCGGCTGGACGGTGCCGAGCGTCGAGGCGACGGTGGCGACCAGCCGTTCGCGGGCGGCGTCGTCGAAGACCTGCCGGACCATCTCGCCGGCCTGGCTGAAGTCGTCGTCGTCCGGCCGCAGCGTGTACGCCTGCCGCACCATGTCGCCGTCGGACTCCCAGCTGTGCCCCGAGAACAGGTCGGCCTTGACCTCGGGGCCACCCACCGTGTTCGGGAAGTAGGTCGGCTGACCGGGGTTGAAGTCGTAGCGCATCGGCCCGTCGAACTCGTAGGTGTTGACCTCGACGTGTGGACGGTTGACCGGCAGCTGGTGGTAGTTCGCGCCGATCCGGTGCCGGTGGGTGTCGGCGTAGCTGAACACCCGGCCGAGCAGCATCTTGTCCGGGCTGAAGCCGATCCCCGGCACGATCGCGCTCGGCTCGAAGGCGGCCTGCTCGATCTGGGCGAAGTGGTTCTCCGGGTTGCGGTCGAGGACCATCCGACCGACCTCGATCAGCGGGTAGTCCGCGTGCGGCCACACCTTGGTCAGGTCGAAGGGGTTGATCCGGTAGCTCTTGGCGTCCTCGTAAGGCATCACCTGCACCTTGAGGGTCCAGGTCGCCTCGCCGCCCCGCTTGAGGTGGTTGAACAGGTCGCGCCGGTGGGCGTCCGGGTCGGCGGCCGCGGCCAGCGCGGCGTCGTCGTTGGACAGGTTCTCCACCCCGGCGTCGGCGTGGAAGTGGAACTTGACCCAGGACCGCTCGCCGCCGGCGTTGACCCACATGTAGGTGTGCGAGCCGTAGCCGTTCATGTGCCGCCAGGTCTTCGGGATGCCCCGGTCCCCCATCAGGTAGGTCACCTGGTGGGCCGACTCGGGCGAGAGCGTCCAGAAGTCCCAGCGCATGTCCCAGTCCTGCAACCCGGAGTCGGGCAGCCGCTTCTGGGTGCGGATGAAGTGCGGGAACTTCATCGCGTCGCGGACGAAGAAGATCGGGGTGTTGTTGCCGACGAGGTCCCAGTTGCCCTCGGAGGTGTAGAACTTCAGCGCGAAGCCGCGCGGGTCGCGCACGGTGTCGGCCGAGCCGAGCTCGCCGGCCACGGTGGAGAAGCGGGCCAGCATCTCGGTGCGGACGCCGGGCTGGAACATCGCCGCCTTGGTCCACTGGCTGACGTCCGCGGTGGTCTCGAAGAAGCCGAACGCCCCGCCGCCCTTGGCGTGCACGACGCGCTCCGGCACCCGCTCGCGGTCGAAGTGGGCCATCTGGTTGACGAAGTGGAAGTCGTGGAGCAGCAGCGGGCCGTCGGGCCCGACGCTGAGCGAGAACTGGTCGCTGGGGGCCGGGGCTCCGGTCTCGGTGGTCGACACCTTGGCATCGGGTCCGGTGGGCGGGGCCTGGAAATCGGTGGTCATGATCCTCGTTCCTCTGCGGGATGGGCAGGGTGGGACGACCACTCCGAGTGGGTCACGGGAATCGCGACGGGCGCACGGGGAGCAGGTCGGACAGGTCGCGTGCTGACGCGACGGACGACCGACGGCTGTGGCTCAACCGTAGGTGCGGCAGCTGGAGCAGACGCCCCAGTAGGTGACCTCGGCCTCGTCGACGACGAAGCCGTGCGGGTCGTCGGGGAGAGCACAGGGCATCGCCCCGACCGAGCAGGCGACATCGATGATGTCACCGCAGCGGCGGCAGATCAGGTGGTGGTGGTTGTCACCGGTGTGCACCTCGAACCGCATCGAGGAACCGGCCGGTTCGAACTTCCGCAGGATGTCGTGCTTGGTCAGCGTGTTGAGCGCGTCGTAGACCGCCTGCACCGAGACGGTGCCGAGCCGGTCGCGGACCCGGTCGGTGACCGCGTCCGCACTGATGTGCGGGGTGGACGAGACCACGTCGAGCACGGCCAGCCGGGGCTGCGTCACCCGCAGCCCGGCGGTGCGCAGCCGGGTGGTCCAGTCCGTCCCGGCCGGCGTTCTGGTCTGCGCGGCCACGATCCGAGTGTCCCACGCTTTCTGGAACGGCTCAAGAAAGCGCGCGGCGGGCGGGCCGGAGGCGGGTCAGTCGTCCTCGTCGGGCCACCGGTCCTCCCGGTCGGCCTCCTCGTTGCGCGCGGCCACCTTCTCCATCGCGTGCTCGGCCTCCTCGCGGGTGGCGTAGGGGCCGAGCCGGTCGGCCGCCTTGCCGCGGTCCTCGTCGCTCTCCACGCTGTGGGTCTTGAGGTTGAACCACCACTGACCGTCGCTCACGTGCGCCTCCCTCGGCTGCCGATGCTGCTGGTCACGCTACTCGGAACGCTCGGTCCCGGCGCTCCTAGGATCGGTGCCGTGACTGCCATCCAACCGGCCGCGATCTCGCCGTGGCGCGTGGTGCCGAAGGAGATCCCGCGTCCGGAATACGTCGGCAAAGAGGGTCCGGCCCCCTACCGCGGCCCGCACGTCCAGACCGCCGAGACGATCGAGAAGATGCGGGTGGCGGGACGGATCGCTGCTCAGGCCATGCAGGCCGCGGCGTCCGCGATCGCGCCCGGGGTGACCACCGACGAGCTCGACCGGGTCGGGCACGAGTTCCTGCTGGACCACCGCGCCTACCCCTCGACGCTGGGCTACCGCGGCTTCCCCAAGTCGCTGTGCACCTCGGTCAACGAGGTGATCTGCCACGGCATCCCGGACGCCCGGCCGCTCGAGGACGGCGACCTGGTCAAGATCGACCTGACCGCGTTCGTCGACGGCGTGCACGGCGACAACTGCGCGACCTTCTTCTGCGGCGACGTCGACGAGGAGGGCCGGCTGCTCACCGAGCGGACCCACGAGGCGATGATGCGCGGGATCAAGGCGGTCCGGCCCGGGCGGCAGGTCAACGTGATCGGCCGGGTGATCGAGGCCTACGCGAAGCGCTTCGGCTACAGCTCGGTACGCGACTACACCGGTCACGGCGTGCACATCGCCTTCCACTCCGGGCTGGTGATCCCGCACTACGACGAGCCGCGCTACGACACGGTGATCGAGCCGGGGATGACCTTCACCGTCGAGCCGATGATCACCACCGGCGGCTACGACTGGTACATGTGGGACGACGACTGGACCGTGCTCACGGCCGACGGCTCGCGGTGTGCGCAGTTCGAGCACACGATCGTCGTCACCGACACCGGCGCGGAGATCCTCACCCTCCCCTGACCCTGCCTGACCCTGGCCCGACCCGCGCGCACCCGGCCAGACCGGTGACTTCGCCGCGACATCGCGGCCGAAGTCGCCGACGTCCGCGGGGCTGCGGGAGCAGACTCAGGGCACCGGGTTCCCCAGAACGCGCGCTGAGCTGGTCGAAGCGCCCTTCGACGGGCTCAGGACACCGGAGGCCCGGGAACGCGCGCTGAGCTTGTCGAAGCGCCCTTCAACAGGCTCAGGGCACAAGGGGTGGGTGGGTGCTCAGGGCGCCCTTCGACAGGCTCAGGGCACCGTGGGTGGGCTCAGTCGAGGTCGATCTGGCCGCCGGTGCGCCAGTAGCCCATCCACATCACCTGGTCGGGTGACAGACCGCGGTCGCGGACCAGATGGCGGCGGATCCGGGCGACGGCCGCTTGTTCGGCGCAGACCCAGACGTAGTCGCCGACCCGGTCGGCCGGCAGCGCGGTCAGCGCGTCGTGCAGTGCCGCCCCGGGGTCGCCGGGCCGGGTGAATACCCAGGTGACCTCGACACCGGCGGGGACCTGCAGCGCGAGGACGTCCTCAGGTCCGGGCACCTCGACGACGATCGTGGCCCGATCGTTCTCGCCGAGCCGCTCGCCGATCCCGGCGACCGCGGGCAACGCGGTGTGGTCGCCGGCGATCAGCTGGCGGACGCCCGGCTCGACCTCGTACTCGGCCCAGCCGGCGAAGACGCCGACCCGGTCCCCCGGCTGCGCGGACGCCGCCCAGCGGCAGGCCGGACCGGCCGGCTCGTGCAGCACCACGTCGATGTCGAGCTCGGCGACCTCGGGGCGGACGGCGCGGACGGTGTAGGTCCGCATCACCGGCCGGACCGCCGGGTCCATCGCCCTCCAGTGGTCGTACCAGTCCTGCTCGGGCGGGAGCATCGGCGCAGTCTGGCCGGGCCGCGGCAGCAGCAGCTTGAACCGGGCGTCCGGCCCGTCGTCGCGGTAGTCGCGCAGCCGCTCGTCGCCGAGGGTGATCCGCACCAGGTGCGGGGTCAGCCTGGTCGTCCGCACCACCGTCGCGTCGTACATCGCCATCCCGACGTGCTCGCGCTTGGCGGCCCGGCTGGGCGTCCGGGTCTCGGCCGCGGTCTGGGCCATCGTCCATCTCCTCGGATCAGGTAAGGACAACCTAACCCAGGAGGCCGGCACGAAGCGAAGGCGTGGGGATGAGCCGGCCGGTAAGCCGGATTCTGTACCCGCCGCGAACGGCGGGTGGCGACCATCCATCTGCGACCGCTGTCACCAACGGCCTGGTGCGATCTACCCGGAGACTCGGGCGAGCAGCCCTCGGACGTCTCCGCAGGTGCGCTCGCGCGCACCCTCTTGATCTTGCTCCGGGTGGGGTTTACCGAGCCACCCCAGTCACCTGGGGTGCTGGTGGTCTCTTACACCACCGTTTCACCCTCACCGCCGGACCTCGCGGCCCGACGGCGGTCTGTTCTCTGTGGCACTGTCCCGCGGGTCACCCCGGGTGGGCGTTACCCACCACCCTGCTCTGCGGAGTCCGGACTTTCCTCGGCCCCCGCACGCGGGGACCGCGGCCGCCTGGCCGGCTCATCCGCGGACGATGGTAGTGCCCGGCACCGGTCCGGCGCTCCTCCGCTCGCGGCGCGACCCAGACGCCGCAGCCCGACGGGGCGGCGCGTCAGCGCTCGACCCCGTCGAACGCGGTCGGCAACCGGTCCAGCACGTCGTTCCAGCCCTGCGCGATCTCGGTGAGGTCGACGACCGTCACGGCTTCGTCACGACCCGGGGCGATCTCGAGGCGGGATCGAGCCCGGACGGTTAGGTTCGCCGATACGCGGCGGCTCGGTTAGGATCGCGCTGTCGCGTCGGACCGATGGGGGTCGCCCGGTGCGTCACGGGGGATTCCTGTCCGCACCTTTCCCAGGGACCCGACCATGACCCCGACCACCGCTCTCCGCCTCGCTCCGGAGACACTCGTCGACGCCTGTGACCTGCTCCAGGCCCAGCGATTCGAGCTGATCGGTGACGACGTCACCTTCGAAGCCCTCGGCGGCGCCGCCGGCCGACGCTGGTCCGGCCGGCTCGGTGACGACCTCGTCCCCGACGGCAACGGCTTCTGGCGGATCGTCTCCGCCGAGGCCTGGAACCCGCTCGCGCTCTGGGCGGCCACCCCGGCACCCCGCACGGTCGCATGAGCCGCCGGCCGGCGCGGACGCTGACCGTCGGCGGAGTGCTCTCCGTCGTCCTGGCCCTCGGCGCCGCGCCGGCCCTGGCCGGTCCACCGGCCGACCCGACACCGATCCCGACCGCCACCGCGGCGACGTCGTCGACCGGCAGCCCGTCCCCGGTCGGCCAGTCGCCGTCGGCGACCACGACCAGCCCGTCACCCGGTCCGGCCACGAGTGCCTCGGGTACACCGTCCGCCCCGACCGACCCGTCGGCCCCGAGCAACCCGTCGACACCCTCGGCCACCTCGGCCGCACCGCGGACGTCCGTGCCCCGACCGATCCCGCACCAGCGCGCGGCCGACGACCCGCCGCTGACCCTGGCGGTGGCCGCCACCGGGACGCCGCAGGCCGGGGTGTTCTTCGAGGACCTCGGCCGGTTCGCCTTCTCCGGCACCGCCGCCGGCGACTCGGCGAGCGCCGCCGTCGCCGTCTGCCGGGCCGACGGGACCCGGTGGACCCGGGTCGCCACCGCGACGGTGACCGCGGACGGCCGCTGGTCGGCGTCCGCGCCGGTGACCGTCGCGTCCGCCGCGATCGGCTTCCGCGCCACCCTGGGCACCGCCTGCCCCGGCAGCACCGGCACCCAGAGCAACCAGGTCACCGTGGCCGTCCGGAACAGCACCGTGACCGTCGACAAGCCACCGGCCACGATCAACTCGCTCAAGAACCCGGTGATCACCGGCCGGGTCTACCCGGCCCGGGCCGGGGTCAAGATCAACATCGACATCCTGCGGAGCGACAAGACCTTCCGGGTCACCCAGCAGACCACCACCGACGCCCAGGGCCGGTTCGCCAAGGCCGTGAGCTTCGGCGTCGGTCGGCTCAACACCTACACCACCCGGGCCGCCTACCGGGCCGCCAACCGGCCGCGCTGGGAGGTCAGCCGGGCCTACCAGTTCACCCGGATCGCGGTGCTCGACCCGGTCAGCCGCCCCACCAACGCCGCGGACGTGGCCAAGACCTACCGGGCCGGCTGCCCGGTCGGGCCGTCGAAGCTGCGGACGGTCTGGCTCAACTACTACGGCCTGCGCGACCGCAAGATGCACCGCGGCGTGATCATCATCCGCGCCGACCTGTCCGACGACCTGACCCGCGCCTTCGGCAGCGCGCTGACGCACCGCTACCCGATCGCCCAGATGGTCAACCCCAACGTCTACGGCGGCGACGACCCCCGCCAGATGGAGGCGGACAACACCAGCGGGTTCAACTGCCGCAAGGTCACCGGCAACCCCTACGCCCAGTCGCCGCACTCCTACGGCACCGCGCTCGACGTCAACACGGTCGAGAACCCCTACCGCGACGTCCGCGGCAAGTGGTGGCCCAGCAAGGGCAAGGCTTACATCAAGCGGACCCCGCGCCGCCCCGGGATGCTCACCAAGGACAGCTACCTGACCAAGTCGCTGCGCAAGGACGACTTCTTCTGGGGCGGCTTCTGGAGCCCCGGCCGGGACTCCCAGCACTTCCAGCGGTGACCGGTACGCGGCGGTCCCGGACGCCGGTCCCGGGCGTCGCGGCGGCGCTGGTCGCGCTCATCCTCGCCGGGTGCACGTCCGCACCGAGCCCGGCGGGCCCGACGACCGCCCCGGCACCGTCCGCGAGCCCTCCCACGACCGCCGCGACCCCCGCCGCGTCGACCGCGAACGCCACGCCCACCGTCACCGAGCCCACGACCACCAACACCCTGCCGCCCCCGCCGGCGCCGAGCCGGCCGGCGGCCTCGACCGCCGGTGATCTCGACGCCGCCGTGCTGCCCGTCCCGCGGGGCTGGCACCGGGTCGTCCGGGCCGGGGGTGACGAGCAGGGCTACCAGGGCAACGGCACCTGGGTCCACGCCCGCGACGCCCGCTATGCCGCCACCGACACCGTGACCATCGGCTGCGCCGCGGTGACCCGCGACGACTTCACCGACCCGGTGCACGCGCTCGAGGGGACCTATGCCGACGCGGCCGGGCGGCCGGGGATCGGATTGGTGCTCGAGTTCCGCACCAGCGACGACGCCGCCGGCTACCTGGCGCTCTACCGCCGTCAGGTGGCGGCCTGCACCGATCCGGACGGACCGGTGCTGGCGGAGCCGATCACCGGCGTCGGGTCGGCGAACGCCCTCGCCGATCACCGCAGCTATCCCGGCGACGACCGCTGGAGCGAGATCGTCGAACGGAACGGCCGCCGGCTGACCCTGATCATCCTGGCCGACCCGGACCGCCGGGTCGACGCGGAAGCGGCCCGGCGGATCCTCGGTCAGATCACCTGAGGGTGATCAGCCGTCGTGATCACGAGCTGGCGTGATCAAGGAGCTGCCGTGATCAGGAGACGGTGATCGCGCCCAAGCCGCTGTGCTGCTGCCAGTCGTGCCAGGAGACGTTGTAGACCGCGTAGCCGTTGGTCGGGTCGGCCTCGCCGCGCGGGCTGCCGGTGATGGTCACCGGGTCACCGACGCTCACGTGGTCGAAGTACCACTCGGCGTTCGACCACGACAGGTGGACGCACCCGTGCGACCCGTAGCTGTGACCGGGGTACGGATCGGCGGACGAGTAGTGCACGAAGGTGCCCGAGTAGGTCAGCCGGACCGCCCACGGGTAGTAGCCGTCGTAGTAGTTCGGGCTGTTCTTGTCGCAGGTGATCCCGGCGCTGCACGAGGTCATGTGCTCGTTGCGGGTGAGGCTGACGACGCTCATCGTGCCGGTCCAGGAGGGGAACTGCGGGCTGCCCGCGTCGCTCGACATTGACCGGATCAGCTTGCCGTCGGAGTAGACCTTGGTGGTGTGGTGGCTGGCCGAGATCTTGGTCTCGAAGTCGTTGCCGATGGTGAAGTGCCGGGTGTAGCTGTGCGTGCCGTAGCGGCCGTAGCCGTCACCGACGTGGTCGAACCGTGCGTCCAGGGTCACCTTGCTGCCGCTGGGCCAGTAACCCTCGGGGCGGAAGTCGACCTGCTGGCTGCTCAGCCAGTGCCAGGCCCCGGTCACGGTCTTGGTCGACGTGAGGTGCATGGCCTGCTCGATGGCCTTGCGCGCCGCGCTCTTCACCGGGTCGGAGAAGACGACCACGATCGGCATCGCCACGCCGACGGTCGAGCCGTCGGTGGGGACGATCGAGTCGAGCAGCATCGGCGGCCCCGAGGGGTAGCTCGGCTTCGCGGCCGGCGTGCTCGAGGCCTTCGCCGAGCTGCTCGGCTTGGCGCTCGACGACGAGGCGGAGCTGCTCGCCGAGGACGAGCCGCTCGAGGACTGGGTGCCGGTGCCGGTGGGGGCACCGCCGGCCACCGAGCCGGAGGCGCTCGGGCCGCATCCTGTGAGGCTGGCGAGCGCGGTCGCGGTCAGCGCGGCCACCGCCAGGGTCGCGGCTCTGGCGCGGGCCCCGGCCCGCCGTCGTCCGATGGTCATCGTTCCCACTTCCCCAGCTACCGGCAGGCTTCGCTTCATGCTAAGTCGGCCCCCGGTCCGTCACCTGAGCCGAAGTTGAGCGCCGGCGACGCGCCCGAGCCCGTAGGCTCACGGCCCGTGACCACCGCCGAACGCGCCCAGCGCCTGCTCGAGCTGCACCGGGCCCCGCAGATCCTCACCCTGGTCAACGTCTGGGACGTGATCAGCGCCCGGGTGGTCGCCGACCTGCCGGGGACCACCGCGATCGCCACCGCGAGCCACAGCATCGCGGCCTCCCTGGGCTACGAGGACGGCGAGCGGATCCCGGTCGAGCTGATGATCGAGGCGGTCGGCCGGATCGCCGCGGCCACCGACCTGCCCACCACCGCCGATCTCGAGGCCGGGTACGGCGACGCCGGCGAGACGGTGCGCCGCGCCATCGACGTCGGCGTGGTCGGGGCCAACCTCGAGGACCAGCTCAATCCGCTGCCCGAGGCGGTGGCCGCCGTCCGCAAGGCGGTCGCGGTCGGCACCGCGACCGGCGTCCCGTTCGTGGTCAACGCCCGCACCGACGCCTGGGTCCGTGGCGGCGACCGGCCCGCCGACGTCGTGCTGGCCGACGCGATCGAGCGCGGGCGCGCCTACCTCGACGCCGGCGCCACCACCGTCTTCGCCCCCGGTCTGCTCGACCGGGACACGGTGGCCGCCCTGGTCGAGGCCCTCGGCCCGCAGCGGCTCAGCCTGATCCTGCTGCCCGGCGGCCTCACCGTCGCCGAGATGGCCGAGCTGGGCGTCTCCCGGGTCACCGTCGGCCCGTGGGGTCAGCGGATCGCCCTGACCGCCTTCGCCGACGCTGCCGTCGCGATCATGAACGGGGGCGCGATCCCCGAGGGCACCCGACCGCTGAACTGAACCCCGGAGCGGCAGCCCGCACACCGTGCGGTGCCGCCACCCGCCCAACCGCCGAGAGCGAACCGACCAGCCCGGGAGGGCGGCACCGCGTCGGGGTGTGGTCGGGCGTTCCGAGCGGAGCGGAGCCCCAGCGGAGCGCAGCGAGGTGGGCGGGACGCGGTGCCCGCCCTCCCGGGCGCACCCGAGGTACCGCGCTTCGACAGGCTCAGCGCACGTCCCCACCGCGCTTCGACAGGCTCAGCGCACGTCCCCGACCACGCTTCGACAGGCTCAGCGCACGTTTCACCCCAGCGCTTCGGCGACCGGCTCCTGCTCCTCGAGCCGGGCGAACAGCCGGTCGAAGACCTGGGCGCGGTCGAACTGGAGCGCGTGGGTGCGGGCGCGCAGCTCCCAGGCCTGCAGCTGGTCGGGCGGAGTGTCGAGCACCGCACGGTCGAGGCTGTCGCGGATGCCGACCGGGTCGTGGACGCCGATGGTGAGGGCGCAGTCCCCCACCGCCTCGCCGATGCCGCCGGTCCGGGTGGTGATCACCGGCCCGCCGCCGGCCAGCATCTTCTCGGCCAGCGCGATCCCGAAGGTCTCGGTGAAGTCCGGGCAGGGCTTGCTCGGCAGCACGTAGGCGGCGCTCCCGGCCATCAAGAACGGCTTCTCGGCGTCGTCGACGTCGTGGGCGAACACGATCGAGTCGCCCGCGCCGGACTCGGCGGCCACCGCGTGCAGGTAGTGCGCCTCCGGGCCGTTGCCGGCGATCACCAGGGGCATCCGCTCCCGGGTCCGGCTGGCCGCGTACCCCTCGATCAGGTCGTCGACGCCCTTGGCGGTGGTGAGCCGGGAGAGGAAGAGCACGTACTCGCCGCGGCGCAGTCCGCGGGCGGCCAGCCGCGCGTCCACCTCGGCCGGATCGAGGTCGAGGTAGGCGCGGGTGTCCATCGCGGGATAGCTGATCGCCACCCGCTCAGCGCACTCGGCGGCGAACCGGGTGCCGAGCCGGGTGTCCACCTCGGCGGCCGCGGCGACCACGACCTCCTTGGTGTAGTCGGAGACCGCGACGCAGACGTCGAAGGACAGGAACGTGGAGAGCACCGCCGCAGCCGGCCCGAGGCGTCCCTCGGCCACGCAGGAGCGGACGATGTTGGTGACGTCGGAGCCGACCGCCTCGGCGATGGTGGTGACCCGGCACGGCAGTCCGGTCGACTCGGCGATCCGGCGGGCCTCGGCGATCGCGAAGGCGTGCGGGCTGAGATAGAGGGCCATCGCCACCGTCGGGACGCCGTCGGTGAACAGCTCGACCAGCCGACCGACGATCCCGGCGTGGTAGCGCCCGTCGGGCACCTTGTAGTCGCCGACCGGTGCCGGCCGCTCGACGGTGATCCCCGGGCTGTACGGGCTGATGCTGTCGAGCGGCTTGAGCGGCAGCCCGGTCTCGCGCAGCCGGTCGACTGGCCAGCTGACGATCCGGACGTCGTCGTAGCCGCGGAGCAGCGCGGTCTCGGCGAGGTTGCGGGCCTCGACCGAGTGCCCGCAGATCACCGGGTCGGCGCGGACGACGATCACCAGCCGGCGGGTCGGGCGGCGCGGCACCAGACCGCGGGGGCCCGAGGCCGGGCGCAGGTGCTTGGCGTTGATCAACGACGTCATCACGGCGGTCACCTCCGGGTGGAACGGGCTGGTCGGGCTGGTTGGTCGGGCTGGCCGGTCGGGCTGGATCGGACGCGGAGGCGGGCGGGTCAGGGCGGCGGGGTGACCGACGGGGGCCGGGTGTCGGTGCCCCAGCCCGTCGGCTCGTCGCCGAGGGTGATCCTGAGCCGACCGCCCCGGTGCAGCTGCCGGCCGCTGAGCCAGCTGCGGTGGAGCGGCGTCCCGTTCCAGTGGACGTCCGTGACGTACTGCTCCGGGCCACCGGGCTCGGGTTCGCGGAAGTTCTCGGTCTCGACGGTCACCGTGCCGCCGCCGACGGCGAGCTCGGCGTGCCGGAACGCCGGGGCGTTGACCAGGAACAGGCCCTGGCCGGCGACCGGGAACAGCCCGAGCGAGGCCCAGACGTACCAGGCGCTGAGCCCGCCGGAGTCGTCGTTGCCGGGCAGACCGCCGCGTCCGGTGCCGAACTGCTGGTGGACGGCGGCGTGCACCACCTCGGCGGTGCGGTCCGGACGACCGGCCCAGTGGTAGCCCCAGGGCGCCTCGTAGTCGGGTTCGTTGTTGAGCCCCTCGAACCGGTTGAGCGCGTAGCCGCGGGCCATCTCCTCGGCGCTCGGCTGCGCGCCGACCTGGCTGACCCGTTCGGCGCCGTAGCCGAAGAACCGGTCGAGCAGCTCGACGTAGGCCTGCTCGCCGCCGGCCAGCGCGATCCGGCCGCGCATGTCGTGCAGCAGCCGGAAGCTGTAGTTCCACTTGCCGCCCTCGTAGAACTCCGAGTCGAGCAGCAGCCCGGTGGAGCGGTCGAAGGCGTTGACCCAGCGGGTCGACAGCGCGTCGAACTGCTCGGCCAGCCGCTGGTCGCGGAGCTTGCGAGCCACCACGGCCGAGCAGTGGTAGGCCGCGGCGAGGTCGAGGGTGTGGCTGATCGGGTGGGCCAGCCCGCGCTGCAGGAAGTCCTCGCCGTACTGGCGGCGCAGGTCGGCGTCGAGGTGGACCAGCGCCCACTCCCAGTCGATCCCGGCCACGCCGAGCTGGCAGAGGTCAGCGAAGAAGGTGTGGGCCAGCGCGCTGCCCTGCCGGGCAAAGCGGTCGGCACCCTTAGCCATCCGGTAGCCGATCGGGAGGTTCCCCTCCTCCTCGCAGACGTGCAGCAGGGCGTTGGCCAGCTCGACCGCGCGCTCGGGGAACAGGGTGTGCAGCAGCGGCAACTGGGTGCGGTAGATGTCCCACATGGTGCAGATGTCGAACGCGTACGGCGTGTCCATCGACCACTGCGGGCTCTCGTCCGGCGCGAAGCAGGGCTTGATCATCGAGTGGTAGAGCGCCGTCGCGAAGACCGTCCGCCGGTCGGTGTCGTCGACGTCGA
Organism: Microlunatus kandeliicorticis; assembly: GCF_014137855.1. Lineage (GTDB taxonomy): Bacteria > Actinomycetota > Actinomycetes > Propionibacteriales > Propionibacteriaceae > Microlunatus > Microlunatus kandeliicorticis. The sequence goes on from NZ_JACGWT010000003.1 coordinate 269,174, forward strand.
CGCTGATCGTGCCGAGGTGGTCCGACCAGGCGTCCTGGGTCTGCGCCCGCCGCCGGTCGAAGGTGTCCGGGCCCAGACCGCAGTCGGCGTAGAGGTTGCGGCGGGCCTGGTCGACCCCGCGCAGGCTGAACCCGAACCGGAGCTCGACGGTCTGCCCGGCCTCGGCGTTGCCCCGCCAGAGCAGGCCGAACGGCCGCAGCGTGGTGGGCCGGATGTAGTCGAAGTCGAGCCGGGTGCCGCCGGGCATCAGCCGCCGGTCGTACCAGAGCAGCTGGCGCCAGTCGGTGTCGGTCTCGCAGTGCACGGCCAGCGGCGCACCCTCGACGACGACCTCGCCCTGGGCGACGCCGGGGGCCAGCGTCTGCAGGTGCGCCCGGAGCGGGACCGTCCGGCCGTAGGGGATCTGCAGCCCGCCGAGCGAGAAGTCGACCACCAGCCGGGCGTCGCGGTGCGCCGGGAAGGTGTACCGGTGCACCGCGCTCTTGGGCCCGACGGTGATCTCGCAGCGGATCCCCGAGGCCAGGGTGGCGGCGTACCAGCCCGGCTCGGCCTGCTCCTCGACCAGCTCCCACTCGGTGCCCAGGTCGTCGAGCGAGGTCAGCATCGGCGTGACCCGGAAGTAGTTGTAGTACTTCCGGATCGCGCCGGTGCCGGACTGCTGGAAGTGGGTGAAGCCCGAGGCGACGTAGCGGTCGTGCAGGGTGAGCGGGACGCCCTCGGTGTTGAGCTGGTAGAGCCCGTAGCCGGTCGGGTAGGCGCCGGAGTAGGCGCAGGCCGAGACCATGCCGAAGGGCGCGGTGGCCCCCGGGTGGGTGTTGCCGACCTGCGGCTTCGGCCACCACCAGGTGGCGGCCAGCCCCTGCTGCCGGGGCAGGTCGGTGACGCCGGTGCCGATGAACGGGTCGACCGCGGCCAGCACCGGATCGGTCGCGCTGCTCGCGGTGATCACGACGGCCCCGTCCGCGGGGCGTGCGCCAGCCGGGTGCGCGCGTCCGGCCGAGCGACCTCGATCACCTCCCCGACGGTACGAGCGGGGTGTTTCGCCGGTGTTTCGCCGTTGTTCCGACTTCCCGGCCGGCCGGTGAACGCCGGTGGTCAGGCCTGTACGAAGACCACGCTGCCCTGCTCGAGGTCGGCCGCGGCCAGCCGAGCCTGCACCGCGGCACCGAGCTCGAGCGACGGGCCGGTGATCCGTGCCTCGACCGCCGGGTCGGTGATCATGATCCGACCGCGTCCGGGCTTGTCGTCGAGCTCGACCACGGTGCCGGTGAACACCTCGCCGACCCGGTCGGCCAGCACCACCACCTCGGCCAGGTCGATCACCGCCCGCTCGTAGCCGTGCGCCGTCCGCTCGGACGCCGTCATCGCGGCGGGCAGCGCGGGCAGCGCCGCCCGGGCCCAGGCCGGGACCGGACGGCCGGCGGTCAGGGCCAGGCAGACCTCGCCGACGTAGCGGTCGACCAGCCGCCGCAGCGGCGCGGTGGCGTGGGCGTAGTCGGCGGCCAGCGCGGCGTGGCCCGGGTGCTCCGGCGCCTCGCCGTCGAAGGCGGTGTAGCCGGCGCCGCGGAACAGCGTGGTGCAGGCGGTCAGCATCGCCGCCTCGGCCGGGCGCGACGGGTCGAGAGCGCGGACGAAGTCCGGATAGGGCTGCCCGGTCGGCCAGTCCAGCCCGAGCGCCCGGGCGATGCGCCGCAGGCGCCGGACCGCGCCGTCGTCGGCGGCGGGCAGCGTCCGCAGCACGCCGACCCGGCCACCCAGCATGAGGTCGGCGGCGGCCATCCCGGTGAGCAGGGAGATCTGCGCGTTCCAGCCCTCGACCGGGAGCAGTGCCCGGTAGACCAGCCGCCACCCGGTGCCGGTCCGCTCGACCTCCTGGTCGGGCAGGTCGAGGCTGACGCCGCCGCGGGCGATCTCGAGCGCCTCGCGGAGCCGGCCGACGTCGCGCAGACGGTGCAGGGTCTCGCGGCTCTCGTCGCCGCCGGCCAGGTCGACCGCGGGGTCGTCGAGGGCGCGCTGCGCCTCCGGGTAGCTCAACCGGGCCCGGCTCCGGACGGTGGCCCGGGTCACGCCGGCCTCGACCGCGCGGCCGTCGGCGTCGAGCCGCACCGACCAGAGCAGCGCCGGCCGGTCGGCGTCGGCGAGCAGGCTGGCGGCGTCCTCGGACAGCTCGGGCGGGTGCAACGGGGTCCGCCGGTCGGGTGCGTAGAGGGTCTGGCCGCGCCGGTGCGCCTCGCGGTCCAGCGCGCCGCCCGGCCGGACGAACGCGGCCACGTCGGCGATGGCGTACCAGACCCGGAACCCGTCGCCCTCGGCCCGGACGCAGACCGCCTGGTCGAGGTCCCGGGAACCTTCGGGGTCGATGGTCAGGAACGGCAGGTCGGTCCGGTCGATCCGCTCGGTCGCGGCTCCCTCCGGGACCTCCGGACCGCGCGCCGCGGCCGCGCGCGCCTCGGCGAGCACCTCGGGCGGGAAGTCGCCGGGGATCCCCAGCCGGTCACGGAGCCGCTGCCAGGCGGCGGCCAGCTCGTCGGGGACCGCGGACGGCCCGACGGCCCGCGGCTCGACGTCGGCACGGCGCAGACGGAGACGACGGGCCGGCACGGTGCCTCCCGCTCAGCCGTGCCGCGTGACGGGGGTGCCGTCGAGCGCCTTGTTGACCAGCGCGTCGGCGGCCTTGTTGCGCTCGCGCGGCACCCAGGTCCACTGCACCCGGGCCGGCACCAGGTCGCGGGCCTGGAGCGCGAGCGGGCGCATCGACGGGTGCTTGATCTTCCACCGGCCGGCCATCTGCTCGATCACCAGCCGGGAGTCCATCCGGACCTCGAGCGCGGCGCCGGGGTCGATCGCCCGGGCCATCTCCAGCCCGGCGATCAGCCCGGAGTACTCGGCGACGTTGTTGGTGGTGGTCCCGATCACGCGGCCCTCCTCGTCGAGGACGTCGCCGCTCTCGGCGTCGCGGACCAGCGCCCCGTACGCGGCCGGACCAGGATTGCCGCGCGACCCGCCGTCGGCCTCGATCACCAGCGACCGGGCCGAGGCCGGTGCCAGCGGGGCCAGCTCGGTCTCGTCCTCGCCGAGCAGTGACGGACCGCTCTGGCCCTGCGGACGCGCCATCGCCGGGCTCACAGCCCCGAGTTCGGGGTGCGGACCAGGATCCGGCCGCACTCCTCGCAACGGAGCACCTCGTCGTCGGCTGCCGCGGCGTACCCGCGCAGGTCGGCGGCGTTGAGCTCGAGCTGGCACCCGGTGCAGCGACGGGCCCGGAGCTCGGCCGCGCCGACGCCGCCGTGCCCGGGCCGCAGCTTGTCGTAGAGCGCGAGCAGGTCGGCGGGCAGCCCGCCCGCGCGCTGGGCGCGTTCCTGCTGAGCCTCGCGGGCCTGCTCGTCGAGCGCGACGAGCTGCTCGTCCCGACGGGCGACCAGCGCCTCGCGCTCGGTCCGCAGCTCACTGACCGCGGTCTCGAGCCGGTCGCGGAGCGCGACGGCGTCCTCGAGCCGCTGCATCACCTCGAGCTCGTTGTCCTCGAGGTCGGAGATCCGCTTCTTGAGGTGCTCGACCTCGTCGACCAGACCGGCCAGCGCCTTGGGGTCGGCGACCGTCCCGTCACCGATCCGCTTCTGGTTGCGGACCAGCCGTTCGCGCACCGGGGTCAGGTCGGCCTCGGCCTTGCTCTGCTCGAGCTCGAGGTCGGAGACCGCCACCTGTGCGGCCACCAGGTCGGAGGAGACCGCGGCCTGGCGCTGGTCGAGCGCGGCCAGCTGCGCGTGCTCGGGCAGGCTCTTGCGGCGGTGCGCCAGCTGGGCCAGCGTCGTGTCGACGGCCTGCAGGTCGAGCAGCTCGAGCTGCGCGTGCGGATCTGCTCTGATGGCGCGCTCCTTCCGGCGGGATGCTTCGGGCGGGGTGTCGTCGACGGGCTCCGGTCGGGGCCTGCGGTGGCGCCCACCCTAGTCGTCGGCCGCCCCGGACGCGCCACCCGCGGCGGCGAGGTCGGGCAAGCGCCTTCCCGAATCCGGGCGACGGAGATGAACAGCCGGCGAATGATTTCTCCCGAGCCGCGTGAAGCTGGAATGATCGGGGCTGCGCCGTGGTTCGGCCTCCCTGACGGGGAACGGCTGATCGGACTGAGACACCGGTCCCGGCCGCTCTTCTCCGGCTTCATGGGCACGACGCGGTGACCCGATGGTGCTGACCGGCAACACTCTCGAGGAAGCACGCGCATGACCACGACCGTCCAACCCACCGACGCGTCCACCGACCTCATCGCCACCGGCCCCGCGCCCGACCCGCGGGAGCTCACCCGCCCGAGCGAGCGGCGCACCGCGTCCACGCTCGGCGAGGGCTACGTCGGCGCCCGTTACCTGCAGCTCGTGCTGGTGCTCGGCGCGCTCGTCGCCATCGGCGCGCTGACCATCGACACCTACCTGCCGGCGCTGCCCTCGCTGACCGAGGACTTCCGCACCACCGCCCCGACCGCGCAGCTGACCATCACCGGCCTGATGGCCGGCCTCGGCGTCGGCCAGCTGGTCGTCGGCCCGCTCTCCGACGCGGTCGGCCGCCGCCGCCCGCTGATCACCGGTCTGGTCGCGCACGGCCTGATGTCGGTGCTCTGCGCGCTGGCGCCGACCATCGAGCTGCTGATCGTGGCCCGGGTGCTGCAGGGACTGGCCGGTGCCGCCGTCTCGGTGGTGGCGATGGCCATGGTCCGCGACCTGTTCAGCGGCGTCCGCGCCGCCCGGCTGCTCTCCCGGCTGACCCTGGTGATGGGCATCTCGCCGATCCTGGCGCCGACGCTGGGCAGCGCGCTGCTCCGGCTGACCGCGTGGCGCGGGATCTTCGTGTTCCTCGCCGTGGTCGCCGCGCTGCTCACCGTGCTGGCCGTGCTCGCGCTGCCCGAGACGCTGCCCCCGGCCCGCCGGGTCCCGGCCCGGCTGCGGAGCTCGCTGACCAGCTACGCCCGGCTGTTCCGCGACCCGACCTACCTGATCATGGTCGTGGTGGCCGGGCTGATGTTCGCGACCGTCTTCGGCTACATCGGCGGCTCGTCGTTCGTGCTGCAGGAGTACTTCAAGCTGACCCCGCAGCAGTACGGCATCGCCTTCGGCGTCACCGCGCTCGGGCTGATCGTGGCCACCCAGATCAACCCGGCCCTGGTGCAGCGGTTCACCCCGGTCGCGGTGCTGCGGGCCGGCGTGCTGCTCGGCTTCGTCGGCGCGGCGCTGATGGTGGTCGCCGCGGCCACCGGGTTCGGCGGGCTGATCGGCTTCATGGCTCCGCTGTGGATCACCATCGCGGGCGCCGGGCTGACCTTCCCGAACGCTCCGGCGATCGCGCTCACCCGGCACGGCGAGTCCGCCGGGACCGCGGCGGCGCTGCTCGGTGCCGCCCAGTTCATGATCAGCGGTATCAGCGCGCCGCTGGTCGGCGCGCTGGCCGACGGGACCCCGGTGCCGATGGCCGCGGTGATGGCCGGCGCCAGCGGGCTGGCCGTCGTGCTGATCCTGGCCGGTCGGCGGCTGTTCGCCGACGTCGAGGCCTGACCCCGCGGCCCCTCCCCCGCCGGCCCGCTCGGGTGCGCAGGTGGTCGCGAGGGCCGGCGTGAACGGGGGTCGGGCCGGGGCTTCCACCCATCGGGGACGACCGGATCCCGCGGCACCCTGGGACGATGACCGCGCGCGAGCCCAGCCCGGCCACCGTCCGCCCGCCGTCCACCGCGGCAGGACCGCCTGAGCCGGCCCGGCCCGATCTGATCATGGTCGGCGGGATCCCCGGCGCCGGGAAGAGCACGGCGATCGAGGCGGCCCTGCGGGCCGACCGCGGGCCGGTCCCGGTGCGCGCCCTCGACTCCGACCAGGTCCGCCGCCGGCTGGCCGCCCGGCTCGGTCCCCGGGTTGCCTACCGCCGCTACCGCCCGTGGGTGCACACCCTGCACCTGCTCCGGGTGGTCGGCTGGATTCTGCTCGGCCCGGAGCTGCCCGGGACCCGGCTCGTCGTGCACGACCCGTGCACCCGGCCGTTCCGGCTGCGCGCCCTCGGCCGGCTCGCCGAGAGCCGGGGCTGGCGGACCCGGCTCGTCCTGGTCGACGTCGACCGCACGGACGCCCTGGCCGGACAGCGCGACCGCGGCCGGGTGGTGCGACCGGACAGCTTCGCCCGGCACTGGGAGCGCTGGCAGAGGCTGCGCTCGGAGCTGACCGTCCCGTTCGCGCCGGAGCCCGACTGGGTCGAGCCGTGGGACGCGGTGGCGCTGGTCCACCGCGACGACGCCGCCGCGACGCTGACCGGGCTGCTGGGCTGCCCGACGGGCTTCCCGACGACGGTCCGCGCGGCCGCGGTCACCGAGCCGCTGGCGCTCGCCTCCTGATCAGCGGCCTGCGCCGCGCTCGCGCTTCGACAGGCTCAGCGCACGTCCGCTTCGCGCGTCAGCGGGCCGACGTGGCCTCGCCCGTGTCCTCCGGGGTCGCCTCGTGGGCCGAGGCGTCCGGAGTCCGCTCGTCCTGCTTGAGCCGGGCCTCGAAGAGGTGCCGCCGGCCGCCGGCCAGCCGCTCGCGGGCATCGGCCTCGAGCGCGCGGAACAGCGACCAGTAGCCGTCGTCGTACTCCTCGACGATCTGGAAGGTCCAGCGTCCCGCGAGCACGTTGCGTCCGACCAGCTCGCGGTCGAGCCGGTCGGCGACCTCGGTGTGCCCGGCCTGCCGGAGTGCCTCCACCGCCTCGCCGAGACCGATGTCCGCCGAGCCGGTGAGCTGGTGGAACGAGTAGAGGTGACCGCGGGCGCGCTCGCAGGTCTCGAGCGCCTCGGACAGCTTGCCCAGCGCGGCCACGGTGGCGTCGTCGACGCCCTCCGGGGTGCGGTGCCGGGGGTCCGGCAGGTCGGTCTCGGGTACCTCGGCCGCGGGGTCCTGGTCGTCGCTCATGGTCTGCTGTTCCACCTCTCGAGGGCCGGGACGCCGTCCTTGACGTCGCCCAGCACGGAAACGGTCGCCGTCGCGAGCGGGAAGTGCTCACCCAGCTCGAGGTCGAGCCCGAGCCAGACGAGCGTCATCGCCCGCAGGATGTGACCGTGCGCGAAGCAGAGCACCTGCTCGACCCCGGATCCGCGCAGCCGGGCGATCAGCCGGTCGAGCCGGGCCCGGACGTCGTCGGGCGTCTCGCCGCCCGGTGCCCCGTGCGGCCAGATGGTCCAGCCGGGGTCGTGCTCGTGGATGGTCGCGCTCGACCGACCCTCGTAGTCGCCGTAGTTCCACTCGGCCAGGTCCTCGTCGATCCGCGGCGCGTGGTCGCCGACGAACCCGGCCAGCTCGGCGGTCCGGCGGGCGCGCTGCCGGGGCGAGCTGAGCACCAGACCGAACGCGTTCGGGTCCAGGTGGCCGGCCAGCCGCCGCGCCTCGGCCTCCCCCGCCGGGGTGAGCGGCAGGTCGGTGACCGAGGTGTGCCGGCCGTCGCGGCTCCACTCGGTCTCGCCGTGCCGGACCAGCCAGACGTCGGTCACGACGCGGCGCCGTCCCCGGCGGGTGCCGGCGGGACCTCGTCGAAGCCGAGCGAGCCCTGGTAGCAGTACCAGTGACCACCGCTCCTGAGCTTGCCGACGATGGCCCGCTGCAGCGTGGTGTCCTGCGGCAGCGCGTCGAGGTCGACGTCGCCGCGGCGGCGGAAGGTGAAGAACAGCGCGTCGCCGTCCCCGGGCCGCGGCGGCTGGTTCAGGTGCCAGCGGCGCTGGAAGCGGCCCATGTTGGTGTCCGGGCCGAGCGCCTCGGTCAGCTGCGGGTCGAGCAGCCAGGAGTCGCAGAGGAACCCGGCGAACTCGTAGTCGCTGAAGTGCCGGCCGAAGAACGCCTGCGCGCGGCGGAAGGAGTCGTCGACCAGCTCCGGGGTCAGCGGGCCGGTCTCCGGGATGTGGGTCGACAGCCACCAGTCGGCGTGCTCGGTGCGGCTGTGCAGGTTGAACTGGAGCCGGCCGAGGGCGTACAGCGCGCCCGACCAGGCCACCGTCATCCAGCCCTGGGTGTGCAGCCCAAAGCTGCCGTACGTCCGCCGGTGCACCCACACCTGCTGGCCGAGGTCGGCGAGCGTCGCCCACGACACGTCGTCGGGGATCTCCCGGCTGCGGTGGAAGTCGACCACGTCGTCGGCGGTGATCAGCAGCGCGAGCATCGGGAAGGTGCCGGCGCCGTAGTGCTCGTCGCGGGCGAGGTCGTGGTCGAAGAGCTCGTAGGCCGGCTCGGCGAACCAACCGATCTGGGCGATCAGCCGGTCGGCCAGCACCGAGACGCGGTGCAGGTCGGCCTCGTTGGTCAGCACCCGCTCGACCAGCCGGCCCACGTCGGCGGCGTCGTCGGGCCGGAAGCCCATCGCCGCGAGGCGCTCCGGCGTGGTCGCTGCGGTGAGCCGGGCCGCGGTGGCGATCATGACCCTCACCCTAGTGAAGGGGTGCAGCGTCCGGGTCAGCCACCCAGCCCCCTCTCCGGTGGCGCCGTACGGCCGGTCGCGGCCGCACGGCCCGCCGTCCCCCGCCGCCGGCGCGGTGTAGAACAGAGCCATGGAGAGCAGCGAGAAGCAGCCCGCCCTGCCCAACCGCCAGACCCCGTTCTCCGAGGCGTTCCGCGCCTTCATCGGGCAGGACTGGGCTCCGCACAGCACCGAGCTGCCCGCGCGGCTGCCGGCGGCCGAGCACGCGCCGGCCCGGCGCGAGGCGATCGGGGCCCAGTTCCCCGGCGAGCGGCTGGTGATCCCGGCCGGCGGCTTCAAGGTGCGCTCGAACGACACCGACTACCGCTATCGCCCGCACTCGGCGTTCGCGCACCTGACCGGGCTGGGCGAGGACCGCGAGCCCGACGCGGTGCTGGTGCTCGAGCCCTCGGACAACGGGCACGAGCCGACCCTCTACTTCAAGCCCCGGGCCCCTCGCGACGCGCACGAGTTCTACGCCGACCCCCGCTACGGCGAGATGTGGGTGGGCAAGCGCGAGTCGCTGGAGGAGATGAGCGCGCTGACCGGGATCGCGTGCGCCTCGATCGACGACCTGCGCGACGCCCTGGCCAAGAACGCCGACAGCACCACGCTCCGGCTGGTCGCCGGCGTCGACCCGGAGATCGAGCGGCTGGTGGCCGAGATCCGGGCCGAGCACGCGCAGCAGACCGCGGACCGGACAGCCGAGTCCGCACAGGACGAGCAGGACGAGCAGGGGGCCGAGCAGGACGAGCAGGCCGCGACGACGCCCGCCGAGGCCGACCAGCAACTGGTGGTCGCGCTCAGCGAGCTCCGGCTGCGCAAGGACGCCTTCGAGGCCGACCAGCTGCGCGAGGCCTGCCGGCAGACCGCCGAGGCGTTCGCCGCGGTGGTCGCCGAGCTGCCCGAGGCGGTCCGGCGGGGACGCGGGGAGCGCTGGGTCGAGGGCGTCTTCGGCCTGCACGCCCGGCACAGCGGCAACGCCATCGGCTACGACACCATCGCCGCGGCCGGCGAGCACGCCTGCACCCTGCACTGGATCCGCAACGACGGCGAGCTGCGCGAGGACCAGCTGATCCTCATCGACGCCGGGGTCGAGGTCGACACCCTCTACACCGCCGACGTGACCCGGACGCTCCCGGTGGGTGGCCGGTTCAGCGAGGCCCAGCGCGAGGTCTACGGGGCGGTGCTCGAGGCGCAGGAGGCCGGCATCGCCGCGGCGCGGGCCGGGGCGGAATTCGCCGACGTGCACAAGGCCGCGATCGCGGTGATCGCCCGTCGGCTCGAGGAGTGGGGCATCCTGCCGGTCAGCGCCGAGGAGTCGCTCGGCGAGGAGGGCGGCCAGCACCGTCGGTGGATGGTGCACGGGACCTCGCACCACCTCGGGCTCGACGTCCACGACTGCGCGCAGGCCCGGACCGAGAACTACCGGCAGGGCACGCTGGCGCCGGGCATGGTGATCACGGTGGAGCCCGGGCTCTACTTCAAGGCCGACGACCTGCTGGTGCCCGAGCGGTTCCGCGGGATCGGCGTCCGGATCGAGGACGACATCCTGATCACCGAGGACGGCAACGAGAACCTCTCGGCGGCGCTGCCGCGGACCGCGGACGACGTCGAGGCCTGGATGGCCCCGCTGCTGCGACACTGATCGCGGACGACCGGGCCGGTCCGTCCCGGCGGTACCCGGTCGGCGGACCGGAGGAGGAGGTGCTGGAGATGGCGGACACCACGCGACCCCGGTCCAAGGCACCCGGCCGACCGGCCGGCGCCCGCGGCGCGGTCCGGACCGCGCAGGAGCGCTACCTCTCCTCGCTGAGCGTGCTCGGTCGGCGTCCTGCCGCCCGCCCCGCCGACACCCCCGCGGCCCCGGCCCCGGACTCGGTGGTCGCCTGGGGGCTCTACGTCGACGGCGTCCGGCAGCCCGCCACCGACCTCTCGAGTGCGGCCCGGCGGGCCTGCGCCGGCGAGGGCTTCGTCTGGCTGGGGTTGAAGGACCCGACCGACGACGACCTGCAGCGGTTGTCCCCGCAGTTCGACCTGCACCCGTTGGCCGTCGAGGACGCCGTCGAGGGACACACCCGCTCGAAGCTGGAGATGTTCGGCGACGACCTGTTCATGGTCATCTCGACCGTCGCCTACGTCGACCACGAGGAGCTGACCGAGACCTCCGAGGTGGTCCGCACCGGGCAGGTGATGGTCTTCCTCAGCGAGCACTTCGTGATCACCGTCCGCAAGGGCGAGCACGCCCAGCTCGGCGAGCTGCGGCACACGATGGAGGCCGACCCGGAACGGCTGGCCCAGGGTCCGTCGGCGGTGCTCTACGCGATCCTCGACAAGATCATCGACGACTACATGCAGGTCACCCACGAGATCGAGGTCGACGTCGACGAGATCGAGTCGCTGGTGTTCAGCCGCGGCGGCGAGCACGAGGTCGACCGCGTCTACCAGCTCAAGCGCGAGCTGATCGAGTTCAAGCGGTGCGTGGTGCCGCTGGGCCAACCGCTCGTCCGGCTGGCCACCCGGGACTACTCGATGATCCCGCACGAGGCGCGGGCCTACTTCCGCGAACTGTCCGACCACCACACGGAGGCCGCCGAGGCGGTGGCCAGCTTCGACGAGGTGCTCAGCTCGATCCTGGCCGCCGGGTTGGCCCGGGCCTCGGTCGCCGACAACGTCGACATGCGCAAGATCTCCGCCTGGGTGGCGATCGTGGCGGTGCCGACCTTCCTGGCCGGCGTCTGGGGCATGAACTTCGACAACATGCCCGAGCTGCACAGCCGCTACGGCTACTTCGTCGCGCTCGCCGTGATGGCCGCCGTCATGGTCAGCCTCTACGTCGGCTTCAAACGCAACCGCTGGTTGTGATCAGAAGAGGTTCGCGCGGGCGCCGGGCATCTGCTGCAGCATGTCCCGGGCCTGCTGGGCCACCTTGTGCTCGCAGAGCACCTCGTACTTGGTGGCCACGGTCTGGGTGACCGAGGTGAAGTCGCGGCGACCGCGGCTCAGCGAGTAGGCGAAGGCGTTGCTGGCGATGCCGAGCACCAGGCCGATGCCGAGCGCGACCGCGACCAGCACCAGCGCCCGACCGCCGGCGAAGATCAGGAAGACCAGGCCGACCAGCAGACCCATGGTGATGCCGCTCTGCACGCCCTGCCCGATCACCGTGCCCCAGCTCTTGCGGCCGAGCACCCGCTCGAACGACTTGAGGTCGGTCCCGACGATGGCCAGGTTCTGCACCGCGAACTTGTTGTCCGACAGGTAGTCGACGGCCTTCTGGGCGTCCTCGTAGGTCTGGTAGATCCCCACCGACTGCGGGAAGTTGAGCTCGAAGATCGAGCTCGGCTGCTGCTGCGGCAGGGACATGGTCTCCTCCTGGCGGGCCGGACGCGGGACGTGCACCTCCCACGCTACCGTCTCGCGGCCGTCGGCCCGCTCCGGCGGAACGCGTCTCAGCGCCGCCAGCGGGCCAGCGTGACGACCAGCCGGTCCTCCACCGGCCGGGGCGTGCGGGTGCTGTACGCGCTGATCATGGAGAACGCGTAGCGGCGGCCGTCGGCCCCGCGGACGTACCCGCTGAGCCCGGTCACCCCGGTCAGGCTGCCGGTCTTGGCCCGGGCGTTGCCGGCCGCGGCGGTGCCGGTCATCCGGCTGCGGAGGGTGCCGCCGACCATCCGGCGGGAGTCGCCGGCCACCGGCAGCGCGGCGGAGTAGGCGGCGAACCACGGCTCGCGCGTCACCCGGGCGAGCAGCGCGACGGTGGCGCGGGTGGTCAGCCGGTCGGACCGGGACAGCCCCGAGCCGTCGACCAGCCGGACCCCGGCCAGCGGGACGCCGCTGCGGGCGAGGTAGCGAGGGGTGACCGTGGTCCCGGCGGACCAGCTGCCCGCCCCGCCGGCCACCCGGCCGAGGGTCTTGGTCAACGCCTCGGCATGGCTGTTGTTGCTCAGCTTGAGGAACGGCACCAGCAGCTGGGCCAGGGTCATCGACCGGTCCAGGGCGACCCGTTGCGGCGCTCCCGAGCCGTCGGCACGCCGCGCCGGGACGCTGCGCACCCGGGTCGAGCCGCTCACCGCGACGCCCGCCTTGCGGAGCTCGTCGCGGAACACCGCGGCGGCGACCAGGTGCGGCGACCCGACGGCGATCTGCACCGACCCGCCGCTGCTCCCGGCGCGGACGTGGCCGGTGACGGTGATCGTCCGGCTGTCGGAGCGGCGGCTGATCGCGATCCGGGTGGCCGATCCGCTGGTGGTGGCGCGGTTGCTGAGGGTCAGACCCTTGATCGCGGCGGCCGGGACGGTGCTGACGGTCGGCCGCTGACCGCGACGCCCGGGTCGGTAGCTGACCAGCACGGTGCCGGCGTCGTAGTCGGTGGTCGGGGCGATGGTCAGCGGCCGCACCTGCGCGGCGTAGTAGTCGTCGGCTTAGCCGCGCGACCAGGCCGGGTGGTAGCTCTGGCCGTCGAACCAGCTGACGTCGACGTCGAGGTGCCCGCTGACCCGACGGATCCCGGCCGCCCGGACCTGCCGGGCCAGCGAGGCGTAGTCCTGCTGCCGGGTGGTCGGGTCGCCGTAGCCCTTGATCCACAGGTCGCCGCCGAGCACGCCGTTCCGCACCGCGGCCACCCGCAGCACCTCGGTGCGGAAGCGGTAGCCGGGACCGAGGGTGTCCATCGCCGCGGCGGCGGTGACCAGCTTGAGGTTGGAGGCGGGGGTGCGGGCGGTCGAGCCGTAGCGGCTGTAGAGCACCGCACCGCCCGCCGTGTCGGCGACCGTCGCACTCGACCCGTGCCGGACGCGGCTGTCGCGCATCACCGCGGCCAGCGACCGGGCCAGGGCCGGATCGCTCACCCGGGCGGCCGCCGTGGTGCTCCCGGCGCGGTCCGCTCGTTCCGCGGCCGGCACGGCGTCGGCGGGCGGCCCGGGCACGACCAGCAGGGTGAGGGCGACGAGGGCGGCGGTCGCCGCGCGGGACGGTGGTCGGCGGACGTGGCGAGCGGCGGTGGGGGTGGTCGGGGGCACGGCGTCTCCTGCCGTTCGTGAGCCGGGCGGACCCGGCTCGGCGGCTCCCCGAGGCGCGCCACGCTAACCCGAGCCCGGCGACCCGGGGAAGGCCGTGGCGCAGGTCTCAGCCCCGGGTCGAGGTGGTCCGCAGCGGCAGCCCGGCAATCACCGCGTCGACCGTGCGCGCGGCCAGCAGGTCGCACTCGACCGCGGGCCGGCCCGCGAGCGGCCCGTGGACGGCGAGGACGGCGAACCCGTGGACGGCCGACCAGCACGGCCACTCGGCTCCCGGGCGGTGCTCCGGTTCGAGCGCCCCGGCGGTCACCAGGGCGTCCAGCGCGGCGACCAGGGCCGCGTAGGGCGGCGCCACCTCCTCGGGCCGGGCGGTCCGGGCGGCCTCCAGCACCGGGCCGGCGAAGGCGAGGTCGAACCACCCCGGGTGGTCGAGGGCGAACCCGATGTAGCCGAGCCCGACGGCCCGCAGCCGGGCCACCGCGCGAACGGCCGGGTCGCGTCTCCGAGCGCCGGCGTCGGCGTGGTCGGTGGCGGTCATCCGGTCGGCCATCGCCTGCTGGACCCGACCGGCCACGGCGGCGAGCAGGGCACCGCGGTCGGCGAAGTGCCGGTAGGCGGCGTTCGGCGAGACCCCCACCCGCCGGGTGACCTCGCGGAGCCCCAGCGCCGCGGGCCCGCCGGTCCGGGTCAGCTCGAGACCGGCCTCGATCAACGCCTCGCGGAGTCGTCCGTGGTGATAGGGCCGTGACGGTTCGGCGGGGCCGGCGACTGCTTGACCGGTCGGGTGCACGCTGACACGATAAGCAATGTGGACATCGTGCACATTACGGCGTCCCGACACCATGACGGATCACCGACGACCGCACCAGGAGGCCCACCCGATGAGCGCGACGACCGAGCACCGGCCCACCGACCCGGACAGCCCGGCCCAGGCCCTGCCCCCGGTCACCGATCCCGAGACCTGGCGCCGCGAGCTCGACGCGCTCCGGGTGCGGGAGAAGGCCGCCACCCGCGAGCTCGACGCGATCGCCGCCCAGCGGCGCCGGCTACCGATGGTCAAGATGCCCGACTACACGCTGCAGGGCGAGGACGGCCCGGTGCGGCTGGTCGACGTGTTCGCCGGGCGGCACCAGCTGATCACCTATCACCACATGTGGTTCGACGACGCCGAGTGGCAGTGCGGCGGGTGCACCGGTTTCACTGCGCAGTTCACCCGACTCGAGTTCCTCGACAACTACGACGCCCGGTTCGTGATCGTCACCCAGGGCCCGATCGACCAGGCGCTGGCCTACCGCGACCGGGTCGGCAACCGGATGACCTGGTACTCGACCGCCGACAGCCCGTTCGGGGCCGACGTCGACGCCCCACCGGGCGGCGGGTTCGGGGTCAACGTGTTCCTCCGCGACGGCGACGACGTCTATCGCACCTGGCACACCAACGGTCGCGGCACCGAGCAGCTCAGCCACACCTTCGCGCTGATCGACCTGCTCCCCTGGGGTCGGCAGGAGGACTGGCAGGACTCCCCCGCCGGATGGCCGCAGGTCGGTGCCTACAGCGGCTGGCAGGGATCGGAGGACATCGCCCGGCTCTACGGCCCGCACCCGGTGGCGTGACCGACCGGTACGCGTTGATCGTGCTCGCGCTGGCCGCACCGGAGGACCGGGCGCCCGCGACGTCCGAGGAGGCCGACCCCAGCCGGGTCTCGACGCTGGTCCGCTGGCGTGCGGCCGACCATGATCATCCCGAGCCCTCCGCGCCGGTCCCGACCGCAACGCCCTGAGCCCGTCGAAGGGCATGAGAGCTAGGCGCTTCGACCAGCTCAGCGCGCGTCCACCGTGCCCTGAGCCTGTCGAAGGGCATCGGAGCTAGGCGCTTCAACAACCCGCCACCGCGCCCTGAGCCTGTCGAAGGGCGTCGCGGCCGAGCGCTTCGACAACCCGCCACCGTGCCCTGAGCCTGTCGAAGGGCGTGAGAGCTAGGCGCTTCGACCAGCTCAGCGGGCGACCTCACCCGTCGGTGAAGACGCAGAACTCGTTGCCCTCGGGGTCGGCGAGCACCGACCAGCGCAGGTCGTCGCCCTCGGGCCGCAGCACCGTCGCCCCGGCGGCGACCAGCGCGTCCACGTCACCGATCACGTCCCAGTGCACCCGGTTCTTGATCGTCTTCGGCTCGGGCACCGGGTTGAACACCAGCGGCCAGGGCACCGCGTCGCCGTCGAGCCACCACCAGCCGCCGGCGTCGGTCTCGGCCGTCACGCCGAACCGGTCGCCCCACCACCGGGCCTGCGCAGCCGGGTCGGCACAGTCGACCACCAGCTCGTACATCCGCAGCTGGGGCAGCTCGTCGTGGTCGCGGACGAACGCGCAGAACTCCTGTCCGTCGGGGTCGGTCATGATCGTCCAGCGGTGCCGGTCGTCGGAGACCCGGGCCCCGAGCGCGGTCAGCTCGCGGATCGAGCCGACGTGGACGTCAAGGTGCACCCGGTTCTTCACCGTGTGCGGCTCGGGCACCGCGTTGATCCACACGGTGTCGGTCGGCTGCTCGCCGATTAGCACGAACCCGTTCGGCCGCTCCTCGGCCGTCAGCCCCAGCACCCTCGACCAGAAGGTCGCCGCCGCACCGGCGTCGACCGCGTCGATCACCAGGTCCTTGAACCGTGTCGTCCCGCTCACCGCGTCTCCCCTCCCGCTCCGGCTCCACCCTGCGGGCGCCGTCCGTCCGGTACCCCTGATCGCACCGCCGTACCCGGGTCCGCTCAGGACCCGGGCAACGGACCCGGTTCGAGATCGAGGGTGTGCTCGGCCCGGAAGCCCAGCAACGACCGGCACCGGCCGAGATCGACCGGCACCTCGGTCCCGACGAAGCGACGCCGGCGCGGCACCCCGGGTGCGTAGGCGTCGAGCAGGTCCTCGGTGGCGTGCGGCACCCGGACGTCGTCGGCCGCCACCAGCACCGCGTGCGCCCCCGACACCGGCCGGGTGACCGCCAGCTCGACCGCGCGGGCGGCGTCGCGGACGTCGAGGTAGGACCACCCCTCGCGGACCGCGCTCGGCTTGCCCGGGTCGAGGGCGCCGAACTCGAGCAGCCGCGCACGGGTGGTGGTGAGCGGGAAGCGGAAGGCCACGGTCGGCATCGGGAACCGCCGGCTGATCATCCGCGCGGTGCCCTCGTCGGTCTGCTTGCTCAGCGAGTACGGGTCCTCGATGTCGACCGGCAGGTCCTCGTCGACCGGGTAGTGGTCCACCGCCACGTCGTGGCTGTTCATCGGCAGCCCGCTCGCGTTGATGCTGCTGGCCAGCACCGCGCGCGGCACCTCGTGCTCGCCGGCCTGGAACAGCACGGTGAAGGTGGAGGCGACGTTGTTGACGAAGACGTCGTAGGGCGGGGCCGCGGTCGGGCTGATGTACGCGGCCAGGTGGACGACCGCGGCCGCCCCGTCGACGGCCTCGCCCACCAGCTCCCGGTCGGTGGTGTCGCCGCGGACCACCCGTTCGTAGGCCGGGTCACCGGTCGGAAAGGTGGGCGGCTCCTGGTGCTCCATGATCAACGCGGTGACCCTGGCCCCGCCCTCGGTGAACCGTCGGCAGACCTCACCGCCGATGGTTCCGGCCGCGCCGGTGACCAGCACCGCGCGTCCGGTGAGCGGCACCGAGCCTCCGGTGAGCGGCACCGAGCCTCCGGTGAGCGGCTCGGGGGCGCCGTCAGCAGCCAGCATGCGGGCAAGCCTGCCACCCGGTGTCCGGTGCCCACACCACCTGGGGGAGGCTTGTGCCGAACGTCACCAGTGTCGGTGACCGACCAGACAGGACCGGCGAGCCCCGCCGGACGGAGCGGTTCGCCGGACGGCGGGCCGGGAAGGACGTGACCCGTGCCCAGTGAGGACCCGACGATCTTCGTCCTGTTCGGTGCCACCGGCGACCTCGCCAAGCGGATGGTGCTGCCGGCGTTCTTCGAGCTGCACACCCGCGGCCTGATGCCCGAGACCTGGCGGATGGTCGGCAACGGCCGCGGCGACGTCTCGCACCTCGACTTCCGCGGTCACGTCAAGGAGGTCCTCGACGAGTTCGGCCCCAAGTACACGGCCGAGCAGTGGGACGCCTTCGTCGAGCACCTGTTCTTCGCCGGCGGCGGCTTCGAGAAGAGCAACCCGGGCAGCCTGCTCGACGTGCTCCAGGAGGCCCACGACGACCTCGGCCCGGACGCCCGCTACATCCACTACCTGGCCATCCCGCCGTCGGC
The DNA here is from genome assembly GCF_014137855.1 of Microlunatus kandeliicorticis. Lineage (GTDB taxonomy): Bacteria > Actinomycetota > Actinomycetes > Propionibacteriales > Propionibacteriaceae > Microlunatus > Microlunatus kandeliicorticis. The sequence continues at coordinate 286,873 of NZ_JACGWT010000003.1, forward strand.
CTTCATCAAGATCACCGAGGGCCTCGACGAGCACGACCTGATCCGCGACGACAGCCGGGTGGTCTACGAGAAGCCCTACGGCAACTCGCTGGCCTCCTTCCACGAGCTCGACGACCTGGTCCAGTCGGTGATGAAGGAGGAGCAGGTCTACCGGATCGACCACTTCCTCGGCAAGGAAGCGACCCAGAACATCCACGTGCTGCGGTTCGCCAACGCGCTCTTCGCCAACATCTGGTGCAAGGAGTACGTCACCCAGGTGCAGATCGACGTCCCCGAGACGCTCGACGTGGCCGACCGGGCCGGCTTCTACGACGAGACCGGCGCCTTCAAGGACATGATCGCCACCCACCTGTTCCAGGTCGCCGCCGAGGTGGCGATGGAGCCGCCGGCCAGCATGCGCGCCGAGGACCTGCAGGACGCCCGCGAGTCGGTGTTGGCCGCGTTCCGCCCGCTCGAGGCCGACGACGTCGTGTTCGGCCAGTACGAGGGCTATCGCGAGCTCCCCGACGTGCCCGACGACTCGCAGACCGACACCATGGCCGCGGTCCGGCTGTGGGTGGACACCGACCGCTGGCGCGGGGTGCCGTTCGTGCTCCGCAGCGGCAAGCAGATGGCGGTCAGCCAGCAGAAGGTCATCCTGGTCGTCCGCACCCCGCAGGGCCCGCTCACCCACGTGCCGGCCAGCACCATCGAGCTGTCGCTCAAGGGCACCGGCGAGATGCAGGTGCAGCTGGTGCTCAAGAAGCCGGGCCCCGACCTCGACCTGGTCGAGCAGCGGATCGACCTCAAGCTCGACAACGGCACCGACTCCTCCGGGCTGCCGCCGTACGTGGCGCTGCTGCACGACGTCACCCTCGGCGACCGGTCGCTGTTCACCAGCAGTGCCGGGCTCGAGCGGGCCTGGACCGCGGCCGCACCGGTGGTCGACCACCCGCCGGCGCCGGTCCCCTACCGCCCGGGCAGCTGGGGGCCGAGCGAGTCGGTCCGGCTCACCGGCGACGTCGGCTGGGTGCTGCAGGACGCGGCCGACGGCTCGTGATCTTGCTCGAACGGTGACCGCGGTCAAGGCTCCGCTCACCCGCTCGCGCTAGTCTCCCGACGTGAGTGCGTCGGCCCAAGCCATCTTCATCGCGAGGATCCGCGGGCTGCCGGTGATGGACGACGCCGGTGACCAGGTCGGACGCCTCCGCGACGTCGTCGTCCAGCGCCGCACCCTCGGCCGGGCGCCGAGGGTCAAAGGGCTGGTCGTCGAGCTGTTCGCCCGGCACCGGATCTTCATGCCGATGGAGCGGATCCGCAGCGTGGACGCGGTCCAGGTGATCAGCACCGGCATCGTCAACACCCGGCGGTTCGAACGCCGCGACTCCGAGACGCTGGTGATCGACGACCTGTTCGACGCCCAGGTCAGCCGGCGGTCACAGCCGGGCACCTGGATGATCTTCGACGTGGCCATGCTGCGGGCCCGCAACCGGGACTGGGAGCTGGCCGAGGTCGCCGTCCGCGAGGGTGGCAGCGCGCGCCGGCTGGCCCGTCGCGGCCAGGTGGTGATCGTCGACTGGACCGACATCACCCTGCTGGCCGGCGAGTTCGGCCAGGCCACCGACCAGCTGGTCGCGCAGATGGAGGACATGAAGCCGGCCGACGTGGCGCGCGAGCTGCACGACCTGTCGCCGCGCCGCCGGGCCGAGGTCGCCTCCGCGCTCGACGACCACAAGCTGGCCAGCGCGCTCGAGGAGCTGCCCGAGGACGAGCAGGTCGAGCTGATCCAGGCGATGGACAACGAGCGCGCCGCGGACATCCTCGAGGAGATGGACCCCGACGACGCCGCCGACCTGATCGGCGAGCTGTCGCCGGAGGTCGCCGAGGAGCTGCTCGGCCGGATGGAGCCGGACGAGGCCAAGGACGTCCGGCGACTGCTGACCTACGCCGAGTTCACCGCCGGCGGCATGATGACGCCGGAGCCGGTGATCGTCCCGCCCGACGCCACCGTGGCCGACGCGCTGGCCATCGTCCGGCAGGAGGAGCTGACCCCGGCGCTGGCCGCGATGGTCTACGTCTGCCGGCCGCCGCTGGAGACGCCGACCGGCCGCCTGGTCGGCGGGGTGCACATCCAGCGCCTGCTCCGCGAACCGCCGTCGCTGCTGGTCTCCGGGCTGATCGACTCCGAGCTCGAACCGATCAGCGACCAGGCCAACCTGCACACGGTCAGCCGCTACTTCGCCACCTACAACCTGGTCAACGCCCCGGTGGTGGACCGCGAGGGCCGGCTGATCGGCGCGATCACCGTCGACGACGTGCTCGACCACGTGCTGCCCGAGGACTGGCGGGGCACGCAGATGGACTCCGGCGACGACCGGGACCACGACCAGGCGCACACCGGCGGTGAGATCGCCGTCAGCGCCGCGACGAACGACCCGTACGAGAGGGGTGACTGATGGCACGCGCCGCCGAGAACGATCGGGACAGGAACCGCGAACGAGACACGACCCGGGACCGACGGCGCGATCAACGCCGCGAGCCCGAACGACTGAACACGCCGGGCCGGCGGCGCCGTCCGCTGCTCCCCTGGCGCCGGATGGACTCCGACACGTTCGGGAAGTTCGCCGAGGCGTTCGCCCGCTTCATGGGCACCGCGACCTTCCTGGCCTGGATGTCGGCGTTCATCATCGTCTGGATCGTGCTGAACGTGGCGCTGCCCAAGAGCAGCGAGGTCGACCCGTACCCGTTCATCTTCCTCACCCTGCTGCTGTCGCTGCAGGCCAGCTACGCCGCCCCGCTGATCCTGCTGGCGCAGAACCGCCAGGAGGCCCGCGACCGGGTGGCGCTCGACGCCGACCGGCAGCAGACGGCACAGAGCCGGGCCGACATGGACTTCCTGGCCCGCGAGATCGCCAGCCTGCGGATGTCGGTGGGTGACCTGGCCACCCGGGACTACCTGCGCTCCGAGCTGCGCAACGAGCTGCGGTCGCTGCTGGCCGAGCTGGCCGCCGAGGACGACGAGCAGGCGCCGACCGGAGCCCCGGTCCGGGCCTGATCCGCGCTCGCTCGGGTCCGCCCGGGGCCGGCCCCGTCCGGATCTCGGGCCGTTCCGCGTGACCCGGGTCACGCGGAACGGCTGACTAGGCTGGAACCCGTGCCCGAACAGACCGTCGTCGCCGATCACCCGCTGGCCGAACCGATCAAGGCCGCGCTGGCCCGGGTGAACGACCCCGAGATCAAGCGCCCGATCACCGAGCTCGGCATGGTGCAGGCGGTGGACGTCGACCCCACCGGCCGGGTGCTGGTCACCGTGCTGCTGACCGTCGCCGGGTGCCCGCTCAAGGACACCCTGCGCCGCGACGTCACCGCCCAGGTCGGCGCGGTGCCGGGGGTGAGCGCGGTCGAGGTCGAGCTCGGGGTGATGACCGACGAGCAGCGGGCCGCGCTCCGTGACCAGCTCAAGGGTGGCCAGCCCGAGCGGGAGATCCCGTTCGCCCAGCCGGGTTCGCTGACCACGGTGATCGCGGTCGCCTCCGGCAAGGGCGGCGTCGGCAAGTCGTCGGTGACGGTCAACCTGGCGCTGGCCCTGGCCGCCCGGGGGAAGAGCGTCGGCGTGCTCGACGCCGACATCTACGGCCACTCGGTCCCGGCCATGCTCGGCGTCGGGGACGCCCGGCCGACGGCGGTGGAGGACATGATCCTCCCGGTGCCCACCCAGGACCTCAAGGTGATCTCGATCGGCATGCTCAAGCCGCGCCGCGACCAGGTGGTGGCCTGGCGGGGTCCGATCCTCGACCGGGCGCTCACCCAGATGCTCGCCGACGTCTACTGGGGCGACCTGGATTACCTGCTGCTCGACCTGCCGCCCGGCACCGGCGACGTCGCGATCTCGCTCGGCCAGAAGCTGCCGAACGCCGAGGTCATCGTCGTGACCACCCCGCAGCAGGCGGCCGCCGAGGTGGCCGAGCGGGCCGGGACGATGGCCTCGATGCTCAACCAGCGGGTGATCGGGGTGGTGGAGAACATGTCCTACCTCGAGACCACCTGCCCGCACTGCCACGAGACCCACCGGGTCGACGTGTTCGGCAGCGGCGGTGGCGCCGAGGTGGCCGGGACGCTGGGCCGCCGGCTCGGCTACGAGGTCCCGGTGCTGGCCGAGATCCCGCTCGACCCGCGGCTGCGGGTGGGCGGCGACGACGGGAACCCGATCGTCACCGCCGAACCGGAGACCGCCGCGGCGCGGGCGCTGAGCGGTCTGGCCGACCGGCTCGCCGCGCGCGGGAAGAACCTGGCCGGCCGCCAGCTCGGGCTGCAGCCGGTCGGTCGCTGAGCGTCCGCCGCCCGCGGCCGGTCAGGACCCGCTGAGCGCGACCACGGCGACGACGACCATCACCCCGACCACGAGCAGGGCCAGCGCGGCGGTGACCAGCCGGGCCACCGGGGTGTTCACGCCGCCGACGACCGCGGTGCCGGTGCTGAGGTTCTGCAGCCGGGACACCCGGATCAGGCCCTGACCGGTCCGGACCACCGGGCGCGGTTCCCTGCGGGACGGTGCCGCGCGGTGCGGAGCGGGACCGCTCAGGTGGCGTCGGGGTCGAACGGGGTCAGCACCAGCCGCGAGCCGGCCGACCCGTTGAGCGCCGAGCCGTTCGCGGACGACCCGTTGAGCGAGCCGGACACGTCGCCGGGGCCGCCGGGGGTGATCGCCTTGACGCTGTTGATCTTGTCGGTGAGGTCGTCGGCGGACTCGCGGCCGAGGGTCCGCAGCGAGCCGAGCTCGTCCCGGACGTCGGCGACGATCGGCTCGACGTCCTCGAGCAGGTGCTTGCGGACGAAGGCCTTGGGGCTGAGGTCGGTGAAGTCGAAGTCCTCGAAGCCCGGGCCGAGCTCGTCGCGCAGCTGGGTCTGGGCCGAACCCGCCATCTGCCGGACGTAGGCCAGCACCTGGGCGGCCTTGCGGGCCAGCTGCGGCAGCCGTTCCGGCCCGAACAGGATGACCGCGATGACGGCCAGCACGAGGAACTCGGGAGCCCCGATGTCGAGCACCGTCATCCCTCCCTGGATCCGAGGGTCACCGTCGTCCGTGCGGTGACGCCGCCCCGATCGTAGGTCACGCTGACCCGGTCGCCCGGCCGGTGGGACCGGACGGCCACGATCAGCTCCTGGGCCCGGCTGACCCGGCGTCCGTCGAGGGCGGTGACCACGTCACCGACCTGCAGCCCGGCCTGGGCGGCGGGCTGACCGGGCTCGACGCTCTGCAGCACCGCACCGGCGTCCGTCTGCCCGTCCGTCACGCCGGCCCCGAGCACCGGGTAGGTCGCGACGCCGCGGCTGATCAGCTCCGCCGCCACGGTCCGGGCCTGGTCGATCGGGATCGCGAACCCGAGACCGATGTTGCCGCTCTGCTGGCTCCCGGTACCGCTGCCCAGGGTGAGGATGGCCGAGTTGACCCCGATCACCCGTCCGCTGTCGTCGACCAGCGGCCCGCCGGAGTTGCCCGGGTTGATCGCCGCGTCGGTCTGCAGGGCGTCGATGTAGGCCGAGGGCGCGTCGGCGTCGCTGTTCTCGTCGACCGCGACCGGGCGGTGGGTGGCCGAGATGATCCCCTCGGTGACCGTGCCGCCGAGACCGAGCGGCGACCCGACGGCCAGCGCGGTCTCGCCGACCTGGACGGCGTCGGAGTCGCCGAAGCGGACCGGGGTGAGCCGGCTCGCGTCGTCGACCCGGACCACGGCGAGGTCGTAGCTCGGGCTCCTGCCGACCACCGAGCCGATCACCGAGGTGCCGTCGGAGAGCTCGATGAGCAGTCGGCCGTCGCCGCCGCCGGCGCTGACCACGTGGTTGTTGGTGAGGATGTGGCCGCGGTCGTCGTAGACGAAGCCGGACCCGGTGCCGGTGCCGGCGGCGCCGGTCACCTGGATGGTCACGGTGCTGGGCAGCACGGCCCGGGCCACCGCCACCGCGGACGACCGCGGGGCGGCGCTGCCGGTGCCGGCCGGGGACGCGAGGCTCGGCCCGGCGACCGGGAGGTCCCGGGCGCCCAGCCGGTAGCCGCCGTAGCCCGCCGCCCCACCGACCACCAGCGCGACCAGGGCGGCGACGGCCACCGTGCGGGCCACGGTGCCGCGGCGGCGGGGCCGGCGTGGGGCGGGTGCGAAGGCGGCCGGCGCGGTCACGCGCGGGTCGACGGCCGTCGGGTAGGACCAGCCGACCGGCCCGGACGACGGCGCGCCCCAGCCCGGGTGACCGCCGGTGGCGACCGGGCCGGGGGGACCGCCGAAACCGTCCGGGTGGCTCGAGACGCCGCCGGACACCCAGGACGGGCGGGTCTCGGAGGTCGGGCCCCCGAGGTCGCCGAAGGCCGGGAGCTCCTGGGTGGGCGGTCCGCCGAACGGGTCCCAGCCTTCGGCCGGGTCGGAACCGCGCGGGTCGGCGGCGGTGGGACTGCTGGCCGGGTCGCCGTCGCCGCTGCGGTCACGTCGTCCGAAGACGTCGTCGAACCAGGAGTCGCGGTCGGGTCGGTCGGGCTGCGAGGAGGGACGGGAGCCGCTGTCGCTGCTCACCATGGGCTCCCCATCGACGTTCGAACGGTGCGACCGGCGGCCGCGCGGGACCGCAGGGCGGTCACCGGAACAGCAGCGAGGCGAGGTAGGCCCAGCCGGACCGGACCCGGCCCATCGTAGTCGCGTGCGGCACCGCGGCATGGGGCAAGCTGTGCACGGCCTGAGCCAGCCGGTCGCGGGATCCGTCGGTCACCACGGTGAGCACGCTGTCGCCCGACTGCCAGCTCGCCGAGAACGGGGCTCCGGCGCTGACGAAGGCGCCGAGCGCGGGATCGAGCGACGATCCCGACGGGGTGTCGTCGAGCCTCCCCCGGCGCTCCATCACGCTCAGCGTGGTGACCCCGTCGGTGTAGACGAGGTGCACCACGCTCGGGTCGGTCAGGTCGTCGGTGCGCACCTGGGTCAGCGGCAGCCCGGCCAGTCGCTGCTCGCAGGTCCAGCCGGAGGCCTCGAGACCGTGCCCGGCCGACGGCGCCAGCACCGCAGCGGCGGTGGTGGCGGTCAGCTGCGAGGACGGGGTGCTGGCGGTCGGCCCGGTCCGCACGGCCACGGCGGTGAACATGCTCGACTGGATGAGCGTCCCGGACGGGGTGAAGGTCTGCCGGCCGAGCAACAGCCCGGTCTGCTGGTCGACCCACCAGCGCGCGGTCGGCGCCTGCGTGTCCGTGGTCCCGGACGTGCGGGCCTCGACCACCGTCGCCCGGCGGCCGAGCACGGACACGTCGGCCACGCCGCTGAGCCGGTAGGACCCGCTGAGCAGGCTGACCAGCGACACGGAGTCGGCTTCGGCCGGCATCGAGCCCTGGACCAGTGCGGTGCCGTCGTCGGCGCGGACGGTGAGCAGGCTGCCGCCGGCCCCGGTCGAGGAGACGGTCACCTCGGCGGTCATCCGCCGGTCGCCGTCCTGGACGACCACCTGCTCGGTGCCCTGGTAGCCGACCCGTCCGGCGGCGGCCTCGGCGGCGGCCAGCGCGGACGCGGCGGCGCCGGCCCCGATCGCCCGGCCGGCGGGTGCGTTCGGGGCGAGCACCGACGCCGACCCTCCGCCCGGGTCGCTCAGCGAGACCTGCCGCGGGGTGCCGATCGCGGCGGACGGGCTGGCGGCGTTCGGGTCGGCCGAGCTCCACAGCCGGTGCGCGGCGGCCGACCCGGCCGGCAGGCGGCCGGCGGCGACGAGGGCGGCGGTCGCCGGGTCACTGCTCAGCGGGACGTCCGCGCGGACCGCGGCGAACCCGCTGCGGGCGGCGCCGGTCGGGTCGTCGACGGCGACCAGGCTGGCCGGGGCGACCGCGTAGCCGAGGCCGGCGCCGACGACCAGCACGGTGCCGAACGCGGTGGCGACCACCGCGACCCGGCGCCGGCGGCGCCGGCGGGTCGGCAGCCGGCCGGAGCCCCACCGCGCCTGCTTGAACGGACGCGTGCGCAACGGCTCGTCGGCCGCCTCGGCGGCGATCGAGACCAGCCGCCCCTGCAGGGTGGACGGCGCGGGGGCCTCGGTGACCCGGGCGTGCAGCAGGTCGCGGACCCGGCGCAACTCGACGACGTCGGCCCGGCAGGCGTCGCAGCCGGCGAGGTGACGGCGCAGCGTCTCGCGGGTCTCGTCGTCGATCGAGCCGTCGACCAGCTCGGATCGGGCGCGCTCGAACCGGCTGCAGGGCCGGGCCGAGGTCACGCCGGCGCCACGCGCAACTTCGAGCGTCGACCCCCGGCCGCAAGGTCGGTCTGGTCGCTCGACCGGTCGGTCTCGGCACCGGTCTCGGCCTCGACCCCGAAGTAGCGGGCGTGCTCGTCGGTCGGTCGGCGGTGCGCCAACGCGGTCCGCAGCTGGCTCCGGCCGCGGTGGATCCGACTGCGGACAGTGCCGATCTTGACGTCGAGGACGTCGGCGATCTCCTCGTAGCTCAGACCCTCGATGTCGCACAGCACCACCGCGGCCCGGAACTCGGGCGAGAGCGCGGAGAGCGCGGCGGCGACGTCGTGGTCGAGGTCGGCGTCGGCCAGCTGGTCGCCGGGGGTCGGGCCGTGGCTCGGCAGCCGGTCGTCGGCGCCGTCGGCGAGGGCGTCGAAGCGGATCTTCTGCCTGCGGCGGGCGCCGTCGAGGAACAGGTTGGTGGTGATCCGGTGCAGCCAGCCCTCGAAGGTGCCCGGCTGGAACTTGTGCAGCGAACGGAACACCCGGACGAAGACGTCCTGGGTGAGGTCCTCGGCGTCGTGGCTGTTGCCGGTCAGCCGGTAGGCGAGCCGGTAGACCCGCGCGCTGTGGTCGCGGACCACGTCCTCCCAGCTCGGCGGCGTCCACTCCGCGACCGCGGGGTCGGCGGGCACCGTCAGGACGCTGCGGAGGGCCGGGTCGGCGGGCGCGGAGGTGCGGAACGGTGACATCGGCTGGAGCCTCTCGTCTGGTGCGCCCGCGCCTCGTCGGAGGCGGCGGGCACGCTGACCTGGCTCATCATTCTCGGGGGCCGGCCTGTCAGCGGGCTGTGCACGGACTGGCAACAAGCCCAACATCGCACCCCTCCGCTCTCACCCGATCTTCAGGTTCACGCCGTGGTCGGCTCGTCCGGACCTCGCACCCAGGAAGCCACGGCACAGGGTCAACGACCGGGCCGGACGGGGTGTTCCGGCCCGCCGATCGCGGCCGTCGGCTCGGCTCAGAGACCGGCCGCGGCCAGGGCGGCGGCCAGCGCCTCGCGCTGCGCGTCGGTGGCCGGCACCATCGGCGACCGGACGCCGCCGACGCCGCGGCCGCGGAGCTCGAGCCCGGCCTTGACCAGGATGCAGCCCTGGGTGGCGAAGATCCCGGTGAAGATCGGAAGCAGCCGCTGGTGCAGGGCGAGCGCGTCGTCCCGCCGGCCCTCGAGCGCGGCGGCGATCAGCTCCTGCACCTGGGGCCCGCAGAAGTGGGTCGAGGTGCCGATCACGCCGCAGCCACCGACCGCCAGCATCGGGAGCGTGGTGGCGTCGTCGCCGCTGTAGTAGAGGAGGTCGGTCGCGGCCAGCACCGCCGAGGTGCTGGTCAGGTCGCCCTTGGCGTCCTTGACCCCGAGCACCCGCGGGTGTCCGGCCAGCTCGATCAGGGTCTCCGGAGCGATCGGGACGCCCGCCCGGTGCGGGATGTCGTAGAGCAGCAGCCCGATCCCGGCCCGGTCGGCGACCGCGGTGAAGTGCGCCAGCAGACCCGACTGCGGCGGTCGCGAGTAGTACGGGGTGACGACCAGCGCGCCGTCGGCACCGGCCTCCTCGGCGGCGGCCAGCAGCTCGAGGGTGTGCGCGGTGTCGAAGGTGCCGACCCCGGCCACCACCGCGGCCCGGTCCCCCACCGCCTCGACGACGGCCCGGACCAGCGCGGCCTTCTCCGTGTCGCTGGTGGTCGGGGCCTCACCGCCGGTGCCGTTGACCACCAGGCCGTCGTGGGCCTGCTCGTCGACCAGGTGCCGGGCCAGGGCGGCGGCCGCCTCGAGGTCGAGTGCGCCGGACGCGTCGAAGGGGGTGACCATCGCGCTGAGGAGCCGGCCGAACACCGGCGCGGCCCCGCCCGCAGGGTGCAACACGACGGCTACTCCTCGGGCGCGGCGGTCGGGTTCATGGCCGTCATGCTAGCGGGGCGCAGGCACTATCCTCGTCGCCGTGAACGCAGCCGCCCCGTCGTCGTCCGGTCGCTCCGCGGGCGGTGCCCCGTCCCCCGAGACCTGGGACTACACCGAGACCTTCCTGCCCGAGAGCGACACCGCTGCCCGGGCCCGTCAGCAGGGGGAGGGCTTCGGCGCCTGGCCGGTCGGACGTGGCACCGCGAGCCTGCTCACCGTGCTGGCCCGGCTGGCCAACGCCCGCGCCGTGGTCGAGATCGGCACCGGTGCCGGGGTCTCCGGGCTGGCGCTGTTCGCCGGCATGCAGCCCGACGGGATCCTCACCAGCATCGACGTCGAGGCCGAGCACCAGAACGCGGCCCGGCAGGCCTTCCGCGAGGTCGGCATCGCCCCGCAGCGGTTCCGGCTGATCGCCGGCGCGGCCCTCACCGTGCTGCCCAAGCTCAGCGACGGGGCCTACGACCTGGTGCTGGTCGACGGCGACAAGCTGGAGTACGCCGAGTACGTCGAGCAGGCCCTGCGGCTGCTCCGGCACGGCGGGGTGCTGGCCGTGGACAACGCGCTGCGCCGGGGCCGGGTCGCCGACCCGGGCAACAGCGACGACGACGCGATCGCCGTCCGCGAGGCCATCGAGGCGGTCCGCGACAACACCGACCTGACCTGCAGCCTGCTGCCGGTCGGCGACGGACTGCTGGTCGCCGTCAAGTCCTGACCGACCCGTTCTGACCGACCCGGACCGATCGGCCCGGGGAGCTGCCCGGGCCTCAGGCCCGGCGGACGATCTCGCCCTTGCCGACCACGGTGATGCCGCCGTCGGAGACGGTGAACCCGCGCGCCCGGTCGGCCTCGGGGTCCACGCCGACCTCGGCGCCGTCCTCGACCACCACGTTCTTGTCGAGGATGGCGTTCTTGACCGTGGCCTTGCTGCCGATCCGGACGTTGTTGAGCAGCACCGAGCGGTCGACGACCGAGCCGCGGTCGATCCGGACGGCCGGCGAGAGCACCGAATTGTCAACCTCGCCGCCGGAGATGATGCAGCCCGGGCTGACCACCGAGTCCTCCGCGTTGCCGTCGAGCACGAACTTCGCACCGGGCAGCTGCGGGGCGTAGGTCCAGATCGGCCACTCGGAGTTGTAGAGGTTGAACACCGGGTCGACCGAGACGAGGTCCATGTGCGCCTCGTGGTAGGCGTCGATGGTCCCGACGTCGCGCCAGTAGTTCTTGTCCTTGTCGGTCGACCCGGGCACCGAGTTGGCGGTGAAGTCGTAGACCTGCGCGTCGGAGGCGCGGACGAAGGACGGGATGATGTCGCCGCCCATGTCGTGCCGCGAGTCCTCGCTCTGCGCGTCGCTGTGCAGCGCCTGCACCAGGGCCTCGCGGGTGAAGCAGTAGTTGCCCATCGAGGCGAACGAGCTCTCCGGGTCGTCGGGCAGCCCGGGCGGGTCGGCCGGCTTCTCCAGGAAGGCGTTGATCTTGTTGTCGGCGCCGGAGTCGATCACCCCGAACGCGGTGGCCTGCACCCGCGGCACCCGGATCCCGGCCACCGTGCAGCCCAGCCCGGAGTCGATGTGGGCGTCCACCATCTGCGAGACGTCCATCCGGTAGATGTTGTCGGCGCCGAAGACCACGATGTAGTCAGGGTCCTCGTCGCTGATCAGGTTCATCGACTGGAAGATCGCGTCGGCGCTGCCCAGGTACCAGCGCGGGCCGAGCCGCTGCTGCGCCGGCACCGGGGTGACGTAGTTGCCGAGCATGGTCGACATCCGCCAGGTCAGTGAGATGTGCTTGTCCAGCGAGTGCGACTTGTACTGGGTGAGCACCGCGATCTGCCGCAGCCCGGCGTTGGCCAGGTTGGAGAGCACGTAGTCGATCAAGCGGTAGGTCCCGCCGAACGGCACCGCGGGCTTGGCGCGGTCGAACGTCAACGGCATCAGCCGCTTGCCCTCGCCACCAGCCAGGACGATCGACAGCACCCTCGGTCGCGCAGCCACGCCTGAAACCTAGGGGGTCCCGAGACCCCGCACAAGGGTGGGGTCCGGCCGGGTCGCCGCCGAAGTCGATCATGACCAGCGGGGCCCGGCGACGCCCTACCGGGGGCCGGAGGGCTGTGCGACGATGCGCGGATGAGTCTCAGCGTCTCCCTGCTCACCCGCGAGTACCCGCCGACGATCTACGGCGGGGCCGGGGTGCACGTGGCCCAGCTGGTGCCGCAGCTGCGCAAGCTGTGCGAGGTCGAGGTGCAGTGCATGGGCGAGCCGCGGGAGGGGGCGACCGCGCACGCCGAGGACTTCCCGCCCGGCGCCAACGCAGCGCTGCGGGTGTTCGGGGCCGACCTGTCGATGGTGGCCGCGATCGGTGACGTCGACCTGGTGCACTCCCACACCTGGTACGCCAACCTGGCCGGTCACCTGGCCGGGTTGTTCAAGGACGTCCCGCACGTGGTGAGCGCGCACTCGCTCGAGCCGCACCGGCCGTGGAAGGCCGAGCAGCTCGGCGGCGGCTACCAGCTGTCGAGCTGGGCCGAGCGGACCGCCTTCGAGGCCGCCGACGCGGTGATCGCGGTCAGCGCCGGGATGGGCCGGGACGTGCTGGCCTCCTATCCGGCCATCGACCCGGCACGGCTGCACGTGGTCCGCAACGGGATCGACCCCGACGAGTTCCGTCCCGACCCGGGCACCGACGTGGTCACCGCCCACGGCGTCGACCCGGACCGGCCGTCGGTGGTGTTCGTCGGGCGGATCACCCGGCAGAAGGGCCTCATCCACCTCGTCCGGGCGGCCGAGCGGCTCGACCCGGAGACCCAGCTGGTGCTGCTGGCCGGCGCCCCGGACACCCCGGAGATCGCCCGGCAGATCGGCGACGCCTTCGCGCACCTCCAGCAGACCCGCGGCAACGTGGTCTGGATCGAGAAGATGCTGCCGCGCGCCGAGGTGCGGCAGTTCCTCACCCACGCCACCGTGTTCGCCTGCCCGTCGGTCTACGAGCCGCTCGGCATCGTCAACCTCGAGGCGATGGCGTGCGAGACCGCGGTGGTGGCCAGCGCGGTCGGCGGCATCCCCGAGGTGGTGGTCGACGGCGAGACCGGGCTGCTGGTCCCCTACGACCCGGCCCGCGCCGACGACCCGGCGTTCGTGGCCGGCTTCGAGTCCGACTTCGCCGACCGGATCAACACGCTGACCCGTGACCCGGACCGCGCCGCCGCCTTCGGGCGGGCCGGCCGGCAGCGCTGCATCGACGAGTTCTCCTGGTCGAAGATCGCCGCCGAGACCGTCGAGGTGTACCGGCGCGCGCTCGAGGTGCACGGCTCCTGACGTGCGACGGCCCCGGGTCCAGCGGACCCGGGGCCGTCCTCGTGCGATCAGCGGGTCAGCCGACGACTTCCTGCAGCGCGCCGGCCAGCTCGGCGGCCTCGTCGGCGTTCAGTTCGACGACGAGCCGACCACCACCTTCGAGCGGCACACGCATGACGATCCCGCGACCCTCCTTGGTGACCTCCATGGGTCCGTCACCGGTACGCGGTTTCATTGCAGCCATCGTCGATCCTCATCTCTCCAGTCCGAATAGGGCTTGCCGCCCCATTATCCCGTACCCGGGTGGCAGTCGCCTCGCGGGTCGCGCCCCGTAGTCTCGGTCGGCATGAGCGAGCCGGTGTCAGGCGTGGACCACGACGCGGCCCGGAGCACCCCGGAGGACCCGGTGGTGGTCGAGGTGGCCGACGGTGTGGGGACGGTCCGGTTCGCCCGGCCGCAGGCGCTGAACGCGCTCGACCGGGCCTCCCGGGCCCTGCTGCTCGACGCGCTGGCCGAGCTGGGCGCCGACCCCGAGGTCCGGTGCGTGGTGCTCCGCGGGACGGGTCGGGCCTTCTGCGTGGGCCAGGACCTCCGCGAGCACGCCGAGGACCTCGGCAGCGGGGACGCCTCCCGGCTGGGCGCCAACGTGACCGACAGCTACAACCCGATCGCCCTCACGCTGGCCCAGCTGGAGAAGCCGGTGCTGGCCGGGGTCAACGGGATCGCCGCCGGGGCGGGGGCGTCGATCGCCTTCCTGGCCGACTACCGCCTGGTGGCGGCCTCGGCCGGGTTCACCACCTCGTTCACCGCGATCGGGCTGTCGGCCGACACCGGCAGCTCGTGGACGCTGCCCCGGCTGGTCGGGCGCGGCCGGGCCCTCGACCTGCTGCTCAACCCGCGGACGGTGCCGGCCGAGGAGGCGCTGGCCATCGGTCTGGCCTCCGAGGTGGTCCCCGACGCGGACTTCGACACCCGGCTGGCCGAGCTCGCCACCCGCTGGGCGCACGGCCCGACGCTGGCCTACGCGGCTGTCCGCAAGGCCGTCGCCTACGGCGAGACCCATCCGCTGAGCGACGCGCTGCCGTTCGAGGCCCGGCTGATGGAGCTCACCGGCGCCAGCGACGACCACCGCCGGGCGGTGGAGGCGTTCCTGGCCAAGCAGCCGCCCACCTTCACCGGCCGCTGACCCGCGCCGAGCCGAGGAACGCGCTGAGCCGAGGAACGCGCGCTGAGCCGAGGAACGCGCGCTGAGCCTGTCGAAGCGCTCCGAGCACCACCGAGGGTCAGCGGGTGCGGTGCGGCACGTGGCAGTCGACCAGGTGGTCGTCGACCAGACCGGCGGCCTGCATCAGGGCGTAGGCGGTGGTTGCCCCGACGAAGCGGATGCCGTGGCGTTTGAGCTCCTTGGCCAGGGCCACCGAGGCCGGGGTGGTCGCCGGGACCTCGGCGAACGACGCCGGCCGGGGCCGGTCAGGCGCCGCGAAGCTCCAGATCGTCTCGGCGAACCCCTCGCCCCAGTCGGCGACCACCGCGGCGTTGGCCAGCGCCGCCTCGATCTTCAGCCGGTTCCGGACGATGCCGGGATCACCCAGCAGCCGGTCGACGTCGTCCGGGCCGAACCCCGCGACCACGACCGGGTCGAACCCGGCGAACGCCGCCCGGAAGGCCGGGCGCTTGCGCAGGATGGTCAGCCAGGACAGACCCGACTGGAACGCCTCGAGGGTCAGCCGCTCGTAGAGCCCGGTGACCGTCCGGATCGGGACGCCCCACTCCTCGTCGTGGTAGCGCAGGTAGTCCCCGGCCGTCCCCCAGGGGCAGCGGAGCAGGCCGTCCTCGCCGCGGACCGCGCCCGACGGGCTGACCTCAACCGCCTCGGGCACCGGTCAGGCGCCCTGCTCGACGGTGCGGGCGAACGTGCGCAGGCTGGCCTGCAGGCCGACGTGCAGCACCGGGTTGGCCAGCCGGGCGCCGACCTCGGTGACCTTGGCCAGCGGCAGGTCGAACACCTCGACCACGCTCACCCAGGTCTTCTCGTCGCCGCGGAAGGCCAGCTCGAACAGCCCGACGCCGGTGAAGTACGGCCCGAGGTGGAGCACCTCGACGGTGGTCGGCTGCTGCCAGTCGGTGACCACGAAGTTGTCGATCAATCCGAGCGGCAGCGGACCGAGCCGGAGCCCGTGGAAGGCCTTGATCCGGGTGCCGATGCCGGTGCTGCGCTCGCCGATCACCCGCATCGTGGTCATCGGGATCCAGTCCTCCTGGCCGTGCCAGTCGATCAACGCCGACCAGGTGCGCTCGATCGAGGCGCCGACCATCACCGACCCGCGGAGCGTGACGCTCATCCGCGCCCGTCCCGGGCCTCGTCGGCGCGGGCGTCGGTCCGGGCGTCGGTGCGGACCTGAGTCCGCGTGCCCGCCCCGACCCGGCGCTCGCCGCGCAGGTCGGCGATCAGCTCGTCGCGCTCGGCGATCTCGGCGCCGAGCCGCGCCAGCACGTCGTCGACCTGGTCCATGGCGTAGCCGCGGATCGCGGTGGCGAACCGCAGCGCGTCGACGTCCTCGGCGGTCAGCGGCCGGTCCGGCAGGTCCTGGCGGTAGACGTCACGCACCGGTTCCCTCCGCATCTCGCCGAGCCCGCCCGAGGCGACCACCGCGGCGACGCCGAGCACGGCGACCACCAGCACCACGATCACCCACTGCATGAGGGCATGGTTTCACGCCGCTCCACTCCCCCGGTCAGGCCCGCTCGCGGTGGGCGAGCATGATCGCCACCGCCTCGTCCTCGTCGTCGGTCAGCTGCAGCCGCTCGAGGTCGGCGGCCGACACGTTCCCCGCCCCCGCCACCGTCCCGGACAGCCAGTCGACCAGCCCGCCCCAGTAGTCGGACCCGAAGAGCACCACCGGGAAGGCGGTGACCTTGCGGGTCTGGGCCAGGGTCAGCGCCTCGAACAGCTCGTCGAGGGTGCCGAACCCGCCGGGCATCACCACGAAGCCCTGCGCGTACTTGACGAACATCGTCTTGCGGGCGAAGAAGTAGCGGAAGTTGATCCCGAGGGTGACGTGCCGGTTGAGGCCCTGCTCGAACGGCAGCTCGATGCCCAACCCGACCGAGGTCCCGCCCGCCTCGGCGGCACCCTTGTTGGCGGCCTCCATCACGCCGGGCCCGCCGCCGGTGATCACCGTCAGCCCGGACGCGGCCAGCTTGCCGGCGATCCGCTCGGTGGCCGCCCAGACCGGGTCGTCGGTCCCGGTGCGGGCGGAGCCGAACACGCAGACCGACGGGCCGAGCTCGCTGAGGGTGTTGAACCCCTCGACGAACTCCGCCTGGATCCGCAGCACCCGCCACGGGTCGGTGTGCTCCCACCCCTCCGGGCCGCGGCTGTCGAGCAGCGCCTGGTCGGAGGTCTGCGTCGGCTGCGGTCCGGTGCGGACCACCGGACCCTGGACGTACTGACGTTGACTCACCCGTCCATCATCCCCGCGGGCCGGACGACATCCGGGCGACGACGCCCGCGACCTCAGCCCTGCAACCAGCGGAGCAGCGCCTCCCGGCAGGATCGGATCTCGGCGGCCGGGCAGAACTCGTCGTCGGCGTGGGCCTTGGACGGGTCGCCGGGGCCGTAGTTGACCGCCGGGATCCCCATCGCGGAGAACCGGGCCACGTCGGTCCAGCCGAACTTGGCCCGCGGCTCGCCGCCCACCGCGGCCAGGAAAGCGGCCGCCGCCGGCTGGTCGAGGCCGGGCCGGGCCCCCTCGGCGACGTCGACCACGGTGAGGTCGTAGCCCGCGAACACCGCGCGCAGGTGGGCCTCGGCGGCCGCGGCGTCGCGGTCGGGCGCGAAACGGTAGTTGACGGCCACCACGCACCGGTCGGGGATGACGTTCCCCGCGATCCCGCCCCGGATGTCCACCGCGTTCAGCCCCTCGCGGTAGGTGAGGCCCTCGACCTCGACCTGGCGCGGGGCGTAGTCGACCAGCCGACCGAGCACCCCGGCGGCGGCGTGCACCGCGTTCTCCCCCATCCACGACCGGGCGGAGTGGGCGGCCCGGCCGCGGAGCTCGACCTCGACCCGCATGGTGCCCTGGCAGCCACCCTCGATCCCGGCGCCGGACGGCTCGCAGAGCACCGCGAAGTCACCGGCCAGCAGCTCGGGCCGGGTGCGGGCGATCCGGTTCAGCCCGTTCCGCTCGGCCTCGACCTCCTCGTTGTCGTAGAACACCCAGGTGACGTCGCGGACCGGACGCTCGCAGGCGGCCGCCACCGAGAGCTGGACGGCCACGCCGGACTTCATGTCGCAGCTGCCGCGGCCGTAGACCAGCTGGTCCTCCCCCTCGCCCTCGATCCAGGACGGCAGGTTGCCGGCCAGCGGGACGGTGTCGATGTGGCCGGCGATCACCACCCGCTCCGGGGCGCCGGTCTCGGTCCGGGCCAGCACCACGTTGCCGTCGCGGAGCACCGTGAGGTGGTCGTGGCGCCGGAGCGCCTGCTCGACCAGGTCGGCCAGCGGCTGCTCGTTCCCGCTGACCGACTCGACGTCGACGAGCGCGCGGGTCAGCGCGACCACGTCGCCGGTCAGGTCGAGAGCGGTCGGGACGGTGGGGCTCGCGTCGTTCGGCACGCCGGGAGCCTAGGCCGCGTCCCCGGCGTCCGACCCGGCGGTCTCGACCGCGAAGAGGTCGCCGGGCTGGCAGCCGAGCACGTCGCAGAGCGCGGTCAGGGTGGAGAAGCGGATGGCCTTGGCCCGCTGGTTCTTGAGCACGCTGAGGTTGACCAGCGAGACCCCGACCTGCTCGGCAACGGCGGTGAGGGTGAGCCCGCGGGCGGCGAGCACCTCGTCGAGCCGGCAGACCACCCGGTGCGGTTCCTCGACCGGCATCAGACCAGCCCCTCGACGTCGGCGCGCAGCCGGACGCCCTGCCGGAAGCACTCGGCCAGCGCGAGCAGCAGCAGCCCGACCGCGAACCCGAGCAGGTCGCCCGCGCCCAGACCGACCGTGGTCTGCGGGTCGGGCCGGGCCGGCGCGGTGACCGCGAAGTCGGCGACCAGCGCGGTGGCGCGGACGACGATCACCTGGGCCAGCACCAGCAGGGCGAGCACCCGCAACCGCCGCACCACCGCGGCCTGGAACGGCTCACCGGCCCGGATCCCGGTCACCAGCCGCCACAGACAGACCGCGCCGAGCACCAGCAGCACGACCGTCTCGGCCGACGGGAGCAGGGCCAGCACGCGCTGGACGGTCCCGGCGTCGGGGATGGTCCAGCGGACCTCGCCGGCGAAGGCCACCCGGGCGGCGCCGGACGTCGCGACCGGGGCGGCCGCCTCGGCCTCGGTGCGACTGGTCCAGTGCAGCGGCGCGCCGGTCACCCAGTCGACGACCGCGGGCACCAACCCACGGACGGCGTAGGCCAGCGGGATCAGCACCAGCAGGATCCGCAGCACCACGTAGTCGGCCCGGCTCAGCGACCAGGTCCAGAACTTCTCTCGGTTCGTCATGGTCCGACCTTATCGATTCTCGTTGTTATCGTCAATCGTTGTTATCGAATGTCGTCAACCCGGCTTTCAGTACCCTGACGCCATGACGCGCACCGCCTGGGGCTGGGGGCTGGCCACCGTCCACCTCTCCGGTCAGATCCTCGACACCTACTACCCGGAGCCCGCCCTCGGCGAGCCGGCCGACGACGCCGCGGCCCCCAAGGCGCTCCAGCTCGCGGCCGGCGAGGACGCGGTCCGGCGGGTGCGGACCCAGCTGGTGCGGACGGTGGTCGACCTCGACCAGCCGCCGGTCGACGCAGCCGACGTCTACCTCCGGCTGCACCTGCTCAGCCACCGGCTGGTCCGACCGCGGACGGTCAACCTCGACGGCATCTTCGGCTGCCTGGCCAACGTGGTGTGGACCTCGGTCGGTCCGTGCGCGGTCGACGGTTTCGAGCAGGTCCGGACCGCCCTGCGCACCCGGTACCCGCACGTGACCGTCTTCGGCGTCGACAAGTTCCCGCGGATGGTCGACTACGTCGTCCCCGCGGGCGTCCGGATCGCCGACGCCGACCGGGTCCGGCTCGGCGCGCACCTGGCCCCCGGCACCACGGTGATGCACGAGGGCTTCGTGAACTACAACGCCGGGACGATCGGCACCTCGATGGTCGAGGGCCGGATCAGCCAGGGCGTGATCGTCGGCGACCACTCCGACATCGGCGGCGGGGCCTCGATCACCGGCACCCTGTCCGGCGGCGGCACCGAGGTGGTCTCGATCGGCGAGCGGTGCCTGCTCGGGGCCAACGCGGGGATCGGGATCGCGCTCGGCGACGACTGCGTGGTCGAGGCCGGCCTCTACGTCACCCCCGGCACCAAGGTCACGCTGCCCGACGGCTCGGTGGTCAAGGCCCGGACGCTGTCCGGCCAGGACGGCCTGCTCTTCCTCCGCAACTCGGTGACCGGGGCGGTGGAGGTCCGCGGCCGGCAGGGCAAGGTCGTCGAGCTCAACGCCGCCCTGCACGCGAACTGAGCACAGCACCGGGAAGCGGGCGCCGCGAGCGGGTCCCGCGGCTGAGAGCCCGGCGGTTCGCCGCCCCGGGTTTGCCCGGCCGGGAGAGCATGGACTGATGGCGCGAACGGGACGACGGGTCGCCCCGGTGGTCGGGGTGCTGGCCGTGGTGCTGCTGCTCGCGGTCGGCCTGGTGATCGGACTGCGGGTCACCGGGGCGAGCGGGCCGCTGCCCGGTGAGGAGCGCTGTGTCGCGCGCGCCTCCGGCAACAGCGTCGCCGTCGACCTCGACCAGGCCCACTACGCCTCGATCGTCGTCGGGCTGTCGGTGAAGCGCGACCTGCAGCCACGGGCTGCCTCGATCGCGATGGCCACCGTCTACCAGGAGACCGGGATCCGGAACCTCGACTACGGCGACCGCGACTCGGTCGGGCTGTTCCAGCAGCGTCCCTCGCAGGGCTGGGGCACCGAGAAGCAGCTGATGGACCCCTGGTACGCGACCGGCAAGTTCTACAGCGCACTGGTCAAGATCGACGGCTGGGAGGACGCGGACATCACCACCATCGCCCAGCGGGTGCAGATCAGTGCGCACCCTGACGCGTACCGGGCGCACGAGCGGGACGGCCGGATCCTCGCCTCGACGCTGACCGGGCAGTCGCCGGCCGGGTTCACCTGCCTGGTCCGCGGCCACGCTCCCGGCCAGCCCGGACAGCTCAGAACCGCGATGACCAAGACCTTCGGGGTCCGCGACTTCGGCGCCGGGCCGGGGGCGGCGCCGGCCACCGGGTCGAGGGTCAGCGTCACCGCGCCGGACACCGGCGACGCCTGGGCCTACGCGCAGTTCGCGGTGGCCAACGCCAAGCTCTACGGGATCAGCAAGGTGGCCGTCGACGGCCGGTCGTGGACCTCCGACGAGACCACGCTGCCCTCCTGGGCCACCGACGCCGAAGCCACCCGCGGGGTGTCGGGCACCACGGTGGTGATCACCCTCCGCTGAGCACGCGTCGACCAGACGAGTTGGTCACGCTGAGGTGACCATGATCGTCGCCGGCGGGCCGTGATCATGCGGGCCATGATCACCGGCGGGCCATGATCACCGGCGGGCCAGGGCGTCGGCCAGCGCGTCCGCGGCGGCGACCCGCGCGGGGTTGATCGTCCCCCACGACCGGGACGGGTGCACCCGGTTGGTCAGCAGCACCACGAAGGCGCCGGCGCCGAGGTCGATGACCAGCGAGGTCCCGGTGAACCCGGTGTGCCCGACCGTCCGCGGGCCGGACAGCCGTCCCATGTACCAGGGCTGGTCGATCTCGAAGCCGAGTCCGTGATCATGACCGGGGAAGCCGGTGTTCTCGTTGGTGGTCATCCGCCGGACCGCGTCGGCGGACAGGATCCGGACTCCGTCGAGGGCACCGTCCTCGATGATCACCTGCGCCAGCACGGCCAGATCGGCGGCGGTGGAGAACACGCCGGCGTGACCGGCCACGCCGGCGAAGGACCAGGCGTTCTCGTCGTGCACCTCACCCCAGACGACGCCGCGGGGCGGGTCGGTCTCCTCCTCGGTCGGGGCGATCCGCGAGCGGAGCGCCGGGTCCGGCGCGTAGCCGGTGTCGCGCATCCCGAGCGGGCCGGTGATCCCGTCGGCCACCAGCGCGTCGAGCGGACGTCCGGTCAGCCGGTGCAGCAGCAGCCCGAGGGTGATCAGGTTGAGGTCGCTGTAGCAGTAGGCGGTGCCCGGAGCGCTGACCAACCGCGCGGTGAGCACGGCGTGCGCGCGCGAGTCCGGGTCGGGGTGGTCGCGCCAGAAGGGCAGGAACGCCGGGAACCCCGACGTGTGGGTGAGCAGCATCCGGACGGTGATCCCGGCCTTGCCGGGCACGCCGTCGTCCCCCCGGGCGAACTCGGGCAGGTAGCCGACGACCGGGCGGTCGAGGTCGAGCAGACCGGCGTCGACCTGCTGGACGGTGGCGATCGAGGTGAACAGCTTCGAGATCGAGGCGAGGTCGAAGATCGTGTCCGGCCGAGTGGCCACCCGCTCGGCGGCCGGCAGCAGGGTGCCGTCCGCGTGCGCGTAGCGCCGGACCTCACCGGTCGCCCGGTGCAGCACCACGGCGCCGCGGACGCCGTCGAGCAGCACCGCCCCGGGGTACAGCGGCGGACCGTCCGGGCGCGGGCGGGTGTGGTCGACCACGGCCGCCCAGCCGGCCTCGAGCGCGGCCGGGTCGAGCCCGGCGTCCTCCGGGCTGCGGGTGGGGAGCTGCATGGCGGTCGTCCTCTCGGGGTCTGGCGTGGGGTCGCTGCGGATCTGGTCGCGCTCAGCCGGCGCCGCGGGGATAGCGCAGGTACGGCGCCCGGGTGCGGACGAAGTCGGCGGTCTCGTCGGCCCAGCCGCCGATGATCGTCTCCGCGGACGCGCCGGCGTCGAGCGCGCGGCGGAGCCGGTCCGAGCCGGTGAGCAGGTCGATCCACGGCCGCCCGCCGTCCGGCTCGGGACGCCAGCCGAACTCCGGGTAGAGGTCACGGAGGCTGGCGAGCAGGTGGACGCCGAGCGCGACCGCGTCGACGGCGTGCGGGTCGGTCGGGTGGATCTGCACGCCGCGACAGAGCTCGCCGGCGTGCTTGGAGGCGGCAGGGAGGAACGCGGTCTCGCGGAACCGGAGCCCGGGCAGCCGGAGGCCCTCGAGCGCGGCGGCCCAGCGGTGGTCGACCCAGGGTGCGCCGAGCAGCGCGAACGGCCGGGTGGTGCCGCGTCCCTCGGACAGCGTGGTCCCCTCGAACAGACCGGTGCCGGGATAGAGCAGAGCGCTGTCGGGGGTCGGCAGGTTGGGGCTCGGCGGCACCCAGACCAGCCCGGTGTCGACCCACAGCAGGTCGCCCGTCCAGCCCTCGAGCTCGACCACCTCGAGCGCCCGGAGCCGGCGGCCGGCCCGGGCCGGGAGCACGACGGCGTCGAACAGACCGGCCAACTCCCCCGCCGTCAGACCGTGCGCCTGGACGATCCGTTCGCCGCCCACTGGCGAGACGTACCCGGGGTGCAGCAGCGGTCCGCGTGCCCGGCCGCCGACCGGGTTCGGCCGGTCGAGCACGACGAACCCGACCCCGGCGCGAGCGGCGGCCGTCATCGCCTCCAGCAGCGTCCACACGTAGGTGTAGAAGCGGGCGCCGACGTCCTGCAGGTCGTAGACCACCGTGTCGATCCCGCGCTCGGCGAACCAGCCAGCGAACCGGTCGGCGTCGGCCCCGTAGGCGTCGCGGACGGTGATCCCGGTCCGCGGGTCGACGGTCGTCGGCTCCGACCCACCGGCGGGCGCGGTGCCCCCGAACCCGTGCTCGGGGCCGTAGACGGCGGCGACCTCGAGTCCGGCCCCGGCCATCGCGTCGACGATGCTGCCCAGGGTGTCGGTGAGCAGCCCGGTCGGGTTGGTGACGATCCCGAGCCGCCGGCCCGCCAGCAGCCGCCAGCCGTCGGCGGCCGCCCGGTCGGCACCGGTGCGGATCCGGGCCGGCTCAGTCCTCGGGTGCGGCATTCATCCGCTCGCTCTGCCCGCCGGCGTCGTCCGTCCGGTCGGGATCGTCCGCCCCCGGCTTCCGTCCGGTCGTGAGGTCCAGCCGCAGCGGGACCCGGCCGGTCGGGGTCCGGACGCCGGTGAGGACCCGGACCAGTGCGGCCAGCGCGACGTCGGTGGCGCTGTAGCCCAGCAGCATCGCGTCGGCGTCGGCCAGCCGGACCGCCTGCTGCGGGTTGCCGGTGACCACCGCGACGACCGGGGTGCGCCGGGCCGGGTCGAGCACCCGGTCCAGCAGCACCGGCTCGACCGGGTCGGAGCCGGCGACCAGCACCACCGCGTCTCCCGTGGCCGGGCCGGTGCCACCGGGCTCGGCGGCCCGGGCCGGGCGTCCGGCCTCGCGGAGCAGCGCAGCCAGCGCCCCGGCGTCCGGGCCGAGGACCCAGGCGGTGCCGGTGGTCGGCAGCACCGGGTCGCCGTGCAGCACGGTGACCGCGGCGTCGGCCACCTCGTCGGCGAGCGCGCGGTGGTCGGCGGCCCCGATCACCGCGGGGTGCGGCAGCCGGCGGGCCCCGGCCAGGCCGCGGTCGTACTTCATGGCCAGCAGCCGGCGGACGCTGGCGGCGATCCGGTCCTCGGTCAGCCGACCGGTGCGGACGGCCTCGAGCACCGCCGCCGAGGCCGCGGCCTGGTCGGCGGACATCAGCAGCTGGTCCACGCCGGCCTCGAGCGCGCGGACGGCGATCTCGCCGTCCGGATAGCGGGTCCGGACGCCGGCCATCCCGAGTGAGTCGGTGCTGACCACCCCGTCGAAGCCGAGCTCGTCGCGGAGCAGCCCGGTGAGGATCGGCCGGCTGAGGGTCGCCGGGTCGCCCGACGGGTCGAGCGCCGGGAAGGCCAGGTGGGCGGTCATCACGACGTCGACGCCGGCGGCGACCGCGGCCGCGAACGGCGGGGCGTCGATCCGGCGCCACTCCTCGAGGCGGTGGGTGACCACCGGCAGGGCGGTGTGGCTGTCGGTGTCGGTGTCGCCGTGACCCGGGAAGTGCTTCGCGGCCGCGCCGACCCCGCCGGCGTGCAGGCCCTCGATCGCGGCCCGGACGTGCTCGGCGACGCGGGCCGGGTCGGCCCCGAACGAGCGGGTGCCGATCACCGGGTTGCTCGGGTCGACGTTGACGTCGGCCACCGGCGCGTCGTCGGTGGTGATCCCCATCGCGGCGAGCTCGCGGCCGACCGCGGTGTAGGTGCGGGCGGTCAGCTCCGGCGACCCGGCGGCGCCGAGCGCCATCGCCCCCGGGAAGACGGTCGCCGGGGCTCCGATCCGGGTCACCCGCCCGGTCTCCTGGTCGATGCTCAGGTCGAGCGGGAGCCGTGACGGAGCGGCCGCGGCCGCCTCCTGCAGCCCGGCGCTGAGCGCGCTCACCTGCGTCGGGTCGCCGCAGTTGTCGGACCAGGCGAAGTAGATCACCCCGCCGAGCGCGTACCGGGCGACCACCTCGGCCGGGGTGGCCACCCCGTGCCGGGCCAGGTTGCGGTCGTCGGGGGTGGTGGCCTCGGCCCCGTAGACCACCTGGGTCATCAGCTGGCCGATCTGCAGCTCGAGGTCGAGCCGGCCGAGCACCTGGTCGACCCAGCGGTCGCGGCCGGTCGCGGCGGAGGTGCCGGGCGACGGCTCCGCGGACGGGTCGGCGGGCGGCATGCAACCTCCAGGGCGCGTCGTCGGGCGGTCTCGGCAGGCGTCGGGCGCCCAGGGCGTCCAGCATTCAACCAGGCGGCCGACCAGGCGGTCGGCGCGGGCCGAGGCCGCGCCGACCGACCCACGGGTCACCCCGGGCTCAGCGGGCCGCGGCCCCGCTCTCGTTCAGCCGCGCGAACGCGGCGGCGATCCGCTCGTCGGTCGCGGTCAGCGCGATCCGCACGAACCTCGAGGCCGCGGCCCCGTAGAAGTCGCCCGGAGCGGCCAGGATCCCCAGCCGGGCCAGGAAGTCCACCGTCGCGCGGCCGTCCTCGTCCCGGGTCGCCCAGAGGTAGAGCGAGCCCTCGGAGTGCTCGATCCGGAAGCCGCAGCGCTCGAGCGCCGGCCGGAGCAGGGCCCGGCGCCGGGCGTAGCGCTCGCGCTGCTGCTCGACGTGGGCGCGGTCCCCGAGCAACGCGGCCATGGCGGCCTGCACCGGCCCGGGGACGATCATCCCGAGGTGCTTGCGGACGGCGAGCAGGTCGGCCACCAGCGCCGGTTCACCGGCCACGAAGCCCGCGCGGTAGCCGGCCAGGTTCGACCGTTTGGACAGCGAGTGCAGGGCGAGCAGCCCGGTGTGGTCACCGCCGCAGACGGCGTCGGCGAGCATCGAGGTCGGCTCGACCTCCCAGCCGAACTCGCCGTAGCACTCGTCTGAGGCCACCACCGCGCCGTGCTCACGGGCCCAGGCCAGCCGCTCGGCGAGCACCGGGGGCGCCAGCACCTCGCCGGTGGGGTTGGAGGGCGAGTTGATCCAGACCAGCCGGACCGAGCCGTCGGTCGGCAGGTCGGCCAGGTCGTCGGCCTCGACCACCGAGCAGCCCGCGGTGACGGCGCCGACCTTGTAGGTCGGATAAGCCATGGTCGGCAGCACCACGACGTCGCCCGGCCCGAGGCCGAGCAGCGTCGGGAGCCAGGCCACCAGCTCCTTGGTGCCGATCACCGGCAGGGTGGCCGCCGGTTCGACGGCCGCGCCCCACCGCGACTGCAGGTAGTCGGCGATCGCCCGACGGAGCACCGCGGTGCCCGCGGTGGTCGGGTACCCGGGGCTGTCCGCCGCCGCGGCGAGCGCGGCGGTGCCGAGCTCCGGGGTCGGGTCGACCGGGGTGCCGACCGACAGGTCGACCAGTCCCCCGGCGTGCGCCGAGGCGGTCGCCTTGGCCGCCGCCAGCGTGTCCCAGGGGAAGTCCGGCAGCTCGGCGGCGAGCCGCCGGCTCACTCGTCGTGTTCTTGCGGCGGCAGCGCGGCGACGAGCGGGTGGTCCTTATCGATCTCACCGGTCTTGGCGGCGCCACCCGGCGAGCCCAGGTCGTCGAAGAAGTCGACGTTGGCCTGGTAGTAGCCCTTCCACTCCTCGGGGACGTCGTCCTCGTAGAAGATCGCCTCGACCGGGCAGACCGGCTCGCAGGCCCCGCAGTCCACGCACTCGTCCGGGTGGATGTAGAGCATCCGCTTGCCCTCGTAGATGCAGTCCACCGGACACTCTTCGACGCAGGCCCGGTCCTTCAGGTCCACACACGGCTGCGCGATGACGTAGGTCACGGCGTCCTCCTCATTCCTCGTTCTCGACCGGCACTCGACCGGCCACTAGTATCGCGCCTCGCTCGGGTCGCTTCGCGCCGCCCCGCCATCTGGGAGGACGTCCGACGATGATCACCGATCCGGTCTCGCGCATCGCGCCGCCGGTGGTGCCCGGCGACCGGCTGACCCTACGCCACCGGTTCGGCACCGGCGCCACCGACGTGATCGGCTGGGTCGAGCAGCTCGACGCGACGACGATCACCGTGGGCACGGCCGACGGCCGCACGGTGGCGATCGACCGGTCCGCGGTGCTGCTGGCCCGCCGGGTCCCGGCGGCGGCCGGTGGTCCCGATCCGGCCCGGGTGCCGGCCGACCGGCTGCAGCGGATCGCCGCGGAGGGCTGGGCCGACCGGGTGGTGCCGCTGGGCGACTGGCTGCTCCGCGCAGCCGGGGGCTTCACCCGGCGCGCCAACAGCGCGCTGGCCGTCGGCGACCCGGGCACCGCGCTGCCCGAGGCGGCCGCCCGGGTGATCGACTTCGCTGCCGATCACCGGGTGCCACCGCTGGCCCAGGTGATCACCGGCGACCCGGTCGACCAGGGGCTGCGCGCGCTGGGCTGGACCGACGGCGGCCCGGCCACGGCGCTGATGATCACCAGGCTGGCCCCGCTGCTCGAGCACTCCCGCGCCCGCGATCACTCCGCCCCGCGCGAGGGCCCGGACGACGCGATCAGCACCACCGTGGACGACCGGCCGTCGGCGGACTGGCTGGCCGCGCTCGCGCACCAGCGCGGGCTCGGGCCGACCGAGCTGGGACCGGCGGCGCTGCGGGTGATCACCGGCGACGGCCGGGCGACCTTCGCGACCCGGACCGGTCCCGGCGGCCGGCTGGTGGCGATCGGACGCGGGCACCTGACCGGCGACTGGCTGGCGGTGGCCGGGGTGTGGACCGACCCGGAGCACCGGCGCCGGGGGCACGCCACTGCCGTGCTGCTCGCGCTGGCCCGGGTGGCGGCGCGGCGCGGTGCCCGGTACGCGCTGCTCCAGGTCGAGCGCGACAACGACGCCGCCCGCGCGGGCTACACCCGGCTGGGCTTCCGTGATCACCACGACTACGGCTACCTGGCTCCGGCCGGCGGGACCGGCGGAGCGGGCGGCCCGGCTCAGGTCCGGTAGCGGGACCGGTAGTAGGTGAGCGGCCGGCCGCTGCCGTCGAGGTCGTCGCTGCCGGTGGCCAGCACGCGGCCGACCACGACGGTGTGGTCGCCGGCCTCGTGGACGGCCTCGGTCCGGCAGTCCAGCCACACCAGGGCTCCGGTGATCACGGGAGCCCCCGACACCGGGGCGGGCGCGTGCGGGACGGCGTCGAACTGGGTGGCCAGGTCACGCCCGGGCCGGGAGAAGTGCCGGGCCACCTCGACCTGGTCGTCGCGGAGCACCGAGACGGCCCAGCGGCCGGCGGCCAGCACGGTGGCGTGGAACCGGCTGGTGCGGCTGACCGAGACCAGCACCAGCGGCGGGTCGAGCGAGACCGAACAGAAGGCGGTCGCGGTCATCGCGTGCGGTGCGCCGTCGCGACGGGCGGTGACCACCACCACCCCGGCGGCCAGCGAGGCCAGGGCGTGCCGGAACGCGCCGGGCTCGATCCCGGACGGCTCCGGGTCCCAGCTCTGCGCGGCCACGCTCGGTCTCCTCCGGTGGGTGGGTCGTCGGTCGCTCAGGCGATCCCGGCGAAGACGTCGTCGGCCCAGCCCTCGCCCGGGAACGGCCGACCACCGGCGAGCCGGTAGTACTCGTGGCTCCAGGCCTCGTCGCCGAGCGTGTCGCTCATCGCGAAGAACGGCCCGTCCATGGTGATCTGGGTCGGGTAGGCGCGCAGCGCGGCCATCTTCTTCGCGGTGTGCTCACCGCCGTCGATCTCGGCGACGATGTCCTCGTCCGGGCGGGCCATCGGCGGCATCTCGCCGTCCGGATCGGCACCCTTCCAGGTCTCGAAGTCACCGGTCTCGCGGAGCACCCGGATCCCGGCGCGCATCCGCGACTCGCTCATCGCCGTCCAGAGCAACCGGTCGACGGTCCAGGCCGGGCCGAGGTCGCGGCGGTAGGAGTCGACGCCGGCCAGCGCGACCGCGTAGGTGGCCACCCGGTGCGCCTGGACGTGGTCGGGGTGCCCGTAGCCGCCGTTCTCGTCGTAGGTGATCAGCACCTGCGGACGCCGGTCGCGGATCAGCGCGACCAGGTCGTTCGTGGGGACCAACAGGTCGGTGGTCCAGAAGCAGCCCTCGCGGAGCTGGTCGCGCGCGACCGCGCGGCCCTGGTCGTCGTAGGCCATCCCGGAGTCGCGGTAGCGGAAGTCGCCGCCCAGCCGGACGTGGTCGGTGACCCCGAGCGCGGCCATCGCGTCGTGCAGCTCGCCGATCCGGTGCTCGGCCAGCCGGTCCTCGTGCTCGGCGCTCAGGTGCACCAGCTCGGGCACCAGCACCTCGCCCTCCTCGCCGAGCGTGCAGGTGACCAGCGTCACCTGCGCCCCTTCGGCGACGTAGCGGGCCATGGTCACCCCGGTGCCGATCGACTCGTCGTCCGGGTGGGCGTGCACCAGCATCAGCCGGCGGGCAGGAAGCTCGTCACTCACACGTTTCACCTTACGGCGTCGGCCGGGGTCGTCCCGACGGCGCCGGGTCGCGCGAGCAGGCTAGGAGCTCAAGCCTGGTTGAGGTCAATCCCGGGCGGCGGGTGACCCCGGGTCAGACGACCTCGCGCGGCTCGGCGTAGTGGCAGCGCGACGCGTGCTCCGAGACCCCGTCCGGACGCAGGTCGAGCCCGGGCATCTCGGTCACGCAGTTGTCCTGCGCCTTCCAGCACCGGGTGTGGAACCGGCAGCCCTTCGGCGGGTTGGCCGGGCTGGGCACGTCACCGGTGAGCACGATGTGGTCGCGGGCGTTGCGCAGCGTCGGGTCCGGGACCGGCACCGCCGACAGCAGCGCCTGGGTGTACGGGTGGGTCGGCCGGTTGTAGATCTGGTCCTCGTCGCCGATCTCCACCAGCTGACCGAGGTACATCACGCCGACCCGGTCGGAGATGTGCCGGACCACCGACAGGTCGTGGGCGATGAAGATGTAGGCCAGCCCGAGCTCGCGCTGCAGCTCCTCGAGCAGGTTGACCACCTGGGCCTGGACCGAGACGTCGAGGGCCGAGACCGGCTCGTCGCAGATGATCACCCGCGGGTTGAGCGCCAGCCCGCGGGCGATCCCGATCCGCTGCCGCTGGCCGCCGGAGAACTGGTGCGGGTAGCGGCTGATGTGCTCGGGGTTGAGCCCGACCAGCTCGAGCAGCTCCTGCACCCGGCGGCGGCGCCCACTGCGCGGGACCACATCGGGGTGGATCTCCAGCGGCTCGCCGACGATGTCGCCGACGGTCTTGCGCGGGTTGAGCGAGGTGTACGGGTCCTGGAAGACGATCTGGATGTCGCGGCGCAGCCGGCGCATCTGGGCCCCCCGCTGGCTGAACACGTCGACGTCACCGAAGGTGAGCTTGCCGGAGGTCGGCTCCTCGAGCCGCATCAGCGTGCGCCCGAGGGTCGACTTGCCGCAGCCAGACTCCCCCACGATCCCGAGGGTCTCGCCCTTGTGCAGCTCGAACGAGACGCCGTCGAGCGCCTTGACCCAGCCGACGGTCCGACGGAACACCCCGGCCCGGATCGGGTAGTGCTTGACCAGGTCCTCGGCCCGCAGCACCACCTCGCTGCTCACCGTGCTCGCCGTCATCGCCCGCTCCCTCCCTCGACGTCCCCGTCCCCGCCCATGTCCCCGTCCATGTCCCCGTCCCCGCCTCGCTCGTCGCCGTGATCACCGTGGTGAGCACCGGCGTCACCCCCGCCACCATCGCCAGCGCCGGTCGCCGGCGCCGGGCCGGCCTGCGCCGGCGTACCCTCCTTGGCCAGCAGCCGCTCGCTGACGTGGCACGCCGCGAGTCGGTGGACTCCCACCTCCCGCAGCGGCGGCGGCGGGTCGGCGCGGCAGACGTCCTCGGCGTAGCGGCAGCGCGGGTGGAACGGGCAGCCGGACGGGATGTGCATCAGGTTCGGCGGCAGCCCGCCGATGGCGGCCAGCCGCTGGCCCTTCTGGTCGAGCCGCGGGATCGACTCGAGCAGCCCCTCGGTGTACGGGTGCCCGGGCTGGGCGTAGAGGTCGAAGACGTCGGCCTGCTCGACGATCCGGCCGGCGTACATCACCGCGATCCGGTCGGCGACGTCGGCGACCACCCCGAGGTCGTGGGTGATCAGGATCAGGCCCATCCGGCGCTCGGTCTGCAGCTCCTTGAGCAGCGACATGATCTGGGCCTGCACAGTCACGTCCAGGGCGGTGGTCGGCTCGTCGGCGATCAGCACCGCCGGGTCGAGCGCGATCGCCATCGCGATCATGATCCGCTGCCGCATCCCGCCGGAGAACTGGTGCGGATAGGCCCTGACCCGCTGCTTGGCGCCGGGGATCTGCACCCGCTCCATCAGCCGGACCGCCTGGGCCATCGCGTCGGTGCGGTTGGTGCCGCGGTGCTTGCGGAACATCTCGGCGATCTGCCAGCCGACCGGGAAGACCGGGTTCAGTGCGCTGAGGGCGTCCTGGAAGACCATCGAGATCTCCGGGCCGCGGATCCGCCGGCGCTGCTCCTCGGGCAGGGTGAGGATGTCGGTGCCGCAGTAGCGCACCTGGCCGCCGGTGATGAACCCGGGCGGGCTGTCGAGGATGCCCATGATCGCCTGCGCCGAGACCGACTTGCCCGACCCGGACTCACCGAGGATCGACAGCGTCTCGCCCTCGCGGAGCTCGAACGACACCCCGTTGATCGCCTTGGCGACGCCGTCGCGGGTGCGGAACTCGACCTGGAGGTCGTCGACCTCGAGCAGCAGTCCGTCGGTGGGCTGCCAGGACGAGGTCTTGTCGACCAGCTTGGTGGTGGACGCCATCGCGCGGCCTCCTCTCAGTGTGCGGTGTGCGGGTCCCGGCGGGTGCCGGTCAGCGGAGCTTCGGGTCGAGCGCGTCGCGGACCGCGTCGCCGAGCATGATGAAGGCCAGCACGGTGATCGACAGGAAGATCGACGGGAACAGCAGCATGTACGGCGCGGCCCGGACCAGCCCGATGCCCGAGGCGTTGGAGATGTCGATGCCCCACGAGATCGTCGGCGGCTGCAGGCCGATGCCGAGGAACGACAGCGTCGCCTCGACCCCGATGAAGACACCGAGGTTGATGGTGGCGATCACGATCACCGGGCCGAGGGCGTTGGGCAGGATGTGCCGGAAGATGATCCGTGGCCCGCTGGCGCCGAGGGCGCGCGCGGCCTGGATGTAGTCGCTCGGCTTGACCTGCAGCACGCTGGCCCGCATCACCCGCGCCGTCTGCGGCCAGGCGATGATGGTCAGCACCAGGATGATCTTGGCCACCATCTCGATGAACGGGTCACCCGGGTTGCTCGGGAAGGTGTAGAGGAACACCAGCCCGCCGAGCAGCAGCGGGAAGGCGAAGAAGATGTCGCCGATCCGCTGCAGCACCGCGTCGAGCCAGCCCCCGGCGTACCCGGCGACCAGGCCGAAGAACCCGCCGATGATCAACGTGAACACCGCGGTGCCCAGACCGACCAGCACCGAGGCGCGGGCGCCGTGGATGGTGCGGGCGTAGATGTCGTAGCCCTGGTTGTCGATGCCGAAGATGTGCGCGCGGTTCGGCGGCGTCCGGGCGGTCGACAGGTTGGCGTAGGTCGGGTCGGTCGAGGTGAACAGCTGCGGCACCACGGCCATCAGCACGATCAGCAGGATCAGCACGGCGGAGATCCAGAACAGCGGGTTGTGCCGCAGCTCGCGCCAGGCGTCGGCCCACAGCGAGCGGCCACCGGCCACCGGGGTGTTGACCGCGCTGCCCCCGGCCCGGGCCGCCTCGTCGCGGGTCTCGGCGGTCAGCTGCTCGGTGTCAGTCATTGCTGATCCTCGGGTCCAGGACCCCGTAGAGGAGGTCGACGATGAGGTTCATGACCAGGTAGACGACGACCAGGATCAGCACCGCGCCGACCACGGACTGGCCGTCCTTCTGGTTGATGCTGCGGAAGATGAAGTTGCCGATCCCGTTGACGTTGAAGATGCGCTCGGTGACGATCGCGCCGCCCATCAGCGAGCCGATGTCGGTGCCGATGAAGGTGACCACCGGGATCAGCGAGTTCCGCAGCGTGTGCACCGAGATCACCCGGGCGTTGGAGAGCCCCTTGGCCCGTGCCGTGCGGACGTAGTCGGTGCGGAGGTTCTCCACCACGCTGTTGCGGGTCAGCCGGGAGATGTAGGCGACCGAGAGCGCGCCGAGCACGAACCCGGGCAACAAGAGCTCGTAGAGACTGCCCTGCCCGGCGGTCGGCGGGAACCACTCCAGCTTCACGCCGAACACCAGCTGGGCCAGGTTGCCGATCACGAAGACCGGGATGGAGATCACCAGCAGGGTGCTGATCAGCACCAGGTTGTCGAGGAACCGGCCCTTCCGGATGCCGGCCAGCACGCCGGCGGCGACGCCGATGATCACCTCGCAGAGGATCGCGATGACCGTCAGCTTGATCGTGGTCGGGTAGCGGATGGCCAGCTCGTGGGCCACCGGGTTCCCGTAGAAGCTGGTGCCCAGGTCACCCCGGAAGAGCTTGCCCAGGTAGTAGCCGTACTGGACCAGCAGCGGCTGGTCGAGGTGGTACTCGGCCCGGAACTTGGCGATGTAGCCCGGGGGGCACGGACGCTGTCCGCACCGGCCGGCGGAGGGGTCGCCGAGCGCGAAGACCGCGGCGAACAGGATGAAGGTGGCGCCGAGCAGCACCGGGATCATCTGCAGAATGCGGCGGATCGTGTAACTGACCACGCGGTGATCCTCCCGTCGATCTCGAGTGGTCGGCCGGCCCGCGAGAGCGGACCCACCCGCCGCCGAGGGTACGGCGGCGGGTGGGTCCGGTGTTCAGCGGTGTCCGGCCGGGGTGACCGGGGTCAGGACGACTTGACCGTGATGCTCGCGTAGTCGATCACGCCGAAGGCGTTGGTCTTGACGTTCTCGACCCGGTTCGACCAGCCGTAGGCGGCCTCGTCGTACCACTCGGGGACGGCGGGCATGTCCTGGACCAGGTACTGCTCGGCCTCCTGGTACAGCGTGTTGGCCTCCTCCTCGGTCGGCGCCGCCGCGGCCTGCGCGAGCTTGGCGTCGAACTTCGGGTTGTCGTAGGCGGTGTCGTTCGAGGCCGCGCCCTTAGCGTAGATCGGGGCCAGGAAGTTCTCGATCGACGGGTAGTCCATCTGCCAGCCGCTGCGGAAGATGCCCTTGAGCTCACGCTTGTTCAGCTGGTCGCGCAGCGTCTTGAAGTCCGGCTCGCTCTTCGGCTGGCAGTCGATGCCCAGGGTGTTCTTGATCGAGTTGCAGACCGCGGTGGCCATCGGGCCGTGGCCGCCGTCCTGGTTGTAGGCGAAGGTCAGGGTGCCCTTGTAGCCCGGGGACTTGGCGTAGAGCGCCTTGGCCTCGGTCGGGTTGTACTCGCAGTACTGGCCGCAGGCGCCGGCCTTGTAGCCCTGCACCACCGGGGAGACGAAGCTGTCGGCCGGGGTCCGGGTGTTGTTGTAGATCTGCTTGACGATGGTGGCCCGGTCGACGGCCATCGAGATGGCGTGCCGCAGGTTGACGTTCTTCAGCTGGCTGTCGATCGGCGAGAAGCCGAAGGCCTGGATGACGCCCTGCGGCTTGGTGCCGTTGCGGCCGTCGAGGTCGCTCTTCCACTGGTCACCGACCAGCTGGTCGGGCGGGATGATGTCGGTGACGTCGAGGTTGTTGGCCACCACGTCGGTGTAGGCCGCCGACGGGTCGTTGTAGATCCGGAAGTCGATCTTGTCGGTCTTGCCGGCCCACTTGCCCTGGTAGTTCGGGTTCTTGGTGAACACGTAGTCGGTGTCGTTGATCGAGCTGGCCTGGTAGGGGCCCGAGCTGATCGGCTTGGTCTTGTACGAGTCCGGGTTGGAGAAGAACGCCTCCGGCTGCGGCGAGAAGGCCGCGTAGCCGAGCCGCACCGGGAGGTTCGAGACCTTCTCGGAGGTGGTGATGGTGAACTCGGTGTCGCTCTTGACCTTGAGGCCCGAGAGCGTCTCCGCCTTCGGCTTCGCCTTGCACTCGTCGTCGGTGCACTGGGTGGCGGCGTAGCCCTCGATGGGCTCGAAGAAGTAGGAGCCCTGCTGGCCGTTCGGGCCGTAGGCGGTGTAGTTCCAGGCGTCGACGAAGCTCTTCGCGGTGATCGGCGTGCCGTCGGAGAACTTCTGCCCCGACTGGATCTTCACGTCGAAGTGCTGGTTGTCCTTGGTGTCGATCGCGGTGGCGAGGTCGAGCTCGGGCGCCGCGGTGTCGACGTTGTAGTGCACCAGCTTGCGGGTGATCAGGTCGAGCATGTTGCCACCGCAGACCTCGGCGGTGTTGCCACCGACCAGCGGGTTCTGCGGGGTGCAGCCCCGCACGGTGATCTCGTTGGCGGTGTTGCCGCTGTTGCCCGAACTGCTCGAACCGCCACCGCCACAGGCCGCCGCCGTCAGGGTGACGGCGATGATCCCGGCTGCGGCGGCCATCGCGCGAGAGCGTCCTCGCATGCGTGTCCTCCTCCAGGGTTGCGCCCCTTCTGCGGGCGCACGGGTGCACGGCCGAGCTCGTTGGTGTGGCCGACGTCGTGCCTGAACCGCTCATTTCTAACGGCAAGCACCGCCGCGGAGCAAGGCGGCCGGGTGGGGCCCGGCCCGACGAAACGCGATTGTGACCTGCCGGCAACCCCGACGATTTCGCCCGCCGGGGCACCCTCACCGCAGATCTTCGCGCGTTCAGCCGGCGGGGAACCGCTCGGTCGAGGCCACCGCCCGACGCAGCCGGTCGGTCTGGTCGATCAGCGCCCGGGCCACCCCGGGGGCCGGGTCGGCGGCGATGGCCGCCTCGGCCAGCGCCAGGGTCTCGCGGCGGGTGGCGTAGCGCGGGTAGGCCGAGCTGGCCGCCTCGGCCACCGACCAGCCGCTGCGGAACGCGGCCGTGCCGCCGATCTCGGCGAAGTAGCGCGGCACGTAGGCCTCGGTCAGCTCGGTCTGGTGGGGCTGGAAGAACGCCCCGGCGGTCGCGTACAGCTCGTAGGCCCCGATCGCCGACGGAGCCGTGATCAGCTCCCAGGCCCGCTGCTTGGCGGCCGCGCTGGGCAGCCCGGCTCGGGCCGCCGCAGCGTGCACCCGCCCGGGCGTGGACGGGTCCTCGGCCATTGCCCGCTCGATCAGGTCGGGGCGGTCCACCAGCGCGCAGACCCGCACCACCAGCCGCCAGCGCAGCTCGGGGTCGAGCGCGAGACCGTCGGGCAGACCCTCGCCGGCGTGCCAGCCGATCAGCTCGTCGGCGTCCACCCCGGCCGCGACCGCGGCCCGGAAGGCGAGCAGCTGGCGGTCCGAACCGGGTTCGGCCCGGCCCAGCAGGAGGCGGCTGAGGTCGTGCACCCGGCGGGCCACCGGCTCGCGGTGCTCGGGTGCGGTGTACGGGCCGGCCAGCTCGGTGCTGGCGAAGCCGAGCAGCTGGGCCATCGCGTAGTCGCCGGTCTCGTCGGGGAGCTGGGTCTCGAGCACCCGGAGCGCCGCCGACGGGGCCAGCTCGGCCGAACGCACCTGGTCGCGCAGGCTGTTGTAGAGCGCCACCCGGCTGCGCGGGTCGGCGATCCGGGCCAGCACCCGCGTCAGCCCGTCCCAGTCCTGGACGGCAGGGCGGATCCGGGCCCAGGTCTCGTCGGCCGCGTCGGGGAGCAGCAGCTCGACGGGCTCGGCGGTCAGCACCACCGGCTCGGGGCCGGCCTCGACCCGCTCGCGGCCACGCTCGGTCCCGTCGGCGTCGAGCCGGGCCACCGTCACCGCGTGCCGACGCTCGCCGCCCTGCTCCGCGGGCACCCGCACCAGCCGCGCGACGGCCGGGTCCGCGGTCCCGGGCCGCTCGATCCGCAAGGTGTCGACGCCGGCGGTGAGCAGCCACGGCTCGCTCCAGGCGGCCAGGTCACCCGCCCCGGCCCGGCTCCAGCTGCCGATCAGCTCGGCGAACTCGGCGTTGCCGAAGGCGTAGCTGTCGAAGTAGTCGCGCAGCCCGGCGAAGAACACCTCGTCCCCGAGGTGGGCGGCGAGCTGCTCGAGCACGGCCGCGCCCTTGGCGTAGGAGATGCCGTCGAAGTTGCGCAGCGCGGCCTGCGCGTCCTCGGCGCCGTTCCCCGCGATCGGGTGGGTCGACGGTGCCTGGTCGGCGACCATCCCCCAGTCCTTGCGGGCCAGACCGAACTCGGTGGTCTGGTCGTAGTCGGTGGCCCGGCTGGTGCAGCGGCGGGCCATGTACTCGGCGAACGACTCGTTGAGCCACAGGTCGTCCCACCAGCGCATGGTGACCAGGTCGCCGAACCACTGGTGGGCCATCTCGTGGGCGACGATCCCGGCCCGGGTGGCGCGTTCGATCCGGGTGGCCCGGCCGCGGAACACGTACTGGTCGCGGAAGGTGACGCAGCCCGGGTTCTCCATCGCGCCGGCGTTGAAGTCCGGGACGAAGGCCTGGTGGTACTCCCCGAACGGGTACCGGCGGCCGAAGACCTGGTGGTAGTGGTCGAAGCACTGCCCGGTCACCCCCAGCAGGTCCTCCGCCTCGGCCTCGAGCTCGCGGCGGAGCGACGCGCGGGCGTGGACACCGAGCGGGATGTTGTCGTGCTCGGCGGTGACCGAGGCGTACGGCCCGGCGACCAGGGTGACGAAGTAGGTCGACAGCGGCTGCGGCGGCGACACCTCCCACCGGCGCCAGCTGCCGGGGTGCTCGTCGACGACCCGGGCCGGGCCGTTGCCCAGCACGGTCCAGTCGGCCGGGGCGGTGACGGCGAACAGGTAGCGGCTCTTGAGGTCGGGCTGGTCGAAGCAGGCGAACCAGCGGGGCCCGGCGTCGAGGAACGACATCGCGTAGAGATAAGGGCGGCCGTCGGCGGGGTCGACGTGACGGTGCAGCCCCTCGCCGTCGCTCGAGTAGCTCATCCGGGCCCGGACCACCAGCTCGTTGCGGTCGGCGAGGTCGGTCAGCGGCAGCCGGCCGTCCTGCCAGTCGGCCACCGCGAGCGGCCGTCCGTTGAGCCGGGCCTCCTCGAGCGCGGTGGCCTTGAGGTCGACGAAGGTCGTGGCCCCGGTCTGCGCGCTGGCGAAGGTGAGGGTGGTGGTCGAGGCGAAGGTGTCGCCCGGGTCGGTCAGGTCGAGCTCGACCCGGGTGTGCTCGACGGTCAGCAGGGCGGCCCGGGTGACCGCCTCCGTACGGAGCAGGCTGGGCATGTCCGCCAACCTAGTGGAACCGCTCGCGCCGACGCGGCGGCCGGCCCCGGACACGGGTGAGCGCGCCCGGCGGCGGATGACACGATGACGCCCGTGCCGAACCCGACCGCAGCTGTCGACGTCCACCGGTTGTCGAGCGAGGACTCCGCCGTCCGCGACCGGCTGGCCGGGGAGGCGTTCGGGATGCCGACGACGCCGCCCACGCCCCCGCCCGCCGCCGGCGGCGCGGACGCCCCACCTCCCGAGCCCGAGCGGCCCCGACCCGGACGGCGGGACTGGGGTGCCTTCGTCGACGGGCGCCTGGCCGGGATCGCCACCGACCGGGCCTACGACGTCTGGTTCGGCGGGCGCCTGGTGCCGACCAGCGGGATCGCCGGGGTGGCCATCGGCGCCGAGGACCGCGGCCGCGGACTGCTCCGGCCGCTGCTGGGGACGCTGCTGGCCGACGCCCGCGTGCGCGGCGCGGTGCTCTCGACCCTGCACCCGTCGGCGACCCGGATCTATCGCGGGCTGGGCTACGAGGTGGTCGGCGAGTTCCGGGTGGCCCGGGTGCCGGCCTGGGCGGTCGGACAGGTCCGACCGGACCCGGAGGTGTCGGTGCGTCGGGCCACCGCCGAGGATGTCCCGGCGATCCGCGAGCAGTACGACCGCTGGGCCCGTGGCTACAGCGGGCCGCTGAGCCGGCGCGGCGAGTCCTACGACCCGACGGTCGAGTCCGACCCGGGGTCGGTGCTGGCCGACACCACCGCGGTCAGTGTCGCGGTCGACGCCGACGGACGGGTCTGTGGATACACCAACTGGGACCGCGGGGGCGGCGACCAGGGCGCGCTGGCCGTGGTCGACCTGATCGCCGAGCGGCCCGAGGCCTACCGGTCGCTGCTGGCCTCCGTCGGGTCGTTCTCCAGCGTGGTCTCGCACGTCAGCTTCGAGACCTCCGGGCTCGACCCGCTCCGCGCGCTGCTGCCCACCTCGCACTGGGAGGTGGTGCGCAACGACCCGCACATGCTGCGGATCCTCGACGTGGTCGGGGCGGTGCAGGCGCGCGGCTACCTGGCCGGGCTGCGGACCGAGATCGCCTTCGCGGTGGCCGGGGACGCGCTCGGGGTGCTCGACGGCGGCTACCGGGTCACGGTGGCCGACGGCGAGGCGCACGCCGAAGCGGTGCCGGTCACGGACGGGTTGCCGGTCTTCGCGCCGCGCGGGCTGTCGCTCGCCTACGCCGGCACGCAGCCGGCCAGCCAGCTGCGCAGCCTCGGTCTGCTGACCGGTCCGGACGACACCGACGCGCTGATCGACGCGACCTTCGCCGGGCCGCCGTTCCACATCAAGGACTTCTTCTAGACCGGGACTTCCTCCAGCACCGGGACTTAGTCCGGACCGGGACTGTGCGGAGCGACGTGGGCGTTACACCGGCGTGGCGATGACCGCCACCCACGAGAGGAGCACGCGATGAGCAGCACCCACCGGGAACCGGGTCCCGACCACCCGATCACCGTCGAGCCGAGCCCGGCGCACGTCACCGTCCGGGTCGGCGACACCGTGATCGCCGACAGCACCCGAACCCTGGCGCTGCAGGAGGCCAGCTATCCGGTGGTGCACTACGTCCCGCTCGACGACGTCGACCAGGAGCTGCTGACCCCGACCGACACCGTCACGCACTGCCCCTACAAGGGCGACGCGAGCTACTGGACGGTCCGCGCCGACGACACCACGGTCGACGACGCGCTCTGGGGTTACCAGCACCCCTACCCCGCCGTCGCCGCCATCGCCGGCCACGTCGCCTTCTACCCCGACCGGGTCCAGATCACCGTCGCCTGACCGCGCGCCGAGCCTGTCGAGGGGCGTCGAGCCACGGTGCCCTGAGCCCGTCGCAGGGCACGCCACTCGCGCTTCGACAAGCTCAGCGCACGGACTGGAGAACGGTGCCCTGAGCCTGTTCGAAGGGCGATGAACCACGTGCCCTGAGCCTGTCGAAGGGCAGAGCTCAGGCGGTGGTGGTCGCCGGACCCGCCTGGTCGCGGATCTCGCCGACCAGCCGCTCGAGGACGTCCTCCAGCATCACCACCCCGGTCACCTCCCCGCGGACGTCGGCCACCCGGGCCACGTGCGCGCCGCGGCGTTGCATGATCTGCAGCGCCTCGGCCAGCGAGGCGCGGCCGGGGACCGTGGCCAGCGGGCGGATCCGCTTCTCGGGGACCGGCGTCGTCCGGGCGGTCTCGTCGACCTCGAGCACGTCCTTGAGGTGCAGATAGCCGCTGAGCTCGCCGTCCTCGGCGCGGACCGGGAACCGCGACCAGCCGGTCCGGGCCGACAGCTGCTCGACCTCGGCCGGGGTCACCCCCCGGGCCACGGTGACCAGCGACTCCGGGTCGAGCTGCACCGAGGTGGCGGTGCTGCTCTCGAACTGCAGCGCACCGGTGAGCAGCCCGTACTCGTGCTCGTCGAGGACGCCCTCGCGCCGGGACTCCTCGACCATCCCGGCGACCTCCTCCTGGGTGAAGGTCGAGCCGACCTCGTCCTTGGGCTCCACCCGGAACAGCCGCATCGCCGTGTTGGCCACCGCGTTGAGCGCGACCACCACCGGCTTGACCACGATCACCACCACCCGCATGAACGGGCCGAGCACCAGCGCGGCGCGCTCGGGACCGACCAGCGCGAGGTTCTTCGGCACCATCTCGCCGAGCACGACGTGCGCCCACACCACCAGCGCGGTGGCCAGCACCAGCGCGATCGGGTGGACGAACGACTCCGGCACCCCGGCCGCGGCGAACAGCGGCTCGATGG
The DNA here is from genome assembly GCF_014137855.1 of Microlunatus kandeliicorticis. Lineage (GTDB taxonomy): Bacteria > Actinomycetota > Actinomycetes > Propionibacteriales > Propionibacteriaceae > Microlunatus > Microlunatus kandeliicorticis. The sequence goes on from NZ_JACGWT010000003.1 coordinate 327,666, forward strand.
CGTGCGCGATCACCGGTTCGGAGACCGCGCCGAGCGCCAGCGTGCAGACGGTGATGCCGAGCTGGGCGGCCGCCATCACCTGGCTGACCTCCTCCATCGCCTTGAGCGTCGACCGCGCCCGGCGCGATCCCCGCTCGGCGAGTGGTTCGATCCGCGCCCGGCGGGCCGAGACCAGCGCGAACTCCGAGCCGACGAACAGCGCGTTGAGCGCGAGCAGCACGACGGTCAGCAGCAGGCCGAGGACCCCGTTCACGACCGGCTCCCCTCGCCGGCGCGGCCGGTTCGGTCCGACGCGCCGAGCCGTCCCGCGGCCGCGGGCTCCCGCTCCGCGGTCCGGCCGGCACGGTGGCCGGCGGTGTGGTCGACGGTGTGGTCGACGGTGTGGTCGGCACGGTCGTGGTGGCGGTCACCGCGACGCCCGGAGGCCTCGGGGGCCTCCTCGACCAGCACGCCCACCCGGTCGAGCCGGCGACGGTCCAGGCGCTCGGCCCGCAACCGCACGGCGACCTCGATCCGGGCCGGTTCGTCGGGGTCCGGGTCCGGGATGGTGCCGGTGAGCCGGACCTCGTCTCCCACGGCCGGCAACCGCCCGAGCCGCTCGGTGAACAACCCGGCGATGGTGTCGGAGTGCTCGCCGTCGGGCAGCCGGACCCCGGTGTGGGCGCCGATCTCGTCCGGGCGGAGCAGTCCGGAGACGCTCCAGCCGCCCTCGGGAAGCAGGCGGATCGAGGCGATCACCCGGTCGTGCTCGTCGGCGATCTCGCCGACGATCTCCTCGACCAGGTCCTCCAGCGTGACGATGCCGTGGGTGCCGCCGTACTCGTCGACCACCAGTGCCATCTGCAGCCCCTGCTGGCGGAGGACCGCAAGCAGCGGGTCCAGCTCCATCGTGTCGGGCACCAGCGTCGGCGGGACCGCGAGCTCGGCCACGGTGACCTCGGCCCGACGTTCGGCAGGGACGGCGACCGCTGCCTTGACGTGGGCGATGCCGATCACGTCGTCGTGCCCGGTGCCGGCCACCGGGAACCGGGAGTAGCCGGTGGACCGGGTCAGCGCGATCAGGTCGGCGGCGGTGTCGGTGCCCTCGGCGAACCGGACCTTCACCCGCGGCACGCAGACGTCGGCTGCGGTCCGGTCGCCGAAGGCGATGCTGCGGTCGAGGAGGGTGGCCGTGGTCTCCTGCAGTGCGCCCTCGACCGCCGAGCGGCGGACCAGCGACTGCAGCTCGTCGGGCGTCCGGGTCGAGCGCAGCTCCTCCTGCGGCTCGACGCCCAGGCCGCGGAGGATCGCGTTGGCGGCACCGTTGAGGAACCGGATCGGCCAGGCCATCACCGCGGTGAACGCCCGCATCGCCCGCTGGGTGGCGCGGGCGGTCTGCAACGGCAGGGCGATGGCGAAGTTCTTGGGGATCAGCTCGCCGAGCAGCATCGTGACCAGGGTGCTCACCACCAGCGCGACCGCGATGGCGATCCCCGAGACCGCCGTCGGGTCGAGCACCCCGATCGACGAGAGGGCGGGTTCGAGCAGCGAGGCGAGCGCCGGTTCCGACAGGTAGCCGATCACCAGGTTGGTCAGGGTGATCCCGAGCTGGGCCCCGCTGAGCTGGGTGGAGAGCGACCGGAGCCCGGCGAGCAGTCCCTCGGACGCACGGTCACCGTCGCGGGCGGCCCGCTCGACCACCCCGCGATCGACGGTCACGAACGAGAACTCCGCGGCCACGAACACACCGCAGGCCAGCATGAGCAGGACGGAGACGCCGAGCAGCACGAACTCGGTGAGCAAGGCCACTCCTGGACGTGGTCTCGACGACGGGTGAGCGAAGGAGTCTAGCCGGGCCGGGCGGCCGCCCCGACTGTCCGAGGCGGGGTCAGCGGTCGAGGCTGGTGCACACGCAGACCTTGTTGCCGTCCGGGTCGGCCAGCACGGTGTACGACGGCGCCCCGGAGTCGTCGACCACCGTCCCGCCGGCAGCCAGCGCCGCAGCGATCCGGCTCTGCGCCGTCTCCGGAGCGACCCAGAGGTCCGGGTGCCAGCGCTGTCGTGGCGTTTCGTGCGGCTCGGTGCCCTGGAACCACACGTTGGCCACCCGGTTCGTCGGGTCGAGCACGTTGTTGCCGATCGTCGCGGAGGCGTCGCCGGTCATCAGCGCGGCCCAGAACGGTCCGATCCGCTCCCAGTCGTCGGTGTCGAGGCCGTACTCGACCTGCGCGACCTCGCCGGGCGCCGGCACCAAACCGAGCCCCGCCGCGATCTCGCTGATCCGCCGGGCCAGGTCGAGATCGGCGGCGGTGACCCAGATCCCGCCCTCGCGGGTGGCCACCGCGAGGTCCGCGAAGCCGGCGCCGAGCCGGATCTCCGGCGGGTGGTGATCGCCGACCGCCTCGGCCACCACCACCGCGAAGCGGGCCCCGGTGTCGAGGTCGGGGATCCGGAACCGGGCGTGCAGCGCCTGGCCGAGTTTGCGCCAGTCGGCGAGTCCGGCGGCGGCGACCTCGGTGTTGCTCAGCGTGTCCATGACGACACCCTGCCGCGGCCGTCCGACAGTTTCCGTCCGGCCGACGGGTTCGGATCCGGACAGCGGATCAGGAACGAAGCCGGCCGGGCAGCCGCGGCAGCGCCGACCCGACGGCGACCGCGGTCAGCCCGGGCGGCAGCGTCCGCGCCATCCGGGCCATCGCCGCGAGCGTCCCCGCCGGATCGGTCCGCTCGGAGAGATAGGCGCGCTGACGGTCGAGCGGGAGGGCGAAGAAGGCGGCGAAGAACTGCTCGACCCCGGCGTGCGGCAGGCGGAGCAGCGTCGTCAGCCCGATCTCGCGGAGCCGCTGCACCTGGCGGGCCCGCGCCGGCCAGAGCACCGACCAGACGTCCCGCCCGGCCGCGACCGCGCCGGCGAGCTCGTCCGCCAGCCGCAGCCCGAGCGCGACGCTGTAGCCGGTCGCCGGGTGCATCAGCCCCGCGCGGGCCCCGAGCGGGACCGGCCGGTCGGTCGGCGCCTCGCGCGCGGGGCGGGCCGCCTCCGGGTCCGGCTCGACGCTGAACCGCACCCGCTCGACCCGCTCGGTGCCGTCGAGGCTCACCCCGCGGGCGGCCAGCCGCCGTTCGAGCCGACGCTGCAGCTCGCCCAGTCCGAGGGCCGGGCGCCCCACCAGGCAGGTCTCCTCGAGCAGCGTCCGACCCTCGCCGAGCGGGACGGCGTAGAGGAACGAGGGCGGGGCACCGTCCCCCGCGCCGTGGTCGGCCCGCCAGTCCATGAACCAGGGGCCACTGGCCGCCGCGGCGCGCTCGTCGGGCAGCACCAGCCCGTACGCGGTCTGCGCGGCCCGCTCGGTGCTCGGCCGGGACCCGCGGGCGTCGAGGACGAGATCGGCGGTCAGGGTCTCGCCGGTGTTGAGCTCGACGGTGTGCGCGTCGGCCCGCAGCGCGGTGGCGGTGACGACGTCGACGGCACGGACGTCGAGCGTCTTCTGCAGGCCGACGGTGTCGAGCACCACGTAGGCCCGGTCGAGGACGTGCTCCCGGCCGGCCCAGGCGTGCGGACGCGGGGTGCGGGTGGCCACCACCTGCGGCGGGAGCCAGTCCGGGAGCTCGTCCTCCCAGGCTGCGTAGGTGGGCGTCCAGCGTCGGTCCGGGTTCGGATCGACCGCCACCACCGGGACTCCGACCGTTGCCAGCCGGTGCGCGACCGAACGGCCCGCCGGTCCGAGACCGAGGACGACGACCTGCGCGTGCCGGGTCACGTCGGCAGGGTACGGGTACACCGAAGCCGCCGGCCCGGACTGCCGGACCGGACTGTCGGACCCGGCTGCCAGGCTGGCGCACGGGCCGACGGACCAGCCGCGGCACCAGGACGAGGCCGAGCCGGCACGACGAGCGGAGGACGACGATGACGACGGACCCGACGAGCGAGGGCGGTGGCCGCTACCCGCAGCTGCTGCACACCGTCCTCGACACCACGGACGCGCGAGGGCTGGCCGAGTTCTACCGACGGTTCCTCGGGCTGCGCTACCGGTCCGGCGACGAGCCGCCGACCGACCGCGAGGACGACGCCGACTGGCTGGTGCTGACCGACGGCGCCGGCGGCAACCTGCTCGCCTTTCAGCAGACCGAGGAGGTGACGCCGAGCACCTGGCCGTCGGCGCAGGTCCCGATGCAGCTGCACCTCGACCTGACCGTGCCGGACGTCGCCGAGCTGGAGCGTCAGCACGCGCGGGCGCTGGAGCTCGGGGCCACCGAGCTGCTGGACCGGACCGACGACGCCGACGAGCCGCTGTGGGTGTTCGCCGACCCGGCCGGGCACCCCTTCTGCGTCTTCGTCGGCTGACCGCCGCGGGCTCGGGTCAGGGGGTGGCGACCGGGGCGGCGTCGAGGGTGAACCGTGGCGCGTAGCCGAGCCGGGTCCGCGCCCGGTCGATCGACAGCAGCGGCGCGCGCCCGGGCAGTGGTGCGGTGAGGTGCGGGGCGAGGTCGGGCCGGTAGCGCCGGACCAGGTCGAGCGTCGGCTCGGGCGCGCAGGTGTCGGCGGCGGCCAGCACGATCGGCTCCGGGGTCACCACCGCCGCCTCGGCGGCGGCCACGATCCCGGCGCTGACGTCGCGGACGTGCACCCACTGCCAGAGGTCGTCGGCCCAGCCGGTGCTCGCGGGCAGCCCGTCGGTGAGCAGCCGGTCGTAGCGCTGCTCGGGCCACACTCCGGCGAAGCGGAGCGGCAGCGTCTCGAGACCGAACGCGCGGTGGAAGGTCGCCGCCACCAGCTCGCCGGTCAGCTTGCTCAGCGAGTACGGGTCTTCGGGGACGGCCGGCTCGTCCTCGGTGAGCGGGAGCGCCCGCCGGACCGGGCTGAGCCCGGAGACCCGCCAGAAGAAGGTGCCGAACGCGTTGATGCTGGAGGCGCTGACCACCCGGCGGACGCCGGCCCGGACCGCGGCGCGGTGGATGTTGAAGGTGCCGACGACGTTGGTGGCGATGGTCTCCTCGGCGGTTTCCCAGTCCCCGGTGGGCTTGCCGGCCAGGTGGACGACGACGTCGACCCCGGCGAGCGCGGCGCGGAGTCCGTCCTCGTCGGCCAGCGCGGTCCGGTGGTAGGGCCACGGGGTCCGGAGCGGCGAGACGCTCCGTCCGCCGGGCGCCTCAGGGTCGAAGACGGTGGCCTGCTCGGGGTCGGCCTGGTCGAGCAGCACCAGCTCGTGCCGGTCGCCGAGCAGCTCGGCGACGTAACGGCCGAGCCAGCCGGCCGCCCCGGTGATCATGATCTTCACGGCTGCTCCCCTGCCTGGTCCGTGCTCGCAGTCGTGTGGTCGGCCATCGCGGCCCAGTCGATCACCGCGGCGAGCGCGCGGTGCCGGCCGTCGGCGACGTCGGTCATCAACGCGGCCGCGTCTTCGGGCGTGGTCGCCGTGACCCCGACCAGCCGGTCGACGGGCATCCCACCCGCGCGCATCCGGCTCAGCACCGCCCGCACCCGGTCGGGTGTCCACCCGGAGACGAAGTGCGCGGTGAGCCCCAGCTGCTGGAGCCGGGCGGCGTCGGCCCAGGTGGTGGCGCCGTCCGGACTGTGGCCGCTGTAGACGATCTGCCCGATCACCCCGGCGGCGAACGCGGTGGCGTAGGCGTCGAAGGCGGCCGGGTTCTGCACGGTGTCGATCACCGCGTGCGGGGCTAGGGCGGTCAAGCTCTGCCGCAGATCGGCGGCGGCATCCGGCCCGGTTCCGTCGGCGGGAGCCAAGAGGGTCGCGAAACCCAGCGAGGCGACCGCGTCGAGCCGTTCACGGTGCCGCCCGACGACGGTGACGTCGAACCCGCGTTCGGCGGCGGCCAGCGCGCCCGAGGCGCCGATGATGCCGTCCCCGAACACCACCATCGGGGCCCTGTCGGGCAGCGTCAGCCGGGACGCGGCGTTCCAGCCCACCTGCGCGGTGATCGTGAGTGCGGCTCGGGCGGGCGGGACGCCGTCGGCGTCGTAGACCTCGTCGGCCGGGCTGACGGCCAGCGTGGCGTGGCCGCCCCAGGAGGCGGCCACCTCCGCCCACGGCTCGCTGCGGGTGACGAAGACCGGCTGGCCGGGTTCGAGGCCGGTGACGCCCGGGCCGACCGCCTCGACCAGACCGGCCGCCTGGTAGCCGGGAACGAACGGCGGCGGCAGCTCGGCCCAGCCGAACCGGCCGCTCATCACCCAGCGGTCGGTGCCGGTGCTCACGCCGGACACCGACCGGCGGACCAGCACCTCGCCGGGACCGGGCTCGCGTGCGGTGATCGGCTCGACGCCGATGCTCCGCCCGCCCGCACCGTCACGGACCACCACTGCCGGACCCCGCCGTCCCGTCACCGGATGATCATGGAAGCCGCATCCTGCGCGCGCAAGGGTTCGGGCGCGCTTCTGAGAGCGATCGTGGGGTCGTGGCCGGGTTCCCGATGAGTCCCGGCCGCCGGTGAGGTCGGATGGTTTCGTGACCGACACCGCCACCGACCCCGCCACCGCGCGCCGGATGTTCGACCTGCTCGAGCCGATCTGCCTGGTGACCTACATGGCCCACGAGTCCGACGACGCGCTGCGTGCGCTCGGGCACCGGACCTACTGGGACGGCTACTTCGCCGGGCGCGCCTTCCCGTTGGGCCGGGTGCCGGCCGAGGTCGTGCACGCCACCTTCTACAGCTTCGCGCCGGGCGAGGCCGCCCGGCACATCCCCAGCGCCTGGGAGACGGTGCCGCCCGAGACCTCGTTCGCGGCCTGGGAGAACGGCAGCGCGGCGTCGGTGCGGCGGATCCTGGGTTCCGAGCTCGTCGCCTCGGCCGGGCTGGCGCGGGCCAACGCGTTGATCATGAAGGCGGCCCTCGCCGCCCCGACCAACGGACGGCCGCTGTTCGCCGGCTGGCGGTCGCTGCCGGTGCCGGAGGACCCGGCGACCCGGCTGTGGCACGGGGCGACGATGCTCCGCGAGCACCGCGGCGACGGCCACGTGGCCGCGCTGCTCACCCACGGCGTCGGTGGCGCGGAGGCCCACGCGCTGGCGGCCCTGGCCTCCGGGATCCACCCGGCCACCTCGTTCGGACGACTTCACCACCTGCCGAAGATGTATCTCGACTCGGTGATGGACGGTCTGCGCGACCGCGGCCTGGTGGACGCCGACGGCTACCTGACCGACGCGGGCACCGAGATCAAACGCCGGGTCGAGCAGGTCACCGACGAACTGGCCTGGCCGCCCTACGCCGCACTCACACCCGCCGAACGGGGCGAGCTGATCAGCTGCCTCGAGCCGCTGACCGCGCGGATGGTCGCCTCCGGCTCGCGCTGACCGGTCGGATGGACGAGCCGGTCGCCGTGCTGTCTCAGACGTTGAAGCGGAACTCCACCACGTCGCCGTCGGCCATCACGTAGTCCTTGCCCTCGAGCCGGAGCTTGCCCTGAGCGCGGGCGTTCTGCAGCGACCCCGCGGTGACGAGATCGTCGAAGCCGACGACCTCGGCCTTGATGAAGCCCTTCTCGAAGTCGGTGTGGATCACCCCGGCGGCCTGCGGGGCGGTGGCGCCCTTGGGGATGGTCCAGGCGCGCGACTCCTTCGGGCCGGCGGTCAGATACGTCTGCAGCCCGAGGGTGTCGAAACCCACCCGGGCCAGCACGTCGAGGCCGGGTTCGTCGATCCCCATCTCGGCCAGGAACTCCTTGGCCTCGTCGGGCTCCATCTCGACCAGCTCGGACTCGATCTTGGCGTCGAGGAAGATCGCCTCGGCCGGCGCCACCAGCTCGCGCATGCGGGCCTTCATCGCCTCGTCGGCCAGCTCGTCGGAGTCGCAGTTGACCACGTAGATGAACGGCTTGGCGGTGAGCAGGAACAGCTCGCGCAGCGGCTCGCGGTCGAGCCCGGCGGCGTAGATGCCCTTGCCGGTGTCGAGCACCTCGCCGGCCTGCTTGACCGCCGCGACCACGGCCTGCTTGTCCTTGTTCATCCGGGCTTCCTTCTCCAGCCGCGGGAGCGCGCGCTCGACGGTCTGGAGGTCGGCCAGGATCAGCTCAGTAGTGATCGTCTCGACGTCGGAGGCCGGGTTGACCGTCCCGTCGACGTGGGTGACGTCGGGGTCGTTGAACGCCCGCGTCACCTGGCAGATCGCGTCGGCCTCGCGGATGTGGGACAGGAAGGCGTTGCCCATCCCCTCGCCCTGGCTGGCGCCGCGGACGATGCCGGCGATGTCGACGAAGCTCACCGTGGCCGGCACCGTGCGGGCCGAGTCGAACATCCGCGACAGCACGTCGAGCCGCGGATCGGGCACGCCGACCACGCCGACGTTGGGGTCGATGGTGGCGAACGGGTAGTTCGCCGCGAGCACGTCGTTACGGGTCAGGGCGTTGAACAGGGTCGACTTGCCCGCGTTGGGCAGCCCGACGATGCCGATGGTGAGAGCCACGTCGTCCTACGTTACGGGCGCGCCCGAACCGACGGCGAATCGCTCAGCCGCCGACGAGGAAGGCCGCCATCCCCCGCGCCAGCGCGTCCGGGTCGGCCACCCCGGCCAGCTCGCGGGCCGAGTGCATCGACAGCAGCGGGCAGCCGACGTCGACGGTCCGGATCCCCAGCCGGGTCGCGGTGATCGGGCCGATCGTCGACCCGCACGGGATGGCGTTGTTGGAGACGAACTCCTGCACCCCCACCCCGACGCTCGCGCACGCGCGGTGCCAGGACGCCGCACCGACCGCGTCGGTGGCGTAGCGCTGGTTGGCGTTGATCTTGAGCAGCGGACCGCCGTTGAGCAGCGGCCGGTTCTGCGGGTCGTGTCGCTGCGGATAGTTCGGGTGCACGGCGTGCCCCGCGTCGGCGGAGACGCACACCGAACGGGCCAACGCCTGCTGGTGCCGGTCGACGTCGGCACCGAGCGCGACACCGATCCGGGTCAGCACGCTCTCGAGCAACGGCCCGGCAGCCCCGGAGGTGGTGGAGCTCCCGACCTCCTCGTGGTCGAAGGCGGCCAGCACCGGCACGACGTCGCCCTGCCCGTCGCCCACCTCGAGCAGTGCCCGCAGGCCGGCGTGGACGCTGCTGAGGTTGTCCAGCCGGCCGCAGGCCAGGAACTCCTGCTGCGACCCGAACACGGCACCGCGCGCGGTGTCGAAGGCGGTGACGTCGTGCCCGACCACGTCCCCGGCGGCGACGCCGGCCAGCTCGGCGAGGTGGGCCAGCACCCCCCGGCCGGGCAGCCCGACCCCCCAGACCGGGGCGGTGTGCTGCTGCCGGTCGAGCTTGAGCCCCTCCTCGTTGACCGCGCGGTCGAGGTGCACCGCGAGCTGCGGGATCCGCATCACCGGTCCGGTGCGGACCAGGTGCACGGTGCCGTCCCGGGTGACCAGCCGACCGGCCAGCCCGAGCTCGCGGTCGAGCCACGAGTTGAGAAGCGGTCCGCCGTAGACCTCGACGCCGACCTGCTGCCAGCCGCCGCTGAGCAGGTCGGGACGCGGCTTCAGCTTGAACGTCGGAGAGTCGGTGTGCGCGCCGACGATTCGGTAGGCGGTGTCGGCGCCTGCACCGTCGGGCACCCGCCAGGCGACCAGCGAGCCGTCGCGCACCACGAAGCGGCCGCCCGGGCCCGGTGCCCAGGGCGCGGACTCCTGCTGCTCGGTGAAGCCGGCGGCGGTCAGCCGCCGCGCCGCTTCGGCGACCGCGTGATACGGCGTCGGCGAGGCGGCCACGTAGTCGATCAGGTCCTCGGCGTGCGCCCGCGCGGCGGTGAGTTCCGGTCCGGAAGCCATGCCGACAGTGAAGCGCAGCGCACCGACAGCCGCTGTCGCGGGGTTCGCGGGGTGTCCTCGGCGGAATTGTCGGTGCCACCGGTCACGATGACGGGCATGGACGCATCCGTGGTCGTCGCCCTGCTCGCCGGGCTCGTCATCGGCCTGGCCGCCGGTGGCGTGGTCGGCGTGCTGCTCCACCGCGCCCGGCTCCAGGTGGGGGCGGCCCAGGAGCAGGGCGAGCTGGCCCGGGTGCGTTCCGAGCTGGCCCAGGCCCAGACGCTGACCGCGCAGGTGCGGGCCGAGGCCGAACGGGCCCGGGCCGACGTCGCCGAGGCGCGTGCGGAGACTGCGGACGCTCGGGCCCAGGCCGCCGACGGCGATGCGGCGGTGGCCGCCGTCCGCGCTCAGCTGGCCAAGGCTGGCGCCGAGCGCGACGCCGCGATCCGCCGGGCCGAGGAGATCGCCGCCGACCGGGAGGCGATGCTCAACCAGTTCAAGGTGCTCTCGGCCGAGACCATCGAGCGGCAGAACCGCCAGTTCGACGCCGCGGCCGAGGTCCGGTTCAAGGCGACCGAGCAGCTGATGGCGCCGGTCCGCCAGAGCCTGGACGCCTTCAACGAGCGACTGACCGGGGTGGAGAAGGAGCGGGTGGCGATGACCACCGATCTCCGGGCCCACGTCCGCGCGGTCCGCGACACCGGCGAGACGCTGCGTCGGGAGACCGCCGCGCTGGTCACCGCGCTGCGCAAGCCGCAGATCCGCGGGTCGTGGGGCGAGACCCAGCTCAAGCGAGTGGCCGAGATGGCCGGGATGCTCGAACGCTGCGACTTCGACCTGCAGGCCACCACCCGGACCGACGAGCGGACGCTGCGGCCCGACATGCGGGTCAATCTGGCCGAGGGCAAGCACATCTTCGTCGACTCGAAGGTGCCGCTGAGCGCCTTCCTCGACGCCGCCGAGACCGAGGACGAGCAGGCCCGCGCCGCCCACCTCGAGCGGTTCGGCCGGAACGTCCGCACCCACGTCGACCAGCTCTCGGCCAAGCAGTACTGGAAGGCGGCCGAGACGCCCGAGTTCGTGGTGCTCTTCCTGCCCAACGAGACCTTCTTCGCCGCCGCGCTCGACCAGGTGCCCGACCTCTACGACTACGCCGCGGCCCGCGACGTGGTGCTGGCCACCCCGACCACGCTGATCGGGATGCTGCGGGCCATCGCCTACGGCTGGAAGCAGGCCGCGCTGGCCGAGAGCGCCGCGGAGGTGTTCAAGCTCGGACGCGAGCTGCACGAGCGGCTCGGCCGGATGGGCAACCGGTTCGACAAGCTCGGCCGGATGCTCCGCGGGACGGTCAACGCCTACAACGAGACCGTCGCGACCGTCGAGGGGACGGTGCTGGTCCAGGCGCGACGGTTCCGCGACCTCAAGGTGAGCGAGAAGGAGCTGGCCGAGCTGTCCACCGTCGACGACCCGGTCCGGCAGATCCAGGCCGCCGAGCTGGTCGAGGACGCCACCCGGGTCGAGCCGTTGGTCGGGCGCCGGCCGCGCCGGCGGCGTGAGACCAGCGACATCCCGGAGGCCGACGAACTGGTCCGCGGCGAACCCGATCTGCTCGAGCTGATCGACGAGACCGCGCCCGCCGTCGACACCGACGGACGCCGCAGCGCGCGCTGAACGGCTTCACTGCGCGCCGAGTCAGGACAGCGCCGAACTGTGACGCGCGCTGTGCCCGAGACGTGCGCTGAGCCTGTTGTCGAAGCGCCCCAAGACGCTCTTCGACAGGCTCAGAGCGCCTCAAGGGGGCAAGCTCAGGGCACCGTGATCGGCGAGCGGCCCGAGAGGTGCGCTGAGCTTGTCGAAGCGCTTGCTTACCACCCTTCGACAGACTCAGGGCACCGCGATCAGCGAGCGGCCCGAGACGTGCGCTGAGCCTGTCGAAGCGCCGCTCAACGCCCCGTGCCCGAGGTTCAGAGCGCCGTGGCTCGAGACGTCCTCAGTCGTTGATGGCGCCCTTGCGGAGGTCGCGGCGCAGCTCGGGCGGCAGCGCGAAGGTCAGCGACTCCTCCGTCAGCCGCTCCTCGGTGGCCTGCGGGAACCCGTGGCTCCGCAGGTGGTCGAGGACGCCCTGCACCAGGTCGTCGGGGACCGACGCGCCGCTGGTCACGCCGACGGTGCTGACGCCGTCGAGCCAGGCGTCGTCGATCTCGCCGGCATTGTCCACGCGGTAGGCGGCCTTGGCCCCGGCCTCGAGCGCGACCTCGACCAGCCGGACCGAGTTCGACGAGTTCGCCGAGCCGACCACGATCACCAGGTCGGAGTGGCCGGCGATCTGCTTGATCGCCAACTGCCGGTTCTGGGTCGCGTAACAGATGTCGTCGCTCGGCGGGTCGATCAGCTGAGGGAACTTCTGTCGGAGCTTGCCGACCGTCTCCATGGTCTCGTCGACGCTCAGCGTGGTCTGGCTCAGCCAGGCCACCCGGCTCGGGTCCTTCACCTCGAGGCCGTCGACCTCGCCCGGGTTCTGCACCAGGGTGATGTGCTCGGGCGCCTCCCCGGTGGTCCCCTCGACCTCCTCGTGACCACCGTGGCCGATCAGCACGATCTCGAGGCCCTCTCGGGCGAACCGGCGCGCCTCGTGGTGCACCTTGGTGACCAGCGGGCAGGTCGCGTCGATGGTCTTGAGCGTCCGCTCCTTGGCCTCGGCGTGCACGCTCGGTGCGACGCCGTGGGCCGAGAACACCACCGTGGCACCCGCGGGCACCTGATCGAGCTCGTCGACGAAGATCGCGCCGCGCTGCTCGAGGGTCTCCACCACGTGCCGGTTGTGGACGATCTGCTTGCGGACGTAGATCGGCGCCCCGTAGGTCTCCAGCGCCCGCTCGACCGTGACCACGGCGCGGTCCACGCCGGCGCAGTAGCCGCGCGGCGCAGCCACCAGCACCCGCTTCGCGGCGGTGGGGTCGGGAGCGGGCGCGGCACCCGGGTCCGGCGTCGTGGCGTCGGTCGTCATGGTCCCGAGTCTAGGAGGCCCGGCGAGCCAGACCCGCCGCGCGGACGACCCGCGCGAACGACCGGCGGTGGACGCACGCCCAGGGCTGTCGGCGCCCACCCCTACCCTCGTCGTCATGCCGTTGGAGTCGTCGCCGGAGAGCCCGCAGCCGCTGCGGGTGGTGGCGCACAACGTCAAGCTCTGGATCGAGCGGCTCGGCTGGGTCTGGGTCGAGGGCCAGCTGATCGAGATCAACCGCCGCTCCGGCGCCCGGACGGTCTTCCTCACCCTGCGCGACAAGCTCGCCGAGGTCTCGGCCAGCGTCGCGGTCTCCCCCGCCACCCTCGACCTGGCCGGTCCGCTGACCGAGGGTGCCACCGTGGCGGTCCGGCTCAAGCCGTCCTACTACGCCCCGAGCGGACGGTTCTCCTTCTTCTGCGACGAGATCCGCCCGGTCGGCGAGGGCCGGCTGCTGGCCCGGCTCGAGCAGACCAAGCGGCTGCTCCAGGCCGAGGGCCTGTTCGACCGGGTGCGGAAGAAGCCGCTGCCGTTCCTGCCCCGGGCCGTCGGTCTGATCACCGGGGCGGCCAGCGCGGCTGAGCGGGACGTGATCGAGAACGCCCGACGCCGCTGGCCCGCGGTGACCATCGTCGCCCAGAACACCCTGGTGCAGGGCCCGCAGGCGGCCGAGGAGATCATCACCGCGCTCGGCCGACTGGACGCCGCCGCCGAGATCGACGTCATCGTCATCGCCCGGGGCGGCGGGTCGCTCGAGGATCTGCTGCCGTTCTCCGACGAGGGACTGATCCGCGCCGTCGCCGCCTGCCGGACGCCGGTGGTCAGCGCGATCGGGCACGAGTCCGACACCCCGATCCTCGACCTGGTGGCCGACGTCCGCGCCTCGACGCCCACCGACGCGGCGCGACGGATCGTCCCCGACCTGACCGAGGAGCGGCGCCGGGTGGACGAGGCGTCCGGACGGCTCCGCCAGGCGATCGAACGCCGGCTGTCGCGCGCCGAGGACGACCTGCGCACCCTGCGCTCGCGGCCGGTGCTGTCGGCGCCGCTGGCCGGCATCGACCTGTGGCACGAGCAGGTCGACGCGCTCCGGCACCGCGCCAGCCGGGCGATCGACCACCGGATCCGGCAGGAGTCCTCGACCGTCGAGCACACCATCGCCCGGGTCCGCGCGCTGTCGCCCAAGGCCACCCTCGAGCGCGGCTACGTGATCCTGACCGACGCGGCCGGCACCGGGATCTCCAGTGCCGAGCAGGTCGAGCTCGATGACCGGCTGACCGCCCACCTGGCCCGAGGACGGCTCGAGCTGACCGTCCGTTCCCGAGAGACGTGAGGACCGATGGCGACCAAGAAGACCGCGGACACCACCGCCGAGAACGACGACGCCGCTGGGGCCGACGACGAGCTCGCCGGACTGAGCTACGAGCAGGCGCGCGAGGAGCTGCTCCGGGTGGTCCAGCAGCTCGAGTCGGGCGGTGCGCCGCTGGCCGAGTCGCTCGCCCTCTGGGAGCGCGGCGAAAGACTGGCCACCCTGTGCCAGCAGTGGCTCGACGGTGCGCGGGCCAAGGTCGAGGCCGCGGGCGAGAAGCGCGGGAGCTGAGCCTGGTCCACCCGGCGCTTCGGCAGGCTCAGCGCACGCCCCCCAGCGCTTCGACAGGCTCAGCGCACGTTCTGCAGTGCCACTCAGCGCTTCGACAGGCTCAGCGGACGGTTCCACTTCGACACGCTCAGCGCACGTCCTGCGGCGCTTCGACGGGCTCAGCGCACGTCCCGCCCCACACTTCGACGGGCTCGGCGCACGTCACCGAACACTGCGACAGGGCCGAGCACCCGTCAGGCGGACCGGACGGCGAAACGGCGGCGGTAGTCGACCGGGGCGACCCCGACCTGACGACGGAAGTGGTCGCGGAGGACGACCGCGGAGTTGAACCCGACGGTGTCGGCCACCTGCTCGATCCCGAGGTCGGTCTCCTCGAGCAGCCGGCGGGCCTGGAGCACCCGCTGCTGGGTCAGCCACTTGTGCGGAGTCGTCCCGGTCTCGGCGGCGAACCGGCGGGCGAAGGTCCGCTCGCTCATCATCGCCCGGCGGGCGAGGCTGGCCGCGGTGTGCTCCTCGGCCAGGTGGTCGACCAGCCAGGTCAACAGGTCGGCCAGACTGTCCGCCCGGCACTCGGGCAGCGGCGTCGGGACGAACTGCGCCTGACCGCCGTCCCGCTGCGGCGGCACCACCATCCGCCGGGCGATCCGCACCGCGATCTCCGAGCCGAGCTCGCGCCGGACCAGGTGCAGCGCGGCGTCGATCCCGGCCGCGGTCCCCGCGCTGGTGACGATGTCGCCGTCGTCGACGAAGAGCACGTCGCCGTCCACCTCGACCTCGGGGAAACGCCGGCGCATCGCGTCGACGTACATCCAGTGCGTGGTGCACCGCCGGCCGTCGAGCAGGCCGGCCGCGCCGAGCACGAACGAGCCCGAGCACAGCGAGAGGATGGTCGCGCCCGCGGCATGGGCCGACCGCAGCGCGTCGAGCACCTCGCCCGGGTAGTCGTCGTCCGAGCGGATCGGCGTGGCGGCCACGATCACCAGGTCCGACCCCGCCACGCCGTCGAGACCGTGGCTGGCCTGGATGGCGAACGGCGCCAGCGACTTGGCCTGGAGCGGACGGCTCGGGTCGAGTGCGCAGACCCGGAAGTCGAGATCGGGGATGCCGTCCTCGGGGCGGGTGATCCCGAAGACCTCGACGGCGACGCTGAACTCGAAGACGGCGACCGGCTCGACCAGCACCACGCTCACGACTCGGAGACTCACCCGTCCAGCCTAGTGGCAGGAAAGCTTCGCAACCAGTCATCCTTGCCACTGGTGGCAGGATCTCATTGGCCGAAGACTATCTGCCATGACCGTTCTGATCGTGCTCGCGCTGGCCGGGATGCTCTGGCTGGCGCTGGAGCTGAGCGACCGCCGCTACCGCCACCACCCGCACGCCGACCTGGGAGCCGACGTCGACCGCCGCCGGATCGCCGACGAGCTGCGCGCCGCCGAGCAGCGCGGGGAGCGGCTCAGGACGCTGTGAGCGTCCGGACGAACGCCTCGAGCTGGTCGTAGGGCACGTCACCGCTGACCACCGTGGTGGCCTGCTTGGTGGTCAGCACCAACGAGCGGGTCTGCTGCCGGTCGTTGGTCACCAGCCGCTGCCAGGTGTTCGCGCCGATGACGCTCTGCCCGTCGGCCACCCCGTTGCGGCTGGCCGTGGCCACGAAGTCCGCGCCTCCCCCGGCCTGCTCGTCGATCCCGAGGTAGACGTCCTGCGCGTTGAGCGTGCCGAACTGCCAGCGGTCGGCGGGCACCGGGTTGCCGGTCAGGTCCGGATTGCCCCGCTGCACCCAGGAGACCTGCGTGGGCCGCCAACCGTTCGGCAGCTCGGTCGGGGCCCAGATCGGGAAGTTCGCCTGCTCGCGGGCCTGGGCCAGCACCGGCTTCCAGTCGACCACCTGCACCGGCGGTCCCGGCACCCGTTGGGTGAAGAAGAGGGTGATGGCGACGATCGGGATCAGCAGCACGGCGAGCGAGATCACCATGTCCCGAGGGGTCGCCTGCCGGCCTGCGCGCGCCACCCGGCCATCCTGACACGGCGCTCCGAACCGGCCCGCCGCTCGACCCGTCCGCGAACGTGACGCCGGTGCGACCGCGCTGACCTACCGTGTGCGGGTGCAGACGCTGAGGACGGCGCGGGGCCTGCTCGCCGACGTCGTCCGCCTGCTCCGGGCCCGGTGGGGGTTGCTGATCGGCTGGTACTGCCTGGGCTGGGCCGTCCACCAGGGCTGCCTGTTCCTGTCCGCGCTGCTCGGCGTCGACCACGCCGTACTGGCCAACCTCGTCTTCGTGGTGGGCGTGGTGGCCCGACTGCTCTCGCTGGTGCTGATGATCCAGGCCCTCGAGCCGGCCCTCGGCTTCGCCGCGCTCCGCCCGGCACGCGAGCCGGTCGACGGCGCCGACCCCCCGACCGGGCTCCGGATCCCCGCCTCGGTGTTCGAACGTCACGGACCGTGGCAGACCGCGGCCCTGGCGATCGGCCCGTTCCTGGCCGTCTACGCGGTCTGGGGTTTCGTCGAGGACGAGGTGCGTGACCTGTTCGTGGCCAACTACACCGTGCTCGGGCTCGGTGACGTCACCCGCTGGTCGATAAGCCTGGATCCGGCCCGGTGGCGGTTCTACCTCGCGACGGCGGTCGCCGGCTGGCTGGTCCGGACCCTGGCCGAGCAGCTGCGGCGGCGGCGGCCGGGCCGACCGCTCGACGCCGTCGCGGTGCTCGCCGAGGGTGTCTGGACCTTCGGCGTGTTCGTGCTGGTGGTCATCGCGGCCAAGGCCGTCCGCGGCTGGCTGCAGACGAGGGTGGTGACCCTCGAACTGCTCACCGCCTGGCAGACGCTGCTCGACCTCGTGCCCGACTGGCGGCTGCCGTTCGGCCCCACGCTCAGCCAGCTCCTCGACACCCTGGTCCGGGTCGCCCCGGGCGCGGTGGGCACGGTGCTGCTGCTCCCGCTGATGTGGCTCGCGCTCACCGCGACCGTCTTCGGCTGGCGCGACATCCGCGCCGACGAGGTCGTGGCCGGCACCCGGCTCGAGGCCCGGGTCCGCCGGTTGACGGCGGCCGGGTCGGCGCCGCGGGACCCGTTGGCCTGGGTCGCCCGCACCGCGACCTCCGACCTGCGGACCAAGTACCTGCCGGTCGCCCAGGCGTTCCGGCTGGTGCTGGCCGCCGGACCCCGGCTGGTCGGCGTCTACCTGGTGCTCGCCACCCTGCTCGCCTCGGTCGCGAACCTGTTGGCCATCGGGCTCACGGTCCTGGTGGGCCCGACCGACCAGGCGGTCGGGCTGCTGCTCGACCCGCTCGAGCAGCTGCTGGTCAGCCTGCCGGTCACCGTGGTCTCGGTGACGCTGTACGGCGCCGGCTTCGACCGGGCGGTGGTGGTGGCCACCCGCGGACCCGGCGAGGACGGCGACCCCACGACCACACCGGCGCCGGCGCCGGCGGCGCCCGGACCGGCACCGGCCGTCAGCCACCCCTGAGCGCCCCACGACCCGATCGGTGCCGGCTCAGCGGTGGAGCTCGACCCCGTGGTCACCGCCGTCGACCTCGATCCGCAGCACGGCCCGGTCGGCCTTACCGGCGGGGACCAGGAAGGCCACGCCGATCCGGGCCGGCTGGTCGTAGGCGAGGGGCGCGTCGTCGGTGGCGCTGCAGGTGAGCCGTCGGGGCCGGGCGATGCGGTAGGTGACGGTGTCGTCGGTCTGCCAGACGTCATCGCCGGCTCGGAGGCTGACGTCGCAGAACTGCTCGTCGAGCGGTGACCGGCGGTCGTGGACCGTCCGGGTGAAGGTGACGAACACGATCTCGGTCCCGGCGGGGGCGCGGACCGGATCGTCTCCGGCCTCGTCCGGCGCGAACCGCGTGCCGACCGCGAACCGGTCGAGCCGGTAGTCGACGCCCGCCACCGTGACCGTGCGTCCCGGGCCCGCGGTGGCGTCGGGCCCGAGCGGCTCGAGGGCCAGGTAGGCGTGAGCCCCGGTGGCCAGCGCGACGAGCAGGGCGATCGCACCGGCGACGGCGGCGAACCGCGGCGCCCGGCCCGGCCCGGGACGCGTACTCATCCGGTCACCCGGACGGTGGAATCGGGCACCCGGACCGCTCCCGGGTCGATCGCGGTGGCCGCCGTCAGACCCAGGTCGACCCGCGTCGCCCGGGTGTAGAAGTCGAAGGCACCACCGTCGGCGTCGATCACCAGCCGGGACCCGGGGACGTGCTCGGGCGGCACCTCGAAGACCATGGTCGCGGTGCGGGTGAAGCCGGCCTGGGTGGTCGACAAGCCCTGCGAGACGAACTCGTCGCGGGGCTCGTAGGACAGCCCGGTCGTGGTGAGCAGGGTGACCCGGCTGAAGAGCCGCTGCCGGTGCCGGACGTCGACGGCGAGCCGGACCAGCACCAGCCGTTGCCGGCTGACGAACGGGTCGCCGTACGAGCGCGACGCCGAGCGGGCCAGCCGCACCTGCTGGACCGTGGTGGTCAGGTCCGGCTCGACCACGGACTGCCCGACCCGGCCGTCGACCCAGTCGCGCCGGACGTTCGTGGCCGGGTCCGGGGTGACCGCGGTCAGCACCAGCGCGAGCAGCACGCAGACCACCAGGGCCACCCAGCCCGAGCGGGCCCGGGTGCGCGCGCCGGTCACCGGCGGACGTCCCGGACCGGGGCGCTGACGTGGCCGACCGGCCCGGTCAGGCTCCAGTTGTCGTCGTCGAGGTAGGTCGGGCGGGAGTACTCGTCGCGGAGCACCACCTGCACCACGGCCGGCACCCGAGGTGCCGGCGGTTGGACGCTCTTCCCACCGCGAGCCGTCGGCGCGGGCCAGGCGTAGTCGAGGACCAGCGGCCGCGGGACGTCCGGGTCGAAGCCACCCTGGTAGCCGGCGGTGGGCACGGTGGTCGGTTGCGGGTCCGGCGCCGGACCCCCGGGGACCAGCAGGGTCACCAGTCCGGTGGTGGGGCCGTAGGTGGAACGGTCACCGGTCCAGGTGAGCCGGAGATGCAGCCGCAGGGTGGTCGGCCCCGGGGACCCGTAGGCGTCGGTGTCGGACAGCTCGACCCGGTCGACCACCACCTGCCAGCGGGCGAGCTCGACGGTGGCCCCCGGCGCCCAGCGGGCGGCACCGACCGGCGGGGCGGTGCGGAAGCCGCCGAACGCAGCGACCAGCCCGAGGACGATCACCACGGCCGCGGCGACGAGCGCCGCCCGGCCCGTCGGACCACGCAGCGCGGCGGCCACGGACCGGTTCGCCGAACCGCCCGTCGCCCGGCCCGTCATCCGGCGTGACCCCTGCACGGGGTCACAGTAGAGGCGGCCGGGTCCGGGACCCGGGCACCTGCGAGGGCCGGGAACGGCGAGAATGGCGCCCATGAGCGACCACACCGCCGAGGGCGACTTCCGGATCGAGCACGACACGATGGGCGAGGTGCGGGTGCCGGCCGCGGCGCTGTACAAGGCACAGACCCAGCGGGCGGTGGAGAACTTCCCGATCTCCGGAGTGCCGATCGACCCGGCGCTGATCGCCGCGCTCGGCCGGATCAAGGGAGCGGCCGCGCGGGTGAACGCCGACCTCGGGGTGGTCAGCCCGGAGATGGCCGAGGCGATCGCCACCGCTGCCGCCCGGGTGGCGTCCGGCGAGCACGACGGCGAGTTCCCGATCGACGTCTTCCAGACCGGGTCGGGCACGTCGAGCAACATGAACACCAACGAGGTGATCTCCACCCTGGCCACCGAGCTGCTCGGCGCCCCGGTGCACCCGAACGACCACGTCAACGCCTCGCAGTCGAGCAACGACGTGTTCCCGAGCGCGATCCACATCGCGGCCACCGACAGCCTGGTCAACACCCTCGTCCCGGCACTGGCCCACCTCGAGCAGACCCTGGCCGCCAAGGCCGACGAGTTCGCCGACGTGGTCAAGAGCGGACGGACCCACCTGATGGACGCCACCCCGGTCACCCTCGGCCAGGAGTTCGGCGGCTACGCCACCCAGATCGGCTACGGCATCCAGCGCGTCCAGGCCACCCTGCCGCGGGTCAGCGAGCTGCCGCTCGGCGGCACCGCGGTGGGCACCGGGATCAACATGCCCGCAGGCTTCGCCGCCGCGGTGATCGCGATCATCGCCGAGGACACCGGGCTGCCGCTGACCGAGGCGAAGGACCACTTCGAGGCCCAGGGCGCGCGGGACGGTCTGGTCGAGGCCTCCGGCGCGCTGCGGACCATCGCGGTCAGCCTGAACAAGATCGCCAACGACCTGCGCTGGATGGGCTCCGGGCCGCGCGCCGGGCTCGGCGAGATCGCCCTGCCGGACCTGCAGCCGGGCAGCTCGATCATGCCGGGCAAGGTCAACCCGGTGCTCTGCGAGGCGACCACGATGGTCTGCGCGCAGGTGATCGGCAACGACGCCGCCCTCGCCTTCGCCGGTGCCGGTGGCGCCTTCGAGCTCAACGTCATGCTCCCGGTGATGGCCCGCAACCTGCTCGAGTCGATCCGCCTGATCGCCAACGTCAGCCGGCTGCTCGCCGATCGTTGCGTCGCCGGGATCACCGCCAACGTCGAGCACTGCCGCACCCTGGCCGAGTCCTCGCCGTCGATCGTCACCCCGCTCAACCGCTACATCGGCTACGAGGACGCCGCCGCGGTGGCCAAGCAGGCACTCAAGGAGGGCAAGACGATCCGCGAGGTCGTGGTCGAGCGGGGTTTCGTCGGCGACAAGCTGACCGAGGAGCAGCTGGACGCCGCGCTCGACGTCCTCGCGATGACGCGCCGGGCGCAGTGAGGGTCGAAGGACTCCCGCCCCGGAGCGGCAGCCCGCACGGAGTGCGGTGCTCGGCCGACTCCACCCAGACGCCGGCGGCCGCCCGTCCGAGCGCGGGGGTGGGGACAGGGTGGCCGGGTGTGGTCGGGCGTCTGAGCGGGGCGCGATGCAGACCCGACGGAACTGCGGACGCAAGGCGCCCCGCGAGGCGGGCGGGACACCCTATCCCCACCCCCGCGCGGAGCGCACCCACCGAGCCCAGCGCGCTTCGACAGGCCAAGCGCGCTTCGACAGGCTCAGCGCACGGGCTCAGCGCACGGGCTCAGCCGGTTAGTACCAGCCGTTGGCGCTCTTGAACGCCCACCCACCGCAGGGGGTGCCGTAGCGGTCCTTGAGGTAGGACAGGCCCCAGGTGATCTGGGTCGCGGGGTTGGTCTGCCAGTCGGGGCCGGCCGAGGCCATCTTCGACCCGGGCAGTGCCTGCGGGATGCCGTAGGCGCCGGACGCCGCGTTGGTGGCGTTCACGTCCCACATGCTCTCGCGCATGATGATGTTGTTGAAGCAGGCGAACTGGTCCGACCCCCAGCCGTACTTGTTCTGCATGATCTGACGGGCGATCGAGCGCGGGTCGGTGGTGCCGGGCAGGTAGCCCTGCTGCTTGATCAGCGCGGCCCGGCGTGCAGCCGCCGCCTTGGCCTTGGCCTCGGCGGCCTTCTTCTTGGCCGCCGCCTCGGCCGCCTTCTTCTTGGCCGCGGCGAGCTGGTCGACCACCTGCTGCTGGCGCGCGCTGGCGTAGACCTGCTTGTCGTCCGCGGCCGCCGCCTGCGGGTCGACCGAGAGCGCGAGACGGGTGGCGTCACGCGAGGTGTCACCGATCCGCGACGCCGCGTCGCCGATCGGCGCGGTAGCGCCGGGCGGCGGCGCGACCGGCGGCGTGGCGTTCGCCGAGGACCCGCTCAGGACGGTCCCGATCACCGCGGTGGCGGTCACCGCGGACAGGCTCGTACCGATCAGGGCGTGTTTGAGGATTCGACGCACCGGGGCACCCTGCCACAGCCCCGTTACCGAAACGAAATCTTCTTAACGATCCAATAGGCCGTTTTGTGACGAATGCGACAGAAATCGATCAGAGTGGCACGTCTTCGAGCATCTCTGTGACGAGCGCCGCAATCGGCGACCGCTCCGAGCGGGTCAGGGTGACGTGCGCGAAGAGCGGGTGACCCTTCAGCTTCTCCACCACAGCGACCACGCCGTCGTGCCGTCCGACCCGCAGGTTGTCCCGCTGGGCGACGTCGTGGGTGAGCACCACCCGGCTGTCCTGACCGATCCGGCTGAGCACGGTGAGCAGCACGTTGCGCTCCAGGCTCTGGGCCTCGTCGACGATCACGAACGCGTCGTGCAGCGAGCGTCCCCGGATGTGGGTCAGCGGCAGCACCTCGAGCAGCCCGCGCTCGAGGATCTCCTCGATCACCACCTTCGAGGTGACCGCGCCGAGGGTGTCGAACACCGCCTGGGCCCAGGGGGCCATCTTCTCGCCCTCGTTGCCGGGCAGGTAGCCGAGTTCCTGACCGCCGACCGCGTAGAGCGGACGGAAGACGACCACCTTGGAGTGCTGCCGGCGTTCGAGCACGGCCTCGAGCCCGGCGCAGAGCGCGAGCGCCGACTTGCCGGTGCCGGCGCGGCCGCCGAGCGAGACGATCCCGACCGACGGGTCGAGCAGCAGGTCGAGGGCGACGCGCTGCTCGGCCGAGCGACCGTGGATGCCGAAGGCGTCCCGGTCGGCGTGGAGCAGCCGCACCTCCTTGCCCGGCATCACCCGGGCCAGCGCGGTCCCGGTGGGCGCGACCAGCCGGACACCGGTGTGGCAGGGCAGCCCGCGGGTCACCTCGAGGTCGGCGCTGCCGTGGGCGTAGAGCCCGTCGAGCTCGCCCGTGGTGACCTCGACCTCGGCCATCCCGGTCCAGCCCGACTCGACGGCCAGCTCGGCGCGGTACTCCTCGGCGGTCAGGCCGACCGCGGAGGCCTTGACCCGCATCGGCAGGTCCTTGCTGACCAGGGTGACCGACCGTCCCTCGGCGGCGTAGTTGAGCGCCACGGCGAGGATCCGGCTGTCGTTGTCACCGAGCCGGAAGCCGTCGGGCAGCCGGGTCGGGTCGGTGTGGTTGAGCTCGACGTGGACGGTGCCGCCGACGTCGTTGACCGGGACCGGCGCGTCGAGCCGGCCGTGGGCGATCCGCAGGTCGTCGAGCTGACGGAGCGCGCTGCGGGCGAAGTAGCCGAGCTCGGCGTGGTGCCGTTTGGCCTCGAGCTCGGAGATCACCACCACCGGGAGGACGATGTCGTGCTCGGCGAACCGGCGCATCGCGTGCGGGTCGCTGAGCAGGACCGAGGTGTCGATGACGTAGGTGCGGCGGCCGTCGGGGGTGGGATCGGTGGCCTGCGCGAGGTGCTGAGCAGTGGTCACGGTGCTGCCCTTCTGGAGGCCGCACGCATCCACAGCGCCCGGCCCCACGGTCAGGTGGTCGGCCGGGCGGTCGGGTCGAAGCCGACCCGTGATCGATGAACCGTCGAAGGACGGTGCATGCATCGCCTCCCAGACGGGCCGCTTCCCCACGGCCCGTGCCTCGCACGCTACGGTCCGCGCACGGCGGCTCCGGCACGACGCGCCGATCCTTCACGCAGCCGTCATATCCGTGGCGATCGGCGCGTCACGCCGGTCACCGGACCGGCGGTCAGCCCCCGAAGCGGCGCTCGCGCTGGGCGTAGGACCGCAGCGCGCGGATGAAGTCGATCTTGCGGAAGTCGGGCCAGAGCGCCTCGTGGAAATAGAACTCGCTGTGCGCCGACTGCCACATCAGGAAGCCGCTCAGCCGCTGCTCCCCCGAGGTGCGGATGATCAGGTCGGGGTCGGGCTGACCGCGGGTGTAGAGGTGCTCGGAGATGTGCTCGACCTCGAGCGTCTCGGCCAGCTGCTCGATCGAGGTGCCGTTGCGGGCCTGCTCGGCGAGCAGCGAGCGGAAGGCGTCGCGCAGCTCGTGCCGCCCGCCGTAGGACACCGCGACGTTGACCAGCATCCCGTCGATGTCCTTGGTCTCCTCGGCCACCGCGCGGAGCTCGGCGGCGGCGTCGGCGGGCAGCAGATCGAGCGCGCCGACCGGGTGGATCCGCCACCGGCGGGCCGCGGCCAGATCACCGACGAGACCCGAGATGACCTCCATCAGCGGGCCGATCTCGCTCTCGTCGCGTTCGAAGTTCTCGGTCGAGAGCACCCAGAGGGTGACGATCGGGATGCCGACCTCCTCGCACCAGCCGACGAACTCCCGCAGCCGGGCGGCACCGGCCTGGTAGCCGACCGCGAGCGGCTGCCCGGGAGCGTTCGCCCGGGCCCAGCGCCGGTTGCCGTCGGCCAGCACGGCGACGTGGTGCGGCAGCCGGGTCCGGTCGAGCTCGGCGATCAGCCGGTGCTCGTAGGTGGAGTAGAGCAGGCCGGACGGGTGCAAGCGGTCCACGAGTTCGCGCACCCGATCGAGCCTGGCCATGGCGTGAGGGTAGCCCCCGGCGGTGTGCCCGCCGACCGCCGTCGGCGCGCACGCGCGGGCCGGGCCCCGAGCGGTCCGCGGTCAGGCCGGACGACCGGACCTGACGGTTCCCGCGGCCGGCGTCTGAGCCGGCGACTGGGCCGGTGACTTGGCGGGTGCCTTGGCCGGTGTCTTGGCCGGTGTCTTGACCGGTGTCTGGACCGGTGTCTTCGCGGGGGTCTTGGCCGGTGTCTTCGCGGCGGTCCGGGCGGGCAGCCCGCGCTCGCGCCGGTCCTGCTCGAGCGCCCGGGTCAGCGCGGCGACGGTGGCGGTGAGCTCGTCGAGCTTCTGCTCGACCTCCTGCGCCTGGTCGCGCTCCTCCTCGCCGATCTGCTGCACCAGCCAGGCGGCCAGCGAGGCGGTGATCAGACCGAGCAGGGTGATCCCGCCGATCATCACCGCGACCGCGACCACCCGGCCGGTATCGGTGGTCGGGAAGTGGTCGCCGTAGCCGACGGTGGTCATCGTCTCGACGGCCCACCACAGCGCGTCCCCGAAGGTCTTGATGTTGGTCTGCGGGTTCGCGCGCTCGGCGTCGAGGATGGCCAACGAGCCGCAGAACAGCAGCAGCGCGCAGCCCGCGCCCGCATAGATCGCCACCCGACCGCGCAGCCCGCGCGAGGCACGCCGGTTGAGGAACCGGATCATGCTGGCCAGCCGGAGCAGCTTGAGCGGCCGGAACAGGCTGAGCACGATGATCGCCAGGTCAAACAGGTGGAACCAGATGTAGCGGCGCCGGTTCCGGTTGAGCGCGAAGCGGCCGATCGCGTCCACCGCGAACAGCGCCCAGGTCACCCAGACCACCACGTGGCACAGCCGCACCAGCCACGGGGCCATCCCCGGCTGCAGGATCGGCCAGGCGTACCCGACGAAGAAGAGGACGGTGGCGGCGACCAACGGCCAGGTGGTCAGCCGCTCCCAGCGGCGCAGCGGCGCCGAGCTCCCCCGGGAGGCCTTCTTCGGAGCGGACGTGCTCGGACCGCCCGACGACTTCGCCGGGCCCCCGGACGTCGCGGCGCTCACAGCCGCACGGTAGGTCGCCGGGGGCCGACTGCGCGAGCACCGTTCAGTCGCTTCGCAGTCTGCGTCCCCGTCCGGGCAGGCTGACCGCTCCGAACCCCTCGACGACCGGTCGCCGGACGTCGAGCGGCAGCGGTTCGTCCGTCGACTGAGAAGCGGCCTCTCGACAGCGTCCACCGATGGTCACCAGAACCTACGCTCCCGTAACCTACGGTCTGTAAAGTTGATTCCGACCCGGAGAGGAGCTCCATGGCCCACAGTGCCCCGACCGTTCCCACCCGACCTGCGGGCGACGCCGCACCGAGCCCGGCGGAGTCGCTGGGCCAGGTCGTCCGCCAGGTCAAGCCCCGCCTGCGCGGCTGGTTGCACGCCGGCATCACGCCGGTCGCGGTCGCCGCCGGCATCGTGCTGGTCTGCCTCGCTCCGACCGGGCTCGGCAAGCTCGGCGGCGCGGTGTTCCTGGCCGCCTCGCTGCTGCTCTTCGGCACCAGCGGGATCTACCACCGCTTCACCTGGGGTCCGCGCGGCGAGGCGGTGCTCCGCCGGATGGACCACGCCAACATCTTCGTGTTCATCGCCGCCACCTACACCCCGATGGCCCTGCTGATGCTCACCGGCTCGGACCGGGTGCTGCTGCTCAGCCTGATCTGGGGCGCGGCCGGTGCCGGGCTGGCCTTCCGGTTGCTCTGGCTCGGCGCCCCGCGCCGGCTCTACACCGTGCTCTACCTGGTGACCGGGTGGACGGCGCTGTGGTGGATGCCGACCTTCTGGCGGACCGGCGGCCCCGCGGTGGTCGCGCTGATCCTGGCCGGCGGGCTGCTCTATACCGTCGGCGCGGTCGTCTACGCCCGCAAGAAGCCGGATCCCTCGCCGCGCTGGTTCGGCTTCCACGAGGTCTTCCACGCCTGCACCATCGCAGCGTTCGTCACCCACTACGTGGCGATCTCGATCCTCACCTACTCGGCCTGAGCCGCGGTCCGGCGCCGGGCGCAGCGCTCAGAGCGCGGCGAGCTGCTCGGCCAGCTCGGCGGGCTCGGTGACCGGCAGCCGGCAGACGAAGTGCCGGCAGACGTACGCCGTCGGCCGGCCGTCCCGCAGCGGGCGGTCGGCGAGCAGCGCGACGCCCGACTGGTCCGGGCGGCCGACCACCACGACCGAGCCGGCGGGCGCCGCCCGGCGGGCCAGCGTGGCCAGCGCGGCGGTGGCGGGGTCGTCCGGGTCGCCGGCGATCGCGACCTGAACCGCGGACTGCCGGAGCCGGGTGACCGTGGCGGCCAGCAGCCAGCCGGCGAACCGGGGTGCCCGCCGGACCAGCACCGCGGCGGAGTCGAGCGCACGCTCGGCCCGCCGCTGCCAGCGCAGCTCGCCGGTGAGGTCCGAGAGCCGCTGCAGGGCCAGCACCGCCGCGCTCGTCCCGCTCGGGGTCGCGTTGTCGGTGGGGTCGCGGGGCCGGGTGACCAGCGTCTCGGCGTCGGCGGCGGTGTCGTAGAAGCCGCCGTCCGCCGCACCCTCGGCGCCGTCGGGTCCCGTCCCGAACGCGGTCAGCACCACCGCGGCCAACGCCTCGGCGCGCCCGAGCCAGGGGTCGGGCCCGAGCACCTCGGCCAGCCGAACGCAGGCCTCGGTCAGCGCCGCGTAGTCCTCGAGCAGCCCGGCAGCACTCCCGGCCACGCCGTCCCGCGAGGTCCGGCGGAGCCGTCCCGCTCCCCCGGCGGCGCCGGCGTCCCAGTGCAGCCGCCAGACCAGCTCCGCCGCGGTGCGGGCCGCGTCGAGCCAGTCCGGACGCTCGAACACCCCGGCCGCCTCGACCAGTGCGCTGACCGTCCAGCCGTTCCAGGCGGCGACCACCTTGTCATCGCGGGCCGGCCGGGCGCGTTCCTCTCGCGCCGCCCACAACCGCTCGCGCACCACGGGCCAGCGGCCGTCGTCGGTGAGGGTGCGGGCGTCACGCCGGGTCAGGGTCGAGGTGCCGCGCTCGAAGCTGCCGACGTCGCTCACCCCGAGCTCGGCCGCCGCCCGGGCACCGAGCTCGTCGCCGAGCACCGCGGCCAGCTGCGCGGGCGTCCAGACGTAGAAGGCGCCCTCCACCGGACGGCCGTCGGGGCCGGGCGAGTCGGCGTCCAGGCTGGCCGCGAACCCGCCCTCCGGCGTGCGCAGCTCGCGGAGCAGGAAGCCCACGATCCCCGCGGCCACCTCAGCGAACTGGGCCGCGTCGGGTCCGTCGGGGTCGCGCCGCCAGGCGTGGGTGTAGCAGCCGAGCAGCAGCGCGTTGTCGTAGAGCATCTTCTCGAAGTGCGGCACGGTCCAGGCGGCGTCGACGCTGTAGCGGGCGAAACCGCCGCCGAGCTGGTCGTGGATGCCGCCGTCGGCCATCGCCCGCAGCGTCCGGGTGGCCATGGTCACCGCCGGCTCGCCGCCCTCGCGGAGCAGCGCCTCGATCACCAGGGACGGCGGGAACTTGGGCGCCCGGCCGAACCCGGGGTGGTCGGTGTCGAAGTCGCCGTGCAGCAGGGTGACCGCCTGCTCGACGTCGGCGTCGTCGAGCCGGTCGTCGCCGCTCGAGGGTCCGAGCGGGCCGCCCGCCAGCCGGGCCAGGTCGGCGACGATCTGCCGGGCCCCCTCGCTCACCTCGTCGCGGCGCTGCTCCCAGGCCTCCGCGACCGCACCCAGCACCTGGCGGAAGGCCGGCATGCCGTGCGCGGGCACCGGCGGGAAGTAGGTGCCGCAGTAGAACGGAGCGCCGTCCGGGGTCAGGAAGGCGGTCATCGGCCAGCCGCCCTGGCCGGTCATCGCCTGGACGGCCTGCATGTAGACGGCGTCGATGTCCGGCCGCTCCTCGCGGTCGACCTTGACGGCGACGAAGTGCTCGTTGATCAGCGCCGCGGTCTCCGCGTCCTCGAACGACTCGTGCGCCATCACGTGGCACCAGTGGCAAGCCGCGTACCCGACGCTCAGCAGCAC
Source organism: Microlunatus kandeliicorticis (assembly GCF_014137855.1). Lineage (GTDB taxonomy): Bacteria > Actinomycetota > Actinomycetes > Propionibacteriales > Propionibacteriaceae > Microlunatus > Microlunatus kandeliicorticis. The sequence continues at coordinate 356,271 of NZ_JACGWT010000003.1, forward strand.
CGGGACGTCGCGGCGCCGGGCCTCGGCCAGCGCCTCGTCGCTCCACGGCCACCAGTCGACCGGGTTGTCGGCGTGCTGGAGCAGGTACGGGCTGGTCGCGCCGCTCAGTCGGTTCGCCACACCTCACCGTACGTGTCGGCGCACGGCGCGCCGGGCGGCGGGTTCAGCCGGCGGGGACAGCTGAACGGACCCGGCGCGGCCGGTGGTGGACCAGCAGCACCAGCAGCATCAGCGCGGCGCAGACCCAGGCAGCGCGGTCGCCGAGACCCGCACTGGAGAAGGCACCGACGAACACCCCGGCCACGAACCCGGCGAACGGCACCAGCAGGCTCCGCGGCACCCGCCAGCGGCCGGCTTCCCGGCCGGTCAGCGCGGCGAGCGTGGCGTTGATCATCCGCACCGAGTTGCTGGTCATCACTGTGGTGGTGAACGCCGAGTCACCGACCTGCCGGAAGCCGGCGATCTGCATCCCGGAGACGAAGGCGACCGTGCAGGTGACCGCCGGCTGCGGGAAGGTCGGCGGCAGGAAGCCGACGGCGGTGAGCACCGCGACCTGGAGCAGCAGGGTGAGCAGCTGGAGCGTGCGCTCGCGGCGAGTGCGGGTGACCTCGGTCGCCGACCGGCTCAGGACCCAGGCGGCCGCCACCCCGGCGGCGAAGGCCAGGTAGGTGACCAGCGGCAGCCAGAACGCGATCACCTCCGGGGCGACCGCGCCGATCGCGATCAGCACCAGGTTGCCGGTCATCGCCTCGGCGAACACGTGCCCGTGCTGCAGGAACACGTAGGCGTCGACCGCACCGGTGGCCAGCATCAGCAGGGCGCCGGCGGTCAGCGTGAGTGCGGGGTCCGGGGCGGCCGGTCGGGCGGCGCGCGTCCCCGGCCTCGGATCGGCAGAGGTCTCGGCAGAGATCGCGGCGGAGGTCTCGGCCTCCGCGTCATGCCCCGTCACCGTGAACCGGGAGACCGGTTCGGGAGGGGCAGGCGGCACCCGAACCCGAAGGCTGGGTGCCGCGGCGGCCCGTCCTCCCCCCGAAAGCGGGCCGTTGCGAACAGTCTGGACGATGAGGGGACGACTCGGGGTCGGGACAACACGTCTCTCAGACTTTTCTTGCCGATCCGGCGCCGCGAGGAGGCGGCGTTCAGCCTGGCCGGCGGGTGTCGGAGGCGGTCTCGCTACTCCCCGACTCGACCGCCGCGCCGCTCGCAGCGTTGGTCCGGACCCGCTCGCGCGCCTGCTCCTGCGCCTCGGTCTCGGCGCTGGGGATCTGACCGACGTTCGGACCGGGCGCCCGGCCGTAGGTCTCCTCGTCGCTGGGCAGGTCACCGATCCGCCGGAACTGGCGCCGCATGCTCCGGTAGAGCACGACCATCACCGCGGCGAGCACGAGCGTGATGATGAACGGCGTCCAGCCGGGCTTCACCACGTTCGGGTCGATGTCGAAGACGGTCACGGCTGCAGCCTACGCCCGCCCGCCGGGCCCGGGCCGGGTCGCGATCCCCGCGAAGAGGTCGTCCTCGGGCGCCTCCGGCGAGCCCTGCGCCGGCACCAGGCTGCGGGCCAGCTCGAAGTCCTCGGTGGGCCAGGCCTCCCGGTGGATCTCCAGCGGCACCGCGAACCAGGCGCCCTTCGGGTCGACCTGGGTGGCGTGGGCGAGCAGGGCCTGGTCGCGGACCGCGAAGTAGTCGGCCGCCGGTATCCGGGTGGTCAGCCGCGCCTCGTGCGCCGGGTCCGGCTCCCACTCGGCCAGCCGCTCGGCGTAGGGCGAGGTGAGCCCGTGCGCCCTCATCGCGGCGTCGAGCGCGACGAACCGCTGCCGGTGGAAGCTGAACTGGTAGTAGAGCTTGAGCGGCTGCCACGGCTCGCCGGTGCCCGGGTAGGCGTCGGGATCGCCGGCCCGCTCGAAGGCCAGCACCGAGATCTGGTGGCAGCGGACGTGATCGGGGTGCGGGTAGCCGCCGTTCTCGTCGTAGGTGGTCATCACGTGCGGCCGGAAGGCGCGGACCACCTCGACCAGCCGGCCGACGGCCTCGTCGAGGTCGACCAGGCCGAAGCAGCCCTCGGGCAGCGGCGGCTTCGGGTCGCCCTCCGGCAGCCCCGAGTCCACGTAGCCGAGCCAGACCTGGTGGATGCCGAGGATGTCGCGGGCCCGCTCCATCTCCTGACGGCGGATCTCGGCGATGTTCGCCGCGACGTCCGGCCGGTCCATCGCCGGGTTGAGGATCGAGCCTCGCTCGCCGCCGGTGCAGGTGGCGACCCAGACCTCGACACCCTCGGCGACGTACTTCGCGGTGGTCGCCGCCCCCTTGCTCGACTCGTCGTCGGGGTGGGCGTGGACGTTGAGCAGGCGCAGCGGTTCGCCGGCCTCGTCCAGCCGGAGCGGCGGGTGCAGCGAGTGTGGGGCACGGGACGTCACCGGGCCATGCTGGCAGACCGGCCGCCGCGCGCTCGCCGGTGCTCGCACCGGCCCGGCGGCGGGGACCGGGCCCGGCAGCGGAGACCGGGCCCGGCAGCGGGGACAATGGCTGCGTGCCCGATTCCACCGCGCAGGCCGAACGGGCGCGGATCGCCGCCAAACTGGCCGCCCGCTACCCGCCGCCGCGGTTCCCGAAGGCCGCGTTGGTCGGCCTGGTGGCGGTGCTGGCCGCCGGCTTCCTCACCTGGCTGGTCTGGGCGGCCTGGCTGCACGCCGAGCCGGCGGTGACCGCTCAGGTCTCCGCGTTCGCGTTCCCCTCCGACACCCGGGCCGACGTGACGGTGACGGTGCAGCGCCGCGATCCGGCCGAGCCGGCCAGCTGCCGGGTGATCGTCCAGGCCACGAACTTCGAGAACGTCGGCGAGATCGACGTGGTGGTGCCGGCCGGCACCGACAAGCTGGTCGACGCCAAGGAGACGATCCGGACGCTCCGTCGCGGCACCTCCGCCTCGGTCAGCTCGTGCCGGTTGATCGGCTGATCCCCGCGACGATCCCGCCGGAACGGGCTGCCCGGACGCACACCGCTTGATAGCCTGGCGGAATGTCTGAAACCACCTCGTCCCAGACGATCTGGCTGACCCAGGACGCCTACGACAAGCTCCAGCAGGAGCTCGAGTACCTCACCGGGCCCGGGCGCGCCGAGGTGTCGGCGCGGATCGCCGCGGCCCGCGAGGAGGGCGACCTGCGCGAGAACGGCGGCTACCACGCCGCCCGCGAGGAACAGGGCCAGCAGGAGGCGCGGATCCGCCAGCTCACCGACATGCTGCGCCGGGCCGAGGTCGGCGAGGCGCCGGACAACCCCGACGAGGTCGTCCCGGGCACCAAGGTGACCATCGCCTTCGGCGGCGACGAGGACGACACCGACACCTTCCTGCTCGGCTCGCGCGAGCTGCTCGGGGTGGACGACTCGGTCGACCTCAACGTCTACAGCCCGCAGTCGCCGCTCGGGTCGGCGATCCTGGGCAAGCACAAGGGCGACGCGGTCAGCTACCAGGCGCCCAACGGCAAGGACATCGCGGTCACCATCGTGGCCGTCGAGCCCTACCAGGGCTGAACACCCACGGACGCACGAACGGGCCCGGACGGATCATCCGTCCGGGCCCGCTCACGTCCGCGCTCGTCCCCCGGCGCCGCTCGCCGGGATCGGCTCGCCGGATCAGCTCGTCGGCAGCGACCCCGCCAGCAGCGTGGCCGCCTCGGCCGGGGTGAGGGCACCGCTGGCCACCTCGGCCAGGATCTGCTCCCGGCTCGGCGCGGCGGCCGGCTCCCCCGGCTCGGGCTCGGCGAGCCCCAGCTTGGCCAGCAGCTGGGTGAACCGCAGCCGCGCCGTGGGGTAGCTGACGCCGAGGTGGCGCTCGACCTCCCGCAGGTTGCCGCGCGAGGCGAGGAACACCCGGAGCGTCTCGAGGTCGGACTCGTCGAGCGCGCAGAACTCGCAGCTGCGGAAGACCCCGCCGATCTCGGTGCCGCACGAGGTGCAGCCCAGCCGGGTCAGCGCCAGCCCGTGCCCGCAGACCGGGCACTGGCTCGGCGGCCGGTGCAGCTCCGCGGCGGGCGTACCGGAGGTCATCAGGCGGTCGGTCCGGTCTGCCCGGCCGTTTGTCCGGTGGTCTGTTCGGAGCCGACCCGCACCGTGGCGTGGCCCATCAGCACCTCGACCTCGAGTTTGCCGCGCCCGTCGCCCATCACCACCTCGTCGCCCGAGCCGGTGTGGCCGCCGCCCCAGCTGACCTTGCCGAGCTGGGCGTCGGTGCTGACCGTGACGTCGGAGTCGTCGCTCAGCTGGATGCTCAGCGAACCCGACTCGGTGCGGATCCGCGACCGGCCGCCGGTGATCGTCCCCTTCACCGTGGCCTGACCGGCCTGGATCAGCGCGTCGCTGACCTGCGCGACGTCCAGCAGCTTGGCGCCGCCGGCGGTCACCCGCACCTTGCCGAGCCGCGGGACGCGCTCGGTGTGCAGGCTGCCCGCGGTCACCTCGACGTCGACGGTGATCGACGGGTTGACCCGCAGCAGCAGCTCCTTGCCGAGGCCGAGCGAGCGGAAGTCGTCGAGGTTGCGCGGGGCGCCGCGAAGGATCTGGAACCCGTCGACCGACGCGCCGAGCTCACCGTCGCTGGAGATCTCGAGCACCGAGCCGTTGCGCCGGAGCACGTGCGGCCCGTCCGCCGAGACGGTGGCCACCGAGGACTCGCCGATGATCCGGACCCGCCGGCCGATCGCCCGGACGCTGATCCGGTCCACGCCGCCGGGCGCGGTGACCCGGTTGACCCGGATCCGCCCCGGGGTCTCCTCGTCCTGCGGGGCGCTCGGCGTGACGGGCGCAGCGGCCGGGGCCGTCGCCGCCGGGCCCACCGGCTCACGGGTGTGGGTCGCCCGCTGCGGCCGGTCGGTGCTCTCGGCCCAGGCGTCCCCGCTCTCCTGCTCCACTGTCCCCGCGCTCTCCTGGGCGGCGGAGCCGGCTGCCGCGGACGCGTCGGTCGGGCCGCCGGACCCGGTCGTGGGACCGGTCGCCGACAGTGCGTCGATCCGTCGGGCCGCCTCGGCCGGGTCGATCCGGCCGGCGGCGAGGTCTTCGAGGATGGCCGGGAGTCCGGTGTCGTTGCTCATGCCGACCACCGTAGGTCCGCGGTTTCCATTCTGGAAAGGACTGCTTTCTACTTTCAGGGTCGGGTCAGGGTGGCTGACGGCTGCACCCCCGATCCTGTGCTGGAGCTGAGCCCGAGGGTCCTCAGCGAGATTTCATTTGCATGCATCACACAAACAAAAATATGCTTGCGGCATGCAATTGTCTGGATGGCAGCCCCGGACCCCCGAGGAGGGTCTGATCGCCGCGTTGATCCGCGTCGGGCGGATGTTCAAGTCCGCCGGCCGCGAGGCCGACCCGCACACCTACTGGCTGCTGCACATGCTGCGCTGCCGCGGGACCGTGCGGATGACCGATCTGGCCGCCGACCTCCAGCTCGACACCTCGACCGTCTCCCGGCAGCTCAGCCAGCTCGACAAGGCCGGTCTGATCGTCCGCTCCCAGCACCCGGACGACGGGCGGGCGCAGGCGGTCTCGATCAGCCCGGCCGGGACCGAGCTGCTCGACCGGGCCCAGGAGGAGCGGGTGCGGTTCGTCACCGAACGCACCGCCGACTGGGCTCCGGGCGACCTGGCCACCCTGACCCGGCTGCTGCTCGCGTTCGCCGGCGAGGACGCCGGCCGCGAGGAGACCCCGCACACCACGGAACCGCGCGACCGGTCCGCCGGCCGCACGCCCACCGACGCACGTACGCACGAACTGGAGCACGCATGATGTCCCGCAGATCCCGCCCGCAGGTGCAACCGCGGCACGCCCTCATCGAGGACGACCGGCCGGTGATCAGCACCGGGCGCAGCATGGCGCCCGCCGCCCCGCAGGTCGGCGCCGCGACGCCGGCCGCCGCCCCGGCCGGCGGGGGTGACGTCACCACCGCCGGCGGTGACTTCCTCAGCCACAAGCAGATCCTGGTGGTGCTGGTCGGCCTGATGGCGGGCATGTTCCTGGCCGCCCTCGACCAGAGCATCGTCGGCGTCGCGTTGCCGAAGATCACCTCCGAGCTCGGCGGCCTCGACAAGCTCTCCTGGGTGGTCACCGCCTACCTGCTGACCTCGACCGCGGCCACCCCGCTGTGGGGCAAGATCTCCGACCTGCTGGGTCGGCGGCCGATCTTCCAGACCGCGATCATCGTCTTCCTGATCGGCTCGGTCATCTGCGGCTTCGCCAAGCCGGTGTCCGACTGGTTCGGCGTGTCGGGCATCGACATCATGATCGCGGGCCGGGCCATCCAGGGTCTCGGCGGCGGCGGTCTGATGTCGCTCGCCCTCGCGGTGATCGGCGACGTGATCCCGCCCCGCGAACGCGGCCGCTACCAGGGGCTCTTCGGCGCGGTCTTCGGCGTCTCCTCGGTGGCCGGTCCGCTGCTCGGCGGCCTGTTCACCGACCACCTCGGCTGGGAGTGGATTTTCTTCATCAACCTGCCGATCGGCATCGCCGCGCTGATCATCACCTCCTTCGCGCTCAAGCTGCACCACGTCAAGCGCGAGGCCTCGGTCGACTACCTCGGCGCGGCCACGGTGGTCGGGTCGGTGACCTCGCTGATCCTCTACCTCAGCTGGGCCGGTCCGGACCGCGGCTGGACCTCCGCGATCGGCATCGGACTGCTGGTGGCCACCGTCGTCCTCGCCGGGCTGTTCGTGCTGGTCGAGAACAAGGTCAGCGAGCCGATCATCCCGATGCAGCTGTTCCGGCACTGGACCTTCGCCGGCAACATCATCTTCGCGATGATCATGGGCATCGGCATGTTCGGCGGCCTGATCTACCTGCCGATCTACCTGCAAGCGGTCAAGGGCTACAGCCCGACCGAGTCGGGTCTGGCCATGCTGCCGCTGGTCGTGGGCATGTTCACCAGCTCGATCAGCAGCGGCCAGATCATGAGCCGGACCGGCCGCTACAAGTGGATGCCGATCGTCGGGTCGGCCGTGGTCGGCGGCGCGCTGCTGCTCTTCGCCCAGCTGCACACCGACACCCCCTACTGGCACATCGCGCTGCTGATGCTGATGTTCGGCCTGGGCCTCGGTCTGACCATGCAGGTGGTGGTGACCGCGGTGCAGAACTCGGTCGAGCGCAAGCACCTCGGCACCGCGACCGCCTCGGTGACCTTCTTCCGGTCGATGGGTGGCGCGGTCGGCACCGCGCTGTTCGGCGCCATCCTCAACACCCGGCTGGCCCACCACCTCAAGGAGGTCGTCCCGGCGGCGCTCCAGGGCCGGGTCAGTGGCAGCTCGGGCGCGGTCAACGACGTCAGCGCGATCCAGCGGCTGCCCGAGCCGGTCAAGGGCTGGGTGCTCGAGGCGTTCACCCGCTCGATGGACGACATCTTCATGGTGGCCGCGCCGTTCATGCTGGTCGCCCTGCTGATCGCCGTCACCCTGCGGGAGAAGCCGCTCCAGGGCCGTCAGGCCGCCGGCGGGCAGCCGTCGCAGCAGCAGGACAGCGTCGCCGAGGAGCGGGAGCTGGTGGCCGTCGGCCACTGAGACCGACGCCCTCGTCAGGGCTGGCCGGCGGGCGCCGTGACCGAATCGTGAGCGAATTCGGTCCGGCGCCCGCCGGTTTTCGGCAACCAAAAGCCCCGACGCGGCATCAGGAAGAACGAGAATGGGGTTCGAGCAATTCGCGATCGGGACGAAAGTCACCGATACTGGCATGACCCGCACGGCCGGCGGCAGCCGGGTCCGCGGTGGGTCGTGCCGGACTCGCTCAGCCTCAGGCGGTCCCGGACACCGGATCCGCTCCTCTCCGCAGATCCGCCACCCGATCGAAAGAGACACGATGAAGCACCTGGTCAGGACCCCGATCACCCGAGGGCTCTCGGTCGCCGCCGTGCTCGGCCTGCTGGCCGTCGCCGGCTGCGGCAGCGTCCCCTCGCCGGGCCCCGACACCTCCGGTCAGGGCGGCACGACCAAGACCGGCACCACCACCGGCGGCGGCGGGTCGAACACCCCGAGCAGCACGCCGGAGGCGCCCGAGCCGGTCAGCTTCAGCACCAGCGTGGCCGACGGCGCGAAGAACGTGAAGGTCTCCTCGATCGTCTCGGTGAAGGCGGCCAACGGCACGCTCGACTCCGTCCGGGTGAGCACGACCCAGAAGAGCGAGTCCGGCAGCACCAGCAAGGTCACCGTGGACGGCGCGCTCAACGCCGACAAGACCACCTGGACCGCCTCGGAGGCGCTCGACCCGGGCTCGACCTACACGATCCGGATGAGCGGCGCGAACAGCGAGGGCACGCAGCAGAGCAGCACGGCGACCTTCAAGACCCAGTCGCTGACCCTCGACGAGCAGACCTTCCCGACGGTGTTCCCCGGCAAGGGCACCACCGTCGGCGTCGGCATGCCGGTCATCCTGACCTTCGACGTCCCGGTCAAGGACCGCGCGAACGTCGAGAAGCACCTCGCGGTGACCACCAGCCCGAAGCAGACCGGCACCTGGCACTGGGTCAGCTCGACCGAGGTCCACTACCGGCCCAAGACCTACTGGCAGCCGGGCACCAAGGTCAGCGTCGACGGCAACCTCAACGGGGTCAGCGCCGGCAACGGCGTCTACGGGCAGAAGTCGGTGGCCACCTCGTTCACCATCGGCCGTTCGCAGATCACCAAGATCGACCTCAAGCGCGACGTGGCCAAGGTCTACCGCAACGGCAAGGCCGTCCGGACCATCTACGTCAGCGCCGGCAAGCCCGGTTGGGAGACCCGCAGCGGGATCAAGCTCATCATGAGCAAGGAGACCAACAAGCGGATGACCAACCAGATGATCGGCGCCGCCGAGGAGTACGACCTCAACGTCGCCTACGCGCTGCGGATCACCAACTCGGGTGAGTTCCTGCACTCGGCGCCGTGGAACGCCGGCTACTTCGGCCGGGTCAACTCGAGCCACGGCTGCACCGGCATGAGCACCGCGGACGCCCGCTGGCTGTACGAGACCTCGCTGATCGGCGACCCGACCGTCACCACCGGCACCAACCGCGGGATGGAGAAGGTCAACGGCTGGTCGGACTGGAACATCAGCTGGAACGACTACAAGGCCGGCTCCGCGCTCTGACCGGCGCCGCCGCACGCGCGGTCTGCTGAGCCGAACGCCCCGGACTCCGACGGAGTCCGGGGCGTTCGGCGTCTGCGCGCGGCGCGGTCAGGTGTGCCGCGGGGCGGTGAGCTGACCGGCGGGTCCGGGCTCCCGGAGGATCCGCTCGACGAAGCTCTTGGTGAAGGCGAGCACCGGGACCGCGATCAGGGCCCCGACGATGCCGGCGATCACCACGCCGATGGCGATCGAGAGCAGCACGGCCAGCGGGTGCAGGTGCACAGCCCGGCCGAGCAGGAAGGGCTGCAGCAGGTGTCCCTCGACCTGCATCACCAGGATGATCACGCCGAGCATGATCAGCGCCTGCACCCAGCCGAGCGCGACCAGCGCGACCAGCACGGTGAGGAAGCCCGAGACGAAGGCGCCGACCAGCGGGATGAAGGCACCGATGAACACCAGGGCGGCCAGCGCCGGGGCCAGCGGGACACCGAGGATGAGCGCGCCGATCAGCACGCCGAGGGCGTCGACCAGCGCGACCAGGATGGTCGCGCGGACGTAGTGGCCGAGCGCCTCCCAGCCGTGCCGGGCGGCCGCGTCGACCCGGCCGCGGGACCGCTCGGGGAAGAACTTCGTGACGAAGCGGAAGATGCCGCGGCCGTCGTAGAGGAAGTAGAACAGCGAGAAGATCATGATCGCGAAGCCGGCGAAGAAGTGCCCGACCTGCGACCCGACGTCGGCGGCGTAGGTGGTGATCGTCGACTGCGACTCCTTGAGGAACTGCGTCACCCGCGACGTGAGCTGCGAGGTCTGCCAGAGCTCGGGGTTGAGCTTGAGCGGACCGTTCTCGAGCCACCCGGTGAGCTTGGAGAAGCCCTGGGTCGCGCTGTTCACCAGGCTGTCCGACCCCGACACGATCTGGGTGATGATCAAGGTCAGCGCCCCCGCCACCACGGCGAACCCACCGATCACGGTGATCGCCACCGCCAGGCCGCGCGGCAGACCCCACTTCTTCAGCCGGTTGGTCACCGGGGAGAGCAGCGCGCAGAGCAGGACGGCGATGGCCAGCGGGATCGAGACCTCGGAGAGGTAGCCGAGCAGCCAGCCGACGCCGCCGACCAGCGCGGCGATCAGGAACAGCCGCCAGGTCCACCCGGCCCCGACCCGGAGGGCGAGCGGGATGTGGCGCTCGGCCTCGGCGGGTTCGCTGGCGGGAACGCTGCGCCGGGCGGCGCCGAGACGTGCGGGCAAGACGGGACCTCCTGGAACCGGCAGACGACCAGACCGGCCCGAGACGGGGACGTCCCGCACCCGCTCCGGTCCGCCTACCGTACTGGAACCTGTGCGTCGTCTTGGTGAGGTGCGGGCCAGACTGGGCGCGTGATCCGCGCCCTGTCCACCCGTCTGCGTCGGGCGGACGGAGCCGAGCGACTGCCGCGCGAGGTGGGGGTGCTCGCCGTGGTCGCCTTCTGCGTCGCCGTCGGGTTCGGCGTGGTGGTGCCGGTGCTCCCGGTCTTCGCCCGCAGCTTCGGGGTGGACAACTTCGCGGTGGGAGCGGTCATCTCCGCCTTCGCCCTGATGCGGCTCTGCGCCAGCCCCTTCGTGGGCCGGCTGATCCGGGCCTGGGGCGAGCGGGTGGCGCTGGCGGTCGGCATCGGCATCGTCGCCCTGTCGAGCGGGCTGGCCGGTCTCGCTGCCACCTACCCGCAGCTGCTGGTGCTGCGCGGGATCGGCGGCATCGGGTCGGCGCTGTTCACCGTCTCGGCCACCAGCCTGCTGCTGGCGGCCGCTGGACCGGCCCGGCGCGGCCGGGCCGCCGGGCTGTTCCAGGGTGGGTTCTTAATCGGCGGGATGGCCGGGCCGGCGATCGGCGGGGTGCTGGCCGCGATCAGCCTGCGCGCGCCGTTCTTCTTCTACGCGGCCACCCTGGCCGTGGCCGGCGCCGTCGGGCTGGTCCTGCTGCGCTCCCCCGCCCGGCCGGCCGTCGACCCCGACGCGGTGGCCGGGATCCCGCAGCCCGAGGTCGACCGGACGGCCGTGCCGCTGCGCCGGATCGTCGCGGACCGCCGATTCCAGGCCGCCTGCCTGACCAACCTCGCCCAGGGCTGGACCTCGTTCGGCGTCCGCAGCGCGCTGGTGCCGGTGATAATCACCGAGGTGCTCGACCGCCCGGCCAGCTGGACCGGGATCGCCTTCGCCTGCGCCGCGGTGGTGCAGACGCTCGCGCTCTACCCGGCGGGGACGTTCGTCGACCGGGTCGGACGCCGGCCCGCGATGGTCGGTGCCGGGCTGCTGGCCGCCGTCTCGATCATGGCGGTCGCGCTGGCCCCGAACCTCACGGTCGCCGTGATCGCGCTGTGCGGCTACGGGGTGGCTGCCGCGTTCCTCGGCACCGCCCCGGCCGCCGCGGTCGGCGACGCCGGTGGCGCCCGGGGCGGCACCGCGGTCGCGGTGTTCTCGATGTGCTCGGACGCCGGGGCGATCGTCGGACCGCTGGTCGCCGGTGCGCTGGCCGACGCCGTGTCCTTCCCGGTGGCCTTCGGGGTCGGGGCGGCGCTGCTCGCGCTGGCCGCGCTCAACGCGCTGCGGATGCCCGGCGGGGTGCCCGGCGGCGGTCCGGCCCCGGCCACCGGGAGCACTACGGTGGCCCGGTCATGACCGAGCACCCCGATCGATCCCAGGCCATCTCCCCCGAACCGGCCGGACGCGAGCTGCCCGCCGACCTCAGCCCGGACTGGGCGGCCGCGCTCGCCCCGGTCCGCGACCGGATCGCCGCCCTGGGCGACTTCCTCCGGGCCGAGAACGCCGCCGGCCGCGGCTACCTGCCCGCCGGCGCCCAGGTGCTGCGGGCGTTCGCCCGGCCGCTGGCCGACGTCCGGGTGCTGGTGGTCGGCCAGGACCCCTACCCCACCCCCGGTCACCCGGTCGGGTTGTCGTTCTCGGTGGCCCCGGACGTCCGGCCGCTGCCACGGAGCCTGGTGAACATCTACACCGAGCTCGAGGCCGACCTCGGCATCCCGCCGGCGGTCACCGGCGACCTCACGCCGTGGTTCGAGCAGGGGGTGCTGCTGCTCAACCGGGTGCTCACCGTCCGGCCCGGCCAGCCCGCCTCGCACCGTGGCCGCGGCTGGGAGGAGGTCACCGCCTGCGCGATCGAGGCGCTGGTGGCCCGCGGTGGCCCGCTGGTCGCGGTGCTCTGGGGCCGGGACGCCCGCTCGCTGGCCCCCGTGCTCGGTGGCGTCCCGCGGATCGAGAGCGCCCACCCCTCACCGCTCTCGGCCCGCTCCGGCTTCTTCGGCTCGCGGCCGTTCAGCCGGGTCAACGACCTGCTGGTCGCCGCCGGCGCCGACCCGATCGACTGGCGCCTCGAGCGCTGAGCCGTCGCTGGGGCCCGGCCGCCCTGCGACACGCTCAGGGCACCGTGGGCCGGGTCGGGCAGTCGCCGCCGACCCGACCGCTCTTCGCCCCGCCGACCCCCCTCTGACCGCGACTTTGCGGCCGTTCCACGCACTCTGCGTCTGCTGCAGCAGCCGCACAGTGGGAGGAACGGAGGCAAAGTCGGGATCGGGGGCGCGGGCGGACAGGCCGAACGGATGCGCACGTCGGTGCGGCGCGAGTCGGTCCAGGCCGTGCGGGTCAGTCCAGGGCGCGGTCCAGGTCGGCCAGCAGGTCGTCGACGTCCTCGATCCCGACGCTGAGCCGGACCAGGTCGTCGGGCACCTGGAGGGCGGTCCCGCTGACCGAGGCATGGGTCATCCGGCCCGGGTGCTCGATCAGCGACTCCACGCCGCCGAGCGACTCGCCGAGGGTGAACACCTCGGTCCGGGCGCACAGGTCGAGGGCCGCCTGCGGACCGGCGGCCACCCGGAAGCTGACCATCCCGCCGAACCGGCGCATCTGCCGCGCCGCGACCTCGTGCCCGGGGTGGCCGGGCAGCCCCGGATAGAGCACCTGCGAGACCTTCGGGTGCTGCTCGAGGAAGGCGGCGACACGTTCGGCGTTGTCGCTGTGCCGCTCCATCCGGACGGCGAGCGTCTTGAGCCCGCGGAGCACCAGCCAGGCGTCGAACGGGCCGGGCACCCCGCCGATCGCGTTCTGGTGGAAGCGGAGCGACTCGGCCAGCGCGTCGTCGTTCAGCACCAGCGCGCCGCCGACCACGTCGGAGTGGCCGCCGCAGTACTTGGTGGTCGAGTGCACCACCACGTCGGCCCCCAGGGTCAGCGGCTGCTGCAGGTAGGGCGAGGCGAAGGTGTTGTCGACCACGACCAGCGCCCCGGCGTCGTGGGCCAGCGCGCTGAGCGCGGCGATGTCGGCGACGGTCAGCAGCGGGTTGGTCGGCGTCTCGATCCAGAGCAGCCGGGTGCTCCCGGGCCGGAGCGCGGCCGCCACCGCGTCGGGGTCGGCCAGGCTGACCGGGGTGTGCTCGAGCCCCCACCGCTGGTGCACCCGGGCCACCTGGCGGTAGGTGCCGCCGTAGGCGTCGTCGGGCACCACCAGGTGGTCGCCGGGCGAGGTCAGCGCCCGGATCAGGGTGTCCTCGGCGGCCAGACCGGAGGCGAAGGCCAGCCCGTGCCGTCCCTCCTCGAGCGCGGCCAGGCACTCCTCGAGTGCGGTCCGGGTCGGGTTGCCCGACCGCGAGTACTCGTAACCCTGCTTGAGGCCCTGGCGGAGCCCGCCCACCCCGTCCTGGGCGTAGGTCGAGGTGGCGTAGATCGGGGTGACGACCGCCCCGGTGGCGGGGTCGGGGTCCTGGCCCGCGTGGATGGCCTTGGTGGAGAAGCCGGTCATGGCCGCGAGGCTAGTCCGGGAATGGCCCCGGCCCGGTTCCCGTTGTGCTGAGCGGACATCTCGTAGAGAGGCAGACTGAACTCATGTCGTTCTTCGCGCAGCAGAAGGTCACCATGGTCGAGCAGGACCGCGCGCTCCGCGGCCGGTCGACCCCGGTGCTGACCCAGCCCACCTTCCACACCGTCTTCGGGACCCCCGTCGACGCCACCCCCGAGGGTTCGGAGGTCGCCTACTTCGGGCTCGGCTGCTTCTGGGGCGCGGAGAAGATGTTCTGGCAGATCCCCGGCGTGACCTCGACCGCGGTCGGCTACCAGGGTGGCTACACCCCGAACCCGACCTACGAGGAGGTCTGCAGCGCCAAGACCGGGCACGCCGAGGTGGTCCGGGTGACCTACGACCCCACGAAGGTCAGCTACGCCCAGCTGCTCAAGCGGTTCTTCGAGGACCACGACCCGACCCAGGGCATGCGGCAGGGCAACGACGTCGGCACCCAGTACCGTTCGGCGATCTACGCGACCAGCCCCGAGCAGCTGGCCACCGCGCTCCGGGTGCGCGACGAGTTCCAGGTCGAGCTGAGCCGGGCCGGCTACGGCCGGATCCGCACCGAGATCCGGGAGGCGCCGGAGTTCTACTACGCCGAGGACTACCACCAGCAGTACCTCGACAAGAACCCGTTCGGCTACTGCCCGATCCACGCCACCGGCGTGGCCTGCAACCCGTCGGCCCAGGCCGAGCAGGGCGTTCCGGTCGACGAGACGGCTCGCTGAGCGTGCGCGGCAGCGCCGAGGCCGCCAAGGAGTGGTCCGAGGCCCGGATGCGGGTGGTGGCGCTGCTCCGCGGCGTCCAGGCCACCGCGCCCGAGCGGCTCGGCGAACGGGTGCCGGCGTGCCCGGACTGGACGGTGCTCGAGCTGCTGAGCCACGTGGTCGGGCTCGGCGCCGACGTCCTCGCCGACCGCGAGGACGCCGTGCATGCGCCGGAGTGGACGCAGGCCCAGGTGGACGCCCGTCGCGACCGCACCCTCGACGAGGTGCTCGCCGAGTGGGCCGGGTTCGCCGACGCGATGCACCGTTACCTGAGCGAGGTCGACACCCGCCCGCTGGGTGACCTGGTCATCCACGAGCAGGATCTGCGCGGCGCGCTCGGCGAGCCGGGCGCCCGCGACACCGCCGGGCTGCGGGCCATCCGCTACCGGATGGCCCAGCGGCTCGCCGACCGGTTGGAGGGCCGGGCCCCGCTCCGGTTCGCCGGCGAGGACTGGACCTGGACGTCCGGTCCGGGGGAACCGGGGGTGGTGCTGGCCGCCGACGGCTTCGACGCGTTCCGGGCGCTGACCAGCCGGCGCAGCGCCGACCAGCTCCGCGGCTGGGTGGTCGAGGGCGACCTCGAGCCCTACCTCGAGGCGTTCGGCGGGCTGGGCGCGCTCCCGGCCGCACCGCTGCCCGAGGGAGCAGCGACCCGCCCGGACCGACCCGCGTGAGCGGTCAGCGGTTCGGGCGGGTCCGCCACAGCCAGGCCAGCCCGAGGAAGGGCAGCACCAGCGGGACGAACCCGTACCCGATCCCGTAGGTCGACCAGACGGTCGCGTCGGGGAACAGCGCCGGGTCGGCCACCGTCAGCGTCCCCACCACCAGCACGCCGACCAGCTCGAAGGCGATCGCGCCGATCGCGACCCGCCGTGAGGCGCGGGTGCCGAGCCCGAGGGTGATCGTCGCGACCACGTAGACCAGTCCGGAGACCAGCGAGAGCCAGTAGGCCAGCGGGGCGCGGTCGTACTGGATGAGGAGCTGGACCACGGCCCGGGTGGTGGCGGCCAGTGCGAACACCCCGTAGACGGCGACGAGGATCCGGCCCGGCCCCCGGTTGGTGCGACGCTCGGGGTTGCCGACCCGCCGCGGCTCAGCCACCGGGGGTCCAGAGCACGAGCAGGCGCAGGGTCATGGCCAGCACGCCGGCCTCGGCCACCGCGAGCACGGCGGGCGCCCACCGCGAGCGGTCGGTGAGGGCCCAGACCGTGGCCAGCGGGAGCAGCACCAGGATGCCGATCAGGTAGCCGACCGTGGTCGCGTACTCGGCCGGGCGGAAGCCGCCGGCCAGCCGGACGAACCCGATCACCGACTGGACCAGGGTGACCAGCTCGGACAGCGCGACCCAGCCGAGCAGCGCCCAGCTGGTGGTCCGGTTCCGTGCGGTGCTGATCACCGCCCAGACCACCCCGACCGCGGCGACGGCGATCACCGCGTAGGCCAACCCGTCGATCAACGCACTCCCCTTCTGCCCACCGTCCCGAGCCGGACGCCGCGGTGTCCCGCGTGCGGTCGAGCCGAGCGTAGTCACCGGGGCCAGATCCACCCGCCCGCCGGTACGACCGCGGGATGAGGCGGACGTACGCCGCGGGCCGATGCGGCGGCCCGCGGACCGCGCCAGGGTGGAGCCCGTGACCAGCGCGCTCCTCGACCGCCACCCCGCCGACCGCACGCCCTCCGCGATGACTGCCGCAATGACCCCCGCGATGAACACCGACAGCGGACGGCGTCGGGTCCCGCACCGCGGCCGGCGCTGGGCCGCGCCGCTCGGTGCGCTGCTGGCCGTCGCGCTGCTGATCGGCTTCGTGGCGGCCGGGGCCTCGCGGATGGTCGAGGTGACCGCCCCGGACCGCGCGCCCGCCGCCGCCCTCGCGACTGCGACCCACCACCACCGGCCGGCCGGGTACGGCGCTTCGCTGTGGCCGCTCGGCTTCACCGTGCACTGGAACGACGGCACCGACGAGACCCACCTCTGGTGGTGAACGACCCCGCGGCCGCTCCGGCATGATGACGGGGTGCGGGTGCTCGGACAGGACGGCGACGGGACGACGGTGGCCGACTTCCGGCTCGAGCACGGGGACGACCCGGTCCGCGCGCTGGCCCGGCTCGGCTGGGCGACCGACCACCCCGAGCGCGCCACCCGCGACGCCGACGACCTCGTCCTCGCGCTGCGGGTCCGTCCCGCCGCCCCGACGCCGCCCGAACGGGCCCGGGCGCACGTCCGGCGCGACCGCGACGTCCCCGCCGACGCCGTCCCGGTGGTCCACCAGCGCGCCGCCGCCTACGCGGTGGTGATCTCGGACCGCGGTCTGCTGGCCACCACCTTCTCCGCACTCACCGCCGCCGGCGGCCGCTGGGGCCTGCCCGGCGGCGGGATCGACCCCGGCGAGCAGCCGGCCGACGCGGCCGTCCGCGAGGTCCACGAGGAGACCAGCCAGGACGTCGAGGCCGAGGGCCTCGCCTACGTCGACACCGACCACTGGATCGGTCGCAGCCCGCGCGGCGTGATCGAGGACTACCACGCGGTCCGGCTGGTCTACCGGGCGCGCTGCCCCGCGCCGACCGACCCGGTGGTGCTGGACGTCGGCGGGACCACCGAGACCGCCCGCTGGATCCCCCTCGACGGCTGGGCGGACCTCGACTGGGCCTGGGGTTCGCGACGGGTCCTGCAGGTGCTGCTCGACCCGTCCGCCCGGCGCTGAGCCGGCCTAGCGGACGTCGCCGAGCAGGTCCTGCCGGGTGAGCACCCCGGCGGGCTTGCCGTCGTCGAGCACCAGCAGTGCGTCCTGCTCGGCCAGCGCGCCGACCGCGGCGTCCACCGGCTCGCTGGCCCCCAGGGTGGGCAGGGGCGGCTCCATCACCGACTCGACCGCGTCGGCCGGCCGCGCGGTCCGCCCGAACAGCGCTCCCAGCAGCCCGCGCTCGCTCACCGAGCCGACCACCTCGGCCGCCATCACCGGCGGCTCGGCCCGCACCACCGGCATCTGCGAGACGCCGTACTCGCGCAGGATCTCCACCGCCTCGGCGATGGTCTCGTTGGGGTGGGTGTGCACCAGCGCGGGCAGGTCGCCGCGCTTCTCCCGCAGCACGTCGCCGATCACCCGGACCGCCCCCTCGGGGCGGGCGGAGAAGCCGTAGCGGGCCAGCCAGCCGTCGTTGAAGATCTTGGTCAGGTAGCCCCGCCCGGAGTCCGGCAGCAGCACCACCACCACGTCGTCGGGGCCGAGCTCCCCGGCCAGCCGGAGCGCGGCCACGGTGGCCATCCCGCACGAGCCGCCGACCAGCAGCGCCTCCTCGCGGGCCAGCCGCCGGGTCATCGCGAAGCTGTCGGCGTCGCTGACCTCGATCACCCGATCGCAGACGCCGCGGTCGTAGGCAGTGGGCCAGAAGTCCTCGCCGACGCCCTCGACCAGATAGGGCCGCCCGCTGCCGCCGGAGTAGACCGACCCCGACGGGTCCGCGCCGATCACCTGGACCCGGCCGCCCGACACCTCCTTGAGGTAGCGGCCGGTGCCGCTGATCGTCCCCCCGGTGCCGATCCCGGCGACGAAGTGGGTGATCCGGCCCTCGGTCTGCTCCCAGATCTCGGGCCCGGTGGTCTCGTAGTGGCTCAGTGGGTTGTTCGGGTTGCTGTACTGGTCCGGCTTCCAGGCGCCCTCGATCTCGCGGACCAGCCGGTCCGAGGTCGAGTAGTAGGAGTCCGGGTGGTCAGGGTCCACCGCGGTCGGGCAGACCACCACCTCCGCTCCGTAGGCGGCCAGCACGTTCCGCTTGTCCTCGCTGACCTTGTCGGGGCAGACGAACACGCAGTGGTAGCCCTTGGCCTGGGCCACGATGGCCAGCCCCACCCCGGTGTTGCCGCTGGTCGGTTCGACGATCGTGCCGCCCGGGCGCAGCGACCCGTCGCGCTCGGCCGCCTCGATCATCCGGACCGCGATCCGGTCCTTCACCGAACCACCCGGGTTGAGGTACTCGACCTTGGCCAGCACCAACGGGGCCAGCCCGTCGGTGACCCGGGAGAGCCGGACCAGCGGGGTGTTGCCGACCAACTCGATCAGCGACTCGACGTAACGCACGGGCCGAGCCTAGAGGGCGGTCCCGCTCCCCGGGATCACGAAGTCCCTGGAACGACGACAGCCCGGGAACGACGAAGGCCGCCACCCCCGAGGGGCGGCGGCCTCCGGCCGTCAGGACGACGCGCTCAGCGGCGGATGTAGGACAGCAGCCGCAGGATCTCGACGTAGAGCCAGACCATGGTCACGGTCAGGCCGAACGCCCCGCGCCAGGACTCGCTGGCCGGCGCACCCATGGCGACCCCGCGCTCGATGTAGTCGAAGTCGAGCACCAGGTTGAGCACGGCGAGCACCACGCCGACCGCCGAGACCAGGATCATCAGCGGGCTGATCGCACCGGTCACGCCGCCGACCAGCCCGAGCCGGGCGCCGAACAGCGAGAACACGAAGTTGATCAGCATGGCCACCGCGAAACCGATGGTGGACAGGAAGACGATCTTGCGGAACTTCGGGGTGACCCGGATGTTGAAGATCTTGTACGCGGCCAGGGTGACGCCGGCGGCCGCGAAGGTGCCGATCACCGCCTGGACGACGATCCCGTCGTAGAAGGACTCGAAGACCTTGCTCAGCATGCCGATGAAGACGCCCTCGATGATCGCGTAGGCGAACACCAGCGGCGGGCTGACCCGGCGACGGAACGAGACGATCATGACCGCGACGAAACCGACCAGCGCCGACAGCACCAGGGCGGGCAGCATCAGGCTGACCGGGATCAGCAGCCACGACACGGCCGCGGACAGCATCAGCAGGCCCAGCACGATCGCGGTCTTGGTGATCACGTCGTCGAAGGTCATCCGGGCGCCGGAGTCGACCGGGCCCGAGCCGTAGGGCGTGCCCAGCTGCTGGCCGTAGGGGTCGTACTGCTGGCCGTAGCCCGGCTGGCCGTAGCCCTGCGGGGCGAACTGCTGGCCGTATCCCTGGCCATATCCCTGGCCGTACTGCTGGCCCGGGGCTGCCGGCGTGAACGCGTCCTTCTTGGAGAGGATCGGGTTCGAACTGCGCAACATCAAGGTCCTCCTGGTCGCTGAGCTGGATTGCTCGCTCCTCCAGTGTAGGTGCGGGAGCCGGTCCGGCCGCCGCCTCCGAACCTGTCGGTTCGCTGTGAGATCAGCCCACCGGGTGCGGTCCGGCCGCCCCGGCCGCCGTCACCACCGCCTGGTGACCGGGCAGCAACGAGCGCAGCCCGTGGACCAGGTCGGCGACCGACGCGTCGAGATCGAGCTCGGGTCGGCGGCCGGGCTCGACGCCCTCCGCGCCCCAGCCGCCCGGCTCGGCGGTGCGCCCGAGCACGCGGTGGAAGGTGACCACGCCGTGGATCATCGCCAGCAACGGCACGGCCAGCAGGTCGCCGCGCTCGATGCCGGCGTCGAGCAGCAGCTGGGCGAGCTGGTCCTGCATCCCCGCGACGCTGGCCGCCGCCGCGGCCGCCAGCTCCGGACGGTGCGCGGCCTGCAGACAGATCTCCCAGAACGTGAAGGGTTCGGTGCCGTAGAGCCAGATCAGCCCGCGGGCGACGTCGTCGACGGAGGCCATCCAGTCCGCCACGCTGGACCCCACCGGCGGCAGGGTGGCGAGCATCTCGCCGACCCGCTCGTGCCGGCGCACGCGCAGCTCCTCGATCGCCTCACCCAGCAGGTTGTCGAAGCCGCCGAAGAGGAAGCGCACCGACTCGTGGCTGACCCCGCACCGCAGCACCACGAGGTCGAGCGTGGTGTCGTGGAGACCCTGGGTGGTGAGCAACTGGACCGTGGTGTCGAGCAGCCGGTCGCGGCGCTCGGAGACCACACCCACCAGCCGCGGGTCTCCGGGTTCCATGGCCTTAGTTTGGCATCCAAAACGATCAATCGCGCATGCCGGATGCGCGGACGGGACGCCGGGCGAAGCACTTTCAGCGCTTGCGCGCCGCGCCGGGCCCTGCACCCTGGTCAGCGCGCGATACGGCCTCGACCGAGGCGCTCGCACCGTGCCCCCGATGGGATTCGAACCCATACTGGAGCGGGTTTAAGCCACCTGCCTCTGCCGTTGGGCTACGGGGGCCCGCTCGGGTCGGGCAGCACGATCGTAGGACGTGCGGTCGGCGTTCGCCTCCCGGTCACCGGCCGTTCACCGCGGTCTCGTTGGCTCTGCAGCCGTGACCGACTCCTCGAAGCGGCGGATCGCCGCCGGCGCGCTCGCCCTCGGGCTGGCCGCCTCCCTCGCCACGACGACGGCTCCGGCCGCCCCTGCCACGCCGGCCCGGATGACCTCGATGGCGCAGCGCCCGCCGGGCACCGTGTCGCTCCGGGTCTTCACCGAGCAGGTGCCGCGGCTGGCGACCTTCGGCGGCGTGGCCGTCGACGGCGACGGCTTCGGCTCGGCGGTCGCCCCCGTCCCCGGGCACCGCGACGAGGTCTACGGGCTGACCGACCGCGGGCCGAACGTCGACGGCCCCGACGGCAGCAAGATCGAGCCGCTGCCCGACTTCACCCCGGCGATCGGCCGCTTCCGGCTCCGCGACGGCAGGGCCGAGCTGCTCCAGCGGATCCCGCTGCGGGCCGCCGACGGCACCCCGTACAACGGCCGCGTCAACAGCCAGGCGAGCACCGGCGAGACCATCACCGACCTCGACGGACACGTGCTGACCCCCAGCCCCTACGGCTACGACTCCGAGGGCCTGGTCGCGCTCCGCGACGGGACCTTCTGGGTCTCCGACGAGTACGGCCCCTTCATCACCCACCTCGACCGGCGCGGGCGGGCCATCGCCCGGCTCTCCCCCTACGACGGGTCGCTGCCCGCCGAGCTGGCCCGCCGCACGCCCAACCGCGGGATGGAGGGGCTGACCATCACCCCCGACGGCCGCACCCTGGTGGGGATCATGCAGTCGGCGCTCACCCAGCCCGACGCGGGCAAGCCCAAGAAGGTCGCGGTGACCCGGATCGTCACCGTCGACCTGCGCAGCCACCGGACCCACGAGTACGCCTTCGTGCTCGACGACCCGAGCGCGAACGACACCGCGGTCAGCGAGATCACCGCGCTCTCGGCCACCCGGTTCCTGGTCGACGAGCGGGACGGCGCGTTCGGGCCCGGCGCGTACAAGAAGCTGTGGGAGGTCGACCTGCGCGGGGCCACCGACATCGGTCCGCGCAGCACCGTCGGTCACTACGACGCGACGAACGGTGGTCTGCTCGTCGACGGCCGCACGGTCGAGGCGATCGCGGGCACCGGTGACGTCGCCACCACCACGGCCGCGCTGCGAGCGGCCGGGATCACCCCGGTCAGCCAGAAGCTCCGGCTCGACCTCGGCGCGCTCACCGACGCCGTCGACCCCGACGGCGGCTTCTTCGACCACGACAAGATCGAGGGCGTGGCCGTGCTCGACCACGGGCGGACGCTCATCGTCAGCAACGACAGCGACTTCGGGCTGGGCGGCAGCACCGGCACCACCGCACCGTTCGGGCTGGTGCCCAAGACCACCCCGCAGGGCGGCGTCGACCGCGGTCAGTTCCTGGAGATCCGCTTCTCCTGAGCCGCCGGCCCGGGGCGGGTGGCGGGCCGGGGGCCCGTCAGCCGCCCTCGGGCTCGCCCTCGTTGCCGGGGGTGGTCGCCGACGGCAACGGGCTGGGCGGCGCGGTCTGCTCGTTCGACGCGCTGGCGCTCGCCGAGGCCCGGGCCGAGGAGGACACGCCGTCGTCCGGCGTCGCCGAGCCGCTCGGCGCCGCCTCGCCGGAGGCCT
Organism: Microlunatus kandeliicorticis; assembly: GCF_014137855.1. Classification (GTDB taxonomy): domain Bacteria; phylum Actinomycetota; class Actinomycetes; order Propionibacteriales; family Propionibacteriaceae; genus Microlunatus; species Microlunatus kandeliicorticis. The sequence continues at coordinate 378,722 of NZ_JACGWT010000003.1, forward strand.
GTCCGCCGGCCTGCCCGGCCTGGCCCGACCCCTGTTGCTCCGCGCCGAGCCTGCGGCGGGTGGACTCGGGGAGTGCGGAGACGTCGCCGGTGGTGATGCGGCGGTCGACGATGCAGCTGCCGTCGGGCAGGAAGTGGACCGGCTGGACGCCGGTGATCAGGCCGGTGGCGTCGTCGCGGAAGTAGACGTAGACGTCGGCCTGCTTGCGGGGCGGGCTGAACGGCGTGCTGAACGAGGTGATGATCGGCTGGGCGATGCCGCCGGCGGTGCCCTGCTGCAGCGCGACCGTCCACGAGCCGTCGGTGTGCGGGATCACGGTGGGCCCGGCCTGGACGTGCATGTGGCCCCAGGCGACCAGCTTGGCCGGCGGGTTCGGCGCGGTGACGATCGGCTGGGCAGCCAGCGGCTGGTGCACCAGCATCATGTCGACGTCGCGCCCGGCCGCGGTGTTGAGCAGCCGCTGGCCCATCTGCTGCTCGGTCTCGTTGCGGACCTGGATCCGGGTCAGGCTGAACGGCAGGTTGTACTCCGGGTCGCCGTCGCCGAGGTAGCGGACGCCGCCGACGTCGGCCACCCGGCCGGTGAGCCCGATCGCGCCGACCCGGGCCATCTGCTCGGCGGTGGTCGGCGAGTCGTGGTTGCCGCGGATGTCGATGAAGGGCCGCTGCGCGGCGATCTCGCGCTCCTTGGCCACGCAGGCGCGCTCCACCGCGGTGCCGTTCATGGTGTCGTCGCCGGAGCTGAAGACCTGGACCGGGTCGGCGTAGCTGACCACCCGGCGGATCACCTCGGTCATCGCGATGCTGCAGTGCAGGTCGGAGAAGCCGACGATCCGGCTCTCGCCCGGCTGCGGCGTGGCCAGCCGACTGCTCTGCTTCGTGAACGAGGCCGAGGCGGTGACGATGTAGTCCTGGATCGCGGCCAGCTGGCGGTCGGCGAGCACCCGGATGCCGTGGATGCCGCGGTCGAGCAGGTCGGCGAGCAGCGGCGAGTCGACGGCCAGACCGGCGAAGCGGGTCCCGTCGGCCACCGAGACCGGATAGCGCACCTGCTCGGGGTCGGCCGGCACCGGCCGGAGCGTCGAGGCGACCACGACCAGCACGAGGGTCCCGTAGCCGATCCAGCTCCGCGGGCGCCGGGTGGCCTCGACCAGCCGCGGGCTGAGGTAGTAGCGACGCAGCCGCCAGACCAGCGCGAGCCCGACCAGCACCAGTTCGGCCCGGACGGCGTTGGTGACCAGTGCGTCGGACAACCGGTCCCGGACGCCGCGGATGGTCTGGTCGGGGTCGGTGTAGAGCAGCGTGTAGGAGTCGAGCGTCTCGGCGTTGAGCCCGGGCATCGCGGTGCCCGCGCCGCCGGTGCTGCCGCCCAGCCCGCCCTCGAGGCCGCCGACCTCGACCCGGACGCCGACCGGACCGAACGACTGCGGCAGGTAGGCGTTGCCCAGGGGTCCGAGGTCGAGGTCGACCTCACCGGAGAAGTTCGTCGAGAACTGCGAGCGCTGCGGGCCGAGGAAGTCGGTCACCGTGGTGTGCGAGACGGCCCAGACGGCGGCCAGCGGGGCGGAGAGCAGTCCGGCCAGCGCCAGCGCACCGAGGGTGCGCAGCACCCAGTCGGTCCACGGGTGTCGGATCAGACGTCGCACCGGTCCAGGCTACGAAAGACCGGCTCACCGCTCCTGAGCACGGCGGGTCCGGAACGCGCGCTGAGCCGGTCGAGGCGCCCTTCGACAGGCTCGGGGAACGTCGACGGGCTCGGGGCACCGCAGGCCCGGAACGCGCGCTGAGCCCGTCGAAGCGCCCTTCGACAGGCTCAGGGAACGTCGACGGGCTCAGGGAACGTTCGACGGGCTCAGGGCTTGTGGGGCGGGCTCAGGGCACGGTGGGCGGCGTCGCTCAGCGGCCGAGGAGCTCGAGGGCGATGCCGTCGAGGATGTCGGACTCGCTGACCAGCAGGGCGTCGGCGTCGACCCGTGCGGCCACCCGGGTGGCGATCAGGGTGCCGGCGGTGATGACGTCGGCGCGGCCGGGATGCATCGAGGGCAGCGTCCGGATCTGGTCGGCGGTGGAGACCCGCAGCCGGTCGAACAGGCCGGTCAGCTGGTCCCGGCTGATCCGCGCCCCGTGGACGAGGCTGCGGTCGTAGGCGGGCAGCCCGAGCGCGACCCCGGCCAGCGTGGTGGCGGTCCCGGCCACCCCGATCCAGCTCCGGACCGGGTTGAGGTCGACCGGGCTGCGGTCGAGCAGGCCGTCGACGAACGCCGTCGCGCGGGCGAGATCGTCGGCGGTCGGCGGGTCGGCGGTCCAGAACCGCTCGGTCACCCGGACCGAGCCCATGTCGAGCGAGACCGCGGCGTGCACGCCGTGCTCGCGGTCGCCGACGATCAGCTCGGTCGACCCGCCGCCGATGTCCATCACCAGCACCGGCTCGGCGTCGGACGGTGCCCCGGTCAGTGCCCCGCGGAACGACAACCGGGCCTCGGTGTCGCCGCTGATCACGTCGGGGCCGACCCCGAGCCGCCGGACGATGCCGGCGGCGAAGGCGTCGCGGTTGCGGACGTCGCGGGTCGCCGAGGTGGCGACGAACCGGATCCGCTCCGGCCCCACCCCGGCCGTGGTGATCGCCTCGGCGTAGCCGTCGACCGCGGCGAAGGTACGGGCCAGCGCGTCCGGGTGCAGCTCGCCGGTGGCGTCGACGCCCTGGCCGAGCCGGACGATCTCGGTCCGGCGGTCGAGCTCGTGCAGCCCGCCGTCGGGACCGGTCTCGGCGATCAGCAGCCGGATCGAGTTGGTGCCGCAGTCGATGGCGGCCACCCGGTCGGTCATCGGTCTCCCCCGTCGGTCTGCTGGTCGGTGTGCTGGTCGGTGTGCTGGTCGGTCTGCTGGTCGGTGAGACACGGCGGCGACCAGAACGCACCGATCCGGTCGAGCGCCTCGTCGCCGACCGGGTTGACCCCGCGGCCGGCGGCCAGGGCGTGCCCGACCAGTGCGTGCAGGCACTTCACCCGGTCGGGCATCCCGCCCGCGCTGACGCCGTCGATCTCGGGCACCGGGTCGCCGTCCAGCGCACGGCCGAGCGCCGCCCGGTCGTCGAGGTAGGCCCGGTGCGCGGCGCGGTAACCCCCGGCCAGCTCGGGGTCGGTGCGGAGCCGCTCGGTGAGCTCGGTCATCAGACCGGACGCCTCCAGCCGCGAGCACCCGGCGACCGCGTGCGGGCAGGTCAGGTAGTAGGTGGTCGGGAACGGGGTGCCGTCGGGCAGCCGAGGGGCGGTGGCCACCACCCCGGGCCGGCCGCAGGGGCACCGCCAGGCGACGCCAGCCGTGCCGCGGGCCGGTCGGCGCAGCTGCCGGCCGAGGGTCTCGAGGTCGGCGGGGGTCACGGGTTCCACGGGGCGGCAGTCTTCCAGAGCCGCCTCAGCGCTTGGGCGTGCTCTTCTCGGTGATCGTCGGTGCCGCGGTCGGCTTGGCCGGCGGGGCGTCGGCGGTCTTCACCGAGCCCCACAGGTCGTCCCACCAGGGCTTCGGTGCCGGCGGCGGCTGGTCGGCCCCGCTCGGGGCGGTGTTCGCGCCGACCGGGACGCCGTCCGGGCCGATCACGTGATAGCCGGTCTCCCCCGGCACGACCCACCCGAGCCGCGCCCGTGCCTGGGTCTTGACGTAGTCGGGGTCGTTCCACCGGGTCAGCTGCGACTGGAGCTGGCCGATCTGCTGCTCTCGCTGGGCGATCTCCACCTGGGTGGCCGCGATCTCGTGGCGCTGGGAGAGGTAGATCCGCAGCGACGACGCGTACGAGATCACCAGCACCAGCAGCACCACGGTGAGCGCGATGGCCCGGGTGGTCAGGCTCGACCGGCGTCGCAGCGCGTCGAGCATCCGGGTCTCGGCGACCGTGGCCGGCTGCCCCGGCCGCGACCCGGCCGCGGAGGCGACCGTCGGCGTCGGCTCGGTCCTGGTCGCCGCCGGGCTCGTGCCGGTCGGCTCGGACGCCGGTCCGGACGTCCGGGGCCCCCGGCCGCCCGCCCGGGGGCGTCGGGTGCCGGTGGCCGCGCCGCGTCCGCCGCGACCCGGCCCGGACCCGGGGCGGGAGGGAGATCGTCGGGTCGGCATCGGCGGCTCCTGCTCTCGGATCGGGCGGGTCGGGACGGTCGGGGCTGGGGCGGTCGGGAGGGGCGGTCGGGGCTGGTGCCTCAGCCGGTCAGCGGCGGAACCGCGGGAAGGCCGAGGCGCCCGCGTAGCGCGCCGCCTCGTCGAGGTCCTCCTCGATCCGGAGCAGCTCGTTGTACTTCGCGACCCGGTCGGTCCGCGCCGGGGCGCCGGACTTGATCTGCCCGCAGTTCGTCGCCACCGCGAGGTGCGCGATGGTGGTGTCCTCGGTCTCGCCCGAGCGGTGGCTCATCATGCAGGCGAAGCTGCTCCGCTGGGCCAGCGCGACGGCGTCGAGGGTCTCGGTCAGCGAGCCGATCTGGTTCACCTTGACCAGCAGCGCGCTCGCCGCGCGGTCGGTGATGCCGCGCTGCAGCCGCTCGACGTTGGTGACGAAGAGGTCGTCGCCGACCACCTGGACGCGGTCGCCGATCTTGCCCATCAGGGCCGACCAGCCGGCCCAGTCGTCCTCGGCCAGCGGGTCCTCGATCGAGACGATCGGGAAGTCGGCGATCCACTGCTCGTAGATCGCGGTCATCTCGTCGGCCGACTTGGCCGCACCCTCGAAGGTGTAGCTGCCGTTCTCGAAGAACTCGGTGCTGGCCACGTCGAGGGCCAGCGCGATGTCGGTGCCGACCGTGAAGCCGGCCTGCTCGATCGCGGTGGAGATCAGCTCGAGCGCGGCGCGGTTGGCCGGCAGGTTCGGGGCGAAGCCGCCCTCGTCGCCGAGCCCGGTCGACAGGCCCTGCTTCTTCAGCACCGACTTGAGCGCGTGGTAGACCTCGGCGCCCATCCGCAGCGCGTCCGCGAAGGTCGGCGCCCCGATCGGCGCGATCATGAACTCCTGGACGTCGACGTCGGAGTCGGCGTGCGCGCCGCCGTTCACGATGTTCATCATCGGCACCGGGAGCAGGTGCGCGTTGGCCCCGCCGACGTAGCGGTAGAGCGGCAGCTCGGCCGACTGGGCGGCCGCGTGGGCCACCGCGAGCGAGACGCCGAGGATGGCGTTGGCGCCGAGCTTGGACTTGTTCGGGGTGGCGTCGATGTCGATCATCGTCTGGTCGACCAGCCGCTGCTCGCTGGCCTCGAGGCCCTCGAGTTCCGGGCCGAGCTGCTCGACCACGTTGAGGACGGCGCGGGTGACGCCCTTGCCGAGGTAGCGCGACGGGTCTCCGTCGCGGAGCTCCACCGCCTCGAAGGCGCCGGTCGAGGCACCCGAGGGGACCGCCGCGCGGCCTTCTGACCCGTCGTCGAGGATCACCTCGACCTCGACCGTCGGGTTGCCTCGGGAGTCGAGGATCTCGCGTGCGCCGACGAACTCGATACTGGCCACGAACTGCTGCCTTTCTGCTGTCCTGCGTGCGTGTCTGGGTGCGCCCCGGGCGGGCCGGAGCCGATCGTCGGAAACCTATCCGGCGGGGCGGGCTGCCCACGCGCGGACCCGTTCCGCGGACCGTCCCGGCCACCTCCCCGGATCGACCGCGCGAGCGACCGTGCAAGCGACCCGGCGACCTCGACGTCGAGACCCTGGTCAGGGTATCGGCCGGCCCCGGCACGGAGCGGGGTCTCGCCGGGCGCGTCCGCGACTTTCCGTGCGGGACCGCAGCCGGCTCCGGCGCCGAGTGACCCCGGGCCGGGAGAGGGTGGAGCGGGTCCGACGGATCGCCGTCGCGGTGGTCGCCGGAACCAGGGAACGGGCGCGGTCAGGGGGTGGTGCTCGTTCCACCGCCGGGGTTATGGTCGCGAGGTCCCTCACAGCGGGCACCCAGCCTGCCGCGCGAGATCGTCGCGCCGGACCGGGCACACACCACAGATCGTCAGGCACGTCATCCCCCCGACGGAAGGAACTCCATGACCTGGAGCACCAGATCCACCCGCCAGCTCGGTCTCGCCAGCCTCGGCCTGGCGACCGCCGGCCTCGCCGCCGCGAGCTGGGCGGTGGCGCCGACCGCGAGCAGTGCGGCCACCACTCCGAACCGGACGGCCTCGTCCGCCGCGACCGCCTGCACGGTCGACAGCGGTGCCCGGAAGGTCCCCGGCGCGCACGCCAAGGACCCGAACACCCTGAGCGCGGCCGCCACCGCGGCGGTGGAGGCCAAGGCCCGCGACCGGGCCGCGGCCCGGGGTCTGACGCCGAACGCGTCCGGCGCGCTGGCCCGGACCCCGCGCTCGGCGCCGACCTTCGAGCGGGCCACCGCGAAGCGGGCCTTCACCAGCACCACCATCTCGGTCTACTGGCACGTCATCACCAACGGCAGCGCGGGCAAGCTGAGCAGCACCGCGATCAGCAAGCAGATCACCGTGCTCAACAACGCCTACGCGCCGGCCGGGTTCAGCTTCAAGCTGGTCCGCACCGACACCACCACCAACGCCGACTGGTTCGACACCACCGGTCCCACCGGGGGCACCGATGGCGACGCCGCGGACGCCAAGGCGATGAAGACCAAGCTGCACGTCGGGACGAAGTCGGACCTCAACATCTACTCGGTGGCCTTCTCCGACGGCACCCTCGGCTACTCGAGCTTCCCGTTCGCCGGGTCGCTGGCCCTCGACGGCGACGTGATCGACTACCGGAGCCTGCCGGGCGGCAGCTACACCGACTACAACCAGGGCGACACCGCGACCCACGAGATCGGGCACTGGATGGGGCTCTACCACACCTTCCAGGGCGGGTGCAGCGACACGAAGGGCGACTACGTCTCCGACACCGCCGCCGAGGCGAGCCCCGCCTACGAGTGCGACACCAGCCGCAACACCTGCGCGAAGCTGCCCGGCAACGACCCGGTGACCAACTTCATGGACTACACCCCGGACGCCTGCATGAACCACTTCACCGCGGGCCAGAACACCCGGATGCAGAACATGTGGCTGACCTACCGCAAGAGCCAGGCCTGAGCGACCCGGCACGACCGACGGCGCCCCGCCCCGCACCGCGTCCACCGGACCGGTGCGGGAGCGGGGCGCTCGCCGTTCCGGCCGGTTGCCGGGGCGGGAACAATAGGGCCCGGCTCGTCCGACTCGTCCTCGGGCCCGCGCCCCGCGCGGTGCCCGCCTGCTCGTCCCTGGGGGTCCGCCATCAGCACGCCCGCACCCACGTCCGCTCCTGATACTGCCATCGACGCCGGGGCGCCGTCCGCCCGCGAACGGCAGCCGGTGCTGCTCACCGTCGACGACGACCCGTCGGTCTCCCGGGCCGTCGCCCGTGACCTGCGCCGGCGGTACGGCTCCGAGTACCGGGTGGTGCGCGCGGACTCCGGTCCCGACGCCCTCGACGCGCTCCGCGAGATCGGCCGGCGCGGGGGCCGGGTCGCGGTGATCCTGGCCGACTACCGGATGCCGGTGATGAACGGCATCGACTTCCTGGAGCAGGCGATGGACCTGTTCCCCCGGGCCCGCCGGGTGCTGCTGACCGCCTACGCCGACACCGAGGCCGCGATCGACGCGATCAACCTGGTCGACGTCGACCACTACCTGCTCAAGCCGTGGCAGCCACCGGAGGAGAAGCTCTACCCGGTCATCGACGAGCTGATCGCCGGCTGGCTGGCCAGCCCCGACCCGGCGGCCGGCGAGACCCGGGTGGTCGGGCACCACTGGTCGAGCCGCTCCTACGAGGTGCGCGACTTCCTGGCCCGCAACCAGGTCCCCTACCGCTGGTTCGCCGCCGACGAACCGGACGGCGCCCGGCTGCTCGCGGTGGCCGAGGCCGATCCGGCCGCGATCCCGGTGGTGCTCACCCCGGACGGCCGGGTGTTCACCGACCCCGACCTCACCGAGCTCGCCGCCGCCGTGGGGCTGCAGACCACCCCGACGGCCGAGCTGTACGACGTGGTCATCGTCGGCGCCGGCCCGGCCGGGCTGGGAGCAGCGGTGTACGGCGCCTCGGAGGGTCTGCGGACCATGCTGGTCGAGCGCCGGGCGACCGGCGGCCAGGCCGGGCAGAGCTCGCGGATCGAGAACTACCTGGGCTTCCCCGACGGCATCTCCGGCGCCCAGCTGACCGACCGCGCCCGCCGGCAGGCGGTCCGCTTCGGGACCGAGATCGTCAGCGCGCAGCCGGTGACCGGGCTCGAGGTGACCGGCCCGACCAAGACCCTCACCCTCGGCGACGGCAGCCAGGTCCAGGCCCGTGCGGTGGTGCTGGCCACCGGTGTCGCCTACCGCCAGCACGAGGCCACCGGGCTCGCCGGTCTGGTCGGCCGCGGCGTCTACTACGGCTCGGCCGCGACCGAGGCCGAGGCCTGCGCCGGCCAGCACGTGGTGGTGGTCGGCGGGGCCAACTCGGCCGGCCAGGCCGCGGTGTTCTTCTCCCGGCACGCCAGCCGGGTCACCCTGGCCGTCCGCGGGCCCGACCTGGCCGCGTCGATGTCGAGCTACCTGATCGACCAGATCGCCGCGATCGACACCATCGAGGTGCGCACCTGCACCACCGTGGTCGAGTGCTGCGGCGACGAGCACCTCGACTCGGTCACACTGCTCGACGCCAACACCGGCGAGAGCACCGAGGTGCCGGCCAGCCACGTGTTCGTGTTCATCGGCGCCGTCCCCTCGACCGAGTGGCTGCCCGAGCGGGTCGTCCGCGACCCCCGCGGGTTCGTGCTCACCGGTCCGGACCTGGTCCACGACGGTCGGCGACCGGCCGGCTGGGCGCTCGACCGTGACCCGTACGTGCTCGAGTCGAGCGTGCCGGGGCTGTTCGTGGCCGGCGACGTCCGGGCCGCCTCGGTCAAGCGGGTGGCCTCGGCGGTCGGTGAGGGCGCGCTGGCCATCACGCTCGTCCACGAGTACCTGGCCCGGCACTGACATCCCGCCGGCCCCCTCGCCGGCCTCATGGTCGAGCGCGGCGGCGGTCGGCCGGGAAGAGCACCCCTCCCGCGGGTGTTGAATGGAGTGAGGAGATCTGATGACCGACACCACCAGCACCGACACCACGAGCACCGACACCACGAGCACCCCGCACGACGGCGAGGGCGGCGACCGCCTCACCCCGGAGCAGCTGCGCGAGCTGTTCCTGTTCGAGTCGCTCGACCCCGGGAAGCTCGACTGGATCGCCGCGAACGGTCACGTGGTGCACCGCGAGGCGGGCACCCGGATCTACTCCGAGGGCGAGCCGGCGACCTGCTTCTTCGTGCTCCTCGAGGGCACCCTGACCATGGCCCGTACGGTCGGCGGCAGCGAGCTCGAGCTGGTCCGGAGCAACCAGCGCGGCGTCTACCTCGGCGCGACCACGGCGTTCGTCCAGTCCGAGACGGTCCCGCCCTACCAGGGGTCGGCCAACGCCATCACCGACGTGACGCTGCTCGAGATCGACGCCCGCGCGTTCGGCGGCAAGATCCGCACCTGGTTCCCGATGGCCATGCACCTGATGGAGGGCCTGCTGCTCGGGATGCGGCGGAGCAACGAGCGCGTCGCCGAGCGCGAGCGGCTGCTGGCCCTCGGCCGGCTGTCGGCCGGTCTGACCCACGAGCTCAACAACCCGGCGGCGGCCGCGGTCCGGGCCACCGCCAGCCTGCGCGAGCGGGTGGCCAAGATGCGCCGCAAGCTGGCGCACCTGGCCGGCGGACGGCTCTCGGCCGAGAGCCTGCGCAACCTGACCGACCTGCAGGAGCGGGCGGTCGAGAAGCTGGCCAAGGCCCCCAAGCTGACCCCGATGCAGGCCTCCGACGCCGAGGACGAGCTGACCGACTGGCTGGAGGACCACGGCCAGGACACCGGCTGGGAGCTGGCGCCGACGCTGGTCGCCTCGGGCATCACCCCGGACTGGCTGGAGGAGAACCTGATCGGCGCGCTGCCCGGGGAGAACCTCGGCGACGGCGTCCACTGGCTCGCCTACTCCCTCGAGACCGAGCTGCTGATGAACGAGATCGAGGACGCCACCGACCGGATCAGCTCGCTGGTCGACGCGGCCAAGCAGTACAGCCAGATGGACCGTGCTCCGCACCAGGACATCGACGTCCACGACGGGCTCGACTCGACCCTGGTCATGCTCAGCGCGAAGCTGAAGAAGTTCGACATCATCGTGGCCAAGGAGTACGACCGGACGCTGCCGTCGGTCCCCGCCTACCCGGGCGAGCTCAACCAGGTCTGGACGAACCTGATCGACAACGCCGTGCACGCGATCAAGGCGGCCCAGCAGGCCGGCGGCACCAAGGGCGGCACGCTGACCGTCCGGACCCGGCGCGACGAGGAGCACGAGTCGGTCGTGGTGGAGATCTGCGACACCGGTGTCGGGATCCCGGACGAGGTGCGCGGCAAGATCTTCGAGCCGTTCTTCACCACCAAGCCGACCGGCGAGGGCACCGGGCTCGGGCTGGACATCAGCCACCGGATCGTCACCCAGCGGCACGGCGGCGAGCTCAGCGTCACCTCGGAGCCGGGCGACACCCGGTTCGCGGTCCGGCTGCCGCTCAAGGAGCCGGCCGAGATCTGAGACCGGCGGCCAGGCGCGGCGCGCGTCGTCCGCCGTTTGTCGGGCGGGACGGCGGGTACCGGCCGGGTGACCATTCCATGACGGAAGGAGCACCATGGCCACCGGAGAGACCGGGTTCGAGGACGTCAGCTTTGATCTGATCAGCGTCCAGTACCACTCGCTCAAGGCCGGGCACGACTACGGGCAGTACGTCCGGGACGCCCGGAACGCCGGCCTCGAGGACGTCGCCTCGTTCTTCGAGGAGATGATGGCGCAGGACTCCGAGCGAGCCCGCCGCTGCCACGACTTCCTCACCCAGGTCGGCGGCACCCCGGGCAGCTGAGCCCGTTCAGCGTGGACGGCGGTGCAGCAGCGCGCCGACCGCCCCCGCGGACGACCGACGCAGCGTCCGACCGATTCGGCGCACGACCGACTAGCGCCGCCGGTTGCGCCGCGCCAAGCCAGGGTGACCGCGACATCCCTTCGGCCATGGGCTCACCCTGGGCCCGCCGGAGCTACCCGCCGTCGGGTTCGCCCCGGACCCGACCCGCACCGGCCGGCGCTGAACCCGGCCTGAGGTCGCCTCCCTCTCGCCGGCCGATCCCGGTTGGATGGGCCGATGCCCACCCGTCGCCGCCTGCTCGCCGGAGCGGCCGCCGCGTCGATCGGTGCGGCAGCCGGGTGCTCGACCGACGAGCCCGGTCCGCGGCCCGACGGCTCCACCCCGCCACCGACCGCGTCGGCGAGGTCCACACCGGCCCCGCCCGCTCCGGCCAGGCCCGCCACCGCCGACGCCGCGTTCGACGTGGTCGCCGAGAACGCCCGGCCGGGTGACCCGGACTGGGGGATCACCGGCGCGAGCCCGTCGAACCCATCCGTCGAGGGCTGGGCCGACCGCAGCAGCGTTCCGGTCGGGGGCGCGTTCGGTCTGCACGTGAGCAGCCGCGCGGGCGCCTTCCGCGTCCGTGCCTTCCGGATCGGGTGGTACGGCGGCGCGGGCGCCCGACTGGTGTGGACCTCGCCGACCGTCGCCGGCCGTCGGCAACCCGCCCCGCGGGTCGCCCCGGTCACCCGCACGGCCCGGGCCGACTGGTCCCGCACGCTGGAGGTCGACACCTCCGGCTGGCCGCCGGGCTGCTACCTGCTCCGGCTCGACGCCGAACGCGGCAGCGGCCGACGGTTCGTCCCGCTCACCGTCACCGCGCCCGACGTCCGCGGCCGGCTGGTGATCATCAACGCGCCGGCCACCTGGCAGGCCTACAACACCTGGGGCGGTTACAGCCTCTACCAGGGTCCGGACGGCGCCCTGGCCAGCCGCTCGCTGGAGGTCACCCTCGACCGGCCGTACAGCCAGCAGCACGGGGCCGGCCTGTTCGCCGTCTACGAGCAGCCGCTGGTCCAGTTCGCCGAGCGGCTCGGGCTCCCGGTCGGCTATCTGACCGGCCCGGACGTCGCCGGGGACCCGCACGCGCTCGACGGCGCGGTGGCGATGGTCTCGCCCGGCCACGACGAGTACTGGTCGCCCGAGCAGCGCCGGCACGTGACCGCGGCCCGCGACGCCGGCACCAACCTCGCCGTGCTCGGCGCCAACGCCTGCTACCGCCGGATCCGGCTCGCGCCGTCCGACCCGTCCTCGGGTGCCCGGCCCGCGCGGACCGTGGTCTGCTACAAGGGCGACTACGCCCTGGACCCCGGCTACCGCGCCGGCGACCCGGCCACCACCGACTACCGGCTGGCACCGGACCGCGACCCGGAGAGCCGACTGCTGGGCGTCCTCTACGAGGGCTTCCCGTGCGACGAGCCGTGGCGGGTCACCGACCCGGGCGCGTGGGTGTTCGCCGGCACCGGCGTCCGCGCCGGCGAGAGCTTCCCGCACCTGGTCGGCGTCGAGTTCGACCGGGTCAACCCGGCCTACCCCACTCCGCGTCCGATCCAGGTGCTCGCCCACTCACCCGTGCTGATGGCCGACGGTCCCACCCACGCCGACGCGTCCTGGGCCACCCTGCCCGCCGGCGCCGGCGTGTTCGCCAGCGGCACCATGCGCTGGGTCGAGGCGCTCCGCGCCCGCGGCCCGGGGCGACCGGGCCACGACCACGGACTCGACGGTCGCACCGGCGCCTTCGTCCGCCGGGTGACCGCCACCGTGCTGCACACCTTCGCCGCCGGGCCGGCCGGCCGGATCCACCCCGCCACCGACGACCTCGACCGGGTCTACGGCTGAACCGATCGACCGCGGGGGGTCAGCCGCGCTCGGCGGCGACCACCCGCGCCTCGAGCGCGCGGAGGGCGTCCCGGGTGGCCTGTTCGGCGTCGATCCCGCTGGCCTGCGCGCGGGCGACCAGCGCCAGCAGCGCGGGGCCGAGCTCGTCCGCGCTGATCGGGGTGGCGTCCAGCTCGACGTCGACCCGGTGCGACCGCGCCCGGCCGACCACCTTGGCCGCGCGGGAGAGCGCCGACATGTCGGGGATCCCGTCGAGGGCCGAGCTGCGCTGCTTCTCCACCGCCTTGCGCCGCTCCCAGAGGTCGAGGAGGTCATCCGGGACGTCCTCGCCGGCGAACACGTGCGGGTGCCGGCGGACCAGCTTGTCCGCGATCCCGGCGGCCACGTCGTCGAGGTCGAACGCGCCGCGCTCGGCGGCGATCTCGGCGTGGAAGTAGACCTGGAAGAGCAGGTCACCGAGCTCCTCCCGGAGCTGGACGTCCCCCGCCTCGGTGTCGCCGGCGACCGTCTCCAGCGCCTCGACGACCTCGAAGGTCTCCTCCACCAGATAGGGCACCAGCGAGCGGTGGGTCTGCTCGGCGTCCCACGGACAGTCGGCCCGCAGCCGGTGCATCACCTCGGCCAGCCGGAGAAGCTCGCCGCCGGTCACGGGGTCTGCTGCAGCACCTGCGACAGCGAGCCGTTGCCGGCGATCACGGTCACGCTCTGCCCGGGCTGCCAGCTGCCGTAGCGCGGGTTGACCACCACGTCGGAGCCCGCGATCAGCTTGGCGAACTGCTGCTCGCCCAGCCGCTTGGTCATGATCGAGGTGTCGGCCACGTCGTAGACGAAGTCGCGGGCCGCCGGGACGGACAGCGCCTGCTCGCTGAGCTCGGCGTCCCGGTCGGCGTCGGTGATGGTGATCCCCTGCTGCTGCGCGACGTGCTCGGCGATCTCGCCCTGGATCAGCACGGTGAGCACCTGGTCGCGGCTGAGGGTGTTGCCGGATCCGGCCAGCACCTCCCCCGCCGCGGTGACCGACTGCTCGAGGGTGGACCGGCTGATCTTGCTGCCGTCCACCACCGCGGCGGCGTCGGGTGACTCGGTGCAGCCGCTGACCAGGACGCCGGCGACGAGCAGCGCCGAGACGACCGACCAACGACGGCGACCCGTGGTCCTATTCACTGCGGCATCCTCCTCGGTCGCGACGCCGGCGTCGCGGAGTCCGGTGGGTGGGTCCGGGCTCGGATCCTACGGCACCCGCCCCGCGCGGGACGGCAGCCCGGGACCGGCGCCGCGACGCTCAGGCGGCCGCGGCGGGCCGGCTGAGCAGCACCGCGTTGATCACCTCGGTGCACCACCGCAGCAGCTCGGCGTCGCGGACCGGGGCGCCGCCGATCACCGCGGTCTTGGGCCGCGGCACCAGCATCAGCCCGGCCGCCTCCTTGACGACGCTGCCCGGGTAGAGGCGCTTGAGCCGCAGCTGCTGGCTGTCGAGCAGCGACACCGGGGAGAACCGGATCTGGTTGCCCTGACTGATCACGTCGGTCAGCCCGGCCTGCCGGGCCACCAGCCGGAACCGGGCCACCTCGAGCAGGTTGGTCACCGCAGGACCGGGAGCGCCGTACCGGTCGGTCAGCTCGGAGACCACCGCGGCGATGTCCTCCTCGCCGCGGACCTCGGCGATCCGCTTGTACATCTCCAGCCGCAGCCGCTCGGACTCGACGTAGTCGACCGGCAGGTGCGCCTCGACCGGCAGCTCGATCCGCACCTCGGGCTCGGGCTCGCGGTCGTCGCCGCGGAACTCGGCGACCGCCTCGCCGACCAGCCGGATGTAGAGGTCGAAGCCGACGTCGGCGATGTGACCGGACTGCTCGCCGCCGAGCAGGTTGCCCGCGCCGCGGATCTCGAGGTCCTTCATCGCCACCGCCATGCCCGCACCCAGGTCGGTGTGCGCGGCGATGGTGGCCAGCCGGTCGTGCGCCGTCTCGGTGAGCGGCTTCTCCGGCGGGTAGAGGAAGTAGGCGTACCCGCGCTCGCGGCCGCGACCGACCCGACCGCGGAGCTGGTGCAGCTGGCTGAGGCCCATGGTGTCGGACCGCTCGATCAGCAGGGTGTTGGCCGTCGAGATGTCCAGACCGGCCTCGACGATCGTGGTGCAGACCAGCACGTCGGCGCGGCGCTCCCAGAAGTCGACCATCACCTGCTCGAGCCGGTGCTCCCCCATCTGGCCGTGCGCGGTGGCCACCCGCGCCTCGGGCACCAGCTCGCCGAGCCGCCGGGCCACCTTGTCGATGCTCTGGACCCGGTTGTGGATGTAGAAGACCTGGCCCTCGCGGAGCAGCTCGCGGCGGATCGCCGCCACCACCTGCGCCTCGTCGTAGGGACCGGCGAAGGTGAGCACGGGGTGCCGTTCCTCCGGCGGGGTGGTGATGGTGCTCATCTCGCGGATGCCGGTGATCGCCATCTCCAGCGTGCGCGGGATCGGGGTGGCCGACATCGCGAGCACGTCGACGCTGGTCCGCAGCCGCTTGAGCTGCTCCTTGTGCTCGACGCCGAACCGCTGCTCCTCGTCGATGATCACCAGCCCGAGGTCCTTGAACTGGATCTCGCCGGACAGCAGCCGGTGGGTGCCGACCACCACGTCGACGGTGCCGTCGGCGATGCCCTCGATGGTCGCCTTGGTGTCCTTGGCCGAGACGAACCGGCTGAGCGGGGCGACGTTGACCGGGAAGCCGGCGTACCGGTCGGCGAAGGTCGCGTGGTGCTGCTGGACCAGCAGCGTGGTGGGCACCAGCACCGCCACCTGCTTGCCGTCCTGGACGGCCTTGAACGCGGCGCGCACCGCGATCTCGGTCTTGCCGTAGCCGACGTCGCCGCAGATCAGCCGGTCCATCGGGATGACCTGCTCCATGTCGTGCTTGACCTCGTCGATGCAGGCCAGCTGGTCGGGCGTCTCGACGTAGTTGAACGCGTCCTCGAGCTCGCGCTGCCAGGTGGTGTCCGGCCCGAACGCGTGGCCGCGGGAGGCCTGCCGGGCCGCGTAGAGCTTGATCAGCTCCGAGGCGATCTCACGGACCGCCTTGCGGGCCCGGCTCTTGCGCTTCGACCAGTCCGCGCCGCCCATCTTGTCCAGCGTCGGGGACTCCCCGCCGACGTAGCGGGTGATCTGGTCGAGCTGGTCCATCGGCACGTAGAGCCGGTCGCCCGGTTGGCCGCGCTTGCTCGCCGCGTACTCGATGATCATGTACTCGCGGACCGAGCCCCCCACCGAGCGCTGGGTCATCTCGACGTAGCGGCCGACGCCGTGCTGCTCGTGCACCACCGGGTCGCCCGCGGTCAGCTCGAGCGGATCGATCTGGTTGCGCCGTTTGGCCGGCATCCGCCGGGTCTCGCGGTCGGTGCTGCGCTGGCCGGAGAGGTCGGAGGCGGTGAACAGCGCGAGCGAGACGCCGTCGAGCAGCACCCCGTGCCGCATCTCGCCGCAGCTGACGGTGACCAGCCCGGCCGACGGCGCCTCGTCGAGCTGCTCCGCCAGCCGGGCCGGGATCTCGCGGTCGTTGAGCAGCTCGGTCATCCGCCGGGCCGTGCCGCGGCCCTCCGCGACCAGCACCACCCGCCAGCCGTCCCGGGCCCGGCCGGCGATGTCGGCCACCGCCGCCTCGGTGTCGCCGCGGTGCTGCTCGACCGGGTGCGCGGCCAGGGTGCGGGACTCCACGCCGACGCCGCTGACCCGGGTGGAGAAGTCGACGATCTCGCCGTCCTCGGTGCGGACCGGCTGGGTCGCCGTCTCGGCGTCCGGGCCGGCGCTGAACGGCGACAGCGACCACCAGGCCAAGCCGTGGCCGAGCGCCACCTCGCGGACGTCGGCCAGGCTGCGGTAGGCCGAGGCACCCAGGTCGATCGGGGCCTTGCCGCCGCCGGCCGCAGCGGCCCAGGAGGCGCCGAGGAACTCCTGGCTGGTGGTGACCAGGTCCTGCGCACGGCCGCGGACCAGCTCGGGGTCGGCGATCAGCACGTGGCAGTCGTCGGGGAGCAGCTCGACCAGCAGCTCCATGCCGTCGACCAGGGCAGGGCTCAGCGACTCCATCCCCTCGACCGCGTGGCCCTGGGCGATCCGCTCGCACATCTCGGCCAGCTCGGGGTGGTCGGCGGCCAGTTGGGCGGCCCGGGCGCGCACCGCGTCGGTCAGCAGCAGCTCGCGGCACGGGCTGGCCACCACCTCGGTGACGGTGTCGTCGGCCGAGCGCTGGTCGGCCACCGAGAAGTGCCGGATCTCCTCGACCTCGTCGCCGAAGAAGTCGACCCGGACCGGGTGCTCCTCGGTCGGCGGGAACACGTCGACGATCCCGCCGCGGACGGCGAACTCGCCCCGCCGCTCGACCAGGTCGACGCGGACGTAGGCGGCCCCGACCAGCGCCGCCGCGAGGTCGTCGAGGGCGAACTCCTCCCCCACCGCGAGCCGGACCGGGGTCAGGTCGGCCAGCCCCTTGACCTGCGGCTGCAGGACGCTCCGGATCGGCGCGACGATGATCTTGAGCGGGGTGGCGTCCGGGTCGGGGTGCACCAGCCGGCGGAGCACGGCCAGCCGGCGACCGACGGTGTCCGAGCGCGGGCTGAGCCGCTCGTGCGGCAGCGTCTCCCAGGCCGGGTAGTAGGCGACCTGCTCGGGCGGCAGCAGCGAGCCGAGCTCCTCGGTGACCGCCTCCGCCTCGCGGTAGGTCGGGGTGACCAGCAGCACCGGACGGTCCGCCCCGCCGCGCTCGGTGCTCGCGGCGAGCACCGCGGCGACCAGCGGACGGACCTGCGGCGGCGCGGTCAGATCGAGCGCGCTGACGGTACGCGAGCGTGCGTCACCGACGAACTCCGAGACGCTGGGGTCGGTGGCGAACAGATCGACGAGTCCCGCCAAACTCACCGGACCAACCTACCCGTCCGCACCGACACCCGGGACGGCCGGACGGAGCGCCGCCGAACCCCGGCTCCGCCGCCGGGCTGCGCTTCCTGAGCGGACGGTTCGTATCACTGCCATTGCGAAGCTCAATAGCAAGGCTATCCGGCTGGTCTTCGCCCGGACCGCGGGTGATGATGGACCGGCCCGAACGTTCCTTCGCGTCCACGAAGCCGGTGTTCACCAGGTGATCCAGCCCTGATGTGCCGGGCCGCAGTGCGGCCCGACGGACCCACCTCGGGTCCCCTCGTCTCTCTTCCCCACTCCCCCACGTCTCGTCCGCACGCGCGCCCACGTCGCCGCGCGTCCCGGCCGGTCGCCGCGCGCCCGGCCCCTGCCTCACTGCTAATCGTCACCGCTCGTCTGGAGACCTTCTGATGTCCGGCCCCACGGCCACCCTGCTGCCCTTCCGCAGACCCCGTCCGATCCCGTCCTCCGCACCGCCCGTCGATCCGGCCGGCTCGGTGCCCGACGCCCCGGGGTGGTGGCCGCGGATCCGGCCGCACCTCGCCCGGCACAAGCTGATCGTCGGCTCGGCGATGACCCTGGCCGCCCTGTACGCGGCGCTGACCGCCTTCGTCCCGCTGCTCACCCAGCGGATCGTGGACGACGCGATCGTCACCCACCGGCTGCCGGTGGTGCCGATGATCGGCCTGCTCGGCGCCGCCGGTGTGGTGATCTTCCTGCTCTCGGCGACCTGGCGCTACCTGTCGGCCAAGGCGGCGCTGCGCGTCCAGCACGACCTGCGCAACGGGATCTACGACACCCTGCAGCGACTCGACTTCACCGGGCACGCGCAGCTGCAGTCGGGCCAGCTGGTCTCGCGGGCCAGCAGCGACCTGCGCTGGATCCAGGTCGGGATGGGATGGCTGCCCGAGGTCGCCTCGACGGTGATCGGGATCAGCGTCTCGATCGTCATCATGATCACGCTGTCCCCGCCGCTGGCCGCCGTGGTGGTGGTGATCATCGTCGTGGTCTTCGCGGTCACCCACCGGATGCGGACCCGGGTGCACGCGGCCGGTTGGGACGCCCAGCAGCGCGAGGCCGACATGACCACCGAGGTGGAGGAGTCGGTCACCGGCGTGCGGGTGGTCCGGGCCTTCGGCCAGGAGGACGCCGAGACCGCGCGGCTGCACCGCACCCTGCTGGCCATGTTCGCCGCCCGGGTCCGGGCGGTGCGGTTGCGCGCGCCGTTCTTCGCCTCGCTGATGGCCGGCCCGCAGGTCGGCCAGGTGATCATGCTCGCGCTCGGCGGCGGCCTGGTGCTGACCGGCCACCTGACCATCGGCGTGTTCCTGGCCTTCTCGTCCTACCTGACCGGGCTCGCCGGCAAGACCCGGGTGGCCGGGATGATCCTCAGCAACTTCCCGCAGACCCAGGCGGCGATCGAGCGGGTCGGCGAGATCCTCGACCTGCGTCCCTCGATGGTCGAGCCGGCCGAGCCGGTCCGGGCCACCGGCGCCGGGGCGATCAGCTTCCGGGACGTGTCCTTCGGCTACGCCGACGGCGACGGGCACCTGGTGCTCGACGGCTTCGACCTCGACGTGGCCGCCGGCGAGTCGATCGCGCTGGTCGGGCCGTCCGGCTGCGGCAAGTCGACGGCGATGCAGCTGGTGCCGCGGTTCTTCGACGCGGTCGACGGCCAGGTGCTGGTCGACGGCGTCGACGTCCGCGACCAGTCCGCCGCCGAGCTCCGGCGCCGGGTCGGGGTGGTGTTCGAGAACAGCTTCCTGTTCTCCGACACCATCGCGGCCAACATCTCCTACGGCGTGCCCGACGCGACCCCGGAGCAGATCGAGCGCGCCGCCCGGGCCGCGATGGCGCACGACTTCATCACCGCCACCCCGGACGGCTACGACACCGTGGTCGGGGAGCAGGGCATGACCCTGTCGGGTGGTCAGCGGCAGCGGGTCGCGCTGGCCCGCGCGATCCTCACCGACCCCGACGTGCTGCTGCTCGACGACGCCACCAGCAGCGTGGACGTCGCGGTCGAGCGCGAGATCCACGCCAACCTCGGCCCGTTCCTCGAGGCACGGACGACGATCATGGTCGCCTACCGCGAGTCGACGGTCCGGATGGCCGACCGGGTGGTGCTGGTCGAGGGCGGCCGGGTGCTGGACACCGGCAGCCACGAGGAACTGTTCGCCCGCAGCCCGCTCTACCGCGACCTGTTCGGCGACCTCGCCGAGGACGTCCCGGCCGGCACCGCCGGTGGCGAGCAGGCGGCGGCCGAGCTGCTGCCCGCGGCCCGGCGCGGCGAGTTCGAGCCGACCGCCTCGTCCTGGGAGTCGCGGGCCGACCAGACCGGCCGGCTGCCCGCCGCGCTGCGCTCGCTCTCCGAGCCCACCTCGCCGCGGATCGCGGCCCGGATCGCCGCGCTCCCCGACTTCGGGGACACCCCGGGTCTGGACCTCGAGGCCGAGGGCCGCACGCAGGAGCGGTTCACCCTGCTGCACTTCCTCAAGCCCTACCGGTTCGGGCTGCTCGCCGGCCTGCTGCTGGTAGCCGCCGAGGCGGTGCTCAACCTGATCAACCCGCTGCTGATCCGCGAGGGCGTCAACCTGGGCATGATCGGCAAGTCGACCACCGCGCTCGCGCTGGTGACGGCGGCCACCCTGGCGCTGGTCACCGGGCTGTTCTTCGTCCAGCGCGGCTCGCAGCTGCAGACCCAGCGGACCACCGAGCGACTGCTGGTCGCGCTGCGGTCGCGGGTCTACGGCCAGCTGCAACGGCTGGGCATCGACTTCTACGACCGGACCCAGACCGGCCGGGTGATGACCCGGATGACCTCCGACATCGACGCGATCGCCGAGCTGCTCCAAGTCGGGTTGATCAACCTGATGATGGCGGTGCTGACCTTCTGCGGCATGTCGGTGGTGATCGTCGGTCTGGACTGGCGGCTCGCGCTGATCGTGCTCTGCGTGATCCCGCCGGCCGCGCTGGGCACCTGGTGGTACCGCCGCCGGGCCTCGGTCGCCTACGACGAGGCGCGCGAGCGGACCTCGCTGCTCAACGCCAACCTGCAGGAGTCGCTGGCCGGCATCCGGGTCACCCACGCCTACCTGCGCGAGCAGCGCAACCTGACCGCGTTCTCCGGGCTGGGTGGGGACTTCATGCTGTGGTCGCGGCGGAGCGCGTTCGCGACCTCGACCTACGTCGGCATGATCGAGTTCCTGTCCACCGCGGCCACCGCGGCCACCCTCGGGGTCGGCTCGGTGCTGATCGGCAACGGCTCGCTGGCCCTGGGCACGCTGCTCGCCTTCCTGCTCTACCTGGCCCAGGCGTTCGCGCCGGTGCAGCAGATGGCGACCGTGTTCGACGTCTACCAGCGCGCCCGCGCCGGCCTGGTGAGGATCCGTGAGCTGCTCGGGCTGCAGACCTCGACGCCGGTGCGCGCCGACGCTCTCGACCCGGGTGCGGTCCGCGGCGAGATCGAGCTCGAAGGCGTCCGGCTGCGGTACGCCGGCACCTCGACCGACGCGCTCAAGCGGGTCGACCTGCGGATCCCGGCCGGTCAGCGGGTCGCCTTCGTCGGCCGCACCGGGGCCGGGAAGTCGACCACGGTCAAGATGGTGTCGCGGTTCTACGACCCGACCGAGGGCCGGATCCTGATCGACGGCGAGGACCTCGAGCACCTCGACCTGGCGCGCTACCGCCGCCAGCTCGGCTACGTCCCGCAGGAGCCGTTCCTGTTCAGCCGGTCGGTGCGCGACAACATCGCGTACGCCCGGCCGGAGGCGACCGACGCCGAGATCGAGGCGGCGGCCCGGGCCGTCGGCGCGCACGAGTTCATCTCGCGGCTGCCCGACGGCTACCACCAGGTGATCACCGAGCGCGGCCGGTCGCTGTCGGCCGGGCAGCGCCAGCTGCTCTGTCTGGCCCGGGCGCTGATCAACGACCCGGCGATCCTGATCCTCGACGAGGCGACCAGCAACCTCGACCTGGCCAGCGAGCGCAAGGTCAACCAGGCGATGCGGGTGGCCTCGCGCGGCCGGACCACGCTGGTGGTCACCCACCGGCCGCAGTCGCTGCACTGGGTGCAGCGGGTGCTGGTGGTGGCCGACGGCGAGATCGTCGGGGACCACGAGGCGCGTCGCTATCTGAGCGAGACCCTGGGCTCCGGCTCGGCCGACGACGTCACCGAGTCCGAGGACGTCGCTCTGGCCGGCTGAGGCTCCGCGTGGCCTGGGCCTGTCGAGGGGCGGGGGCACCTGCGCTTCGACAGGCTCAGAGCGCGTTCCTCACCACGGTGCCCGGAGCCCGTCGAAGGGCGGGAGCACCTGCGCTTCGACAGGCTCAGCGCGCAGACTGGGCGTGCGAGGGCGTCAGGAGTTGAAGGTGTTCTGGGTGCGCTCGAGGCCGACGGTGAGCAGCGACTCCACGGCGTCGGCGGCCCGGCCGACCTCGATCTCGAGGTCGGTGCGCGCGCCCGCGGGGAAGTTGCTGAGCAGGAAGTCGGCGGGGTCCTGGCGGCCCGGTGGACGCCCCACGCCGAACCGGACCCGGTAGAAGTCGCCGGTGTCCAGGCTGCGGCGCATCGACTTGAGCCCGTTGTGGCCGTTGTCGCCACCGGCGAACTTGACCCGCAGCTGACCGAAGTCGATGTCGAGCTCGTCATGGACGGCGACGATCCGGTCGGGCGCGATCTTGTGGAAGGCGGCGAGCTTGACCACCGCCGCGCCGGAGTCGTTCATGAAGGTGCGTGGCTTGACCAGCACCAGCCGTGGGCTCTCGGCCCCGGGCGGGCCGAGCCGGGTCTCGGCGACCTCGGCGCGCATCCCCCGCGGCGCGGCGAACCGCACACTGCGGCGTCGCGCGAGCTCGTCGACCACCATGAAGCCGACGTTGTGGCGGTGACCGGCGTAGGTCGGGCCCGGGTTACCGAGCCCGACCACCAGCCAGCTGTCTGCCATCGTGAGACGAACGACCTGCGCGCACCGGTCCGCACGGGACCGGCAGCGGTCAGGACTCGGAGTCGCCCTGGTCGGAGGACTCGGACCCGTCGGCGGACTCGCCGCCCTCGCCGTCCTCCGAGGACTCCTCGTCGGTCTCGGCCAGCGTCGGCTCGATGCCCACCTCGGCCTCGGCCTCGGCCAGGTCGGCCTCGATCTCCTCGGCGGTCGGCGCGTTGCTGACCCCGACGACCAACAGCTCGGGGTCGTCGACCAGGGTCGCGCCGTCGGGCAGCTTGAGGTCGCCGGCCAGGAACTGGGTGCCGGCGGTGGCGCCCTCCACCGAGACCGTGATCGCCTCGGGGATCCGGGTCGCCTCGGCCTCGATCGAGACGGTGTTGCGGTCGGTCACCACCAGGGTGTCCGGAGCCGCCTCGCCCTCGACGTGGACGGCCACGTCGACGGTGACCTTCTCGCCGCGGCGGACGATCAGCAGGTCGACGTGCTCGATGAAGCCCTTGATCGGGTCGCGCTGGACCTGCTTGGGCAGCGCCAGCTGGGACCGGCCGTCGACGTCGACGTCGAGCAACGCGTTGCTCGCGCGCAGCGCCAGCTGGGTCTCGTGGCCCGGCAGGGTGATGTGGATCGGGTCGGTGCCGTGCCCGTACAGGACGGCGGGCACCTTGTGGGCGCGACGGATCCGGCGGGCGGCGCCCTTGCCGAACTCGGTGCGCATCTCGGCGGTCAGCTTGACCTCGGCCACTTCGACTATCTCCTCGAACTTCGGAACTCGGTTGTGATGTCAGCGTCGCGACGACGCGACTGCCCGGAGCGAACCGGACGAGGTCAGTTTGATGACAGGCCCAAGAACTGGGCGGAACGTAGCGTCCTTGTCGATCACGGTCTGACCTGCCGACCCTCGCCGAGGCAACCGGTACAGCTTAGCCGACCGCCCCCAGGCCGTCACATCGCGACCGGCACCGTCGCCGGACGCTCAGGTCACCCCGACCGGCGACGGTCAGGACTGGCCGTTGAACAGGCTGGTGACCGACCCGTCCTCGAACACCTCGTGGATCGCGCGGGCGATCAACGGCCCGATCGAGAGCACGGTCAACCGGTCGAACCGCCGCTCGGGCGGGATCGGCAGCGTGTTGGTGACGATGACCTCCTCGAAGGCGGAGGCCGACAGCCGCTCGATCGCCGGCCCGGACAGCACCGGGTGGGTGGCCGCCGCGATCACCTTCTTGGCGCCGCGGGCGACCAGCGCCTCGGCGGCCTGGCAGATGGTGCCGGCGGTGTCGATCATGTCGTCGACCAGCAGGCAGACCCGGCCGCGGACGTCGCCGACGACCTCGTGCACCGCCACGGTGTTCGCGACGTTCGGGTCGCGGCGCTTGTGGATGATGGCCAGCCGGGTGTTCAGCCGGTCGCTCCACATGTCGGCCAGCCGCACGCGGCCGGCGTCCGGGCTGACCACGGTCATCTCGGAGGTGTCGTACTTGTCGACCACGTAGTCGGCCAGCACCGGCAGCGCCCAGAGGTGGTCGACCGGCCCGTCGAAGAAGCCCTGGATCTGCGCGGCGTGCAGGTCGACCGACATCAGCCGGTTGGCCCCGGCGGTCTTGAACAGGTCGGCGATCAACCGGGCCGAGATCGGCTCGCGGCCGGCGTGCTTCTTGTCCTGCCGGGCGTAGGGATAGAACGGCGCGACCACGGTGATCCGCTTGGCCGAGGCGCGCTTGAGCGCGTCGACCATGATCAGCTGCTCCATCACCCACTCGTTCACCGGAGCGGCGTGGCTCTGGATGACGAAGGCGTCCGAGCCGCGGACCGACTCCTCGAACCGGACGTAGATCTCGGAGTTGGCGTAGTTCAACGCCCGGGTGGGGACGATCTCGACCCCCATCAGCTCGGCCACCTCGCCGGCGAGCTCGGGATAGGCCCGGCCCGAGAACAGCATCAGGTGCTTGTCGTTGGGCCGCTTCACTCCGGTCACGCCTGGTCTCCCCCGTCCTGCGGGGCGCCGTCCCGGCCCCGGGTCCGCTGCTGTTCCTGCTCGTGGTGCGCGTGATCGGCCGCGTCCGGCGGGCGCGCCCCGGCCCGGTCGGCGGCCGCCGCCGTCCGGGTGTCCGGCCGGCGCCGGAACACCCAGCCGTCGACATTGCGCTGCCGGCCGCGGGCGACCCCGAGCTGACCGGGGCGAACGCTCTCGGTGACCGCCGACCCGGCGGCCACGTAGGCGCCGTCGCCGACCTCCACCGGATGGATCAGCACCGACCCGCTGCCGACGAACGAGTCCCGGCCGACGCTGCTCGGGTTCTTGGACACCCCGTCGTAGTTGGCGAAGATCGTGCCGGCGCCGATGTTGCTGCCCTCGCCGATCTCGGTGTCACCGGCGTAGGTCAGGTGCGGCACCTTGGCCCGCTCGCCGATCCGGGCGTTCTTGGTCTCGACGAAGGTGCCGATCTTGCCCTCGGCCCCCAGCACCGTGCCCGGCCGCAGGTAGGCGTACGGCCCGACGCTGGCGCCGGCCCCGATCACCGCCAGGCTGGCCTGGCAGCGGGTGACGGTGGCACCCTCCCCGACCTCGACGTCGACCAGGGTGACGTCCGGGCCGATGACCGCACCCTCGGCCACCGTGGTGGCGCCCTCGAGCGAGGTGTTGGGCAACAGGGTGACGTCGCTCGCCAGGTCGACGTCGGCGTGCACCCAGGTGCTGGCGGGGTCGACGACCGTCACGCCTGCGAGCATCCAGCGCTCGAGCAGCCGGCGGTTGATCTCCGCACCCATCCGCTGCAGCTGGACGCGGTCGTTGACCCCCTCGACCTCCCAGCGGTCGGCGGTCAGGTGCGCCCGGACCGGGCGGTGCCGGCGACGCGCGATGCCCAGGACGTCGGTCAGGTAGAGCTCGCCGGTGACCGGGCTGGGCACCAGCTCGTCCAGCGCCCCGGTGAGCACGTCGGCGGCGAAGACGTAGATGCCCGAGTTGATCTCGCGGATGGCCCGCTCGGCCGGGCCGGCGTCCTTGTGCTCGACGATCCCGAGCACGTCCCCGGCCTCGCCGCGGACGATCCGGCCGTAACCGGTCGGGTCGTCGACCTCGGCGGTCAGCACGGTGATCGAGGCCCCGGCGTCGCGGTGGGCGCCGACCAGGGCGGTCAGCGTCGCCGAACCCAGCATCGGCACGTCGGCGTAGGTGACCAGCACCTCCCCGGACAGCGGGCCGGTCCGCTCGGTGAGCACGCGGAGGCCGCACCGGACCGCGTGCCCGGTGCCGTAGGCGTCGTCGGTCTGCACCGCCACCGTGACGTGCGGGGCGATCTCGGCCAGGTGCGCCTCGACCTGATCCCGCTGGTGCCCGACGACCACGACCACGTGCTCGGCGCCGGCCTCGACCGCCGCGTCGACGGCGTAGTTGAGCAGCGAGCGGCCGGCGATCTCGTGCAGCAGCTTCGACCGCCGGGACTTCATCCGGGTGCCGGCCCCCGCGGCCAGGATCACCGCGGCCGCGACGCCGTGGCTCGGTGTCGTCAGATCGGTGTCGGGGTCGGGTCCGACGGGGCCGGTGGGGGGCGTCGGGTCGTCCGGGTTCCCGGGAGAGGCGGTCGCCACGCTGCTCCTCGCTGTCGCGCTGTCGGTCGGCCGGCGGTGCGGTCGAGCTCGTCGGGCGGCGCTCCCCGGGTAGGAGTCGAACCTACGTCGCTGGTCCTGATTCAAAGTCAGGCGGGCCCTGCCGGCAGACCAACCGGGGATCGCACGGCCGGACCGCCCCCAGGTCGTCGACTTGGTCACTCCCGCGGATCGGCCGAGGCCAACCTTACGCAGGTGGCTGCTCGGTCCGCACATCCTCCACGGCCCCGGTCCAGCCGTCACCCAGAATGGGGTCTCCGACCCGGGGAGCCACGAGGAGCAGCGATGACCGAGAGCAGGGAGCGGTCGCGGCGCGGCCGGGTGCGGATGAGCAGCGCCGAGCGTCGCGAGCAGCTGATCGACGTGGCCCGGCGGCTGTTCGCCGAACGGGGCTACGACCAGGCCTCGGTCGAGGAGATCGCGGCCCGGGCCGAGGTCAGCAAGCCGGTGGTCTACGAACACTTCGGCGGCAAGGAGGGGCTCTACGCGGTGATCGTCGACCGCGAGGTGCGGACCCTGCTCGACGTGATCCGCGGCTCGCTCAGCCGCGGCGAGGACCGCGAGCTGATCGAGTCCGCCGCGCTGGCCCTGCTCGACTACATCGAGACCCACACCGACGGTTTCCGGATCCTGGCCCGCGACTCCTCGGTCGGCACCACCGGCGGCTCGCTGGCCAGCGTCCTCGGCGACGTCGCCGACCGGGTCAGCGAGCTGCTCGCACCGGAGTTCCGGCGTCGCAAGCTCGACCCGAAGGCAGCGCCGATCTACGCCCAGATGCTGGTCGGGATGATCGCGCTGACCGGGCAGTGGTGGCTGGACAACCGCAAGCCGCGCAAGCAGGACGTCGCCGCCCACCTGGTCAACCTGGCCTGGAACGGGCTCCGCGGGCTTGAGGCCAAGCCGCGGCTCCAGGGCACCCACGACCTGTCCTGAGGTCGGCGCGCGAGCCCGGCCACCCTCCGCCGTCGCCGACTTGGTGGGTGATCGCCGAGCCCGTATCGTTGGCGGCGTCTAGATCGATTCAGAAAGAGCGCCTCGATGACCGCCCTGCTCGCGCCCGCCGCGACCACCCGCACCCCGCCGCTCGGCAGCCCGCGCTCCGTGCTCGCCGTGACCCTGATGTTCGCCGCCAACGGCGTGATCCTGGGCAGCTACGGTGGCGCGCTGCCCTCGCTCCGCGACCGGCTCGACCTCAGCGCCGTCCAGATCGCCGTCATGCTCTTCTCGGCCGGCGCGGCCGGGCTGGTGGCCATGCAGCTCGGCGGTCGGCTGACCGACCGGATCGGCGCCCGGACGATCGCCCTGGCCGCGCTGCCGATCCTGGTGCTCGCCGCGGTGACCCTCGGGCTGGCCCCGGTCTATCCGGTGGCCGTGGCCGGGGCGGTGCTGGTCGGGTTCGGCAACGGCGCGATGGACGTGGCCATGAACGCCCTCGGCGTCCAGGTCGAGTCGGGACGGCGGGCCCGCGGCGGTGGCGCGGTGATGAGCCGCTTCCACGCGTTCTGGTCGCTCGGCCAGTTCACCGGGGCCGCGATGGTGCTGCTACTGGCGGGCGTGTTCACCCTGCGCGGGGCGGCCGTGGTCGCCCCGGTGCTGCTCGCCGCCGCGCTGGTCGCCACCGTCGCCTGGCTGGTGCTGCTGCGGATCGCCCCGGTCGCCGTCACCGTCGACCACACCGTCGACGGCCGCAGGACGAAGATCCCGCGGGCCGCCTGGGTGCTCGGCGCGATGGCGCTGGCCTTCGGGCTCTGCGAGGGCACCGCGGTCGACTGGTCCTCGATCCACGTCACCGACGTGGCCCGGGTGGACTCGACCACCGGGTCGCTCGGGCTGATCGCGGTCAGCGGGTTCATGGTGCTGATCCGGCTGCTCGGCGACCGGCTGGTCGACCGGTTCGGGCACCGCGCGGTGGTCCGGTTCGGCGGCGCCTGCGCCGCGGTCGGCTACCTGGTCGTCACCCTCACCCACCCGCTGCCGCTGCTGGTCGACGGTTGGGCCCTGGTCGGCTTCGGGGTCGGGATGATCGCCCCTCAGGTCTACGCCACCGCCGGGCACCTCGGCGGCGGCCGGGTGCTCGCCGTGGTGGTGACCTTCGGCTACGCGGCGTTCCTGGCCGGTCCGGGCCTGATCGGCTTCGCGGTCCGACACGTCGGCGTCCAGCACACGATGGCGCTGCCCGCGGTGCTCAGCATCGGCATCATCGTGCTCGCCGCGACCATGCCGTCGCACCACGCCCGCGGGACGGAGCCCGAACTCTCTCGACGTCAAGAGTCTTGATCTAGAATCCCGGTCATGGCCGGGTCCGCCGCACGCACGTCGACGAGCGCGTCGACGTCCGCGCCCGCGAGCAGCTCCCGGGCCACCGACGCCGAGCCCGGTGCGCAGGCGCGGGACGAGGTCGACAGCCTGGTCGACGCCTGGCAGCGCGAACGGCCGGAGCTGGACGTCTCGCCGATGCACGTGCTGTCGCGGGTGACCCGGCTGGCCCGGCACCTCGACCGGGCCCGCCGGGACGCGTTCGCCGCCCACGAGCTCGAGTCGTGGGAGTTCGACGTCCTCGCCGCGCTCCGCCGCGCGGGGGCGCCCTACCGGCTCTCCCCCGGCCAGCTGCTCCGCGAGACGATGGTCACCTCGGGCACCATGACCAACCGGGTCGACCGGCTCAGCGCCCGAGGGCTGGTCACCCGCACCGACCACCCCGAGGACCGTCGGGGCGTCCTGGTCGGGCTCACCCCGACCGGCCGCGCCGCCGTCGACGCCGCCATGGACGACCTGTTGGCCGCCGAGCACGCCATCCTCGACGACCTCGACCGCGCCGAGCTCGACGCGCTGGCCGGCACCCTGCGTCGGCTGACCGTCGCCTACGAGGGCTGACCCGCCCGACGGTCCCGTCCGCTCAGTCGGCCTCGCCGTCCGGCGCCAGCCCGGCGACCACGATCTCCACCGCCAGCAGTCCGGCGCAGACCACCCCGGTCAGCACCTCGGGGAAGGGTGTGAACGCGGCGGCCAGCACGGCTAGGACGGCGACCCCGAACGGCACGGCGGTCCGCGGTCCCGGGTCGTGCCCGCGGACCTGGAAGAACCAGATCCCGGCCAGCAGCACCGCGACGGCCCCTGAGAGCAGCAGGGCCGATCCCAGACCCGAGTCGGGCGCGCCCTCGCCCTCGTGCAGCCCGACCGCGGTCCAGTGGTCGACCCGGGCGGCCAGCCCGGCGCCGACCGCCGCGGCCGAGGCGAAGATCAGGTAGTGGCCGAAGCCCCACAGGTAGTGCCAGCCACGGCCGGCGCCGCGACCGCGCTCGAGCACCGCGGCGGCGGGCCGGGAGAAGTACAGCCACCAGACGCTGAAGACGATCAGCACCCCGCCGACGATCACCGCGGCCAGGTGACCGCGCTCGGCGTCGTCGGCGCCCAGCGCCTCGGAGATCCCGTCCGCGCTGGAGAGGATCACCTCGCCCAGCACGATGATGAAGAACAGGCTGTAGCGCTCGGCGACGTGGTGCGCGTGCCAGCTGGTGGGGCCGGCCCGCTCGGCGATCACCGGCACCGCGAGGTCGGCAACGATCAGCAGCAGGAAGACCGGCAGTCGTTCGGCCAGCGGCACCAGCAGGGCGCCCACCCAGGCCGCCTGGACGATCAGGATGCCGACCGCGTAGCGCCGGCAGGTCCGGCGCCGGGCGGGGTCGTGCCGGGCGGCCCGCAGCCACTGGACGACCAGTGCGATCCGCATGATCAGGTAGCCGATGATCACCGTGGTCGGGTGCTCGAACAGGTGCGGGACGCCGGCGGCCAGCACCAGCGAGCCGAGGATCTGCAGGATGGTCAGCAGCCGGTAGACGACGTCGTCGTTGTCGTAGGCGGAGGCGAACCAGGTGAAGTTGAGCCAGGTCCACCAGATCGCGAAGAAGGCCAGCGCGTACTCGGGCAGCCCGGTCGCCAGGTGCTGCGCGGCGGCGTCGTGGTGCAGGGTGGCGGCGGCCCGCGAGACCGCGACCACGAAGCACAGGTCGGTGAGCAGCTCGAGCGGCGTGGCTACCCGGTGCGGCTCGGCCGGGTCGCGGGACCGCAGGACCCGGACGGCCGCGGGTCGGAGCGGGCCGGGCAGGACGGACACGGCGGCAGCCTAGTGAGCCGGCCGCCGCCGGTCTGCGGCGTCAGCCGATGATCCGCGCCCCGGGCGCCGGGCCGGTGGCCCGGCGGACCGTGCGGCAGACACCGTCGGCGCTCAGCGCGACCCCGAGGTCGACCGCGGCGGTCTCGGAGCCGACCAGGAAGGCGACCGTCGGGCCGGAGCCGGAGACCAGCGCGCCCAGCGCGCCGTACTCGAGGCCGGCCTCGAGCGTCCGGGCCAGCTGCGGCTGCAGGTCGATCGCGGCGGGCTGCAGGTCGTTGGTCAGGGTGGCCCCTAGCCGGGCCGGGTCGGCGGCGAGCAGCGCGTTGAGCATCTCGTCGGGCACCTCGAAGTCGGCCGGGGCCGGCGGGTCGCCGATCTCGTCGAACCGGCGGTAGACGGCCGGCGTCGAGAGCCCGTGCTGGGCGAAGGCGACCACCCAGTGAAAGGTGCCGCGGGCCATCGCCGGCACCACCGACTCGCCGCGGCCGCTGCCGATCGCGGTCCCGCCGAGCAGCGCGAACGGCACGTCGGAGCCGAGCTCGGCGCCCAGCTCGCGGAGCGCCTCGGGGCTGACGTCGAGGTCCCAGACCACCGCGCAGGCCAGCAGTGCGGCGGCGGCGTCGGCCGAACCACCGGCCAGCCCGCCGGCCACCGGGATCGACTTGCGGACCGCGAGCTCGACGCCGACCGGCTCGTCGGCCGCGTACCGCTCGGCGAGCAGCCGGGCGGCGCGCAGCGCCAGGTGGTCGTCGCCGTCGGGGACCAGCTCGGCGCCCTCACCGGTGGTGGTCACCTCGAACACCCCGGGCTCCGCGAGCGTGGCCTGGACCTCGTCGAAGAGCGAGATCGCGTGGTAGACGGTGGCCAGCGGGTGGAACCCGTCCTTGCGCGGCGGACCGACGCGGAGCGCCAGGTTCAGCTTGGCCGGGGCCCGCACCCGGACGCTGCTCGGTCCAGGGGGGATCGGAGAGGCCACCCGGTGAGCGTAGTGGCGGGTCGCGGGCGGGCCCGGCCCGGGTGATCCCGGCCGGTCGGGCGTCCTCAGTCCAGGCTGCGGTCGGGGTGGGCGGCGAGCCAGTCGGCCGCCCGCCGGGCCGAGGCCCGCGACAGCCACCCGTCGATGATCAGCTCGGCCAGCTGGCGCCGGGTCAGCTCCCCGAGCCGCGAGGCCCGGACCAGCACCGAGAGGTGGCCGTCGAAGTGCGGCGTGGTGAACGCCGGGTGGTCGGGGTCCTGCACCAGCGCCAGCTTGTCGGCCTCGTCAGGCACCCAGAAGACGATCACGTCGTCGTAGCGCTCATCGGTGTCCGGGTCGAACGCGTCGGGTCGCGGGTTGCGGAAGAAGACGAAGCTCTTGCCGCCGACCTGGTAGACCGCGTTGTCCCGGCTGCCGCCGACCTGCTGGACGTGCGGCATCGACGTGGCGATCGCGTGCACGTCGGCGACCGTGGCCGGCCGGTCGGCACCGCGCCCCGCCACCACCGCCGCCCGCTCAGGCCGGGTCCGGCAGCTCGAGCTGCACCCGGGAGATCTGCTCGCTGGCCCCGCCGATCAGCGCCCGGTAGCGGTTGTGCTCCTCGTCGGCGTCGTAGGCCCGGTAGGACTCGACGTCGGTCCAGTCGTTGACGATGGCGAACGTCCACCCACCCGGACGGAGCCCGGCGTCGCGTCCGACGGTCATCGACAGCTGACCCGGGAGCCGGAGCCCGGCGACGCCGGCCAGCCCCTCGTCGAGCCGGCGCGAGGTCTCCTCGTCGGCGTCGTCGGCCAGCCGCCCGGTCACCACGTTCCTGATCACGGCGTCATCATGCTCCGGGACGTCAGGTCCGCGCCCGCGGCCCCGGGGTCACCGGCAGCCGCTCGGCGATCCGGGCGAACGCCGCCACGTCGAGCGTCTCGCCCCGTGCCGTCGGGTCGACCCCGGCGGCGGTCAGCGCCTCGCTGGCGGCGGCCGACGAGCCGGCCAGCCCGGCCAGCGCCGAGCGGAGCATCTTGCGGCGCTGGGCGAACGCGGCGTCGATCACCGCGAACACGTGGGCGCGGTCGGCGGTGGTCTCCGGCGGCGGTCGGCGGGTGATCCGGACCAGCCCGGACTCGACGTTGGGGACCGGCCAGAACACCGCGGCCGGGACCGACCCGACCCGGGCGGTCTCGGCCCACCAGGCCATCTTGGCCGAGGGCACGCCGTAGGTCCGCGACCCCGGGCCGGCGGCCAACCGGTCGGCCACCTCGGCCTGCACCATCACCAGCCCGTGACGCCAGTCCGGGAAGGTCTCCAGCAGGTGCAGCAGCACCGGCACCGAGACGTTGTAGGGCAGGTTGGCCACCACCCGGGTCGGCGTCCGTGGCAGCGTCCGGACCGCCAGCGCGTCCGCGGTGACCACGGTCAGGGCGTCGGCGTGCTCGGGGCTCCGGTCGGCCACGGTGGCCGGGAGCGCGCCGGCCAGCAGCTCGTCGATCTCCACCGCGACCACCCCGGCCGCCGCGTCGAGCAGGGCCAGGGTCAGTGACCCCAGCCCGGGGCCGATCTCCAGCACCACGTCGTCGGCGGTCACCCCGGCCGTGGTCACGATCCGGCGGACCGTGTTGGCGTCGACGACGAAGTTCTGCCCGCGCTGCTTGGTCGGCCGCAGCCCGAGCCGGGTGGCGAGCTCGCGGACCGACCGCGGGTCGAGCAGACGCGTCACGGACGCCAGTGGATCACACGGCGGACGGCGACCGGGAACGGCGACGGGACACGCCCCGAGTGACTCGGTGCGTGTCCCGCAGCGCGTGTTCGGGGCCGGAGGCTCAGACGCCGGCCTTGCCGCTGCACACCGGCCAGGCACCCCAGCCCTGCGCGGCCTGGACCCGCTTGGCCACGGCGATCTGGGTCTCGCGGCTGGCGTTGTTGGGCATCCCGGTGCCGCCGTAGGCCCGCCAGGTCGACAGGGTGAACTGCAGGCCGCCGTAGAAGCCGTTGCCGGTGTTGATGCTCCAGTTGCCGCCGGACTCGCAGGCCGCGATCCGGTCCCAGACGCTGCCCGAGGCGACGCTCGGCGCCGAGCCGGAGGACGAGGAGCCGGACGAGCCCGAGGAGGACGAGCTGCTGGAGGGCGCCGGCGCCTCCTTGGTGCCGACCAGCACGATCCGGGTGACCGGCTGTTTGGTCACCTTCGAGCCGCTGGTGACCTGCTTGAACACCTTGCCGTCGTGCAGGGTCTGCGTGTAGGTGGTCGTCCGCTCGCCCTCACGACCCGGGTTCTCGATCTTGGTCTTGCCCTTGTCCAGCGAGCTCGAGTTCTTCCGGACGGTGGCGTAGTCGACGTCGGTCTTCTTGGTGATCTTCTTGACGTCGACGCGGGTGAAGGTGAAGGCGTTGACCTCGGTGAGCTCGGCGTCGGGGTCGACGCTGAGCAGGTCATTGCTGTCCTTGGTGATCTTGGCCGCGGCGAGCGCGTCGCTGACGGTGTCCCCGGTGGTCTGCACGGTACGGGTCTTGCCGCCCGCGGTGATCTTGACCGTCTTGAGGGTGTCGACGTCGAAGCTGATGCCCTGCCGGCCGATCCCGGCGCTGCGGCTGGTCGACAGGTCGGCCCCGGCGTTCTGGATGCCGGCCAGGTCGAGGGCCTGCTGCACGGTGGTCGCCGTGGTCCAGAAGGTCTTGCGCTCACCGTCGACGGTCACCGCGACCGGACGCCCGTAGCGGACCGCGATCAGGGTGCCGTCGCTGATCTTGCTGTCCAGCCCGGGGGCGACGACGTCGTGCGGGCCGACGGCGATCTTCTGGGCCTTGAGGACGTCGCCCACGGTCGAGCCGTAGGTGGTCAGGGCGCGCTGGCTGCCGTCGACGGCCAGCGTCACCTTCGAGCTCGCGCTGGCGACCCCGAAGGTGCCGCCGATGAGGGCGAGAGCGGCACCGCCGGCCGCCACGGGAATGATCTTGCGCACAGTGCTCCGCTTCGCTCGCGACCCGTGTCGGTACTGTCGGGTCGTGTGGTCTCGGTCACCGGCCGGACCAGTGGGTACCAGTGCGCCGGGTCGCAAATGCTCGTGGGAGCCTGCCAAATCCTTTCGAAGATCACAAATTGGTAACCACACGGGTCGCTCTGACCACCACGATCACACCGGCCCCTTTCCACCGCTGCATTCATCGGACCAGTGCGCGTGGTGGATCACCTCCGAGCGCGGCCGCCGGCCGCGACGCGCGGCGGACCCGGCCGCGCCCGGGCTCGTCGCGGGGTGGCCGAGCGTGACCACACCGACCAGCGCACGATCGTGCGGCACCCCGAAGTGGCCGGCCACCGGACCGACGGCCGCCTCGGGAACCCCGGCGAACGCCGCCCCGAGCCCGGCGTCGACGGCGGCGTAGAGCAGCGCCTGGACGCTCATCCCGGCGTCGACCCACCAGTAGGGCACCGACCACGGCAGCTGACCCGGCGCCCGGCCGTCACGGGCCGACGCCGGCCGCTTGTCGGGCTCGGCGTAGCGGGCCCGGTAGGCGGCCTCGGAGGTCCACACCAGCACCAGCACTGGCGCCGAGCTCATCCCGGCCAGCCAGCGGTCCGGCGGCCCGCCCGCGCCGGGTGCGCCTGCGACCCCCAGCCGCCAGAACGCCGCCCGGTCGGCGTCGGCGGTCAGCACCAGCAGCGCGACGCCCTGGCTGAACCCGGCCGACGGCGTCCGCCGGGCCGCCTCGAGCACCGTCTCCAGCACCGCCGGGTTCACCGTGCGGTCCGGGTCGTAGGCGCGCACCATCCGGCGGCGGCGGACGACATCGCCGAACTCCATCCCGGTCGCCGGTCAGCCGGCCGACGGCCAGGGGCCGCCGAAGGCCGCCGAGGTGTTGGCGTCGAGTGCCCGGCAGACCTCGGCCAGGTCGGTGCCGAGCGTCTCGGCGATCACCCGGGCGGTGTGCGGGATCAGATAGGAGGCGTTCGGCCGTCCGCGGTAGGGCTCGGGGGTCAGGTAGGGCGCGTCGGTCTCGGTCAGCACCCGGTCGAGCGGGGTGATCCGGAGCGCCTCGCGGAGCGCACCGGCGTTCTTGAAGGTCACCGTGCCGGCGAAGGACAGGTAGGCGCCGCGGTCGAGACAGGCCCGGGCCACGTCGGCGTCACCGGAGAAGCAGTGCATCACCCACCGCTCCGGCACCCCCTCGGCGTCGACCACCGCGAGCACGTCGTCGTGGGCGTCGCGGTCGTGGACGACCACCGTCCGGCCGTGCGTCCGGGCGATGGCCAGGTGGCGGGCGAACGACTCCCGCTGGGTGCGCCGGCCGTCGTCCTCGCGGGTGCGGAAGTAGTCCAGCCCGGTCTCCCCCACCGCCCGCACCACGGGGTCACCGGCCAGCGCGTCGATCGCGGCCAGCGCCTCCTCCAGGGCGTCCGGGCCGTTCTCGGCCAGCCGGGCCGCGTCGTTGGGGTGCACGGCGACGGCGGCCACCACCGAGGGCCAGGTCCGGGCCGCCTCCACGGCCCACCGGGACCCGGCGACGTCGCAGCCGACCTGGACGATCCGGGTCACCCCGACCGACGCGGCGGCCGCGACCGCCGCGGCCGGATCGAGGTCGGTGCGTCCGTCGGCGACGTCGAGGTGACAGTGGCTGTCGGCCACCGGCGCGGGCAGCGGTTCGGGACGGGCCGGGCGCTCGAGGTTGCGGCGTCGGCCGGTCTCGTCGGTGCCGGCGCGGCGCTCACGCGGCGCCGGCGGCTGGGCGGTGCTCACCGGCCCAGCCTAGGAAGCTCCGCTCCGCGGGCTCGGGGGTGTGGCGATCAGTGGGCGGCGAGCCCGCTCCACCGGAGCACGGTGGGGCGGCCGCCGACGTGCTCGACGGCCGGGGCCGCCGGTCGCTGCAGCTGGCGGACCCGCTCGCGGAGCCGGAGTCGCGCCGGCGAGGTCACCACCGACCCGGGGACGGCCGCGGGAACGGTCTCGGCGGTGCCGGTCTGGGTGGGCTTGGTCTGGATGGGCTCGGCCTGGGTGGGCTGGGACTGGGTCATGGTCACTCCGGCGGTTCGGGCGGGCGGGTGGAGGGCCGGCGCCTCGGTGCGGTCCGGATCCCGACGCTCACAGCCTGCCCCCGCCGACCAAGCCTCCGCCCGGCGCGAGCTTCGGATTCGGCCAGCGTTAACGCAGGATTTCCCGGGCCGAAACACGCCGCCGGTCAGGCCCGGGCGCGACGGGCGGCGAGCACCGCCTCGTAGAGCTCGTTGCGGGCCACGCCGGTCCGCTCGGCCACCGCGGTCACCGCCGGTTTGAGCCGTTCGCCGCCGGCCACCGCGGTCTCGACCTCGGCCACGGCGGCGTCCGGATCGACCACCGCCGGTGGTGCTCCGCCGACCACCACGGTGATCTCGCCGCGCACGCCGTCGGCCGCCCAGGCGGCCAGCGCTGACAGCGGGCCGCGGCGGACCTCCTCCCAGGTCTTGGTCAGCTCCCGGCAGACCGCGGCCGGCCGGTCCGGCCCGAGCGTCTCGGCCATCGCGGTCAGGGTGGCGGCCAGCCGGTGCGGCGCCTCGAAGAGGATCAGCGTCCGTGGCTCGTCGGCCAGCGCCCGCAGGGCCCGGTCGCGCTCGCCCGCGCGGCGGGGCAGGAAGCCCTCGAAGCAGAACCGGTCGACCGGGAGACCCGAGACGGCCAGCGCGGTGAGCACGGCCGATGGCCCGGGCACCGCGGTGACCGGCAGCCCGGCCGCGACCGCCGCGGTGACCAGCCGGTAGCCGGGGTCGGAGACCGACGGCATCCCGGCGTCGGTGACCACCAGCACCCGCGATCCGGACCCGACCGCGGACACCAGCTCGGCGGTCCGGGCCGCCTCGTTGCCCTCGAAGTAGGACACCAGCCGGGCCCCGGTGGAGACACCGAGCCGGTCCAGCAGCGCCCGGAACCGGCGGGTGTCCTCGGCGGCGATGACGTCGGCACCGGCCAGCTCGGCGAGCAGCCGCGGGCTGGCGTCCCCGGCGTCGCCGATCGGGGTCGCGGCCAGCACCACCGCCGCGTGCGGTCGCTCGGGCGGGGTGTCGTGGGCCACCCGCACAGCCTGTCACCGCCCGGCCACCGGGCCCACCGGCGCGCCCGGACACCCGCTCGCCGCGTTCCGCAGGACCGGGCCGGCTCAGGTCGGCTCCCTACTATGACCCGGTGACGCACGAGGCCCTGCTGGCCGAGCAGACCCGGCCGGCACCCCCCGAGCCCCGGGCGGACGTGCCGACCGCGGCGCCGCCTCCGCCCCGCACGGTCGACCGGCTCCGCGACCCGATGCCGTCCGACGCCCTGCTCAGCTGGGTGCTGACCGTGGCCGTCACCGCGCTGGCCTTCGCGATCCGGCTGGTCCACCTGGGCCGGCCGAGCCGGCTGGTCTTCGACGAGACCTACTACGCCAAGGACGCCTACTCGCTGCTCAAGTACGGCTACGAGCGCAACTGGCCCCAGGACGCCAACGCCTCGATCGTCGCCGGCCACCCGGACGTGATGCTCAAGACGGCCGAGTTCGTCGTGCACCCGCCGGTCGGGAAGTGGCTGATCGCCTCCGGCGAGGCGATCTTCGGGATGAACTCGTTCGGCTGGCGGTTCGCCTCGCTGGTCTTCGGCTGCCTGCTGATCGCCGTGCTGATCCGGCTGGTCCGGCGGATCAGCCGCAACACGGTGATCGGCTGCCTGGCCGGCGTGCTGCTCACCTTCGACGGGCTGCACTTCGTGATGTCCCGGACCGCGCTGCTCGACATCTTCCTGGCCTTCTTCCTGGTCGCCGCGGTGGCCTGCCTGGCGGTCGACCGCGACTGGTTCCGCGACCGGTTGGCCCGCGCGATCGAACGCTCCGGCGGCGCCGACCTCGCCCGCCGCTTCGGACCGGCACAGCTCTGGCGGCCCTGGCGGCTGGCCGCCGGCGTCTGCTTCGGGCTGGCGCTCGGGACGAAGTGGAACGCGCTCTACGTGCTCGCCGCGTTCGCGCTGCTCACGCTGGCCTGGGACGTCGGCGCCCGCCGGCTGGCCGGTGCCGGCCCCCGGGCCTGGTGGGCGGTGCTCCGCGACGGCGTGCCCGCCTTCGTCTACCTGGTCGTCGTCTCGGTGGTGGTCTACGTCGCCACCTGGACCGGCTGGCTGACCACCTCCGGCGGCTACGACCGCGACTGGGGCGCGCAGAACCCGCAGGCCACCACCACCCGGCTGCTCGGAGCGCCGCTGGCCTCGCTGCTGCACTTCACGAAGGACATCTACGCCTTCCACACCGGCAGCTACATCGACAGCCAGACCCACACCTACGCCGCCAACCCGTGGGGCTGGCTGATCCTGGCCCGGCCGATCGGCATCGACGCGGTCAACGGCATCAAGCCCGGCACCGACGGCTGCCTCGGGCCGGACAACTGCCTGCGGGTGATCAGCGGGATCGGCACCCCGGCGCTGTGGTGGGGCGCCGTCTTCGCGCTGATCGCGGCGGCGATCCTGTGGATCGGCGGCCGCGACTGGCGGTTCGGGATCCCGGTGGTCGGGGTGCTGAGCGCCTGGCTGCCCTGGTTCCAGTACACCGCCCGGCCGCTGTTCTTCTTCTACGCGATCGCGATCATCCCGTTCTCGGTGGCCGCGGTGGCGATGGCGCTCGGGCTGCTGGTCGGCCCGGCCCGGCCGGCCGACCCCCGCCGGCGGCTGTGGGGTGGCGTGGCCGCCGGGGTTTTCGTCGCGCTGGTGTTGGCGAATTTCGCCTACCTCTACCCCATCCTCACCGACCAGCTGCTGCCCTACCCGTCCTGGCTGTCCCGGATGTGGTTCCGCAGCTGGATCTGAGGCACAGAGCCGTCGGGGCCTGGGATTTTGCTGTGTTGCGACGAGGTGACAACCAGACCCTTGCTGGCTGAAGCTTTGTCGACCGCAGTTAGAGTCTGGCGGTGGTCGCCCGGCCCGGCACGCCGCCGCGCCCGGTCACGACGGCCACCCGCCTCGGGGAAAGGACACCGCGTCGATGGGTAGATACCTCGTCCGGCGACTGATCAACTACATCATCTTGTTGTTCGTCGCCATCTCGCTGGCCTACCTGCTGGCGGCGACCGCGCTGAACCCGCGGGCGCTCTACGAGGTCCGCAACCCGCCGCTCCCGCCGGCGTCGATCGAGGCGTCGCTGCGGCAGTACAACCTGAGCGACAAGGTGCCGATCCTCGAGCGCTACTGGATCTGGCTCAAGGGCGTCCTGTTCCACTGGAACTGGGGCTACAGCCCCACCGGCATCCCGGTCGGCCCGGAGGTGGCCCGGCGGATCGGGGTCAGCACCCGGCTGCTGGTGCTCGGCACCTTCATCGGCATCATCAGCGGTGTCGCCGCGGGTGCCTGGAGCGCGGTCCGGCAGTACGGCGTCCGGGACCGGGTGCTCACCGTGATCTCGCTGATCCTGCTCTCCACGCCGACCTTCGTCAGCGCGACGATCCTGATCATCCTGGCCACCGACTTCAACAACTCCACCGGGATCCCGTTCTTCGAGTTCACCGGCGAGACCGGGCAACAGGGCACCGAACCACTGGCCTGGCTGTGGGACCGGCTCCAGCACCTGTTGTTACCCACGCTGGTGCTGGTGATGGTCAACTTCCCGTTCTTCGTCCGGATCCAGCGCAACCTGATGCTCGACTCGCTGGGCGCCGACTACGTCCGGACCGCACGGGCCAAGGGCCTGCGCAAGGAGCGCGCGGTGATGAAGCACGCGCTGCGGACCTCGCTGATCCCCACCGGCACCTACTTCGCCTTCAGCGTGGCCACGCTGTTCACCGGCGCCGCGTTCACCGAGACGATCTTCTCGTTCAACGGGTTGGGTCAGTACGGCGTCACCACGATCAGCGGCAACGACGTCAACGGCACCGTCGCGGTCACCGCGTTCAGCGGCGTCTGCGTGCTGGTCGGCGCGATGCTCTCCGACGTGATGGTGGCGATCCTCGACCCGCGGGTGAGGCTGAGCTGATGTCCCCGACGCGTTCCCAGACCGTGCCGACCCGAGGAGAGTGGGCCTCATGAGCGAGCAACTGATCGGCGAGCAGGTCGTCGCCGCGGAGCTCTCGGGCGAGACCGACAACCCGACGCCGGAGGAGCAGCGCAGCGGCAAGCGGCTCAACCGCCGGCAGCTGATCGTCCGCCGGTTCCTGCGGAACAAGACCGCGGTGGTCGGCCTGGTCGTCTTCCTGCTGCTCGCGCTGCTGGCCATCGTCGGCCCCTACGTCACGCCATGGGGCTGGGACCAGATCGACGACAGCTCGTTCCTCTCGCCGCCGAGCGCGAGCCACTGGCTCGGCACCACCCAGGAGGGCCGCGACGTGCTCGCCCTCACCATCAAGGGT
Source organism: Microlunatus kandeliicorticis (assembly GCF_014137855.1). GTDB lineage: Bacteria > Actinomycetota > Actinomycetes > Propionibacteriales > Propionibacteriaceae > Microlunatus > Microlunatus kandeliicorticis. The sequence continues at coordinate 419,349 of NZ_JACGWT010000003.1, forward strand.
CTGAGCAAGTCGATGCTGGTCGGCGTGCTGGTGGCGCTGCTGTCCACCTCGATGGCCGCGCTGGTCGGCTCGGTGGCCGCCTACTTCGGCATGATCGTCGAGAAGACGCTGCTGTGGATCATCGACCTGCTGCTGGTCATCCCCTCGTTCCTGATCATCGCGGTGATCAGCACCGGCGGTCCGCAGGGCGCCTACTCCTGGCTGCTGCTGGTCCTCCTGCTCGCCGCCTTCGGCTGGATGCTGACCGCCCGCGTGGTCCGCAGCCTGACCCTCGCCCTCAAGGACCTCGACTACGTCCAGGCAGCCCGGTTCATGAGCGTGCCGGCCCCGACGATCATCGTCCGGCACATCCTGCCCAACATCTCCTCGCTGCTGGTCGTCGACGCCACCCTGAACGTGGGCGGGGCGATCCTCGGCGAGACCGGACTGAGCTACTTCGGCTTCGGCATCCAGCCGCCGGACACCTCGCTCGGCACCCTGATCGCCGACGGCCAGAGCAGCGCCACGGTGTTCCCGTGGATCTTCCTGTCCCCGGCGATCCTGCTGGTGATCATCGTGCTGAGCGTCAACGCCATCGGCGACGGCCTGCGCGACGCACTCGACCCCAACTCCGGCGCCAGTGGGAGGGCGATGTGAGCACCGACACCACCGACCGGTCGACCGCGACCGCGGCCCCGCGGAAGCAGCGGCGCACCACCGAGGGCACGGTCCTCACGGTCCGCGACCTCAACGTCACGTTCCCGAGCGAGGCCGGTCCGGTCAAGGCCGTCCGCGGCCTCAACTTCGACCTCGCCGCCGGCGAGACGATGGCCATCGTCGGCGAGTCCGGCTCGGGCAAGTCGGTCAGCTCCTACGCGATGATGGGGCTGCTGCCGCAGAACGCGCGGATCACCGGCTCGGTCAAGCTGCACGGCGACGAGATCCTCAACCTCGACGACGCCCGGATGTCGCGGATCCGCGGCCGCGAGCTGGCGATCATCTTCCAGGACCCGCTGTCGGCGCTGACCCCGGTCTACTCGATCGGCGACCAGATCGTCGAGGCGATCCGCACCCACGACAAGTCGGTGCCCAAGGCCAAGGCGATGAACCGCGCCGTCGAGCTGCTCGACCTGGTCGGCATTCCCAACCCGCAGGTCCGGGTGCGGTCCTTCCCGCACGAGTTCTCCGGCGGGATGCGGCAGCGCGCGATGATCGCGATGGCGATCGCCAACGACCCCGACGTGATCATCGCCGACGAGCCGACGACGGCCCTCGACGTGACCATCCAGGCGCAGGTGCTCGAGGTGCTCAAGACCGCGCAGCGGGAGACCGGTGCCGCGATGATCATGATCACCCACGACCTCGGCGTGGTGGCCGGGATCGCCGACCGGGTGACCGTCATGTACGCCGGTCGGCCGGTCGAGCAGGGCAGCGTCGACGAGATCTTCTACGCACCGCGGATGCCGTACACCATCGGGCTGCTGGGCGCCGTCCCGCGGCTCGACGCCAGCGAGAAGCAGCCGCTGGCCAGCCTCGAGGGCAACCCGCCGTCGGTGGTCAACCTGCCGCCCGGGTGCCCGTTCGCCCCGCGCTGCCCGATGCACCAGCCGGACTGCCTGACCGCCGAGCCGCCGCTGGTCCCGACCGACCGTCCCGCGCACACCGCGGCCTGCATCTACTCCGACACGATCGCCACCCGGGAGCTCGGCTACGCCGACATCTTCCCGGTGCCCGACCTGCGGCCGTCCAGCCTGGAGCAGGCCCCCCGCGAGAGCCGGCCGACCGTGCTCGAGCTGCAGGACCTGCACCGGCACTACCCGCTGATGAAGGGGGCGATCTTCCGCCGCCGGGTCGGCACCGTCTACGCCGTCGACGGCATCGACCTGGAGATCCGCAAGGGCGAGACCCTCGGCCTGGTGGGCGAGTCCGGCTGCGGCAAGAGCACCACGCTGCTCGAGGTGCTGCAGCTGAAGCCGCCGACCGAGGGCAACGTCGTCGTGCTGGGCAAGGACGTCCGGGAGATCAGGAGCGGGGCGGAGCGGCGCGAGCTGCGTCGGGACCTGCAGGTCGTCTTCCAGGACCCGATGGCCTCGCTCGATCCCCGGCTGCCGGTCTTCGACATCATCGCCGAGCCGATGACCGTGCAGAAGATGGACAAGCAGGCGGTCGAGAAGCGGGTCCGTGAGCTGATGGCGCTCGTCGGTCTCGAGCCGAGCCACGCCGACCGCTATCCCCAGCACTTCTCCGGTGGACAGCGGCAGCGCATCGGCATCGCCCGGGCCCTCGCGCTCGAGCCGAAGCTGCTGGTGCTCGACGAGCCGGTCTCCGCGCTCGACGTGTCCATCCAGGCCGGCGTGATCAACCTGCTCGACGAGCTCAAGACCCGCCTCGGTCTCTCCTACCTGTTCGTCGCGCACGACCTTTCCGTGGTGCGGCACATCGCCGACCGGGTGGCCGTGATGTACCTCGGCAAGCTGGTGGAGGTGGGTGACGTGGACCGGGTGTTCGACCACCCGACCCACCCGTACACCCAGGCCCTGCTGTCGGCCATCCCGCTGCCGGACCCGGAGAAGGAGCGCAGCCGGCAACGGATCCTGCTCACCGGTGACCTGCCGAGCCCGGCGAACCCGCCGTCGGGGTGCAAGTTCCGCACCCGCTGCCCGAAGTTCCAGACGCTGTCGGAGTCGCAGCAGCAGCTGTGCATCGACACGCCGCCGGACCTCTTCGACCTCGGGGTGCCCGATCACCGCTCGGCCTGCCACTACAACGCCGAGCTGCAGGTCATCTGAGTCCTGTCTGATGATCTGCGGGTCGCGAATACACGTAAACGGCCGCGATCGCGCAATTTGTTAGCAGGCTGTAACCGGCAGCGCTCGGTCGCGGCAGGGTGAAACCCGTAGAGTCACCACGTTATCCGGGTGGTCCGACCGCCCACGACAGGTTTCTTGGAGGACATGTGAAGGCACGAAAGCTCTTGGTGCTTCCGGCCGCGGGGGCGCTGGTGATCCTGGCGGCCTGTGGCGGCGGTGGCGGCGGGACCGGCTCCGGAACGGGTTCCGGCTCGGGCAGCAAGACCGCCGAGGCGCTCCCTGCCTCGGCGATCAACCCGCAGCCGCGGGACGCGATCGCCGACGGCGGCGAGCTGCGCCTGGCGGTCGAGGAGTTCGGCGGGCAGTGGAACACCCTGAACGTCAACGGCAACACCGGCGACAACAACACGATGATGGGGCCGATGCTCCCCACCCTGTTCGACTACAACGACAAGGGTGACTACACGCCGGACCCGAACTTCCTGAGCTCGGTGAAGTCCAGCGACTCGAGCCCGGAGGTCGTGACCTACAACCTCAACCCGAAGGCGGTCTGGGGCAGCGGTCGCAAGATCGACTGGACCGACTTCGAGGCCACCTGGAAGGCCTGCAACGGCCAGAACACCCAGTTCCAGTGCGCCAGCACCCAGGGCTACGACCAGATCGCCAGCGTCAAGGAAGGCACCAACGCCCAGCAGGTCATCGTGACCTACAAGGCGGCCTACCCGGACTGGGCCGGCACCTTCGGTCTGTTCCCCAAGGAGGGCGTGTCCTCCTCCAGCGTGTTCAACAACGGCTGGAAGGACATCACCAAGATCAAGGACTGGCTGGCCGGTCCGTTCACGGTCGACAGCTTCGACCAGACCCAGAAGATCCTCACCCTGGTGCCGAGCCCGACCTGGTGGGGTGACAAGCCCAAGCTGAGCAAGATCACCTTCAAGGCGATCTCCACCCCGTCGCAGCCGGCGGCCTTCGCCAACAACGAGATCGACACCTTCGACGTGGGCGTCGACGCCAGCGCGTTCGCCAAGGCCAAGGCCGTCAGCGACGGCGAGGTCCGCGCCGCAGCCGGTCCGGACTTCCGGCACATCACGCTGAACAGCAAGGCGGGCGCCCTCAAGGACCTCAAGGTCCGGCAGGCGATCGCCCAGGGCCTGAACCGCAAGCTGATCGCGGAGTCCGACCTCGCCGGCCTCAACGAGCCGGTGGCGCCGATGAACAACCACATCTTCGTGAACACGCAGACCGGTTACCAGGACAACGCGACCCCGGCCGGCGTGAACTACGACCAGGCCAAGGCGAAGCAGACGCTCGAGAGCGACGGCTACACCATGGGCTCGGACGGGTACTACCAGAAGAACGGTCAGGACCTGACCGTCAGCTTCGCCGCCCTCGACGGCATCAAGGTGAGCCAGAACGAGGCGCTGCAGGTGCAGAACCAGCTGAAGTCGGTGGGCATCAAGGTGACCATCGCCAACACGCCGGTCTCGAAGTTCCAGGACGGCTCGCTGCTGACCCAGCACGAGTTCCAGATGGTGGCCTTCTCCTGGCTCGGCACCCCGTACCCGTTCTCGGGCATCGGCCAGATCTACGGCACCGGGAGCGAGAGCAACTTCACCCAGCTCTCCATCCCCGAGGTCGACAGCCTGGTCAAGCAGATCAACGTCGAGACCGACAAGACCAAGCGGATCGAGCTGGCCAACCAGGCCGACAAGCTGATCTGGGAGAACGTGCACAGCATCGTCCTCTACCAGCGTCCGCAGAACACCGCGGCCAAGAAGAAGCTGGCCAACTACGGCTCGTTCGGCCTGTCCAGCGTGATCTGGCAGAACGTCGGCTTCACCAAGTGAGCTGAGAGCCCGTGACAGGTCCACCGACCTGATCACCGGCTGATCGAGGGCCCGGCACCGACACGGTGCCGGGCCCTCGTGCGTCCGCACCCTGAGCCTGTCGAAGGGAACCACGCGCCCTGAGCCTGTCGAAGGGCCCTGAGCCTGTCGAAGGGCCCTGAGCCTGTCGAAGGGCCGGTCCCGACACCTTCCCCGCGCTCCCCCGCTGGGCTAGAGTCGGCGCTCGAACCGGCCGGGGGTCGGGTCGCGGTCGTTCACCGAACACCGCCGGGGGACGTCGTCACCACCCTGGAGACCCCCGTGGACCACTTCCCCGCCGCACCGGCCCCGAGCCGGCCCCGCGCCGCCTTGCTGCTCGGCACCCCCGTGATCACCGCCCTGATCGGGCTGTCCGGTCCGCCGACGAGCGCCGACGCCGCCCAGGCCGCCACCAAACCCAGCGCCACCACGGCGTTCCGCCTCCAGGTGGTCAAGAGCACCGTGACGGAGCGGACCAGCCGGCACCGCAGCACGCTGGCCCGGCAGAAGTGCCTCGACACCCTGGCGCAGGCCCAGGCGTCACGGATGGCGAAGAAGCAGACGCTCTACCACCAGCCGCTCGGGCCGGTGCTCGACCGGTGCGGTCTCCGCGAGGTCGGCGAGAACGTCGCCTACGGCTTCCCGTCGGCCAAGGCCACGGTGGCCGGCTGGATGCGGTCGCCGGGCCACCGCGCGAACATCCTGCACTCCTCGTACCGCCGGATCGGCGTCGGCGCGGTCAAGGACAGCCACGGCCGCTGGTGGGTCTGCGAGCTGTTCGGCCGCACCGCCTGAAGCGGGCTCAGACCACGCGGAAGACGAAGCTGAACCGACGGTCTTCCTCGGTCAGCCGTGACGGCCGCAGCTGGTAGCCCGGCAGCACGCCCGGCCCGCAGGCCGCCGTGCCGACCCCGTGCTGGCGGTGGTCGAGCGTGAGGTGCACCGCGCCGTCCGGGACCAGGTCCGGGGTGTGGTCGGCCGCGGTCAGCGTCTCCGCCGACCAGGGCCGCGCGGCGAAGCCGAACTCGGGTCCGGCCACCGCGATCCCGTGCCCGTCCGCCCCGGTCAGGGCGACCTCGGAGGCCCGACGGGAGCCGTTCTCCTGCGGCCGGACGTAGTCGATCTGCAACCCGTCGACGTCCGAGCGGAACGTCCCCCACCGCTGGCTCTGCCCGGTGTCCGGGTAGGCCTGGCCGGGTCCGCGCCCGGACCAGCGGACCTGGTCCAGCTCGCCCGGCAGCGTCAGTTCGACGCCGATCCGCGGCCAGGTCCCGTCCCAGCGGCCCATCGCCTCGTCGACGGTGAGCTCGGCGCTCAGCCCGAGCGTCTCGCCGTCGCTGGTCCAGCGCAGCTCGAGCTCGCAGAAGTGGTCGGCGGTGGCGGTGCCGATCCGCTGCCGCACCGCGAAGGCGTCGCCGTCCGCGGCCGCGGAGAGCACCCGGACGCGGAGCCGGTCGAGACCCTGGCGGCGCCACTGGTCGGCCTCGATCGGTCCCTCGCTGCCGTCCTCCTCCCAGCCGCGACCGTTGTCGTTGTCGGTGGGCGCGCGCCACAGGGTGAGCGTCGGGCCGGTGACGGCGTGCGGGCCCAGCGCGACCAGCTCGCCGGTGGCCGGGTCGAACCGGCCCGGGCCGAGCTCGACCACCCCGCCGGTCGGTTCGGACGGCACCACCGGGGCCACCCCGCCGGTCGGGGCGGCCGGTGCGACCGGACGGACCGACTGGCCCCAGGCGATCTCGTGGCCGGCCGGGGCCCAGGACGAGTCGGCGGCCAGCACGGCCTGCACGGTCAGCACCGCGCCGGGGCGGTCAGCGGCCGCGGCCTCCGCGGGCAGGGCGGCCTCGACCGACGAGCCCGGCTCGACGTCGCCGACCGCGAGGTCGCCGCCGGCCAGCTGCTCGCCGTCCGCGTCGACCGACCAGCGGAACGCGAAGGCGGTCAGCCCGGCGACGTCCTGGCGGTTCTGCACCCGGACGCCGGACCAGTCGTCGGCCACCTCGACCAGCAACGGCGCGTACACCTTCTTGAGGTCGTGGAGCCCGGGCCGCGGCACCCGGTCGGCGGTGACGAGACCGTCGATCACGAAGACGCCGTCGTGGACCGGCTCGCCGAAGTCGCCGCCGTAACCGAAGCAGCTGACCCCGTCGCGCTCCATCCGGATGCCGTGCTCCAGCCACTCCCAGATGAAGCCGCCGTTGAGCCGGTCGTGGGCCCGGAACAGGTCGAGGTACTCGGTCAGCCCGCCCGGCCCGTTGCCCATCGCGTGCGCGTACTCGCACTGCACGAACGGCAGCGCCCGGCGGTGCGCGTCGAGCGCCGGGTCCTCGGTGCTCGCCTCGGTGCCCAGCCCGACCTGCTCGCAGTAGTCGGGCGAGGCGTACATCCGCGAGTAGACGTCCTGCCAGCCCGAGTCCCAGTCGCCCTCGTAGTGGATCAGCCGGGTGTCGTCGAGCTCGCGCGCGGCCTCGGCCATCGCCGGCAGGTTGGCCCCCACCCCGGCCTCGTTGCCCGTCGACCAGCTGAACACGCACGGGTGGTTGCGGTCGCGGGAGACCATCGTCCGCATCCGCGTGACCAGGGCGTCGGTCCAGGCCGGGTCGTCGGACGGGTTGCGGCGCCAGGCCGCGTAGATGAAGCCGTGGGTCTCGAGGTCGCACTCGTCCATCACGTAGAAGCCGAGCTCGTCGGCCAGCTCGAGCAGCAGCGGGCTCGGCGGGTAGTGCGAGGTGCGGATGGCGTTGACGTTGAACTGCTTCATCAGCTCGAGCTCGTGCCGGACCAGCTCGGGCGGGATGACCCGGCCGAGGTCCGGGTGGTGCTCGTGGCGGTTCACCCCGCGGAGCAGCACCGGGCGTCCGTTGAGCAGGATCCGGCTGTCGGCGACCGAGACGGTGCGGAAACCGATCGGCAGCTCGACCCGTTCCAGGTCGGTGCTCACCACCAGCCGGTAGAGGGTCGGCGACTCGGGCGACCACGGCTCGGCGCCGGCCACCTCGACCGTCGTCCCGGGCTCGGTGCGGACGTCGAGCTCGGGCAGCTCGACCGCGACCGGCAGGCCGGCGTCGACCCGCACGGAGAGCCGGCCGCCGCCGTCCCAGTCGGCCCGGACCCGGACGTCGCGGATCGCGCCGTCGGGGGTCGGGACGAGCGTGACGTCGCGGAAGATCCCGGGCAGCCACCACATGTCCTGGTCCTCGACGTAGCTGGTGGCCGAGAACTGGGCGACCCGGACGACGAGGACGTTGTCGGTCGGCCGGAGCACACCGGTGACGTCGAACTCGTGCGGCAGCCGACTGCCGCGGGTGGTCCCGAGCCGGGTGCCGTTGAGCCAGACCTCGCCGGCGTTGTCGACGCCGTCGAAGCGGAGCAGGGCGGCGGGACGCTCCCCCGCGTCGGCGAACCCGGGCAGGCTGGTGTCGACGTCGAACCGCAGCCGGTGGTCACCGACCGGGTTCTCGTCCGGCGGGTTGGGCTGGTCGACCGGGAACGGGAACTGGACGTTGGTGTACGCCGGCGCGCCGTGGCCGTGCATCGGCCAGCTCGACGGCACCTCGAGGTCGACGAACCCGCTGGCCTCGTCCCGGTCGTCGAAGTCTTCGGCCTCCACCCCGAGCGGGGCGCCGGCCAGGTCGGGCGACCAGTGGAACCGCCAGGAACCGTTGAGCGACTGCCGTCCCAGGCTCGACCGGAAGGTCGCGTGCGGTGGCAGGGTGCCCTCGGGACCGGCGGGGTCGGCCAGCCGCATCCGCTCGGCGAGCGCGGTGCGGGCGGAGACGCTGAGCCGGGCGGCGGACGGGCTGTTCATCGGTGGGACTCCGGTCTGCAGGGTGCGGGACGCGATCCGGGAGCGCCCGACGCGTCGTCCCACGCTATCGAAGCCGCCCACGCGGAGCGCCCCCGCGGTGAGCCCGTCCGCGGACCGCACACCGGCTGGTGACGGACCGCCGGCCGGGCCGCACCCGCTCCGACCAGGGCAGAGAGCCGGGCCACCGGTCCGGTCGCACACGACCGGTGCCGCCGTCAGCCGGCGCTCAGGTCGCCAGTAAGGTCTGGACCACACCGGCTCGCCTCCCGCTCGGGGTGGGCCTCGGATCCGGGGGGATCGATGCGGAGTCGAGCAGATCTGGCGTCCCGTCTCAGCGCGGCGATCGGCGCCCGCGTGGCGCGGGTGGCCGCCGTCGGAGGCGGCTCGTTCGGCCGTCCCTACCGGGTCACCACGGCCGCCGGCGACGAGTTCTTCGCCAAGGTCGCCCCGCCCGACGGTGACGGGATGCTGGCCCACGAGGCCGCCGGACTGCGCTGGCTCGCCGAGGCGGAGGCCTCGGGCGGCACCCGCGTGGCCCGGGTCGTGGTCAGCGAGCCCGACCTGCTGGTGCTCGACTGGGTTCCCGGCGGGACGGTGTCCCGTGCGTCGGCCCGGCGGTTCGGGGCGGCGCTGGCCGCCACCCACGCCCTCGGGGCGCCCGCGTTCGGCGCGCTCCCGGGCGTGGCCACCGGCTTCATCGCCAGCGAGCCGCTGCCGGACACGCCGCCGGTGGACCGCTGGTCGACCTTCTGGGCCGAGCAGCGGCTCCGACCCTTCCTCGACCGCGCGGTCGCCGCGGGGGCGATCGGCGACGAGGACGCGGACGCCGTCCGGGCGGTGGCCGACGACCTCGACCGGTACGCCGGTCCCGACGAGCCGCCCGCGCGGGTGCACGGCGACCTGTGGTCGGGCAACGTGCTCTGGACCGAGCCGGACGCGGTGCTCATCGACCCCTCGGCCCACGGCGGCCACCGGGAGAGCGACCTGGCCATGCTCGCGCTCTTCGGCCTGCCGCACCTCGACGACGTCCTCGAGGCCTACCAGCGCGCGGCACCGCTGGCGGAGGGGTGGGAGCGGCGGGTCCCGCTGCACCAGCTCTATCCGCTGCTGGTGCACGCCGTGCTCTTCGGCGGTCACTACGGGCGGGCGGCCGGGGCGACCGCGCGGACGGTGCTGGCGGCCGCCTGAGCCGGCTGTCCCCGTCCTGACCAGGGCACCGAGCCGAGGGCCGCGCCCGGGAGCGGCCTGCGCGGCGGGCTCCGCTGTGAGAACGTGCAGAGCGGATCCGGGCCTTCCTCCGCTCGGCGGGCGTCATTTCCCGAAATGTTTGCGATGATAGGCGGGACGCTTGTCGTCCGCGGTCTGGGTGCGGCGGGAGGCGCCCCCGAACTCCCGCTGCACCCTCCCCCGCGTCGGCCTGCCCCTGCAGGTCCGTCGACCGCACCGGCCGACCTCGGCCTCTTGCCCCCTGATCATGCTCGCCCGCACCGTGGTGCAGCCGCCGTCAGCTGTTGCCGAGCTGCTCCGCCGCCTGGTCGAGGCCTCCGGCGATGACGTCGAGCAGCCGGGTGAGCTCGGCCCACTCCGAGCGCGGGACCGCGTCGAAGGCCGTGGCCATCCGCCGGCGCGAGTCGGCCAGGATCCGCCGCCCGCGGTCGTCGAGCTCGATCATCCAGCGTCGCCGGTCGGCCGGGTCCTCGGTCCGTCGGGCCAGTCCGGCGCTCTCCAGCCGGTCGACCACGCTGGTGGTGGCCGCCGGGGTCAGGCCGAGGTTGGCGGCCAGGGCGGTCTGCGACTGGCGGCCCAGCACCTGCAGCGTGGTCAGCGCATGGGTCTCGGTGACCCCGACCCCGGCCGCCGCGGCCAGCACCTGGCGGTAGTTCTGGCCCGCGCGGAGCAGGTTGCGCAGCGCATCGACCGGCTCGGCGTGCTCGCGGGTCACCATCCGTCGCTCCTCACCGTCGTCGGGCGGCGGGGGCCCGCCGCCCCGCAAGGTAACCCATCGCGGTGTCCCCGGGCGTGGTCCCGTGGGAGGACCTCTCCCTCCGACGGGTCGGACCGGGTACTTATTGACCAGGCCGAGAACCGGGTGATCGGTCGCCCGCGACGCATCCGCCGCCTACACTCCTCCGCCGTGGACACTGCGCCGACCTCCGCGAGCGCGCCGACCCCGGCCCGGGTGGTCGTCGCCGACGACGAGGACGACCTGCTCGAGCTGGTCGAGCTCAAGCTGCGCCGAGCCGGCGTGGACGTCGTCGGCGTCTCCTCGGGCGCGGAGGCGCTCGAGGCCTACCGGGCCGCGCGCCCGGCGGTGCTGGTGCTCGACGTGATGATGCCCGGGCTTTCCGGGCTCGACGTGCTCCGCGAGATCCGGGCCAGCGACCCCGAGCTGCCGGTGATCCTGCTCACCGCCAAGGCCCACGACGTCGACCGCCACGAGGGACTCGACGCGGGCTGCACGGAGTACATCACCAAGCCGTTCTCGCCCGCCGACCTGCTGAGCCGGGTCCAGAGCTACCTCGCGGCTGCCTGAGGCCGGCCACCCGGCACGACCGCCCTCAGCGGACGTCGACGCAGTCGCTCGACCCGGAGACCGGCGCGGTGCTGCCGTTGCCGGCGTAGGCGAACCGGTAGCAGCCGTCGGCCCCGGCCTTGGTGGTCGTCCGGATCACACCGCCGCTGCCGGCGGTCACGGTCCTGAGCGTCTTGTAGGTGCTGCCCTTGGCCGTCGAACGCCACTGCAGTGCCACCTTCTGACCGGCGTAGCCACTGAACCGGCCCTGCTGCCAGTCGGCCCGCTGCAGGGTGCCCGTGACGGTGATCGTCCTGCCCTTGCGGATCGGCTCGGGGGCGGCGTCGGCGCCGAGCCTGGTCGCGCGCTTGAGCGTGAAGCTCGGGCCGCTCGCGGTCTGGGATCCCGCCGCGCTCTTCGCGGTCAGGCTCGTCCGCCAGGTGCCGGCGTCGTCGTTGCGGACGTCGTGCCGGGTGAAGGTGACCTGCACCGCCCAGTAGTTCTGACCCTTCTGCTCGCCCGCACCGACCTTCACCGCCTCGGTGAAGCCGTAGGAACCGGGGCTGCTCAGTCGGAACCGCACGCTCGTCGTCGCGCAGCCGTTGTCCTGGACGAGCACCGCGAAGGTGACCGCCTGCTTGTCGGTCGTGCCGAGCGCGCGGGCATGGACGTCGGAGTCGGCGGCGAGCACCGTCGGGGCCTTGCAGGTGGCGGCCTGGGCGGTGCCGGGGAGCAGGACGGGCAGCACGGTGCTGCCGGCGACGGCCAGACCGGCGACGGCGGCGCGGGCGAAGGGACGGGACGGGGTCATGACGGGCTCACTCGGGTCGGTGGGGGCGGGACACGCCCGCGGCTGGGAGCCCGCTGAGACGCACGCGGAGCGTACGGCCCGGCAAGGGTCATTCCGGGGGCTGAGCCGGGGTCTCAGCAGATCCTTGGCCGGACCTCACTCCACCGGCATCGAGCACATGGTCGCCGGACCCGGCGTCCTCATCTGCAACGAGTGCGTCGCGCTGTGCACCGAGCTGTTCGCGTCCCGACGGCCGCCGGGCACGCCGGAGGTGCCCTACTGGCAGCAGATGGACGACGACCAGCTGCTCGCGCAGCTGCCGCGGATCGCCGCCGTGGCGACCCAGGTCGAGGACAACCTCGGGATCTGGATCCGACGCGCGCGCGACCGGGGCATCAGCTGGGCACGGATCGGGCAGGCCATCGGGATGACCCGGCAGTCGGCCTGGGAGCGGTTCGCCGACGGCGCCGGGCGATGATCAGCTCTCTGCTCGGCGCACCGGGCTCGGGCAAGTCCTCGCTGGTCGAACCGTTGCGCCGGCTGCTGCCCGGACCCCGTCGTGCTCGACTGGGACGCCCTGATGGACCCGGCGGGCGAGCTGGCCGGCGCACCGATCCGCCGGACGCCGTCGACCTGGCCCGCCTACAGCCGGTTGGTGCGCGCGGTGACCGAGATCGTCGGCCCGGGGGACGTGATCTTGCTCGGAGTCTGCACCCCGGACGAGCTGCCGGACTGGCCCGACGGCCGCTGGATCCTGCTCGACTGCGACGACCAGGAGCGACGCAGACGGCTCGCGGACCGCGACGACGAGGGGCGAACCCAAGCAGCGCTGGAGGATGCGGCGGCCTACCGGGACCTCGGGATGGAGCGCATCGACACCCGTCGGCAGCCGCTCGCCGAGGTGGCCGAGCGGATCGCCTCCATGATCAACGGCCGGATGGATTGAACCTTTCGCTCAACGGGGCGGATCAGCCGCGTCCTCGCGGTCGGATCCGCCCCGCCGAACGCACTCCGGGACGAAAACGACTTGGCCCGACGTCACCGACCTGATGATCATGGCGGGATGCCGAGCGACGCCGACCGAACCAGGCAGTACTACGACGCGCTCGGCGAGCGCGAGTGGACGCGGCTGACCGACAGCGTCGCCGGGCGGGTCGCCTTCGAGGTGCACCGCCGGTTCCTGGCCCGGTTCGTCCGTGCCGGTGATCGCGTTCTCGAGATCGGCGCGGGACCCGGCCGCTTCACCCTCGAGCTCGCGGCGCTCGGTGCGCGGATCGTGGTCACGGACCTCTCGCCGGTGCAGCTCGAGCTCAACCGGCGCCACGTCGGCCCGACCGACGCCGAGCGCCGGGTGGAGCAGCGGATCGAGTGCGACGTCCGCGACACCGCGGGCTTCGGCGACGGCGCCTTCGACGCGGTCGTGGCCTTCGGCGGACCCCTCTCCTACGCCTTCGAGGAGGCCGAGCAGGCTGTGCGCGGGCTGCTGCGAGTCGTCGGGCCGCGCGGCGTCGTGCTCGCCTCGGTGATGTCGACGCTCGGAACCTGGCGGCAGGCGCTTCCGTCGGTCACCGGGGTGGCCGAGCGGGTCGGCGACGAGGTCAACGACGCCGTACTGGCCGACGGTGATCTTCGACTGATCGACCGGACCGAGCACGCCTGCCGCATGTTCCGGTGGCGGCAGCTCCGCGACCTGGTCGAGCAAGCCGGGGGCAGGGTCGTCGCCGCGAGCGCGAGCAACTGGGCGTCCCTGGGTGATCCGAGCGTGCTGGAGCCGCTCGAGCGAGACCCCGACCGTTGGCGCCACTTCCTCGACAACGAGGTGGGCGCCTGCGCGGAGCCGGGTGCGCTCGACGGCGGGACGCACCTGATCTTCGCCGCGACCTCCGCGGCCTGAGCGTTCAGCCCGCCGGGCGCAGCGAGCGCAGTGCGCCGGGCACCTCGGCCGGGCTGGCGCAGATCACCGCAGCACCCGCCGCCTCGAGCTCGCCCGGATCACCGGCCCCCCATCCCGCGCCGACGCAGGGCAGGCCGTGCCGGCGGGCGCCGAGGACGTCCTGGGCGCGGTCGCCGACCAACACCGGATCGCGGGTGCCGGGGTGCGCCTCGAGGCCGAGCCGGACCACCTGCTCCTTGTGCCGGACCGCCCCGTCCAGGGTCGCGCCGTGCACGCTCGCGAACGCGTCGAACAGCCCGACCGCGGCGAGGATGTCGCGAGCGAACACCTCCGGCTTGCTCGTCGTCACCGCGAGCACGGCACCGGCGGCGCCGAGCGCAGCCAACAGGTCGGGGATCCCCGCGAAGACGGTGACGTCGAACATCGCGCCCGCCCGGTAGTGCGTGCGGTAGGCGTCGACGGCCGCGTCGAGCCGGGCGGCCGGCACGCCGAGGACGTCGACGAAGCCCTCCTGCAGCGGTGGGCCGACCATCGCGTTCAGCTGCGTCGGAGTCGGAGCCGGCAGACCGAGCGCCGCGGCCGCGAACCGCACGCTGGCGTGGATCCCGGGGGCCGAGTCCACCAGCGTCCCGTCGAGGTCGAAGAGCACCATCCGCCCCGCCACCGAGAGCCCGGGAACTGGATCACCCATCGAGCCCGCTGACCTCGTAGTCGCGGGCGATCCCGGCGGTCTCCCGACCCCAGACGCTGCCGGCGATCCGCTGTTGGTGGGCGCGGAACGCCGCGGCGTCGGCGAACGTCTCCTCGACCCGCCAGACCCGCGGGTTGTCGGTCGGGTCGACGGCGAAGGCGAGGCAGCCGGGTTCGGCGCGGGTCAGGGCCACGTGCTCAGCGAGGAGCCGGCGGACGAGCGCCGTCTGGTGCTCGTCCGCACAGATCAGCCGGCCGGTGAGGTGGACGGTCACGCTCGATCCTCGCGCACCGGCGAATCCGTCACGGCGCACGGGAGCAGCCCGCGAGCGGACGACAGCCTCCTCACCTCTCGGGCCAGACGATCGCCTCGTACTGCGCGCGCAGCCGCCGGCCCTGGACGGGGCTGACCGACTCCACCCAGGTGATTCGGCCGTGCAGGTGCTCGCGAAAGTGCGGGTGGCGCTCGCGGTTGGCCGCCTCCGGGCCGTGCCGGCGAGCGTCGTGGAGCACGGCCCGCAGCCGGTCCCGGTCCGAGCGGGCGATCCCGGGCCGCCGGTTGGTGACGATGCCGGTGACGGTCTGCCGCTCCCCGGTGCGCCGGACGCGGCTCTTGCCCGGGTGCACCACGAAGCCCTCCGCGACGATGATCGTGGACACCGTGGCCAGCAGCGCCGCCGGTCGCGCGACCGGACCGGAGAAGGTCAGGTCGTCGGCGTAGCGGCTGTAGACCAGACCGGCCGTCTCGGCGTACCGCTGGAGGCGGTGGTCGAGGCTGAAGCAGGCCAGGTTGGCCAGCGCCGGCGAGGTCGGTGACCCCTGCGGCAGGTGCCGGCTGCGGAGGGTCGCACGCAGCCGGTGGCGCTCGCTCGGGTCGCCACCCGCCGGCATCCCGCTCAGCACCCAGCCCGGGGTGGCGTGCGTCGACAGTCCGGTCAGGACCCGGACGACCGCTTCGGGGAGACCCATCGTCCGGTAGAGCCCGCCGACTCGGGCCGCGGTGATCGTGGAGAAGAACGACCGCAGGTCGAGCGCGACCACCGTCGGGGCGCCAACGTGCCGGGCCGCGTTGGTGATCGCGCTCCGCCCGCCGACGAAGCCGTGGGCCGCGGGGTGCACCGGCACCCAGGCCAGGATCCGGTCGAGGATCCGCCGCTGCACCGCCCGGAGCAGCGGTCCCGGCGCCTCGAGCAGCCGGGGCGCCGCGTGCGGACGGGACCGCCAGCGGTGCTCGAACGCCTGGTAGGGACCGGGCGGGCTGCGGCGCTGCAGCCTCGCCGTGTCCGCGAGCCAGTCGAGCTGGTCGAGCGGCACCTCGAGCAGCCTGGCCAGCGCGACGAGGTCCGGCAGGTCGGGCACCGGCCACCGCCGCCGTCCCATCCGGCCCGGTACCGGCGCCAGCACCCGGACGCGCAGCGGCTCGTGCTCCTGCCGCACGGCGTGGGCGATCTCGGTCAACGGCGTCGCCAGCAGCAGGAAGCGGGCGAGCTCGTCCGGCCGGTCGGTCGGTGGTTCGCGGTAGGCGGCGAGGACCGGCCCGACGACCCGTCCGGCCCACTCGCACGGACGGCCGAGGGTGCGGGTCACCGCCGCCTGCAGGGCGTCCGCAGTCCAGTCCTCGGCCGCGAGCAGGCCCCAGGCGATGCCCCGGGCCAGCCCGTCGTCGGGCGCGAGGGTCACGGGGACGCCCCGGGGACGGTGCGACTCCCGCCGGGTGCCGTCGTCGCCGTCACGGCGGGTGTGAACGGGCATCTGGTGCCGGATGTGGTGGTGACGCCCGGCGACCTGTCGTGCCTCCGCGGGTGCGCTGCTGCGCGAAGCGCAGGGCGACACCCGCCGGCCTGCGGCAAGGTGACACTGCGTGCGCCGGAGGGAACCTCGGGCGTCGACCGCCGGAGCGGGCGAGATCTCGCGGACGTCACCACCACCGAGCCATCGTCGCACCCTGCGTCCTCGGCCGAGCCGGACAGCAGGTTCGCCCAGCCACCTCGATCACGCGGCACCCCGCGCCGAGCGCGGAGGCCGCGCCGCTCGGCACGGCTGCCCGGGCCGGCGGCGGACGCGATCAGGTCCAGTCGCCGTCGGCGGTCCCCAGCCGCCCCCGGCCGAGCGGCGTCACCGGGACGGCGGCCAGGCTGGTGATGCCGATGTCGAGGAGGGTGGCGCGGGAGAGGCCGACCGCCCCGAGGGTCTCCATCCCCTCGATCAGCGCGCAGAAGAACGCGCCGAGCGAGTCGGCGTCCGCGCTCTCGTCGATCTCCCCGGCCTGCTGGGCCTCGGCGATGCAGGCGGCGTAATGCGTCCGCATGGTCTCGAAAGCGGCCGCCGCCGTCGAGGCGACGGCCGGATCCCGGCCGGCGAGCTCGACGGCCGCCTTGGTGAACAGCGACGGCGGCGCCTGCGCGGCACCGTGCTCGACGGCCACCGAGACCAGCTGGGCCCGGATCCGGGTGATCGGGCTCTGAGACCCGTGCCGGATCGCCTCCACCGCGTCCAGGGCCTCGGCGGTGTCGGCGAGGAAGGCGCGCATGAACAGCTCCTTCTTCCCGCCGAAGACGTTGTAGAGGCTCTGGCGCGCCAGGCCGGTGGCCTCGAGCAGGGTGTCCAGTGAGGTCCCGGCGAAGCCGGACTCGGCGAACGCCTCGCGGGCGCGGGCGACGACCTCGGCTTCATCGAACGAGCGTGGTCGCGGCATGGCGTCCTCCTGACGAGTTCTTGACTGATCGGTCTATTACGGGCTAGTTTGAGACCAGTCAGTCAACAATATGTCTGGAGGGACAGGACATGACAGGGGTGCTGGAAGGCAAGACGGCGCTGGTGACCGGCGGGACGTCGGGGATCGGCCTGGCCGTAGTGCGGACGCTCGTCGGCGAGGGCGCGCACGTGGTGCTGTCGGGCCGGCGACAGTCGGCCCTCGACGCGGTGGTCGCCGAGCTGGGAGACGGCGTGACCGCGGTCCGGGCGGACGCCTCGGACCCCGCCGGGGTGGCGACGTTGTTCGAGGCGGTCGCCGCGCGCGGCTCCGGGCTCGACGCGGTGCACGCCAACGCCGGCGTCGGTGAGTTCGGTGCCCTGACCGAGGTGACTCCGGAGGACATCGACCGCACCTTCGGGACCAACGTCCGCGGCACCGCGCTGACGGTCCGCGGCGCGCTGCCGCACCTCAACCAGGGCGCGGCGATCGTCGTCACCGGCTCGACGTCGGCCCGGGGCACCGAGCAGGGCTTCGGCGTCTACGGCGCGTCGAAGGCGGCGCTGACCGTGATGACCCGCACCTGGGCTCTCGAGCTGGCGCCCCGCGGCGTCCGGATCAACACCGTGGTGCCCGGGCCGACCGAGACCCCCGGGCTCAAGGGGCTCGCCCCTCAAGACCCGGACGCGCTGTTGACCCAGATCGCGGCCGGGATGCCGCTCGGCCGCCTGCTCCGGCCCGAGGAGGTCGCCGCCGCGGTGCTGTTCCTGGTCTCGCCCGCGAGCTCGGGCATGACCGGCAGCGAGCTGCTCGTCGACGGCGGCAGCACCCTCGGCTGAGGGGCCGCCCGGCGCTAGGCGTCGGTGGCGAGCTGCAGGTCGGCGGCCACGACGACCGGCAGATCGAGCGGGAGTGCGGCGACGCCGATGGCCGTCCGGGCGTGGGCACCCACCTGCTCGCCGAAGACGTCGAGGACGACCTCGGAGAACCCGTTGACCACCGCCGTCGTGGCCGGGTAACCGGGCTGGGCGTTGACGAAGCCGCTGACGCTCAGCCAGGCCTCGATGCGGTCGAGATCGCCGATCGCCTGACGCACGCTCGCCAGCACCGACAGGGCGGCGACGCGCGCCGACTGCTGCGCCTGTTCGAGCGAGACCACGTCCGGCACCCGGCCGAACGGCCCCATCGGTGAGCCGTCGGACTGCTGGGCGCCGTGCCCGGAGACCAGCACCCGGGTCCCGACGACGCGCACCCAGCTGAACCAGACGCGCACGTTCGGCGGCATGACCGGACAGGCGGGCAGCTGGAGTCCCAGCTCGCGCAGTCGTTCCTCGACGGTCATCAGCACCCTCCTGGGGGGGCTCGTGTCCCGGGTCTCAGGACCGGGGGTCAGGTCGCAGCATGGCGCATCCGGTGGCCGTCGTCGTCCGGATCGCGGCCTTCGGGGTCGTCGGCCCTAGGCCGTTGCTCCCGCGTGCTGAACGGCGAGGTCGGTCGGTCGAGCCGCACCCCGTCCACGGTGATGTCGATCAGCTCGTTGTAGAAGGCGATCCGGCCCGCGATGGCCTGGACGGCCGGGTAGGGCTCGGCGTAGGACCAGGCGATGTCGCTGAGGTCCGGGCGGTCGCGGAGGCTCCAGTAGCGATCCGCGACCCCCTTGTACGGGCAGTGGCTCCGGGTGTCGCTGGCGACCAGCAGCCCGGGCCTCAGATCTGCTTCCGGGAGGTAGAAGCGGGTCGGCAGCGAGGTCTCGAGGAGCAGGACGGGTGCGTGGCTCTCGGCCAGGACCTCGCCGTCCACCGAGACGACGACGTGCCGGCTGCTGGCCAGTGCCTCGACGCGCTTGTGCGGATCGCGCGGGTGACCGGCGACGACCTCGTCCTCCTCGCGCCAGTCGATCGACGCCGGCCGCCACGTCAGCACGATCCGGTCGCCGAGCGCCGGGTCGTCACGCCGCCAGGCCGCCCGCGGCACCCGCCGGTCGCCGATGACGAGGTCGAAGACCTCCGAGACCGGCCCGTGGGGCTCGAAGAAGTCGAACCCGGCCGGCGCCGGCGTAGAGGTGGGGACCAGGAGGTCGAGGCGGACGTCCGCGCGGTCGACGGCGTAGTTCGGCACCGGGAAGGTCTCTTCCCAGAACAGCAGCGGTGTGCGGGTGTCGACCACGACGGTGTCCCCGACGCTGCCCCGGACCCACTTGTCGATCGGTTCGGTCTCCACGATCCGAGCGTGGCACTGTCGGCCGTGGCTGTCGATCATCGGCTGCGCGGCGGTGCCGCGGTGCCAGACTGCGCAGATGGGCGACCCGAGCGACGACCTGTTCGAGGCGGAGATCCGCGGCCACCACAGCATGCGTGATCACCTGCTCGATCTGCTGACCGACGCCGAGCTGTCGTTCGCGCTGCCGGGACGCAACCCGACCCTGGCCGGGCTGCTCGTCGAGCTGGGCCACCTGCAGGGCGTCTACAGCCACTCCTTCGCCACCTTCGACCTCGACTGGGACCACGTCGAGGTCGAGCCGCCGGACCGCTCGACCGTCGCGGCCTTCCGGACCTGGTTCGGTGTGCAGGACGCGGCGATGAAGGCGGCCCTGGAGCGACTGAGCGACGCCGACCTGCGGGCCGAGCGGATCGACCGGGGCGACGGGTTCGTGGCCTCGCCGTTCGTCCAGCACCAGATCTACCGCGAGGCCGTCTACATCTTCTACGGCAAGGCGAGCGTCTACCTCCGGGCCCTCGAGATCGACGCCGGGCCGAGCTGGGCCGCCTGGATCGGCTGACCCGTCCGGCGCACCGGAACCGCACTGCTTCAGGGGACGACGATGATCTTGCCCCGGACGCTGCGGCTCTCGATCGCGGCGAAGGCCGCCGCAGCCTCCTCCAACGGAAAGGTGCAACCGACGCGCGGGGTGATGGCGCCGTCGGCGAGGTAGCCGGTGAGCTCGGCCAGGACGCCGTCGGACTGCGCACCCTGACGGATGACCGTCAGGCCGAGGGAGTCCGCCTTCGCCTGGTCGATCTCACCGATGACGGTGACGAGGGTGCCACCGCGCTTGAGGATGCCGTACGACTTCTCCAGCGACGCGCCACCGACGGCGTCCAGGACGGCGTCGACGTCGCGGAGGTGCTCGGCGAAGTCGGTGGAGGTGTAGTCGAAGACCGCGTCCGCACCGAGCTCGCGGACGAGATCGAGGCCGTCTCCGCTGGCCGTGGTGACCACGTGCGCCCCGCGGAGCTTGGCCAGCTGGACGGCCGCGGATCCGACCGCGCCGGAGCCGCCGCTGATGAAGACCTTCTGACCGGGTCGCAACTTCAGGCTGTGGTCGATGGCCTCGACCGCGGTGGTCCCGGCGACCGGCATCGAGGCGGCGTCGGTGAAGCTCAGGTCGCCGGGGATCCGGGCGAGGTTCCCGGACGGGACGAGGGCCCGTTCGGCGAACGCGCCGCTGCCGCCGAGCAGGGTGTAGGCGTTGCCGTAGACGCGGTCGCCGACGGCGAAACCGGTCACGTCCGGACCGACCGCGGCGACCACGCCGGCCACGTCACCCCCGAGGGTGGCCGGAAAGTGCAGCGGCATGAGCGCCTGGGCGTAGCCGGCGCGGAGGGTCGCGTCGAGCGGGTTCAAGGCGGCGGCCTCGACGTCGATCAGGACCTGGTCGCCGGTGGGAGCGGCCAGCAAGACGTCGGTGACGCTCAGGACGCTGTTGTCGCCGTACTCGGTGATCTGCAGTGCACGCATGGATGAGCTTCCTTCTCTGGGGTCGGTCGTGAGGTCGGTCGTGAGGTCGGTCGTGAGGTCGGGAGTGATTGAGAGCGGCGGGTCACCGGTGCCGTCGAGGCCGCAGCTGGTCCCGAGCTCGGTGAGCTCGAGAACCCTCGACAGGTCGAGCTCCAGGGCCGGCCGCCGGCCGCTCGGTGCGGGAGTGCTCACGCCGAGACCCCTGCAGCGGCGCGGGCGAGGACGTCGGCATACACCTCGACGCTCTGCGCCCCGGCAACGGCCAGCCGGCCCCCGAGGACGGCGAACGGGACACCGGTGACGCCGAGTTCCCGGGCCTGCGCCTCGTCGGCGTGGACGTCGTCGGCGTACGCGTGGCCCGCGAGCACCCGCCGGGTGTCGCCCTCCGGGATGCCGTGACGCGCCGCCGCGGCCACCACCTGCTCGGGGTCGACGGGGTTGCTGCGCCCGGCGAAGTACTCGGCCTGCAGGTCGGTGAAGAAGGCGGTGCCGACCTCTCGCTCGTTCGCGAGCTGGAGGACCCGGTGCACGGCGAAGGTGTTGCCGACGGGACGGTCGACGACGAAGGGAAGGCCCTCGGCGGCGGCCTGGCGGGCCATCGCCTCCTCCCTCAGCCGTGCTTGCTCAGGACCGACACCGTGGGCGCGGGTGGCGACCTGCAGCAGCGGCTCGGTGGTGCCGGTGGGCCACTCCGGGTGCAGCTCGAAGGAGTGCAGGACGATCTGCGCGGCCACGCCGCTGGTCTCGATCGCCCGGACGAGTCGGTGCTCGCCGAGATAGCACCAGGGGCAGGTGAGGTCGGTTCAGACGTCGACCCGGACCCGTGTGCTGGAGGTGACTGAAGGATCTAGGGCTGAAGACATCTGGACCTACCATCAAGGCGCAACCGCACGCTTTGTGCGTAATGCGATGATGAGCCCCTCGGAGGAGGCTTACAAAAGGCACATCGGTGTTCGCAGCAGTGGGCACACCGGTGTGCGTGGACGGAGGGTCGGACGTGACGTCAGCAGCGGGAGTGCACCCGTCGCCGGTCCGCGAGGCGGGGGTCTGTTCGGGGTGGCCCAAGGAGAGCGGCTTCATCCGCGAGGTCCTCGACCGGATCGGCGACAAGTGGACCATCTTGATCATCGGCACCCTGCGCGACGGACCCCTGCGCTACACCGAGCTGCACAGCGTGGTGCCGGGCATCTCCCAGCGCATGCTGACCCTCACCCTGCAGCAACTGGCCCGCGACGGCCTCGTCACCCGCACCGCCCACCCGGAGGTCCCGCCCCGCGTGGAGTACGCCCTCACGCCGCTGGGCCGGAGCCTTCTCGACGTGGTGATGGCGCTCTCGGCCTGGGCCGTCACCCACTACGAGACGGTGGCCGCCAATCGACGAGCCGCGGACGAGGCGACCCGCTGAACAGCCCGGCGAGCCATGCGCCGTGCGTGCCACCACGGAGATGATCGCGACCGGCGGAACCGGGAATCGACGTGAGAGCCGCGATAGGAGATGTCGAGCGAAGTGTGGTCCTAACAGGGGCAAGCTCGAAATTTCTGCTCAAGCTTCGTTCCCTCTGCTCCCCTGCTACGGCCGTCCGCGACGAGTCCGATCCGGCGCCTGAGCCGCCCCGTCAGCATCAGCTGCAGCGCCGCCTGACCGACGACGAGACCGCGGTGCTGGCGGCGGAGTACCAGGCCGGCATCAGCATGAGTGAGCTCGCGCAGCGCTGGCGGATGCACCGGACCACAGTGGCGGCGCAGCTGCGCCGGGCCGGCGTCGAGCTCCGCCGCCAGGGCGTCCCGGACGGCCAGCTTGCTGAGGCTGCCCAGCTCTACCTGGACGGCTGGTCTTGCCACCGGCTCGGCGAGCGCTACGGCTGTGACGCCGAAGCCGTCCGACGGAAGCTCGTCCGGTACGGCGTCCCGATGCGGAAGCCGTGGGAACGCTAGTCCATTCCGGCAGCGGCCCGCTCGTCGTCGAGTCGACGCTGCTCTTGGTCGAGCAGCGCCCGCATGGCCGGCAACAACTGCCTTGGGTCTGGATCCGGTCGGAGCCGCGGGTGCACCGTGATTCGAAACGTCGAGCTCGGAACCCGACGACGGCCGGAAGTCGCAAGTGGTTGGGCCGAGTTGGCGGGCCGTTGTTCTGCCTTGGCCTGGTGCAGCGACTGCAAGGCGCGACCGGCGCGCTGCGGCAACGATGGGTGTACGCGCGAGACGACCTGCCGGTGAACGATGGCTTCCTGGTCGGACAGATCGTGGCTGGGACGGTAGAAGTCGTGGAGGCTGCGCTGGTCTTTCGACGACAGGCAGGAGAAGAAATTAGGTTTGGCGAGCCAGGCATCTATAACCAACAGGCGGTCTTGCAGGTAGCGTTGGTTGGTGAGTCGGGGCATTGGCTATAACGATACCCCCCCCCCCCCCGATTTTGCAACCAACTTTAAGCGATGTACAACCGGTGAAATACTTCAAAATCGCCAGCGCGAGCACTTTCATGCCCTCCTTAAAAGCTGTAAAATAACAAAACATCAACCGCAACTTCAGACCAGCTCGCTGATTACGAGGCGCTCATGAAACCCGGCTATGCCAACCGTTCTCAACTCAAAGCCTGGGCAGACTCAGTCCAGGCCCAAACTCAACTACCTCGTCTGATTCGTCGATTGATTCTCGAGACCGGAGCAGGCATTCTTCGTCTTGGCATGTCGGCGGACGAAGGCGTCTCGGTTGGTGGATGGGATGGGACCGTCTATGCGCAGGCCGCCTCACCTTGGGTGCCAGCCGGATTGTCAGTGTGGGAATTGTCCGTGAACAAGAGCCCCGGGACCAAGGCAACAGATGATTACTTGAAGCGTCAGGATACGCCCGACGGGAGCCCAACAGCCGAGGCTACTTACATCGAAGCAATCATGAGGACCTGGGCTTCGAGAGATCAGTGGGCGATGGATCGCCAAGCCGATGGAAGGTGGAAGGAGGTGCGGGCGTATGGATTGGACGACATCGCGACATGGCTGGAGTCTGCACCACTCACCTGGGCCTGGTTTTCCGAAGAGCTCGGACTGAGACCAGACGGGCTTAGGACAGGATCATCATTCTGGGCGGCTTGGTCAGGGGCCACGGAGCCCGCCCTTTCTCCAGGCGTCGTGCTTGCTGGTAGGGGCGAACAAGTACATAAAATCCGTGAAGTCGTACAGAGTCGATCCGTGACGACAGTGTCTGGATCGTCCGTCGAAGAGATTTGTGCCTTCATCGCAGCATTTGCTGTGAAGTGCGATGATGAGGGGGACGACGGTGTGCTGTCACGTCTTGTATTTGTCGAGGATCCCACCACCTGGCGGGGACTGTTGCGGGCTCCCCACCCAGAAATACTCGTACCCCTCGATCCATCGTTTGCGGACGATGTTGGCTCAGGGAATATACATGCCGTACTTGTCCCTACCGACGGTCAGGGTGGGGACATTAGCTTAGGACCCGTCGATAGCCAAGCCGTTGCCGAATCGTTGAGAACGTCCGGCGTCTCCGACCTCCGAAGGTCGGAACAACTGGGCAAGCTAGCTCGACGAAGTCTCAGCGCATTTCGTCGCCGCATCGCATCCAAGCCAGCACTTCATCAACCACGCTGGGCAAAGGGCGCGGTTCACCGGGATGTGAAAGGGTTTCTCTTAGCCGGCCGCTGGAACGACGCAAGCGATGGAGACCGCAGCCAACTTAAATTCCTAACAGGGCTATCGGACGACGGACTTCATAATCGCGTTTCAGATCTCGCTCTAGCGGACGACCCATTCATCACGGGACTAGGGTCAACTTGGTCACTCGTGTCACCGGTCGACGCCTGGTTGCTCTTGAAATCTTCGCTGCAAGAGGAGGACTTTAAGAGATTCGAGACCGTCGCAGTGACGGTCCTGGGTGAAGGAGATCCTACACTCGACATTGATCCGGGCGAACGTTGGTGGCGCACGTCGATATCAGGAACAGGTAAGAAGTACTCGCCGCAGTTAACGCGTGGCCTAGCTCGGAGCCTTGCGCTGCTCGGCACGCTCGGTAACGACGACGTTGGAACCGTTCATTCGGGTGCCGACTGGGCATCGAGCATTGTGAGGACACTGCTTGCCGCAGCCAACTCCGACGAGAGCGGCAGAGGCTGGGCATCGATTGCCGGGCAACTGCCGCTCCTTGCTGAAGCAGCACCAGGAGCCTTCCTTGATGCTGTGGAGGAGGCTCTCATCGGCAACGCAGTTGTAGCGCGAGCCTTCTTCTCTGATGGTCCAGATAGTCACCCCCTAACCACGAGTTCAATGCATACGCATGTGCTGTGGGGACTTGAGACGACTGCATGGTCAAGTGAGTACTTCAGTCAATCGGTCGACTTGCTCTGTAAGCTCGATTTGGTCGACCCTGGAGGTCAACAGGCCAACCGGCCGGCCAACTCTCTTCTCAACATCTTGCGACCCTGGCATCCCGACACGGCCGCTTCGCCCGGAAGCCGCTTGATGGTGTTCGACAACATCCGCAAGAACTACCCTGATCGCGCTTGGAAGCTTGGATTGGCACTTCTGCCAGAAGCTCACGGCAGTGTCCACTTCCCGACACGCAGCCCTGAGTACCGGGAGTGGAAGCCCGACAAGACATCAGTACCGGCTGCCGAGTACTGGGGGTTCATCGCCGAGGTACTTAATCGTTGTATACAGGATGCGGGAAACGACTGGGATCGTTGGGCTGAAATCTTTGATCGATATGCGAATCTCGCACCGAGTGATCGAGAGAAGATTCGAGCTAGCTTCCAAGGACAGATTCCAAATCTCACCTCGGGGTCCGATCGGGCAAAGCTATGGAGTCATGTCCGAAAAGTGATTGCTGATCACCGCGAGTTCCCGGAAGCTGCTTGGTCACTTCCCGAAGAGGAGATTGTCAAACTTGACGACCTGATAGAAAAGCTGGCGCCCCCAGAGCCCCACGCACAACACGAGTGGCTCTTCCAAGACTGGTCTCCACATTTGGAAGGGGCTCGCATTCTGGATAACTATGACACATACGAAGCATTACTGGAACAGAAACGTGAAGAAGCGATTGCTTCAATTGTTGATTCAGAGGGCCTGACCCAGATATCACAACTAGTTTCAAACGTCCGAGTACCTGAGGCTGTTGGGTGGTCCCTCGGTGGGGCGCGCCCAATCTTCGATGATGAGCTCCTGGAGAGCCTCAAGCTCAGTGCATCGGCAGCTGAGCGTCAACTTGCCGAGCGCTACTTTGCTCGACGCTTCGTGGATGAAGGTTGGGATTGGCTTGAAGGCCTGCTGACGAAGCGCCCTGAATTGTCAGCATACCAACGAGCATTGCTTCTGCTACTCAGTCGGGACTTTCCCAGGTCCGCCGACACTGCGGAACAAGACGCGGAGGTAGCAAAAGTCTTCTGGTCCCACTTCTCGCCCCCTACGGCTTGGGGAATAACTTTGTTTTCATTGAACGTGCCGCGACTGGGTTGATAGCTAATAGCCGTAATGCAGCTGCTGCGAAGTTGCTTGAAGTCTACTTGACGAGAAGCGATTTCGAGGTGTCGACGGCACAACTTTTTCTCCTCATGAACGTGCTCGAAAGGCTGGCCACCGATACGGCCGACCCTGAGTTGGACGCTCTACGCCAGTATGATTATGAGTCTTTGTTTGAAGTCCTCGAGACTCATCGATCCAGCCTTGATGCAACCCGCCTGGGTCGTCTCGAGTGGCAGTTCCTGCCTGCGCTCGGGTACAGCCCAAGTGTGCCTGTACTTTTTGAGGAACTGGCGAAGGATCCGAAGTTTTTTGTTGAGGTCATCTCGACGGTCTACCGACGGCACGACGGCGAAGAGGACGCGGAAAATATGCAGGAGCCAGCCAATCGCGAGACCATGGCAATGAACGGGTATCGGTTACTCGAAGCGTGGGATGTCCCGCCCGGGTTTGACGGAAATGCTATGGACGCGAAAGCCCTAGCCACGTGGCTCGAGGAGGCAACGCCGCTGCTGCACGAACGAGATCGCTATCGCAGCGGCTTACATCAGTTTGGACAAGTCCTCGCCTCATCGCCTGCTGATCCAGATGGAACTTGGCCGGGGACGGCCGTAAGAGAGGTCATTGAAGCAGCCGAGACTGATGCCATTGCCTCAGGATTGTTTCTCGCAATCGTGAACGGCCGGGGCGTTACAACGCGAGCCCTCGGAGAAGGCGGCGAGCAAGAACGTAAGCTGGTTGAAAAGTATAGCGACTTGGCACAAAAGTTGCAGGACGGGTCACCGAAAACAGCGAGAATCCTTCGCAAGGTGGCTAAATCATACCAATCGGATGCTCGCAGAGAAGACCTCGAAGCAGAGAGCTTCCTGAGCGGGATGGACGACTAGTCACTTCTCGCCAATACATGAAGCAGTATCGGTACATGCCACCCTTGTCAGCGTTCGGCCGGAAACCATGTACCGATGACCATCCGGGGACAAAGCTCGAAATTCTGTAACAGGGGTCGCGCACAGACTTCGAGCGCCGACAGTGTCGATGCTGATGTACCGACGAACGCAAAAACCGCCCCTGTAACAGGGGCGGTTTTCACACATATGTTCTAATGCTGGTGGAGCTAAGGGGATTCGAACCCCTGACCTTCTCGTTGCGAACGAGACGCGCTACCAACTGCGCCATAGCCCCGGATGGGTCGCCGTCCGGCCTTGACGGCCGGAGTGCGGCGACCAGAGTAGCACCGACCCGCCCCTGCCTCCGAGTCGAGCGCCGGAGGCTGCGGCTACTCGCCGACCGCCCGGCCGAGGTCCTGCTCGTCGGCGGTCCGCGGCGCCTCGGCGACCGTCGGAACGGTCGGCCGGACCAGGCCGACCGCGGGGCCGTCGGCGGTGACCGGGAGCCCGAGCCGGCCCGACGACGTGACGTCGGGAGCACTCAGGTCGATGGTGCGGACAGTCCGCGGAGCTAGCGGCTTCGAGACGTAGGTCGGCATGGTGATCGGCAGCGGGTCCCACAGCCCCACGGTGTTGGCCGACGCCGGGCTGGCCGCGGCGACGACCGCGGGCTGGGTCTGCGGCTTGAGCTTCAGGTCGGTCCGGCGCAGGAAGACGGTCTTCTCGTCGTTGCCGTGGCAGATCCGCGCGAACCGTGCGTCGAGGTTGCGGCGCATCGCGCGGACGCTGAACCGCGAGACCACCACGAAGGCCACCAGCAGGCCGCCCGGCACCGCGAGCCAGGCCCAGTCGATGAAGCGGCCGGCGCAGGCGCCGAGCACCAGCGTGACCACCGCCATCAAGATCAACAGCACCCGTCGCCGCCGGCCCGCGGCCACCAGCTCCATCCGGCGGAGCTCGCGGATCGCCGCCCGGCGCGTCATCGGGGTCGAGATCTCCACCGCGACCATCGGCGTCAGATCCTGATCAAGGACCGGCGCGGTGCCGGACCGGACGATCCGCACCGAGTCGGAGAAGCGCTCGCGCGGATCGGTCTCCGCCCGCGACTCGTGATCACGGCGACGGAGGTAGGTGGGGATCAGGAAGGCGAGCCAGGCCACGGCGATGGCAGCGTAGATCAGGCCGGTCATGCTCACACGACGAACTTAGGTGCTGCGCCCCGCTCCCCCGGTGACGCTGGCGGGTGTGTCGGCCGGAACACCCTGTGATCAGGGAGATCTCAGCGCGGGCTCGGCTTCGGGACGGGGTCAGGCGGGCGCCGACGGACGCAGCCGCTCCCACCTGTTGATCATGCCCTCGGGCACCTCCTCGGCGTTCAGCGCGAACACCAGATGATCACGCCACTCGCCGTCGATGTGCAGGTAGCGCGGCCGCAACCCCTCCGGGCGGAAGCCCAGCTTGGTCACCACCCGGAGGCTCTTGCCGTTCTCGGGCCGGATCGCCACCTCGATCCGGTGCAGCCGCATCACCCGGAAGCAGTAGTCGCAGGCCATCGCCACCGCGGTCGGGACGATCCCCCGGCCGGCCCACTGCTGATCGATCCAGTAGCCGACCTGCCCCCAGGACGCCGAGCCCGCCACGATCCCGCTCACCGTCAGCTGCCCCACCAGCTGCTGGCGGCCGTCCGGGTCGGCGTAGACGATCAGCCAGGGCAGCATCCGGCCCTCGCGGGCCTGCTTGGTCAGCATCCGCACCAGCGCGCCGTAGCTGTGCGGTCCGGCCTGCGACCCGGGCGGCATGGTCGCCTCCCAGGGCCGCAGCCAGTCGAGGTTCCGCCGCCTCACCCGCTCCCACTCGGCTCCGTCGCGGAGCCGCATCGGCCGCAGGGTGACCCGGCCGTGGGTCAGCGTGACCGGCCACCGGTGGGTGCCGTACTGGCCGATCAATGGTCCTCGCCCCGCAGCTGGGCCACTGCGTGCGGCAGCACCGGCCCGAGCACCGCCATCCCGTCCCGGACGCCGCCGCGCGAGCCGGGCAGGTTGACCACCAGCGTCCGGCCGGCCACCCCCGCAACACCACGGCTCAGCACCGCGGTCGGGACGCCCTGGGCCAGCCCGTGCGCCACGATCGCCTGGGCCACCGCGGGCAGTTCGTAGTCGAGCACCGCCCGGGTCACCTCGGGCGTCCGGTCCGCCGGGCCGATCCCGGTGCCGCCGGTGGTCACCACCACCGCGACGCCGTCCGCGACGGCCCGTCGGAGCTCCGCGCCCACCGGGTCCCCGTCGGGAACCACCACTGCCGGCTCGACCGCGAACCCCAGCCCGGCCAGTGCCTCGACGACGATCGGGCCGGAGCGGTCCTCGTAGACCCCGGCGGCCGCCCGGTCGGAGGCGGTGACCACCCTGGCGGTCGGCCGCTCGCCGGCCGGTTCAGCCACCGCCGGACCCCGGGTCGCGGACCCAGTCACCGCGCCGTCCGCCGGTCTTCGCCTCGACCCGGACGTCGGTGATCACCGCCCCGCGGTCGACCGCCTTGATCATGTCGATCATCGCCAGCCCGGCCACGCTGACCGCGGTCAGCGCCTCCATCTCGACCCCGGTCCGCTCGGCGGTCCGGACCGTCGCGGTGATCAGCACCCCGTCGTCGACCACGGTCACGTCGCAGTCCACCCCGGTGATCATCAACGGGTGGCAGAGCGGGATCAGCTCGGGGGTCCGCTTGGCCGCCTGGATCCCGGCGATCCGGGCCACCGCGAGCGCGTCGCCCTTCGGCACCTCGCCGGTCCGCAGGGCGGCGACCGCCGCCGCGGACAGCCGGACCCGGCCGCTGGCCGTCGCCGTGCGGACGCTGACCGGCTTGTCGCTGACGTCGACCATCCGCGCGGCCCCGCGCTCGGTCAGGTGCGGCAGCCGGGCGGGGTCAGCCGGCTGCGTCGGGTCCGTGGTCACCGCTCACTCGTCGCCGAGCAGCCAGACGTCCACCTCGTCGCCCTGGGCCACGAAGTCGACGTCCTCGGCGAGCAGCACCAGCGTGTTCGCCCGGACCAGCCCGCCGAGCAGGTGCGACCCCGGTCCGCCGACCAGCGACACCGCCCGCCCGCCGTCGCGGTCGCTCTCGACCAGCCCGCGGGCGAACTGTAGCCGGTTGGGCAGCGACCGCATCGGGTGCGCAGCGCGGCAGCGGACCGGTTCGCGCTCGTAGGGAGTGGCACCCATCAGCCGCCGGATCACCGGCCGGACGAACGCCTCGAACGAGACGAAGCTGCTCACCGGGTTGCCAGGCAGCATGATCATCGGCACCCGGTCCTCGCCGATCAGCCCGAACCCCTGCGGCTTGCCCGGCTGCATCGCGACCCGGGCGAAGTCGGTGGCGCCGAGCTCGGGCATCACCTGCTTGATCACGTCGTAGTCGCCCTCGCTGATCCCGCCGCTGGTGAGGATCAGGTCGGCCCGGACGAGCTGGTCGGAGATCAGCTGCTTGACCGCGGCCGGGTCGTCGTCGACCAGCCCGACCCGGAACACCTGCGCGCCGGCCGCCTTGGCCGCCGCGGCGAGCAGGTAGGAGTTCGAGTCGTAGATCTCCCGGTCGCTGCTGAGCCGGTGGCCGGGCTGGACCAGCTCGGTGCCGGTGGAGACCACCACCACCCGCGGCCGCGGCCGCGGCCGCACCGTCACCTTGTCCAGGCCGATGCCGGCGAGCAGCCCGATCGCCCGCGGGCCGAGCCGCTGGCCCTCGCGGAGCACCACGGTGCCGGCGGCGACGTCCTCGCCGCGCCGGCGCACGTGCTGGCCGAGCACCGACGGCTCGACCACGGCGACCTCGCGCTCGCCGCGGTCGGTCGCCTCGTAGGGCACCACCGCGTCGGCGCCGGGCGGCAGCGGGGCGCCGGTCATGATCTTCATCGCCGACCCGGGCGAGAGCCGGTGCGGCGCCACCTGGCCGGCGGCGATCTCCCCGACCACCGGCAACCGGACCGGGGTGTCGCTCGAGGCCGTCTCGACGTCGTGCGCCTGGACGGCGTACCCGTCCATCGCCGAGTTGTCGAAGCCGGGCAGGTCGACCGCCGCGCTGACGTCCTCGCACAGGCACAGCCCGACCGCGTCG
This sequence comes from Microlunatus kandeliicorticis, assembly GCF_014137855.1. Classification (GTDB taxonomy): domain Bacteria; phylum Actinomycetota; class Actinomycetes; order Propionibacteriales; family Propionibacteriaceae; genus Microlunatus; species Microlunatus kandeliicorticis. The sequence goes on from NZ_JACGWT010000003.1 coordinate 450,583, forward strand.
AGCAGCTGCTGGCTGAACGGCGGCAGCGGGTCGACGCAGGTCAGCAGGTAGTCGCGGTGGTCGGCCATCGCGCGCAGCCCGTCGACGGTGTCGGCGGGCGGGGCGGGCAGCGCCGGCCGCTCGGTGCGCTCGACCAGCGGCCGTTCGGAGTCGCGTCGTCGACCGAACAGGGGCATGGGCCCCACCCTAGTGTTCGACCACGGCCGAGCCGCGGACCTCGGCGCCGGGGTGCGGGTCCTTGTCGCCCACCGGCGTCGGTGCCGACCAGTAGCGTGAGGACATGGCCAGCAGCAAGCCGCCCGCCGCCGAGCTCGAGGTGGGCGGCCGCACGGTGAAGATCACCAACCCGGACCGGGTCTACTTCTCCGCGCGGGACGAGACCAAGCTCGACCTCGCCCACTACTACCTCGACGTGGCCGACGGGATCACCCGGGCGCTGTACGAACGACCGTGCATGCTGCACCGCTTCCCCACCGGCACCGACGGCGAGAAGGTGCACCAGAAGCGGCTGCCGCACGGCGCCCCGGACTGGGTGGAGACCGTACGGGTCACCTTCCCGCGGTATGCGCGGACCGCCGACGAGCTCTGCGTCACCGAGCCGGCCATGGTGGTCTGGGCGGTGCAGATGTCCACCGTCGAGTTCCACCCGTGGAACAGCCGCCGTGCGGACGTGGAGAAGCCCGACGAGTGGCGGATCGACCTCGACCCCGGGACGGAGTGCGACTTCGCCCGGGTGCAACGGGTGGCCGGAGTGGCCCACGAGGTGCTCGACGAGCTCGGGGCGGTCGGCTGGCCGAAGACCTCGGGCGGGAACGGGCTGCACGTCTACGTCCGGATCGGTGCCGAGCACGGGTTCGGCGACCTGCGCCGGGCCGCGCTGGCCTTCGCCCGCGAGGTCGAGCGGCGCACCGACGACGCGACCACCACCTGGTGGCGCAAGGACCGCGACCCGTCGAAGGTCTTCGTCGACTACAACCAGAACACCCGCGACCACACCATCGCCGCCGCCTACTCCGTCCGCGGCAACCCCGAGGGCACCGTGTCGACGCCGGTCCGCTGGGAGGAGATCGACGACGTCGACCCGCGCGACTTCACCATCGCCACCGTCCCGGCCCGCTACGCCGAGCTCGGCGACCTGCACGCGGGCATCGACGACGCCGTCTTCTCCATCGCCCCGCTGCTGGAGTGGGCCGACCGGGACGAGAAGCAGGGCGCCGAGACGCCGCCCGAACCCGAGGCCTGACGACCGCGCTTCGACAGGCTCAGCGCGCGTTCCTCGGCGACCACCCCGTGCCCTGCGCTCAGCGCGCGTCCCCCAGTGGCCACCCGGGGCCCTGAGCCTGTCGAAGGGCCAGGGCCGTGCTCCCCCGCCGCGCTTCGACAGGCTCAGCGCGCATGCTCCCGGCGCGCGAGCTCCCCGGCGCGCTTCGACAGGCTCAGCGCGCGTTCTCAGTCCAGGACCAGGTGCTGGCGGCCGTCGATCAGCTCGCGGACGGCGTCGGCGTGGCCGGCGTGGGTGGCGGTCTCGACCAGCAGGTGCACCAGCACCTCGGTGCCGGTCGCGGGACGCCAGTCGCCGAACAACCCGTCGGGCCACCAGGCGACCGGGGCGGCCAGGTCGATCCCCGCCAGCACGGCGTCGCTCCGGCCGCACTCCGCCGTGTAGCCGGCCACGGCGTCCGCGGCGCTGATCCCGGCCCCGAGCCGCCAGCCGTCCTGGTTCGCCGCCAGCAGCTCGGCCGCGCGCGGATCACCGCCGAGCACCCCGCTGACCCAGAACAGCTCGTCGTCGTGGGTGACGTGGCTCAGCAGCTGGGGCAGCGTCCAGCCCGAGGGCAACAGCACCCGCTGGGCGGTCTCCTCGTCCAGCCCGTCGAGCGCGTCGAGCAGGTGCCGGCGCTGGGCGGCCAGCTGTCCGAGCAGCTGCTCGCGCACCGGGTCGGGTTTCGGCCGGGACGGCGGGCCGGCGGGCGTTCCGGCGTCATCGCTCATGACCGTCACGCTAGGGCCTGCACGTAGACTCGTGGGTCGTGATGCGGACGATGTTCAAGTCGAAGATCCACCGGGCCACGGTGACCCACGCGGATCTGCACTACGTCGGTTCGCTCACCATCGACGCCGAGCTGATGCGGGCCGCCGACCTGCTCCCCGGCGAGCAGGTCTCGGTGGTCGACGTGACCAACGGCGAGCGGCTCGAGACCTACGTGATCGAGGGTGTTCCCGGCTCCGGGGTGATCGGCGTCAACGGCGCCGCGGCCCACCGGATCCACCCGGACGACACGGTGATCATCATCTCGTACGGCCAGTTCGACGACGCCGAGGCGCGGACGTTCACCCCGACCGTCGTGCACGTCGACCGCCAGAACGCGATCCTCGGGGTCGGCTCCGACCCGGCCGAGTCGCTCGACGACCGGGCGGCCACCCCGGTCGGCGCCCTCCGCGCCGCGCAGGGCTGACCGCCGTGCCTCGACGGGTCCGGATCCCCGACCTCCAGGCGGCCAAGCGCGAGGGCCGGCGCTGGGCGATGCTGACCAGCTACGACACCTCCACCGCGGCGATCTTCGAACAGGCGGGCGTCGAGGCGCTGCTGGTCGGCGACTCCGCCGCCAACACCGTCTACGGCTATCCGAGCACCCTGGCCGTCACGGTCGACGAGCTGATCCCGCTGGCCGCCGCGGTGGTCCGCTCGACCAGCCGCGCGCTGGTGGTGGCCGACCTGCCGTTCGGCTCCTACGAGCAGGGGCCGGCCCAGGCGCTGGCCACCGCCACCCGGTTCATGAAGGAGACCGGCTGCGCCGCGGTCAAGCTCGAGGGCGGGGTCCGGATGGCCGCCCAGATCGCCGCGATCACCGCCGCCGGCATCCCGGTGATGGGACACATCGGCTTCACCCCGCAGTCCGAGCACGGCCTCGGTGGTTACCGGGTGCAGGGCCGCGGCGAGCAGTCCGACCGGGTTCGCGCGGACGCCCGGGCGGTGGCCGAGGCGGGCGCGTTCGCGGTGGTGCTCGAGATGGTCCCGGGGCCGCTGGCCACCGAGATCACCCGCGAGCTGCCGATCCCCACCGTGGGCATCGGCGCCGGGGCGGGCACCGACGCCCAGGTGCTGGTCTGGCAGGACATGGCCGGTCTGACCCCGCGGACCGGCAAATTCGTCAAGCGGTACGCCGAGCTCGGCACCGTGCTCGGGGACGCGGCCCGCGCCTACGTCACCGAGGTGGCCGAGGGCACCTATCCGGGACCTGAGCACACCTTCGACCTGCCCGCCGACCCGGCGTGAGGCGACGGTGAGGGTCGCGCGGTCGAGGGCCGAGCTGGCCCAGCTGCGGCCCGAGCTGACCGGTCGGCTGGGTTTCGTCCCCACCATGGGCGCGCTGCACGACGGGCACCTGTCGCTGGTCGAGCAGGCCCGGAGCCGCGCCGACGCGGTCGCGGTGAGCATCTTCGTCAACCCGCTGCAGTTCGGGCCGACCGAGGACTTCGACGCCTACCCGCGACCGATCGAGGACGACCTGGCCCGGTGCGAGGCGGCCGGCGTCGCCCTGGTCTTCGCCCCCACCGCCGCCGACCTGGTCGGCACCGACCCGCAGGTCCGGGTCAGCGCCGGGGCGCTCGGCACGGTGCTCGAGGGCGCCAGCCGCCCCGGGCACTTCGACGGCGTGCTCACCATCGTGCTCAAGCTGCTGCACCTGGTCGCGCCGGACGTCGCCGTGTTCGGCCGCAAGGACGCCCAACAGCTCGCCTGCATTGAGGCGATGGTCGCCGACCTGGACGTGCCGGTCGAGATCGTCGGCGCGCCGATCGTCCGCGAGCCGGACGGGCTGGCGCTGTCCAGCCGGAACGCCTACCTGACGCCCGAGCAGCGGGCCGACGCGGTCGCGCTCTCCCGGGCCCTGACCGCCGCGGCCTGGGAGACCGACGCCGAAGGCGCGCTGCGGGCCGGCCGACGGGTGCTGGCCGCCGCCGAGGCCGCCTCGCCCTGGGTGGCCACCGACTACGCGGCCCTCGTCGACCCGCGGACGTTCGCGCCGGTCGGCGCCGACCACCGCGGTCCGGCTCTGCTCGCGCTGGCCGTCCGGGTCGGCAGCACCCGGCTGATCGACAACCGGCTGCTCGAGCTCACCGGGCCGTGAGCGACGACCCGACCGCGGCCAAGCGAGCGCTGCGCCGCGAGCTGCTGGCCGCCCGCCGGGACCGCCCGGAGGCGCTCCGGGCCCGGTCGGACAAGGCCCGGCTTGCGGTGCTCGGCGCGCAGCTGGCCGCCACCGCGCCCGCCTGCGTGGCCTGCTATCTGTCCGCGCCGCCCGAGCCCGACACGGTGAAGCTGATCGGTCGGCTCGCCGCCGCCGGAGTGGAGGTGCTGCTCCCGGTGGTGCCGGCGGTCGACCGGGCCGGTGGGCTGCCGGAGCCGGACTGGGCGCTCTACGCCGGCCCGGACCGGTTGGCCGAGGGCGGCTTCGGGATCGTCGGGCCCACCACCGCCCCACAGGGCGCCGAGGCGCTCGGCGGGGCCGAGCTGATCATGCTCCCCGGGCTGGCCGGCACCCGGCACGGTGACCGGTTGGGCCGGGGCGGCGGCTGGTACGACCGGGCGCTGGCCCACGCGACCCCCGGCGTCCCGACCGTGCTGCTGCTCGACGACGACGAGGTGCTCGAGACCCTCCCGACCGAGCCGTGGGACCGCCGGGTGAGCACGCTGGTCACCCCGCGCGGCTGGATCGACTGCGGTTGAGCCGCGCCCCCGCCGCTCACTCCTCCCCCTGGAGCGGCGACGGGGGCGCGTGGTCCTGTTGGGCCGGTCAGCTCGCCGGCACGAAGGCCGAGCGGTGCACGGTGACCACCTGGCCGGCGTCCTGGATGCCGACGAACCCGGCGATCGCCCACGCCGAGGCGTAGAGCCGGCCGTGCGACCAGAGCAGACCGGACGGCATCGTGACGGCGGCGAAGGTCTGGTGACCGCAGCGGTCGATCCGGACGATCCGGCCCACCGTGCTCGGGTCGAAGTCCGGCCCGGGCTCGCCGGCCGGGGCGCCGTAGGTCACCTCGGAGGCGTAGACGTTCCCGCGCCGGTCGAGGGCGACCCCGGTCGGCGCGTCCAACCCGCTGATCACCCGCAGGATCCTCCAGGTGCGGGCGTCCAGCACGTAGATCCGGCCCTGACCCGGAGCCTCGGCCGAGAGCCCGGACACGTACAGCGTGTTCCGCGGACCGGCCACGATCCCGGTCGGCACCGGGTCGCACCCGGTGCCGTCGGCGGTGTTGTTGCCGGTGTTCCCCGAGCAGAGACTGCCGGTCCGGACCAGCGGCAGCGCCTTCGCCCGGGTCACCGCGCCGTCCCGGAGCCGCACCCGCAGCAGGTCGTTCGCGCCCGCGTCGGCCACGATCACCGAGTCGCGGTGCACGGGGTCGGGGACCACGTAGTAGGGGTTGCTCAGGCTGTCGGCGTCCGGACCGGTCTGCTGGACCTGTCCGTCGGGGTTGTTCGCCTTCTCGTAGGCGAGCAGGTCGGTGATCTTGCGGGGCGTCCCGCCGTCGCGGGCCACGAACACCGAGGCCGCCGTCGACGGCAGCGGGGTGTCCTGACCTCCGCCGGTGACGATCACCAGCCACCGGCCCATCCGCGTCACGCCCTGCGGCTGCGCGTCGCCGAACCCCGTCACGGCGACGCTCTTCGCCCCGGTCCATCGGTCGATCCGGGTGATCTGTCTCGGCCCATTCTCGGCCACGTACAGGTAGCGACCGCCGTCGGCGATCTGGAACGGCCCGTTGAGACCCGAGGCCACCACCCGGACCGGTGACGGCGACCCGCCTCCCCGGCTCTCGGCCGCCGCCGGTGCGACGGTCAGTCCTACGGCACAGGTCGCCGCCGCGGTCACGGCGAGCACACGCGCTGCGTTGCGCATTCGATCCCCCAAGACGATCACCGGACGGACCCCGGTGGCCCGTTCTCCGGGCAACGTAGCGGCTGCGCTGTGCTTTCGCTGAGAAACTCAGAAAGTCAGAAAAGTGGACGATCCCGCCACCGGCGAGCGCCGCGACGGGCCCGTCCGCGGGTGCGGACGGGCCCGCCGGGGCAGGCTCTCACCGCCGGCGGTCGAAGGTCAGCGACGCTCGAGCGCGACGACCCAGACCGCGCGACCGCCCCCGAGGTCGACCCGGGTGTCGCCGCTCGGATCTGCGACCTCCAGCTCGAGGGTCAGGGTCTCCTCGCGGATCAGCTCGGCGTGCCGTTCGACCGCGGCCCGGACCTCGTCCTCACCGCCGAGCACCAACCGGATCCGGTCGCTGACCTCGAGCCCGGCGTCGCGTCGCGCCTGCTGGACGGCCCGGACGACGTCGCGCGCCACCCCCTCGGCGGCCAGCTCGGGCGTCACCTCGGTGTCCAGCACCACGAAGCCGGAACCGGGCAGGGTGCCGACCGCGCGGTGGTCTTCCCCCTCGCCGGCGCCGGTGATCACCGTCTGCAGGGTGTACTCGCCCTCCTGCAGGGCGATGCCGCCGCTGACCACGGTGCCGTCGTCGCCGACCGACCAGTCCCCGCTCTTCGCGGCCCGGATCGCAGTCTGGACGTCCTTGCCCAGCCGTGGCCCGGCGGCGCGGGCGTTGACCTGGAGGGTCTGGCTGACCCCCATCGCGGCCCCCGCCTCGGACAGCTCGACCAGCTCGACCCCGCGGACGTTGAGCTCGTCGGCGATCAGCGCGGTGAACGGCGCGAGCGCGGCCGCGTCCTCGGTGACCACGGTCAGCGAGGTCAGCGGCAGCCGGACCCGCAAGCCGTTCGCCTTGCGCAGGGCCGATCCGGCCGAGCAGACGTCGCGGACGCGGTCCATCGCGGCGACCAGCCCCGGGTCGTCGGGCAGGGCGGTGGCGTCCGGCCAGTCGGTCAGGTGGACCGACCGCTCACCGGTCAGCCCGCGCCAGACCTCCTCGGTGATCAACGGCAGCAGCGGCGCGGCCACCCGGCAGGTGGTCTCGAGCACGGTCCACAGCGTGTCGAACGCGGCGACCGAGGTCTCGCTCTCGCCGTCCCAGAAGCGGTCCCGCGACCGCCGGACGTACCAGTTGCTCAGCACGTCGAGGAACCCGCGGACCGCGTCGCAGGCCGCGGCCACGTCGAGCTGGTCGAGCGCGCTCTCGACCTCCACCACCAGCTGGCGGAGCTTGGCCAGCACGTAGCGGTCGAGCACGTCGGTCGAGTCGACCGACCGCTTCGCGTCGTACCCCTGCCCGCCGCGGGCCACCCCGGCGTAGAGCGCGAAGAAGTACCAGGTGTTCCACAGCGGGATGATCACCTGCCGGACGCCCTCGCGGATGCCCTGCTCGGTGACGATCAGGTTGCCGCCGCGCAGGATCGGGCTGGACATCAGGAACCAGCGCATCGCGTCGGCACCGTCGCGGTCGAAGACCTCGCGGACGTCGGGATAGTTGCGCAGCGACTTGCTCATCTTCTGCCCGTCGCTGCCCAGCACGATGCCGTGGCTGATGCAGCTGCTGAACGCCGGCCGGTCGAACAGCGCGGTGGCCAGGACGTGCATGGTGTAGAACCAGCCGCGGGTCTGCCCGATGTACTCGACGATGAAGTCGCCCGGGTAGTGGTGCTCGAACCAGTCGGTGTTCTCGAACGGGTAGTGCACCTGCGCGTAGGGCATCGAGCCGGAGTCGAACCACACGTCGAGGACGTCCTCGACCCGGCGCATGGTCGACCTCCCGGTCGGGTCGTCCGGGTTGGGTCGGGTCAGCTCGTCGATGAACGGCCGGTGCAGGTCGGTGACCTCCACCCCGAAGTCGGCCTCGAGCTCGGCGATCGAGCCGTAGACGTCGATCCGCGGGTAGGCGGGGTCGTCGGAGCGCCAGATCGGGATCGGGCTGCCCCAGAAGCGGTTCCGGCTGATCGACCAGTCGCGGGCGTTGGCCAGCCACTTGCCGAACTGGCCGTCCTTGACGTGCTCGGGCACCCAGGTGATCTGCTGGTTGAGCTCGCCCATCCGGTCCTTGATCGCCGTGACCTGGACGAACCAGCTCGAGACGCCCTTGTAGATCAACGGGTTCCGGCACCGCCAGCAGTGCGGGTAGGAGTGGGCGTAGCTCTCGTGCCGGAGCAGCACCGTGCCCCGGGTGACGGAGCTGCCCTTCGACGGGCTCAGGGCACCGTGGTCCTGGCTCAGGGCCCGGGTGCTCGCCTTGAGGTCGTCGATGATCGGCAGGTTGGCGTCGAAGACGAGCAGCCCGGCGTAGTCGTCGACCGGCGCGGTGAACTTGCCGTCCGGACCGACCGGCATCACCGCCTCGATGCCCTCGCGGTCGGTGACCTCCTTGTCGTCCTCGCCGAAGGCCCCGGCAGTGTGCACCAGACCGGTGCCGTCCTCGGTGGTGACGAAGTCGCCCGGGACGATCCGGAACGCGTTCTCGTGCCCCAGGTAGTAGGAGAACGGCGGCGTGTAGGACCGGCCGAGCAGGTCGGACCCCTTCAGCCGTTCGACGACCCGGTCCGCGGCGTCCTCCCCGAGCTCGCGCGCGTACGCGCCGAGCCGGGCCTCGGCGATCACGAACCGCTCGTCGGCGTAATCACCGGTGCCCTGCACCACCACGTAGTCGATGTCCTCGCCGACCACGATGGCCAGGTTGCTCGGCAGCGTCCACGGCGTGGTGGTCCAGATCAGCGCCAACTCACCGGTCTCCAGCCGCAGCCCGACGGTCACCGCCGGGTCGTTGCGGATCTGGTAGACGTCCTCGTCCATCCGCAGCTCGTGGCTCGACAGCGGCGTCTCGTCGTTCCAGCAGTAGGGCAGCACCCGCCAGCCCTCGTAGACCAGACCCTTGTCGTACAACGACTTGAAGGCCCACAGCACGCTCTCCATGAAGGTGATGTCGAGCGTCTTGTAGTCGTGGTCGAAGTCGACCCAGCGGGCCTGCCGGGTGACGTAGTCCTGCCACTCCTCGGTGTACTTGAGCACCGAGGACCGGCAGGCCTCGTTGAACTTCTCGATGCCCAGCCCGAGGATGTCCTCCTTGGTCTTGAGCCCGAGCTGGCTCATCGCCTCGAGCTCGGCGGGCAGCCCGTGGCAGTCCCAGCCGAAGCGGCGCTCGACGTGCCGGCCGCGCATGGTCTGGAAGCGCGGGACGATGTCCTTGACGTAACCGGTCAGCAGGTGCCCGTAGTGCGGCAGCCCGTTGGCGAAGGGCGGGCCGTCGTAGAAGACGAACTCGTTGGCCCCGTTCTCGCCGGTCGGGTTGCGGTCGACCGAGGCGGCGAAGGTGCCGTCGGCTCGCCAGTAGCCGAGCACCCGCTCCTCGATCTCGGGGAAGCGCGGACCGGACGGGACGCGGAACGCCTCCTCGCCGGGAGTGCGGCCGCTGCTGGCTTTCGGGTAGACCATGGTCGTCGTCTCTCTCGTGCTGCGTTCCGCACGAGGACGACGCGCCGACCTGCCGGTCGCCGACGCCGCGGTACCACCTCGCTTGCCGTCCGCACCGGGGTCCCGGGCGGACGACCGCTCGTTCGACGGCTGTCACGGGCCTACCCGTCCGGGTCTAGTGAGGCCCGCCGCGACGGGCCCGTTCTTCCGGAGGCTCACCGGTGATGGCCGGATCACTGCCTGTGCGGACGATCCTAGCGAAACGCCTGACGGCGGCCCAACGGATTGCCTTCGGCACACTGGACGCATGAGTCACGGCCCTCTCGCCCCTGGGGGCGCCGTCCCGGTCGGTCCGGAGCCGCCGCTGAACCAGCCGGCCTACGTCATCGGTCTCGGCGCCGCGGTCCGTCGCGCGCTCCGGAAGTACGCCGTCTTCCACGGCCGGGCGAGCCGGCGCGAGTTCTGGTGGTGGTGTCTGGCCCAGGTGATCTGCTTCGCCGTGATCGAGGCGCTCACCCTGTCGATCGGCGCCGCCACCGCGGACGCCGCCGGCACCTCGCAGAGCCCGCTGCTCGCGCTGCCGCTGACCCTGCTCGGCCTCTGGGTGCTCGGGACGATCGTGCCGAGCATCGCGGTCAGCGTCCGCCGGCTGCACGACGCCGGCCACACCGGCAAGCTCTATCTGCTCAACCTGCTCAACGCGTTCGGCTTCGTCGGCGCGGTGGTCGTGCTGGTCTTCTGCGCACTGCCGAGCTCACCGTCCGGCGTCCGGTACGACCGGCTCGAGCCGGGCCAGGCGCCGATCCTCCCGGCGGGACCGGCCGGCTGGACGCCGGCGTCGCCCTACCCCGCACAGGCTTGGCCCCAGCAGCCCTACCCGCAGCAGCCGTTTGCGCAGCAGCCGTATGCGCAGCCGTTTCCGCAGCCGCAGGACTATCCGCAGCAGCCCTACCCGGGTCCGTCGGCCAGCGATCCCGACGAGGTCTGGCGGCGGCCGCCGCCCGGGAGCTGATCGGTCACGTCGCGGCCGGTCCGGGGCAGCGGCCGGCGCTCCTCCCCGACCGCCAAGTCCCGGAGCTCAGAGCCCGGCGCGCTCGGCCAACCCGCGCAGGTAGGCGGCCTGACCGACGTGCTGGGTGATGTCGCCGATCACGCTGACCAGCCGGGCCGACAGGGTCACCGGCGGGTCCCAGTTCTCGTCGACCACCCGGGCCAGGTCGTCCTCGGTGAGCTCCTCGACGAACTGGATCGTCGCCGCGTGCACCTCGCCGTGGTACTCGGCCAGCAGGGCCGGGTCGACGCGGACCTTCGCGACGTCGTCGCTGTCCTGGGCGTAGCCGGTCTCGTCCGGGTCGAACGGCAACCCGAACTGCTCACGCCACTTCGGCCAGATCTGCTCGGTCCCGGCCACCCCCGCGACGTGGTCGTCCTGCACCCGGCTGAGGTGCCAGACCAGCCAGTCGATGGTGTTGGCCTCGGCGTCGGGCCGGTAGGTGGCGGCGTCCAGACTCAGCCCGTCGGTCACCGCGACGACCAGCTCGTGGACCCGCTCGAAGGCGTCGACGAGCAGCACGTTGGCAGCGTTCATGCTCCCCAGTCTCGACCTCGGCGGGCCGCTGCGCCCGACCGGGGGCCCACCGGTCGTGCATCCGGCTCCGGCCGGCCGCGCGAACCTCGCCGACGAGCGGCGGCCGGACGGTCCGCTGTCCCGCGAGCGGAGGAGGCACGGGTGCAGGACCAGGAACCGGCGGTGCTGGTGGTGGGCGCGACGGGCGTGCTCGGGCAGGCGATCGCCGCCCGGCTGGCCGAGCGCGGGGCCCGGCTCGCGGTGATCGGGCGCGACGCCGACCGGCTCGCGGAGGTCGCCGAGCGCACCGGCGCGGTGAGCCGACAGACCGCCGACCTGATCGACGCCGACGCCGTGCGGTCGGCGGTGCAGGCATCGGCCGAGGCGCTCGGCGGGCTCGACGGCCTGGTCGTGGCGGCGGGCGTGGCCGCCTTCGGGCCTGCGGTCGACGAGGACGACGCGGTGGTCGAGGAGCTGTTCGCGGTGAACACCCTCGGCGTGATGACTGCCGTCCGGTCCGCGGTCCCGCAGTTGCGCGAGGGCGGCGCGGTCGCGGTGATCAGCGCGGTGCTGGCCGACGTCCCGACCGCCGGGATGGCCGCCTACTCGGCCAGCAAGGCTGCGACGGCGACCTGGCTCGAGGTGCTCCGGCGCGAGCTCCGGCGCAGCAGGATCGACGTCCTCGACGCCCGCCCGCCGCACCTGGAGACCGGGCTGTCCGACCGCGCGCTGGCCGGGCAGCCGCCGAAGCTGCCCCCGGGCGGCGACATCGACGAGGTGGTCCGGCTGATCGTCGAGGGCCTCTACGACGGCCGCCGCGAGCTGGTCGCCGACCTCAAGGCGGGCACGCTCGAGCTGCGCTGAGCCGGTGCCCCGGCGGGTGCCGCGGCCGGCCGCGACGCTCAGGAGGAATTAGTCAGCCGCTGGGGGTCAGCACCAGGGTGTGCCGGCGGGCGGCCTCGACCGCGGGCCGGGTGAACGCGAACGGCAGGAACCGGCCGGCCACCCACAGCGCGGTCTGGTCGTCGTAGTCGGGGTTCCAGGCGTGTCCGGACACCCCGCTCTGGTTGACCCAGCGCGAGGCGTCGACGGCGGACCAGTCCACCAGCATCCGCATCGCAGGGCCGTTCTGGACGCTGTAGCCGTCGTTGCCGAAGGACATCGCGTTGACCACCGCGGGACCGCCGGGCACCGGGAACGGACCGACGTTGAGCAGCCACTCGACCGGCTTGATCCCGCTGGTCCCCAGCGTCTGGTTGCGCAGCGTCACCTGGTGGATCCGTCCCCAGCTCCATCCGCGGGGGTCCCGGGACATCAGGGCGGTGATGTCCTTGCGGGCCTGGGTCATCGCGGCGACCAGCATGTCGTCGCGGGTCTCCCGGCGCGGGGTGCGGGCGTCGTCCCACCACGGGTTGTCCGGCTGTTTCAGCAGCCGGGCCACCACCGCGTACCAGCGGTCCCCGCCGTCGGCCTGTTGGTCGGCGGGCAGCTGGTCGTCGAAGGTGACTTTCAGCAGGTCGGCGAAGACGACGCTGAACCACGCCGCCGCCGCCGAATCGGTCCCCGCCCGGTAGTCCCAGCCGACCAGCGTCTGCTGGCCCTCCCGGACCCACGGGTCGTTCACCCTGACCTTGAGCAGCGCGGGCACGATCTGCTCGGCGTAGCGCATCGTGTCGTCGCTGAACAGCTGCTCGGCCGCCTCCGGGCTCAGCGGCCGGGTGGCCGAGATCCGGTCGATCAGCTCCTGGCTGCGCCAGCCGTAGGAGTAGTCGGCGCCGAGCTTGTACGGGTACTGCGCGCCGATCACCGTCTGGTTTGCGGTGACCACGAACCCCCGCGACGGGTCGAGCTCCCAGGGCAGCGCGTCGAAGGGGATGCTGCCGCGCCAGTCGTAGGCCTTGTCCCAGCCGGGGGCGGGAAGATCACCGGATCCCCTGCCCCGCAACGGCAACCGGCCGGGCAGCTGGTAGCCGATGTGGCCCGCCCGGTCGGCGTAGACCATGTTCTGCGACGGCCCGGTGAACAGGCGGGCGGCGTCGCGGAACTCGGTGAAGTCCTGCGCGGTGTCGATCGCGAACAACGCGTCCATGCTGCGTCCTGGGGTCAGCGCCTCCCAGTCGAGCGCGACCGCGTAGCCGTCGCCGGGTGGCCGCCCCGACTCCCCCGTCGGCCCGTCCCGGCCGACCTGCCGGAGCTGCGGGTCGACGTCGGAGAGCAGTGGGCCGTGACGCGACACCCGGACGGTGATCGTCCGCGGGGTCGCCTCGCCCCGCACCCGGATCTGTTCGGTGCGGACCTGCAACGGCTGCCAGGACGACCCGACCCGCGCGGTGTCGCCGCGGAGCTGCTCGAGGTAGAGGTCCTGGGCGTCGGGATAGGAGTCGGTGAAGCCCCAGCTCATCGCGTCGTTGTGGCCGATGATCACGCCGGGCATCCCCGAGAACGAGAAACCGCTGACGTCGAACGGGCAGCGCGCGCTCACCGTTCGGCAGTGCAGCCCGACCTGCATGAAGATCGACGGGATCGAGACCGCCAGGTGCGGGTCGTTGCCGAGCAGCGGGCGTCCGGTGGTGGTCCGCGACCCGGACACCGCCCAGGCGTTGGAACCGATCCCGGCGTCCGAGCCGCCGCGGCCGAGCACCGCCGGGATCGTGGTCCAGGCCCGGGCGGCCGCCTCGAGCGCGGGGACGGCGGCGTCGAGCTGGCCACCGGTGAGCCCGTCCAGACCCGATCCCGACGCGCTCCGCCCCGAGCCGGTCGACGAGCCCGTCACGGAGCCCGGGGACGTCCCGAGCGGTGCCGGCCGACCCTGGCTGCGGCCGGCGGCGAGGTCGAAGCGGCCGTCGCGGACCGTCCCGCTGCCCACGATGGGCTGGAACTGGTCGAGCTGCTGCGGCGGGTAGAGGTCGGCGGCGCGGGCCGCTCCCAGCTTGGCGGTGATCAGCGCGCGAGCGGTCTCCTGGTCGCTGTTGCCGTCGAGGTCCCAGGCCATCGCCTTGAGCCAGGCGAGCGAGTCGACCGCCGTCCAGTCCTCCGGGGTGTAGTCGAGCCCGGTCAGCCGCAACAGCGAGTACTCGACCGACATGTCGGCCGGCGCGTTGTTGCGGATGTAGGCGTTGACCCCGGCGGCGTAGGCGTCGAGATAGCGCCGGGTGCTCGGCGAGAGCACCGCCAGCTCGGCCTGGGCGGCGCGCCGCCAGCCGAGGGTGCGGATGTAGGCGTCGGTGCCGACCTGCGAGGCCCCGAACAGCTCCGACAGCCGGCCCGCGGTGATGTGGCGTCGGACGTCCATCTCGAAGAACCGGTCCTGGGCGTGGACGTAGCCCTCGGCCTCGAACAGGTCCTCCGGGTCGTCGGCGTAGATGTCGGGGATGCCGTTGGCGTTCCGGATCACCTCGACCGGCGCGCTGAGGCCGGCGATCCGCAGCTGCCCGTCGACGGTCGGGAACGGACGACGCACGGTGGTGACCAGCAGGCTGCCGCCGGCCGCGAGAACCAGGACCAGCACGAACACGCCGAACAGCAGCCAGCGAGGGATCCGACGCACCGCGTCATGCTAACGACGCAGCCGCGCCGCACCGGCTTAGCAGTCGTTATGCTTGAGTGCCAGTCGAAACCGTTGACGGCCCGGGCACCACCCGGCGCCGGTGTCGATGCGAGAGAGTCCGATGCCTACCTACCAGTACCGCTGCACGTCCTGCGGTCGCGACCTCGAGGTCGTCCAGAAGTTCACCGACCCGGCCCTGACCGAGTGCCCGACCTGCCAGGGCGAGCTCCGCAAGGTCTTCAACGCGGTGGGCGTGGTGTTCAAGGGCAGCGGCTTCTACCGGACCGACAGCCGCTCCGACCCGAAGGGCGGCTCGGAGAAGAAGTCGTCCACGGAGAAGAGCTCGTCCGACACCTCCTCGACCTCCTCCACGGATTCCTCGAGCGGCTCGTCGGGCGGCTCGTCGAGCGGTGAGAAGAGCAGCGGCAGCGGCTCCACCGGCACGAGCAAGGCCGCCGCCGGCACGAGCTCGAACTAGTCCTCCCGTCCGCGGCCGGCCGTCCGTCCACAGGACGCCGGTTGTCCTGGCGGCTCGCGTGGAGCCTGTGGACGACACCCGCGGGCCCGGGCCGACCGTCCCAGGGTGGTAGGCATGAGGCCTCTCCGTCCCGCACCGACGCCCCGCCGCTCTGCCACCGGGTCGCGGCGCCGACGGTCGCTGTTCCACGACCTGTATCACGAACTGGGCCGGGCGGTCTCCTGGCATCGCCGCAAGCTCGCCGCGGTCGCCGCGGTCGGGGCCGTGCTGGCCACGGTCAGCGCGGCGCTCCCGCCCGACCGCCCGAGCACCGAGGTGCTGGTGACGACTACGGCGCTGGCCGGCGGCGTGACCCTCGGGTCCACCGACGTCACCCTCCGCCGCCTGCCCGAGGACGCCGTGCCGACCGGGGCCGCGACCGATCCGGCCGCGGTCGTCGGACGCACCCTGGTCGCGCCGCTGCCCGCGAACGCCGTGCTGACCGACCTCAGCGTGCTGTCGGACCGCACCCTGGCCGATCCCGGGCTGGTGATCGCACCGCTGCGGATCGGTGACGCCACGATCGCCGGTCTGCTCCGGGTGGGCGACCGCGTCGACGTCGTGTCCGGGGCCACCGCCGGGTCGCGCGCGACGGTGGTCGCCTCCGACGTCCGGGTGGTCGCCCTGCCCGCCGACCCCGGCGCGGACGGCCTCGGCGTGACCGCCGGTGGGAACGGCGGGCAGCTGGTGCTGGTGGCGGCCACCCCGGAGCAGGCGGCGGCCCTGGTCGACCTCGGCACGGACGCCGGCGTGATCTTGCACTGACCGACCGCGACGGTGCTGTCGTGGAGCCGTCGCCAGGCCCTACGCTGTTGCCGCTCAGTCGACGGCCTGACCGAGCAGCGGTCGCGACATCGGTTCGTCTCGAACCGATCCCGTCGCACAGACCGTTCCGTCGTCAGCACTAGAGGGGGAACCACCCATGAGCACGAACAATCCGCAGCCGAACCGCAACGACCGTCTCCGTGGCGCCGGGGGTGCGCTCGCCAAGGGCACCGGCGACACCCTCAACGGCTTCAAGAACTTTCTTCTCCGCGGCAACCTCGTGGAGCTGGCCACCGCCGTGATCATCGGCACCGCCTTCACGGCCGTGGTCAAGAGCTTCACGGACATCCTGTGGCAGATCATCGGCAAGTTCGGTGGCGTGCCCGACTTCACCAACAAGCTGGTGTGGGGACTCTCGGTGGGCGCCTTCCTGAGCGCTGTGCTGTCCTTCCTCCTGATCGCCGCGGTCCTCTACTTCCTGGTGATCACGCCCTACAACCGGGCGCGCGCACTCAACTCGCAGAAGGAGGAGGCCGAGCCCGCGGTCACCAGCGAGGACCTGCTGACCGAGATCCGCGATATCCTCCGCGAGCAGCAGAACGGCACCTCCACCACCGTCACGGACCCGACCCGCCCGATCGCCTGACCCTCCGGTCCGCGTGATCGTCCGCGCGGACCACAGCACGGTCGTCGAGAGCCCGTCGCGTCTCCGCCCACCCGGCGGCGACGCGGCGGGCTCGCCGCGTTCCGGTGTGGCGGTGGTGATCATCACCGCGTCGACCGGCCGCACTCGGTGGTCGCGATCAGTAGTGCGGGGGGACGTCGCGGAGCAGCCGCAGCTCGTCCGGCCCCGGCGCCCGGTCCTTGATCACCGGAGCCCGCTGCGACGCCTGGGGGAGACCTCTGCGCTGCAGCTCGGTCATCAGCTCGGTCATCAGCGCAGCCAGCTGAGCGGCCCCCAGTCCGGCGCGCAGCCGGTCCGGCACCGGGTGCGGCCAGGGCTGTCCGGTGGCTCGGGCGTCCGCCTGCGCCGCAACCGGGCTCTCCCCCGCCTCGGCCAGCCGCGCGAGCACCCGGTCGAGGTCCGGCGCGACGGCGTCGGGCCAGTCGGGGTGGTCGTGACCGGTGAGCGCCCACCCGAGGGCGCGGTCCCAGGGCGCGGGGTCGGCAGACACCGCGCCAGCCTAGGACCGCGGCGCGCGAACGCCGGTCGTCCTGATCCTCAAGAAACCCGATCGCTATTGACTCATCAGTCATTACTGTTGACCACATGGTCAACAAGCGCGACTTCTCGCTCTCCACCGCCGCCCCGCTGCGCGCCGCCGTCGGCGTCTATGTCGCCCTGGTCGCGGCCACGCTGGTCGCACTCGCGGTGCTGTCGGCGGTCGATCCGCCCCTGGCGACGTCGGAGGCCTGGGGTCATGCCATCGTCGTGGCCGTGTTCGCCGTCCTGCTGCCGCTCCGGCTCCGCGCCGCGCTGCGCGGCAGCCGCGGGGCGCTCCGCGCGGTCGGCCTGATCGCCGGGCTGCTGGTGCTGGTCAACGCGGTGGAGGCGGCGATCCCGCGGTTCGTCCCGACCTGGATGCGGGTCGAGATGGTCGTGGTCGCGGTGCTGATGGCCGCGGTGGTCCTGCTGGTCGCCCTCACCGCCCGGGCTCGCGACGCCGGACGGGCGTGAGCCCGGTGGCGGAGCGGCGGCGACTGAGTCCCGAGGCGCGGCGCGCCCAGCTCGAGCGAGCCACCCTGGAAGTGGTCGCCGCGGTGGGGTACGCCGCCGCCGGCGCGGACGCGATCGCCGCCGCCGCCGGGGTGTCCAAAGGGTTGCTCTGGCACTACTACGACGACCTCGACGCCCTGATGGCGGCCGCCGCCCGGCGCGGGCTGGCCGAGCTGGTCGGTGAGGTCGCCTCGGCGGTGGAGCTGGAGGCGCCGGTGCCGGCGCTGCTGCGCGGAGCGATCCACCGCGCAGCCCGGCTCCCCCGGACGCATCCGGACCACCTCCGCGCGATCCGCCAGATCGTCTCCGGTCTGCGGCACGCCGACGGCTCCCCGGTGCTCGACGAGGCCGAGTACGCCGGCCTGCAGACCGCCCAGCAGGCGCTGTTCGCCCGGGGCCAGGCCGAGGGGGACGTCCGCCCCGACCTCGACGCCGGGATGCTGGCCGCCACCTACCAGGCCGCGGTCGACGGGATGGTCGACCGACTGCTCCGGCACCCCGAGCTCGACCCGGGACCGGTCGCCGAGCTCACCGCGACCGTGCTGCTCGACGGACTGGCCCGCGACGCCCACACCGGGTGACCCGCTTCACACCCGGGGCGGGAATCCCCACGAGACGGTTGAGGTTTCAACCGCCATGACCACCCTCGACTACGATCTACGCTCCCTCGACCAGGACTTCGAGAGCGACCTGCTGGCTCTGGACCCCGAGGCCCAGCAGCTGCTGTTCACCGAGGCCCGGACCGCCAACGCCTTCACCGACGAGCCGGTGAGCGACGAGCAGATGCGCGCGGTGCACGACCTGGTCAAGTGGGCTCCCACCGCGATGAACACCCAGCCGCTGCGGGTCGCACTGGTCCGCAGCCCGGAGGTCCGCGAGCAGCTGGTCGCCGCGATGAGCGAGGGCAACCGCGACAAGACCCGCACCGCCCCGCTGGTCGCCGTGCTGGCGGCGGACGTCGACTTCCACGAGGAGATGGACCGGACCGCGCCGCACGCGACTGCCGCCCGGGACCGCTTCGCCTCGGCCGAGCAGGCCCGCGAGGACGTCGCCCGCACCAACGCGCTGCTGCAGGCCGCCTACTTCATGATCGGCGTCCGCGCCGCCGGGCTGGCCGCCGGCCCGATGGGCGGGTTCGACGCCGATGCGGTCAGCCGGGTCGCCTTCCCCGACGGCCGGCACCGGGCCGTCCTCGTGGTCAACATCGGCCACCCCGCCGAGGGCGCCTTCCGGCCGCGCCAGGCGCGACTCGGCTTCGACGAGGTCGTCACCGTCCTCTGAGGCACGACCACGACGCCCTTCGACAGGCTCAGGGGCCGTCCTGGGTGGGAGGGCTCAGGGCACGATCCGCCCGCCCTTCGACAGGCTCAGGGAGCTACTGGGTGGGAGGGCTCAGGGCACGATCCGCCCGCCGCGCCCTTCGACAGGCTCAGGGGCCGTCCTGGGTGGGAGGGCTCAGGGCACGGATGCGCGTACCGCGCCCTTCGACAGGCTCGGGTCACGGGTCTCCGACGGGTCACGTGCCCTGAGCCTGTCGAAGGGCCGGTACGTCAGCCGCTGATCAGCGCCCCGGTGGCCACCACCTCGGGGCTGCCCTGGTCGGGCAGCTCACCGGCGCCCTCCACCACGACGCCGCGTTCGAAGGTCCAGTCGCCGCGGACGGTGAGGCTCTTGGCCCGCTTCAGCGAGGGCGCCCCGGCCGGGAAACGCTGCTCGAACTTCCCGATCGTCTTGTAGAACGACGGGTCGAGGTCGATCAGCGGCGCCGGGTCGGCGACCCGGGTCAGCCGGCCGTCGCCGCCCACCTCGTAGACGTCCGAGCGCAGCAGCAGCAGGTCGTTGGTCGTCTTCACCGGCAGGAACCGCTCGCGGCCGACCCCGAGACAGGTCGCGCCCTCGAACACCTCGACCGCGGCGCCCATCGCGCTCTCGAGCTGGATCACCGCGGGTGACGAGCTGTCGGCCGGGTCGACGGTCTTCTCGTTCTTGATCAAGGGCAGCCCGAGCACCGCGTGCCGCTCCTTGAGGGTGGCGTCCAGCACCTCGAGGTCGAACCACAGGTTGTTCGTGTGGAAGTACGGGTGCCGCGACTCGTCGGTGAAGTAGTGCATGTCCTCCTTGGGCGTCTGCGCGGTCTCGCGCAGGATCAGCCGGCCGTCGGACTTGCGGATCGCCAGGTGGCCGCCCTTGACGTCGGCCGGGGTGCGGCGGCACAGCTCGGCCGCGTACGGCGCCCCGCTGGCCGCGAACCAGGCCGCGATCTTCGGGTTCGGCGCGGCCCCGAGGTTGTCGGAGTTGGAGACCGAGGCGTACCGGTAGCCCGCCGCGAGCAGCCGCTCGAGCACCCCGGAGGCGGCCAGCGCGGTGTAGAGGTCGCCGTGACCCGGCGGGCACCACTCGAGGGTCGGGTCGGCGGGCCACTCGACCGGGGCGAGGTCGTCGGCGCGGAGCTTCGGCTCCTGGTTCTGGACGAACTCGAGCCCGAGCCCGCCCACCTCGAGGCCGTCGTACCCGCTGAGTGCGGCGAGGGTGTCCTCGGAGGTGCGGAAGCTGTTCATGAACAGCAGCGGCAGGTCGACCCCCCACTGCTCGCGCGCCGCCCGGACCTGGGTGACGATCAGGTCGAGGAAGCTCTGCCCGTCGCGCACCGGGAGCAGCGACTTGGCCTTGTCCATCCCCATCGAGGTGCCCAGCCCGCCGTTGAGCTTGATGATCGCGGTCCTGGCGAAGGCGGCCCGCTGCTCCTCCTCGCCGATCTCCACGTCGGCGATCAGGGTCGGCTCGGCCACCGGGTCGATGCTGTCCTCGGGGATCATCCCGGTCGCGCCGGACTCGAGCTCGCCGTAGTAGTGGCTGAACACGGTGATCGCCTCGTCGGCCACCCCCGCGGCCCGCATCTTCTCCTGCGCCTGCTTCAGACCGTCGCTCATGGCCCCGATCGTAGGGGCCGGGTGCGGCGGCCACCACGCTCGGTCAGCCGGTGCGGGTGGCGCTCGGGCTGGGTCCGCTCGTCCCACCCGCGGTGCCGCTCGGGGTGGCGCCCGGCCGACCGGGCGCTGTCCCGGCAGGCAGGGCGGCGAGGAACTTCTGGGTGGCGGCGGCGATCTGCTGCTGCGCGCGCTCCCGCGACACCGTCGGCACGCCGTCACCGGGCTGGTTGCCGTAGTCGCCGAAGAACGCGTGCACCCCGCCCTGGACGACCACCGCGGTCGCGTCGGCGGGCAGCCGGTCACGGGCGGCGGCGATCCGGTCGGGGGTCTCCAGCCCGTCCTTCGACCCGGACACCGACAGCACCCGGAGGTCGGTGCGGGTCAGCGTCCCGGCCGGCTCGGAGGCGTAGAGGACCAGCCCGGTGAAGGTGCGGTCGTCGTCGGCGACGGTGGCCGCGGGGATCCCGCCGAGCGAGTGACCGCCGACCACCCACCGGGTGACCTCGGGATAGAGCGCTGGGATCCGACGGGCCGCGCCCGGGTCGAGCAGGCCGATCCCGAATGGCTCCTTGACCACCACGACGACGTAGCCGGCCTCGGCCAGCGGGCGGAGCAGGGCGGCGTAGGCGCGGGCGTCGACCCGGGCGCCGGGATAGAAGACCAGGCCCGTGGTGGGCGGGATCGCCGCCCCGGTGCGGGTCTCGCGGGTGGGGAACAGGGTGTACGAGGTCAGCCGCTGCACCACCCGGACCGTCGTGGTGGTGTCGAGCGCCTGCAGTGCGACAGGATCCGCGGCGAACGGCCGGCTCCAGCCGAGGAACCCCGTGGTGGCGAGCAGCAGGACCAGCACCGGGACCGACACCGCGGTGCGCCAGCGTCGGCGGGGCGGGTTGTCGCCGCCGCGCCGTCGTCGCAGCCGGTCGACCAGGACGACGACGGCGCAGATCGCCCCGACCACGCCGGTCACCAGCAGCGCGAACCCGATCACCAGGGTGACCGGGTGGCCGTTGAGCATCGGGTCCGGTCGGGTCAGACCGACCCAGGCGGGCACTGCGACCAGAGCCAGCGAGGCGACCAGCCAGACCGCCGCGAGCGCGCCACTGCTGCGCCGCTCGGGTCGGGTCGTCCTCCGCTGGGCCACCCGCGGAGTCTAGGGGCCGGGCGCGGCCCGCCTACAGTGCTCGGGTGACAGCGCGCGACTGGGCGGACACCGTGATCTGGTGGCAGGTGTTCCCGCTCGGCTTCGCCGGCGCGCCCGCCGAGGGCCTCCCGGAGGCGGGCGATGGGGATGTCGCGGACGGGCTCCCGGGTGAGGGCTGGCTGGACCACCTGGTCGACCTCGGCTGCAACGGGCTCGCGCTCGGGCCGGTGTTCGCCGCGCAGTCGCACGGCTACGACACCCTCGACCACCACGCCGTCGACCGCCGGCTCGGCGACACGCAGACGCTGCGGACGCTGCTCGACCGCTGCCGCGCCCGCGGCGTCCGGGTGCTGCTCGACGGCGTGTTCAACCACCTCGGGCGCGACCACCCGATCGCCCGCCGCGCGATCGAGGCCGGGCCGGACTCCGAGCCGGGACGCTGGCTCCGCTGGACCGCCGGTCCCGCGGGCTGGCCCGAGCCCGAGGTGTTCGAGGGGCACAGCCGGCTGGTGGTGCTCAACCACGACAACCCGCAGGTGGCCGACCTGGTCGTCGACGTGCTCGACCACTGGCTCGACGCCGGCGCGGACGGCTGGCGGCTCGACGCCGCCTACGCGGTGCCCGCTCCGTTCTGGGCTCAGGTGCTGCCGCGGGTCCGTGAGCGGCACCCGGACGCCTGGTTCGTCGGCGAGGTCATCCACGGCGACTACGCCGGCTACGTCGAGGCGTCCGGGTTGGACGCGGTCACCCAGTACGAGCTGTGGAAGGCGGTCTGGTCGTCGCTCCGCGAGCGCAACTTCTTCGAGCTCGACTGGACGCTGCGGCGGCACGCCGAGCTGCTGACCTCGTTCGTCCCGCTGACCTTCCTCGGCAACCACGACGTGACCCGGATCGCCAGCCAGCTCGGCGACCGGCGGCTGCTGCCGCACGCGGTCGCGCTGCTGTGCCTGCTGCCAGGGGTGCCGAGCGTCTACTACGGCGACGAGTTCGGGCTCGAGGCGGTCAAGGAGGAACGGCTCGGCGGCGACGACGCGATCCGGCCGGCCTTCCCCGACGACCCCGCCGAGCTCGAGGAGCGTCCCGGCGGCGGCGTCGAGGACCTCTACCGGATGCTGATCGCGGTCCGGCGCCGGCACCCGTGGCTGGTCGACGCCGAGCTGAGGACCGAGGATCTGAGCAACGAACAGGTCGCGGTGGTGCTGACCGCCCGGGCCGGCGCCGAGCACGGCCGGCTCGCGCTGCTGCTCAACGTCGGCGAGAAGAGCGCGGAACTCGTGCCGGGTGATGGCGACTGGACGGTGGTCGAGCGCTCCCCCGGCGACCCGGGCCGCGGGCCCTCCGTGGTCGGCGCCCACGGCTGGTCGGTGCTCGCGGGCTGAACGGCGCCCTCGACAGGATTCGAACCTGTGACCAACCGCTTAGGAGGCGGTTGCTCTATCCCCTGAGCTACGAGGGCCGGCGCCACATCCTACGGCCGTCCCGTCGAGCGGGGCCGCCGACGCTGTCGGGCATGCGAACGGCCCGCGGTCGAGGACCGCGGGCCGTGCAGAGCGTGCTGTGGGGCGGGGTTCAGTTGCCCTGCGCCTCCGCCTTCATCTTCTCGACCTCGGCGTGCACCTGGTCCATGTCGAGGTCCTTGACCGCGCGGACGACCTCCTGCAGCTGCGGCGCGGGGAGCGCGCCGGCCTGGTTGAAGACCAAGACGCCCTCCCGGAAGGCCATCAGGGTCGGGATGCCGGTGATGCCGAGCCCGGCCGAGAGCTCCTGGTTGGCCTCGGTGTCCAGCTTGGCGAACACGACGTCGTCGTGCTCCTCGGAGGTCTTGTCGTAGACCGGTGCGAAGCGCTTGCACGGACCGCACCAGTCGGCCCAGAAGTCGACCAGCACGATGTCGTTGTCGGCGATCGTCTGCTCGAAGGTGTCGGCGCTGATGTCAACGGTGGCCATGAAGAGGCTCCCTCGGATCTGCTCGTGGTGAGTGGTGTTCAGCCAGCACAACGGGCCGCGACCGGCGGGTATTCCCCGTCGGGCGGCCCGCGTGCACGCGGCCCAGAGCTGGTCGGGTCAGAGCTTGTTGGCTCAGAGCTTGTTGGAGAGGGCGACCAGCACGCCGGCCAGCGCGAAGTACTTGTTGGACCCGAGGTCGCGGACCGTCTTGATCCCGAACGCCTGCTGCAGCGCGGCGGCGTCGGCCTCCGAGACACCGGCCAGGGCGGCCGGGGAGGCGCTGAGGATCTCCTCGAGGGTCTTGTCCTCGTAGGCCTTGTCGAGGCCCTTGGCGAGATCGACCGAAACTGCCATCACACACTCCTTCGTGGGGATGCCCGCGGTGCGGGACGTGGGAGCCGGGACGGCTCTCGGGCCGATTGTGGCACCGGCGACCCGAGCCGTCACTTGATGGCGACCAACCGCCTCATCGGCACCGCGAGACTGACCGGCCCGCGCTCGTCCACCCGGCTGCTGAGGTGCTCGACCGCCGCCTGCACCCGGGCCGGCCGGGTCTGCGGCAGGTAGAGCGCCGAGAGCATCAGCTCTGCGTCGGCGCGGTCGGCGACGGTGAACGCGTACCGCTCGCGGGCGTCCTCGACCTTCTGCAGTCCGTGGGCCCGCAACGTCTTGGCGAATCCGGCCAGCTCGAGCGGCCCGGGGAACTGCGGCGAGGTGCGCAGGATCCCGGTCAGCCGGCTGAGCACCCGCAGGTCGCGGGCGGCCAGCGGACGGGCGGCCGGGGCGATCGCGGCCAGCACCCCGCCGGGACGCAGCACCCGGGCCACCTCCGCCAGCACGGCCCCGAGCGGGCGGACCACCACCAGACCCATCGAGGAGGTGACCGCGTCGACCGAACCGTCGGCGAACGGCAACCGCAGCGCATCCGCCCGCACCCAGGGACCGGGACCGCGCTCGGCGGCCAACGCCAGCTCCTCGGCGGAGAGGTCGACCCCGACCACCGTCCGGCCGTCGTGGACCAGCTCCCGCGACATCGGCCCGGACCCGCACGCCAGGTCGACGACCAGCCGCGCCTCCCGGGAGACCGCCCGGGCCAGCCAGCGGTAGGGGTTGTGGTCGCCGGCCAGGCTGCGGGACAGCACGGCCTCGGCCGCGCCCGCGTGGTCGCGGTGGAAGGAGGCCAGGAAGTCCGGCCAGCTGAACGGGTCGTCAGCCATCGTCGCGGTGAGCCCCCGCCGCCCTCATCATCGTCGCGTGCCTCCGGACGTCGTCGTGGCGCTCATCCTGCCACGGCGACCACGCCGCGTCGGTCAGCCGGCGAGCCGGTCGACGAACAGGTGGGTGGCCGATTCCTTGTCGATCTCGGCGGTCGGCCGGTCGGCGACGCTGAGCACCACGCCGAGTCCCCCGGTGCGGACGCCGACCTCGGCCCCGGGCAGCACCCCGGCCTCGCGCAGGGTCGACATCATCGTGACGTCCTTCTGGATCTCCTCGCTCATCCGGCGGATCCGGACCCGGATCTCGCCGTCGTGGTCGGGGAGGATGTCGCTGAGCATCGCGTTGCCGTCGCGGAACACCGCCGGGGCGTCGGTCACCCCGAGCTCACCCATGCCGGGGATCGGGTTGCCGTACGGCGACTCCTGCGGACGGTCCAGCAGGGTGACCAGCCGGCGTTCGACGTCCTCGGAGATGACGTGCTCCCAGCGGCAGGCCTCTTCGTGGACGAGCTCCCAGTCGAGCCCGATGACGTCGGTCAGCAGCCGCTCGGCCAGCCGGTGCTTGCGCATCACCCGGGTGGCGCGGTCGTGTCCCTCGTCGGTCAGCTCGAGGTGGCGGTCCCCGAGCACCCGGACCAGCCCGTCGCGCTCCATCCGGGCGACGGTCTGCGACACAGTCGGGCCGCTGTGGTGCAGGCGTTCGGCGATCCGGGCCCGGAGCGGGACGATGCCCTCTTCTTCGAGCTCGAAGATCGTCCGGAGGTACATCTCGGTCGTGTCGATCAGCTCGCTCACGCCTGCGCCTCCTCCGTCGCCCCCGGCCGTCCACCCTGGGCCTCGCGGTCGAGAGGGGTGTCGGCGCTCGCGTGCAAGATTAGAGCATGTCCAGAAAAGCCGGGGTCGCCGTCTGCTGGCTGCGCCGCGACCTCCGGCTGGCGGACAACCCGGCCCTGTTGGCTGCCGCCTCCGCCGGCGCGGTGCTGCCGCTGTTCGTGCTCGACCCGGTGCTGCTGCGTCGGGCCGGCGAGGTGCGCACCCGCTGGCTGCACGCCGGTCTGCGCGCGCTCGACGCCGACCTTCGGGTCGGCGGCGGTCCCGGCCTCACCGTGGTGGCAGGACGCCCGGCCGAGGCGGTGCCCGCGGTCGCCGCCGCGACCGGGGCCACCGAGGTGCACGTCAGTGCCGACTTCGGACCGTACGGACGGCGTCGGGACGCCGCAGTCGCCGCCGCACTCGCCGAGAGCGGCGCGGCGCTGGTGGCCACCGGATCGCCCTACGCGGTGGCGCCCGGGACCCTGCGGAACGGCAGCGGCCTGCCGTTCCGCGTGTTCACCCCGTTCCACCGGGCCTGGGAGGCGCACGGCATGCACGGCCCGGCGGAGCGGCTCGACCCGGCGTCCGCCTCCTGGGTCGGCCAAGAACGGGCGCGGGCGCTGCCGGGCCGGGTGCCCCTGCCCGAGGCCGACCCCGACGACGTCGCCGCGGCCTCCGAGGGGGCGGCCCGCGAGGCGTGGGCGGACTTCCTGCAGCCCGGCACGGCCGGAGTGAGCGGCTACAAGACCAACCAGAACCTGCCCGGGGCGGACGCGACCTCGCGGCTGTCGGTGCCGCTGCGCTGGGGGCAGCTGCACCCACGGACGCTGCTGGCCGACCTGGCCGGCTCCGAGCTCGGCCGCACCGCCGGTGGTGCGGCGCTGGCCCGGCAGCTGGCCTGGCGCGACTTCTTCGCCGACGCCCTGCTGCAGCGCCCCGACGCGGTGTCGGCACCGATCCGGGCCGAGTTCGCCCGGCTGCCGGTCGAGGAGCCGGGGCCGGCGTTCGAGGCCTGGAAGCAGGGCCGGACCGGCTATCCGCTGGTCGACGCGGGGATGCGGCAACTGCTCGCCGAGGGCTGGATGCACAACCGGGTGCGGATGCTGACGGCCTCGTTCCTCACCAAGGACCTGCACATCGGCTGGTGGCACGGTGCGGCCTGGTTCATGGAGCGACTGCGCGACGGCGACCTCGCCCAGAACCAGCTCAACTGGCAGTGGGTGGCCGGCTGCGGTCTCGACGCCGCCCCCTACTACCGGGTGTTCAACCCGACCACCCAGGCGGAGAAGTTCGACCCGGACGGGGCCTACATCCGGCGCTGGGTGCCCGAGCTGCGCGACCTGCCGACCCAGCACCTGGCCGAACCCTGGGACGCCCCCGGCGGGCCTCCGGCCGGCTACCCGGCCCCGATCGTCGACCACAAGACCGAACGGCTGGACGCCCTCGAGCGCTACAACCAGGTCAGGATCAACTAGGCGGGGCGCTTCGACAGGCTCAGCGCACGGGACAGCGGGACGCGCTTCGACAAGCTCAGCGCACGGACAGCGGGACGCGCGCTTCGACAGGCTCAGCGCACGGGACAGGGGACGCGGGCTGAGCGCACGGCAAAAGCGCGGGCTCAGCGCACGGCACGACGCGGGCTGAGCCTGTCGAAGCCCTTCGCCGTACGTCAGCGGGCGAGCAGCGTGATCAGCCGGGTGACCTCGTCGGCCACGGCCTCGCGGGCCGGGGTGAGGTACTTGCGCGGGTCGACCAGGTCGGGGTCGGCCCCGAGCCGCTCGCGCACCGCGCGGGTGAACACCACGTTGAGGTGGGTGCCGATGTTGATCTTGCGCATCCCCGCCTCGACGGCGCGGACCAGCTCGTCGTCCGGCACCCCGGAGCTGCCGTGCAGCACCAGCGGCACGGGCAACCGGTCGCGGAGCCGGGTGATCAGCTCGAGGTCGAGGCTGGCCGTCCGCTCGGTCATCGCGTGCGAGCTGCCGACCGCGACCGCGAGCGCGTCCACCCCGGTCGCCTCGACGAAGGCCGCCGCCTCGTCCGGGTCGGTCCGGGCGCCGGGCGCGTGCACCCCGTCCTTGCCGCCGACCTCACCGAGCTCGGCCTCGACGTCGACGCCGGCCGCGTGCGCCTTGGCGACCACGGCGGCCGTGGCGGCGACGTTCTCGTCGTAGCCGAGCTTCGAGGCGTCGAACATCACCGAGCCGAAGCCGAGCGCGATCGCCTCCTCGGTGAGATCGGTCCGGGTGGCGTGGTCGAGGTGCACCACCACCGGGACCGCCGCCGCCTCCCCCGCCGCGAGCGTGGCGCGAGCGATCGGCTCGAGGGCACCGTGGTACTTCACCGCGTTCTCGGAGATCTGCAGCACCACCGGCTGTCCGGCCCGCTCGGCGGCGGCCACCAGCGCCTCGGCGTGCTCGATCATGATCACGTTGAACGCGCCGACCGCCCGGGGGCCGGAGCCGCCGAGCACCTCGGTCAGTCGCACCAGACTCATCGCGTCTCCTCCTCGACCCAGCGTCCGTTCTGCATCACCCGCACCAGTCCGGCGTCGTCGTCGAGCAGCACCAGGTCGGCGCGACGCCCGGGCTCGAGCACGCCGACCCGGTCGAGCCCGTGCCAGCGCGCCGGGGTGGCCGCCGCCACCGCGGCCAGGTCGGCGAAGCCGAGCCCGACCTCGCGGTGCAACACCTGGACCGCACCACCGGTCCCGAGGGTGGAGCCGGCGATCGACCCGAGCGTGCCGTCCGGGTTCCGCAGCCGGGCGACGCCGCTCTGCACCCGGACGTCGAGTCCGCCGAGGGCGTAGTCGCCGTCGCTCATCCCGGTGGCCACCATCGCGTCGGTGACCAGGGCGAACCGGTCCGGCCCGGCCGCGGCGAAGGCCATCGCGAGCACCTCAGGATGGGTGTGCACGCCGTCGCAGATCAGCTCGACCAGGCAGCGCTCGTCGGTCAGCAGCCGCGGCACCGGACCGGGCGCGCGGTGGTGGATCGAGCGCATCGCGTTGAACAGGTGGGTGGCCGCGGTGGCGCCGGCGTCGAGCCCGGCCAGGGTGGTCCGTTCGTCACCGTCGGTGTGGCCGATCGCCGCGGTCACCCCGGCGGCACGCAGCCGGCGGATCGCGTCGAGCGCCCCGGGCAGCTCGGGAGCGATGGTGATCATGCTGAGGCAGCCCTGACCGGCCTCGAGCAGCCGCTCGATGCTCTCCGGGTCGGGCGGGCGGAGCAGCGACGGCTCGTGCGCCCCGCGCTTGGCCGGCGAGAGGAACGGCCCCTCGAGGTGGATGCCGGCCAGCTCGCCGGACCGGACCAGCGGGACGACCACGCCCAGCTGGTCGACCAGCTCGTCGATCTCGGCGGTGACCAGGCTGGCGAACGTGCTGGTGGTGCCGTGCGCCCGGTGGTAGGCCGCCGCACGGCGGATCTCGTCGGCGTCGCCCCGGGCGTAGTCGGCTCCGCCGCCGCCGTGCACGTGGGTGTCGACGAAGCCGGGCAGCACCCAGCCGTCGTGATCATGGTCGACCGGCTGGTCGGCCGCCGTGGCCGGGTCGGCCGGCCCGACCGCGACGACGTCGCCGTCCTCGATCGTGATCACCGCGTCGTCGATCACCTGCGTCCCGGTGGCGAGGTGCCGGGTGCGGATCCTCACCGGGCCGCCGCGATCAGCTCGCGACCGACCAGGGCGGCTCCGACCACGCCGGCCCGGCTGCCGAACTCGGCCACCGCCAGCCGGGGCCGTCGCTGGAAGGCGAGGTGGGCGGTCAGGTAGTCCTCGACGGTGGGCAGGATCAGGTCGGCCGCGCCGGACAGCCCGCCACCGATGACGATCACCTCGGGACCGAGCAGCGTCAGCGCGGTGAGCAGCGCCTCGGACAGCGCGGTGCCGGCCAGGGTGAACGCCTTGACCGCCGCGGGTGCGCCGGACCGGGCCAGGCCCGCCACCTTGTCGGCCGGCGTGGTCATCGTGCGCCCGGTCAGCCGCGCGAAGGTGCGCTCGACCCCGGCGGCCGAGGCGACGATCTCCAGGCAGCCGGTCGCGCCGCAGGCGCACCGGGTGTCGCCGGCGCTGGGCACCGGGATGTGACCGAGCTCGCCGGCGTACCCGTCGGCCCGGAGCAGCCGGCCGTCGACCACCAGCGCGGCGGCGATCCCGGTGCCGAGCGGGACGAACATCAGGTTCTGCACACCGCGCCCGGCGCCGAGCTGCCACTCGGCCCGGCCGGAGGCGCGGACGTCGTGGTCGACCCCGCCGGGCAGGCCCAGCCGCTCGCTCAGCCCGGCGGCCAGGGGCATGCCGTACCAGCCGATGTTCGCCGCGGCCACCACCACACCGCGGTCGACGATGCCCGGCACCACCACGCCGAAGCCGGTCACCGCCCGGCCGGGCAGGGCGGGCAGCGAGGCGTCGACGAAGCGCGCCATCTCGGCGGCCAGCCAGTCCCGGCTGCCGCTGCCGTCGTCGCCGACCTCGCGGGCGGACAGGTAGGTGGGCACGCGGTCCTCGGCCAGCACGCCACCGGCGGCGTCGACCAGCGCCATCTTGGTGAACGTGCCGCCGAGGTCGACCGCACAGATCAACGCGGGGTCGAGCAGCGCGGAGTCACCGCCGGGCACCGGATCCATGGACGGGACAGTACGAGAGCCGCACGGCGCCCCGCCCGGGTGGTCCAGACCTCGGGCCGGCCGAACTCGTCCGGAAACACCGTTGACCGCTCTTGATCACCCGACCTACCGTGGACGTACACGAGAAGGGAGGTGGTCCGATACATGAGTGGTTTACGGACGCGTGAGGTGACGGCGAGCTAGCCGTCCGGTCTGACCGGGTCAGCACCTGCTGACCCACCCATGGCGGACCGGTCGTAGCGGCCGGCTCAATCCAACGCCAACACCCGAACCCGCGGGCGCCGGAGAGTCCATCCGGCCGGGGCTTCGACCACCTCCTCGGAGGGAAGCCTCGCCCAGCCCGCGGGTTCGTCCACGTCCGGGCCCGGAACCCGGCCCGATCGCTGCGGAGGTGTCGTGCTGTCCGACGCTGCGATCCCCGACCGCGAGGTCGCCGTCGCCCGGGGCCGCTGGCCCGGCTGGCTGGCCCGCTATCGGACCAACCATCCCGACACCGTGGCCGCCGCGACCGCCACCGAGGTCCGGCTCGACTCCCCCGACGGTGCCCGGGCGGTGGTCAGCGTGCCCTTCCCCCCGCTCGACCCCGACGCCGGGACCACCGGCGACGCGGCGCTCGACGCACTGACCAGGCACATCGCCCGCGACCACCGCTTCGGGGTGCTGCTGGTCCGCCGCGGCGGGCACGCCGTCGGTGTCTTCGAGGGCGACCGGCTGGTGGTCTCCAAGATCGGCGGCGGCTACGTCCAGGGTCGCACCAAGGCCGGTGGCTGGTCGCAGCAGCGCTACGCCCGCCGCCGGGCCAACCAGACCCGTCAGGTGTACGAGGCCGCCGCCGAGCTGGCGGTCCGCTTGCTGCTCCCCGAGACCGACCGGCTCGAGGCGCTGGTCACCGGTGGCCACCGCGAGGGCGTCGAAGCGGTGCTGGCCGACCAGCGGCTGGCGGCGCTGCGTCGGTTGGTGCGGCCGGGGCTGGTCCCGACCGCGGACCCGCGGCTGCGGGTGCTGGAGGAGGTCGGGACCGCCGCGCTCGCGGTGTCGGTCACGCTCAACGCCCTGGCCTGACGAGCAGGATCTGACCGCTCGACGACGCACCGGCCGCGACCGCCCGCTCGGACCTACGGCAACACGAAAACGAGCGGCCGTTTCCTGCCGCGTCAGCGAGGATCGGCGGGTGCTGATCCGTCCCGCCACCGTCGCCGACGTCGAGGCGCTCGCCGCGCTGCACGTCCGCGGCTGGCAGATCGGGTACGCCGGGCTGTTGCCGCAGGAAGCGCTCGACCGGCTGTCGGTCGAGGAGCGGACGGCGCGCTGGCAGGAGATCGTGGCCACCAGCGACCTGCCGCGCCGCGGTCCGCTGGTCGCCGCGGTCGACGGCGTGGTCGCCGGGTTCAGCTACGTCGGGCCGAGCCGGGACGGGGCGAGTGGCTCGGACGACGGGCCGGGCGGGCACGGCGAGGTGTGGTCGTTCTACGTCGACCCCGACCGGTGGCGCGGCGGGATCGGCCGGACACTGATGGCCACCGCCCTCCGGACGCTGCGCGAGGCCGGGCGAACCGACGCGGTGCTCTGGGCGCTGGCCGACAACGCGCGAGCGATCGCGTTCTACGAGGCCACCGGCTGGACCCGGGACGGCCGCACCAAGACCGACACCTTCGCCGGCGTCGAGATCGCGGAGGTACGGATGCACCACGACCTCCGCGGCCCGATCTGAGGGCACGGCTCCTGCCCTTCGACAGGCTCAGGGCACGATGGGGGCGTTCCGCTCGCTGAGCTCGTCGAAGCGCAGGCCCTTCGACAGGCTCAGGCCACGGTGGTGGCGGCATTCCGCGCGCTGAGCTCGTCGAAGCGCGGGCCCTTCGACAGGCTCAGGCCACGGTGGTGGCGGCATTCCGCGCGCTGAGCTCGTCGAAGCGCGGGCCCTTCGACAGGCTCAGGCCACGGTGGTGGCGGCATTCCGCGCGCTGAGCTCGTCGAAGCGCGGGCCCTTCGACGGGCTCAGGGCACGGTGGAGTGGCTCAGGGCGCGGTGGCGGGCTCAGGGGGCGAGGCGGGTGATGGTCCAGCGCTCGGCGTCGCGGGTCCAGAGCAGCCGGTCGTGCATGCGGCTCGGCTGGCCCTGCCAGAACTCGAGGGTCTCGGGGCGCACCCGGTAGCCGCCCCAGTGCGGCGGGCGGGGGACGTCACGGTCGGCGAACCGCGCCGCGATGGCCGCGTACTCCTGCTGCAGCTGATCGGCGGAGGCCACCACACTCGACTGGGCCGAGGCCCAGGCGCCGAGCTGCGAACCACGCGGCCGGCTGGCGAAGTAGGCGTCGGACTCCTTCGCGCTGGTCCGCTCCACCGGCCCCTCGACCCGCACCTGACGCTGCAGCGGGTACCAGCCGAAGAGCAGCGCGGCCCGCGGATCGGCGTCGAGCTCGCGACCCTTGCGCGAGTCGTAGTTGGTGTAGAACACGAAACCGTCGGCATCGGCGGCCTTGAGCAGCACCGTCCGGACGCTCGGTCGGCCGTCGAGGCAGCTGGCCACCACCATCGCGGTCGGCTCGGGCAGCGTTCCGGTCTCCTTGGCGGCGAACGCATCGGCCAGCCAGCGGTCGAACAGCTCCATCGGGTCGGCGGGGACGTCGCTCTCGCGGAGCTGCCCGCGGTGGTAGTCGATCCGCTCGGCGGCCAGGTCGGGACTCACCCTTCCAGTCTGGCAGCCCGCGGATGACACAATCCGGCGGTGACCGTGGCACCCACCGACCTGCGGATCCCACCCGACCTGCTCCCCGTCGACGGTCGGTTCGGGTGCGGTCCGGCGAAGATCCGTCCCGAGGCCGTCGAGGCCCTGACCCGCAACCGGCTGCTCGGCACCTCGCACCGCCAGGCCCCCGTCCGCGACCTGGTCGGGCGGGTCAAGACCGGGCTGGCGACGCTGTTCCGGGTGCCGGACGACTGGGAGATCGTCCTCGGCAACGGCGGCTCGACCACCTTCTGGGACGTCGCCGTCTGCTCGCTGATCGAGCGGCGGAGCAGCCACGCGAGCTTCGGGGAGTTCTCGGCGAAGTTCGCCGCCGCGGCCGCCCGGGCGCCGCACCTCGACGAGCCCGCGGTGGTCAGCGTGGCGGCCGGCACCACGGTGCTCCCCGAGCCGCTGCCCGACGCCGACGTCTACGCCTGGGCCCACAACGAGACCTCGACCGGCGCGCTCGCCCCCGTGCAGCGGATCCACGGCGCCGACGACCGCGCCCTGGTGGTGGTCGACGGCACCTCGGCCGCGGGCGGCGTCGACCTCGACGTCACCGCCACCGACGTCTACTACTTCGCCCCGCAGAAGAGCCTGGGCTCGGAGGGCGGGCTGTGGATCGCGCTTTGCTCCCCCGCCGCGGTCGAGCGGATCGAACGGATCGCCGCCACCGACCGGTGGATCCCCGAGAGCCTCAGCCTGGGCCTGGCGCTGCAGAACTCGCGGCAGAACCAGACCCTCAACACGCCGGCGATCGCCACCCTGGTGCTGCTCGAGAACCAGCTCGACTGGCTCAACGGCCTCGGTGGGCTCGCCGCGGCCGGTCGCCGCAGCGCCGACTCGGCCACCCGGCTGTACGGCTGGGCCGAGCGCAACCCTTGGGCGACCCCGTTCGTCGGCCGGCCTGAGGAACGCTCGCCGGTGGTGGGCACCATCGACTTCGCGGGCGTCGAGGCCCCGCAGCTCGCCGCGGCGCTCCGGGCCAACGGGGTCGTCGACACCGAGCCGTACCGCAAGCTCGGCCGCAACCAGCTGCGGATCGGGATGTTCCCGACCGTCGAGCCCGACGACGTCTCCGCGCTGTGCCGCTGTCTCGACTGGCTGCTCGAACGGCTGGGCGGACCCGCAGCCTGACGCACCACCCGATCGGGGGCAAAACCCGGGATCGGGTTGAGCCTGGCTGACCGAACCGCTTTACTGCCAGGGTGACCGGCGGGTTCGAGGGGTCGAACCGCCCGGACGGGCGCGGCCCGCTCCGGACGTCGGTCCTCGCACGCCTGGTCGCGCTGCTGATCGCCCTGGGGGCCGGACTCGTCCTGCTCGTCCTCGGTGCCACCGCGGCGCACGCCGACGACACCGCCACCACGGGTGACACCACCAGCACCACGATTAGCACGGCCACGACGAGCTCGACCAGCACGACGAGCACGGGCAGCACCAGCGCGTCGACCTCGGACCGGGCCACGGCCTCTTCGTCGAGCAGCACCGCGAAGCGCACCGCCAAGGCCCGCCAGGCCGAGCGCGCGTCGACCACGCGGGACCGCGCCGCCGCCCGGAGCGTCAAGCAGCTGGTCGAGCGCCTCACCACGCCCGGACACGGCCGCAGTGCCGACCAGC
Organism: Microlunatus kandeliicorticis; assembly: GCF_014137855.1. Lineage (GTDB taxonomy): Bacteria > Actinomycetota > Actinomycetes > Propionibacteriales > Propionibacteriaceae > Microlunatus > Microlunatus kandeliicorticis. The sequence continues at coordinate 485,066 of NZ_JACGWT010000003.1, forward strand.
GCAAGGACGGCCGTCACCGGGCCGGGAACGGGCAGACCGCGAACGGCCAGACCGGCTCCGACCAGGGCGGGACCGGCCAGACCGGCACGGGCACCGGCGGCAGCCAGAGCGATGGCGACGGCCAGTCCGGCAGCGACAGCGGCGCCACGGACGGCAGCGGTGGCGCCACCGGAGGTTCCGACCCGTCCGGTTCGAACGACAGCGGAGCAACGCCAGGACAGACCGGCGGATCGGACACCTCGAGCGATCCGAGCGGCTCCGGAGACTCAGTCGGCTCGGGCGGCTCGGACGGCTCCGGCACCTCGGACGGCTCCGGCACCTCAGGCGATCCCGGCACCTCAGGCGATCCCGGCACCTCGGGCGATCCGGGCACCCAGACGCCGCCGACCACCGGCGGCGACCAGACCGGCGGCGACCAGACCGGCGGCGACCAGACCGGAGACGGCACCGGCCAGGACGGCCCGGGATCCGGCGGTCCGGTCATCGTCTGGCCGACCCCGGTCGGCCCCATCACCGTCCCGGTGCCGGACCCCCGGACCGGCGGTTCGGGTTCGGCCGGCCAGGACGGCAGCCAGTCCGGGAGCGCGTCCGGCGGCCACTCGGGCCACCAGTCCGGCGGCTTCCCCTGGTCCCAGTTCGGCGGGGCCGGCCAGGGCAGCTGGGGTGGTCATCCGAGCGGCCCGCAGCCCGGCACCGGGAACCAGGGCGGCACGGTCTCCGGCGGCGAGAAGCCCGGCAGCACCGGCGCCGCCGGCACGAGCCCCGTCGGTTCGAGCCCCGCGAAGACCGCCGACGACAGCGGCCCGAGCCGTCCGGAGGCCGGAGCGACCCCGATCGTGAGCCTGTTCGCTCCGAACCGAACCGTTCCCGGTGCCACCCAGATCAGTGCCACCCAGGCCGTCGCCACCCCGTCCGACGCCCTCGACGCCGTCGCGACGTCGGGCACCGGTTCCACCGCCGGCCACGACCGGTCGGCGACCCGCAGCGCCCACCGGACGGACGACCCGTCCGCGCTCGGTCAGCACCGGCTGGGTCCGGTCGACCTCGAGCAGCACCACCGCAGCACCTGCCCGGGTGGTCCGACCAGCACGGGCAGCGCCGACGGGGGCGCGGTCAGCGCCCCGAGCGGCGGCCAGACCCTCGCAGTCATCGCCGCGGACCCGGTGGCGGTCGCGCACGGCTCGAGCGTGCGCACGTCGCGAACGGACGGGCTGTCGAGCACCCGCCTCACCCTGGTCAAGCACCGACCCGACTGACCCGCGCCCCGAGGCGCGGCGAACGCCCGACCCTGCGGTCGGGCGCTTTCGGTCACGCACCCACCCGCACACCGGTGACCTCCCGGGCGTCCTCGCGGCGCAGGGAACCTCCATGGCGACCGGCGTGCTCGATCGTGACCACCTGTCCGCGCCGCCCACGGCCCCCTCGCCGAGAACCTGGTAGAGGGCCCACGGGGGCGCCCTCTACCAGTACGGGCCCCGGTGCGCAGTGCGGTCTGCACGGTGCACCGGGGCCGTTCTCGTTCTCGGTCTCGTTGTCGGCGACGGGTCGAACGGCGCAGGATCGCCGCCCGCGGCTGGACCGGTCAGGAGCGCGAGCGCGCCAGGTAGGTCACCAGCCCGGCCACCACCGCGAGCACCGCGGCCAGCCCGACGACCAGCGCGGTGTCCGAGCCGGGAACCACGTCCGCGCTGTCCGCGGTCGAGCCCGAGCCCTGGTCGCCGGCCGCCGACGCGCTCGCCGACGGGGCCGGGGTCCCCGGGGTCGGGCCACCGGTCGGCGCACTGCCACCCTGCTGCGGGATGTCCATGGCGTAGACCGGCTGGTCGACGCCCTCGCTGTTGAGCAGCAGCCGGCGTCCGCTGAGGTCGACCGCGACGCCCTCGCCCTGCTTCTGCGCCGGGGTCGGTGCCTGGGCCACGATCTTGTAGGTGCTGGCGTCGAGCACCAGCACCGAGACGTAGGTGCGCAGCACGATCCGGTCGCCCTGCGGCAGGAAGGTGCCGTCGGTGACGTAGGAGGGTGCGTCCGCGACCCGGGTCAGCTTGTTGACCCGGAGCCGGGACGGCGCCTGCGGGGCCTCGTAGATGCCGCCGGCCGCTTCCTTGCTGACCAGGAAGATCCGGCCGGTCGGGCTGACCAGCAGCGTCTCGGCGTCGCGGGGCCCGTCCGGGTAGACGAAGTCGAAGGCTTGGTACTCCACCGTCCGGCCGTCGGGCTGCGGGTTGTACAACCGGTAGACGGTGACGCTCTGCCGGGTGGCGTCGTTGTCGCCGATGTCGGCGATCCAGAGGCTGCCGCCCTGGTAGGCGACCGCCTCCGGGTCGACGGTCTTGGCCCGGTAGGCCACGTAGCCGAGGACCCGGCCGCTGCGGTTGAGGGCGTAGGCCCGCGCCGGGCTGCCGGAGTCGTTGACCGTCCAGTACCGCTGGCCGGGGACGTCCCGGGTCAGCCCGGACGCCTCGGTGATGGCCGGGTCGGAGACGGTGAAGGCGACCTCGGCCGCGTGCGCGACCCCGGCGTCCAGGCCGAGCCCACCGGCGACCCCGCCGGCCAGCAGGGTGGCGAGGGCCAGCGAGGCCAGCCGCCGTGGTGACCTGCGTCGGCTCATCGTGGCGGACCCTCTCGCGTCGAACGGCTGCTGGGCGGGACCCGCCGACGGCGGCACGCCAGGAGGAGGCTACGCGATCACGCGGGCGACACCGCTGAGCGGCGCGACGCCCCGGCCCCGCACTCCGGCCGGGTCAGCGCAGCTGCGGCCAGAGCGCCCCCACGAGGACGATCACCAGCAGCGCCACCAGCAGACCCGAGACGATCAGCCGTCGGGTCCGTGGGTTCACACGCTGAGCCTATTGACCGGGCGGGAACGCGGTCGTCCCCGGTGCTCGAACCGCCTCACCCGGTCGGTGTTTCGGTGGTCGCCGACCGGCTCCCGAGGTTAATCTCAGCCCATGGGTGTGCTCCGGTTGTACGCCATCGCGATCGACGAGGTCCGCAGCATGGTCGGCGCGCGCCCGGAGGACGCCGAGCGACTGCGCACCCAGGCCCAGGCCGCCCTCGCCCCGCCGACGCCGGGCCCCGACCAGCGGCACGGGTTGCTGGGCAAGCTCGGCCCGATCTTCCGACGCGTCCCCGGCACCCCGGTGCTCGACCCCGGTGAGCCGTCGATGCACGACTACGAGGTGCTGATCACCGGCGGCTACGTGCCGGCCGAGCGGGTCGGTGCGACCTGGCGGGCGCAGGAGCGCCTGGTCCGGGAGAACTGCTGGGGGACGCTGCGGCTCGACCTGACCGCCGCCCAGCTCGACGACCTCGACTTCGCGCTCGCCCGCGGCCAGGTGTCGGCGGCCTACGGGCTCCGTCACCTGCTCAACAGCTCCGCCTCGCTCAGCCTGCTGCCGGTCCGCGGGCTCTGGGTCGGCTACCACCGCCACGACACCGCGCTGGCCATGGGCGACGCCTACCGCGCCGCGCTGGCCGCGATCCCGACCGAGGAGCAGCGCGAGCTGGTCACCACGCTGGTCGACTGGCTCGACGGCTTCCCGCACTGGGCGCCGGTCGCCGCCCAGCTCGGACGGCCGGCGCCCGACCTGATCGGCTTCTGGAGCGAGTGAACCGGGCCGTCCGCCGGGTCAGCGCTGCGCGGCCTTGGCGATGGTGATCGCGCCGGTCAGCCAGTCCCCGCCCGGCACCCAGTCGTCCTCGACCGCCCACAGCACGTTGCACAGCTCGCGGACGATCACCCAGTCCCGGACCCGGTCCTCGTCCCACTCCATCGCGTCGACCACGGTCCAGATCCGGTCGAGGATGCCGTCGCGGATCCGGTCCGCCGGGTACTCGTCGAAGCGGTTCCAGAGCAGCGGGGCCACCTCGTAGGTCGAGTCGCCGGACAGCGGTTTGGGGTCGATGGCCAGCCACGGTTCGTCCTCGCGGAGCGAGCCCAGCACGTTGGCGTAGTGCAGGTCGCTGTGGATCAGGGCTCCGTCGGTGGCGGGATCGCTGGCGAAGTCGCGGGCCAGCGAGGCGGCGTGCTCGATCAGCCGACGGGGCGCGGCCCCCGAGTTCCGGATCCCGTCGAGCCGGGTGGCCCAGCCGGCGGTGACCTCGGACAGCCGCCGGACGTTGGGCGGTGCCGGCCGGTGCAACCGCGGGTAGAGCCCGGTGATCACCGCGAGCGCGCGGTCGAGCGGCACCTCGGTCAGCGTCCGGGCCGGGTCGGCGCGCTCGAGCAGCAACGCGTAGCGCCGGGGGTCGGCCCGGAGCAGCCGGACCGCACCGTCGCCGTTCCAGTCGCGCAGGGCCAGGTGCTCGGTGTCGGCCTCCCAGTGCGGCCAGCTGATCTTGAGCGCGGCCGGAGTGCCGTCGGCGGTCCGCACCGGCACCACCAGCGCGCAGGCCCCGGCCATCGCCGCGCCGTCGACCCGTAGCCCCCACTCGGCGAGCAGATCGTCCCGCAGCCGGGGCAGCCGGGCCAGCCAGTCGTCCCGGCCCGGCATCCGCAACGAGTCGGGGATCATCCTCCGACCCTACGAGCCGGTCCGACCGGACCCGGGCCGGGCCACCGTGGTGACCCGGCCCGCATCCGGTGCCGCGGGGAGCGGCAGGAGAGTCGGCCGGGCGGTCAGAACCGGTCGGCAGCCACCCGCACGGCGTCCGACGACGCCCCGCCACCGGGCTGGACGACGCCGTTCACGGTGAGCGTGTACGTCGCCGGCGTGGCCAGGGTCTCGGTCGGCTCGTCGTAGCCGATGATCACCACCACCCGCGGATAGCTGCGGAAGGCGGCCAGCCTCGCCGCGCCCAGGGTGAACGAGCGGGCGGTGTAGCTGCGGACCAGGGCCTTCTTCCGGGCGGTGTCGAGACCGATCACCCGGACCGCGAACCCGGCCACCGGCAGCGGCCGGACCTGGGTGGCCGACCGGAAGGCGGTCAGACTGCTGCCGTCGCTCACGGTGGTGCCGCCCACGGTGACGTCGTCGATCCACCAGCCGCCCTCGTTGACCGCCGGGTCGGTGACGTACCGGAACCCGAGCAACACCTGACGGCCGGCCCAGGCGCTGAGGTCGTAGCGCTGGGTGGCGAACCCGGTGCTCGACCCGGTGAGCGCCGGCCCGAGCGGACCGGTGACCGTGTTCGCGTTGGCCAGCGCGGTGTAGGTGCGGCCCCCGTCGGCGGAGACCACCACGTAGCCGTAGTCGAAGTCCTTCTCGATCTGGTGCCGCTCGGTGAGGGTCAGCGTCGGGTCCGAGGTCGGCACGGTGACCGAGGTGAGCGCGGTGGCGTCGGTCGACGGGACGTCCCCCGAGAACAGCGTCGCGTTCCCGGCCCGGCCAGGGGCGTCGCTGACGCTGCTCCAGCGGAGCGGGTCCGGGGTCAGCGTCTTCGCCCCGGCGAACCGGAGCGAACGCAGCTGGTTGCCCTTCAGGTAGAGACCGCTGGCCGCGCGGACCCCGACGTAGTCGGCGCCGTTGGCCGGCGCGCCCGGCTCGGCGTAGCTGCGCGGGTTGCCGAGGTTGACCGTCGAGCTGAGGCTGGCCGAGGTGACCCGCGACTTCGCGATCCCGGCGACCTTGCCCTTCCGCCCCTCGACGACCCGGTCGAGCAGGGTCGAGGTCTGGAAGTCGTGCACCACGTCGAGGACGTCGGTGCCCGGCGCGTAGCCGTCGAGCACCCGCTGGACGCCGACCAGCCCCTGGTCGCGGCCGTCGCGGTGCAGCTGGCTGACGAAGCCGAGGCCGTAGCGGTCGTAGAGGAAGAGCAGGAACGAGTACGCCGCGCCGTAGTCGGCCAGGATGCTCCCGCCGCCCGGCTGGTCGCCCCAGAGGGTGAGCGAGTTCTCCGGTCCGCCGCAGTCGCTGGGGTTGGGGTTGTACGCGGTCCGGACGGTGTTGAAGCCCTGGTAGCAGGTGATGTGGCCGTCCGAGCCCGGCTCGAAGACGGTCTTGCGGGCGTCGACGTAACCGACCAGCGTCTGGGCGAAGTCCGACAGTCCCTCGTTGAGCCAGGTGGCCTCGTCCGGGTCGGTGTAGTAGTGCAACAGGTGCTGGTACTCGTGCGCGAAGGTGCCCTCGTAGAGCCGCGGCTGCGCGGACCGGCTGGTGCAGGCGTCGGAGGTCGGCTCGTCCGGCGGGTTGGCCCCGGTCCGGTGCGCCCAGTCGAAGGCGTCGATGGTCATCACGTTGCGGTCGAGCAGCTCGTTGATGGTGCTGAAGAAGAAGCCGGCGATGTAGGTCGGGGCGTTGCCGTAGTAGCTGTCGTCGCGGACGTTGTCGACCAGCGTCATGACCTTGTCGCCGTCGCCGGTGGCGTCGATCCCGGCGGTGGCCTTGCTGCCGTCCCGGTCGGGCGCGACGCTGAACGCCGCGGACTCCTTGGGGAAGATGTTCCGGTCGAACTCCGCGGCCAGCGTCTCCGCCTGGGCCCGGGTCACCGTGGTGCTGCCCGGGACTGCGTTGCGGCAGTCGCCCGCCGGGAAGGCCGTGTCGTCGGCCACCCAGACCTCGATCTTATCGCCCACGGCCTGCAACGTGTACGGCTTGGGATAGAGGGTGTTGGTGGTGTCGTCGAGACCGACCAGCGTCCGGGTGGTGCCGACCGCGGGCGTGCCGGCGGCAGCCCGGGCGGCCTGGCGGCGCTGCTGTGCGGTGGACCGCCCGAGCTTCGCGCTGTCGAAGCTCTGGCCCCGCTGGAGCTCGCGGACGTCGGAGGCGGTGCCCGCGGTGATCGCGGCGCGCGGCGGGTCGGTCGGGGTCGGGGGCAGGGCCCAGGCGGGCGTCGGCACCAGGGCGGTGCCGGCGACCAGCGCGACGACGGCGGCCAGGGTCGGCCAGCGTCGTCGGGAGGGACGGGGTGAGGTCACGGAGGGGCTTCCCTTCTCAGCGGGGACTCAGGAAGCCTCGTTCCTAATGGAGATCCCCCCCGACACGCCAGACCTTGGCGGGATCGCACCCCTCGGCCGCACCTCTTCCGGTGCGGCCGCCCACCGGGCTCAGGAGATGACCAGTACCAGATCGCCGCCCTCGACCTGCTGGACCGACGACAGCGCCAGCCTCGAGACGGTGCCCGACTTCGGCGCGTTGATCGACGCCTCCATCTTCATCGCCTCGATGGTCGCCACGCTCTGCCCGGCCTCCACGGTGTCTCCCTCGGCCACCGACAGGCTCACCACGCCGGAGAACGGCGCGGCCACGTGGCCGGGGTTGGAGGTGTCGGCCCGCTCGGCCGCCTTGAGGTCGACCTTGATCGAGTTGTCGCGCACCCGGATCGGTCGGAGCTGGCCGTTGAGGGTGCACATCACGGTCCGCATGCCGCGTTCGTCGGCGTTGCCGATCGCCTCGAGCCCCAGGATCAGGTTGACCCCGCGGCCGATCCGGGCGGTGTGCTCGGTGTCCGGACGCAGACCGTAGAGAAAGTCGAGGGTGTTCAGCCGCCCGACCCGACCGTAGGTCTCGCGGGCCTGCTCAAACGCCTTCGTCGGCCCGGGGAACAGCAGCCGGTTGAGCGTGGTCTGCGCGGTCCGGCCGCCCTCGTCGAGCAGCTTCTCGTCCTCGGGGCTGAGCTCCTCCTCGCGGATCGGCACCTTGCGGCCCTGCAGCGCCTTGGTGCGGAACGGCTCGGGCCAGCCGCCGGAGGGCTCGCCGAGCTCGCCGTTCAGGAAGCCGATCACCGAGTCCGGGATGTCAAAGTTGCCCGGGTTCTGCTCGAAGTCGTCGGGATCGGCCCCCACGGCGACCAGGTGCAGCGCGAGGTCGCCCACCACCTTGGAGCTCGGGGTGACCTTGGTCGGACGCCCGACGATCCGGTTGGCCGCGGCGTACATCGCCTCGATCTGCTCGAACTTCTCCCCCAGACCGAGCCCGATCGCCTGCTGGCGCAGGTTGGACAGCTGGCCGCCGGGGATCTCGTGGTCGTACACCCGGCCGGTCGGGCTCGGCAGCCCGGACTCGAACGGCTGGTAGACCTTGCGGACCGCCTCCCAGTAGGGCTCGAGGTCCATCACCGCCCGTAGGTCGAGGTTGGTCGAGCGCTCCGTGTGCTCGAGCGCGGCGACCAGCGCCGAGGCGGGCGGCTGGCTGGTGGTCGACGACATCGGCGCGCTCGCCACGTCGACCGCGTCGACCCCGGCGTCGATGGCCGCCATCAGGGTGGCCAGCTGACCGCCCGCGGTGTCGTGGGTGTGCAGGTGGACCGGCTGGTCGAACCGCTCGCGGAGCGCCGCCACCAGCTTGGCCGCGGCCGGCGGACGCAGCAGCCCGGCCATGTCCTTGATCGCGATGATGTGCGCACCCGCCTCGACGACCTTCTCGGCCATCCGCAGGTAGTAGTCGAGGGTGTAGACCGGCTCGTCGGGGTCGTTGAGGTCGGCGGTGTAGCACAGCGCCACCTCGGCCACCGCGGTGTCGGTCTCGAGCACCGCCTCGATCGCCGGACGCATCTGCTCGACGTCGTTGAGGGCGTCGAAGATCCGGAAGATGTCGATCCCGGTGCGGGCCGCCTCGGCCACGAAGCTGCTGGTGACCTTGGTCGGGTAGGGCGTGTACCCGACGGTGTTGCGGCCGCGGAGCAGCATCTGCAGGCACAGGCCCGGCATGTTGTAGCGCAGCGCCTCGAGCCGCTCCCACGGGTCCTCGTTGAGGAACCGCAGCGCGACGTCGTAGGTCGCCCCGCCCCAGCACTCGACGCTGAACAGTTCGGGGGTCATCCGCCCGACGTACGGCGCGATCCGGATCAGGTCCTTGGTGCGGACCCGGGTGGCCAGCAGCGACTGGTGCGCGTCCCGGAAGGTCGTGTCGGTGACCTCGACGTGGGTCCGGTTCCGCAGGTCGGCGGCGAACCCGGCCGGGCCGAGCTCGAGCAGCCGCTGCCGCGAGCCGTGCGGGGACGGCTGGCTCAGGTCGACCCCGGCCGGCAGCTTCTCGATCGGGTCGAGGGTGGTCGGCGCCTCGCCGTGGGGCTTGTTGACCGTGACCTCGGCCAGCCAGCGGAGCAGCTTGGTGCCGCGGTCGCCGGAGCTCCGGGCGCTCAGCAGCTCGGGCCGCTTCTCGATGAAGTCGGTCGAGACGTTCCCGGCGTTGAACTCGGGGTCGTCGAGCACCGCCTGGAGGAACGGGATGTTGGTGGAGACGCCGCGGATCCGGAACTCGGCGAGCGCGCGCCGGGCCCGGGCCACGGCGAGCGGGAAGGTCCGCCCACGGCAGGTGAGCTTGACCAGCATCGAGTCGAAGTGGGCGCTGATCTCCACGCCGGTGTCGACGGTGCCACCGTCGAGCCGGACCCCCGCGCCGCCGGCCGAGCGGTAGGCGGTGATGGTGCCGGTGTCGGGGCGGAAGCCGTTGGCCGGGTCCTCGGTGGTGATCCGGCACTGCAGCGCGGCGCCCTTGATCGCCACCGTCTCCTGGCTGAGCCCGAGGTCGGCCAGGCTCTCGCCGCTGGCGATCCGCATCTGGGACTGGACCAGGTCGACGTCGGTGATCTCCTCGGTCACCGTGTGCTCGACCTGGATCCGCGGGTTCATCTCGATGAAGACGTGCTCGCCGGCGCGCTCGCCCTCGGTCTCGACCAGGAACTCGACGGTGCCGGCGCAGGAGTAGTCGATCGAGGTGGCGAACTTCACCGCGTCCGAGGTCAGGGCGTCGCGGAGCTCCTGGCTGATGTTCGGCGCCGGGGCCAGCTCGATCACCTTCTGGTGTCGCCGCTGGAGCGAGCAGTCCCGCTCGAACAGGTGCATCACGTGGCCGGTGGTGTCGGCGAGGATCTGCACCTCGATGTGACGGGGACGCGCCACCGCCTGCTCGATGAACACGGTCGGGTCGCCGAACGCGCTGTCGGCCTCGCGCATCGCCTGGCTGATCGCGTCGCGGAGCTGGCTGGGCTCGTCGACCCGCCGCATGCCGCGTCCGCCGCCGCCGGCGACCGCCTTGACGAAGACCGGGAAGCCGATCTCCTCCGCCCCGGCGGCCAGCTGGTCGAGGTCGTCCGACGGCGGGGTGGAGGCCAGCGTCGGGATGCCGGCGGCGCGGGCCGCCTGGAGCGCCCGCACCTTGTTGCCGGCCAGCTCGAGCACCTCCGGCGGCGGGCCGATGAACGTGATGCCGGCCTCGGCGCACGCCGCCGCGAGGTCGGGGTTCTCGCTCAGGAAGCCGTAACCGGGGTAGACCGCGTCGGCGCCGGCCGCCTTGGCCACCCGGATGATCTCAGCGACGTCGAGGTAGGCCCGGACGGGGTGCCCGCGCTCGCCGATCTGGTAGGCCTCGTCGGCCTTGATCCGGTGGACGGCGTTGCGGTCCTCCCACGGGAACACCGCCACCGTCTGAGCGCCCAGCTCGACCGCCGCACGGAAGGCCCGCACCGCGATCTCGCCCCGGTTCGCCACCAAGACCTTGGAGAACATGGCGAGAGGCTATCCAGACTCTGTTACCGCCCCGCAACAGCGCCTGTGATCTGGACGCGCCCGCGGCGTTCCGGCCCCCTGCGCCGCCCACACGGTGCCCTGAGCCTGTCGAAGGGCGCTTCGACAAGCTCAGCGCGCGTTCCCGACCACGGTGCCCTGAGCCTGTCGAAGGGCGCTTCGACAGGCTCAGCGCGCGTTCCCGACCACGACGCCCTGAGCCTGTCCAAGGGCAGTGCAACGGGCTCGGTGCACGTTCCCGAACCCCGTGCCCTGAGCCTGTCGACGGGCAGTGCGACGGGCTCGGTGCACGTTCCCGAACCCCGCGCCCTGAGCCTGTCGACGGGCAGTGCGACGGGCTCGGTGCACGTTCCCGACCCCCGCGCCCTGAGCCTGTCGACGGGCGCTGCGACGAACTCAGCGCGAGTTCCCGACCCCCGAGCCCTGAGCCTGTCGAAGGGCAGTGCGACGGGCTCAGCGGGCCGGGACGCCGTCGTCGGGGGGCGGGCCGCCGTCGCCGGGGCGGAGCGGGCTGACCGGGCTGATCGGGCCGGGGAAGAGGTCCTCGACGGTGGTCGGGTTGTCGGCGGGGAGCACCGCGCCGAGGTCGGGGTCGCTGATCCGGAACCGGACGGTGACCCGGCCGGTGACCTCCTGCTCCTCCGGCTCGAGCTCGAGCGGCGGCTGCTCGTCGGGGAGTCCGCGCGCGAACGCCGCTTGGGCCCGCCAGACCGGCGGCGCGGGTTCGAGGTCGCTGACCCCGAGCAGCCCGACGACGAGCGAGCCGAACGCGTCGGCGTAGTCGTCGGCCCGCTGGCGGGCGTCCTCGACCGCGGCCAGCCGGGCCGAGCGGTACATCGGGTTCTCTCGGCGCAGCGACCAGGCCGGCCCGGTCACCGCGGACTGCTCGACCTCCCCGAGCGCCACCACCAGCGCCCCCAGCTGGGCGAAGTCGTGGACGACCACGGTGCTGGTCACCGACCCCTGGTAGCCGCGCGGCCGCAGCACGCTCCCCCGCTCGAAGGTCGGGCCGACCTGGAGCCCGGTGCTGGCGGTCGACTCGATCGCCCCGGAGAACCGGTCGAGCTCGGTGCGCAGCCGGGCGGAGCGCCGGGCCAGCAGGTCGGTGACCTCGTCGGGACGGCGTCCGTCGGCGCGGATCGTCACGGTCAGGGTGGCCAGGTCGGGCATGCCCCGCAGGGTCGCCTCCCCGCGCACCTCGACCACCGGACCTGCGGTGGGGATCGGGACCTCGGTCATGCGCGGAGGCTACCGCCGCCGCGCGGTGCCGACGAGGGGTCAGGCGAAGGGCCTGGCGAGGCCGTCAGTCAAGGCCGTCAGTCGAGAGCCTCAGGCGAGAGGGTCAGTCGGCGGTGCGGTGCGGGAGCGCGCTGCGGATCACCACGCCGTTGGCCCGGGCCAGCAGCAGCACCGAGACCACCACCCCGAGCAGGGTCAGCCCGCCGCCACCGATCAGCGTCCAGCGGGCGCCGAAGGTCTGCCCGACCCAGCCGAGCAGCGGGGCGCCGACCGGCGTGCCGCCCATCATCACCATCGCGTAGATCGCCATCACCCGGCCCCGGAACTGCGGGTCGACGCCCATCTGGACGCAGGCGTTGGCCGCGGTCAGCGTGGACAGCGAGACCAGCCCCATGATCGGCAGCGCGGCGGCGTAGCTGACGTAGCTCGGCATCATCCCGACCACCATCTCGACCACCGCGAAGACGCAGGCCATGATCACGATGAACCGGGCCCGCGGCGGGTGGGTCCGCCGGGCGGCGAGCAGCGCGCCGGCCAGCGAACCGACCGCCATGAAGGTGCCGAGGATGCCGTACTCGGCCGCACCCTTGTGGAAGACCTGGGTGGCCATCAGCGCCGAGGTCATCTGGAAGTTCATCCCGAAGGTGCCGACGAAGAACACGGTGAACAGCACCACCAGGATGTCCTTGCGACCCCAGACGTAGGCCGCGCCCTCGCGGAGCTGGTGGGCCGCCCGCTTGGTCGGGGTGACCAGGTGCAGCCGCCCGGCGTCGATCAGCACCAGCGCCAGGATGAAGGCGACGTAGGAGACCGCGTTGCCGAGGATCGCCCAGCCCGAGCCGAACGCGGCGATCACCACTCCGGCCACCGCCGGGCCGATGATCCGGCCGGCGTTGAAGTTGGCCGAGTTCAGCGCGATCGCGTTGGTCAGCTTCTCCCGGCCGACGATCTCGGACACGAAGCTCTGCCGGGCCGGGTTGTCGAAGGCGGTGGCCAGACCGAACGCGAAGGCGATCAGGTAGACGTGCCAGGTCTCGGCGTGGCCGGTGATGGCCAGCACGCCGAGCAGGCCGGCGGTGAGGGCCATCCAGGCCTGGGTGAGCTTGAGGATGAACCGCTTGTCGAACCGGTCGGCCATCAGCCCGCCGTACGGACTGAGCAGCAGCATCGGCAGGAACTGGAGCGCGGTGGTGATGCCGACCGCGACACCCGAGCCGTGCGACAGCTCGAGCACCAGCCAGTCCTGGGCCACCCGCTGCATCCAGGTGCCGACGTTGGAGACCGCCGCACCGCCGGCGTAGATCCGGAAGTTGCGCTCGGTCAGCGCCGAGAACATCCCGCCCGAACGCGGCCGGCCCGATCCCCGCCGCCAGGGCAGCCGCGAGGCCCGCGGCGCGGCGACGGCCTGGTCGACACCGGGCGTCGCGCCCGCGTCGGTGAGGGGATCAGCGATCGTCTCGTGCGTCGTCGACCGAGGGGAGCTCGTCTCCACCTGCGTCACGCGTGGTTCACCTTCTCGAGGATCGGTACGGCCTGGCGGAGGATGTCCCGCTCCGCCGGGGTGAGCTCGGCCAGCCGGACGGCCAGCCACGAGTCGCGGCGGCGGCGGTTGGCGATGATCATGTCGCGGCCCCGGTCGGTCAGCGAGACCAGACTCTGCCGCTTGTCGTGCGGGCCCGGCTGGCGGGTGACGTAGCCGCCCTCCTCCAGGTCGTTGACGATCCGGGTCATCGATGGCGGGCGGACCTTCTCGCGCTCCGCGAGCTCCCCCATCAGCTGGTCGCCGTGGTTGAACAGCACGCTCATCGCCGACAGCTGGTTGCTGTTCAGCTCGGCGGACTCGTCACGCATCTGCCGGAGCCGGCGGGCCAGCCGCAGGATCGAGGGACGCAGCGCGCTGGCCAGCCCCGGGGTGCTGCGGAGGTTGGGCGCGTGCAGGTCCTTGGTGGACTGCTGGACGACCTCGCGCGTGCTCACGTCGGCCAGTCTATTGTTTAGCACCGCTAATTACAACTGCTAAATACGTCGTCGAAGGATCGTCCCGGACAGCCTGTCCGAGGTGTGCACGGAATGCCGATCGGGTCTGCACCCAGCGCCGAGACCCGGGCTGCGCGGGCCCGTAACGTTCTCGGTGTCAGGAACGGAGCAGGTGGCCCCCGACACCGAGACCGGACCGGACACACAGCAGGACCGACGTGACTCGTGATCCGCCCGGTGGCCCCCGACGCCGAGCACCTCACCCGGACCGTCGACCGACAACCCGTCCCTTCGAACCGTTCACCGTCGAACGCACGAGACCGGACCGGCAGCTACGTCCCCAGTCCCCCTGGGTCGCAGACGCCGGTCCGGTTTCTCGTTCCCCGATGTCGAGGAGGACGCCGAGCCCCCCGCCCGGCGTCCCCGACAGTGCCGTCGGCCCCGTACGTCCACCGGTCCACCGACAGGACCGGCGGTGGACGCCACGGGGCCGACACCCCCGGTGCACCGGTCAACCGGGCGCGACGGGTGTCCGTCGAGGTGCCCTGGGAAACCACCTCGGCGAAACGGATGTCCCCCAGGGCGGCGTCCCGGGGCCCGTCCGCCTCGGCCACCGTGATGACCTCGGCCGACTCCCCCGGTGAAGCACCGCACCCAACCGTTCCGTCGACACCCTCGCCTCCCGTGCTGACGGTTCACCGTGTCACGGGCGCGTGGGCGATCGCGTCACTCCGCGGGGCGATCCGGGTCATCCTGCGGGTGGAGATCGACGCGCAGGTGCGCGTGGGTGCTGTCCACGGCCTCCGCGTGCAGCGTCCGGCCCCGCTCGATCAGCCGGTCGTCACCCCGGATCACCCCGACGAGCTCGGTCAGCCGGCCCCGGACCGCCGTCCACCGGTGCGCCAGGTCGGTCGGCGGGACGCCGTCGGGCCGACCCTCGCCGTCGGCGTCCTCGGGCCGGAGCAGCCGCCGGACGTCGACGTCGCCGCGTTCGGGTGCGGGCACCCGGGCGTGCGCCACACAGAGCCGGGCCACCTCGGTCGCGTGGGCGTACATCACCGAGTGCGCCGCGCCGGGGATCTCCCAGGCCCGGGCCCGGGGCAGGGTGTCGGCCACCCGGTCGACCCAGTCGCGCGGGGAGTTGCCGTCGCACTCCCCACGGATCACCAGCGTGCTGGCCCGGACCTCCGGCAACCGGTCCTCGAGCCGGTAGCTCATCATCTCGGGCAGCACCCGCCAGAACCACCGCGGACCGCACACCAGGTAGGCGCTGAGCGCGAGCGCCTTGACCCGGCCGGGCTCGCGGAGTGCGCAGCCGAGGAACCGCCAGGCCTGCCGGCCGACCGTGCGCTCGGCGGCGTTGACCACCGGGCCGATCAGGACCAGCGTGCTCAGCCCGGGGCGGCGGGCGGCCAGGTCGGTGACCACCTGGCTGCCCATCGAGTGCCCGACCAGCACGGGGTCCTCGAGCCCGAGGTCGTCGAGCACCGCGCCGACGAGGTCGGCGAACCGCGGGATGGTCAGCGTCTCGCCGCCGTGCGGGACGCCCCCGAACCCGGGCAGGTCGAGCGCGTGCACCGGGCCGTACTCGTTGAGGTAGGGCGCGAGCCGCTCGAAGTAGTTGCTCGAGACCCCGATCCCCGGCACCAGCACGAAGGGGCGGTCGCCGGTGCGGCCGATCGAGCTGACCCTGACCCACAGCCCGCCGCGCCGGACCCGCGAGACGGTCACGTCGGTCGAGCGCCGCGCACGGTGGCGGGCGGCTGCGCGGGTCACCGGCCCGGCCCCGGCCGGCCGGGCGGGTGGCCCGGGACGCGCACCGGCTCAGCCATCGGACTCGTCGAGTCCCTCGATCACCGTCTCCAGCAGCGAGGCGAGGGCGTCGGTCTGCTCCGGGCTGAGCGAGGCGATCAGGTCGGCCTCCACCAGGTTCGAGCTCTGGATGACGTCGGCGTAGAGCTGCCAGCCGGCGTCGGTCAGCCGGACCAGCACCCGGGTCCGGTTGTCGGGGTCGACGTCGCGGACCACCAAGTCACGGGCGACCAGCCGGTCGAGCCGGTGGGTCATCGAGGACGCGGCCACGTCGGTGGCCTGGGCCAGCTGGCTCGGGGTCAGCGCCTCGTCGCCGCGGACCCGCGCCAGCTCGCTGAGCACCGCCCACTCGTTGGCCGAGACGTTGAGGTCGGCGAGCTGGGCGTCGTACCACTTCTCCAGCCGCTTCGAGAGCCGGTGCACCGCGGTCACCACCCGCTGGACCTGCTCATCGGCGCCGGCCGCGACGTAGGCCCGGACGGCGGCGCGGTAGGCCGCGCTCTCGGTCTGCCGTGCTCGCATCGGCTGCCCCCGCAGGCTCGGTGTCGGCTGGTCTCGGGCCCGGCCGTCAGTCGAACAGGGTGTCCGGCTGGTCCCAGGCGATGGTGTCCCACACCGGCGGCGGCAGCTCGCCCGGCTTCTCGTCCGGGGTGACCGAGGAATGGGCGCCACACCCGTGGTCGACGGTCACCACCCGGCCGTCGGACGGCGAGTAGGCGTTGGCGCAGACGCCGAAGGTGCGGCCGAGACTGCCGCGGATCCGCAGGAAGAAGCCGCAGCTGACGCAGACGCCGGGTGCCTGCTTGGTCATCTGGTTGTCGGGGCCGCCGTCACCGGCGTCCCACCGCTCGGCGGCCTCGTCGTGGCCGAAGGCCGACAGCACCCGCTCGCGACCCAGACCGAGCTCGGCGACCACGGCGCGGATCTGGCTGGCCTCGGCCGGATCGGGGTCGGCCGCCTCCTCGCCACCGGTGTAGCCGGGCTCCAGCCGCGGGTCGTCCTCCGGCGACGGCATCAGCAGGCCGGGCTGGACGTCGCCGGGCTGGATCCGGTCGGCCCACGGGATCCACTCGGCCGAGCGCAGCGCCTCCTCGCCGGGCAGCAGCACGACCTCGTCGACGGTGGCCTTGCGGGCCCGCGACGCGCGCGCCAGCGTCACCGACCAGCGCCAGCCGACGTAGCCCGGGTGCGGACAGGCGAACCAGTGCGAGACCACCCGCTCGCCCTCGGCCTGCACGCCGAGGTGCTCGCCGACGCCCATCACGCCGGCCTCGGCCTCGGCCGCCTCGCGGGCGAGGTCGACCGCCTCGGCGCAGATCACGTCGGGCTTGGCGCTCGACCTGGACGTGCGGACGGTGCTGGCCATGGTCTCCATTCTGACAGCGGCGTCACCCGGACGGGGACGGTCGCGGGCCGCGGTCGTGACCGCGCCCGGGGGGCTCGGCTCAGACGTCGAGCTCGTCGGCGACGGCGCGCAGGACGGTGGCCACCTTCGTGCCGACCCGTGCGTCGGGGTGCCGGCCGCGACGGTAGCCGTTGCCGATCCCGTCGAGCATCTTGATCAGGTCCTCGACGATGACGGCCATCTCGTCCGGCGACTTGCGCGCGGCCTTGGCCAGCGACGGCGGCTGCTCGAGCAGCCGGACCGAGAGCGCCTGCTCACCGCGGCGGCCCTCGACGATCCCGAACTCGACCTGCTGACCGGTCTTGAGGCTGGTCACGCCCGGGGGCAGCGCCGAGGAGCGGACGTAGACGTCCCCACCCTCGGTCTTGCTCAGGAATCCGAACCCCTTCTCGGAGTCGTAGAACCTGACCTTCCCTGTTGGCACCGTGACCTCACTCGACGAACGACTGCGCTGAGCCGCGGACCGGGCCGGTCCGAGCGGCGGGACGGCGTCGAGGGCCGCACCATCCGGTCCCCGAACACCAAAAGGTCCGGTGCCGTGGAAGCCACCGGACGTCTGCCCCAAGCCTATCCCCGTCCAGCGCAGCGACCCAACCGGATTCCGCCCGGCCGGGCTCTCGGGCACCGGCGCCGCTAGGGGCGGAGCGGGGCCAGCGGCAGGTGCCGGATCGCCCGGGTCAGCGCCTCGACCGGCTCGCGGGCCGACCGCGCGTTGGCCACCAGCGCCATCTCGACCTGCGGCAGCGGCGGCAGCTGGAACCGCCCGCTGAGCGAGCGGAGGTCGGGCGGGATCCGGCTCTGGGCGAGCACGCAGATCCCGATCCCGGCCCGGGTGGCGGCCAGCACGCCGTTGATCTCGCGGCTGTTGCAGGTGATCCGCCAGCTGCGACCGGCTGTGGTCAGCGACTCGATCGCCGCGGTCCGGCTGAAGCTGGGCGCCGGATAGGTGATCAGCGGCACCGGGGCGGTCGGGTCGAGCTGGGCGTTGTCCAGCCCGACCCAGGCCAGCCGGTCGCGCCGGACCATCCGACCGCGGTCGCTGCCGGCCTCCTGGTTGATGAAGATGAGGTCGAGACGGTTCGCCTCGAGCCGGCGCAGCAACGTGCCGCTCTGGGTGACGGTGAGCTCGAGGTTGATCCGCGGGTTGTGCTGACGGAAGTCGCGGAGGATCCGGGGCAGCTCACCGAGCGCGAGCTCGTCGGCCGCCCCGAACCGGAGCCGGCCGGCCATCGCGGTGCCCCGGAAGTAGGACACGGCCTCGTCGTTGGCGGCCAGGATCGTCCGGGCGAAGCCGGCCATCGCCTCCCCGTTGTCGGTGAGGCCGACGTGCCGGGTGTCCCGGCTGACCAGCACCCGTCCGCACGCCTCCTCGAGCCGGCGGACGTGCTGGGAGACGGTCGGCTGGCTGAGCGACAGCTGTTCGGCGGCGCGGCTGAAGCTGAGCTGGTCGCAGACCGCCAGGAAGGTGCGCAGCAGCACCGGGTCGAACGACTCCGTCGGCACTCGTCACCCCCAGCGGAAGGCTCACGTCGAGTCATTGCGTGGCGCAATGGAACTTATAGACCCCATCTTGCGCGGCAATAGCATAGCTCTGCTTATGGTTGTCGCGGTCCATCTGTCGCTCCGGGCTCCGGTCCAGCCGGTCACGGGGCGGTGCACACCGCGGTGCCGGTGGACCCGTCTTGTCCGACCACTCCGCCGAAGCTGGTGTGTTCCTCGTGTCCGTGGCGTCCGCCGCCCGTGTCCACCCGCCCGTCACCTCACCGTCCTCCACCGACGACGCCGCGCCCGTCCGCGCCGAGCGCGTCGGGACCCCGGCCGCCACGATCGCCGAGCCGCCGGTCGCGCGCCGCGGCTGGCCGAAGAGCTTCCGGGCCCTCGAGGTCCGCGACTACCGCCTCTACCTGAGCTCGCAGGTGGTGGCCACGACCGGGCTCTGGATGCAGCGGATCGCTCAGGACTGGCTGATCCTCCAGCTGACCGGCAAGGTGAGCATGGTCGGCATCGCGGTCGCCCTGCAGTTCGCGCCGGTGTTGATCTTCGGGCTGTTCGGCGGGGTGATCGCCGACCGCTTCCCCAAGCGCAGGATCCTGATGATCACCCAGTCGACCGCGGCGCTGATGGCGATCGCGCTGGGCACCCTCGCGCTCACCCACACCGTCCAGGCCTGGCACGTGCTGGTGATCGCCACCGTCCTCGGCTTCGTCACCGTGGTGGACAACCCGACCCGGCAGGTGTTCGTCTCCGAGCTGGTCGGCCCGCAGCACATCCGCAACGCGGTCAGCCTCAACTCCTCGGTCTTCCAGCTCGGCGCGCTCGTCGGCCCGGCGATCTCGGGTGCGCTGATCAGCGCGGTCGGTCAGGGCTGGTCGTTCCTGATCAACGCCGCCTCCTGCCTGCTGGTGGTGATCATGCTCGCGGTGATCCGGTCGAAGCCGGCCGCCGCGCCCGGCCCGGCCGCCGCGGACACCGTCCCGGTCGAGCGCTGGAGCGAGGGGCTGCACTTCATCCGCCGTACCCCCGAGGTCGGCTGGACGATCGTGCTGGTCGCCGCGATGGCGTTGTTCGGGCTGAACATGCCGGTGATCCTGTCGGCCTTCGCCGACCACATCTTCCAGACCGGCGTCGGCGGCTACTCGATCTTCAACTCGATGACCGCCGTCGGGGCCCTGCTCGGCGCCCTGCTGTCGGCCCGCCGCTCGGGCAAGCTCCGGCTCCGGGCCCTGGTCGGCTTCCTCGCCGGGCTCGGCGCGATGCTGGCGGTCGCCTCGCTGGCGCCGACCGACTGGCTCTTCGCCGCGGTGCTGGTCAGCGTGGGGCTGTGCACCCTGCTGTTCCTCACCGGCGCCAACTCGCTGGTCCAGATGACCGCCACCCCGCAGCTCCGCGGCCGGGTGATGAGCGTCTACCTGCTGGTGCTGCTCGGCGGTCAGTCCGTCGGCGGTCCGCTGGTCGGCCAGCTCGTCGACCTGATCGGCGCCCGCGCCAGCATGGCCGTCTGCGGGCTGATGGTCCTCGTGGTCTGCGGCGTGGCCGCGATCAAGATGGCGCGCGCCTCGCACCTGCACCTCACCTGGCGCGACCGGCACCACGGCGTGCTGCCGCACATCGTCCAGCACTGAGCCGGCCGGCACCGACTCGTCCGGCACCGACTCTTCCGGGGCCGTCGGGCGGGATGATGGCGGGGTGACCCAGCCCGATCCCGTCCGGCCGGCGGCGGACGAGTCAGGGCCGGCCGTGCTCGGCCCGGTGGTCGACGACCAGACCCGGTGCGCGCACTGGTCGGGGCCGACCGACGTGGTCGCCATCCGGTTCGCCTGCTGCGACACCTTCTATCCCTGCCTCAGCTGCCACGCCGAGACCGCCGTCCACCCGGCGCGACGGTGGCCGCGCGACGCGTGGGACACGCCGGCGGTCCTCTGCGGCGTCTGCCGCACCGAGCTCACCGTCGCGACCTACCTCGGCCTCGACGCCGACGCGCCGGCCTGCCCGCAGTGCGGCGCGGCCTTCAACCCGGGCTGTGCGCGGCACCGGCACCACTACTTCGAGGTCTGAGGCCGGTCCCGGGGCGGCTGCCCCCGCCCCGATTAAGCTGACGATCATGGCCAGCTGGCAGGACGGACCGGAGTACGCGCCGCTCGAGCGGCCGTCCGCGTTCGACCCGTCCGGGCTCGCCCCGCTCGACCAGGCCCCGCCGTTCGTCCAGCCGGCCGCCAACGCCCCGGCCGAGCGCCCGCGGTTCGACGGGCCCGGGGTCGCGCTGGCCCCGCTGGCGGCGCTGGTGCCCGCCGAGGAAGGACCCCGGCGCGACCCGCACGAGCCGTTCGCCGTGGCCAGCAGCACCCTGACCGAGACCACCAGCGCCTGGAGCGCCGCCCGCGGCACCGCCGGATCACTCGGCGGCGCCCCGACCGCCGCGTCCGCGCCGGGGCAGGCCGGTGCCGTCCAGGCCGGTCCCGTCCAGGCCACCCCCGTCCAGGCCGGCTGGGGTCCGCCCACCGGTGACCCGGTGACCGCACCGCCCACGACGGGTTGGCCGCCGCCGGACCAACCGCTGGTGCTCACCTCCGCGGCACCGCCCAGTCAGAACGGCTTCGCCGCGCCCGGCAGCAACGCCTGGTTCGGCGCGCCCCCGCTGCAGCAGCCGGCCCCCTGGGGTCCCCGCCGGGTCACCGCCGGCGAGGTGTGGCGCGCGGTGACCCCGGGCGTCTGGGTCACGCTCGGCCTCGGCATCCTCTTCGGGCTGCTCACCTCGATCACCCCGCTCGCCTACGCGATCGCCTGGGTGCTGGCCACCCGGATCCGGGTCGCCCGGAAGCACATCCTCCGCTCGTTCACGATCGGGCTGGGCGTGATCATCCTGCTCTGGCTGATCTCGCTCGCCCTGAGCAGCGGTTACCTCACCGGGTTCGAGATCCTCTCCCGCTGCACGCTCGCCGTGTGCCTCGGGCAGCTCGTCTCGCTCCCGACGCTGGCCTACCTCGGTCTGCGCCGCGGCGAACAGCCCGCGCCGCCGCCCGGCCAGTACCCGCCGCGCTCGCCGTGGGGGTGACCCGCACGGGGTCGAGCGCGAGCGCGACGCCGCGGAGCCTGGGTGAGGCGGTCCGCGGTCTCGACCGCGACGGGCTGGTCGCGCTGCTCCGGGCGCGTCCGGACCTCTCCTATCCGCTGCCGCGCGACCTGACCGAGCTCGCCACCCAGGCCGCGACGTCGCCGTCGGTGCGGCGCGCCGTCGACCGTCTGGACGCCTGGCAGCGGCACGTGCTGGAGGCGCTGGCCTGCGGCGACGACCCGTGCACCCTCGACGACCTGCTGCCGCTGCTCGCAGGTCCCGGGGTGACCCGCGCGGCGGTGGCCGCGGCGGTCGATGCGCTCCGGACGAGGGCCCTGCTCTGGGGGCCCGACGACGGGCTCCGGCTGGTCCGTGCGGTCCGCGAACACCTTGGCGCCTATCCCGGCGGGCTGGCCCCGCCGTCGTCGCGGCCGCTGCCCGAGGCGGAGATCGCCGCGGAGATCGAGGCCGCCGGCGTGGAGGCGGCAGCGGTGCTGCGGCGGCTGCAGTGGGGTCCGCCGACCGGCGCGGTCCGCGACGCCGAGCGCGCGGTCAGCGTCGCGCAGGCGCGCACCCCGGTCGAGCGGCTGCTGGCCCGGCGGCTGCTGCGACCGCAGGGACCCGACACGGTCGTGCTGCCCCGCGAGGTCGCCCTGCACCTGCGCGCCCGCGACGGCGGCGGATTGCTGGCCGAGCACCCGCCGGCACCGACGCCGCCGGTGCTGTCCGCCGAGCAGCGCGACGTCGCCCGGACCGACCGGGCCGCGACCGGGGCCGCGCTGGCCGCGCTGCACGACGTCGACGTGGTCGTGCAGGCGGTCGCCGAGCAGACGCTGTCGCTGCTCCGGGACGGCCGACTGGCCACCCGCGACCTGACCACCGTCGCCCGCCTGCTCGCGGCCGAGGCCGACTACGCCACCTTCGCGATCGAGCTCGCCGCGGCCGCCGACCTGATCGAGGGCCGCCCGGGGCTCCGGCTCCAGGCGACCACCGTCTACGACCGCTGGGCCGCCGCCGACGCCCCGACCCGGTGGCGGCGGCTGGCCGACGCCTGGCTCGGCGCCGACCGCTACTTCCTCGCCGCCGCCGCCGACGGCGGACGTCCGCTCGGCCCCGAGGCCGGGTCGTCCCGGGCCCGCGAGACCCGTGCTCTGGTGCTCGACTGCGTGGCCACCCTCCCGCCCGGCTCGCTGGTCGACGTCGATCCGGTGGTCGAGCTGGCCCGGTGGCGGCGCCCGGCGCTGGCCCGGCCCGAGCGGTTGCTCCGCCAGGTGGTCGAGTGGACCTGGCGTGAGGCGGAGTGGCTGGGCTTGAGCGCCCTCGGCGCCACGTCCACGCACTGGTCGCTGCTGGCCCGCCGGCAGCCGCTGACCGACGCCCTCGCCGGACTGTTCCCGGACCCGATCCGCGAGATCGTCATCCAGTCCGACCTGACCGCGGTCGCGCCCGGGCCGCTGGCCCACGACGTGGCGACCGACCTGCGGCTGATGGCCGACGAGGAGTCCCGCGGCGGCGGCGCGGTCTACCGGTTCGGGCCGACCTCGATCCGGCGCGCCTTCGACGCCGGCTGGGCCGCCCAGCAGCTGCACGCCTGGCTGGCCGAGCACTCGGTGACGCCGGTGCCGCAGCCGCTGAGCTACCTCGTCGACGACGTCGCTCGGCAGCACGGCAGCATCCGGGTCGGACCCGCCGAGGCCGTGCTCCGGATCGAGGACCCCGCCCAGCAGGCGTCGCTGCTCGGCCACCCGGAGGCCGGCGCGCTGCGGCTGCGGGTGCTGGCTCCCGGCGTGCTGGCCAGCGGGGCACCACCCGAGGAGGTCGTCCGGCTGCTCCAGCGGATCGGGCTGACCCCGATCGCCGAGGACGACGACGGCCGGGTGCTCTCGGCCCGGCCGCCCGAGCGCGCGGTGCTCCGCCGCGAGCAAGCGCCCCGGCTGCCGGAGCCCGAGGAGGTGGCCGACGCGGTGCTGGCCGCTGACGCGCGGCGCGGCTCGGTGCCCGAGCCCGACACGGCCGGCGCGCTCGAGCTGCTCACCGACGCCGCCCGCGCCGGACGTCCGGTCCGGATCGGTTGGGTCGACCCCGACGGCGACCGCACCGAGCGGGTGCTCGACGGGCTGAGCCTCTCCCCCGGTCTGGTCCGCGCCACCGACCCGGCGACCGACGAGACCGTCAGCATCCCGCTGGCCCGGATCTCGGTCGTCCGGCCGACGGACTGACCCGGTCCTCTCAACCGGGCCCTGCTGGACGCGCCGCTCAGCCCCTGCCGTCGGGTCAGTTGAGCCGCGAGGTCCAGTCGGCGGGGACGCGGTCGGCCGGGCCCGGAGCCGGCTGGTCGACCGGGTGCTCGGTCGGGCCGACCAGCTCGGGGCCCTCGAAGGCCACCTCGGTGCGGAAGTCCCAGAACCAGTCCTCGCCCGGCTCGAAGCTGGTCATCACCGGGTGGCCGGTCTCGCGGTAGTGGCCGGTGGCGTGCTGGGACGGCGAGCTGTCACAGCAGCCGATGTGCCCGCACGCGGCGCAGCGCCGGAGGTGGAACCACCAGCCGCCACCGGCCTCGCACTCGGCGCAGCCGTGGCCGCTGGGCGGCACGTCCGGATCGATCTCCACGGGCTCTGCGGTCGCCATGGGCCGACTCTAGCCACGCCGGCCCGGGCCGGTGCAGAGCCGACCTAAGCTGGAGCGATGCCCGCTCGTCCGTCCAAGGAGCACGTGTGAACGCAGGTCCTCTGGTCGTCCAGTCCGACCGCAGTCTGCTGCTCGAGGTCGACCATCCCGACGCCCCCGCCTGCCGGATCGCCATCGCCCCGTTCGCCGAGCTGGAGCGGGCCCCCGAGCACATCCACACCTACCGGCTGACGCCGCTCGGGCTGTGGAACGCCCGCGCCGCCGGGCACGACGCCGAGCAGGTGGTCGACGTGCTGCTCACCTACAGCCGCTACCCGGTGCCGCCGTCGCTGCTGGTCGACGTCGCCGACACCATGGACCGCTACGGCCGCTTGCGGATCGAGAAGCACCCGACCCACGGTCTGGTGCTGGTCAGCACCGACCGCGCGGTGCTCACCGAGGTGCTCAAGAGCGCGCGGGTCAAAGGGCTGCTGGGCAACCGGATCGACGACGACACCGTGGTGGTGCACCCGTCGGAGCGCGGCCACCTCAAACAGGTCCTGCTCAAGCTGGGCTGGCCCGCCGAGGACCTCGCCGGCTACGTCGACGGCGAGGCGCACGCGATCGACCTGACCGAGGACGGCTGGTCGCTGCGGCCGTACCAGAAGGAGGCGGCCGAGTCGTTCTGGCACGGTGGGTCCGGCGTGGTCGTGCTGCCCTGCGGCGCGGGCAAGACGATCGTCGGCGCGGCCGCCATGGCCGCGGCCCGCGCGACGACGTTGATCCTGGTCACCAACACCGTCTCGGCCCGGCAGTGGCGCGACGAGCTGATCAAGCGGACCACGCTGACCGCCGACGAGATCGGCGAGTACTCCGGGGCCAAGAAGGAGATCCGCCCGGTCACCATCGCCACCTACCAGGTGATCACCACCAAGCGCGGCGGGGTGCACCCGCACCTCGAGCTCTTCGACGCCCGCGACTGGGGTCTGATCCTCTACGACGAGGTGCACCTGCTGCCGGCCCCGGTGTTCCGGATGACCGCCGACCTGCAGGCCCGGCGTCGGCTCGGGCTGACCGCGACGCTGGTCCGCGAGGACGGCCGCGAGGGCGACGTGTTCAGTCTGATCGGCCCGAAGCGCTACGACGCGCCGTGGAAGGACATCGAGCAGCAGGGCTACATCGCCCCGGCCGACTGCGTCGAGGTGCGGGTCACGCTGACCGACCACGAGCGGATGACGTACGCGGTGGCCGAGGAGGACGTCAAGTACCGGCTGGCCGCGACGGCGGACACCAAGACCGACGTGGTCGTCGACCTGGTGGCCAAGCACCGCGGGGTGCCCACCCTGGTGATCGGCCAGTACGTCGACCAGCTCGACGAGCTGGCCGAACGGCTCGGCGCGCCGTTGATCAAGGGCGAGACCAGCGTCCGGCAGCGGGAGAAGCTCTACGAGCAGTTCCGGTCGGGCGAGATTGACCTGCTGGTGGTGAGCAAGGTCGCCAACTTCTCGGTCGACCTGCCCACCGCGCAGGTGGCGATCCAGGTCTCCGGCGCCTTCGGCTCGCGGCAGGAGGAGGCCCAGCGGCTCGGCCGGCTGCTCCGCCCCAAGCAGGACCACACCACCGCCCGCTTCTACGCCGTGGTCTCGCGCGACACCGTCGACGCCGAGTTCGCCCAGCACCGGCAGCGTTTCCTCGCCGAGCAGGGCTACGGCTACCGGATCATGGACGCCGAGGACGCGATCGCCGCCGAGTGATCACCTCACCCCGAGTGTCCTGAGCCCGTCGAAGGGCAGCAAACGGAACCCGGACACCCAACCCCTGCACGGTGCCCTGAGCCCGTCGAGGGGCAGCAAACGGAACCCGGACACCCAACCCCTGCACGGTGCCCTGAGCCTGTCGAAGGGCGAGAACGGCGCCTCAGCAGTGAACTCCTGAACGGTGCCCTGAGCCTGTCGAAGGGCAGCCGACCCGAGCTGTGGACAACCGAGCGTCATCCACAGATGCGGAACACGCCCGACGATCGCACCGTCCACCGCTCCACTCTCGAAGCGTGCCGTACACCTACATCCTCGAGTGCGCAGACGGGTCGCTCTACGTCGGGAGCACCCGGAACCTCGATCAGCGGGTCAACGAGCACGCGCTGGGCACAGTCGCCGGGCACACGGCGACCAGACGGCCGGTGAAGCTCGTCTGGTACCAGGAGTCCGAGCGGATCAGTGACGCCTACTGGCTCGAGCACCAGCTGAAGCGATGGCGACGGGAGAAGAAGCTCGCGCTGATCGAGGGGCGGGTTCATGATCTCCCTGCGCTTGCGCGTGGTGCGCGGAGATGATGGCGCTTCGACAGGCTCGGGCACCCCTGAAGGGGTTTGCTGCCCGGGTTCCGTTTTCCGCCCTTCGACAGGCTCAGGGCACCTTTCCACCATCCGCCCTTCGACAGGCTCAGGGCACCTTTCCACCATCCGCCCTTCGCAGGCTCAGGGCACCGTTCTCCCGACCCACACCCGAAGGGCTCAGGGCACCGGTTCCCGGCGCACTGCCCGTCGACAGGCTCAGGGCACCGTTCACGCCCCTCGACGGGCTCAGGGCGCGGTTCCGGGTTCAGGAGACGGGGTCGTCGGCGTGGCGGGTGAGCAGCAGGTGGGCGACCAGGGCGGTCCAGCCGGTCTGGTGCGAGGCGCCCAGACCGGCGCCGGTGTCGCCGTGGAAGTACTCGGAGAAGGTCGGGTCGGCGTTCCAGCGGGGGTCGGTGGCGAACCGGGAGCCGGTGTCGGAGGGACGGACCCCGTCGGGGCCGGGGAGGAACAGCCCGGCCAGCCGCCCGGCGAGGTCGTCGGCGACGTCGTGCAGCCGGAGCCGACGCCCCGAGCCGGTCGGGTACTCGACGGTGAAGTCGGCCCCGAGCACCTCGTCGTAGCGGCGCAGCGCCTCGACCAGCAGCACGTTGAGCGGCATCCAGACCGGTCCGCGCCAGTTGGAGTTGCCGCCGAACAGCGCGGTGGTCGACTCCCCCGGTTCGTAGTCCACCCCGGCCGACACGCCACCGAGCTCGACCCGGAACGGGTGCTCGCGGTGCCAGGCCGACACCGAGCGGATCCCGTGCGCCGACAGCATCCCGGCCTCGTCGAAGGCCGCGGCCAGCACCGTCCGCAACCGGTCCGGGTCGACCAGCGCCAGCAGTCGGTGCTCGACGCCGTCGCGCGGGTGCCGCTGCACCGCGCCGGCCAGCTCGGGATGGTGGTCGGTGAACCAGTCGGCCCGGGCGGTGAAGTCGGGCAGGTCGGCCAACGGCATCTGCTCGAGACTGCTGACCGCAGTGACCGGGATCAGCCCGACCAGCGACTTCACCCGCAGCGGGACGTCGGTGCCGTCGGTCAGGTGCAGGACGTCGTAGTAGAAGCCGTCCTCGGGGTGCCACAGGCTGGCGTTGTTGGCCGCCCCGGCGATGGTGAGGAACTGCTCGAAGAACTTGGTCGCCACGTCCTCGTAGCTGCGGTCGCGGCCGCACAACGTGATCGCGATGTCGAGCATGGTCAGCGCGTAGAACGCCATCCAGGCGGTGGCGTCGGACTGCTCGAGCGTGCCCAGCTCCGGCGGCACCGCCGAGCGGTTCAGCGGGGCGATGTTGTCCAGACCGAGGAACCCGCCCTCGAAGAGGTTGTTGTCGCCGTGGTCCTTGGTGGCCACCCACCAGGTGAAGTTGATCAAGAGCTTGTGGAACACCCGGGCCAGGAACGCGGTGTCGCGGCCACCGTCGATCAGGAACACGGTCAGCGCCGCCCAGGCGTGCACCGGCGGGTTGACGTCGGAGAAGTCCCACTCGTACGCCGGCAGCATCCCGGTCGGGTGCAGGTACCACTCGCGCAGCGCCAGGATCAGCTGGGCCTTGGCCAGCGCCGGGTCGACGTGGGCCAGCGTCACGCAGTGGAACGCCCAGTCCCAGACCGCGAACCACGGGTACTCCCAGACGTCCGGCATCACGATCACGTCGTGGCAGCTGACCTGGCGCCAGTCACCGTTGCGGACCGCCCCGCGCCGGGCCGGCGGTCGGGGTTCGGCCGGGTCGCCGTCCAGCCAGGTGGCGACGTCGTAATGGTAGAACTGCTTGCTCCACAGCAGTCCGGACAGCGCGCTGCGGACCAGCCGGCCCCGGTCACCGGTGCACCCGGCGCGCTCGGCCAGCTCGGACCAGAAGGCGTCCGCCTCCGCCCGGCGGTCGGTGATCACCTGCGCGAACCCGTCCCCGAGGTCGACCGCGCCGTGGTCCGACCCCGGGCTCGCCTGCAGCCTGAGCCGGACCGTCCGTCGCTCCCCGGGCCCGACCCGCAACCGGTGGTGCAGCGCCGCCTTGGTCCCGCTGCGCGACGGGTCCACGGAGTCGGTGCCGTGCAGCACGTGGTCGGCGATGCCGTCCTTCGGGTACCGCGGTCCGTCGGTCGCCCCGTACAGCCGGGCGGTGTTGGTCTCGTTGGCGCAGAACAGCGGCTCGAACTCGCCGTCGGCGGCCAGCACCAGCCGTCCCGACCGGTCGCTCTCGGCCACCACCCGGTCACCGGTCCAGCGCAACGACGGCCGCGGTTCCCCCGCGCTGGTCGGGGCGCCCCACGACCACCGGTTGCGGAACCACAGGGTGGGCAGGACGTGCAGCTCTGCCGGGTCGGGCCCGGCGTTCTCGACCGTGATCTCCATCAGCAGGTCGTGCGCGGCGGCCTTGGCGTAGGTGACCTCGACCACCCAGTAGCGGTCGTCGTCGAACACCCCGGTGTCGGCCAGCTCGTACTCGGGGTCGGTCCGCGACCGGGACGCGTTGGTGGCCACCAGGTCGTCGTAGGGGAAGGCGCGCTGCGGGTAGTGGTAGCGCCAGACGTTCCAGCTGTGCGTCGGGGTGGCGTCGACGTGCCACCAGTACTCCTTGACGTCCTCGCCGTGGTTGCCCTCGGGTCCACCGAGCCCGAACATCCGCTCCTTGAGGATCGGGTCGGCGCCGTTCCACAGCGCCAGCGCCAGGCACCAGTCCTGCCCGTCGTCACAGAAGCCGGCCATGCCGTCCTCGTTCCAGCGGTACGCGCGGGAGCGGGCGTGGTCGTGCGGGAAGCTCCGCCAGGCGTCGCCGTCGGCGCTGTAGTCCTCCCGGACGGTCCCCCAGGCCCGCTCGGCCAGGTAGGGGCCCCAGCCCCGCCAGTCGACGGTCCCGGTGTCGGCCTCGTCCAGTCGCTGCTGTTCCGCACCGCGGCGGTCGGCGTTCACCCCGCCATGATCACCGGACGGCAGGTGCCGCACCGCGCCGGGCGGTCCCTTCTCAGCCCGCTCTCGGGCTGGGACGCCGGATCCCTCGCCGCTGGCGCACAGTAGCGTCGAGGTCGTGAGGCACCGGTGACCGCGACCCCGCTGAGCCGGAGCCGGTGGTCCGACCGGCCGGTCGTCCGCAGCGTCCGGCTGCTCGCCGGGCTGGTGCTCTTCGGGCTCGGTCTGGCGCTGCTGGTCCGCGCGGGCCTCGGCCTCGACCCCTGGACCGTCTTCGCCTCCGGCGTCTCCCAACGGTTCCACCTCACCCTGGGCGAGGTGACCGTGATCAGCTCGGCCGGCGTGCTGCTGCTGTGGATCCCGCTCCGCCAGCGCCCGGGACTCGGGACCGTGGCCAACGCGCTGCTGGTCGGACCGGTCCTCGACCTCGGCGTCGCCCTGCTCCCCACGGCCGGCCCGTTGGCCCTGCAGATCGTCTATCTGGTGCTGGCACTGCTCTGCATCGCCGTCGGGACCGGTCTTTACGTCGGCGTCGGCTGGGGACCCGGCCCGCGCGACGGCCTGATGACCGGACTCCACCGGCTCGGCGTCCCGATCTACCTGGCCCGCATCCTCATCGAGGGCTCGGTGCTGCTGGTCGGCTGGCTCCTCGGCGGCACCGTCGGCGTCGCCACCGTGGTGTTCGCGCTCACCGTCGGCCCCCTGGTGGGCCGGGCGATGCCGCTGCTGGCCCTCGCCCCGAGCACCGCCGGACCCACCGCGCGCTGAGCGGACCGTTCGCCCCCGGGCACAGGGGTTGATCAAGCGGGGGCGTCAGTCGTCGATGGTGCGGCGGATCCGGTAGCCGAGGAAGCCGATGAAGCAGGCCGTCGAGGCGAGCAGCAGCGGCCAGACCAGCAGACCGAGCAGACCGGTCGGGACGTGCAACCCGGTCGAGTCGTACGCCACCCACCACAGGGCGATGTGGATCGCCCCGAAGACCAGCCAGCCGGCCAGCAGCAACCGCGAACGACGGCGCAACCGACGTCGCCGCAGCGCCTGGTGGAGCATCGGGTTGAGCAGCTCGGGCGCACTCAAGGTCGTCACGGCGGCCTCCTGGGGAAGACGAGCGAAGGACTACGGGGAAGACGGCCCGTCGCGCCGCGCGGCCGGGCCTGCGCTCATTGTCGGAGCCGAAGCTGGGACCGCCCTGGCAGCCGACCGTCGACGCGCCGGGGCCGCGACCCATTCGTGACCTCACCCGACCCGGCGCGCGCTCCCGCGTCGCCCGGCAGCGACCCGTGCCGACCCGGTGACCGGTCAGCTCGGCTCGACGCCCAGCTTCTGCTGCAGCCGCTCGATGTGCTCGGAGGCCTCCGCCTTGGTGAGATCGGCGCTGATCTGCTCGCCGGCCTGCCGGGCCAGGCTGTCCAGGTAGCTCTTCTGCGGTCCGGTGGCCGGCTGGTCGCCGGTCACCCACTGCTCCGGGTCACGCTGGGCGCCGCTCTCCGGCTCCGGCGCGCCGAGCACCTCCGGCTCCTGGGACTCGTCGCCGACGGACGCACGCGGTGATTCGCTCATGTGTTCGAAGCTACCACGCGGCTCAGACGGGCCGGGTGGACTCCCCCGTCTCGGTGCCGAGGTCGAGCGGCCACCGGTCGGGACGGTGCTCCAGACCGACCAGCTCGACCAGTCGGCTCGGCCAGATCCACTCGGCGGTACCGGTCAGCTCGGCCAGCGGCCACCAGCGGTGGTCGAGCATGGTGACCTTCTCCTCCTCGGTGAACGCCGACACGTCCACCTCGAACGGGTCGACCCGGGCCAGGTAGAAGCACTCCGCCTGCTCGAGCACCTGGTCGGAATAGCCGTGGACGGCCACCCGGCGGGCCACCGGCCCGATCAGCTCCTGCTCGGTGATCACCGCCCCGGTCTCCTCCGCGACCTCGCGGACCGCCGCCTGCGCCTCGGTCTCGCCGGGGTCGACGCCACCGCCCGGGGTGACCCACCACCGGTACTGGGGCAGGCCCGGATCGCTGTCACAGAACAGCAGGACGCGGTCGTCGGGGTCGAGCAGCACCACCCGCGCGGCGGTCCTGGTCCTGCGCGGCCGGTCGGCCGGGTCCTCGGGGATGGTGAAGCTGCGTTCCGGACTCACGGTGCACAGTCTGGCGGTCCGGAAAAGCCGTGGACGCGCAGGCGTCCGGCGGGTAACGTCTCCGCGCCCACACCACCTCGCGAACCGATCTCCATCGGAGGTTCCTGCGTGCCCGAGAGCGAGCCCGACCAACCCCGACCCGACCCGTCGCACCCACCCGACCCGGCGCTCGCGGCCGAGCAGCAGCACCTGGCCGACTCCCGCGCGGCCCTGGCCCGGATGCGCGCCCACACTGCCGGGCTGACCGCCGTCGGCGGCGACCGCGTCTCGACCGAGCACCTCAAGCAGGTGCTCTGGCGCCGGATGCAGGCGCTCGAGGACGACCCCACCGTGCCGCTCTTCTTCGGCCGGCTCGACTACGACCCCGCCCTCGGCGCCGAACGCGCGGAGCGGCTCTACATCGGACGACGACACGTCACCGGCGAGGCGGGCGGCGAACCGCTGGTGATCGACTGGCGCGCGCCGGTCTCGCTGCCGTTCTACCGCGCGACCGCGACCGAACCGATGACCGTCGCGCTGCGCCGCCGGTTCGGGTTCTCCACCGGCCGGCTGACCGCCTACGAGGACGAGGACCTGGCCCACGGCGAGGGCACCGCGCCGTCCGAGGGACCCGGCACCGCCTCGGAGATCCTCGCGGCCGAGATCGAGCGGCCTCGCACCGGCCCGATGCGCGACATCGTGGCCACCATCCAGCCCGAGCAGGACAGCATCGTCCGGGCCGACCTCGCCACCTCGATCTGCGTCCAGGGCGCGCCGGGCACCGGCAAGACCGCGGTCGGGCTGCACCGGGCCGCCTACCTGCTCTACGCCTACCGCGAGCAGCTGAGCCGGTCCGGGGTGCTGGTGGTCGGGCCGAACGACAGCTTCCTGTCCTACATCGGCGACGTGCTCCCCGCGCTGGGCGAGATCGACGCCACCCAGGCCACCGTGGCGTCCATGATCACCAAGGCGACCGGGGCGGAGGTCCGGGGTCTCGACGAGGTCGGCGCCGCGCTGGTCAAGGGTGACGCCCGGATGGCCGAGGTGATCCGCCGGGCGGTGTGGGACGGCGTCCGCGAACCGACCGAACCGCTGGTGGTGCCCCGCGGTGCGCACCAGTGGCGGGTGCCCACCTATCTGGCCGCCGAGATCGTCGCCGAGCTCCGCGGCCGCGGGATCCGCTACGCGGCCGCCCGCGACATGCTGCCCCAGCGGCTGGCCCACCAGGTGCTGCTGCGGATGGAGGCGGCCGGCGACTCCCCCGACGACCGGGTGCAGAACGCGGTGGCCCGCAGCAAGCCGGTGAAGAGCTGGGTCGACGCGGTCTGGCCGGCCCTCGACCCGGCGAAGGTGATCCTGCGGCTGCTCACCGAGCCCGCCTTCCTGGCCACCCACGCCGAGGGGGTGCTCGACCCCGACGAACAGCGGATGATCATGATGCGGAAGCCGGCGCGTTCGGCGCGGGCGGCGCGGTGGAGCCTGGCCGACGTGGTGCTGATCGACGAGGCCCTCGACCAGCTGCACCGGACGCCGAGCCTCGGTCACGTGATCCTCGACGAGGCGCAGGACCTGTCGGCCATGCAGCTCCGGGCGGTCGGCCGCCGGGCCAGCACCGGGTCGGTCACCGTGCTCGGCGACCTGGCGCAGGCGACCACGCCGTGGGCGACCCGGTCGTGGGCGGAGTCGCTGCAGCACCTCGGCCAGTCCGGTGCGCACGTCGAGGAGCTGGTCGCCGGGTTCCGGGTGCCCGCCGCGGTGATCGAGTTCGCGGCCCGGCTGCTGCCCACCATCGCACCGTCGCTGACCCCGCCGTACGCGATCCGGCGGAGCCGCGGCGACCTGGTGCTCCGCGAGGGCCGGCCGGAGGACGAGCTGGTCACCAGCGCCCGGCTGGCCCTGGACCGCGAGGGCAGCATCGGCGTGATCGTCCCGGACGCCCGGCTCGACTGGGCCCGCCGGGTGCTGGACGGGGCCGGGATCGGCTACGGCGTGCTCGGCGAGCAGACCGACCCGCTCGACGAGGAGGTGTTCCGCACCCGGCTCGACCTGGTGCCGGCCTCGATCGCCAAGGGTCTCGAGTTCGACCACGTGGTGGTGGTGGAACCGGCTGCCGTCGTGGCGGGCGAGGCGGACACGGTCACCGGTCTGCGGCGGCTCTACGTCTGTCTGACCCGCGCCGTCACCTCGCTGCAGGTGGTGCACCAGGAGCCGCTGCCCGTCCAGCTCGCCGCCTGACCCGCCGTTCCGCCGGCCGGCACCGACCGGGTCGCGGGAAGCGGAGGCGGGAAGAGGGGAGGAAACACGAGGACCGGCGATCGCGACTCCGGGGGATGGGAGACGTCAGCGCCGGTCCTCAGTGCTTGTGGGTCTTCGGTTGTGGGTGCTGCCGGGGCGTCGGAGGTGCGTCCGTCGCGGCGTCGGGGGCCACCGCGTCGACCTCACCGGGTGACGTCGTGTCGTGCGTGTCCTGCGGTGATCCTGTCCTCGGGAGCCGGCGTCGGGGGCCACCTGCTCCGGTCGGGTCCGGATCGTCGTCGGTCGTTCCTGATCGTGGTCCGGGGCGTCGGGGGCCACCTCGGGTTGCGGATCGATTCCTTCCGACACCCAGAACACTACGGACTCCGGTGCCGGTCTTCTCGGCGCTCGGTGCACACCTGGTCGGCAATCCGTGCAGTCCTCGATCCGGCCTCACGAGGCCGTGCGGTCAGGGCCTCCGCTCGGCCGCGCGGGCCATCCGGGCGGCCAGCCCGGCCAGGCTGTCGCGGAGCTCGGGCGGGTCTACCACGGTGAACTCGACGCCGGTGGAGGCCATCCAGACCGCGATCGCGGCGTGGCTCTCGGTCGCGGCCCGGAACTCGGTGGTGTCGGCGTCGACCGCGGTCAGCTCACCCCAGCCGGGGTCCATCCAGGCGGCCAGCCGGTCCCGGGGCGCGTGCAGCCGGATCACCACCGGATAGCGCCGGGTGAAGGCCTCGACCCGCTCGGTGACGAACCTCCCGGCGTCGCCACCGGGGACCGGTCGTGGCTCGAACCGCGGCCCGCCCGGCGTCCGCAGCAGCATCCGGTCGAGCCGGAAGCTCCGCCAGTCACGGCGGTCGAGGTCCCAGGCCACCAGGTACCAGCGTCCGGCGCGGTGCACCAGCTCGTGCGGCTCGACCCGGCGCGGCCGCTCCACCGGCGGCGTCGCCCCTCCGGCGGTCCAGGCCGGGCGGTCGTAGTCGAACCGCAGCCCCTCGTGGTCGCGGCACGCCTGGGCCACCGCGATCAGCAGCTCGGGCGGCACCCGCGGCCCACCGTCGGGCAGTACGGTCGAGACGCCCTGGACCGCCTCCACCCGGCGCCGCAACCGGGCCGGCAGCAGCGCGACGATCTTGGTGAGCGCCCGGAGCGCGACCTCCTCCATCCCGCCCAGCGCACCACTCGCGCCGGCGTGCAGGGCCACCGCGACGGCCACCGCCTCGTCGTCGTCGAGCAGCAACGGCGGCAGCTCGGCCCCGGGTCGCAGCCGGTAGCCGCCGGTCGCCCCGGGCCGGCCGTCGACCGGATAGCCGAGCTCGCGGAGCCGCTCGACGTCGGCGCGCACCGTCCGGGTGGACACCCCGAGCCGGACGGCCAGCTGCGGACCGGTCCAGTCCCGCGGGGTCTGCAGCAGCGAGAGCAGCCGCAGCAACCGGGCCGAGGTGGAGAGCACGGCCCCGAGTCTGCCGGAGAACGCGGAACCGCTCGTTCCGCATCACGCCGGGAGCGACGCGGGCGCCGGTACGCCGATGAGTTCCGGTCCCCCGCGGGGTCCCACCCGGCATGAGCGACGTGACCCAGGAGACCACGGCCGCCCGGTTCGGCACCGAGCTGCGCACCGCCGGCGGACGGGTGTTCCTGCACCTGCTGATCAGCACGCTGGTCGTCTCGGTGCTCAACTACACCGTCTGGTTCGCGGTCACCTTCTGGGTCTATCTCGAGACCCGGTCGGTGTTCGCCACCGGCATGATCGCCGGCATCTTCCTGGTCGCCACCGCGAGCACCGGGATCTGGTTCGGCAGTCTGGTCGACGCGCACCACAAGAAGACGATCATGCAGGTCTCCGCGCTGGTCTCCGGGGTCTTCTACGCCGTCGGGCTGACGCTCTCCCTCGTGCTGCCCGACGCCGCCTTCCGTGATCCCGCCAGCCCGTGGCTGTGGGTGTTCGTGGTGGTGTTGATGATCGGGGTGATCGCCGGCAACCTGCGGACGATCGCGCTGCCGACCCTGGTCACCTTGTTGATCACCCCGGCGCACCGCGACCGGGCCAACGGGCTGGTCGGCACCACCACCGGTGTCGCCTTCCTGCTCACCTCGGTGATCAGCGGCGTGCTGGTGGCCCGCAACGGGATGCTCGGGGTGCTGCTGCTGGCCCTCGGGCTGATCCTGCTGGCCCTGATCCACCTCGCGCCGGTGCGGGTCCCGGAGACCCGGGTGGTCCCCGCGGCCGGGAGCGAGGAGGCCGCCACCACCGGCCGGGTGGACCTGCGCGGCACCCTGCGGCTGATCCGCGGCGTCCCGGGGCTCGGAGCGTTGATCGTCTTCTCCTGCCTCAACAACTTCCTCGGCGGCGCCTTCATGGCGCTGATGGACGCCTACGGGCTGTCGCTGGTCCCGGTGCAGACCTGGGGGCTGCTCTGGGGCGTGCTCAGCACCGGCGTGATCATCGGTGGGCTCGCGGTGGCCCGCACCGGGCTGGGCACCAACCCGGTCCGGTTGCTGCTGGTGATCAACCTGGTGCTCTGGACGGTCACCATGGCCTTCCCGCTGCGGTCGTCGGTGGTGCTGCTGGCCGCCGGGATGTACGTCTACATGCTGCTGATCCCCTATGCGGAGGCGGCCGAGCAGACGATCCTGCAGAAGGTCGTCCCCTACCAGCGCCAGGGCCGGGTGTTCGGCTTCGCGCAGAGCGTGGAGCAGGCTGCCTCGCCGATCACTGCGTTCCTGATCGGCCCGCTGACCCAGTTCGCGTTCATCCCGTTCATGACCGACGGCTGGGGCGCGCGGACGTTCGGCGGCTGGTTCGGGACCGGGGCGGACCGCGGGATCGCGTTGGTGTTCGTGCTCACCGGCGTGGTCGGCGCGGTGCTGACCCTGGCCGCGCTGGGCAGCCGCTACTACCGGCAGCTCGCCCACCGTTACCGGGAGCCGGCCGGGGCGACGGGCTGAACGACGGGCTGGGCGACGGGCTGAACGGCGGGCTGGACGACGGCCACGACAGCAGAGGACCGGCACTCGCGACTCCGTGGGGGAAGGGAGACGTCAACGCCGGTCCTCGTGCTGTGCTGCGTGTGCGGCCGGGCGCTGGGCCAGGCGTTGTGGGTGCTGCGGGGCGTCGGTGGTGAGGGGCGTCGCGGCGTCGGGGGCCACCGCTCCGACCTCACCGGGGTGACGTCGTGGTCGTGCTCGCGGGTCGTGCTGTCCGGATCTGATTCCGCGGTCGGCGTCGGGGGCCACCGGCCGCGGTCTGTTCCGGTCCGTCGGCTCGCGGTGCGGGAGCCGGTCGGTGTCGGGGGCCACCGGGCGGTTCCTGCTGCGTGCTGACAACCAGAACGTTACCGACGCCGCCGCGGGCGGCGCTCGGCGTTGGCTGCACACCTGATCGGCAATCCGTGCAGACCCCCGGGTGCGGCCGCGGCACCGGTCAGCAGGCCCGCAGCACCGCCGTCCCGGAGCCGACCCCGAGCCGGACGGCGGCGCCGAGCGGGACGGCGAGGTTGGTGTCCGCGTGGCCGACCGGGGCGGACCGCAGCACCGGCACGCCGAGGTCGCCGAGCCGTTCGGCGAGCACGGCCTCGACCACCGACGCGTCGTCGACCAGGGTGAAGTCGCCGAGCACGACCCCGGTGACCTGCTCGAACCATCCGCTGCGCCGCAGCTGGGTCAGCTGGCGGTCGAGCCGGTAGCTCTCCTCGTCGACGTCCTCGAGGAGCACCACGCTGGGCACCGCCGGGGGCGGCTCGATCCCGACGTCGGAGGCGATCAGGCTGAGGTTGCCCCCGATCAGCCGGCCGGTGGCGGTGCCCCGGGCGCTTCCGTCGGCCAGCGGCCGGCCGTCGAGCAGCGTCGTCCCCGGACCGGCGCCGTCGACCAGCAGCGCCCGGACCCGGTCGGCGTTGACCGCCCGGTCGAGCTGTCGGCTGGTCGCGGTCGGGGCGTGCAGGGTGACCTGGCCGAGCGCCGCGCCGATCCGCGCGTGCAGCGCGGTGATGTCGGAGAAGCCGAGCAGGTGCTTGGGCCCGGCTGCGCGGAGCGCGTCGAGGTCGAGCAGGTCGATCATGCGCTGCGCGCCGTAGCCGCCGCGGACGGCCCAGACGGCGGCGACGTCCGGGTCGGTCCAGGCGGCCTGCAGATCGGCCGCACGGTCGGCGTCGGTCCCGGCCAGATAGCGCAGGCCCGGGTGCCGGTCGACGACGTGCGCGCCGCGGCGGACCCGGAACCCCCACCGGTGCAGCAACGCCTCGGCGGCGTCGACCGCCTCGACCGCGGACGGGCCGCTGGGCGAGACCAGGGCCACCGTGTCGCCCGGCACCAGGTGTCGCGGCCAGCGACGGCCGAGCGGTTCGTCCACCTCGACGATCACCGCGCCAGCCGGGACCGCTTGGGGCGCCGCAGCCCGGCCGCCCGGAGCGCGGCGACCAGCTCGCGCGAGCGGACCACCCGGGCGCCGGCCGCGACGCAGACCGCGAACCGGTCGGCGACCACGTCGTAGTGATCACGGTCGAACGCCCGCCGCGGGATCCCCACCCGGTTTGCGAAGTCGTGCAGCTCGTCGACCGAGGTGTCGCTGACCAAGTGGGACCAGAGCCGGCCGTGGCCCGGCCAGTTCGGCTCGTCGATCAAGATCATCGGGTCGGGTGGTCGGCGGTCAGGCGGTCGGCTCGGGCGGCACCGAGTCGTTGACCAGCTTGCGCCAGCTGCGCACCAGCCCGGCGTCGACGTAGGCCTTCCAGCTGCGGTCCGGACGCACCGAACGCCCCAGGTGGTAGGCGCGGACGCCGGCCCGGGCCAGCCAGGGGACGTGCTCGGGCGACAGCCCGCCACCGGCCATGATCATCCGCCGGGCGAACGGGTCGGCGGTCGCCCGGGCCACCAGGTCGTCGAGGCCCTCGGTCACCGAGCGGGCCGACCCGGCGGTCAGCACCTGGTCGAGCCCGGGCAGCTGCGGCAGCGTCCGCCAGGCCCGGTCGGTGGAGATACAGGAGTCGATCGCCCGGTGGAAGGTCCAGCCGTGGCCGGGCTGCTCGCCGACGATCGAGAGCACCACGTCGACGTCGATCTCGGTGTGGGCGTTGAGGAACCCGAGCACGAGGCCGTCGGCGCCGAGCATCAGGTACTCCTCGGCCAGCCCGCGGAGCCGGACCACCTCGCCGCCGTCGGTCCCGAACCCGTCGCGCAGCCGCACCATCACCCGGATCGGCAGGGTGGTGGCCCGCCGGACCTGGCCGACCAGCGCCGGCTCGGGCGACAGCCCGTCGTAGTCCATGCTGCCGACCAGCTCGATCCGGTCGGCCCCGCCCTCCTGGGCCCGTTCGGCGTCGGCCGGGTGCCGGGCGATCACCTCGAGCAGCCCGTTCACGCGTGCACCACCGTCCGGGCGGGAGCGGCCGGCGTCGCCGGTCTCGTCCGGCGGAGCTCGACCGCCCGCTCCTCCACCGCGGCGAAGGTCCGGCAGACGTTGCCGTGGGCGAGCTTGGTCAGGTCGTCCTGGCTCCAGCCGCGGTCGGCCAGCGCGGCGAACAGTCGCGGGTAGGCGGCGACGTCGTCGAGCCCGTCGGGCAGGTCGCGGACGCCGTCGAAGTCGCCCCCCAGCCCCAGGTGGTCGATCCCGGCGACCTCGCGAGCGTGCTCGAGGTGCGCGACCACGTCGTCCAGACCGGCGCGCGGCTCGGGCTGCGGGTAGCGCGCGGTGAAGGCGGCCATCGCGTCGAGGTCGCGGACGTCGACCCCGGCGGCGGCCGCC
This sequence comes from Microlunatus kandeliicorticis, assembly GCF_014137855.1. Taxonomy (GTDB): domain Bacteria; phylum Actinomycetota; class Actinomycetes; order Propionibacteriales; family Propionibacteriaceae; genus Microlunatus; species Microlunatus kandeliicorticis. Next base: position 524,400 of record NZ_JACGWT010000003.1, read on the forward strand.
GTCTCCTGCACCCCCAGCTGCCAGCCGCGGACCCGCGGGCTGACGAAGCTGGGCACGAAGGTGATCATGCAGATCCCGCCGTTGCCGGGGAGCTGCTCGAGGACGTCGTCGGGGACGTTGCGCGGGTGCTCGCAGACGGCCCGGGTCGAGGAGTGGCTGAAGATCACCGGCGCCTCGGTGCAGTCGAGGACGTCGCGCATGGTGGTCGCCGCGACGTGCGACAGGTCGACCATCATCCCCAACCGGTTCATCTCGGCGACCACGGCACGACCGAAGTCGCCGAGCCCGCCGACCGCCGGCTCGTCGGTCGCCGAGTCGGCCCAGGCGGTGTTCTCGTTGTGGGTCAGGGTGAGGTAGCGGACGCCGAGCCGGTAGTAGTCGCGCAGCACGCCGAGCGAGTCGTCGATGCTGTGCCCGCCCTCGGCGCCGAGCAGCGAGGCGATCGGCCGGCGGCCGTCCGGTCGCCGGTCGGCGAGGCTGCGGGCCAGCCCCTCCGCGCTGGTCACCAGCACCAGGTCGTCCGGATAGCGCTCGACCATCGCGTGCACGGCGTCGATCTGCTCGAGGGTGGCGGTCACGGCCTCGGCCCCGGTGTAGCGACAGGGGACGAAGACCGACCAGAACTGCCCGCCGACGCCGCCGGCTCGCAGCCGGGGCAGGTCGGTGTGCAGCTCGGGACGGTGGACGGCGATGTCGCGGGCGTCGAAGTCGTAGCCGACGCCGCGCATCGCCCACGGCAGGTCGTTGTGCCCGTCGACCACCGCCGGGACCGGCCGGGTCACGCCGTCGGTCCCGTCACGTTGCGCCCTGTCACGCGGCACATCCTGTCACCGCCCCGACCGGCGCGCCGGAGCCACACCGACTGGCCTAGGCCACCCCCGCCCGGACGTCCGGGTCGGGCGGCCGCCACCCGCCGCGCCCAGGCACACCCCGGAACGCCGCGAGGCGGCCCCGGTGTCCCGGGACCGCCTCGTGGTCGTCGTACTGGATCCGGCTCGCGAGCCGGGTCGTGCGGGGTGCCTGGACTCAGAAGTCCATGCCGCCCATGCCGCCGTCGCCACCCGGAGCCGGCGCAGCCTTCTCCGGCTTGTCGGCGATGACCGCCTCGGTGGTGAGGAACAGCGCGGCGATCGACGCGGCGTTCTGCAGCGCCGAGCGGGTCACCTTCACCGGGTCGTTGATCCCGGTGGCCAGCATGTCGACGTACTCACCGGTGGCCGCGTTGAGGCCCTGGCCGGCGGGCAGGTTCGACACCTTCTCCGCCACGACGCCGCCCTCGAGGCCGGCGTTGGTGGCGATCTGCTTCAGCGGCGCCGCGCAGGCGTTGATGACGATCTGCGCGCCGGTCGCCTCCTCGCCGGTCAGGTCGAGGCTGATGGTCTTGGCCGCCTGGACGAGCGCCACGCCGCCGCCGGCGACGATGCCCTCCTCGACCGCAGCCTTGGCGTTGCGGACGGCGTCCTCGATCCGGTGCTTGCGCTCCTTGAGCTCGACCTCGGTGGCCGCGCCGACCTTGATCACCGCGACGCCGCCGGCCAGCTTGGCCAGCCGCTCCTGCAGCTTCTCGCGGTCGTAGTCGGAGTCGGAGTTCTCGATCTCGGTGCGGATCTGGGCGACCCGGCCGGCGATCTGGTCGGCGTCACCGGCGCCGTCGACGATGGTGGTCTCGTCCTTGGTCACCTGGATCTGCCGGGCCTGCCCGAGCAGGGTGAGGTCGACCGAGTCGAGCTTGAGCCCGACCTCCTCGGAGACGACCTGGCCACCGGTGAGGATGGCGATGTCGCCGAGCATGGCCTTGCGACGGTCACCGAAGCCCGGGGCCTTGACCGCGACGGACTTGAAGGTGCCGCGGATCTTGTTGACGATCAGCGCGGCCAGCGCCTCGCCCTCGACGTCCTCGGCGATCACGGCGAGCGGCTTGCCGCTCTGCATGACCTTCTCGAGCAGCGGGAGCAGGTCCTTGAGGGCGCTGATCTTGGAGTTGACGATCAGCACGTAGGGATCGTCGAGGACGGTCTCCATCCGCTCCGTGTCGGTCACGAAGTACGGCGAGATGTAGCCCTTGTCGAACCGCATGCCCTCGGTCAGCTCGAGCTCGAGCCCGAAGGTGTTGGACTCGTCGACGGTGATGACACCTTCCTTGCCGACCTTGTCCATCGCCTCGGCGATGATCTCGCCGACGGAGGTGTCGCCCGCGGAGATCGACGCGGTGGCGGCGATCTGCTCCTTGGTCTCGACCTCGGTGGCGCTGGCGATCAGTTTGTCGCTGATCGCGGCCACGGCCTTCTCGATGCCGCGCTTCAGGCCCATCGGGTTCGCCCCGGCGGCCACGTTGCGCAGGCCCTCGCGGACCAGCGCCTGGGCCAGCACGGTGGCGGTGGTGGTGCCGTCGCCCGCGACGTCGTCGGTCTTCTTGGCGACCTCCTTGACGAGCTCGGCGCCGATCTTCTCGTACGGCTCCTCGAGCTCGATCTCCTTGGCGATGGAGACGCCGTCGTTGGTGATGGTGGGGGCGCCCCACTTCTTCTCGAGCACGACGTTGCGGCCCTTCGGGCCGAGGGTCACCTTGACCGCGTCGGCGAGCTGGTTCATGCCCCGCTCGAGGCCGCGCCGTGCCTCGGTGTTGAATTCAATGAGTTTCGGCATTGTGCTCCGCGAGTCCTCCCGCGTCGGTCGGCGGCATCGAGCCGCCGTTGGCTTGGTCAGGTGCAGCGCCACCCCGACGGTGCCCGCGACGGACGATGCCGGGCCCGTGGGCCCGGCGCTCTCACCGGTGGGTGGTGGCACTCGGGCAGCCCGAGTGCTAAGTCAGTTTTAGCACTCGACCCCACCGAGTGCAAAGGGGGGACGGGCTGCGAGCGGCGGTCGGACCGCGCCCGGAAGCACAGCCCGGGAATATTGTCGGCTCCGGGTGGTTGGCTCAGTCCGTGGCCCAGCAGCAGGTGACCCCGGCGAAGGTCAGCCGACGCGACGTCGGCTTGCGCTCCGAGCGGGGGCCGGTGCTGCTCTCGGTGATGATGAGCGTGGCCCTGGTGGCCATAGACGCGACCATCCTCTCCACGGCGGTCCCCTCGATCGTCCGCCAGCTCGGCGGCTTCGCCCAGTTCCCCTGGTTGTTCTCGGTCTACCTGCTGGCCCAGGCCGTCTCGGTGCCGATCTACGGCAAGCTCAGCGACCAGTTCGGCCGCAAGCCGATCATGCTGATCGGTGTCGGGCTGTTCGTGCTCGGTTCGGTGCTCTGCGGGGTGGCCTGGAACATGGGCGCGCTGATCGCCTTCCGCGCCGTGCAGGGCCTGGGGGCCGGCGCGGTCCAGCCGATCAGCATGACGATCATCGGCGACCTCTACTCGGTGGCCGAGCGAGCCACCGTCCAGGGTTACGTGGCCAGCGTCTGGGGCGTCGCCTCGGTGATCGGCCCGACCCTCGGTGGCGTGTTCAGCGACTTCCTCAGCTGGCGCTGGATCTTCTTCGTCAACGTCCCGGTCGGCGCGGTCGCGGCCTGGCTGCTCGCCCGCCGCTTCCGCGAGGAGGTGACCCCGAGCAAGCACCGGATCGACTTCGCCGGCTCCGCCCTGCTCACCGTCGGGGCCAGCCTGCTGATCCTCGGCCTGCTCGAGGGCGGCGTGGTCTGGAGCTGGACGTCGCCGGTCAGCATCGCGGTCTTCGCGGTCGGTGTGGTGCTGCTGGTCGGCTTCGGACTCAACGAGCGCCGTGCCGCCGAGCCGATCCTGCCGGGCTGGGTGTTCCGCCGACGGATCCTCAACGGCACCAACCTGACCAGCCTGACCGTCGGCATGCTGCTGATCGGTCTGACCTCCTACATCCCGCTGTTCGTGCAGAACGTGCTGGGCGCCAACGCGCTGATCGCCGGCTTCGCGGTGGCCGCGCTCAGCCTCGGCTGGCCGATCGCCGCCTCGCAGGCCGGTCGGCTGTATCTGCGGATCGGCTTCCGCAACACCGCGCTGATCGGGTCGGTGCTGGTGGTGGTCGGCACCGCGCTGCTGTTGCTGCTCGACCGGACCAGCTCGGTGTTCCAGGTCGGCGCCACCTGCTTCGTGATCGGACTCGGCATGGGGCTGGTGGCCAGCCCCACCCTGGTCGCCGCCCAGTCCACCGTCGACTGGCGCAGTCGCGGCGTGGTGACCGGGACCAACATGTTCGCCCGGTCGATGGGCAGCGCTGTCGGCATCGCCGTGTTCGGCGCGATCGCCAACGCCACCATCGCCCGGGCCGGGGGCAGCGGGACGGTGGTCGCGCACTCCGGGTCGGCGACCGGCGTCCCGGTGGCGGCGCTCGAGAGCGCGGTGCACGACGTCTACGTCGGCAGTGCCGTGATCGCGGTGCTGATGGTGGTGGCCGTGCTGCTGGTGCCTCGGCACGTCGGTGACGAGCAGCGCTGAGCAGCGCCGAGCGGCCACCGAGCCTCCGAGCGGCACTGAACACCGCCGGTCGGCGTCGGATCGTGCCCGGGGCCTGCACGCCGGTTCTAGATTGACCGGGTGCGCACCCGGCGCCGGCCCGTCGTCGAGCCGGTCGTTCTCCGGTCCCGGCGTCTCTCCCCGTCGGCGGGACGAGCGGGTGGCCTGCGCACGCTCCTCGGCGCCCCTGTCGCGCTGCTGGTGAGTCTGGTGGTGGCGCTGCTGCCCGCGGGCTGCAGCTGGTCGAGCCAGGAGCCCGGGCTGTTCCGCACCCCGGCGCCCGGACCCATCGACCCGACCCCGACGCCGACCGCGGTCTGGACGCCGAGCGACAACCCGCGGTTGCCCGTCCTCGGCGCGTGGGTCTGGGCCAGCGCCGACGGGACGGGGACCCGCTACCGGATCGCCGTCCACGCCGTCCGCCGGGTGGTCGCCGCCACCGTCCTCGACTGGTCGGTCACCCCGCTGACCGGACCCGGCGACCGCGTCGGCGCCGTGCTGCCCGACGTCCCCGACCTCGGCCTGACCCGGTTCAGCGAGGGCAACCTCAACGTGGTGCTGCTCGACCGAAGCCACGACGCCGCGCTCCGCCCGCTCACCGCCGTCGGCCAGGGCAGCCAGCAGCACTGTCTGTGCACGCCACCGTGGGTGGTGCAGCGGGTGCTCCGGTTCGGGGTGACCACGCTGCTCCAGGCCGCTTTCCCGGCGCTGCCCCGCGGCGTCGACCGGGTCGACGTCGACATCACCACGCTGCCGGTGTTCCCCGACGTCCCGGTCACCCCCGAGGGCGAGGCGCCGTTCGGGACCGACGCCACGGCCGCGGCCGCACTGGCCCGACCGGGCACCCCCGCCGGACCGGTGGTCCGCACCCCCGACTTCGCCTACCCCTCCCCACCGGGCCAACGGCTCCGGCTCGGTGTGGTGTCGGTCCTCGCCGGCCCGGGCACCACCTCGGTCTCGTGGACGATCGAGAGCCGCAGCGACGGGAACGAGATCACCGGGATCACGGTGCCGCCGCTGGTGGCGACCGACCACGACCAGCGCTACGGCTACGCCGGTGGGTACGCCAGCGCCCCGTCGGTGGTCGCCGTCGACGGCCGCCGGCGCTCGCCGCTGGTCGCCCGGAGCCTGACCACCGACCTGTCCGGACTCCACCAGCAGGAGTGCCTGTGCACCGACCTGCGGCTGTGGACCAAGGGGCTGGTCCGGGCCGGCACGACCGCGACGGTGGTGACCGACCTGCCGGCGCTGCCCCGCGGCGCCCGCACCGTCGACATCGCCTTCCCGGGCCTGCCGGTGCTCCGCGACATCCCGGTGCACCGGATCACCGCGCCGACGGTCGCGGCGGTCACAGAGCCCGCACCGGTACGCACCTGGACCTTCCGGATGGAGGATCCGCAGGCCGGCTGGCCGGTCGACCAGTGGCCGACACCGGTGCCCAACCCGCGCCAGCTGGGTGGTTACCAGGCCACCGTGGACCGGCTTCGCTGACCCGGACGTCTTGACGTCCCGCCGTACCCTGTGGACATGAGGACGAGGACGCCGGTGATCGGCGCGGTGGCGGTGCTGGTCGCGGCTGGGCTGCTGGCTGCCTGCTCCGGGCCGGCCAGCCCGAGCGCGGGCGAGCCCCGGTCCTCCGAGAAGAGCAGCACCACCCCGGCCGGGAAGACGCCGTCGCAGCAGCCGGGCGCACCGCGCACCGGCAAGCCCGCCGACGACCGGATCCGTGAGGCCCGCTCGGACACCCAGCCCACCGGAGGCTTCACCATCCGGCACCTCGAGGACGGCAAGATCAAGCAGATCGACGTCCCCGACTTCAAGCACTGACCAGCACGGCGCCCTTCGACGTGCTCAGGACGGCGCCCTTCGGCAGGCTCAGGACGGCGCCCAGCGCTCGACCAGGTCGACCAGGTCGGCCACCGAGTCGACGATCTGGCTGGGGCGGTAGGGGAACCGGCTGATCCGCTCCACCGAGGTCGACCCGGTCAGCACCAGGAACGTCCGCAGCCCCGCTTCGATCCCGGCGATCACGTCGGTGTCCATCCGGTCCCCCACCATCACCGTGGTCTCGGAGTGCGCGTGGATCCGGTTGAGCGCCGATCGCATCATCAGCGGGTTCGGCTTGCCGACGTAGTAGGGCTCGAGCCCGGTGGCCCGGGTGATCAGCGCGGCCACCGACCCGGTGGCCGGCAGCGACCCCTCGGCCGACGGGCCGGTCGCGTCGGGGTTGGTGGCGATGAACCGCGAACCGCGCTCGAGGTAGCGGATCGCCTTGGTGATGGCCTCGAAGGAGTAGGTGCGGGTCTCGCCGAGCACCACGTAGTCGGGGTCGGTCTCGGTCATCACGAACCCCGCCTCGTGCAGCGCGGTGGTCAGTCCGGTCTCGCCGATCACGTACACCGAGGCGCCGGGGCTCTGCTCGGCCAGGAACTGCGCGGTGGCCAGCGCGGACGTCCAGATGCAGTCCTCCGGGACGTCGATCCCGCTGGCCAGCAGCCGGGCGCGCAGGTCGCGCGCGGTGAAGATCGAGTTGTTGGTCAGCACCAGGAACCGGAGCCCCGAGCGCTGCAGAGCGGCGATGAACTCGGCCGCCCCGGGGATGGCGCGCTGCTCGTGGACCAGCACCCCGTCCATGTCGGTGAGCCAGCAGGCGACGGGCCGGTGCTCGCTGCTGATCGGCTCGTCGTCCTGGTTCGCACCCGTGTCGCTCACACCGGCACGGTAGCGACCCGCGCCGACCGGGTGGTCCCCGCCGGGGCACACTGACCCGGTGAGCGCCACCGTCGTCGACGACCTGCGCCGGGTGCTCCCGGCCGAGGTGCTGGTCACCGACCCCGACGTGATCGCCGGCTACAGCCACGACGACGCCGAGTGGGCACCCTGGCAGCCGGCGGCCGCGGTGGTGCGGCCGCGCGACGCCGCGCAGGTGCAGGCGGTGGTCCGGGCGTGCCTGGCCACCGGGACGCCGGTGGTCCCGCGCGGGGCGGGCACCGGGCTGTCCGGTGCCGCGAACGCGACCGCAGGCAGCGTGGTCGTCGCCTTCGACGCGATGGACGCCATCCTCCGGATCGACCCGGCCGAGCGGCTCGCCGTCGTCCAGCCCGGCGTGGTCAACGACCGGCTGCGGGCCGCGTGCGCCGAGCAGGGCCTCTGGTATCCCCCGGACCCGGCGAGCTCGCCCTGGTCGACGATCGGCGGCAACGTGGCCACCAACGCCGGCGGCGTCTGCTGCGTGAAGTACGGCGTCACCCGCGACTACGTGCTCGCCCTCGAGCTGGTCAACGGTCTCGGCGAGCTGGTCCGGGTGGGCCGGACCACCGCGAAGGGGGTCGCCGGCTACGACCTGTGCTCGCTGCTGGTGGGCGCCGAGGGCACCCTCGGCGTGGTCACCGAGGTCACCGTCCGGCTCCGGCCGGCGCGGGCGCCCGAGCACACCGTGGTCGGCTACTTCGACTCGGTGACCGCGGCCGGGGCTGCGGTGGCCGAGGTCGGCCGGGCCGGTGTCACCCCGTCCGCGCTCGAGCTGGTCGACCGCCGCTGCCTGGAGGCCGTCGACGCCTGGAAGAACATGGGTCTGACCGCCGAGGCCGAGGTGCTGCTGCTGGGCCGGGTGGACGCCCCGGGCGCCGCGGGCGAGGCCGAGGCGGACGCACTGGTCGGCTGCTTCGAGCGCGGCGGCGCGAGCTGGGCGGCACGGTCGGCCGACGCCGAGGAGGCGGACGCCCTGTTCGCGGCCCGACGGTTGGCCTACCCGGCGCTCGAACGCCTCGGCCCGGTGCTCACCGAGGACGTCTGCGTCCCGGTGGGCGCGGTGCCCGAGATGCTGACCCGGATCACCGCGATCGCGGCCCGGCACCACACCGTGGTGGCCAACATCGCCCACGCCGGTGACGGCAACCTGCACCCGTTGTTGATCACGCCCGCCGGTGACGAGGCCGCCCGGAACCGGGCGCAGGCGGCGTTCGCCGAGATCATCGACGGCTGTCTCGAGCTCGGCGGCACGGTGAGCGGCGAGCACGGCGTCGGCCTGCTCAAGCTGCCCGGGCTGGCGCGCGAGCAGAGCCCCGCGGTGCAGGCGATGCAGCGGGCGGTCAAGCAGGCGCTGGATCCGCACGGGATCCTCAACCCGGGGAAGGCGATCGTGTGAGCGGACGGCAGACGGCGGCGGGCGACCCGACGGTCGAGCTCGACGAGGGGGTGCTGACCGGACGCCGGATCGAGACCCCGGACGGCGACGAGCCGCTTGCGTTCTTCGGCGGCATCCCGTACGCGGCCCCGCCGGTGGGCGCCCTGCGGTTCGCGCACCCGGCGCCGCCGACCTGGTCGGGTCCGCGGGACGCCCGGGCGTTCGGACCGAGCGCGCCGCAGTTCCGGGTGGACGGGGCGCCGTTCGACCTGCGGTGCATCGGCGCGCCCGCCGAACCGGTCGGCGAGGACTACCTCGCCCTCAACGTCTGGACCCCGTTCGCGGCGCTCGACGGCGGTGAGCCCCGGCCGGTGATCGTCTACGTCCACGGCGGGGCGTTCACCGGCGGGTCCGGCTCGGCGCCCGCCTACGACGCGCAGGCCTTCGCCCGGTCCGGGCTGGTCGCCGTCACGATCAACTACCGGCTCGGGGTGCCCGGGTTCGCCCACCTGCCCGGGGCACCGGACAACCGCGGGTTGCTCGACCAGCTGGCGGCGCTGCGCTGGGTGCGCGAGCACGCCGCCGCGTTCGGCGGCGACCCGGAGCGGGTGACGATCTTCGGTGAGTCGGCCGGGTCGATCAGCGTCTGCGCCCTCGCCGCGGCCGCCCCGCCGGGACTGTTCGGCCGGGTGATCAGCCAGAGCGGCGGCAGCCACGGGCTGAGCGTCGAGCAGGCCGCCGTCGCGTCGCGACTGGTGGCCGAGCGGCTCGGCGCGGAGCCGACCGTGACCGGGTTCGCCGCGGTGTCCGACGACGTGCTGGCCGCGACGCTGACCCAGTGCGTGCTGGCCGGGATCGACCTCGCGGTCGGTGGCGCGACCGACCCGACCATGCGGTTGTCGCCCTTCGGTCCGGTGATCGACGACGAGCTGCTGACCGACACCCCGGCGGCGATGATCACAGCCGGGTCCGGCCCCGACGTCGACCTGCTGGTGGGCAGCAACACCGAGGAGCTCAACCTCTACACGGTGCTGCTCGGCGCCGGCGTGCCCGACGACGCCGCGCTCCGCGCGGTGGTGGCCCGGCTGCACCCGGAGCCCGACGCGCTGATCGCCGGCTACCGCGAGGCCGGTCGGGCGAGCACGCCGAACGAGCTGTTCGCCGCCATCGGCACCGACCGGGTCTTCGCCGTCCCGACTCTGCGGATGGCCGAGGCCCAGCTGGCCCGCGCCGGCCGGGTCTGGTGGTACGAGTTCGGCTGGCGCTCACCCGCCCGCGGCGGCGCGCTCGGGGCCTGCCACGGCATCGAGCTGCCGTTCGTCTTCGACGGCGTCGGCCGGGTCGACTACGGCGACCTCGGCGTCCGCGACGACACACCGACCCGCGCGCTGGCCGCCGACGTCCATGCCCGCTGGGTCGGGTTCGCCCGGGACGGCGACCCCGGCTGGCCCGCCTCCACCGACCTCGCCGGCCCGCAGCCGCTCGGGGTCGACGCCGTGGCCGACCACCCCGAACGCGACCTCTGGACCGGCGTCATCTGACCGCTGGGTCCGCGCCCTGAGTCAAGCCCCGTGCCCTGAGCCTGTCGAAGGGCCTCCGGCGCGAAGGAGCGCGCTTCGACAAGCTCAGCGCACGTGCTCCCACGCGCCCTGACCCCCTCCCGCGCCCTGAGCCTGTCGAAGGGCCTCTGGTGCGAAGGAGGAGCGCTTCGACAAGCTCAGCGCACGTGCTCCCACGGTGCGCTGAGCCAACCCTCCCGTGCCCTGAGTTTGTCGAAGGGCCTCTGGTGCGAAGGAACGCGCTTCGACAAGCTCAGCGCACGTGCTCCCCCCGCGCTCTGAGCCCATCCGTTCCCTGAGCCTGTCGAAGGGGACCCCGACCAGCTCAGCGCACAGGACCTTCGGCACGAGCCTCAGCGGGTGAGCAGCTCCAGCTGCGCGAGCGCACCGCCCCGCAGCGCGGTGAACCGGAACCGCTCGGCGGCGACCGGCGGGTCGAGCAGGAACGGCCGGGTCTGCCGGTCCCAGACGAACGCCTCCTCGGTCCGCTCGTCGACCGTGCGCCAGTCGTCGCCGTCGGAGGCCTCGAGCCGCCACCCGGTCACCGCGGTGTCGGTCGAGGCCGTCACGGTGTAGATCTCGACCGGCGCGCCCGCATCACCCGGCAGCACGACCGACCAGCCCGAATCGACCGCCACCGGCACGTCGCTCCGGTCGGCGACCAGGGCCGCCGTCTCGCCGGGCAGCGTCGCGCCCCGGGTCAGGTCGCGCCAGGGGCGCGGTCGCTCACCGGCCGGGGTCAGCGACGGCGGCACGGCGTCGGCTCCGGTGCCCCACGCCCCGGGCTCGGTGCCGAGGTCGACCTCGATCCGGGCGCCCCGCCGGAGCCGGGCGATGTCGATCGAGGTCTGGGCCCAGCTCTCGCCGTCCACCCGCACCGCGTGGACGTAGCAGGCCGCCGGGTCGTCGCGGTGCGCCTCGATCACCAGCTCCGCGCCGTCCTCGAGGGTGATCACGGTGCGGTCGAACCGCGGCGCGGTGATCACGTAGCGCCCCGACCCCGGGACCAACGGATAGAGACCCAGGGCGGCGAAGACCCACCAGGCCGACATCTCGCCGTTGTCCTCGTCGCCCGGGTAGCCCTGCCCGAGCTCGGAACCGAGGAACAACCGGTCGACGCACTCGCGCAGCACCCGCTGCGCCTTGGCCGGCGCCTGCGCGTACAGGTACATGAACGGGATGTGGTGCGCCGGCTGGTTGGAGAGCCCGAGCATCCCCATCCGTACGTTGCGGGCCTCGGTCATCTCGTGGATGGCGTGCCCGTAACTGCCCTTGAACCGGGGGCTGCCGGTCTCGGGCTCGGCGAAGAACTCGTCGAGGGCGGTCTCGAGTCCCGCGCGGCCGCCGAACAACGCGGCCAGCCCCTCGCCGTCGTGCGGCACGGTGAACCGCATCCCCCAGGCGTTGGTCTCGGTGTAGTCGCCGCCCCACTCGCGCGGGTCGAACGCGTCGGCGCTGAACCGGAAGCCGCCGTCGGGACGGACCCCGGCGAAGAACCGGGTGGCCGGGTCGAAGTGGTTCGCGTAGTGCCGGGCGCGACCGTCGAAGTAGACCGCGCAGGCGGCCAGCTCGGCGGCCCGCGGGTGGTCCGGCTCGCGCTCGAGCAGCGCCGACGCGAGCCGGCTCACGCCGTAGTCGTTGAGCGCGTTGTCCATCGACCAGGACAGGCCCTCGTCGGTGTCGGTGTCGGTGACCCCGGTGAACACGCCGACGTCGAGGCCCTTGCGGCCGACGTGCGGGTCGGTGGCCGGCACGGTCGCGTTGCGGAGCGCGGAGTCGAAGGCATCCCACAGGTCGAAACCGTCGACCCCGGCGGCGAGGACGTCGGCGAAGACGATGTCGGAGCTGGTCCCCACCATGCAGTCGCAGTAGCCGGGGGCCGACCAGCGCGGCGTCCACCCGGAGTCGCGGTAGTGCTGGACGAACCCGTCGGCCAGCGCGGCGGTGCGGGTGGGCGCCAGCAGCGCGAGCAGCGGCCAGGCGGTCCGGTAGGTGTCCCAGAAGCCGTTGTTCACCGCGATCTCGCCGTCCATGATCACCGCGCCGGTGTGCTCGGTGGTGTGCGCGGATCGCAACGGGGACAGGAAACTGGCGTACTGCGGCCGCGGTGCGTCGGCGCTGCCGGTGTTCTCGGCGGCGTCGTTGGGATAGCTGAAGAGGCGGTAGAGGTTGGAGTAGAGGCTGGTCTGCTGGTCCTCGGTGGCCCCCTCGACCCGCACCCGGCCGAGCAGTGCGTCCCAGGCCTGCTTCGACCGGTCCGCGACGGTGTCGAAGCCGGCCTCGCCGACCTCGAGCTCGACGTTGCGCCGGGCCTGGTCGACGGACACGAACGAGGTGCCGAGGGCGATCGTCACGGTGCCGCTGCTCGGTCGCACCCAGCAGCCCATGCCGGGACGGTCGGAGCCGGGGAACCGGCCGTGCTCACTGACCGGCCCGTCGGTCCGGGCCCAGACGAACATCCGCAATTGCTCCTCGCCGCGCGCCCACGGCCCGTCGGTCCAGCCGGTCAGCACCCCGCGGCCCTGCGCGTCGGTGTCCCAGCTCAGCTCGCCGTGGTCGTCGATGCCGTCGGCGATCACCGTGGCCCCGTCGGGCTGCCGCAGCCGCAGCACCAGGACGTGACTGGTGGTGGTCAGCTCGGCGGTGCTGCCGTCGGTGAACGCCACCCGGTAGAGGTGCGGGTGCGCGGTCTCGTCGGCGTGCCGGAACGTCCGGGCCCGGGCCCCCCGGTCGAGCGCGGGCTCGGCCCCGCCGGGGGCGAGCTGGACGACGCTGCGGTCGGCCATCCACGGGCTGGCGATGTGGCTGACCGCGAACCCCTGCAGCGCGGACAGCCCGGGGGCGACGTCGTGCTCGCTCCACGCGTACGGCCAGCGGTTGGTGCCGGCGTCGGTGACCGGGATCGCGAACGCGGCCCCGTGCGGGACGGTGGTCAGCGGAGCGTTGTTGCCGCGGGAGAAGCGGCCGCTGGCGTGGGTGCCGCGGGTGGTCAGCACCCACTCGGCGGGGCTGCGCTCCGGAGCCGGCGCGGCGACCTCGACGGCGAGCCCGTCGATCCAGCCGACCGCCGGGCGGTCGTCGGACGCGGACAGCGCCGGGTCGAGGACGACCTCGGCGGCGACCACCCGTCGCCCGGCCAGCGCGGTCAGGTCGACCCGCTTGAGCGTCCACTGGTCGGCGCAGACGGTCTTGGACGCGGTCTGCGCGCCGATCTCGGCGACCACGCCGTGGTGGTCGGCCAGACCGTGCTCGGACAGCCGGCTCCCGTCGTCGAGGACCAGGTCGACGGCGACCGCGGTGGCACCCCAGCCGCCGTGCGGGTCGCGGTCGTTCCCGCCGAACTCGGCGTAGACGGCGTACTGCAGGGTGCTCCGCGGCTCGATCGTCACGTCGAGCGCGGTCAGCGGCTCCCGCAGCGGGGCCCCGTCCGCCTGACCGGCCGGGTCGGACCCGAGCGCGTACCGCCACGGGGTCGCCGTGAACAGCCCCGACCGGGGCCGTGCGCTGAGCGGGGCCTCCGGCCCGTCGTCGACCGTCACCGACATCGTGTAACCGGGCACGGTCGGCCACGCTAGTCCACCCGCTGGAGGAAGTCCCCGACGGTCAGACCCGGTCGAGCTCCTCGACCACCACCTCGATCGCCCGGGCGACCTCGGCGAAGCGCGTGGTCAGCGGCGAGAGCCCGAGCCGGATGCCGTCCGGGCGCCGGAAGTCCGGGATCACCCCGCGCGCCCACAGGCGCGGGGTCAGCTCCTCGAAGCCGGTGCGGCTGATCGTCAGGTGGCCACCGCGATGATCATGGTCGCGCGGCGAGCCGAGCCGGACGCCGCGAGGCACCAGCAGCTCGTCGATCATGCTCAGGGCGAAGTCGGTCAGCGCCAGCGACTTGGTGCGGACCGCCTCGATGCCCGCCTCGGCGACGTCACCGATCCCCAGCCGGAGCGGCACCATCGCGAGGATCGGCGGAGTGCCGGTGACGAAGCCGCGGATCCCGGCGGCCGGCCGGTAGCCCGGGCCCATCACGAAGGGCTCCGCGTGCCCCATCCAGCCCTGCAGCGGCTGCCGGGCGTGATCATGGTGGCGCGCGGCCACGTAGCCGAAGGCGGGGGCACCCGGACCGCCGTTGAGGTACTTGTAGCCGCAGCCGACCGCGAAGTCGACCTCCCAGGCGTCGAGCATGATCGGGACCGAGCCGACCGAGTGGCTGCAGTCCCAGAGCACCGGGGCGCCGGCGTCGTGGGCGACAGCGGTGATCGCCGCCGCCTCGGCCAGGTAGCCGGAGCGGTAGGCGACGTGGCTGGCCAGCACCAGCGCGGTCCGCTCCCCGACCACCTCGGCGACGAGCTCGGGCGTGACCCCGAGCTCCGGGTCGGTCTCGATCCAGCGGAGGACCCGGCCGGTCTCCGCGGCGATCCCCTCGAGCAGGTAGCGGTCGGTCGGGAAGTTGTGGGCGTCGAGCACGATCTCGTCGCGCTCCGGCCCGCTCAGCGACAGCGCGGCGCGGGCCAGCTTGTAGATCAGCACCGAGGTCGAGTCGGCGATGATCGTCTGCCCGGCGGCCGCACCGAGCGCCGCAGCGGCCAGCTCGTCACCGACCAGCAGCGGCCAGTCCATCCACGGCTCGTCACCCTCGCTCCAGCCCCGGATCAGCCGGTCGGCCCAGGGCCCGCGGACGAAGGCGTCGAGCGCAGCCGGCAGGTCGCGGGGCGGGCGGCCGAGCGAGTTGCCGTCGAGGTAGGCCACCAGGTCGTCGCCAGCGGGGACGAAGCGTCCCGGCCAGTGGCCCAGCGGGTCCGCGGCGTCGAGATCGGCGGCGGTCGCGGCGAAGTCGGTCACCGCTGCAGGGTAGGCAGTCGCGCTCCTCGGCGGGTGAGCGCGGGTGAGCGCGGGTGTGGGGGCGGGTGGGGCGTCAGGGGTGACCTCGGGACGCGGAGCGGGCCTGCCAGACTGCGGCGATGGCCGACCCGCTCCCCGATCCGGCCCTGCTCGTCCTGATCGGGGCGTCCGGGTCGGGCAAGACCACCTGGGCCCGTGCGCACTACCGCGAGGTCGAGATCGTCGGTTCCGACGCGCTGCGGGCGGTCGTGGGCAGCGGCGAGAACGACCTCGACGCCACCCGGGACGCCTTCGACCTGCTCGACCGGATCGTCGAGGCCCGGCTCCGTCGCGGGCTCACGGTGGTGGTCGACACCCTGGGAACCGACCGGGCTCGGCGCCGCCGCTGGCGCGAGACCGCGGAGGCGGCCGGGCTGCCCGCGGTCGCGGTGCTGTTCGACACTCCGGCGGCGCTCTGCCGGTCCCGGAACCGCGAGCGCGCCCGGCCGGTACCGGCTGCCGTGCTCGCCGCGCAGCTCCGCGGCCTGCGCGAGACGGTCGCCGAGCTCGACGACGAGCCCTGGGCCCGGGTCGAGTCCGTGGCGCCGCCGGCGGAGCCCGCGACCCCGCCCGCCGACCCGACGGCCGGGGTGGCCGCCGCGGCACGGCCACGGTCGGGCACCGGGCCGAGCGGGACGGCGGCCGCGGCGCCAGTCAGCGCCCAGGCGGTGAGCGGCCGTTCGGACGGCACGCCGGTCGCGTCGGCGGCGAGCCTGGAGGTCGTCCTGCAGCTGTCGCGCTTTCCCTGGGGCGAGGACCCGGTGCGGTGGCTGACCGGGATCGCTCGCGAGGCCGACCGGGTCGGGATCACCGGGATCGCGCTGATGGATCACCTGATCCAGATCCCGCAGGTCGGCCGGGTCTGGGAGCCGATCCCCGAGCCGTGGGTCACGCTGGGTCTGCTGGCCGGGCTCGACACCTCCCTGCGGCTCGGCACGCTGGTCTCGCCGGTCACCTTCCGTCCGCCCGGGGTCACCGCCAAGGCGGCCGCCACGCTGGACGCCCTGAGTGACGGACGCGCCTTCCTCGGCTTGGGTGCCGGCTGGTGGGACCGCGAGCACGCCGGTTTCGGGCTGCCCTTCCCTCCGGCGCGGGAGCGGCTCGACGCGCTCGAGAGCGGGATCGAGCTGATCCGCGCGCTGTGGTCGCCGGGAACCAAGCCGCACCGCAGCGGCCGGGTCGACCTGCCCGAGACGGTCAGCTATCCGCGACCGGTCGGACGCCTGCCGATCGTGGTCGGTGGCTCGGGCGAACGCCGGACCCTGCAGATCGCCGCCCGGCTCGGCGACGCCTGCAACCTGCCGAGCGATCCTGACCTGCTCGCGTACAAGATCGCGATCCTCCGCGATCACTGTGTGGTCGCCGGACGTGACCCGGCGGACGTCGCGATCACCGTGCTCGACCTCCCGGTCGTTGGGACCGACCGCGAGGACGCTGCCCACCGGGTGGAACGGCTCCGTGGCCGGACGCCCGCGACCACCTTCGCCGCCCGCCACCACGCGGGGACACCGGAACAGACGGCCGAGCGCTACCGGAGGCTGGCCGACCTGGGCGTCAGCACGGTGTTCTGCGCGCTGCCGGACCTCGTCGAGCCCGGCGATCTCGACCGGCTCGCCGCGGTGGTGGAGGCGCTGCGCGGCACGCAGGGTCAGCCCGCTTGACCGTGCGCTGAGCCTGCGGAAGCGCAGGAGCCGCGCACCCTCGCTCCAAGCCCTTCGACAGGCTCAGGGCACCGTTGGACCCGAGCGCTGAGCTTGTCGAAGCGCAGGAGCCGCGCACCCTCGCTCCAAGCCCTTTGACGAGCTCAGGGCACCGTGAGTCCGTCCCGCACCCGCGCGCTGGGCACCGTGGGTCCGTTGCCCGATCCGTGCGCCGAGCCTGTCGAAGCGCGCGCACCCAATCGCCAGCCCTTCGACAGGCTCAGGGCGCCGTGCTGGCGTTCCCGCACCCGGCGCAGGACACCGGATCAATGGTTCAACGCTCAGGAACGACCCGCGGCGACGCGGCGACCGACCATGGTGGCGATCGCGATGGTGATCGCTCCGGTACCGACGAGGCACAGCAGGCCGCCGACGATCACCGGTGCTCTGCCCAGACCGACCGCGGTGGCGATCATCATCCAGATGACGGCGGAGAGCAGGCCGCCGACCACTCCACTGCGTACGTTCATGCTCATGCTCGTCCCCCTCCAGGATCGATGACTCGATCACTGTCGCCCGCGAGGGAGGTCCGGCGCGATGACGGACGTCACCGCTTGGCGCTGTCGATCGTCAGGCGCCTCCTGATCAGGGCAGTTGGTGGATGGACAGAGGCAGCACCGCCTGGGCGCCCACCGTGCCGAGCAGCTCGGCGGCGACGGTCGAGGTCCACCGGGACCGGATGGTGTCGTCGACCAGCAGGACCGGCCCGTCGAGCTGGATGCTGTCACGGACGCGGGTGGTGGCCAGCAGGTCCGTCACCCGGGTGATCGACGAGGCGTTCTCGGCGGGGCGTCGACCGCTGACCTCGAGCGCCTCGACCACGGGCAGCCGACCGACCCGCCCGAGGTGGTCGGCGACCGAGCGGATCAGGGTCGGATAGCGCCGCGACGGCATCGGGACGATCGCCGTCGGCCGGAACCAGGTGCGCGACCAGCGCTTGAGCACCTCGACCATGCCGTCGAGCACGGCCGGCGGCGCCTCGGCGTCCCGGCGCCAGAGGGTGGTCAACACCTCCTGCCAGGCCGGGTCGTCGGCGAACGCGAGCGCGCGCCCCTCGGTGACGACCTTCAGCTTGCCCTTGTGGCCCGGGGTCCCGGTCGGCCACAGCTTGCGGGGCTCGACCCGGACCTCCTGACCGCGGAAGAACCGCTGGGCCGCCGCCACCGTCTCCGCGGCCGGCGCGGCGCCGGGCGCGGGCAGCCGTCCGTCGCACACCGAACACCGTCCGCAGGGCTGCGGATCGGGATCGTCGAGCGCCTGCTGGAGGAACTGCATCAGGCAGCCCTCGCCGTGCGCGTAGCGACGCATGAGGTCGGCCTCGTCGGCGCGGACCTTCTTGAGCGCGTCCCACTTGGCGGTGTCGTAGAACCACTTCTTGCCGGTGGCCACCCAGGTGCTGCGTTCGCGGGCCACCACGTCGTCGACGGCCAGCAGCTTGAGCAGCCCGTCGAGCCGGGTCCGGCGGAGCCCGGTCGCGCTCTCGAGATCGGCGACCGTGCGCGGGCCGTCGCGGAGCGCGTCGAGGATCCGTTCCACCTGGTCGTCGTCGGGGATGCCCGCGGTGGCGAAGTAGTCCCAGATCCGCTCGTCGGACTCGGAGGGCACCAGCACGGCGGTGGCGTCGTCGAGCGCCCGCCCGGCCCGGCCGACCTGCTGGTAGTAGGCGACCGGCGAGGCGGGCGACCCGAGGTGCACGCAGAACGCGAGATCCGGTTTGTCGTAGCCCATGCCGAGCGCCGAGGTGGCCACCAGGGCCTTGACCTCGTTGCGTCGCAGCCGGTCCTCGAGCTCCTCGCGGTTCTCGGTCTGGCCCGAATAGGCCGCGACGTCGAGCCCCTGCTCGCGGAGGAAGCCGGCGACGCGCTCGGTCTCGGCGACCGTGAGGACGTAGACGATGCCCGAGCCCGCGAGCTGGTGCAGGGCGTCGGCGACCCAGGCGTACCGCTCGAGCGGGGTCAGCTGCGGCACGACGGCGAGCCGCAGCGAGGACCGGGCCAGCGAGCCGCGGAGGGTCAGGGTGTCGTCCCCGAACTGGCGTGCGACGTCGGCGGTGACGCGTTCGTTGGCGGTCGCGGTGGTCGCCAGCACCGGGGTGTCGTCGCCGAGCTGGAGCAGCGTGCGGGTGAGCCGCTGGTAGTCGGGACGGAAGTCGAAGCCCCAGTCGCTGACGCAGTGGGCCTCGTCGATCACCAGCAGGCCGGTCGAGCCGAGCAGCCGCGGGAGCCGGTCGGCGAAGTTGGGGTTGGCCAGCCGCTCGGGGGAGATCAGCAGGACGTCGAGCGAGCCGTCGGCGATCGAGGCGAAGACGGAGTCCCACTCGTCGAGGTTGGTGGAGTTGATGGTCGCGGCGCGGAGCCCGGCTCGCTGCGCGGCGGCGATCTGGTCACGCATCAGCGCGAGCAGCGGCGAGACCACCAGGGTCGGTCCGGCGCCGGCCGCGCGGAACGCCGCGGTGGCGCCCCAGTAGACCGCCGACTTGCCCCACCCGGTGGCCTGGACGACGAGCACCCGGCGCCGGTCGGTGACCAGGGCCTCGACCGCGGCCACCTGGTCGGCGCGCGGCGTGGCCTCGGGACCGGCCACCGCGCGGATGGTCGCCGCGAGGTGCTCGGCCGGGGTCAGGGCGGTGCTGGCTGGCATGTCCCCATCCTGCCCGGGCGGTCCGACAGGATCGGTCCCGGTGGCGCGGGGCTGTGGACGGGGCTCCGGAGTCGGTGCGGGCCGTGGACGGGCGCCGGTGCTGCCCTTCGACAGGCTCAGGGCACGTAGTGGAGGCGGCTCAGGGCACGTTGGCACGCCACTCGACAGGCTCAGGACACGTCATGGAGACGGCTCAGGGCACGTCGGGCCGCCCTTCGACAGGCTCAGGGCCCGTGGTGGAGGCGGCTCGGGACACGTGGGTGGGGGGCTCAGGGCACGTTGGTGCGCCCTTCGACAGGCTCAGGGCGCGGGGTACCCCGGGCACCTCAGACGACGACGGTGCCCTCGGTGGCGGTGAGGTCGGCGTAGGCGGCCCGGAGGCGGGCGGTGAGCGGGCCGGGGTCGCCGGCGCCGATCGGACGTCCGTCGATCTCCAGCACCGGGGTCAGGCCGCCCATGGTGCCGGTGACGAAGGCCTCGTCGGCGGTGTAGAGATCGGTCAGGCTGAAGTCGCCGACGGCGGTCGGGATGCCCTGCCGGTCGCAGAGCTCGAGCACGGTCTCGCGGGTGATCCCCTCGGGGCAGGCGCGGGTGGTCGAGGTGCGCAGCACGCCACCGGCGGCGTGGAACACGTGCGTCGCGTTGGTCTCGGCGACGAAGCCCTGGTCGTCGAGCATGATCGCGTCGTCGGCACCGGCCACGTTGGCCTCGATCTTGGCCAGGATCGAGGTCAGCAGGTTGTTGTGGTGGATCTTGGGGTCGAGCGAGTCGGCCCGGTGCCGGCGCACCGACGAGGTGACCAGGGTGATGCCGCCGGCGTCGTAGACCGGTCGCTTGAACTCGGCGAGGACGATCAGCGTCGGGCCCGCCTGGTTGAGCCGCGGGTCCATCCCGCTGGTGATCTTGACCCCACGGGTCAGGGTCAGCCGCACGTGCACCTCGTCGGTCATCGCGTTGGCGGCCAGGGTGCGTCGCAGCTCCTCGATGATCTTCGCGTCGTCGGGGATCTCGGTGAAGGCCAGCGCCTGCGCCGAGCGCCGCAGCCGGGCCAGGTGCTCGGTCAGCTTGAAGATCCGGCCACCGAACAGCCGCAACCCCTCCCAGACGGCGTCCCCGCCCTGGACCACCGAGTCGAACGGACTGACCCCTGCCTGGTCGCGGTGCACCAGGGTCCCGTTGATGTTGATCATGAGATCGGCGTTGCGCGGGTCGAACGTCTGCAGCACGGGTCAGCCTTCCGCCCGCAGCCGGTGGGCCGCGAGCCGTTCGTAAAAGGGGCGGCACTGCTCGAGCAGCGGGAGCAGCCGGTCGGGCAGCGGGTCCGAGGAGCCCGGGCTGTGGGCCGCGAACCCGGTCGAGGCCTCCACCCCGGCGTACCAGTGCGGGGCCCAGACGCCGTCGCTGTCCCGGGGGCCGGCCGGCCAGGACAGCATCGCCGGGTCGAAGGCGAGGCCGAGCGCCGCGCACAGCCGACGCAACACCCCCTCGGGTGCGGCCAGCAGGTCCGCCGCGTCGACCACCGGGCCGCCGAACCGCTCGAAGATCTCGACCTGTTGCGGCAGCCCGAGGTCGGCCAGCGTCGGCTCGTCTCGCACCTTGCTGTAGCTCACCAGCACCCGCTCGGGGTCGCGGATCAGGAACGCGTGCTGCAACCCGGCGAGCGCGCCGCGATCGACCGCGGGGAGCAGGTGGTGGGTCATGTGCTTCTGGTACTGCACCGGCGTCGCGACCGGCCCGGAGGTGATCGCCGCGACCACGCTCGGCCAGTCCTGCGGCTGGCTGGCCAGGACGTCCTCGCGACCGGGGTGGTCGAGCCCCGTCTCGGCGAGGTAGTACGCATAGAGCGGCTCGTCGACGACCGAGCAGTCGGCCCGGTTCTCGAAGCTGCGCATCAGCGCCGTGGACAGGTTGCGCGGGCCGGACCACATGGCGATCCGGACCGGCTGGCTCATCACGCGGCACAACCTACCGGGCAGCCCGCCACCGCCGGTCGGGCACGATCGCCGTCGCGCGGGGACGTCCTCGGACTGCACTCAGCCAACCGCAGCAGGATGAGACCCCTCCCGAAGGAGTTGCTGTCGATGGACGATCGTCCTCCGCGCCCGACCCGCCCGCGCTGGCCGCGGAGCGCCCGGGTGACCTGCGCCGTGCTCGCCGCCGCCGTCGTCGTCCTCGGCGCGTCGCTCTCCGCCTCGGCCGTGATGGCGAAGCGCTCGGCCGTCGCCGGGATGTCGATCGCCGGCCCGAGCACGTCCGCGACGGGCACACCGGGGCCGTCCGCGGGGCGCACCCCGGGACCGGTGCAGTCCGGCGACGTCCGCGCGAGCGCCCGACCGGTGCCGACGGTCGACGCCGAGCAGGCGATGGTCGGGCCCCTGTTCCCGAACGGCCTCAGCGGCAGCCACTCCTGCACCGGAACCGTGGTCGCCTCGAGCCAGGGGGACACGGTGCTCACCGCCGCGCACTGCATCTCGGGGTCGGCCCGCGGCTGGCTGTTCGCCCCCGGCTACGAGAAGGGCGAGACCCCGAACGGCACCTGGACGGTGACCGGCCAGTACGTGACCAGCGCCTGGATGCACGACCAGTCGGCCGACGACGACTTCGCGGTGCTGACCGTCGCGCCCCGGACGATCGACGGCCGGAGCACCACGATCGCGACGGCTGTCGGTGCCGCGCAGGTGTCGGCGACGCCGTCAGCGCGCACGCTGATCCGGGTCATCGGCTACAACGCCGGCCGTGACGACGCGGCCACCACCTGCACGGTGCCGTTGCTCCGGAGCCGGGCCGGGAACCCGACCTTCTTCTGCCACGGTTTCGTCGGTGGCAGCAGCGGCAGCCCGTGGCTGCTGGCGAACGCCGCGACCCGGACGATCGTCGGGGTGATCGGCGGCCGGCACCAGGGCGGCTGCACCGAGTACACCTCGCACTCCGCGGTGTTCGGCAGCGCGGTCACCGCCCTGGTGGAACGCGCCTCGGACGGCGGCACGCCCGACGACGTCCCCGGCGCCGGCAGCGACAACTGCCCGACGACCTGACCGCGATCGGCTCGGGGTCACGGTCGCGTGCGACCGGTCCAGTTGGCCAGCTGCTCGGTGGGTCCGGCGTCGGCCGCCGGGGTCACCGGCTCGGCGAACGGGAAGTCCTCCCGACCCTCCGCGGGCAGCGCCCGGCGCATCACGCCGAGCGCGATGCCGGCCAGCTGCGGGTCGGCCTCGCACGGCTGCCCGGTGGCGACCGCCAGGTCCCAGCCGTGCGTCAGGTGCTCGGACAGGTAGACCCCGGCCACCAGCGCGGCCGGCGCCGGCCCCCAGGGCGCCTCGACCGTCCGACCGAGCGACGCGTCGTCGGACCAGGCCCGGCGGGCAGTGGCGGTCCGCTCACGGAACGCGCCGGCGAGGTCCTCGGGCAGCGCGTCGACGTACGCCGGGACCGAGACCGGATCGCGCCCCTCCCCCACCGCCACGGTGCGGTCCGCGACGCCGTAGAGGTGGCTGAGCAGGCCCGCGACGTCGAACTCGGCACACGGGGTCGGGTGGTCGAGCTGCTCGAGGCGGACACCCTCGATCAACCCGGCCAGCCACTCCTGCGCGGCGAACAGCGGCGCGCGGAGATCGGGCAGTGCTTGCGGCGCATCGGTCATGTCGGCGGGTCGGGCGGTCTGGCTCGTCATGATCACTCCGTTCGTCGGCTCGGGCGGATCCCGTGCTCGGAGCGAGCCTGACGCTCATACCTGACATCTCGTGTCGTGTATTTCTGACAGGATCAGGAGGTGCGTGCGGACCGTTTGCTGCAGATCACCACGCTGCTCCGCGTCCACGGCCGGATGACCGCGACCGAGCTCGCCGAGCGGCTCGAGGTGACTCCGCGCACGGTGCTGCGGGACATGGAGGCGCTGTCGGCGGCCGGCGTCCCGCTCTACGCCGAACGCGGCCGGCACGGCGGGTTCGCGCTGCTACCCGGCTACCGCCCGGCGACCGAGGACCTCACGGCCGTCGAGATCCAGGCGCTGCTGCTCTCGAACACCGGCGCGATCGGCGGGATCGGGCTCGACGCACCGCTCCGCACGGCGCTCCGCAAGGTCTCGACCCGGCTCGCGCCCGACCTGGTGGACGCCGCCGAGCGAGCCGCCGAGCGGATCCTGGTCGACCAGGCCGGCTGGTTCGGCCGCGGCGACGACGCCATGCCCTGCTTCGACACGGTGCGCCGGGCCGCGCTCGGTGACCACCGGCTCCGGCTGGGATACCGGCCGCGGAACGCCACCCGCGCCAGCACGCGGACCGTCGACCCCTACGGCCTGCTCCAGGCCGGCCGGTCCTGGTATCTGATCGCCGCGCACCGCGGGCGGCCGCACACCTACCGGGTGGACCGGATCGAGCGCGCGGAGCCGCTGTACGAGCCGAGTGCCCGGCCGGCCGACCTCGACCTGGTCGCGGTCTGGGAGCGGCTGCGGGGCGAGTGGAGCCGCCCACCCGAGCTCACCGTGCGGGTCGAGGTCACCGACGGCCGGCCGAACGAGGCGTTGATCATGCTCGGCAGCGTCGGCTCGTCGGTGCCGCGGATCACCCCGGGGCCGCCGATGATCATGGAGCTCGAGGTGCTGTCGGTGCGGACGGCGGTGGCGGCGCTCGCCGGGCTCGGCACGCGGGTGCGGGTGCTCGACCCGCCCGAGCTGATCATCCGGCTGCACACGACCCTGACCGAGACCGCGGCCCTCTACGCCTGAGCGGTCCGCGGCGGCCAGACCACGGTGTCACAGAACTCCTCGACCGCCGTGGTCAGCCGGGCCAGGTTGGCCACCGAGTCGGCCAGCGGTCCCGGCACGAAGAGGCCGTGGTCGGCGCCAGGAAGCTCGCACACCAGGGGCGACAGAGCGCGCGCGACCTGGCCGTCCCAGAGCGGGTCACCGGTGCCGCCGACCAGCAGCACGGGAGCCCGGGCGGCCCGCAACGGCTCCACCACCTCCGCGGCCCGGAGCAGCGGCGTGACCAGCACCAGCGGGAGTGCGGCCTCGACCAGCAGCCGGGCGGCGCAGGTGCCGAGCGACTTGGCCACCACCAGGGTGCGGCCCGGATCGAGACCGGTCAGCACCGGTCGCACCCTGGCCTCCACCTGCGCGACCATCGTCGGCATCTCGGAGGAGGGGACGTCGTCACCCCACTCGAGCGCGACCAGCTCGGCGCCCCGGCGGACCGCGGCCATCGCCGGGAGGAAGACCTGCGGCACGTACGGACCGAACGCGCGTCCGGGCAGCACCAGGACGCGACGACCGCTCGCCGGCGGAGGGCCGGACGACGGGTCGGTCACCGCGGGAACGGCCTTCAGCCGCCGGCGACGGCGGGGATGATCGAGACCTTGGCGCCGTCGGGCACCTCGGCGGCCAACCCGCCGACGAACCGGACGTCCTCGTCGCCGACGTAGACGTTGACGAAACGCCGCAGGTCGCCGCTGTCGTCGACGATCCGACCCTTGATGCCGGGGTGGTCGTTCTCCAGCGCGTCGAGCAGCTCGGCCAGCGTGCCGCCCTCGGCGGTCACCTCGTTGGCGCCGCCGGTGTAGCTGCGCAGGATGGTGGGGATGCGGACGGAGGCGGTCATGCCTCGAGCCCCTTCCAGAAGTCGGCGAACTGCTCGTAGCTCGGCCGGATGGTGGTCTTCGGACCGACCTGGCCGGCCACGGCGTCGAGGGTCTTGAGGCCGTCGCCGGAGTTGATCATGACCGTCTCGGCGTCGGGGTCGAGGTCGCCGTCGGCGATCAGCTTGGCCACGCAGCCGAGGGTGACCCCGCCGGCGGTCTCACCGAAGATCCCCTCGGTCCGCGCCAGCCGGCGGATGTTGGCGACCACCGTCTCGTCGTCGACGTCGACGATCCGGCCACCGGTGCGGCGGGCGACGTCGAGCACGTAGGGCCCGTCGGCCGGGTTGCCGATGGCCAGGCTCTTGGCGATGGTGTCGGGCTTGACCGGCCGGACCACGTCGTAGCCGTCGCGGTAGGCCTGCGAGACCGGCGAGCAGCCGGTCGCCTGCGCGCCGAAGATCCGCACCGGCTTCTCCTCGACCAACCCGAGCTTGATCAGCTCGGTGATGCCCTTGTCGATCTTGGTCAGCTGGGAGCCAGAGGCCACCGGGACCACGATCTGGTCGGGCAGCCGCCAGCCGAGCTGCTCGGCGATCTCGAAGGCCAGCGTCTTCGAGCCCTCGGCGTAGTAGGGGCGGACGTTGACGTTGACGAACGCCCAGCCCTCCTCCTCACCGGCGATCTCGCTGGCCAGCTTGTTGACGTCGTCGTAGTTGCCCTCGATGGCGATCAGCGTGGTGTCGTAGACCGCCGAGGCGAGGATCTTCTGCTGCTCGAGGTTGCTCGGCACCAGCACCACCGAGCGGATGCCGGCGCGGGCGGCGGCCGCGGCGACGGCGTTGGCCAGGTTGCCGGTCGACGGACAGGCCAGCACCTGCAGTCCGAGCTCGCGGGCCGCGGACAGCGCGACGGCCACCACCCGGTCCTTGAACGAGTGGGTCGGGTTGCCCGAGTCGTCCTTGACGTGGAACTTGCGCAACCCGAGCTCGGCGGCCAGGTTGCCGGCGTCGACCAACCGGGTGAAACCGGGGTCGGTGGAGCGGAAGCTCGCGATGTCGGCGGGCACCGGGAGCAACGGCTGGTAGCGCCAGATGCTCTTCGGGCCGGCCTCGATCTGGGCCCGGGTGATCGTCGGGAAGTCGTAGCCCACCTCGAGCGGGCCGAAGCACTCCATGCAGGCGTAGAAGGGGCCGAGCGGGCTCTGTGCGCCACAGGCGCGACAGACGAGGTGGCTGGCGTTCCCGAACGCGCCCTCGCGGGGCGTGCCCGTGGTCGCGTGGGTCGGATCGGTGCCGATCACGGCGGTCATGAAGACTAAGTCCTTCGTTCGTCATCTGTCCCGGCCGACGTTCGGCCGAGTCGGACTTGGCACCGTGTCCGCCCGGAACGCCCCAGTCGGAGCGCTCGGCCAGCCGGTTGCCGGAGGGTCATCGGGCCGAATCCCTCGCCCCCTCTGGATGCACCTTGCGCGGGCCAGCCTACGGTCGGGCCGGCCGGACGCGCACAACGCCTTCTCGCCATCCGGGACGCGAGTCCATCATGCGAGACCAGCCCTGTCTCGGACTCAACGCTCCTCGGTCGGCGACCCGATCCGGGTGCCGACCACCGACGCCAGACCGGTGACCATGGGTTCGTCGAGGTCGACGGTCACGCTCTCCAGCCCGCGCCGGAGCGCGACCAGCGCCCGGCCGACGGCCTCCGGCTCGATCGCCACGGGGTGGCTCTCCCCCATCCAGGCCGGCACCGGACGGTCGGCGTTCTGCACGCTGACCGCCCCGAACAGCGGGTAGTCGACACCCTCGCGGGCCGCCAGCAACCGCCAGACCTGCCGCCGCGCCTCCTCCAGCGAGGTCACCGCCCGCCAGAGCGACCCGCGGCGCAGGTGCTTGGCCGCGTCACCCAGCTCCCACCAGGCCAGGAAGGCCCACTCGCGGAGGGCGTCGGGGTCGGCGCGCAACACGCTCGGCGCGAAGTCGACGGTCAACCGGCCGCTGCGGTCGAGCACGGCCACCGACCCCCGGGCCAGGCCGGGCCGAGCGGTCGCGGGCATCACGGCCAGGCTGAGCTGGCGACCGTCGGCGTACTGGATGGCGTGGTGGGTGCCGGTGCGGCCGAACGGCGTGCTCAGGTGACCGGCGACCGGGCCGAACCGGAGGGCGGCGCAGAGGGCGGCCTCGGCGGCCCGGCTGACCTCGCCGTCCGGGCTGACGCCGGCACCCGCGTCGACGTCGGAGGCCTCGTCACCCGCACCGCGACCGAGCGAGCCTGCCACCTCGAGCCACGCACACCACGAGGTCGAGGCCAGGTAGTCACGGAGCGCCCCGACCAGGGCCCACGGCCCCGTCGGCGTCCGTCCCACCGCTGCTCCCCTCCGTTCCGTCGAGCCCGTCCCCCGACCGGCTCCGCGCCGACCCGTCCGCGCGTGGCTAGCATCCGCGAAAGGAGGTCTGCCCGTGCCCGTCCCGTCGTCCGAACCGTCTGCGCCGTACGCACCGTCCGGGGTGCCGCTGCCGACCCGCGGCTGGCGGTTCCGCCGGCTGGCGAACGCCGTCAATCTCAGCACGCCGCTCGGGCTGGCGACAGCCCGGCTCGGACGGGCGGTGCCGCGCCGCGGACCGGTCGGGCTGTGGCTGGCCGAGGGGTATCGGCTGGGCTTCCCGGTCGCGTCCGCCTTCACCGTCGGCAACGTGGTGATCACCGCGCACCGGTTCGACGACCTGCTGACGGCCAACCCGCGGCTGCTGCTGCACGAACAGCGGCACAGCTGGCAGTACGTGGCCTGTGGTGGTCTGCCGATGCTGCCGCTCTACGCGCTGGCGATGGGATGGTCGTGGCTGCGGACGCGCGACCGCTGGTCGGCCAACGTCTTCGAGCGGCGAGCCGGACTGGCCGACGGCGGCTACCGGTCGCCCGCGACCGACTGATCGACCGGCTCTCCCGTGCTGATCCGGGAAGGCGGTCCGGAGCCGTCGAGGAGAGCGGCGAGCTGTCGGACCGGGTGGTCGGGAGCGGGGTCCGGACCCGGCTCGGGCCAGGAGAACAGCGCACGCAGCTGGTACGCCGTGCGGACGTAGCGGATCCGTTGGTCGAGCCGGTCGACCCGGAGCTCGGGCGCGTGGTGGAGCAGCCGGTCGAGGAACTCGGCGTGCTGGTCGAGCCCCTCCACGGCGTCCTCGGCCAGGTTGTCCGCGACCCGGGCGAGGTCGAGCCAGCCCGGGCCGAGCCGTACCCACTCGAGGTCGAGCAGCCCTCGGACCGCGGCGGTCGTGTCGTCCCACCAGACGTTGTGCAGGTGCAGGTCTCCGTGGGTGACCTCGAGGCCCGGCCGGTCGAGGTCGGGAGCCAGGTCGGGATGACCGGCCAGCCATTCGAGGGCCGCGTCGACGAGGGCGGCATCCACTCCCGGGCGGGTGCGCGCGGCGGCGGCGAGCACCCGGACCCGCGGGAGCGGCAGCGGGTTGAGGGTCGCACCGAAGACCCCGACCGGGTCGGTGCGGCGAGGCCAGGACAGCAGGCGGTCGGTGAGGTAGGCGGAGGGACGCCACCGGTGCAGCGCTCGCAACCGGGTGGCCACCGCGGCACTGGCCCGGTCGCGGGCTGCGGGGTCGAGCTCGTCCCAGACGTCGCCGAGCGAACGCCCCGGCCACCGCCGGGTGAGCGACCAGGTCAGGTCCAGGGCGTCGCGGGTGCAGCCGAAGCCGAGGACCTGCGGGACGCCGACCGAGGCGGGCGCGGCCCGACCGACCCGGGACTCGGTGATCAACCGTCCGGGGTCACCGCGCCAGCAGATCCGCAGCACACACGCGCCGCGTGCCGGGTCGTCGAACAGCCAGGTGTCGTTGGACCAGCTAGGCACCCGGACCGGCGGGCTGGTCCACCGGACCGCGGCCAGGTCGGCGATGACCGCGAGGCGCTGCTCGGCGGTGGTGGCCTCCCGCGGGTCGGGCCGGGCGGTCTCCCGGGTCGCGGTGGTCACGTCCGGCGACACTACCCGGCGCCTCGGCGCCGATCCCGGTGCTTTCCCGGGACGGCTCAGCGCTTCGACGAGCCCAGCGCGCGGAACCCGCCCACCGTGCCCTGAGCCTGTCGAAGGGCGAGCGCCGCTCAGCGGACCGGGAGCCGGTGCAGCGGCGAGGAGGCGACGTCGTCACCGATCCAGCGGATCAGGGCCCCGGCGTCGTCGAGCAGCGGGTAGGCGGTGGCGCCGGGCGGGGTCGCGGGCGCGGCCGCGCCGACCACGGTGAGCACGTCGACCACCCGGTGCGTCCCCAGCAGCCCCGGGAGCTCGCGGAGCCCCGGCACCAGGTGCTGGTCCTCACGGAGCAGCGGCACACCGGCGTGGTCGATCGCGGTCCGGCTGACCAGCCGGCCGCCGAGCTCGCCGGTCCGGCCGAGCACCGTGGTCTCGCGGACGGTGACCCGGGCCCCGGCGGCGACGTCGAGCCGCAGCGTCCGGACGACGTCGGCGCCGTCGGCGACCACGAACGGCTCGCCGGCCAGCACCAGCTCACCGCCGGCCTCGACGGTGGCGGTCACCGACCAGGCGCAGGCCCGGCCGCGACCGTGGTACGCGACCGTGCCGGCCACCTCGAACGCCTCCAGCCGGGCCCCCGCCTCGACGTGGAGGTCGAGGTGGACCTCGTCTCCGCCGAGCAGCAGCGCGGTGTTGGCGATCAGCGCGACCCGGCCCCAGCCCGGGCGCGCGTGCACCTGCTGAGCGCGGAGCGGCCCGGAGGTCAGCCGCAGCCAGGGCCTCCCGTCGGTCACGCCGGCGACCACGCCGGTCCGGCCGACCACCCCTGCCGCTGCGGACACGGTCGATGCCCGGGTGATCACCGCCCCACGGACTGGTGCCCGTGATCATGGTCGTGTTCACGGGCGTGATCATGGTCGTGGCTGTGCACGGCCCCGTCGGCGTGAACGTGCGGCGCCATCGGACCGGGGTCCTGCGGCACCAGCGACCCGTCCCGGAGCGCGGCGATCCGGCCGAGCACCCAGTCGACCAGCGCCTGCACCGAGTCCCGGTCGTGCTTGCTCAGGGCCAGCACCGGACGGCCGTCCCGGGCGCGCTCCGCGTCGGCGACCATCCGCTCGACGTCGACGCCGACATAGGGCGCGAGGTCGGTCTTGTTGACCAGCAGCAGGTCGGCCCGCCCGATCCCGGGACCGCCTTTGCGGGCCACGTCGCCACCGCCGGCGACGTCGAGTACGAAGAGCTGCGCGTCGATCAGTGCGGGCGAGAAGGTCGCCGTGAGGTTGTCGCCGCCGGACTCGACCAGCACCAGGTCGAGCGGCGCGAAGTCCGCCTCGAGGTCCTCGACGGCCAGCAGGTTCTGGGTGACGTCGTCGCGGATCGCGGTGTGCGGGCAGGCACCGGTCTCCACCGCCCGGATCCGTTCCGGGGCGAGCACGCCGGCCGAGCGCAGGAAGCGGGCGTCCTCGTCGGTGTAGATGTCGTTGGTGATCACGCCGACGCTGATCCGGGTGCCGAGCTCGGCGCACAGGGTGGCGATCACCGAGCTCTTGCCGACGCCGACGGGCCCGGCCACGCCGAGCCGCAGCGATGTACGGGCAGCTCCGGGTGTCTGATGATCATGAGTCGTCACGCGACGTCCTCTCCTCGTGGTTCGGTCCGGTCCGGGGTCGGACGGTCAGGCACGGAACAGCCGCCGTTCCTCGGTCTCGTGGGCCTGCGCCCACTGCTCCATCAGCGGGGCGCCGACGGCGGGCAGGTCGTCGGCGCGGGTGCAGCCGGACACCCGCGCGACCATCGCCTCGACCCCGGCCCCCGCCTCGGCCACCCAGCGGGTGGCCAGCACCGGGTCGAACGGGTCGAGCTTGAGGGTGGCGGCGACGACGGTCTGGACGTCCTCGTAGCCCAGCACCCGGGCCACCGCGGCGGCCGACAGCCCGGCGGCCGCGCCGACGCTCCCGATCACCACCGCCCGGCACCACGGGTGTCCGGTGGCCAGGCCGAGGTCCCACAGCGCAGCGGTGGTGCGGAGGTAGCCGCGGCCGAGCAGGTCGGCGGCCGCCCGCATCGCCGCCGCGGGCGTCCGGACCCGCCAGGCCCGGTCGACGACGTCGAGGGCCGTGGTCCGGTCGGTCGGCTCCGCGGCCAGCCACACGTGCCGGGCCACCACCGCCGCCGCGGCCTCGGTCTCGGTCACGGTGGCCAGCCGGGCGCGCAGGTAGTCCGGGACCTGGGCCGACCTCATCCCGTTCCGCAGCGCCGGCTCGAGCCCGGCCGACTGGGTGTGCGCGCCGGTGGGCAGCCGGGCGTCGGCCAGCAACAGCGCGACGTACTCGGCCGGCACCGTCGCCGTGCTCCCGGCGGCCTGGGTCAGCTCAGAAGAGGGCATAGAGCTGGGCCAGCGGGAGCTCGGTGGCCGGGTCGGGGGTGATCAGGTCGCCGTCGACGGTGATCGCGAAAGACTCCGGGTCGATGACGATCTCCGGCAGGTGGTCGTTGTTGATCATGTCGGCCTTGGTCACCTGGCGGGTCGGGGCGACCGCGACCGGCTGGTGCACCAGCCCGAGCTCGGCGGCCAGCCCGGCCTCGACCGCGGCCGGCGCCAGATAGGCCTGCGAGAGCGCCGCGCCGGCGTCGTGGTAGAGGGCCGGACGCATCAACACCGGTTGCGGGGTGGGGATCGAGGCGTTCGGGTCGCCGAGCGCGCCGATCACGATCGCCCCGCCCTTGATCACCACGTCGGGTCGGTAGCCGAAGAACCGCGGGTCCCAGAGCACCAGGTCGGCCAGCTTGCCGATCTCCACCGAGCCGATCTCGTGGTCGACGCCGTGGGCGATCGCCGGGTTGATCGTGTACTTGGCCACGTACCTGCGGGCCCGGTGGTTGTCGGCGGGCAGCCCGCCGGCCATCGCGCCGCGGACGTGCTTCATCACGTGCGCGACCTGCCAGGTGCGGGTGATCACCTCACCGATCCGGCCCATCGCCTGCGCGTCGCTGGAGGTGATCGACAGCGCGCCGAGGTCGTGCAGGTGGTCCTCGGCGGCGATCGTCGTGGCCCGGATCCGGGACTCGGCGAAGGCCAGGTCCTCCGGCACCGCGGGGTTGAGGTGGTGGCAGACCATCAGCATGTCGAGGTGCTCGTCGACGGTGTTGACCGTGTGCGGCAGCGTCGGGTTGGTCGAGCTGGGCAGCACGTTGGGGTGGCTCGCCACCGTGAGGATGTCCGGCGCGTGCCCGCCGCCCGCCCCTTCGGAGTGGAAGGTGTGGATGGTGCGACCGGCGATCGCGTCGAGCGTGCTGGCCACGAAGCCGGCCTCGTTGAGCGAGTCGGAGTGCAACGCGACCTGGAGGCCCCACTCCTCCGCGCCCCGGAGGGCGGCGTCGAGCGCGGCGGGCGTGGAGCCCCAGTCCTCGTGCACCTTGTAGCCGCCGGCGCCCCCGAGCGCCTGCTCGGCGAACGCGCCCGGGCTCACCGTGTTGCCCTTGCCGAGCAGCAGGTAGTTGACGGGCAGCGGGTCGAGCGCCTGGTGGGCGCGGGCCAGGTGCCAGGCGCCGGGGGTCACGGTGGTGGCCTTCGACCCCTCGGACGGCCCGGTGCCGCCACCCCCGATCGTGGTCAGCCCGGTGGCCAACGCCTCGTGCAGCTGCGAGGGCGACAGCAGGTGCACGTGGGTGTCGAACCCGCCGGCGGTGAGGATCCGGCCCTCGCCGGAGATCACGTCCGTGCCCGGCCCGATGACCAGCGCCGGGTCGACGCCGTCGGCGATGTCGGGATTGCCGCTGCGGCCGATCCCGACGATCCGGCCGGCCCGGATGCCGACGTCGGCGCGGACGATCCCCCAGTGGTCGAGGATGATCACGTTGGTGATGACGGTGTCGAGCGCGCCCTCGGCCGAGAGCACGCCGGACTGGTTCATCGACTCGCGGATCGACTTGCCGCCGCCGAAGACGCTCTCCTCGCCGCCGACCGTGCGGTCCTCCTCCACTTCGATCCACAGGTCGGTGTCGCCGAGCCGGATCTGGTCGCCGGCCGTCGGTCCGAAGATCGCCGCGTAGTCGGCGCGCGGGATGCGGGTCATCGGTGCTCCCTCACTCCTCGTCCTCGACCGGGTCGGCGCGGCGCGCCTCGAGGTCGGCGTGCCGGGCGTTGCCCGGCTGGATGCCCGGCACCCGGCGGGCGCCGCGGAGAGCCACCACCGGCACGGTCCGCGAGGCGCCCGGCTCGAACCGCACCGAGGTGCCGGCGGCGATGTCGAGCCGGAAGCCGTAGGCCCGCTCGCGGTCGAAGGCCAGCCCGGGGTTCACGTCGGCCAGGTGGATGTGCGAGCCGATCTGGATGGGTCGGTCGGCGGTGTTGGTGAAGGTCAGCACGTCACGCTCGTCGTCGCCGCGGTCGGCGTTGATCTCGACGTCGCCCTCGCCGAGCCGGATCGCCCCGGGCCCGGTGCTGCTGGTGCCGGCCACCTCAACCACCGATCGGGTGGTGGAGGGTGACCAGCTTGCGGCCGTCGGGGAAGGTCGCCTCGACCTGCACCTCGGTCAGCATCTCGGCGACGCCCGCCATCACCTGGTCGCGGCGCAGCACCTCCCGACCGGTGGTCATCAGCTCGGCCACGGTGTGCCCGTCCCGGGCCCGCTCGATCACCCAGGTGGCCAGCAGCGCCACCGACTCGGGGTAGTTGAGCTTCACCCCGCGGTCCAGCCGGTCCCGGGCGACCATGCCCGCCACCGCCTGCAGCAGCTTCTCGGTCTCCGACGGTGCCAGGTGCACGGCGCCTCCTCGCTCCGGCTCGGCCGCGGCCCGGCGACCGCGGCGGACGTCCCGGCGGGACCGGGCCCGCGAGCGACACTAGTGCGGTCCGTGTTTCGGGCGGGTTTCGTCGGCTGAGCGGGTGCCGACGACGACGGCTGCGGGCGGCGTCAGGGTCGCGGGATAGCGTGACGGACGTGTCGGGGAACCACGTCGCGCGCCGGTCGCACCGGTTCGGGACCGCCGCCGTGCTCGCCGCCACGACCGTGCTGGTCGGGCTGGGGCTGGTCGCCGCCGCCGTCCGCCCGGGGTGGCAGGTCCGCTACCGGACCTTCGACCTGCCGCGTCCGACGCCGCGGTTCACCCCACCGCCGCCCCCGTCGTTCACCGCCGTCCCGGCGCCGCCGCGCGAGACCAGCACGGCCGGCCAGACCGTGGTCGCGGTGCTGCTCGTCGTGCTGATCGCCGTCGGCGTCGCGGTGGTCGGGCTGCTGGTCTTCGTGCTGGTCCGGTGGCTCCGGCGCCGGCTGGCCGCGGTCGAGGTGACCGAGCTCGAGGACCGCGAGACCCGGCCGCAGCTGCCGGTGCTGCGCCGAGGCGCCGAGGAGGCCGAGCGCCGGCTGCTCCGCGGCGGCGACCCGACCGACGCCATCCTCACCGCCTGGCTGGCGCTCGAGGAGGCGGCCAGCAGCTCGGGGGTGCCTCGACAGCCGAGCGAGACCCCGACCGAGTTCACCGTGGCGGTGGTGGAGCGCACCGGGATCGACCCGACCCCGATCCGCGAGCTGCTCCGGCTCTATCACCGGGCCCGGTTCACCGCCGCCGGGGCACCCGCCGGCGACATCGAGACCGCTCGCCGGTGCGTCGCCGAGATCGCCGCTGCCTGGCGGGCGTTCGATCTGGACGCCGACACCGGCGCCACGGCCGGTTCGGCCGGCTCGCGGACCACCGAGGAGCGCTCGTGAGCGGCGCGTACGTCCCGCCGCCGCGGCTGAGCGAGCGGTCGAGCACCGTGCTGACCCTGGTGCTCACCCTCGTGGTGGTGCCGGTCGCCGCCTGGCTGTTCGGGGTCGCCCTGCTCCAGTGCGTGCTGGTCGCCGCGATCGGCGTCACCATCGGCCTGGCGATCCGGTTCCGGCCGCGCGGCGAGGAGTCGGTGTGGTCGCCCGAGACCGTCGACCTGGCCCGCGACCGCGGCGCCCGCCGGGACGTGGCCCGGTTGTCCTGGAGCGTCGGCGACGACCAGGTCGGGCGTGCCCTGCGGATCCGGCTGTACGAGCTGGCCGAACGCCGGCTCGCCACCCGCGGGCTCGACCTCGACGAGCCCGGCGACCGCGAGGCGATCGAGACCCTGCTCGGCCGCGACGCCGTCCGGGTGCTCGACGCCGAGCTCGGCCGGGCCGTCCCCGCCCACGCCTTCGAGCGGGCGGTGGCCGCGCTCGAGCGGCTCGACCAGCCCGACCCGACCACGACGACCACCCCGGTCACCCCGACCGGGACCCACGAAGGAGTGCGATGAGCGCCGGCGAGAACCGCCCCGAGACCGAACCCCGACCGGGCGCCGACGTGGCGCCGCTGCCGGTGGAGGACGTCGCCCGGTTGTGCCGCGAGGTGCTCGCCGAGGTCGGCACCGTGGTGGTCGGGATGAGCGAGGCGCTGCGGACGGCGCTGGCCGCGGTGCTGGCCGGCGGGCACGTGCTGTTCGAGGACGTTCCTGGCCTGGGCAAGACGCTCGCCGCGCGCAGCCTGGCCTCCGCGCTCGGGCTCGACTTCCGCCGGCTGCAGTGCACCCCGGACCTGCTGCCGGCCGACATCACCGGCTCCTACGTCTTCGACCCGGCGACCTCGTCCTTCGCCTTCCGGCCGGGCCCGCTGTTCACCGGGCTGTTCCTGGCCGACGAGATCAACCGGACCGCACCGAAGACGCAGTCGGCGCTGCTCGAGGCGATGGCCGAGCGCCAGGTGACCGTCGAGGGCACCAGCTTCGTCCTCGACCGCCCCTTCCACGTGATGGCCACCTCGAACCCGGTCGAGTACGAGGGCACCTACCCGCTGCCCGAGGCCCAGCTCGACCGGTTCATGGTCCGGCTGGCCGTCGGCTACCCCGGGCACGACGCCGAGAGCGACGTGGTCCGGCGGCGGCTGGCCCGCCGCCGGGAGGAGACCGAGGTGCGCACCGTCGTCGACCCGGCCACCGTGCTGGCCATGCAGGCCGGCGTCGAACAGGTCGAGGTCGACCCCGACGTCGTCGACTACAGCGTCGAGCTGGCCGCCGCGACCCGCCGCCACCCGGCCGTCGAGGTCGGCGCCTCACCGCGCGGGTCGCTGGCCCTGGTGCTGGTGGCCCGGGCCCGGGCAGTGCTCGACGGCCGCGACTTCGTGGTCCCCGAGGACGTCAAGGAGGTGGCGGTCAGCGCCCTCGCGCACCGGCTGACCCTCACCCCGCAGAGCTGGGCCAGCGGCACCACCGCCGCCGAGGTCGTCGGCTCGCTGCTCGCGCAGGTGGCCACCCCGACGTCCACCCGGCTCGCCGCCCGGTGAGCCTTCCCGACTCCACGCCGGGCGGGCGCCCGCCGCCCACGGTCGACCGGACGCACTGGCGCCGCGGCGCGGGCATCGGCGTCCCGGTGCTGATCGCCGTGGTGATCCTCGCCGTCGGCATCCTCAGCGGGCGGGTCGAGGTGGCCGGCCTGGCCCTCCCGGTGCTGCTCAGCGTCGCCTGGTCGCTGCACCGGCGACCGGACGCGGCCGAACCGGAGGAAGGGACCGGACGCGTCGAGGTGACCGCCGGCGACCACGACGCCGGCGCCGGGCGGATCGGCGGCCGGGTGGTCTGGCGACCGGGCCCGCGGAGCGAGCAGCTGCGGGTCACGGTCAGCGCGCCGGGCCACACCGCCGCGCGGATGGTGCTCGGCCGTCGCCCGCGCGCGACGGACCCCGCACCCGACGCGGAGGGCGGCGTCCGCGCGGTGCCGGTGAGCATGCGGTCGGTCCGCACCGGGCGTCGGCCGGTCTTCGGCGTGGAGGCGGTCGAGACGTGCGCCGG
This sequence comes from Microlunatus kandeliicorticis, assembly GCF_014137855.1. Lineage (GTDB taxonomy): Bacteria > Actinomycetota > Actinomycetes > Propionibacteriales > Propionibacteriaceae > Microlunatus > Microlunatus kandeliicorticis. Next base: position 561,061 of record NZ_JACGWT010000003.1, read on the forward strand.
CCAGGTGCGGATCCGCCCGGCCCAGCAGCTGCCGCCGATCGCGGTGACCGTGCTGCCGACCGCACGCGGACTGCGCGAGCTCCCGCTGCCGCCGCGTCTGCAGGGCCTGACCGGGCCGCACGGGTCCACCCGGGCCGGTGACGGCGGCGACCTGCGCGACATCAACCTCTTCCTGCCCGGTGACCGGCTGCGCCGGATCGACTGGCGGGTCACCGCCCGGCACGCCGGTCCGGGCCGGCTGACCGACCTCTACGTCCGTCGGACGTTCGCCACCGCGGACGCCACCGTGATGCTGGTGCTCGACTCGCGCGACGAGGTCGGCGCCGACGTCCGCACCTGGGGTGACGTGTCCGCGGTCCGCGAGGACCAGCCGACGTCGCTCGACCACGCCCGCGACGCCGCCGCGACGGTGGCCCGCAGCTACCTCGAGGCCGGCGACCGGGTGGGGCTGGACGACCTGGGCCGGCTGCGGCGTCCCGTCCCGCCGGCCGGCGGGCGGCGCCAGCTGGACCGGCTGCGGCAGCGGATCGCGGTCTCCGAACCCGACGGCGAGCCCAAGCAGCGCCGTCGGGTCCCGCGGCTGCCGTCGGGCTGCCTGATCGTGCTGTTCTCGACCTTCCTCGACGACGAGGCGATGTGGCTCGCCCAGCAGTGGCGCAGCTCCGGCCATCGGGTGGTGGCCGTCGACGTGCTGCCGGTGCTGCGGCTGACCGAGCTCGACCCGCGCCAGCGGGTGGCCTACCGGATCGTCGCGATGGAACGTCGCGACCGGCTGGCCGCGCTGGCCCGCTCCGACGTCGAGGTGGTCCGCTGGCTCGCCGATCCCGCCGACCCCGGTCAGCCGCCGCTCGACGTGGCGATGACCGCGCTGGCCCGACGGAGGGTGCGGCGGTGAGCGGCTTCGACACCGGGTCCCGCCCGGCCCGGCTCCGGGCGGCCGCGCACCGGCGGCTGGTCCGCTCCCGCGGCCGGTGGGGCGGACGGTTCCGGGCCTCGCTCGAGGCGCTGTTCTCCCCGCTGCCCCGGGTCCGCACCAGCCCGTCCCGTTGGGTCCCGGGTTGGGCGCCGCGGCTGCTGCTGGTGGCGCTCGGGATCGCGGTGATGGTGCTGCTCGGCGTCGGCCCACCGAGCGGGGTGCTGCTCGGCTGCTTCGTGCTCGCGCTGCTGCTGGTGCCGTCGACCCGGACGGGTGCGGCCTTCTGCGTGCCGGTCGCCTTCCTGTGGCTGGTGCTGCCCGGCGACCCGCTGTCCTGGCGCTCGGCCGGGCTGCTGCTGCTCACCGCCGCGGTCTTCGAGCTGGCGACGGCGATCGAGGCGGTCTCCCCGCTCAGCCGGGTGGAGCTCTGGGCGCTCTGGCCGTCGCTGCGGCGGTTCCTGGTGATCCAGCTGATCAGCCAGCCGGTGGTGCTGGCGCTGGTCGCGCTCCGCAACTCGCCGGCGCACCTGAGCGCCGCCGCGCTGCCGGTCGCGGTGGTCGCCGCCGCCGCGGTGGCGGCGGGTGCGGCGTGGCTGCTCCCCCGGCTCGGACGTCCGCCCCGCCGCTGACGCGCTCTCGCGCGCGAGCCGTGGCCGCTGGTCTCAGAGCGGCCGCCGCACCGCGCGGAAGACCGTGTCGCGGATGGTGATCTCGCGACCGTCCGGGTCGGTGGCCGACCGCGGGACGGCGCCGTCGGCCCGGACGTCCCACGCGGCCGGGTCGAGCAGCGCGGTCAGGTCGTCGCCGGAGAAGAACAGCTCGGGCACGTGCGGTCGCGGCATCGTCGTCTCCAGGTCGGAGACGTGGTGGCCGACGATCAGCAGCGTCCCGCCGGGGCGGACGGCCCCGGCGAGCCGGCCGAACAGCGGCATCAGCTGACCGGGCGGCAGGTGGAGGAACTGGCTGTTGACCAGGTCGGCGCTGTCCGGTTCGGGCTGCCAGGTCACGAGGTCCTGGTGCCGCCAGCTGATCCGGGCCGCGACCTCGGCGCCGACCTGCTCGGCGGCGCGGCGACCGCGGTCGAGTGCGGTCCGGGACCAGTCGAGGGCGAGCACCTGCCAGCCCTGACGGGCGAGCCAGATCGCGTCGGCGCCCTCCCCGCAGCCGACGTCGACCGCCCGACCCGGACGCAGCGCGCCGACCTCGCCGACCAGGTGCGGGTTGGGCCGACCGCTCCAGACCGACGGTCGACTGCCGTACCGCTCCTCCCAGAACTCCTCGGTGAAGCGGACGGCGGTCGGGTCCCCGGCGATCCCGGACCCGTCGACGTGCCCGTGGTCGTGCGCTTGCTCGTGCCCGTGGTCGTGTGCGGTGGTCATGGGGCGTCCTCCTCCGGTCACGCCGCCGACCCGGCGACCAGCCGGGCCTCCTCGACGGCCTGCTCGATGGTGTCCTCCAGCAGCGACGCGACGATCGTCGCCCCCGCCCAGGCACCGGCGGCGACCGAGGTCGACACCTGCGCGGTCGGGTTGGCCACGGTGCCCGCGGCCCAGACGCCGGGCACCGACGTGCGTCCGTTGGCGTCCACCTCGAGCACCTCGCCGAACCCGGTGGGATGCTCGACGGTGCGCAGCCCGAGCCCCTCGAGCCCGGCCAGGTTGAGCGTCCACGGCGGCCCGACGGCCAGGGCCTGGACCGGGACCTCGGTGCCGTCGGCCAGCCGGACGCCGGTCAGCCGGTCGGCCTCGACGACCAGCCCCTCGACCCGGCCGTCCATCAGCCGGATCCCCCGCGCCCGGAGCGGACCGGCGACGGTCTCGTCGAAGCCTCCGGTGCTGTGGGTGAAGACGGTCACGTCGTCGCTGAGCAGCCGGAGCAGCTGGGCCTGGTGCGCGGCCATCGGGGTGGTGGCCAGCACGCCGATCGCCTGGTCGCGCACCTCCCACCCGTGACAGAACGGGCAGTGCAGGACGTCGCGGCCCCACCGCTCGCGCACCCCCGGCACCTCGGGTAGGGCGTCGGTCATCCCGGTGGTCACCAGCAGCCGGCGCGCCCGCAGAACGCTCCCGTCACCCAGCTCGAGCCGGAACGCCGTTGCCTCCCGCGCGACCGCGGCGACCCGACCGGTGAGGATCCGGACGCCGTACCCGGTCACCTCCTCGCGCCCGCAGCGCAGCAGTTCCTGCGGCGGGATGCCGTCCCGGCTCAGGTAGCCGTGGACGCCCTCGGCCGGCGCGTTGCGCGGCCGGCCCTCGTCGATCACCACCACCGACCGGCGCATCCGGCCGAGGGTGAGCGCCCCGCTCAGCCCGGCCGCTCCGCCACCGATCACCGCCACCTCGACCGTGGCCAGGTCCTGCTCCGTCATCTCGTTCCTCTCGTCACGCGGACGCCGGTGCGCCGCCGTCTACCAGCGTGCTGCGCGCAGGACAGACCAGCAAGTATCTTTGCTGTTCCGGCAAAGACGACAGCAGGAGGTCATCGTGAGCGAGGAGCTCGACACCATGCTCGGCTCGGTGGGCCAGCGGCTCCGCGAGCTGCGGCTGCGCCGCGAGGTCACGCTGACCGAGCTGGCCGAGCGGACCGGGATCTCGGTCAGCACCCTGTCCCGGCTCGAGTCCGGGCAGCGCCGGCCGACGCTCGAGCTGCTGTGGCCGCTGGCCCGTGCGCACGACGTGTCGCTCGACGAACTGGTCGACGCCCCGGCCACCGGCGACCCCCGGGTGCGGCTCCGCCCGGTGGTCCGGCACGGACGCAGCTACCTGCCGCTGACCAACCGGCCGGGCGGGCTGCGGGCCTACAAGGTGGTGATCCCCGGTGGACCGCGGCGGATGGACGTCCCGCTCGGCACCCACGAGGGCTACGAGTGGCTCTACGTGCTCGACGGACGGCTGCGGTTGCTGCTCGGCGAGCACGACCTGGTGCTCGAGGCGGGCGAGGCGGCGGAGTTCGACACTCGTACGCCGCACGCCGTCGAACCGGCCGACGACCAGCCGGTGGAGCTGATGACCCTGTTCGGGCCGCAGGGCGAGCGGGCCCACGTCCGGGCCCGGACGAGAACCGCCGCCGACTGAGTCGGCGGCGGAGTTGAGTCGGCGGTGGAGTGCTGGGCGGGGAGCGGGTGAGGGCGCTCGTCCCGGGCGAGCGACGCCTCAGGCGTCGACGTGCAGGTCGATCCCCAGCCGACGGGCCGAACGGGCCCGCTGGCGCGAGGCGCGGAGCCGGCGCAGTCGCTTGACCAGCAGCGGGTCGTGGGCGAGGGCCTCGGGCTTGTCGATCAGGGCGTTCAGGATCTGGTAGTAGCGGGTGGCGGACATCTGGAACCGGTCGCGGATCGCCTGCTCCTTGGCGCCGGCGAACTTCCACCACTGACGTTCGAAGGCCAGCAGCTGCGCGTCGCGATCGCTCAGCCCGGCGCCCCCCTCCGGTTCCGGAGCGGTGGCCGCTTCGTCCGTCGCAGAAACCATGCCCACATCCTAGAGCCGAACTACACGGCTGTCATTCATCCCCGGACCGCCCCACCGGGGCGGATCCGGCCGTCCGGGCCCGGTCCGGACCCGCGTTCCGGGCCGGCCGACCTGCCGCCGACCCTAGCAATCGGCGTCCTGGACGGCGTGCGGTTGGATGGGGTCATGAGCGAGCCGACCCCGTCGTCCGAGCCGCGTCGCATCCGCTGGGGGGTGCTGAGCACCGGCCACATCGCCGGGGTGTTCGCCCGCGACCTGGCGCTGCTGCCCGAGGAGGCCGAGCTCACCGCGGTCGCCTCGCGCGGCCTCGACAAGGCCGAGGCGTTCGCCGCCGAGCACGGCTTCGCCCGGGCCTACGGCAGTTACGCCGAGCTGGCCGACGACGACGAGGTCGACGTGGTCTACATCGCGAGCCCGCACAGCGACCACCTGGCCTCGGCCCGGCTCTGCCTCGAGGCGGGCCGCGCGGTGCTGGTGGAGAAGTCGCTGACCGCGAGCGTCGCCGAGGCCGAGGAGCTGATCGGGCTGGCGCGCGAGCGCGGGCTCTTCTGCATGGAAGCGGTCTGGATGCGCACCAACCCGCTGATCCGGCGGGTGGCCCAGGCCCTTCGCGACGGCGAGATCGGCGCGCTCCGGCACATCGAGGCGGGGTTCGGGTTCGCCTTCGACGGCCCCGACGAGCACCGGCTGCTCAACCCGGAACTCGCCGGCGGGGCGCTGCTCGACCTCGGGGTCTATCCGGTGCACCTGGCCAACCTGGTGGCCGGCGAGCCGACCGCGATCCACGGCACCGGGCACCTGGCCTCGACCGGCGTCGACGCGCACGCGGTGGCGGCGATGACCTTCGCCGGCCAGCCGCCGGTGACCGGTGCGCTCACCTGCACGCTGGAGACGACGCTGCCGACCTCCGCGGTGGTCTACGGCACCGAGGGCCGGATCGAGATCGACAACTTCATCAAGCCCGACGAGGTCCGCATCTACCGCGGGAACGACCGGGAAACATCACCGGAGGTGTTGATCACCCAACTGCCCGGCGGCGGCTACACGCTGCAGGCACAGGAGGTCATGCGGTGCCTGCGCGCGGGTGAGCTCGAGTCGCCGCTGGTGCCGTGGGAGGACAGCCTGGCCTGCATGCGGACGCTGGAGACCTGGCGTGCGGCGGTCGACGCGGCCGCCACCCGAGCACTGGGTGGCGGAGGGAGCAGCAACGAGGAGTGAGGAGCGCAGATGATCACCACCATCGGTGGCCGGATCCAGCCGTACGCGTGGGGGTCGACCACCGCGATCCCGGAGTTGCTCGGCCGGACGCCGTCGGGTGAGCCGCAGGCCGAGCTCTGGCTCGGCGCGCACCCGCTCGCACCCTCCGATCTCGACGGAACCCCGCTCGACCAGGCCGTCTCCCGGGACGCCGTCGGGCTGGTCGGCCAGCGCTCGGTCGAGCGGTTCGGTCCGCGACTGCCCTACCTGACCAAGATCATCGCGGCGGCGCAGCCGCTGTCGCTGCAGGCCCACCCGAGCCGGGAGCAGGCCGAGGCCGGCTTCGCCCGGGAACAGCAGGCCGGCGTCGCGCTGGACGCGGCCAACCGGACCTACAAGGACGACTGGCCCAAGCCGGAGATGATCTGCGCGCTCGGCGAGTTCCACGCGCTGTGCGGTTTCCGCGACCCGGTCGAGACGTACGCGATGTTCAGCACGCTGGGCGTCGACCAGGTGCTCGACGTGGTGGAGCCGCTGCGTGGGGGCGGCCCCGAGGCCGTACAGAAGGCGTTCGCCCGGCTGCTCTACGCCGAGCACCCGGAGATGTTGGTCAGCGTGGTGATCACGCTCTGCCAGGGACTGGTCGGGCGCGACGATGCGCTCGGGTCGTTCGCCCGCACCGCGGTCGGGCTGGGTGAGCACTACCCGACCGACCCCGGCGTGCTGGCCGGACTGATGATGAACAAGATCACGCTGCAGGAGAACGAGGCGATGTTCCTGCCTGCGGGGAACCTGCACGCCTACCTCGACGGCACCGGAGTCGAGGTGATGGCCAACTCCGACAACGTGCTGCGCGGCGGGTTGACGCCGAAGTTCGTCGACCGCGACGAGCTGCTCGACATCCTCGACTTCACCCCCGGCCAGCCGGACCTGGTGGTGGCCGAAGAGGAGCAGACCGGGGTGTTCCGCTACCGGACGCCGGCGCCGGAGTTCGCGGTCTGGCGGCTCGCGCCTCACGGCGGCACGGTGACCCTGCCCGCCGACGGCAGCGGCCGGATCGTGCTGGTCACCGACGGCGAGGTGGCGCTGGGCTCGGGCCTGCGCAAGACCAAGCTCAGCCGCGGCCAGGCGGCGTTCGTCACCGCCGGCGAGACCGGCGTCGGGGTCAAGGGCTCGGGCACCGCGTTCGTCAGCGCGCCCGGCGTCTGAGGGCGTCCGGCGGAGCCCCGCGCCGTCAGCCGACGGAAGCCGTTGGCCCCTGTGCTGATCGGTCGGTAGCCTCGACCCCTGCCGCGCGAGCGGCTCGGCTGGCGTGGCGCAATCGGTAGCGCACCTGTCTTGTAAACAGGGGGTTAGGGGTTCAAGTCCCCTCGCCAGCTCTCGTTTGCCAGCCTCAGCGCGATCCGCTGGTCGGCAGATCGGCGGCCAGCAGCTGTTCGCAGCACTCGAGGATCGCTGCCCGCTGTTCCGGCGAGAGCCGGTCGAGGAACCGCGCGCGGACCGTACGTTCGTGGACTCGTTCCGCCGCCTCGATGACGGCCCTGCCCTGGTCACTGAGCGTGCAGGAACTGCGCCGTCCTGCAGCTCCCCGCTCGGTGCGCTCGATGAATCCGCGGCTCTCCATCCGGGTGAGCAGGTGCGACACCCGGCTCTTCTCCCAGTCGAGACGCTGGACGAGATCAGTGACCCGGAGGGTCAACAAGGCTGCAGGTCACGGTGCCGACCGAGGGGCCGGCCTCGAGTGGACCCCGCTGCGCCTGCGCCGAGGGAAGCGCGCTGTCCTCGACATACGTGCGACCGTCCCAGACCAGCAGGGCGGCGAAGTCCTGGGTAGCGTTGTTCGAGCCGGGTATCACCGAGGGACAGTTGCGAACAACCTGCCGCCGAGCCTCCGGCTCATCTTCGACGCCGCAGCCTGTCACCGCCGCGACCGCCACCAAGCCCACCACGGCACTGGCGAGTCGGCCGGCCCGGTTGGCAGACATCACCTCCTCATCGTCGGACAAATCCACGACGCGGGAAAGCAATGTCCGATAACGATGCGTCACCGCGGTGGCGAAGCCGACCATGGCTCCCGAACGACGCATGATCACCGTACGGAGACCGGCCGTCGGTGATCGTGGGCGAGTCCCGCCGGCCTCGCTGTCTCCCTGGTCGCCGAGCACTTCGGAGCGGAGACAGCGGCAGGCCTGGCTCGCGGGTAGCCCGCGGACCATTCAGGACCGGCCAGAGCGTTGAGGCGCTTGGTCGGTTCCAGCCGCAGCGGTCGCTGGTCAGTCGCGCTGTTCGGTAGCCGATCGCCGCTGACGGAGCCGCCTGACCGCCCGGAAGGTGGTGAGGCTCGCGCTCACCACCATCGCCAGGCAGAGGACCGCGAGAAAGACGCCCGCCGACCGACTCGAGGTCAGCGCGACGACCCCCAGCACCAGGAAGAACGCGACCACGATCGGCCCGAGCACCAGCTGCACCCGGTCGAGCCGCAGGAGGTGAGCGCTGGCCCGCTCCTCGCGGCGTGTGCGCGCCGCTTGCGCGACCTCGTCGGTGCGGGGCTCGGGCGGCACGGATCCACTCACCTGGCGATCATCCCACCGCGCGCCCAACCGCCCCGACCGCTGCGAGCGCCGCAGGGTCTGCCGGCGGGCGTCCAACAGAATCTGCTCAGTCTCGGATCCTTCACGGCCGACTGCTGACATGCGTCACTCACCACCTGCCTGACCACGGCCCGACACTCGGACCATGGACACATTCACCGTGGGCGACACCGTCCAGATCACCGGCCCGACGATGACCGGCAACGTCGGCACCGTCATCTGGGTGGACGAGAAGGCTGAGCGCTATCTGGTCCGGATCACCCCGGCGACGCAGAACTACTTCACGGCGGCAGAGCTCGAGCTCTTCCGCTCCTGACCTGGGCTCAGGCGCACCGGCGGCCGCAGACGAGCCCGCCACGTCACGTGACGACGGGCCAGACTGTGACCATGCCGGGCAGGATGGTCGCCATCGTCGGGACCTCGAGCGTGGGCAAGACGACGGTCGCTGAGCACCTCCAGACGATCATGCCGAGCCCCTACCTCGTGGTCGGCCTCGACCACTTCCTGAACATGTTCCCGCAGCGTTGGTCCGGCCAGGACTGGGGACCGGGACCGGGGATGTGGTACCACGACACCGTCGACCCGGACGGCCATCCACGGACGAGGATCCGTTACGGCGACGCGGGTGCGCGGCTCCTCGCCGGGATGCGCGCGGCCGTGCGAGCACTGCTGGACACCGGTAACGACGTCATCCTCGACGAGATGCCCCTCGACGAGACGATCCTCCCGGCCTGGCGTCGCGAGCTGGCCGACTACGACGTCGTCTGGGTGTGGTTGCACGCGCCACTGGGCCTCGTCGAACGCCGTGAGGCACAGCGCACCCGGGGCCAGAAGATCGGGAACGCCCGCGGCCACCTCCACCTGACTGCCGGCGAGACGTACGACCTGGAGCTCGACGTGTCGTCCCTCACGCCGGTTGCCGCAGCCGAGGCGATCCTGGCCGCCGTCCGAGCTTCTTGATCACGACGGGCTGCGGGACCAGCTGCTGAGCCGATCCGCCGCCTCCTGCAGGACCGTCCGCAGCTCGTCGGGCTGCTCGACCACGACTTCGGCTCCGAGCGCCAACAACGCGCCGGGCAACCACTCCAGCGACTCCGAGTGGATCGTCGCTCGCAGCCAGTCCGGGTCGAGGGGTTCCAGCCGCGCGACGCTGGCCGGGAGATCGCGCCGGACATCCCCGACGGTGGCCCGAATGCGCAGGACCACCTCATGACGGTAGCCCGCCGTCACCAGCCGTTCGGTCAGGTCGGCGACGGCGTCGTGCGGCGGTGGTGCCGGGAAGGTGCCGCCGAGCACGTGGGCCGAGGTCACCCGGTCGAGCCGGAAGGTGCGCACCTGCTGGGTGGCGGCGTCGAGACCGGCCAGGTACCAGCGGCCGGAGTAGGCGACGAGGTCGTGCGGTTGCAGGCTCCGGTGCGAGGACTCGCCGGACCGGTTGCGGTACGCGAGCGCGATCGGGCGGCGGTCGCGGACGGCTGCCGCCACCGTGAGAACGACGTCGGGATCGACCGCCGGTGCGGGATCCGCGTGTGGGCCCGGGCTGATCACCGCTGTGTCGAGCAGGGTGGCCGCGCGTTCGGCCAGCCGTTCGGGCAGGCTCCGACGGATCTTCGCCATCGCCGTCGCGAGGCCGCTCGACAACTGCACCGTCGCCGTTCGGGTTGCGGCCTGCGTGAGCGCGACGAGCACGGCGATCGCCTCGGCATCGTCGAAGACCAGCGGCGGCATCCGATAGCCGGCGCTCACGCGATAGCCGCCGTACCGACCCCGGATCGCCTCGACCGGGACGCCGAGATCGCGGAGCGCCTCGATGTCCCGACGCGCCGTCCGCTCGTCGATCCCGAACCGCTGCGCCAGCTCGGGAACGGTCCGAGTCCCCGAGGACTGCAGCAGCTCGAGGAGGTCGAGGAGACGCGAGGTCCGGGACACCCCGGCAGATTAACTCGCATACCGGGCGGCGATCGCCCGGTATTGCTCCTAGCGTCGTCGGCACGAGCGCCACCAGCCGGCGGCGCCACGACGAGAGGACCCCGATGACCCACACCGCCCGGCAGCTGGTGTCGCGCATCTTCGCCCACGACGTCGACGGACTCGTCTCGTTCTACGAGCGAGTCACCGGGCTCGAGGCGGCGAGGCACCACCCGCTGTTCGCCGAGCTCTCGGTCGGGTCGGCCACCCTGGCGATCGCCAGCACGCAGACCGCCAGCGCCCTGGGCCAGCCGGTCACGGTGGCCGGGGACAGGGCGCTGTGTCTCGACTTCCTGGTCGACGACGTCGACGCCTGCTTCACCGAGCTTCGCACCGAGGGTGTGCCGCTGCTCGGCGAGCCGACCACCATGCCGTGGGGCAACCGGTCGCTGCTGCTGCGCGACCCGGACGGCCGGTTGATCAACCTGTTCACGCCGGTGACCGCGGAGGCTCGGCGCCGGTTCGGGCTCGACCACGCCGCCTCCAGCGGAGGCTGACAAGGGACGGGCCAAGATCGGCGGCGCGGTCGACGATCGTGACGCGCTGACGAGAGGCGAGATCCGATCCGGACGCCGACTCTCTCATCGCTGGTCGCGGTCGGGCGCTCTCACTAGAGTCCGATCATGGGGACACTCGGCAGCGACTGGCGCCGCATTGACGGCGCCGCGATGGCCTGGTTCGGCGCCGACGACCTGAGCCAGGGTGCCCAGTTCGCCGAGCGGGTGTTCGAGCGGGAATCCGCAGCCACGCTCGAACTGCGACCGGTCGGCGTCCGGATGAGGGCGCGAGACGACGACACCGTGGCGCTGTCGACGATCGCCGCTGACCTCGGCCTGGTGGCCGATCCGAGCGTCCTGCAGCAGGTCGGGCTGACGTTCTGCTCGTCCGAACCGCAGTCCATCGCCCCGTTCTGGCGATCGGCGCTCGGGTACCAGCCGAGCCAGCAGGGCCTGAGCGACCCGCTGCGTCGCGATCCGGACGTCCGGTTCGAACCACTGTCCGACCCCCGCCCGCTCCGCAACCGGATCCACCTCGACGTCGTCCGCCCCGAGCCGGTCATCAACGGCCTCGGTCTCGGTGCGGGGACCGGTCCCTACGGCGTCTGTCAGGTCGATGCGGAGGGCAACGAGGTCGACCTCGTCCCGGGTGAGCCGCTCGGAGGGCGACCCGAGATCTCCGACTGGTGGGCCGTGTTCTCGGCGGTCGCCTGCTATCGCACGTCGACGGTCGAGCAACAGACCGCTCTGACGGCCGCGGCCGCCCGCGCCGCCGATGGTGTCGGCTTCCCACTGATCATCGACCTGCGGCCGGGACTCGTGATCATCGACAGCGGCAAGGACCGGTGGGAGCCCGCGGCGCACGGCCTGTCGATCGACTTCGCCGACCTCGCCGCAGCGGTGCAGAGCGACGCGCGCCGGCTCGGCGCGACGGCGGACCCAGCCCTGCCCCGGTTCGTCCAGGTCTTCCTCGATGCCGCTGACGTCGCCACCGTCCGGCGCTTCTGGAGCACCGCCCTCGGTTGGGTGGCTGACCCACGTCCCGGGGTGACCGACGTGCATGACCCCCTCCGGCTGGGACCCTCGCTGGTCTTCCAGGAACTTGACCCGGCCGAAGTTGACCGACGGCAGCAGCGCAACCGGATCCGGATCAACCTCACCCTGGCCGCCGACAGCGTCTCCGCGCGACGGGAGGCCTGTGTGTCCGCGGGCGGGCGGCTGCTCGACGTCTCAGACACGCAGACGCTGGTCACCGACCCCGAGGGCAACGAGCTGCTGATCATCGCCGCAGCCTGACTCAGGCGTCGGGCCAACCGACGCGCGATCTCCCGCCTGTCATGATCGCCGCCGAGTCAGCCGGAGCACGCCGACGTCCACCGGTGGCCGTGGGGTGAAGGCGTGTCGAGGCAGCTCCAGCGCTGCGCTGCTCGTGAAACCGGAGGCATGCCCCTGCTGCCGCGCAACCCGGTCGCGGACGACCGACCGCTTGAGCAGGAGATCGGCCTGACGGAGTCGGTGATCACTGCTGGTGATCCGCATGATCAACGGACTGGTGATCGCGAACGGCGGATTGGCCACGATGCGGAAGGGCCGTCGGGGCCAGTGGAACGCCAGCAGATCCACCTGGACCACCGCCAACCGCCGATCCGCGACGGCCGCCGCGAACCGTCGACGCAGGCGGGTGACCCGACCAGGGTGCAGCTCGACGGCGATGACGCGAGCGCCGACGTCGAGCAGCGGTTCGGTCAGGGCACCGGTGCCGGCACCGAGATCAAGCACCAGCTCGCCCGGACGCACACCCGCAGCGGTGACGATCGCCTCCGCCCAGTCAGCCTGGAGGCGGTGCCATCCCCAGAACGGCTTCGCTGCAGTCTGCCGACTGTGGCCGCCCGGAACCTCGGACACGGCGGACCATCCAGCTGAACCTGATCATGACCGCCACGCTAGGGGTCGGAACTCGCCGCGTTCCAGCCATTTTCCTTACGGCGGCGCGCGAACCAGCGTGCCGGGCCCGCCACCGACTGGCTACCGTGCGGGCATGATCGAGTCCGACCGCACCGACGACCCGTCCGCCGCACCGCTCCGCCAGCCGCTGCTGCACGACTCGCTGGTCACCCTGACCGCGCCGATGCAGGTCTGGTCGACCCAGACCGGGGAGGTCGGCGGAGCACCGATCCACGGCTACTGGGCCGGTGACCAACGCTTCGTCTCAGCGCTCAGTGTCCGGGTCGGCGGGGTGGTGCCCGAACCGATCGGACTGGTGGACGCGCACGCCTCCCGCACCCGGTTCGCGGCGCTGCTCCGCGGGCTCGACGGCGTCGGCGCCGACCCCGACCTGCGGGTCGAGCGCGAACGGCGCACCGACGTCGACAGCATCACCGAGACCTTCGAGGTGCGGACCCGCGCGAAAGGATCACGCCGGACGACGGCCGAGGTCGTCGTGGTCCCCGACGCGATCGAGCTGCAGGCGGTCAAGAGCGGGGCCCCGGGCGTCCGCGTCGACGCGACCGGCACCGCCGAGGGCGCGACCTGGACGGCCGGCTCCACCACCGTCGCACTGGACGCCCCCAAAGCGACGGTCGCGATCGCCGAGGGCCGGATCACTCTGACCTGGGAGCTCGAACTGTCGCCCTCGTCCCCGGCGGTCTTCGACCTCACGCTGCGGACGGAGACCGCCGACGGCGCCGTGGCCGGGGTCCGAACGCCGTGCCCGTGGTCGCTGCCCGAGGTCGCCGACTTCCGGTTGGCCGCCTGGCTGTCCCAGGCCTCGACCGACCTGGACGCGCTGCGGATGCGGCTCCCCGACCGCGAGGACGAGTTCTTCGCCGCGGGCGCCCCCTGGTTCTTCACCCTGTTCGGCCGCGACTCGATCTGGGCCGCGCGCTTCCTGCTGCGGGTGGACGCCGGCATGGCCGCCTCGACGCTGCGCACCCTGGCGTCGCTGCAGGGCACCCGCACCGACCCCGAGACCGCCGAACAGCCGGGCAAGATCATGCACGAGCTGCGGAGCGCCTCACTGACCATCGACAGCGGGGAGCTCTCGCTGCCGCCGCTCTACTACGGCACGATCGACGCCACCCCGTTGTGGATCTGCCTGCTCCACGACGCGTGGCGCGCGGGCATGCCGGAGGCGGAGGTGCGTGCGCTGCTGCCCGCGCTCGAGGCGGCACTGGCCTGGATGCGTGACCACGGGGACTCCGACGGTGACGGCTTCCTCGAGTACCTCGACGAGTCGGGTCACGGGCTGGCCAACCAGGGCTGGAAGGACTCGAACGACAGCGTCCAGTGGTCCGACGGCACGCTCGCCGACGGGCCGATCGCGCTGTCGGAGGTGCAGGCCTACGCCTACGAGGCGGCGGTGCACGGCGCCGACCTGCTCGACGCGTTCGGCCGGCCCGGTGGTGAGGACTGGCGCCGGTGGGCCCGTCGGCTGGCCGACGACTTCCGCGCCCGGTTCTGGGTGACTGACGACCACGGTCGCTACCCCGCGATCGCGCTCGACGCCGCGAAGCGCCCGGTCGACACGCTGACCAGCAACATCGGGCACCTCGTCGGCACCGGGCTGCTCTCCGCCGAGGAGGAACGCCTGGTCGCCGACCGCCTGGTCTCCCCCGAGCTGTCGAGCGGCTTCGGGCTGCGGACCCTGTCGACCCGCGCCGGCGGCTACTGGCCGCTGAGCTACCACGGCGGGAGCGTCTGGGCGCACGACACCGCGGTGGCGATCAGCGGACTGCACCGCGCCGGTTTCGCCGACGAGGCGGCCGAACTGGCCGAGGGGCTGCTGCGCGCCGCGGCCGCCTTCGACTTCCGGATGCCCGAGCTGCACGCGGGCGACCCGGCCGACGGTGCCACCGCACCCGCGCCCTACCCCGCCGCCTGCCGTCCGCAGGCCTGGAGCGCGGCGGCTGCCTTCGTGGTCTGGGACGCGTTGCGCAGTGGAGAGACCTCGCCCGTGGAAGCTACGGCCTGACCGCACGCCCACCCAGCATGAGCGCCCGCCAGCAGGAGCTCGCCGCGGTCGTCGCCGAGGCGCGCCAAGCACTGACCGCAGACGCCGGTCGGCTCTGGCGACTCGATGTCCAGGAGCCCCGGTGGATCCTGGCTGACGGAGATGTCTGGTGGTTGTCCGAGAGCCTCACCGGCGCAACGACCGACGGGCTGGTTCCGATCAGGGCCGATCCCGCGATGTTCGCCGCCGACACCGCCATCAGCTGGCAGGAACGAATCTGGGCGATGGTCGACTGTGGCGAGGGATTCCCGACTCCACGTCGCCTGCTGCACGAAGCGTTCCACGCCTTCTGGCAATTCGAGGGTTGGAAGGACGACGAGCCGATCGAGGCGGGCGAGCCCATCCTCGACACCGCTGACGGACGAACGCTCCTGATCATCGAGCTGCGCGCGTGGGCGTCGGCTCTCGAGAGCGGCGACCCGAGGGAGGCCGCCGCCGCTGCCACCATCCGTGCGCATCGGCGTCGGAACACGTCAGCCGCAGAACTGCGGCGGCAGGACC
Source organism: Microlunatus kandeliicorticis (assembly GCF_014137855.1). Classification (GTDB taxonomy): domain Bacteria; phylum Actinomycetota; class Actinomycetes; order Propionibacteriales; family Propionibacteriaceae; genus Microlunatus; species Microlunatus kandeliicorticis. The sequence continues at coordinate 576,207 of NZ_JACGWT010000003.1, forward strand.
ACCTCGACGTGTGGGAGGGGCTCGCCGAGTACAGCAGCTGGCGATGGACGCGGGCACGTCGGGCCGAGGTGGTGGCTCTGGCCCGCCGCGGTGCTGAGGGTGAGTCGTGGTCCCGGAGCTTCTGCTACACCACGGGACCGGTGCTCGGCTATGCGCTCGACCGATTCGTGAGCCGAGGACTCGACTGGCGATCACGCCTTCTCCGAAAGCACCCGCTGCAGTCGCTACTCGACGACGTGCTCGGCGGCGAGGTCACAGCAGCGCAACCAATGCTCGACCAGTTCGGTTTCACGGAGGTCCTGCGCACAGAGCGTGCCAGTGAGCAACGCCGAGCCGCGCACGATCAGGCTGTCCGCAACCGCTTCGCCATGGCTCTGTGGGTGCGGCTGCGCGGCGCGATCCGGTTCCGGCCGACGGAATCGCAGCAGTGGGAGCTCGGGACCTTCTACCGGACCTTGCACACGCGGAGCCCCGAGTTGGTGGTGGACGCCCACGAGGGCGCTCTGGTGACCGGGGACTGGGCGTGGGTGGGACTGCCCTGCCCCGTTCGACCACTGCAGGACAGCCGGACCCTCGACGGGCCGGGCTGGACCCTCGCTTGGACGGAGCTGCCGCAGTCGACTTTCTGGGGCCCGGCACCGCCGACACCCGACTCCGCAGATGATGCTGACCGGCCGCTCAGCTGACGTCGTTGTGAGCACGAAAGGCCCAGGCCACCATCCGCGGGAACTCCTCGGCCCAGAACGGATCACCATGATCGCCAGCGCGGACGGTCATGGTCACCTCGGCATCGGCGTCACGGAGCGCGTCGGCCCAGCGCTGGGCGTTGTCGGCGAAGAACGGCTCGCGATCGCCCGCGGTCAGGTAGGTCCGCGGCAGCGTCTCCGGCCACGTCGAGGGTGGTCGGTATCCGCCACCAGGCGATGCTGCCAGGACAGCACCGAACACGGTCGGGTGTCGGACGCCGAGCGCCAGCGCGAGCTCGGCGCTCGCCGACACTCCGGCGACGGCCGTCCGCTCGGCCGGCAGCTCGATCCCCAGTGCGGTCCGTGCCCATCCGCGCACCTGGTTCAGGAAGAAGTGCTCGTGTCGGAGGAAGCGCTCCGGCTCGATCGTCGGTGAGTACTCGCCGATCCTGATCATCTCGTCGCCGGTCGTCCGGTGCGCGCCGATGATCATGGTCGATCGGAGACCGGCGGCGACCAGACGGTCACCACAGGGGACGATCACCTGGCCGTCCCCGCAGAAGACCACGGCCTCCACCGGGTCCGGCGGCACGTGCACACTCACCTGACGCCCGCCGTCGTAGTCGAACGTCTCGGTGATCACCGGTACACCATCGACGTGGTCTCCATCGACTCACTCCCTTTTCGCACCCTCGATCACCCTGTCACGGGTCTGCACGAACTCGCTTGCCAGGTCGCACGACGACTGGTGAGACTTCGCCCGTGACGACCGTCGAGACACCGCGCCTGGTGCTGCGGCATCCCTGTCTGAATGACGAGGAAGCCATGGTCGACGTCTGGACGGACGCCGCGGTCGCTCGCTTCATGGACGATTTCGGCCCGCGGACCCCGACCCAAGTCGCCACCTGGTTACGCGAGGTGTGCAGGACGCCCGAACCACACGCCGGCGATCGCCCGGGAGCTGTGCAGTTCAGCGTCGTCGAGCGGACGAACGACGTCTGCGCAGGCTGGCTCGGACTGGGCGAGAGCACCCGCTGTGTAGCGGAGTGGGACTTCGGCTATGCGCTCCGGCCCGGACGACGCGGTCTCGGCTTCATGGGCGAGGCGCTCGACGCCGCTATCGCTGCCTGCCGCTCGAGCTTCGGCATCGAGACGTTCTGGGGAGAGTGCCACGCCAGCAACGTCGCGTCTGCGGCCACCATGCTGGCCGCCGGTCTGACCGAAGTCGAGTGCGGTGACGTCGGCAGTCGGCGCTTCGTCACCCACCCCGACCTGACCACGGGCCAGGAACTCCAGGAGAAGCGACATCGCCACCCCGCGATCCTCAAGACCTCGGTCGGCGATGCGGGCCCGCTGAGCCACGCCTGAGCGACTCGGAGCGGCATGCGGGACCCCGTGAGAGAACAGGACGGTGACTGGTCCTCGGCAGCGTGTCCCGGCGCCGGTGATCAAGAAGCGGCTGCCGTCCGGCCTCGGCGCCATGCTGCAGCCCAACGCCACCGGCGACGGCGAGGCCCGGCTCACGCCGAAGTTCTGGCTGATGGTCGCGCTCACCGGCGTGGCCACCGGCCTCTTCGGCGACCTGATGATGTGGATCCTGTTCACGGTCCAGCACCTGGCCTTCGGCGTGACCGGGCGCGGCGGTGGCTTCGAGGAAGCGGTGACGCGAGCCGAGGGGTGGCGCCGCGTGCTGCCCCTGCTCGTGGCCGGGGTGGTCGGGGGGATCGGCTGGTACCTGCTGCGCCGGTTCACCCCGGGCCGCAAGTCCGAGGTCGATGACGTCCTCTGGACCGGCGAGGGACGACTCTCGTTCCGACGCAGCCTGGGCACGTCCACCCTCTCCGAGATCGTCATCGGACTCGGCGCCTCCCTCGGCCGCGAGTCCGCGCCCAAGCTGATGGGTGCGGTCTCGGGCAGCCTGATCGCCGAGTGGACGGGACTGTCCGCGGCGCAACGACGGCTGCTGGTCGCCTGCGGGGGCGGGGCCGGTCTGGCCTGCGTCTACAACGTCCCGCTCGGAGGCGCGCTGTTCACCGCCGAGGTGCTGCTCGGTGCGGTCAACCTGCCGGTCATCCTGCCCGCGCTCGCCTGCTCGGGGATCGCGACCGTCGTCGCCTGGCTCTACCTTCCCTCCGGGGTCACCTATCCCGACGTGCCCGCCTATCGGTTCTCGCTCCGGCTGCTCGTCTGGGCGGTGCTGCTCGGCCCGGTCGTCGGGTTCGCCGCGGCGGGTTACATCCGGTTGATCGGTTGGGTCTCGCACCACCGTGCCCGCGGGGCCTGGTCGCTGGTCGCGCCGTTGGTCGCGTTCGCCGTCCTCGGTGCACTGTCGCTCGCCCTCCCACAGCTGCTCGGCAACGGCAAGCCGATCGCTCATGACGCCTTCCTCGGCCAGGGCACCCTCCTGCTGCTGGCCTGTCTCGCCGTGCTCAAGCCGCTGGTCACCGCCCTCTGCCTCGGCAGCGGCGCCTCCGGCGGTCTCTTCACACCGGTGCTCAGCACCGGTGCCGCGCTCGGCGGTTGCCTCGGCCTGCTCTGGAGCCTGCTGTGGCCGGGGAGCCCGCTCGGGGCCTACGCGATGATCGGCGCGGCGGCGATGATCGGCGCCGGCATGCAGGCGCCGTTGGCCGCCCTCGCTCTGGTCCTCGAGCTCACCCACAGCGGCTTCGGCCTGATGGTCCCCATGATCATCGCGACGGTGATCGCCACCGCGGTCACCCGCTGGCTCGACGGCTACTCGATCTACACCGCCCGGCTGACCGCCCCCGTCAACGTGCAGGTCTGACGGGAACGCCCTTCGACAGGCTCAGGGCACCGTTTCGTGCCTTCGGGCACCGCTCGAGCCCTTCGACAGGCTCAGGGCACCGCTCAGGTCCAAGCGACAGACGCCCGGGCGATCAGCGCGCGGCCGTCGGCGCCGACGGCGCCGGGCGTCCCGGCCAGCCGCCCGCGTCGAGCACCTCCACGGTCCGGCCACGCCGGGCCACCGGGGGGTTCGTCGGTGCGGTGGCCAGGGGTGAGAAGCCGGCCGCCCGGATCACCGCGTCGGCCTCGCGGAGCTGGACGACGAGCCAGCGGTGCGCCAGCCGGTTGCCGAGCTGGCGGGTGGCCGACATCGTCTCGTCGACGTCGAGCAGCCGGAGGATGCGGTCGAGGTCGCGGCGCAGCCGGTCGCGTCGCGCCAGCGCAGCCAGCAGCAGCTCCGCCGGGGTCGGCGCGTCGGCCGCCTCGGCCCGGGCGCGCAGCCAGACGGCGAGCCGGGTGCTGTCGCGGTCGAACCGACGCCGGACGACCGGGATCGAGGCGAGCACGCGGGCGACGACCAGCACGGCGAAGAGGACCGCTCCGGTCACCTCGGTCACCATCGCATCACCACCCGGAATCGGCGCGTCATCGCGTCCGCCAGCAGAGGCTCCACCGTAGCGCCGGCACCCCTCCAAACGGGATGCCTCAGGCCGTGCCGTGTGCGCAGAGCGCGCGGATCGCGGCCCGGTGCTGCGGCGCCCACAGCAGGTCGCGGACCCGGTCGACGCCGCTCAGCGGCGGCCACTGCGCCATCAGGCTGCGCACGGCCGGGTCGGTGATCTCCGCGGTGAGCAGCGACGGGTAGTCGGCCCACGGCACCGTGAACGGGCGGTCCCACATCCGCACGGTCTCCAGCGGGAGCGGGTCGACGAGCTGCAGCCGGTCGAACGCCGCCGCGACGACCGTGTATGCCTCGCCGAGCGCCTCCTGGCGTTCGGTCCAGGCGGTCGCAGCGACCGCCCGGTCGAGGTGCGGCCCGAGCGAGCCGGCGATCTCGAGCCGCGAGAACGCGGTGCCGAACCACTTCCGGTACGGCGCGTGCCGGCGCTCGATGAGGAACGCGAGGTGCATCAGGTCGGCGACGATCCCGCCGGCCATCACCGCCGAGCCGAGCTCGTCGCCGGCCCAGCCGCTGCGGCCGACCAGGTTGAGCTCGGGGTGCACCCGCCACCACCCGGCAGCCAGCAGATAGAGCCAGACGTCCCGGGGATACCAGGCCAGACGGTCGCGGACCTCGCGCAGCCCGATCTCGTCGTGGTGCACCACCCCGCCGGTGAGGGCGGCCAGCCGCAGCGTGGGCAGGCTGAGCCAGTCGAACGCGTCCCAGTCCTCGTCGATCTCGAGAGCGAGCTGGGCGCGGACGTAGCCGTCGAGCGTGGCGACCTCGACCGCGGTCGGCACCTCGCCGAGCGCCGACGGCACCGCCTCGGTGATCATCGACCGGACCCCGTCGACCTGGTCGGCGGCGTCGGGATCGAGCAGCACCGTCACCCGGGCCGTCCAGTCGTGGTCGGTCGACATCGCGTCGTCGAAGCCGAGCACCTCCGACCCGCGACCGAGCAGTGCGGCGGCGTAGGGCAGGTCGGGCCGTCCCCGGTCGAGCAGCGGTTGCACGCCCGTCCGGAAGAACTCCTCGCTCAGCGCGATCCCGCTGGTCCGTTCCGCCACGAGCCGCTCCTCCGCGTCGCTGATCGAGTCCCCGACCATGGTGCCCGATCGGATGCGCGATCATGTCGAGACCGTCCTCCCGGCTCCGTCCCCACGGTGAGGGCGCCATCCGGGCACCCGAGGAGAGGACGACCCATGCCGCAGTACGCCGTGCTGATCTACGCCGAGGACTCCGCCCACGCACCCGACGCCACCGCCGAGGACACCGCCTCCTGCGACGACCACGCCGACGAGCTGGTCGCCGCGGACGCGATGGTGCTGGCCTATGCGCTCACGCCGCGGGCGATGGCCACCGCCCTGCGCGACGGGTCGACCCGATCCGAACCGTTCGTCCCCGATGCACCGGTCGTCGCCGGGTTCTACGTCATCGAGGCCGACGACCTCGACGCCGCGCTGGCCGTCGCCCGCACCAATCCGGTGCTCCGCGAGGGCGGCGGGGTCGAGGTTCGACCGGTTCACAGCGGAGGGATGGTCGAGCGCCGCGGCTGAGGGCTCCGAGGCGAGCGGCGCGGAGCCTCAGCGCGCGGGACCGGTGGCGATCGAGGCGGCCAACCGGTCCAGCGTGTCCCGGCGGAGCGCGTAGTAGGCCCAGCGGCCGCGCTGCTCGCGGGTGAGGATCCCGGCGTCGACGAGGATCTTGAGGTGGTGGGAGACCGTCGGCTGGCTCAGCCCGACCGGCTCGACGAGGTCGCAGACGCAGGCCTCGCCATCATCGTGCGCCGCGACCAGCGAGACCAGCCGCACCCGGGTCGGGTCGGCCAACGCCTTGAACCGCGCCGCGAGCAGTTCGGCCTCACCGGCGTCGATCACCTGGTGGGCGTCCACCGGCGAGCAGCAGTCGAGGACGTCGAGCGACGTCCGCGAACCGGCTGCGGGACGCTCGGCGACGCGAGGAACGGCAGGCACGGCAGGCACGGCCCCAGCCTCTCACACGCATTGACAGACGTCGATGCGTTCGAGTAGACATCCATCGACAGACGTCGATAGGAGCAGCTGATGGGCGAACGCACCGCGGACGACGCCGACCTGGTCGAGCGGATCCGGACCCGCTACGCGACGGCCGCGACGACGGTCGCCGCACCGGTGCCCGGTCCGGCGAACGCGTCCTGCTGCGCGCCGCAGCCGGTGGAGGGCGACGAATGGTTCGGCAGCGGCCTCTACGACCAGCGCGACCGGTCCGCCCTGCCGGTGCGCGCTGTCGCAGCGAGTCTGGGCTGCGGCAACCCGACCGCGGTGGCCACGCTGACCCCGGGCGAACGGGTGCTCGATCTGGGTTCGGGCGGCGGGATCGACGTGCTGCTCTCGGCCCGTCGGGTCGGCCCGACCGGTTTCGTCCACGGAGTCGACATGACGACCGAGATGATCGAGCTGGCCCGCGCCAACGCCGTCGAGGCCGGCGTCGACAACGTCGCCTTCCACCTGGGGACCATCGAGCAGGTGCCGCTCGCCGACGCCTGTGTCGACGTGGTGATCAGCAACTGCGTGATCAACCTGTCGGTCGACAAGCCCCGGGTGCTCGCCGAGATGTACCGGGTGCTGGTGCCGGGCGGCCGGATCGGGATGAGCGACGTCGTCGCCGAGGACCACCTCAGCGTCGAGGACCGGGCGGCCCGCGGAGACCACGTCGGCTGCATCGCCGGGGCCCTCTCCCGTCGCGAGTACCTCGACGGCCTCGCCGCCGCCGGCTTCGTGGACGCGTCGGTCACCTTCACCCACGCGGCCGCCGACGGGATGCACGCGGCGATCGTCCGCGCCGTGAAGCCGGCGTGACCGCCCGGTCGCGCACGGGCACGGACACCGGGGACACCGCCCCGACGGCCGCAGGCCCGCACCCGTCGGGCGCTGTCCCGGACCCCGCCGGTCGACGGCTGTCGCTGCTCGACCGCGGACTGCCGGTCTGGATCCTGGCGGCGATGGCGCTCGGCCTCGCCCTGGGCCACGGAGTGCCCCTGCTGCCGGCCCTGCTCGACCGGGCGCGGATCGGATCGGTCTCGGTCCCGATCGCCGCCGGCCTGCTGATCATGATGTACCCGGTGCTGGCCAAGGTCCGCTACCGCCACCTCGACCGGGTGCTGACCGACCGGCGGTTGATGATCACCTCGCTCGTTCTCAACTGGCTGGTCTCCCCCGCGATCATGTTCGCCCTGGCCTGGTGGCTGCTGCCCGACCTGCCCGAGTACCGCACCGGACTGGTGATCGTCGGGCTGGCGCGCTGCATCGCGATGGTGCTGATCTGGAACGACCTCGCCTGCGGCGACGGGGATGCCGCCGCCGTGCTGGTGGCCGTCAACTCGGTCTTCCAGGTGGTCGCCTTCGGCGCGCTGGGCTGGTTCTATCTGCAGGTCCTCCCCCGCTGGCTCGGGTTGCCGACCACCTCGGCCGACTTCTCGGTGGTGACCATCACCGTCAGCGTGCTGGTCTTCCTCGGCATCCCGCTGCTGGCCGGCTTCCTGACCCGCACCGTGGGTGAGCGGCGCCGCGGGACGGAGTGGTACGAACGGCGGCTGCTGCCGCGCCTGGGACCCTGGGCGCTCTACGGGCTGCTGTTCACCATCGTCGTGCTCTTCGCCTTCCAGGGCGAGCGGATCCTGGCCCGGCCGCTCGACGTGGCGCGCATCGCGCTGCCGCTGCTGGCCTACTTCACCGTGACGTTCGCCCTGGGGCTGGTGCTCGGACGGCTGCTGCGGCTCGGCTATCCCCGCACGACCACGCTGGCCTTCACCGCGGCGGGCAACAACTTCGAGCTGGCCATCGCCGTGGCCATCGGCACCTTCGGGGTCGCGTCGGGGCAGGCGCTCGCCGGCGTCGTCGGGCCGCTGATCGAGGTGCCGGTGCTGCTCGCGCTGGTGCACGTGGCCCTCGCCCTCCGCTCACGGCTCGAACCGCGGAGCGCGACATGACCGCGGGCCGCCCGCCCGGGGTGCTCTTCGTCTGCGTCCGGAACAGCGGCAAGTCCCAGCTGGCGGCGGCCCTGATGCGGGCGCGGGCCGGCTCGCGGATCGCCGTGGCCTCGGCCGGCACCGCTCCGGGCACCGCCCTCAACGCCCTGAGCGTGGCCAGCCTGGCCGAGCTCGGGCTCGACGTCGGCGACGAGCACCCCAAGCCGGTCACGAACGAGCTCCTCGCCCGCGCCGACCTGGTGGTGGTGCTGGGCTCCGAGGCACGGCTCGACTCCGGCGAGGTGCCGCAGCGGGTCTGGGTGACCGACGAGCCGTCGGACCGCGGGATCGACGGCATCGAGCGGATGCGGCTGGTCCGCGACGACATCGCCCGCCGCGTCGAGGCGCTGGCGGACGAGCTACTGTCCGCCAACCTGTAGCTTGCGACCTCGACGGCGCTCAATCACCGTAGTGGATCCGCCGACGCGACAACCGGAACGTGATCACGGTCAGCGCCATGATCAGCAGCAGGAGGACCCAGGCCTGTGCCGAGGCGTAGCCCATGTTGAAGTTCTGGAAGGCCGTTTGCCACAGGTAGACCGCCACCATCAGCGTCGAGTCGGCGGGCGCGCCCGTTCCTCCGGTCATCACCTGCACCTCGGTGAACAACTGTAACGCGTTGATCAGGCTGGTGATGCCGACGAAGAGCATCACCGGGCTGACCATCGGCAGCACCACGTGCCACATCCGGCGGAGCGCTCCAGCGCCGTCGATCTCGGCAGCCTCGAGCAGGTCACGGGGTACGTCCTGCAAGGCGGCCAGATAGATCAGCATCGCCGTACCAATCCGCCACAGGCTCATGATGACCAGCGCCGGCTTGGACCAGCTCGGGTCGGCCAGCCAACCAGGACCGTCGATGCCGACAGCCTCGAGCACCGAGTTCACGACCCCGCTGCGCGGATTGAACATCCACAGCCAGATGATCGCCGTGGCAACCACCGGTGTGACGCTCGGCAGGAAGAACGCCGTCCGGAAGAACGCGCGGAGGCGGATGCGCTGGTTGAGCAGCATGGCCAGGCTGAGCGCCGCCACGGTCTCCAGGGTCACCGCAAGCACGGCGTAGAAGATACTGTTCGACACCGCGGTCGCGAACCGCTCGTCACCGGCCAGCTGCGCGTAGTTGGCCAGCCCCACCCACCGGGGCGGTTCGAGGGTCGAGTACGCGGTGAAGCTGTAGAAGAGCGACGTGACGAACGGATAGACGCCGAAGGCCAGCAGTCCGATCAGCCACGGAGAGACGAAGGCCAGCCCGAGGAACGTGGCCCGACGTCGCCGACGGCGATAGCCGGAGCTGTGGTGAACGGCGGTGGCGCGGCGCATCGACCGCTGCACCGGGGCGAGGGCCGTCATCCCTTGAGCCCCGACAGCGTGACACCCTCGATCAGTGACTTCTGGGCGAGGAAGAACAGGACCACGATCGGCACCACGCTCATCGTCGTCCCGGCCATGATCCAGGAGAAGTTGGAGAACCCGTAGGTCGACTGCATCGAGGCGATGCCGAGCGAGATCGTGTACTTCGACGAGTCGCTGAGATAGATCAGTGGGCCGAAGAAGTCGTTCCAGCTGGCGATGAACTGCAGCAGCGCGACCACGACCACCGCGGGGCGGACCAGCGGGAGGGCCACCTCGAGGAAGATTCGCACCTCCGAAGCGCCGTCGATCCGAGCCGCGTCGGCCAGCTCCGGTGGGATCCGCCGGAAGAATTGACGGAGCAGGAAGACGAAGAAGGCGTTTCCCAGGAAGGTCGGGACGATCAACGGTAGGTAGGTGTTGATCCAGCCGAGCTGGGCGAAGATCGTGTAGAGCGGGATGAAGGTGACGAAGGCGGGAAGCATCAGCGTGGCGATCAACACCCCGAAGAGGATGTCCCGACCCGGCCAGCGCAGGCACGCGAAGCCGTAGGCGACCACGGTGTTGGAGAGCACGCAACCAATCACGGATGACACGGTGATGATCACCGTGTTGCCGATGTAGCGCAGGAATGGCACCTGGCGGAACACCTCGGCGAAGTTGTCCCAGCGCAGCCGTTCGGGGATCCAGACCGGCGGCCAGGCAGCCAGTTCGTCCGGGCTCTTGAGCGAGGTCGACAGCATCCAGGCCCACGGCGTCAGGAACCCGATCGCGCAGACCCCGAGCACGGCGTAGACCACGACCTGGCGTGCCGGGTGCCGGCGAACGCCGCGGATGCGGCGCTCCGCGGGGTCTCGCCTGCCCAGCGGCACTGCCGGTGGCGAGTCCCGCGCGTCGAGGGTTCGGACGGTCACGCGTGCTGCTCCTTCCACCGCGCGAGATCGGTCTGGGCGTCGCTCTGCACCTTGGCCAGCGCCTCCTCGAGCGGGACCTGCCCGAGCCTGACCTTCTCGAACTCGGCGTCCAGCGCCGACGTGTACGTGCTGCTGGTCGGGATCTTCGGCGGGTAGAGGTAGTAGTCGGCATGCGCCAACTCGTCGAGGAAGATCGTGTCGTAACCTGGGCAGCGGGCGATCACCTTCTGGCGGAAATAGGCAGACCGGTCCACCTGGGTCGAGGTCGGGCCGTTGACGCACTGCCAGGTCGTGAACAGCTTGGAGTAGAGATCGACATCACCGGAGATGCCGGTGAGCTTCTGCGCCAGCTGCCAACCGGCGCCCGGGTCCTTGCCCCGGCTCGGGAACACGAAGCCGTCACCGTAGGTGTAGATGCCGCGCTTGGTGACTCCGGCGGGCTTCGGGAAGGGCCAGACCGTCCAGCTGAAGCCCTTCGGCGCGTAGCGCAGGATCGAGTCGTACTGCCAGGGTCCGGTGAGCGTGGTGGCCTGGATGCCCGCCAGGAAGGGGTCCTGGTTTCCCGAGCGCTCGCCACGTCCCTGCAGCGACGCGACGTAGTTCTGCATCTTCTTGCGACCCATCGACGACCAGAAGTCGTCGATCCAGCGCCCGGCGGACACCACTCCGGGATCGGTGGTCGTGATCGTGTTCCCGTCCTCGGACACCAAGCGTCCCAGGAACCGGCCGGTGACGACGCTGAGGTCGGTGGTGCTGCCACCGAGGACCTCGATCTCACCTCGCGAGTCGAAGGTCGTCATCTTGCGCCACGCCTCGGCCAGCGCGTCGAGGTCCTCGGGCGGCGAGTCGGGGTCGACACCGGCTTTCTGCGCGAGCGTCCGGTTCACGAAGACGCCCCAGCACTGGGACCACATCGGGACGAAGTACGTCTTGCCCTCGAAGCGACCGAGCTCTCGCAGCCCCGGGGTCATCCAGGAGTTCATCCGGTCCAGCTCGGCCGGGGTCGCGATGTCCTCCACGGCGACCAGCGCCTGCCGCGCGGCCAGCTGGTAGGACAGACCGGCACCGAAGACGATCGCCGCGGACGGCGCTCGATTGGCGTTGACCGCGGCCAGAAGCTTCTGGGTCATGTCGCCGGGCACGACGACGTGCTTGGCCACCACCGCGGTCTGGCTCCGGTTGTAATCGGCCAGGATCGACTCGATCTGCTTCGCTGCGCTCTCGGTCCAGCCGCTCCACAGCTCGATCGGCACCCGGGCACCCGGGGTCGGGCCGCTGACGTCCTCCTTGGTGGGCGCGTTCGGGGCGAAGCACCCAGCGGCCGCAGCCACGGTCGAGGCCAGGGCGCCTGTGAGCAGGGCTCGGCGGCTGAGCGGGGAGCGCAGCGGCGACCACCCAGGCGGAGGGACGGCGGACAGCGGGTCGGACATCGTTGTTCCTTCCTGACGGGAGCCGCCCACTTAGACTTCCGCGACGTCGGACGATCTCTCGGACGACCCGACCCACGGGCTGGTCCGAGAGTCCGGAACCTCCACCTGGCTGCGACTCTGGCCTTACTATCGAGCGTGCGTGCAGACCCAGGAATGGACAATCCGGGAGGACTTGTTGGACTTTCGCACTGCCGTTGAGGACGCTGCGCGGCGGTCGGGTGAACAGCGGCAGCCGCTCGGGCTGGACACCGACAGCGCCTACTTCACACCGACGGTGAGCCACCGGCACCTAGGTCTCTACGCCCTCGGTGTGGGCTGGCAGCGCGGCGCTGCGGTCCCGATGCGTGGTCGGGTGCTCGACTCCTATGCGGCCGTCCTGATCACCCGCGGCCGCGGTGCCCTGGACACTCCGCGATCGGGTCCGATCACGCTGGAGTCGCCGGTGCTCTTCTGGCTGTTTCCCGGGCTGGCGCACACCTACGCGCCGGACAGCGCGGGCTGGTCGGAGCAGTGGCTGTTGTTCGACGGCTTCAGCGCTCGGTCCTACGAGGACCTCGGCTATCTCCGTCGCGAACGGCCCGCGGTGACGCTCGGCGCGGAGAGCAGCCAGGAATCGATCTTGACCGCGATGATCGGCCTCGCGACTCGCTCCGGACCACGCACCGAGGTGGAGATCGCCGCCCTGACCCATCAGCTCATCGTGGCCGGCGGCCAGCCGGACGACACCGGCGACCACGCCGACCGACTGGTGGCCGAACTACGTCGCAACGCCTGCCAGGACGTCAGCATGGCGACGCACGCCCGGCGCCTCGGCGTCACGCTCCCGGCCCTGCGCACCGCCGTCCGCGACCGCACCGGCTCCTCGCCCAAGGAGGTGGTGCTGCAGGCACGAGTGAGCCAGGCGAAGTCGCTGCTCGCTCAGACCGACATGCTCGTGTCGCAGGTCGCTCACGAGGTCGGCTACGACGACCCCGCCTACTTCTCCAGGATCTTCACCCGGATGGTCGGCACCCCACCGGCCAGCTTCCGACACCGCCAGCGGCGCCACGCGCAGTAGCCCGCCCTCCCCGGTCGGCACGACGTTTGTCCAACAGATCGGACGGTTCCGTCCAAGGTGGTCCGCAGATCCGGCCGAGATAATCGAGCCGTGCTGACCTCCAACGGCTACCGCCTCGACGAGAGCACGGACCGCCTCGGTCCGCTCGAGCCGGTCCCCGACGACGAGCGCGGGTCGCGCGAGCGATTGCGAGCCCGCCTCGACGAGCACGGCTACCTCTACCTGCGCGGACAGATCGACCCGTCGGTGGTCACGGACTTCCGCGCGCACTACTTCGGGCGGCTGGCCGCGACCGGACTGGTCCGGACCGACCGGCCGGCCGTCGACGGCATCGCCGCTCCGGCGGACCGGCTCGACCGAGCCGCCCTCCGGCACACGCTGTTCTCCGAGATCGTCCCCGGCCCCGCGTACGCGGCGCTGTGCGGGACGCCGCAGGTCCGCGACTGGTTCGCCTGGTTCCTCGGCGGTGACGTCCACCTGCACCGGCGCAAGATCATCCGGCACACCCGGCCGGACGAGCACCGGGACGCCCGGACCCAGGGCGTCGGTGCTGCGACCCAGGCGCACTACGACCTGGTCTATCTGCGCCAGGGCAGCGATCACGTGCTGTCGATGTGGATCCCGCTCGGCGACTGCCCGCGGACGCTCGGCGGCCTGGTCTATCTCGAGGGCAGTCACCACCGGGTCCGCGCCGAGGAGGCGGCCGGCACCCGTCGGCCCGCCGCCTCGATGACCGCCGACCTGCCCGCGCTGGCGGACCGCTTCGACAGCCGTTGGCTCTGGGCCGACTACGCGGTCGGCGACGTGGTGGTGCACACCGCGCACACCGTGCACGCCGCACTCGACAACGTCGACCGGGACGGGCGGCTGCGGCTCTCCACCGACATCCGGTACCAGCGGGCCGACGAGCCGATCGACCAGCGCTGGCAGCACGACTGGCACGACCGCGACGGCCTCTGACTGCTCAGCCCGGACGCCGGGCCTCGAGGTGGTCGAGGAAGTCGGCCAGGTCGGTCCACAGCGCCATCCGCAGCGCCAGCGGCATCCCGTTGTTGGCTCCCGACGGGCCCGGGAGCACGAACCCGGGGACGCCGGCGACCGTCCAGTCGAGCTCGCCGTAGTCCTTCGGCAGCCGCTCGCGGGCGCCACGGGCGTACCAGATCGCCGCGGTCTTGCTGACGAAGGCGACCGCCCGCGGGGCTGCCGCGCGGATCGCCCGGTCGAACGGCTGGAGGTGGATCACCGCCTCGGGCTCCTGACCCGCGCGCTGGACCCGCTCGAGCACCAGGTCGGTGAGACTCACCCCCAGCTCGGGCAGGCGCTCGACCCGGTCGGGGTCGAGCAGCTCAGGCACCAGCCCGCTGCCGTGGAGCAGCTCGTAGAACCGGTTGCCGACACCGGCGTAGTAGCGGTCGGGACGCCGGCCCCGGCCCACCGTCCCGGCGATGACCAGCCGCAGCCCGGGCCGGAGCAGGCTGCGGTCGGGCTCGGTGCTCCGGCTGCCGCTGGCGGATGGACTCATGATCGGGTCCATCTCAGCAGACCGCACCAACGGCCCGGCGCCGAGGCGCTTCGACAGGCTCAGCGCACGTGCTCGCGCTTCGACAGGCTTCGCGCTTCGACAGGCTCAGCGCACGTGGCTGCGCTTCGACAGGCTCAAGGAACGTGGATCAACCCGCTCACCCGACGCAGAGACAGAACGGGTGTCCGGCGGGGTCGAGGAACACCCGGAAGGTGGTGCCCGGCTGGTGCGGGTGCTTGGTGGCACCGAGCCTCAGCACTGCGGCCTCGGCCTCGTCGAGGTCGTCGACCGTGACGTCGAGGTGCAGCTGCTGCGGGCGTTCCTGGCCGGGCCAGTCGGGCGGGACAAAGCCGTCGACCTGCTGGAAGCCGATCGAGTCGCCGTACTCGGCCCGGATGGTCGCCCAGTCGCCGTCGGACTGCACCGGCCAGTCGAGCAGCGCCCCGTAGAAGGTGGCGAGTGCGGCGGGGTCGGGACAGTCGAGGACGACCTGCGGGAAGCGTGCGATGGCCATGCGCCGAGCCTCCCACCGACGGCAGACAGTGCGGGTTCTGAGGCACGCAGCACACGCTTCGACAGGCTCAGCGCACGGGTCGGCGCTCTGACAGGCTCAGCGCACGTCCGATCCGGTGCCCTGAGCCTGTCGAAGAGCGGTCAGTGGTCGCCGTCGACCCCCGGGATGTTCGCGCCGGGGACGTCGTCCGGGGCGTAGATCTTCGAGTCACCCGGGTAGGGCTTCTTCCACTGGTGTGTCTGGTACCAGGTGTAGCGGTTGAACTGCTCGGGGTGGGCGTAGTCGGGGATAGCGCCGTTGCCGGTGAAGTGCTGCTGGTTGCTCCAGTCCTCCCACGCCTTGGCGACCTTCTGCTGCGCGGTCGGGACCGCCACCGCCTGCTTCTGCGCGGTGCGGACCTTGGCGGCCGCCGCCCCGGTCCGGCCGAGCGTGTCGAGCCCGCAGGACGGCGGGGTGACCACACCCTCGGTGAGCGGGATCTGGTTCGGCACCGCGGTGAACGGCTTGGTGTCCGGCTTGCTCGTGAACGCGCCGTACATCGGGGTCGCGGCGGCCACCCGCTGGTTGAGCGGCTGGGCCCCGAGGATCTGCTCGATGGTCCGCACCATGGTGATCTGGCTGTAGTAGGTGTCGACCACCCTGCCGTGCTGGGCCCACGGGCTGATCACCTGCACCGGTGCGCGATGCCCGTCGACGTGGTCGGCGCCGGCCTGGCTGTCGTCCTCGACGACGAAGATCGCCGAGCTCTTCCAGTAGGCGCTGTGCGAGATCTCGTCGACGATCTTGCCGACCGCGAGGTCGTTGTCGGCCACCTGCGCCTCCGGATCGGCGGTGCCGCCGGTGTGGTCGCTCGACAGCCAGAACATGTTCAGGTCGGCCGGACCCTGCTGCTCGAACTCCTGCTTCCAGATCTGGTAGCGGTAGAGGTCCGGGATCGCGGTGTCGAACTGCGGCGCGTCGTGGTTGGAGATCGCGTTCAGCGACGGGATCGGTGACTGGTCGTCGACCCGGATCGACGGATCGGTCAGCTGGGCCGGGTCACCGCCGTTCTCGACGTCCTTGGCCGCGCAGTAGTACTGCTGCCAGGTCGCGCTCTCGGGCTTGTTCTCGAAGGCCATGAACTCGCCGAAGTTGCGGACGCTCTTGCCGGCCGCCTGCGCCGCGGTCCAGAGGAAACCCGAACGCTGGTGACCGAGCACGTCGTTCTCGGTGTCGTAGCTGCGGAGGTACTCGCCGGCGCTCGACTCGGTGTACTCGGGGTTGTCGCCCTGCATCACCCAGTTGTGACCCTCGGCGGAGTTGGTGCCGACGTCGTAGAAGTTGTCGTAGAGACCGAACTGCCGCTCGAGGGCGTGCTGGTTCGGTGCCGCCTTCTCGCCGAACTGGGCCAGCGTCGGGTCGCCGTTGCCACGCGGGTCGTCGCCGTAGACCTGGTCGTAGGTGCGGTTCTCCTTGACGATCAGGAAGACGTGCTTGATCGTCGACGGGTCACCGATCCGGGTGGGCACCGGCACGGGTTTGGCCTTCTTGCCCGTCGCCTGGGTGACGTCCTTGCCGGTCCAGCCGTTCTGCGCGAACACGGTGGCGGTGGCCTGGGCGATCTGCCGGTCGCTCGGCAGCGGGAAGCGGGTCAGCGAGGCCGTGGTGCTGTGGGTGCCGTGACCGCTGGCGAGCACCGTCCCCGGGCCGGTGTTGAAGTTCAGCTCCGGGCCGCGGGCGTCGATCCCACGGGTGTTGGTGACCACGACCTGGCCACCCGCCAGCGCGACGTCGGAGGGGTAGTAGTCGGTCGGCAGCAACCCGACGTAGTCGACCGGCTGCTGCGGATCACCCGAGTAGCGATAGACCGCGAGGGCGTTGGCCCGGGCCAGGGTGACCAGCAGGTGGCCGTCGGAGGTCAGGGCGATCGACGTCGGCGCGTACCCGACGTCGGAGGACGGCCACGGCTTGGTGTCGATGGTCTGGACGACGCGGTTCCGGCGGGTGTCGATCACCGAGACGCTGTCGTCGAAGGTGTTGGCGACGAACAGCGCGTTCCCCGCGACGGTCAGCGCCGTCGGGTGCAGCCCGACGGCGATCGTCCCGACGGTGGCCGACGGGTCGGCCGGGTTGATCACGCTGACGGTGCCGGTGGTCGAGGTGCCCAGCGTCGGGTCGGCCGGCACCTGGGTGCCGTAGGACTCGATGGTGGTGTCCCCGGTGGCCGCCGGGCGCCCGCCCTCGTTGCTGACGTAGAGCAGCCCGTTGACGAAGGCGAGCTCACGCGGGGCGGTGCCCACGCTCCAGGTGTGCTCGACGGTCCCGGTCGACGGGTCGAGCGCGGCGACCGCGTTCTGCCCGTTGAGCGGGACGTAGAGGGTGGTCCCGTCGGGTGAGTAGACCGACTTGCCCGGCAGCGCCGACTGCCCGGCGACCTGCTGGAGCGGGACCGAGACCCCGGTGCCGAGGGTGCCGTCGGCGTTGACCGGGAACCGCGTCAGGCCGTCGGTCTGCGGCAGCCAGAGGTACCGGCCGTCCGGCGAGAACGTCGGCCCCTCCTGCCCGACGCTGCCGTCGCTGAGCTTCTGGTTGACGCCGGTGGCGCTGCCGACCAGGTAGATCAACTTGAAGCTGGTCAGGTCGAACATCTGCAGCACCACGTTCTTGTCGGTGCTGCTGGCGGCCAGGAAGCGGCCGTTCGGGCTGACCGTGGATCCCATGATCTTGCCGAACTTGGTGACCAGCCGCTGGCCCTGTGGGGCCAGCGTCTGGTCGGAGGAGATCTGCAGGCCGCCGGCGTAGCTGCTGCCGACCTGCTGGCTGCCGAAGACCTTGGTGCTGCCGTAGGCGGCACCGCTGCCGACGACGGCGAGCGCGGCCAGGCCGACGGCGGTCAACCGGACCGGCCGTCCGGCCCGGACCCGGTGGGTCCGGGGCCGACGGAGACGGGTGACGTTCACGCGGGTTCCTTTCGAGGAGGGATGGAGCGTGGCGAGCGGAGGATCAGGAGCCGCCGAGCAGGTCGACGGAGCCGTCGAACTGCCAGAGGGGGTTGGGGGCGTCGCCGTAGGGCGCGCGGACCAGGAAGAAGCCGTTGACCTCGGTCGGGCCGTCACCGTCGGCCTTGTAGCGGCCGTCGGCGGTGACGTCGAGCTGGTAGATGGCCGAGCCGACCGCGGTGGCGCCGGGCAGGCGCCAGCTGACCACGCAGCGCCAGTCGTTGCCGGCGCCCTCGTCGGCCACCAGCGAGCCGCCCTTGTCGCAGGTCGCCGTGGTCTGCAGCTGCGCCTCGGTGACAGCCGGTCGGTGCAGCTCGTCGGTCTGCAGCCGGTAGAGGTGTCCGTACGCGGTGGCGAGCGAGCGCTCGAGCTTCGCCTGGCTGATCCCCGAGCCGGACGGGGCGATCCAGCTGATCACCAGCGCCGCGACCGCGCTGACCGCGGCGAGCGGGAGCAGCCCGGCGATCACGAACCGCCGGCCCGACCCGTCGTGGGCCAGGTCGGCGAAGTTGCGGCGGACGAAGATCAGGTACGCGGCGACGGTGGCCGCGAGGGCCCACGCCAGCGCGACGAGCACGCCGGTCACCAGCGGGCCGGTCTGGACCGGTGCGGTGAAGAGCCCGCGCCATGCGACGAAGGCCCCACTGGGCAGCGCCAGCCGGACGGCCAGCGGGATCGGCAACAGCTGGAGCACGGCGACCAGCACCGCGAGCAGCGCGGGGACGGCGAGCCCCATCGGCGAGCGCCCGAGCGCCACCGAGCCGAGCAGACCGACGGCGGCGAACGCGGCGGTCGGCGCGAGCACGCACAGCCAGGCCAGCAGGTAGCGCCCGGCGACCTCGTCGGGCGGCAGGGTCTGGCCCGACAGCCCGACCAGCGGCCGGTTCCCGACCGCAAGCAGCCCGCCGACCACGCCGGAGACGGCCAGCCCGGTGACCATGATCACGATCACGACGGTGCTGGCCAGCGCTTTGGCCGCGAAGATCCGGCGGGGTGAGCGCACCGCGATCATCAGGTGGCGCCAGGTGCCCAGCCGGTCCTCGACCGCGAACACGTCCCCGGCGAACAGCGAGGTGAGCAGTGGCAGCGCCCACTCGCAGCCGAACGCCAGCACCACCAGTCCGCCGGACCAGCCGGTGGCGTTCATCCACCGGCCGAACACGGTGTCGGAGGGCAGCAGGCTCTGCCGGCCGACCACTCCGGTGATCACGGCAGGGGCCAGCCAGCACACGATCAGCAGCACCCGTGCCCGCCAGCTGGCCAGCAGCTTGACCAGCTCGAACCGGACGCCGGCGGCGACCGGAGCCGGGCGGGCGGCGACGGTCTGCGGGCGGGCGGGCGTGACGAGAGCGTTCATGCCGGCTGGCCGGTCAGCAGCTCGGAGCGGTCACGGTGACCGTGGTGATCATCGCCCGGACGGCCCTGGTGATCATGGACGTGGTCGGCGCCCCGGTGATCATCCGACGACCCGGTGAGGGCGAGGTAGGCCGCCTCGAGCGGCGCCACCACCGGGGCCAGCTCGCGGACGGCGATCCCCGCCTCGACCAGCCGACGGACGAGGGCGTCGAGGGCCGGGTCGGCTGCCCGCACCACCAGGGTGTCGGGCGCGGGAGCCCGGTGCGGGTCGTCCACCAGGACGAGCCCGCGGACTGCGCCGGCCAGCGTCCGAGCCGCGTCGGGGTCCGTGGTGCGCAGCCGGTAGTCGAGGGCGCCGTGCGCGGCCGCGAGGTCGGCCACCGGTCCGGTGAACACCACCCGGCCGGTGGCGAGCAGGGTGACCGACGAGCAGAGCGCGGCGAGGTCGTCCATCCGGTGGCTCGACAGCACCACCGCGGTCCCCTGCCCGGCCAGCCGGGTGAGGGTGCGGTGGACCTGCCGGGTGCCGGTCGGGTCCAGCCCGTTGGCCGGTTCGTCGAGCACCAGCAGCCGCGGCCGGGTGAGCAGGGCGGAGGCCAGCCCGAGCCGCTGACGCATCCCGAGCGAGAAGCCGCGCACCGGGTCGTCGGCCACCTCGGCCAGCCCCACTTCGTCGAGCACCTCGTCGATCGTCGCCTCGACCGCCGACCGCCGGCCGGGACGCAGCCCGCGGAGCGCGGCCAGCGCACGGAGGTTGCGCCGCGGACTGAGCGACGGGTAGAGCCCGGGCCCGTCGACGAACCCGGCCACGCCGTCCGGGACACCGAGCGCCCGACCGACGGTGACGCCCAGGACGGTCAGCTCGCCGCGGTCGGGGACGGCCAGTCCGAGCAGCAGCCCGAGCAGCGTGGTCTTGCCGGCGCCGTTCGGACCGATCAGGCCGTGCACCGCACCCGCGCCGACGTCGAGATCGACGCCGTCGAGGGCGACGACCTCGCCGAACCACTTGCCGACCCCGCGTGCCCGGACCGCCTGGTCCCGCTCCATCGACTCCCGACCTTCCCTCGCGCTGGCTACCGCTGAGGAAAGCTAAGGAAGCTAAGTGACCTGTTCGGGCGGCATCGGGAAACTTCTCCCCAACAGCGGGCGAGCGGAGGACTCCGCGTCGGGACTCAGCCCGCGTCGGGACTCAGCCCACGGCGGCGGTCCGGGCGGAGAGGTCGGCCAGGGCGTCGACGATCGCTGCCTCGGCGTGGCCGGGCTGCAGCCGGCTGGAGAGCACCTCGAAGGTCAGGTAGCCGCCGGCGGTGTTGCTGGCCACGTAACCCGACGGGGCGCGCCCCCCGGTGAGGGTGAGGATCCAGGCGTGCTTGGCCGGGGCCTCGCGACGCCAGCGCTGGCCGATCTCGGTGAACAGCTCGGCGTCGACGTGGCCGAGGAGGATGTCCCCCAGCCGGAGCAGCCCGACCCGGAGCGGCACCGGCTCGGCGTCGACGTAGGTGCCCGGTCGTCCGGCCCGGCCGGTGTCGGTGCGCCGGCGTCCGGGCAGGGTGACGGTCTGCTCGGCGGCGCCGATCCGGACGTCGGCGAGCGGCCGGTCGCAGCGCTCGCGGCAGACCGCGATCACCTCCTCACCGAGCACCGTGCCCATCGCCTCGACCAGCCGGTCCTGTTCGCCGAACAGCCGGGCCACCACCGGGTCGTCGCGGTCGAGCCCCTCGCCGCCGGGCGGCATGGCGTTCGCGATGTCCTCACCCCGGGCGTTGTACGCGGCGATCCGGTGCGCCCGCAGGTCGAGGGTCTGCTGGTAGAAGACCGGGTTCTGGTCGCCGGCGCAGCCGCTGAACCACAGCGACACCGCGCCGTCGCCGAGTGCCTGCTCGACGTGCCGGGTCGCCACCCCGGGCAGGTCGGCGCTGATCAGGTCCTGCATCCCGGTGACCACGGCGTGCACCGCGTAGTGCTGGACGACCGCGATCACCCCGCCCCCGGGTTCGGTGAGGCGGAGCACGCCGACGGTCTGGTCCGACGGCCCGGCGTCGTTGCGGCCCTCGCGCCACTGAGCGGTGGCGGCGTCGAAGAGGTTGCGGTTGACGTTGACCGCAGAACGGCCGGTGCCGACGGCCAGCTCGGCCGGCCGGAGGGCGGCGACCGCCTCCCCGACCGCGCTGACCATCGCGTCCGCCCATCGGGCGCCGAGGACGTCGGGAACGCTGTGGGTGTGGGTGGCGCTGACCAGCAGGTGGTCCGCCGCGATCCCGTACCGCTCCGCCACCTGCGCGGCCACCTCGGTGCACACCTCGGTGCCCAGACCGATGATGTCGACGCTGACCAGCGCGGCCCGGGTGCGGCCGTCGTCGAGCACCAGCGCGCGGACGAAGACCGGGTCCCGGACCCCGCGGAACCGCTCGGGCAGCGGCTCCGGCGTGACGTCGATCTTCGCGGCCCCGGCCCGCAGGCCCGGGCTCGGGGCGCTGACGGTCATGTCCTCACCCTGCCGGAGATCCGCCGGCGACCGATGACCACCCCGACGAAGACGAGCGCGGCGAGCCCGGTCGCCGCCGCGGGCAGCACGAACAGGTGCGGGATGCCCAGGCTGTCGCCGGCGACCCCGGCGTAGAGCCCGCCGAGCGCGCCGGAGACCATCAGCGAGCTGCTGAAGGTGTTGGTCGCGGTGGCCAGCCGCTCGGGGCAGAGCTCCTGGGCGATGGCGACACCCAGCACGCCGGTGGCCGCCACGGTGACCGACATGAAGACCTGCCCGATCGCGATGGTGGTCAGGCTGTCGGCCCCGGCGTAGGAGAGGTAGGCGCCGGCCGCGGTGACGATCCCGAGCGCAAAGATCCGCATCGCCCCGAACCGCGAGGCCAGCTGGGCGAGCAGCGCCATGAAGACGATCTCCAGCAGCGGCTGCAGTGAGATCACCGCGCCGCGGGCGAACGCGCTCACCTTCAGCGTCTCGGCCATGTAGATCGACAGGAACGAGAGCTTGATCGACTCGCCGGACATCATCAGCACGCCGACCACGGTGAACATGATCAACAGCGCGAACCGGCCCTTCGGCACCGGCACCGGAGCCGGCCGTGCGGGCGCCTGCTCCCGGTCGCGGCGACGCAACCGCGCCGGGGTCTCGGGCAGGTGCCGGCCGGCGAACAGGATCGGCACCAGCGCCACCGCGGACAGCGCGCCGGTGACCAGCAGGGTCGCGCGCAGACTGGTGACCGCGGCCAGCCAGGCGCCCAGCGCGGGCCCGGTGATCCAGCCGACCGCCTGGCTGATCCTCAACAGGGCCAGCACGCCGTACCGCGACGGCGTCGGGTGCTGCTCGAGATAGCCACGAGCCACCGTGAAGAGCTGCCCACCCGCGGTCCCGGCCAGGCTGAGCACCAAGACGTTGATCACGAACGGCACCCACGGCTGCTGCGCGAGGGCGATCACCGCCCAGCCGATCGCGGCGAGCAGCGAACCGATCACCGCCAGCGGGATCCGCGAGTCGAGCCGGTCCGACAACGCGCCGACGGCGAAGCCGGCGACCGGGGCCGCGAGATTGGTCACGTAGTAGAGCCCGGCGACCCGGACCGACAGACCGAGGTCCTGGGTGAGGAACAGGCCCATCTGCGGCCAGCTCAGCGACAACGCGAACCCCGACAACAGCATGGCCACGAACAGCCAGCGCAACGGAGCGTGCCGGACCAGATAGCGCCAGGCCGCCTCGGGTCGCTCGGTCAGGGTGGAGGCGCCGGTCTCCTCCACCTCGACCCCGGCGGTGGCACCCGGGTCGGTTCCCTGGTCGGGAACGGCGTCGGCCTCGGGCGCGCGCCCGGTCTGTCGCATCGTCTGCTGGTCTCCTGATCGTCGGGCACCCCGGGCCACGGCTCGACCCGCCCGGCGACGACGAGACCCCACTGTCCGGTCGACACCGCTCTCCCTCGGCCTGCAGTCTTTCCCGTGCCCTGATTCCCCGGGGCGCCGGGGCGGGATGCGCGGGTCCTAGGGTGGCGGACGTGTTCGGCGGAGACCCGGTCTGGCCGGTCGATCTCGGCGACCTGCGGCTGTGGCCGATGGAGAGCGAGGACGGCCCGCTGCTGCAGGAGCTGTTGGACGACCTCGCCGACTTCCGGACCCCGTTCGGCGAGCCCGGCCGGGCCGACGCGGTCAGCACCTTCGTCGCGCTGCCGCAGGGCGTCGACTACGACGCCAAGCTGCTGGTCGGCGTCTGGCGCAACGGCCTGCTGATCGGTGCCCTCGACTGCATCGTCGGCTATCCCGACCCCGCCACCTGGAGCGTCGGGCTGCTGGTGGTGGCCGACCGGCACCGGGGCAACGGCGTCGGGTCGGCGGTGCTCGGCTGGCTCGAGCGGACCGCCCGCGACCGCGGCGTCCGGACGCTGCGCGCGGCCATCCGCCGGCAGAACGTCGACGGGCAGCTGTTCGTCGAACACCACGGCTGGGCCCGCGACCTGACCGCCGTCGACGCCGAGCTCGGCACCTGGACGAAGAGCCTGAGCGCGGGCTGACCCGACGCTCCGACCCCGACCGGGTCCGTCGCCGGCTCGTGCCAGGCTGGCCCGGTGAGGATGCTGTTCGCGGCGGCTCCCGGCTACGGCCTGATGATGCCGCTGGTCCCCCTGATGTGGGCGGCGGCGAGCGCCGGGCACGAGGTGCGGCTGGCCACCACGTCACGGATGTGCACGGTGGCCGCCGACGCCGGGCTCCAGGTGGTCGACGTCTGCCCCGACCGCGACACCTGGGCCGAGCTGATGACCACGGCGCGGAGCAACCCGGGCGGTCCGCCGCGGTCGCCGTTCCGGCTGTTCACCGAGACCATGACCGCGGGCACCGTCGAGGCCGGGCGCGAGCTGGACGCCGAGGTGGTCGTCACCACCTCCGACCACCACGCCGGGATCCTGGCGGCCGCCGCCCTGCACCGACCGGCGCTCGAGGTCGGCAACCGGATCTCGTGGTCGACCCGGGACAGTGCGACGCAGGACCGGATGGCGGGCTTCGGCGGTGGCCCGGAGGCCCGCGCCCAGCTCGGCATCCCGGCCGAGGGCCCCGAGCTGATCGCCCGGATCGACCCGCGCGCTCCGAGCATGGGCGGCCTGACCGCCGACGAGCCCGACCCGCGCGACGGTGTCCCGTGGTGGGCGATGCGCTACGTGCCGTTCAACGGCGGCGCGGTGATCGAGCCCTGGGTCCGCGAGCGTCCGAGCCGGCCGCGGGTGGTGGTCACGCTCGGCACCGTGGTCCCCACGGTGGCCGGCACCGACGTGGTCGCGGTGCTGCTCGCGGCGCTGGCCGACCTCGACGTCGAGGTGGTGCTCGCCCTCGGCGACAGCGACCTCGACAGCCTCGGCGAGCTGCCGTCCAACGTCCGCGCGGTCGGCTTCCTGCCGCTCTCGGCGGTGCTGCCGACCACCACCCTGATCGTCCACCACGGCGGCTCGGGCACCACCGCGGCGCCGCTGCACTTCGGCGTCCCGCAGGTCGTGCTGCCCTCGTTCGCCGACAACCCGATGTCCGCGGAGCGGGTGGTGGCCCGCGGAGTCGGGGTGTCGCACGACCCCACCACGCTCGACGCCGACACCGCCCGCGGGCTGGTCACCCAGGTGCTCGACGACCCGTCGTACGCGACCGCGGCCGCCGAGGTGGCCGCCGAGCTGGCCACCCAGCCGAGCCCGGGCCGGATCGTCACCCGGGTCGAGGAGTGGATGGCGCGCTGAAAGCCGGCGCTCTGGACGGTGCGGTCCGCCGGTGTGACGATGAGCCGGAGCGAGAACGACGAGCCGGAGGACGCGGGATGGACGCGGCGAGCAGCACCGACGCCGGACCGGGCCCCGACCCAGGTCGTCCGGACCTGTCTGATCACCGGGCTGGTCGCCGGGCTGGCCGTCTGGTGGGGCTACTTCCCGGCTGTCGCTCCGCTGGTCGAGAACGCACCGCCGCCCGACGAGCGGGCGATGGCGCTGCTCCTCGACGCCGGGGCCGTGGGCCTGGTGGCGCTGGCGATGCTGTGGGCCCTGCACGTCCGGTACGGCCGGCGGATCGCACCCCGGCTGTTCGGACGGCTCGGTCTGGCCGTCGCCGCGGCGGCCCTGGCCGGCGTCCCGATGATCATGGGGCTGGCCCGTGCGCTGGGGTACCACACCGAC
Source organism: Microlunatus kandeliicorticis (assembly GCF_014137855.1). GTDB lineage: Bacteria > Actinomycetota > Actinomycetes > Propionibacteriales > Propionibacteriaceae > Microlunatus > Microlunatus kandeliicorticis. The sequence continues at coordinate 601,578 of NZ_JACGWT010000003.1, forward strand.
CCGCTGTCGATGGTCCTCGAGGTCCTGCTCGGCGCGCTCGTGCTGACGGCCGCCCTGGGCCGGGCGGTCAGGGCGCGCTGAGCCGCCAGCCGTCGTCGCGCACCGGCCGGAGCGCGCTCGCCGCGCGCCACTGCAACAGCATCCGGTCGCCGTAGCCGGTGGCGACCAGCGCCTCCCACTCCCCCTCGCGCCGCCGCCAGGTGACCACCAGCCCGGCGACCAGGGTGTCGTCGGGACCGTCGACCCAGACGTGCCGGCGCCGGGCCCGCTCGGCCGGGCTCATGCGGTCCGGCGGACGGCCGGCGCGTTCGACCGCTCCGTGGGCAGCTCGGCCGGCGCCGGGTCGCGGACCGGGACCAGGCGTTCGGCGCCGACCCACTCGAGCAGCAGCGAATCGCCGAACGGCACCAGGGCCACCAGCGCGACCCAGTCGGAGGCCAGCACCGTCCGCCGCAGCGACCGCTGCCAGCTGATCACCAGCCCGGGCAGCGTCTCGCCGTGCTGCCCCTGCGGACGCACCCAGACGTGCCGGACCGACGGGTCGATCGGTGCCAGCTCCACCCGGGCATCGTAACCCGTAATCGAACGGACGTTCCCTTCCCGTTCGCGGACCCGGTCCGGAATAGCCGGCGCGGCCAGGGCCTTCTCCTGGACATGACAACGATCGGACTCATCGGAGCGGGGAACATCGGCAGCACCGTCGCCCGGCTGGCCGTCGCCGCCGGCTACGACGTGGTGCTCAGCAACAGCCGGGGCCCCGAGACGCTCAGCGACCTGGTCGCCGAGCTCGGCCCGCACGCGCGCGCCGCCACCGCCACCGAGGCCGCCGAGGCGGGCGACCTGGTGGTCGTCACCGTGCCGCTCAAGGCCTACACGCAGGTCCCGGTCGAGCCGCTGGCCGGCAAGACCGTGATCGACACCAACAACTACTACCCCGAGCGCGACGGCCACATCGCCGAGCTCGACGACGAGTCGACCACCACCAGCGAGCTGCTCCAGGCGCACCTGCCGACGTCGCACGTGGTCAAGGCGTTCAACAACATCTACTTCGAGCACCTGCGCACGCTGGCCCGTCCCGCCGGCGACCCGGAGCGGTCGGCGCTGGCCATCGCCGGGGACGACGCCGGGGCGAAGCAGCAGGTCACCGCGTTCCTCGACGCCATCGGCTACAACGCCTACGACGTCGGTCCGCTGGCCGAGGGCTGGCGCTACCAGCGCGACACCGCCGCCTACGCCGGGCTCTACGCGATCGACGCGAACTGGAGCGGGCCCAAGCCGGCCCAGGCCGACGACCTGGAGAAGGCCCTCGCGGCCGCGCAGCGCTACCGGGACATGCCGCAGGCCTGAGCCTGCCCGTTCCTGAGACCGTCGCACCCCGGCCGGACGTCCGCCGTCCGGCCGAGGTGCGCCCGGGGCAGGATTCGTGAAAACGTTCTCGGGTGTCTGCACACCGCCCCGACCCGGACCTGCTGCTGCCGCCCGAGGTGCTCGACCGCTGGCAGCAGCGGGTCACCGACGTCGCGGGTGAGCCGGTCGGACAGCTCTTCCGCGCCGGGCTGCACCGCACCCTGGCCCGCACGCTGCACGTGCTCGACGACGACACCGTCTTCGTGATCACCGGCGACATCCCGGCGATGTGGCTGCGCGACTCGGCCACCCAGATGCTCCCCTACCTCCGGCTGGCCGCCGAGGACCCGCAGGGTCCGCTGGCCGACCTGCTGGTGGGCATCGTCCGCCGGCAGACCGCGTTCATCGCGCACGACCCGTACGCCAACGCGTTCAACGCCGAGGCCAACGGACGCTGCCACGAGCCGCGCGACCTCAGCGACGACCCGTGGCTCTGGGAGCGCAAGTACGAGGTCGACTCGCTCTGCTTCCCGCTGTTGCTGGCCCACCAGGTGTGGTCGGCCACTGGGCGCACCGACCACCTCGGCGACGGGTTCGTCCGCGCCGCCACCGCCGCGGTCGAGACCCTGGACCGGGAGACCGACCACGAGGCCCGCTCGGACTACCGGTTCGTCCGGCCCGACTCGGGCCCGCTGGAGACGCTCGACCGCGACGGGCTCGGCACCCCGGTCGGCGTGACCGGGATGACCTGGAGCGGCTTCCGCCCCAGCGACGACGCCTGCACCTACGGCTACAACGTGCCGGCCAACCTGATGGCCGTGCACGTGCTCCGGCGGCTCGCCGACCTGCTGCCCACCGAGCCCGCGCTGGTGGCCCGGGCCGCCGACCTGGCCGACCGGCTGGCGGCCGGGATCGAGCAGCACGGGCTGATCCAGCACCCCGTGCACGGCGAGATCTGGGCCTATGAGGTCGACGGTCTCGGCCGGCACGTGCTGATGGACGACGCCAACATGCCCGGCCTGCTGTCGCTGCCGCTGGTCTCCGCGGTCGGCGCGGACGACGAGCGGTACCAGCGGACCCGGTCGTTCGTGCTCTCCAAGGACAACCCCTTCTACTTCGTGGGCAGCGTCGCCGCCGGCGTCGGCAGCCCGCACACCCGCGACCGCTACGTCTGGCCGATCGCGCTCGCCGTCGAGGGGCTGACCACCGACGACACCGCCCGGCGGCACGAGCTGCTGGCCCTGATCGAGCGGACCACCGCGGGCACCGGGCACGTCCACGAGAGCTTCGACGTCGACGACGACAGCCAGTTCAGCCGCCCGTGGTTCAGCTGGGCCGACTCGATGTTCTGCGCGCTCGCGCTCAGCCTGCTCGACTGAGGTGAGCGACGGGACCCGCGTCGGGGAGCTGCTGGCCCGGCTGACCCTGCGCGAGAAGGTCGGCCAGCTCAACCAGCGCCTCTACGGCTGGAACGCGACCCGCCGCGGACCGGCCGGCTGGGAGCTCTCCGAGGAGTTCCACGCCGAGGTCGAGCGCTGGGGTGGGCTCGGCGCGCTCTACGGGCTGTTCCGCTCCGACGCCTGGTCCGGGCGTGGCTGGGCGGACGGCATCCGGCCGGAGGAACGGCCGGCCGTGGCCGCGATGGTCGTCGAGGCCGTCCGGGCCGCCGACCGGCACGGCATCGCCCCGCTGCTCGTCGAGGAGGCTCCGCACGGCCACCAGGCGCTCGGCGCCGGGTTGCTGCCGACCAACCTCGCGGTCGGCTCCGGCTGGTCGCCCGCGCTGGTGGCCGAGGCCTCGGCGGCGGTGGCGGCCGGGCTCGCCGCGGACGGCGTCCACCTCGCCCTGGTCTCGACGCTCGACCTGGCCCGCGACCCGCGCTGGGGCCGCAGCGAGGAGTGCTTCGGCGAGACCCCGCTGCCCGCGGTGCGGTTCACCCGCGCCGTGGTCGAGGGCATGCAGGGCCCGGACCGCTCACGGTTGCGGAGCCCGGACGGCGTCGGTGTGGTGCTCAAGCACTTCGCCGCGCAGGGTGAGGGCCTCGGCGGCCGGAACGCCCACGCCGCCCAGCTCGGTCCGCGCGACCTCGCCGAGCTGCACCTGCCGGCCGCCCGGGCCGGCGTCGAGGCGGGCGCGCTCGGGCTGATGGCCGCCTACAACGACATCGACGGCCTGCCGTGCTGCGCCAACCGCCGACTGCTCACCGACCTGCTCCGGACCGAATGGCGGTTCGACGGTCTGGTGATGGCCGACGGCCACGCCGTCGACCGGCTGACCGAACCGCTCGGCTCGCCGGTCGCCGCCGCGGTGACCGCGCTGACCGCCGGGGTCGACCTGAGCCTGTGGGACGCCGCCTTCACCCGGCTCGAGGAGGCCGTCGAGGCGCGGCCCGAGCTGCTCGCCGACGTCGATCGCGCCTGCGCCCGGGTGCTCACGGTCAAGGACCGGCTCGGGTTGCTCGGCGAGCCGGCGCCACTCGCCGCGGCCGGGGACCGCCCGCAGCGGCTCGAGCGGATCACGCTGGCCTCGCGCCGAGCCGCCGAGCACGGACTGACCCTGCTCACCGACCGCGACGGCGTCCTGCCGCTCAGCCCGCGGAGCGGCGGCCGGTGGCTGGTGGTCGGGCCGCGCGCCGACGACGTCACCGGGCTGCTCGGCGACTACGTCCCGCCGCTGCAGCCCGACGAGGCCCGGTCGGTGGCCGGCGCGCTCGCCGACCGGCTGCACGGCACCGGCGTCGTGGTCGACGTCCGCACCGGCGACGAGCCCGACGTCGAGCAGCTCGCCGCGGCCGCTGGCGTCGTGGTGGCGGTCCTCGGTGGCACCAGCCACCGCCGCTACACCGAGCAGTTCGCCGACAACGGTGCCGCGGCCGGACCCACCGAGGCCGACGGCGGCGAGGGCGTCGACCGCGCGTCGCTCCGGCTCCCCGGTGACCAGGACGCGTTGGTCGCCCGGCTCCGCGCGGCCACCGGTGCACCGCTGGTCGCCGTGCTGGTGATGGGCCGGGCCTACGTGCTCACCGCGGTCGAACGCGCGGCCGACGCGGTGCTGGTCGCCTGGTACCCGGGACCGCAGGGCGGCCGCGCGGTGGCGGCGGCGCTGCTCGGCGACACCCAGCCGCTCGGCCGGCTGCCGGTCACGCTGCCCGCGGCCGACGGCGTGGCCCCGCTCCACGACGACGACCGGATCGGTGCCGACGGCGTCTACCGCGACGCGCCACAGGCGGTGCTGCACCCGCTGGGCGCCGGGCACGGCTACCGACGGGTGGGGGTGACCGCCGTCGAGACCGAGATGAGCCCCGAGCGGGTGACCGTGCGGGTCGCGCTCGAGGCCGCCGAGGAGGGCCGGTGGACCGGTCCGGCCGAGACCGTGGTGCTGGTGCGGGCCCGGCGCCGGGGTGGGCGGACCTGGCCGAGACGCCGCGAGCTGGTCGACTTCCGCCGCGTCCAGGTCGAACCGGCCGGCACCGAGGTCGCGTTCCGGCTCGACCCGTCGGCGGTGTTCGTCGACCCGGCCGAGGTGCCGCCGTTCGCCGAACCCGCGACCACCCTGGTGATCACCGTCGACGACCACGACCACGAGCTCACGCTCCGACCGCCGGTGGCAGACTGACGCGCAGGACGAGGGAGGTCGGTCATGTACGGGATCCAGGGTCGGTGAGCCTCACCGTCGCGGTCTGCCAGTTCGCCGCCGGAGCTGACGTGGCCGCCAACACCGAGGCCTGCCGCGACCTGATCGCCACCGCCACCGCGCGCGGCGCCGAGCTGGCGGTGCTGCCCGAGGCGGCGATGTACTACGAGCCGAGCCGGCGCCGGGTCGACCGCCCCCGGGGCGAACACCTCGACGGAGCGTTCGGCACCGCGATCAGCGAGGCGGCCAAGGCCGACGGGATCGCCGTGGTGGCCGGGATGTCCGAGCTGGTCACCGACGCCGACGACGACCGCGACCTCAACACCCTGCTCGCGGTCTCGGCGACCGGGGAGCGGCTGGGCGCCTACCGCAAGCTGCACCTCTACGACGCCTTCGGGGTGCGCGAGTCCGACACCCTGCGTCCCGGCCGGATCGAGCAGCCGACGGTGATCGACGTCGGCGGCGTCGCGGTCGGGCTGCTGACCTGCTACGACCTGCGGTTCCCCGAGGCGTTCCGGTGGGTCGTCGACGCGGGCGCCGAGCTCGTCGTGGTGCCCTCGGCCTGGGCCGTCGGCCCGGCCAAGGAGGACCACTGGCGGACGTTGATCAAGGCCCGGGCGATCGAGAACACCGTCTACGTCGCGGCCGCCGGGCAGACCGGACCGGTGTCCTGCGGGCTGAGCATGATCGTCGACCCGACCGGCGCCGAGCTCGCCGGGGCCGGGCTCACCCCGGGCGTGGCTACCGCGATCGTCGACCCGCAACGGATCGCGGCGGTCCGGGAGACCAACCCCAGCCTGCGGAACCGGCGCTTCGCGATCACCCCGCGCTGACGGTCGCCGCCCGGCCCGGGCGCCGGTCGGGCGGGCTCTTGCCAGGCCTCGGTCCGCGGCCCTACGTTGGGCCCGATCATCGCGGACGCAGCGTTCCGCCTCGCCGCACGGCCCGCGGGGGCGGCCGACCGACCGGACCCTGGAGAGCCGATGTCCGCCACGCCTCTGTCCCTGCCCGCTGTCGTGATCATGGTGCGGCGAACGTCGCGCCGGCTCCGGCTGACGGTGCTGCTGATGATCAGCGCACTGGTCGCGTCGTCGTCGCTGGTCGCCGGACCGGTGTCGTCCGCCTCGGCCGACACCGGAAGCTCCGCGACCGGCACCGTGGTCGGGGTCACCTCCGGACGGTGCCTCGACGTCTACGGCAACCGGACCACCTTCGGCACCCGGGTCGACCTCTACTCCTGCAGCGGCCACGCGAACCAGCTCTGGACCTTCACCGCCGCAGGCGAGCTGCGGGTCTACGCCCCGGCGCGCTGTCTCGACGTGGTCGACCACGACGTCACCTCACCGGCGGCGGTGCAGATCTACGGCTGCACCGGGAACGCCAACCAGCGCTGGCGGCTCAACGCCGACGGGACGATCACCGGGGTCGAGTCGGGACTCTGCCTGGAGCCGACGACCGCGACCACGAACGGCACCGCGGTCCGGATGGCCACCTGCAACCACCAGCCGAGCCAGCAGTGGCGCTTCCCCAAGCTGGCCGACCGGCAGCCGCCGACCGCCCCCGGGGCCCCGACCACCAGCAAGCTCACCTGCACCTCGGTGGTGCTCGGCTGGACGGCCGCCACCGACGACCGCGGCGTGACGGGCTACGACGTCTACCACGACGGCCAGCTGCTCACCAGCGTCGGCGGCAGCACGCTGTCCACCACGCTGACCGTGCTGCCCGGCGTCTCGTGGGACCTCTACGTCACCGCCCGGGACGCGGCCGGGAACGTCTCGCAGTCGAGCCCGACGGTGTCGCTGAGCCCACCGGCCTGCGGTGTCGACACCACCCCGCCGAGCACCCCGACCGGTCTCCGGGCCAGCGTCTCGGGCACCGACGTCACGCTGACCTGGACGGCCGCGACCGACGACGTCGGGGTCACCGGTTACGACGTCTACCGCAACGGGACCAAGGTCGGCGCGGTGAACGGGGCCATCCTCGACGACGGCTCGACGGTGCGACCGCTGACCACCTTCCTCGACGCCACCGGTGCACGGTCGACGGCGTTCTCCTGGACCGTCGCGGCGCGGGACGCCCGCGGCAACATCTCGCCGCGCAGCGGGTCGGTGACCGCCACCACCGGCAGCAGCTGTTCGACCCTGTGCACGGTCACCACGGTGGCCACCGACGACGACCTGCCCTGGGGTCTGGTGCAGCTGCCCGACGGCACCGTGCTCTACAGCCGACGTGATCACCACGACGTGATCCGGGTCGACCCGACCACCGGCGCGAAGACCACGCTGGGCACGGTGCCGAACGTGCTCGCCGCCGACGGGTCCGGCGGGCTGTACGGGATCGCGATCGCGCCGACGTTCGCCAGCGACCACTGGCTCTACCTGATGCAGACCTCGCCCACCGACGTCCGGGTGGTGCGGATCAGGATCACCTCCGGGACGCTGGACCTGAGCAGCGAGCAGGTGGTGGTCAAGGGCATCCTGCGCAACCGGTCGCACAACGGCGGCCGGCTGCGGTTCGGGCCGGACGGCAAGCTCTACGTCGCCACCGGGGACGCCGAGAACGGCGCAACCGCCCAGGACCTCAGCGGGCTCAACGGCAAGATCCTGCGGGTGAACCCGGACGGCAGCATCCCGGCCGACAATCCGTTCGGCACCGCGGTCTGGAGCTACGGCCACCGCAACCCGCAGGGGCTGGCCTTCGACAGCCAGGGACGGCTGTGGGAGCAGGAGTTCGGGAACTCGATCATGGACGAGACCAACCTGATCGTCCGCGGCGGCAACTACGGCTGGCCGCAGTGCGAGGGCACCAGCGGCGCGTGCAGCGGGGCAGGGCTGATCGCCCCGAAGCAGACCTACCCGACCCCGGACGCGTCGTGCTCAGGGCTGGCGATCGTGGCCGACGTGGTCTACATCGGTTGCGAGCGCGGCATCCGGCTGTACCGCGAGGTGATCAGCGGCGACCGCCTCACCGACGTCCGGTCCTACTACGTCGGCACCTTCGGCCGGCTGCGCACCGTGGAACCGGCCCGCGACGGCGGTCTGTGGCTGACCACCACCAACGACGGCGACGCCGACAGCACCACCGGCACCGCTGCCGAGAAGATCATCCACGTCACCCTCGGCTCGCCCTCCGGCCAGCTCTGAGGACGGTGTCGGGGATCCGGCCGGGCAGACCCGGCCGGATCCCCGACGCGATCGGGTCAGTCCGGCGCGGCGACGTAGACCTGGTGACCGACCGGGCCGTGCCCGTGACCGATGCCGAGCCCGGCGCCACGCCGCAGTGCCTCCTGCAGGTAGCTCCGCGCCTCCTCCACCAGCGGGGCCCACGGAACCGGGCCGGGCGGTCGACGGGACGCGAGGGCGGCGAGCGCGGACGACAGCGTGCAGCCGGTGCCGTGGGTGGCGGGGGTGTCGATCCGGTCGCGCGCGACGATCCGGACCCCGGCGGTGTCCACGAGGACGTCGGCGCTCTCCCCCGGCCCGCCGCCGTGGTGGTCGGCGTCGAGGTGCCCGCCCTTGAGCAGGACGGGCACGCCGCAGCGGCCGTACAGCGTCTGCGCCTGCCGGATCACCGCAGCCAGGTCCTCGGCCGGACGCTCGCCGAGCAGCACCCCTGCTTCGGGAACGTTCGGCGTGACGAGATCAACCAAGGGCAGCAGCTCGTCGCGGAGCGCGGTCACCACGTCGGGCCCGGCCAGCCGGTCACCGCTGGTCGCCACCATCACCGGGTCGAGGACCACCGGCCCGGCCGGCCGCGACCGCAGCACCGAAACCACCGCCCGGACCACGTCCGCGTCCGGCAGCATCCCGATCTTGGTGGCGTGCACGGTGACGTCGGTGAGCAGGGTTTCGAGCTGACCGGCGACCACCGCGGCCGGAACCGGGTGCACCGCGGTGACGCCGCGGGTGTTCTGCGCGGTCAGCGCGGTGATCGCCGCACACCCGTAGACCCGGTGGGCGGCGAAGGTCTTGAGGTCGGCCTGGACACCGGCCCCGCCGCTCGGGTCGCTCCCGGCGATGGTCAGCGCGACGGCGGCGCTCACCGACGTCCCCCGTCCCAGCCCGCGCGCAGCCGCGCCGCGACCACGGCCGGATCCGGGGCCGCGCACACCTCGGAGACCGTACAGACGCCGTCGAGGCCGCGGCCCCGCAGCGCGGGGAGCCGTGCCGCGGTGATCCCTCCGATCGCCACGGCCGGCCGGCCGGCGCTCGCGGCAACCCGGGCCAGGCCCTCGGGTCCGAGCGGCACGGCCGCGTCCGGTTTCGTCGCCGTCGCCCACACCGGACCGATCCCGAGGTAGTCGGCCGCCGCGCACTCGGATGCCGAGGCCTGCTCGACGCTGGAGACCGACAGCCCGATGATCAGGTCCGGACCGAGCCAGCGGCGGACCTCCTCGACCGGGAGGTCGCTCTGCCCGAGGTGGACGCCGTCGGCACCCGCCAGGACCGCCACGTCCACGGCGTCATCCACCAGGAGCGGGACCCCGGTGCCGTGCAGCGCGTGCTGGACGGCTCGAACCTGGGCCAGCCGGTCGCGGTCACTGCCGTCCTTGACCCGCACCTGCACGGAGGTGACCCCGCCGGCGACCGCCGCGCGGACGACCGCGGGAACCCCGCGGTCCCCACACAGCGCAGCGTCGGTGACCAGGCAGAGCCGGAGCACGGCGCGCAGCCGGGACCGGGGGACCCTTCGGCCCTTCACGCGAGCCGGTCGAGCAGACCGGCGGCCAGCTCGTCGGGACCGGTGGCGCTGATCGCGTCGACCCAGGCGACGACGAAGCTGCCGGGCCCGGCCGTGCGGATCTCGGCTTCCTCCGCGGCGAGGGCGACGTGCAGGTGCGCGGCCAGGGTGCCCGCCAGCGGGTCTGCCGTGGCGCCCAGGTAGGCCGCGCACAGGGCACCGAGCGCGCAGCCGGCGCCGGTGGTCCGGGTCAGCATCTCGGAGCCGCCACCGAGCCGGAGGGTCCGGTCACCGGCGACGATCACGTCCGTCGGCCCAGAGACGGCGACGACGCCGCCGGTCCGGGAAGACAGGGCTCGGGCGGCGGGTTCGGCCGCTTCGGGGTCGACCGTCGTGTCGACGCCCCGACCGCCCTCTCCCATCCCGGCGAGCGCGATGACCTCGGACGCGTTGCCCCGGATCAGCGTCGGCCGTTGGTCGAGCAGGTCACGCGCCAGGGCGGTCCGGAAGGACAGTCCACCGACCGCGACCGGATCGAGGACCCACCGGGTCCCGGCGGTGGTGGCGCTCGCGGCAGCCGCGCGCATCGCCTCGGCGCGCTGGTCGTCCGGGGTCCCGAGGTTGATGAGGACGGCCGCCGCGACCCGGGCGAACTCGGCGGCCTCGTGCGCGTTGTCGACCATCGCCGGTGCGGCGCCGGCGGCCAGCAGCACGTTCGCGGTGATGGTGGTGACGACCGTGTTGGTCAGGCACTGCACCAGCGGCGCTGTCCCGAAGACCGACGCCCGGGCATCGGCCACCGCCTCGCTCAGGTCGGAGTCTGCGGCCCTCGCGGGCAGGTCGAATGCGCTCATCGGCGGACATCCCTTCGTCAGCATTGCCTGCGTCAGGTTCGGCGGGTCTGATCTCAGCCCCGCGTCCGCGGAGCACCCCGTGTCGTGCCGCCGACGCTAGCAAGCGGCGCTTCGCGCGCCCGCTCCGGGTCCGAGCCCGCGAGGCTCGGACCGGGCGGCTCAGTCGGTGATGTCGATGATCACCTTGCCCACCGCGCCGTCCTCGACGGCCTGATGGGCCTGGGCGGTCTCCTCGAGGCTGAAGTGCAGCAGCGGCAGGCCGACCGGCTCACCGACCCGGATCGCCCCGGCGGTGACCCCGGCGACCACGTCCTCGGCCGCGCGCAGCTTGGCCTCGTGCGGGGCGGTGTAGACCAGCACGAACTGGAGCCGGGCGTTGGTGGTCATCAGCGGCCGGATCGAGAGCGTGACCTCGTCGCCGCCGTTGTTGGCGTAGATCGCCACCGTGCCTCCGACCGCGAGGCCGCCGGCGATGATCGCCGCGTTCGGTCCGGGTGACACCTCGATGATCAGATCGGCACCGTGCGGCGCGATCTTGCGCAGCTCGGCGACCACGTCCTGGTTGCGGTAGTTGATCACGTGGTCGGCCCCGGCCGCGGCGGCTGACTGCGCCTTCTGCGGGCTGCTGACCGTGCTGATCACCGTCGCGTCGGACCAGCGGGCCAGCTGGATGGCGGCGTTGCCGACCGCGCCGGCTCCGCCCGCGACCAGCACCGTGCGTCCGGCCAGCGTGCCCGGCCCGAGTCGCTGCGGCCCGTTCTCGGCGACCGTCAGGCAGCGGTGGGCGGTGAGGAACGGGATCCCGAGCGCGGCGCCGAGATCGAACGGATCGGACCCGTCGGGCGGATCCGGCAGGCTCACCGCCTGATGCACCGGGACCAGGGTCTGCTCGGCGGCGGTCCCCCACGGCCGCTGGAAGGCTGCCTCCCAGACCCACACCGGCAGTCCGACCAGTGCCGGGTCGACGCCCTCGCCGACCGCGTCGATCAGCCCGGCGCCGTCCTGCCCGGGCGTCTGCGGCGGGTCGACCGGTTGCCCCGGTCCGCTGCCGGTGCGCGACTTCCAGTCGGTCGGGTTGACCCCGGCCCGCCGGAGCCGCACCCGCACCTCACCCGGTCCGGGTTCGGGGCTCTCGGCCTCGGTCAGCTGCAGGACTCCCGGGTCCCCGGTCTCGGTGTAGACGACGCGCTTCATCCGTCCGTTCTAGTGCACGCCGCTCGGCGCCGGACGGTCGGCCCTGCCCTTCGACAGGCTCAGGGCACGGGTCAGCGGCCGGCGCGGTCGCGGAGCACGAAGTCGCGGATCTCGTAGCTCTCGATGAAGTCGTTCCAGTGCAGCTGCGGCGGCTGGACGACCTCGAGGTCGCGGGCGAGCAGCCGGCTGAGCAGGATGTCGCTCTCGAGCAGGGCGATCGCGTTGCCGGGGCAGCGGTGGTGACCGTCGCCGAAGCTCAGCACGCTCGGTCCGACACCCCGGGGCAGCTCGCGGCCCGGCGCGACGACCAGCGGGTCGGCACCGACCAGCGCGGCCTCGGCGTTGACCGCGCGCAGGTCGAGGTCGACCAGGGTCCCCGCGGGCAGCTCGACGGTCTCGTCGCCGTCGGTGAGGGTGAGCGGCTCGGTGGTCCGGCGGTAGAGGTGGCCGACCACCGGCTCGACCCGGAGGATCTCCGCCAGCACCGCCTGCCGCTCGGTGGCGTCGGCGGCCAGGTAGTGCGCACGCAGGCCGTCGTCGTCGAGCAGGTGCCAGGCGGCCACGCTGATGAACTCGCGGGTGGTGGCCATCCCCGCGGCGCCGAAGGTCAGCGCCTCGGTGAGGATCTCCAGGTCGCTGAACCCGCGCTTGATCAGCTCGCTGATCACGTCCTCGCGCGGGTACTTCCGCCGGGCCCGGATCGCCGGCTTCACGTCGAGCGCGAAGAAGACCATCGGGTTGAGCCGCCGCAACCGCCCGAGGACCGCGCCGACCGGCCCGGGCCCGGCGTCGCCGGTGCGGAACAGCCCTTCGAGCCGCCGGGTGAGTCCGGGCGGGGAGTCGGTCAGCCCGATCACCTGACCGGCCACCCGGACGGCCATCTGCAGCGACAGCCGGGTCAGGTCGACCGGACGCCCGGCGTCGAACCCGGTCAACAGCCTGTCGGCGAAGGTCTCCATCATCGACCGGTAGCCCTCGGTGACCTTGGGCGCGAAGTAGCGGGCGGTCGCGCTGCGCTGCGCCCGGTGGTCGGGACCGTCGAGGTAGAGGATCGGCCGGCGCAGGTCGCCCAGCTGCTGGTCCTCCGCCCCGAACCCGGCCTGCAGGGCGGCGTCCTCGGCCCGCAGCACGGTGCGGGCGGCCGCGAACGACCGGACCACCCAACGCTCGCCGGCCGCGGTCACCCGGTGCTCGAACGCCGGCCGGGCGGCGTCGTCGGCCCGCACCGCCTTGCGGTGGCAGCCGCGGACGGCCGTCCCGGTCCGGACCGGGCACCCGGCGCCCTCCGGCGCGGCTACGGCGGGGCTGGCCGGGACGTCGGGGGCCATCCGGTCGGTGCTCATCTGCAGAGCGTAGGCGCTCAGGACCGGTCGGCGACCTCGGCCGCGTGGGTGCAGAACGCGCCGATCACCTGGTTCTCCCCCGGCCCGCCGAGCTCGACCTGGGTGAGCAGCACCGCGACCACCCCCGGACCAGGGAAGACGTACCCCGCGGTCCCGGTGCCGCCGACCCAGCCGTAGCGGCCGGGCCGGTTCCACGGGTTCCGGCGGTCGCGATCGATCGAGCCGCCGTACCCCCAGCCCTGGCCGGCGAGGAACAGGTCGGCGTCGGCCCGCTGCCGGCTGGTGGTGTGGTCGGTCGCGATCATCTCGGCCACCGCCGCCGCGCTGAGCAGTCGGTTCCCGTCCGGCGCCGTCCCGCCGGCCAGCAGGAACCGGCCGAACGCCGCCCAGTCGTCGACGGTCGAGACCAGCCCACCGGCCCCGGACGGATTGACCGGCTCGGCGTCCCACTGCCCGTCCGGACCGTCGGCCAGCGCGAGCCCGCCCTCGGCGGTCGGCCGGTAGTACGACGTCCGCCGGTCGGCGTGGTCGGGTCGGAAGGCGAAGCCGGTGTCGGCCATCCCCAGTGGCTCGAACAGCAGCTCGGCCATCAGCGCGCCGAGCGGCCGGCCGGAGACCCGGCTGAGCAACACCCCGAGCAGGTCGGCGCTGAGGTTGTAGAGCCAGCGCTCGCCGGGCTGGGCCAGCAGCGGGATCGTGGCCAGCCGGCGCAGCCACTCGTCCGGCGCGGGCACCTGCTGCGGCTGCGGCGGACCCTGCAGCAGCCGCTCGAACAGCGGAGCGACGCCCGGCCAGTCGAAGTGGTCGGGGAAGCCCCAGCCGCTGGTGAAGGTCTGCAGGTGCCGGACGGTGATCGGCCTGGCCAGCGCGACGGTCTCGTCGAGCGGCCCGTCCGGCCGGGCCAGCACCCGGACGTCCTGCAGCTCGGGCAACCAGCGGGTGATGTCGTCGTCGAGCCCCAGCTGTCCGCGCTCGACCATGATCATCGCGCTGGCGGCGAGCAGCGGCTTGCCGATCGAGGCGATCCGGAAGACGCTGTCGCGGCGCAGCCGGGCACTGCGCTCGAGATCGGTCCAGCCGGCGGTGGTGACCTCGACGTCGTCACCGCGCCCGATCAGCGCCACCGCGCCGGGGATCCGGCCGGCCGCCACCTCGCGGTCCAGCAGCTCCTGCACAACGGTCACGGTGTCTCCTCCCGCCGGCTCAGCGATTCACCACTCGGCGACCGAGCCGTCCTCGAGCCGCCACAGGGGGTTGCGCCAGCGGTGCCCGACCGCCGCCCGCTCGGTGATCATCGCCTCGTCGAGCTCGATGCCGAGCCCGGGTCCGCGCGGGATGTCCACCCAGCCGTCGGTGTAGCCGAACACCGAGGGGTCGACGAGATAGTCGAGCAGGTCGTTCTCGGTGTTGTACTGGATCCCCAGGCTCTGCTCCTGGATGACCGCGTTGTGGCAGATCCCGTCGAGCTGGAGGCAGACGGCGAGCGCGATCGGTCCGAGCGGACAGTGCAGCGCGAGCGCGACGTCGTAGGCCTCGGCCATCGCGGCGATCTTGCGGGTCTCGGTGATGCCGCCGCTGTGGCTGGGGTCGGGCTGGATGATGTCCACCGTCCCGGAAGCCAGCACCGACTTGAAGTCCCACCGCGAGAACAACCGCTCGCCGAGGGCGATCGGGATCGCGCTGCCGGCCAGCTGGTCGCGGACCGCGTCGAGGTTCTCACTCAGCACCGGTTCCTCGACGAACATCAGCCGGCACGGTTCGAGCTCGCGGAGCAGCACCCGGGCCATCGGCTTGTGCACCCGGCCGTGGAAGTCGACGGCGATGTCGACCGACGGTCCGACGGCCTCACGCACCGCGGCGATCCGGGCCACCGCCGCGTCGATGGTCGCCCGGCTGTCGACGTAACCGACCGCCTCGGTGCCGGTCAGCTTGATCGCCCGGAACCCACCGGCCACCGCGGCCCGGGCCGAGGCGGTGAGCTCGTCGGTGCTGCCGCCACCGACGTGGGAGTAGACCCGGATCCGGTCGCGGACCGGTCCGCCGGCCAGCTCGGCCACCGAGACGCCGTGGTACCGCGCGGTCAGGTCCCACAACGCCTGGTCGACCCCGGCGATCGCGCTCATCAGCACCTCGCCGCCACGGTAGAAGCCGCCGCGGTACATCAGCTGCCAGAGGTCCTCGATCCGTCGGGGGTCGCGGCCGATCAGCGCATCGGACAGCTCGTCGACCGCGGCGGCGACGGTGGCCGCCCGCCCCTCGACGATCGGCTCACCCCAGCCGACCGAGCCGTCGTCGGTCTCGATCTTGAGGAACAGCCAGCGCGGCGGCACCGCGTAGGTGGTCAGTCTGGTGATCTTCATCCCGGTCCTCCGCTCAGCCCCGGGAGCCGGCGTGGGTGTCGAGCGCGGTGGCCAGGGCGG
Organism: Microlunatus kandeliicorticis; assembly: GCF_014137855.1. Lineage (GTDB taxonomy): Bacteria > Actinomycetota > Actinomycetes > Propionibacteriales > Propionibacteriaceae > Microlunatus > Microlunatus kandeliicorticis. The sequence goes on from NZ_JACGWT010000003.1 coordinate 617,049, forward strand.
TGGCCGCGTCGTAGTCGGAGGGCAGCGGCAGCTGCGGCGGCCGGACGGTGCCGAGCGAACGGCCCTGGCGCTCGCCGGCCAGCCGCTTGAGCACGGCCACCGAGGTGTGCTGCTTGGTCATCGCGCGGACCTGCCGGAGGTGACCGGCCAGCGCGGCCGCCTCGTCGTCGCGGCCGGCCCGGACGTGGTCGTAGAGCTGCACCATCAGGTCCGGTACGACGTTGGCCAGCGCCGAGATCGTCCCGGCGGCGATCCGCAGCCCACCGGGCACGTCGTCCTCGGTCCCGAGCAGCACCCCGCGACCGGCCTCGTGCACCGCCTCGGCGTAGCCGGGCGAGCCGTCGGAGTCCTTGACCCCCCACACCGGCAGCCGGCCGACGACCTCGGCCGGGACCCCGACCGCGTACTTGGGGATGTGGTAGACGATCACCGGGTGGTCGGTGGCGTCCAGCACCCGCCGGTAGAAGAGCTCGAGCCCCTCGGCGCTGACCGGTTTGACGTAGTAGGGCGGCAGCACCAGCACCGCGGTCGCCGGCGCCCCGGCCAGGAAGGCCAGTTGGTCGAGGGTGTCGGGCAGGTTGCCCTCGGCCACCGTGGGCACCAGCTGGAAGCCGTCGGGCAGGTCGAGGGCGAACAGCCGCTCGAGCACCGTCCGCTTCTCGCCGGTGGCGATCACCGGGCCCTCGCCGTTGGTCCCGAACGGCACGATGCCGCGGACGCCGTGCCCGGCCAGCCACGTGACGTGGCCGAGGTAGGCCTCGACGTCGAGACTGCACCGGTCGTCGTCGCGCATCGGGCTGACGTTGGCGACGTAGACCCCGCCGAGCAGGTCGGACGGCTCCCCCATGATCATCTCCCCAGGTCCTCGCGTTGGTCGGTGAACGCCTCGAGCTCGGCCCGGCTGGGCAGGCCCTCGTAGTCACCGTGGCTCTGGACGCAGAACGCGCCCATCGCGTTGGCGGTCCGCAGCCGGTCGGCCGGCTCCGCACCGGCCAGCCGTGCGGCCAGGTATCCGGCGGCGAACGCGTCGCCGGCCCCGATCGGGTCGACCTCGGTGACGGCGAAGCCGTCCACCTCGTGCCGGACGCCGTCGATCAGGGCGACGCAGCCGCGTGCACCGCGCTTGAGCACGGTCTCCGCCGGGCCGCGCTCGGCCAGCCGGTCGAGCGCGGTGTCGTCGTCCCAGCCCCACAGGGCTCGCGCCTCCTCGTGCCCGACCAGCAGCAGGTCGACCCGGTCGAGCACCGCCTCGGTGGCCGCCCGGGCCGCCTCCGGGGCCCACAACCGGCTGCGGTAGTTGACGTCGTAGCTGACCAGCAGCCCGCGCTGGTGGGCCTGGTCGAGCAGCCAGTCGACGAAGCCGGCGCAGCTCTCGGACAGGGCGGCGGTGATCCCGCTCAGGTGCAGCACCTCGGCGCCGTCGAGCACCGCCGGGTCGAGACATCCCGGCGCGAGCGCGGAGCCGGCCGAGCCCCGTCGGTAGTAGTAGACCCGGGTGGCGCCGGCCACCTGCTCGCGCAGGTAGAGCGCGGTCGGGCGGGTCGGGTCGACGATCACCGCGCCGGTGTCGACGCCCTCGGCGCGGATCCGGTGCAGCACCAGCTGGCCGGGCTCGTCGTCGCCGACCGCGCCGAGCCACCGGCTGCAGACGCCGAGCCGGCTCAGCCCGATGGCCACGTTGCTCTCCGCCCCGCCGGCGGACGCGCTCAGCGCCCCGGCGTGCCGGAGCCGCCCCGGCCCCGTGGGCGCGACGAGCATCATCGTCTCGCCGGCGGTCACCACGCGTACCTGGTCGCCGGTCACTGGCCCAGTATCCCGTGCCGCCCGGCGCGGGTGCGCGGGCGGTCGCCGCCGGTCACCGGGATCACGAGGACGCGGTGCCGACCCCGGCCTGCTGGGTGGCCTCGGCCTCCTCGCGCTCCACGTAGCCGTACATCTCGGGCAGGATGAACTTGGCCGACAGGAAGCCGATCGCCGACAGCACCGCGACGGCCAGCGTGGCCCCGAACTTGCCCCAGGCCTCGTTCATGATCGGGAAGATGAAGGCACCGAAGAACGAGGCCGCCTTGACGAACACGTACCCGAAGCCCGAGGCGGTCGCCTTGAACCGCGGCGGCGCGACCATCGAGGTGATGGTCATCCCGTTCGAGGCGTCCCAGTAGTGCCCCCACATCAGCACGCAGGCGGCGATCACGATGATCACCTTCCAGTCGTACTTGAGCGCGAAGGCGCCGACCACCAGACCGACGAAGGCCAGCCCGAAGCCCCACATCGCCACGCCGCGGTGGCCGATCCGGGACAGCATCAGCGGCGCGGTGAACCCGGCGATGGTGGCCAGCACGTAGATCATCGCGGTGATCAGGTTGGTGCCGGTGATGTTGCCGCTGCTGGAGACCCCGACCCCGGCGACCACCAGGATGACCGGGAGGTAGAAGCCGAACGCGGTGAACTCCGCACCCTGGCAGGCGTTGCTGATCCAGCCGAAGATCGTCGCGCGCTTCTTCACCGGGTCGGCCCAGATGACCTTGAGGAAGTCCCCGACCCTGGGCTTGGCCATCACGACGTCCTCGGCCGGGAGCATCTCCAGCGGGTCGTCGAACAGCCGCTGCGAGGTCTCCTTGGCCTGGGCGAACCGGCCGCGGTGGATCAGCGAGAGCGGGGTCTCGGGCAGGTCGAGCCGGGCGATCAGCAGGATGGCCGCCGGGATCGCGCCGAGCCCGAGGCCGATCCGCCAGAGCAGCTCGTGGTCCATGCCGCTGACGTACATCAGGGTGATCACCAGAATGGCGAACACCTCGCCGACCCCGAACATGAACTGCCAGCGCGAGCCCATCCGCTCGCGGGCACCCTTGCTCATCGACTCCATGATGTAGGCGTAGCCGTTGGCGATGTCGCTGCCCAGCGGGATGCCGATCAGGAACCGGATGATGATCAGGTCGACCACGTTCTGGCTGAAGCCCTGGGCGATGGCCAGCACGATGAACAGCACCATGGTCAGCACGAAGACGCGCTTGCGTCCGAGTCGGTCGGCGATGAACCCGCCGATCAGTGCGCCGATCAGCGCACCGCCCTGGACGCCCGCGGTGAGCAGGCCGAGCTGCACCGCCGACGGGTTGTACTCGGCCTTGATGAAGACGAGCAGGAACGAGATGGCGTAGAGGTCCCAGGCCTCGATCAGGATCGTGGCGATCATCATCCAGCCGCCGCGACTCGACGACACGGTTCCTGGTTTGTTCAGCAGCCGCACGGTGGCCTGATCGGCCAGCTCACGGAGTCTTCCCTGGTCCACGACGACCTCCAGAACCTCGATGGCTGCGCCACATCATGCCACTGCGGACGGCGCTGTCCAGAGGGGTGTCGACGGGCCCGGTCAAGATCGCCACGGCGGCCGTGCGCGGCTGCTCCGACAGCTGCCGGACCCGTGCCTGCGGCCCGACCCCGGACCGGTAGAAAGGGCCCGTGTCCCTGATCCGTGGTGTCCGGCTGGTCCGTCCCGGGCCCGGCCCGATCGGCACCGACCGCGCCGGTACGGTCGACCTCCGCTGGTCCGACGGCGAGCAGCCGGTGATCACCGCGATCGAGCCGGAGCTGGAGCGGCTGCCGGGCGAGCCGGTGACCGAGGCTGCTGGACGCTGGGCGATCCCGGGGCTCTGGGACGCGCACGTCCACCTCGGGCAGTGGGCGCTGGCCCGCACCCGGCTCGACCTGACCGGTTCGGCAGGGCCGGAGGAGGTCGTCGCCCGTGTCGTCCGGCACCTGGCCACCCGCCCCGACGACGGTTCGGACGCCGACCCCCCGACGCCGCTGCTCGGCCAGGGCTACCGGTCCGGGCCGTGGGCCCGGCAGCCGACGGTCGCCGAGCTGGACGCGGTGGTCGGGGACCGTCCGGTCGCGCTGACCAGCGGCGACGCCCACAACGGCTGGCTCAACACGGCCGCGCTCCGGCTGCTCGGGCTGCCGGGCCGCGACACCCCGCTCGAGGAGAACGAGTGGTTCGCGGTGATCCCGCAGCTGCAGGCGCTCACCGTCTCTCCGGCCACCGTGCTGCGGGCCTATCGCGAGGCGGTGGCCGACGCGGCCGCCCACGGGGTGGTCGGAGTGACCGACTTCGAGTTCGCCGCCAACGTCGCCGAGTGGCCTGCGCGGATGGCCGCCGGCGTCGACCGGTTACGGATCCGGGCGGCCAGCTATCCCGACGCGCTCGAGGACGTGATCAGCCGGGGGCTGCGGACCGGTGACCCGGTCGACCCGGCCCTCCCGCTGCTCCGCACCGGTCCGCTCAAGATCATCTCCGACGGGTCGCTCAACACCCGCACCGCCTACTGCTGCGAGCCCTACCCGGGGGTGCCGCTGCCCGCACCGCGCGGCACCCAGAACGTCGGGCCGGAGGAGCTGCAGCGGTTGCTGGCCCGGGCCGACGCGCACGGGATCGAGGCGGCGGTGCACGCCATCGGCGACGCAGCGGTGGCCGACGCGCTCGACGCCTTCGCGGCCACCGGTGCGCGCGGATCCGTGGAGCACGCCCAGCTGATGCGGCGCGCCGACCACGCCCGGATGGCCGCCCTGCCGGTCCGGGCCAGCGTGCAGCCCGCGCACCTGCTCGACGACCGCGACGTCACCGCCCAGCTCTGGCCCGACCGGGGCGACCGGTGCTTCCCGCTGCGCTCGCTGCTCGACGCCGGGGTGCCGCTGGCGCTGGGCTCCGACGCCCCGGTCTCGCCACTCGACCCGTGGCTGGCCATGGCCGCGGCGGTGCACCGGTCGGCCGACGAGCGTCCACCCTGGAACCCGGACGAGGCGATCACCGCCGCCGAGGCGCTGATCGCCAGCACCGACGGGCACCCGATGATCACCGTCGGGATGCCGGCCGACCTGGTGCTGCTCGACCACGACCCGCTGCCGCGGGTCGACGGCACCGCCGAGGCGGGCGCCGCCCTCCGTGCGGTGCGGGTGGCCGCGACTATGGTCGCCGGCCGGTTCACCCACCTCGCGCTCTAGGCCCGCCCTTCGACAGGCTCAGGGCGCCGGGGGTGGGGCTCAGGGCGCGTTCTCCACCACGGTGCCCTGAGCCTGTCGAAGGGCGTCTGCCCGAGCCGCGACGCCCCGAGCTCGAAGGGTCAGAGCGCGAGCGTGCGGTGCCAGGACTCGGTCCGGTAGGCCGTCTCCCAGCCGAGCGAGCGGTAGAGCCCGTCGGCGCCGGTCGGCGAGTCGGCGTCGACCTCGAGGGCGACCCGGTTGCGGCCGCGGGCCGCGGTGTCGGTGATCACGGTGTGCAGCAGGGCCTTGGCCACGCCGCGACCGCGCGCCGACCGGTGCACCCCGATGTAGTCGATGTAGGAACCCTCGACGCCGGCGGCGTCGGGCGCGAGGACGGTGCTGACCACCGCCCCACCGATCCGCTCGGTCCGGTCGTCGCCCTGATCCTCGGCGTCGGCGTCGGTGATCATGGCCAGCCACCAGTGGTCCCACCGGTGCCCGGGGTCCTCGCGGAGCCGCTGGACGAACTCGCTGAAGCTCTCCCGGTAGGAGTTGAAGTGGTCGACGAACGACTCCTCGAGCACCTGGTGCACCAGCTGCAGGTCGTCGGCCAGCGGCAGGCCGTCGGGGTGGGTGCGGACCGCCCGCACATGCACCCCCGGTCGCGGCGGCGGAAACGCGTCCGGTGCCGCCTCCGCCGCGGTCACCGGCCGGACCATCTCGAGCCAGGTGCGGACGCAGGCGTACCCGGCGGCGGCCAGCCAGCGCCGCTGACGGTCGTCGTCGGCGTAGGCGATCGCCGACAGCTGGGTGGACTCCAGCCCGCGCAGCCTGATCACCGGTTCGGCGGCGGCCGCAGCCCAGGCCAGCAGCGCCGCGGCCAGCCGGTCGGTGTCCCCCGCCGACAGCAGCGCACCGAGCGCGGGGTCGGCGGTCAGGTCGACACCGACCCGCCCGGCGGCCCGGTCGTGCACCTGGATCCAGGCCCGGACGACGTCGTCGGGGTCAGCGACCACGCGCTGGCGCCGGGTCCACGACCCGGTGCCGACCGCCTCGGAGCGGACCAGCTCGGGGTCGAGGCGGCCCGAACCCGTCATCCGCTCCTGCTGTCCGGCCCGGAGCCGGATCAGCGCGTCGACGTCGTCGGGTCGCGGGGTCCGCCAGGTCCAGCCCGGCGGGCACCAGGCGACGGCGTCGGCGGCGCTCACGTCGTCCTCGGTCAGCGCCGGGCGTCGACCAGCGCGTACGACGCCCCGGCCGAGGCGGCGGTGACGGCCAGCACCGCGGGCCAGGGACCGATCTTCTTGGCCAGCGGGTGCGAGGCGCCGAACCCGCCGACGTAGAGCGCCGACAGCACAGCGGTCGTCCCCGGCCCGGCCTTGCGCAGCCAGGTCCGCCCGGCGTACCCGCCGGCCGCGCCGAGCAGCACGCCACCGAGCCAGCGGATGCCGGTCTCGCGGGCGGCCAGGTAGCCGCCGACCAGACCGAGGGCGACCAGCGGGGCGGTGTGGACGTCGCGGGCGGGCGTGATCTTCACGACCACGACCGTAGCGCCCGCCGCATCCGCGGTCCTGAGCGGCACGTAATGTCCCGCCATGGCGGCGAAGAAGACCGACGGCGGCACGGGTGGCGAGGACGTCTACCCGGGGATCCAGGCCGAGCGCGTCCAGCACCTCAACGACCACGACGAGCCCACCGGGCCGGACGACGCCGACGGCCGCTACGTCCTCTACTGGATGCAGCAGTCGGCGCGCGCCAGCTTCAACCACGCGCTCGAGTTCGCGATCCACCGCGCCAACGACCTCGAGCTGCCGTTGCTGGTCGCCTTCGGGCTGATGGACGACTACCCCGACGCGAACGCCCGGCACTACCGGTTCCTGCTCGAGGGCCTCGCCGACGTCGAGGCGGAGCTGGGCAAGCGCGACATCGCCTTCGTGCTGCAGAAGGGCGAACCGGCCGCGGTGGCCGAGCGGCTGGCGAAGGACGCGGCGCTGGTGGTGGTCGACCGCGGCTACCTGCGGCACCAGCGGCAGTGGCGCGAGGACGTCGCCTCCTCGGTCGGGTGCGCCGTGGTGCAGGTGGAGAGCGACGTGGTGGTGCCGGTCGAGCTCGTCTCCGACCACGCTGAGCACGCCGCCCGGACCATCCGGCCCAAGATCACCCAGCACCTCGACCGGTTCCTGGTGCCGCTGCGCGCCACCCGGCTGCAGAACACCACGAAGCCCCGGGTCAGCGGGGAGGACCTGTCCGACCTCGACGCGCTGCTCGGCTCGTTGACGATCGACCACAGCGTGCCGCCGGTGCCGCTGTTCACCGGCGGCACCACCGAGGGGCTGAAGGTGCTGCGGGCGTTCCTCAAGAACCGCTTCTCGACCTACGAGAAGAACCGGAACCAGCCACAGACCGACGACGTGTCGCACATGAGCAAGTACCTGCACTACGGCCAGCTGTCCCCCGTGCAGATCGCGCTGGAGATCAAGAAGCACAGCGGGAGCAACGCCGACGCCTATCTCGAGGAGCTGATCGTCCGGCGCGAGCTGCCGATGAACTTCGTCTTCTACGAGAAGCGCTACGACAGCTACGCAGCGATCCCCGACTGGGCGAAGAAGACGCTGAACGAGCACAAGGCGGACGAGCGCAAGAACGCCTACACCCGCAGCCAGCTCGAGAAGGCGCAGACCCACGACGAGTACTGGAACGCGGCGATGCGCGAGATGGTGCACACCGGCTACATGCACAACTACATGCGGATGTACTGGGGCAAGAAGATCATCGAGTGGTCCTCCAGCCCCGAGACGGCCTTCCGCACCACGCTCTACCTCAACAACAAGTACTTCCTCGACGGCCGTGACGCGAACAGCTTCGCCAACGTCTCCTGGCTGTTCGGCACCCACGACCGCGGCTGGACCGAACGCCCGGTGCTCGGCAAGGTCCGCTGGATGTCCGCGGGAGGGCTGGAGAGCAAGGCCAAGCCGAAGGAGTACGTCGAGAAGGTCGACCGGCTGGTCGAGCAGGTGGAGGCCGAGTCGGAGGACTGACCGTCCGCCAGCGCGACCGGCGCGGCGCCCGAGCCCGTCAGCGGATGGTGAACCCGCCGTCGACGGCCAGGTCGGCGCCGTTGATCATGTCGGCGGCCCCGGAGGCCAGGAACGCGATCACCGCGGCGATCTCCTCGGGCACCGCGAACCGTCCGGCCGGGATCTCGGCCCGGTGCCGCTCGCCCTTCTCGTTGTCCCAGGCCTGCCGGCCCAGCGGCGTCAGCACCACGGTCGGGGACACGGTGTTCACGGTGACCCCGCGCCCGCCCCACTCGAGGGCGAGCACCCGGGTCATCCCCTGCACGCCGGCCTTGGAGGCGCAGTAGGCCACGTGCTCGGGCAGCCCGACGTTCGCGGCCTGCGAGGCGAGGTTGACGATCGTCCCGCGGCCGCGGGTGATCATCCGCTCACCGAACGCCCGGCAGCACAGGTAGGTGCCGGTCAGGTTGACCTCGATGGTGGTCCGCCACTGCTCGTCGGTCAGCTGCTCAGCCGGCGCGAGCGCGACGATGCCGGCGGAGTTGACCAGCACGTCCACCGGGCCGAGCCCGGCCTCGACCCGCTCGACCACCTCGGCCACCGACGCCGAGGAGGTGACGTCGCAGCCGAGCGCCAGCGTCGAGCCGGGCAGCTCGTCGGCGACCGCGGCCGCAGGCTCGGCCGCGCGGTCGAGCACGGCGACCGCGGCCCCGGAGCGGGACAGCAGGGCGGCGGTCGCCGCCCCGATCCCCGACGCACCACCGGTGACCACCGCGACCCGACCGCTGAGGTCGACCGACAGCCGGGAGACATCGACCTGCGGGACGTCCATGGTGTGCTCCTCCGTCGTCGGTGACCGACGCCCAATCTAGGCAGCCGCCGCTGGGGTCAGGCGGCCAGGTGGTCGCGGACCAGCCCGGCGACCGTGTCCGGTGCCTCGCGGTGCGGGAAGTGCCCGACCCCGTCGAGCACCACCCGTCGGTAGTCCGCGAAGTGCGGCTCGAGGCCCTCGGACTCGACCGGCGGGTCGCACCGGTCGTCACCACCCTGGATCATCAGGGTCGGCGTCCGGAGAAACTCGACGCCGGCCAACCGCTCGCGGAGCGGGTCGTAGCGCGGGTCGCGCGGCTCGTCGGGCAGGTAGCGCGACCGGTAGTTCGACAGCGTCACCGCGAGCCAGTCCGGGCCGAAGGTCTCCGCGGTGACGGCGAAGTCCTGCTCGGTCCACCACCCGGACGGGCTCCAGGTCTCCCACTGCAGGCGGGCGAACCCGACCGGGTCGGCGGCGATCGAGTCCGCCCCGGCCGGGAAGCACATCAGCCACTGGTACCAGAAGTTCCGGCTCTGCCCGAAGCGCTCGGGCACCGCGAACCGGCCGCCCGGCTGGTAGCCCAGCGCGAGCGCGACCACCCGCTCGACCCGGTCCGGGGCGAGGGCCGCCAGACCGTAGGCGGTGCGCGCGCCCCAGTCGTGTCCGACCACCGCGAACCGGTCGAGACCGAGGGCGTCGGCCAGGTCGAGCACGTCGGCGGTCAGCGCGACCGCGGTGCCGTCGCGCGGGGTGTCGGCGGTGCGGAACCGGGTCCCGCCGCTGCCCCGGTTGTCCGGCACGATCAGCCGCAGCCCCGTGCCGTCGAGCCGGTCGACCAGCGGCTGCCAGCCGACGGCGGCGTCGGGCCAGCCGTGCACGAGCAGCACCGGCGACCCGTCCGGGTCACCGGCCTCGCGGTAGTGCAGCGACAGCGCCGGGGTCTCGACGGTGGGCACGCCGGCTCAGACCGGGTAGGCGACGTAGCCGAACCGGTCGCCGGTCGGCGCCCAGCTGTTCACGTTGATCGTGCCCTGGCCACCGAACAGCGACACCACGGTCTCCGCACCGGCCCAGTCGTGGTCGCGCACCAGCTTGAGCTCCACCGGCAGGTCGGCCGGATGGCCCTCGGTGCCGGTCGGGAAGCTGATGAAGGTGGCCAGCCGCCCGCTCGGCTCCCAGTGTGGGAACCAGTTGACCCGGTCGTCGTCGGTGAGCTGCTCGAGCCCGGACCCGTCGGGCCGCATCCGGGCGATCTGGGCGTGCCCGGGCCGGCGGGCGAAGGCCTCGGTGTTGAGGTAGATCCACTCGCCGTCCGGGCTGAACTCGCAACCGTCGGTCAACGCCTCGCCGTGGGTCAGCCGGGTCTCCGCGCCCGTGGCCACGTCGACCAGATAGACGTCGGCGGTGCGCGCGCCGGTCCAGCCGTCCGCGCCGAGCTCGAGCCCGATCGAGGCCAGCGTGCGGCCGTCGGGACTGATCCCGTGCAGGAAGTGGAAGAACCGGCGTCCGTGGTCGGTCCGGTGGTCGTCAGTGATCCGCCGGGCCGCACCACCGGACAGCGACCCGAGGTAGAGGTGCCCGTCGTTGGCCGAGACCACCACCTGCTCGCCGTCGGGGTGCAGCACGTGGTCGTTGTTGAGCTCGGGGACGTCGAGCGCGATCCGCACCGGCTCGCCGCCGGCCACCGGCAGCCGCCAGAGGACGCCGTCACCGTTGACGATCAGCGCCTCACCGTCGACCGTCCAGTTCGGCGCCTCGAGCAGCACCTCGCTGCTGCGGTGGACCAGCTCCGGCGGACGTCCGTCGGTGAAGCCGATCGTGATCTCGGTCTGCTGCCCGGGGGCCAGGGTGCGTGCCACCGGTCCACCCTCTCGCACGCCAGCGGCCCGGTGGTCAGCCGGTCGTCTTTCCGCAGATCGGAAAAAAGGTTCCGAAAAGTCTGGCGCCCCTCGGGAGCAGCCGCTAGTGTCCCGCGCATCGACGGTCGTTCCGCATGGACAACCGGCCGTCGCCTGCAAGAGCCCGTAACAACCATGCGCCAACTTCGTCACAGCCGTGGCGGGTGGGACGTCAGCGCACGGACAATGCGCGTGAGCACGGACGCGCAAGGACGGGGGTCGTCATGCAGGGTCGGGTGCCGCAGGAGTCCGCGGCCGCACAGCACGGCGGGACCGGCGTCGGGAGCGTCTCGGTCAACGGCCGGCCGCTCGGGCTGGGTCCCGTCGGAGGCCACGTCACGCTGCTCGACTGGCTGCGGAGCCGAGGGCTGACCGGGACCAAGGAGGGCTGCGCCGAGGGCGAGTGCGGCGCCTGCTCGGTGCTGGTGGCCCGACCCGACGGCGACGACCGCACCCGCTGGACCGCGATCAACTCCTGCCTGGTGCCGGCCGCCGGCTGTGCCGGGCAGGAGGTGATCACCGCCGAGGGCCTGGGCACCGTCGACGCCCTGCACCCGGTGCAGCGCGAGATGGCCGTCCGCGGCGGATCCCAGTGCGGCTACTGCACGCCCGGGTTCGTCTGCTCGATGGCCGCTGAGTACTACCGGCCCGAACGCGCCGCCGACCAGCACGCCACGGCTGGTCATGATCACGAGCACGGGCCGAACGGCTTCGACCTGCACGCGCTGAGCGGCAACCTCTGCCGCTGCACCGGCTACCGGCCGATCCGCGACGCCGCGTACGCACTCGACCGGCCCGCCGACGACGACCCGCTCCACCAGCGCACCCGGCGCCCGGCCCCACCCGCCGCACCGGTGACGGTGACCGGCGACCAGGGCGACTTCGTCCGGCCCGCCGACCTGGCCGCAGCGCTCCGGCTGATCGCCGAGCGTCCGGACGCCCGGGTGGTGGCCGGGTCCACCGACTGGGGCGTCGAGCTGAACCTCCGGCACCGCCGCGCGCCGCTGACCGTCGCCGTCGACCGGCTGCCCGAGCTGCGCGCCTGCACCGCCGACGACGAGACCATCGACCTCGGGGCCGCGCTGACCCTCAGCGAGATCGAGCGCCGGCTCGACGGCAGCGTCCCGTTGCTGGCCGAGCTGTTCCCGCAGTTCGCGTCGCGACTGATCCGCAACGGCGCCACCCTGGGCGGCAACCTGGGCACCGGATCGCCGATCGGCGACAGCCCGCCGGTGCTGCTCGCGCTCGAGGCGCGGCTGGTGCTGGCCTCGGCGACCGGCACCCGCGAGGTGGCGCTGGCCGACTACTTCACCGGCTACCGGCAGTCGGTGCGCCGGCCCGACGAGCTGATCACCACCGTCCGGATCCCCCGGCCGCTGGCCGCGCACACCGCGTTCCACAAGATCGCCAAGCGCCGGTTCGACGACATCTCCAGCGTCGCCGTGGCCTTCGCGCTCGACCTCGACGGCGACCGGGTCGCCCGGATCCGGATCGGACTGGGCGGGGTGGCGGCCACCCCGCTGCGCGCCCGGGCCACCGAGGAGCAGCTGACCGGGGCTCCGTGGACCCGCGAAGCGGTCCGCGCCGCGGCCGACCGGCTGGCCACCGAGGGCACCCCGCTCGACGACCACCGGGCCAGCGCCGCCTACCGCACCGCGATGCTCCGCACCGCCCTGCTCAAGTTCTTCGCCCGGACCCGAGGGGAGGTGTCGGCATGACCCGCACCAACTACGACGGCGCCAGCGCCAGCTCGCTGCACGGCCCGCTCGCCGACCGGCCGGCCAACCCGGCGGTGGGCCGGGAGGTCCCGCACGAGGCGGCCGCGCTGCACGTCACCGGCGCGGCGCTCTACACCGACGACCTGATCACCCGCACCCCCGGCGTGCTGCACGCCTGGCCGGTCAACGCCCCGCACGCGCACGCCCTGGTGACCGCGCTCGACGTCAGCCCGGCGCTCGACGTCCCCGGCGTGGTCCGGGTGCTCACCGCCGACGACGTCCCGGGGATCAACGACGCCGGGATCAAGCACGACGAACCGCTCTTCCCCACCGAGGTGATGTTCCATGGGCACGCGGTGGCCTGGGTGCTCGGCGAGACGCTCGAGGCGGCCCGGCAGGGCGCGGAGGCCGTGGCCGTCGACTACGAGCCGCTGCCCTCGGTGCTCACCCTGACCGAGGCCATCGGGGCCGGCAGCTTCCAGGGCGCCCGGCGGACGGTCAGCCGCGGCGACGCCGACGCCGGGCTGGCCCGCGCGCACCGTCGCTTCCGGGGCGTGTTCGAGTTCGGCGGCCAGGAGCACTTCTACCTCGAGACGATGTGCTCGCTGGCCCTGGTCGACGAGGGCGGCCAGGTGTTCGTCCAGTCCTCCACCCAGCACCCGAGCGAGACCCAGGAGATCGTCGCGCACGTGCTCGGCGTCCCCAGCCACGCGGTCACCGTCCAGTGCCTGCGGATGGGGGGCGGGTTCGGCGGCAAGGAGATGCAACCGCACGGGCTGGCCGCGGTCGCCGCGCTCGGGGCCACCCTGACCGGACGTCCGGTCCGGTTGCGGCTCAACCGCACCCAGGACATGACGATGACCGGCAAGCGGCACCCGTTCCACGCGGAGTGGGAGATCGGCTTCGACGAGCGGCACCGGATCACCGGCTTGCGGGCGACCCTGACCTCCGACGGCGGCTGGAGCCTCGACCTGTCCGAGCCGGTGCTGGCCCGGGCGCTCTGCCACATCGACAACGCCTACTGGATCCCCGACATCGAGGTGCACGGCCGGATCGCGAAGACCCACAAGACCAGCCAGACCGCGTTCCGCGGCTTCGGCGGCCCGCAGGGCATGATCGTGATCGAGGACATCCTGGGCCGGTGCGCGCCGCAGCTCGGGATCAGCGCCGAGGAGCTCCGCCGGAGCAACCTCTACGCGCCCGGCCAGGCCACGCCGTACGGCCAGCCGGTCCGGCACGCCGAGCGGCTGACCGCGATCTGGTCCGAGCTCCAGCAGCGCGCCGGCTACCTCGACCGGGTGGCCGCGGTGGAGGCGTTCAACGCGGCGCACGAGGACACCAAGCGCGGGCTGGCGATCACGCCGGTGAAGTTCGGGATCTCGTTCAACCTGACCGCCTTCAACCAGGCCGGCGCGCTGGTGCACGTCTACAAGGACGGCTCGGTGCTGATCAACCACGGCGGCACCGAGATGGGTCAGGGGCTGCACACCAAGATGCTGCAGGTCGCGGCCACCGCGCTCGGGGTGCCGATGAGCACCGTCCGGCTCGCCCCGACCCGGACCGACAAGGTGCCCAACACCTCGGCCACCGCGGCCAGCTCGGGCGCCGACCTCAACGGCGGCGCGATCAAGAACGCCTGCGAGCAGATCACCGAGCGGCTGGCCGACGTCGCGGCCCGGATGATCAACTGCCACCCCGCCGACGTCCGGTTCGTCGACGGCGTGGTCACCGGGATCGGCTTCGCTGACCGGCAGCTGACCTTCGCCGAGGTGGTCGGCGCCGCCTACCACCAACGGGTGCAGCTGTGGGCGGCCGGCTTCTACCGGACCGAGGGCCTGCACTGGGACGCCGAGCGGATGCAGGGCGAGCCGTTCAAGTACTTCGCCTACGGCGCGGCGCTGAGCGAGGTCGAGGTCGACGGCTGGACCGGTGCCTACCGGCTGCGCCGGACCGACATCGTCCACGACGTCGGGGACAGCCTGTCGCCGTTGATCGACGTCGGGCAGATCGAGGGCGGCTTCGTCCAGGGCACCGGCTGGCTCACCCTCGAGGAGCTGCGCTGGGACACCACCGACGGCCCGAACCGCGGTCGGCTGTCCACCCAGGCGGCCAGCACCTACAAGCTGCCGAGCTTCTCCGAGATGCCCGAGGAGTTCCACGTCCACCTGTTCGAGCGGGCCACCGAGTCGGGGGTGGTCTACGGCTCGAAGGCGGTCGGCGAACCGCCGCTGATGCTGGCCTTCAGCGTCCGCGAGGCGCTGCGGCAGGCGGTGGCCGCGTTCGGCCCGGGCGGGATCGAGGTCGACCTCGGCAGCCCGGCCACCCCGGAGGCGGTGTTCTGGGCGGTCGAGGCGGCCCGGCGCGGACGTCCCGAACCGGCACTGGCCGCCTCGGCGGCCTCCGAGGCCTACGCGGCCGGCAACCACTCCGGTGCCGAGGTCAGCGCCGTCTCCGGCTCGTACGCGCAGGCCTGAGGAGGCGGCGATGGACTGGCTGAGCACCGTGCAGCAGCTGCGGCGCGAGAACGTCCCCGGCGTCCTGGTCACCGTCGTCGAGGTGCGCGGGCACGCCCCGCGCGACCCCGGCACCAAGATGGTGGTCGGCACCGACCGCACCTGGGGCAGCGTCGGCGGCGGCAACCTCGAGGAGACCGCGATCGACCGGGCCCGGTCGATGATCGCGACCATGATCGACACTGGCGCGACGGCTCCGGTGACCTGGCGGTCCGCGCTCAACGAGCACGCCCGCACCGCGCACGGCCGGCAGTGCTGCGGCGGGGTGGTGACCCTGCTGTTCGAGCCGCTGCCGATTCGTCCGACGGTGGCCGTGTTCGGGGTCGGCCACGTCGGCTTCGAGCTGGCCCGGATCCTGTCCCGGCTGGAGATCGCGCTGCACCTGGTGGACAGCCGGGACGAGCAGCTCGATCCGCTCCGGCTGGCCGAGATCACCGACGGCGCCGCCGACGTCACCGTCCACCGCACGCCGCTCGGCGAGACCGTGCTCGAGCGGCTGCCGGACGACGCCCAGGTGTTGATCATGACCCACGACCACGCCGAGGACTACGCGCTCTGCGACGCCGCGCTCCGACGGATCGCGGCCGGTCACCGGCTCGGTCTGGTCGGGCTGATCGGCTCGCGGGCCAAGTGGGCGCGCTTCCGTGCCAAGCTGCTCGCCGACGGGCACACTGCCGACGTGGTCACCCGGATCTGCTCACCGATCGGGCTGCCCGCGCTCACCGGCAAGGAACCGGTGGTGATCGCCGTCGGCGTCGCCGCCCAGCTGATCGAGCGGATCCAGACCCGCCGAACAGAGCCCGTCGGAGCCCCGCCCCCTGAGCTCGTCGATGGGCCGCGCCTTGAGCCTGTCGAAGGGCCTGAGCCTGTCGGGACGCTCCCTGAGCCTGCCGGGACGCGCCCTGAGCCTGCCGGGACGCGCCCTGAGCCTGCCGGGACGCGCCCTGAGCCTGTCGAAGGGCGGGCCCGGCGATGACCCTCTACCGCGCCACCGTCCTCGACGTGCCCGG
Source organism: Microlunatus kandeliicorticis (assembly GCF_014137855.1). Lineage (GTDB taxonomy): Bacteria > Actinomycetota > Actinomycetes > Propionibacteriales > Propionibacteriaceae > Microlunatus > Microlunatus kandeliicorticis. Next base: position 632,993 of record NZ_JACGWT010000003.1, read on the forward strand.
CGACCCGTTCACCGACGGCCCGGACGCGCTGCGGGCCGAGACCGACGCCGGGCTGCTGGTCCGCGACGGTGTGATCACCGCCCGCGGTCCGTACGCCGAGCTCCGCGCCGCGCACCCCGGCGAGCCGGTCGAGGACCTGACCGACGGCGTCCTGCTGCCCGGGTTCGTCGACACCCACGTGCACTACCCGCAGGTCCGGGTGATCGGCGGGCTCGGGATGCCGCTGCTCGACTGGCTCGAACGGTGTGCGCTCCCCGAGGAGGCACGGCTGGCCGACGACCGCTACGCCGCCGCGGTGGCCGAGGACTTCCTCACCGGCTTGGCCGCGGCCGGCACCACCACCGCGCTGGTCTTCGGCGCGCACTTCGCCACCGCGACGGACGTCTTCTTCGCGGCCGCCGAGCGGTCCGGCCTGCGGATCACCGCCGGGCAGGTAGTGAGCGACCGGGTGCTCCGCGACGAGTTGCTGACCGACCCGGACCGGGCGCTGACCGAGGGCCGCCGGCTGATCGAGCGCTGGCACGGACGCGGTCGGTTGCGCTACGCGGTGACCCCGCGGTTCTCGCTGTCGACCAGCGACGACTTGCTCGCCGTCTGCGGCGAGCTCCTCGAGGCGGCCGACGGGGTGGCGTTCACCTCGCACGCGAACGAGAACCTCCGCGAGGTCGACCGGGTGCGCGAGCTGTTCCCCGGCAGCGACGACTACCTCGACACCTACGACAAGCACGGGCTGCTCGGCCCGCGGAGCGTGATCGCGCACAACGTCCACGTCACGGACGCCGAGCTCGACCTGATGGCCCGGGTCGGTGCCTGGTCGAGCCACTGCCCCACCAGCAACGCCTCGCTGGGCAGCGGGCTGTTCCCGCTGCGCCGGCACGCCGAGCACGGCGTCGGGGTGGCGATGGGCAGCGACGTCGGGGGCGGCACCGGGTTCTCGCTGGTCAAGGAGGGGCTGCAGGCCTACTTCGCCCAGCAGCTGCTCGGGCCCGACGGTCTGCCGCTGACCAGCACCCACCTGCTCTACCTGATCACCCGGGCCGGCGCCCGGGCCCTCGGGCTCGACGACCGGGTCGGCGACCTGGGGGTCGGGAAGCAGTTCGACGCCAGCTGGCTGCGTCCGAGCCCGGGCAGCACCTTCGCCACGAACCTGGCCCACGCCGAGGACGCCGCCGACGCGCTGGCCAAGATCTTCACCCTGTCCACTCCGGGCGACGTGGCCGCGGTGTGGGTCGGTGGTGACCTGACGACCGCCTCCGGTGGGCGTCCCCGCAACCCATCCACCGCACCGTCATCCCGCCCCAAGGAGGCCGCATGACCGCGACGCAAGCCCCGCCGGCCCGGACCCCGCTCGCCAAGGTGTCCGGATTCGACCGCTACTTCGGCATCACCGCCGCCGGGTCCACGATCCCGCGCGAGCTGCGGGCCGGGTTCACCACCTGGCTCACCATGAGCTACGTCCTGTTCGTCAACCCGCAGGTGCTGTCGAGTGCGATCAAGGTGCCGAACGGGTTCACCCAGCTGGTGATCACCACCTGTCTGGCCGCCTGCTTCGGTTCGCTGGTGATGGGTCTGGTCGCCCGCTACCCGTTCGCGCAGGCCCCCGGCATGGGGCTCAACGCGTTCTTCGCCTACAGCGTGGTCCAGGGGCTCGGCTACCCCTGGCAGACCGCGCTGGGCGCGGTGTTCGTCTCCGGTGCGCTGTTCGTGGTGCTCAGCGTGATCGGGGCGCGGCAGGCGATCGTCCGGGCCATCCCGACCGGGCTGAAGTACGCGATCACCGCGGGCATCGGGCTGTTCCTGGCCTTCCTCGGGCTGAAGAGCGCCGGCATCGTGGTGGCCAACGAGGCGACCCTGATCGGGCTCGGGTCGCTCAAGAGCCCGACCGCCTGGGTGGCGATCATCGGCCTGATCATCACCGCCGTGCTGATGCGGCTGCGGGTCAAGGGCGCGATCCTCTTCGGCATCCTGGTCACCTCGATCATCGCGATCGTCAGCCGGGCCAAGGTGTTCAGCGGCGCGGACAACGCGCTGGTGGCCTTCAACGGCTTCTCCGGCGGGCTGCCGTTCGCGCTCCCGGTCTGGCCGACCGACCTGATCGGGCACCTCGACATCGTCGCCGCGCTCGAGCTCGGCGCGCTCAACGTGATCTTCACCTTCTTCTTCGTCGACTTCTTCGACGCCACCGGCACCCTGACCGGGCTGGCACAGCGGGCCGGCTACCTGGACGCCAACGGCGACATGCCGCGGGCCCGGCTGACCTTCTCGATGGACGGTCTGGCCGCGATGTTCGGCGCGCTGATGGGCACCTCGACCACCACCGCCTACGTCGAGAGCGCCTCCGGCATCGAGGAGGGTGGCCGGACCGGCGTGACCGCCGGCTTCGTCGGGATCCTGTTCGCCGCCTCGATGTTCCTCTGGCCACTCGCCGGTGCCGTGCCCGGCGCGGCCACCGCCCCCGCACTGATCATCGTCGGCGCCCTGATGGCCGAGGGGCTCAAACACATCGAGTGGGAGGACATCAGCGTCGCCGTCCCGGCCTTCCTGACCGTGATCGCGATGCCGCTGACCTTCTCGATCGCCAACGGCGTCAGCTTCGGCGTGATCAGCTACTGCCTGATCAAGCTGCTCAGCGGACAGCCGCGCAAGGTGCACCCGATCCTCTACGTGGTGGCCCTGCTGCTGATCGCCCGGTACGTCTTCCTCGCCGAGGGCTAGCCGCGCAGGAGTCCGCCCCTCGATCCGGACCGGCGCAGCCGCTGAGCGTGGCCGCCGGTGTCGTCCGGGATCGAGGGGCGGATTCTCGCGTCTCCGGCCGTCCACAGTCCGCCCGAACCGCGGAGCAGCACCCACAGCCCACCGGCGGCGACGGCCCGAAACCGGGCCACCGGCCGAGGGTGCCGATGTGGACACCACCGTGCGGCAGGCTCTCGACGAGGTGGGCGGGATGCTCCGGCGACGCGACCACCCCGAGCTGGCGACCCGGTTGGACCGGGCCCGCGCCCGCGGGGAGCTGGTCAGCCCGCTGCCGGGGGTGCTGGCGGCCGGCGAGCTCCTCGATCCCGAGGCGCGGATCCGGGCCGGGGCGCTGTGGGCCGGTCCGGACGCCGTGGTCTGCGGCCTGGCCGCGGCCCGGCTGACCTTCTGGCCCGAGGTGTCGGTTCCGGTCGTCGAGCTCGCCGCACCGGTCCGCGGCAAGAGCCGGCCGGGCTGGGTCGTTCACCGGCGCACCGTCCCGCCGGAGCTGATCCGTCGCCGCGGCGGTCTGCCCGTGACCGCTCCGGCCCTCACTGCCGTCGACCTGGCAGCCGGCCCGGTCGGCGGCGAGGCCATCGACCGGGTGCTGCGCAGTCGGACGGCGACGCTGGACCACCTGTGGGAGGCCCTCCGCCTGAATCCGGGGCGCCGCGGGAACGTCCGACGCGCCGAGCTGCTGACGGACTCCCGCGACCAACCGTGGTCGGAGGCGGAACGCCTTGCCCACCGCCTCCTCCGTGCAGCGGGGCTCAGGGGCTGGCGGACCAACGTGCCGGTCGGGCCCTGGTTCGCCGACGTGGTCTTCACCGCCGCACGGGTGATCGTCGAGATCGACGGGTTCGAGACGCACGGGGCTCGTGCCGCCTTCGAACAGGACCGCTACCGCCGCGACGAGCTGGTGCTGGCCGGTTACCTGGTCCTCAACTTCACCTGGCGCCAACTCACCGAGCAGCCCGACTGGGTCCTCGACTGCATCCGTCGAGCGCTGGGCACGGGCACTCGGCGCTGAGGATCCGCCCCTCGATCCCGCGCGGTCCGGCCGCTGAGCGCACACGCCGGCGATGGTCAGGATCGAGGGGCGCATTCCTGCTACTGGTCGAGTGCAGCGAGGAAGGGGACGACCTCGGTGAGGAAGGCGTCCGGCGCCTCGACCGGGAGCCAGTGGCCGCAGTCGGGGACGGTCACCAGCCGGGCTTGCGGCATCCGGTCGGTGGCGGCGCGGGAGTCGGCCGGGGCGACCAGCCGGTCGTCCTCGCCGTGCAGCAGCAGCGTCCGCACGGTGATCCGGTGCACCACCGGGAGCAGGTTGTTGCGCATCCGCCGCGGGCCGAGGGTGGCCTGGTTGTAACGGGCGTAGCCGCGACCGCCGTCGGAACGCCGGGCCTCGGCCCGGAAGCCGTCCCGGACCGGCGGAGGCACCCGCCGCCGGTCGCGGACCACCCGGCCCAGCGCGACGTCGGCGAAGCGGCCGGCCACCCGGCTCAGCCCGAAGAGCACCGGATCGGGCAGCTGGGCGGCGACCCAGGCGGCCCGCTGCACCGCGGGCGAACCGATCCGCTCGGTCAGCCCGCCGGCCGCGACCAGCACCAGACCGGCCACCGCCCCCGGGTGCCGCAGCGCGAGGTGCAGGGCGACGTCGCCGCCCATCGAGATCCCGACCACCGCGAACCGCGGGTGCCCGAGCCCGCTCACCACCTCGACCAGCAGGTCGGCGAGCCGGTCGGCGTCGCCGGTGACCTCGACCCCGGTGGTGCCACCGAATCCCGGCAGGTCGGGCGCCAGGACCGGGCGGTGCCGGGCCAGCGGCTCGAGCACCCGGTACCAGGACAACCCGGCGTGGTCGTAGCCGCCGCCGTGCACCAGCAGCACCGGCAACGACGCGCCGAAGCCCGGTCCGGCTCTGAGCACCCGGACCCGCCCGCCGCCGTGGTCGACCCAGGTCGCGGTGGCCCCGGGCGCGACGAGCGTCATCCGACCGTCCGCGGCCGACGGATCAGAGCAGCGAGCGGAGGTAGGCCAGGTCGTCGGCCAGCCGCTCGGTCTGCGGGAGCTCGGTGGAGAAGTCCTCGCAGGTGATCCAGCCGTCGTAGCCGTGCTCCTTGAGCGCGTCGACGTAGTCGGCCACGTCGGCGATCCCGCCGCGCAGGGTCGCCCAGCCGTGCTCCCAGTGGGTGACGCCGGCCTCGTCGGTCCCGGTCGGCCGCCACACCCCGTTCTTGACGTGGACGTGCGCCAGGTAGGGCCCGAGCAGGTCGAAGGCCCAGCGCGGGTTCTCCTGGCCCTCGAACAGCAGGTTGCCGAGGTCGTGGATCACCCCGACCGCCTCCGGGTCGAGCCCGTCGAGCAGCCGGAACGCCGCACTCGCCGAGGCGGTGATGGTGCCGTGGTGCAGCTCGACCAACGCCTGGACGCCGAGCTCGCCGGCCCGGTCGGCCACGAACGCGTAGTCGTCGCGGGCCCGAGCGAACACCTCGCGGTAGCTCTCCCCCGGCTGGACGCCCGGGACGGTCACCCGCACCCGCGGCGCGCCGAGCTTCGCGGTGGCCGAGAGCATCCGCTCGACGCCCTCGTGGTCGGTGCAGCGGACGTAGCCGCCGATCCCGGAGATCTCCAGCCCGGCCGCGTCGGTGATCCGGCGGATCTCGTCGAGCGAGTCCTCCAGCCCGGTCAGCGGCCAGGTGGCCCGGTTGCCGGCCCAGAACCCGGGCTGGTCGGCCGGGCGCTGGTCGGTGACCCGCCACTCGACGCCGTCCCAGCCCTGCTCGGCGAGCAGCTGGGCGGTGGGCTCGGGCTCGAGGTCGGGAGCGGCCGCGGTGAACAGCGAGAGCTTCACGCCACACCGCCCTTCTCGGCCATCACGTCGTCGTGCTTGCCGGCGAGCACGTCCTCGAACCGGACCGGCTGGCCGAGCGTGGCCGACACGTAGAGCGACCGGACCAGGGCCAGCGAGAGCAGCGCCTCGTCGACGGTGACGCCGGGCGCGCGGCCGGTGGCCAGCGCGTCGGCGAGGTCGTCGTACTGCCGGTAGTGGCCCTCGATGAAGTTCTCGGCCGGCTTGGGGCTGCTGGCCAGCTGCTCCACCGGCACCTGCTCGGCGGCCTGGTTCTCGACCTTGACGCCGCTGTGGGCGCTGAACCCGTGGGTGCCGAACTCGTCGGCGTCCGGGGCGGCGAAGAAGTACTCGAGCCGGTCCTCGTCGACGATCGCCGACCCCTGGGTGCCGTGCACCTGGATCCGGGTCCGCAGCCCGGGGAACGCGGCGGTGGTGGCGTGCAGGGTGGCCAGCGCGCCGCCCTCGAACCGGATGACCGCGACCGCGGTGTCCTCGACCTCGATCCGCTCGTGCGCGAGCCGACCGGTGAACGCGGAGATCTCCTCGGGCCGGCCGAGGAACCAGCGGAGCAGGTCGACGGTGTGGACGCACTGGTTCATCACCGCGCCGCCGCCGTCCCAGGCCCAGGTGCCGCGCCAGTCGCCCTGGTCGTAGTAGCCCTGGCTGCGGTACCAGGCCATCGAGGCCAGTGCCGACGTGAGGGTGCCGAACCCGCCGCCGTGCGCCCCGGCAGCGATCGCGGCGTTCGCCGGGTCGAACCGGTGCTGGCTGATCACCGAGACCAGCTGGCCGTTCTCGGTGGCCGCCCGGGCCCGCTCGGCGAAGACCCGGCCGCGCTCGGCGGTGACGTCGAGCGGCTTCTCGATCACCACGTGCCGACCGTGGTCGAGCACCTCGGTGGCCTGTTCGGTGTGCATCCCGCTCGGGGTGCACAGCACGGCGAGGTCGACCTCGCCGCTGTCGCAGGCCGCGGCGATCGAGTCGTAGACCACCGGCTCGGGCGCACCGGCGTCGGCGAGCACCCGGCGGGCGCCCTCGACGGCCTCGGGCAGCGGGTCGACCAGGCCGGTGACCACGAAGGCCGGGTGCCGACTGATCACGGTGGCGTGGTGCTTGCCGATGATCCCGCAGCCGACGATGGCGACGCGGGTGGGACGGCCGGTCTCGGCCGGAGTGCTCATCTCTGGTCAGGCTCCTGGTTCGACGGCGACGACGACACAGGGACGTGGCACCTGCGCCGGGTCCCACACAAGCAGCCCGCTGCCGCCCCGGCAATCGGTTGCCAGATCTTGCCATCGCGTGGTTCGCTGACCGGGTGCCCGGCCCCACCCCGACCGGCGGCTCCCGACCGACCACGCTGGCCGACGTGGCCGCCCGCGCCGGCGTCGCGGTCTCCACCGTGTCCCGGGCGCTCTCCAACCCGACCCGGGTCAACGTCCGCACCCGCGAGCGGGTCGAGCAGGCCGCCCGCGAGCTCGACTACACCGCGAACCCGTCCGCCCGCGCGCTCAGCTCGGGACGCACCGGCGCGGTCGCCGTGCTGGTCTCCGACGTCACCAACCCGTTCTACTTCGACATCATCCGCGGCAGCCAGCAACAGCTGAAGAACGCCGGGGTCACCCAGCTGCTGGTCGACACCGAGGAGTCGGCCGAGGTCGAGGCCAGTCTGCTGGCCACGCTGCAGCGCTCCTGCGACGGCGCCATCCTCACCTCGACCCGGCTGTCGGACAGCCGGCTCGACCAGCTGGCCGCGAGCATGAACCTGGTCACCATCAACCGGCCGCGGCGCGGCATCGGCAGCGTCGTCCTCGACACCGCCCAGGGCATGGAACAGGCGGTCGAGCACCTGGTCTCGCTCGGCCACCGGCGGATCGTCTACGTCTCCGGTCCGAAGGGGTCGTGGTCGAACGAACGGCGCTGGCGGGCCGTCCACCGCGCCGCCCGACGGCTCGGCGCCGACGTGGTCCGGACCCGCGACTTCCCGCCGCGCAGCGACTCGGGCACCGGGGCCGCCGACGCGGTGCTCAACACCCGCGCGACCGCCTGCATCGCCTACAACGACGTGGTGGCGATCGGGATGCTGGCCCGGCTGGCCGAGCGCGGCGTGGCGGTACCCGAGGACCTGAGCGTGGTCGGCTGCGACGACATCTTCGGCGCCGACTTCTGCCACCCGCCGCTGACCACCGTCACCGCGCCGGTCGAGCACGCGGGCCGGGTGGCCACCTCGATCCTGCTCTCCGGCTCGGCCAGCGGCGGGCCGGCGACCGCGGGTCGCACGCCCGGGTCGTCGGCGGTGCTGCCCACCCACCTGACCGTCCGGCGGAGCACCGGGGCGCCGCGCGCCGCCCGCTGAGGCCACCGCCGCGGGGTGGCCGTCGGGGTCTCTGGATGATCACCTGGCGTCGGGGATGGTGATTTCGCCGGGTTCGTCGGTTACCGTCGGTGCTGGTGGAAGACCCCCCGATCCACTGACGCAAGGACCGACCGTGTTGCACACGTCCGCGCCCGTCGCCGCCCCCCGCAGCGCTGGGCCGCTCCCCCGACCCCCGGCGGCGACGCCATGACCACGATCCCCCGCCCCTGGCTGCGGGCGCGTCCCGCCGCGAAGCCGACCGCCCTGGCCGCCGAGCGCGCGCCGGCCCCGCCGCGCTCGATCCGGACCAAGATCGACGCGATCATCCGCAGCGCCCTGATCACGCTGGTGCTGCTGAGCGTGACCGGCCTGGGCGCGATCGGCGTCCTCACCGTGGTGCTGGTCCAGCTGACCCACGACGTCGGGCCGGCCGAACGGGCCAACATGACCGTGCGGCAGCGGATGACCGACAGCGAGACCTCGCTGCGCGCCTACCAGCTGACCCGCGACCCGATCTTCCTGCAGACCTGGCAGAACGCGCAGCAACCGCTGCAGGAGGCGCTGGCCACCCTGCGGACCAAGGTCGGTGACGAGCCGGGGGTCGCGGATCTGGTGGCCCGCCAGGAGACCCTGGTCACCCAGTGGCTGCGCTACACCGCGCCGATCGCGAGCAACCCGGCCGCGCTGACCGACGCCCCGAGCCAGGCGACCGCCAAGTCCTACTTCGACGCCTTCCGCGGCGGCAACGCCCAGGTCGGGGTCTGGCTGGCCAACGACCGGGAGACCCTCACCACCGTCGCGCTGGTGGTGGCCGCGCTGTCGGCGGCGGCGTTCATCGCGGTGGTGGTCCACGGGGCCACCCGGGGCCTGCGTCCGGCCCGCCGGGCCCGGTCGGGCGTCGCACCGCCGCTCGAGGACCTGCACCGGGTGGTGACCCGGCTGCACGACGGCGACCGGTCGGCGCGGGCCGACCCGCACGCCGGCGTGCTCGAGATCCGGGCGGTCGCCGAGGCGGTCAACGACCTGGCCGAGCTGCAGCAGCGCAGCGAGCAGCGGATCGCCGACGAGCTGCGGCTGACCGCGTTCGAGCGCGACTGGGCGGTGGGGCTGCACTCGCTGGACGGCCTGCCCCAGCTGCTCGCCGAGCGCGCCGCCGCGCTGGCCGGGGCGATGGGCGCCTCGGCCGTCTTCGTCCGGACCCTCGACAACGAGGGCGAGGACGGCCTGACGATCATCCACCCGCCGATGCCGGTCGAACAGCGCGCGCCGTCGACGCTGGTCCGCGCGGTGTTCGAGGTCGCCCAGCTGTGCTGGCGGCTGCAGGAACCGCTGACCTTCTACGCTTCGACCGCCAAGCAGGCTCCGGACACCAACCGCCAGGTGCTGACCACCGACCGGCTGGTCCCGGTCGCGCTCCAGCACCGGATGCTCGACTACGTCGCCACCCTCGGCGCCGACTCGATCCTGTTCGCCGCCTTCGGCGCCGCCGACCGCCCGCTCGGCTACGTCGGGCTGGTCCGGCCGGTGGGCTCGCCGGTGTGGGCCGACACCGAGCTGACCGCGATCCAGCGGATGGCCCGCGACGTCGGCCGGGCGGTCGCGCTGGAACGCGCCTACCGACGCGAGCAGCGGCTGGTCTCGGAGCTGCAGGCTCTCGACACCCAGAAGAACGCGTTCGTCTCGATGATCTCGCACGAGCTGCGGACGCCGTTGGCCTCGATCTCGGGCCACCTGGAGATCGTCCGGGCCGGCGACCTCGGGGTGATCGAGCCGCTGGTCGACCGTTCGCTCGAGGCGATCGAGCGCAACGCCCGGCGGTTGACCACCCTGATCGGCGACCTGCTGCTGCTCTCGCGGATCGAGGAGGGCGAACGACCGGTCACCATGGTCCCGGTCGACCTCGGCCCGGTGATCGAGGAGTGCGCGGCAACCCTGCGGCACCAGGCCCAGCGCGCGGGCGTGGCCTTCGACCTCGTCCTGCCCGACCGGCCCGCCCCGACCCTGGGCGACCCGCAGGAGATCGAGCGGGTCTTCGACAACCTGATCAGCAACGCGGTCAAGTTCAGCCCGTCGGGCAGCCGGGTGCGGATCGGCCTCGAGGTCACCGAGACCGACGCGGTGATCACGGTCACGGACCATGGTCTGGGCATCTCGGTGGAGGACCAGGGCGCGCTGTTCACCCGGTTCTTCCGATCCACCAACCCGGCCGCGCTGAACATCCCCGGCACCGGGCTCGGGCTGGCCATCTCCAAAATCATCGTGGAACGGCACCGCGGCCGGATCGCCGTGGACTCGGCGCTCGGCCGCGGCACCACGATGACCGTCACCCTGCCGCTGCGTCTCCCCGCCGCCGTCGGCGCCGCACGATGACCGCCGTGACGCCCGCCCCGAGCAGCACCGCGACCGCGACGACGATCCCGATCACCGTGCCCGTGGTCACCCCGCCCGAGCGGCTGCCCGGGGCGGGGACGGGGGTCGGGCTCGGCGGGGCCGGCGCAGGCGTCGGGTTCGCCACGTAGTCGGGCGCGCCGCTGCTGCGGCCCCGGACGTCCAGGTTCAGCAGATAGGGCACCACGTAGTTCTGGTTCTGCGGGTCGGCGCTCAGCGAGACGACCACCGCGTACGACCCGGGCAGGTAGCTGCTCGCCCGGGTCACGTCCTGGCTGCGGTTGAGGTAGCGGACCGGGGTGCTGGACAGCCCGAGCACCAGCCGCTCCTTGGTCAGCACGTTCTCCTGGCCACCGGCGTTGGTGGTGGCCGGGCCGCGGTTCGGGCTGAACATCGTGATGTTGGCCCGGACCTGCCCGTTCCCCAGCTGGGAGGCCAGCTTCCCGCTAGCCCCGGGGAAGGTCAGCGTGGCGTCGACGCTCTGGCCCCAGGTCTGCTTGACCAGGAACACCTGGGTCTCGCCGGGCACCAGGTTCGAGCTGTAGGCCCCCTGGCCGAGGGTGGGCGCGTCGTCGAAGGAGCTGCCGCCGACCACCGGCTTCGTCGAGCCGCCGAACTGCGGGACGAACTTCCCCGCGGTGGCCGGCTTGGGCAGTCCGGCCACCCCGCTCACCGGGCGCTCCTCGATCACCTGCAGCGAGACCTGGTCGGTCTGCTTGCCGCCGTAGACCGGGGTGCCGTCGACCCGGTCGGCGTGCCGGACCGCGACGAGGAGGTCGTTGCTGCTGGTGCAGGCCGCCACCGGGGCCTTGCCCGCCCGCGGCCCGACACTGACCGCCGCGGACAGCAGGTTCGACCCGAACGCGTCGGCGCGGAAGGCGCTGCTGGTGGCGCAGAGCTGGCCGGACGGGGTGCGTACCTCGAGGGCCACCGCGTCGGGCCGGCCGAGCCGGTTGATCGAGGCGGAGACGTGCAGGGTCGACCCGACGATATTGCGGTAGAGGTGGTACCAGCGGAGGTCCCCCGCACCGGTGGGCGGCAGCTCGTCGTTGTACTCGCCGGCGGTGATCACCGGGGCCTGCGCGGGCGCGGCGCTGCCGACCACCGGAGTGCCGCCGACCTGGAAGTTGCGCCGGGACCGCTGCACCAGCGTCTGCAGGCTGTTGGCCAGCGTCTCCGCGTCCGCGGCGTCGTAGTAGCTGCCCTTGCCGCGCGAGGCGATGCACTTGAGCTGGCTCTGGGCGCTGCCGTCGACGTTCAGCCCGATCACGTCGATCGCCAACCCGGTGCCCGACCGGGTCAGCGTGCTCGCCACGTCACACGGGTCGGGCTTGCAGGTGGACTCGCCGTCGGTGACCAGCACGATGGTCCGCTTGCCCGACGACCCCAGGTCCTTGGCGGCCTGCTGCAGGGCGTAGCCGATCGGCGTCTCGCCGTAGGGCTTGACGGCCTTGATCGCCGCGTCGAGCTGTCCCTGGTTGTCGGTGCCGACCGGGACCTTGAGCTGGGAGTCGGTGCAGGCGCCCTTGTCCCCGGCGTTGAACACGGTGGCACCGAAGACTCGGAAGCCGACGTTGACCGAGGCCGGCAGGCTGCCGACGGTCTGGGTCAGGGCCTTGCGGGCGGCGTCGATCTTCACCTCGCCCTGGCTCTTCTGCGCCATCGAACCCGAGGAGTCGAGCACCAGCATCAGCTTCGAGGTCTCCTCGGCGCGGGCCGGTCGGCTCAGCGGGCCGAGCAGGGCGCCGGCCGCCGCCAGCAGGACCGCCAGCGCCAGCACGACGACCGTCCGTCCCGGTCGACCGCTCCGGACGGGTGGTCGACGGTGCTCCGGTGCGGGCATGGTCGTCCCTTCGATCGGGTTCGGGGGCGTGTCCTCATCGTAGGGAGGTCGGCTGTGCGGACGCCCGACGCCGCGCGGCCCCGGGAAGAAGCAGCGCGGCGGCGGCGTTGAGGAGGCAGTGGTCGTCCAGACCGAGAGAAGGAGACGCACGATGAAGGTCCGCAACTCGTTGCGCGCGTTGAAGAACCGGCCGGGCTCGCAGGTGGTGCGCCGCCGCGGGCGGGTGTTCGTGATCAACCGGCGTGACCCGCGGCAGAAGGCCCGTCAGGGCTGAGCCGCCGAGAACCACCCCGAACCGCCGCGGTCCGTGACCGCGGCGGTTCGGCGTTCCCGGGAGCTCGGCGTTCCCGGAGTCTCAGGCGCGGGCGCGTTCGAAGGCTTCGACGGCGCGCTCCAGGTCGGACCGGCTGTGCGCCGCCGACATCTGGGTGCGGATCCGCGCCCTGCCGCGCGGGACCACCGGGAAGCTGAACGCGCGGACGTAGATCCCCATCGCCAGCAGCCGGTCGGCCATCGCCGCCGCCTCGACCGCGTCGCCGATCATCACCGGGACGATCGGGTGGTCGGAGGTGGGGATCTCGAAGCCCCGGGCGGTCATCTCGGCGCGGAACCAGGCGGTGTTGTCGCGGAGCCGGGCCAACAGGTCGCCCGAGGTCCGCAGCAGCTCGAGGGTCGCCAGCGCCGCGGCGGCGATCGAGGGTGCCAGCGAGTTCGAGAACAGGTAGGGCCGGGACTTCTGCCGCAACGTCTCGACGATCTCGGCCCGGGCCGCGGTGTAGCCGCCGGACGCGCCGCCGAGGGCCTTGCCCAGGGTGCCGGTGACGATGTCGACCCGGTCCTGCACCCCGAACAGCTCCGGCGTGCCCGCCCCGGTCTCGCCGACGAAGCCCACCGCGTGCGAGTCGTCGACCATCACCAGCGCGTCGTAGCGCTCGGCGAGCTCGACGATCCCGTCGAGCGGGGCGACGTAGCCGTCCATCGAGAAGACGCCGTCGGTGGCGATCAGCCGGTGCCGGGCGCCGGAGGCAGCCCGCAGCTGGGCCTCGAGGTCGGCCAGGTCGCGGTTGCGGTAGCGGTAGCGCTGCGCCTTGCACAGCCGGACGCCGTCGATGATCGAGGCGTGGTTGAGCTCGTCGCTGATCACCGCGTCCTCGGGGCCGAGCAGCGTCTCGAACAGCCCGCCGTTCGCATCGAAGCAGGAGGAGTAGAGGATCGTGTCCTCGGTGCCGAGGAACCCGCTGAGCGCGGCCTCGAGCTCCTTGTGCAGCGCGGTGGTGCCGCAGATGAACCGCACCGAGGCCATCCCGAAGCCCCACCGGTCGAGCGCCTCGGCGGCCGCGCTGATCATGGCCGGGTGGTCGGCGAGGCCGAGGTAGTTGTTGGCGCACAGGTTGAGCACCTGCTGCCCGCCGTCGCCGTGCTCGACGCCGATCTCGGCCGCCTGCGGGGTGGTGATCACCGCCTCGGCCTTGAACAGCCCCTCGGTCCGCAGCTGGTCGAGATCGCCCGCCAGCCGCTGCTTCATGGTCCCGTACACGTCAGTCCTCCCAGCTCATGATCACCTTGCCGCTGTCCCCCGACCGGGCCACCGCGAACGCCTGTTCGTGCTCGGTGTGGTGGAACCGGTGGGTGATCACCCCGGAGATGTCGAGGCCGCTCTGCAGCAGCACCGACATCGCGTACCAGGTCTCGAACATCTCGCGGCCGTAGATGCCCTTGATGGTCAGCATGTTGAGCACCACGGTGGCCAGGTCGATGCTCACCTCGTCGCCGGGCAGTCCCAGCACGGCGATCCGGCCGCCGTGGGTGAGGTTGTCGATCATCTCGCGGAGCGCGGCCGGGCTGCCGGACATCTCCAGTCCGACGTCGAAGCCCTCGCGCATCCCGAGCCGGGCCTGCGCGTCCCGGACCGTCGTGCCCGACGCGTCGACCCCGAGGGTGACGCCGAGCCGCTCCGCCAGGGCCAGCCGGGGCCGGCTGAGATCGGTGATCACCACGTGCCGGGCACCGGCGTGCTTGGCCACCATCGCGGCCATGATCCCGATCGGTCCCGCCCCGGTGACCAGCACGTCCTCGCCGAGGCTGGGGAAGGTCAGCGCGGTGTGCACCGCGTTGCCGAACGGGTCGAAGATCGCCGCCACGTCCCAGCCGATCGGGGCCGGGTGCACCCAGACGTTGCCGGCCGGGATCACCACGTACTGGGCGAACGCCCCGTCGACCTGCACCCCGATGCCCCGGGTGTGGATGCACAGGTGCCGGCGACCGGCCCGGCAGTTGCGACAGCGGCCGCAGACCAGGTGGCCCTCGCCGCTGACCGCGTCACCGACCCGCACCTCGGTGACCGACGCGCCGACCTCGACCACCTCGCCGGAGAACTCGTGGCCGACCACCACCGGCGGGGCGACGTGGCCCTGGGCCCAGTGGTCCCAGGCCTGGATGTGCAGGTCGGTGCCACAGATCCCGGTCTGCCGGACGGCGACCAGCACGTCACCGGGCCCGCAGACCGGGTCGGGTACGTCGGTCAGCACCAGCCCCGGCTCGGCGGCGGGCTTGATCAGCGCCTTCACGGCGCCACCGTACCCAGGTCGCCGCACCCGGCCGGAACGGCCGACCCGGCTCCGCTCAGCCGCGCAGCCGGTAGAGCACCTCGCCGGCGTGCGGTTCGACGAAGGTGTCCGGGTCGGCCGCGTAGGCCTCGACGTCGACCTCGGCCGGGTCGAGGTAGTGCAGGTTGACCGCCTCGACGACCTCGCGCGGGATGCCGGTGGCCAGGGTGACGGTGACCCGGTTGCGCTCGCCGTGCTCCGGGTCCCAGGTGCCCTGGCCGCGCAGGTGGGTCGAGTGCGCCAGGTCGCCCCACGGCTGGTGCCGGAACCGCTCCCACTGCCCGAGGAAGTAGTCCCGGTTGTGATAGCCGATCTCGGTGATGTGCGGGTGCATCACCGAGACCTCGGTGATGTGCGGGGCGTAGATGATCAGCTCGCCCCCGTCGGCCACGATCGGCTCGAGCTTGTAGAAGCCCTTGGCCGCCGTCCAGATGTCCTCGTAGCGTTCCGGCATCACCGACAGCACCCGCCGGTAGCTGCGGTCGAGGTAGGTGACGTGGGTCTGGGCGGAGATCCCGGCGCAGGCGGCCCAGGCGTCCTCCGGGGTGCCGAACGCGGCGGCGTGCAGCGTGTCGGTGCCCGAGGCGACCACCAGGCAGAGGGCCAGCCGCCGGGTCGGGATCATCGCGGCGGCCTCGTTGACCAGGGCCCGCACCGGCGTCACCCCCGACGTGCCGATCATCTCGGCGCTGGTGATCAGCGCGCCGACCCAGTGCGAGACGTCGATCAGCTCGGGACCCGAGACGCCGGGGAAGAAGTACTTGTTGCCACCGGAGAAGCCGACCACCTCGTGCGGGAAGACCGGCCCGACCACCACCGCGACGTCGGCCTCGGCGACGTGCCGGTTGACCCGGACGTCCACGGCGGTGTCGGTCATCAGCCCGCCGGTGAGCTCGGCCATCCGGTCGGTCTCGATCCGACCGAGCGGCAGGAAGGTCTCCGGGCGCCACGACTCGTGGTTGAGCACCGTCCAGCCCGGATAGGTCGCCTCGAGCGCACCGGGCTCGTAGCCGAGATGGGCGGCCAGGTGCTCCTCGCTCATCCCCTGGTGGGTGCCGAGCGCGATCACCACGGTCACCGCCAGTGCCCGGTCCCCGATGGCCCGGTGCGCGGCCCGCAGCAGCAGCGGCAACGGGCAGGTCCGGGTGCCGTCGGGCACCACCAGGCAGACCCGGCGGCCGTCCAGGTCGGCGCCGGCGAAGGCCTGTTCGACGAATCGGCTGACCTGCTCGGGATCGAGCCGCTCCCCCGCGCCGCCGACCAGCGTCGCCCGCGCCGGGTCGCCGGGCTCGGTGCCGTAGCCGTCCTCGCGACCGGGGCGGGTGGCCGGGATCGTCGACCCTGGGGTGGTGGTCATGCCGCCACTCTGCTGCGGGCGGCCGGGCCCGGCAACCCCGGGGGCGGCGGTGACGGCAACTTGCGGCAAACGGTGGCCGCCGGCCGGCCCCGACCGCCGATGATGGGCCCATGGTTCCCGCACCGACCGTCCCGACCGCGCGGCCGTTGGCCGCCGACCCGGACCGGCTGTTCCCGGCGGACCCGTCGCTGCGCCCGCTGGCCCGGCAGCTCTACGAGCGGGTGGCCGACCTGCCGATCATCTCGCCGCACGGGCACGTGCCGGCGTCCTGGCTGGCCGAGGACACCCCGTTCACCGACCCCACCTCGCTGCTGATCACCCCCGACCACTACGTCACCCGGCTCCTGCACGCGCACGGCGTCGGGCTGGACGCGCTCGGGGTCGGGCAGGGCCCGCTGTCCGAGCCGGACGCGCGGGCGGCGTTCCGGATCCTCTGCGGGCACTGGTCGGTCTACCGCGGGACCCCGGTCCGGTACTGGCTGCAGGCGCAGCTGACCGGGATCTTCGGCGTGGACGTCCGGCCGAGCGCGGAGACCGCCGACGCGATCTACGACACGGTCGCGGCCGCGCTGGCCACCCCGGCGTTCCGGCCGCGGGCGCTGTTCGAGCGGTTCCGGATCGCGGTGCTGGCCACCACCGACGACCCCTGCGACGACCTGTCCGCGCACCGCGCCCTGGCCGACGACCCGACCTGGACCGGCCGGGTGATCCCGACGTTCCGTCCCGACCGCTACCTCGAGGTCGGCGCCCGCGGCTGGCGGACCGACGCCGACCTGCTGGCCGAGACCGCGGGCACCGAGGTCGGCGACTACGCCGGGTTCGTGGCCGCGCTGGAAGCCCGCCGCGCCCACTTCCGCGCCCACGGCGCGGTGTCGGCCGACCACAGCCACGCCGACGTCCGCACCGACCGGCTGAGCCCCGCCGAGGCGGAGCGGCTCTACCGGCTGGCCCGGTCGGGCGACCTGACCCCCGACGAGGCGGTCGCGCTGCGGCGGCACCTGCTGTGGGAGATGGGCCGGATGTCGTCCGAGGACGGGCTGGTGATGACCCTGCACCCGGCGGTGGCCCGCAACCACCACCGGCCCACGTTCGAGCGGTTCGGCGCCGACGTCGGCGCGGACGTCCCGGTCACCGCCGAGTACGTCCGCGCGCTGGCGCCGCTGCTGTCCGACTTCGGCACCCACGAGAACTTCCGGATGGTGCTGTTCACCATCGACGAGACCACCTTCAGCCGCGAGATCGCCCCGCTGGCCGGCTTCTACCCGTCGGTGTTCGCCGGGGCCCCGTGGTGGTTCCTCGATGCCCCCGAGGCGATCCGCCGCTACCGGGCGGCGGTCACCGAGACCGCCGGGTTCGGCAAGACCTCGGGCTTCATCGACGACACCCGCGCCTACTGCTCGATCCCGGCCCGGCACGACATGGCCCGTCGGCTCGACGCCGGCTACGTCGCCTCGCTGGTCGCCGACGGCCGGCTCGAGGAGGACGAGGCCGTCGAGGTGGTCGAGGAGCTGGTCACGGTCAACCCGCGCCGGGCGTTCCGGCTGTGACCGCGCCGCGGCTCGACCGGGACGCACCCGGGCGTCCGACCGCCCCGCCGGTGCGGATCGTCCACCTCGGGGTCGGCAACTTCCACCGGGCCCACCAGGCCTGGTACACCGCGCACGCCGCCGACGCCGACGGCTGGGGCATCGCCGGGTTCACCGGCCGCCGCCCGGACGCCGCCGAGGCACTGGGGCCGCAGGACGGGCTCTACACGCTGATCGTCCGCGGGCCGGACGGGGACGCCTTCGAGCTGGTCGGGTCGCTGGCCGCGGTCCACCCGGCCGCCGACCACGCCGCCCTGCTCGACTACCTGCGCCGGCCGGAGGTCGCGGTGGTCACCCTGACCGTGACCGAGGCCGGCTATCTCCGCGGCGCCGACGGTCGGCTCGACCTCGAGCGCGCCGAGGTGCAGGCCGACCTGGAGACCCTCCGCACCGACGCCGGGGCCGCGGTGACCACGGTGCCCGGGCGGCTGGTCGCCGGGCTGGCCGCCCGCCGGGCCGCCGGGGCCGGCCCGCTGACCGTGCTCAGCTGCGACAACCTGCCCGAGAACGGCGCCGCGACCGCCGCGGTGGTCGGCGACCTGGCCCGCGCCCTCGACCCCGGTCTGGCCGACTGGATCGCCGCCGAGATCGACTTCGCCACCTCGATGGTCGACCGGATCACCCCGGCCACCACCGCCGAGGACGTCGACCTGGTGGCCCGCAGCCAGGGTTGGACCGACGCCGCGCCGGTGCCGACCGAACCGTTCGCCGAGTGGGTGGTGGCCGGCCGGTTCCCGGCCGGGCGTCCGGACTGGGCCGGCGCCGGGGTGGCGCTGGTCGACGACGTCACGCCCTACGAGCAGCGGAAGCTCTGGCTGCTCAACGGCTCGCACTCGCTGCTCGCCTACGCGGCCAGCCAGCGCGGCCACCGGACCATCGACGCCGCGATCGCCGACCCGGTGGCCCGCGGCTGGGTGGAGACCTACTGGGACGAGGCGGTCGGCCACCTCAGCCTGCCCGGCGACCAGGTGAGCGCCTACCGCGCCGCGCTGCTCGACCGGTTCGGCAACCCGCGGGTGCGGCACCAGCTGGCCCAGATCGCCGCCGACGGGTCGCTCAAGCTGGCGGTCCGGATCGTCCCCGTGACCCGCGCCGAGCGGGCCGCCGGCCGGCTGCCGACCGGTTGCTCCACCGCGCTGGCGGGCTGGGTCCGGCACCTGCAGGGGCACGGCGTGCCGGTCACCGACCCCAACGCGGACCGGGCCCAGGAGGCCGCGAGCGCGGCGGACCCGCGCGCCGCGGTGCACGGCGTGCTGGCCACCCTGGCCGACGACCTCGCCGCCGACGAGGCGTTCGTCGACCTGGTCGTCGCCCGGCTGGACGCGCTCACCGCCTGAGCCGGGCGGGCCCGACGTCCGGATCAGCGCGGGCTGGGTCCGGTGGAGTCGCGCAGCACCAGCCTCGCCGGCAGCAGCACCGGCTCGGCCCGCGCGTCGTCGGGGGCGGCGCCGCGTCGCCGGACCAGCGCGGCGATCGCGGTCGACCCGATGCTGACCAGCGGCGCGGCGATGGTGGTCAGTCCGGGCTCGACCAGTCCGGCGTCGACGATGTTGTCGAAGCCGATCACGCTGACGTCGTCGGGCACCCGGCACCCGGCCGCCTGCACCGCCTGCACGAACCCGATGGCCATCAGGTCGTTGTAGCTGATCACCGCGGTGCTCCTTCGGGTCAGCCAGGTCTCCGCGGCCTGCGCCCCGCCCCGGATGGTCGGCGGGTACGGGCCGAGCCGGCGGACGTGCAGCGCGAGCTCGTCGCCGGCCTCCTTGAGCCCCCGCCAGCGCATCCCGTCGGCGAACGACGCCTCCGGACCGGCCAGGTAGCAGACGGACCGGTGACCGAGCCCGGCCAGGTGCTCGGCCGCCTTCTTGATCGCCTGGACGTTGTCGCTGACCACCGAGGCCACCTCGGCCACCGTCCGGTTGAGCACCACCACCGGTCGGCGCTTGACCAGCGCGCGGATCGCGGTGTCGGGCAGCCGCGAGGAGCTGAGGATGAAGCCGTCGACGGTGGCGGCCAGCCGCTCGACCGCCCGGCGCTCGGCCTGCTGCGACTCCTGGGTCTCCACGATGGCCAGCGTCAGCCCGTGCTCGGCCGCCTCCCGGTCGGCGCCACGGATCATCCCGACGAAGACCGGGTTGGCGATGTCGGCGACGATCAGCGCCACCACCCCGGTGCCGCGGGTCGGCACCACGGTCTCCATCCGCCCGGTCCGGTAGCCCAGCTCCTCGGCCACCCGCCGGACCTTCTCGGCCGTCCGGAAGCTGACCCGTCCGGGCTTGGCCAGCGCGCGCGAGACGGTCGAGGGCGCCACCCCGGCCGCCCGGGCGACGTCGTAGATCGTCGGCCCCTGGTCCTCGCTCATCTCGCCTCCCGGAGCTCAGCAACTTACGACAACAACTCGCGCCCGGCGGGTCACGGGTGGCTCAATGGCCACCCGGACCGACCAGGAGGAGCCGATCATGCTGCGTCCGCAGGACACGAGCACCCGGGAGCGGAAGAACCTCGACGGTCTCTGGCGGTTCGCGCTCGACGGCGACCGCCGCGGCCGCGACGCCGGCTGGTTCGCCCGCCGGCTGGACACCGACCGCGAGCTGGCGGTTCCCGCCAGCTACAACGACCTGACCGCCGAGGCCGAGGTCCATGATCACGTCGGACCCGTCTGGTACCAGCGCGAGGTCTGGGTCCCGGCCGGCTGGGCGGGACGGCGGGTGGTGCTGCACCTCGAGTCGGCCACCCACCGGGCCACCGTCTGGGTGGGCGATGCCGAGGTGGTCTCGCACGAGGGCGGGTACACGCCGTTCGAGGCCGACGTCACCGCGCACGTCACCCCTGGACAGCCGGTGCGGATCAGCGTCGAGGTCGACAACACCCTGACCTTCCGGTCGATCCCCCCGGGCGAGGTCGAACAGACCGCGCACGGCCCGCGGCAGCGCTACTGGCACGACTTCTTCAACTACGCCGGGCTGCACCGCTCGGTCTGGCTCTACGCGACCGACCCGGCCCACCTCACCGACGTCACCGTGACCACCGGGTTCGCCGGCACCGACGGCCACGTCGACTACCGGGTGGGCTGGGAGTCCGGGCCGGCCGACGGTGCGCCCGACGGAACCGGCGGAGCCGACCCGGACGTCGCGGTGGTGCTCCGCGACGCCGACGGCGCCGAGGTGGCCACCGGCCGCGGCGCCACCGGCCGGCTGACCGTCCCCGACGTCCACCTGTGGGCGCCCGGCGACGGCTACCTCTACGACCTCGAGCTCCAGCTGGTCCGCGACGGCACCGTGCTCGACAGCTACCACCAGAGCGTCGGCGTCCGGACGGTGCGGGTGGACGGCGCCCGGTTCCTGATCAACGAGCAGCCGTTCTACTTCACCGGCTTCGGCAAGCACGAGGACCTCGCGGTGCTCGGCAAGGGGCACAGCCCGGCCCACCTGGTGCACGACGTCGCGCTGCTCGAGTGGATCGGCGCCAACTCGTTCCGCACCTCGCACTACCCCTACAGCGAGGACGTGCTCGACTACGCCGACCGGCGCGGGCTGGTGCTGATCGACGAGACCGCGGCGGTCGGGCTCAACCTCGGCATGTTCGGCCGGCGGGACCAGCCGACGTTCTCGCCCGACACGATCGACGATCAGACCCGCGAGGTGCACGCCCAGGCGATCCGCGAGCTGGTCGCGCGCGACCGGAACCACCCGTGCGTCGTGCTGTGGAGCATCGCCAACGAGCCCGAGTCGCGGACCGCGGAGGCGGAGGCGTACTTCCGGCCGCTGTTCGACGTGGCCCGCGAGGCCGACCCGACCCGGCCGGTGGGCTTCGTCAACGTCGGGCTCGCGCCGCACGGGCAGTGCCGGGTCTCGCAGTTCTGCGACGTGATCATGCTCAACCGCTACTACGGCTGGTACAGCTACACCGGCGACCTGGCCGCCGCCGAGGACGCCTGGGAGGCCGAGCTGCGCGACTGGGCCGGCGAGGGCAAGCCGATCATCGTCACCGAGTACGGCGCCGACACCTACCCCGGCCTGCACGCCACCACCCCCACGCCGTGGACCGAGGAGTACCAGGTCGCCTATCTCGACATGAACCACCGGGTGTTCGACCGGATCGCCGAGGTGGTCGGCGAGCAGGTGTGGAACTTCGCCGACTTCGCCACTACCCCGGGGATCATCCGGGTCGGCGGCAACAAGAAGGGCGTGTTCACCCGCGACCGGCAGCCCAAGGCGGCCGCGCACACCCTGCGCGCCCGCTGGCGCGGCCGGGTCGCCGGCTGAGGGGTCGCGCCGGAGGTCGGCGGTGCGGTAGACCCGGTGCGTGTTCTCCTCGCCGGTCCTGTTGCTGGTGCTCGACCTGCTCGGCACGTTCGCCTTCGCGCTCAACGGCGCGCTGACCGCCGTCCGGGCCGCCCGGCTCGACGTGGTCGGGGTGGTGGCGCTGGGCTCGGTCACCGCGCTCGGCGGCGGCATCATCCGCGACGTGCTGCTCGGCACCCTGCCGCCGCTCACGTTCTCCGACTGGCGCTATCTCGCGGTCGCGGCGGGTGGCGCCCTGGTCGCCTTCCTGTTCAGCCGGGCGCTGACCCGGCTGAACCGGCCGATCGTGGTCCTCGACGCGGCCGGGCTGGCGCTCTTCGCGGTGACCGGGGCCGGCCGGGCGCTCGACCACGGGGTGGGCCCGGCGCAGGCGGTGCTGCTCGGGACGATCACCGCGGTCGGCGGCGGGACGATCCGCGACCTGCTGATCCAGCGGCTGCCCAGCGTGCTGAGCAGCGGGCTGTACGCGATCCCGGCCATGCTCGGCGCCGCGGTCGTCGTGGTCGCCGCGAGCGCGGGCGTCGGGGCGGTGCTCGGCGTGCCGGTCGCGGTCGGGGCCGCCGGGCTGGTGTTCGCCGTCCGGATCATCGGGCTGCGGTTCCGGCTCGACGCGCCGCGACCGCCGGGCGCCTCGCGCAGCTCGTGACCTGGGCCGCTTGATCGTGATCATGATCAACACCGCGTCCGCTGACCGGTCGCCGCACTCACAGAGACCCCACAGTCCGGGCACGGCGCCGGACCCGGCCCGGCACAGCGACTCCGTCGAGGCTGAACCGCATGTCCGAGACCACACTCCGCGCGGGACGCCGTCCGTCGGCGCCGTCACCGTCCGACCCGGGTGCCGCGCGCGCGGTCCCGGCCACCACGACCGACCGCGAGCACGCCGTCGGCCTCGCCCCTGCTCCGGGCGTCGACCATGATCATCACTCGGTCTTCGGGCGGACCGGCCGGCTGCGCCGGCTCTGGCGCGGCGCCGAGGACCAACCGGCCTGGGCCCGCCCGGCACTCTGGCTGCTGCTGGCGGCCACCGCCGCCCTCTACCTGATCGACCTGACCAGCTCCGGCTACGCCAACGAGTTCTACGCCGCCGCGGTGAAGTCGGGCACCGAGTCGTGGAAGGCCTGGCTGTTCGGCTCGCTCGACTCCGGCAACGCGATCACGGTCGACAAACCACCGGGCGCGCTCTGGCTGATGGTGCTGTCGGCCCGCCTGTTCGGCTTCTCCTCCTTCTCGCTGCTGCTGCCCCAGGCCCTGCTCGGCGTCGGGACGGTCGCCCTCGTCCACGCCGGGGTGAAGCGCTGGTACGGCGCCTCCGCTGCGCTCGTCGCCGGGCTCTGCGTCGCCGTGACCCCGGTCGCGGCGCTGATGTTCCGGTTCGACAACCCGGACGCGATGCTGGTGTTCCTGATGACCGCCGCCGCCTACGCGGTCATCCGAGCGGTCGACGCGGCCCGGCTCCGGGCCGACGGGCTGGGCCGCGCCAGGGCCGCCCACCTCTGGATGGCGCTGGCCGGCGCGGCGATCGGCTTCGGGTTCCTCACCAAGATGGGTCAGGCGCTGCTGGTGCTGCCCGGGCTGGTGCTGGTCGTCCTGATCTGCTCGCGCGCTCGGCTCGTGACACGACTGCTGCACCTGCTGACCGCCCTGGTGACCATGATCGTCTCCGCCGGCTGGTTCATCGTGCTGGTCGAGCTCTGGCCGAGCGCGGCCCGGCCCTACATCGGCGGCTCGACCAACAACTCGCTCTGGGAGCTGGCCGTCGGCTACAACGGGCTGGGCCGGTTGCTCGGTGGCAGCGGCAACGGCGGTGGGGGCATGGGCGGCGGCCAGAACGCCTCGTTCGGCGGCACCGCCGGGCTGACCCGGATGTTCAACAGCGCCTTCGGCACCGAGATCTCCTGGCTGCTCCCGGCCGCGCTGCTCGGGATCGTGGCGCTCGCGGTGATCACCCGCCGCGAACCGCGCACCGGGACCGGTCGGGCCGGCGTCGTGCTCTGGGGTGGCTGGCTGGTGGTCACCGCCCTGGTGTTCTCCTTCATGTCCGGCACCATCCACCCCTACTACGCGGTCGCCCTGGTGCCCGCGATCGGTGCCCTGGTAGGAATCGCGACCACCCGGCTGTGGTCGCTCCGCGGGGACCACCTGGCCCGCGGCGTGCTGGCGGTGACGATCACCGGGACGGCCACCTGGGGCAGCTACCTGATGCTCACCCGGGCCACCGGTTGGCTGACCGGGCTGGCGTGGGCGGCGATGGTCGGCGGTCTGCTCGGCGGTGTGCTGCTGGCTCTCGGTGCCGGGCGGCTCCGCAAGCTCGCCGTCGCCGGGATCATGATCGGCGCGCTGTCCGCGCTGGCCGGCACCACCGCGTTCACCCTGGCCACCGCGGCCAGCGGGCACAACGGGTCGATCCCGACCTCCGGCCCGGCGGTCGTCTCGGCGAGCAGCGGGATGGGCGGCGGGATGGGCGGCGGTTTCGGCGGCGGCCCCGGAGGCCAGCCGCCCGGCCGGACCGGCACCACCCAGGGCTCCACCAGCGGCACCGGCTCCAGCAGCGGCACCGGCTCGACCGGCCAGACCCGGGGTGGGACGGCGGGCGACTCGGCCAGCAGCAGCGAACTGGTGGCCCTGCTGGACGCGACCAGCACCCGCTGGTCGGCGGCCGTCGTCGGCGACCAGAGCGCCGCCGGCTACATCCTGTCCACCGACACCGCGGTGATGGCCGTCGGCGGCTGGAGCGGCAGCGACGACGCCCCCACCCTCGCGCAGTTCCAGCAGTACGTGCAGCAGGGGAAGATCAGCTACTTCATCGCCAGTGGCCAGGGCGGCGGGGGCATGGGTGGCGGCCCTGGCGGGAACACCGACACCTCGGCCAGCCAGATCACCAGCTGGGTCGAGGCGCACTACACCGCGAAGACCGTGGGCGGGGTGACCGTCTACGACCTGACCAGCTGACCCCGCACCGATTCACTCGCCCCGACCCGGCCCGGCCGTCCTCCCGACGGCCGGGCCCCGGCGTCCTCCCCTCCGACCGGATCCGGCGCCGCGGGCAAGGGTTTACAACGTTGAAGGCCTGTGGTGAGAATCTGACCCATGGTGCGTCGACGTCGACTCCTGCCCGTGCTGCTGGCCGCGTTCGCCCTGGCGGGCCCGCTGGCGGCGAGCCCGACGGTCTCCACCGCGGCCGGGCCCCCGTCAGGCGCGAGCACCAGGACGCAGGTCACCCCGAGCGCCCGCCCGGCCGTCCGACCCCCGACCTACCGCAATCCGCTCGACGTGGTCTTCGACGGCGCCCGCGCCGCCAGCTGCGCCGACCCGGACGTGGTCCGCGATCCGGCCGGTGGCTGGTGGTACCTCTACTGCACCTCCGACGCGCTCACCAGCGTCAAGGACGCGAACGGAGACCTGACCACCCACCTGCTCCCGACCTACCGGTCCCGCGACCTCATCCACTGGACCTATCAGGGCGACGCGGTCAGCAGCCGGCCCGCGTGGGTGAAGAGCGACGCCGGGATGTGGGCACCGGACGTCGTCCACCGGAACGGCCGCTGGTACCTCTACTACGCCGTCCCGGACACGAACCTCCCCGGCGGCGGGTCGGCCATCGGCGTCCTCACCGGCCCCGGTCCCACCGGCCCGTGGACCGACGCCGGCGCGCCGGTGGTGCCGCCGGCCGACCAGGCCGGTCAGCCCGCCGGCACCAAGCGGTCGACCATCGACCCCGAGGTGATCGTCGTCGACGGGCGCCCGCTGATGTACTTCGGCAGCTACGGCGGCGGCCTCTTCGTCCGCCGGCTCGCCGCGGACGGGACCACCAGCGTCGCGGCCAGCGAGAAGCAGGTCGCGATCAGCGACCGCTACGAGGGTTCCTGGATCATCAAGCGGAACGGCTGGTACTACCTGCTCGCCTCGGCGACCAACTGCTGCAACGGGCCGCTGACCGGCTACACCGTCTTCGCCGCCCGCAGCCGCAGCCCGTTCGGACCTTTCCGCGACCAGCACGGCCGGTCGATCCTGGCCAGCCGGGTGGGCGGCAGCGTCGTGCTCGCCCAGAACGGCAACCGCTGGGTCGGCCCCGGGCACGTCACCGGCCTCACCGACTTCTCCGGCCAGTCCTGGCTGATCTACCACGCGGTCGACCGCCACGACCCTTACTACGCGGGCGTCCCCGGCTACACGAAGCGCCCGGCGCTGATGGACCCGCTCGACTGGCGCGCCGGCTGGCCGGTGGTCCGCGGCGGCGCCGGCCCGTCCGACCGGGTGATGCCCGGCCCGGCCGCCCAGCCGGGCGAGCGGACCGCCTACCGCCCCCGTTTCGTCCGGTACCCGGTCCCCGGCCGGACCCTCGCGTCCGACGGCTTCAACGGCCGGGTGCTGTCCTCGGCCTGGACCTGGGTGCGACCGCCGGCCGCCGACACGTACAGGGTCGGCGGCGGCCGGCTCACCTGGCAGACCCAGGCCGACGACATCCACCCGCCGAACACCCCGCTGGCCTCGGTGCTCACCCGACCCGCGCCGCGCGGGCGCTACGTGGTCCAGGCCACGGTGCGCACCAGCGTCCCCGGCGACGGGTCGGCCCACGACTACGTCCAGGGCGGGTTGCTGCTCTACGGCGGCGACGGCGACTACGTGAAGCTGACGGTCAGCTCGATCGGCGCCACCCGGCAGACCGAGTTCGGCCGCGAGCTCTCCCCGCACCCCGACGGCTACCCCGACTACGGCAACGCGGTGGTCGGACCGGTCGGCGACGGCTGGACCTGGCTGAGGGTGTTCGTCGACGGCGACCGCTACACCGCGGCGACCAGCATCGACGGCCGGCACTGGGACCACGGCGCCACCTGGGTGGCCGACCTGGGCAGCGACCCGCGGATCGGGCTGGTCTCGATGGGTGGCGCCGGGTTCACGACCAGCGTCGACGCGGTCCGGATCAGCCGGGTCCGCTGAAGCCAGGCGAGCAGGACACCGGAGAGGCACCGCGGCCGGTCGACGGGAGGACACTGGACGGGTGAGCGTCAGCGTGTTCGACCTGTTCAGCATCGGCATCGGACCGTCGAGCTCGCACACCGTCGGCCCGATGCGCGCGGCCGGCCGGTTCGCCGCCGAGCTCGGCACCCGGGGCCTGCTCGACCGGGTGGTCCGGGTCCGGGCCGAGCTCTTCGGCTCGCTCGGGGCGACCGGCCACGGTCACGGCAGCGAGGACGCCGTGCTGCTCGGGCTCGAGGGCGAGGACTGCGAGACCGTCGACACCGACCTCGGTCCGGTCCGGGCCCAGCTGGTCCGCGACACCGGTCGGCTGCGGCTGGCCGGCCGGCACGAGCTCGGCTTCGACGTCGACACCGACCTGGTGCTGCACCGGCGCCGCGCCCTCCCCGGCCACCCCAACGGGATGGTCTTCGCCACCTGGCTCGACGACGACGACCCGGCCGGTGAGCCGTCAGTGGCCCGCACCTACTACTCGGTGGGCGGCGGGTTCGTGCTCGGCGACGACGGCACCGGCCGGCCGGCGCTGGCCCCGGACCCGACCGTGGTGCCGTTCCCGTTCCGTTCCTCGGCCGAGCTGCTGGCCCACTGCGACCGCGAGGGCCGCTCGATCAGCGCGATCATGATGGCCAACGAGACCGCGCGACGACCCGAGCGCGAGGTGCGGTCGGGGCTGCTGCGGATCTGGCAGGTGATGGTCGACTGCGTCCACCACGGCTGCACCACCCCGGGCACGCTGCCCGGTGGGCTCAAGGTCCGCCGCCGCGCCGCCGAGCTCAACCGGTCCCTGCTGGCCGAGCGGAGCCGGTTCGCGCACCTCACCGACCCGCTGGCCGCGATGGACTGGGTGACCCTGTGGGCGCTCGCCGTCAACGAGGAGAACGCCTCCGGTGGCCGGGTGGTCACCGCCCCGACCAACGGCGCGGCCGGGATCATCCCCGCGGTGCTGCACTACGCGGTCAACCTGGTGCCCGGCACCGGCGAGGACGAGATCGTCGAGTTCCTGCTCACCGCCGGCGCCATCGGCGCGGTCTACCAGCAGACCGGGTCGATCTCGGGCGCCCAGGTCGGTTGCCAGGGTGAGGTCGGGACGGCCTGCTCGATGGCCGCCGCCGCGCTCGCCGAGGTGCTCGGCGGCACCCCGCGGCAGGTCGAGAACGCCGCCGAGATCGGCATGGAGCACCACCTGGGGCTGACCTGCGACCCGGTCGGCGGTCTGGTCCAGATCCCCTGCATCGAGCGGAACGCGATCGGCTCGGTCAAGGCCATCACCGCGGCCCGGCTGGCCCTGCGCGGCGACGGCGAGCACACCGTCAGCCTCGACCAGGTCATCAAGACCATGATGGAGACCGGCGCCGACATGAAGATCAAGTACAAGGAGACCTCGCGCGGCGGGCTGGCGGTCAACATCGTCGAGTGCTGACCGCGGCGCGTTCGCTGCAGTTCGGCAACGTTCGTTGCGGGGGCGGGTGTGGTCTGGAACACTCGGCCGGAGTACCTATCCACTACGGATCGTCGGGCACGTACCTGCCCGTGGAAGGAAGTGCGGCATGGCTGCCGTTTCGTTCGTCGACGCCACTCGGGTCTACCCGGGGGCCGACCACCCGTCCGTCGACAAGCTGAGCCTCGAGATCGGCGACGGGGAGTTCATGGTCCTGGTCGGACCGTCCGGCTGTGGCAAGTCCACCTCGCTCCGGATGCTGGCCGGCCTCGAGGAGGTGAACTCGGGCGCCATCCACATCGGCGACCGTGACGTCACCGACCTCCCGCCGAAGGACCGGGACATCGCGATGGTGTTCCAGAACTACGCGCTCTACCCGCACATGACGGTGGGCGACAACATGGGCTTCGCGCTGAAGATGGCGAACGTGCCGAAGGCCGAGCGCCAGCAGCGCGTGATGGAGGCCGCCAAGCTGCTCGGCCTCGAGGACTTCCTCAACCGCAAGCCGAAGGCCCTCTCCGGTGGTCAGCGTCAGCGCGTCGCCATGGGCCGCGCGATCGTCCGTCAGCCGCAGGTCTTCCTGATGGACGAGCCGCTGTCGAACCTCGACGCCAAGCTCCGGGTCTCCACCCGCACCCAGATCGGCGCCCTGCAGGCCCGGCTCGGGGTCACCACCGTCTACGTCACCCACGACCAGGTCGAGGCCATGACCATGGGCGACCGGGTCGCCGTCATGCGCGACGGCCTGCTCCAGCAGGTCGACACCCCGCTGGCCCTCTACGACCACCCGGAGAACCTGTTCGTCGCCGGCTTCATCGGTTCGCCGGCCATGAACCTGATCCCGGGCGAGGCCGCCGAGGGTGGCATCAAGGTCGGCGACTACGTCGTCCCGGTCGAGCGCGAGCGGCTGGCCCGCGCCGGTGACAAGGAGCTGACCCTGGGCGTCCGTCCGGAGAACCTCGACGTCACCGACGGCGAGGGCATCGGCATCGACGTCGCGGTGGTCGAGGAGCTCGGCGCCGACGCCTACCTGTACGGCACCCTGGCCGGTCTGAGCGAGGACGAGCGGATCACCGCCGCCCAGTACGTCGCCCGGATCTCGTCGCGGCGCCCGCCGTCGCGGGGCGAGCGGGTCCGGCTGACCGCCGACCCCGAGCACCTGCACATCTTCAACACCAAGACCGGCGCCCGGATCGACTGATCCCGGCTCCGGCCCGTCCGGAACACCGCCCCGAGGGGCTCCCGCTGCGTTGGGGGCCCCTCGCGGCGTTCGGTGCCAAGATGGTGCGGTGCCTCGCTTCGTCTCGGCCCGCACCGACTCGCGGCTGATCGTGCTGCCCTGGCCGGTGCCGCTCGAGGACTGGCCGACCGACAACCTGGTCGCGCTGCCCCGCGGCATCTCGCGGCACGTCGTCCGGTTCGTCCGGGTCGGCAGCGATATCTACGCGGTCAAGGAGGTGCTCGAGCACCTGGCGCTGCACGAGTACCGGCTGCTCCGCGACCTCACCCGGCTCGACGTCCCGTCGGTCGAGCCGGTCGGGGTGGTCACCGAGCGGTTCGATCCCGACGGCGTCCCGCTCGACCCGGTGCTGGTCACCAAGCACCTGCAGTTCTCGCTGCCCTACCGCTCGCTGTTCCACCGCGGCGTCCGCCGCGACACGGTCAACCGGTTGGTCGACGCGATGGTGGTGCTGCTGGCCCGGCTGCACCTGATCGGCTTCCTCTGGGGCGACGTGTCGCTGTCCAACACGCTGTTCCGCCGCGACGCCGGCAGCTTCGCGGCCTACCTGGTCGACGCCGAGACCGGTGAGCTGCACGACGAGCTGACCACCGGTCAGCGCGAGCACGACCTGCAGATCGCCCGGACCAACCTGTTCGGCGAGTTCTGCGACCTCGAGGCCGGCGGGCTGCTGGACGCGGCTCTCGACCCGCAGACCCTGGTCGAGACGATCGAGAACCGCTACCGCGAGCTGTGGGCCGAGCTGACCGAGGTCGAGGAGTTCGACGGGTCGGAGATGCACCGGATCGAGAGCCGGGTCCGCCGGCTCAACGCCCTCGGGTTCGACGTGGCCGAGCTCGACATCGTCACCGACTTCGGTGGCTCGACCATCCGGATCCAGCCCAAGGTCGTCGACGCCGGCCACCACTCGCGCCGGCTGCTCCGGCTGACCGGGCTCGACACCGAGGAGAACCAGGCCCGCCGGCTGCTCAACGACCTCGACTACTTCCGGGCCCGGACCGACCAGCAGAACGCCGACGAGGCGGTGGTCGCCCACCAGTGGCTGACCCAGCGGTTCGAGCCGGTGATCACCACCATCCCGGACGACCTGCGCGGCAAGCTCGAGCCGGCCGAGCTGTACCACGAGATCCTCGAGCACCGCTGGTTCATGAGCGAGGCGGCCGGCCGCGAGGTGGACATCGTCAAGGCCGCCGAGGACTACGTGGCCACCGTGCTGCGGACGCTGCCGGACGAGGCGGTGGCCGTCACCGACAACGAGTCGATGGAGCTGGCCAACCCGTTCGACCCGTCGCAGGGGTTCGTCGACGACGACTGGGAGAAGCCCTACGACCCCTGGGAGGACGGCGTCGAGGAGACCCCCGACGACGCCCCGGTGCGCGGCGACTTCCTCGACATCGAGGCGCTGCGGCGCAAGGCCCGGGGCTGACCGGACGACGTCCCGCTCACAGCCGCACCGTGGGATCGGGAGGGCCTCTGGTGGGATACTCGCGGCCATGACCGGTTCACGTCTCGTCGCCGTCGGCCACTTCCAGCCTGCTCGCGTGGTGCCGAACTCCGAGCTCGAGTCGATGGTCGACACCAACGACGAGTGGATCCAGCGCCGGGTCGGGATCCGCGAGCGCCGCTGGGCCGGACCGGACGAGACCGTCGACGTGATGGCCACCAAGGCGGCCCAGGACGTGCTGGCCAAGGCGGGCGTCGAGGCCGCCGAGGTCGACATGGTGATCGTGGCCACCTGCAGCGCCCTGGACCGGTCGCCCAACATGGCCTCCCGGGTGGCGCTGGCGCTGGGGATGACCAACCACCCGGCCACCCTCGACATCAACACCGCCTGCTCGGGCTTCCCGCACGCGGTGGCCATCGCCCAGCACGCCATCGGGGCCGGTGCGGCCCGGACCGCCCTGGTCATCGGCGCCGAGAAGCTCAGCGACGTGACCGACTACACCGACCGCACCACCTGCGTGCTGACCGCCGACGGCGCGGGCGCGTTCCTGCTCACCGCCGACCCGGACGAGCACATCTCGCCGGTGCTGTGGGGCTGCGTCCCCGAGATGGGCGACGCGGTCCGGATCGAGCGGGCCGAGGGCGACAAGTTCGCCCAGAACGGCCGCGCGGTCTTCCGCTGGACCACCTACGAGCTGCCGCAGATCGCCCGGGACGTGCTCGACCGGGCCAAGGTGGCCCCCGAGAACCTGGCCGCGATCGTGCTGCACCAGGCCAACCTGCGGATCATCGAGCCGCTGGCCCGCCAGATCGGCGCGGTCAACGCCCGGGTCGCCACCGACGTCGTCGAGTCGGGCAACACCTCGGCCGCGTCGATCCCGCTGGCCCTGTCCAAGATGCTCGAGAAGGAACCGCTGCCCTCGGGCGCCCCGATCCTGCTGTTCGCCTTCGGCGGCGGGCTCGCCTACGCCGGCCAGGTCGTCCTCGCGCCCTGACCCACTTTGGGTTTGCTCGCGCACGCCGCGGTTGCCTGAGCGCCGACCCGACCACGGTTCCCCGAGCACCCACCCGGCCACGGTTCCCTGAGCGCCCACCCGGCCACGGTTCCCTGAGCCCGTCGAAGGGCCGCGGGACCCCGGGGGCATAGTGAGCCCCATGAGTGCATCGACCCCATCCACCCGGCCGTTCCGGGTCGGCGTCCAGCTCCAGCCGCAGCACGCCAGCTACGCCGACCTCCGCCGTGCCGTCGACCGCGCCGAGGAGGCCGGGGTCGACATCGTCTTCAACTGGGACCACTTCTATCCGCTCTCCGGGCCCGAGGACGGGCCCAACTTCGAGTGCTGGTCGATGCTGGCCGCCTGGGCCGAGCAGACCAGCCGGGTCGAGGTCAGCGCGCTGGTGACCTGCAACAGCTACCGCAACCCCGACCTGCTGGCCGACATGGCGCGCACCGTCGACCACATCAGCGACGGGCGGCTGATCCTGGCCATCGGCGCCGGGTGGTTCCAGAAGGACTACGACAGCTACGGCTACGAGTTCGGCACCGCCGGGCGGCGGATCGACGCGCTCGGCGAGGCGCTGCCCCGGATCGTCTCCCGCTGGGAGCAGCTCAACCCGGCCCCGACCCGGAAGATCCCGGTCATGATCGGCGGTGGCGGCGAGAAGAAGACCCTCCCGCTGGTGGCCCGGTACGCCGACATCTGGCACGGCTTCGGTGACCTCGACACGCTGAGCCGGAAGAACGGCATCCTCGACGGCTACTGCGGTGAGCTCGGTCGCGACCCGCACGAGATCGAGCGCTCCACCGCGGTCCAGGCCTCGCCCGACGAGCTCGGCGACGGCCTGCGCGAGCTCGGCGTCACCTTGGTCACCACCGACTGCGACGGCCGGTCGGGATACGACCTCGGCTTGACCAAGGAGTGGATCGCCTACCGCGACGAGGTCAACGGGCGCGGCTGAGCCACCAGCACGGGGACGAAGCCGTGAACCACACCGGAGCCGGCCGGGCCGATCCGCGGCCGGTGCTGGCCGTCGTCGTGGTGCTGCTGCTCTGGGCCTCGGCGTTCATCGGCATCCGGGCGGTCGCCGGACAGCTGTCCCCGGGGCCGCTGGCGCTGGGCCGGCTGGCGGTGGCCGCGGCGGTGCTCAGCCTGCTGGTCGGCCGGGAGCGGCTGCGCGGCCGACGCCTCCCGCTCCCCCGTGGCCGCGGCTGGTGGCCCGTGCTCGGCTACGGCGTGCTCTGGTTCGCCGGCTACACCGTCGTGCTCAACGCCGCCGAACACCACCTCGACGCCGGCACCGCGGCGCTGCTGGTCAACGTCGGTCCGCTGCTGGTGGCGATGGCGGCCGGCCTGCTGTTCGGCGAGGGCTTCCCGCGACCGCTGGTGATCGGGATGCTGGTGGCCTTCGCCGGGGTGCTGGTGATCGCGCTCGGCGGCGTCGGCGCGCACAGCGACGGGCTCGGCATCGTCCTGGGGCTGGTGACCGCAGTGCTCTACGCCGGGGGCGTGCTCACCCAGAAGGTCGCGCTGGCCCGGCCGGTGGCCGACGGCGGGACCGACGCGCTGACCGCGACCTGGCTCGGCGCGGTGATCGGCACCGTCGCGACGCTCCCCTTCGCACCGGCCGCGGTCGGTGAGTACGCCCGGGCCTCGACGGGCGCGGTGCTGGCCGTGGTCTACCTCGGCGTCTTCCCCACCGCCGTCGCCTTCACCCTCTGGGCCTACGCCCTGCGCCGGACCAGCGCCGGGCGGACCGCCACCTCGACCCTGGCGGTGCCGGCGATCGTGGTGCTGCTCTCCTGGCTGCTGCTGCACGAGGTGCCGACCGGCTGGGCCGTGGTCGGCGGGGTGCTCGCGCTCGGCGGGGTGGCGATCAGCCGGCGGCGCGGAGCCGCAGCGACCGCGGCGCCACCGGCGGCTCCCCTGCCCGAGACCCCTCTCGCGCCGCCGGGACCAGCAGCGCCGGTGCGCCCGGCCGACCGGGGGTGAGCGACCCGAGCACGCTGGCGTGGCGGGCCCCCGTGCAGGACGGGACGGTGCCGGGCAGCCCGTGCGCGGTGAGGAAGGCCAGCACCGCGAAGGCGTAGGCCTCCTTGTCCTGGGCACCCAGGCCGAGCTCGTCCGAGGTCCGCAGCGGCACCGTCCCCAGCCGGGCTCGCAGCTGCCGGACCAGCTCGGGGTTGCGCACCCCGCCGCCCGAGGCGATCACCTCGGTGGCGCCGTGGCGGTGCACGGCGTCGGCCACGGTCACCGTGGTGAACGCGGTCAGGGTGGCCAGCAGGTCCGGGTCGTCGACCGCCGGCAGCCCGGCCAGCGCGGCGTCGAGATAGCCCGCGTGGAACAGCTCCTTGCCGGTCGACTTCGGGGCCGGGCGGACGAAGTAGGGGTGGTCCAGCAGCCGGTCGAGCAGGTCGTCGCGGACCCGGCCGGCGGCGGCCAGCCGTCCGTCCACGTCGTGCCCGAGGCGGCCGCCGGTCACCCGGGACGCGGCCAGGTCGAGCAGGGCGTTCGCCGGACCGGTGTCGAAGGCCACCGGCGGCCCGCCCGGCCCGGTGCCGGCGTCGCCCGGGACGGTGACGTTGGCGATGCCGCCGAGGTTGAGCGCGACCGGCCGCCCGGGACGGCCGGCCAGCCAGAGCAGGTCGAGCACGCTGACCAGCGGCGCGCCCTGGCCGCCGGCGGCGACGTCGCGGGGGCGGAAGTCGGCGACCACGGGCAGCCCGGTGGCCTCGGCGATCCAGGCGGGCTGTCCGAGCTGGAGGGTGCCGGCCACCCGGTCGTCGCGGACCCAGTGGAAGAGCGTCTGGCCGTGGGAGCCGACCAGCTCGGCGTCGCCGCCGCAGAGCTCCTCGTCGGCCCGGACGGCGAGCGCGCCGAATGCCTGCCCGATCAGCGTGTCCAGCCGGCAGACGGTCTCGAGGTCGGTCGCCGCCGGCGGCAGCGCCCCGGCGATCGCGGCCCGCAGCTCGTCGTCGTAGGCCGCGCTGACCGATCCGAGCGGCGTCAGCTCCAGGACGTCGCCGTCGAGCCGCAAGTCGGCCGCGGCGGCGTCGATGCCGTCGTAGGAGGTCCCCGACATCAGCCCGATGACGATCACCGGCTCATCCTGCCCGCACCCGGTCCCGGAACGGACCGGCGCCCCGCCAGCGACCCCGGACGGGGTGCTGACGGGGCGCCGGGCGAGCTTGCGGGGCAGGTGCGCGGGTCAGGCCTGCTGCCCGAGCGCGAACGAGACGGCACCGTCGCCGCCGATGCTCGCGTCGAGCACCTTGTCCTCGAGCACCCCGGCCGCCGACTCGGCGACGTAGACCTTGGCGCCGTCGCGTTCGACCACCTGGTCGGCCGGCTCGGCGCCGTCCACCGCGGTGACCGACAGGTTGCCGTCCCCGGCGGTGTCGATCCGCAGTCCTCCGTCCGCGGTGCCCAGCTGGGCCTCGGTGATCTGGTTCACGACCGTGGCCGCTCCCTCGGTGAGGTCGAGCATGTTCGTCCTTCCGACGAGTGACAGGAGCCCTCCACCGTTCCCGCCGACCATGATCAACACAAACCGGGCGTCCACCCACCAAGATCGCC
This sequence comes from Microlunatus kandeliicorticis, assembly GCF_014137855.1. Classification (GTDB taxonomy): domain Bacteria; phylum Actinomycetota; class Actinomycetes; order Propionibacteriales; family Propionibacteriaceae; genus Microlunatus; species Microlunatus kandeliicorticis. The sequence continues at coordinate 668,692 of NZ_JACGWT010000003.1, forward strand.
GAGGCGGCGCGGCCTCAGCGCGGCGGCATCCGCAGCGCGCCGTCGAGCCTGATCACCTCGCCGTTGAGCAGCGGGTTCGCGGTGATCTGCTCGACCAGGAGGGCGTACTCGTCGGGACGCCCGAGCCGGGCCGGGTGCGGCACCAGCGCCTCGAGCGTCGCCTTGGTGTCCCCGGGCAGACCAGCCATCATCGGCGTCTCCATCACCCCGGGGGCGATGGTCATCACCCGGATCTGCTTGTCGGCGAGGTCGCGCGCCGCAGTGATCGTCAACGCGGCGATCCCGCCCTTGCTGGCGGCGTAGGCGGCCTGCCCGATCTGGCCGTCGTAGGCGGCCACGCTGGCCGTCATGATCATCACTCCGCGGTCGCCCCCGGGCTCGTCGGCCGGCTCGTTGTCGATCATGGCCGCCGCGGCCAGCCGGACGACGTTGAAGGTGCCGACCAGGTTGATGTCGATCACCGTCCGGAAGTCCTCGAGCCCGAGCACGCCGCGCTTGGAGATGATCCGTCCCGGGGTGGCCACCCCGGCGCAGTTGACCACCAACCGCAGGGTGCCGAGCTCGCGGGCCGCGTCCACGGCCGACCGGACGTCCTCCTCGGAGCGGACGTCAGCGGCCACCGCTCGCACCTGCGGACCGAGCTCGCCGGCGAGCTGCGCGGCCGGGGAGCCGGCCAGGTCGGCGAGCACCAGCCCGGCGCCGGTGCCGGCCAGCCGGCGCGCGGTGGCGGCCCCGAGCCCGGACCCGCCACCGGTGATGAGGACGGCGTCAGCCTCGGTCAGTCGCACCCGCGCGCTCCTTCGTGCTCGTCCGGTCGTCCTGGTTCATCCGGACCCGGGGTGACAGCAGCCGGCGGGCGATCACCAGCCGCTGGATCTGATTGGTGCCCTCGAAGATCTGGGTCACCTTCGCCTCGCGCAGGTAGCGCTCGGCCGGGAAGTCGCGGGTGTAGCCGTACCCGCCGAGCACCTGGACGGCGTCGGCGGTCACCTTCATCGCCGCGTCGGTCGCCACCAGCTTGGCCACCGAGGCCTCGCGGGTGAACGGCCGTCCGGCATCGCGCTTGCGAGCCGCCAGCAGATAGGTCGCCCGGGCGCTGTCCACCGCCGCCGCCATGTCGGCGAGCAGGAACTGCAGCCCCTCGAACTCGCCGATCGCCCGGCCGAACTGCCTGCGCTGGCCGGCGTAGTCGACGGCGAGGTCGAGCGCGGCCTGCGCCAGCCCGGTGGCGCAGGCGGCGATCCCGAGCCGTCCGGAGTCGAGCGCCGAGAGGGCGATCCGCATCCCGTCACCCTCGGCGCCGATCAGCCGGTCGTCGGCGACCGGCACCCGGTCGAAGTAGAGCGCCGCGGTGGTCGAGGCGGTGAGGCCCATCTTGCGTTCCGGGGCCCCGAAGGACAGCCGCTCGGCGTCGCCGGGGACCAGGAAGCAGCTGATCCCGTGCTTCGGGTCGTCACCGGTCCGCGCGAAGGTGGTGTAGTGGTCGGCCCGGCCGCCGTGGGTGACCCAGGCCTTGGTGCCGTTGATCTCCCAGCCGTGGTCGGCGCGCTTGGCCTTGGTGATCATCCCGGAGATGTCCGAGCCGGCCTGCGGTTCGGACAGCGCGTAGGCGCCGAGCCGCTCGCCGGCCAGGATCGCCGGCAGCAGCGCGTCGCGCTGGGCGGGCGTGCCCCAGGTGGCCAGTGGATAGGCCGACATCACGTGCACCGAGACCCCGACGCCGACGCTCATCCAGGCCGTGGCGATCTCCTCGACCGCCTGCAGGTAGGTCTCGTAGTCGAGCCCGAGCCCGCGCCACTCCTCGGGGTAGGGCATGCCGAGCATCCCGGCCTCCGCGAGCAGGTCGAACGCCTCGCGCGGGAACGCCCCGGCCTCCTCGGCCTCGGCGGCGCGCGGCGCCAGCTGTTCCTGGGCGATCTCCCGCACCAGTCCGACCAGCTCCTCCGCGTCACGACGGGGGAAAATCCGATCCGCGGGCATGTCACCGTCCTCTCGATCCGTCCTCTCGATCCGTCGACTCGATCCGTCGATCGGCCGACGACCGCGGACCCCAGCGGCCCGCGTCCGTCCGTGTTCGCCGCAGCGAGCCTCAGGATGCGTCCCACCAAGTGGTGATCTCGCACCGCTGCGTCCCTGAGCGGTACTCCGAGCAGTACTCTAGTACCGCCATGGTACGCACGATCGTCGAGCGCACCCGACTCGGCGACGACGACGTCGTCCGCGAGCCGGGCCGTCGGCTCACCGAGCGCCAGCTCGCCCTCCGCGACCAGCTGGTCGACCTGGTGCTGGCCGAGGGGTTCCTGCACCTGACCGTGGACGACATGGCGGGGCGGCTCGGCTGCTCGAAGCGCACCCTGTACGCCCTCGCGGACAGCAAGGAGCAGCTCGCGGTGGCCGCCGTCCGGCAGTTCTTCCGTCGCTCGACCGTCGCCGTCGAGGCAGCCATCGTCCGCACCCGCACCCCGGCCCGGCGGCTCACGCGCTATCTCGAGGCGGTGGCGGAGGCCCTGCGTCCGACCTCGCGCGCCTTCCACGCCGACGTCGCCGCGTTCCCGCCGGCCCGCGAGGTCTACGAGGCCAACACCCAGGCCGCTGCCGCCCGGGTCCGCGAGCTGATCGAAGAGGGCGTCGCGGCCGGAGCCTTCCGCACCGTGCCCGGTGACTTCGTGGCCGAGGTGGTGACCGCCACGATGTTCCGGATCACCGGCGGCGAGGTCGGGCTGGCCACCGGGCTGACCGACGCCGAGGCCTACACCGAGCTGGCCCGGCTGGTGCTGGCCGCGGTCCGCCGCTGAACCACCGGCCGCGTTCGAGCCCGGTCACATCGGGTCGCTATCCACTAGCCTGGGCCAATGGCAGACGACCTGCACGACCTCGGTGAGGACCTCATCGCCACCACCGCCCGGGTGGTGCGCTGGGCGCCCTCGGAGGGCAGTCGGATCAGCGTCGCGTCCGCCCGGGTGATGGCCCGGCTGCAGGACGCCGGCCAGCTCAAGATCAGCGACCTGGCCCACGCCGAGCGCAGTTCGCAGCCCACCATCACCAACCACGTCAAGCGGCTCGAGGCGATGGGTCTCGTGCAGCGCCACAGCGACCCGCGGGACGGGCGGGTCTCGTTGATCTCGCTGACCGACGCCGGCCGCCAGGAGCTGCGGGCGCTGCGCGACCTGATCGGGACCGCGCTGTCCCCCCGGCTGGCGGAGCTGAGCGAGGAGGAGCGGGAGGCGCTGCGCCGCGGGCTCGAGGTCATGCGGCACCTGCTCGGCCGCTGACCCGCCCGATCGGCGGGCGGTCGGCCGGGGCGGTCGGCGGGCGGAACCCGGTCGCGGTTCCTCGTAGGATCGGCGGGTGACGTTCCGGCTCCACGACAGCATGCGACAGCAGGTGGTCGACCTCGATCCGGTCATCCCGGGTCAGGTGTCGATCTACCACTGCGGGCTGACCGTGCAGTCGGCCCCGCACGTCGGGCACCTGCGCAAGGAGGTCGTCTTCGACGTCCTGCGCCGCTGGCTCAGCCACCAGGGCCTGCGGGTGACGGTGATCGCCAACGTCACCGACATCGACGACAAGATCCTCACCAAGTCCGCCGAGGCCGGGGTGCCCTGGTACGCCCACGCCTACCGGTACGAGCGCGAGCTGCACGCCGCCTACGCCGCGCTCGGCTGCCTGCCGCCGACCTACGAGCCGCGGGCCACCGGCCACATCCCCGAGATGCTCGAGCTGATCGCGATCCTGATCGAGCGCGGCCACGCCTACCCGGCCACCGACGGGTCCGGTGACGTCTACTTCGACGTCGCCTCCTGGCCCGACTACGGCAGGCTCAGCCACCAGCGGATCGAGGACATGGAGCCGGCGCCCGACGCCGACCCGCGGGGCAAGCGCGACCCCCGCGACTTCGCGCTGTGGAAGGGCCACAAGCCCGGGGAGCCGGAGACGGCGTCCTGGCCGACGCCGTGGGGCAAGGGCGGCCGCCCCGGCTGGCACCTGGAGTGCTCGGCGATGGCCGGCAAGTACCTCGGCGACGAGTTCGACATCCACGGCGGCGGGCTCGACCTGCGGTTCCCGCACCACGAGAACGAGCTCGCCCAGTCGACCGCGGCCGGGCGTCCGTTCGCCCGTGTCTGGATGCACAACGCGCTGGTCACCGCGGCGGGCGAGAAGATGAGCAAGTCGCTGGGCAACGGGCTGCTGGTCAGCGAGGTCACCCGGACCTACCCGCCGCGCGCGGTCCGGTTCTCGCTGCTCGCCCCGCACTACCGCTCGGTGATCGAGTTCTCCGACGCCTCGATGCAGGAAGCCACCACCGCCCTCGAACGGATCGACAGCTTCGTGGCCCGCGCCACCGAGCTGGTCGGGGAGGTGCCGTCCCGGCCGTCCGACGGCTTCGCCGCCGCGATGGACGACGACCTCGGCACCCCGGCGGCGCTGGCCGACGTCTACACCGCGGTCCGCCAGGGCAACGCGGCGATCGAGGCCGGCGACCGGGCGACGGTGGCCGACCGGCTCGGCGCGGTCCGGGGTGCGCTGGCGGTGCTCGGGCTGGCCGCCGACGCCCCGGCCTGGGCCGGCGGGGACCAGAGCGGGCTGACCGAGGTGGTCGACGGCCTGGTCGGCGAGCTGCTCCGCCAGCGGCAGGAGGCCCGGGGCCGCAAGGACTACGCCGCCGCCGACGCGATCCGGGACGCGCTGGGCCGGCTCGGCGTCGAGATCGCCGACACCCCGAGCGGTCCCCGCTGGACCGTCCGTCCCGCCACCGCCCCGACCGCCGGAAGAAGTTGATCATGCCAGGGAACAGCCAGCGCAAGGGCGCCGTCCGCAAGACCGGCAAGGGGGTCGGGCAGGGCCGGACCGCCGGGTCGGGCGGCCGGGTCCGGCGCGGTCTCGAGGGGAAGGGCCCGACGCCCAAGGCCGAGGACCGTCCCTACCACGTCGCGCACAAGCGGAAGCAGGCCGCGACCCGCCGTGGCCGGCCGAGCACCGGCTCGCGTGACAGCCGGCCGAAGACCGGCCGGCCGGGCTCCGGCCCGGAGTGGGTGGTCGGCCGCAATCCGGTGGTCGAGGCGCTGCAGGCCGGGATCCCGGTGCACGCGGCCTACGTCGCCGAGGGGGCCGAGCGCGACGACCGGCTGCGGGAGATCTTCCGGATCACCGCCGAGACCAAGATCACCGTGCTGCAGACGCCGCGGGCCGACCTCGACCAGCTGACCGGCGGCGCGGTGCACCAGGGCGTCGCCCTCCAGCTGCCGGCCTTCGACTACGCGCACCCCGACGACCTGCTGGCCGAGGCGACCACCGCCGACGCCCCGGTGGTCGTGGCGCTCGACTCGGTGACCGACCCGCGCAACCTCGGCGCGGTGGTCCGCTCCGCGGCGGCCTTCGGCGCGGTCGGCGTGCTGATCCCCGAGCGTCGTTCGGCGGGCATGACCGCCGCGGCCTGGAAGACCTCGGCCGGGGCGGCGGCGCGGGTGCCGATCGCCCGCGCCACCAACCTGACCCGCACCCTCAAGGCCTTCGCCGAGGCCGGGTTCGCGATCGTCGGGCTCGACGGGGAGGCCGAAACCACCGTCGACGCGCTCCCCTACGCCGACGACCCGGTGGTGCTGGTGGTGGGCAGCGAGGGGGACGGGCTCTCCCGGCTGGTCCGCGAGAGCTGCGACCTGCTCGCCGCCATCCCGATCGGTGACCGGGTCGAGTCGCTGAACGCCGGCGTGGCCGCGGGGATCGCGCTCTACGAGCTGTCCCGCCGCCGCTGACGTCCGCGCCGGCCCGGCGATCACCGGAGCCGGAGCGGAGGGCGGCGTGCGGCCGCCGATTGGCCGCGCCGTCGCGGGGTATAGGACAGGGACGTGACCAGCACCACGGACCTCGACCAGCAACAGCAGGCGGAGGAACAGGACCAGCACCTGTCCCGGAGCCTCGGCTTCTGGTCGCTCACCGCGGCCGGGATCGGCAGCGTGATCGGCTCGGGCTGGCTGTTGTCGGCCAACTCGGCGGCCAACGCGGCCGGGCCGGCGGCGTTGATCTCCTGGGTGATCGGCGGCGGGTTGATGCTGATGATCGCCCTGGTCTTCGCCGAGCTCGGGATGGTGCGCCCGGAGTCGGGCGGGCTGGTCCGCTATCCGCTCTACTCCAACGGGCGGCTCGCCGCCAGCGTGGTCGGCTGGGCGATGTGGTTGACCTACGTCGGCAACCCGCCGACCGAGGCCTCCGCCGTCGTCCAGTACGCGTCGATCTGGCTGCCCGGCGTCTTCGACGCCCGTGCCGAGAAGCTGACCGTGGTGGGCATCCTGATCGCCGTCGCGCTGATGGCGCTGTTCGTGCTGGTCAACTGGTTCGGGGTGAACCTGTTCGCGAAGTCGAACAACGTGGTCACCGCGATCAAGATCTTCATCCCGGTGATCACCGTCGTGCTGCTGCTGGCCAGCGGGTTCGACGGCCGCAACCTCAGTGCACCGCAGACCGGCGGGTTCGCGCCGTTCGGGGTGACCGCCGCGCTGGGGGCCATCGCCACCGGTGGGTTGATCTTCGCCTACACCGGCTTCCGCAACGTGATCGAGCTGTCCGGTGAGGCGCGCAACCCGCGCCGGGACATCCCGCGAGCCATGATCGGCACGATCCTCTTCACGATCGTGCTCTACCTCGGCCTGCAGATCGCCTTCCTCGGCGCCGTCCCGCACGACGCGCTGGCCAAGGCCGGCTGGCACGGGATCAACTACAGCTCGCCCTTCGCCGACCTGGCCAAGCTGCTCGGACTCACCTGGCTGTCCTGGCTGCTGATCGCCGACTCCTCGCTCTCACCGTCCGGGTCCGGCATCGTGTTCACCGCCGCCAACAGCCGCAACGTGTTCGGTCTGGCCAAGAACGGCTTCCTGCCCCGCGGGATGATGAAGGTCGACACCCGCCGGCGGGTCCCGGTGCGGGCGCTGGCGCTGAACTTCGTGATCGGGCTGGCCTTCCTGCTGCCGCTCCCCAGTTGGCAGTCGATCATCGAGGTGACCAGCGTGCTGATCGCGCTGACCTTCTCGATCGGCTCGGTCTCGGTGATGGTGTTCCGCCGCACCGGGCTCGGCGAGGCCGGCACCCGGCTCCGCGGGATGACGGTGATCGCGCCGCTGGCCTTCATGGTCAGCTCGCTGGTCGCGTTCTGGGAGGACTGGTCGCTGCTGCTGCGGACCATCCCGATCGTGGCCATCGGGGTGATCTGGTACGTGGTCCGGAGCATCCAGGGGCACGGCGAGCGGCGTGACATCCGGGCCGGGCTGTGGCTGCCGGTGCACCTGGTCTTCCTCTACGGGATGGCCTCGATCAGCTCCTTCGGCGGCGCCGGGCTGATCCCGCAGCCGTTCGACTCGATCGTGGTCGCGGTCGTCTCGCTGGTGTTCTACGTCTGGGGTGTCCGCAGCGGCACCGGCTACCTCGGCAACGACGCCAAGCTGCTCGACCTGCTGCGGCACCGCGACACCGATCCGGCCGAGGCCGTCGCCGAGCACTGATCCGGTGCGGAACGACCCCGGACCGGCCCACCGGGCCACGGTAAAGTCGCTGCCGTGACCGACACGCTCGCTCCCGGAACCGCTGCCGACGTCGCCACCACCGCCTCGCGCGCGTTCCGCGACGCGCTCGAGGTGATCGAGTCGGTGGAGCCCCGGATCGCCGCGGCGACCCGGGCCGAGCTCACCGACCAGCGCGCCTCGCTGAAGCTGATCGCCAGCGAGAACTACGCCTCGCCGGCCGTGCTGCTGACCATGGGCAGCTGGTTCTCCGACAAGTACGCCGAGGGCACCGTCGGGCACCGGTTCTACGCCGGCTGCCAGAACGTCGACACCGTCGAGGCGCTGGCCGCCGAGCACGCCCGCGAGCTCTTCGGCGCCGAGTACGCCTACGCCCAGCCGCACTCGGGGATCGACGCCAATCTGGTGGCGTTCTGGTCGATCCTGGCCCACCGGGTCGAAGCCCCCGAGCTGGCCGAGCACGGCGTGAAGAACGTCAACGACCTCTCCGAGGACCACTGGGAGGTGCTCCGCAAGAAGTTCGGCGAGCAGCGGATGCTCGGCATGAGCCTCGACGCGGGCGGGCACCTGACCCACGGGTTCCGGCCGAACATCTCCGGCAAGATGTTCCACCAGCGCTCCTACGGGACCGACCCCGAGACCCAGCTGCTCGACTACGACGAGGTCGCCCGGGTCGCCCGCGAGTTCAAGCCGCTGGTCCTGATCGCCGGCTACTCGGCCTACCCGCGCCGGGTGAACTTCGCGAAGATGGCCGAGATCGCCGCTGAGGTCGGGGCGACCTTCATGGTCGACATGGCCCACTTCGCCGGGCTGGTCGCCGGCAAGGTCTTCACCGGCGACGAGGACCCGGTGCCGCACGCCGACCTGGTCACCACCACCACGCACAAGTCGCTCCGCGGCCCGCGCGGCGGCCTGGTGCTGTCGAAGGAGGCCTACGCGGCCGACGTCGACCGCGGCTGCCCGATGGTGCTGGGTGGTCCGCTGGCCCACGTGATGGCGGCCAAGGCGGTCGCCCTGGCCGAGGCCCGCACCGCCGAGTTCCGCGCCTACGCCCAGCGGGTGGCCGACAACGCCCAGACGCTCGCCGAGGGGCTGCAGCGCCGCGGCGTGAAGCTGGTCACCGGCGGCACCGACAACCACCTGGTGCTGCTCGACGTCTCCGGCTTCGGCCTCACCGGCCGGCAGGGCGAGTCCGCGCTGCTCGACGCCGGGATCGTCACCAACCGCAACGCGGTGCCCAACGACCCGAACGGTGCCTGGTACACCTCGGGCGTCCGGATCGGCACCCCGGCGCTGACCACCCGCGGCTTCGGGGCGGCCGAGTTCGACACCGTGGCGGAGCTGATCGTCAACGTGCTGAAGCAGACGACCCCGACCACCACCGCCTCCGGCGCCCCGGGCAAGGCCAAGTACACCCTGGCTCCCGGTGTCGCCGAGGCGACCAAGGCCGCCGCGGCCGAGCTGCTCGACGCCAACCCGCTCTACCCGGGCCTCGAGCTCTAGGAACCGTCCGCACCTGCCAGCACCCCGGCATCACCCCGGAGCGGCAGCCCGCACGCAGTGCGGTGCCCGGCCACCCACCCAGGACCGCGACGCGACCACAGAGTCGCCCGGGGCGGGGAGGGGTGTCGGGGTGTGGTCGGGCGTTCCGAGCGGAGCGGTCGTGGACTGCGTCGCGGGCACACTGGTGAGCCGCTCCGCGAGGTGGGCGGGACACCCCTCCCCGCTCCGGGCGACGGGGGCGACGCCAGCACTTCGACAAGCTCAGTGCGCGTACGCCCCGCACTTCGACAGGCTCAGTGCACGGCTCAGTTCACGGCTCAGTGCACGAGACCTCGCCGCACCAGCTCGAAGCAGACCACCGCGCCCGCGCTGGCCACGTTGAGCGACTCCACCGCTCCCGGCATCGGGATCGACAACCACCCCGTGAGCCGCTCGGCCACCGCGGGCGTCACCCCGTCGGTCTCGCTGCCGAGCACCAGGGCCAGCGGCGCCTCCAGCGGGGCGTCGAACAGCGACGTGTCCGCGTCGCCGCGGAGCCCGAGCACGGCGTAGCCGCTCTCCACCAGCCGTTCGACGGCGTCGAGGCTGGTGTCGCTCCGCAGCACGGGGGCGTGGAACGCCACCCCGGCCGAGGCCTTGACCACCAGCGGGTCGATCCCGGCGGTGCCCCGGTGCGGCACCACCACGCCGCCGACCCCGGCCGCGGTCGCGGTCCGGAGCAGCATCCCGACGTTGGCCGGGGTCCGCACCCCGTCGAGCACCAGCACGGTGCCGGGCCGCCGGTAGGGCGGCTCCTCGAGCGCCGCCGCGAGCGTCCGCATCCGCGGCGCGACGACGTCGGCCAGCACGCCGTTGTCGTGCTTGCCGTTGCCGGCCAGCACCTTGACCCGCATCGGCGGGACCCGGCGGACCGGGACGTCACGGCGCCGGGCGGCGGCCTCGATCTCGCGGACCGATGGGCTCCGCGAACCCTCCGCGATCAGCACCTTGTCGACCTCGAGGGCCGCGTCGTCGAGCGCGGCGAGCACCGGCCGGAACCCGTAGACGGTGACGAACCGGTCCCGCGGGGACTCCTCGGCGTGCGCAGCCACCCGACGACCGTACCGACCCGCCCACCTTTGCGCCCCGCAACGGTCGAGGATCGGAGTGGGCGCGGCGGAAACCCGGGCGGCTCAGGCGATCCGGTCGCGGGCCCGGTCGAGCCGCGCGGTGACCGGGACCATCTCGGTGGCCCGGGCCAGGCCGTCGGGCTCCATCCCGACGTAGACGGACTCGGCGCGGTCGACCACGAAGGTCTCGTGCCAGACCCCGACCGCGTCCGGGTGCCGGCGGGCGCGCCGGTTGTAACGGCTCCAGGCCGGGCGGTGCTGGGCGTCGGGCTGTGAGGCGTAGGCGTAGAGCTTGTCCACCGAGCTCCAGTACTGCACCAGCCACGGACCACGGGGGTCGAAGACCATCCGCGAACCCAGCAGCCCGCTGTCGGGGTCGCGGGCCAGCTCGGCCAGCATCTTGGGCATGTCGCCGAAGACCGGCAGCCACAGGTCGGGCCGCCACGGCTTGCGGATCCGCATGCCGATCAGGAACACCACCAGCTCGCCGTCGTGGTGGTGCGTCATCCGTGTCGGCCGCCTGGCCGATCCCCCCGTGCTGCTCATCCCGACTCCTCGACACCCGTTGATTGGATAGTGCTTCTCCCCAATATTGGAGAGTGCCACTTGCTAATGTCAAGCGGTGCGGATCTCCGAGCTGTCGCGGCGCGCGGACGTGCCGGTGGCGACGGTCAAGTTCTATCTGCGGGAGGGACTGCTGCCCCCGGGCGAGCTCACCTCGGCCACCCAGGCGCGGTACGCCGACGCCCACCTGGAGCGCCTCCGACTGGTCCGCGCGCTGGTCACCGGCGTCGGGCTGTCGATCGACTCCACCCGTCAGGTGCTGGCGCTGATCGACCACCCACCCGGCGAGGTCGCCGAGGTGTTCGGTGCCGTCCAGCAGCTGCTCACCCCGACCGACGCCGTCGACCCGGCACGCGAACGGAGCACCCGCACGCTGGTCGAGCAGTGGGGGTGGACCTGCGAGGAGGGCTACGACGCCCCGCTGCGCCGGCTGGCCGGCGCGCTGGCCGCGGTCGACGCGGCCGGGTTCGAGATCCCCGACGGCGTCCTCGACCGGTACGCCGCGGCGATGCACGCGGTCGCCGAGATCGAGATCGCCCACGTCCCCCGGACCTCGCTGTCCGAGGCGGTCCGCTACATGGTGCTCGGGTCGGTGCTGATGGAGCCGGTGCTGCTGGCAGTCCGGCGGTTGGCCGAGGCTCAGGTCGCGACCGCGAGCGAGGAGAACTTCCGGCCCGGCTGAGTGCCCCGGCGTCTGGGACCTCCCTGGGACCGCCCTGGGTCGCCCCTGGACCCGCCGGTCGAGGCTGTGGACGCCCGGCGCCGGCTTCCTACACTCGAGGAATGAACTCGCTCGGGCTGCGACGGACGATCGGAGCGCTGGTCGTCGCGGTCGGGGTGACCGCGGCCGTCGCCGGGTGCGCCTCGACCGGCGGCACCGGCGACACCGGTACCGGCAGCGGGCTCACCGCCGCGGACGCGTACCGGCTGGGCTGCCCGGCCGTCGACGCGGTCACCGCGGGCGGCTCGATCGCCAACCAGGCCGCCGTCGCCGGGCTCGAGGGGCTCAAGCAGAACGTCCGGCTCGACGCCGACAGCACCCGGTTCGTCGACGCCGCGCTGGGCCTGCTCCGGTCCGACCGCCCGTCCGAGGCGTCCGCCGACACCAAGAAGCTGATCATCGACCAGTGCCGCGAGCACGGCTACCGGCTGCAGAACCTGCGCTGAGAGCCATCGCTCGCGTCCGACGGTTCTCAGCGACCTCCCCGTAGCCTGAGGTCCCCGACCACGCCGCCCGACCGAACGGCGGCGCCGAGGAGACCCTCACGTGACGACGATCCCGGCCGCCGCCGCCGCGCCGGCCGACCCAGCCGGTCCGCGGTACCTCCGCCGGCCCTGGCCGGCGATCCTGTTGGCCGGGCTGGTGGGGACGCTGGCTCCGATGATCGGCGACCTGCGCAGCGGCGGCCTGCTCGGGGTGGGCATGTACGACGACGGGGTCTACTTCGCCGCGGCGTCCGGCCTCGTCCACGGCCGCTTGCCCTACCGCGATTTCCTGCTGCTGCACCCGCCGGGAATCGTGCTGACCCTGAGCCCGTTCGCCCTGCTCGGCTCGCTGACCAGCGACAGCACCGGGTTCCTGGTCGCCCGCCTCTTCTGGTTCCTGCTCGGCGGGGTCGCGGCCGGTCTGGTGGTGGCGATCCTGTGGCGGCTGCACCGGATCGGGGGACTGGTCGGCGGGCTGTTCGTCGCGCTGTACTACCCGGCGGTCACCGCCGGGCACACGCTGGTGATCGAGCAGACCCAGACCGTGCTGCTGCTGGTCGCGGTGCTGATCGTCAGCCGGCAGCCGACCCGGCCGCAGGTGCTCGGCTGGCACCGCCCGGTGCCGTGGCTGGCCGTCGGCGTCGTGCTCGGCCTGCTGCCGACCCTCAAGATCTGGGGCGTGGTGCCGCTCGGGCTGGTCGGGCTGTGGGTGCTGTTCCGGGCCGGTGTCCGGCGGGCCGTGCTGGTGGCGATCGGGATCACCGTCGCCGGCTGCGCGGTCTATCTGCCCTTCTTCCTCCAGGTGCCCCGGCTGATGTGGCGCTACGTCGTGCTCGACCAGACCGGCCGGAACCCGTTCAACACCTCGCTGCTGCTCCGGTTCGGTGACCTGGAGGGTCTCGGCGCTGTGCCCGGCGGGGCCCCGGTCCCGCTGGTGGTGCTGGTCGGGCTCGCCTGGCTGGTCGCCCTCGCGCTGGCCTGCCGGCTGCCGTTCGGCCGGGTGGCGGCGATCGGACACCTCGCCCTGGTCGTCTTCCTGCTCAACGTGCCGAGCTGGATCTCGCACTACCCCGCCCTGGTGGCCCCGACCGCGGCGCTGGTGATCGGCACCGCCACCGCCTCGGCGCTCACGCTGTCCTCCCGGGTGCTCCGCCGCACCGGCGCGGCGGTCGCCGGGCTCACCGTGGTCGCGATGATCGCCGGTCAGGCGCCGGTCACCTTCGGCAGCACCTTCCCGTCGCGCGCGCTCGAACCGGTGCGTGCGGTCGGGGGCTGCGTGACCGCCGACGACCCGACGACGCTGATCATGCTCGACCGGCTCAGCCCGGACCTCGAACGCGGCTGCCGACTGGTCGTCGACCTCGGCGGCTACACCTACGACCGGCTGGTGAACGGCAGGCAGCGGGCGCGGATCAACAACCCGGCCTGGCAACGGATCGCGCTCGACTACCTCGGCTCCGGCGAGGTGGCGGTGATCAGCCGGTTCACCACCAAGCGCTACGCCAGCTTCACCGCGAAGAGCCGCAAGGTCGTCGACAGCTGGCCGGTGCTGGCCCGCAGTCGCAGCTGGGTGGCCCGCCAGCCGCGCTGACGGGGCACGTCCTCAGCCCTCGGCGAGCAGCTCGTCGAGGTCGGAGAGCCGGTCGAGCCCGCGGATCGCCTGGGCCATCCGGTGATTGCCGGCGAACCGCTCACGGTGCTTGTGCAGGAACCGCCAGTAGCCGCCGGTGAACGGGCAGGCGTCCTCCCCGACCCGCTTCTTGGGGTCGTACCGACAGCTGCCGCAGAAGTCGCTCATCTTGTTGATGTACGAGCCCCCGGACAGGTAGGGCTTGGTGGCCAGCTGGCCGCCGTCGGCGTGCTGGCTCATCCCGATCACGTTCGGCACCATCACCCAGTCGTAGCCGTCGACGAAGCTGCGGTGGAACCAGTCGAGCACCGCCTGCGGCTTCCAGCCCTGCTGCAGCGCGTAGTTCCCGAGCACCATCAGCCGCGGGATGTGGTGCGCCCAACCGGTCTCGGCGACCGAGCCGACCGCGTTCTGCAGACAGGCGGCGTCGGTGCCGCTCGGGTCGAGGTCGGCGAACCAGTCGGGAAGCTGACGGCGCTGGTTGAGCTTGTTCCGGTCACGGTAGTCCTCGCCGAACCACCAGTAGAGGTTCCAGATGTAGTCGCGCCAGCCGATCAGCTGACGGACGAACCCCTCCACCGCCGCGATCGGCGCGTGGCCCTCGCGGTAGGCGTCCTCGGCGGCCCGGACCACCTCGAGCGGGTCGAGCAGCCCGAGGTTCAGCGGGGCGGACAGCATCGAGTGCGACATCCACCGGTCCTCCCGGAGCATGGCGTCCTCGTAGGTGCCGAAGGTCGGCAGCCGGTGCTCGACGAAGTCGTGCAGCGCGGCCAGCGCCTCGCGCCGGGTGGCGGCGAACGTCCGCGGGGCGTCCTGGCCGACGAAGCTCACCGACCCCTCGGCCTCCCAGGCGTCGAGGTCGGCGCGGACCTCGTCGTCGATCGCGTCCTCGGTCGGCCAGTACGGCTCGGGCAGCCCGAGCGTGTCGGCCCGGGGCGGCGGTTCGCGGTTGTCGTGGTCGTAGTTCCACTGCCCGGTCACCGGCTCGCTGCCCTCCATCAGCACGTCGAGCCGCGCGCGGGCCTCGCGGTAGAAGTCCTCCATCAGCAGCCGCTTGCCCTGGCGCCCGTCGGCCCAGGCAGCGAAGTCCTGCCGGGCGGTGGCGAACCCGCGGGCCGGCAGCCGTTCGAGGTCGCGCTCGGTGGCCAGCTGGTCGCAGAAGTGCAGTGCGGCCCACGAGGTCGGCTGGCAGACGTCGAGCGGCTCGTCGATCCTGTCGAGCGCCTCGCGGAAGGTGTCGGTGCGCCGGTAGTCGCAGCGCCGGCCCAGCTCGTCGGCACGGTGCCGCATCGCCGAGAGGATCAGGTGCGCCTTCTGCCGGTGGAAGCGGCGGCGCGCGAACACCCGCTTCGACTCGATCATCAGCACCTTCTGCCGGGTGCCGTCGAGGAAGTGCGGCCCGAGCTGATCACCGAAGAGCCACCGCCTGCGCTGAGCCATGCAGCCATCTTCGCGATCGGCGCCGTCGGCCGATGCGCCGGGCGGGGGTCAGCGGGAGAACAGGCTCCCGGTCACCGTGGTGACGAAGTTGCGCAGCGACTCGGGCAGATGGCGCAGGTGCCAGGTGTCGGGTCCGTGGTACCAGCTGAGGTCCTCGGGGTCGGCGTCCGCGTCGTCGTCGGCGGCGACGATCGCGTCGAGCCAGCGCTCGGCGCCGCCCAGCACCACCGCGTACGGCAGCACCTCGGACAGCTCGCGGAGCTCGCGACCCTTCGGCATCTGGTTGGTCGGGTGGGTGAGCAGGTCCGAGCGCAGTGCGCCGAGCCCGGCCAGCAGCGCCGCTCCGCGGGCGGTCCGGGCCGGCATCTCCTGGCCGACGAAGACCAGGCCGAGGGCGAGCACGATCAGCACGATGCCGGTCAGGCCGAAGGTGGTGAACGCGGCGAGCAGCACGGTGACCACCACGGCGGCGACGATGGCGGCGATGCCCCACGTGGTCCACCGGCTGCGGGTGGCGTCCGGGCGGCGCTCGTACCAGCCGTTGGCGACCACCTCGTCGTAGAGCGCGTCCTGGACCGCGCCGACCGAGCCGTGCACCCGCGAGCCGATCTCGGAGACCCGGACCTCGTCGCCGCGGGCGACCGTCGCGTCGAGCAGGGTGCTCTCGAACGGCCGCAGGTCGTCGGGGCCGTCGAGCCGGCGGAGCAGCCAGTCGGTGCGGCCGTACTCGCTCTCGCGCGGCAGCTCGGTGATCAGCAGGTGACCGCGGACCGCGAGGTCGAGCAGGCTGGCCGTGATGTCGATCGGGTCGACCCGCTCGTCGACCACGGTGCCGACGTGGCCGGGCCGGATGTCGCTGAGCACCCGGAACTCGCTCTCGCCCGCCCCCACCGGAGCGAATTCCCCGGCCCGGACGACGTCGCCGCGGGCGCTCGCGTCCCGGCCGGCGCGCCGGTGCAGCAACACCAGGGCGAGACCGCCGAGCACCAGCAGCCCCAGCGCCAGACCGAGCGGGAGCGGCTTGACCGAGAACGCGCGGGCGACGGTCCAGCGGTAGGTGATCTTCTCGTTGACGCTGACCGCGTTGGTCGGGAACCCGATCTCCACGGCCAGCACCTGGCCCTGACCCAGGGTCGTCTCGCCGAACGTCGGCGTCTGCGAGTCCTCGGTGCCGCCGGCCGCGGTGTCGCACGGCACGGTGGAGTTCGGGGCGCCCGCGGTGCAGCGGACGAAGGTCGGCGTGGTGGGGATCCGGACGTTCGCGGTGACGTTGGACGCCGGGACCGACAATCCCTGCAACGCCCGCCAGTGCAGCGTCGGGCCGTCGGCGGTGCTGATCACCGCGCCCACCGTGGTGTAGCTGATCACCACCGGACCGCTGACGCCGGCGGTGTCGACCGTGATCGTCGAGTACTGCGCGGTGTCGTCGGTGCGGACCGTGAGCTGCTTGCCGCCGGAGGTGGCGGTGACGCCGCTGACCGTCTGGACGTAGCGGCGGTCACCGAGCAGGTTCTCGCGGTTCTCGAACCGCTGGCTGAGGGTGTCGGGGGCGGTCCCGTCGAAGGTGATGGTCTCCTTGGCGGTGACCGTGCCGTCCTTGGCCACGCCGGCGTCGACCGCGACCGCGCTGGCCGCGGGGGCCGCCTCGGCGGGCAGGGCGGTGAGCAGCGGCAGGGCCGCCGCACCGATGATCATGGCTCCGGTGGCCGCGGTGCGACCGAGCACCGAGCGCCGGGTACGTCCCGCGCGGCCGGGCCGGGCGTCGGCGGCCGGGCTGAGCGGGCCGCGGGAACGGTCGTCGGCGACGTGCTGCACGAGGAGCCTTTCTGTCCCGGCCGGGAGGGCGGGTCGGCGCGGACGCGGTCATCTTGTCACAGCGGGGTCCCAGGCTCGGGTCGATCCGCGCCGCCCTGGCGTGGCCCCGACCGGAGGTTATGGTTACGCGCGTGAGCCAGCAGTGGGGATCAGGTGGCGGTTGGGGCGGCGGTGGCTACCGCCCGCAGCAGCAGCCCGGCTGGCAGCCGGCCTGGTCCGGCGGACCCGGCGCTCCCCCGCCGCGGCGACGGCAGAACCCGCTCCAGCGGGTGCTCATGGTGATGGTCTCGCTGGCCGTGCTGGCCATCGTCGGCTGGGTGATCACCAGCTTCAGCACCGGCGGCAGCTCGAACGACGTCGCCTACCAGAACGACAACTACCAGCCGCCGCCCCCGGACAAGGACCCGCCGCCGCTGCCCGAGCCGCAGACCTACAGCGAGGCCCGCGCGCTGGTCAGCCAGAACCCGTTCTACGCCCAGACCGCGCCGATCCCGGTGCGCTGCGACACCACCCCGATCAGCGACATCGACGCGCAGTCCGACGCCCAGCTCAAGAGCCACTTCGAGGACCTGATGGGCTGCCTGATGCGGGTCTGGAACCCGCCGGTGACCGCCGCGAAGTGGACCCTGGTGCGCCCGACCGTGACGATCTACTCGACCTCGATCACCACCAAGTGCGGCAAGTCGGGGATCAACGCCTTCTACTGCGGTGCCGACCAGCAGGTCTACTTCAGCAACAAGCTGGCTGAGGGCGTCCCCGCGGTGAAGAAGACCCGCTACGGCCCCGACCTGGTGATGGCGCACGAGTTCGGTCACGCCCTGCAGGCGCGGACCGGGATCCTGATCTCGGCCAAGGCGCTCGGCCAGCAGAGCGGCGACGAGTCGACCGACCTGCAGTACAGCCGCAACCTCGAGACCCAGGCCGACTGCTTCTCCGGGATGTACCTGCGCGCCGTGTCCGAGTCGCAGAAGATCAAGCAGGCCGACGTGCCCGACATCGAGGCCACCTACGTGGCCATCGGCGACGACACCCTGAGCGGCAAGCCGAACATCGTCGGCAACCACGGTCTGGCCGCCAGCCGGCTCTATTGGGGCAAGGTCGGGCTCGGCACCTCCGAGGTCGGCAAGTGCAACACCTTCACCGCGAGCCCGCGGCTGACCCGCTGACCCGGTAGATCCTGCGGCTCGACCGCCCGACCGAGCCTCCGGGGCCGGCTTCGAGTGATCGAGCCGCACTATTTCCCGGTCGGCGCAACCCGGCTGCCCGGCCGGCCGTAATGACTCGCATGGCTGAGACCAAGGGCAAGGGCAGCAAGACCGCGAAGAAGGCGAACGCCAAGGCGGCCAAGGAGGGCAAGAAGAACCCCCGTACGTCGTCCGCCGCGCAGTCCGAGCTCGGCAAGAAGGGCGCCAAGAAGAACAAGAGCAAGAAGAAGTAGCTCGCACTCCGGCGCTCAGGGCTCAGGGCACCGACCCGGGTTCAGGGCAGCGACCCTCAGTCGCGGTGGATCAGCGCGGTGGCGATGGCGGCGATGCCCTCGCCGCGTCCGGTCAGGCCCAGGCCGTCGGTGGTGGTGCCGCTGACCGAGACCGGGGCACCGACCGCGGCGCCCAGGGCTGCCTCCGCCTCGGAGCGACGCGGTCCGATCTTGGGGCGGTTGCCGATCACCTGAACCGCCGCGTTGTCGATCACGAAGCCGGCGGCCGCGACCAGCCGGGCCGTCTCGACCAGAAAGTCGACGCCGGGACGACCGGACCACTCGGGCCGGTCGGTGCCGAACACCGCGCCGAGGTCGCCCAGCCCGGCGGCCCCGAGCAGGGCGTCGCAGACCGCGTGGGCCGCCACGTCCCCGTCGGAGTGCCCCTCCGGCCCCGAGGTCTCGTCGGGGAACCGCACCCCGGCCACCACCATCGGACGTCCGGCGACCAGCCGGTGCACGTCGACGCCGATCCCGGTCCGCAGGTCAGCCACGGACGTCTCCCACGCTCTGCTCGCTCTCGGTCGGGATGTTCGCCCGACGGGCCAGCAGCGCCTCGGCCACCAACACGTCGAACGGATGGGTGATCTTGAGCGCGTCCGTCGAGCCGTCGACCAGCGCCACGGGGTGTCCGGCCAGCTCGCACAGCGTCGCGTCGTCGGTCACCGGGGTCGCCGCGTACCGTCGGTGCGCCCCGACCAGCGTGACGCGATCGAACCCCTGCGGGGTCTGGACCGCACGCAGCCGGGACCGGTCGAGCAGCTCCGACGTGTCGCCGTCGACCCGGCGGACGGTGTCGGTGACCGGCACCACCGGGATGACCGCGCGCGCTCCGGCCTCGACCGCACCCACCACCCGCTCCACGACGTCCGGCGGCACCAGCGGACGGGCCGCGTCGTGGACGAGAACCACTGGCGGCGCCGGATCCGTGATCGCGTCGAGGCCGGCGAGCACCGACTGCTGCCGCTCCGCCCCGCCGTCGACCAGCGTCACGGCCCGTCCACGGAGCGCCGCCGCGAACTCCTCGCGGTGCGCGGCGGGCACGACCACCACCACCGGGTCGGCCCCGCACTCGGCCATCAGCGCGACCGCCCGGTCGACCAGCGCTCGGCCGCCGAGCTCGAGCAGAGCCTTGGGCGCCACCGCACCCAACCGGGTGCCGGACCCCGCCGCCACCACCACTGCGGCGAACCGCGCCACCGCGTCCCGGGGACGCGAAACACCCTGGGCCCGTCGGGACCCAGGGTGCTCGGTGCGATCGTCTGCCGTGCGGCGGACCGGCTGGCTCAGGAGGCGAGAACTTCGTCGAGCAGCACCTCGGCCTTGTCCTCCTCGACGCGCTCGGCCAGCGCGAGCTCGGAGACCAGGATCTGCCGCGCCTTGGCCAGCATCCGCTTCTCGCCGGCGGACAGGCCACGCTCGCGCTCCCGGCGCCACAGGTCGCGCACGACCTCGGCCACCTTCATCACGTTGCCCGAGTGCAGCTTCTCGAGGTTCGCCTTGTAGCGTCGCGACCAGTTGGTCGGTTCCTCGGTGTGCGGGGCGCGCAGGACGCCGAAGACCCGCTCGAGTCCGTCGGCGTCGACGACGTCACGAACGCCGACCAGATCCAGATTGCACGCCGGTACGCGAACCACCAGGTCGTTCTGACCGACGATGCGCAGTACGAGATAGAGCCTGTCCTCGCCCTTGATCTGGCGGGTTTCGATGTCCTCGATGACGGCCGCCCCGTGATTGGGGTACACCACCGTTTCGCCGACTGTGAAGGTCATATGTTGTTCTACCCCTTTCGAGGGAACCAAGTTTAGCACGCTCTCAGGGTCTTCCCTGAGGCTCGCGACGGGCCCCCGGAGCCGCTTCCGGGTCCCGGTTCACGGGTCGGAACTACGTCCAGTGTGCGCTACTCGCTAGGCTGCCAGCGAGCCCAGAACGCGGGACTGCGAGAACCGCAGCCCAGGCCGGTGAGGAGTCGACCACGGTGATGCAGACCATGCGCGCGGAGCGCAGCCGACCGGTCCGTCGGTTGACCCGGCGGGCCGCCCTGCTGGCGTCCGGCCTGACGCTGCTCGCCGCCGCCGCCTGCGGTTTCGACGCCCAGACCCTGCAGCCGTACACGCCCGCCGAGGGGGTCAACACCGACGTCGGTCTCGGCGCGAACGGCCAGCCGGACAACGACACGGTGCTGGTCCGCGGCCTCATGGTCATCAGCCGCCAGGACGGCTCGGGCTTCCTCTCGGCCAGCCTGCAGACCGGCGGCTCGGACGCCCTGACCGGTGTGACCGGGAAGGTGGTGCTGCCCGACGGCTCCGACGGCAGCGCGATCACCGCCACGATCAGCGACCCGGTGGCCTTCGCCAACAACAACCTGGTGATCCTCACCGACCGGACCGAGATCCCGGTGACCAGCACCGACCTGGTGCCCGGCCGGACGATCGCGATGACCCTGACCTTCTCCAAGGCAGGGTCGAAGACCATCAACGCACCGGTGGTCGACGGCAACCTGCCGAACTACCAGACGGTCAGCCCGTCGCCGGCGCCGTCGGCGTCCTCCTCGAGCTGAGCCCGGGGGCGGCGCTCAGCCGACCGTCACCTCGTCGCCGAAGAGGCTGCTGACCGACTCGCCGCAGTGGATCCGCCGGACGGCCTCGGCGAACAACGGGGCCACCGAACGGGTCACGATCGTCGGCAGCTGCTTCTCCGGCGGCAGCGGCACGGTGTTGGTGGTGACGATCTCGTCCACGCCCGGCTCCTGCTTGAGCCGCTCGACGGCCGGCCCGGTGAACAGACCGTGGGTGCAGGCGATGGCGATCGAGCCGACCCCCACCGCGCGCAACCGGGCCAGGATCTCGACGATCGTGCCCGCGTTGGCGATCTCGTCGTCGAGCACGATGACGTCCTTGCCGGCCACGTCCCCGACGATGTTGTCGATCACCACCTTGTCGTCGGCCAGCCGCCGCTTGGACCCGGCCGCCACCGGCGTCCCGAGCAGCCGGGCCAGCTGCGAGGCGACCTTGGCGTTGCCGAGGTCGGGCGAGACCACCACGGTGTTGGACAGGTCGCGGCCGGCGAAGTGCCCGGCCAGTTCGCGGACCGCGCTCAGGTGGTCGACCGGGACCGAGAAGAAGCCGTGCACCTGCGGGGAGTGCATCGCCATGGTGATGACCCGGCTGGCACCCGCGGTGGCCAGCATGTCGGCGACCAGCCGGGCGCCGATCGAGATCCGGGGGGCGTCCTTCTTGTCCGACCGCGCGTAGGCGAAGTGCGGGATGACCGCGGTGATGTGCGCGGCCGAGGCGCCGCGGGCCGCGTCGAGCATCAGGCACAGCTCGACCAGGTTCTCCTGCACCGGCTGCACCAGCGGCTGGACGATGTAGACGTCGCGCTGGCGGCAGTTGGCCCGCAGCTGGGTCTGCAGACAGTCGTTGCTGAACCGGGTGGTCCGCGACGGGGAGAGCTCGACCCCGAGGATCTGGCACATCTCCTCGGCGAACGCAGGGTGGGCCGAACCCGAGAACACGGTGATGTCGCCGGTCACGCGGGTCACCCTAGCGGCCGCGCGACGCCGCCCCGGACCCCGATGACTTCCTGCTCCGGCGGCGGTCCCACCCGACATGACCACGACGCCCAGCGCCACGCCCGAGCCGACCAGCACCGGCTACCTCGACCTCGACGACCTGCACCTGTTCCACGCCGTCTGGGAACCCACGGGCGAGCCGGGCGAGCGCCCCAGCGGCGGACCGGTGGTGCTGCTGCACGGCGGGATGCTGTCGATCGACCTGGCCTGGGCCGAGCTGATCCCCGCGCTCCGGCGGCGGCACCGGGTGATCGCCCCCGAGCTGCAGGGGCACGGCCGGACCAACGACACCGGACGTTCGGTCACCCCGGCCGCCTCGGCCGGCGACGTGGTCGCCCTGCTCGACCACCTGGGCATCGACCGCGCGCACGTCGTCGGGCACAGCATGGGGGCCGCGGTCGCGCTCGAGCTCGCGGTCAGCCACGGCGATCGGCTGCTGTCGGTGGTCCCGATCTCCGGGTCGGTCCGGCCGGACGGGATGCACGCCGACCTCAGCGACTCGGCCGCCTTCGCCACCTCGACCCGGATGCCGACGGCCGACGACTTCGCCGGCATGCAGCAGACCTACCGGCGGCTGTCGCCGCACCCCGACCACTTCGACGACTTCCTCGCCACCCTGTCCGCCTCGAACGCCGACCTGGTCGGCTGGAGCGACGAGCAGCTGGCCGGGATCAGCGCGCCGGTGCTGGTCGTCCAGGGCGACCACGACTTCGTCACCGTCGCGCACGGCGAGCTGATGACCCAGCTCATCCCCGGTGCACAGCTGGCCGTGCTGCCCGGCACCACCCACATGCAGGCCACCCACCGCACCGACCTGCTGGTGCCGCTGCTCGAGAGGTTCCTCGACTGACCACTCCCTCGACCGACCAGTTCCTCGACTGACCGCTTCCTCGACCGACCGCCGAGCCCGGGTCAGCCCTCGAACTTGTACCCGAGCCCGCGGACGGTGATCAGGAACCTCGGGTTGGCGGGGTCCGGCTCGATCTTGGTCCGGAGCCGCTTCACGTGGACGTCGAGGGTCTTGGTGTCCCCGACGTAGTCCGCACCCCAGATCCGGTCGATCAGCTGGCCGCGGGTCATCACCCGGCCGGCGTTGCGGAGCAGCATCTCGAGCAGCTCGAACTCCTTGAGCGCGAGCCGGATCGGCTCGCCGTTGACCGACACCTCGTGCCGCTCGACGTCCATCCGGACGCCGGCCGACTCGACCACGTCGGGCAGCAGCTCGGCGTCCTGGCCCCGGCGCAGCACGGCGCGGATCCGGGCCACCAGCTCGCGGTGGCTGAACGGCTTGGTGACGTAGTCGTCGGCGCCCAGCTCGAGGCCCACCACCTTGTCGACCTCGGAGTCGCGTGCGGTCAGCATGATCACCGGGACGTTCCCGCGGGCCCGCAGCTGCCGGCACACCTCGGTCCCCGGCATCCCGGGCATCATCAGGTCGAGCAGCACCAGGTCGGCGCCACTGCGGTCG
>NZ_JACGWT010000004.1 GCF_014137855.1 Microlunatus kandeliicorticis
CGTCGCCTTGTCGATCCCGGCCTCCACCAGCACCTCGCGGTCGAACCCGACGCCCTTGACCGTCTGCCCGTCGAAGTCCGGCCCGAGCCGGCGGAACGCCTCGACGTTGACGTCGATCACCGCGACCGTGTGGCCGCGCTTCTCGAGGCCGCGGGCCAGGGTCGAGCCGACCCGGCCGCAGCCCATGATCACGATGTGCACTCGGGCC
This sequence comes from Microlunatus kandeliicorticis, assembly GCF_014137855.1. GTDB lineage: Bacteria > Actinomycetota > Actinomycetes > Propionibacteriales > Propionibacteriaceae > Microlunatus > Microlunatus kandeliicorticis. The sequence goes on from NZ_JACGWT010000004.1 coordinate 209, forward strand.
CTCCTGGGGCGGTCGGCGGGCGGTCCTCGGGCGGTTCCCACATCACGGCTCCCGGCCGCGGGCGGCCGGTGGGGCGACGCTACTACGGGGCGACGGCCGTTGTCCTTCGCGCGTCCTCGCGCGGGCTAGAGTTTCGGCTCGTGAGCCTGTCCGACGCGGCGAAGCGACTGCTGATCGGTCGCAAGCTGCGGAGCGCCCAGCTGGGCGAGACGCTGCTGCCCAAGCGGATCGCCCTCCCGGTCTTCGCCTCGGACGCGCTCAGCTCGGTGGCCTACGCCCCCGACGAGATCCTGCTGACCCTGTCGCTGGCCGGCGCAGCCGGGTTCGCCTTCAGCTGGAAGATCGCCATCGCCGTCGCGGTGGTGATGCTGGTGGTCGTCGCCTCCTACCGGCAGAACGTCCACGCCTACCCCTCCGGCGGCGGGGACTACGAGGTGGCCACGGTCAACCTCGGGCCGAACGCCGGGCTGACCGTGGCCAGCGCGCTGCTGGTCGACTACGTGCTCACGGTGGCCGTCTCGATCAGCTCGGGGGTGCAGAACGCCAAGGCGGTGCTGCCGTTCATCGACGGCCACGAGGCGCTGATCGCCTCGGTCGCGGTGCTGATCTTGATGGCGCTCAACCTCCGCGGCGTCCGCGAGTCGGGCACGCTGTTCGCCATCCCGACCTACTGCTTCATGGCCGGCGTGCTGCTGATGACCGGCTGGGGGCTGTTCCGGATCTTCGTGCTCGGCGACCAGGTGACCGCCGACAGCGCCAAGTACGGGGTGCAGGGCGACCCGCGCTACACCGCGATGACCGGCTTCTTCATGGTCGCGCTGCTGGCGCGGACGTTCTCGTCGGGCTGTGCGGCCCTGACCGGGGTCGAGGCCATCTCCAACGGCGTCCCGGCCTTCAAGAAGCCGAAGAGCAAGAACGCCGCCACCACCCTGCTGCTGCTCGGCGTGGTGGCCATCACCATGCTGCTCGGCGTCATCACCCTGGCCAACCTGACCGGGCTCAAGCTGGTCGACGCGCCCTACTCGCACTACACGCTCGACGGCCGCCGGGTCGACGTGGTCGAGCAGACCGCGATCGGCCAGCTCGCGCACGCGGTGTTCTCCGGCTTCACCCCGGGCGTGATCTTCGTGGTCGCCGCCACCGCGGTGATCCTGTTCCTGGCCGCCAATACCGCCTTCAACGGCTTCCCGGTGCTCGGCTCGATCCTGGCCCGGGACGGCTACCTGCCGCGCCAGCTGCACACCCGCGGCGACCGGCTGGCCTACAGCAACGGCATCGTGCTGCTGGCCTTCTTCGCCATCGTGTTGATCGTCAGCTTCGACGCCCAGGTGACCGCGCTCATCCAGCTCTACGTGGTCGGGGTGTTCGTCTCCTTCACCACCAGCCAGACCGGCATGCTGCGACACTGGACCCGGCTGCTCAAGACCGAGCAGGACCCGCTGGTCCGCCGCCGGATGCTCCGCTCCCGGGTGATCAACGGGATCGGCCTGACCATGACCGGCACCGTGCTGATCATCGTGCTGCTGAGCAAGTTCCTCCAGGGCGCCTACATCGCGATCATCGCCATGGTGGTGATCTTCGTGCTGATGAAGCTGATCCGGCGCCACTACGACAACGTGGCCAAGGAGACGGCCTGGGAGCCCACGGCCGACAAGATGCTGCCCAGCCGGGTGCACGCGGTGGTGCTGGTCAGCAAGCTGCACAAGCCGACGCTGCGCGCGCTGGCCTTCGCCAAGGCCTCCCGGCCGAGCACCCTCGAGGCGATCACCGTCGACGTGGACACCGAGGAGACCGAGAAGCTGACCAAGGTCTGGGAGGAAGCGGGGCTGTCCATTCCGCTCAAGGTCGTCGCCTCGCCGTACCGGGAGGTGACCAACCCGGTGCTCGACTACGTCAAGAGCCTGCGCAGCGAGAACCCGCGCGACGTGGTCACCGTCTACATCCCCGAGTACGTGGTCGGGCACTGGTGGGAGCAGATCCTGCACAACCAGAGCGCGCTGCGGCTCAAGGGCCGGCTGCTGTTCACCCCGGGGGTGATGGTCACCTCGGTGCCCTTCCTGCTGGCCTCCTCGGGCAAGGCGGAGCAGCGCTTCGAGCGCTCCGACCTGAGCGACCAGGTGCGGCGCAGCAACTTCACCACCCGCACGTGACCGCGGCACCCGGCGAGGGCGTCGGGGCGACCTTCGAGGTCGAGGTCGGCCCGGTCGCCCACGGCGGCCACTGCGTGGCCCGGCACCAGGGCCGGGTGGTCTTCGTCCGGCACGCGCTGCCCGGCGAGCGGGTCCGGGTGCAAATCACCGACACCGGCCACGACCGGTTCTGGCGCGGCGACGCGGTCGAGGTGCTCGACCCCGACCCGGACCGGGTCACCCCGCCGTGCCCGGTGGCCGGGCCCGGCGGCTGCGGCGGCTGCGACCTCCAGCATGCGGCCCCGGCGGCCCAGCGACGCCTCAAGGCGGCCGTGCTCGCCGAGCAGCTGACCCGGCTCGGCGGTCTCGACGTCGACCGGCTGGTCGAGGCCGCGGTCTGGTCGGGGACCGTCGACGCGCTGCCCGACCCGCCGGGCGCGCCCGGGGAGGGCCTCGGCTGGCGCACCCGGGTGCACTACCGCGCCGACGCCGAGGGCCGTCCGGCGATGCTCGCGCACCGCAGTCACGAGCTGGTGCCGTTGCCCGCCGAGGGCTGCCGGATCGCGGTGCCCGAGCTGGCCCGTCCTCCGCACGCGCCCGCCGAGGGGGTCCGGCCGAGCACCGGTCCGGCGGTCTGGGGCGTCGGCGCGCCCGACGGCCGGATCGTCGAGGAGGTCGGCGGAGGGCGGTTCGGGTTGGCCGCGGCGGGCTTCTGGCAGGTGCACCCGGCCGCGGCGGCGCTGTTGCAGCGGACCGTGGTCACGGCGCTCGACCCGCAACCGGGGGAGAGCGCCCTCGATCTCTACTGCGGCGTCGGGTTGTTCGCCGCCGGGCTGCTGGCCGCCGGGTGCGACCCGGTGGCCGGCGTGGAGGCCTCCCGGGCGGCGGTCGACGACGCGCGCGCCAACCTGGCCGCGGCCGCCGGCGCCGACCAGGCGCCGGCGGTCCGCCTGGTGGCCGGTCGGGTCGACCGGGCGCTCGGACGTCGGGGCGGCCCGCTCGACCGGCGCTGGGACCTGGTCGTGCTCGACCCGCCGCGTTCCGGCGCGGGCCGTGCGGTGGTCGAGCAGGTGGTCGCCCGGCGGCCGCGGGCGGTCGGCTACGTCGCCTGCGACCCGGCCGCACTGGGCCGCGACCTGGCCACCTTCGCCCGGCTCGGTTACCGGCTCGCCGGGCTGCGGGCGTTCGACCTGTTCCCGATGACCCAGCACCTCGAGGCGGTCGCCACGCTGGTCCGCGACTGAGCACCCGGCGTGCGCGACCCGTTCTCGCGGGCGCCCCTCGATCCCTCGTGCAGCGATCCCTCGTGCAGCGATCCCTCGTGCAGCGATCCCTCGTGCAGCGATCTCTCGTGCAGCGATCTCTCGTGACCCAATCGTTGTGCCGGTACCCCGGAGGCGCGCCGATCCGGTGTTACGGTCGTGGCGCGTGTGACCGGACGCATCCGGGCCGGCCGGCCCGCGAGAAGGAGACGCACCGTGGGACCGCTGCGCGAGACCGACCAGACCTCCTGGTGGACGACACCGTCGGGGGCTCCGGCGACCGACGGGATCCCGGCCCCGGCCGTCGGTCCGGTGACCGGTCCGCTGATCGGTCCTGTGGTCGATCCGGCGCCCGGGACGCGCGCGCCGCAGCCGAGCGCCGCCGAGCTGGCCGCGCTGGTCCGTGGACCGGTCGCGCGGACCGAGATCGACCCGGGCTCGTGGGGTCTGCTGCTGGTTCCGGTCATCGTCTCGGTCGCGCTGGTCGTGGCCGTCTGGCTGGCGTTCTGAGGGCGGGCCGGTGCGCGCCGCACGGATCTTCCACACGCTGACCGCCGCGGTCGGCCTCCTCGCCATCGTCGTCCAGCTGGTGCTGGTCTTCGTCGGCTCGAAGGTGCTGATCAGCGAGCCGCTGGGCCTGGGGCCGCGGCTCGGGCAGTTCTTCGGCTACTTCACCATCCAGTCCAACCTGCTGGCCGCGTTCACCGCGCTGAGCCTGGCCCTGCGCCCGGACCGGGACGGTCCGGTCTGGCGGGTGGTGCGGATCGACGCGGTGCTCGGGATGACCGTGACCGGCCTGGTGCACTGGTTCCTGCTCCGCCCGCTGCTGCACCTCGAGGGGCTGGCCTGGGCCACCGACAAGCTGCTGCACGTGGTCGCGCCGCTGCTGATCGTCGTCGGCTGGCTGGTCTTCGGGCCGCGACCGCGGCTGACCCTCCGGGTGCTCGGGCTGGCGCTGATCTGGCCGATCCTCTGGCTGGTGGTGATCCTGCTGCAGGCCCAGGCCACCGGCTGGTACCCCTACCCGTTCCTCAACCTGGGCGTCCGCGGTGGCGCCGCGGTGGCCGCCACCTGTCTCGGGGTCACGGTGTTGTTCCTCGTGCTCGAGGCGCTGGCCCTGCTCGGCGACCGACGGCTGCCCCGCCCGCCCGGGGCGAGACCGTCGGCCCCGGCGGCCGATCCGGCTGGCAGCATGTCCGGGCGTGAGCAGGGGGTCGGACGCGCCGGGTGACCCGCCCGGCCCGGAGCGGGTCGGCGACCCCGTCCCGCCCGACGCCGGGGAGACCGACCCCCGGGAAGCGGCGCTGGCCGAGCGCCGGATCACCGAGGTGCTCGACCTCTGCCTGCGGACCGGCGAGCTGCTGCTCTCCAACGGCGCCGGCGCCGCGGACGTCGCGGTCACCATGGACTCGCTGGCCCGGCACTTCGGCCTCCGCAACGCCGAGATCGACGTCACCTTCATCAGCCTGTCGATGGGCTACGCCGCGCCCGACGGCCCGTCCGCCTCGCTGATCCGGCAGGTCAAGCGCCGCACCGTCGACTTCGACGAGCTGACCAGCACCGACCACCTGGTCGCCGACATCCTCACCGACGACCTCGACCTGGCCGAGGCCCGCCGCCGGGTCACCCGGATCGGCAGCACCGGGCGCCGCCGGTCCCGCTGGGCGGTCAACGCCGGGTGGGCCGCGATGTGCGCCGGGGTGGCGCTGGTGCTCGGCGGGAACCTGGTCGTGGTGCTGACCGCGCTGCTTGCGGGGGCGGTGATCGAGCAGGGCCAGCAGCTGCTCGACCGGCGCCGGCTGCCGACCTTCTACCAGCAGGTGCTCGGCGGGTTCGTGGCCATGGTCTTCGCGGTCGCGGTGTCCTATCTCGGGCTCGGCGCCGACCCCACGCTGGTGGTCAGCGCCAACATCGTGATGCTGCTCTCCGGCGTCGGGTTCATGGGCGCGCTCCAGGACGCGCTGACCGGCTACTACCTGACCAGCACCGCCCGGCTGCTCGAGGTGATCCTGTCCACCGCCGGGATCATCGCCGGGGTCGCGGCCGGGCTGGCGCTGGCCCGGCTGATCGGCGCCCCGGTCGAGCAGCTCAGCCCGACCCTGGACACCCCGCTCTCGGTGGTCGCGCTGGTGGTCGGCGCGGCGCTCGCCGCCGTCGGGTTCGGCTACGCCTCCCGGGCCCGGAAGGGGGTGCTGGCTCCGATCGGGGCGCTCGGCGCCGGGGCGGTGCTGCTGGCGAGGCTGCTCGACGAGGTCGGGGTCGGCCGGGTGTTCGGGGTCGCCGCGGCGGCCTTCCTGGTCGGGCTGGTCGCCTATCCGGTGGCGCGCCGGTTCCGGGTTCCACCGCTGGTCGTCGTGATCTCCTCGGTGGTGGCCCTGCTGCCCGGCCTGACCATCTACCGCGGGCTCACCCTGGTCGGCACCGGCCGGACCAGCGCCGCCACCGGGGGCATCGGGCCCGCGCAGGACGTCGCCACCGGGATCCTCAACATGGTGCTGGCCGGCTCGATCGCGCTCGCCCTGGCCGCCGGGGTGATCCTCGGTGAGTACGTCGCCCAGCCGCTGACCACCGAGGTGCGCCGGCTGGAGCGCCGGTTCAGCGGACCGCGGCTGGTCGGGCCGATCCGCTGGCAGGCCGTCCGGCGGCCCCGGCGCGGCGGCTCGTCCCCGCGACCCTGACCCTGCCCCACGCCACCCCGCGGGTCACCGGGCGACGGTGCGGAAGCCGGCGTTGCCCATCGACGAGTCCGGGGTGTTCTGCGACCGGGCGGCGTTGCGGTAGCGGTTGCAGTAGGAGTCGTGGCACAGGTAGGAGCCGCCGCGGAGCACCCGGCGGTCGCCGTTGCGCGGGCCGGTCGGGTTCCGTCGCGGTGAGGCGGCGTAGTAGCGCGGGCCGTACCAGTCCGCGCACCACTCCCAGACGTTGCCGACGGTCTGCCACAGGCCGTACCCGTTCGGGGCGTAGCTGCGCACCGGCGCGGTGGTCAGCCAGCCGTCGGCGCGGCTGTTGGTGGCCGGGAACCGGCCCTGCCAGATGTTGCACCGCCAGGCCGGCCGCTCGCCGTCGTGGTCGAGCAGCTCGTCACCCCACGGGTAGCGGGCGCCCTCCAGCCCACCGCGCGAGGCCCGCTCCCACTCCGCCTCGGTGGGCAGCCGCCGCCCGGCCCAGTCGGCGTAGGCGACCGCGTCGTTCCAGCTGACGTGGGTGACCGGGTGGTCGCCGATCCCCTCCAGCGACGAGCGCGGACCGGCCGGGTGCGCCCAGTCGGCGCCGCGGACGCCGTACCACCACGGCGTCCCCGTGGCCGGGCCCATCACGTCGGCCCGGTCGGCCGCGACCACGAGGTGGAAGACCGCCGAGTAGCCGAAGCGCTCGGCCTCGGTCCGGTAGCCGGTGGCGGCGACGAAGGCCGCGAAGGCGTCGTTGGTCACGCTGGAGGCGTCGATCGTGAAGCGGTCGAGCTCGACCGGGTGCACCGGTCCCTCCCCGTCGTCGGGACGGCCGTCGCCGTGCGCGTCGCCCATGGCGAACGTCCCGGGGGGCACCGTCACCTGCTCGATCGGGTGCGCCGGCGTCCCGGCCACGGACGCTGCGGACGTCGGCTCGGCGCCGTCCGGGACCGGCGCGCGCGGGTCGCGGCCGGGGGAGCAGCAGGCGGGTGCGGGGTCGGACGGCACGGCCCCAACCTAGGACGCGTCCGTCGCCGCCGCCGTCGGGGTTAGGTCAGCCTCACCGGTGGTCCGGGGTCCGCGCGTGACAGGCTCGACGGCGACGACAGGCGTGATATCTTGACGTCAAGATACTTTGGCGAACAGTGCGGAGGGCGGATGAGCGAGAACAGCTTCGGGGCGAAGGCCACACTCCAGGTCGGGGACGAGTCGTACGAGATCTTCCGGCTCGACGCGGTCGAGGGCGCCGACCGGCTGCCCTACAGCCTCAAGGTGCTGCTGGAGAACCTGCTGCGGACCGAGGACGGCGCGAACATCACCGCCGACGACATCCGCGCCCTGGCCGACTGGGACCCGGAAGCCGAACCCAGCAAGGAGATCCAGTTCACCCCGGCCCGGGTGATCATGCAGGACTTCACCGGGGTGCCGGCGATCGTCGACCTGGCCACGATGCGCGAGGCGATGGCCGAGCTGGGCGGCGACGCGAGCCGGATCAACCCGCTGGCCCCGGCCGAGCTGGTGATCGACCACTCGGTGATCGCCGACGTCTTCGGCACCGCCGACGCGTTCACCCGCAACGTCGAGATCGAGTACGGCCGCAACAAGGAGCGCTACCAGTTCCTGCGCTGGGGCCAGGGCGCGTTCGACGACTTCAAGGTCGTCCCGCCCGGCACCGGCATCGTCCACCAGGTCAACATCGAGCACCTGGCCCGGGTCGTCTTCCCGCGCGAGGTCGGCGGCGTGACCCAGGCCTACCCCGACACCTGCGTCGGCACCGACAGCCACACCACCATGGTCAACGGCCTGGGCGTGGTCGGCTGGGGCGTCGGCGGCATCGAGGCCGAGGCCGCGATGCTCGGCCAGCCGGTCTCGATGCTGATCCCGCGGGTGGTCGGCTTCAAGCTGTCGGGCTCGCTGCCCGAGGGCGCCACCGCCACCGACCTGGTGCTGACCATCACCGAGATGCTCCGCCAGCACGGCGTGGTCGGGAAGTTCGTCGAGTTCTACGGGCCCGGCGTCTCGCAGGTGCCGCTGGCCAACCGCGCCACCATCGGCAACATGAGCCCCGAGTACGGCTCGACCATCGCGGTCTTCCCGATCGACAGCCACACCACCGACTACCTCAAGCTCACCGGGCGCAGCGAGCAGCAGATCGCGCTGGTCGAGGCCTACGCCAAGGAGCAGGGCCTCTGGCACGACGACGACCGCGAGCCCGCCTACTCCGAGTACCTCGAGCTCGACCTCGGCACCGTGGTGCCGAGCATCGCCGGCCCGAAGCGGCCGCAGGACCGGGTCGCGCTGAGCGAGGCCCAGGCCGGGTTCCGCGAGGCGCTCAAGGCCTACGTCGACGACGCGGAGCAGGGCGTCAACGGCTACGACGAGGCGGTCGCCGAGACCTTCCCGGCCTCGGACGCCCCGTCGCACGACGGGAACGGCGAGGACGCGCCGGCCGGGCACGAGCACGCCCCGACCCTGATCGGGCGGCCGTCGAAGAAGACCCCGGTCACTCTCGAGGACGGCACCCGGTTCGAGATCGACCACGGGGCGGTCACCATCGCCGCGATCACCTCGTGCACCAACACCTCCAACCCGAGCGTGATGATCGGCGCCGCGCTGGTGGCCAAGAAGGCGGTCGAGAAGGGCCTGAACCGCAAGCCGTGGGTCAAGACCACGCTGGCCCCGGGCTCCAAGGTGGTCATGGACTACTACGACCGCGCCGGGCTGACGCCGTACCTGGAGAAGATCGGCTTCAACCTGGTCGGCTACGGCTGCACCACCTGCATCGGCAACTCCGGTCCGCTGATCCCCGAGGTCAGCGAGGCGGTCAACGCCGCCGACCTGGCCGTGGTCTCGGTGCTCTCGGGCAACCGGAACTTCGAGGGCCGGATCAACCCGGACGTCAAGATGAACTACCTGGCCAGCCCGCCGCTGGTGGTGGCCTACGCGCTGGCCGGGACGATGGACATCGACCTGCTCCACGACCCGCTGGGCACCGACGAGCAGGGCGAGCCGGTCTTCCTCAAGGACGTCTGGCCGACCGAGGCGGAGATCGACGAGCTCGTCGCCAGCTCGATCGGCTCGGAGATGTTCGCCGAGGACTACGCCGACGTCTTCGCCGGCGACCAGCAGTGGCAGTCGCTGCCCACGCCGGAAGGCGAGACCTTCGCCTGGGACGAGCAGTCGACCTACGTCCGCAAGCCGCCGTACTTCGACGACATGCCCGCCGAGCCGGAGCCGGTCACCGACATCGCCGGGGCCCGGGTGCTGCTCAAGCTGGGTGACTCGGTGACCACCGACCACATCAGCCCCGCCGGGTCGATCAAGGCCGACGGGCCGGCCGGGGCCTACCTGGCCGAGCACGGCGTCGAGCGGCGCGACTTCAACTCCTACGGGTCGCGGCGCGGCAACCACGAGGTGATGATCCGCGGCACCTTCGCCAACATCCGGCTCCGCAACCAGCTGGCCCCGGGCACCGAGGGCGGCGTCACCCGCGACTTCACCCGCGACGGGGAGCAGACCAGCGTCTACGAGGCGTCGGTCAACTACCTGGCCGCGGGCACCCCGCTGGTGGTGCTGGCCGGCAAGGAGTACGGCTCGGGCAGCTCGCGCGACTGGGCGGCCAAGGGCACCGCGCTGCTCGGCGTCAAGGCGGTCATCGCGCAGTCCTACGAGCGGATCCACCGGTCCAACCTGATCGGCATGGGCGTGCTGCCGCTGCAGTTCCCGGAGGGGGAGAGCGCCGACAGCCTCGGGCTGACCGGCGAGGAGACCTTCGAGATCACCGGCGTGACCGCGCTCAACGAGGGCCGCACCCCGAAGACCGTCACCGTCCAGGCCGGCGACGTGACCTTCGAGGCGGTCGTCCGGATCGACACCCCGGGCGAGGCCGACTACTACCGCAACGGCGGGATCATGCAGTACGTGCTCCGCTCGCTGCTGCGCCGCTGACACAGGCCGCCCGAGAACAGCGATGCCCCGGGGACCGAACGGTCCCCGGGGCATCGTCGCGTCGGCCCCCACGGTGCCTGAGCCCGTCGGCCCCACCGCGCCCTGAGCCTGTCGAAGGGCGGTCAGGCCGGGTCCTCCTCGGCGGCCGCCTGCTCGCCGGCGGTGAGCCGCTCGTCCTCCTGCGAGACGCCCTCGAGCGGGTCCGAGGGCAGCGCGTCCGGCACCGCCGACCGCGCGTCGTCGATTGCCTCCTGCGCCCGGTCCAGAGCGCCGCCGTCCGTCGTCTCCGGTCGGTCGCCCGTGGTCTGCTCGTCGCCCTCGGTGGGCTGGTCCTGGTCGTCGGCCACCGCCGCCTCCTCGTCTCGTTCCGCCGGCTCTCGTCCCGCTGCCGAGCCGTCATCGTCGCACTGCATCATGATCACCAGCGGACGGGGAGGGGAGCGGAGCGGTGCTGATCGTGATGGCGGGCCTGCCGGGGGCCGGGAAGAGCCGGCTGGCCGACGACCTCGGGGCGGCGCTGGGCTGGCCGGTGCTCAGCGTCGACCCGGTCGAGTCGGCGATGTGGGCGGTCGGGATCGACCGCGACCAGCCGACCGGGATCGCGGCCTACGTGGTGGTCGAGGTGCTGGCCGAGCACCAGCTGCGCCTGGGGTCGGGAGTGGTCGTCGACGCCGTCAACGACGTCCCCGAGGCCCGGGCCCAGTGGACCGGACTGGCCGACCGGACCGGTGCCGCGCTGGCCTGGGTCGAGGTCTTCTGCAGCGACGCGGACGTCCACCGGCAGCGGCTGGAGAGCCGGCGCCGCGACCTGCCGGTCGCGATGGAACCGAGCTGGGACAGCCTGCCCGCACGGGCCGAACGGCTGGCCGCCTGGACCGCGCCGCGGATCCGGGTCGACTCGCTCGACGACCCGGCCGCCAACCTGGCCGGAGTGCTCAGTGCCCTCGGCCGGACGGCCGGCTGACGTCGTCGGTCGGGTTGGCCTCGGCGTGGCTCGCGTCCGGGTTCAACCGGCGCCAGAGCAGGAACAGCAGTCCCAGCACCAGCATCCCGATGCCCAGCCAGAGGTTGATGTTGATCCCGGCGGCCTTGGCGATCTCGGCCGGGGTGGTGACGAACCCGTAGATGATCAGGACCACCCCGTAGAAGGTGAACAGCCCCCCGATCAGCAGGCGGATGTCGAACAGCTTCGAGGCCGCCGACTTCACGCCTTCGGACGTCTCCTGGTCGCTCATGGTGCTTCTCCTCTCGGCGGTCGGGCTCAGACGAAGATGATCGACAGGACGACGACGAGACCGAGGGCGGTGAAGCCGAGCAGCTTCGGCGACTCCCACCAGCGCCGGACGTGGCCCTCGTGCGGGTCCCCGGCGTCGGGGTCGGGCACGCCCCAGATCAGGCCCTTGAGCTCGCTCAGCGGCTTCGGCGGGGTCACCAGCGTGACCAGCACCGTGACCACGGCGTCGACCACGAACGCGGTGATCGCGCCGTAGAAGTTGAGCATCTGGGCGTTGATGTCCTTGCTGGTGTCGCCGCCCGGGTAGAAGTAGGCGATGTTCGGACCGATCAGGTACTGGAAGGCCAGCGCGGCGAAGAAGCCGGTCACCAGACCGAAGAAGCCGCCCCACGGGCTGGTGCGTTTCCAGAACAGCGCGATCAGGAAGGTGGCGAACACCGGCGCGTTGAAGAAGCTGAACAGCGTCTGGATGTAGTTCATGATGTTGCTGAACTGCGACGCGATGAACGCCGTCCCGATGCCGATCACGATGCCGACGACCGTGACGATCCGGCCCACGTTGAGGTAGTACCCGTCCGGCATGTGCTTGCGGATGTAGGTCTGCCAGATGTCGTAGGTGAAGACGGTGTTGAACGAGCTGACGTTGGCCGCCATGCCGGCCATGAACGCGGCCAGCAGACCGGCCAGGGCGATGCCCAGGGTGCCGTTCGGCAGGTACTTGTTCATCAGCAGCGGGATGGCGTCGTTGTAGGTGGTGTTGCCCTCGCCGAACTTCGGGATCACCGCCACCGCGATCAGGCCCGGGATGATGGTCAGCGCCGGGATGAAGATCTTCGGGAAGGCGCCGATCAGCGGCGTCCGCTCGGCCGCCGACAGGTTCTTGGCCGACAGCGCCCGCTGCACCTCGGTGAAGTTCGTCGTCCAGTAACCGAAGGACAGCACGAAGCCCAGACCCATCACGATGCCGATCCAGTCACCGAGCGGGTTGGTCCAGCTGCCGACCGCGGTGCCGCCCCACGACGACAGCCCGGGCTCGCCGAGACGGCTCGCGCGGATCTTGCTCTCCAACCCGGACCAGCCGCCGACGTCGGTCAGGCCGATGATCACCACCGGGATCAGCCCGGCGATGATCACGAAGAACTGCAGCACCTCGTTGTAGATCGCCCCCGACAGACCGCCCAGGGTGATGTAGGCGAGCACGAAGCCGGCCGAGACGACGATCGAGACCCACTGCGGCCAGCCGAGCAGCGCCTGGATGATCAGCGACAGCGCGTAGAGGTTGACGCCGGCGGTGAGCACCGAAGCGGCGGCGAAGGTCAACGCGTTCCAGAGGTGGGTCGGCCGGTTGAACCGCCGTCGCAGCCACTCGGGCACACTGCGGACCTTCGACCCGTAGTAGAACGGCATCATCACGAGGCCGAGGAAGACCATCGCGGGTACGGCGCCGATCCAGTAGAAGTGCACGGTCGAGATGCCGTACTGGGCACCGTTGGCGGCCATGCCGAGGATCTCGATCGCGCCGAGGTTGGCCGAGATGAACGCCAGCCCGGTGACCCAGGCAGGCAGTGACCGCCCGGAGAGCAGGAAGTCCTCGCTGGTGGCCACCGCCCGGCGGGCCAGGATGCCGATCGCGACGACCAGCGCGAAGTAGACGAGCAGAATGCCGTAGTCGACGAAGTTAACGTCGAGACGGGTCATGAGGACCTCCTTGCCCCAGCCTGAGAGCGGCCGAACAGCCTGACCCTAGGGCAAGATCATCCGCGCGAACAGGGCACCCCGTGATCGCCGTCGTGCGTGTCGCCGGGCGGTCGGTGGGTCCGCCCGTCGCGAGGGTGCGGCTCGCGGCTCAGGCCGACAGGTCGAGCGCCTCGCGCAGCCGGCGGGCGTAGTCGGCGGCCTCGCCCTCGGCGTAGCGGGTTCGGGGCCAGAAGAAACCCCGCAGCCCGTCCTTGCGGACCCGCGGCACCACGTGCAGGTGCAGGTGCGGCACCGACTGGCTGACCACGGTGTTGATCGCCGAGAAGCTGCCCTCGGCGCCGAGCGCGCGCTGCTGCGCCCGGGTCACCGCGCGGGCTGCCGCGAGCAACGGACCGGTCAGGGTGTCCGGGCAGTCGAGCAGGTCGTCGACGTGGACGACCGGGCAGACCAGCACGTGGCCCTTGAAGACCGGGTGGTGGTCGAGGAAGCCGATCAGCGCGTCGGTGCGGAACACCACCGCGGCCTCGAGCTCGCTGCGGACGATCCGGCAGACGACGTCCTGGTGGAGCTCGGCTGCCTGCTCGCCTGCCTGTGCGCGTGTCAGGTCGGGACCGGTCACCCGGCCACGCTCTCACGCCGACCCCTGTGCCAGCCGGTTAGGCTGGCGACACGGAGAGGGGACCGCCGGCGCGACGCCGAGGCGGCGCGAGGAAGGACCACCGAGATCGGCCCAGAGCAGACGTCGGCGTGCGCCGGTGCCCGCACCCGCCCGCAGCGTCGCCGTCCGAGGGGTCGACACCGCCCGTGACCCACCCGATCCGCAGCCTGCCCACCGGCAGCCTGCCCACCTGCACCCTGCGTGCCCGGCCGGAGGCTGCCCCGTCGGGCACCGTGCGGCCGGGGAGCCCGCCGAAGGAAGGGGCCACCCGATGACCGCACCGACGCGGGCCGTGCCGACCACCGACCTCCGCCCCGGCCTCACCGGCCGGGTCCGGGAGAGCTTCGATAAGGCGGCCCGGCGCTACGACCTGATGGTCGCGCTCAACCCCGGCTACCACCGGCACCTGCGCCAGGCGGCCACCGCGCTGATCGAGAAGCTGCCGGCCGGACGCTCGCTCCGGCTGGCCGACCTGGGCTGCGGCTCGGGTGCCTCGACCCGCGCGCTGCTCGACAGCCACCCGGCCCCGGACCGGGTCGAGATCGTCGGGGTGGACGCCTCCTCGGGGATGCTCGCCGAGGCGGCGGCCAAGAGCTGGCCGGCGGGGGTGAGCTTCCACCACGGGCTGGCCGAGGACGTGGCCGTCCGCCGCGCCGAGTGGGGCCTGGGCCGGCTCCGTGACGGGGTGCTGGCCGCCTACCTGTTCCGCAACGTGGCCGACCGCGACGCGACGCTGGCCGCGGTGCACGCGGTGATCCGGCCCGGCGGCTACCTGGTCACCCAGGAGTACTCGGTGGCCGACCGACCGGCCGCCCGGCGGGTGTTCAGCCTGGTGTGCTGGCTGGTGGTGATCCCGCTCAGCCTGCTCACCTCGGGCCGCAGCTCGATCTACCGCTACCTGTGGCAGAGCGTGCTCGACTTCGACTCGGTCGAGCGGTTCTGCGAACGGCTGACCCGGGCCGGGTTCGTCGACGTCGAGGTCCGCACCGTCGGCGGCTGGCAACGCAACATCCTGCACACCTTCCGGGCGCGGCGACCGTGAGCGCCCGCACCCGCGCCGGGTGGCGTCCCGGCCGCGACCCGCGCGCGGTCCGGCACCCGGGTCCCTTCGCCGCCGGCGACGGACGTCGGTCTGCCGGCCGGTCGCGGCACGTCGTGGTGGTCGGCGGCGGGATCGCCGGTCTGGCCGCGGCCACCGCGCTCGCCGAGGCCGGCGTCGCCGTCACCGTGCTCGAGCGCGAGCACCAGCTCGGCGGCCGGGTCGGCGCCTGGTCGGTGGACACCGCGCCGGGCGAGCCGCCCCGGACCATGAGCCGCGGCTTCCACGCCTTCTTCCGGCAGTACTACAACCTGCGCGCGCTGCTGCGCCGGACCGATCCGGCGCTCGAGCGGCTGGTGCCGGTCGAGGACTACCCGCTCACGTCGTCCGCGGGTTACACCGACAGCTTCACCGGGATCCCGCGGACCCCGCCGCTCAACCTGATCAGCTTCGTCGCCCAGAGCCCGAGCTTCACCGCGCGCGACCTGGCCCGGGTCGACGTCGGCGCCGCGCTCGAGCTGCTCGACGTCGACTTCCCGGCCACCTTCGGTCGCTACGACGGCGAGAGCGCCGCCGCCTTCCTCGACCGGCTGCGGTTCCCGCCGGCCGCGCGGCACCTGGCGCTCGAGGTGTTCGCCCGCAGCTTCTTCGCCGACCCGCGCGAGTTCTCCGCCGGCGAGCTGGTGGCGATGTTCCACACCTACTTCCTCGGCTCGGCCGAGGGCCTGCTGTTCGACGTCCCCGACGACGACTACGACACCGCGCTGTGGGCGCCGCTCGGCCGTTACCTGGCCGGGCTCGGCGTCCGGGTGCGGACCGGGACCACCGCCACGTCGATCGCCTTCCGCGGTGATCCGGCCGGCGAGCCCGACGGGCCGGCGGGGGCCGTCGTCGAGCTGGACGGGGGCGAGCGGATCGAGGCCGACGCCGTCGTGCTCGCCGCCGACCCGGTGACCACCCAAACGCTGGCCGCCGGCGCCACCGGGGTCCGCGCCGGGGCGCGCCCGGATGCGGTCGACGACTGGCACGACCGGCTCGAGCGGCTCCGGCCGGCCCCACCGTTCGCTGTCTGGCGTCGCTGGCTGGACCGGCCCGTAGCCGCGTCGCGGCCGCCGTTCGTCGGGACCAGCGGGTTCGGCCCGCTCGACAACGTCACCGTGCTCCAGCGCTTCGAGGCCGGCGCCCGCCGTTGGGTGTCCGAGACCGGGGGAGCGGTGGTCGAGCTGCACGCCTACGCCGCGCCGGTCGGCGACGGGTCGGAGGCCGCGATCGCCGCGCTCCGCGACAGCATGTGGACCGAGGCGGCCCGGGTCTACCCCGAGCTGGCGGAGACCCGCGCGCTGGCCGAGGAGTGGCTGCTGCTGGGCGACTGCCCGATGATCGGCACCGAGCCGTGGGTGTCGCGTCCGGGCGTCAGCACCCCCGACCCGCGGCTGCTGCTGGCCGGTGACGGGATCCGCTGCGAGCTGCCGGTCGCGCTGATGGAGCGGGCCGCGACCACCGGGTTCCAGGCTGCCAACACCCTGCTCGCGGGGTGGGGACGTCCGGGCCAGGACCTGTGGAGCGTGCCCACCGGCGCACGGCACCGGGTCTCGGCCCCGCTCCGGCGCGCGATGGACCGCACCCGGCGGGTCCGGACCCGGAGCGTGACCGGCTAGCGGCTCAGCCCGGGAACTCGCCGCGGCGGCGCAGCTCGTAGCGCCGCTCGGCGTAGGCGAGGTCGTCGACCCACAGCTGGCCCTGGGTGCGCTGCACCGCCGGACGCAGCAGCGGGCTCAGCCACTTCGCCACCCGGAACCCGGGCCGGTCGGAGTAGGCGATCGTCGCCTCGGTCATCATCGTCCGGGCCCGGCCGCGCTCGTCCGTGCCGAGCGGGGTGGCGTGGGTCTCGACCACGCTGCCCGCGCCCTCGCCGTCGACGATGGTCATCACGATGGTGCGGGTGTCCGGGCAGGTGAACTCCGCCCGCACGGGGACGCCGTAGGTCCGGCTCAGCCGGAAGGTGACGTCGACGGTGAGGGTGTCGTCGTCGCTGGCCGCGTCGTCCACCTCGAGGTGGCTGAAGCTGTACGGGTGGAACCAGGCGCCGTGCCAGGGGTCCAGCCGGTTGGCGATGACGTCGTCGGGCTCGCAGATCCCCGGGCGACTGACCACCGCGGCCAGGGACCGGTCCAGCGGGGGCCGGGCCGGGAGCCTCGGGGCGTCGGTCTCGGTCTCACCCGCGGTCGGCAGCTGGACCCAGATCAGCACGCCGTCGTCGTAGGCCCGGTAGGGCGACCAGGTCGGGTCGCCGTCCCGGGTCAGTGCCAGCCCGTGCCAGCGGCAGTAGAGCGTTCCCTCGGCGACCACGCAGTCGGTCATCAGCGCGCCGAGGTGCGGGCAGGCGCCCGGACCGGCGACCAGACCGCCGCCGGGCCCGGTCGCCGCGTCGGCCGACGGGGGACGGGTGTCGCGGAAGAAGACGACCTCGCGACCGCCCACGGTGCGGGTGATCGAGCGCTCGGCGGGCACGTCGCCGCTCTTGCCGGCCACGTACCACCCGCCCGAGTTCTGCTGCAGGGCGGTCTCGAGCGCTCGGGCGATCCGGCCCGGTTTGGCCTGCCGCCAGCTCGGGGCCATCTGCGGTTCGGCCGGCTGCGGGATCCGCCGGATCGGGTTGCGGGCGGCGACCTCGCGACGGACCGTCTCGGCGACCCGCCGACCGGGGCTCACCGGGCGCTCCCCTCGGCGGCGGGCAGGGAGCGCCCGGCACCCGCGCCGTCGCCGGTCGGGCGGCGGACCCCGGTGACCATCACCCGGGCGGCCGTCAGCGCCTTGCGCCAGGTCGGCACCCGGACGCGGGCGGCGAACACGTCGTAGTCGGCGCGCTCGATCCGGTCGAGGATCCGGGCGTAGAGGATCCGGGCCGCGCCGACGCAGCGGTTCGACCGCGGCGGGAGCAGGGCGAGCCCCTGGTCGGCGTGGGCGTAGAGCTCGCGGTTGCGGGCGATCTCGAAGCTCATCAGCGCCCGCCACGCCGGGGTGACCCGACGGCCGCGGACCGACGGGTCGGCCAGCGCCTCGGGATCGACGCCGAACCGTTCGAGGTCGTCGGTCGGGACGTAGATCCGCCCGCGGTCGAGGTCCTCGCCGACGTCGCGGAGGAAGTTGGTCAGCTGGAAGGCCAGCCCGAGCGAGCGGGCCGGGGCGAACGCCGCCGAATCGAGCGGCTCGAGCACCGGCAGCATCATCTCGCCGATCACCGCCGCCGACCCCTCCATGTAGCCGCAGAGGTCGTCCCAGGTGCGGTAGCGGGTGGTGGTGAGGTCCATCGCCATGGCGCCGAAGAACCGGTCGAAGCACTCGGGCTCGATCCGGCGCTCGCGGACGGTGTGGGCCACCGCGGCGAGCACCGGGTCGGGGCTGGTGCCGGTGTCGACGGCGGTCCGGAAGTCGGCGGCGAAGCCCTCGAGCAGGGCGCGGGTCTCGTCGGTGGTCCGGGACCGGGCGGCCGCGTCGTCGACGATGTCGTCGGCCAGCCGGCACAGGGCGTAGACGGCGTGCACGTCGCGACGGCGTTCGGGCCGGAGCAGCAGCGCACCCCACCGGTAGGTGGTGCCGTAGCGGGTGGTCAGCTCGGCGCAGCGCCGGTAGCCCTCGACCAGGTGCGGGTCGCTCAGCGGCTCGGTGGACTTCCGGGACGGGTGCGACGAGGTGTTCAGGCCGGTCACCGGCCCACCGGCAGGTAGTCGCGGACCCGTTCGGCCGCGAGCTTGCCCGAGATCAGGACCATCGGCACGCCCACGCCGGGCACCGTACCCGAACCGGCGAACACCAGGCCCGGCAACCGCTTCTCGACGTTCGGCGGCCGGAACGGGCCGGTCTGGGCGAAGGTGTGGGCCAGCGCGAACGGCGTCCCGGCGGCCATCCCCTGGGCCTGCCAGTCGAGCGGGGTCACCAGCTCCTCGGTGACCACCTCGGCCGGGTAGCCGGAGGTCTCCAGGAAGCGGTGCAGCCGGTCGCGCATCGGGGCGGCCTCGGTCGTCCAGTCGACGACACCGTCGAGGTTCGGCACCGGTTCGAGGACGAAGTAGGTCGAGCACCCCTCCGGGGCCTGGGCCGGGTCGTCGAGGGTCGGGATGGTGACCAGCCGCGACGGGTCGGGCATCAGGCGGCCCTGGTCGATCAGCGCGGTGAACGCGTCGTTCCAGTCCTCGCCGAAGTGGATGTTGTGGTGGGCGGTCGGCGGCTGCGGGACGCCGCGGACGCCGACGTGCCAGACCACCGCAGAGGGGGAGTAGCGGGCCTTGCGGACCGCGCGCGGCGGGGTCAGGTCGGCCAGCAGGGCGCGGTAGGCGGTGGGCAGGTCCAGGGTGCAGACCACGGCGTCGGCGGCGAGCCGCTCGCCGTCGGCCAGCCGCACTCCGGCGGCCCGACCGGTCGGGCTGCGCAGGATCTCGCTGACCTCGGACTCGTAGCGGAACTCGGTGCCCGCCTTCTCGGCCGCGGTCGCGAGCGCCTCGGGGATGGCGTGCATGCCGCCCTCGGGGTACCAGACGCCCTCGATGCTGTCCATGTAGGTGATCACCGCGTAGAGGCTGAGCGCGGTCTCGGGCGGCAGCCCGGCGTAGAGCGCCTGGAAGCTGAACAGCCGCTGCAGCCGCGGGTCGCGGAACCGGCGTCGCACCTCGGGCCCCAGCCGCCCGAACGCGCGCAGCCGGAGCAGCGCGGCCGCCGCCGACGGGCGCGAGGCCAGGCCGAGGGGGGAGTCGAAGTTGCGGTCGATGAAGTTCGGCATCTCGATCGCATAGAGCCGGCGCAGCCAGCCGACGAAGTCGACGAACGCGTCCGCGTCGTCGGTCCCGCAGGTCTCGGCGATCTCGGCCCGCATCGCCTCGACGCCGTGCCGGACGAAGATCGTGCTGCCGTCGGCGAAGCACCCGCGGTAGGCGGTCTCCAGCCGGCGCATCGGGAGCAGGTCGTCGATCGACTGGCCGGCGCTGCCGATCGCGTCGGCGACGAGGTCGCGCATGGTCAGTACCGAGGGACCGGTGTCGAAGGAGAACCCGTCGCGCTGGAGCAGCCCGTTCCGGCCGCCGGGGCGGTCGTCGCGCTCGACCACGGTCACCCGGTAGCCCTGGCCGCTCAGCCGGCAGGCGGCGGAGAGCCCGGCCAGCCCGGCTCCGATGACGACGACGTGGTTCATGCCCGGACCGTCCGGCCGGTGGTGGGACGCGCGTTCACTGGATCCTCGTGTTCTCTCGTGTCTCTGCTCGGGACGGGCCGCGGCGGGCCTCCCGTGCCGATGCGCTCGGACCGGGCGGTTCGGATGCGGCGTCGTCGCCGCTGACCGCGCCCGGTGGCCGGCCGCCCGCGGGCGGTTACTTGTCGCGCCAGGCGATCTGGTGGGCCATCCGGGTCAGCTGTTCGACCCCGACCGGGTCGAGCGTGCGGCCCTGGATGGCGGTGGTGGCCCGCTCGACGTGCCGGGTGATCCGCTGCTCGACGGCCCGGATCACCCCGAAGTCGGCGAACGCCTGCTGGAGCAGTGCGACGTCGTCGGCGGTGAGCTCGGGGCTGCCGGCCCGGGCCAGCACGTCCCGGGCGCCGCCGCGGAGCCGCTTCTCGGCCAGCGCGAGCACCACCGTCGGCTTGCCCGACAGCAGGTCGTCACCGGCCGGCTTCCCGGTCATCGTCGGGTCGCCGCAGACGCCGAGCAGGTCGTCGCGGAGCGCGAACGCCTCGCCGACCTCGCGGCCGTACTGGCGCAGGCTGGCCACCACGACGTCGGCGGCCTGGGCGGCGGCTGCGCCGAGCTCGAGCGGCCGCTCGACGGTGTAGGCGCCGGACTTCATCCGGGCCACCTGCCGGGCGTGCCACAGGTCGCGTCGACCGGCGGCGCCGCCGGTGAGGTCGCGGCGCTGTCCGCAGACCAGCTCGACCACCAGCACCCGCCACAGCTTGCGCATCTCCGGCGGCAGCTCGGCGGCCAGGTGGTCGGCCTCGGCGTGCGCCAGGTCGCCGAGCAGGATCGCCACGCTCTCGCCGAAGCGGTCGGCGTCGCCGTGCCCGTCGGCCGAGCGGTGCCGGCCGGCGGCGAGCACGTGCGCGGTGGGCCGGCCGCGGCGCGAGTCGGACTCGTCCATCACGTCGTCGTGGATCAGCGCGAAGACGTGCAGCAGCTCGAGCGCGGCCGAGACCCGGACGACGTCGACGTGGCCGACCTCGCGGGCGCGGCCGTTGGCCGCCAGCCAGCCGAGGAAGGTCAGCACCGGGCGGAACCGCTTCCCGCCCTGGGTGATCAGCGAGGACAGCAGGGTGGGCAGGTCGTCGGTCTCGAGGATGTCGACCGGGGCGCGTTCGGCGAGCTGCGAGGTCCACAGGTGGTCGAGGTCGGCGCAGGTCTCGGCCAGCAGCTGGTCGACCAGGCCGAGGTGCTCGGCGACGCCCTCGAGCTCGGCGGCGGCCACGGCCACCGCCGGCGCGACCACCGAGAGCTCGGCGCCCCGGCTCCCGGCCGGGGCGGCGTCGCTCCGCGGGTGCGGCGCGACCGATCGGGTCGGCGGACTGGTGCGCTCGCGGTCGACGGTGTCGGTCACCCGGTTACCCCCTCTGGCCACGCAGCGGGCTGCGCGGTGTTGCTGTCGACCCGGAGCCGCCCGTCGGAGCAGTGGACGGTCCGGACCCCGCGATCAGATCCTCGACCTGCCCCACGGCCCACGGGCTGAACGCGAACGGCGTGTTGACGATCGACGCGGTCGCGGCCGACCACTCGACCCAGGCCCACTCGGCGACCTCGGCGGGATTAGCCGCCACCACCTGATCCGGATGCACGCCGGGGGCGAGCTCGGCCACGTAGACCGGGCAGACCTCGTTCTCGACGATGCCCGAGGCGTCGGTGGCCCGGTAGGCGAAGTCGGGCAGCACGCACCGCAGACCGGTCCAGGCGTCCGGTGCCACGCCGAGCTCGTCCTGCACCCGGCGGCGGACCGCGGACTCGGCGCTCTCGCCGGGGCCGGGGTGACCGCAGCAGCTGTTGGTCCAGACCCCCGGCCAGGTCTTCTTGTCCAGCGCCCGGCGGGTCAGCAGCACCGAGGAGCCCGGAGCCAGCGGCTCGCCGACGAACAGGTGCAGCGAGAAGGCCAGGTGCCGTGCGGTGGTCGCCGTGTGCACCACCGACTTCAGCTCGCGGCCCGACGGGCGGCCGTCGGCGTCGACCAGGACGACGTACTCGGCAGACTCCTCCGTGGGGTCCCCGGGCGCGTCAGGGATCGATGTGGTCCCGTCGCCGGCCTCCAGGCCGCGGGTGAGCGTCACCGGTTCGCACCGGGGCGCGTGTCGACTGCCATGCGCCGCACACTATCGAGCCGGGACAACTCGGGATATATTCGACTTTGTGTTCGATTCGATGGGACGGCGGTCGTCGACGGCGCTCGCGAGGCCGTGGTGAGCGGCGCCTACCTGCCGCCCGGGTGGCCCGACGGCGTGCGTCCACCGGGCAGCGAGGGGTGGCTGCCGACGGCCGTCGCCTTCCTGCTCGACTGCTGCCCACCGGACTTCCGCGGCTATCCGGAGCTGCGCCGGCACCCGGCGGTGCTCGCCCGGTTCGCCGACCGGTTCGTCGCCGCGCAGGCCGAGGCGGCGACCACCGGACTGGCCGAGATCCGCACCGCGCTGCGCGACCTGGTCCGGAGCGGCGAGATCACCGAACCCGTGGTCGACCGGGCCGCCGACGCCTGGCAGGAGCAGCAGGCGCAGCTCGTCCGCACGCGTCGCGCCGTCGGTCTGGTCGAGCAGGCGATCCGCGGTGAGGTGTTCGTGCGCCGGTTGTGACGGAGCGCTGAATACACTGGCCGGCATGTCCCTGCTCGACACGGTGAACGGTCCGCGCGACCTGCGCGGTCTCTCGGCCGAGCAGCTGACCCAGCTGAGCGAGGAGATCCGGGCCTTCCTGATCCACCAGGTGAGCCGCACCGGCGGTCACCTGGGCCCGAATCTGGGCGTGGTCGAGCTGACCCTGGCGCTGCACCGGACGTTCGACTCGCCGGCCGACCCGATCATCTTCGACACCGGCCACCAGAGCTACGTGCACAAGATCGTCACCGGGCGCCGCGACGGTTTTCCCACCCTCAAGCAGAAGAACGGTCTGTCGGGCTACCCGAGTCGGGCCGAGTCCGAGCACGACTGGGTGGAGAACCAGCACGCGTCCGCGTCGCTCGCCTACGCCGAGGGCCTGGCCAAGGCCTTCCGGCTGCGCGGCAACCGGCACCACGTGGTCGCGGTGATCGGCGACGGGGCGCTGACCGGCGGGATGGCCTGGGAGGCGCTCAACAACATCGCCGCCGACGACGACCTGCCGCTGGTCGTGGTGGTCAACGACAACGGCCGGTCCTACACCCCGACCGTCGGTGGGCTGGCCCGGCACCTCACCGGCCTGCGGACCAGCCCGCGCTACGAGCAGGTCCTCGACGTGGTCAAGCGGCAGGTCAACCGCGCGCCGCTGGTCGGCAGCGCGGCCTACGACGTGCTGCACGGGATCAAGGCCGGGCTCAAGGACGTCCTCGCACCGCAGGGCATGTACTCCGACCTCGGGATCAAGTACGTCGGGCCGATCGACGGTCACGACGTGCTCGCCGTCGAGCGCGCGCTCCAGCAGGCGAAGCAGTTCGGCGGGCCGGTGCTGGTGCACGTGCTCACGCACAAGGGGCGTGGTTTCCCGGCGGCCGAGAACAACGAGGAGGACCAGTTCCACACCGTCGGCCAGATCGACGAGGTGACCGGTCTGCCCTTGTCGGTGAGCGAGCGGACCACCTGGACCGACGTGTTCGCCGAGGAGCTCGAACGGCTGGGGCGGGCCGACGATCGGGTCGTCGCGATCACCGCCGCGATGCTCTATCCGACCGGCCTGCACCGGTTCGCCGCCAGCTTCCCCGAGCGGACCTACGACGTGGGCATCGCCGAGCAGCACGCGGTGACCTCGGCCGCCGGTCTGGCCCTCGGCGGGATGCACCCGGTGGTGGCGCTCTACGCGACCTTCCTCAACCGGGCCTTCGACCAGGTGCTGATGGATGTCGGTCTGCACCGGCTCGGGGTGACCTTCGTGCTCGACCGGGCCGGGATCACCGGGAACGACGGGGCCAGCCACAACGGCATGTGGGACATGTCGATGCTGCAGCTGGTGCCCGGGCTGCACCTGACCGCGCCGCGGGACGCCACCCGGCTGCGCGAGGCGCTGCACCGGGCGGTGACGATCGCGGACGCGCCGAGCGTGATCCGCTACAGCAAGGAGAAGGTGCCCGAGGACGTCCCGGCAGTCGACCGGGTCGGCGGCGTCGACGTGCTGCGGCGCTCGCCCGCCGGCGACGGGGCCGGGTCCGGCGTGCTGGTGGTCGGCTACGGCCAGCTGGTTGGCACCGCGCTCGGGGTGGCCGACCGGCTGGTCGACCAAGGCATCGGGGTCACCGTGGTCGACCCGGTGTGGGCGCTCCCGGTCGACCCGGCGCTGGTCGAGCTGGCCCGGTCGCACGAGCTGGTGGTCACCATCGAGGACAACCTGGTGGTCGGTGGCTGCGGTTCGCGGTTGCTGCTCGTGCTGAGCGAGGCCGGGGTGATGACGCCGGTGCGCTGCTTCGGCATCCCGCAGGAGTACCTGCCGCACGCCTCCCGCGGCGAGCTGTTGAGCGATCTCGGGCTGACCCCGCAGGACATCGCCCGTTCGGTGATCGAGCTGGTGGCCGGGTCGACCGGCGAGCCGGCGCACCCGCCGCTGGTCGAGGCCGACCGGCCTCCGGCCGAGGGCTGACGCGGGACCGGTCGTGCTCGACTGGGTCGTCCGGACCGCGACGCGGGCCGAGGAGCTCGTCGCCGCGGCCCACCTGTTCGACGAGCCGGTGACGCCGGACTCGGCCGCGGACTACCTCGCCAGGCCCGGGCAGGCCGTGCTGCTCGTCCACGCCGACGACGGTCGTCCGGTCGGGTTCTGCTCGACCGTTCTGGTCGCCCACCCGGACAAGCGTCCCGAGGTGCTGGTCTACGAGCTCGCGGTCGACGAGGACTGGCGGCGTCGTGGCGTGGCCACTGCGCTGCTCGCCGCCGTCCGCGAGCAGGCCGAGCGCGACGGCCACCGCGGCGTCTGGGTGCTGACCGAACCCGACAACGCTCCGGCCCTGGCCACCTACACCGCCGCCGGCGCCGCCCGCGAGGACGCCGTCGTGCTCACCTGGGACCTCTGACCGGCTCCGTGCGCTGATCCTGTCGGAGCGCTCGCGGACGGTACGTGTGCGCTGAGCCTGTCGAAGCGCTCGCGGACAGAACGTGCGCTGAGCCTGTCGAAGCGCATAAGGGCGGCGGCGAAAGCCCTTCGACAGGCTCAGGGCACGGTGGTGACGTCACGCGCCAACCGCGCGCTGACCTTGTCGAAGCGCTCGCGGACAGAACGCGCGCTGAGCCTGTCGGAGCGCGAGCCCGGACAGCCTCTCGGACCGGCTCAGGGGGCGCCGACGGCATAGTGGAGGCGGACCAGGCCGGCGGTGTCGGTGTGGACTGAGAGCAGCCGGAGCGGAACGGGGTGCTCGCCGGTAGCGAGCGCAGGGCCGCCGAGCACACCAGGGGTGGCGGCTCCACCGATCGCGGCGGGGGCGACGGTCAGCACCAGCTCGTCGACCAGACCGGCGCGCAGCAGCGCGGCGTTGAGCTCGCCGCCGGCGCTGGAGACCAGGCAACGGACGCCCAGCAGCGAGCGGAGCGCCCGGAGCGCCTCCGGCAGGTCGACCCGGTGCTCGCCGGTGACCAGATAGTCGATCGCGTTCTCGCGCAGCGAGGCCAGATAGTCCGCCGGGGTGGACCGGCAGACCAGCGCGAGCACGTCCCAGCCGGGATGACGTTCGGACCAGCGCACCCGGCCGCGTCCGTCGACCACCACGAACCACAGGTGCGGCGGTGAGTCACCGGCCGTCTCGCGGTGCGGCAGGAAGTGCTCGTACAGCGGTTCCGGGTCGCCGGTGAAGTCCGGCAACGGTTCGGGGTCGACGCCGACCGGCACCAGGCTGTTGGCGCCCTCGAGGGTGGCGCCACACCGGTAGGCCTGCTGTGCCTGGACGAAGGGGTCCGCGGTCAACGGGTCGCCGGACGGGAACAGCGCGTTCCACAGCGCCGCGCTCGGGACCTGCATCAGCGTCTGCTCCGGGGTCAGCGCGATCTTGCCGTCGACGCTGGCTCGCACGTTCATCACCACGCGCGGTCGCTCGGTCTGCTCCACGGGCCCGTCTTACCGGGCGGCACCGACAGTGGATCTCGCCTCGTGTCGGGGATCCAACCGCGAGGACCCGGTCAGATCCCCGACGCGGGCCGGACCAGACGGGAGACGGCGGTCCGGAAGGCGCTCCGGAACGCGTCGGGGCGCTCGAGCCAGGGGTCGTGGCCGGCGCCGTCGATGATCACCACCTCGCAGCGGAGCGCGGCGCCGATCCGGCGCAGCGCCGAGGCCGGGCGCGGGTCGCCGGCGCCGCCGATGATCATCGATCCGGCCGGGAGCAGCCTCCGCAGGACCTCGATCCGGTCTTCGAGCGGCACGGTCTTCTTGTCGGCGTTGAGCTGGGCGTTCATCGCATAGTTGACCGGTCGCTGGATCCGCGCTGACTCGAGCGCCCACGTCCAGGCACGCTCGGGGTCGGCGTGGTCGGTGAACCAGCTCTGCGCGAGGAACTCGGTCTCCTCGTCCTCGGTCCGGTGGGGCAGCGCGTCGAGCTCCGCCAGCCGTCGCCGCTGGGCCGGGGAGCGGCGCGCGTGCTCGGTGGCCCGGGTCTCGGCCCGCCACGGTTCGGTGAACGGACCGGCCAGCAGCACCAGCCCCGCCACCCGCTCGGGACGGGCGATCAGCACCTGGCAGGCGAGGTCGGTGCCGTAGGAGTGCCCGACCAGCACCGCCCGCGGGTGTCCGAGGGCGTCGAGCAGGTCGAGGACGTCGGCGACCTGGCCGGCCACCGTGAAGGGGCCGTCCCCGGGCGAGCCGCCGGTGCCGCGCTGGTCGTACCGGGTCACCGCGGTCAGGTCGTCGACGAGCGCCGCCACGTCCTGCAGGTACGACGGCAGCCCGGGGCCGCCGTTGATCATCAGCACCGGCAGAGCGCCGTCGGTCGTCCCGGCGGTCCAGGTGCGGAGCCGTACGCCGTCCGGGAGCGTGATCATGGTCGGGTCCGTCACCCGGCCATGATCACACCCTCGTGCTCCGTTCCCGGGCCCTTCGACAAGCTCAGGGCACTTCGACAGGTTCGACAGGCTCAGGGCACCGTCGGCGGGCTCAGGCGCGCCGTCGAGGGGCTCAGGCGGCGACGCTGGCGGCGCCCGGCGGGAGCAGCCGACGGCCGAGCAGGCGCTCGGTCCAGCCCTCGCGGTCGAGCAGCGGGACGATGCCGCCGTTGTGGAACGGCCAGCCGGCGCCGAGGATCAGGCACAGGTCGATGTCCATCGGAGCGGCCACGACGCCCTCGGCGAGCATCAGCCCGACCTCCTCGGTCAGCGCGGCGAGCGCCCGGTCGCAGATCTGCTCCGGCGTGCTCGGCGACGTGCCGCCGGAGAACATCGCCCGGACCTCGTCGGGGATCACCGGCGTGCCGTCCGGCCCGACGTCGGCGATCGTCCTGCGGCCTGAGGCGACCAGCTTCTGCAGCCCGGCGGAGACGCCGAACCGGTCACCGAACGCGTCGTGCAGGGTCTCGGCGACGTGCAGCGCGACCGCCGGCCCGACCAGCTGGAGCAGCGTCAGCGTCGACATCGGCAGGCCGAGCGGACGCAGTGCGGTGTCGGCCACCTCGATCGGGGTGCCCTCCTCGATCGCGCCGAGCACCTCGCCCATCATCCGGGTCAGCAGCCGGTTGACCACGAACGCCGGCGCGTCCTTGACCAGCACCGCGTTCTTGCGCAGCCCCTTGGCCACGGCCAGCGCGGTCGCAGTGGTGGCGTCGTCGGTCGACGGCGTCCGCACCACCTCGAGCAGCGGCAGCACCGCCACCGGGTTGAAGAAGTGGAACCCGATCAGCCGCTCCGGGTGGGCCAGCCCCTCGGCCATCGCGGTCACCGACAGCGACGAGGTGTTGGTGGCCAGCACGCACTCCGCGCCGACGTGCTGCTCGAGCGCGGCGAACACCTGCTGCTTGGCGCCGAGCTCCTCGAACACCGCCTCGATCACGAAGTCGCAGTCGGCGAAGTCGGCGTAGTCGGTGGTTCCGCTGACCAGCGCGCCGAACCGGTTCCGCTGGTCGGTGCTGATCCGGCCCTTGTCGGCCAGCCCGTCCAGCTCACCGGCGATCCGGGCCAGCCCGGCGTCGACCCGACCCTGGTCGAGGTCGGTGATCACCACCGGGACGCCCAGCCGACGCGCGAAGAGCAACGCGAGCTGGGTGGCCATCAGCCCGGCGCCGACCACTCCGACCTTGCCGACGTCGCGGCTCAGCCACGACTCCGGCGCACCGGCGGGTTTGCGGGCGCGCTTCTGCACCAGCTCGAAGCTGTAGAGCCCGGCGCGCAGCTGATCGCTCATCAGCAGGTCGGCCAGGGCCTCGTTCTCGGCCGCGAACCCTTCGTCGCGGGTGGAGGTCTTCGCCGCGGCGATCAGGTCGAGGGCGCGGTGCGGTCCGGGGGCTGCCTTGCCGATCTTGGAGACCGCGAACCGGCGGCCGGCGGCCACCGCCGCGTCCCAGGCCTCGCCGCGGTCCACCGCGGGCCGCTCGACGGTGATCTCGCCGCGGACCACGCCCGCCGCCCAGGTGATCGAGGCGGCCAGGAAGTCGGCGCCGTCGAAGATCGCGTCGGCGATGCCGAGCTCGGCGACCTGCGGACCCGACAGCATCCGGTTCTGGCTGAGCGCGTTCTCGATGATCACGCCGATCGCGCGCTCGGCGCCGATCAGGTTGGGCAACAGCCAGGCGCCGCCCCACCCGGGCAGCATGCCCAGGAAGCACTCGGGCAGCCCGATGCCGCGGGCGGCCGCGGAGACCGTCCGGTAGGTGGAGTTGAGCGCGATCTCCAGCCCGCCGCCGAGCGCGAGCCCGTTGACGAAGCAGAAGGTGGGCACGCCGTGGTCGGCCGGTGTGTCCCCGAGCTTGGCGAACACCGCGTGACCGAGCTCGGCGATCATGCCGGCCTGGGTGCGGTCGGTGATCTTGGGGACGCCGGTCAGGTCGGCCCCCGCGGCCAGGATGAACGGCTTGCCGGTGATCATGATCGCGCTGATCTCGCCGGCGTCGGCCCGGGCCAGGGCGGTGTCGAGGGCGGTGTTCAGCTCGCCGAGGCTGCGCGGTCCGAGGGTGTTCGGCCTGGTGTGGTCCTGGCCGTTGTCCAGGGTGATCAGCACCGCGGTGCCGGGACGGTCACCGCCGCCGCCCGGCAGGGCGACGTCGCGGGCCAGCGCGCGGGTGACCAGTTCACCCTCGGTGAGCGCGGAGGCGCGCTCGATCAGCTGCTGCAGGTCGCTCATCGGTCGCTCCAGTTCGGGTTCTCCCAGATCACGCTGCCGCCCATGCCGAGCCCGACGCACATCGTGGTCAGGCCGTAGCGCACCTCGGGGTGCTCGCGGAAGGTCCGGGCCAGGTGGATCATCAGCCGCACGCCCGAGCTGGCCAGCGGGTGGCCCAGCGCGATGGCGCCGCCGTACGGGTTGATCTTGGTGTCGTCCTCGGCGAGCCCGAAGTGGTCGCAGAAGGCCAGCACCTGGACGGCGAACGCCTCGTTGATCTCGATCGCGCCGATGTCGTCGATGCCGAGGCCGGCGGCCCGGAGCGCCTTCTCGGTGGACGGCACCGGGCCGACCCCCATCACCTCGGGCTCGACCCCGGCGAAGCCGAAGGCGACCAGCCGCATGGCGGCCGGCAGCCCGAGCTCGGCGGCGACGTCCTCGGCGGCCAGCAGGCAGGCGGTCGCGCCGTCATTGAGCCCGGCGGCGTTGCCCGCGGTCACCCGGCCGTGCGGGCGGAACGGCGTCCGCAACCCGGCCAGCGTCTCGACGGTGGTGCCCGGTCGCGGCGGCTCGTCGACGGTGGCCAGACCCCAGCCGAGCTCGCTGCTGCGGGTGGCCACGGGCACCAGCGCCTCCTGCAGCACGCCGTCGGCGTAGGCCTGGGCGACCCGCGCCTGGCTGGTCGCCGCGTAGGCGTCGGCGCGCTGTCGGGTGATCCCCGGGAACCGGTCGTGCAGGTTCTCCGCGGTCGAGCCCATCACCAGCGCGGAGGTGTCCACCAGCTTCTCGGCGACGATCCGCGGGTTCGGGTCGACCTGCTCGCCCATCGGGTGCCGGCCCATGTGCTCGACCCCGCCGGCGATGGCCACGTCGTAGCCGCCGAAGGAGATCCCGGAGGCGGTGGTGGTCACCGCGGTCATCGCGCCCGCGCACATCCGGTCGATGGCGAAGCCGGGCACCGACTTCGGCAGCCCCGAGAGCAGTGCGGCCGAACGGCCGATGGTCAGCCCCTGGTCGCCGATCTGGGTGGTGGCGGCGACGGCGACCTCGTCGACCCGCTCGGGCGGGAGCTCGGGGTGGCGGCGCAGCAGGTCGCGGATGCAGGCGATCACCAGGTCGTCGGCCCGGGTCTCGGCGTACAGCGAACCCGCTTTGCCGAACGGAGTGCGGACGCCGTCGACGAAGACGACCTCGCGTGCGGTGCGTGGCATGCGCCGTATATTACTCACGAGTAACAAAGGCTTGTCACCCCGAGAACGCCACCGGGGCGGTCGCGGAGCGGGCCGTCAGGGACGCGGGTCGGGGAGCCGCGGCGTGATCAGCGGGACGACGATCGCGCGCTGCCAGGGGCGCGCGCCCTGCTCGGCCAGGAAGGCGTCGACGGCGGCCTCGGTGGCCGGCTCCGGCGGGGTCCAGGCCAGCCGCCGGACGTACTCGGGGGTGACCAGGTTCTCGATCGGCAGCCCCAGCCGCTCGGCCTCGGTGATCAGCACGCTGCGGACCCGCTGCAGCCGGGCGGCGGCCACCGGGTCGCGGCTGGCCCAGATCCGGGCCTGCGGCGGGGCGTCGGTGTTGCGGTGCAGCGGCGGCAGCTGGTCCGGGGTCAGCGCCAGCGCGGTGTCGAGGGCGTGCAGCCAGTTGTTCTCCCAGCGCCGGACCGGCCGCTTGGTGAAGCCGGGCAGGCTCTGCAGCACCTTGCGGCTCGGGTGCCGGTGCAGCGCGAGCTCGACGATCGCCGAGTCCGGCAGGATCCGGGCCGGCGCCCGGTCGGTGCGCTGGGCGATCGCGTCGCGGGCCCGCCAGAGCTCGGCCACGATGGCCAGCCCGCGGGCCGTCCTGATCTTGTGGATGCCCGAGGTGCGCCGCCAAGGATCGGCCCGCGGCTCGCGCGGGGCGGTCGCCCCGGCGACCAGGTGGTCGAACTCCTGCCGGGCCCAGTCGTCCTTGCCGGCGGCCACGAGCTGGGCGGCCAGCGCGTCGCGGAGCTCGACCAGCAGCTCGACGTCGAGGGTGGCATAGACCAGCCAGGCGTCCGGCAGTGGCCGCACCGACCAGTCCGAGGCCGAGTGCTCCTTGAGCAGCCGGACGCCGAAGAGCTGCTCGACCAGGGTGCCGAGGTTGACCCGCGGATAGCCGAGCAGCCGGCCGGCCAGCTCGGTGTCGAACAACCGCGGCGGGACCAGCCCGACCTCGACCAGACAGGCGAGGTCCTGGGTGGCCGCGTGGATCACCCACTCGCTGTCAGCGAGCGCGGAGCCGAGCCCGGACAGGTCGGCCGGCGTCTCGGGCCCGGCCACGGTCGGCACGGCCGGCGACCCCGGCGCGCGGTGCTGGTCGGCGGCCAGCATCACCGGGTCGATCAGCACCGTCCCGGACCCGGCCCGGCGGAACTGGATCAGGTAGGCGCGCTGGCTGTAGCGGAAGCCGTGCGCACGCTCGGCGTCGACGGCCACCGGCCCGTGCCCGCCGGCCAGCCGGGCCGTCGCCTCGGCCAGCGCGTCGACGGTGCGGACGACCTCGGGCACGCCCTCGGCCGGCGCGGTCAGCAACGGCGGGTCGGGTGACGCGCCGGGGAGCTCTCCGGCGGACTCCTCGGGGGACCCGGGAGAGGAGGCGGCGGGGAAGGAGGCGGGGGGAACGGTCAACGGGGGCGACTTCGCGCGTGCGGACCGCGGCGCGACGGCATCGACACCACGCCCGGTGGCAGCGGCGGCAGTCCGGCGGTGGTGCAGAGCAGCTCACCCCAGGCCTCGAGGTGCGGCAGCAGCGAGCCGGTGGTGCCGAGCTCGGGAGTCCAGGAGGCGCGGACCTCGACCTCGGCGCGCGGCGGGTCGAACTCCATCCCGCCGAAGGACTCGCTGCTCACCGAGGTGACCGTCCCGCTGGGCGCGACGTAGTCGGCGCCGTGCGCCTCCAGCGCGTCGATCAGCCAGCTCCAGCCGACCTGGGCGAGCAGCGGGTCGGTGACCATCTCCGGGTCGACGTCGGCGCGGGCGAAGGTGACGCACCGGAAGGTGCCCTCCCAGGCCGCGTTCCCGGCCGGGTCGTGCAGCAGCACCAGCCGCCCGCTGCCGATCTCGCGGTCGGCGATGACGACGTCGGCGGTGATCGCGGCGGCGTGCGGCGCGATCCGTTGCGGAGCAGGGATCTCCTCGACCTGGAGCTCGGCGCGCCAGGGCGCAGCGGCCAGCTCGGCGGCGACCCGCCGGAAGAGGTCCGGAGCCGCCGCGGATCCGGTGTGAACGGCCACCCCCTGACAGTACGCACCGGGCGCCGGGCGCGCTGGCCCGACGCGCCGATCCGTCGGCCCGGCCGGGCCGGTGCGAGCCCCCGGACGCCCTTGGGTCGCGTGCGAAGATGACGCCCGTGCCCGTCCCGTCCACCACGCCTCAGCAGCAGGCCGAGAGCCCGCCGCCGACCGAGCCCGCGCTGCTGGCCGCGTGCCGGCACCGGCAGACCGAGGTCCCGGTCTGGTTCATGCGCCAGGCCGGCCGTTCGCTGCCCGAGTACCGCAAGGTCCGCGAGGGCATCCCGATGCTGGTCAGCTGCACCCGGCCCGAGCTGGTCGCCGAGATCACCCTGCAGCCGGTCCGCCGGTACGGCGTCGACGCGGCGATCTTCTACAGCGACATCATGGTGCCGCTCAAGGCGGTCGGGGTCGACCTCGACATCGTCAGCGGCACCGGGCCGGTGATCGCGGCGCCGATCCGCGACGCCGCCGGGCTCGACCAGCTTCGCGCGCTGGAGCCCGACGACGTCGACTTTGTCACCGAGGCGGTGCGGATCCTGGTCGGCGAGCTCGGCGACACCCCGCTGATCGGCTTCGCCGGCGCGCCGTTCACCCTGGCCAGCTATCTGGTCGAGGGCGGCCCGAGCAAGGACTACGCGCGCACCAAGGCGCTGATGCTCGGCGACGAGCGGCTGTGGGGCGAGCTGTGCAGCCGGCTGGCCGCGATCAGCGCCGAGTTCCTCGCCGTCCAGGTGCGCGCCGGGGCCTCGGCGGTCCAGCTGTTCGACAGCTGGGCCGGGGCGCTCAGCGCCGACGACTACCGCCGGTTCGTGCTGCCGTACTCGCGCCAGGTGCTCAGCCGGATCGCCGAGCTCGGCGTGCCGCGGATCCACTTCGGTGTCGGCACCTCCGAGCTGCTCGGGCTGATGGGGGCGGCCGGGGCCGACGTCGTCGGGGTCGACTGGCGGCTCCCGCTGGCCGAGGCGAGCCGGCGAATCGGCCGGGGGTACGCCGTCCAGGGCAACCTCGACCCGGCGGTGCTGGCCGCGCCGTGGCCGGTGGTCGCCGAGCGCACCCGGCAGGTGCTCCGGTCGGGCGCCGAGGCGCCCGGTCACATCTTCAACCTCGGCCACGGGGTCGGTCCGCAGAGCGACCCGGAGATGCTGGCCCGGGTGGTCGACCTGGTGCACGCCGAGGGTGCCGAGATCCGCGCCGAGGTCCGCGAGCAGCTCGGGCTGGGCGCCTCGTCGTGACCCGACCGGGGACCTGCCGGTGACCGGAACCGGCCCCGCGGGCCGCCACGTCCTCGTCGTCGGCGGGGGTCTCTCCGGGCTGGTCGCGGCCCGGCGGCTGTCCCGGGATCCCGGCGTCCGGGTCACCGTGCTCGAGGGGTCGTCCCGGCTCGGCGGCAAGCTGGCCCGGACCGTGTTCGACACCGGCGCACCCGACGGCCTGCGCGGCCCCGGCCTGGCCGACGATCTCGTGCTCGACAGCGGGGCGGAGTCGATGCTGGCCCGCCGGCCCGAGGGTCCGGCGCTGATCGCCGAGCTGGGGCTGGCCGAGCGCCAGGTCAGCCCGACCCCGGCCGCCCCCCAGGTGCTGATCGACGGCGAGATCCGCCGGCTGCCGCGGACCCTGCTCGGCGTCCCGGTCGACCTCGACGCCCTCGAGGGCTACCTGAGCCCGGCCGGGCTGGAGCGTGCCCGACAGGAGCCCGGGCTGCCGGCGCCGCCGCTGACCGCCGACGTCCCGATCGGGCGCTACGTCGACGAGCGGTTCGGCCCCGAGGTGACCGACCGGCTGGTCGAGCCGCTGCTCGGCGGGGTCTACGCCGGGCACGCGCGCGAGCTGTCGTTCGCGGCGGTCAACCCGACGCTGTGGGCCCGCGCCGCGGCCGGCGGGTCGCTGCTGGCCGCGGCCCGCGCGCTGGCCGGGCCGGTGCCGGTGCCGGGGAGCGCCGGGCCGGTCTTCACCGGACTGGCCGGCGGGGTGACCGGGCTGGTCGACGCGCTGGCCGACGCGCTGCGCGCCGACGGCGTCGCGCTGCGGACCGGCTGCCCGGTCCGGCTGATGTGGCCGCGCGGCTCCGGCGGTTTCGTCTGCGAGGTCGGCGCGAACACCGACCCCGAGCTGCTCGAGGCCGACGCCGTGGTGCTGGCCGTCCCCGCGGGCGCCGCGGCCCGGCTCACCTTCGAGGTCGCCCCGGAGGCGGCGGCCGAGCTGGCCGGCATCCCCTACGCCTCGGTGGCGGTGATCACGCTGGTGGTCCGCGGCGCCGAGCTGAGCGGGTCCGGCCTGCTGGTGCCGCCCGGGCAGCTGCCCAGCGTCAAGGCGCTGACCTACGCGTCCAACAAGTGGGGCTGGGTCGCCGAGGCCGCCGCCCGCGCCTACCCCGACCGACCCGAACCGCCGGCGGTGGTGCGGGCCAGCCTCGGCCGCTACGGCGAGGTCGGCGGGCTCCAGCACCCCGACGCCGAGCTGGTCGCCCAGACGCTGGCCGAGCTGGCCGCGGTGCCGGGCTGGTCCGGGGCCGAGCTGGTCGACTCCCGGGTGCAACGGTGGGGCGGGGGACTGCCGCAATACTTGGTGGGGCACCGCGAACGGGTGGCCCGGCTCCGCGCGGCGGTCGACCCGATCCCGGGTCTGGCGCTCTGCGGGGCCTATCTGGACGGGACGGGCCTGCCGGCCTGCATCGCCAGCGGCGACCGGGCCGCAGGCGAGCTGCTGGCCGGGTCGGCCTGACCAGGACGTGACCGGAACGAGACGAGGAGAGAACCCAGTGCGGGTCGAGGGTGCGGTCAAGGCACGGGAGATCAACGACACCATCCGCTACACGATGTGGTCGGTGTTCCGGCGCACCGGGCGTCCGGACGGCGACCCCAAGGAGGTCGCCGAGGCGGCGCTGGCCGAGATCGAGTCGGCCACCCCGGACGCCGACCTGGCCGTCCGCGGCTGGTACGACGTCGCCGGGCTGCGGGCCGACGCCGACCTGATGGTCTGGTGGCACGCGCCGACCTCGGAGACGCTGCAGGACGCCTACCACGCGCTCCGCCGCGGCACGCTGGGCAGCAGCCTGGAGCCGGTCTGGTCGCAGGTCGCGCTGCACCGCCCGGCCGAGTTCAACAAGGGCCACGTCCCGGCGTTCATGTCCGGCGAGGACCCCAAGGCGCACCTGTGCGTCTACCCGTTCGTCCGCAGCTACGAGTGGTACCTGCTGCCCGAGGAGGAGCGCCGGGCGATGCTCGTCGAGCACGGCAAGCTGGCCCGGCCCTACCCGGACGTCCGGGCCAACACGGTGGCCTCGTTCGCGCTCGGCGACTACGAGTGGATCCTCGCCTTCGAGGCGGACGAGCTGCACCGGATCGTCGACCTGATGCGCGACCTGCGCAAGGCGTCCGCCCGTCGGCACACCCGCGAGGAGATCCCGTTCTACACCGGACGCCGCCGGGAGCTGGCCGACCTGCTGGCCTCCTGGTGAGCCTCGGCGACCGCTGACGTCGAACGGCCCGCCCCCGGTCGGGGACGGGCCGTTCTGCGTGGTCGCTCGTCGGCTGTCGGCTGCCGGCCCGCACGGCCGCGGGCCGACCAGCCGCGACGTTCAGGCCCCGGCGGGCTCGAAGGTCATG
Source organism: Microlunatus kandeliicorticis (assembly GCF_014137855.1). Classification (GTDB taxonomy): domain Bacteria; phylum Actinomycetota; class Actinomycetes; order Propionibacteriales; family Propionibacteriaceae; genus Microlunatus; species Microlunatus kandeliicorticis. Next base: position 36,132 of record NZ_JACGWT010000004.1, read on the forward strand.
CTGATCGAGTTGATGCAGTAGCGCTGGTCGGTCGGGGTGTCGTACCCCTCGCCCTCGAACACGTGCCCGAGGTGGCTGTCGCACCGCGCGCAGCGCACCTCCACTCGGCGCATGCCGAGCGAGCGGTCCTCGATGTAGCGCACCCGGTCCTCGGCCAGCGGCGCGAAGAAGCTCGGCCAGCCGCAGTGGCTCTCGAACTTCTCGTCGCTGCGGAACAGCTCGTACCCACAGGCCCGGCAGCGGTAGACGCCGGCCGCCTTGTTGTCGGTGTACTCGCCGGTGTACGGCCGCTCGGTGCCCGCCTCGCGGAGCACGTGGTACTCGGCGCGGCTCAGCTGGCGGCGCCACTCGTCCTCGGACTTGATCACCTTGCCGACGGTGGCGGCCGGGTTTTTCGTGGTGTCGGTCATCGGTCCTCCTCTGTCGCCGCGGTCACGGCTGTGACCGCGGTCGTCTGCACGGACGTCAACGCCCGCGACCTCGTCCGCTGTTCCCGCCCAGTCTGCCCGCTAGGGTGAAGCGCATGCCGACTACGGCGGTCGAGGTCGACGCGGGCGGGCGGGCGGTCCGGGTCAGCAGCCCGGACAAGGTCTACTTCCCCGACGTCGGGATCACCAAGCTGCAGATGATCGAGTACGTCCTCGCCGTCGGCGACGGGATCTTCGCCGCCCTGCAGGACCGGCCGGTGACCATGGAGCGCTGGCCCGGCGGCTGGTCCCCGGACGCGAAGCTCAGCACCCGGGCCGACGGCTTCGGCGACGCGTTCTACCAGAAGCGGGTGCCCACCAAGGGCGTCCCGCAGTGGGTGGAGAGCGTCGAGATCACCTTCCCCTCCGGCCGGACGGCGCGCGAGGTCTGCGCGACCGAGCTGGCCACGGTGGTCTGGATGGCCAATCTCGGCACCCTGCGCTACCACCCGTGGCCGGTCAAGCGGGCCGACCCGGACAAGGTCGACCAGCTGCGGATCGACCTCGACCCGCAGCCGGGGACCGACTTCGCCGACGCCGCCGCGGTCGCCCACGAGCTGCGTGGCGTGCTGGCCGACGCCGGGCTGACCGGCTTCCCCAAGACCAGCGGCGGGCGCGGAGTGCACGTCTTCGTCCCGGTGCAGCCGACCTACGGCTTCGTCGAGGCCCGGCACGCGGTGATCGCGCTCGGCCGCGAGCTCGGCCGGCGGATCCCGGACCGGGCCACCATCAACTGGTGGAAGGAAGAGCGGGGGACGAGGATCTTCGTCGACTTCAACCAGATGTGCCGGGACCGGACGATCGCCTCGGCCTACTCGATCCGGCCGACCCCTACCGCGGTGGTCTCGGCGCCGCTGACCTGGGACGAGCTCAGCGAGGTGCGCCCGGAGCAGTTCACCGTGCAGACGATGCCCGAGCGGTTCGCCGACCGCGGTGACGTCTGGGCGCCGTTCTACGCCGAGCCGCCGGGCACCCTGGACGCCGCCCTGGCCCTCTACGACCGCGACGTCGAGACGATGGGGACCGGCAAGTACGGCGGCGCCGAGATGCCCTATCCGCCCGACCACCCGAAGATGCCGGGCGAACCGTCCCGGGTGCAGCCCAGCCGGGCCCGCGCCGACAACCCCGACTTCGCCTGACCGTCCCCGGAGCCTGTCGAAGGGCGTGGTCACGGTGCCCTGAGCCCGTCGAAGGGTGTGATCACGGTGCCCTGAGCCCGTCGAAGGTCGTGGCTGGCGCTTCGACAGGCTCAGCGTGCGGGCTCAGCGTGCGCTCGGCAGGCTCAGAACACCGCGAGCAGCAGCCAGGTGGCCACCGCGACCACTACGAAGACCAGCAGCGCGATGGAGACCAGCCCGCCGGCGGACAACCTTGCCCGGGCCGGTTCCGGAGCCGACGGCCGGACCGGCTCGACCGGCGCCGCCTCCTCGCGCGCCTCCCACGGGGTCCGGGCCGAGACCGCGGACTCGTCGGTTCGTCGCGGCGGCGGCACCGGCGGTCGGGTGGTCCCGGACGTCGTGCCGGAGGCCGTGGTCCGCGGTGCCGGGTCGACGGCACGGGGGATCAGCTGGGTCGGCCGGTCGTCGATCCGGCCGGCCGCCTCGGCCACCGCGATCCGGACCAGCGCGTCGGCGTACTCCTGGGCGTCCTGCGGCCGGTCCGCCGGGTCGAAGGCGAGTGCGGAGGCGAGCAGCTCGTCGAGCGGTCCGCCACCGTCGACCGGCTCGGGCCGGGTCGCCGGGTCGCGGAAGGCCACCGCGGCGAGGTCGCGCTCGCCGGGGAACGGCGGGTGTCCGGTCAGCAGGGCGTGGGTGACCGCCCCGAGCCCGTAGACGTCGGCGCGCTGGTCGAGCCCCCAGCGTCCGTGCGCCTGCTCGGGGGCCATGTAGGCCGGGGTGCCGGCCGACAGCGTCAGACCCGAGGCCTCGGCCAGCGCCTTGGCCGTCCCGAGGTCGGCGACCATCAACCGGTCGGTCCGGCCCGCCCGCTTCGCCAGCAGCAGGTTGCTCGGCTTGAGGTCGCGGTGCAGGACGCCGTGGTCGTGCAGCACCTGGACGGCCTGGGCCACCTCCACCGCGTAGCCGAGCGCCTCGGCGCGGGTCAGCCGACCGAGCCGGTCGGCCAGCGTGCCGCCGTCGGCGTGATCCATCACGAAGTAGCTGCGTCCGTCGGGCAGCGTCCCGATGTCGTGGACGCCGATCACCCGGGCGTCGGAGATCCGCCGCAGCGTGCGTGCCTCCTCGACGAACCGGCCGCGGACCTCGGCGTTGTGGGCCCAGTTGTCGGCGAGGACCTTGATCGCGACCCAGGCGTCGAGCTCGTCGTCGCGGCCGAGCCAGACGGTCGCGAAGGCGCCCGTGCCGAGCACCCGGCGGGTCGCGTAGCGACCGATCCGCCCGGTGTCGGTCGCCCCGCCCTGCGCGTCCATCAGCTCCGTTCGCACCCGTGTCGTCCTGTCGTCCGGTCGGGGTCTCCGTGTGAGGTCCCGAGTGAATTGTTCCCCGGCCGACCGCTTCCTTTGTCATACTTTGACCTGACGGCGGAGGTGCGGGCGTCCACCTCCGGGAGGAAACGGTATCCGCTCCCGGGGCGAGGACGCGGGTGCCGCCCGCCGATAGCGTGGGCGCGCCGGACGGTCGTGCACGACGGGACGAGGAGGCAGCGGGTGGAACGCGGGGCAGTGGTCGCCGCCGTGCTCGCGGCCGTGCTGGCCGGTGGCGCGACCGGGATCGGCCTGCACGCCTGGCGTCCCGACCCGCTCGGTCTGGCCGGGACCGGCGCCGAGGCGGCGGACGCGAGCCCGGGCACGAGCGGAACGGCCCGCGCGAGCGCCTCCCCGAAGCCGCGACGATCCACCGGCCCCACGCCGACGGCGACGCCCACCGCGACGACCCCGAGCCCGAGCGCCTCGGCCGAGCCCTCGGACGACAGCACGCCGGCCTTCACCGAGCGGGCGCTGCTGCAGCCCGCCAACCTGACCGCGAACGGCTGGAAGTCCGCCGAGATGTACAAGCGGTACGCCGGCCTGCCGGGCGGGGCGATCACCCCGTGCGCCGAGATCACCACCGGCGACACCGGGGTGGTCGAGGGGTACGCGGCGCGGTACGCCAGCAGCCACACCGGCGCCATCGAGCTGGTCGCACGCTTCTCCAGCGAGTCGGCCGCGCAGCGCGAGTACAGCCAGCTGGTCAACCTGGTGGCCAACTGCGCCGACTCGGCCTACGAACCGAAGCTGGCGGTCAGCGAGTCCTCTCGCACGGTCGAGGCCGACGGCGTGGACAACGTCCAGTGGTGGAACACCACCTCCTCGGACGGCGGACGCGGGATCATCGGCATCGTCCGGGCCCAGGACCGGATCGCCTACCTGACCATGAGCTCGCCCGACAGCGACCCCGACAACACCCAGCCCGGCGGGACCACCGACATCGCCGCGGTGCTGACCGTGGCCGGTCAGCGGCTGGTCTGAGGAGAGGGAGACGACCGTGTCCGCCGAGCAGGAGTCCGAGCTGCTGGAGTGGCGCCGACGCGCCCTCGAGGGCGACGCCGACGCGATGGACCGGCTGCTGGCGGCCGTCACCCCGCTCGTCCAGCGCCGGTGCTCGGCGGTGCTGCCGCACCGCGCCGACGCCGAGGAGGCGGCGCAGGACGCGCTGCTGTCGCTGGCCCGCAACCTCGGCAGCTGGGCCGGCCGCGGCAGCTTCCTCGGCTGGGTCAGCGTGATCGCCTCCAACAGCGCCCGGGGGACCTACCGGTCGCTGCGCCGCCGCTTCAACGAGCGGTCCAGCGACGAACTGCCCGAGCCGGTCGACCCGCGGACGACCAGCGTGATCGCCGGTTCGAGGCTCGACCTGCTCGACGCGCTCGAGGAGCTCCAGCGCCAGCACCCCGAGCTGGTCGACCCGGTCGTGCTCCGCGATCTGAGCGGGCTGAGCTACGCCGAGATCGCCGAGCAGACCGCCGCGCCGCTCGGCACCGTCAAGGCGCGGATCCACGACGGCCGCCGGTTCGTCCGGGAGCGGCTGATCGCCCGGCTCTGAGCCACGGCCGACCCACCCAGGGACGACAACGGGGGTGATCCGCACCGACATCGGTGCGGATCACCCCCGTTCTCGCGTGCGGCGGGCCGGAGCAGGCCAGGATGGTCGGCAACTTCTCGGTGTCGGGCCGCATCTAGTCAGGGGGATGGGGTCCGAGGCCCATCCGGACGGGGGTACGGATGTCCACACTGACCAGCCGCACGCAGGCCGAGGCGTCTGCGACCGACCGGCCGCGGGTGCGCCGCCGCTGGGCCGAACGGTTCCCGGCGCTCTATCCGCTGGCCGTCGAGGTGCACCGGCTGCGCCGCCGGGCGGTCTGGCTCCGTCAGGACCTGCGCGGCGCGACCGTGCTGGCCCGGTCCCGGGGCGCCGAGGACCTGCCGGTCCGGGTGTTGCGGCACAAGTCGCTGCTGCTCCGCACCCTCGGCGACTCCGAGATGCGGCTGCAGCACAACAAGGTGACGAACCTGCGGATCGCCGCCGCCGCGGTCGACGGACTGCTGATCCGGCCCGGCGAGGAGTTCTCGTTCTGCCGGACGGTGGGCAAGGCGACGGCGCGCAAGGGGTACGTCGAGGGCATGCTGCTCGACAACGGCCGGGCCACCGCGGGCGTCGGCGGCGGGATCTGCCAGCTGGCCAACCTGCTGCACTGGATGGTGCTGCACAGCCCGCTCACCGTCACCGAGCGGTCCGAGCACTCCTTCGACCCGTTCCCCGACCAGGGTCGGGTGCTGCCGTGGGGCGTCGGCTGCGCGGTCTACTACAACTACGTCGACCTGCGGTTCCGCAACGACACCGACGTGACCTTCCAGCTCCGGACCCGCGTCGGCGAGCGCTACCTCGAGGGCGAGCTCCGCGCCGCGGCACCGGTGCCGCACTCCTATTCGGTCTACGCGGTCGGCGAGGGCTTCGACCGGGTCGACGGCCGCTGGTACCGGCACAACGAGATCTGGCGCGACGTCATCGACCGCCGGACCGGCGACCGGGTCGGGCGCGAGCTGCTCAAGCGCAACCGCGCGCTGGTCACCTACGAGCCGGAGCTCGACGACGACGGACGTCCCCACCGCGGCGGCTGACCGGTCAGCGGGGGATCAGGTAGCGGGTGAACAGCGAGCCGTCGTCGGCGTGCAGCAGGTGGGCCAGCTCGGCCACCGGGTTGGGCTGCAGCGGCCCGCCGGTGACGATCCGGCCACCGTCGCCCCCGACCAGCCGGGAGGCGATGGTGAGGCAGAGGTCGTCCACCAGGCCGGCGTCGATCAGCCGTCGGTGCAGCCCGGCGCCGCCCTCGCAGAGCAGCCGCGGTCCGGCGGTCCCGACCAGGTGCGCGACCGCCTCGGTCACTCCGACGTGCTCGCCGGGGAACTCGGTGACGTCGACGCCGTGGTCGCGGAACCGGGCCAGCGCGTCCGGGTCCTGCCCCTCGGTGGTGAGCACGGTGACCGGCCCGGCGGGCGCGCCGGCGTCGGCCAGCTCCGGGTCCAGGTCGAGGCTGGAGGTGATCACCGCGAGCCGCGGATAGGACGCCAGGCCGAGCCGCCGGCGCAGGTCCACCTGCCACGGCTCGAGGGTGATGGCCCGGTAGCCCTCGGTGCGGACCGTGGCTGCACCGACCAGCACCACGTCGGCGTGGGCGCGGAGCGCCGCGAAGACCTGCCGGTCCGAGGGGGTGTTGATGGTGCCGGAGCGGCCGTCGTCGCCGACCGCCGAGCCGTCCAGACTGGCCACGAAGTTGGTCCGCAGCCACCCGCGGGCCGGGGCCGGGTGGTCGTAGAGGGTCTCGAGCTCGTCCGGTCCGAGGGTCGTACCCGGGGCCACCGACCCGTCCCGGACGAAGTCGGCGACGATCGGGTCGTCGAGGTCGGGGCGCTGCTGCTCGCTCGGCACGGCCACAGCCTAGGCAGGCGGCCCAGGGCGCTGACCTGCGCCGGGCCGCCGCCCACCCGGAGCCCGGACCGGCGAGAATGACGCATGGCCAAGACCCCGAAGAACGCCGCCGACCCGACCCGGCTCTCCGACCTGCTCCGGCTGCCGCAGGGTCCGGTCGACCTCGGCCGGTACGACCCGCGCGCGACGCCGGGCTTCGTGGGCGGGAAGAAGCAGGCGCCCGCCGCGACCGCGGCGCTGGCTCCGCGGCTCGACGACCTGCAGGAGCGGCTGTTCGCGGCCGGCCGGGCCGGCACCGGGGTGGACGGGCCGCCGGTGCCGAGCGTGCTAGTGGTGCTGCAGGGGATGGACACCTCGGGCAAGGGCGGGGTGATTCGGCACGCCATCGGGCTGGTCGACCCGCAGGGCGTCCAGATCAGCGCGTTCAAGGCGCCGACCCGCGCCGAGAAGCGGCACGACTTCCTCTGGCGGATCCGACGCCGGACGCCCGCACCCGGCACCATCGGGATCTTCGACCGCTCGCACTACGAGGACGTGCTGATCGTCCGGGTGCACGAGTTGGTCCCCGAGAGCGAATGGTCCGCTCGCTACGAGCAGATTAACGCGTTCGAGGCGGAGCTGGCCGCGGCCGGGACGACGGTGCTCAAGTGCTATCTGCACATCTCCGCCGACGAGCAGCGGCAGCGGCTGCTGGCCCGGCTCGACGACCCGAGCAAGTACTGGAAGTACAACCCGGGCGACGTCGACGAACGGGCGCTCTGGCCGAGCTACCTGCGGGCCTACGAGGACGCGCTGGAGCAGTGCAACACCACCGGCGCGCCCTGGCACCTCGTCCCGGCCGACCGCAAGTGGTACCGCAACTGGGCGGTCGCCGCGCTGTTGCTCGAGCACCTCGAGGCGCTCCACCTGCAGTGGCCGCCGGCCGACTTCGACGTCGAGACCGAACGCTCGCGGTTGCTCTGAGCCACCCCGACGCGCGCTGAGACGAGACGACGCGCGCTGAACCCGTCGAAGCGCATCGAGGGCGCTTCGACGAGCTCAGCGCGCGTTGCGGGTCAGGCTCAGCGCACGTTCTGGCGCGCGGACCGGGTCAGGCGCCGACGACGGTGAGGTGGCGGACCGGCGCGGGCTCGTCGGCGATCAGCGGCTCGAGGTCGACCAGCTCGATCGCGGCGACGACGAAGCGGGTCAGCGCGGCGGAGGTGACCTCCTCGCCGGCCCCGAGCGGGTCGGAGACCGCGACGGCGCCGTGTTCGCGCGCCAGCTCGGCGATCCGGCGGTAGTCCTCGTCGTGCGACAGGAACCAGCTGCCGACCGCGATGTGCCGGCGGCCCTGCGCGCGCAGGGTGCGGATCGCCTCGGCGGGGCTCGGCCCGCTGTCGTGCGCGAACGCGGTCACGCAGGGGAGCTTGTGGTGGCCGGCCCACTGCCGGGCGCGGCGGGCGACGAGGGCGTTGCTGCGGATGTTGCTGCCGCCGGCGGAGGCGAAGACCAGCGCGTCGAGCTCGCTGACCCGGCGGACCCGGAGCGCGTCGCGGAGCCGGCGGTCGAGGACCCCGAGCAGGGCCGGGTCCGGCCCGAGCGGGCGGGCGGCGATCAGCCGGAGCGACGGGTGGGCGGCGCGGGCCGCGGTGAGCAGCTGCGGCAGACCGTCCTGGACGACGCCGCGCTCGCCGAGGGCCAGCGGCACCAGGACCACCTCGGTGACCCGGCGCCGGACCAGCTTGTTGATCACGGTGAGCAGCGACGGGGTGGTGCTGCCGATCCCGACCGGCGAGTCGACGTAGGCCACGTGGACGTCGAGGTCGGGCCGCAGCTCGGTGAGCCCGGCGCGGATCTGGCGGCTGACCTCGGCCGCGCGGGCGTCGTCGCCGCCGGCGGAGAGGAGCACGAGGGAAGGAGCAGTCATGATGCGTCCTCGGTTCTACTCGGACCGCCGGGCATCGGATCCCGGCGAGGTGGAGATCGGGTGGGTGCCGTCGACCAGCGCGTCGACCAGCGCCTGGCTGCGCCGGACCGCGTCCTCGAGGGCCAGCTGCTCGGTGTCCAGCACCAGCTCGGGGCGGGCGGGCGCCTCGTAGGGGTCGTCGACCCCGGTCAGGCCGGAGAGCTCGCCACGGCGCGCCTTCGCGTACAGACCCTTGACGTCGCGGGCCTCGGTGACCTCGAGCCGGGTGGAGACGTGCACCTCGGCGAACGCGACACCGTGGTCGAGGTGGTCGGCGCGGACGGCGTCCCGGGCGGCGGCGTAGGGCGCGATCACCGGGACCAGGGTGACCACGCCGTGCTCGGCGAGCAGCCGGGCGACCCAGCCGATCCGCCGGACGTTGGTGTCGCGGTCGGCGCGGCTGAAGCCGAGGCCCTGGGAGAGGTGCGGGCGCACCTCGTCGCCGTCGAGCACCCGGACGTCGGTCCCGTCGGCGCGCAGCCGGTCGGCCAGGGCGTGGGCGATGGTCGACTTGCCGGCCGACGGCAGCCCGGTGAACCAGACGGTGGCCCCGGGCCGGCGGCCGGCGACCGGCGTACCGGTCGTCGCCCGCTCGGCGACCTGACCGCTCACAGCTGGATCCCGCACTCGCTCTTGCCCAGCCCGGCCCACCGACCGCTGCGCGGGTCGTCCCCGACCGGACGGCTGGTGCACGGCTCGCAGCCCACCGAGGGGTAGCCGTCCTCGAGCAGCGGGTTGATGATCAAGCCGTGCCGCTCGATGTAGTCGGCCACGTCCTGGTCGCTCCAGCCGGCGATCGGGGCGATCCTGATCATGTTCTTGCTGGGGCTGTACGACACCACCTGGGTGCGCGCCCGGGACCGGCTGTCGGCCCGCCGGACGCCGGTGGCCCAGGCGTCGTAGGGCGCCAGCACCCGGTTGAGCGGCTCGACCTTGCGCAGCTTGCAGCACAGGTCGGGGTTGGTGGCGAACAGGTCCTTGCCGTGCGCGGCGTCCTGCTGTGCCACCGTCTGCTCGGGCGTCACGTTGACCACGTGGACGTCGAACATCGCCTCGACCGCGTCGCGGGTGCCGATGGTCTCGGCGAAGTGGTAGCCGGTGTCGAGGAAGATCACGTCGATCCCCGGCGCCACCTGCTCGGCCAGGTGCACCATCACGGTGTCGGCCATCGAGGAGGTGACGGCCATCCGGTACCCGAACTGCTCGAAGCCCCAGGCCAGGATCTCCTGGGCCGACGCGTGCGCCAGCCGCATGTTGGCGTCCCGCGCGATGGTCTCGAGCTTGTCGGTGCTGCGCTGCCGGACCGGTCGCCGCACCGAGTAGGGCTGGCTGGTCAGTTTGTCCGATCGCGGCCCGAACGGGTTCGCGAACCCGGCGAGGTGGCTCGGACGGAGGAGGTGGTCCACGGTCATCGACTGCTCTCCCTCGGGGACGGGTCTGCCGATGTCAGACCCAGGAACGTGACGGAGAACGCGCGCAGACAGCTGCGGCATTCCCATCCCGTCTCCAGCGGGAAGAGCGTCTCCTCGGCGCAGTAGGGGCAGTAGCTGATCGCCTGGTGCCTAGAGCCGGCCCGGACCGGGCTCGGACCGCTGCTCGTGCTGCCGGTCACGCCAGCACCGTCTCGTCGGCGCGGGCCACCCACTGGGCGAACCGCTCGCCGTCGGTGCGCTCGGCCAGGTAGGCCTTGGCCAGCCGCTCGACGTAGTCGGGCAGGTCGTCGGCGACCACCTTGTGGCCGCGCAGCTTGCGGCCGAACCCGGCGTCGAGGCCGAGCCCGCCGCCGAGGTGGACCTGGAAGCCCTCGACCTGGTGGCCGTCCGGCCCGGGCACCAGCTGGCCCTTGAGCCCGATGTCGGCGACCTGGATCCGGGCGCACGAGTTGGGGCAGCCGTTGAGGTTGACGGTGATGGGGGAGTCGAGGTTGCCGAGTCGCTGCTCGAGCTCGTCGACCAGCGCCGCGGCGCGGCCCTTGGTCTCGACGATGGCCAGCTTGCAGAACTCGATCCCGGTGCAGGCCAGCACCGAGCGGCGCCAGGCCGTCGGGTCGGCGGTCAGGCCGAGCTCGGTCCGGACGGCCTCGATCAACGGCTGCACCCGGTCCTCGGCGACGTCGAGCACCAGCAGCTTCTGCATCGGCGTGGTCCGGACCCGGGACGAGCCGTGCGCCTCGGCCAGCTCGGCGAGCCGGACCAGCTTCTCGCCGCTGACCCGGCCGGCCACCGCGCTGAAGCCGACGAAGTAGTTGCCGTCCTGCTGCCGGTTCACCCCGACGTGGTCGCCCGGGGCGACCGGCGTGGCCGGGGCCGGCCCGTCGACCAACGGGCGGTGCAGGTACTCGGTCTCGAGCACCCGGCGGAACTTCTCCGGGCCCCAGTCGGCGACCAGGAACTTGATCCGGGCCTTGGTCCGGAGCCGTCGGTAGCCGTAGTCGCGGAACACCCGGACCACTCCGGCCCAGACGTCGGCGACCTCGTCGAGCGGCACCCAGGCCCCCAGCCGCTGCGCGAGCATCGGGTTGGTCGACAGCCCGCCGCCGACCCAGAGGTCGAAGCCCGGGCCGTGCTCGGGGTGCTCGACGCCGACGAACGCGACGTCGTTGATCTCCGGGACGGTGTCCTGGCTGGGGTGGCCGCTGATCGCGGTCTTGAACTTCCGCGGCAGGTTGGAGAACTCCTCGCTGCCGATGTAGCGCTCGGCGATCTCCCGCACCGCCGGGGTGCCGTCGACGATCTCGTCGGCCGCGATCCCGGCCACCGGGGAGCCGAGGATGACCCGCGGGCAGTCGCCGCAGGCCTCCATCGTCGACAGCCCGACCGATTCGAGCCGACGCCAGATCTCCGGCACGTCCTCGATCCGGATCCAGTGCAGCTGGACGTTCTGCCGGTCGGTGACGTCGGCGGTGCCGCGGGCGAAGTCGATGCTGATCTGCCCGACCACCCGCAGCTGCTCGGTGGTGAGCGCCCCGCCGTCGATCCGCACCCGGAGCATGAAGTGGCTGTCGTCGAGCTCGTGCGGCTCGAGGGTGGCGGTCTTGCCGCCGTCGATCCCGGGCCGGCGCTGGGTGTAGAGACCCATCCAGCGGAACCGGTTGCGCAGGTCGGAGGGGTCGATGCTGGCGAAGCCGCGGACCGCGTAGATGTTCTCGATCCGGCTCCGGACGTGCAGCGCGTCGTCGTCCTTCTTGGCCTGCTCGTTGGGGTTGAGCGGCTCGCGGTACCCGAGCGCCCACTGGCCCTCGCCCTTGGCGCGGCGCGGGGAGCCGGCGCGGGCAGGGCGGGTCGGGCGGGAGTCTGCGACGGTCATCGGTCCTCTTCGGGTGCGGTCCGGGCGGGGTGCGGGCTCGGCGCGACGCGAGGGTTCCGATTCGCGCAGGGGCCCGGGTGCGTCAGCGGTACGAGCGGGAAAGAGGACACATCATCGACTTGGTACGACCGAAGTCGACGTAACGCCGGACGACCTGATGATCCGGCGAGAGCCAGGTCATCTCCCAGGTCGGGGCGGTGCGCATGACCTCACCTTTGGCCAGACGTCCCGCCCGATCAAGTTGGTTTCCCAGAATATGAGATCAGGTCTCGTCTTTTGGACGCCGGTCCGACGCGCGGGTGTCGGGAACGGCGGCGAGCCCGGCCGCCAGCCGGGCCTCGAGCGGGCTGTCGGCGGCGGCCACCGCCCGGTCGGTGGCGCGGAGGCGCTCGATCGCGGCAGCCGCCTCCGGGTCCGGGCCGGAGGTCCCGGCCGGTTCGGCGCCGCCTGCAGCATCCTCGCCGGCGCGCTCGGTCCCGGCGGCGTCCGCGACCTCGTGGCTCTCGCCGTGGCCGAAGACCGCGGGCCACAGGGTGGCCACGGCGGAGTTGAGCGCGGCCCCGATCAGCACGGCCAGCGACATCACGTAGAGCCAGATCAGGATGGCGATCGGGGCGGCCAGCGGGCCGTAGATCGTGGTGCTGCCCGAGCTGATCCCCAGCACGTAGCGGAGCAGCACGCTGCCGCCCACCCAGATGGCCAGCGACAGCGCGGCGCCGGGCAGGTGACCGCGCCACCGGGTCCGGGCCGGGACGGCGATCCGGTAGAGCGCGATCAGGAACAGCACCGAGCCGAGCACCATCACCGGCCAGTAGAGGAGCCCGATCGGCTCGAGCCGGCGTGGCAGCAGCCGGGCCACGAGCGAGGGACCGGCCAGCACCAGCGGCACCAGCACCACCCCGAGCAGCAGGAAGATCACGTACGAGACGAACGAGAGCGCCCGGGTCCGGACCAGGTTCCGGACGCCGCCCTGGCCGTACATGATCGTGATGGTGTCGAAGAAGACGTTGAGCGCGCGCGAGCCCGACCACAGGGCCAGCACGAAGCCGATGGAGATCACCGAGTAGCGGCCCGAGGTGAGGACGTCGGACAGCGTCGGCGCGAGGACGGCCTCGACGGTGCTCGGGTTGAGCACCCGGGAGGCCAGCGAGAGGATCTGGGTCTGGAAGCCGGCGACATCGGCGCTGCGGAACTGGCTGGCCACGAAGCCGATCGCGCCGGCCAGGCCGAAGATCAGCGGCGGCAGCGACAGGATCGCGAAGAAGGCAGCCTCCGCGGCGAGCCCGGTCACCCGGTAGCGGAAGCAGACCGTGAAGGTGGCTGCGGCCATCCGGCCCACCGTCGCCCCGACCCGGCGGACCGGCGCCGGGACGACCCGGGCCAGCCGCGACCGCAGTCCGTGGTGCGGGGTCCGGTCGGCCATGACGTCCACGGTAGAGGCGCGTCCGGCCGTCCCGGAGGATCTGCGCGCCGGGCGGCCCCCGATCCGGGCTCCGGCCGGTTCCGGTCGGGCCCCACGGAGCAGTCCGGAAAAGATCCGACGGGACCCGGAATAGCGGTCCTCGGGTCGCGGTTGTGCTGGTCGGTCGGTGCGGGACAGTGTCCCCGGGCCTCAACCAACGCCTTCGCGGACCACACCGGTAGACCGGTACCGCGTTGCGCACCTCGCCGAGAGGCGACCGCCGCACCGACCGCCGGCAACGCGCAGGGCACCGTGGTTCTCCACGGTGCCCTGCGTCGTCTCCGGAGCCGGTGACCCGCCCGGTGGGGGCGGGCTCAGCCGAGCGGCCCCGCGGCCGCGTCGGCAGCGATGCTCTTCTGCAGGGTGGCCGCGGTCCGGCTCGACGCCGAACCGGCGAACGGCTGGTAGGCGCCGGTGCAGGTGGTGCCGTAGGCCGGCAGCTTGCGGGTCAGCAGGTAGCGGTCGACCGCGCGGGTGACGCAGGAGGAGGTCCCGTAGGCGGTGTGGCCCCAGGACCGGCTGGAGAGCAGTCGGGTGTTCGGCATCAGGGTGTCGACGCGCTGGGCGTTCGCGTAGTTGGTGGCCGGGTCCCAGGTGTTGCCGACCACCAGGATGGTCGCGGCCGTCCGCTTGGTGAACGGTCCGCGGTAGGCGTCCTCGTCGTGGGCCTTCCAGGTCGCGGTCGCGCACGGCGCCGAGGCCCAGGTCCAGGAGGCGCCGAAGTACGGGGCGGCGGCGTCGGCCTTGCGGGCGGCGCCGGCCCACGCCGACGGCGAGGACGGCTCCAGACCGTCGCTGCACTGGACGCCGGAGTAGGACTCCTGGCTGTCGTCGTAGCCGAGGCCGCGGATCTGGCGGGCCTCGTGCAGGGTGCGGGCCAGCGCGCGCTGGAGCGCGGCGGTGGACGCCGACCGTGCGGCGCTGCTGTCGGTGGCCGCCAGCAGCTGCGCGGTGGTGGTCATCAGCTGCGGCCCGGCGGTGGAGTCGTAGAGCTCCTGACCGACGTAGCTGATCCACAGCGCGTAGCTGATCGTCCCGTCGGTGGTCTGCAGCGGGTGCGCGCGCAGTCGGTCGGCCAGCAGCGCGAACTTCTGCTGCGCCGTCCGGGTGCCGCCGGCCAGGTCGCACCGGGTCGGGCCGGCCGCGTCGCAGCGGCGCATCAGCTCCTTGAGCGCCTTCCAGCTGCCCTCGGCGGAGCGCAGCCGGGCGGTCAGCGGGGTGTTCCGGTTGGCCGAGGTGCCGGCCCAGGTGGTCGGGTCGATCACCCCGTCGATGGCCAGCACCCGGAAGCGGTCCGGGAACAGGTTGGCGTAGACCTCGCCGAGGTAGGTGCCGTAGGAGAAGCCGAGATAGTTGAGCTTGCTGTCCTTGACCGCGCGGCGGGCGAGCTCCATGTCGCGGGCGACCTCGGCGGTCGACATCGCCGACGCGGTGGCGCGGCCACGGTTCGCGCAGGCCCTGGCCAGCGCGGCGGCGGACCGGAGGTGGGCCTTCTGCTCGGCCGCGGTGACCGGGAAGCCGACGGCGAATCCGCTCAGCGCACTGGTCTGTGCCGCCGTGCTGGAGAAGCAGCGCAGCGGGCTGCTGGCGTTGGTGCCGCGCGGGTCCATGCCGACGATGTCGAACTGGCGACGCAGCGCGGGCGAGAACATCGAGGACGCCTCGGCGGCCAGCTCGACCGCGGAACCGCCCGGTCCGCCCGGGTTCACGAACAGCGAGCCGATCCGGTGGGCGCGGTCGGTGGCCGGGTTCTTGAGCAGCCGCACCTTCAGCTTGGCGCCGGTCGGCTTGTCGTAGTCGAGCGGCACCGTCAGCCAGCTGCACCGCAGCCGGCTGTCCCGGTAGGAGGACGGGCAGCGGGTCCAGCCGAGCTTCGGGGTCTTCACCCGGGAGAGCCGGCGCGCCTCGGTGGCCGAGGTCTTCGCCGGCTTCGGCTTGGTGGCGGCGGTGGCGGCGGTGGCGGCGCGCGTCGCCGACGCCGCAGCGCCCGCAGCCGCAGCGCCCGCACCGGGGGTGGCCGAGGCGACCGGGGACGGGGCCAGCAGGCTGCCGGCGAGCAGCCCGGTGGCGAGCAGCCCGGTGGCGAGGAGGTGGGGGGACGGGCGCAGGCGTGACGGGACGCGCATGCGGGAACCTCGATCTGTGGTCGGAGCGGAGGGAGCCGGACGTCGGCGCGGACCTCGGGGCAGCGGGAGGGGCGAGCGGCGCGCGTCGACGCGGAGCCGGGCGGACGGGGGGAGTCGACCCACCCGCAGTCTCTCAACCGGACCGGCGGCTGCCCACCCCGGACGGACTCGGTTGGGTCACGGTTCGCCCAGCGCCGGGTGAGGATCGGCCGGGTTTCGTTCAGGGTCGGAATGCCCTGAGCAGCCGCCCGGCCGCTCTCACCGGGCTCTCAGCGGACGCCGTTGGCGCGGATCAGCGCCTCGGCCAGCGGGTCGAGCCGGACACCCTGCCACGACAGCCCGCTGCGGGCGGTGCGCGCCTGCCCGGAGAGCACCGGCTGGCTGAACGGCCGGTAGGCCGTGTGGCAGACCAGCCCACGACGGGGTAGCTGCCGGGTCAGCAGGTAGGTGTCGATCTTGTCGCTGGCGCAGGTGGAGAACCCGTAGGAGGTGTGGCCCCAGTTGTCGGCGCTGAGCAGCCGGGAGGTCGGCATCAGCGCGGCGGCGGCCTTCGCCCCGCGGTACGGCGTGGCCGGGTCCCAGTCGGCACCGACGATCAGCACGGTGTTGGCGGTGCGCTTGGTGAACGGCCCGCGGTAGGCGTCCTCGTCGGTGGCCGTCCAGGTCGAACGGGCACAGGCCGCCGAGGCCCAGTCCCAGAGCCGGCCGAAGTAGGGCGAGGTCTTGTCGTCGGCGGCACCGGCCCGGACCCAGGTCTGCGGCGAGGTGGGGTGCTGGGCGTCGGTGCAGAGCACCGCGTTGTACGCGTCGAGGCTGTTGTCGTAGGGGAAGGCCCGGCGCTGCCCGGGGGTGCTCGCCTGCCGCGTGCGGAGCGCGTCGAGGGTGCGCAGGGTGGCGGCGAGCCGGGCGCTGGCCGCCTGCAGCTCAGCCTGCTCGGCGCCGGTGCGCCGGGCGGCCGGACGGTCCTGCTCGTTCGCCAGCTCGGTGGTGTCGGACAGCACCTGGGTGACGTCGTCGGGTGCGGTCGGCGAGTAGAGCAGCTGGCTGAGGTTCCCGACCAGGTCGGCGTAGTGCAGCGTGTAGGTGTCGCCGCTGAACGGGTCGGTCTGCACCAGCGGCTTCTTCTTCAGCCGGTCGGCGAGCGCGGCCAGGTTCTTCACCGGGTCACCGGCCGCGTAGAGGCAGTAGCGCGGCCCGACCTTGTCGCAGCGGCGCAGGATCTCCTGCAGCGCCCGCCAGGAGCCGGCGGCCGAGCCGAGCCGCTCGTCGATCAGCCGGTTCGAGCCGCGACCCACCCAGGCCTCGGGGTCGATGGTCCCGTCGAGCACCATCGTCCGGATCCGGTCCGGGAACAGGTTGGCGTAGACCTCGCCGAGGTAGGTGCCGTAGGAGAAGCCGAGGTAGTTGAGCTTGCTGTCCCCGACGCTGCGCCGCAGCACGTCCATGTCGCGGGCCACCTCGGCGGTCGACATCGACGCCGACAGCGGCTCACCGGTCGTGCTGCAGCCGCGGGCGAGCTGGGCGCTGGCGGCCAGGTAGCTCTTCTCCTGCGTCGCCCCGTACGGGAACGGGGTGCTCTGCAGCACCTTGAGCGACGGCGCCTGGGTGCGGGCGTCGGCGAAGCAGCGCACCTGGTCGCTGTAGCCGACCCCGCGCGGGTCGATGCCGACGATGTCGAAGGCGTCGAGGAGCGAGGGGTCGAGGAAGCCGGCCGCGTCGGAGACCAGTTCGGTGGCCGAGCCTCCCGGCCCGCCCGGGTTGAGGAACAGCGTGCCGATCCGCTTGGACGGCTTCCGGGCCGGCAGCTTCACCAGCGCCAGCTCGGTCGTGGCCCCGCGGGGCTGGTCGTAGTCCATCGGCAGCTTCGCGGTCGCGCAGCGCAGGTCGCCGCCGCAGCCGTACCAGGCCAGCTTCGGTGCCGGCACCCGGTCGACCCGGCGGGCCTCGAGCAGCGACGTCCGGTCGTACGCCGGTCGCTGGTGCCGGTGCCCGGGCAGCGACTTCGGCGGGGGCGGTGGGGCCGCCGGGGCCTGCAGCACCGGCCCGCCGAGACCGAGCAGCACCGCCGCGGCCAGCACCAGCGCGCCCCGACCGGCCCGGCGCACCGGGCCGGTCGGGCGCGGCGAGGCGGGCGACGGCCCCGCCGTCGACGGCGCGGCCGTCCTCCGGCGGGACGAGAGGGGCAGGGTGCGGCGAGGCATGGCGGTCCTGTGGGTCTGCTGCGAGCGGGGGGAGTGCCGGCGATGCTACGGGCCGGCACTGACGTCCGCAGGGACGACGCGGAACCGCCGCCGATCGGGACCGGATCGAGAGCCGGCCGAGACCTGACCGTGAGGTCAGCCGGTGCCGGTCGCACCGCGCTGGGCGGCCCGCCGGCGCTTCCGGACGGTGGCCCACAGGGCGCGCTGGACGAGCAGGGTGAGGACGCCGGCGACCAGCATCCCGACCAGGTTGATCCCGAGCTGGGCCGCCGACCCGGCCAGCTGGGTGGGCTGGCCGAAGGCGAGCGACAGCGCCAGGTCGCCGGCCGCGGGGACGGTGGTGACCGAGATGAACACCCCGACCAGCGCGTTGGTCTTGCCGGCGGTCTGCGACAGCACGCCGGCCGTCCCGGCCAGCAGGGCCACCACCGCCGACCACAGGTCGGGTCGCCAGATGAACCCGGTCAACGGACGCGGCCCGGTCACGTCCTCGAGGGTGATCACCCCGGTGACCCGCCCGAGCAGCGCGAGAGCGGCCGCGACCAGCACCGCGACGGCGAAGCCCTGGACCAGCAGGCGCAGCGCCCGGCCGCTCAGGCGCAGGTCGAGCAGCACCACGCCGAGGGCGAGCGCCGAGACCGCGGCGAACTCCGGCCCGACCACCATCGCACCGACCACCAGCACCGAGGAGTCGGTGATCACCGCCACCGAGGCGATCAGGGTGGCCAGGGTGAGGAACACGTAGTACGACCACGAGCCGCGGACCTCGCCGTTGGCCTGGTCGAGCACCTGGTCCCAGACCAGCGCGTCGTCGGGCGCGCCGGGCGCGGAGCGCTCAGTCCGGGCGGCGTTGGCCGACGGGGCGGCGTCGACCGTGGACAGCGCGACCGCGCCGCGCTCGTAGAGCCCGGCGCCGCGGACCAGGTCGAGGACGTCGGCCACCGCCTCGCGGGTCACGTCGCAGTGGAGGACGTCGCCGGCCGGGGACAGCGCCGTGCCGGGCAGGAACACCACGTTGGTCACGCACGGGTCGTCGACGAGCCGGTCGCGCAGACTGCCGGAGACGTCGTCCGGCGCGATCAGGCGGAGGTGCATCACCGGACGAACCCTAGGGGCGCCGGCGGTCGTCCGAGAGACCTCCGCCCCACCCGGGCCGGGCGTACGCTGACCGGGTCGGAGCCGGCCGCCGCGCCGCCCGGCAGGAGGTGGTCGATGACCGATCAGCACAGCACCGGCGTCGCCGGCCCCGACCTGCTCGCCGACCTGGTCGCCGCGGTCCGGCGCCGGTGGCGGCAGCTGACCACCCGGCCCGCCCCCGACTACCAGACGCCGCCCTCCCGGCTGGACCCGCAGGCCTGGCGGGTGCACCGGCAGGAGCGCGTGCTCGACCTGCTCGAGGCGACCCGGCACCGGATCGGCGAGACCGGCTGGGTCGCCGGCGGCTGGATGGCCTCGACCCGATCCGGGAGCTCGACGACGGCCGGGCTCGGCGAGGTGCGGGCGCTGCTGGCCCGGCCGGGTGGGGCCGGCGCGGCCTGCCTGGTCGGCACCATGCTGCTGCTGGCCGACGACCAGGACACCGCGCACACCCACGAGGACGTCTGGCAGGCCACCGACGCGCTGTACGAGTCGGTGCACGAACGCGCCGGCCACACCGGCTGGCCCGCCGGGCACGTCTGGTCACCGGCCGACCGGCGTCACCACCTGCGGGTGCTGACGGCGTGGAACGACGCACCGGGGCGACACGTCGGGGACGTGGTCGACCTGCTCAACCGGTCGATCTCGCGGACCATCGCCGCCTGCGTGTCCTGAGCAGAGGACCCGGTCCGTTGCGGTCAGCGGACCCGCACCCGCCGGGGGGCGAAGCCGAGCATCCGGCGGAAGTTGCGGGCGCCGTTGCCGAGCGTCGCGGGTGGCACCGGGTCGACCAGGAACTGCGCACCGCGGTCGAGCAGCTGCTCGACCACCGGCTTCATGATCAGGTAGCGCGCCAGTCCGTGCTCGGGCCCGTCGCCCAGGGTGCGGCAGTGGTGCAGCACCGCCCACGGGCCGTCCACCGCGAGCACCGCGAGCAGCACCGGCGTCCCGAACCGGTTGTAGGCGGCCAGCCAGAGGTCGTGCTCGTTGAGCTCACCGAGGTCCCCGGTGCCGCCGGTGGCCCGGTCCCGCACCGCCGCCGCGACCAGCAGCCGGCGGCGTTCGCCGAGGTCACGGACCACCCGCCAGCCCAGACCGAGCTGCTCGGCCTGGCGGATCTTGCGTCGCAGCGTGTGGCGCGCGCGGCCTTCGAGGTATCCGCCGATCGTGGTCGGCAGCTCCAGCACCGAGCGGTGACCGAGGGCTCGTGACGGTCCGAGCGGGCGTCGGAGGACGGCGCGGAGCACGCGGCCGCCGGAGCTGCGGCCGGGACGCGCCTCGAGCACGGGCAGCCGGTGCAGTTCGCGGACCAGCCGGGCGGTGCGGACCGGGTGCCGGGCGAACCAGGTCGCTCCCGGGGCACCGTCCGCGGTGTAGTCGGTGAGCGTGCCGGCGACGAACGCCTCGGCGTCGAGCGACGGAACGGTCGGAGCCTGCGCCTCGGTCGCCGAGGTCGGGAACATCAGCAGAGTCATCGTGGTCTTTCGGGCTGGAGCCTGGACGTCGTAGTCCCCCGGTACCCCGTGATGCCCCCTGCATCGCGCTCAGTTTCGGCCAAGGGGAGGGTCCGGGCAAGCTGTCGACACGCGTGCCGGACGGTCTCGGGGAGTTCTTACCCTGTTCCCAGCCGGTTCATGATCAGCAGCCGTCGATTGACCGGGAGGGGAGGGTCCGTGGCCAGGTCAGCGGTTCGTCCGCGACGCCCGGTGAGGGCGTCGGCCACTTGGCCGGTTGCCGGTCTGGCGGGTCTGCTGGCCGCCGCGGTGCTCGCCGGCGGTTGCGCGGCCGGACCCGGGACCAGCCCTTCGGAGACCGGTCCGAGCGAAACGGGGGCGAGTCCGACCGCGGTCCGGTCCTCCTCGAGCTCGGTGGCTTCCTCGACGACGTCCTCGGCACCCCCGGCCACGGGGTCTCCGTCGAGATCTCCGTCGGGAACAAGGCCGACGGCGGATCGCTGCGGGCCGGCCCCGACGGTGGCGGACCCGGACCACCAGGCGTGGGCCTTTGCCCGGCTCGACCGTCCCGACCGGGTGCGGACCGCCGGTCGGGTCGGCGACGAGCGGGCGTGGTCGACGTCGAAGGTGCTGGTGGTGGCCGGGTACCTGCAGAGCCGGGTCGGCGGCGACCCCGGACGGATCCCGGCCGCGGACCGGCGGCTGATCCGGGCCGCCCTCACCCGGTCCGACGAGGACGCGGTCGTCGCGGTCCGGGCCCGGATAGTCGGTCGGCCGGGGACGGTGATCACGCGGGTGCTCCGGTCGGTCGGGGACCGGGAGACCGTCGCGCCGGACCGCTACCAGGGGCTGATGCGGTGGAGTCTGCGCGAACAGGTCCGGTTCGCCGCCGCCCTCGACGCCGGCCGGGTGGTCTCGCCGACGGCGAGCCGGTGGCTGCTCGACCAGCTGCGCCCCGTGCCCGAGCACCGCTGGGGACTCGGCCGGATCGGGGCGACGGCGTTCAAAGGCGGCTGGCTGCGGGCTGACACCGCCACCCGGCAGGTCGGACTCGTCGACGGCTGGGCGGTGGCGATCAGCACCGACGCCGGCCCGGTGCGCAGACAGACCGACGGCGACGACGCGCACGTCACCGGGATGGACGCGCTCGCCCGCCGGCTGGCGTCGCGGCTCGACTGGGAACGGCGCTGCCGCTGAGCGGCCGAGCTGAGCGGATCCCCAGCCGCCGGCGACCACGGCAGGGGAGCCGGGCAGGATGGGACCGGTGTTCCACTGGGGCGATGCGTACGGGCAGGGCGGGCGGCAGCTCGTCGAACTCGGACTGGCGCTGCTGTTGTCCGCGCTGGTCGGGCTGGAGCGCCAGCTGCGGCACAAGCCGGCCGGTCTGCGCACCCACACCGTGGTCGGCCTCGGCGCCGCCGCGTTCCTGCTGATCAGCAAGTACGGCTTCACCGACGTGCTCGAGCCGGGTCGGGTCGTGCTCGACCCGTCCCGGGTGGCCGCACAGATCGTCTCCGGGCTCGGTTTCCTCGGCGCCGGTCTGATCTTCGTCCGCCGCGACGCCGTCCGCGGTCTGACCACCGCGGCCACCGTCTGGCTGGTCGCGGCGATCGCCGCCGCGGCGGCCGCCGGCCTGCCGCTGATCGCCGTCGCCTGCACGGCCGGCTACTTCCTGGTGCTCTACGCGCTGACCCCGGCGGTCAGCGTGCTGACCCGCGGGCGCCGCGAGGTGGCCGAGCTGGTCTGCACCTACCTCGACGGCCGCGGCGTGCTCCGCGACGTGGTCGCCGCCTGCACCGGCCAGGGCTGGTCCCTGACCCGGCTGGACACCGTCCCGGCCCGCGCCGACCGGGCGCCGGGCGACCGACCGCTGGTCGAGGTCGAGCTCACCCTCTCCGGGCGCGGGCCCACCACCGACCTGACGCTCCGGCTGGCCGAGCTCGACGGGGTGGTCGGGGTCCGGACCGCGGGCGACGACGACTGACCCCGTCGCCGGCCGCGAGCTGGTCCGCAATGGACGGCGGCGGTCAGCCGAGGTCGTAGACCTCGATCCAGTCCACGGCGAACACCGCTTCGGCGTCGGCCCGCTCGGGCTCCTGCGGCCAGCCGGTCTGGATCACCCAGCCCAGCGCGGTCTGCGGGACGTCCTCGGTGAGCCGGAACGCCTCGACGTCGTCGACCAGCCCGCGGACCGCGTCGGAGGTCCAGGCCAGGTCGTAGACGTGCGGCTCGCCCACCGCGCCGGGCAGCGGCAGCCGACGCGACGTCCGCGGGTCGATGCCCAGCCGGGCCGGGTGGAAGAAGCCCTGGTGCCCGCCACCCGGGCGGATCTCGGGGAAGCAGACCTCCCCGCCGTTCGGGACGCCGGCCGGGCGGCCGTCCCAGGTCCGCGGGTTGATCAGCGTCGCGACCGCGCCGGCGTGCGGGTCGCCGGTCAGCCGGGCCCGGAACCGGACCCGGAGGAAGGTGCGGTCGACCGCGTTCGGTCCCGGCAGCACCGGCTTGACCGAACCGGACAGCCACCGGCCGTCGTCGGCACGGTGGTTGCGGATGCGGAGCCAGGAGTCACGGACCGCATGGGTCGCGGCGCAGGCGTAGTGGCCGAGGTCGCCGTTCCCGATCGGACCGTCCGCCTTGCCCTTGAGCACTGCCGCCCAGGGGTTGCCGGCCGGGAACAGCCCGGCGTCCTCCGGCCGGGTGCCGGTCTGCCAGAGCGGTCCGGCCGGCAGGTCGGCTTCGTCGAAGTCGGTGCGGACGATCAGCCGCCAGTCGGGGGTGCGCACCGGCTCAGCCGAACAGGTCGTTCGGGGTCTCGACCCGGTTCCGCCGGCCCAGGTAGCCGTGCCACAGCACCCGGGCGGCGGTCGACCGCAGCGGACGCCAGCGGTCGCCGATCGGCTCGAGCTCGGGCTGGGTCGGCACGGCCTCCAGCGCGAGCGCCTCGGCCACCGCGACCTGCAGCGCCCGGTCGCCGACCGGCCACAGGTCGGGCCGGCACAGGCAGGCCAGCAGGTAGACGTCGGCGGTCCAGCGGCCGATCCCCGGCAGCGCGGTGAGCCGGCTCCGCACCTCGTCGTCGTCGACCTGCTCGAGCGCGTCGAGGTCGAGGCTGCCGTCGAGCACCGCGGTGGACAGCGCCCGCAGGTAACGGTCCTTCTGCCGGGAGACGCCGTCGAGCCGCAGCTCCTCGGGGGTGGTGGCCAGCATCGCGGTCGGCGTCATGGTGCCGAGGCGGTCCTTGATCCGCCGGTAGGCCGCGGCGGCGGAGGCCAGCGAGACCTGCTGCTCGAGGATGAACAGCACCAGGCTCGGATAGCCGGTCGGCCGGCGCCAGAGCGGCGGGACCCCGTGCTCGTCGACCACCCGGGCCAGATCGGGGTCGGTGGCCACCAGGGTCGCGACGTCGGCCTCGAACGCGGTCTGGTCCACGCGCCGAGCGTACGGAGCGACCGAAGACGGCCCGGCCGGCAGCCGGTCCGGCGGCAGGCTGAGGAGTCGGTGTGCGGGCGGTAAACCTTCACCGCGCCCCCTGGCCAGGGCCCGGGCGGGCTGCCTACCGTCCCGGCGTGATGACCTCCCCCCATCGTCACGGCGTGCGCCAGCCCGTCGCGGTGGCGCTGGCCGGTCTGCTCACCGCGGGTCTGGTGACAGCGGCGCCGGGGCCGACCCCGGCGTCCGCGACCCCGGCCCGTCGCGCCGCGACCACGGCGTGCGTGGCCACCGTCTTCCGCAGCGTGCCCTCGCAGCGGGTCTGGTACCGGATCCCCGCGCTGGTGACGACCGGACGCGGCACGCTGGTCGCGTTCGCCGAGCGACGGCGGAGCACCGGCGCCGCCTCCGACGTCTCCGACACCGAGATCGTCACCGCCCGGTCGACCGACCGGGGCTGCCACTGGAGCCGTCCGCGGGTGATCGCCGACCTGGGCGGCGGCACCGTCGGCAACCCGGCGCCGGTGGTCGACCGGGTGACCGGGCAGGTGCTGCTGTTCAGCGTCTACCGACCGAGGGGCGGCACCACCAACCACGGCTTCCACGTCCAGCGCAGCAGCGACGACGGCCGGACGTTCACGCCGTACCGCAGGGCCGGGGTCGACCTGGCCGGGACCCCGCGCTGGGCCGGCGGGCTGACCGGTCCGGGGCACGCCATCCAGCTGCGGTCGGCGGCCGGCGGGCACCCGGTGCGGATCGTGGTGCCGATGGGCTTCAAGCAGGACAACCGCTACGGCGGGTACGCGGTGATCAGCGACGACCACGGACGCACCTGGTCGGTGGGCTACAAGCAGACCAGCGCGTTCGGGCCGATCGAGGGCACCGCCGCCGAGTTGCCCGACGGCCGGGTGTGGATCAGCTACCGCAACCGCAACTCGGCGACCGCGGCCGGCAAGGCGCGGGTCTCCGGGTTCGCCGTCGGCGCCGGGACCCGACTGTCCGGCGGGCTCCGGAACGCCGGGCTGCCCACCGTCGCCGTCCAGGGCAGCTCGCTGGCGCTCACCGGACGGTACGCGGGAATGCTGTTGTTCAGCTCGCCCACCGGAAGGACCGCCGGCCGCCGCGAGAACATGGGCGTGTTCGTCAGCCGGGGGAGCGGTGTCGGTCGGGTCTGGCGGAAGCCGGTGCAGGTGCAGCCGGGGCGTCATCCCGCTGCCTACTCCGACCTCACCCAGCTCGACGGCGCCACCGTCGGGCTGCTCTACGAGACCGGGCGGTCGAACTGGACCGAGCGGATCGACTTCCGCGCTCTCGCGCTGGCCCGGATCCTCGGCTGACCCGCTGATCCATGAGCGGGGCGGATCCGCCGCGAACTCGCGGCCCGATCCGCCCCGGCGATCCCCTCAATCCTGTTGCCGCCGTTCGGACCGCATGCTGCACTCGGGACATGACCGAGCTCACGCCGCAGGCGGCGGCCAACCGGGCGGTGTGGGACGAGCAGCACAGCAGCTGGTACGGCGGCCGGGCCGAGCGGTTGTGGACCGGTGACCCGTGCTGGGGACTGTGGGAGCGGCCCGAGACCGAGCTCCGGGTGTTCCCTTCGCTCGACGGCCGGGACCTGGTGGAGCTCGGCTGCGGCACCGGCTACGTCTCGGCCTGGGCTGCCCGCCGCGGGGCGCGTCCGGTCGGTGTCGACAACTCGTCCGTGCAGCTCGCAACCGCCCGGGCGCTGCAGGAAGCCCACGGACCGAGCTTCCCGCTGGTGCACGCCAGCGCCGAGCAGGTCCCGCTGCCCGATGCGTGCTGCGACGTGGTGATCAGCGAGCACGGGGCGATCGGCTGGTGCGATCCCGAGCTCTGGATCCCGGAGGCCGCCCGGCTGCTGCGGCCCGGCGGGCAGTTGATCTTCCTGCGCAACTCGACGCTGCTCACGCTCTGTGACCACGGCGACGAACCCGTCGGCACCACGCTGGTGCGGGGGCTCGCCGAACTGCCCCGGCTGGCGCAGGACGACGGCAGCGTGAACTACCAGCTGCCCACCGGCGCGATGATCGGGTTGCTGCGCCGGTGCGGTTTCGTGGTCGACGAGCTGACCGAGATCGTCGTGCCTGCCGACAGCCCGAGCGAGTTCGACTACGTGACCGCCGACTGGGCCTCCCGCTGGCCCAGCGAGGAGTTGTGGAAGGCCACGCTCACCGGCTGAGGCGCTTCGGGCCCGTGGCGTTCCGGGTGGGTGACCGCACGGTGTCGCGCCCGTGGCCGGCCGTCATCTTGTGCGTAGGCTGAGCGGGCCCCTCCGTCCGGTCGGGGCCTCGACTCAGGAAGGCGCCGGCTTTGGCCACCGATTCACGGACGGTCCCGCGCACCGGGACGGACGCCGCCCGGCGGCTGCGCAACTGGCGGATCGCCCTGGCCTCGGTGTTCTTCCTCAACGGCATCGCCGTCGCGACCTGGGTGACGCGGACGCCGGCGATCCGCGACGCGCTGAGCGCCAGCACCGCCGAGATGGGTCTGGTGCTCGTCGGCACCTCGATCGGATCGTTCGTCGGCATCTCGATCGCCGGCGTCGTGGTCGAGCGGCGCGGGGCCCGGTTCGTCGTCCTCGTCGGCATCGGCGCGGTCGCGATCGGCCTCGGCGTCGTCGCCCTCGGGGCCGCGATCGCCCAACCCGTAGTGGTCTCGGGCGGGCTGGCGCTGCTGGGCTACGGCTTCGGGTCGAGCGAGATCGGGACCAACGTGTCCGGGGTCGAGCTCGAGCGGGCGATGGCCCGCAGCGTGATCCCCGGGCTGCACGGGCTCTACAGCGTCGGGACGGTGATCGGCGCGCTGCTGGGACTGGTCGCCAACCACCTCGACCTGCCCGTGGTGCTGCACCTGGCCGTCGCAGCGGTGGTGATCGCTGCGGTCACCGCACTGATCGGCCGGCACCTGCCCGCCCCCGCTGCCGCGACGGCCCCGTCGACCGAAACCTCGGCCCAGAACGACGATCCCGCGCCGGATACCGCACCCGAGGACAGCCGGCGGCTGGCCTGGGTCGACCGGCGGCTGGTCGCCCTCGGGTTCATCATCCTGGGCATGGCGCTGGCCGAGGGCTCGGCGACCGACTGGCTGCCGCTGATCGTCGTCGACGGGTACGGCTCGACCGCCGCGGTGGGATCGGTGGTCTACGCCTTCTTCGGCGCGGCGATGGCCGTCGGCCGGCTCAACGGCGGTCGCGCGATCGACCGGTTCGGCCGCACCGCGGTGATGCGGGTCAGCGCGCTGATCGGTGCCGTCGGGATCGCCACCGTCGTGGTGGCGCCGACGCTCTGGGTCGGGGCGATCGGCGTGCTGCTGTGGGGGATCGGCGCTTCGTTGGGCTTCCCGGTGGCGCTGTCGGCCGCCGGTGATCATCCGCGGTACGCAGCGCGCCGGGCCAGCGCGGTGGCCACCGCCGGCTACGCCGCCTTCCTGATCGGGCCGCCGATCCTCGGGTTCCTCGGCCAGCACGTCGGACTCCGCGAGGCGATGCTGGTGGTGATGGTCGTGGTCGCCGCCACCGCGCTGTTCGCCGGGGCGGTGCGCGGCCGACCGGCACCCGCGGCGCCCGCGGTGCCCAACGGTCCGGCCTGATCCCGCGGCCCGCGCCCAGGACCTGACTCAGGGGCGCGTCGGGAAGTAGACGGTGTAGGTCTCGTCGGTGACCTGGTTGAGGGCCACGAAGCGGAACCCGCGGTCCTGACCGACGACCCGGTAGCTGCCGACGCTCCACCAGCCGTGCTGGCGTTCCTGGTCGGCGACCAGCACCGCGGCAGGAGCCCCGTCGCCGACGACGAGCGTCCGCTCCTCGTCGACCAGGCCGGCCAGCACCTGGGGACCGTCGAGGAAGGCGACCGTGCCCGGGGCGCCCCCGAGCTCCACCGTGGTGATCGTCTTCGGCAGCTCGATCCGGACGGTCTGGTGACGCCACCGGCGGCGCAGCCGCACGAACCCCGCCGACGGCTCGGTCGGGACCGGTTCGTCGTCCACGGTCACCCGCACCGGACCGCTGACCCACGACGGGATCCGCAGCGCCAGGGTGAGCTCGGTCTCGGTCGCGCAGTCGACCACCACCTCGTGCACCTCGGCCGCCGGGCGGTCGATCGGGTGCGGCTCGACGTCGAGCCTCTGGATGTGGGCCGACGCCTCGGCGGTCTGCCGCTGGCCGCCCACCGGGCCGTGCCCGGCGTCGTTGCGGACGGTGACCGTCACCTCGGTCCCCCCGGCGGACCACCGCGAGGTCGAGCCCAGGTACTGGGTCACCCGCAGGGTGTCGACCGGTCCGGACCCGCCACCAGGACGGTCCAGCTCGTCCGACGGGGGGCGTTCGAGGTGGACGGCGGCGTCGGGACACCACGCGTGCGCCTGCATCAACGTGCCGTGGCAGCACCAGAAGTCGGACGTCGGGCTTCCCCAGGTCTTGCGGCTGCCGGCGGCCAACGGCAGGAAGTAACTGATCATGCCGGTTCGCGGGTGCTGCTGGGCGAGCACGCCGTTGACCAGGTTGCGCTCCCAGTGGTCGGCGTAGACGGCGTCGCCGGTCCACCGGTAGAGCGTCTCGGCGAGCCGCATCATGTTGTGCACGACGCAGTGCTCCTGCACCGCGGCCAGCCGCGAGGTCTGCCGGAACGGCGGCTGCCACACCTCGCCGCTGGTGCTGCCGCCGGTGCAGTAGGTGCCGCGCTCGGTCACCGCCTGGCGCCAGAAGGCGTGCACGACGTCGCGCCACCGGTCCTCACCGGTGACCTCCCAGGCGCGCGCCGCACCGAGGATCTCCGGGATCTGGGTGTTCGCGTGCTTGTTGGTCAGGACGTCCTCGCCGGCCAGCAACCGGTCGAAGAGCCGCGGGCGGTCGTAGCGGTCCATCAGCTCGCGGTGCCGGGCCTCGCCGGTCCGGGCGTAGAGGTCGGCCCAGACCTCCAGCATCCCGCCGGTCTCGACGTCGAGCAGGTCGTCGAGCTGGTCACGGCTGAACGGCCGCGTCCACCGCTCGAACCAGTCCGCGAAGCGTCGGACCAGCGGCAGCGCACCGTCGTGCCCGAGCCGGTCGGCGTCGAGCAGCCCGGCCAGCAGCTTGTGCAGCACGTACTGCGGGGCCCAGACCGGCGTCCCGGCCGCGGCACGGTCGAGGTAGGAGCGGGGAAACGGCCCGAGCCACTCGCCGCCGTTGGCCTGCTGGCAGCGCGCGAGCTCGGCCAGCACCGTGTCGACGCGGACCGCGGCCTCGGGCTCGTCGCGTCCGATCCGCGCCGCGGCCGAGATCCAGTGCCCGAGGATGTGGCCGCGCACCTCGCTCGTCGGGGCCTCCCAGCCCCAGTGCCAGGTTCCCGGTCCGTCCGGGTCCGGTTCGCCGACGCTGGTGCCCAGCGAGCCGTTGTAGCTCCACAGCCCGGCCTCGGCGCGGTAGGGGCGCAGCAGGTTGTCGGGCCGCAGGCTCAGCAGGTAGTCGCGGTTGCGTGACCACCGGTCGCGCAGCGGCCCCGGCTCGAACCGACCCCAGGACCCGACCTGCTGGTGGGACGCGAGCATCGTTCTCCTTGGGCGTCGACGGTGACGGCTGCGTGCACCGACCCCCGCGCGCGACGGTCGGCCGGAGCCAGAGATCCTACGTTTGCCGCACGGACTCCCCGCGGCTGCCGGTCGGTCACGACCGAGGCCGGACTCCCGACCCACCTACCATCACCGGAGCGCTCGTGACACCCAACGGCGGGGCGGCGACCCCGAGGATCCTGCCCACCGTGACCCGCGGCGACCGCGGGCGACCGTGGCTGTTCGCGCCGGACGTGGCCGCTCTGGTCGGACGGTCCGATCTGGAGCACCGGGGAACGGTCGGCCGCGGCCCGGAAGGCTTCCCGGTCGGCTCCGGCCGGCTCGGCGGGCCGGTCTGGCAGAGCGACGAGCGGACGCTCAGCCTGCAGCTCAACCACACCGACGCATTCATGTTCGGTGACGCCTCGGCGGCCTCGTCCGACCACCCGAACGCCGGCGGGGGCGCGCTCGGACGGGTGCACGTCGACCTGGGCGGCCCGGTGTTCGGGCCGGACACCACCCAGCGGCTCGCCCTGCACCGCGGCACCCTGACCGTCGACGGTGCCGGGGTGCACGTCGAGGTGTCCGGCGACCCGGTCGGCGACCGGGTGATGATCATGGTCCGGGACGAGCGGGCGGAGCCGGCGCCGGTCACGGTCGCGTTGACCCTGGTTCGTGAGGCCGATCAGCACTGGGGTGAGCACCGCGCGAGTTCGGTGCTGCGAACACTCGGCCGGTCGGCCGTGCTCGAGCAGTCGATCACCGAACCGGCCGACAGCGCAGTGGCCGGGAACGATTTCGCCGTGTCCACCGTCCTGTCGGTGAGCGTGCCGGACCGGGTGGTCACCGCGGTGACTCCGGGTCGCGTCGGCGAGCGGGACTGTCTGCGGCTCGAGCTGCCGGCGGCCTCCGGCACCACCATGATCATGATCAACGGGGCGGCGGTGGTCGGTTCCGACACCGGCGCGTGCCGGGCCGTGCTGGCCGGCATCGGGGCTCCGGTCGACCCCGCAGCGGTGCGGGAGGCCGCGCTGGCCTGGTGGGAGGACTTCTGGGACCGGTCGTTCGTGTACCTGCCCGACCGTCCCGACTACGAGCAGCGCCGGACCTACTTCCTCTACCTGTCGGCGATCGCCAACGGCGGTGCATTCCCGGGCAAGTACAACGGCGGTCTGTGGATCGGGGAGGAGGACCGTCGCGACTGGGGCAGCTTCTACTGGAACTGGAACCAGGACCCGCTCTACCAGCCGCTGGCAGCCGCCGACCAGCTCGAGCTGCTGTTCCCGTTGATCCGGATGCGGTACGCCGCGCTCCCGCGCTACCGGGCGGCTGCGAGGCAGCTGTGGGGCGCCGACGGGCTGTTCATCGGCGAGACCGTCGGTGTTCTCGGCTGGGAGGTGCTGGCCGACGACGTCGCCGACGAGCTGCGCGACTACTACGGGTTCCGGAGGCCGGTGCCCGGTCCGGCGCTCCGGGAGCAGACCGCTCGGCGGAACCGGTTCCTGGTCCCGTGGAACTGGTACGTCGACGGTGTCGAGCGACCGGCCGGGTACGTGACGCACACTCTGGTGGCCACGCAGGAGACCGCCGAGCACCTGTGGACGGTCTACGGCCACACCCTCGACCTGGACTGGTTGCGCGAGGTCGCCTATCCGTTCATCGCCGGGGCCGCCGAGCTGTACCGGACCTTCCCCGGGCTGCGGCGGGAGGACGACGGCCTGTTCCACGTCACCGGCACCAATTTGCACGAGCACATCTGGGGTGGTCGCGACGTGATCGACGACCTCGCCCTGGCCCGGGGGACGTTCGGCGTCGCGGTGGCGGCCGCCGAGCTGCTCGACCTCGACGCGGAGCTCCGTGAGCAGTGGGCCCTGATCCGTGATCACCTGGCGCCCTACCCGCGGCGCACCGATCCGGGGGCGTTGTGGGCGGCGACCACCAACCCGACGCTCGCCGACCGGCTGGCGAGCCCCGAACCGGCCTGGGCCCAGGGCCTCGAGCCGGCGGTGTTCGTCCGCGACCTGCATGGCACCGAGAGCCCGGTGCTCAAGATGATCGAAAAGTACGACGTCCTCACCCTCGAGACCCGCGACCAGGGCCTCGACGGCGGCGACTGGGCGATCGCGCAGAACACCTTCCGGCACGCGCCCGGCTACCTGAACCAGGTCAGCGGTGACGAGGTGGACCGGAACGGCTCGAGCCGCTTCCACGTGGACGCCGCCCGGCTCGGTCGGGCCGACGACCTCGACCGGATCCTCGCGACCCAGTACGGCGTCTTCTCGACCTACGGCGAGCAGCCGAACCTGCTGTTCGACCAGGGCGACTACTACTCGATCGAGGGCTTCGGCACCTTCGTGACGGCCGTGCAGGAGGCACTCCAGCAGAGCCTCGCCCCGCGTCCGGGTGGCGATCCGGTGGTGCGCGTCTTCCCGGCCTGGCCGCGTGATCACGACGTCCGCTACCGGCTGCTCGCCAGGGGCGGCTTCTTGGTCGCGTCGGCGATGACCGGCGGCCGGATCGGCTATGTCGAGGTCGAGTCGCGGCTCGGCGGCCTGCTGCGGGTCCGCAAGCCCTGGGCCGAACCCACGCAGGTCCAGCGTGACGGCGTCCCGGCCGAACGCCTCGACGGACCGGAGAACGCGCTGCTCACGCTCGACACGGACTCCGGCGAGCGGCTGGTCCTGGTCCGGGTGGGGGAGTCGCCCGATGATCACCGGTCGTCGACCGTGGTGCCGACCCGGCGGCCGTGATCATCGCAGGACCGTGATGATCATCAGACCGTGATCGACGCGGCCGGGCCGATGAGAACCGGTGAGGGTCGGGGTCGTAGCGGTCGTGGGAGCCGAGAGTCGACGACGAAGGCGGAGGACATGAGACCCCTGCGGTACGCGATCAACGCCACCCTCGACGGGTGCTGCCACCACGAGGCTGGGCTGCCCCCGGACGAGGAGTCGATGCGCTTCTGGACAGCCGAGCTCGCCCGGGCCGACGCGCTGCTCTACGGCCGCACCACCTTCGAGATGATGCGGTCGGCCTGGCGACGGCCGGCGAGCGGCGGGTGGCCGGACTGGATGCGGAGCTGGGAGACGCCGTTCGCCGAGACCATCGACGCGATGCCCAAGCACGTCGTCTCGTCGACGCTCAGCGAGGTCGACTGGCGGGCCGAGCTGGTGCGTGGTGACCTCGAGCGGGCCGTCCGGGAACTGAAGCAGCAGCCGGGTCGAGGGCTGTCGGTCGGCGGCGTCGCCCTGCCGTCGGCGCTGGCCGCGCTCGGGCTGATCGACGAGTACACGGTCGTGGTCCATCCGGTGGTGGCCGGACACGGTCCGACGCTGCTCGGCGGAGTGCGCGAGCGGCTCGTCCTCGACCAGGTCGCGGAGCACGCGTTCGGATCGGGAGCGGTGGCCCGGCGGTACGTGCCGCGTCGCCGACCGCAGGGTTGACGGTGTCCGCGGACGGCCCCAGGGTGCGGACGTGGACCTGACGGTGCTCGGCGAGCCGACCCGACCGATGGTGGAGGTGGGGGGCGGCTTCGCCAACCGGCTGCAGCGGCTCGACACCGACCAGGGGTCGTTCGCGGTCAAGACGCTTGCGCTCACCGACCGGCGTGAGCCGTACCGCGCGGCGGCGGTGTTCCGGCTGGAGCAGGCAGCGTTCGCCGCCGGGATCCCGATGCCCGAGCCGATCGCGGCGTCGGCGGACACCCTGGTGCACCGCTGGGTCGACGGCGTCGCGGTGCCCGAGGCGCCGGTGTCGCCAAACTTCGGCGCCGCGGTCGGACGACTGCTCGCGCGGCTGCACGCCCTCGACGTCGACTGGCCCGCCGATCCGGAGCCGTCACCGGTCCCGCGGGACTGGCCCGGGCTGGCCGCGCGGGCGGTGCGTTCCGGGCAGCCCTGGGCTGCGGAGCTCGCCGCGAAAGCGGAGACGTTCCAGGCGATCGCCGCCTTCGTCGACAGCTGCCCGCGGCCCGGACCGGTGGTCCTGACCCACCGGGACGTCCAGCCGTGGAACCTGCTGTCCCAGGACGGGGCGCCGGTGCTGCTCGACTGGGAGCTCGCGGGTCGGCTCGACCTGGCCGCCGAGCTGGGGTCCACCGCCCTCGGTCTTGCCAAGGGTCCTGGCCTCGACACCGTCCGGCCGGCCAGCTTCCGTGCGGTGCTCGACGGCTACGTCGACGCGGGCGGGACGCTGCCGCCGTCGGGCCCCGGCTGGTTCGTCCACACGCTCGGCGGGTGGCTGGGTCACACCCGGCTGAACCTGCTCCGCTGCCTCAGCGGGGAGGCGGCCGTCGCGGGCCCTGACCTGGCGATGTCGCATCGCATCGTCGCCGACGGGGTGAGCGGCCTGCCCGAGCTGTACGAGCGGCTGCCGCAGCTGCAAGCGCTGCTCCCGTAGCGGGAGGAGGTAGCGCCGATGTGGTGGGTCCGTGAGGCCCGGGAACACGCCGGGCGGGGGAGACGTCGAGGTGGGCGATACTGGGTTTGAACCAGTGACCTCTTCCGTGTCAGGGAAGCGCGCTACCGCTGCGCCAATCGCCCGTGCTGGTGGAGTCGCGCTCCACCGATGGAGTTGTGCCGTGCTGCGAGGTGGGTACGGGATTTGAACCCGTGTACACGGATTTGCAGTCCGTTGCCTCGCCTCTCGGCCAACCCACCGTGTCTGGGAGACCTCCTGGAGTGGAGACCCGCTCCGAGCGGACGACGGGATTCGAACCCGCGACCCTCACCTTGGCAAGGTGATGC
Organism: Microlunatus kandeliicorticis; assembly: GCF_014137855.1. GTDB lineage: Bacteria > Actinomycetota > Actinomycetes > Propionibacteriales > Propionibacteriaceae > Microlunatus > Microlunatus kandeliicorticis. The sequence goes on from NZ_JACGWT010000004.1 coordinate 69,875, forward strand.
TCTACCAACTGAGCCACGTCCGCGCGACCACCTCGGTTCCGGCCTCTCGGTCGGCCCCTCTGCGGTGCGGTGAGCAACCATAGCCGAGCGCCCGACGGCGAAACAAACCGGCTCGATCCGGCGGCTCGGCGTCGGCGATGATGGGGTCGTGTCCACCACGGAGATGAGCCCGTCCAGCGCCGCCGGCAGCACCCGCGAGACCGATCCGGCCGAGGCCAGCCTGGCCCCGATCACCGACGCGTTGCGGGTCTGGGTCAACGGCGAGCTCCACGACCGGCCGGCCGAGGCGCGGGTCTCGGCCGTCGACCACGGGCTGGTGGTCGGCGACGGCGTCTTCGAGGCGCTCAAGGTGGTCGCCGGCGGTCCGTTCAGCGTCCAGCGGCACCTCGACCGGCTCACCCGCTCGGCCGCCGCGCTCGCCCTCCCGGCTCCCGACCACGACCTGGTCCGGCAGGGGATCGAGGCCGTGCTCGCCGACCGCGACTGGGAGGAGGGCAAGATCCGGATCACCTACACCGGGGGCCGCGGACCGCTCGGCTCGCAAGCCGCGTTCGGCCCGACCACGCTGGTCGTCGCCGCCGACTCCCGCGTCGTCTCGGACCCGGTGGCCACCATCGTCACCGTGCCCTGGACCCGCAACGAGAACGGCGCGATGGCCGGGATCAAGAGCACCTCGTACGCCGAGAACGTCCGCGGGCTGGCCTTCGCCACCGACCGGGACGCCGACGAGGCGATCTTCCTCAACACCGCCGGACACGTCTGCGAGGGCACCGGCTCGAACATCTTCTTCGTCTTCGGCACCGGTGAGGACGCCGAGGTCGTCACTCCGCCGCTGTCCGCCGGGCCGCTCCGCGGCGTCACCCGTGACCTGCTGCTCGAGTGGTGCCCGATCATCGAGCGCGACCTCACCCTCGAGCAGGCGAAGGCAGCCGACGAGGTGTTCATCACCTCCTCGCTCCGCGACGTCCAGGCGGTCAGCCGCTGGGACGAGACCAGCTACGCAGCGGTCGGGCCGGTCACGGCGCGGATCGCCCGCACCTTCGCCGAGCGAAGCCCGGCCGACCTCGAGCCCTGAGCCGGACGCGGGCGTCGTCCGCCCGAGGGACCCCCGGGGCGGTGGCGATCCGTTTCGACAGGCGTCGGCGGCTCACGTAGAGTGTGCTTCCGCCGCGGGCGATTGGCGCAGTGGTAGCGCGCTTCGTTCACACCGAAGAGGTCACTGGTTCGAACCCAGTATCGCCCACCCGTATGTTCCCTAGTCAGAGCAGATTTCTGGCGAGGTGATCCCCCCGACGTGCAGCCCACGTGCAGGAACGATCGAGCGGCTGCCTTCCGGACGCGAAACGGCCCCGACCGGTGCTGGAACACCAGATCGAGGCCTCACACGACGAACCTGTATCGGAGGACCGTCATGCTGACGGAGAACACTAGCGCCCCTACGGTCACCTACGACCCCCACGACGACCTGACCCACCGCCACCCCGGCTGGACCGTCACCGCGGCCGCCGAAGGCCCCGCAGAGCTCATCCTGTGGGCTCGCCGCGAGATCCGCCTCAACCCGCGCGCGACAAGCCACGGCTGCCACCGCCGTCTGCTGGCACACGCGGTCGCCCACGTCGACCTGCACCTCGAGGGCCGGCACGATCCGTTCACGGCCGAGGAGGAGCGACAGGCCGACGCGCTGTCCCGGGTCAAGCTCGAGCGCGCGTAGGGCGGGCAGGATGGCGGTCGTGCAGTGGTTCACGACGGCCGAGGTGGCCGAGCGCCTGCGAACTACCCGTGAGCAGGTGCAGCTGCTCTGCCAGACCGGGCAGATTGCCTGGCGGCCGCAGAACCCGTCGGCCCGCCGCCGCATCTACCTCATCTCCGACGAGGCCATCGCCGCGTACGAGGAGGCGACCACCCGGCCCGCGACGATCCGCCCGCTCCGGCGGTAGTGGGAGTCTGCAAGACTCAGCCGGTGCCGATCCCGATCCCGCCAGAGCTGGGGCGCTCGCCCGTCACCTGCCCGCAATGCGGCACGGTCGCCGAGCAGGACTGGTTACGGCTGAGTGGCTACTCGGTGCAATCGGGCAACAAGCAGCTTCCCGACTTCACTTGGTGCATCTGTCGGGCCTGCTCGAAGCCGAGCCTGTGGGAGGTGAATGCCCTCATCTCGGCGGACGATGGTGAGGACGTACTGAAGGTCGGCCGACAGGTGTGGCCGCTTCGTGGCGGGCCGCCACCCCACGAGGACATGCCGGCAGATGCCCGCCGGCATTACGAGCAGGCGCGCGAGGTCCTGAACGCTTCACCGCAGGCAGCCTCTGCCCTGCTCCGTGTCGCGACGGAATCCCTAGTGCTCGAGCTACTCGGGACCTCAGCGAAGTTGAATGACGCGATCGGAGAACTCTTGTCCTCGGGCCGAATCACCCCGAGAGTCCAGCAGGCTTGTGACGTCCTCCGAGTTACGGGCAATGACGCTCTTCATCCAGGCCAGATCGACGAGGCCGAGGAGGCTGCCGACGCAACGGCTCTATTCTCCCTGGTGAATCTCATCGTCGAGCAAGCGATCACGGAGCCGAAAACTGTTGCAGCGATGTATGCGGCGCTTCCGGCGACCAAACGCGAGGCCATCGAGAAGCGCGATCAGCGGAATCACAGCTAACCCTTCGCAATAGCATTTGCTCATGGCCGATCAAACTTGCCCGGCGTGCTACGCACACTTCGACGCCGCGCCAAAGCCAATCCCCTCGGAGCCGAAGTCGATCGCGACTTGGGAGGGCGTCATCTCTCGACCACCCGGTCCACCCGAGCGAGGCGAATTGACCTGCCCGAGTTGCGGTTTGATCTACGAGCAACAGCTCTAGCGGTGCGCCGCCCGGCCTGCCGCCGAGAGGTTGCAGGAGACGTGCTCCGGCCCGCGAGTGACCGCCCGGTCGTTGTCGTCGTGGCCCAGATGCCACAGTGTCCCAGGGACGATCGGGCGGCGGCAGTCCGGCCGCCAGCAGAGGACGAGCTCGCCGGCGTCGATCCTGGCCTGCCAGGACGCCCTGAGCGCCCTGTGTGGCCCTCCGTAGCCGCGTTCGCTGCTGGCGCCGCGTTGGCGGTCCTGCTGACGCGCACACGGGCCGCATAACCCGCCGCGGGCGCCTGACGCAACCAGCGTCGGGCAGCCTGGCCGGGAGCAGGCTCGCCGGCCAGTCACCCTCGTCCGTAGATCCGGTCGACGGTGGGTCGGTCGTCGAGCGGGCTCATGCCCCAGACACGCCAGGTGCCGTCGTCCAGGCGCACCATGGTCAGCCAGGCGCCTTCTCGAATCTGGGCAGTTCCGAATGCTCGGACGTTGTGCTCGGTGTTCGCTCGCAGCTTCACCCAGCAGATGTCGGGGTCCGTTGAAGGTTCCGCGTTCAACGCGACGCCGAATCCGTCTGTGAGCCGAGCGACGTCGTCCAGATCCCAGTTTGCAGGCTGGTAGGTCAGCTGCTCGGCGGTGCCACGGTCGCCGGTGGGGTCGAGACCACCTAGCCAGAGGGCGGCGACTTGAACCGGGATCGTCAGGTCGATGCGGCCATCAGGAAAGAACGCGTTGAGCGCGTCCTGTTCGTTGACGATCTCGAGCGGGTCGGGCATCTCGTTGTCGGTCATGGCTTCATCGTCTCCCCATCGCTGACAGCCTGGCCAGCGTTTGCTGGCCGGCGAGTACGGCCGCCGCCTCTGCGGTGAGAGAGGACGGGAAGCTGTTGTGGAAAGTGTTGTGCTGGTGGTGCTCCTGCACGACTCGCGGCTGCGACCCGGCCATCATCGACGCGAACCGCTGCGGCAGGCGCCGGTTGTTGACGTCGTCCATGAACCGGGTGCCCCAGAACCGGTGCGCCGCCGCCGACTGCATGAACTCCTCATTGGAGGCGGCGACGAGGATGCTGTCCGAAGTGGTTGAGCCCGGACCGTAGATCGGGCCACCCGCGGCCCTGCGGACGGTCGGCTGCGCCACGTTGAGGCCGATGTTGTCCGCCGCCGACTGCAGCGACTTCTGCGCCGAGTCGAGCGACGACACCAGCGACTTCCCGCCCTGCAGGATCTGCGTCGCGATGTCACCGCCGGCGAGGGTGCCCTGCGACGCGATCTCCTGGACGAGCGGCTCAGACAGGCCAGCCTTGCGGAGCTGGTCGAGCTGCTTCTGGAAGGCGGTGATGTCCTTCGCGCCCTGCCGCATCTGGTCGAGCCAGTCGAGGACCCCGCCGGCCATCTGCCCGCCGTTGGCGCCGTAGAACGACTCCGACGTCTGCCGGGCCGAGTCGGCGAGCGCCTTCTGCGTCTCGAGCAGCTTCGCCTGCGCGTCCTTGAGCTTGTCCGTCGCAGCCTTCGACTTCTCGGCGGCCTTGTTGTAGGCGTCCTGCGCGGACTTGCGGGTCTTGTCCCGCGCCTTGACCTTGTCGTTCGCCTTCTGCAGGTCGGCGGAGTATTCGCGGTCCAGCTTCGCGAGCTTCGCCCGGGCCGCGGTCAGGTCACGGTCGGCCTTCGTGGTGCCCTTGGTGGCTGCGGCCCGCTTCTGCAGGACCGCGATCCGGTCCTTCTGCCGCTTCTGCTCTTCGGCATGATCAGACCGAAGCTCGTCGCGTGCGTCGACGGCCCGGTTGTAGTCCCGCTTCGCGGCGTTGTACCGGTCGGTGGGGACGCGGGCGGCCCGGTTGGCGTCCTTCACGGCCTTCGCGGCCAGTGTCATTGCCCGGGCCGCGGCGGAGATCTCGCCGAGCGGGTTGCTGCTGGACGTCAGGAGCCGGCGAATGGTCGTGTAGTCGACCTGCCCGCCGGAGGCGTAGCCGACGAGGCCACCGTCGGCGAAGGCCGGCATGCGGCCGGTGGCATTCATGTACTGCAACCGGTCGACGCCGATGCTCTCCGTCGAGCTGGCCTTGACCACGAACTCCTTGTTCGACAGCAGCGCCGGGATGCTGTCGGAGGTGGTGGTGCCGGGGCCCTGGATGTAGCCGCCGGTCGCCACCTGAGCCTTCTTGCCGACGCGGCTGATCGTGTTGTTGATCGTCGTGTGGGTGGTGGTGATGCTGACCGACTTGCTGTGGATCGAGTCGATGAGGTTCTTCGCCGACCGGGCGGCGTCGAGCTGCGCGGAGGTAAGGATCCTCGGGTTCTTGCCCTTGATGGAGTCGAGGTAGCGCTGCGCGGCCGCCGCGACCGACTTGGTGTTGTCGCCGGTCTTGATCTTCGGGTCGACGTCCTTGATCGCCCGCATGAAGCCCTGGGCCTCCTTGGAGACCTTCGGCGCGTTCGACTGGGCGTCGATCTTCGGGCTGGCCTTCTTCTTGTCGAGCTTGTTCAGCTCCGCCAGGGCCGCCTGCGCGCCCTCCTTCTTCCAGACGGCGATGATGCGCGCCTGCTGCTCCTTCGGGAGCTTGGACAGGGAGGTGCTGAACTTCTCGACCTCCTGCTTCTGGACGGCCAGGCCGAACGCGTCGATCTCCGTGGTCACCTTGGCCGGTACGAGGCCGTAGGAGTCAGCCAGTGCCCGGGCAGCCTTGCCGGTGAGCCCGGCGTCCTCGGCAGCCTTCACGAACTGGGCCCGCACCGCCTTCGTCGCGCCGACGATCTTCGCGTTGCCGGCTCCCTGCGCGGCCAGCGATGACACATAGGCCTTGCCAGCGGAGGCGAGCCCGTTGAGGGCGTCGATGTTCTCGCGGCCCTTCGCGGTGTTGTCGGAGAGGGCCGTGCCCGCCTTGTTCGTGTAGTCGGCGTTGGCCTTGAGGGTGGCGCTGGCCTGGTCGATTGAGGCGGCGTAGGCCGAGTGGGCTGAGATCGTCGACTGGTAGGCGTTGCCCTGGTCGAACAGCGACGAGGCGAGCTGCTGGTTCTGCTCGGCCGTCCGGGCGAGCGGACGCGACAGCGCCTCGAGCGCTTCCCGCGCCGAGGAGAACGCGGTCGTCTGCTCCCGCTGCGCATCGGTCATGCCGTCGACGGCCGTCGAGTTCGCGATCGCGGCCGGCGTCAGCTTGCCCGCCAGGATCGCCGACACCTGGTCAGCGTTGAAGCCGGACTCCGATAGGGCAGCGGAGAACTGCTGCACATCGTGTGAGTTGATCTTCCCTGAGGCCCTGAGGAGACGCTGGTAGCCGGTCACGGCGGCGTCGAGGCTGCCGCCGGACACCATCTTCGCGAGGCTGGTGTCGACGTTCGTGATGGCCTCGCGCTGCTTCTCCAGACCCTGCTGGCCCGGGATCAGCGCCTCACGGAACGTCTCGTACCCCGCCTGCAGCTTGCCGAGCGAGGTGGTCTGCTGGACGTTGCTGACGGCCAGCGCCTCACCGAGGCTGCTGACCCGGTTGGTGGTCTGGAACAGCGAGTCGCTGATCGCGTCGGCAGCGTTGGTCTTGCCGATGGTGTCGAGAGTGAGCGCGGTGTCGTCACCGGTCTTTGCCAGCTGCCTGAGGGCGTCGGTGACCTGGTCAACGGAGGCGACCTTCTGACCCAGGGCGTCGAGCCCTGTGCCGGCCGCCCCGACCGCGACGAGAGCGATCGCGGCAGGGCCGGCTGCCGAGGCGAGCGCCGTGAGCCTGCCGGCGCTGTTTAGGTCGATCAGCGCCGCTCTTGTGGCGGCGGCGGTGGTCGTGAGCTTGATGAGGGCGCCGACACCGAGACCAGCCGCGGCGACGATGGCCGCGCCCATCAGGGTTGCGTGCTGCGCACCCGCGGGCAGGTAGTTGAACTCATTGACGAGCTCGGTCGCGCCCTGCGTGAGGTCCCGCAGAGCCTTGGTCCCGCCCGAGCCGGCACCGATCAAAGCGGTCTCAACGGACCCGCGGAAAGTCTCGAGGTCGCCGTTGAGGTTGTCCATCTTCGTCGACGCAACCTCGGCGGCCGTGCCGAAGTTCGCGAACTCGGCGCCCATGTCCTTTAGGCCAGCGCTGCCAGCCTTCAACAGGATGGGTGCGACCCGGATGGCGTCGGAGCCAAAGATCTGGCTGAGCGCCTGGTTGCGGTCTCCCTCCGACAGCCCAGACAGGGCGCCGTTCAGCTCGTCCATCAGAGGACCGATGTCCTTGATGTTGCCCGACGCGTCGTAGGCCGAGATGCCGAGCTTGTCGAGCGCCTTCGCCCCGGACCCAACCGGCGCGTACAGCGACTGCAGCATCGTCTTGAAGCTCGTGCCGGCGTCGGAGCCGGTGTAGCCCTGCTTCGCGAACAGGGCCAGCGACTCGACGGTCTCGTCGATGCTCAGGCCGTACTGCTTCGCGACGCCGCCGGACTGACGCAGCGCCATCGCGAGGTCCGACACCTCACCGGAGGCGGTCCCTGCACCCTGGGCGAGCAGGTCCGCAACGTGGGTGACGTCGGAACCTCGCAGCTGGAACTGGTTCATCGCCGACGCAGCCGTCTCAGCCGCCTCGCCGACCGACTGGTTGCCAGCAGCGGCGAGGTTCAACGCGCCGGCCAGGCCGCCGCCGAGGACGTCCTTCGCGGACACGCCAGCCTTGAGGAGCTCCTCAACCCCACCAGCTGCGTCCGTTGCCGAGTACTTCGTCGCAGCGCCAGCCTTGACCGCCTCAGCCCGCAACGCCGACAGGTTCTGCCGGGCATCGGCACCCGTCGACGCGACCCCAGACATCGCCTGGTCGAAATCAGCGGCCGACTTGACCGCGACACCGAAGCCAGCCGCAGCCGCCAGACCGACCACACTGAAACCGCGGCCGACCTTGTCCAGCGTGTCCCGGTGGGCGGTGACGGTCGAGGTGATCTTGCCGTACTTCTGCGCCGCGATCAGCTGCTTCTCCGACGCCGCGACCTCTGCCGCCGCGGCTTGGGTCCGGACGGCAGCGCGGACCTTCTCCGCGTCGGCGGCCTTGAGCGCGGAAGCGGCGTTCGTCTTGTTCGCAGCGTCGGCGACCGCGGCGGTCTTGCGGATTTCGCCCTGCGCCTGCGTCAAGCCGGCCCGCAACCCGCTGATATCGGCGCGGAGCTTCGCGACAATGGATCTCTCGGCCATCAGCGACCTCCTGAATGTTTGAACCCTTCGCGGGGTAGAGCGCCCCCACCGGCGGTGACCGTGAGGGGGGTGCTTGGGGCACCGGCCCCATCTCGGGAGGCGGTGGCAGCCGACGGAGTGCGGTCCCGCGCGCGTCCGTCGGCTGCCGCCTGGTCGCCGGAGCGATGCGGCGACGTCTGTGGGGTGGGAGGCATCGGGTTACCAGCTCCCGTTGACCTTGAGGATCTCGCCGCGCTTCTCCTTCTCGTAGCGTTCGCGCTGCCGCTCGTCCATGCCTGCGACGCGTTGCGCCTCGATGTGCTCGGCGTCCTCGGCCCGCTTGCGCTCGGCTGCTTCGCGTTCACGTCGGCGTTCCTGCATGACGGCGCTGACGGAGCGCGGGCGATGCTTTTCGCGGTCTGCACGGTCTGCTGCGGCCTTGGCCCGCAGATGCTCGGTCGCGGCCCATCGGGCCTCGTGCGCGGCCTGGTCGAGCACCTCGAGCGTGAGCTCGGCCCGCTTGTCTCCACGCTTGGCTGCGGAGCGGAGCCGGTTCCGCTCGAGCAGCGTGTCCTGGACTGAGTACGGCTCCATGCCGCTCATGCCGGGTCCGCCAGCTGGGCGTGGACGAGGCCGAGCTGGACCTGCGACGCGTAGCCGTAGTTGCTGCCGAGGTCGCCGCGGTGGGCTTGGGCCTGGTCGAGCGCCGCCTCCGCGGAGGCGTAGTGGCTGCCAGTGCCGGCCGTCCGGCCGAGGGCGGCGTGGGCGCTAATCATCAGCCAGTCAGTGCCGGAGGTGATCCGGTTGGGGCGGACGGCGTCAGCGAGGAGCGCTTCGGCGGTTGCGATGTGCTGGGCGGGTGTGGGCATCAGGGTCTCCTGAGTCAGGCGTGGGCGAGGGACTGGTGTCCCCAGGTGCGGCGGCGCCGTTCGGCGGCCTCGGCGTCGGGATCGTTGGACTGCTGGCCCGGTCTGGCCTTCGCTCGCGCGGTGGCATGGGCTTCGTCGACGAGCTGGTTGTGGAGCTCGGTCATCTGCTCGAGGGTCGGCACCCAGACGGCAAGGTCGTCGCGGCCGATCATCCACAGCAGGACGTCGTCGGGTGTGGCGTCGGAGTTGGTGGTGTCGGGCCACGGCGGCCGGGCGCGGACGACGTTGCCGCGGGCATCCCGCTGGCCGGTGTTCGTGTTGCCGATCATGTACTCGGGCAGCCCGGGCCAGACAGCGGCGAGGTTCGGTGACAGGGCGAGGACGTCCCACCACCGGCGGAGCTGGTTGTTGAAGGTGAACCGGTCGACCTCGGTCAGGCCGTGCGTGAACAGGGTGCGCTGCGCCTGCCGGATCTGGTGGTAGTCGCGGCGGAGCTGGCCGGCGGTCTGGTACAGCTCGACCTGCCCAGCGTCGATTGCCGCCTCAGCCGTGACCGGCACCCGACCCATGCCCTGCAGCTCGGCGAACACTGACTTGACCCGCTTGTCGAGAAACTGGCACATCTGGTCGAAGCCGGCCTGGATGTCGCGGTCGACAGCGCTGCCGAGGGAATCGGCCAACGTCTGCATCTCGGCGCGCATGGTGTCCCAGGCGGCGTCGGTGGCGGAGGCCTTCGCGTACTGGGCGAGCAGGTTGTCGGCCAGCCCGTCACCGTCCGTGAGGCCGGCGAAGATCTTGTCGGTCAGCTTCCGCGCCGCGCCCGGGTGGTCGATCTTGGCGGTGTCGGCGGCGATGCGGTCGAGGATGGCCAGCGTCGACAGGACGTCTCCGATTTCACCCAAGGCTTTGGTGAGGATCGGATCGTTCGAGGCGTAGCGGGGCAGCCGACTGCGCTCGGGTGTCGAGATCGGCTTGATCGGGTGGATCATCCGCGGCCTTCCTGTCGGTCCTGTCGGTCGATGACGAGAGCCTCGACAGCCGCGAGGTCGAACGTCCACGAACGTCCAACCTTGCGGCCGCCGAGTTGATCGGCGAGGTTGCGCACTTGCCGCTCGGAAACCCCTACCAATCGAGCGGCGTGCGCGCTGCCAATTCGGTCTCGCACAACTGAGTCAACCGGATCAGGCGGTGGCGGAACTTCCGCAGTTCCGTTAGGGGAAATCGCCTTGAGCGCAGCCATCAACTTCTCGTACCGATCGTCGGCCATTCCGTTCACCGTCCAGAGCGGATCCTTGGCGAAGGACAGCCAATACCTCAAGAGCGGAGCCTCCCGGGCGGAGATCAGCAGCGCCTGCTCGACCTTGATCACCGGCCGACCTCCACCCACACCGAAGCCCTGGGGGACTGGGGCAAGCCCCACCCCCCAGACAGCGACCGACGGAGAGGTGACTCGCCGTCCGCGAGGCTGAGTTTTGCGGCGGGCCCCGGGCGTGTCGAACCTCCAGACCCGTACACACTTCTTTTCGCCTCCCCATCGGTCAGCGCCCTAGGGAGTGGCTGGGGATGATGGGGCAGGGGGTAACGGGTCATGACCGTTCCCCTGGTCGTGGCCGCGGGTGTTGCGCTTGTGGGGGCGTTACCGTTCCCCGTTCCTTTACAGAGGGGAACGGGGTAACGGGCACGCACGGCGTTCCTGGGGAACGCTGGGGAACGGTCGGGGAACGGGGGAACGATCATGCTGCCTGTCCGTTCCTCGGGTACGGCTTGATCAGCTCGTGCGGTGACCGCTCGGTGACGTAGCCGTCGAGGATGAGGAAGTCGAGGGCTTGTCGCTTGCTGTCGGTCTTGCCCTTGGTTGCGGCGAGGATCCGCCGCTGAGCGAGCGGTCCGTACTCGGCCAGCGCCTCGCTGATGCGATGCATGAGTTCGGTGGGGCGGAAGTCTTCGTCGGTCTGGTGTGGTGGCGTGATGCTGACTTCGGCGAAGTCCTGGTTGTGGGACTCGAGGACGAGGTCGCCGTACCAGTGGAGCCCGCTGCTTGAGGGCAGTGCGTGCGCGCGTAGCTGTCCTGGTCGGTCCTTGGCGATGTTGATGGTGGAGCGGCCGGTGAGGCCGATGCCGAAGGGTGTGCGGTTGGTGAGCGTGTATTGGGCGCCGGAGAGGCCGTTGAGCTTGTGGACGGCGCCGAGGGCGTATCGGCCGCGGTTCTCGCGGTCCTTAGTGACGTGGTCGAGGCTGACGACGGCGGCGCCGGTGTCGGTGATGCGTTTGGTGACGCGGCGGCCGAAGATGGCGGCGTCGGCGTTCTTGAGGGGGTCGAGGCCGTGGAGGCCCATGGCTTCGGTGATGCCGTCGAGAACGACCAGCCGGGGGCGTGTGTCGCCGAGGAGCTGTGTGAGGTCTCCGGCGTTGTCGTCGGCGCCGATGCCGGCGTCGGGGCGTAGGTAGTGGAAGTGGTTCCGGATCCGATCGGGGGTTGCGCCGAGGGTGAGGAGCCGGGTGACGACGCTGCCTTCGTCGTCCTCAAAGTCGATGTAGACCGCGTGGTGGCTGGCTGCCATCTCGTCGAGTGCCGCGGAGAGCGCAAACCAGGTCTTGCCGCCTTCGGTCTCGGAGACGACGGTGTGGCTCTTGCCTGGGTAGAACAGCCCGCGACCGTCGGTGCGGGATCCGACGGTCGGCTCGGGCCGCTGATAGGTCCCGCTCAGGACGGCCTCGAGGTCGACGGGCTGCCAGGGTCGACGGAGCTCGGTGTTGTCCTGGTCGTCGGTCATGGGGCGCACCAGCTTTCGGCGGCGAGACTGGCGCGATGTCGGCAAAGCCGGGCAGCTTCGGCGAGCCGGGCGTCGGTGGCAGCGATCTCCTCGGCGGAAGCGAGTCCGACGAAGTCGCCGGGCTGGGGACGGCACTCCTCGAGTTGGTCTGCTCGTCGGAGCCAGTAACGTCGGGTGCCCTCGAGGACGGCGTCCTGGATTGCCCGGGTGACCGTGTCGGCCAGCCGGTAGTCGGCGACGCTCACCGGATTCGGGTCCCGTCGGACAGACCCCACCAGCGCCGCACGAGGCGCCCGCCAGCGCCGACCTGGCATCCCACGGGCTCGATCAGCCCGGACCTCTGCGCGCCGGCCATGACTGCACCGACGTAGGCGCTGGCAGGCGGCTGGCCTACGAGGTCGAGGACTTGGTCGACGGTGAACGCGCGGCCGGTGAGGGCCAGTTGCTGCACTGCGGTTCGGGCTGAGGCGTACCAGGTGTCGCGGCTGGCGTTCTCGATGGCCAGGTCGACGCCTGTCGGTGTCGCGATTTGTCGGCGGGTGAAGCTACACTTCGCTTCAGCTTTGGTCGGCTGGACCTTGCTGCTGCTGGAGACGGCGCCCCTTACCGGGCGCCGTTTCGCATTCCGGCGCTTCACCCATTCACCCGCTCGAACAGTGCGTCGAGGTCGGAGCGCTTGAAGCGGAGTTCCTTTGGGCCGATGCGGTAGGCGACGAGGACCCCGTCGGCGATGTACCGACGCAGTGTTCGTGGCGAGAGGCTCGTGTAGTCCGATGCGGGCTGCATCTTGAGCCAGGTGGGCGCGTTGGGCTGTGCAACCATGAGGGCTGCCTCCTCAGTTCGTCAGACGGAGGTGAGCGCCCCGGGCCGGGTTCTTGGCGGAGTCAGGCCCGGGCGCTCTTTGCTTGCTGACGCTTACGGTACGAGCGGGAAGTGACACGCGAGACCTGGTCGCACGCGGTCACGTCTTCCCTTTGTGTCCAACGGATGCAGGGGCCTCGGTGTCCACGTGACAGTCCTTGTCAGCGTGTGGCAGCGCAAATGGACGGGATGGGTTGGTGTCCAATGCGTTCGGTCATCACGGCTCGGTGAGGTGTCCAAAACTGACTTGTCCACAGTTCCGCATGCTGAGACACGGATGCAGTAGGAGGGGGTCAGACTCCTCGAGCCATCGCACTGAGGCGGCGGGCGATCTCCAGATCTCTGTCGGCAGCCGCGTGCTGGTAGCGAAGGGCGGCGCCCTGTGTGCTGTGGCCGAGGCGGGCCATCAGCTCGGCCATCGTCGCCCCGGTCATGGCTGCCATCGTTGCGCCAGTGTGGCGGAGGTCGTGCCAGCGGAGGTCCGGGCGGCCGGCGGCCGCTCTGGCCCGGTAGAAGACCTTGTAGAGAGTCGACGTCGCCATGTGGTTGACACCATCGGCGGCCGGGAAGAGAAGTGCGTCGTGGCCGGCTGCTGTGTGCTCTGTGAGGTGGGCCCGGATCACGGGCTCGAGGTGGTCGGGGTAGGCGACGTCGCGAATTCCTGCGTCTGACTTCGGGGTGCCGACGATCGTTTGCCCGTCGACCCGGACGACGGCGCGACGGACGCGGATCCGCTGGTTCTCGAGGTCGAGGTCGAAGCGGCGGAGCTCGGCCAGCTCGCCGAAGCGCAGTCCGCACCATGCGGCGAAGAGGACCATGAGGCGGTACCGCGGCGGCATGGCGCCGGCGATGGCGGCGATTTGCTCGAGTGTCGCGGGCTCGATGCGGTGGACGCGCTTTGCGTTCCCGGCACCTCGGATGTGAGCCGGGTTCGAAGGGATGAGCCCGTCCTGGACTGCTGAGCCGAGGATGGTCCGCAGCAGGGCGTAGGCATGAGCTCGGAGCGTTGGGGTCGCGCTTCCGAGGTCGGCGTGCCACTGCCGGATGGTCAGGGGCGTGAGGGACCGAAGCGGCCGCTCGCCAAGGGCCGGCAAAATCTGTCGGTCGAGCAGCTGCCGATAGTGCTGCCTGGTCCTCGGCTTCAGCGTCCGGTCGGCCAACCAAGGCTCGGAGTAGGCGGCAACGGTCGGGGCGGCCTTCGATCCAGCGACGCGATCAGACGGCGGTGTCCACATGCCGGACTCAAGAAGACGGCGCTCGTCGGTGAGCCATGCCTCGGCGTCGATCTTGGCTTTGAAGGTCGATGAAGCGTGGTGAACGCGTCCCTGGGCGGTGTATCCCGCCTGCCAACGCTTGCTCGGAAGCCGTCGCAACTGGCCGAAAGAGCGTCGCGTTCCCATGATCAACTCCGCCCCGCGTGCGACATACGTGCAAGATATCAGTCCATTAGTGCCCCGAGTGGCTGCTTGTGTCAACGTCACGAAGGCGCTACTGTCCATCTCGTTGGGCGCTTCACCAGGCATTTCACGCTCAGCACACAGTGTCGCCCCGAGGTGCGGGGGACTGGTTCGAACCCAGTATCGCCCACCCGCAGTCTTCTCGAGACGCCGTCACCGGCGCCCGGCGGCGACCCCGTCGCTGTGCTTCCTCTCCCTCTGCCCGAGCTTTGCGCTGCCCTCGCACCCGGCGATTTCCTGCGTTCGCCGACGACGCGTCATGGTCCGGGCCCGAGTGAACCTTCCGCGACGGTAGAGTTGGACGTGCACCGGACCGGTGCACGTCTGCTCGGGGGAGCATCGTGAGGACACTCAGTGTGCGGTTCGACCCGCGCCGCAACAGCTTCGACGCCCTGCGCCTGCTGCTGGCCGGGCTGGTCGCCGTGGACCACGGCGCGATCCTGCGCAGCGGCGAGGTGCAGACCCACCGCGGCACGGGACTCGGCGACTACGCCGTCGACGGCTTCTTCGTGATCTCCGGCTTCCTGGTCACCTCGAGCTATCTCCGGCTCTCCTCGCTGGCCCGGTTCGTCTGGCACCGCGCGCTCCGGATCCTGCCGGGCTTCTGGGTGTGTCTGCTGATGACCGCCCTGGTCGCCGCGCCGCTGATCGCCGTGCTGGAGGGCAAGCCCGCCGCCTCGGTGTTCAGCACCGCGCCGACCGCCGTCGACTACGTCGTGCGCAACGCGTCCCTGCTGATGCGGCAGTTCGGGATCGCCGACCTGCTGGCGGACAACCCGACCCCGACCACGCTCGACGGGTCGCTGTGGACGCTGTTCTACGAGGCGGTCTGCTATGCGCTGGTCGCCGGGCTGGGCGTCGTCGGTGTGCTGGCCCGGCGGCGCTGGCTGGTGCTGGTCCTCACCGGGGCGGTGTGGGCGCTGACGATCACCAACGCGGCCGGGGTCACCGACTTCGCGTCGCTCGGCTCGCGGCTGGCCCTGATGTTCCTGCTCGGCGCCCTCGCCCACCTCTACCTCGACCGGCTGCCGACCGGTCCGGGCTGGCTGCTGGCCGCCGTGCTCGTCTTCGTGGTCGCGATGGTGTGGGCCGAGCCGTACCGCGTCCTCGGCGCCGCGGCGTTCGCCTTCCTGCTGGTGCAGGCGGCGGTCCGGTCACCGTTCGCGTTCCACCTGCGCACCGACCTGTCCTACGGCCTGTACATCTACCACTTCCTGGTCTTCCAGGTGCTGGTGCTGACGCCGGTCGGGCTGCTCCCGGTCGCGCCGTTCATCGCCCTCGGCATCGCGGTGTCCCTGGTCGTCGCCGGCGGGTCGTGGTTCCTGGTCGAACGGCCCGCGATGGCCCACAAGGGGGCCGGCTTCGTCAGCGTCGTCGAACGCGCGCTCGGGACGGCCCGCCGGAGGGCTGCGGCGCTCGACTAGATTCCGGCCGGTGTCATCCACGGACCGCGCGGTGAGTCTCGCCGGTCGACCCCCGAGCCGGCTGTCGCTGGTCCTGCTGGTGCTCTTTGCCGTCGGCTGGGGCGCCAACCACTTCGCCTCGGCGATCCCGGTGCTGGCCCGCCGCACCGGCTTCGACCAGGCCGTCCTCGACGGTGCCTTCGGGGTGTACGCGGTCGGCCTGCTGCCCGGGCTGCTCGGCGGGGGCGCGTTCTCCGACCGGCTCGGGCGTCGTCCGGTGATGGTGACCGGCGCGGTGATCGCCGCGCTCGGCAACCTGGTCATCGCCGGCTGGCCCGAGGTCACCGGGATCTTCCTCGGTCGGCTGGTGGTCGGCGTCGGCACCGGTCTCGCGGTCAGCGCGGGGACGGCCTGGTCGGGCGACCTCGGTGGTCGGCGCGGGGCCCCGCTGGCCGGCACCCTGCTCACCTGCGGTTTCGCGGCCGGGCCGCTGGTCACCGGCCTGCTGGCCACGGTCCTGACCGGGTCGGCCACGCTGCCGGTGCCGTTCGTGGTGGCCAGTGCGCTCACGGTGATCGCCACGGTCGCCCTGGCCGTCGCCACCCGGTCTCCCGGCGACGCCGCCGCCGGAGAGCGGGGGAGTGCGGCCCGGGTGGGCGGAACCGGCCAGCCCGCCCCGGCCGGTCCGGTCCGCAGCAACGGCCGCGCCCTCGCGGCGGCGATCCCGATGGCACTGTGGGTCTTCTCCACCGCGACCATCTCGCTGCTGGTGCTCTCGGCCCGGCTCGGTGGTGGCGGTGAACGTCCCTGGCTACCCGGCGTGGCGGCAGTGCTCACCCTCGGGTCCGGCGTGCTGGTCCAGCTCGCCGCCCGGCGGGCCGGCTGGGGCCCGCAGGCCGGGGTGGTCGGCTCGGGGCTCGCCACCCTCGGCTTCGTCGGTTCCGCGCTGGCCGGCGACCACCCGTCGCCGCTGGTCTTCGTGGTCTGCTCGGTGGTGCTCGGCTGTGCCTACGGACTCTGTCTGCGCGACGGGCTGGTCGACGTCGAGACGCTGACCCCGGTCCGCAGCCGCGGCCTGGTCACCGGCGTCTTCTACGCCGCTACCTACCTCGGATTCGGCGTCCCGGTGCTGCTCGAGGTGCTGCGGCCGGTGGTCGGCGTGGCGCCGCCGCTGCTGGTGCTGGCGGCCCTGGCTCTGCTGGCCGCGCTGTGGCGGACCACCCAGGTGCGCGCCGGTCGGCTGCGCTGACCGGACCCGGACGTGGTTCGCTTGCCCGATGGCGGAGCGCAGCGTGGTGGTCACCGGGTCGTCGTCGGGCATCGGGGCGGCGGTGGCCGCGCGGCTGGTCGCCGACGGCTGGGCCGTGGTCGGGCTCGACCTCGCCGAGAACCCGAAGCTGGCCGACACGGTGACCGGTGACGTCAGCCGGCGAGAGACCTCCGAGCAGGCCGCCGACCGGGCGCAACGGCTCGCCCCGCTGCGCGGCTGGGTGAACTGTGCCGGCATCCTCAGCAGCCAGAGCGCTGCCGACCTCACCGAGGAGGAGCTGCGCCGGGTCGTCGACGTCAACCTGATCGGTACGGCCTGGGGCTGCTCGGTGGCGGTGGCACGAATGATCGCCGACCCCGACCAGCGCGGCGGGTCGATCGTCAACATCAGCTCGGTCCAGGCGATCCGCTCGACCCCGCGCACCTTTGTCTACGCGGCCACCAAGGGCGCCAGCACCGCCATGGCCCGACAGGTGGCGATCGAGTACGCCGCCCAGGGGATCCGCGCCAACGCGGTGCTGCCCGGCGCGATCCTGACGCCGCTCAACGAGCAGAAGTTCGCCGCCGCCGCCGACCCCGACGCCGCCCGCCGGCGCGAGGCCTGGCTCGCACCGATCGGGCGGCTCGGACGCTCCGAGGAGGTCGCGGCTTGCGTGGCGTGGCTGCTCGGGCCGGACGCGTCGTTCGTCACCGGGCACGAGCTCGGGGTGGACGGCGGTGCAGCGGCCTGGCTGACCAGCTCCGCCGACAACCCCGACCTCTGACCCGGGTCCCCGGCGCTTCGACAAACTCAGCGAGCGCTTCGACAAGCTCAGTGAGCGCGCCCCGACGGGCTCAGCGAGCGCGCTTCGACAGGCTCAGCGAGCGCGCCCCGACGGGCTCAGCGAGCGCGCTTCGACGGGCTCAGCGAGCGCGCTTCGACGGGCTCGGCGAGCGCCTCGACGGCTCAGCGGGCGGCGATCTCCTCCACCAGCGACCGGCCGGTCGGCTCCCAGCCGAGCTCGGTGCGGGCCTTCGCACCGGACGCCTGCTGGTCGAGCAGCAGCGCCTCGGCGAAACCGGCGCCGAGCCGCTCCTCCGCCTCCGCGGGGCTGCCCGGGACGACTGTCCTGTCCGGGCCGACGAAGGCCTGCCCGATCTCGCGGACCGTCGGGTTCTGCCCGGTCGCGCCGATGTAGGTGGTGTGCCCGGCCGAGCGTTCGAGCGCCCGGACGTAGAGGTCGGCGAGGTCGGCGGTCGACACGGTGGTCCAGTGCTGGTCACCCGAGCCGATCAGCACCAGCGCGCCGTCGGGGTCGGTCGGACCGTTCGCGATCATCTGCGGGATCCCGGTGCCGCCCGGGCCGTAGACGATGCCGGGCGCGATCAGGGTCGCCCGGACCGACGAGCCGAGGATCGTCGACTCCGGGCCCGAGCGCCAGGCGGTGATCGCCGGCGGCTGCTGCGGAGCGTCCTCGGTGAGGTCGCTGCCGCTGCCCCAGACCCAGACACCGCCGGTGTGGACGTAGGGGTTGTCGGTGCCGTCGAACGCGGTGATCACCGCGCTAACGACCGCCTCGTCCATCCCCGGCCCCTGGTTGTCGGTCGCGGTGTGGATCGCCCCGTCGACCCCGCGCAGCCGGGCGGCGAGCCAGTCGCGGTCGGTGAGGTCGCCGATCACCGGGTGGGCACCCGCCTCGGACACCTTGGTGGCCGAGGCGTCGCTGCGGACGACGGCGACCACGTCGTGGCCGGCGGAGCGGAGAGCGGACAGGACCGCGGAACCGACGAGGCCGGTGCCGCCCGTGAGGAGTACGCGCATGTCCGGGCCAACCGGCCCGCTCGCCGCCGCATTCCCGGACCGGGCGGGATCCCGCCGGGTTCGCAGCGGGCTCACAGCCGGCTCCCGGGCGACACCCATCGGTCGCGGTCAGGGTGAGCCCCGGGCGCGCCCGGCGCCCGGCGAAGGAGACGCATGACCGACACCCTCCCGGCCGACCCGGCCCTCGACGGCTCCGCCGCGGCGAGGACCGGGCACGGCACCGGCCTCTTCCGACGGTCGGCACCGTCCCTGGTCCTCGCCCTCGCGGTGCTGGTCGCGCTCGGGCTCCGCTGGTGGCTCCGCGACGTCGTCACCGGTGACTACCGGGCCTTCCTCGACCCCTGGTACCGGCACCTGCAGCGGCAGGGGTTCGCCGGGCTGGCCGACATCGACGCGAACTACAACACGCCCTACCTGGTGCTGCTGGCTGTGGTGGCGAAGCTGCCGGTGCCCGAGCTCTACGCGATCAAGGCGATCTCGGTGGTCTTCGACCTGGTGCTCGCCTTCTTCGCTCACCGGATCGTCCGGGTGGTGCGGCCGGGCTCGCGGTGGTGGCCGGTGATCATCACCAGCGCGGTGCTGCTGCTGCCGACGGTGATCATGAACGGCAGCGCCTGGGCCCAGTGCGACGCCATCTACGCCGCGTTCTGCCTGGGCAGTCTGTGGTGCCTGCTCACCGGCCGGGCCTGGCGGGCCTGTGTGCTCTTCGGCCTGGCCTTCGCGTTCAAGCTGCAGGCGGTGTTCTTCCTCCCGGTGCTGCTCGGGGTGCTGGTGGTCAACCGGATGCGGCTGCGGGCGCTGGTCGCGGTCCCGGTGACCTTCCTGGCGGCGCTGGTGCCGGCCTGGCTCGCCGGCCGCAGCCTGCTCACCCAGCTGATGACCTATCCGAGCCAGATCACCGACGGCAGCACCGGCGGTGGGTTCGGCGGGCGGTCCGGGGGAGCGGTCGGCCGGTCGTCCGGCGGCGGACGGGCGTTCGGGGACGGGGCGGGCCCGGGCGGCTTCCGCGGCGGAGGGACCGGCGGCTTCCCCGGGGGCGGCGGATCACCCGGCGGAGGCGGCCTGCACGTCGCCGGCGGCCAGCACGCGTTCACCGACAACGCACCGACCTGGTACGCCTGGCTGCCGACCGACGCGGGCAGCGGCTGGAAGGTGGTCGGCCTCGTCCTGGCCGCCGCGGTGGCACTGGTCTTCGCCGTCGTCCTGCTCCGCCGCCGCCGGCGGCTCGCCCCCGCCGACGTGCTGCTGCTGGCGGCTGCGACGACCTTGATCATCCCGCTGCTGCTGCCCGAGATGCACGAGCGCTACTTCTACCTGGCCGAGGTGCTCACCGTGCTCGCCGTCGCCGCGGGCGGCCGACGCTGGCTGGTGCCCGCCGCCGCCATCCAGCTGGCCAGCATCAGCACCTACGCGGCCTACCTGAGCGAGGTCGACGTCGTCCCGCTCGGGCTGGCCGCGCTGGTCGCCCTGGCCGGTGCGGTCGTCGCCGGCGTGCTCCTGCTCGGTCGGCTGACCGGGCCGGACCGAGGACGGCGGTCGGAGGGCGGGATGACCTGAGCGGTCGGGAGGCGCCGGTCAACTAGGGTGTCGGGTGCGTCGGCGACCCGCCGACCACTCGTCTCGTCCGGTGCCCGCGGGCCCGGATCCGACCGGAGAGGACGGCTCGTGTCGTCGATGTCGATCACCGTGGTCAGCGGAACGGGTCCGGAGCGGACCTCGACGCGACAGGCGATCGAGACCACCACCACCGGGCTCGACCTGTTCGGTGCGGACCGCACCGTGGTGGCGGTCCGGGTCGACGGCGAGCTGCGCGACCTGGCCGCCCCGCTGCCCGAGGGGTCCGAGGTCGAGCCGGTCGGCATCGGGACCCCCGACGGGCTCGACGTGCTGCGCCACTCGGCCGCGCACGTCGCCGCCCAGGCCGTGCAGAGCCTCCGCTCCGACGCCAAGCTCGGCATCGGCCCGCCGATCACCGACGGCTTCTACTACGACTTCGCCGTCGACGAGCCGTTCACGCCCGAGGACCTCAGGGCCGTCGAGAAGCAGATGGGCCGGATCGTCAAGGAGCGGCAGCGCTTCCGCCGCCGGGTGGTCACCGAGGAGGAGGCCCGCGCCGAGCTGGCCGACGAGCCGTTCAAGCTCGAGCTGATCGGGCTCAAGGGCGGTTCCGGCGACCAGGGGCCCAGTGACGACGACGGCTCGAGCGTTGAGGTCGGCGGCGCCGAGCTGACCATCTACGACAACCTCCGGCGCGACGACTCGACCGCCTGGAAGGACCTGTGCCGCGGCCCGCACGTCCCGCACACCGGCTACATCCCGGCCTACGCGATCACCCGGTCCTCGGCCGCCTACTGGCGCGGTGACCAGGCCAACCCCCAGCTGCAGCGGGTCTACGGCACCGCCTGGCCGAGCCGCGACGAGCTCAAGGCGCACCAGACCCGGCTCGAGGAGGCGGCCAAGCGCGACCACCGCAAGCTCGGCCGCGAGCTCGACCTGTTCAGCTTCCCCGACGAGATCGGCTCCGGGCTGGCGGTCTTCCACCCCAAGGGCGGCGTGCTGCGCAAGGTGATGGAGGACTACTCCCGGCAGCGCCACATCGAGGCCGGCTACCAGTTCGTCAACACCCCGCACATCACCAAGGCCGAGCTGTTCGAGATCTCCGGCCACCTCGGCTTCTACGCCGACGGGATGTTCCCGCCGATGCACCTCGACGAGGAGCGTCACCCCGACGGCAGCATCAAGCGGCAGGGGCAGGACTACTACCTCAAGCCGATGAACTGCCCGATGCACTGCCTGATCTTCCGGGCCCGCGGGCGGTCCTACCGGGAGCTGCCGCTGCGGCTGTTCGAGTTCGGCAGCGTCTACCGCTACGAGATGTCCGGCGTGGTCCACGGCCTGACCCGGGTCCGCGGGATGACCCAGGACGACGCCCACATCTACTGCACCGTCGACCAGCTGCAGGACGAGATCAAGAGCCTGCTGCGGTTCGTCCTCGATCTGCTGGCCGACTACGGGCTGGACGAGTTCTACCTCGAGCTGTCCACCCGCGACCCCGAGAAGAGCATCGGCACCGACGAGGAGTGGGAGCGGGCCACCGACGCCCTGCGCGAGGCGGCCGCCGACACCGGGCTCGACCTGGTGCTCGACCCGGGTGGGGCGGCCTTCTACGCCCCGAAGATCAGCGTCCAGGCCCGCGACGCGATCGGCCGCACCTGGCAGCTGTCGACGATCCAGGTCGACCTAATGCTGCCCGAGCGGTTCGGGCTGGAGATCACCGCGCCCGACGGCAGCCGGCAGCGCCCGGTGATGATCCACCGCGCGCTGTTCGGCTCGATCGAACGCTTCGTCGGCGTGCTCACCGAGCACTACGCCGGCGCCTTCCCGCCCTGGCTGGCCCCGGTGCAGGTGGTCGGCATCCCGGTGGCCGAGGCCTTCAACGACTACCTGCAGGCGGTCGCCGAGCAGCTCCGGATCGCCGGTGTGCGGGTGGAGGTCGACACCAGCGACGACCGGATGCCGAAGAAGATCAGGAACGCCCAGCAGCAGAAGGTGCCGTTCATGCTGATCGCCGGGGGCGAGGACGCCGCCGCCGACGCGGTGTCGTTCCGCTACCGCGACGGCACCCAGAAGAACGGCGTGCCGATCGGCGAGGCGATCAAGGAGATCGTCGACGCGATCGCCGAGCGCCGGCAGCTCTGATGGAGCCGACCGTGCCCCCGGACGAGTACGCCCGGGTGCCGGACGCCTTCCAGCGGCTCTGGACCCCGCACCGGATGGTCTACATCTCGGGCGAGAACAAGCCGCCGGACGGCACCGCGGCCTCCTGCCCGTTCTGCCTCAGTCCGCAGCGTGCGGACGCCGACGCCCTGATCGTCCACCGCGACGAGCTGGCCTACGTGGTGCTCAACCTCTACCCGTACTCGCCGGGTCACCTGCTGGTCTGCCCCTACCGGCACGTCGCCGACTACACCGACCTGACCGAGGACGAGACGGTGGCGGTGGCCCGGCTGACCCGCACCGCGATGCGGGTGCTGCGCGCGGTGAGTGCCCCGCACGGGTTCAACCTCGGGCTGAACCAGGGGGCGGTGGCCGGTGCCGGGATCGCGGCCCACCTGCACCAGCACGTCGTCCCGCGCTGGTCGGGCGACGCCAACTTCCTGCCGGTGATCGGCCAGACCAAGGCGGTCCCGCAGCTGCTCGGCCAGACCCGCGAGCTGATCGCCGCGGCCTGGGGAACGCCGGAGGACGAGGCCTGATGCTCGAACGCTTCCGGGGCGCCTGGACCGCGGTGATCGCGCCGATCGCCGCGTTCTTCGTCCGCCGCAACGTGTCGCCCGACGTGATCACCGTGGTGGGCACCGTCGGCGTCTGCGTCGGCGCGCTGGTCTGCTTCCCCAACGGCTGGCTCTGGCAGGGCGTCGTGGTGATCACGCTGTTCGTCTTCGCCGACATGGTCGACGGCCAGATGGCCCGCAGCACCGGCCGGTCGAGCCGCTGGGGCGCGTTCCTCGACTCGAGCCTGGACCGGCTCGGTGACGGCGCCGTGTTCGGCGGGATCGTGCTGTTCTTCGTCGGTCGGCACGCCGTCGACCACCCCTACCCGACGGTGTGGGCGGCCGTCGCGCTGTGGGCACTGGTCCTCGGCCAGCTCACCTCCTACGTCAAGGCCCGGGCCGAGAGCCTGAACTTCACCACCGTCGGTGGGCTCGCCGCGCGCGCCGACCGGCTGCTGGTCATCCTGCTCGGCGCGTTCCTGGCCGGTCTCGGTGTGCCCTGGGCGCTCGAGATCGCCGTCACGCTGCTCGCCCTGGGCAGCTCGGTCACCGTCGTCCAGCGGATCGCGCAGGTCCGGCGTCAGGCGGTCGAGCAGGTCGATGCCTGATCGCCCGACGGGCCCGTCGGGTCCGGGCGGGCGGGACCTGTACCGACGCGGCCTGGCCCAGCTGTACGGGCTCGGCTGGCGGATCGGCCCGCACCTGCCCGACACCAGCTCACCGCGGGTGTCCGCGCTGCTCGACCGCGTCGCCGGAGGGGTGCTCGCGCGCGAGCGGCGCCGCGGCAGCCGCTACCCGGCCCAGCTGGCCGAGAACCTCGAGCTGGCCACCGGCGCGCCGGCCGACCCGGAGCTGCTCCGCCGGGCGTACGCGTCCTACCTCCGTACCCTGTGGGAGGTGATGAACCTTCCCGGCTGGACGCCCGCGCAGGTGCAGGCGCGCGTCCGGACCACCGGTGAGGACACCCTGCGACGGGCGTTCGCCCAGCGTGGCGCGGTGGTCGCGCTGCCGCACAGCGCCAACTGGGACCTGGCCGGAGCCTGGTCGTGCGGGACCGGGATGCCGGTCACCACGGTGGCCGAGGCCTTCCTCGGCCCGGGTTCGCAGGGGTTCACCGCCTTCCGCCACCGGCTCGGGATGCGGGTGCTCGACCACTCCGACCGCCAGGCCATCGCCGAGCTCGTCGGCGACGCCCGAGGACGACGGCTGGTCTGTCTGGTCGCCGACCGCGACCTGACCGGCAGCGGGCTGCCGGTGCGGTGGGGCCGCCACCGGGTCTCGCTGCCCGCCGGCCCCGCGGTGGTGGCCCGCCGCAGCGGTGCGGCGCTGGTCCCCGCGGTCTGCCGCTACGACACCGACGAGCCCGGCGTGATGTGGATCGACTTCGGCGCCGAGATCCCGGCCGAGCCCGGTCGGGCCGGGCTGGTCGCGATGACCCAGCAGGTCGCCGACTTCTTCGCCGCCCGGATCGCCCGCGCTCCGCAGGACTGGCACCTGCTGCAGCCCTTCTTCGCCGCCGCCGAGCCGGGCGGCCCGAGCCCCGCGGTGCGGACCCCGGCGGGGTCGCCGGTGGCCACCGGCCGACAGTGGGCGGCCCGATGACCTCGCGTCGGATCGGGCTCGTCTGCCCGTACTCGCTGGCCGTCCCCGGCGGCGTCCAGAACCACGTCCTCGGGCTGGCCGGTCACCTCACCGCGCGCGGTCACCACGTCGAGGTCTTCGCTCCCGGCTCGGTCGAGCCGGCGCGGCTGGCCGCGTTCGGGCTCCGCGGCGACCAGCTGACCGACGCCGGGCGCACGGTCGGAATCCCGTACAACGGCTCGGTGGCACCGGTGAACTTCGGGCCGCTCAGCCTGCTCCGGGTGCACCGCTGGCTGCGGCGCGGCCGGTTCGACCTGGTCCACGTGCACGAGCCGCTGACCCCGTCGGTGGCCGGCTGGGCGCTGGTGGCGGCCCGCGTGCCGGTGGTGGCGACCTTCCACACCGCGACGCCGCGGTCGCGGACGATGGGCGTCGCGGGCGCCCTGCTCCGGCGGACCGTCGACCGGATCGACGCCGGCATCGCCGTCTCGGCCACCGCGCGGCAGGTCGTCGTCCAGCACCTCGGTCGCGACGCGCGGATCCTGCCCAACGGGTTCCGGCGCGCCGACTTCGGGCCGCGCCCGGCGGCGCGGCGACCCGGCGGCCCGCGGATCGCCTTCCTGGGCCGGCTGGACGAGCCGCGCAAGGGTCTCGAGGTGCTGCTGGGGGCGCTGCCGCGGCTGCGTACCGCCCACCCCGGGCTCGAGGTGGTGGTGGCCGGCCAGGGTCACCGGCCGCTGCCCGCCTGGGTGCAGGCGCCGGGGCGGATCGACGACCCGGCCCGCGCCGAGCTGCTCGGCTCGGTCGATCTGTTCGTCGCCCCGCACGTGGCCCGCGAGAGCTTCGGGATCGTGCTGGTCGAGGCGATGGCCTCGGGAGCCGCCGTGGTCGCCTCCGACCTGCCGCCGTTCGTCGACCTGCTCTCCGGTCCCGAGCGGCTGGGGTACCAGTTCGCCGCCGGAGACGCCGACGCGCTGGCCGAGGCCGTCCTGCTCGCCCTCGACGAAGACCGCTCCGAGCTGGTCCGGCGGGCCCGCCATGCCACCCGCCGCTACGACTGGACGCGGGTTGGCGCCGAGGTGGAGGCGGTCTACCAGGACGTGCTGACCGGTCCGCGCTCGCCGGGCCCGTGGACCGGGATCGATCCGGCGACCGTGGCCGAAGCGCGCTGGCGGCTCCGGCTGGCCGCCCGACGCGGCGTCGGCGCTCCGCAGGCCGCCGCCCTCCGGCTCGCCGCCCGCGCGCTCCTCGACCAGGCCGCCGGGGCAGTCGACGCGGAGCAGCCGGACAGGACGCCCGCCGCCGACGCAGCGGACGCGTCGGCGGGCGACGGACGGGGCAGCGCGCCGACGCCCGGGCGGGGGCGCCGGGCCGTCCGCGGGCACCGGTCCCGCCGGGTGTCCACCGCGGCCGGGCGGACCCGGTGAGTCCCGCCCCGCCGCGCGGTCCGCGTCCCGCGGTCGACGCGAGCATGGATCTGCTCAACCAGATCATCCGGCAGCCGGTGGACCCCGACTACGCGGCCGTCGCGGCCCGGCCCGGCCCGCCCCGCCGTTCGCGGATCGCGTTCGCGGTGGTCAGTCTGCTGATCGGCGCGCTGTTCGCGGTGGCGGCGCTGCAGACCACCCGGTCGGCCCCGGACATCGCCCGCGAGCGCACCGAGCTGATCGCCCGGATCAAGGCCGCGCAGCAGAACCAGGACGCGCTCCGCGACCGGGCCGGCGCGCTGGCCGCGGAGAACGCCCGGTTGCGGCTGGCCGGGCTCGGTGACGACGCCGAGGCCAGGAGCCTGGAGCGCCAGCTCGACACCCTCGAGCCCGAGGTGGGCACCACCGCGGTGAGCGGACCCGGGCTGGTGATCACCGTCGACGACGGCCCGGGCACCGACAGCAAGGCGCAGGTGCTCGACACCGACCTGCAGATCATGGTCAACGGGCTGTGGGCCTCCGGCGCGGAGGCGATCACCGTCAACGACCAGCGCCTGACCTCGGTCAGCGCCATCCGGACCGCCGGACAGGCGATCACCGTCAACTACCGGTCGCTCAGCCCGCCCTACACCGTCCGCGCCATCGGCGACCTGCGCACCCTCCAGGCGCGGTTCGTCCAGTCCAGCGGCGGAACGTGGTGGAATGCTCTCGAGGTGAACGAGGGCATGCGGTACGACATCCAGAGCTCCGAGCAGCTCGAGCTGCCCGGCGACCCGGGGCTCGTGCTGCACTACGCGAAGAAGGCCGGCTCGTGATCCCGGTCATCGGGCTGATCCTCGGCATCCTGCTCGGGCTGGTGCTCGAGCCGAGCGTCCCGCAGGGCCTCCAGCCCTACCTCCCGATCGCGATCGTCGCCGCCATGGACGCGCTCTTCGGTGCCTTCCGCGCCTACCTCGAGGGCACCTTCACCGACCGGGTCTTCGTGGTCTCGTTCATCTCGAACGTCCTGATCGCCGCCGCCATCGTCTTCGTCGGCGATCAGATCGGGGTCGGCTCGCAGCTGTCCACCGGCGTCGTGGTGGTGCTGGGCATCCGCATCTTCACCAACGTCGCCGCGATCCGACGGGCGTTGTTCCGTGCCTGACCGCGACCAGAACCCCGACGAGACGCCGGACGAGACCCCCGTCGAGAACCCGGCGGAGCCGAGCGACTCCACCGACACGAAGTCGGCGGAAGCGACAGGGGAGCCGAAGGCGAAGGAGCCGGCGGAGGAGCCGGCGGCCACCGGCCTGCCCGACGCCCGTGCCGCCCGGCGCCGGCTGGCCGGGGCGTTCCTGCACCCCGGGCGCGGCCAGCTGGTGGCGGCGGTGCTGCTCTTCGCGGTCGGGCTGGCCGGGGTGATGCAGGTCAAGTCCAACCAGTCCGACGAGGGCTTCAGCACCGCCCGGCGCACCGACCTGGTCCAGCTGCTCGACGGGCTCAACACCGAGTCGCGCCGGCTCGAGGACGAGATCGCCGACCTCGAACGGACCCGCAGCACCCTGCAGTCCGGGGCCAGCTCGCAGCGGGTGGCGCGCCAGGAGGCGCAGAAGCGGATCGACGCTCTCGGCATCCTGGCCGGCACCGTCCCGGCCCAGGGTCCCGGCATCCGGGTGACCATCAACGACCCGCAGGACAAGCTCACCGCCGCCGAGCTGCTCGACGGCATCGAGGAGCTCCGCGACGCCGGGGCCGAGGTGATCGAGATCAACGGCAAGGTCCGGGTGGTCGCCTCCAGCTGGTTCGGCAGCGGTCCCGACGGCCTGGTGGTGGACGGCACCACGCTGACCCGACCGGTCACCATCGCCGCGATCGGCGACCAGCACAGCCTGCAGACCGGGCTGACCTTCCGCGGCGGATTCGCCGACAAGGTCAAGGCCAACGCGGGCGCCGACCTGGCCTTCGAGAGCGTCGACCAGCTCAGGATCACCTCCTTGCACAGCCCGCCGGGCCATCAGTACGCTCAACCGACCGCGACGAAGTCCCCGCGCTGACCCGTGGCGCCGCGTCCGCCCGGGCCGATCCGGCGAGATCGCGAGCCCGCACCGCCGCGCACCCCACCCTGATCCCGAACCCGCCCGCGACCCGACGACCACCCGCCGAGCACCCGAGAGCCTGAGGAGCAGCGCCTTGCCGAGCTATCCGGAGGACCTGAAGTACACCCCCGACCACGAGTGGGTGCGCGAGGGCAACGAGTCCACGGTCCGGATCGGGATCACCGACTACGCCGCCGAGCAGCTCGGGGACATCGTCTTCGTCTCGCTGCCCGACGTCGGCGACACGGTGACGGCCGGGGACGCCTGCGGCGAGCTCGAGTCGACCAAGAGCGTCTCGGACCTGTTCGCCCCGGTCGCCGGCACCGTCACGGCGGTCAACGAGACGCTCGACGGGACGCCGGAGCTGATCAACTCCGACCCCTACGGCGACGGCTGGCTCTTCGAGGTGGAGACCGCCGAGGACGTCGACCTCGACGCGCTGCTCGACGCCGACGGGTACGCCGACCAGGTCGAGAGCGCCGGCTGATGCCCTTCTGCACGAACTGCGGGCACGAGAACCCCGAGGGCAGCAACTTCTGCAGCAACTGCGGGACGCCGCTCAACCGCGGGACCAAGCCCGCCGCCGCGCCGTCCGGCCCGACCGGTGACACCACCCGCACCATGCCGGTGATCGTCGACGACCGCGACGAGGGCAGCCTCAGCTCCGAGGACGAGGCGGCGGTCAACGCGCTGCCGCAGGGCTCCGCGCTGCTGATCGTCCAGCGCGGCGCCAACGCCGGCAGCCGTTTCCTGCTCAACACCGACGAGATCAAGGCCGGCCGGTCCCAGGACGCCGAGATCTTCCTCGACGACATCTCGGTCTCGCGCAAGCACGCGGTGTTCCTGCGCAGCGAGGAGGGGATCGTGGTCCGCGACGTCGGCAGCCTCAACGGCACCTACGTCAACCGCGAGATGGTCGACGAGCGCCTGCTGCACGACGGCGACGAGGTGCAGATCGGGAAGTTCCGGCTGGTCTACTACGCCAGCCAGCAGGACTGACCGGCCCGGTCCACCGGGTCGGCCCCGGGCCGGTCACAGGAAAGGCACCGGCGCGGATCAGGGGATCGTGAAAATTCCTCGCCTATCGTGGGGGCCCTATGGCTGCCTCCACACCGCGCAGCATCGGCCAGGTGCTCAGCGTCCTCAAGGGCGACTTCCCGGACATCTCGATCTCGAAGATCAGGTTCCTGGAGAGCGAGGGCCTGCTGCAGCCCGAGCGCGCGCCGTCGGGGTACCGGCGCTACGCCGAGCACGACGTGGCACGGCTGCGCTACATCCTGCGGATGCAACGTGATCACTACCTGCCGCTGCGGGTGATCCGCGAGCACCTCGAGGTGATCGACGCGGGCGGCCAGCCGCCCGTCCCGGGCCCGCCCGCACCGGCCGCCGACGGGCCGGGGACGGAACCGGCCGCCGCTGCCGACCCGGTCGCGCCGGCCGCCTCCGCGGTCTCGGCGCCGCGCCTGCCGCCCGCCGACCCCGGGCCCGCGGCCGGGTCCACCGGGGTCGACCGGTCCGCGGTGCGCAAGCCGCCGGTCCGGCTGACCCGCACCGACCTGCTCCGGGCCAGCGGACTGACCGAGGCGGCGCTCACCGAGCTCGAGCGGATCCAGGTGGTCCAGCCCAAGCGTGGCACCCACCACTACGGCCGGGAGGCCCTGGCCGTCGCCGTCGCGGCCAAGCGGCTGGCCGTCTACGGCATCGACAGCCGTCACCTGCGGGCGTTCAAGATGGCGGCCGACCGCGAGATCGGTCTGGTCGAGCAGGCGATCGCCCCGCACGTCCGCCGGGCCAAGGGCGGACCGGACGTGACCGCGGAGGTCACCCAGTTGATCATCAGCGTGCACGCCGCGCTGCTCCGGATCGGGATGACGCCCTGAGCCGCTCCGGCCCGCCGGGGGACCGGCGAATGGCTGCTGGGTAACGGTTCGCGGCGACATCCCCCGGTCATCTTGTGACCCGGAGGGCGCGGCGTAGTGTGGGGCCATGCGCGAACTGGACGTGGTCGGGGTGCGTGTGGAGATGCCGTCGAACGCACCGATGGTGCTGCTGCGCGAGGTCGGCGGGACCCGATACCTCCCGATCTGGATCGGCGCCGGGGAGGCGTCGGCCATCGCGAACGCCCAGGAGGGCATCGTCCCGCCGCGCCCGCTGACCCACGACCTGATGGTCGACACGCTGGCCACCCTGGGCCACCGGCTCACCGAGGTCCAGATCACCGAGCTCGACGGCGGCACCTTCTACGCCGTGCTGCTGGTCGACGGCGTCGAGGTGAGCGCGCGGCCGTCCGACGCGATCGCGCTCGCCCTCCGGGTCGGCTCCGACATCTACTGCGCCGAGGACGTCCTCGACGAGGCCGGGGTCGAGGTGCCCGAGGGCGAGGAACCCGACACCGAGGAGACCGACGAGGCCCCGGTCGACTCGGACAACGAGGTGGAGAAGTTCCGCGAGTTCCTCGACCACGTCAACCCCGACGACTTCGTCACCGGCGAGGAACCCAAGCCCGAGCGCTGAGCCCGGCCACCACCGCAGGCCGGGCGCCGTGGCGCGCTCGGTCCGGTCCTGACCTGATCCGGTGACCACCCCCGCCCGCATGCACCACGACCAGCTGCCCGTGGACGCAGGCCTGGTGGCGCGTCTGGTCGCCGACCAGTTCCCGGCCTGGGCCGGGTGGCCGGTCACCGAGGTGCGCGGCGGCGGCACCGTCAACGCGATCTTCCGGATCGGGGACGAGCTGGCCGCCCGCCTGCCGCTCCGCCCGGACCGTCCCGACCGGGTGCGTGCCGCGCTCCGGGCCGAGCAGCAGGCCGCCCGCCGGCTGGTCGGCCGGACGACGGTCCCGGTGCCCGCGCCCGTCGCGCTCGGTGAACCCGGACCGGGCTACCCGCTGCCGTGGTCGGTGCAGCGCTGGCTGCCCGGCCACCCCGCCACGCCCGACGTCCCGGGGACGGGGCCGGGCGCCGACCGGTTCGCCCGCGAGCTGGCCCGGTTCGTCCGCGAGGTGCGTGGCGTCGACACCGGCGGCGTCACCTTCGCCGACCGCGGGCTGAGCGGGGCCCGCGGCGGGGTGCTCGCCGACCACGACGGCTGGGTGCAGGAGTGCCTGGAGCGCAGCGTCCCGCTGGCCGGGGCGGTCGACGTCGCCGGCGCGCGGGCGCTGTGGGCCGACTGCCGCGACCTGCCGCGACGCAAGCCCGACGTCACCAGCCACGGCGACCTGATCCCGGCGAACCTGCTGACCGGGACGCCCGGTTCGCCCGCGCAGGGTCGGCTGACCGGCGTCCTCGACGTCGGCGGCACCGGACCCGCCGACCCCGCGCTCGACCTGGTGGCCGGCTGGCACCTGCTCGACGCCGCCGCCCGGCGGACCTTCCGCGCCGCGCTCGGCGACGACGCGGTCGGGTGCGACGACCTTGACTGGGAGCGCGGGCGCGGCTGGGCGCTCGAGCAGGCGCTCGGGCTGGTCTGGTACTACGTCGACACCAACCCGCCGATGGCCGCCCTGGGCCGCAGCACGATCGCCCGGTTGCTCGCGGGCTAACACCGGCGCCGACCGAAGCCTCACCTGGAGGTTGAGACCAGTACGCGGCGGCGTCGCGGCGGCGGCGTGTCGTTGACCGTTCGCTGAGAGCCGCCGTAGCGTTCCGTGAGTAATCCTCCCCGTGGAATTACACCGGCCGGCATGGCGGGCACACTCGCGGAGAGCGCAGGTCAGCAGTTCCGGCAGTGGCCAAGACGGTCGCCGCCAGGTCGAACGGCGAGGTCGCCCGCAGGACGAGCGCCTCGGGGTCCGGGGGGACCCAGGACAGCGGAGGCAGACGTGGGCAACGAGCAGATCCGGTCAGCGGGGCAGAGCGCCGACGGCACCAGCGGCTACGGCCCGACGCCCGAGGGCGCCCAGGAGCTGCTCTTCGAGGGCGACTTCTCGCCGATGCCGGCCGACGTCGGCTACCGCGGGCCGATCGCCTGCAGCGCCGCCGGGATCACCTACCGCCAGCTCGACTACTGGGCCCGGACCGGTCTGGTCACGCCGGAGATCCGCGGCGCCCAGGGGTCGGGCAGCCAGCGGCTCTACAGCTTCCGGGACATCCTCATCCTGCGCGTGATCAAGCGCCTGATCGACGCCGGCATCTCGCTCCAGCAGATCCGCACCGCGATCGACCACCTGCGCCGCCGCGGGGTCGAGGACCTCAGCCAGGTCACCCTGATGAGCGACGGCGTCTCGGTGTTCGAGTGCACCTCCGACGACGAGGTCATCGACCTGCTCCGGGGCGGTCAGGGCGTGTTCGGGATCGCCATCGGCGGCGTCTGGCGCGACATCGAGGGCACCCTGTCCGAGCTGCCCGGCGAGCGCGCCGAGGAGCCGGTCGCCCCGAGCGCGGGCGACGACGAGCTCTCGCAGCGCCGCCGGGCCCGCACCGCCTGAGCCGTGACCGCACGCTGACGTGCGCCGAGCCCGTGGACGGGCAGCGGCGGCGTTAGACTGACCCGAGCTGAACCGCCGACGCGGGAGAGTCCGTCACCGTCGATGGCGCCGAAGGGGCAACCTCCCCGGAACCTCTCAGGCACCCAGACCGCGTCGCGCCGACAACTCTGGAGCCACCGGGTGACAGAGGGGGAACGCACGGCCGAGCCGTGCGGTGACGACCCTCGGACGAGAGACCGGTCAGCATGACGCTCACGCACGACGTCTCCCTGCAGCACACCGCCCACGACGCCACGTCGCCGGTCTCACCGGCCCGCGCCGCGTTCCCGCCCGCGGACACCGTCCGCCCGGGGGAGGCACCCTTCGTCGAGCGGCACATCGGCCCGCAGGCCGACGAGCGCACCACCATGCTGGCCGCACTCGGGTACGACCGGCTCGACCAGCTGGTCGACCAGGCGCTGCCGGCGTCGATCCGGATCGGTGCCCGGCCCGGTGACCGGCCGCTGACCCTGCCCGCACCGCTCTCCGAGACCGAGGCGCTGGCCTGGCTCCGCGGGCTGGCCGAGCGCAACCGGCCCCGCCGGGCGATGATCGGCCTCGGCTACCACGGCACGGTCATCCCGTCGGTGATCCGCCGCAACGTGCTCGAGAACCCGGCCTGGTACACCGCGTACACGCCCTACCAGCCCGAGATCAGCCAGGGCCGGCTCGAGGCCCTGGTCACCTTCCAGACCATGGTGGCCGAGCTGACCGGCCTGGCCACCGCCGGCGCCAGCCTGCTCGACGAGGCGACCGCGGCCGCCGAGGCGATGGCGTTGGCCCGGCGCAGCGTCAAGACCGGCTCGGTCTTCCTGGTCGACCCCGACGTGCTCCCGCAGACGCTCTCGGTGGTGCGCACCCGCGCCCGCGGTCTGGGGATCACCGTCGTGATGGCCGACCGCCCGCTGGCCGAGGCGGTCGCCGTCCACGACCCGTTCGCCGTCCTGGTCCAGACCCCGGGCGCCTCGGGCCGGCTGCCGGCCACCGACGAGCTGGGTGCTGTCGCCGACGCCGCCCACGCGGCCGGGGCGATGGTGATCGCCGCCGCCGACCTGCTCGCGCTCACCCTGGTCACCGCACCGGGGGAGTGGGGCGCCGACGTCGCCGTCGGCTCGACCCAGCGGTTCGGCGTCCCGCTGTTCTACGGCGGCCCGCACGCCGGCTACCTCGCGGTCCGCGACGGGCTCGAGCGCACCCTGCCCGGCCGGCTGGTCGGGCTGAGCCGCGACGCGCACGGCGATCAGGCCTACCGGCTGGCGCTGCAGACCCGCGAGCAGCACATCCGCCGCGAGAAGGCCACCTCGAACATCTGCACCGCCCAGGTGCTGCTCGCGGTCACCGCCGCGATGTACGCGGTCTACCACGGCCCGGACGGGCTGCGCGCGATCGCCCAGCGGATCCACGACGACGCCCGCGGGCTCGCGTCCCGGCTCGCCGGGGCCGGCCTGCACGTCCGCCACGACGCCTTCTTCGACACCCTGGCCGTCGAGGTCCCGGGCCGGGCGGCCGCGGCGGTGGCCGCGGCCCGCGAGGCCGGTGTGCACCTGCGGCAGGTGGACGACGACACCGTCGGCGTCGCGGTCGGCGAGGACGCGACCGCCGCCGACCTCGACGCGGTGGTCACCGCCCTCACCGGTGCCGACGGACCCAGCGACGGCACAAGCGACGGCCGAAGCGACGGCCCGGCCGCTCTCGGCCCCGACCCGCTCGCGGACTCGGCGCGGACCAGCGCGTACCTCACCCACCCGGTCTTCCACGCCCACCACAGCGAGACCTCGATGCTGCGCTACCTGCGTGCGCTCGCGGACCGGGACTTCGCGCTCGACCGCGGGATGATCCCGCTCGGCTCGTGCACGATGAAGCTCAACGCCACCACCGAGATGGAGCCGATCAGCTACCCCGGCTTCGCCGACCTGCACCCGTTCGCCCCGGCCGAGGACGCCGCCGGCTACACCGAGCTGATCGGGGTGCTCGAGGGCTGGCTGGCCGAGGTCACCGGCTACGCCAAGGTCTCGGTGCAGCCCAACGCCGGCAGCCAGGGCGAGCTCGCCGGGCTGCTGGCCATCCGCGGCTACCACCTGTCCCGCGGCGAGGACCAGCGGGTGATCTGTCTGATCCCGTCCTCGGCGCACGGCACCAACGCCGCCTCTGCGGTAATGGCCGGGATGAAGGTCGTGGTGGTCAAGGCCACCGCCGACGGCAGCGTCGACCCCGACGACCTGGCCGCCAAGATCGAGAAGCACCGCGACGAGCTGGCCGCGATCATGGTCACCTACCCCTCGACCCATGGGGTGTTCGAGGAGGGCATCACCGACCTGTGCGCGGCGGTGCACGAGGCCGGTGGCCAGGTCTACGTCGACGGGGCCAACCTCAACGCGCTGCTGGGGCTGAGCCGGCCCGGCCGTTTCGGCGCCGACGTCAGCCATCTCAACCTGCACAAGACCTTCTGCATCCCGCACGGCGGCGGCGGCCCGGGGGTCGGCCCGGTCGGCGTCGGCGAGCACCTGGTGCCGTTCCTGCCCGGCGACCCGCTCAACCCGCGTTCGGTCGAGGGGCTGACCGACGGCCACGTCGGTGCGGTCTCCGCCGCCCGGCACGGCTCAGCCGGCATCCTGCCGATCAGTGCCGCCTACATCGCGATGATGGGGGCCGAGGGCCTGACCGCGGCCACCGAGCACGCGCTGCTGGCCGCGAACTACGTCGCCCGACGGCTCCGCGACCACTACCCGGTGCTCTACGCCGGGCGTGGCGGGCTGGTCGCGCACGAGGCGATCCTCGACCTGCGTCCGCTGACCAAGGCCACCGGCGTCACCGTCGACGACGTGGCCAAGCGGCTGATCGACTACGGCTTCCACGCGCCGACGATGAGCTTCCCGGTCGCCGGGACGCTGATGGTCGAGCCGACCGAGAGCGAGAACCTGCGCGAGCTCGACCGTTTCTGCGACGCGATGATCGCCATCCGCGGCGAGATCGACCGGGTCGGCTCCGGCGAGTGGGACCGCGAGGACAACCCGCTGCGCAACGCCCCGCACACCGCGGCCGCGGTCAGCGCGGACGAGTGGACCCACCCGTACCCGCGGAGTGTGGCCGCCTACCCGGCCGGTCAGCACCGCGGACCGCTCGGTGCCGCCGGTGGGGGCGGGCTCGACAAGTACTGGCCGCCGGTCGGCCGGATCGACGGGGTCTACGGCGACCGCAACCTGGTCTGCTCGTGCCCGCCGCCGGAGGCCTTCGAGTCCTGACTCGGGGCGTCGGGGACACGGAGCCCGGCAGGACTCGGCCGACGGCGGACGGCGAGGCCGCGGCGGGATGACGGTGGCGCGCCTGCTGCGTCGGTCCCCACGGCGGCGCGCCGCGGAGGTCAGCTCTCGGCGCTGATCTGGATGGCCAGCTCGATGTCGGTCTGGGTGAGACCGCCGACGTCGTGGCTGGTCAGGGCCAGCCGGACCTTGTTCCACCGGATGTCGATGTCCGGGTGGTGCTGGGCCTGCTCGGCCAGGTCACCGACCCGGTTGACGAAGGCGAGCGCCTCGGCGAAGTCGTCGAACGCGAACTCGGCGACGATCTCGTCGCCGATCCGGCTCCAGTCGTCGAGCTCGGACAGCTGTCGCATGATCTCGTCGGCGTTGAGAAGTCGGGCCATGCGGCCAGTCTGTCCTGCCGGTCCCGCAACCGCCAGGGCCGGGTCGGCCGACTAGACCGGTGACGACCGGGCGGGACGGCACCAGAGCCCGGGCCCGAGCGGGCGTGAGAGGCTGCCGAGGTCGGCGACCGCCGGACGGACGTCGCGACGGACGCGAAGGGGACGCAGATGAACGGCACCGTGCTGGTGACCGGGGCGACCGGGTTCATCGGCTCCCGGTTGTGCCCGGCGCTCGAGCAGGCGGGGTGGACGGTCCGGGCGATGACCCGCCACCCCGAGGACTACGCCGGGGCCGGTGAGCCGGTGGCCGGGGACGTCTCCGACCCCGACAGCCTGGTCGGGGCCCTCCGGGGCGTCCGGGCCGCCTACTACCTGGTCCACTCGCTCAGCTCGTCCGACTTCGTCGAGAAGGACGCGGCCGCCGCACGGGCGTTCGGGCGGGCGGCGGCGGAAGCCGGGGTCGAGCAGATCGTCTACATGGGCGGGCTCGGGTCCGACGACGACGACCTCTCGGACCACCTGCGGTCGCGGCGCGAGGTCGAGGGGCTGCTGGCCGAGGGCGGGGTGCCGGTGACGGTGCTCCGGGCCGCGATCGTGGTCGGGCACGGCGGGATCTCCTGGGAGATCACCCGGCAGCTGGTCAAGCACCTGCCGGTGATGATCGCCCCGATCTGGGTGACCACCCGGAGCCAGCCGATCGCGCTGCCCGACGTGATCCGCTACCTGGTGGGCGTGCTCGGGCACCCCGACGCCGTCGGCCGGGTGTTCGAGATCGGCGGCCCGGAGGTGCTGAGCTACTCCGACATGCTGCGCCGGGCCGGCAAGGTGCAGAACGGGCGGGACGTCCCGATCCTCACCGTCCCGCTGTTCACCCCGAACCTGTCCTCGCACTGGCTCGCGCTGATCACCGACGTCGACGTGGCCACCGGCCGGAACCTGATCGACTCGATGAGCAACGAGGTGGTCGTCCACGACGACAGCATCCGCGCGGTGGTGCCCGGCCAGCCGATCGGCTACGACGAGGCGGTCCGGTTGGCGCTGGCCGAACGGGCCGCCGCCGGGGCCGACGACGGCCGGCCGGGGGACCGCGGGCGGGCCCGGAGTGCGCAGCAGACCGGCGCGCCGGGGACCCGGGCGGAGTGAGCGCACCGCCCGGGCGGACCGGCCGCCGGCCCCGGGCCGGGCGGCCGCTGGTGCCCGGCCGGACCGGGCGCTGGTCGGACCAGGAGTGGTCCGTGCGACCGGGTCCGGGCTCGGGTGCGTCGGGCAACCCGGCCAACGCCCGGCGGATCGGCGTCGCCGTCGCCACCCTGGTGGTCGGGGCGGTGCTGCTCGGCTTCGGGCTCAACAGCCCGCCCGGCGGGCTGCGGTTCTACGTGCTGACCGTCGCGCTGGCGCTGACCTGGGCGGTCGGGGCGTTCGCCTCCGGGACCCTGCACCTGGGGGTCATCCGGCGTCGGGACGTGCTGCGCCGACCGGTGCTCGCGCCGGCGCTGCTCGGACTGCTGGTCGGCGGCGTCTTCGTGCTCGGCGGGCTGGTGGTGCGGCAGGTCCCACCGCTGCGCGCCTACGTCAGCACGGTGCTCGACCACGCGACCGTCTCCGGCGCCCTGCCGGTGGTGATCGGGATCACCCTGGGCAACGGGCTGGCCGAGGAGCTGTTCTTCCGCGGTGCCCTGTTCGCCGCGCTCGGCCGACACCGGCCCGCGGTCTTCTCCACGCTGATCTACGCCCTGATCACCGTGGCCACCGGGAACCCGATGCTGGTCTTCGCCGCCCTCGTCCTCGGCTCGCTGCTCGCGCTGCAGCGGACGGTGACCCGCGGCGTGCTGGCACCGATCCTCACCCACCTCTCCTGGTCGCTGGTGATGCTGTTCGTGCTGCCCGCCGTGCTGCGCTGACGCGACGCCCGAACCGGATGCCCGACCGCGGCAGCGGGTCTCCGGCTCGTCTCACAGGGTCGCGCTCGACCTGACCTCTAGGGTGTGGCGGGTGCACCTCGAGGCCCTGTTCGAGCGCGTCGGACCGATCCTCGGGTTCCTCGTCTGCATCACCGTCGTTGCCGAGCTGGCCGACCGGATCGGGCTGTTCGACGTGCTGGCCCGCGAGGCGGCCAGGATCGCCCGTGGCTCGGTGGTCGGGCTGTGGCTGCTGGTCGTGCTGGTCGGCAGCGTCTCCTCGGCGGTGCTGTCGCTCGACACCACGGCGGTGCTGATCACCCCGGTGGTCCTGGTGCTGGCGCGCCAGCTCGGACTCAGCCAGTCGCTGTTCGCCTACACCGCGGTCTGGCTGGCCAACACCGCCTCGCTGGTGCTGCCGGTGTCCAACCTGACCAACCTGCTCGCCTGGAACCGGCTCGGGGGCGGCATCTTCCGCTTCGCCGAGGTGATGTGGCCTGCGGCGCTGGCCGCCTTGCTGATCACCGTCGGGTTCGCCGCGGTCGTGTTCCGGCGCGAGCTCCGTGGACGCTACCAGCAGCCGCCCGAGGTGCACGTCGAGGACAAGCCGCTGCTGATCACGGCCGGGGTGGTCTGCGGTGGGCTCGGCCCGGCGTTCGCGCTCGGGGTCGACGTCACGCTCGCCGCCGCGGTCGGCGCGGTGATCATGGTGGTCGCCTGCCTGGTCCGGAACCGCAGCCACCTCAGCTGGAAGCTGTTGCCCTGGCAGCTGGTGGTCGGCGTCAGCGTGCTGTTCGTGGTCGTCCAGTTCGCCCAGGAGCACGGCCTGTCCACGGTGCTCGGCTACGCGGCCGGGCACGGCGAGCGCTGGCTCGACCTGCTCCGGCTGAGCGGGATCTCCGCGGCCAGCGCCAACGTCGTCGACAACCTGCCCGCCTATCTGGCGCTCGAACCGCTGGCCGACACCCCGCAGCGGATCGCCGCGCTGTTGATCGGGGTGAACGCCGGGCCGCTGATCCTGCCCTGGGCCAGTCTGGCCACGCTGCTCTGGGCGGGCCGCTGCCGCGCGGCCGGGGTCAGCGTGAACTGGCGGACGTTCGCGCTCCGCGGCCTGGTGCTGGTGCCGCTGCTGGTCGTCGGCTGCGTCAGCGCCACCGCGCTGCTCGGCTGAACCGCCGGTCGCTGCCCGCGCGGCACGTCGGGGGCGCGCAGGGGGTGTCCGACTGTCGGTGGCCGGCTCTAAGGTCTCGCGCATGTTGGATCATCTCGGGGTGCCGGTGGCCGATCTGGACGCCACCGTCGGGTTCTGGACCACGGTCTTCGCGCCGCTCGGGCTGCGCGAGATCACCCGTTTTCCCACCGGACCGGAGAGCTGGCTGGCCGGGCTCGGCGGCGGGGACGGCGCACCGTTCCTCTGGTTCCACAGCGGCATGGGCGCGCCCGTCG
Organism: Microlunatus kandeliicorticis; assembly: GCF_014137855.1. GTDB lineage: Bacteria > Actinomycetota > Actinomycetes > Propionibacteriales > Propionibacteriaceae > Microlunatus > Microlunatus kandeliicorticis. Next base: position 109,075 of record NZ_JACGWT010000004.1, read on the forward strand.
ACCAGGAGCTGCACATCGCCCTGGCCGCGGACGCCGGTCAGGTCGAGGCGGTGCACCGCGCGGCGGTGCAGGCCGGCGCGGAGGTGCTGCACGCGCCCAGGGAGTGGCCGGAGTACCACCCGGGCTATTACGCGGTCTTCCTCCGCGACCCGAACGGGCACAACGCGGAGGCGGTCTGCCACACCGGCGGGCCGTCAGCTCCCGACGCGGCCGGGTTGGCAGAATCGAGCGGGTGACCCCACCGAGCACGACGGCCACGGCCCACCCGCCCGCGACGGCCGACGGCAGCGCCGCGGAGCCCCGTGAGCGGGGGAGCCGGCGGTGAGCGGAGCGGTCACCGCGGCGAAGCGGTTCGTCGACCGTCCGGGCGTCGCCCACCTGCTGCGCGCCAACACCCGGTTCACCAGCCGGCTCGGCACCCAGTTCAGCGCGGCGGTCACCTACTTCTCGGTGCTGGCCATCGTCCCGATCGTGCTGTTCGCCTTCTCGGTGGTCGGCTTCGTGCTGACCGTGGTCAACCCCGGTGCCCTGGGCTTCGTGCTGTCCCAGCTCTCGGGCGCACTCCAGCCGTTCGGCGCCTCCGCCTCGCGGCGGGTGCTGGCGCTGGTGGAGAACGCGCTGCGGCACTGGGCCGCGCCCGGGATCATCGGGCTGCTGTCGGCGATGTACTCCGGAGCCGGCTGGGCCGGCAACCTGCGTGACGCGGTGCGCGCACAGTGGACCGAGAACTTCGACGTCCAGTTCCGGCAGCAGCAGAACATCGTGGTCAAGACGCTCAAGAACTTCGGCGTCCTGATCGGGCTGCTGGTCTCGCTGGTGATCACCTTCGCGCTGGCCTCGATCTCGACCGCGCTGACCGACACGGTGCTCGACCTCGTCGGGCTGAGCGACATCAGCTGGCTCAAGCCGGTGCTGGTGGTGGTCCCGATCGTCATCTCGATCGCCGCCGGTTGGCTGGTCTTCCTCTACCTCTTCCTGGTGCTGCCCGAGGAGCGGGCGCCGTGGCCGGCGCTGCGACGCGGATGCCTGATCGGGGCAGTCGGGCTCGGGGTGCTCCAGTACGGCACCACGCTGCTGATCCAGGCGCTCAGCGGCAACAAGGCGGTCCAGCTGTTCGGGCCGGTGGTCGTCGTCATGCTGTTCTTCAACCTGTTCGCCCGGCTGGTGCTGTTCTGCGCGGCCTGGATCGTCACCTGGGAGGAGCCGGCGATCGAGCCGCGCACCAGTGCGGAGCCCGGGGCCATCCCGCCGGAGAACCGGACCCGGCGGACCGCCGCGCAGTCGTACGTCCGCGGTGAGCCGACGCCGGATCCCGAGCTCGACGAGCCGCTCGACCCCGACGCCCCGCGGAACATCCGGACCCCGGGCACCCCGGTGCCCGAGAAGGTGGCCCTCCGGGCCAGCCGGCTCAGCCTCGGGGCGGGGTGGATCACCGGCACCGCCACCGGCGCGGGGCTCGGCGCCCTGCTCGCCCTCGGCCTGAGTCGGCTCACCCGCGGCCGCAAGGACTGACCTCGCCGGGCGCGCTGCGCCCTTCGACGGGCTCAGGCTCGATGACCGCGCGTTGAGCTTGTCGAAGCGCCGTCAACCACGCGCGCTGAGCCCTTCGACAGGCTCAGGGCCCGTGGTGACGCCGCGCCGGGAGACGTGCGCTGAGCCTGTCGAAGCGCCTTCAACTACGTGCGCTGAGCCTGCCGAAACGCGCTGGACCCGCCCGTCGACGGCCCCAGCGCATCGTGCTCGGCTCGCTCAGTGCGAGACCGGGACCGGCTCGGCGGCGGGCTGGCCGATGGCGGCGAGCAGCTCGGTGTACCAGTCCTGGGTGACGTCGAAGGGCTTGGCGCCGGCGATCCGAGCGAACTCGATCGCCCGGAGCTCGCCGCCGCGCTCCTCGTCCTCGCCGATCACGCCGGGCTCGCCGCGGCGGGCGCAGTCGACGGCGAGGTCGGTCATCTTCTTGATCAGCGCCAGGTCCTCCTCGTTGGCCGCAGCCGACCGGGAGAAGTAGCCGGACTTCTGCACCAGCACCTTCTGCGCGCCGAGCCGCTCGGCGAACTGCTTGCCGAACCACTGGCCGGGGTTGATCGTGTCGAGCCGGACGTGACCGAACGGGTCGCGCGCGACCTCCTCGCCGGACCGCTCCAGCTCGCTGATGATCGTGTCGACGCCCGCACCCTCGGAGACGAACAGGTTGACGTTGCCCACCTCGTCCATGACCGTCTGCAGCCGCGCCGCCTCGGTCTCGAGGTCGAAGCGGGCCTCGGGCACGTAGACGCCGTGGATGTCCCAGGCCTCCCTGCTCAGACCGATCTCCGGCAGCCACTGCCGGCTCTCGATCCACTTGCGGTACGACCGCGCGGCGGCGGCGGTCAGCCAGCCGCAGTTGCGTCCCATCACCTCGTGCACGATCAGCATCCGCGCGCCGGAATTGTGCTCGGCGAGCACGTTCTGGGCGAAGAGGGCGGCCTGGTCGGCGGCGGTCCAGGCGCCGAGCGACTGCCGGATCGGGACGATGTCGTTGTCGATGGTCTTGGGCAGCCCGACCACCGTGAGCCGGTAATCGTGCTCGGCCAGGTAGGCGGCCAGATCGGCGGCGGTGGTGTTGGTGTCGTCCCCGCCGATGGTGTGCAGGACGTCGACCCCGTCCTCGGTCAGCCGCTGCGCCGCCGCCTCCAGCGGGTCGACGCCCTCGGCGACCAGGCCGCGTTTGACCAGGTCCTTGGCGTTGGTGAGCTTGACCCGCGAGTTGCCGATCGGCGAACCGCCGAACGCGTGCAGCAGCGCCGCGTTCTCGCGCACCGCCGGCGTGACGGTGATCGAGTCGCCGCTCAGCAGGCCCTGGTAGCCGTGGCGGTAGGCGATGATCTCGACGTCGGGGGCGATCTCGGTGTACCGCTCGATCAGCCCGCCCACGGCGGAGGACAAGCACGGGGCGAATCCGCCGGCGGTCAGCAACGCGACTCGGTTCATGACCGGCAGCCTATCGGCGCCCCCGGGTGCACCCGTCCGGCCGGGGAAGCGGTGGACAGTGCTCACGCAGGCCCCCACGCGGCTCGCGCGAGGCGTCCCGTCGGCACCTCCGTGACGCCCGGCCGGACCCGGCTCAGGCGGTCCCGCGGTCGCCGGGCTCGAGGAACCGGGCGCCCGTGCCGCTGAGCGCAGCGCGGTCACCCGGGTTCTGCAACACGCAGCGCTGCAGGCTGAGGCAGCCGCACCCGATGCAGCCGTCGAGGTTGTCGCGCAGCCGCTCCAGCCGTTCGATCTGTTCGTCGATCCGCCCGCGCCAGCCCCGGGACAGCCGGGCCCAGTCCGCCTTGGTCGGGGTCCGCCCGTTCGGCAGCCGCGCCAGCGCCTCGGTGATCTCCTCCAGGCTGAGTCCGACCCGTTGCGCCGACCGGATGAACGCCAGCCGGCGCAGGGTCGAACGACGGAACCGGCGCTGGTTGCCGCCGGTGCGCTCGGAGCTGACCAGTCCGTGGCTCTCGTAGAAGCGGATCGCCGACGGCGCCACCCCGGAGCGGGCGGCGACGTCGCCGATGGTCAGCAGGTCGGTGCTGTGCATGACCGCGAGCCTAAGACAACCTGGAGTGAACTTGAGGTCGTCGCGGCGGCCGCGCCGCGCACCGGGTGCACGCCGGGCTAGGGTGCGGCGCAACCGGAAGGGGAGCGCGATGGCCACGAACGGCCGGTTCGAGGACCGCACGGCGCTGGTGACCGGCGGAGCGCACGGCATCGGCCGCGCCGCCGTCGCGCGACTGCTCGACGAGGGTGCCCGGGTGGCGGTCGCCGACCGGGACGCGGACCAGGCGGAGCAGACCGTCGTCGCTCTGGCCGCCGGCGCCGACCCGGCGGACGGTCCGGACCGGGCCCGCGGCGCACGGTTGCTGGCCCTCGGGTGCGACGTCACCGACCGCAGCCAGGTGGAGACCGCCGTCGCCCGCACCGTCGAGCGGTTCGGCGGGCTCGACCACGTGGTCTGCGTCGCCGGGGCCTCGGCGGGCACCGCGGACCTCGCGGCGACGGACGACGACGTCTGGCGGGCCATGTTCGAGCTCAACCTGCTCGGCGCGACCCGGGTGCTCCGGGCCGCCGAGCCGGCTCTGACCGCTGCGGCGGCAGCCGGCCGGGGCGCGACGGCGGTGCTGGTCGGCTCGGTCAACGGTCTGGCCGCCTGGGGTGAGGAGCCCTACGCCGTGGCCAAGGCCGGGCTGGTCAACCTCGCCGCGAACCTGGCGGTCCGATGGGGGCCGCGCGGGATCCGGATCAACGTCGTCGCGCCGGGCACCGTCCGCACCCGGGTCTGGGACGGCCGCCCCGACGACCTCAAGCGGCTGGCCCGGGCCTACCCGCTCGGTCGGGTGGGGGAGCCGGCCGAGGTGGCCGCCGCGATCGCCTTCCTGGCCTCGAACGACGCGTCCTGGATCACCGGGGTCACGCTGCCGGTCGACGGCGGCGGCTCGACCGGCCCGCGGCGGCTGCTCGACGCCGGCGCCGGAGACGGCTGAGCGCCGGCTGTCATGATGGCGCGATGCCCTTGCTGCTGGTCGACCTCGACGACACGCTGGTGCAGCGCGCCGTCGTCTTCGAGCAGTGGGTCGCGGACTTCGCCGACCGGCACCGGCTCGCTCCGGCCACGGTCGACTGGCTCCGCGAGCACGACGCCGGTGGTCGTCGGGACCGGATCGCCTTCTTCGCCGACGTCGCCGAGCGTTGCGGTCTCGACCTCGACCCGGTCGAGCAGCTGGACCGCTGGCGCACCGACTTCGCCGCCCGCTACCGGCTCGAACCGGCCACCGTGGCGGCGCTCCACGCGGCCCGGGCGGCCGGCTGGAAGATCGGGGTGGTGACCAACGGCCGCGAGCGGGTGCAGCTGGCCAAGCTCGACGCCTGCGCGATCTATCCGGTGCTCGACGCGGTCTGCATCTCCGAGGAGATCGGGGCGGCCAAGCCGGACCTGCGGATGTTCGCGGCGGCCGCCAACCGAGCCCGCGACGGGCTGGCCGGTGGCTGGATGATCGGCGACAACCCGGAGGCCGACATCGCCGGCGGGCGCAATGCCGGGTTGCGCACCGCCTGGATCCGGATGGGCCGCCGGTGGACCGGCCCGGGTCCGGAGCCGGACGTCACCGCCGACACCTTCGCCGAGGCGGTGGCCGCGGTGCTGGCGCGCGGGCCACGGACCGGGCGGCCGCAGGCCCGCCGCTGACGTCCCGGACTAGCATCCGGGCATGGCGCGGTACCTCGACGTCCACCCCGACAACCCGCAGCCGCGGCTGATCGGCCAGGCGGTCCAGGCGCTCCGGGACGACGCACTGATCGTCTACCCGACCGACTCCTGCTATGCGCTGGGCTGCCGGATCGGCAACCGCGACGGCCTCGACCGGATCCGGGCCATCCGCCGGCTCGACGACAAGCACCACTTCACCCTGGTCTGCGCCGAGTTCGCCCAGCTGGGCCAGCTGGTGCAGATCGACAACGCGGTGTTCCGGCTGATCAAGGCGAACACGCCGGGGCGCTACACCTTCATCCTGCCGGCCACCCGGGAGGTACCGCGGCGCTTGCAGAACCCGCGGAAGAAGACCGTCGGGGTGCGGATCCCCGACCACGTGGTCACCCAGGCCCTGCTCGCCGAGCTGGGTGAGCCGATCCTCTCCAGCACCCTGCTGCTCCCGGGCCAGGAGGAGCCGATGACCCAGGGCTGGGAGATCAAGGACGCGCTCGACCACCAGGTCGACCTGGTGCTCGACTCCGGAGACTGCGGTCCGGACCCGACCACGGTGGTCGACCTGTCCGGTGGCGAACCGGTGGTGACCCGGCTCGGCGCCGGCGACGCCACGCCGTTCGAGTAGGACCGGCCCACCCGCGGCCGACCCCGAGGGTCAGCTCGCGGCGTGCCGCGGGGCGGCGTCGGGCACCCGGACCACCTCGTCGGCCACGTGCTCGGCCCGGGCCTTCGGCGTCCGGCGGCGGAACAGGTCGACCAGCGCGAGCACCAGGGCCACCAGCACGAAGGCCACGGTGGTGCGGAGCGAGATCGACAGCGCGTCGGCGAAGTTCCCGCGGTTGCCCGCCAACTGGGCGAAGAACTGGGCCAGCACGATGGCCACGCCGATCGCCGAGCCCACCCGCTGGGCGGTCTGCAGCATCCCGCCGCCCGAGCCGGCCTGCGCCGGGTTGACCTCGGCCAGGGTCAGGGTGACGTTGGGCGAGACGACCAGACCGCCGCCGAAGCCGGCGACGAAGAAGGCCGGGGCCAGCTTGAGCCCGACCAGGCCGTTCAGGTGGGGGACCAGCAGGTCGACCGCGATCAACCCGACGCTCACCCCGACCAGCCCCAGCACCACCAGCAGGCGGCCCATCCGCTGCACCAGCCGACCGCCGAGCCAGGCCGAGATCGCCGAGCCGACCGCGAACGACATCTGGGTGGCTCCGGCCTCGAGCGCGGAGTATTTCAACCCCTGCTGGAGGTAGAGGGTGATGACCAGGAAGATCGAGGTGAAGCCGGCGAAGTAGAAGGTGCCCAGCGTGAGGCCACTCATGTAGGACGACACCTTGAGCAGCGACAGGTCGATCAGGGTCGCGTTGCCGCGGCGCTGCCAGAAGCGCTCCCACAGCCAGAAGCCGAGCAGCAGCGCGACCGCGGGGATCAGCAGCCACCACGGGCGGTCGGACAGCGGAGCACCCTGTCCGCCCTCGACCAGTGGATAGAGCACCAGCAGGATCGAGGCGGCGAACAGCAGGATGCCGAAGGGGTCGAGCGACTGCTTGCGACCGGCCGAGCCGCTCGGCAGATAGCGCAGCGCGAGCAGCACCAGCACGATGCCGACCGGGACGTTGACGTAGAAGACCAGCCGCCAGCCGAAGTCTGGCCCGCCCAGGTTGACCAGCAGACCGCCGAGCAGCGGGCCGATCGCCGTCGAGACGCCGATGGTCGCGCCGAACAGCCCGAAGGCGCGGCCGCGTTCGGGGCCGCGAAAGAGGTTCTGGATGAAGCCCGAGACCTGGGGCGAGATCATCCCCCCGCCGATGCCCTGGAGCACCCGGGCGATGGAGAGGTAGATCGGGGCGGGTGCGGCTCCGGAGGCCGCGCTCGCCAGGGTGAACAGCGCGACGCCGGCGATGAAGACGCCCCGGCGGCTGCGCGCGTCACCGAGCCGGCCCGAGGGGACCAGGGCCATCCCGAAGGCCAGCGCGTAGCCGGCGACGATCCACTGGATGTCGCTGTCGTTGGCCTTGAGCCCGGTCCGCAGCGTGGGCAGCGCGACGTTGACGATGCTGACGTCGAGCAGCGTCATCCCGCCCGCGACCAGGCAGACGGCCAGCGCTCGCCAGCGGGCCGGGTCGGGACGGTTGTCGGTTTCGGGCACGGGTGGAGATTAGGTGACCCCGGCGACCGCGGATGCGGCCGGTAGCGTGCGCGGTCATGAGCGGAACGGACGGGCCGGGACCGGCCTCGGGACCTGCACCGGGGCCGGCGTCGTGGCCGGACGACCGGCGGGAGCGGCACGCGGCCACCTTCGGCCGTGCGGCCGACCGGTACGCCCGCAGCCGACCCGGCTATCCCGACGCGGCGGTCGACTGGCTGGTCGCGGACGCGCGCACGATCTGCGACCTGGGCGCCGGCACCGGGAAGCTGACCCGTGCGCTGGTCGACCGCGGGCTCGCCGTCCGCGCCGTCGACCCGTCGCCGGAGATGCTCGACCAGCTGCGCGCGGCGGTGCCCGAGGCGGAGGCCGTCGTCGGCCGGGCGGAGGCGACCGGTCTGCCGGACGCCGCCGTCGATCTGGTCGTCGCCGCGCAGTCCTGGCACTGGGTCGACCCCGCACCCGCCGTGGCCGAGATGGCCCGAGTGCTGCGGCCGGACGGCGTGCTCGCCCTGGTCTGGAACCTCCGCGAGACCAGCACCGACTTCGCCGCCGAGCTGGCCACCGTGCTGGGCGGTGGGGACGACACCGGCTTCAGCCACACCGACCCGTCGACCGTCGCCGGGTCACCCTTCGCGCCCGGCGAGTTCTTCGAGGCGACCTGGACCCACCGGCTGACCGCCGGGCTGCTGGTCGACCTGGTGGCGTCGCGCAGCTACGTCATCGACCTCGACGAGGACGCGCGAACGCGCCTGCTCGACCGGGTCGACCGGCTGGCCCGGACCCACCCGGCCGCCCGCGAGAGCGGCATCGTCGAGATCCCCTACCGCACCCGGTGCTGGCGGCACCGGCTGCGGACCGAGGGCTGAGTCACTTGACCCAGACCAGGCCCCTGTAGGTCTTGTCCGCCGACGGCAGCCACTGCTTGGTGCTGGGGTAGTACACCTGCCCGCGCAGCGTCCCGGCCTTGACGTTGACCGTGATCAGCCGGGTGGGGTTGCGGCGGATGTCGTGGAAGCACTGCAGATAGCTGACCACCGGGTTCTTGCCCCGGGGGTCGATCCGCGAGGCGGCACTGCCGACGTGGCCCGACAGCACGAGCTTCACGTTGGGGTTCTTGGACACGAAGTTCTTCCACAGGTACTCGGGCGACGTCGAGCCGTACTCCGACTTGGTGAAGATGCCCCCGTTGCCGGTCAGATAGGAGTGCGTCACCACGATCACGTTGTCGTGCGGGTGCGCCTTGACCACCTTGTTGGCCCAGGCCACCACGGCCGGGCGCGGCCACAGCTCGAGGTTCATCACCATGAAGGTGCGGCCCTCGGCGCTGAAGCTCGACCAGCTGTTGTCGACCTTGCCCGCCTCGAACTCGCCCTTCATCGCCCGGAACCGCTTCACCGGGAAGTAGCGGTTGAAGGTGTGGGTGTCGCGCATGGTGACCCAGGTCTTCTGGCCGGGGCAGGCCGACCCGCCCTGACAGGTCGCCTCGCTGTCGTGGTTGCCGATGGTGGGGGACCACGGGACGCCGGCCTTCTCCAGCACGCTCATCGCGCTGCTCGCGTTGGCGTACTGGTCGTGGTTCGGGGTGTCCCAGTTGACCAGGTCGCCGACCTGGGTGACGTAGCGGATGTCGTACTTCTTCCGGTTCGCGACGATCCAGCGGTTCCGGTCGGCGAACCGGGTGCTGTTGCCGAACACCTCCTGCTGGGTGTCGGGCAGCACGGCGATGGTGAAGACCCCGTCGGTGTTGGACGCGCCCGTGCCGGTGAGCGGCGGGGTGGTCCAGCCGCCCGCCGAACCGGTGGGCGGGGGCACCGTCGGAGCCGGGTTCGAGGTCGGTGCGTAGAACGCGACCTTGTCGCTGGTCCAGTGCGCGGCCGACAACGACCCGGCGGTACGGCTGCCCGCGGTGACCTGGTGGTAGCCGCCCTTGGCGAACCGCTCGACCCGCTGGGTGCAGCCGCTGCTGGGCGAGGTGAGCGCGTAGAAGACGTTGCCGCTGTCCACGTAGCCGGCCTGCTTGAGGCGGGAACGGTCGGTGTCGCCGACGGCGAACGCGAAGTCGCCGTTCGCGCGACGGTACATCCGGTGCACCGCCGTCAGGCCGGCGGCCGGGCGGGTCGAGGCGAGGATCGGGGCACCCAGCGAGTCGCTGAAGCCGTAGCGCGAGGCACGCGACGCCTCCGTCGACCACGGCGTCAGCAGACCGCTGCCCTTCGGGTTCACCCGGTAGTAGATCGGGCTCGTCATGGCCTGGCAGCCCGACGCCGCGGCGTCGGCGGTGTCGGTGGCGACCACGGCGGAGCCGAGACCGAGGGTGAGCACGAGGGGCAAGGTGGAGGCGGCCGCGAAGCGGCGGCGGGCCGGGGGGAAACCGCGCATGCCGGTCATCCTGACCCATCGCTGCTTTTTTCGCACCTCGTAGCTATTCGCCGGGGCAAGCGCTGTCCTGAGGAGGGCCGAAGAGAGCGCCGCGCACGGGGCCGTCAAGAACGCGTCAAGACGGTTGCCCCGGCGGGCCGGGAGGCGTGCGATGGGGGCGTGAACGGGGTCCTCCGGCGGCATCGCGCTGCCCTCCTGCTGGCGGCGGTCGTGCTGCCGCTGGCCGTCTGCCTGGTGGTGAGCCGTTTCCCGACCGCGCTCACCCGCACCGACGCAGCGCTGGTGCTGGTGCTGCTGGTGCTCGCCGCCGCCTCCACCGGGCTCCGCGGCCCGGGGCTGGTCGCCGCCCTGGCGGCAGCGGTCGGCTACGACTTCTTCCTGACCCGTCCCTTCCTCGACCTCGCCATCGTCGACCGGTCCGACGTCGAGACCACGGTGCTGCTGCTGGTCATCGGCGTCGTGGTCACCGAGCTGGCGCTCTGGGGACGCCGACAGCAGGACCGCGGGAGCCGCCAGTACGGCTACCTGGTCGGTGTGCTCGACACCGCCGCCGCGCTCGCCGACGACACCCCGGCACCGGTGATGGCCGAGCGGGTGGCGGCGCGGATCGCCGAGGTGCTCGGCGCCGACCGCTGCCGCTACAGCGCCGAGGTCCCGGCCGACCGCCCGGTGCTCGGTTCCGACGGCGTGGTCCGGAGCTCCGGGCAGGCCCTCGACGTGAGCCGTGACGGCCTGCCGACCGACGATGAGATCGTGCTCCCGGCCGGAGCCGAGGGCTGCTTCCTGATCACCGCGGCCACCCACGTGCGCAAGCCCGGGCTCGACGAGCGCCGGGTCGCGGTCGCGCTGGCCGAGCAGGCCGGTGCCGCGCTCGTGCACGACCGGATCGGGCGTCGCGGGTCGGCCGGTTCGGTCGCGTCCGACGGGATGGTCGGCTCCGGGCGTGGATCGGCCGTCCTGGACGCCCGGGGGAGTAGCGTCCGGTGACCGTGTCCTCCCAGACCCTGACCCGCGACCGGTCGTCCGCCCGCGGCCCCCTCGGCCAGTGGCTCCTGCACGGCCTGCGCGAGACCGGCACCGGTCACCCGGGCCCGCACGCCGCGCCGGAGCAGCGCGAGCGCAAGCACGCCTGGTGGAAGGTCATGTGCCTCACCGGGGTCGACTACTTCTCCACCCTCGGCTACCAGCCGGGTATCGCCGCGCTCGCCGCCGGGGCGATCTCGCCGATCGCCACCCTGGTGCTGGTCGCGCTGACCCTGCTCGGCGCGCTGCCGGTCTACCGACGGGTCGCGGAGGAGAGCCCGCACGGCGAGGGCTCGATCGCCATCCTCGAGCGGGTCCTCTCGTTCTGGTGGAGCAAGCTCTTTGTGCTGGTGCTGCTCGGCTTCGCCGCCACCGACTTCCTGATCACCATGACGCTGTCGGCGGCCGACGCCTCCGCCCACCTGGTGGAGAACCCGCTGCTCCGGCCGGTCACCTACGGCCACAACGTGATCATCACGCTGGTCCTGCTGGCCATCCTCGGCGCGGTCTTCCTCAAGGGCTTCACCGAGGCGATCGGGATCGCGGTGGTGCTGGTCGGCGCCTACCTCGGGCTCAACGTGGTGGTCATCGCGGTCGGCCTGTTCGAGGCGTTCCGCACCCCGCTGCACACCGTCGACTGGCTGAACGCGCTCACCACCCAGCACGGCAACCCGTTGATGGTGGTGGCCATCGCGCTGATCGTCTTCCCCAAGCTGGCCCTCGGCCTGTCCGGTTTCGAGACCGGTGTCGCGGTGATGCCGCACATCCAGGGCGACCCGCACGAGGACGACCGGGTCGACGAGGAAGGCCGGACCACCGACCCGGTCGGTCGGATCCGCGGTGCCAAGCGGTTGCTCACCGCGGCCGCGATCACCATGAGCTGCTTCCTGGTGACCAGCAGCTTCGTCACTACGCTGCTCATCCCCGCCGCCGACTTCCAGTCCGGCGGTCCGGCCAACGGCCGGGCCCTGGCCTACCTCGCCCACCTCTACCTCGGCCCGGTCTTCGGCTCGGTGTACGACGTCTCCACCATCGCGATCCTCTGGTTCGCCGGCGCCTCGGCGATGGCCGGCATGCTCAACCTGATCCCGCGCTACCTGCCCCGCTACGGCATGGCGCCGGACTGGACGCGGGCGGTCCGTCCGCTGGTGCTGGTGCTGACCGGTGCGGCGTTCCTGATCACCTGGATCTTCAACGCCGACGTGGACGCCCAGGGCGGTGCCTACGCCACCGGGGTGCTGGTGCTCATCACCTCGGCCGCGGTCGCGGTCACCCTGGTCTGCCGCCGGGCCGGTCAGAAGAAGCGGATGATCGCCTTCGGCGTGGTGTCGGTGATCTTCGTCTACACCACCATCGACAACATCATCGAGCGCCCGGACGGCGTCAAGATCGGGGCGATCTTCATCGCCGCCATCCTGTTGGTGTCGTTCGTCTCGCGGCTGCAGCGCGCCTTCGAGCTCCGGGTCAGCTCGGTCGAGCTGGACGAGATGGCCGAGCGGTTCGTCCGCGAGTGCGCCCGCCGGACCATCCGGCTGCTGGCCAACGAGCCGGGGCCGCGCGACGCCGCCGAGTACCGGGAGAAGATCCGGCAGGCCGTCCGCGACAACGACCTGCAGGACGAGCAGGACATCATCTTCGTCGAGGTGACCATCCGCGACGCCTCCGACTTCGCCACCAACCTCAAGGTCCACGGGCAGGTGCTGCACGGCAAGTACCGGGTGCTGACCATGGAGCACGCCGCGGTGCCGAACGCGCTGGCCGCCCTGATGCTGCTGATCCGCGACCGCACCGGCCGCCGGCCGCACATCTACTTCGAGTGGACCGAGGGCAACCCCGTCACCAACCTGCTCCGGTTCCTGCTCTTCGGGGCCGGTGAGGTCGCCCCGACCATGCGCGAGGTGCTGCGCCGGGCGGAGCCGGACCGGTCCCGCCGGCCGCACGTCCACGTCGGCTGACCGGGCCGCCGGCCACAGCCGCGTCCCCGCCGGTCGCGCTCGGTCCCAGCCGTCGGCCGGCGGACCGATCGGGCGCGGCGCGATGACGTCGGGCGGGTTGGCGGTGGCGCAGAAGGCCAGCCCGGCCGGGTCGGTGAACGCACGGAAGCCGTCGCCGTCGTGGAGGGGGAGAGCCCCGAGCCGCCGCAGCCGGGCCGCCTCGGCGTCGAGGTCGTCGGCGCCGAGGTCGAGATGGGCGCGGACCGGTCCGGTGGCTTCGCCGAGCCGCCGGAACAGCAGCTGGAGCGGCGACCCGGTCTCGTCCGGACCGCGCGCGTCGTGCCACTTCACCAGGAACTCCGGGCTGTCCGAGCGGCCCCACCGCCCGCGGTCGCCGAGGCCGCCGAGCGCCGCACGCCAGAAGCCGAGCTCGGCCTCCACCCGGTCCTCCGGCAGGTCGATGCACACCTGGACCAGCCGTACCCGGTGGCCCACCGGGTCGCCCACCGTGGTCGGACCGGGGACCACGGCACCCGGGACGACGGGCACCAGGCAGAACGGGAGGCCGCCGGGGGAGAGCAGGGCGCGCCGGTCGTCGGTGCGGCTCACCGCGCCCGCGCCCAGCGCGGCCAGCCGGCCCGTCTGGGCGTCGACGTCGTCGACCTCGAGGTCGAGGTGGACGCCGGCGGGCCCGTCGACCAGCTGCCGGTGCAGCGAGGGCTGTCCGTCCGGCGGGACGAAGTCGGCGAGCTCGGGACGGTGCGGCGCGGGCGGCCCGAGTGGCCACCCGACCACCCGCTCCCAGAAGGAGACGGCGGCCGCGCTGCGCGGATCGTCGCGCGGCAGGTCGAGAACGGCGTGCAGCCAGCTCATCCGCGCAGGGTAGCGAGCCCACCGGCCCGGGGCTCGGTCGTCAGCGGCTCGGTCGTCGGCGCGCTCAGTCGTCGCCGGAGACGGCCTCGAGGCTCCGCCCGGTGGTGCGCGGGCCGAGCAGCCCGACGTCGAGGCAGAGCAGCACCATGATCACCGCTGACCCGCTGAACACCGCGACCGGTCCGAACCGCTCGAGCGCGGGAACGGCCAGGAAGGGCAGCAGGGCCGACACAGCCCGGGACAGCGAGTAGCACATGCCGACCCCGGTGGAGCGGACCGCGGTCGGGAAGATCTCGGCCTGATAGGTGTGGTACGCGTTCGAGAACACATTGCTGGACACGGTCAGCAGGAACCCGGCCAGCACGATCAGCACCACGTTCCCCGCGAACCCGAACACCAGCCCGAAGGCCGCGATGGCGATCACCGCGCCGATGATCAAGCGCTTGCGCTCGAAGCGTTCCATGATCGGCACCGCCAGCAGCGCGCCCAGCGGGTAGCCGCAGAAGGCCAGCGCGGAGTAGCCGAGCGAGCTGGTCACGGTGTAGCCCTTGGCGGTCAGCACCAGCGGCGCCAGGGTCCCGAAGCCGTAGTAGCCGACGGTCTGCAGGATGTTGAGGATCATCAGCATGACCGTGCGGCGCCGGTGGTCCGGTCCGAACAGGGACCGCACCGGCACCCGGCGCTCGGGCTCGGTCGCGGCGGCGACCGCCGGCGGCGGCGCGGCCGGCGTGGTCACGCCCGCCCGTCGCTCGAGCCCGGCGACCACCGTCTCCGCCTCGGCGGCGCGGCCGTGGGTGAGCAGCCAGCGGGGAGACTCCGGCAACCGACGACGCACCAGCAGCACCACCAGCGCCCCGAGCCCGCCCGCGATCAGCAGCCACCGCCAGCCCTCGAGGCCGAGGATCTGCTGCTTGGCCACCGCCCGGGCGCCGAACAACGCCGCCACCGGGACGCCGAGGAAGCCGACCACGTAGGCCCAGGAGATGTAGCGGCCGCGGACGGCGCGCGGCAGGAACTCGGCCAGGTAGGTGTCGACCAGCACCAGCTCGGAGCCGATGCCGATCCCGCAGAGGAACCGCACCACGACGAAGAAGCCGAGGTTCGGCGAGAACGCCGCGACCACCGACAGCAGCGAGTAGCCGGCCAGGTTGATCATGAAGACCCGGCGGCGGCCGATCCGGTCGGCCAGCGCCGACATCAGGTTGGCGCCGACGAACATGCCGGCGAACGCCGAGCCGATCACCAGCGCCTTGCCGGTCGCGTCGAGGTGCCAGCGCTCGGCCAGCACGGCGGCCAGCACCCCGCCGAGGAAGACCTCGTAGAGGTCGAAGAACGACCCCAGCCCCACCAGCACGGTCAACCCCCGGTGCCAACCGAGCACCGGCAACCGGTCGAGCCGGGCGGCCGGGGTGTTCTCGAGCACGGTCTGCGGCACGGTGCACCTCCGGGGCGACGACGGATCGGATAGCCGAACGATCCATCTCTATCACCGTCGGCTCGATCACGGTGGGCGCCCACCGGAGGCCGTCCCGGGCCGGGCTCAGTCCGGCCGGTCGGCGAGGGCGTCGGCCGCGCGGACGCCCTCCGCGACCCAGGCGGCCAGGGCGGCCTCGGTCGCGACCCCGGCGGGCGCGACCCGCAGCCAGCCGCGCATCGGGCGGCCGCGCATGATCATCGGCGCGGCGTGCGGGCGGGCGGCGAGCGCGTCGGTGTCCGCGGCGGCACAGCGGACCATCAGCCCGCCGTCCGACCCGGCGGCCACCGCCATCCGGCCGTCGAGCAGGAACGCCAGCCCGCCGAACATCGCCTTCTCGGTGAGGTCGCCGCGGTCGTCGAGCAGCGCCCGGAGCCGGCCGGCCAGCGCGCGGTCGTAGGCCATGCCGCAGCCTAGGACGGCGGGCGGGCCGGCCGCAGCCCGTCGGGACGAGGGGAGTGTGAGGGGGCGGGGGAGCAGCGGGGAGCGGGCCGTGTGAGCATGAACGCCGGTCGGTCCGCCCCGGTGCACCGCTGCGCGCCGCTTCGGTAGCGTCCTCCCCCGGACATGCACCCGTCGGCGCTGCCCCGCGTCCCGCCCGCACACGACCCACTCACCGAGGAGACACCCGGCATGGCCCCGTCCACGCAGCCGCGACCCGAGCACCCGCGCCCGCAGTTCGTCCGCACCGACTGGCTCAACCTCAACGGCACCTGGCAGTTCGAGACCGACCGCGGCGACAGCGGGCTCGAACGCGGTCTCCGGACCCGCGAGCTGGCCGGCGAGATCACCGTGCCGTTCTGCCCCGAGAGCGAGCTGTCCGGGGTCGCCGACGTCGACTTCCACGAGGCCGTCTGGTACCGCCGGACCATCGAGGTCCCGGCCGACTGGGCGGGCCGACGGGTGCTGCTGCACTTCGCCGCCGTGGACCACGACGCGACCGTCTGGGTCAACGACGTCGAGGTCGTGCGGCACCGCGGCGGGTTCACCGGCTTCGAGGCGGACATCACCGACCAGCTCGACGGCGACCACCGCGCGGTGGTGGTCGTCCGCGCCCGGGACAGCCGGCACGGGATCCAGGCCCGGGGCAAGCAGTCGCGCGAGTACGCCAACCACGACTGCGACTACACCCGCACCACGGGCATCTGGCAGACCGTCTGGCTCGAGGCGGTGCCGCAGACCCGGCTGCTGGCCGGGGCCGTCCGGCCGAACGTCGCCGCGGGGGAGATCGTCGTCGAGCTGCCGGTGACCGGCAACCGCTCCGGCTGGACGGCCTCGGCGACCCTCGCCGACGCGCAGGGGGAGATCGTCACCGGCGCCGTCCGGGTCGACCTCGACCGGACGCCGACGGTCACCCTGGCCGTTCCCGAGGACCGTCGCCGGCTGTGGGCCCCGGGTGACCCGCACCTGTACGACCTCACGCTGCGGCTGCACGACGCCGACGGCGCGGTGGTCGACGAGGTGGCCAGCTACACCGCGCTGCGCTCGGTGGCCGTCGACGGGCAGGCGGTGACGATCAACGGCGAGCGGGTCTTCCAGCGGCTGGTGCTCGACCAGGGCTACTGGCCGACCGGGATCATGACCGCGCCGAGCGACGACGAGCTGCGCGCCGACATCGAGCGGTCGCTGGCCGCCGGCTTCAACGGCGCCCGGTTGCACCAGAAGGTGTTCGAGGAGCGCTTCCTCTACCACGCCGACCGGCTCGGCTACCTGGTCTGGGGCGAGTTCGGCGACTGGGGCGCCAACGTCGGCGGCGACCCGACCCGCAACCAGCACCCGACCGCCGCGTTCGTCAACCAGTGGATCGAAGCGGTCCGGCGCGACCGCAACCACCCGGCGATCGTCGGCTGGTGCCCGCTCAACGAGACCCACCAGGTGATCGACGACCACTACACCCAGCTCGACGACGTCACCCGGGCGATGTTCTGGGCGACCAAAGCCTCCGACCCGACCCGGCCGGTGCTCGACGCGTCCGGCTACGCGCACCGGGTGCTCGAGACCGACGTCTGGGACAGCCACGACTACGAGCAGGACCCGGCCCGGTTCGCGGCGAACCAGGCCGGTCTGGCCGAGGGGCGGCCCTTCGCCAACCGGAGCGACCGCGGGGAGTTCTCGCTGCCGTACGTCGGTCAGCCCTACTTCGTCAGCGAGTTCGGGGGCATCTGGTGGAACCCGGACGCGCTGGCCAAGGAGGGCACCGACCACCGCGACTCGTGGGGCTACGGGCAGCGGGTGGCCGACGAGGAGGAGTTCTACCGCCGGTTCGCCGGGCTGGTGGACGCCCTGCTCGACGACCCGCGGATGTTCGGCTACTGCTACACCCAGCTGACCGACGTCTTCCAGGAGGAGAACGGGATCTACCGGTTCGACCGCAGCCTCAAGCTCGACCTCGACCGGATCCGGGCGGCGCAGCAGCGCCAGGCCGCCTACGAGCGGCGCGCCGCCTCCTGACCGGCGGAGCGCCGTGCGGACCTGCTGTCCTCAGAGCCGGGTGAGCAGGCTCCGCGCGGCGTGGCCGGCCAGGTCGCGGTCCGAGCTGAGCACGAAGTCGAACTCACGGTCGGCCTCCGGCAGCGCGGGGTCCTGGTCCGGCCGTTCGCGGGCCGAGAGCAGGCTGGCGTGGCTGGGCCCGAGCACCACCAGCACCCACTCCCGGGTGAGCGGGTCGCGGGCCGGCAGGTCGACCGACCGGACGCCCGGCAGCGGCGCACCCTCCAGGCCGCGGGCCGCCATCACCACCAGCGCCGCCGTCCCGGTCAGCCGGCGGTAGCGCTCGACCGTCGGACCGGTGATGTGCCGGGTGCGCTGGAAGGCGGCGAGCACGACCGTCGAGGGTCCGCTGTGCTCGGCCTCGGCCTCGAGGTGCCGGCTCAGCGCGGTGAGGAACGGCTTGCGGCTGCGCCGCGGCGTGTAGCGCTGCGCGGCGAGCTCGTGGATGCCGGTCCCGGGGCTCGGCCGCGGCGGGGCCAGGAACAGTTCGAAGGTCAGCCCGGCCGGGACCGTGTGCTCGGTCACCCGTTCCCAGGGGGCGCCGAGCACCAGCGAGGCGCCGAGCGCCGAGGCGTCGGTGTGCCGGTCGGGCGGGCAGTCGACCAGCACCGCTCCCTGGTTGGTCTGGCTGAGCCGCGAGGTCGCCCGGACGGTCTCGACGGCGAGCGCGTCCACCCCGTCGACGTCGACGCCGTCGGCCAGCAGCACCAGTGCCGGTTCGAAGATCGACACGGCGGCCACGCTCGCCGGGTCGGCCGCCACGCCGGAGAGCCCGAGCTCCCAGCCGCGGCTCCGGGCGGCCTCCACCCGGCGGGTGGTGGCCGACGGGTGGTCGAGCAGGCCGTCCGCACCGACGAGGGCGATCCGCGGGCGGTCGTCGACCGGGCGGGGCAGCCGGGGCACATCACCGAGCGCGCAGCGGACCACCAGCGGCAGGGCGTCGAGCCCGGCGGCGGCCAGCACGGTGGTCAGCCGGCGCAGCCGGTCCGGCGTGACCGGCCCGCCCGCGCCGTCCTCGACGTGCAGCGCGACGGTCCGGTCACCGTCGAGGTCGAGCACCGGTCGGAGGCCCACCCCGGTGCCGCGCAGCGGCAGCCCGGACGACCGCGCGTCCAGCGAGGGGTGGGTCGACACGGGCTCAGAGTAGGGCGCGACCGGGCGCGGGGGAAGATCATCGGCGGCCGAGCGGCGTCCCGCCCGGGCGACCCGAGCAAGATCACCATCGCCGGCGACCGGTGCTGATGATCACCACGGCTGACCGCGGCGGGTGATCGCCACGGCGTGATCAGTGCGACTCGCGGACCACCGCCGACCCGCTCGACCCGACCAGGAAGTCCAGGTCGGCACCGCGGTCGGCCTGCTGGACGTGCTCGACGTAGAGCTGTTCCCAGCCGCGGGTCGGCCGGGCGTACGCCGCGACGCTCGCCGCCGCCGGCGACCGGGCCGCGAGCTCGGTGGCCGGTAGGTCCACGTCCAGCCGCCGACCGGGTACGTCGAGGACGACCGGGTCTCCGGTCCGCACCAGGGCCAGCGGGCCGCCGGCCGCCGCCTCCGGGGTGACGTGCAGCACCACCGTCCCGTAGGCGGTACCGCTCATCCGGCCGTCGCAGACCCGCACCATGTCCCGGACGCCGGTGGCCAGCAGCTTCCGCGGGAGCGGCAGGTTCGCGACCTCGGGCATCCCCGGGTAGCCGCGCGGGCCGCAGCCGCGGAGCACCAGCACCGAGTCGGCGTCGACCTCGAGGTCGGGGTCGTCGATCCGGGCGTGGGCGTCCTCGATGCTGTCGAAGACCACCGCGCGGCCGCGGTGCTGGAGCAGGGACGGCGAGGCGGCGGCGGGCTTGATCACCGCGCCCGTCGGGCACAGGTTGCCGTGCAGCACGGCGATCCCGCCCTCGGCCACCAGCGGGTCGGTGCGCGGCCTGATCACCTCGGGGTCGAAGATCGCGGCCCGGGCGGCGTCGAGCTCGTCGACCAGGGTGCGGCCGGTCACGGTCAGGGCCGCCGGGTCGAGCAGGTCGCAAATCTCGGTGAGGACGGCGGCCAGCCCACCGGCCCGGTGCAGGTCCTCCATCAGGAACCGGCCGGCCGGTTGCAGGTCGACCAGGCAGGGCACCCGCGACCCGAGGGCGTCGAAGTCCTCGAGCCGGAGGTCGACGCCGAGCCGGCCGGCGACGGCCAGCAGGTGGACGACGGCGTTGGTCGACCCGCCGAGCGCGGCCAGGGCGACGATCGCGTTGGCGAACGAGGCCCGGGTCAGCACGCCGCTCGGCCGACGGTCGGCGGCCACCAGCTCGACGGCCAGCCGGCCGGTGGCGTGGGCGCCCACGAGCAGCCGGCTGTCCGGGGCCGGCGTCCCGGCCAGCCCGGGCAGCACCATCCCCAGCGCCTCGGCGAGCAGCCCCATGGTCGAGGCGGTGCCCATGGTGTTGCAGTGTCCGCGGCTGCGGATCATCGCCGACTCCGACCGGGTGAACTCGGCCGCGGTCAGGGTGCCGGCCCGCACCTCCTCGCTGAGCCGCCAGACGTCGGTCCCGCACCCCAGCGGGCGGCCGCGGAAGGTGCCGGTGAGCATCGGCCCGCCCGGGACCACCACCGCCGGCAGGTCGACCGAGGCGGCGGCCATCAGCAGCGCCGGGATCGTCTTGTCGCAGCCGCCGAGCAGCACCACGCCGTCGATCGGGTTGGCCCGCAGCATCTCCTCGATCGACATCGCGGCCAGGTTGCGCCAGAGCATGGCGGTCGGCCGGACGTTGGTCTCCCCGAGGCTCATCACCGGCAGGTGCAGCGGCACCCCGCCCGCCGCGATCACCCCGTCGGCCACCGACCGCGACACCTCAGTGAGGTGGGCGTTGCACGGGGTCAGGTCCGAGGCCGTGTCGGCGATGGCGATCTGCGGCCGCCCGAAGGCGTCCCCGGGCACCCCGCGGCGCATCCAGGCCCGGTGGATGTAGCCGTTGCGGTCGTCCGGGCCGTACCACTGGCTGCTGCGCAGCGGCTGTGAGGCAGCCGGGTTGGCGTCGGTCATGCCCCGTTCCTAGCGGATCGGGCCGCTCCGCGCGCGATCAGGGGTCGTGTCGTGGCGGGATCGCATCGTCCGGCTTTGGATCGGCGTCGATACTGGCCGGGTGCCGTACGACCTCACGTACGTCAGCCGGGCGACGACGCCCCTGACGCCCGCCCAGCTGGCCGACCTGCTCCGGGTCTGCCGGGCCCACAACGAGGAACTCGGGGTGACCGGGGCGCTGCTCTACGAGGGCGGGCACATCATGCAGGTGCTCGAGGGCGACCAGCCGACCGTCGAGGCACTCTACGAGGTGATCGCCCAGGATCCCCGGCATCGCGAGGTCGCGGTGGTCGCCGCCGGCCCGGTCAGCCGCCGCCAGTTCGCCGACTGGTCGATGGGCTTCCGCGACCTGAGCACCGACCGGAGCGAGTTCGCCCAGGACGCCCGCGCGTTCTTCGCCAGCCGGACGCTGCTGGGGGAGCGGCGCCCGTCCGCCGCCCAGCGGCTGGTGCTGGCGCTCCGGCACTCGCTGGTCGCCTTCCCCTGAGCCGGCGACGCCGTGCTGGCCGCGGTCGTTGACAGCCCCGGCACGCCCGCCGAGCATGAGTCGGTGACCACCCGTCCGATCCGCCGCTCGGGCGTGGCCTGGCGGGTCGCGGTCTCGGTGGTCGTGGTGGTGCTGCTGGTCAACGGCACCCTCCGGATGACCGACGCGGCGTGGCCGTTCGGTCCGATGTCGCAGTACGCGTTCGCCCCGGCCCCCGACTCCGAGGTGGCGATCACCCGGGTCGAGGGCCGGCTGGCCGACGGGCGCCGGATTGACCTCGAGCTCAACCCGTGGTCGTCGGGCATCCGGCGGGCCGATGTCGAGGCGCAGATCCCGCAGATCGAGGCCCGGCCCGAGCTGCTCCGCGCCGTCCAGCAGGGCTGGGCCCGCCGGCACCCGACCGAGCCACCGCTGACCGAGCTCTGGCTGTGCCAGGAGTGGCACCGGCTGTCCGACCGGACCTGGCAGCCGGTCCGCACGGTCACGCTGGCCAGCTGGAAGGTCGACCGCTGATGGGCGCGGTGACCCGCTGGTTCGCGCCCGAGCTGCCCGAGGCCCGGATCGCGGTGCTGCGCAGCGTGATCGCGATCTTCGTGCTGCTCGACGTCCACCTGATGGTCACCGACCCGCCGTCGCTCAGCCTGCACCCCGACCTCTACCGGCCGCTCACCGTGGCCGGCTGGCTGCACCTGCCGGCGCCGAGCCCGGCCCTGGCCTGGGCCCTGTACGCGGTGATCTGGGTCAGCGCCCTGCTGGGGATCGCCAACCGGCTGCCGCGGCTGGCCGGCTGGACGCTGGCCGCCGCGTTCACCTGGTGGCTGACCATCGGCTTCAGCTACGGCAAGGTCGACCATGATCATCTGGCACTGGTGGTCGCGGTCTGGCTGCTGCCCACCGTCGGACCGGCGGCCGGGCGGTGGCGGAGCAGCACCACCTCGGTGGCCGCGGGCTGGGTGCTGCGGTGCATCCAGATCGCGGTGGTCAGCACCTACGTGCTGTCCGCGCTGAACAAGATCAGGAACGGCGACTGGAGCTACCGCACCTGGCCGGAGAGCGCGATCCTGACCTGGGCGATCGTCCGCCGGCCGCACCAGCTGGGGCTGTGGCTGCTGCCGCACCCCGAGCTGCTGCGCGGCATGCAGTGGTTGTCGATCATCGCCGAGACCTGCTCGCCGGTGATCTTGTGGCTGCGGGGGAGAGCGCTGCTCGCCGCGGCGGTGTTCTGGCTCGGTTTCCACGCCTTCACCTTCGCCCTGCTCGGCATCCACTTCCTGCCCACCGTGGTGTGCTGGCTGGCCTTCGCGCCGCTCGAGCGGCTGGCGCCGTGGTGGCGGGGCCGTCGGCTCCGGCGTCGCGCCCTACGGCGCGGCACCGCGGAGCCGAACCCGGTCGAGGTGCCGGTCGGCGGAGCCGCGAGGATGGGGCCGTGAGCGCGACGAGGACGGCCGTGGTGACCGGAGCGAGCAGCGGGATCGGCGCGGCGACCGCGCGGGCCCTGGCCGGGGACGGCTGGACCGTGGTCTGCGCGGCCCGCCGGGTCGACCGGATCCGGGAGCTGGCTTCCGAGATCGACGGGGTGGCCGCCGAGCTCGACGTCACCGACCCGACCTCGGTGCGGGCCTTCGTGGACGACGTGCCGCAGGAGGTCAGCCTGCTGGTCAACAACGCCGGCGGCGCGTTCGGCCAGGAGCCGGTGGCCGAGGCCGACCTCGGGCAGTGGGAGCGGATGTACGCGACCAACGTCATCGGGGCCACCCGGGTCACCCAGGCGCTGTTGCCCAGGCTGATCGCCAACACCGGGCAGATCGTCTTCGTCACCTCGACCGCCGCCGACGGACCCTACGAGGGCGGGGCCGGTTACTGCGGGGCCAAGGCGGCCGAGCGGATGGTCGCCGGGGCGATGCGGCTCGAGTTGGTCGACCAGCCGGTCCGGGTGCACGACGTCGCGCCGGGGATGGTCCGGACCGAGGAGTTCGCGCTGACCCGGTACGACGGCGACGCCGAACGTGCGGCGAAGGTTTACGAGGGTGTCGCCGAGCCGCTGGTCGCCGAGGACGTCGCCGAGACGATCCGCTGGATCGCCTCGCTGCCGCGGCACGTCGACATCGACCGGCTGACCGTCCGCCCGCGTGCGCAGGCCGCTCAGCACAAGGTCTCGCGGCAGGGCTGAGCGGCTCGGGGAAGGGGTTGCCCGCACCCTCTCCGCGCGCTACCTGACATAATGTCGCTTATCGGACAACCACGGGAGCGCGTGTCAGGGAAGTGACCGCGTCTACCCGGCCGGATCCCCGACACCGCTCCGAGCACCCAGGACGTCGACCAGACGCTGCAGGTCCGCGGGGCTCGCCAGGCTCGCCCCGGTGGCCAGCAACGACAGCAGCCGGACCGGCCGGCCCGACGTCACGGCCGCCTCGAGCTTGTGGTGACCGTCGAGCAGGAAATGCACCAGACCCCAGTGCGCCTCGTAGTCGGCGCTGCCCGCGGTGGCCGGCTGGCAGACGTCGAGCACCGAGACGGCCACCGCCGTCGGCACCGACGAGCCACCCGGCGGTCCGGTCAACCGTGCGACGAGCTCGTCGACCCGGGCCCGGGTGTTCCAGAACGGCGGCACCATCGGCACCACGAATTCGAACAGGCGAGCGGTGGGCGAGAGGCGGGTCGGCGGACCGGCCCGGTAGTACGGCGTCGCCGGGTACTCGGGCAGTCCCCAGAACGGGGACAGTCCCCAGGTGGCCACCTGCTCCTCGCTGAAGTAGTCCCCCGGCCGTCCCGGGGCCACCAGCGCCGGCGACAGCTCGAACAGGAGTGGCCGGTAGACGTCAGCGGCCAGCACCGCCGTGAACCGGTCGACCACCTCCGGGTCGATCCGGTCCAGCCCGGTCGTCAGCCGGTCGGCCAACGCCGACAACGACACCGTCGACCTGGCTCCCTCCAGCCGACGGAACAACAGCGCGCAGGTGCCGCACCAGAACGACAGCTCGAAGGCCGGGTCCTCCTCCAGCCAGAGCAGTCGGCGACCGACCCCGCCGCCCGGGAGCGGTTCCGCCCCGAACCGGACTGCCGCCGTGTCCTGTTCGGGGACGGTGACCGGGTCGCCGGCCTCGATCAGCACGGGTCCTCGACCCGCCCCGGTGTCGGCCGGCGGCTCCCCCGGCCCCCTTCCCCCGGCTCCACGTCCTCAGGCACCGACGTAGCGGGCGAGGTGCTCGCCGGTGAGCGTCGAGCGCCGTGCGACGAGCTCGGCGGGCGTGCCGGTGAACACCACGGTGCCGCCGTCGTGACCGGCGCCCGGGCCGAGGTCGACGATCCAGTCGGCGTGTGCCATCACCGCTTGGTGGTGCTCGATGACGATCACCGACCGGCCGCCGTCGACCAGCCGGTCGAGCAGCCCGAGCAGCTGCTCGACGTCGGCCAGGTGCAGACCGGTGGTGGGCTCGTCGAGCACCAGCAGGTCGGCCTTCTCGCCGAGCTGGACGGCCAGCTTGAGCCGCTGGCGCTCGCCACCGGACAGCGTGGTCAGCGGCTGCCCCAGGGTCAGGTAGCCGAGCCCGACGTCGACCAGCCGGCGCAGGATCCGGTGCGCCGCGGGCACCGACGAGCCCTCCGCGCCGAAGAAGGCCGCGGCCTCGGTGACGGGCATGGCCAGCACCTCGCTGATGTCCTTGCCGCCGCCGTCGGGGCGCTCGCCCAGCCGGTACTCGAGCACGTCGGCGGAGAACCGGCGGCCCTCGCAGACCTCGCACGGGCTGGCCACGCCGGCCATCATGGCCAGGTCGGTGTAGACGACACCGGCGCCGTTGCAGTTCGGGCAGGCGCCCTCGGAGTTCGCGCTGAACAGCGCCGGTTTGACCCCGTTGGCCTTGGCGAAGGCCTTGCGGACCGGGTCGAGCATCCCGGTGTAGGTGCAGGGGTTGCTCCGGCGCGACCCGCGGATCGGCATCTGGTCGACCATCGCGACCCCGTCGCGACCGGCCACCGAGCCGGCCACCAGCGAGCTCTTGCCCGACCCGGCCACCCCGGTCAGCACCACCAGCACGCCCAGCGGCAGGTCGACGTCGACGTCGCGGAGGTTGTGCAGGTCGGCGCCGCGGATCTGCAGCGCGCCGGTCGGCTCGCGCACCGTGTCCTTGATCCGGTGCCGGTCCTCGAGGTGCCGCCCGGTCAGCGTGCCGCTGGCCCGGAGGCCCTCGACGCTGCCCTGGTAGACGATCTCCCCGCCCGCGGTGCCCGCCCCGGGGCCGAGGTCGACGACGTGGTCGGCGACCGCGATCACCTCGGGCTTGTGCTCGACCACCAGCACGGTGTTGCCCTTGTCCCGCAGCCGGAGCAGCAGGTCGTTCATCCGGTCGATGTCGTGCGGGTGCAGCCCGATGGTGGGCTCGTCGAAGACGTAGCTGATGTCGGTCAGCGGCGAGCCCAGGTGCCTGATCATCTTCGTCCGCTGCGCCTCACCGCCGGACAGCGTGCCGGTCGGCCGGTCCAGGCTCAGGTAGCCCAGGCCGATCTCGACGAACGAGTCCAGGGTGTCGGCCAGCGCGGTGACCAGCGGGGCGACGGACGGGTCGCCGATCCCCCGGACCCAGCCGGCCAGGTCGGAGATCTGCATCGCGCAGGCCTCGGCGATGTTGGTGCCGCCGATCCGCGAGGACCGGGCCACCGCGTTGAGCCGGGTGCCCGCGCAGTCCGGGCAGGTGGTGAAGGTGACCGCCCGCTCGACGAACGCACGGATGTGCGGCTGCAGGGTGTCGACGTCCCGGCTGAGCATCGACTTGGTGATCTTGGGGATCAGCCCCTCGTAGGTGAGGTTGATCCCGTCGACCTTGATCTTGGTCGGCTCCTTGTGCAGCAGGTCGGCCAGCTCGCGCGCGGTGAAGTCCCGGATCGGCTTGGCCGGGTCGAAGAACCCCGAGCCACGGTAGATCCGGCCGTACCAGCCCTCCATGCTGTAGCCCGGAACGAGGAGCGCGCCCTCGTCGAGCGACTTGGAGGCGTCGTAGAGCTGGGTCAGGTCGATGTCGTTGACCGTGCCGCGGCCCTCGCACCGCGGGCACATCCCGCCCTGGACGCTGAAGCTGCGCCGTTCCCTGACGGTCCGGCCGCCCTTCTCGACGCTGACCGCGCCGGCCCCGCTGATCGAGGCCACGTTGAACGAGAACGCCCGGGCCGACCCGATGTGCGGCTCCCCCAGCCGGCTGAACAGGATCCGCAGCATCGCGTTGGCGTCGGTGGCCGTGCCCACCGTGGACCGCGGGTCGGAGCCGATCCGCTGTTGGTCGACGATGATCGCGGTGGTGAGGCCCTCGAGCACGTCGACGTCGGGCCGGGCCAGGGTGGGCATGAAACCCTGGACGAAGCTGCTGTAGGTCTCGTTGATCAGCCGCTGGGACTCGGCGGCGATGGTGTCGAAGACCAGCGAGCTCTTCCCGGAGCCGGACACCCCGGTGAACACGGTCAGCTGCCGCTTCGGCAGCTCGAGGTCGACGTCCTTGAGGTTGTTCTCGCGGGCCCCGCGCACCCGGAGCACGTCGTGCGCACGGCTCGGGTCGCGGCGCTCGGCCGTCAGGATCGGCTCAGCCACCCGCCGACCGTAGCCGACCCGGGGCGCCGGCCCAACCCCTCCGACCTGCGGGAGCCGCGCGGCGTCGGGCAGGCTGGCGCGGTGCCCCGCCTCCGGCTGCTCGACCCCGACGACGTGCCCGCGCTGACCCGCCTGCTGGTGGCCAACCGCGACTTCCTGGCGCCCTGGGAGCCGCGGCGGGCCGCCGGCTGGTTCACCGAGGACGGCCAGCGCACCGTGGCCCGGCAGGCGCTCGAGCGGTACGCGTCCGGCGTCGGCGTGCCGTTCGTGGTGCTCGACGACGACGGCTCGGTGGTCGGCCGGCTCAACCTGGTGGCGATCGAGCACGGCGTGTTCCGCTCCGCCCGGCTCGGCTACTGGGTGGCGCAGGCGGCCAACGGGCGCGGCCTCGCCACCGCGGCGGTCGGCGAGGCGCTGGCGCACGCGTTCGGTCCGCTCGCGCTGCACCGGGTCGAGGCGGGCACGCTGGCGCACAACCACGCCTCGCAGCGGGTGCTGGCCCGCAACGGGTTCGTCCGGATCGGCCGTGCCCCGCAGTACCTGCTGATCGACGGCCGCTGGCAGGACCACCTGCTCTTCCAGGCGCTCTCCCCCGCCGGCTGAGCACCCGGGAGCGGGGCGCCTGGGGCTACTGGGCGGTCCAGCCGCCGTCGATGGTGTAGCTGGCGCCGGTGATCATCGCGGCCCGCTCCCCCACCAGGTAGCCGACCAGCCCGGCCACCTCCTCGGGCTCGGTCAGCCGCTTCACCGCGCTGTGGGTGAGCATGATCGACTCGAGCACCTCGTCCTCGCCGATGCCGTGGGTCCGGGCCTGGTCGGCCACCTGCCGCTCGACCAGCGGGGTCCGGACGTAGCCGGGGTTGACGCAGTTGGAGGTCACGCCGTGCGGGCCGCCCTCGAGCGCGGTGACCTTGGACAGCCCCTCGAGGCCGTGCTTGGCGGCGACGTAGGCCGCCTTGTAGGCCGAGGCGCGCAGCCCGTGGGCCGAGGACACGTTCACCACCCGCCCCCAGCCGCGGGCGTACATGTGCGGCAGCGCGGCCCGGATGAGCAGGAACGGCGCCTCGAGCATGATCGCCACGATGGTCCGGAACCGTGCCGGCTCGAACTCCTCGATCGGGCTGACGTGCTGGATGCCCGCGTTGTTGACGAGCACGTCGACGTCGAGCCGGAGCGTGCCGAGGGCGTCGAGATCGCTCAGGTCCACCACCCACGGCGTGGCCCCCACCTCGGCGGCCAGCGCGGCCAGCCGGTCGCCGTCGCGGTCGGCCAGGGTCAGCCGAGCACCACGCCCGGCCAGCTCGCGGGCCACCGCCGCCCCGATGCCGCTGGCCGCCCCGGTCACCAGCGCGTGCCGCCCGCTCAGGTCCGTGTCGAGGTCCGTGTCGCTCACCGACCCATCCTGACAGGCGGCTTGGGCGCCGGTCGGCGTGCGAGCTGCGCGTCGGCCGAACTCCGGAGCCCGCCGTGCAAGACTCGTCGGGTGAGCGCAGCTTCTCCCGCGACGACCCGGCGGCGCAGCCCGCAGCTGATCGCCCTGCAGACGGTGGCCACGATCTTCCTGGCCTTCGCCATCGGCCAGGCCGGCTGGGCCGCGGCCTTCCTGACCGGCGGCAAGGGCTTCAAGCACGTCCACGAGATCGGCGGGATGGCGATGGCCGTCGTCGCCGTGGTGATGCTGGTGGTGGCCGTGGTCTACGTCCGCTCCGGCGGACCGCGCTGGTCGGTGGTGGCCGCCGTGCTGCTGGTGGTCGGCGTGCTGCTCCAGATCACCCTGGGCGAGCTCAAGGTGGCCGCGGTGCACATCTTCTTCGGCGTGCTCTACATCGCCGGCGCCACCGTCTACATCTCCTACCTGTTCCGCCCCGGCTACACCCGCTAGTCGCGGCGCGGGTGCCGCGCCCAGACGAAGCAGTAGAGCCCGAAGCAGGCGATCCCGACCGCGATCACCGTCAGCAGCACGTCGCCGAACGGTGAGCGCCGGACGACCGACAGCGCCTGGTCCATCCCGCCGGCCTTGCGGGCGTCGTGGGTCACCGCGGCCCAGGCGAACAGCCCGCCGACCGCCGCCAGCGCGAGGCCCTTGGTGACGTGGCCGACCTGCCCGAGCCGGACGAGGGCCGGTCGGACGCCGCCGCTCAGGTCGTCGGTGAACTTGCGGCGGACGCCCTTGACGATCAGCGCCACCCCGACGGCGACGACCGCGGCCGCGACCACCAGCACCAGCACCTGACCCGCCGGCAGCCCGAGCAGCCGACCGGTCCAGGTGCGTTCCTCGTCGGACGAGCCGCGGGCGCCGGCGGCGACCTTGGCCGCGCTGACCGCCAGCGCCAGGTAGACGACCGCCCGCCCGGCCGAGGCCAGCCGCCGCCGGTTCCGCCGCCCGAGCGGCTTGCCGTCCTCGAGCTCGTCGTAGCCGGACAGCGCCTGGGTCAGCTGCCACAGGGCCAGTGGCACCATCCCGACCACGATCACCAGCAGGATCGGCAGCCCCACCGGCGTCCGGGCGACCTCCCGGAGCGCGCCCTGGCTCGAGGCCTGGCCGCCCCCGCCGGTCCAGGCGACCTGGACGGCGATCGCCGCGATCAGCAGGTGGACGACCCCGAAACTGACCAGGCCGATCGCCACCAGCACCCGGTACCACCGCTTCTGCTGCAGGTGCTCGGCCCGTTCGCCGGCCTCCTCGGCGCGGTCCTCCAGCCGGTCGGCCGGACCGTCGTCCGCCGCCGCGTCCGCATCCGCCACGCCCCCCGCTCCCCCGTCGGCCACGGGGTCGTTCTACCAGTCCGGAGCCGGACGCGTGCCACCTCCCGACGATCGGGTTGACCGGTTCGACGGGCGAGCCCCCGGGCGGGTCAGGCCACAGGCTGGGCCGGCAGCACGTGGTCCTTGACGCTGTCGGTGCTCAGGCAGAGCGAGCAGACCACCGCGTCGTGGGTCAGGCAGGCGGTGACGTCGGGCCGCTCGAAGGACTGCCGACAGACGTGGCAGGTGAGCTCGACGTCCGAGGGGTTGCCGTCGGCGTCGTCCATCGGCAGGTCGAGGCCGTCGTCGGTGCGTCGCAGGTACCAGCGGCCCCGGGTGGCCAGGGCGATCACCGGCGGCAGCACGGCGGCCAGCCCGATGGCCACCAACGGGCTGAACGGCTGCAGGGTGGCGCCGAAGCCGCCGAAGAAGACCACGATCGACAGCCCGGCCGAGATGATCAGGGAGCCGAACCCGACCGGGTTGAACCCGTACAGCATCCCGCGGCGGAACTCGGGCCGCTTCGGTGACAGCTTGAGCAGGTACTTGTTGATCGCGATGTCGGAGGCGACCGCCACCACCCACGACATGCCGCAGTTGGCGTAGAAGCCGAGGATGGTGTTGAGGAAGTCGAACATGTTCGCCTCCATCAGCACCAGGGCGACCAGCAGGTTGAACGCCAGGAAGACGATCCGGCCCGGGTAGCGCTTGCTGATCCGGGTGAAGCTGTTGGTCCAGGCCAGCGACCCGGAGTAGGCGTTGGTGACGTTGATCTTGACCTGGCTGATCACCACCAGCGCGACGGCCAGCGCCAGGGCCACCGGCGCAGGCAGCAGGTCCCGGTAGATCTCCAGGAACTGGTGCACCGGCTGGTTCGCCACCGTCGCCCCGTCGGCGACGTTGGCGATGATGTAGACGGCCAGGAACAGACCGATCACCTGCTTGATCGCCCCGAACACCACCCAGCCGGGTCCGGCGATGATCACTGCACGCCACCAGCGTCGGCGGTTCTCCGCCGTCCGCGCCGGCATGAACCGCAGATAGTCGATCTGCTCGGCGATCTGGGCGATCAGCGACAGGCAGACCCCGGCGGCCAGCATCACCGAACCGAGGTCGGCACGGCCCTGCCCGTTCTCGCCCTGGTAGGCGAAGAAGGTGGCCACGGAGTCGGGGTGGCTGACCAGCAGGTAGACGAACGGGATGACCATCAGCACCAGCCAGAGCGGCGTGGTCCACAGCTGCAGCTTGCTCAGCACCTTCATCCCGTAGATCACCAGCGGGAAGATCACCAGGGTCGACACGGCGTACCCGGCCCAGAGCGGGACGCCCAGGCCCAGGAAGAGCCCCTGGGCCATGATCGACCCCTCGAGCGCGAAGAAGATGAAGGTGAAGGTGGCGAAGATGATGTTGCTGACCACCGAGCCGTAGTAGCCGAAGCCGCTGCCCCGGGTGATCAGGTCGAGGTCCAGGTTGTAGCGGGCGGCGTAGTAGGCCAGCGGGAAGCCGGTGGCGAAGATCACCACCGCGAAGACGGCGATCCCCCAGAGTGCGTTGGTGGTCCCGTAGGAGATGCCGATGTTCGCCCCGATGGCGAAGTCGGCCAGGTAGGCGATCCCGCCGAGCGCCGAGACGGCCACCACCCCGGTGCCCCAGCGCCGGAAGTGCCGCGGGGCGAAGCGGAGGGTGTAGTCCTCGAGCGTCTCCTTCGCCGCGGTGGTCCGGAGACCCTCGTCGCCGCCCGGCACCGGGCCGACGTCGGCGTCCCGGATCGCTTCGGTGGTGTCCTGGCTCATGATCGCCTCCCGCGCTCGGCGCGACGCCGGAGGGCACCGGTGCGGGAGCACCGGGAGGACGCCGCGGCCTCAGCGTGTCGCGATCACGACCGGCCTGGGTTTCGGCCCGGTATCAAGCCTGTTGCGGTCGCCGAACCGAGGCTCACCCGTCGGCGGCGGCGCGGGCCTGCGCCTTGACCGCCTTCTTGGTCTCGCGGACCTTCTGCAGCGAGGTCTGGTCGACCACGTCGGCGACCGAGCGGAACACCCCGCTCTCGCCGAAGTCGCCGGCCGCCTCGCGCCAGCCCTCCGGCGTCACGCCGTAGCGCTTGCCGAGCAGGGCGACCATGATCGCGGCCTTGGCCGGGCCGAAGCCGGGCAGGTCGGAGATCAGCTTCTTCAGCTCGGCCCCGGTGCCGGCGGAACCCCACAGCCGCGACGCGTCGCCGTCCCAGTCGTCGACCAACGCCCGGCAGACCTCGTGGACCCGCTTGCCCATCGACCCCGGGAACCGGTGCACCGCCGGTCGCTCGCTGCAGACGGCGACGAAGTCGTCGACCGGCATCGCGGCGATGGCGCCGACGTCGAACCGCCCGCCCATCCGGTCCGCGATCACCCGCGGGCCGCTGAACGCCTTCTCCATCGGCACCTGCTGGTCGAGCACCATCCCGATCAGCAGCGCGTTCGGGTCGGACGAGAGCAGGTCGTCGACCCGCTCGTCCCCGGTCAGGTGCACGGTCGGCGTCATGGCGGCATTCTCGCCGGGGTCGCCCGACGGGCGCCAGACCGGTCGGACTCGGTGCCGGTCGATCCGGGACGCGGTTCGCCGGTGGGCCGGTCTGGCAGGATGAGCGCCGCGTCGGGGACGCCGGGGGGACGCGCGACGCGACGATGAGAGCGCGACCACCGGGGCTGTCGGCGTGCGCCGGCCGAACGGACGGAGGGCGCAGCCACGGGTCGACGCCGACCACCGGTGTCACCCCCGACCAGCGAAGGGTGACCCGCGTGTCCACACCGGCCCGGACGTCCACCGCCCGTGCGTTCCCCGCCGACCTCACCTTCGGGGTCGCCACCGCCGCCTTCCAGATCGAGGGCGCCTCGCACACCGACGGTCGCACCGACTCGATCTGGGACGCGTTCTGCCGGGTACCGGGCGCGGTGATCAACGGCGACGACGGCTCGGTGGCCTGCGACCACTACCACCGCTACGCCGAGGACGTGGCGCTGATGGCCGAGCTCGGCGTCCAGTCCTACCGGTTCTCGACGTCGTGGGCGCGGATCCGGCCCGACGGCGGCCCGGTCAACCAGCGCGGGCTCGACTTCTACCGGCGGCTCGTCGACGAGCTGCTCGCGCACGGCATCCGGCCCTGGCTGACCCTCTACCACTGGGACCTGCCGCAGGCGATCGAGGAACAGGGCGGCTGGGCGGCCCGGGACACCGCCGAACGGTTCCGCGACTACGCGCTCGACGTCAACGCCGCGCTCGGCGACCGGGTCGACGTCTGGACCACCCTGAACGAGCCGTGGTGCGCGGCGTTCCTCGGCTACCTGGCCGGCGCCCACGCCCCCGGACGACAGGAGACCGACGCAGCACTCGCCGCCGGCCACCACCTGATGCTCGGCCACGGGCTCGCCGTCCAGGCGCTCCGCGAGCAGCGCGCCGACCTCACCCTCGGCTGCACCCTCAACTTCACCGTCGCCGAGCCGCTCGACCCCGGCTCGGAGGACGACCGGGACGCCGCCCGACGGATCGACGGCCAGATGAACCGCTTCTTCCTCGACCCGATCGTCCGCGGCGCCTACCCCGAGGACGTCCTCGCCGACCTCGACGGGCTGGGGCTCGAGCGGGTGGTCCGGGACGGCGATCTGGCGGTCATCTCGACCCCGATCGACGCGCTCGGCGTGAACTACTACCACGGCGAGTCGGTCAGCACCCGTCCGCCGGCCGAGCCGTTCGGTGGGGAGGCACCCACCGACCGGCAGACCCGGTCCCCGTTCCCGGCCGCCGAGGTCTTCAGCCATTCGCAGGGTCTGCCGACCACGGCGATGGGCTGGGAGATCCAGCCCGACGGGCTCGCGGCCTTGCTCACCCGGCTGCACACCGACTACACCGGACCCGCCGGGATCGCCCTGTGGGTGACCGAGAACGGCGCCGCGATGGACGACCGGGTCGGGCCCGACGGGCAGGTCGAGGACGGCGACCGCGAGGCGTTCCTGCTCGCCCACCTCGACGCCGTCGCCGGGGTGATCGAGGCCGGCGTGCCGGTGCACGGCTACTTCTACTGGTCGCTGCTGGACAACTTCGAGTGGGCCTGGGGCTACGCCAAGCGGTTCGGGCTGGTGCGGGTCGACTACGACACCCAGCGCCGGACCCCCAAGCGCAGCGCCCGCCGCTACGCCGAGGTGATCGCCACCCGTCGGCTGCCCGACGGGCGTTAGCCTCAGCCGCATGGAGGGCTCCGCGCACGTCGGCGGCCGTCGGGGACCCGGGACGAACGGTCGCCCGGGGGCGCCGACGCTGGAGATGGTCGCCGAGGCCGCCGGCGTCAGCCGGGCCACCGTGTCCCGGGTGGTCAACGGCTCCCCCAAGGTCCGCCCCGACGTGGCCCGACAGGTGCGCGACGCGATCCGCGCGCTCAACTACGTGCCCAACCGGGCCGCCCGGTCGCTGGCCGGCCGGCACACCTATGCCCTGGCCCTGATCGTCCCCGAGGACACCAGCCGGTTCTTCGGCGACCCGTACTTCGCGGCGATCACCCGGGGCATCACCCGGCGTCTCGACGACAGCGACTACATCCTCAACCTGCTGGTGGCCTCGGCCGACCCGGACCACAAGACCCTGCGCTATCTGCAGGGCGGCAACGTCGACGGGGCGTTCGTGGTCTCGCACCACAGCGGCGACACGCACCTGGCGGGGGTCGCCGACTCGGTGCCGCTGGTGCTCGGCGGCCGGCCGTACCTCGACGCGCTGCGCGACTGCTACTACGTCGACGTCGACAACGTCGCGGGCGCCGGGGTGGCGACCCGGCACCTGATCGACCGTGGCCGACGCCGGATCGGCACGGTGACCGGCCCGGCCGACATGCCGGCCGCCGCGGACCGGCTGACCGGCTGGCGCGACGCGATGGCTGCGGCCGGCCTCGATGACCGCGCGCGGGTGGCGGGCGACTTCACCCTCCCCGGCGGGGCGCGGGCCGCCCGGATGCTGCTCGACCGGCACCCCGAGCTCGACGCGATCTTCGTGGCCAACGACCTGATGGCCGCGGGCGTGCTCAGCGCCGTGCTCGACCGCGGTCTGCGGGTGCCCGACGACCTCGCCCTGGTCGGCTATGACGACAGCCCGGCGGCCATCGCGGGCGAGGTCGCGCTGACCACCGTGCGGCAACCGTCGGAACGGATGGGCGCGACGATGGCCGACTACCTGCTCGGGCTGCTCGCCGACGAGCCGCCCGCCGACCGGGCCTGCATCCTGCAGACCGAGCTCGTCGTCCGGGACTCGAGCTGACGCCCGAGCGGCGCTCCGACGAGCTCAGCGCGCGTCCCGGGCAATCCACGACGCTTCGACAGGCTCAGCGTGCGTTCACACCGGGAGCTCTGACGGGCTCAGCGCGTTCCGCGTGCGCTGAGCCTGTCGAAGGGCGGAGCCCGGTGGATCAGAAGTTGATCATGTGGCCGCCGACGCCGTGGGCGGCCTCCTTCAGTGCCTCGGACAAAGTCGGGTGGGCGTGGATGTTGCGGGCCACCTCGTGGGCGGTGAGGTCCCACTGCTGGGCCAGGGTCAGCTCGGGCAGCAGCTCGGTGACGTCCGGGCCGATCATGTGGGCGCCGAGGATCTCGCCGTACTTGGCGTCCGCGACGATCTTGACGAAGCCGGTCGCGTCGCCCAGGCCGTGCGCCTTGCCGTTCGCGGTGAACGGGAACTTGGCCGTGGTGACGTCGTAGCCGGCGTCCTTGGCCTGCGCCTCGGTCATCCCGAACGAGCCGATCTGCGGCTGGCAGTAGGTCGCCCGCGGCACCATCCGGTAGTCGATCGCCATCGTCTCGGCGCCGGCGATCGTCTCGGCGGCGACCAGCCCCATCGCCTCGGCGTTGTGGGCCAGCATCAGCTTCGCGGTGACGTCGCCGATCGCGTAGATGTTCGGCACCGAGGTGCGCATGTAGTCGTCGATCTCGATCGCGCCGCGCTCGGTCAGCTTCACCCCGGTGGCCTCCAGGCCGTAGCCCTCGACGCGCGGGCCGAAGCCGATCGCCTCCATCACCTTGTCGGCCTCGAGCACCTGAGAGTCGCCACCCTGGGCCGGGGAGACGGTGACCTTGACCGTGTCGCCGCTGTCGTCGATCGACTCGACCTTGGTGGAGGTCATCACCGTGATGCCGAGCTTCTTGTAGGCCTTGGCCAGCTCGGCGCTGATCTCCGGCTCCTCGAGCGGGACCAGCCGGTCGAGGAACTCCACGATGGTCACGTCGACGCCGTAGTTGGCCATCACGTAGCCGAACTCGACACCGATCGCGCCGGCGCCGGCGATGATGATCGACCCCGGGAGCTGATCGGTCATGATCTGCTCCTCGTAGGTGACCACCTTGTCGCTCAGCCTGGTGCCGGGCAGCAGCTTGGTGGTCGCGCCCACCGCGATGATGCAGTGGTCGAAGGTGACCTCACCCTCGTCCTTGCCCTTGATCTGGAGCGTGTGCGCGTCGGTGAACGTGCCCCAGCCGTTGATCTCGGTGATCTTGTTCTTCTTCATCAGGAAGTGGACGCCCTTGACCATCCGGTCGGCGACCCCGCGGCTCCGCTTCCAGGCCGCGCCGAAGTCGAAGGTGACGTCGCCGTTGATGCCGTAGGTCTTCGCGTCGTGGGTGAAGATGTGGCTGAGCTCCGCGTTGCGCAGCAGCGCCTTCGACGGGATGCAGCCGACGTTGAGGCAGACCCCGCCCCAGTACTTCTCCTCGACGATGGCCGTCTTCAGCCCCAGCTGAGCGGCTCGGATCGCGGCCACGTACCCGCCGGGTCCGGCCCCGAGCACCACGACATCAAAATGCGTCATGGGGCAACTGTAGTGAGCACGGCCGCCGATCCGTCCGCGCGGCCGACGCGCGGCGGCCGCCCGTTGTGACGCTGCTCACCAGCCGCATACCGATGGGGCTGATGGTGTCGCTGTGGCGCCTGAGGTCGATCGGGCGGGCTGCGACACGCGGATCGATGCCGGAATATCTCGGATCTGAGTTATCGTCGTCGCCGTGACCGAAACCAGTCTCGACCACATCGGCGGCCTGATCCGTGATGCGCGCAAGCACCGTGGGCTGACGCAGATCCAACTTGCCACCCGGCTCGGGACCAGTCAAAGCGCGGTCCACCGGATCGAGGCCGGCAACCAGAACATCAGCGTCGACATGGTCAACCGGATCGCCCGGGCGCTCGACAGCCCCATCCTGTCCGTCGGCGGCGCCGGCCCGACCCACCTGCGGGTGCAGGGTGGGGCCAAGCTCAGCGGGTCGATCCCGGTCCGGTCGAGCAAGAACGCCGCGGTCGCGCTGCTCTGCGCCAGCTTGCTCAACCAGGGCACCACCGTGCTCCGCGGGATCGCCCGGATCGAGGAGGTCAACCGGATCCTCGAGGTGCTCACCTCGATCGGCGTCCGGGCCACCTGGTCCGAGGACCGCGCCGACCTCACGATCACCCGGCCGGCCGAGCTCGACCTCGCCGCGATGGACGTCGAGGCGGCCCGCCGCACCCGCAGCGTGATCATGTTCCTCGGGCCGCTGCTGCACGCCTACGCCGACTTCCGGCTCCCCTACGCCGGCGGCTGCGACCTCGGTGCGCGCACCATCGAGCCGCACCTGCAGGTGCTGCGCCGGTTCGGGCTGTCGGTGCTGGCCACCGACGGCTACTACCACTGCACGGTCGACGCCGACGTCGAGCCGACCCGGCCGATCACCCTCACCGAGCGCGGCGACACCGTCACCGAGAACGCCCTGCTCGCCGCGGCGATGACGCCGGGCACCACGGTGCTCCGCAACGCCAGCCCCAACTACATGGTGCAGGACCTGTGCGCCTTCCTGATGGCGCTGGGCGTGCAGATCGAGGGCGTCGGCACCACCACGCTCAAGGTGCACGGGGTCGAGGAGATCCGCGCCGACGTCACCTACGCCCCGAGCGAGGACCCGATCGAGGCGATGAGCCTGATCACCGCGGCCATCGTCACCGAGTCGGAGCTGACCATCCAGCGGGCACCGATCGAGTTCCTCGAGATCGAGCTGTCGATCCTCGAGGAGATGGGTCTCGACTTCGACCTCAGCGACGAGTACACCGCCGAGAACGGGCTGACCCGGCTGGTCGACCTGACGGTGCGGCCGTCGGTGCTGCGGGCCCCGATCGACAAGATCCACCCGATGCCGTTCCCCGGGCTCAACATCGACAACCTGCCGTTCTTCGCGGTGATCGCGGCGACCGCCGAGGGCAAGACGATCATCCACGACTGGGTCTACGAGAACCGGGCGATCTACCTCACCGAGCTCAACCGGCTCGGTGCCCGGGTGCAGCTGCTCGACCCGCACCGGGTGATCGTCGAGGGCCCGACCCGCTGGCGCGGCCAGCACGTGGTCTGTCCGCCGGCGCTGCGGCCGGCGGTCTGCATCCTGCTCGGGATGCTCGCCGCCCGCGGCGAGTCGGTGCTCCGCGACGTCTACGTGATCAACCGCGGCTACGAGGACCTGGCCAACCGGCTCAACGCGGTCGGCGCCAACATCGAGGTGTTCCGGGACTGAACCCGGCCCACCACCCACGGACCACGGCAACGGGGGTGATCGGCACCGAGGACGGTGCCGATCACCCCCGTCGTGCGTCCGCGTCCGCGGTTCAGCCCAGCGCGGTCACCTCGAAGGTCCGCGTCGGCGCGACGAGCTGGTCCTGGGCCGCGACCAGCTGGAGCTCGCGGGCGTCGGCGGCCCAGGTGGCGTCGAGCACGCCGTAGACGATCGCCGCCGTCCGGGCCAGCGCCTCGGCCAGGCCGACGCCGTCGAGCAGCGCGGCCAGGAACATCGCCGCGGTGAGGTCGCCCGTCCCGTTGAAGGTCCGCGGCAGCAGCGGGGTGCGGACCGCCCAGGCGCCGGTGTCGTCGACGGCCACCATCTCCACCTGGTCCGCGGGCGTCTGCTCGTGCCGGACGCTGGTCACCAACACGGTCCGCGGACCGCGACGCCGCAGCTCCGCGGCCGCGGCGAGGACGTCGGCCAGCGTGGTCACCGGGTGGTCGGTCAGGTACTCCAGCTCGAACTGGTTGGGCGTCACCACCTGCGCGGCGGGCAGCACCCGGTCCTTGATCAACGGAGCCAGCTCGGGCCGGACGTAGACGCCGCGGTCGTCGTCGCCGATCACCGGGTCGCAGCAGTAGATCGCGGCCGGGTTGCGCCGCTTGACCAGGTCGACCGCGGCCAGGATCGCCGCGCTCACCTCGGGCGCGCCCTGGTAGCCGCTGAGCACCGCGTCGCAGCGGCCGAGCACGCCGCGCTCGTCGATTCCGGTGACCACGTCGAGGACGTCGTCGGCGCCGAGCATCGGCCCTCGCCAGGCGCCATAGCCGGTGTGGTTGGAGAAGTGCACGGTGATCACCGGCCAGACCTCGACGCCCCGTCGCATCAGCGGGAACGTCGCCGCACTGTTCCCGACGTGCCCGTAGGCCACCGAGGACTGGATCGACAGGATGCTGGTCACCGCGCCATTCTCTCGTCGCGGGGTGGTCTCGCGTCGCGGTCCGGTGGCCGCGGCTGCGAAGCTGGGCGCGTGTCCGAAGAACCCCGGCTGCGCGACGAGGTCGCCCGACTGATCGACGAGCACTGCGGCGGTCGGGCGGTCGACGTCTCGGTCGAGGTGCGGACCCCGGACGGACCGGTGCTCGAGCGCGAACCGCTCCGCCCGCACTACGCCGCGAGCACCATGAAGCTGCCGGTGCTGGTCGCCGCCTACCGGCAGCGCGACCGCGGGCAGCTCGACCTGGACGCCGAGATGCGCGTCCACAACGACTTCGCCTCGCTCGGCTCCGGGCGGTTCGCGCTCGACCCGGCCGACGACTCCGACCCGCAGGTCTGGGACCGGCTCGGCGGCACCGCGCCGCTCGGCTGGCTCTGCCGGCGGATGGTCGTCCGGTCCTCCAACCTCGCCACCGACCTGGTGCTCGAGCAGGTCGGCTTCGACCCGGTGGCCGAGGCGATCACGGCCTGCCGCGCGGACGGGGTGCAGGTCGGCCGGACGATCGGCGACTTCGGTGCTCAGGGCGACGGGCACTCCAACCGGGTGACCGCGGCCGGGCTCGCCGCGACGCTGTGGTCGCTCGAGCGCGGGACCGCGGCCGCCCCGGACACCTGCGCCGAGCTGCTGGACGTGCTGGCCGCCAACGAGGTCGACACCGACGTCCGCCCGGGTCTCCCGCCCGGCACCTGGGTCGCCCACAAGAACGGCTGGGTCAGCGACGCGGTCCACGACGCCGCGCTGGTCCGCCCGGACGACGCCCCTCCGTTCACGCTGGTGGTGCTGACCAGCGGGGCCTGGGCCGACCTGCCCACCGGAGCCGACCCCGACGCCCCCGAGCACCAGCCCGCGATCGAGGCCGGCAACAAGCGTGGCCACGCCCTGATCCGCACCCTCGCCGCCGCCACCTGGCGTCGTCGCCACCAGCTCTGAGGTGGCATCACGGGCGCCCCGAGCTTGTCAAAGGGCGTCCTGTGGTCCGCGGCGCTTCGACGGGCTCAGCGCGCGGACGGGCGCTTCGACAGGCTCAGCGCGGTGGGCGCTTCGACAGGCTCAGCGCGGTGGGCGCTTCGACAGGCTCAGCGTGCGTGGGCGCTTCGAGGGGCGTGCGTGGGCGCTTCGACAGGCTCAGCGTGCGGACGGCGCTTCGATGGGCTCAGCGTGCGGACGGCGCTTCGACGGGCTCAGCGTCCGGCAGGCGCTTCGACGGGCTCAGCGTGCGTCGGCGGGGTCGTCCGCGACCCCGGGCCGGGAGTTGCCCGGGCTCCTAGCATGGGTGCCATGCCCGCGCCGGCCGAGGACAGCCCGCCGCCGGGCGGGGGTGCGTCCACCCGGGCCCCGGCGACCCACGGCCGACGGCACCCGCCGCACCAGTCGGCCCCGGGTCACCGGAACGGCCGCGCCGACCACGCGCCGCAGGGCGTCCCCCACCTGACCGCCGCCGAGGCCGCCACCGCGTTCTCCGCCGACGTTCTGACCGAACCGCTGCCGCCGGACGCCAGCCCGCGCGAACGCCGCCGGTTCCACCGCCGCCGCGAGAACGAGCACCTGCTCCGCGAACGCCAGCGCCACGACCGCTGGCACTGGCGGCGCAAGGTCCGCGCCGACCCGCGGATGCGGGTGGTCTACCGCTTCCTGATCGGCATGGCCGGTCTGCTGCTGATCGTGGCCGGGCTGGTCACCGGTCCGCTGCCCGGCCCCGGAGGCATCCCGCTGGTGCTGCTCGGTCTGGCCGTCTGGGCCAGCGAGTTCATCTGGGCGCACCGGCTGATGCAGCGGTTCAAGGCCGCCGTGCACTGGTTCGGCCGGCTCAGCCGTCGCCGCAAGGTGGCGATCATCGGCGGCATCGTGCTGGTCGTCCTCGGCGCCGGGTGGGGCGCCCTGGTCGTGGCCGGGGTGCCCGGCTGGGTGCCCGAACCCGTGAACGGCTGGCTCCGGGCGCTGCCCGCGGTCTGACCGCCCGCGGCCGTGCGCTCGGGCGGGCCCGGCGGATGCCGCCGCGCGTCCCCGATCCGTCGCCCCGGCTGGCCATAATGCCGCCATGCGGGCCGGCGACTTCGTCTTCTTCGACGCACCCTTCCTCGCCTTCGCCCACCGGGGCGGCGCGGCGTACGGCCCGAACGTCGGCCGCGAGAACACCCGGCACGCCTTCGACCAGGCGGTCGCGCTCGGCTATCGCTATCTGGAGACCGACGTGCACCGGACCGCCGACGGCGTCCTCGTCGCCTTCCACGACGACCGGCTCGACCGGGTCGCCGACCGGCCGGGACTCATCGCCGACCTCACCTCCGCCGAGCTGGCCGAGGTGCGGATCGGTGACCGGGACGCGATCCCGACCTTCGCCGAGCTGCTCGAGGCCCATCCGCGAGCGCGGTTCAACGTCGACGCCAAGGCCGACGGCAGCGTCGACCTGCTGGCCCGGACCATCGCCGAGCACGAGGCCTCCGAACGGGTCTGTGTGAGCTCGTTCAGCCCGGCCCGGCTGCACCGGCTGCGACGGCTGCTTCCCGGCGTGGCGTCGGCCGCGACCAGCCGCGGGGTGTTGTGGAACCGGCTCGCGCCCGCGCTCACCCGCTTGATCAACACCCCCGCGCCGGCCCTCCAGCTGCCCACCCACCACACCGTCGGCGGACGCCGGGTCCGCATCCTCACCCCCGGGCTGATCCGGGCGGTGCACCGGGCCGGGAAGCAGGTGCACGTCTGGACGGTCGACGACCGCGCCGAGATCGAGCGGCTCTGCGACCTCGGGGTCGACGGGATCTTCACCGACCGGCCCGACACCCTCAAGGACGTGCTGACCGCCCGCGGGTTGTGGGCCGGCGACGAGCAGGCGGGAGCCGCCCGGTGAGCGCGGTCAAGATCGAACCCACGCTGCCCGAACGTCCGGGAGCCGGCGGTCCGGTCGCCCGGGTCCGTCGCCGCACCGTGGTCGCCTGGGCCTCCTGGGACTGGGGCAGCTCGGCGTTCAACGCGGTGATCACCTCGTTCGTCTTCGGCCCCTACCTCGTCCGCGGTGTGGTCGGCGAGGCGCGGCCGCTCGGTCTCAGCGGCGACACCTGGCTCGGCATCTCCAACGCCTGCGCCGGCGTCCTGATCGCGCTGCTCGCCTCGGTGACCGGGCAGCGGGCCGACGCCGGCGGGCACCGCCGCCGCTCGCTCGCCGTCTGGACCGGGCTGGTGGTGATCGTCATGCTGGCGCTGTTCAGCGTCCGCAACGAGCCCTCGTACCTCTGGATCGGGCTGGTCCTGATGGCCACCGGGGCGATCTTCATCGAGTTCGCCGGGGTCTCCTACAACGCGATGCTGCCGCAGGTCTCCACGCCGGCGACGCTGGGCCGGGTCTCCGGGTTCGGCTGGGCGATGGGGTACGCGGGCGGCATCTTCCTGCTGCTGATCCTCTACGTCGGGTTCATCGCCCCGGACGTGGGCTGGTTCGGGGTCACCTCCGAGGGCGGGCTGCGGTTCCGGATGGTCGCCGTCTTCTCCGCGGTCTGGTTCGCGCTGTTCGCGCTCCCGGTGCTGTTCGCGGTGCCCGAGGTGCCGGCGGGACCGAAGACCCGGCGGGTCGGGCTGATCGCCAGCTACCGCGTGCTGTTCCGCGACGTCCGGGCGCTCTGGCGGGCCGATCGCAACTCCGTCTACTTCCTGATCGCCAGCGCGCTCTACCGCGACGGGCTGGCCGCCGTGTTCAGCTTCGGCGCCATCCTGGCGGTCAGCGTCTACGGGATGGCCCAGAGCACGGTGCTGATCTTCGGGATCGTGGCCAACCTGGTGGCCGCCGCGGGCGCGCTGGTGCTGGGCCGGGTCGAGGACGTCATCGGGCCGAAACGGGTGATCACCCTCTCGCTGGTCGGGCTGATCGTGACCGCGACGATCCTGCTGTTCGCCGAGGGCACCACGATGTTCTGGATCTTCGGGCTGATCCTCTGCCTGTGGGTCGGGCCGGCCCAGGCGAGCTCGCGGGCCTTCCTGGCCCGGATCGCCCCGCGCGGACGGGAGGGCCAGATGTTCGGCTTGTACGCCACCACCGGCCGGGCGGTATCGTTCCTCGCTCCGGCGTTGTTCGCGCTGTTCTCCGGTCTGTTCACCGACCGGATCGGTATCGTCGGGATCGCGCTGGTCTTGCTGGGGGGCCTACTGGCGCTGCTCAAGGTCCGGTCGCCACACCGGATCCAGTCTCCGCCGCCGTCCTGAGGCTCCAGGCTGGTCGTCGGCGGAACATTTCGGGGGCATCAGGAGTTGGACCCTGTAGTCGACACGTGGGAAGGGTGTACGCCATGGCAGATCGTTCGCTCAAGGGAACGGGGCTGGGCGCCAAGAGCTTCGAGGACGAGGCCGGAGTCGAGTTCGCCGCTCGTCGTGAGATCCGTTACAACTGCCCGAAGGGGCACACGTTCACGCTGACCTTCGCCGAGGAAGCCGAGATCCCCTCGCTGTGGGAGTGCCCGCGGTGCGGAGCGGAGACGCTCCGCTCGGACACCGAGCGCCCGCAGGCCAAGGAGGAGAAGCCGGTCCGCACGCACTGGGACATGCTGCGTGAGCGCCGGTCGATCGCCGAGCTCGAGGAACTGCTCGCCGAGCGGCTGGACCTGTTGCGCTCCGGCGCGATGGGGCCGAACTACCGCTCCAGCGGAGGCTCGAAGAAGAGCGCCTGACCGCGCGCCGGTCGCCCTGGAGGTGACCGGCGCTCCGCACGACGAAGCCCCACCGGGCTGTGGCACCGGTGGGGCTTTTCGCGTGTCAGGGTCGGCCGGCGTCGCCGAGCTCGCCCCGGATGACCAGCGGGTCCTCCCGGCGCGGGTCGCCGGACCCCGGCTCGACCACCTCACCCTCGATCACCACGTGGTCGGCACCGTCGCGTCGTCCGGCGAATCCCGGCGGCACCATCAGACCGGACTCGAACCGGGCCAGCCGCCGCGCCAGCACCAGGCCCAGCGCCCAGCGGGCCAGCGGCCGGGTGAACGGGATCAGGCAGATCAGCCCGAACACGTCGGTGACGAAGCCGGGGACGATCAGCAGCAGGCCGCCGACCAGCACCAGCGCGGCGTCGGTGAGCTCACGGGTCGGCATCCGGCCCTCGGCGACCGAGACGTTGAGCGCGCGCCAGGCGGCCCGGCCCTCGCGCTTGGTCAGCCAGGCCCCGAACACCGCCTCGACCACCAGGATCAGCAGCGTCCACCCGACGCCGATCGCCTGCCCGACCTGGATCAGCAGCCAG
Source organism: Microlunatus kandeliicorticis (assembly GCF_014137855.1). Taxonomy (GTDB): domain Bacteria; phylum Actinomycetota; class Actinomycetes; order Propionibacteriales; family Propionibacteriaceae; genus Microlunatus; species Microlunatus kandeliicorticis. The sequence continues at coordinate 153,226 of NZ_JACGWT010000004.1, forward strand.
ATCTCGACGAACGGGAGCGCCACCAGCACGGCGACGAGGAGCAGGAAGCCGATCCCGCCGCGCGGTCTCACCGAGGTGTTCACGTCTCCCATGGTCCCGCAGCCCGGGCGGTCGCCCAAGGAACGCCGGCTGGCCGCAGCCCTGATCGTTCCCTGGTTTCCCGGCCCGCGCCGACGGGCCGGGCGTGGAACGGAAGCGGATCTTGGTCAGGACCCGGCGACCTGCTTGCGCGACCGGCCGAGCAGCCCGCGCAGCTGCTGGCCGCGGTACTCGATGCCCCACAGCGTGGTCCGCAGCAGCGCCTCGACGACGATCCGCTGGCTCATCTTGGAGTTGCCGTACTCGCGCTCGACGAAGGTGATCGGCACCTCGACCACACTGAAGCCGGCCTTGAGCGCCCGCCACAGCAGGTCGACCTGGAAGCAGTAGCCCGCCGAGGCGACGTCGTCGAGCCCGAGCCCGAGCAGCGTCCGCCGCCGGAACGCCCGGTAGCCGCCGGTCGCGTCGCGGGTGTGGATGCCCAGCGCCAGTCGCGTCCACAGGCTGCCGCCGCGCGACAGCGCCTCGCGCGACTTCGGCCAGTTGACCACCGCGCCGCCGCGGACCCAGCGCGAGCCGAGCACCAGGTCGGCACCCGGTCCGCCGTCGGCGCCGCTGAGCGCGTCGAGCATCCGCGGCAGCTGCTCGGGCTGGTGCGATCCGTCCGCGTCCATCTCGACCAGCACGTCGTAGCCGCGCTCGAGTCCCCAGTCGAAACCGGCCAGGTAGGCGGCACCGAGGCCCTGTTTGCCACGCCGGTGCATCACGTGCAGGTGGTCGTCCTCGGCGGCCAGCTTGTCGGCGAGCTCGCCGGTGCCGTCCGGCGAGTTGTCGTCGGCGATCAGCACGTCGGCCTGCGGCACGGCGGTCCGCACCCGCCCGGTGATCCGCTCGACGTTCTCGACCTCGTTGTAGGTCGGGATGATCACCAGGATCCGGCCCAGCTCGGTCACGCGCCCTGCCTCTCCGTGGCCGGCTGCGCGTCCGGCCGCTGCGATGTCGGACCATCCTGGCCCGTCCGGTGGTCCGTGGCCAGCCGACCGGCCGTGCGGCGGCGGACCAGCACCGCGGCGCCGGCGCCGACCAGCGCGGCGAGCAGCCCGACCAGCGCGAGCCCGTCGTCGATCCAGCTCCCCCAGCGCACCGCGGGGGTGATCGCCGACCGCAGCGGCATCGTCACCACCCGGTCGGCGTGGGTGAACTGCTGGGAGCGCCAGACCACCGTGCCGTCCCGGTCGATGAAGCCCGACACGCTGTTGGTGGTGGCCACCGCGATCTCGCGCCGGGTCTCCATCGCCCGGGTCCGGGTGATCGCGAACTGTTGCTCGATCTGCCCGGTGCCGCCGTAGGTGGCGTTGTTGCTCTGCACCATCAGCACCTGCGCGCCGGCGGTGATCGCCTGGTGCACGGTGGCGTCGTAGGCGAGCTCGAAGCAGATCACGTCCCCGACGGCCAACGGACGGGTGCCGCCGTCGGCGGTGGGCACGGTCACCCGCATCACCCCGGGCCGGGTGCCCGGGACCGACTGGGCGCCGACCAGCTTGAGCATCGGGATCAGCGGCAGCAGCTGGTCGCGGAACGGGATCCACTCGCCGAACGGCACCAGGTTGCGCTTGTCGTAGCGGCCGGTGATGGTGCCGCCGGGCTGCCAGAACAGCGCCGACGTCTGCCGTTCGTCCGGCCCGGGGCCGTCCATCACCGCGCCGACCATGATCGGGACGCCCGCGATCCGGGCGGCCGCGTCGACCACCAGCCGGGTCTGCGCGTCCTCGGTGGGGTCGATGTCGGTGGAGTTCTCCGGCCAGAGGATGAAGTCGGGACGCGGCATCCGGCCGAGCCGGACGTCCGTGGCCAGGTCGACGGTCTGGCTGAGGTGGTTGAGGGTCACCGTCCGCGCCCGGCCCATGGCCTCGATCCCGCGGCCGGGCACGTTGCCCTGCACGATGCCGACGTTGACGCTGCCCTGGGTGCCGGCGGCCGGCTCGGGCTCCCAGCCCCGCAGCGGCACCCCGACGCCGACCACGACCGCGGCGACCAGCACGGCCGCGCCGAGCGCGCCGAGGGTTCCCCGGCCCGTCCGTCGGCTCGGCTGGCGGCGTCCCCAGGGCAGCCAGCGGAGCAGGACCCAGGCCAGCAGCTGCCCGAGCAGGGCGGTCAGGAAGCTCACCCCGGCCACCCCGACGAACGGCAGGTAGCCGGCCAGCGGGGTGTCGACCACCGGGTAGGCGATCCGCGTCCACCCGAAGCCGCCGAACGGGAACCGCGCGTAACCGAACTCCACCAGCACCCAGGCGGCCGCGGCCCCGACCGGCCACAGCGAGAAGCGGGTGACCGCCCGCAGCCGGCTGACCAGGGTCAGAGCCAGCCCGAGCAGGGCGAAGAACAGCGCCTCGAAGGCGATCAGGGCGACCGCGACCGGCACCCCGAGGACGTGGATCCAGCCGATGGCCAGCACCAGCATGACCAGACCGAACAGGTAGCCCAGACCGAACGCGCGACGCGGCCGCGCACCGGCCACCGCGAGGGTGAGGCCGGCGACCCCCGGGAACAGCAGCGGCCACAGCCCGTAGGGCTCCCAGCTCAGTCCGACCGCGAGACCCGAGGCCAGCGTCAGCAGCAGCCGGAGCCAGCCCCGTCGGCGGGGTTCGGTCCAGCGCTCGTTCCGCAGCCGACGGCGCTCCCGGCGGCGTCCGCGGCGGCTCCCGCGTCCGATCGGCGCGGGCGGCTCCGCCCGGTCGCCCTCCGGCGCCACGGTCTGCGCGGAGGTCGGAGCGGTGGTGGACACCGCGCGAGCCTACCCAGCGACGTCCGGTTCGGCCTCCGTCGCACGGCCGTTGCTCAGCCGCGCGCTGTGCGGCTCGGGCAGCATCGAGCGCTCCTCGTAGGGGATCGAGAGCACCACGGTGGTGTTGGTCGAGACCTTGCCTGCGGCGCGGATCTCGGCTAGCAGGTGCTCGAGCTCGACGGTGTTGCCGGCCTGCACCTTGAGCAGGTAGCTGGTCTCACCAGCCACCGAGTAGCAACTGACGATCTGCGGGATGTGCGAGACCAGCTCGGGCGTGTCGTCGGGCTGGTCGGCGGCGAAGGGCTGGATCTGGACGAAGGCGGTCAGCATGGCGCCGATCGAGGCCGGGTCGATCACCGCGCGGTAGCCCTTGATCACGCCGCGCTGCTCGAGCCGGCGGACCCGCTGCTGGGCCGCGGAGGTGGAAAGCCCGGTCTCGCGGCCGATGTCGGTGTAGGACATCCGGCCGTCGTGGGCCAGCAGCGCAAGGATCTGCCGGTCGAGGGACTCCATCCCGCAATCGTGCCAGGATCGGCCCGTGTCGAACGGACGATTGATGCTTCTGGACACCGCGTCGCTCTACTTTCGCGCCTTCTTCGGCGTACCCGACACGATGCGGGCGCCGGACGGCACGCCGGTCAACGCCGTGCGCGGTCTGCTCGACTTCATCGCCCGGCTGGTCGGTGAGTACCACCCGACGCACCTGGTCTGCTGCTGGGACAACGACTGGCGACCCGCCTGGCGGGTGGACCTGGTGCCGCAGTACAAGGCGCACCGGGTCGCCGAGCCGGGTGGCAGCGGGATCAGCGAGATGTCGACCTCGGCCGACACCACCACCGAGGACGCGCCCGACGCGCTCGCCGTCCAGGTGCCGCTGATCGTCGAGGTGCTCGACGCCCTGGGCATCGCGGTGGTCGGCGCCGACGGCTACGAGGCCGACGACGTGATCGGCACGCTCGCCGAACGGACGTCGGCGACGATGCCGGTCGACGTGGTGACCGGCGACCGCGACCTGTTCCAGCTGGTCGACGACGACCGCGGGATCCGGGTGCTCTACATCGCCCGCGGGGTGGGCAAGCACGAGCGGGTCGACGCCGCGTGGGTGCGGCAGCGCTTCGGGGTGGACCCGGCCCGCTACGTCGACTACGCCGTGCTCAAGGGCGACCCGTCCGACGGGCTGCCCGGGGTGGCCGGGGTCGGCGAGAAGACGGCGGCCGGTCTGGTCGACCGGCACGGCGACCTCGAGGGGATCCTCGCGGCCGCGAGCCGGCCGGACTCCCCCATCAGCGGCTCGGTCCGGGCCAAGCTCGGTGCGGCCATCGACTACCTGGCGGTGGCGCCGACGGTGGTCGCGGTGGCCCGGGACATCGACCTCTCGGTGGGCACCGACGACCTGCGGCTGCCCACCGCGCCGGCCCATCCGCGGGTCTTCGCGGGGCTGACCGAGCGGCTCGGGCTGGGCAGCAGCGCCGAACGGGTGCTGGCCGCGCTCGCCGGTCGCTGACCGTCTCCTGAGCCTCTCTAGGGCCTGAGCCCGTCCGAAGCGCGCACAGACGGACCGGCCGCGACGACCCTGGGGATGAGGTCGACGCGGCCGGTCCGGTCGGAGCGTTGCTCTGGTCCTGCGGAGCTGTGTGGGGGGTTGTGGGTGACGCGGGACGTCCGGGTGATCGCGGCGGTGTCGGGGGCCACCGCGGCGATCGGCGGGCGTCGTGAGTTCTCGGGTGTTGCGGGTGTCGGGTCCGGTCTCGGCGTCGGGGGCCACCTGCTCCGTTCCTGACACCCAGAACACTACGGATCGCCGGCGGGGCGTTCTCGGCGTTGGCTGCAGAACTGATCGGCATTCCGTGCACACCTGCGCGAGCCCCGGGAACGCCGGTCAGGAAGGGGACGCGGGGCCCCGCTCGAGCACGGCGCGGACCGCGTCCAGGAAGGGTCGGTCGTCGCGCGGCCGGTCGCCGAGGTAGTGCCGGGTCAGGGCGGCCCGGGCGGCGCGCAACGGGTCGTCGGTCTCGGACGCGTCCGGTCGCAGCGCGGCCAGCCACGGCGGCGGGCGGCCGACCGCGTCCCCCGAGCCGCCCGCACCACCGAGGGCGGTCGGGTCGACCGAGTAGGCCGCCGCGGTGCTCGGGTAGCGCTCGGCCAGGGTCGCCGCGTCCACCCCGGCGGGCAGCACCACCGCGTACGGCTTCCGGGTCGCGAAGAAGTCGACCAGCATGCTGCCGACGTCGGTGATCATCGCGTCGGCGGCGTCGAAGCACTCCGCGGTGGTCCACGACCGGGTCGCGACGGCGGACGCGTGGCCGCGGCCGGCGTCGGCGGCCAGCACCGCGTCGACCTCGGCGATCAGCCGGCGGTCGCCGCCCTGCCAGCTGAACGGGTGCGGCCGGAAGACCACCGCGGCCCCCGCCGCGACGAGCAGCCGGGCCAGCGCCGGGCAGGCGGCCAGCGAGCCGAGCCGGGTCCGCGCGTTGTAGCCGCGCCAGGTGGGGGCCAGCAGCACCCGCCAGCCCCGGCCCGGAGGCCGCTCCCCCGCCCCGGCCAGCCCGGCCAGCTGCGGGCGCCCGACCTCGACGAACCGGTCGGGCGGGATCGACACCCGGGCCGCGGGGTACCGGTCGCGCGCGGCCGGTCCGGCGACGAACACCCGGTCGAACATCGCGTGCATCGGGTGCGCGGACAGCTCCTTGTCGGAGTCGCCGTGACCGAGGTAGACGTGGGTGAGCGCCCGGTAGTTGACGAACTGGACGTTCTCGCTGACCCCGTTGACGTAGAACGCGGCTCGCAGGCTCGGCACCGCCGCACGGTCACCGGCGAGGGCGGCGATCGCGTCGAGGTCGACCACCGCGGGCGCACAGACCACCGGTGCGGCGGTCGTCGTCCGGGCCCACTCGACGGCGGCCGGGTCGCGGACCATAACCACGTAGCGGCGGCCGAGCTTCTCCAGCTGGGGCAGCCACATCCGCAGCTGGTAGGAGGCGTCGTTGCGCCGGGCGGTGTAGACGACGAACTCCGGCGCGTAGGCCGTGAGCGCCCAGGTCAGCGCCGCCCGGCGGGCCGGCACGGCGCGGCGGGCCCGCAGATCGGTGAGCACCAGCAGCAGGCCGCCGAGCGCCGCCAGCACCGCCACCGCCACCGCCACCGGACCGAGGCCGAGCAGCAGGGTCACCGCGACCAGCAGCACGGCCAGCCAGCCGAGCACCCGCGCCGTAAGCGTCCCGATCCCGGGCCGTCCCGCGGCGAACCCCGGGAGCTGCACCGCGTTTGGCCGACGGGTCGGACGGAGCCGCCCGTGCACCGCGCTGGTCAGCACGATCATCATCGCGGCCGGCGCGCCGACGATCACCGCGGCGGCCCCCGGACCCGCGGGCTCGGCCGTGCCGAGCCGCGCCGCCAGCACCACCGCGAGCGCGGCCGTCAGCGCCGCGAGCAGCTCGGGCAGCAGGCCGCGCGCGACGGCGAGGGCCGCGCCCCTCACTGCTGACCTCCCTCGTCGGCCGCGCGGGACCGGTCGTGCGCGACCGTCCCCGCCGGCGACCGCGCGATCACCGACCGGGCCGCGTCGAGGAACACCTCGGCGTAGGCCGGGCCGGTGCCGAGGTCGCCCAGGTAGTAGCTCCGCATCGCCTCCCGGTCGGCGGCCCGCGGGTCCGTCCCGACCGGGTGGTCGAGCAGCTCGTCGAGCACCGCCTCGAGGTCGGCCAGGTGCTCGTCGATCACCGCCCCGGCCGCCGCGGCCGGGGCCTCGGTGAGCAGCTGCTCGCGGGTGCGGCCCACCGCCACCACGGCGTACGGCTTGCCCGACTGCAGGTAGTCCGAGATCACCGCCGAGACGTCGGTGATCATCGCGTCGGACAGGTTGAAGCAGTCCTCGACCGACAGCGCGGTCTCGGCGTCGGAGCCGAACCGGTGCGGACGTCCGGTGGCGGCCCGGTCGGCGGTCAGCTGCTGCTCGATCGCGGTGATCATGGCCCGCGGCTCGTCGTAGCGCCGGTTGAACGGGTGCGGGCGGAAGACCACGGTCGCGCCGCGGGCCAGCAGCGCCTCGACGATCCGCGCCCCCTGCGGCAGCGAGTAGAGCCGACTGTCGGCGTACGGGCCCTGCCAGGTCGGCGCGTACAGCACGACCGGCGGGCCGTCGTGCGGACGGCCGGGCTCGATCGCCGCGACCTGCGGTCGCCCGGTGATCACGAACTTCTCGGCCGGGATCCGGACGCCGTGCCGGGCGTACCGGTCGACCCCAGCCTGCCCGGCAGCGAAGATCAGGTCGTAGATCGCGTGCACCGGGTTGTAGCAGGCGGGCTTCTCGGAGTCACCGTGGTTGAGCCAGACGTGGGTGAGCTCGCGGCGCTCGACCAGGTGGGTGTTGCGGACCGCGTTGTTGACGTAGAACGCCGTGGTCAGCGACGGGACCATGATCGTCTCGACGCTGCCGAACGTCTCGCGCAGCAGCACCGGCACCTCCGGCGCGCCGGGTCCGCGGGCCGCGAGCATCCGGCCGAGCTCGTCGAGCACCGGTGCGGTCCGGCAGACGATCAGGTAGGGCTCTCCGATCCGGTCGAACCACGGCAGCCACATGCCGAGCTGGTAGCCGACGCCGACGCCGGAGCCGAAGTAGACGCAGAACCGCGGGCCCCGGTCGGCCAGCACGGCCGGCAACGCGGCCTCGGCGGCCACCGCCCGGCGGGCCCGTCGGGTGGCCGCCAGCGCCAGCAGGGCCGCGGCCACCGCCGCCGCCGCGGCCGGCAGCAGCACCACCGGGGTGAGCGCGGCCGGCATCACCGCGACCAGCAGTCCGGCCACCGCGAGCGCGGCCAGACCGACCAGGGGCGTGGTCAGCTGCCGGCGGCGGTCGATCTCGGGCACCCGGAGCTCGGGCAGCCCGAGCGCGCGGACGCCGGGCGCCCCGAGCAGAGCCACCGCCCCGGTCTCCACGGTCACGGCGGGCAGCAGCAGGACCAGCAGCAGTCCGGCGGTCACCACCGCCGCCGGGGCCCCGCTGCCGATCAGCGCGGCGGCGACCGTCAGGGCCAGCGCGGCCCGCGGCGCGTCGAGGACGGTCAGCCGGTCGGTCGGGCGGTCCGGGCCCCCCTCGGTCCGGTCGGCGAGCGCGGCGGCGAGCGGCGGCAGCAGACCGGAGGCGGTCAGGGCCACGGTCAGCACGGCGGCCACCACCGACACGGTCCAAGCGGCACCGGCCGCACCGCCGGTGCCGCCGGCGCCGTCGGCTGGACCGGCCAGCAGCCCGGCGAGCAGCCCGGCCACGAGCGCGGTGATCCCGGTCAGCAGCCCGGCCATGGTGCGGGCCAGCACCACCAGGTGACGCCGGACGGTGTCGCGGCCGAGCCGGATCGACCCGTCGTCGGATTCGGCCACCTCCTGGCTGCGGTCACCGGGGGTGTCGAGCACGGCCAGCACCGCGTCGACGAAGGTCTGGGCGTACCGCGGGCCCGGCGCAGGCGCGCCGTCGGGTCCGGTGGCCGCCTCCCCCAGGTAGTCGGTCCGCAGCGCGGTCCGGGCCGGGGCCAGCGGGTCGGGGCCGAGCATCGCGCCGAGGGCCGCGCCCAGCTGTTCCAGACCGGCGTCCACCCGGTAGGCGGCGCGGGCGATCGGGTAGGCCGCCACGAACGGGTCGACCGGCTGCTGCGGGTCAGCGCCGGGGTCGACCCCGGGCGGCCCGCCGTGGTGATCGGGGGCGACCTCGGTCAGCGTCCGCGGGGCGATCATCGCGAACGGCTTGCCCGAGAACAGGTAGTCCGACACCACGCTCGAGACGTCGGAGACCATCGCGTCGGAGACGTTCATGCAGTCGAGCGCGGTCCGCTCGGTCTCGGCCGCTGCCCCCCACAGGTGGGCGCGGCCGGTGCGGTCGGCGTCGGCGGCCAGCAGCCGGTGGATCCGGGCGACGGTCGCGGCGTCCTCGGCGAAGTCGTAGCTGAACGGGTGCGGCCGGAAGACCACCGTCGCGCCGCGGGCCAGCAGCGCCTCGACGACCGCCTCACCCCGGTCGAGCGAGGACAGCGCCGTCTCGCTGACGTGCCCGCGCCAGGTCGGCGCGTAGAGCACCACCGGGACCAGCAGCCCGGCGTCCTCCGGTCCGGGGGCCGGACGGCGCGGCGGCTCCACCGCCTCGACCTGCGGTCGGCCCACCACCCGTAACTTGTCCGGGTCGATCCGGACCCCGTGCTCGGCGTAGCGCCGGATCGCCGCCGGCCCGGCGGCGAAGACCAGGTCGAACATCGCGTGCGTCGGGTTGTACGACGGGGGCTTGTCGGAGTCACCGTGGCCAAGGTAGACGTGCCGCAGGTGCCGATAGCGGGTCAGCGCCCCGTTCCCGGAGGACGCGTTGACGTAGAACGCCGCCCGCAGCGACGGGACCAGGGCGGCCTCGAGGTCGGCGGTGGTCCGGCAGCACACCACCGGGACGCCTTCGAGGGCCGGCAGCGCGGCCAGCGCCTCGGCCGGGAGGGCGTCGCGGGTGATGACCGCGAACCGCCGACCGGTGCGGCGCAGATAGGGCAGCCACATCGTCACCTGGTAGGAGGCGTCGTCGGGCCGGGCGGTGAACACCACGAACTCAGGCGCCCAGGCGGCCAGCGCCGCCGGCGTCCGGCGGAGCGCGACCGCACCGGCCCGGCGGCGGGCGCGGGCCTGCAGCACCACCAGCACCGCCGGGGACTCGGCCACCACCGCGAGCACCAGCCAGCTCCAGCCCGGAGCGCTCGCGAGGGCCAGCAGGGCCCCCAGCACGGTCGCGGTGGCCGAGGCGAGCCCGACGAACGGCACCAGCCTGCTGGCCGGCGGCGGTCCGTCGACCCCCGGCAGTCCATGGACGAACGGGACCGGCAGCCGCAGCAGCCGCAGCACGAACGACTCCGCGGCGATCGCCGCGGTCAGCACCAGCGCGGCCAGACCGGCCCAGGCCAGGATGCTGATGGCGTCGGTCGGGGCGTCGGTCGGGGCGGTGCCGGCGTCCACCGCCCAGCCGCAGAGCACCACCAGCACGGTGGCGCTGCGCAGCAGCGTGCCCCGGGCCAGCGGCGACACCCCGAGCGGGTCGGTGCCCGATCCGCGGCGGACCTCGGCCCGCCAGCGCAGCACCAGGGTGACCAGCACGACGACGGCGACGGCGGTCAGCACCACCAGCGCCGCGCGGCCCGGGAGCCCCGCGGCCGCGGTGCCGCGACCGGACCGTGCCGCACCGAGCACCAGCGCCGCGACCAGCGCGAGCAGCGCCGCCACCAGCAGGTCGAGACCGAGGTCGCGGACGGCCGCCGGACGTGCGGCCGCCGACCCCGGGAGACGGGCGGGCTCGGCACGACTGGGCACGGCGTGACCCTAACGGCCGGCCCGCGGGCGGGCGGTGATCCGGACCGGCCGCGTCACCCCGCGGGAGGATCTGCGCCGGCCGGTCCGTCGCTCAGCGCGGCGACCGCACGACGTAGCGCCCGGACCGGACCACCACCGGCCAGTCCTCGATCACCTGCCAGCGGGCCGTGGAGAGGTCGCCGCCGCGGCGGAGCCGACTGACCACCGTGACCTCCCCGCTGCGCAGGTAGCCGAGGACGGCGTCGGCGAAGCGCTGGTTGTCGACCCGCGGGACGTCGCCGCCCGGGTCGAGGTCGTAGGCGTACCCGGTGACGTCGACGACCGTCCGACAGCCGCGGTCGAGGTTGCGGCTGAACACGTCGGCCCGGATCAACAGTCCCGGGGTGTCCGCGGTGACGCAGCCGCGGGCCGACCGGAGCGCGTCCACCACCCGGGTGTCCGGACCGGGTGCGGCGTTCGTCCGCAGCGTGACCCCGGTCCAGCCCACCGCGCCGACCAGGACCAGCGCGAACACCGCGGTCGCCGCCCGGGCGACCGACCGGCGCCTCCGGCCCGTTCCCGGTCGCGGCCGGAGCACGCCGAGCGCCGCGCCCAGGCTCACGGCCAGCGGCACCCCGAGCACCCCGGCGTAGTGCGGGTAGAAGGACGGGGCGGCGACCAGCAGCACCCCGAAGACGGCCGCGAGCACGGGAGCGACGCGATAGCGCGGGTCGCGCGCCGCCAGCACCAGCACCACCAGCGCGACCAGACCGGCCCCGCCGACCAGCCACCCGGCGGACGGCCCGTCGACCAGCCGGGCCGGCATCCCGAGCGAGACCCCGAGCCGTTCGAACGGTTGGCCGCGGTCGGCCGGGCGGCCCAGCTGGTCGCTGACCACCATCCGCCACATCGCGGCCGGCGCGGCCAGCAGGAACGGCAGGCCGCAGGCCGCCCCGCCGACGGCCGCCCCGAGCAGGCACCACGCGCCCGCGTGGCGTCCGGCGCCGGGATCGGCCCCGGCGCCGCGGGCCGCCCGGGCCCGGAGGACCAGCGAGCCGACCAGCACCAGCACGAAGAGGACGCCCCAGATCTTCACGGCGGTGCAGATCCCCAGACAGACCCCGGCGAGCAGCGCGGTGGCGGGTCCGGGCAGGCCCGCCCGGCGGTCGGCGGGACGGCCCACCCCGGCCAGCAGGAGGGCGGCGACCACGAAGACGTTGGCCAGTCCCTCGAGCATCGTCGTCCACTCCGAGACGACGGACGGCCAGTAGACGGCGTAGAAGGCGCCGCCGGCCAGGGCCGCCGGCGTGCCGGCGCGCCGGAGCAGCAGGCAGACCCCCGCGGCGATCAGGGCGCCGAGCAGCATCCAGGTCAGCCGGGCCCAGACGAACGCCTCGCGGTCGCCGACCGCCTGGGCGAGCCACCCGAACGGGCTGAGCGCGAGCACGATCCCCGGCGGCTGCAGGAACAGCAGGTCGCGGTAGGGCAGCCGACCCTGGACCAGGGCCAGCGCGGCACCGAAGTGGACGCCGTCGTCGTAGGCGTAGACGCCGGTCAGCCCGCCGGGGCCGCGGAGCACCGGGACGAGCCGCACCAGGAACGCCAGCACCCCGACGGCCACAGCCGACGCGGCCAGCGCGAGCCGGCGGGCGGGCGGGGCAGCGGGGCTCACGTCCGGCCGGGTGCTGTCCACCGCGGAACCCTAAGCGGAGGACGCGGCCGAGTCCCAGGACCGTTCCACCGCCGGGGCTCAGCGAGCGTCCGAGGGCCGGGCCTGGCCACCGGCGGAGCCGGGACGAACGATGAGGCGGAGCCGGGACGAACCATGAGAGGAAGGCCAGCCCGGCTCGGCAGGCGCCGACCCGACCGCGCTCCCGTGGATATGCTCGAACGGCTTTCCGGCGCTGCAGCGCCGACCTCCCCGGACCCGGGGCGACCGGATCGAGACGAAGGGACGGCGGTTGACCGACTCCGAGCCGACCACTCCGGCACCAGGCAGCGCGGCGCCGACCCCGACCCGGACGCCCACACCGGCACCGGCTCCGGGGCGGGAACCGAGCGGCCGAGGCGGGGCCGGCCGCGCCCGACCGGCCGCCGGTCTCGCCCGGCAGCCGGTGGTCCGCTCCGTGCTCGCCCGGGTCCGCCGGATCAGCCGGCACCCGCGGGCCCGCACGCTGGCCGGGCTGGTCGACCGCGGGCTGGTCCGGGTGGCCGGCCGCCCGGTGCTGCTGCCCGCTCCCAAGGTCAGCGTGATCGTCCCCATCTATAACGTCGAGGCCTACCTCGACGAGTGCCTGCACAGCATCCGCGCCCAGACCGAGACCGACCTGGAGATCGTGGTCGTCGACGACGGCTCCCCCGACGGCTCGCTGGCCATCGCCCAGCGGCACGCGCGGCAGGACCCGCGCGTGGTGATCGTCCGCCAGGCCAACGCCGGTCTCGGCGCGGCCCGCAACACCGGCGTCCGCCGGGCCCGCGGACGGTTCCTGACCTTCGTCGACTCCGACGACCTACTGCCGCCGCAGGCGCTGCGCCAGCTGCTCGGCCGGGCCCGCGGCCAGCAGCTGGTGGTGGGTGCCCTGCTCCGTTTCGACGAGAGGTCGCGCTGGACCCCGCGCTGGGTGCACGTGCTGCACGCCCGTGAGCTCCGGGGCATCACCATCGCCGACCACCCGGCCCTGGTCCGCAACAACTACTCGGTCGGCAAGCTGTTCCGGCGCAGCTGGTGGCTCGAGCAGGACCGCTGGTTCCGCGAGGGCGTCGCCTACGAAGACCAGCCGCTGATCACCGAGCTGTACGGGCTGGCCGACGCGCTCGCCGTCGTCCCCGAGGTGGTCTACGAGTACCGCCGCCGCGAGGACGGCAGCTCGATCAGTCAGCAGACCGCCACCCTGGCCGACCTCGAGGCCCGGGTGGACGCCTGGCACGCCAGCTGGCAGTCGCTGCGCCGCTCGGTCCCGGAGGTGGTCTTCCACGCCTGGCTGGTGACGCTGTTCGACGTCCACTTCCACTGGTACCTGGAGAGCCCGAGCATCGTCGACCCGGCGTACTGGTCGCGGCTGCGCGAGGCGGTGGTCGAGCTCAGCGACGACGCCGGGCCGGGCGTCTGGCGCGAGACCATGCCGCACCGCCGGGTGCTGATCGAGTTCGCCCGGCGCGACCGGCCGGACCTGATCCAGGCCTGGGGCGAGCAGGCCGGGAACAAGCTCTGGATGTTCCCCAGCCGCGTGGTCGAGGACGGGGTGCTGCTCGACCTGCCGTTCCGGGGCGACCCGGGGCTCGGGCTGCCCGACTCGCTCTTCACGCTGCACCGCAGCCAGCTCCGGCTGACCCAGAGCCTGCACCAGCTCTCCTGGTCGGCGCCCGACGGCGCCCCGTCCCGCGGGACGGCGGGCCCCGACCCGGCGGCGGAGGCGGTGCTCCGGCTGCGCGGCTGGGCCGGGATCCGTTACGTCGACACCACCGAGCACCCGGTGGCGGTCGAGGTCGCGCTGGTGCACCGGCGCACCGGCGCCGAGCTGCGGGTCGCCGACGACCCGTCGCGCCCGGGCCACGAACGCCCGGTGCAGCCGCCGCCCAACGACGACCGCAGCGCCGGCTACCTGGGGGCGGGCTACGACGTCGAGCTGCCGGTCGGCCGCTGGCTCTCGGGCCTCGACGTGAAGGACCGGGACGCCTTCGACCTCGTGCTCACCGTGCGCGCGGCCGGCTTCGAGGTGACCGAGCCGGTCAGCGAGGTCAGCAAGCGGGCCGGCGCCGCGGCGCTCGTCGCCGGGCCGGCGCCCCGCGGCGTGCTGAGCGCCGAGCTGGTCGAGCACGTCGCCCTCACCCTCGGCTACGAGCGGCTGCCGGTCGAGATCGACGACGTGGACGTCACCGGCCGGACCGTGTCCGGGCGCGTCCGCAGCCTCGGCAAGCTCGGACCCGACGACCTCGAGGCGGTGCTGGCCACCCCGACCGGGCCGGCGGCGATCGGCGTCGGCCCGGTCCGCGCCGCGCTCGACGCCGGGGAAGACGGGTCCCGGTTCACCCTGACCCTGCCCGAGGCGCCCACCCCGGCCGGCCTGACCGGCTGGCGGATCCGGGTGCTCGACCGCAAGGGACGCCGGCTGCACGCCCGCCACCTCGCCCCGGAGACCACCGAGACGACGGCCGTCGGCGTCCGCGGGACGCTGGCCGCCGCCCCCACCCGGTGGGGTCGGTTCGGGCTGGTCGAGCGCGTCCCCGGGCTGGTGCTCGAGGCCGTCGGGACGGCCGGCGCGGAGTCCTTCCCGGTCCGGCTCGGTCTCGACGCCGGGGCCGACCTCGCTGGTCCCGACGCGCTCGACGACGTAGTCGCCTTCCTGGCCAACAGCAAGGGTCGCGGCGCCGCCGTCCCGCTGGTCCGCGACGCCCGGGGATGGACCGCCGAGGTCCCCCTGCACCGCCGGAGCTGGCGGTTCGGTGACCTCGCGCTGCCGTCGAGCACCTACCAGCTGGCGGCCGAGCACGCCGATGGCACCCGCGTCCCGGTCCGGGTCGACCCCGGCCTGCGGACCGGGATGCCGCTGCCGGTCCGCTCCGCCGAGCCCGGCGCCGAGGAGCCCGACGTCGAGGCGGCGCTCACCCCGGAGGCGACGGTCCCGCTCCCGCGGGTGCGGATCACCCAGGCACCGCGGGGCGCACCCGAGGTGAAGATCGAGCGTCCGCTGGCGCCGGCGGAGTCGACCAACCACGCCCAGCGCCGGCTGCTCGAACGCTACGGACCGGGCCGGGCGACGCAGCCACTGCGCCGGGCCGTGCTGTTCCACTCCTACTTCGGCGAGCAGGCGGTCTGCAACGGCGTCGGGGTGCACCGCGAGCTGCTCCGCCGCGGCGCCGACCTGGACATCTTCTGGGGCGTCCGCGACGGGTCGGTCGCCGTGCCCGAGGGCGGCATCCCGGTGGTCTGGGGCAGCACCGCCTGGTACGAGCTGATCACCACCGCCCGCTACTACCTCGACAACATGTTCCAGCCGCTGTGGCACCACAAGACCCCGGGCCAGGTGCTGATGCAGACCTTCCACGGCTACCCGTTCAAGACCATGGGCCTGCCGCTGTGGCGCCAGACCGGGCTGTCGCAGGAACGGATCGACTCCTACGCCCGACGCGCCGCCGAGTGGGACTACCTGGTCTCCCCCGCCGGCTACGCGACGCCTCTGCTCCAGCGCGACTTCGGCTACGACGGCGAGGTGCTCGAGGTCGGCTACCCGCGCAACGACGTCCTCAACTCCGCCGACGCCGGACCGCTGCGCACCGCCGTCCGCTCCTCGCTCGGGCTCGAACCCGGGCAGCGCGCCGTGCTCTACGCACCGACCTTCCGGGACTACCTGTCCACCGACGGCCACACCGCGGCCCTGGTCGACTTCCTCGACCTCGACCGGCTGACCGCCGCGCTGCCCGACGTGGTGGTGCTCGTCCGCGGGCACGCGTTCAACGCCCGGGTGGCGGCCCGGGTCGGCGACCGCGAGCGCGTCGTCGACGTCACCGACTACCCCGAGGTGGCCGACCTGTACCTGGCCGCCGACGCGGTGATCGCCGACTACTCCTCACTCCGGTTCGACTTCGGGGTCACCGGCAAGCCGATGATCTTCCACGTCCCCGACCTCGACCTGTACGAGGAGACCCGCGGCTGGCTGTTCGACTTCGCCGGCAGCGCACCCGGTCCGCTGGTCCGGACCACCGACGAGGTGGTCGAGGCGCTGGCCGACCTGCCGCGGGTGGTCGAGGAGCACGCCCCGGCCTACGCCGACTTCCGGTCCCGGTTCCTCGAGCTCGAGGACGGGCACGCCTCGGCCCGGCTCGTCGACGCGGTGTTCGTCCCGCGCGGCGACGCCCCAGCCGCCGACTGAGCGGGCGACTGAGCGGCCGACTGAGCCGCCGACTGAGCCGGCGGCCGGGCACCCGGTCCTCGGCGGACCGCTGCGTTAGGGTCGGGGCCGTGTTCCGCCCGATGGCCGCCGTACCCGTCCTGCCGGGGCGCCCCTCCGTCAGACCCGCCCGGACGGCGACGGCGTGACCTCGCTGGTCCGCACGCTCGTCGACCGGGCCCGCGAGTTCTCCGAGACCGGGGTCAACCGGCTGCCGCCGCGGGCGCAGTACGTGGTCCGCCGGGCCGGCCGGGCCGGGCTACCGCTGGCCCGCCGGGCCTTCGAGTCCCGGTTCGTCCAGCCGCTGGTCAGCATCGTCGTACCGGTCTACAACGTCGAGGCGTTCCTGCCCGAGTGCCTCGACAGCCTCGTCGGCCAGACCTACCGCCGGCTGCAGATCATCTGCGTCGACGACGGCTCACCGGACGACTCGATCGACGTGCTCCGCGCCTACGCGGGCCGGGACCCGCGGATCGAGATCATCCGGCAGGCGAACGCCGGGCTCGGCGCGGCCCGCAACGTCGGTGCGGCCAAGGCGCGCGGACGCTTCCTGATGTTCGTCGACTCCGACGACGTGCTCGAGCTCGACGCGATCGCCAGCTACATGCGGGCGCTGCGCCGCAGCGGCTCGGACTTCGCGGTGTCGTCGTACCGGCGGATGAACGCCGGCGGCACCTGGGGCGCGGCGCCCTGGATCCGGGCTGCGCACCGCCGCACCAAGTACGCGACGACCCTGGCCGAGTCGCCGGACATCCTGGTCAACGCGGTCGCCTGGTCCAAGTGCTACCGCCGCGACTTCTGGAACCGTCACCACTTCCGCTTCCCGGAGGGCGTGCTCTACGAGGACCAGGCGGTCTCGGCCCGGGCCTACGCGCTGGCCGACCACTTCGACCTGCTGGCCAAGGTGACGGTCAACTGGCGGATCCGGCACGACGGATCCTCGATCACCCAGCAGCGGGTCGCGATCGACGACCTGCGGGCCCGGCTCGACGCCGCCTTCAACTCGCTCGCCGAGCTGACCCGGGCCGGAGCCACCCTCGGCCACGACGTCCGGCTGGCCCAGCTGCTCGGCAACGACTTCCCGCTGTCGATCAAGTCGGCCCAGCACGCCGACGACGAGTTCTGGGCGGTGCTGACCGACGGGTTGCGCCGACTGGTCGCGCAGGCCAACCCGCAGGTCTGGGCGCAGGTCCCGGCCCAGCACCGGCTGGCCATCCGGCTGGTCACCGAGGGCGAGCGCGAGGCGGCGATCGACTTCGTCGGGCTCGGCCACGACAACCCGAAGAACGTCCCCACCCTGGTCCGCGACGGCCGCGCGTTCGTCCAGTTCGACGCCCGCGAGGCGCTCGGTCTGGCCTGGGACGACCCGCTGCTCGAGCTCACCGAGACCCAGCTCGGGCAGATCACCGGCATCACCGGGGTGCGGTGGCTGGAGGACGGCCGGCTCGAGGTGCGCGGTTGGTCCTACGTCGACAACGTCAGCGCCGCCGCACCCGACCCGCTCGACCCGGCCGACCAGCCGGGCGACGGTGCCGCACCCACCGTCACCCAGACGGCGGTGCTGGTGCCGGTCGGGCCCACCCACAAGGAACTGGGCCGCCCGTCGGTCGAGCTCCCGGCCGACGTGACGCCGGACCCGGCGGTCACCGTCGCCACCCGGCACCGCTACGCGGACTACGAGAACTGCTGCTTCACCCTGACCGTGGACGTCGCGGCCCTGCCGGGGTCGACCGCCGGGGTCGGCGAGGCGGCGCGGACCGCGGTGGACCGCTGGCGCCTCGACCTGCGCACCGAGCTGGCCGGTTTCGTCCGCGAGGGGACGCTGCGTGGTCTGCAGACCCCCGGCGGGAGCCGGCTGCTCCCGGGGACCTTCCTGCCGGACGGTCGCCGCGCCGAGCTGAGCTTCACCAACCGCAACGGGCTGGAGGTCCGGGTCGAGCCGACGCTGGCCACGCTGGTGTCCGCCGTGCTGACCGACCGCCGGCTCGAGCTGGCGGTGCGCGGCGCCGACGGGTTCGTCCCGCGTGAGGTTGAGCTGGGCCGGTCGGCCCGCGAGGCGCCGGCCGTCCGGGTGCCGGTCCGGCTCGAGGACGGTGCCGCCCGGGTCACGGTCACGGTGCCCGACCCCGAGGCGCCCGGGCGCGCTGACCGGCGGGCGGCCGGACCGGTCGACCCGGGTGAGACCGCGGACGCCGCGGTCGAGGTCCCCGAGGTCCGGCGGGCCGGCCCGGTGCTCTGGACGGTGTGGGTGGTCGGGCTGGACGGGCGCCGCACCGCACTCGCCGTCCCCGACCCGACGGTGCTTCCCGACCTCGGTGCGTCCGGCACCCGGCTCCGGCTGGGCGTCGACCGCGACCTGGTGGTGGTCGACGAGCCCCGCACGGTGCTGGTCGAGGAGCTCGCGGTGGTCGTCCCGGCGCCGGTCGGGACGCCCGGAGAGGTCGAGGGGGCCGGCGCGCCGGGCACCACCGTGGTCCGGCTGTCCGGGGTGGTCACCGGCGGCGCGGGCGCGGTCGAGCTGCGGCTCGCCGCTCCGTACGCGGCGACGACGGCCGTGGTCCGGCCCGGACCGGGTGGCCGCTTCGAGGCCGAGCTGCCGCTGGCCGCCGATCCGTGGCTGACCGGCGTCCGCCCGCTCCCGGTCGGCGACTACCGGCTCGCGGCACGGGCCGTCGACCCGGCGCCCGAGTCGTCGCCAATTCGGGCGGCCGGGGTGAGCCCGGCCGATCCCGACGACGCCGACTCGGCCTACGTGGTCGAGCTGGCCTCGACCGCCCAGTCCCGGCTGCCGGTCGACGTCACCGGACCGGACGTCCAGGGGCGGCTCCAGGCCGCGGCGCCGCTCGGCCTGCGGCTCCGGCTGGTGCTGCCGCAGACCGTCGACGAGGCGGGTGCGCGGCCGCAGCAGCGGCTGCAGAACCGGTTGGCGGCACGGCTCCCCAGCCCCGAGTTCGAGCGCGGGGCGGTGCTGTTCCGGTCGTACTTCGGGGAGACCTGCAGCTGCAACCCGCTGGCCGTGCACCGCGAGCTGCGCCGTCGCGGCACCGGCCACACCCTCTACTGGGCGGTCAAGGACCGGTCGGTCGCCGTCCCCGAGGGCGGCATCCCGGTGATCCACGAGAGCGCCGAGTGGTACCGGCTGCTGCACGACGCCGAGTTCTACATGGACAACATGCACCAGGCGATCTACCACCGGAAGCCCGCGCACCAGGTGCAGATCCAGACCTTCCACGGCTACCCGTTCAAGCAGATGGGGCAGTCGCACTGGGCCTGGCAGCACCGCGACGTCGCGCACATCCGCTCCTACCTCGAGCGGGCCGCCGACTGGGACTACCTGGTCTCCCCCGCCACCTACGGCACCGAGCCGCTGGTCCGCGAGTTCGGCTTCCCGAACGAGGCGCTCGAGATCGGTTACCCGCGCAACGACGTGCTGCAGAGCCCGGAGGCCGGCGCGATCCGCGACGACGTCCGGCGTCGGCTCGGGATCCGGCCCGACCAGCAGGTGGTGCTCTACGGCCCGACCTTCCGCGACCACCTGGCGCAGAACGACGTCCGGGCGCCGATGGTCGACTTCCTCGACACCCGGCGGCTGGCCGCCGAGCTCGGACCCGACTGGGTGATCCTGGTCCGCGGGCACGCCTTCAACGCCCGGGTGGCCAGTCGGGTCGGGTCGCGCGGCACGGTGCTCGACGTGACCGACTACCCCGACATCAACGACCTCTGCCTGGCCTCGGACTGCGCGATCCTCGACTACTCCTCGCTACGGTTCGACTACAGCCTGACCGGCAAGCCGATGCTGTTCATGGTGCCGGACCTGAAGCTGTGGACCGAGAGCGCGCGGGGCAGCCTGTTCGACTACGCGCCGACCGCGCCCGGACCGATGCTGGTCAGCACGGCCGAGGTGGCCGCCGCGCTGGCCGACCTGGACGGCGTCCGGAGCGAGTACGCCGACGCCTACGCGCGGTTCCGTACGACCTACACCGACCTCGACGACGGCCACGCCGCCGAACGGCTGGTCGACCGGGTCTTCCTCCGGGACCGCTGAGCCCGCGAGGAACGTGCGCTGAGCTTGTCGAAGCGCTCCTGGGTAACAACGTGCGCTGAGCTCGCCGAAGCGCGCGCTCCTGCCCTTCGACAGGCTCAGGGCGCGGTGGGTGTGGTGCACTCAGGGCACCCTGGTGCGGAACGTGCGCTGAGCTTGTCGAAGCGCGCTCCTGGGTAACAACGTGCGCTGAGCTTGTCGAAGCGCGTGCTCCTGCCCTTCGACAGGCTCAGGGTGCGGTGTGTCCGTGCGCTGAGCTCGTCGAAGCGCCCTCGCCCTTCGACTCAGGGCACCAAGGATCAGTCGGCGAGCAGCAGGTCGACGGCCCGGGCGGAGGCGCCGCCGTCGTCCCAGGGGTTGAAGTCGGCCACCCACCGGGCGTAGGCCTCGGCGTGCTCGGGCGGGACGCCACCGGCGGCCCGGCGGATCTCCTCGACCACCGCGTCGGTGCTGGTCACCAGCGGACCGGGTGCGCGGTCGGCCAGATCGAAGTAGACCCCGCGGTCGCGTCCGGCGTAGGCCTCGAGGTCGGGGACGAAGAAGACCATCGGCCGGCGGGTCACGCTGTAGTCGAACATCACCGAGGAGTAGTCGGTGACCAGCACGTCGGCCAACCGCAGCAGGTCCGACAGCTCGGGATAGGTCGTCACGTCGACCACCCGGTCGGCCCGCACGTCGCGCCCGGCGGCCACCGTGTTCGCGTGTCCGCGGACCAGCACCCGGTGCCCGCCGCCCAGACCGCGGACCAGCCAGTCGAGGTCGAGACCCGTGATGGCGTCGTCGCCGGTCTCGCGCCAGGTGGGCATGAACAGCACCACCGGCTCCGCCGGCGCGAGCCCGAGCCGCGACCGGAGCTCGCGGTCCTCGTCCTTGGTGAGCGGCCGGGTCAGCGCGTCGTTGCGGGGATAGCCGATCTCGGCGACGGTCCCCTCGTAGAGGTAGGCCCGGCGGAACACCTCGGTGCTGTGCGGGTTCTGCGAGATCAACCAGCTCCACTGCGCGGTCTGGTCGGCCAGCGCCCGCCGGCGCTGGTCCGTGTCCGCGAACCCGATCCGGTCGGTGCCGAGCCGCTTGAGCGGGGTGCCGTGCCAGGTCTGCAGCACCCGTTGGCCGTCGCGGCGGAGGAACTGCCCGTCGGGGAACGCGTTGGTCACGAACCACCGAGCGCGGCTGCGGAGCTCGTAGAACTCGCGACTGCGGTCGAGCACCGGCACCGCCCCGTCGGGGACGGGCACCGAGTGTTCGGCCACCACCCAGTACTCGGTCAGGTCGGGCCGGCGACGGACCAGCTCGTGCCGGATCGCCGCCGGGTTGTCGCCCACCGAGCGGCCGTCGAAGCTGGCGAACAGCACCGCGTCGAGCAGCAGCCGGCTCTCGGTCCGGCTGGCTCTGCTCAGCTCGATCGCCCGGAACCGGCCGGCCTCGCCGACGGGTCGGGTCGGGCTGATCCGGAACGCCAGGGCGTCCTGCGCCGTCCGCTCGGCGCGGACCCGGACCGACGGGCCGACCATCCAGTCGCCCAGCCGGCCGGCCAGCCGACGCGACAACCGGACGCCCTCCGGCTCTCGGCCGTGGTGGCTGACCTCCAGCTCCCAGCGCCCCGTCCCGGGCGGCAGCACCGGCCCGCCGAAACCGCTCGCGGCGCGCAGGGTGAAGGCCACGGTGAGCGCGCCGGCCGGACGGTCGCCCGGGGCGTCCTCGACGTCGACCCGCTCGGCGGTGATGGTCTGCCGCGGGCCGACCAGGCGGAACGCGTCCGCAGTCGGCACCGTCTTCCCGAGACCGCTCACCCGGACCAGCAACCGCTCGGCTGCTGCGTCCGCACCGTCGAGCCGGACGTCGGTGACCAGCGCGGCGCCCGTGCCGCGCTCGATCCGCAGCACCGCGTCGTCGCCGGTGTCGAGGCGGGTGGTCCCGGCGCCGGTGGTGGTCAGCAGCTCGGCGTTCCCGTCCGGCGACGCCCAACGGGCCACCCGGTGCCGGCCCAGCGCGTCGACCAGCTCGAGACGCCAGCGACTCGGCTCCGGCACCAGCCGGGCCGGGTCGACCAGCACCCGACCCCGGCGGTACCCCAGCCGGACGTGGTCGGCCCGGCCGTGTGGCTCGTCCTCGCGGACCGCCAGCGCGCGGACGGGCCGGAACCCGCCTGCGGTCTGGACGTGCACCACCACCGGTCCGTCGTCGGTGATCCGGTCGACCAGCACCGCCGGCCGTTCCACCCGCACCACGAAGCCCTCGCGTCCACCGGTCCGGACACTGACCACCCGGTCGCCGTGCCGCACCGGACTCACCAGTCCGGTCGAGGCGTACCGGTCCGCCCGGCCGAACGGCTCGGTCCGCTCCGGCTGCGGGCCCGAGCCCGCGGCGTCCGCGTCGGCGCGGGCGAGCAGCCCCACCTCGATCCGCCACTGGTGATCGGCCTCGGGGTCCGCGTCGGCCAGCGCGGCCGGGTCGACGACCGCGGTGAACGCCGTGCCCGACCGGTCCCGGTTGCGGTCGTCGTCGCTGGTGTTGACGTCCTCACGGGGGACCCGGGTGAGCGGGATCGGCACCGGCGCGGTCCCCTTCGGGCCGACCGCGACCAGCGCGGTCCCCGGCGGGTCGTCGGCACCGAGCCGGAACGCCCAGCCCTCGAGAGCCAGCCGGCCGTCGGGTCGGAGGACCAGAGAGTGCAGCCGGCTGGTCAGGGCCCGCCGGCCGGCCGGCGCCGGCGGGCGCCGGACCGCCGGCGGAGCGTGCGAGCCGCGGCGCAGCCCGGCGCGGCGCGCGAGCGCGCGGGCCACTCGGCGGGCCGGGGCCGGGGCGCGCGTCCAGCCGCGCCGGGCCAGACCCACGGCCCGGCGGGTCAGCGCCCCGACCGGGTCCGCTGCGGTCGCACGACCCGACTTCCTCACCTCCGTCACCCGCGTGAGGTTAATGGGTGACCGGGCCCACGGTCAGGACGACCACGCGGGCCGCGCGGCGCCGCAGCCCGGGCCGGGCGCCGACGCTAGGCTCGCCGGATGAGCAGTTCGCAGGACACCGACCCGACCACGCCCCGGCTGCGCAACGTCGCGGTGGTGCTGGCCGGTGGCACCGGCACCCGGGTCGGGCTGGACATCCCCAAGCAGCTGATCAAGATCGCCGGCAAGCCGATCATCGAGCACACCCTGGCCGCGCTGCACGCCTCGGCGCTGATCGACGAGATCGTGATCATGATGACGCCGGGTCACCTCGACCCGGTCCGGTCGATCGTGCGCACCGGGGGCTTCACCAAGGTGAGCCGGATCCTCGAGGGGGCCGGCACCCGCAACGACACCACCGCGGCGGCGCTGGCCGCGATCGCCGAGGGGCTCGGTCCCGACGAGGACTGCAACGTGGTGCTCCACGACGCGGTCCGGCCGCTGGTCTCGCAGACGATCATCGCCGCGAACGTCGAGGCGCTGCAGAGCTACGCCGCCGTCGACACCGCGATCCCCTCGGCCGACACCGTCATCCAGGTCGACCAGCCGGCCGGGAGCGCTCCGGGGGACGGCGCGATCGACGCCCGGTTGACCGACGTGCTGGCCCGGCCGCTGCTGCGCCGCGGACAGACCCCGCAGTCGTTCCGGCTCTCGGTGATCCGGGCCGCCTACGCCAAGGCCGCCCAGGACCCCTCGTTCACCGCCACCGACGACTGCACCGTGGTGCTGCGCTATCTGCCCGAGGTCCCGATCGCGGTGGTCGCCGGACACGAGCGCAACATGAAGGTCACCGAGCCGATCGACGTCTACATCGCCGACAAGCTCTTCCAGCTCACCTCCGCCGACCAGCCGGACACGCTGACCGACGCCCAGTACGCCGAGGCGCTCGCGGGACGGACGATGGTCGTCTTCGGTGGCTCGTACGGGATCGGCGGCGACATCGCCGCCCTGGCCCGGAGCCACGGCGCCGCCGTGTTCACCTTCTCGCGCTCGGCCACCGACACCCACGTGGAGAAGCGGGCCGACGTCGCCGCGGCCGCCCGCAGCGTGCTCGACCAGACCGGCCGGGTCGACTTCGTGGTCAACACCGCCGGGGTGCTGCCGATCAGCGCGCTGGCCGAGACCAGCGAGGAGACGATCTACAACGCCACGGAGATCAACTATCTCGGCCCGATCTTCATCGGCCAGGAGTTCTTCCCGCACCTCGCGGCCACCGGCGGCTCGCTGCTCTACTTCACCTCCTCCTCCTACACCCGCGGACGGTCCGGCTACTCGCTCTACTCCTCGGCCAAGGCGGCGGTGGTCAACCTGACCCAGGCGCTGGCCGACGAGTGGGCGGGCAGCGGGGTGCGGGTCAACTGCGTCAACCCCGAGCGGACCGCCACCCCGATGCGGGTGCGCGCCTTCGGCGACGAGCCGGCGGGCACGCTGCTGAGCTCGACCGAGGTGGCCCGCCGCTCGCTCGACGTGCTGCTCTCGGCCCAGACCGGGCACGTGATCGACATCCGACGCGACTCCGGCCCGGCCGCGCTCACCGGGGGGTGAGGCGACCGGGCCGGATCCACATCCATCCGTCTCGGGCGGCCGGTCCGCGGACCGGCCGTGATCGTTCGGTCAGTACACCAGGTCGCTGACCACCAGGTTGTGGTCGGAGGCGCGCCGGGTGTCGGTGACCTTGACGACGTTGTTCCAGGTCGCCGACCCGGTGAACCCGCGGAACATGATCTTGTCCAGCCGGGTGCCGAAGTTGTTGACCCCGGGCTTCACCGTGGTGGCGAAGTCGTTGAAGGTCGCGTACTGGCCGCGGACGACCTTGCTGGCCGCGTAGCTGTCGGTGTAGCCGGCCGAGACCAGGGCGTCGTGCGAGGCGTCGCCGGCCCGGTCGTTCTGCCAGGCGTTGTAGTCGCCCGCGATGATCACCGGCAGGTGCTGGGTGTTGAGGCCGTTGATCACGCTCTGCACCTTGGCGATCTGGGCGCCGCGGAGCGCGTTGAGCGAGCGCTGGTTGGCCGCCGAGCCGGTGTGCCGGTCGTCCAGGTGCACCGAGACGAACCAGAACTGCTTGCCGGTGGTCTTGTCCTGGAACTTGGCGTAGCCGGCGAAGCGGGTCATCGTCGAGGGGTCGTTGGACCGGATCGGCAGCCGGATGCTGCAGGAGCTGTTCCAGCCGTGCCGCGGCTGGGTGTCGGGGCAGTTGCTGAGCAGCCGGATCCGGGTGCTGTCGTAGAGGATCCGCTCCCCCTGGGTGTTGACCTTGGCGTCGGGCGACACGTACGGGGTGGTCCGGACCAACCGGTACTTGCCGGCGCCGGTCCGCTTCAGCTGGCTGACCAGGCTCTGGGTCTGCCGCTGGGTGCCGTTGAGCGAGCCGCTCTTGCCGTCGGCGCGGCCGACGTTGAGCTCCTGCAGCGCGTAGACCTCGGCGTTGTAGTAGCGGAGCTGCTTGGCGACGTCGACCACCCGCGAGGGCCAGGCGCGGCCGGCGCCGGTGGCGGTGCGGACGTTGAAGGTGCCGATCCGGACGGTCTCGCCGCGGTAGCTCGGGGCCTGGGGGATGCCGGCCTGCAGGTAGGCCCAGTTGCGGGCCTGGGTTCCGGTGCGGGTGTTGTTGAGCGCGGAGAGCCGGAAGTAGACCTGGTTCCCGCTGCCGAACGGCGCGCCGGCGGCGGCTAGCTGCGAGGCGGAGAAGGTGAACGAGCGGGCGTTCTTGTCGATCAGGAAGACGTGGCTGTGCCGGCCGGTGTAGGGCATCTGGCTGTTGGTCTTGCTGAACGGGTTGAGCCCGGTCTCGAGCCGGTAGCCGGTGGTGTTCTTGCCGCTCTGCGACCAGCGGACGGTGAAGGTGCCCGGCGAGCTCGAGACGATCGAGACGTTGGTGATCTTGTCCGGCCAGGCGACGGCCTGCGCCGGGGCCGCGCCGATCAGGCCGGCGGCGACGGTACCGAGGAGAGCGGTGCCACCGACCAGGGCGAGAGCGGGACGACGGGGGAAAACGGGACGACGAACGGAGCGGAGGGTCGACACGGAAGGGACTCCTGAAGTGGAAGGCTGTTGGGTGGCGCGCTCCCTCGACGCGCCTTGCGGACACTTCCCCGGTGATTCCAACCCCGGAATCGATCCCCAGAAACAAAAAAGATCTTCCAGAACAGGGGCCCCCACTGCTACCCACGGCCCCCGCCGGAAAATCTGGTGCTGAAGGTACCCAGGCGTTCCCAGCCGGGGCAACCCGGGTGTCCGTCAGGTGAGACGGTCCCGGCGAGCAGCCTCCGCGACGGCGTCCCGGACGACGGCCAGCACCGCGGCATAGGTGCCGTCCACGTCGCCCTCGACGCTCGGCACGCGGTGCGCGGCCGGGCGGTCGGCCAGCATCGCCACCAGCCGGTCGTACATCGCGTCGAGCTCGTCCAGTCCACCGGCGGCGTCGAGCGCGGCCGCCGCCTCGACGTGGTCACGGGTCTCCGCCCGAGCGGTCCGATCGACGAACCGGCGACGTGCCGCCTCGCGGGTGTCGAGCAGCACGATCTCCACGAACGGCGCCCCGACCTCGGCGGCCAGCCGCTCGAGCCGGACCAGGAAGTCGGGCCGGGCCAGCAGCTGCGGCACGACCACGTCGTGCCCGGCGCGGAGGTGCGTCCGCGCAGCGACCAGCGCCAGCTCGCGGGCGGCCAGCCCGGCCTCGGTCGGGTGCCGGCGCCAGTCGCCGAGCATCGCCCGCACCCGGTCGATGTCGAGAGCCAGGGTCAGCGGGTGGTCGGCCGCGTACCGGGTGGCCAGCGTGGACTTGCCGCACCCGGGTGGCCCGTTGAGCAGCACCAGCACCGGGTGGGCGCGGGGGGCGTCGGCGGGCGGCACCCGGTCACCCTAGGCGCGCCGGACGCCCGGGGGTCAGCGTCCCCAGATGTCGGTGAACACCGGGACGAACGGCAGGTGCCGCAGCGCGATGCCGGCCTGGTCCGGGGTCAGCCCGCCCTTGGCGCAGTTGCACCGCTCGCAGGCGGCCACCACGTTGAGCCAGTCGGTGCTGCCGCCCTGACAGCGCGGGATGACGTGGTCGACGGTGGTGGCCGGCTTCTCGCAGTAGGCGCAGCGGTGGCGGTCGCGCCGCATCACCCCCTGCTTGGAGTACGGCACCCGGCCCTTCCGCTCCCAGCGCCACCGGGCGTAGACGTAGTGCAGCAGCATCACCGCGCGCGGTCGCGGGTAGGGCCCGTACATCTCGCCGGGCACCGACTCGTGGACCTGGGCGACCTGCCGGTAGAGCATCTTGATGGCGTGCTTGAGGGTGACGGTGCCGAGCAGCTCACCGTCGAGGTTGTAGATGATGACCTGGCTCATCGGGCACCTCCTCCCGCCGCGCGCCCGGGATCGCACCGGTCGGCTGGTCCCATTCAACCGCCCCGGCCAAGCGTTGCGGGGCAGATCAGGTGCGTGGCGTGGGTCACACCGCGTCGCCGGGTCCGAGGGTAGGTGGCCCACGCTGACGCCGTCCACCGGGATCCGCCGCCGTGCGGCCGAGCCCGGCCCCGACCTCCCGGCCCGCGACCGGGCACTCAGGTCGCGTTGTCTAGCGTGGCCGGGTGACGATCTCAGGCACCGTGGTGTTCACCGGCGACAGCATCACCGACGCGGGCCGGAGCGCCGATCCGAGCGGACTCGGCGAGGGCTACGTCGCGTTGCTCGCCGCCGACCCGGCCCTGGCCGGGGCCACGGTGGTCAACACCGGGATCGGCGGCAACCGGCTCCCGGACCTGCTGGCCCGGCTCGACCGCGACGTCGCCGCGCACCGGCCGGAGCTGGTCTCGGTGATGATCGGGATCAACGACACCTGGCGGCGCTACGACTCCGACGACCCGACGACGACCGCCGACTTCCACGACGGGTACGCCCGGCTGCTCGAGCAGCTCGACCTGATCACCGCGCGGGTGGTGCTGATGGAGCCGTTCCTGCTGCCGGTGACCGCCGACCAGGCCACCTGGCGCGAGGACCTCGACCCCAAGATCGCGGTGGTCCGCGACCTGGCCGCCGACCACGGCGCGCTGCTGATCCGCACCGACGAGCTGCTCAACGCCCGCGCCCACGAGGAGGGCACGGCCACGCTGGCCGCCGACGGCGTCCACCCGACGCCGCGCGGGCACCGGGCGCTGGCCGAGATCTGGCGGTCGGCGGTCGCCGACCTCTGAGCCGCTGCCGCGAGCGGAGCCCGTGCCGCGCGCCTGGGCTCCGGTCAGCCGCGGGCGAGCCGGGCCGAGACGGCCTGGTCGACGGCGGCGACGAAGGCGGCCAGCTCGGCGTCCGTGGTGATGAACGGCGGGCTGAGCTGCAGCGTGTTGCCGCGCAGCGGCCGGCTGACGAACCCGAGCTCGATCAGGTCGTCGGCCACGTCGGTGGCCGCGATCTCGTCGACCAGCGCCACCCCGCCGAGGAAACCGGCCACCCGCACCTCGGCGACCCCGGGCTGGCGCGCGGCCAGCGCGTCCAGCTCGGTGCGCAGCCGGCCCTCGAGCTCGGCGACCCGCGGCACCAGCCGCTCGGCCTCGAGCAGGTCGAGGTGGGCCAGCGCGACGGCGCACGCCGTCGCGTGCCCGGCGTAGGTGGCCCCGTGCCGGAACACCGGGGTGTCCGGGCTGTCGCGGTAGAACGCCTCCCAGACCCGCGGGGCGACCAGCACCCCGCCGAGCGGCGCGTACCCCGAGGTCACGCCCTTGGCGAAGGTGATCAGGTCGGGGTCCAGGCCGTAGCGCTGCGCGGCGAACATCTGCCCGGTGCGCCCGAACCCGGTGATCACCTCGTCGAGCACGAAGAGGATGTCGTGCTGGCGACAGAGCTCCTGCAGCTCGGTCAGGTAGCCGTCGTGGGGCGGGTTGACCCCGCCCGTCCCCTGGATCGGCTCGGTGACGATCGCGGCGATCCGCTCGGCGCCGTGCTCGGCGATCACCTTGGCCACCTGGTCGGCGTCGTGCAGCGGCACCCGTGCGGTCTCCGGCACCAGCGAGTCGGTGCCGTACCCCTCGCGGTTCATGTCGAGCCCCGCGATGCTGGTGCCGTAGGCGTGCAGCCCGTGGTAGGAGAACTCGCGGCTGAGGATGATCGTCTTGTCCGGTCGGCCGGCCAGCTGCCAGTGCCGGCGGGCCAGCTTGCAGGCCACGTCGATGGCGTCCGAGCCGCCCGAGTTCAAGATCACCTTCGGCCGGGCGATCGGGGCGATCGCCGCCAGCCGCTCCCCCAGTGCCAGAGCCTGGTCGTTCACGAACCGGGCGAAGATGTGGTAGGTCTCGAGCGTCAGCATCTGCCGGCGGGCGGCCTCGGCCAGCACCGGGTGCGCGTGCCCGACGTTGGCGTGCCAGAGCCCGGCGGTGCCGTCGAACAGCCGGCGTCCGTCCGTGGTCATCACGTAGCTGCCCTCGCCGCGTGCGATCACCACCTGGCGGCCGAGCACGGTGGGCAGGTGGGCCTGGGCCGGCCACAACGCGGGACCGTCCAACAGCGGTGCCGCTGCGGCGACCGGCTCGGTGAGCGTCATGATGGGAACTCCTTCGCAGCCGTGCGACCTGTCCGCACTCACCGTAGGGGACGCCGACCACCGATGCCTGAGCCCGTCGACCGGCGTACCGCCGCACCCCGGTCCGGCGGCGGTGCCGGCCGGGACGGGGAGCCTGGGCGGCTCGAGTCGCTCGGCGCCGACGGCTGGTTGCTCCGCGGCGGCGACCTCGGCTGCGCCCGGCTGCTGATCCTGCTGGCCCGCGCGGTGGCCGACCTGCCGGACGGCACCCGGGTGGTGCTCGAGACCACCGACCCGGTCGCCCCGATCGACCTGCCCGCCTGGTGCCGGCTGACCGGTCACCGCTACCTCGGCCGGGTGCCGCCGTCGGACGTCCCGGATGAGGGCCCGCGCGCCGATCAACCGAGCGCCCCGCGCGCCGATCAACCGAGCGCCCCGCGCGCCGATCAACCGAGCGCCCCGCGCTACGCCGTCGAGACCAGCGCGAGCGCCCGCGGGACCGACCCGCGCGCGCCCTGGCGCCCGCTGGCTCCCTGACCCCGGCCCGCTCCCCCGTCTCTGCGGACGCAGGGTGCGACCCGGCTCGGGGCGGTCGGGGGTCCCGCCGACCGGGCGCCGACCGGCATGGGCCAGGATGGAGGCACAGCCCGCCGAGCCCGTCGCGGACACCTGAAGACCGACCGAGCGTTCCTGCTCGGTCCGGGTCCGGGCCGCGGACACCACGGCGCCGGAGCTCCCACCACCCGACCCCGTCGCGCCGACCCGGCTGCGACGTCCCCGGGCGCACCGGCCACCCCGGCGCCCCGCTCCCGGTCGTGGTGGCGGTGCTCCCGCCCGTCCGCCGGACGGACCGGAGAGGACACCGTGAAAGCACTCACCTGGCAGGGCAAGGAGAAGGTCAGCGTCGAGGAGGTCCCCGACCCGACCATCCAGGAGCCCACCGACGCGATCATCCGCGTCACCTCGACCGCCATCTGCGGCTCGGACCTGCACCTCTACTCGGTGCTGGGGCCGTTCCTCGACAAGGGCGACGTCCTCGGCCACGAGACGATGGGCGTGGTCGAGGCCGTGGGCAGCGAGGCCGGCCGGCTCAAGGTCGGCGACCGCGTCGTCGTCCCGTTCAACATCTCCTGCGGGCACTGCTGGATGTGCAGCCGCGGGCTCTTCGCGCAGTGCGAGACCACCCAGGTCCGCGAGCAGGGCAGCGGCGCCGCGCTCTTCGGCTACACCGAGCTCTACGGCTCGGTCCCCGGCGGTCAGGCCGAGTACCTGCGGGTGCCGCAGGCCCAGTTCGGGCCGATCGTG
This sequence comes from Microlunatus kandeliicorticis, assembly GCF_014137855.1. Classification (GTDB taxonomy): domain Bacteria; phylum Actinomycetota; class Actinomycetes; order Propionibacteriales; family Propionibacteriaceae; genus Microlunatus; species Microlunatus kandeliicorticis. The sequence goes on from NZ_JACGWT010000004.1 coordinate 184,034, forward strand.
GTGCCCGAGGACGTCCCCGACGAGCGCGTCCTCTACCTGTCCGACATCCTGCCGACCGCCTGGCAGGGCGTCGCCTGGGCGGGGCTCGACCCGGCCGGCGGCGACACCGTCGCGGTGCTCGGTCTCGGTCCGGTCGGCCAGTTCGCCACCCGGATCGCGCGGCACCAGGGCCACCGGGTGATCGGCGTCGACCTCGTCCCCGAGCGCCTGGCGCTGGCCCAGCAGCACGGGATCGAGACCCTCGACCTCACCACCACCGACAACCCGGCCGAGGCCCTGCTCGAGCTGACCGGCGGCCGCGGACCGGACGGGATCGTCGAGGCGGTCGGGATGGAGGCGCACGGCTCCCCGCTCAAGGCGGCGGCCATCGGCGCGGTCGGGCTGCTGCCCGACGCCGTCGCCGCCCCGCTGACCAAGGCCGCCGGGATCGACCGGACGGCCGCGCTCGACACCGCGATGCGGGCGGTCCGCCGCGGCGGCACGGTGTCGATCAGCGGGGTGTACGGCGGCCAGGCCGACCCGCTGCCGATGATGACCATGTTCGACCGCGGGCTGACCATCCGGATGGGCCAGTGCCACGTCAAGCGCTGGATCGACGACATCTGGCCGGTGCTGATGGCCGACGGCGACCCGCTCGGTGCTGAGACGCTGGCCACCCACCGGCCGCCGCTCGCCGAGGCCGCGGAGGCCTATAAGACCTTCCAGGCCAAGCAGGACGGCTGCATCAAGGTGGTCCTCAAGCCGTGAGCGCCGACCGTGCCGACACACCGCGCCCGCCGGTGGCGCTGCTGGTCGGCGGGTCGCGCGGGCTCGGTCTGGCCATGGCCCGCGACCTCGCCGGTCAGGGCTGGGCGCTCGCGCTCGCGGCCCGCGACCCGGAGCAGCTGCGGGCGGCGGCAGACGACCTGGTCGGCCGGCGTCCGTCGGTCCGGATCGAGACCTTCCCGCTCGACGTCGCCGACGCCGAGGCGGTGGCCGCGGCGGTCGCCGCGACCGAGGAGCGGCTCGGTCCGGTCGCACTGGCGATCTGCGTCGCCGGCGTGATCCAGGTCGGGCCGCTCGAGGCCCTCGGCCGCGAGCACTTCCGCGAGGCCGTCGACACCATGCTCTGGGGGCCGGTCAACACCGCCGCCGCAGTGCTGCCGGGGATGCGCGCACGCGGACACGGCCGGATCGGGGTGATCACCTCGGTCGGGGGGCTGGTGGCCGCCCCGCACCTGCTCCCCTACTCGACGGCCAAGTTCGGCGCGGTCGGGTTCGCCCGCGGGCTGCGGACCGAGCTGACCGGCACCGGCGTCACCGTGACCACGGTGGTGCCCGGGCTGATGCGGACCGGCTCGCACCGGCACGCCGAGTTCGTCGGCGCCCAGGGCGAGGAGTTCGCCTGGTTCGCCCCGGCGGCGTCGGTCCCCGGGCTGTCGATGGACGCCGGCCGGGCCGCCCGGCGGATCGTCCGCGCCGTCCGACAGGGCCGGGCCGAGCTGTGGCTGACCCCGCTCACCCAGCTCGCCGGCCGGGTGGCCGGGCTGTCGCCGCGGCTCACCGCCGCCGTCCTCGCGCTCACCGTCCGGCTGCTCCCGGACGCCTCCGGCGGACACAGCGACACCGTCGAGGGGCACGAGGCCCGGCGCCGGATGCCGTCGCGCACCCGGGCCCTGGTCGACCGGCTGACCACGCTGGGCGACCGCGCTTCGGACCGGATGCTCCAGCGCTGACCGGGCCCACCGTCCCGGGCACGTCTCCAGAAACCCACACCCACAGGGAGAACGACGATCATGACCGACCAGTACACCTTCACCAACCCGGTCGACCAGTACCACACCGGCGGCTTCGACGAGCAGTACCAGGAGGGCGCCGGGCTGGCCCGTGAGCTCGACCCCAAGCCCGACCACGGCGAGCAGACCTACCGCGGCACCGACCGGCTGGCCGGCCGGAAGGCGCTGGTGACCGGGGCCGACTCCGGCATCGGCCGGGCGGCGGCGATCGCCTTCGCCCGCGAGGGCGCCGACGTGGTGCTGTCCTACCTGCCCAGCGAGCAGGCGGACGCCGAGGAGGTCGCCGGGCTGGTCCGCGACGCCGGCCGCAAGGCCGTCCTCGCGCCCGGGGACATCGCCGACGAGCAGACCGCCCGCGGGCTGGTCCGGACCGCGCTCGACGAGCTCGGCGGGCTGGACCTGATCGCCAACGTCGCGGGCAAGCAGCAGACCCAGGAGTCGTTGGCCGACATCACCAGCGAGCAGTTCGACGAGACCTTCAAGACCAACGTCTACGCGCTGTTCTGGATCGTCCAGGAGGCCCTCCCGCACCTGCCCGCGGGGTCGTCGATCATCAACACCTCCTCGATCCAGGCCTACAGCCCCTCGCCGACGCTGGTCGACTACGCCACCACCAAGATGGCGATCAACACCTTCAGCAAGGCCCTGGCGCAGCAGGTCGCCCCGCAGGGCATCCGGGTCAACGTGGTCGCGCCCGGCCCGTTCTGGACGCCGTTGCAGACCGCGGGCGGTCAGCCCACCGAGGCGCTGCCCGAGTTCGGCCAGCAGACCCCGATCGGTCGCGCCGGTCAGCCCGCCGAGATCGCCCCGGCCTACGTCTACCTGGCCTCGGCCGAGTCGGGCTACGTCACCGGCGAGACGCTCAACGTCAACGGCGGCATGCCGACCCCCTGAGCGCACTCCGCACCGCCGTGCCCTGAGCCTGTCGAAGGGCCGCTCGTGCGCTTCGACGGGCTCAGCGCGCGTTCCGCACCACGGTGCCCTGAGCGCCTCCGCACCACCGTGCCCTGAGCCTGTCGAAGGGCGTCGTGCGCTTCGACAAGCTCAGCGTGCGTTGTGCGCTTCGACCGGCTCAGCGCGGGTGCGAGGCGACGTCGGCGAGCAGCCGGTGCCAGTCCCCCCGGAACCGGTCGAAGCCGTAGCGGTCGAGGGCGTGCGCGCGGGCCCGCCGGCCGCAGGCCGCGGCGTGCGCGGGATCGGCCAGCAGCCGGGCGGCACCCTCGACGAGCTCGCGCGGGTCGGTCGAGCGGACCCCGGCCCCGGTGGGGACCGCCCGGGCCGCCTCCGTGGTCTCGAGCACGACCGCCGGCAGCCCGAGCAGCATGGCCTCGATCAGGGACAGCCCGAGCGAGGTCCAGCGGTTGAGGTGCAGGTAGGCGCGCCGGGTGACCAGCGCGTCCCGCAGCTCGGCGGGTGACAGGTTGCCCGCGAAGGCCAGCCGTGGGCACCGATCCCCCAGGACGTCGGGGAGCAGCTGTCCGTCGATCCCGAACGCGTCCACCGGGTGCGCGGCGAACCAGGGCAGCAGGTCGGTGCCGGTCACCCGCCACCGCCGCACCGGTTCGTTGACCACGAAGGCCAGTCGGTCCTCGGTGCCGCGGTAGCGGAGCCCGGGATCGGGCAGGCCGTGCTCGATCACCACGGTCCGGCTCGTCCCGCAGTCCCAGAACAGCTGGTTGAACCAGGTGACGTGGACGATCGTCCAGCCCGCCCGGTCGGCCAGCGGGTGCCGACTGTCCGGGACGTCGGCGCGCGGCGTGTTGTGCTCGAGGAACACGGCGCCCACCGAACGGCCCAACCGGTCGCCGAACAGCTCCTCGAGCACCGCGACCTCGTCGACCCGCTGGGCGATCACCACGTCGGGCGGGTCGTCGCGGGCCTGCGCCGGGGTGAGGAACCTGACCGACTCGCCGGCGGCGACCGCCCGACGGGTGAAGCCGGGGAAGCGCCGGTCCGACGTCTGCCCGGATCCCTGCCCCGGTGTGGATCCCTGCCCTTCTGAGGATCCAGGGCCGTCCGAGCGGAGGAAGCAGACCTCGAACCCGCAGCCGAGCAGCGCGTCGGTGTAGGTGCCGTGGACGTCCCAGATCAGCGCGCGCACGGCAAGCGCGGTACCCTGCGTCCACCCGGCCGAAACGCCCGGCTGCAGGATTCGTCGCGGAGCAGCGCATCCGCGACGGGCAGCACCGGGGGAACGTCGGGTGCAGCGACTCAAGGCGTGGGTGCTGCCGACGCGGCGAGCGGCACCTCGACTCGCCGACGATCATCGGAGCTCCCGTGATCCGCAGAGTCCGCACCTCCGTCCTCGCCGCCCTCTCGGCGTCCGTCCTGATCGGCGCCGCCGCCTGCGGCAGCTCCGGGTCCGACCCGGGAGCCGCCGGCTCGAGCGCACCAGCGTTCAACCCGCAGGCCTCGGGATCGCTGCGGGCATGGGGATTCAACAACGCCGACGACGTCGGCACCTCGCGTCTGACCTACGCCAAGGGCCAGCTCGGCGGGGTCACCGTCACCCTCGACCAGACCGACTTCGACGCGCAGAAGTTCGTCACCCGGGTGGCCAGCGGCAACGTGCCCGACGTGGTCCAGATGGGCGCCCAGTCGGTGGCCAGCTACGCGGCCCAGGGCCTGATCCAGCCGCTCGACGGCTGCTTCTCCGCGCACCAGGTGGACCCGGCGAAGACCTACTACGGCTCCGTCCGCGACGACGTCACCTACCAGGGCAAGATCTGGGGCGTCCCGCAGTTCTACCAGCCGCCCGCGATCATCCTCAACGAGCGGGTGATCAAGCAGGCCGGGCTGACCGACGCCGACTTCGACACCTCGAAGCCCGACCAGCTGGTGGCGACCGCGAAGAAGCTCTACCAGCAGAAGGGCGGCAACCCGAGCCGACTGGGCTTCGACCCGGTGGCCTCCGGCCAGCCCGGGCTGTGGATCCTCGGCTACGGCGGCAAGCTGGCCGACGACCAGGGCAAGCCGACGCTCGACGACCCGAGCAACGTCAAGGGCATCGAGGTGCTCAAGCAGCTCGAGGACGCCCAGGGCGGCTACGCCAAGATCAAGTCCTTCAGCGACGCCTTCGACACCTTCGGCGCGGGCAACCAGTTCGTCAAGGACCAGGTGGCGGCGCAGGTCGACGCCCAGTGGTACGTCAACGTGCTCGCGCCCTACGTCGACAAGGTGCAGATCGGCGCGGTGCCGTTCCGCGGCAGCGACGGCCAGCCGTTCACCGTGGCCTCCGGCCAGGCGTTCGTGATCCCGACCGCGGCCAAGAACAAGGACGCCGCCTGCGCCTGGGCGCTCGCGCTGACCGGCCTGGACGCCTGGAAGGCGGCCGGCGCGGCCCGGGCGCAGACCCTGACCAAGACGCCCGGCGCGATCAACACCGGGCTGTTCACCGGTCAGCCGCAGGCCGACCAGCAGCTCCGCAGCCAGTACGTGAAGAAGTCGGGCAACGCCGGCTTCGACCAGACGATCTCCACCTACTACGACATCGTCGGCTCGGGGAAGTCGTTCGGCGCCTCGCCGGTCGGCGCGCAGATCCAGAGCGAGCTGACCAACGCGATCGAGGCCGCGCTCCGCGGCGACAAGACCCCGCAGCAGGCGCTCGCCGACGGTCAGGCGGCCGCGCTCCGGGCCTACGACCAGCTGCCGAAGAAGTGAGCCGACGGTGAGCACGGCGGCGGGGACGAGGACGGGCACGGCGGCGGGGCCGACGACCGGTGCGGACCGGCGGACCGTCCCGCCGCGGCGGCGGGGCAGCCGGATGCGCCGCCGCGAGGCGCTCGCGGGCTACCTGTTCATCAGCCCGTGGATCGTCGGGTTCCTGGTCTTCACCCTCGGCGCGATGGTCTACAGCCTGGTGATCTCGTTCAGCCACTACAGCTTGGCCACCGATCTGGCCGTGCCGGCCGGGCTGGACAACTACGAGAACCTGGTGGCCGACCCGAAGGTGCGGATCGCGCTGGCCAACACGCTGTTCTACGCCGTGCTGGCCGTCCCGCTGGAGATCGTGCTGGCGTTGCTGCTCGCCGGGCTGCTGCACCGGCTCGGCCGCGGCGCCGGGGTGTTCCGGACGATCTACTACCTGCCGAAGATGACCCCGGCGGTCGCCACCGCCTCGATCTTCCTGCTGCTGCTCAACGGCAACACCGGGGCGATCAACAAGGGGTTGTCGATCTTGGGCATCCAGGGTCCGCAGTGGCTGCTCGACCCCGACTGGGTCAAGCCGTCGATCGTGCTGATGACCCTCTGGGGCGTCAGCGGGACGATGGTGATCTTCCTGGCCGCGCTGAAGAACGTGCCGCGTGAGCTGTACGAGGTGGCCTCGCTCGACGGCGCCGGGCCGGTCCGCCAGTTCTTCGCGGTGACCGTGCCGATGATCTCCGGCGCGATCTTCTTCAACGTGCTGGTGCTGACCATCGCCGCGCTCCAGGTGTTCGACCAGGCCTATCTGCTCTACGGCCCGGCCGGCACCGGCACCACCCCGGACGCGGCGCTCTTCTACGGCGTCTACCTGTTCCGGCAGGCCTTCGAGCAGTTCAACTTCGGCTTCGCCGCGGCGATGGCCTGGGTGCTGTTCGTGCTGGTGCTGATCATCACGGTGATCCAGGTGCGGGTCGGCAACCGGTTCGTCTACTACGAGGGGGAGGTCCGATGAGCTCGATCGTCCGCCCGGCGGGCCGGACCGCCGCTGCGGCGCCGGCCGGCGCCCAGCTGACCGGGCCGGTGGTCACCACGACGGTCCGGTCGGGCCGCCGCGGTCCGCGGCCGGTCGGGTCGACGGTGGCCCGGGTGCTGCTCACCCTGCTGCTGGTCGGGTTCGCCTGCCTGTTCGTCTACCCGTTCGCCTGGCTGATCGCCGCCAGCCTCAAGCCGCGGGCCGAGGTCTTCGACAACGCCCTGATCCCGAAGACCTTCAGCCCCGCCAACTACGTCGAGGTCTGGCAGCAGCTGCCGCTGCTCAACTGGTCGGTGAACAGCGTGATCATCGCGCTGGCCGCAGCGGTGCTGGTGGCGATCTCCAGCTCGCTGGTCGCCTACGGGTTCGCGTTTTTCCGGTTCCCCGGTCGGCGGCTGCTGTTCGGGTTGGTGCTGGCCACCATGATGCTGCCCGGCGCGGTGACGATGGTGCCCCAGTACCTGATCTGGAAGTACCTCGGCGCGCTCGGGACCTGGTTCCCGCTGTTCGGGGCCAACCTGTTCGGCTCGGCGTTCTACATCTTCCTGCAGCGGCAGTTCTTCCTCGGGCTGCCCCGAGAGCTGTTCGAGGCCGCTCGGGTCGACGGAGCCGGCTACCTGACCCAGTTCACCCGGATCGCGCTGCCGCTGTCGGTGCCCTCGTTCGTGATCATCCTGCTGTTCGAGTTCCAGGCCAGCTGGAACAACTTCACCGGTGCGCTGATCTACCTCAACGGCAACGACGTCAAGGACTACACCGCGCCGCTCGGGATCGCGTACGCGATGAACACCTTCAACCCGAGCAACGGCGGACACGGCGACTACCAGTACGTGATGGTGGCCAGCCTGCTGGTCACCCTGCCGATGCTGGTGCTCTTCGCCTTCGGCCAGCGCTACTTCATCGAGGGGCTGGCCACCACCGGCCGCAAGGGCTGACCGTCCGGTCGCGGGATTCGCGGGACGGGCCGCGGGGTACCGAAGGGCCGTGGACGACGTGCTCGGGACCTACCTGCAGAGCCACGAGGCGCTGGCCCGGGCCGGCAGCGACGCCTTCCGTCGGGCCGCCGACCACCAGGCCGACACCGCCCACGGTCCGCTGCTGCGTCAGCTCAGCGACGACGTCGCGGCGGACCACGCGCTGCTGCGCGGCCTGCTCGACCGGCTCGAGGTCGGTCCGCACCCGGCGCTGTCGGTGATGGCCCGCGCCGGGGACCGGCTGGCCGGACACCGACCGGACGGGCAGCTGCTCAGCCGGTCGCCGCTGGCCGACCTGAACGAGCTCGAGGACCTGCTGGCCGCGATGCGGATGCGGGTCGCCGGACTCGACGCGCTGACCGCCACCGACGGGCGCTCCCCCGTCGACGGGCGGATCGAGCCGGCGGTGCTGACCCGGCTGCGCTCGCGCGCCCATGATCAGCTCGGGCTGGTCGAGTCGGTGCACCGGCACGTCGCCGCCGCCGTCCTCGACGCCTGAGCGAGCCCGGGCGCCGAGGACGGCGGACGACCGGCGAGTTCAGCCGGGCCAGTTCCAGTCGACCACCTCGGGCAGGTCGACGCCGTGCTCGCGGGTCCAGGTGCGGGCCCGGATCCGGGTGTCGAGCATCTCCTGGCGCAGGCCGGCCGCCCGGGTGCCGAGCCCGGGCACCCGGTCGATCACGTCGACCACCAGGTGGTAGCGGTCGAGGTCGTTGAGCATCACCATGTCGAACGGCGTGGTGGTGGTGCCGCGCTCCTTGTAGCCGCGGACGTGCAGCTGGGCGTGGTTGGGCCGCCGGTAGGTGAGCCGGTGCACCAGCCACGGGTAGCCGTGGAAGGCGAAGATCACCGGCGCCTCCTCGGTGAACAGCGTGGTGAACTCGCGGTCGGAGAGCCCGTGCGGGTGCTCGCTCTCGGGCAGCAGCCGCATCAGGTCGACGACGTTGACCACCCGGACCCGCAGCTCGGGCAGCCGTTCGCGGAGGATCGAGGCGGCCGCCAGCACCTCCAGGGTCGGGATCTCCCCCGCGCAGCCGAGCACGACGTCGGGGGTGGTCCCGATCTCGTCCCGGTTGCCGGCCCAGTCCCAGATCCCGGCCCCGCGGGCGCAGTGCAGCGCCGCCTCCTGGGCGTCCAGCCAGTCCTGCTGCGGCTGCTTGCCGGCCACCACCACGTTGACGTAGTGCCGCGACCGCAGGCAGTGGTCGTAGGTGGAGAGCAGGGTGTTCGCGTCCGGCGGCAGGTAGACCCGGACGATCTCCGGGTTCTTGTTCATCACCACGTCGAGGAACCCCGGATCCTGGTGGGTGAACCCGTTGTGGTCCTGGCGCCAGACGTGCGAGCTGAGCAGGTAGTTGAGGCTGGCGATCGGACGCCGCCAGGGCACCTCGGCGCTCGCCTGGAGCCACTTGGCGTGCTGGTTGAACATCGAGTCGACGATGTGGATGAACGCCTCGTAGCAGGTGAACAGCCCGTGCCGACCGGACAAGAGGTAGCCCTCGAGCAGGCCCTGGCACATGTGCTCGCTGAGCACCTCGACCACCCGGCCGCGGGCGCCGAGCTTCTCGTCGAACTCGCCGATCTCGGCCTGCCAGTCGCGGTCGGTGACCTCGAGGATGTCCTGCAGCCGGTTGCTGGCCAGCTCGTCGGGCGCGAAGGTGAGGAAGCTCTCCGGGTTGAGCCGGACCACCTCCTTGAGCCAGCCGCCGAGCACCCGGGTGGCCTCGTGCACGGTGGCGCCCGGCCGGTCGACCGGCACGCAGAACTCGCGCCAGTCGGGCAGCCGCAGGTCGCGGAGCAACACCCCGCCGTTGGCCACCGGGTTCGCGCTCATCCGGCGCTCGCCGGTCGGCGGCAGCGCGAGCAGCTCGGGCACCGGGGTGCCGTGCTCGTCGAACAGCTCCTCCGGCCGGTACGACTTCAGCCACGCCTCGAGCACGCTGCGGTGGGTGGCGTCGGTGCGGGCCGCGGGCAGCGGCACCTGGTGGGCCCGGAAGGTGCCCTCGACCTGCTGGCCGTCGACCACCGGCGGGCACGTCCAGCCCTTCGGGGTGCGGAGGATGATCATCGGCCAGCGCGGCCGCTCGGCGGCGGCGTCCTGGTCGCCGCGGGCCGCGGCCTGGATCGCGGCGATGGCGTCCAGGCACTCGGTCATCGTGGCGGCGAGCTGCTGGTGGACCGCGGCCGGGTCGTCGCCCTCGACCACGTGCGGCTGGTAGCCGTAGCCGACCAGCAGCGCCTCGAGCTCGTCGGCGGGGATCCGGGCCAGGATGGTCGGGTTGGCGATCTTGTAGCTGTTGAGCGCGAGGATCGGCAGCACCGCACCGTCGCGGCCGGCGTTGAGGAACTTGTTGGCGTGCCAGCTGCCGGCCAGCGGGCCGGTCTCGGCCTCGCCGTCGCCGACCACGCAGAAGGCCACCGTCTCCGGGCGGTCGAGCACCGCGCCGAACGCGTGCAGCAGCGAGTAGCCCAGCTCACCGCCCTCGTGGAAACTGCCCGGCGTCTCCGGCGCGCAGTGGCTCGGGACCCCACCGGGGTAGGAGAACTGCGCGAAGAAGGCGGCCATCCCCTCGGCGTCGCGCGGGGTGTGGCTGTAGAGCTCGGAGTAGGTCCCCTCGAGCCAGGCGCAGGCGTTCGGGCCGGGGCCGCCGTGCCCGGGCCCGGCCACGAAGACCGCGTCGAGGTCGCGCTCGACGATCAGCCGGTTGGCGTGCGCGTAGACCAGGTTGAGCCCCGGCACGGTGCCGAAGTGGCCGAGCAGCCGTGGCTTCACGTCCTCGGCCTCGAGCGGGGTCCGGAGCAGCGGGTTGGACCGCAGGTAGATCTGGCCGACCGCGAGGTAGTTCGCGGCGCGCCACCAGGCGTCCACCCGCTCCAGCGCCTCGCGGTCGAGCGGGCCGTCGACGTCACCGAGTCGGTAGGGCTGCGGCGCGACGGTCTCACCGCCCTGCCCGCCCTCGTTGTCGGCGGCGGTGTCGCCGCCCATGCTGGCCAGCTGGGTCATGGTTCTCCTTCGGTCGGACGTGCGGTCGAACGGACGGACGTGGCCCCGGACGAGCCCCAACGAATCACAGGCAGGTGTCGGTTCCGTGACCGGTCCCCGACCGGACGCGGTCGGGGCGCCGGTCGCACCGCCCCGCACGACGCCGCGGAACCGGTCGCTACAGTGGAAGCGCGCTCGAGAAACGGGCCCGCGACGGCTGCGGTCGACACCCACCGCACCACCTGTTCCCGCACGGCCGTCATCCAACACCGCACCACCGGTCGCCGTCGCGACCGGCGCCCGACCGTCGTCCCCGGCGGGTCCCGGGCGCCCGGTGCGGCCCTGTCCCGGGAGGACACACATGCCCGAACGCAACACCCTGGTCCGATCGCTCCACGACGTCGGTCTGGCCGCCTGGTTCGGCGGCGGCCTGATGGGCGCCGTCGGTCTCAACGGCGGCACCGCCGAGGCGCACGACTCGACCGAGCGGCTCCGGCTCTCCTCGGTCGGCTGGGCCAAGTGGACGCCGTGGCAGATCGCCGCGGTCGCCGCGCACACCGTGGGCGGCATCGGCCTGCTGGTGGCCAACCGCAAGCGGGTCCGCAGCCAGCGCGGGGCCGGCACGGTCACCGTGGTCAAGCTGGTGCTGACCGCGGCCGCCGCCGCGGTCACCGCCTACTCCGGCGTGCTGGGGGCCGAGGTCGCCCGGCACCAGGAGGAGGGCGGCGAGGGCGCCACCGAGCCGCACGCCGACGCCCCCGAGGCGCTGCAGGCCTCGCAGCGCCAGCTCAAGGCGCTGCAGTGGGCCATCCCGGCGCTGACCGGCACCTGCCTGGTGCTCGGTGCCGTCGAGGGTGAGCAGCAGCGGGGTCCGGCCGGTCTGCTCGACCTGGACAAGCGCGAGGTCGTCCGCGCGCTGCGCCGGGCCACCACCTCGGCCGGCTGAGCCGACCGTTCCGACCAGCACGGCGCCGTCGCGGGCTTCCGCGGCGGCGCCGTGTCACGTCCGGACGGTGATCATGGTCGCGTCGTCGACCGCACCGTCGCAAGGTCCGGTCAGGGACGGCGGCGCCCGACCCGCGGCCGCTGGCGCCGACGGCCCACGACCCGGACCACGACAAGCACCAGCGGCACGAGCACCGCCACCGCGGCGAGGGCGAGCCGCGCCGGGCGCGGCAGCCGCTCCACCGGGGCTGTGACCGGTGCGGTCCGGGTGCGGACGAACTCCTCGGCGTGCCGGGCCTGCGCACGGACGTTCTCGCGGGCCCGGTCGGCCGCCGCTCCCGCCTGGGCCTTGACGTCGGTCCTGGCCGCCAGCTGCTCGACCGTCTCGGCGATCCGCTCGCGGGTCTGGTCGAGGTCCTGCTCGAGCTGCTGCTTCGTGGCGTCGGCCGACAGGTCGGACGTCTCGGTGCCGGTCTCGCTCGCCGGGTCGGCGTCCGGCCGTTCGGTGGGCTGGCTCATCGGTGTGCGCTCTCCTTGATCGTCTCGACGTCCTGCTTGACGTGGGCGATGGCCCGTTCGGGCACCGGCGGGGCCGCCTCGCTCACCCGCTTCTTCCCCACCAGGGCAGCGATCCCGGCGACGACGAAGATCACCACCGTGACGATCAGCGCCGCCAGCCAGGCCGGCAGCACCAGCGCGAGCGCGAGGATCGCGGTGGCGATCAACGCGCCGAGCCCGAACAGGGCGAGCACACCGGCCGCGCCGAGCGCGCCCACGCCGACCCCGAGGCCCTTGGCCCGTTCGATCACCTCGAGCTTGGCCAGCTGGATCTCGCCGCGGACCAGCCGGCTCGAGTCCTCCGACAGCTGCCGGACCAGATCGGCCACGCTGGGCTCGCCGCCGGTCCTCGTGCTCGTCTCGTCGCGGTGCTGCGTCATGGCCTGCTCCCTGTTCCGGTCGGTGCTGGTGTCGTGCTGCCCGGTGTCGTGGTCTTCGGTCTCGTGCTGTCCGGTGTCCTGCTCTTCGGTGGTGTCGTGCCCGGTGCCGTCCCGCTGCCCGACGTCGGGCACCGAGTCGGCCTTGACGGCGTCGCGCTCCCCCAGCGGTTCGGCCGGGCCGCGGGTCGTGTCCTTGATCGTCTGCTGCTCGGACTCGGCGTTGATCTCGGCGCCGAGCAGGATCGCGTAGGCGGTGATCCACAGCCAGAACAGCAGCACCACCACGCTGGCCAGCGCGCCGTACTTGGTGTAGCTGCCGTGCGCCGCATAGAGCGAGAACCCGATCGAGGCGACCAGCCAGAGCAGCGTGGCCACCCCGGCCCCGACCGACACCCAGCGCAGCTTCGGCGCGTCCCGGTCGGGCGCGAACCGGTAGAGCACGGCCAGCGCGACGGTGATCACCACGACCAGCAGGACGTAGCGGGCAGCCTGCAGGGCCACCCGGACCAGGGTGTCGTCGACGATCCGCAGCACCAGCGGGAGGGCGGCGATGAGCGCCAGCACCACCACCATCAGCACGATCCCGCCGACCGTGAGCAGCAGCGCCAGCCCACGCTTGACCAGGAACGAGCGCTTTTCCTCCTCGTCGTAGGCCAGGCTGATCGCGGTCATCAGGTTGTTCATCCCGCCCGAGGCGCTCCACAGCGCCAGCAGCACCGAGACGACCGCGCCGATGCCGGCCCCGGTGCCGTTCGAGGCGAGGCTGGTCAGCTGGTCGGTCAGCACGCTGCGGACGTCGCCCGGCAGCGCCGTCCCGAGGCTGTTCACCTGGGTGGCGATCTGCGCGGGGTCGGCCACCAGCCCGTAGATGAAGACCACCGCGGTCAGCGCGGGGACGATGGACAGGAACGTGTAGAACGCGACGCCGGCGGCCAGCAGCGGCACGTTGTCCGCCTTGGCCTCGGCCCAGCCGCGCTTGACGATCTGCAGCCAGCCGCGGGCGGGGACCTGCTGGGGTCGGTCGGCGTCGCCGCCGGGGACGTCCGCGGCGGCCTCCGCCGTGGAACGGGTGGGGGTGGACGTCGGCATCGCTGCCTCCTTCCCTCCGCCGGGGCGGCGGAGCGCCGCGCGACCGTCCGTCGCGCGCACCGGGGCCTACCGGGACCCGTCCGGCGCGCTGAGGCGCGACGGCAGGCCGGGAACCGGGAGGCGGGGTGCGGACGGTGGTCTCGCGGACGGGTGATCACCGCGTCCCGGGGGCGAGGCCGACCGGGGCGGTCTACGGGGTGACCCGAGGGCTCGTGCTGAACCTGCCGCCGAGTATGCCGTACCGGTGCGCTCCGGCCCGGTGCCGCCCCGGGTCGCCGGGGACCACCCCGAGCCGGGTCGCACCGCACCCCGGACCGACCCCGACAGCTGAGTCACGACCCGGCTGGCCGCCCGCCCGCATTGCCCGAGGCCCTACGGTGGAGGCTGCACCCAGCACCAGGCAGGTCGCAGCGCGGCCCGAGAGGACGAGATGACCAGCGCCACCTTCCGGCTCCGGAACACCGCCGTGCTGTCCATCAGCGCCGTCGAGGCACCTCTCGTGCTGACCTCCGCCGAGATCGACGACCGGCTGGCGCCGACGTACCGGCGGACCCGGCTGCGGCCTGGTCTGCTGCAGAAGCTGGCCGGGGTGCACGAGCGGCGCTGGTGGCCGACCGACGTCTCGTTCGCCGACGCGGCCGCGATGGCCGGCGCCAAGGCGCTGGCCGAGGCCGGGGTGCACGCCGACCAGGTCGGGATCTTGATCAACACCTCGGTGTCGCGCTCGCACCTCGAACCGTCGACCGCGGTCGCGATCCACCACCAGCTCGGACTCCGCCCGCACGCCATCAGCTTCGACGTGGTCAACGCCTGCCTCGGCTTCCTGACCGCCATCCACCTGGCCGGGACCATGATCGACTCCGGGCAGCTGCAGTACGCGCTGATCGTGGCCGGCGAGGGCTCGCGGCAGACCCAGGAACGCACCCTCGAACGGCTGGCCGGCGACGACGCGACCGCGGCGGACATCCGCGAGCACTTCGCCACCCTGACGCTGGGCTCGGGAGCGGCGGCGATCGTGCTGGGCCCGGCCGACGACCGGCCCGAGGGCCACCGGGTGGTCGGTGGCGTCACCAAGGCGGCCACCGAGCACCACGACCTGTGCGTCGGCGACCTGCAGCAGATGCGGACCGACATCCGCGCCCTGTCCAAGGCCGGGGTGGCGCTCGCCGTCGGGCTGTGGGAGGACGCCAAGCCCGAGTTCTCCTGGGCCGACGCGTCGCGGTTCGTCGCCCACCAGACGTCGGTCGCACACGTCCGCGAGGTCGCCCGCGGGATCGGGGTCGACCGCGACCGCTTCCCGCTGAGCCTGCCCAGCTTCGGCAACATGGGACCGGTGTCGGTCCCCTTCACCCTGGCCCGGGAGGCCGACGCCCTGCACTCGGGCGACCAGGTGGTGCTGCTGGGCATCGGCTCGGGGCTGAACGCCAGCTTCGTCGAACTCACCTGGTGACCCGCCCCGCCCCCGGCCTGCCCGCCGAGGTGCGGCGCTGGAGCCGGTTCGTCCGCACCGAGGACGGACGCCGGTGGCACCTGCTCGACACGCACCCCGACGCCGGGCACCCGGACACGCCGACGCTGGTCTGCGTCCACGGCAACCCGACCTGGAGCTATCTGTGGCGGCGGGTGCTGGCCGCAGCCCCGGACGGGTGGCGGGTGGTCGCGGTCGACCAGCTCGGGATGGGCTACTCCGACCGGACCGCGCCGCGGACCCTCGGTCGGCGGATCGACGACCTCGACCGCGTGCTCGCCGCCGTCGGCGTCACTGGTCCGGTCGCGCTCGCGGTGCACGACTGGGGCGGTCCGGTCGGCCTCGGCTGGGCCAGCCGGCTCGCCGACCGCGGCGAGGCCGACCGGCTGCTCGGGCTCGTGATCACCAACACCGCAGTCCACCAGCCCGACCGGCCGGCACCGGGCTTGATCCGGCTGGCCTGGTCCTCGGCGCTGCTCGGGCTGGTCACCCGCACCACCCCGGTCTTCGTCCGCGGGGCGACGGCGCTGTCCCGGCCCGGCCCGTTCTCGTCGGGTCTGCCCCGCGAGGTGCGCCGTGGCCTCGCCGCGCCCTACCGCAGCGCCGCGCGCCGGAGCGCGGTCACCGACTTCGTCGCCGACATCCCGCTCGAGCCCGACCACCCGAGCCGGCCGGTCCTCGACGCGGTCGCCGACGGGCTGACCCGGCTCGACGTGCCCGCGCTGCTGCTGTGGGGGGCCCGCGACCCGGTGTTCACCGCCTACCACCTGGCGGACCTCCGTCGCCGGCTCCCGCAGGCCGAGCTGCACCGCTACCCGGACGCCTCGCACCTGGTCGTCGAGGACGTCCCCGACCTGGCCGAGCAGGTCTGGCGGTGGCTCCGCCGGGTCACCGGCCCCGGCTCGCTCGCAGCCACCGACGACGACCGGCGGCCCGCCGATCCCCCCGGATCACCACATCGCCCACCACACCGCCCGCCGCACCGCCCGCCGCTTTACACCCTGCCGGTCCGCACCGGAGCCGTCCCCGCCGGCGGACGCACGGACCGTCCAGGAGGGGACGACGCGCTGGTGGTGGTGCACCCGCGCGGCGGCCGGACGACGCTGGGCACCGACGCGCTCGCCGACCGGGTCGACCGGCTGGCCACCGGACTGCGCGCCGCCGGGGTGGGCCCGGGCGCCCGGGTCGCGCTGCTGGTGCCCGCCGGGGTCGACCTCGCCACCGCGGTCTTCGGCTGCTGGCGGGTCGGCGCCACCGTCGTGGTCACCGACGCCAACCTCGGGGCCGGCGCGCTCTCCGCGGCGCTGCGGTCGGCTGCCCCGGACGCCGTGCTCGGCACCCGGTCCACGCTGCTTGCCGCCCGCGCGCTCCGGGTCCCCGGCCGTCGGCTCCGCCTGGACCGGCTGCTCGACCGGCCGGCCGCGACGGAAGCGCTCGACCCCGGCGTCGACGGGCGGGCGGACGCACCGCTGGCCGAGGCCGCCGTGCTCTTCACCTCCGGCGCCACCGGTGCCCCCAAGGGCGTCGTCTACAGCGAGTCGCGGCTGCAGGCCCAGCTCGACGCGGTCGCCGGCCTGCTCGCCCCACCCGGGGACGACGGGAGACCGCAGGACCGGCTGGTGGCCGCGTTCGCCCCGTTCCTGCTCTACGGCCCCGCGCTCGGGCTGCCGGTGGTGGTCCCGGCGATGGACCCGACCCGGCCGTCCACCCTGACCGCCACCGCGCTGGCCGACGCCGTCGCCGCGGTCGGGGCCACCGTCCTCTTCGCCTCGCCGGCGGCGCTGACCACCGTCGTCGACACCGCCGACCGGCTCGACCCCGGACGTCGCGCCGCCCTGGCCGGCCTCCGCCGGGTGTTCAGCGCCGGCGCCCCGGTCGGCGCCGCGCTGCTCCACCGCGTCCACGCACTGCTGCCCGACGCCGAGCTGCACGCGCCCTACGGGATGACCGAGATGCTCCCGGTCACCGACGTCACCGCCGAGGAGATCTGGGCCGCCGGGCCCGGGCGCGGGGTGCTGGTCGGCCGCCCGCAGCCCAGGGTCCGGGTGCGGATCGCCCCGCTCGGCCCCGACGGCCGACCGGCGGCGGGAGCAGACCTGACCGAGGCCGACCTGACCGGCGAACCGGAAGTGACCGGCGAGATCGTGGTCAGCGGGCCGCACCGCAAGAGCCGCTACGACCGGCTGTGGGTGGTGGAGTCGGCCACCGCGCAGCCGCCCGGCTGGCACCGCACCGGCGACGTCGGCCACCTCGACGCCGACGGCCGGCTCTGGGTCGAGGGCCGGCTGGCCCACGTGATCACCACCGCCGACGGGCCGGTCACCCCGGTCGGGCTCGAGCAGGCCCTCGAGCGGCTCGACGGCGTGGCGCAGGCGGCGGTGGTCGGGGTCGGGCCGGCCGGCACCCAGCAGCTGGTCGCGGTGGTCCGCGTCACCGACGACCCGCCCCGGCGCGGCGTGCTCGCGCCGCCCGCGCTCGCCACGGCGGTCCGCGGGGCCGCCCGTGCGGCGGGTCCGAGCGTCCCCGCGGCCGTGCTGGTCGTCGACCGGCTGCCGCTCGACGTCCGGCACCGGGCCAAGATCGACCGGGCGGCGGTGGCCCGCTGGGCCGACCGGGTGCTGGCCGGCGGTTCCGCCCGGCTCGACTGGTAGCCCGCCCGACCCGGCGGCCGACGGTGTCAGACCCCGTCCGGCCGGGTATTCGGTCCGGGGCCGACCGCAGCGACAGGATCTGGACAGGACGACAGGACGAGGGCGCGACGATGAGGGTGCTGGTGACCGGGGCGAGCGGTCTGCTCGGTGGCGGCGTCGCCCGCGCCCTCCGTGACCGGGGCGACCGGGTCACCGTCCTCCAGCGGCGGCCGAGCGGGATCACCGGGGTGAGCGAGGTGCGCGGCAGCGTCACCGACCCGGCGGCGGTCGGGTCGGCGGTGGCCGGGCAGGACGCGGTCGTCCACCTGGCGGCGAAGGTCGACGTGGTCGGCGCGTGGGACGACTTCGTGGCGACCAACGTCGCCGGGACCTCGCTGGTGGTCGGGGCGGCCCGGGCCGCGGGCGTCCGTCGGCTGGTGCACGTCTCCTCGCCCTCGGTCGCGCACGCCGGCCGGTCGCTGGTCGGGGTCGGGGCGACCCCCGCCGACCCGGACCACGTCCGCGGCGGCTACGCCCGCTCCAAGGCGCTCGCCGAGCAGGTCGCGCTGGCCGCCGACTCCGCGGCGCTGGCCGTCACCGCCGTCCGGCCGCACCTGGTCTGGGGCCCGGGCGACGAGCAGCTGATCGCCCGGATCGTGCTGCGGGCCCGGACCGGCCGGCTGCCGGTGATCGGCACCGGGGCGGCGCTGGTCGACACCACCGTGCTCGAGAACGCGGTCGACGCGCTCGTCCGCGCCCTCGACGTCACCGCGCCCGACGGCGTCCACGGCCTGGCCCTGGTGGTCAGCAACGGCGAGCCCCGCCCGATCGCCGAGCTGATCGCCGCGATCTGCGCCGCGCACGGCGTGCCGGCACCCACCCGCCGGGTGCCGGTCCCGCCGGCCCGGCTGGCCGGGTCGCTGGTCGAACGCGGGTGGGCGCTGCGGCACCGTGCGGGCGGCTCGGACGACCACGGCCAGCCGCCGCTGACCCGGTTCCTGGTCGAGCAGCTCAGCACCGCGCACTGGTTCGACCAGCGCGAGACCCGCCGGCTGCTCGGGTGGACGCCGCGGGTCGGGCTCGACGAGGGCTTCCGCCGGCTCGCGGCCGCGTCGTGAGCGACCACCGGCCGCGGCACTGGTCGCCGCGCCGGGTGCTGGTCACCCGGTCCGCGGCCGAGCAGCCGCACGCCACCGAGATCCTCCGACGCTGCGAGGCGGCCGGGGTGCCGGAGATCGTGCTGCTGCCCGGTGACCGGCTGACCGGGCTCCGCGGCGACACCGACCGGGAGACCTACGCCCGGGCCAAGTCGACGCTGGCCGTCGTGGTCGCGCCGCCGAGCGCCCGCCGACCGCAGCCGATCCCGCCCAGCGCGGACTGGCGGATCGACCTGGCCCGGGGCTGCCCGGCTCACTGCCAGTACTGCTACCTGGCCGGTTCGCTGACCGGGCCGCCGGTCACCCGGGCCTACGCCAACCTCGACGAGGTGCTCGGCGAGATCCCGGCGAAGCTGGGTCAGGGCACGGTGACCAGCGCCAGCCCGACCCGGGCTCATGAGGGCACCACCTTCGAGCTGTCCTGCTACACCGACCCGCTGGGGATCGAGCCGCTCACCGGGTCGCTGGCCACGGCCGTCGCCCGGGCCGGGTCGGGCGCCTGGGGCAACGACGTGCAGCTGCGGTTCACGACCAAGTACGACGACGTCAGCGACCTGGTCGGCCTCGACCACGGCGGCCGCACCCGGGCCCGGTTCAGCGTCAACGCGGCCCCGGTGGCCGAGCGCTTCGACGGCGGCACCGCCCCGGTCGCCGGGCGGCTGGCCGCGCTCCGGCGGCTCGCGCTGGCCGGCTACCCGGTCGGTCTGACCATCGCCCCGGTGATGCCGGTGCCCGACTGGCAGCAGGCGTACGGGGCGCTGCTCGACGACGTCGGTGCCGCGGTGGAGGGCGTCCCCGGGCTCGACCTGACCGCCGAGATCATCACCCACCGGTTCACCCCCGGCAGCCGCGACGTGCTGCTGTCCTGGTACCCGCGGACCAAGCTCGAGATGGAGGCCCGTGACCGGACCGCGAAGCGGTCGAAGTTCGGCGGGATCAAGTACGTCTACCCGCGCGAGGTGATGGCCGGGCTCCGCGGCTGGTTCACCGCCGAGCTCGCCGCCCGGTTCCCGGAGGTCCCGCTGCTCTACTGGACCTGAGCGCCCGGTCAGGCGACCGTGTCGGGCCCGGGTCAGGAGAGCTCGGGGGCCAGCTGCGGGCTGCCGAGGACGTCGCCGAGCCCGGCGAGCACCGCCTCCACCGGGTCCGGACGCGCCGCGGCGGCGTCCCGGAGCGCGGTGGCGACCCGGAGCGTCCGGTCGCCGTCGAGCACCCGGCCGACCGCGCGGGCCAGCCGCGCCGCCGACGGCGTCCCGGTGCGCAGGTCGACCCCGAGCCCGGACCAGGCCACCCGGGCCGCCACCTCGGGCTTCTCCTCGGTCGATCCGGCGACGATCAGCGGGACCCCGTGCCGGGCGGCCTGCTGGACACCGCCCCACCCGCCGTTGGTGATCATCAGCCGGGTCAGCGGCAGCAGCCGGTCGTAGGGGACGAAGTCGGTGACGAAGACCCGCGGCGGCAGCGTCCCGCCCAGCCGCCGGGCCAGTTGGGCGGCGGCCGCGACCGGTGACCGGCCATCGACCGCCCCGGTGCTCACCACCGTGACGACCTCGCGGCGGGCCAGCACCCGCAGCGTCGGCAGCACCAACCGGTCGAGGTCGTCGTTGTCGACGGTCCCCTGCGTCACGTGCACCACCGGGTGCTGCCCAGCCAGGGTGGTGAACCGGCTCCACCAGTCGGGCAGCCCGCGCTCGGGGGTGAAGGCGGGCACCGGCCCGAGGCAGCGGACGGTGTCCGGGAGCCGCCGGCGCGGGTACTCCAGCTCGGGCAGCCCGAGCTGGAAGGTGGCGTCGAACCGGCTCGCGGCGTCGAAGTAGTTGAGCCCGCCGGCGGGCAGCCGCCACGGCGCCAGCGCCTCGCGCAGCGCGACCTGGACGGGCCGTAGCGGGCCGCGGTGCAGCAGCCAGTTGACCTGCCGGTTGCGCTGCCGGGCCAGCGGATCACCGCGGTGCCGCAGCCCGGTGCCGAACGGTGACGCGTCGCTGCTGACCTGCGACAGCGGGGTCACCGAGAGGCCGACCACCGGCGGCCGCGCGTGGCGCGGGGTGCCGAGCAGCAGCGGCAGCGCGCCGAGATAGGCGGTGTCGGCGAGCACGAGATCCGGGCCGCCGACGGTCAGCTCGGCGTGCAGCGCCTCCGCCTGGACGCCGAGCGGGCCGATGAACCGGTCGATGATCTCCTGCCGGGCAGCCACCCACCGGGGTTGCCCGCGCCGGACCGGCCGGTCCCGGACCGAGCCCACCGCGGCCGGCGGGAGCGGCAGGAAGCGCAGCCCGGCCTGCGCGACCAGCGGGCGCATGGTCGTCCCGGTCAGCACCGCGACCTCGTGGTCGGCGGCCAGCCGGCGTCCGATGGTCAGCAGCGGCCCCAGGTGGCCGAGCATCGGGGTGGCCACCACCAGCACCCGGGCCATCAGCGCTCCCCCGTCGGGCCGCGGCCGGCCGCTCCGGAGCGTCGCTGCCGACGCAGACCGGCGTGCGCGCCGAGCAGCAGGGCGGCCGCGGCGACCAGCCGCCAGCGGCGTCGGCGTCCGGCGCTGCGCACCGCGTCGGCGGCGCGGACGGTCGGCGCGGCCCGGACCCGGTGGTCGGGTCGCACCCGCCGCCACAGTCGTTGGCCGAGGTAGTAGTAGCCGTAGGAGACCAGCACGGTGTGCAGCAACCCCTCCTCAAGCCGCCGCGACGAGGTGAGCACCGCGTTGCCGCCGACCCAGCGCACCCGGCCGGCCTGACGCAGCCGGCGGAGCAGGTCGACCTCGTCGCCGCCCTGCTCGAGCGCGACGTCGTAGCCGGGGAAGGCGCTGGCCAGGAAGGCCGCGTTGGTGGCGGTGAGGTAGCTGACCCGACCGGTGACCGCGGCGGCCAGCCGGACCAGGGCGAACCCGATCGGCGGGAACAGCGCCGCCCACCACGGCGGGTCGAGGTAACGGCAGGGACCGGCCACCGCGACGGTCGGCGACCCGCCCCGCAGGTCGCCGAACCCCGCCACCAGCCGGCTCAGCCAGTCCGGCGGGTGCACCGTGTCGGCGTCGGTGCTGACCACGATGGCGCCGCGAGCGGCCTCGACGCCGGTCTGCCGCGCCCGGCACACGCCCGGCCGCGGCTCGGCCACCACCCGCGCCCCCGCGTCGCGGGCGATGCTCGCGGTGGCGTCGGCACTGGCGTTGTCGACCACGATCACCTCGACCGGCCCGGCGTAGCGCTGCGCGGCCACCGAGGCCAGCGTGGCCGCCAGCGTGGCGGCCTCGTCCCGGGCGGGGATGACCACCGAGACCAGCGCGGGCTCGAGGCGTTCCCGGCCGCCGAGCAGGGCGGTCACGACGCAGCCTCCGGTGCCGTGCCGGGGCCGGTCCGTCCGCTCAGGCGGGTCCGCGGCAGCCAGAGCAGCGCCACCGTCGCGGCCAGCACCACCGGGAGCAGCCAGGTCATGGTCGGCACGAACGCGTCGTGGTAGGCCGCCACCACCCGGGCCCGGAGCTCCGGGTCGAGACCGGCGACCGAGGCCGGGGTGAGCTCGGTGGGCAGGCCGCCGATGGCGCCGAGCCGGTCGACCAGCCCGGCGGTGAACAGCCGGCCGACCAGCGCGGTCCCGGCCAGCACCCCGAGCTCGCGGACGAAACCGTTGACCGCGGTGGCCGCGCCGACGTCGGCGCGGTCGGCCGCGTCCTGGGCCAGCACCACCAGCACCTCCCAGGCGCAGCCGATCCCGACGCCGAGGACGAGCAGGCAGGCGCCGACGACCACCAGGTCGGTCTGCACCCGCCAGCGGGTGCCGGCGGCCAGCGCGACCGCCACCAGCGTCCCGCCGACCACCGGGAACGCCGCGGCCCGGCCGGTGCGGCTGACCACCCGGCCGGCCAGCACGGTGGCACCGCCGATGCCGGCGACGAGGGTGAGCAGGAAGAGCCCGGAGGCGACCGGGCTCAGCCCGTGCACCAGCTGCAGATAGGTGGGCAGATAGCCGATGACGCCGAACATGGCGACCGCGAGCACCGCGCCGGCCAGCACCGCGACCAGGTAGCCGCGACGCCGGAACAGCCGCCCCGGGAGCACCGGGTCGGCGGCCCGCCGCTCGACCGGCACCAGCGCGACCACCGCCACGACCAGCAGCCCGGCCGGTCCGAGCGTGGTCGGCGCCGTCCAGCCGTCGCGACCACCCCAGACCACCAGCAGGGTGCCGGCGACCACGGCGACCAGCAGCAGCCCCGCGCCGGCCAGGTCGAGCCGCGGCCGCCCGACCGGGTCGGAAGCGCCCGGTGCCGAACCGTCCGAGGGAGGACCGGCGAGGGCCACGCGGCGGGACGGCAGCCAGCGCCAGGCCAGCGCGGCCGCGGCGAGGCCGAGCGGGACGTTCATCCAGAACGCCCAGCGCCAGCCGACGCTGCCGGTCAGCCAGCCGCCGAGCACCGGGCCGACGACGGCGGCGACCGCGAACACCGCACCGATCCCGCTGAGCACCAGCGTCCGCGGCGCGGGCGGGACGACGTCGGCGACGATCGCCTCGACGAGGACGAACAGCCCGCCGCCGCCGGCGCCCTGCACGAGCCGGGCGGCGATCAGCACCGGCATCGACGGGGCGAGCGCCCCGGCCACCGAACCGAGCACGAACACCAGCAGGGCCGCGACGAAGACCGGGCGCCGGCCGAGCCGGTCACCGAGCCGGCCGAGCACCGGCATCAGCACCACGCCCGCGAGGACGTACCCGGTGCCGACCCAGAGCTGCTGGCCGAGCTCGCCGAGCTCACCGACCAGGGTGGGCAGCGCGGCCGCGAAGACCGACTGGTCGAGCTCGGTGAGCAGCAGCCCGGCGCCGAGGGCGAGCGCCACCACCACCAGCGGCCGTCCGGTCAGGCCGGTCCCTTGGCTCCCGGCGTGCTCGATCGCGGGGTCCGAGCGCCCGGGTTGCGGACGCCCGGGATGCGAGTGCCCAGGGGTCGCGCGGACGGTCGTCCCGGTCACCGGCGCCACGCGGCCGGACCCGGGCCGACGGCGCGGCCCGACCCCGGGAGTGCGGCGACGGACGACATGAGCCGAGCCTAGCCAGCGGCGGACGTCGCTCCGGGGAGCCCGGGCCGGGCCCTCAGTGCGGGTCGTCGGCGGGGCCGCCGGGCTGGGCGAGCGCGGCGGCGATCCCGTCGGCGTCCGCCGGGTCGCGGAACCGCGATCCGCGGTGCGAGCCGTCGCACAGCGGTTTGCGGGCCGAGCGGCCGCACCGGCACAGCGCGATCACGTTGCGGTCGTGGTCGACCTCGGTGCCCTCGGCGTCCTCGAGCCGGACGGCGCCGCGGACGAGCAGCGGCCCGTCCGGGCAGACGGTGATCGACGCCTCGCCGCGGCGCAGCGGGCCGGTCACGACCGCCCTTCGACCAGCCGGCGCCGCAGGCTCGACCGCCCGGTGCCCCAGGCACCGAGCACGTGCTCGGCGAAGAGGTCGTCGACCAGCGCCACCGTGCGGGCGCCGAAGACGATCTGGGCGCCGAGCTCCGGCTCGGTGCGGGCCAGCCCGCCGGCCAGCCGGTGCGCCGCGATCTGCTCGTGGACGGCGTCAGCCACCACGTGCTCGTCGAAGAACGCCGCCGCGCGCGGGCCGCCGCCGAGCCGCCGGTGCCCGCGGGCGTACCGCGCGTTCGGCGTCGAGGAGGTCATCTCGAACAACGCCAGGTGGCCGGTCAGCGCCCCCCGCCAGCGCCGGTGCAGCCCGAACAACGAGATGACGTTGCTGGCCAGCAGCGTCACCGCGGGCACCTCGTCGACGTAGCCGCCGTAGCGGTCGTCGAGCTGCCAGTCGCGCATCAGGTCGCGGAACAGCTGGGCGTGCATGGCGCGGACCTCGCCGAGCCCGTACTCGTCGAGCTGGATGGTGATCATCGCCGCCTTGACGGCGCCGGACAGCCGCGGGATCCCCCAGGTGTGCGGGTCGGCCTCCTTGAGGTGGTAGAGCGAACGGTGGACGAGGAACTCGGAGAACTGCCGGACGGTCGCCTGGCGCATCAGGTGCCCCGACAGCGACGGTCCGCGTTCGGTCCCGGCCAGCGTCTCGAGGGCGGCCACCACCTGCTCCGCGGTCGGCTCGGGATCGGCCGGTCCGAGTCGGTCGACGGTCAGCAGCTCGAGCCCGTCGAGCAGCACCCGCTCCCAGCCGCGCCGGGCCGCCAGCAGCACCGGATGGTGCTCCCAGCCCTCGTCGACGCCCGCCAGCCCGCGGTAGCCGAGCTCGTAGCTGAGCCAGAGCGCGAGCTGCAGGTCGTCGTCGGTGGGGGCCGCCACGGCGGGACCGCTCCATTGCAGCCGGTCCTGGTCCGGCCCGGCCGGGTGAGCACCGGCGCGGCCGGGCGTCTCGTGGTCCGGGTCGGTGTCGAGCAGCTCGAGCAGCGCCTCGGACACCGGTCCGCGCGAGGCCGGCAGCCGTACCGGCCGGTCGTGGCGCAGCCGGGCCCGGTCCAGTCCTGTCCGGTCCAGCGGGGTCTGCTCGAGGTCGGCGGGTGGCCTGCCGGGAGGGCCCTGATCGGGCGAGGTGTGGCTCGTCCGGCCGCTGCGGGCGGTACCGGGCGCGCCCGGACGCCGGTTCCGGCGTCGTTCGGTGCGGCCGGGCAGGACGACGAGCTCGGAGCTCATCGGATCGCCTCGGGACGCAGGGTCGGGTGTGCGGGTGGCCGCACCCCGGTGAACCGGGTGCGCGGTCGGATGGTGCGTGGGTACATGTCGCTCCTGGGCAGGCCAGTCGGACGGCTTCCCCACGCTGCTGAACCGCACAACGAGTCAAGCACGCAGCACCGACAGTTTCGGTGCGGGGCGCTGGCCCGGCGGCGCGGAGCGGGCATCGCCGCTGGTCAGCGTGCGGTCGGCCGCGTGCGGGGCGGACGGCTCAGCTGCGGGGCGGACGGCTCAGCTGCGGGGCGGGGCGCCGCGCGGCGCGAACGGTGCCTCGGCCGGCGCGACATCGTCGGCGACCGGGACGGTCGGCGATCCGCCGGCGCCGGTCAGCTCCTCGGCGACGGTGCGGAGCTTGACGTTGCGGGTCTGCGAATAGCTGCGCAGCAGGGCGAACGCCTGGTCGGCGTCGCAGCCGACCCGTTCCATCAGCATCCCGATGGCCAGGTCGATCGACCGCCGGGTGTCCATGGCGCTGGCCCGGTCGTCGAGTTCGAGCGCGGTGTCCTCCAGGGTCTCGGCGAGGGCGAGGCCGCCGGCGATCTCGACGGCCAGCTCGGCGGCCACCCGGCGCTGGTCGCGGTCGAGTCCGTCCACCCGGCCGCTGTAGACCTTGGCCACCGCCAGCACCCGGCCCTCCACCTCGACCGGCACCGACACGCACGACCGGGCGCCTGCCGCCGCTGCCTGCTCGCCGTAGCGGCCCCAGCGGTCGTCCCGCGCGAGGTCGGCGACGTAGTCCCCGCCTCCCCCACCCAGGGCGTGCAGACAGGGTCCGTGACCGATCGCGTACTGGATGGCGTCGACCTCCCGGGCCAGCGGCGTGCTCGCCCCGGCGGTCACCGGACCCTGGCCGCGGGTCGCCATGGTCACCGCCACACCGGCCACGTCACCGAGCCGCCGGTGGGTGCGTGCGGCGACGTCGTCGAGATAGCGCCGCACCAGGGAGACCACCCGTTCCGAGGCCTCCGCCGTCGGCTGCTGCCCGCTCATGCCGCACCTCCCGTCGCTCGGCGACGGCTCGTCTCCGCCGTCGCGTCAGCACCGGAAGCCTAGAACGGGCCCCGCGGACCGCCCCGCCACCGCGCGGCCCGTGGCCGGGTGCTGGGATGGGTGCGGACGACCTGAGCAGCACGGAGTCCCCGCCGGGGCCGGCGATCCGGTCGTCGGCGTCCCGACGACCGAGTACGCGCCGAGCACCGACCGAGCACCGCCTGCCGAAGGAGTCCGATGAACGTCGCCGAGCACCTGGTCGACCGCCTGCACCAGTGGGGCGTGCACCGCGTCTACGGCTATCCCGGCGACGGCATCGGCGGCGTGCTCGCCGCGGTCGCCGCCCGCGCGGATGACGTCGCCTTCGTCCAGGTGCGGCACGAGGAGACCGCCGGGTTCGCCGCGACCGCCGACGTGAAGTACGGCGGCAGCCCGATCGGCTGCTGCGCGGTGACCAGCGGACCGGGTGCGCTGCACGCGCTGAACGGGCTCTACGACGCCAAGCTCGACCGGGTGCCGGTGGTGGCGCTGCTCGGCCAGACCGCGGTCACCGCGCTCGGCGGCGACTTCTACCAGGAGGTCGACCTGGCGTCGGTGTTCGCCGACGTCGGCGCTGCCTACCTGCAGACGGTGACCGACCCGTCGCAGGTCAAGCACATGGTCGACCGGGCCTGCCGGTCGGCGCTGGCCACCCGGTCGCCCGCGGTGCTGATCCTGCCCAGCGACGTCCAGGAGAAGGACGCGATGGTCGACCAGCCGGACGCGCACGGCTACTTCCACACCTCGCCGACCCCGAGCACCACGGTGACGGTGGCCCCGGCCGCCGACCTCGAGGCGGCGGCCGACGTGCTGGCCGCCGGGGAACGGGTGGCCTTCCTGGTGGGCATCGGGGCCCGCGGGGCCACCGCGGAGGTGACCGCGCTGGCCGACCTGCTCGGCGCCGGGGCGGCGAAGGCCCTGCTCGGCAAGCCGGTGCTCGACGACCGGCTGCCGTGGGTGACCGGCGCGATCGGGCTATTGGGCACCACCGCGAGCTGGGACCTGATGCGGCACTGCGACACCCTGCTGGTGCTCGGCTCGAACATGCCCTACAGCGAGTACTACCCCGCCCCCGGACAGGCGCGGGCCGTCCAGATCGACCTCGACGGCAGCCGGTGCGGGCTGCGCTATCCGACCGAGGTCAACCTGGTCGGCGACCTGCGCGCGACCGTGGAGGCCTTGCTCCCGCTGGTCCGGGCCCGGACGGCGGGGGCCGACCGCGGGCGCGACCGGTGGCGGGCGCAGGTCGCCGGCTGGAAGCAGCGTTGGGACGACTACTCGCAGGCCCGGTCGGAGGCGAAGGCGAAACCGGTCAACCCGGAGGCGGTGGTGCGCGGCCTGTCCCGGCGGCTCGACGACGACCACCAGATCGCGGTGGACTGCGGCACCGCGACCAGCTGGTACGCGCGCGACCTCGAGCTGCGCCCGACCCAGTTCGGCAGTCTGGCCGGGCTGCTGCTCTCGATGGGCGGCGGGATGCCGTACGCGATCGCGGCCAAGTTCGCCCAGCCCGACCGGCCCTGTCTGGCCATGATCGGCGACGGCGCGATGCAGATGAACGGCGTCAACGAGCTGATCACGGTCAGCCGCTACTGGGAGCAGTGGGCCGACCCGCGGCTGGTGGTGCTGGTGCTCAACAACCGCGACCTGTCCTACGTGACCTGGGAGACCCGGGCGATGCTCGGCGCGAAGCCGGACCCCAACCAGTCGTTCCTGCCCGACGTCCGCTACGCCGACTGGGCGCGACAGCTCGGGCTCGACGGCGTGCGGCTGGACGACCCGACCCGGATCGACGAGGTGCTCGACGCCGCGATGGCCGCCCGTCGGCCGTTCGTGATCGACGCGGTGGTCGACGCCGACATCCCGCTGATCCCTCCGCACCTGACTGCGGACCAGGTGATCAAGACCGCCAAGGCCGAGTTCCGGGGCGACCCGGCCTTCTTCGGCATCGTCGCCGAAGGCGTCCGCGAGAGCGTGGTCGCCAAGGTGAAGGGCCTCCTCGACCGACCATGATCACCAGCCCTGGGGACGCGCGCTGAACCTGTCGAAGCGCCGTGATCACCACGATCGGGCACGCGCGCTGAGTCTGTCGAAGCGCCATGATCACCGTGATCGGGAACGCGAGCTGAGCCTGTCGAAGCGCCGTGATCACCGTGGTCGGGAACGCGCGCTGAGCCTGTCGAAGCGCCATGATCACCATGATCGGGAACGCGCGCTGAGCCTGTCGAAGCGCCATGATCACCACGATCGGGAACGCGCGCTGAGCCTGTCGAAGCGCCATGACCACCGCGATCGGGAACGCGCGCCGAGGGTCCGTCAGTCGCGCTGGCAGGAGGGGCACCAGAACAGGTTCCGGCCGGCCATCAGGTCGCGGCTGATCGTGGTGCCGCAGACCCGGCAGGGCAGGCCGTCGCGGCGGTAGACGTAGTGCGCGGTGTCCCGACGGACCCGGCCCGCGGGTCGGTCGGCGGGGTCGGTGGTGACGATCCGCCCGCTCCGCACCCCGGCCCGCATCAGCGTCACCAGGTCGGGCCAGAGCTCGGACCACTCGTCGGCGGTGACCCCGCGCCCCGGCCGGAACGGGCTGATCCGGTGCCGGAACAGGATCTCGGCGCGGTAGACGTTGCCGACCCCGGCCAGCCGGGCCTGGTCCATCAGCTGCGCGCCCACCGACGTCCTCGACCGGTTGATCCGCTCGAAGGCCCGGTCCTGAGCGCCCGGGTCGCGGCGCAGCGGGTCCGGCCCGAGCTTGGCCACCACCGCGGCAGGGCCGTCCGGGTCGGGCAGCACCTCGCAGGTGATCGCGCCGCGCAGGTCGGTCCAGCGCACCGGTTGGTCGTGATCCGCGGTCTCGATCCGCATCCGCAGCGCGCCCCGCGGCTCGGGCGGCTCCCCCGTCCCCGCGGTGAACTTCCCGTACAGCCCGAGGTGGACGTGGGTGACCAACCCGCCGTCGTAGTGCTGGAACAGGTGCTTGCCGTAGGCGGTGACCCCGGTCAGCCGGTGGCCGTCGACCAGAGCGGCCCCGTCGGCGAACCGGCCCTGCGGGCTGCTGACGCTGACCAGCCGCCCGGCGAAGTCGGCGTCCTGCCGCCGCGCCAGCCGGTGCAGGGTGTGGCCCTCGGGCACGCCGGCCCCTCAGGCCGCGGCCGGCACGGTGCCGGCCGCGCGCTGCCGCGCCTCGCGCTCGACCGGGCTGCGCCGCCAGTCCGCGGGCAGCGCCAGCACCGCGTGCCGGAGCATCCGGCTCATCCCGGCCGCACCGACGTCGGTGGTCGGCAGCCCGGGCAGCCCGTAGAGCCGGCGCGCCCACGGCGGCAGCAGGGCCAGCGCCAACGTCATCAGCCCGATCCAGGCCGGTCGCGCCGGGGTGGCCAGCCGCACCCAGCCGGGCATCGGCGGGACGAAGCCGAACACCACGTTGCGCCGGGCCACCCGGGTCAGCCGGAGCTGCGGGCGGACGTCGCGCAGATAGGTCCGCAGCCCGGCGAGGTCGTGCGGGACGGTCGCCGGGTCGAGGCCGACCAGCCGGGCGCTGGTCCGCATCTCGTCCACGTAGCGGTCGGCGTCCGCGGTGCTCAGTCTCGGTCCGGAGCGGCGGTAGACGGTGAGGAACGAGTCGACCTCCGTGCAGTGCACCCAGCGGAGCAGGTCCGGGTCGTCGACGCGGTAGCTGAGTCCGGTCTCGGGCTCGACGCCCGGGGCCAGCGAGGCGTGCAGCCGTCGCAGCCGCGCCCCGGCCCGCTCGGCCTGCTCGGTGGTGCCGTAGGTGACCGTGGCCACCCACTCGCCGGTGCGCTGGAGCCGTCCCCACGGGTCCTGCCGGAAGTCGGAGTTGTCGTCGAAGCCGGCCATCACCAGCGGGTGGGTGGCCTGGAGCAGCAGCGCGCGGTAGCCCGCCACCGCCATCGCCGGGTCGCTGTGGATCCGCCAGGTCACCGAGTCGGGGCCGAACAGGCCGAGGTCTGCGCCCTCCCGGGGTGCGGTACGGCGGCGCGGGCGGTCGCTGGTGGTCACCGGGATCCTTCGGCCCGGTCCGGTCCGGCGGATGCCCCGGTGAGTTCGGCCGCCCGGCGGAGTCTGACCTGGTGACACCACCACGCCGAGGAGCCCACCATGCCCGCCACCTCCGCCGACCGGCCCGCGTTCGACCTCGGCCCGGCCGCCCGCACCCTGGCCGCGCTCGTCGCCGGCGTGACCGACGACCGGCTCGACGACCCGACCCCGTGCAGTGACTGGACGGTCGGCGGACTGCTCGCCCACGTCCACCAGTTCGCCTCCGTGTTCACGACCAACGCGCGGAAGCAGCCGCCGGAGCCGCCGACCACGCTGGTCGCCGACTGGCGGACCGCGGTCCCGGACCAGCTCGTCGAGCTGGCCCGAGCCTGGGCCGACGACACGGCCTGGCACGGACGGGCGTCGGCCGGAGGGGTGGAGATGTCCGCCGCCGACAACGCCGTGGTCGCGGGCGAGGAGCTCACCGTCCACGGCTGGGACCTGGCGGTGTCCACCGGCCAGTCGTTCACGCCCGAGCCGCCGATGCTCGACCAGGTCGAGCGGTTCCTCACGATCTTCCCCGCCGAGCGGGTGTTCGGCCCGCCGCTGACCCCGGAACAGCCCACCGACGACCGCTTCGCGGCGCTGCTCAGGCGCACCGGGAGGGACCCGGGCTGGCGGCCCGACCGGCCGACCGGTTCCAGGAAGACCCCGTAGCGGGCGGCGGCTCCGGCTCGACGATCGGCCGGTCGGGTGCTCACCAGAGCGGGTGACGTCGGTCCGCGCTGCGCCCGCCGGAGCGGAGGTGCGCGCGAGCGGACGCGAACGCGACGACGATCGCGTGCGGTGGTGAGGACGACGGGGGCACCCGGAGCGACGCGTCCGGAGCGATCCGACCCTGCGGAGGTCGTCGGCGAGCCGGGCCGACGGACCGCGGTCGAACGAGCTCGGTGAGCGTGCGACCGGCGCCGGGCCTGCTGCCGGACCCGGGCTGAGCATAAGCCGGACGGCGCGCCCGGAAGCGATCACCGAGCGTGGAGCTCCCGGCTTCGGGCACCCGGCACGACCACCGCCGTCGGCCCAGTTCCCGGCGACTCAGCTGCGGCGGAGCTCGTCGGCGGGGTTGAGCCCGTAGGCCTCGCGGTAGGCCTGCGCGAACCTCCCGGCGTTCGACCATCCCCAGCGCGCCGCGACCTGACCGACGGTGACCGGGCGGTCGGAGAACAGCAGTTCGTGGCGGGCGTGGTCGAGCCGGACCCGGCGCAGGTAGCCCGTCGGGGTGTGCCCGGTGTGTCGGCGGAACAGCGCCTGCAGCGTCCGCGGGCTGACCCGCGCTGCCTCCGCGATGTCGACCAGGTCGAGCGGCCGGTCGGGAGCGCTCTCGATGAACGCCTGGGCCCGCGTCACCGCCGACGGCGCGGCAGCCGGCGCGCTGGGCCGTCCGACCGCGTCCGCGGAGTTCGGGAAGGTGGCGAGCAGCGCACTGTTCAGCAGCGACAGCAGACTGCGGACGGCCAGCGGGGTGGCGGTGTGCGCGCGCTCGAGGCCGAGCGCCGTGGCCCGGACGAAGGAGACCGTCTGCCGCCAGTGCAGCTCGGCGGCGGCCGAGCGCGGCGGACCGACGTCGATCACGAGCGGGCTGTCCCCGAGCAGCGCGGCGGCGTCGCGGTGGAGCAGCTCGTCGTCCAGCGAGACCGAGGTGGCGTCGTGGCTCGGCCAGTGGGCGGCCAGCGGAGCCCCGGCGGGCAGCAGCGCCGACTGGCCCGGCGCGAGCGCCAGGGCACGCTGGCGGTGCTCGAGGGCGAGCGGGGTCCGGTGCAACGAGGTGACGCTGGTGGCGCGCAGCCCCGCCGCGAGGTCGATCTGGGCGTCCCCGGAGTGCCAGACGGTGCCGATCGAGCAGGTGCCGCAGGCCACCAGGTCGATGCGGAGCACGAACGTCCGCTCGGCCGAGGGACGCAGCCGCACCTTGTGCTCGGCGTAAAGGTCGCGGAGCACCTCGTGACCCTCGTCGGGGTCCTTCGTCTCGTGGCTGAAACGGCGTACTGGGGTCATGGAGTCGGCCGGCGGCAGTGCTACTGGCGCTCCCGCCCTCTGCTGAACGGAACCGGTCGGACGCTCCCGACGCTGCCGGCGGTCGGTTTCCGTCCGGACAGGACGGTAATCGGTCGCGGCCGACACATCCAGTCCCGGCCCCTCGATAGAACGGTGTCGCCGACCGGCACCCAGCGAGGCCGGCAGGCTTGATCCCCCGTCGCTGGTCCGCAGCACCGGCCGCCCGGTTGGTGCCCGGCGCAGCGGGTACGACGTCCCGGTGAGCTCATCGGACATCCCCGGCCCGCTGCGCCGGAGCCGGATCCGGCTCGACGTCGCCCCCGGCGTCCACGCCCTGACCCACGCGGCCACCAACTGCTACCTGCTGGCCGACGAGGACGGCGTCACGCTGGTCGACGCCTGTTTCGCCTCGAGCTGGCCGCTGGTGGAACGCGCGCTCGAGCTGACCGGTCACACCCCCGGCGACCTGCGCGCCCTGGTGCTGACCCACGGCCACTTCGACCACGTCGGGTTTGCCGCCTCGCTGGTCGCCCGGCGGTGGCTGCCGGTCTGGGTCCACCCCGGCGACCGGCGGCTGGCCCGGCACCCGTACCGCTACCGACCCGAATGCAACCGGCTAGCCTTCCCGCTCCGGCGGCCGCGCTCGTGGCCGGTGCTCGCCGCGATGGTGGCCGCCGGCGCGCTGCGGACGACGGGCGTGACGGCCGACCACGACCTCGTGGACGGCGCGGAGCTGCCGGTGCCCGGACGTCCCCGGGTGCTCCACCTCCCGGGCCACACCGACGGTCAGTGCGCGCTGCTGCTGCCGGACCGGTCGGTGCTGGTCTCGGGCGACGCGCTGGTGACCCTCGACCCGTACACCGGTCGCACCGGCCCGCGGCTGGTCGCGCCGGCGGCCACCGCCGTCGTGGCGACGGCGCGGGCCTCGGTGGCCCGGCTGGCCGACGTCGGGGCCGACCTGCTGCTCCCGGGGCACGGCGACCCGTGGCCCCACGGGGTGGCGGCGGCCGCGAGCGCCGCGCTCCGCTCGCCGATCGGCTGAGCCCGGGGCGGGTGCACGGGGCGCACGACCGGAGCCGTGAGAACGACCTGTGTGAGATCTGAGGCGGTGGGTAACCGCTGGGCAGGGCAGCCGAGACCGGGCGTTCCGCGCCGACGTGTCGGGCGTGAGGCGTCGGTCGGCCGTCCGATGTTCGGCGTGGCGCTGTAAGCAGGACAGCGGGGGGCGCCGAACCACACGAGGGGACGACATGACCCACCCGACCCACGGACCAGGCGACGCCTGGCCCACCGATCCGCGTCCGGCCCAGGGCGTGGACCCCGTGCCGGAGAGTGCCGTGGCCACCCCGCCCGAGCCCGTGCTCGGCGCCGGTGAGGGCCTCGGCGGCACCGCGAGCACCAGCAGCAGCACCACCGGGATCACCGGTTCCGGCAGCACCACCGGTTCCGGCTCGGACGGCGGTGGCAGGGCCGACGAGGCGAAGCACCAGGCCTCCGAGGTCAAGGACACCGCCGCCTCGGCCGCGCAGGACGTGGCCGGAACCGCCAAGGAGCAGGCGCGCAACGTCGTCGGCGAGATCGGCGACAGCTCGCGCGAGCTGCTGTCGCGCAGCGGCTCGGAGCTGTCCGACCAGGCCGGCCGCCAGCAGCAGCGGCTCGCCGGCGGCATCTCCGGCTACGCCGACGAGCTGCGCCAGCTGGCCTCGGGCAACGCCACGTCCGGCACCGTCAGCGATCTCGCGCACCAGCTCGCCGAGCGCGGCGAGCGCGCCTCGGACTGGCTGAGCCGGTCCGAGCCGCGCGACGTGCTGCACGCCGTCGAGGACTTCGCCCGTCGGCGCCCGGTGGTCTTCCTGGCCGCCGCGGCCGGCGCCGGGGTGCTCGCCGGACGTTTCGCGCGCGGGCTCTTCGCCGACTCCCGGGGCGGTGACCCCGTGCTCGAGTCGGGTCGGCACTCCGCGAACGGCGGCACCGGCCCGGACCTCGGCACCAGCCGCCCGTCGGCCTCGCTCGAGGAGGTCCCGACCTCCGGCACCGGGGCCGGACCGACCTACGACGACCCGCTCGCCGCACCGGGCGTCGACCCGGTGGCCCCGCAGGTGGTGCCCGGCGCGGCGGCCCCGGTCTACGGGCCGGCCGGCACCGTCCCCGGAGGGACCGCCCCCGGGGGGACGGCCGGCGTCGACCCGGTCAGGAACGAGCCGCGGCGATGAGCGGACCGGTGTACGGCCCCGGCGACCACGGTGCCGTGACCTCGCCGCTCGCCGACGGCCCCGAGCCGGGCCGGCAGCGATCGATCGGCGAGCTCCTCGGCGACGTCAGCCAGGACCTGTCCCGGCTGATGCGCCAGGAGGTCGATCTGGCCAAGGCCGAGGCCCGCCAGTCGGCGGGCCGGGCCGGCAAGGGCGTCGGGCTGTTCGCCGGTGCCGCGATCGCCGGCGTGCTGCTGCTCGTCTTCGTCTCCGTGTCCGCCTGGTGGGGACTCGGGCAGTTCATCGGCAACCAGTGGTCGGCGCTGATCGTGGCGCTGGTCTGGGCGGTGGTGGCTCTCGCGCTGGCCCTGGCCGGCCGCTCCGAGCTCCGCCGCATCCGCGGGCTGCCGGACACCACCGACACGCTCAGCAAGATTCCCAACGCGGTCAAAGGACAGGAAGAGGTCAACCGATGAGCCAGGATCCCGCGGTCGTCCGCGCCGAGATCGAGCGGACCCGAGCGGAGCTGAGTCGCGACGTCGACGAGCTGACCGACCAGGCCAACCCGAAGAACATCGCGCGCCGCAAGGTCGAGGGCGTCAAGGAGTCCGCGGTCGGGCTCAAGGACGACCTGAGGGAGAAGGTGATGGGCGTGGCCGACCACGGCTCGGACCTCGGTGACCGGGTCGGCTCGGTTCCCGGCCGGGCCCGGGCCCGCACCCAGGGCAACCCGCTGGCCGCCGGGCTGATCGCCTTCGGCGTCGGGCTGCTGGTGGGCGGAATGATCCCGGCGAGCCGGGCCGAGCAGCAGGCCGCCGCCAAGGTCAAGGACGCCGCCGAGCCGGTCAAGCAGCAGGTGGCCGACGTGGCCCGCGAGGCCGGGGAGAACCTGCGCGAACCGGCGCAGGACGCGGTCGCCTCGGTCCGCGAGACCGCCTCCGACGCCGTCCAGACGGTCAAGGAGGACGGCCGGCAGGCCGCCGGCGAGGTCCGCGACCAGGCGCAGGACTCGGCCCAGCAGGTCCGCCGGAGCTGAGACCGGCGGCCCACGCACGCGGGGCGGCCCCGGTTCTCGCCGGGGCCGTCGCCGCGCCGATCGTCGGCGTGAGCCCGGGTCCGACCGTCACGGACGGCCGGGTCCCGGGCTCCGCCGCACCAGCCCTCGCCCGCTTACCGAACTCATCCGACCCCGTTCCCCAGGAGGACCCGCATGGCCCAGAGCACGACGGCCGGACGCACCCGACCGGACCTGACCGCGGGAGGTGGGCTGACCCGCCGGCTCGACGCGCTGATCGGCCGGATCGAGCGCGCGGAGGCGCTCGACACCGTCGCCGGGCCGGTTGCGGCGCTGGAGAAGAAGCTCGGCGAGAAGCTGCCCTGGTGGCGCAACCTGGCCAGCGGGACGTTCCTCGGCCACCCGCTGCACCCGTTGCTGGTGGCGGTGCCGATCGGCTCCTGGAGCGCCTCGTTGCTGTTCGACCTGGCCGGTGACCGGCGCGGCGCCCGACGACTGGTCGGGGTCGGGTTGCTCGCGGCCCTGCCGACGATGGCCTCGGGTGGGTCGGACTGGGCCTACACCAACGGGGCCGAGCAGCGGGTCGGGCTCGTCCACGCCGGCGCCAACGGCCTCTCGCTGCTCGCCTTCGGGCTGAGCTGGCAGGCCCGGCGCCGCGGCCACCACGGCCAGGGCGTGCTCTGGTCACTGGTCGGGGCGACCGCGGTCTCGGTCGGCGGCTGGCTCGGCGGGCACCTCTCCTACGCGCTCGGGGTCGGCGTCGACACCACCGCCTTCCAGCACAGCACCGCGGAGTGGACCGAGGTGGCGCGCAGCGAGGACGTCACCGAGGGCGCGCTCCGTGCGGCCGACGTCGGCGGGGTGCCGCTGGTGCTCACCCGGCTCCCGGGCGGGACGGTGATCGCGCTGGCCGACCGGTGCAGCCATCGCGGCGCCCCCTTGCACGAGGGTGAGCTCGACGACGGCTGCCTGGTCTGCCCGTGGCACCGGAGCGTCTTCGCCACCGACGGCGCGGTGGTCCGTGGCCCGGCCACCCGTCCGCAGCAGAGCTACGCGGTGCTCGAGCGCGACGGCGCGGTGTCGGTCCGGATCGCCGACGAACCGCGCAGCCTGCGGACCAACCCGGTCGGCCCCTGAACCACCGGCCCCTGAACCACCGGCCCCTGACCCGCTAGCCCTCCGGATCGGCGGCCGGGGCGCGGAGCACCACCCGCGCCGGTCCGACCGCCAGCGACAGCAGCAGCACCACGACGGCGACCGCGGCGACCGCACCGGCGGTCCGGCCGGCCGCGACGTCGAAGATCAACAGCACCGTCCCGGTCATCACCAGACCGAGCCCGGACATCGCCAGCACCAGGAACCGGTGCCCCAGCCGGACCACCTCGGGCTTGCGGTGCCGGCGGAACAGCCGGCGGTGCAGCACCACCGGGGTCAGCGCCATCGCCGTCGTCAGGGTGGCGATGGCCACCAGCGCCAGATAGACGACGTGCTGGAAGGTGGTCAGCGTCGAGAACCGCGGCTGGAAAGCGATGGTCAGCAGGAAGCCGCTGAGGATCTGGGTGCCGGTCTGCACGATCCGGGTCTCCTGGAGCATCTCGTTCCAGTTCCGGTCGCTCCGCTCGCTCAGCGTCTCGTTCCGCCCGTCGTCGCGGTCGGCGTCCGCGTCCGGGTCGGGGCGACGGTGCCGACGCGGGTCGACGTCGTCCGCCTGCTGCTCCATGGGGCTCCTCTCGGCCTCCGGCGTCGGTGCCGGCACCGACGGTCCGGTGATCATCCTCCTCCGAGCGACCCGACGGCCCGGGCGATCAGGATCAGGGTGACGAACAACGCGGTGGTGGCCTGCAACGCCATCAGGGCCTTGGCCCGGCTGCTCAACGGCATGGTGTCGGTCGGGCTGAAGGCGCTCGAGTTCGTCACCGAGAGGTAGAGGTAGTCGACGTAGACCGGGATCCAGTCGCTCCGGGCGCTCGAGGTGCGGGCCACCTCCACCACGTTGTCGTCGTTCTCGTCCTGGGAGAAGCGCCAGTCGGCGGGCGGCAGCGAGGCACGGGCGATCGAGCGCCGGGCGACCGGACCGCCGCGGTCGAGTTCCCAGTAGAGCAGGCTGAAGCCGATCACGTTGGTCAGCCAGACCTGCGCGGCGCCGATCAGCAGCGGGGCCCCGCCGGTCCGGGGCTGGAGCAGCGCGTGCAGCAGCAGGCCGAGGGCGCTGAGGTTGGTGACGATCAGCACCGCTGCCAGGGCCAGCGACGCCCGCCGCGACCACCGGCTGCGTTCGACCTCGCGGCGCGGGTTGGTGATCATCATCGCGACGAGCAGCACCAGCTCGACGGCGGGCACGATGAAGCGCGGCGCGAAGAGCAGCGGCTGCGGCAGCAGGGCGTAGACGGCGATCGCCACCACCACCGCGGTGACCGGCGGGATCCGGTTCTCTCCGCGGCCATCGGCCCGTCGCCCGGCCCGGCCGGACTCCCCTGGTGCGCGCACACCCCACCGATCCCGTGCTCGTGCGGTGCGCCACGCGGCTCGAACGCCCGCTCAGCCTAACGTCGGGTCCACGATGGAGCGGTGGCCACCACGCTGACGATCCGCGACCGTGCCGGGGCCGACGACGAACGGATCGCGGAGCTGGCGCTGCAGTCGATCACCTTCCACGTCGAACGGTTCGCCGACCTGCGTCCGGCGCCGAGCCGGGAATGGGTGCGTGGGCAGTTCGCGGAGCTGCTCGACCAGGACACCGAGGCGGTCGGGAGGACCCGCTGTCGGGTGGCCGAACGCGAAGGCGTGGTGGTGGGCTTCCTCACCGCGGTGCTCCGCGACGCGCCGGAGGGCGGGCTCGAGCGCTTCGACGGCCCGCTGGTCTACGTGTCCGACGTCGCGGTCGACGCGAGGGTCCGGCGGCAGGGCGTCGGCCGGGCGTTGATGGACGACGCCGAGACCTGGGCTCGCGAGCGGGGCGCCTGCGCGCTGACCCTCAACGTCCGTCACGGCAATCCGGCCCGGTCGCTCTACGAGGAGCTCGGTTACCACCCGACCTGGCAGACCTACCGCAAGAACCTCTGAGCACCCGCACGCTGCACCGCGAACTGAGACTGTCGAAGCGCACGCTGAGCCTGTCGAAGCGCACGCTGAGCCTGTCGAAGCGCCCCCGACGGGCTCAGGGACGGGCCTTGGACCGCGGAGGGGCCGAGGTTCAGGGATGGCGGGCGTAGACCCGCTGCGGCTCCGGCTGCGCCCGGTGTTCGAGCGGGGCCGGAGCCAGGGCCGGGCGGGCCCGGACCAGCCGTCGCGGCGGACCGAACTCGGGGCCGGGGCACTCGCGGAGCGCGGATCCGCACAGACACAGCACCGCGCCGGCCAGCAGCCAGCCGCCGACCAGGTCGGTGAACCAGTGGTAGCCGAGATAGACCCGGGTCAGCGCGATGAGCACCGCCACCGTCCCGGCGAGCACGGCGACCAGCGTGCGCGCGGTGCGGGTCGGACGGCGGAGCCCGGCGCCGAGCGCCAGCGCGATCAGCACGTAGACCACCGCACTGTCGGTGGTGTGGCCGGAGGGGAACGAGTAGTTCCAGGCCGGGGTGCCGATCACCCCGGCGGCCGACGGCCGCTCGCGGGCGACCAGCACCTTGAGCAGGGTCACCGCGCCCGCGGTGCCGGCCCAGGCGCCGATGATCACCAGCAGCCGGCGGGCGTCGTAGCCCCGCCACCAGAGCACCAGCGCGGTGACGATGCCGACCACGAACAGCGTCCACGGCCAGCCCACCCAGGTGATCACCGTGGACAGCACGGTGAGCACCGGAGAGCGGAGATCGGTCAGCCAGCCGGCCACGGCGTCGTCGCCGGGCAGCGACTGGTTCGGGTGCCGGACGACCTCGCCGGCCAGCACCAGGAAGCCGGCGAGCAGCACTCCCGCGATCACGCGGAGCACGATCGTGTGCCGGTCGACCTGTCTCACCGTGCGTTCTCCGTTCCCGTGGCGCGGACGACCCGGTGTCACCCGCAGCAACGAGTTTGCGCACCCGCGCTGTACGACCGCTGAGCCGCGGCCCCGGTGGCTGAGAGGAAGCCCTCCGGACACGCAGAACGGGGGTGACCCGCACCGATCTCGGTGCGGATCACCCCCGTTCTCGATGTGACACGTCGTCGGGCTGACAGGATTCGAACCTGCGACCCCCTGACCCCCAGTCAGGTGCGCTACCAAGCTGCGCCACAGCCCGAACGGGCCGGTTCGTGCTGCTCCCGGCCCGGCGGAGCACTCTACCAAGCTTCTGCGTCAGGCCTTACCGCGGCGCTTCTCGCGGGCCCGGACCTGCAGGTGCACCGGCGACCCGACGAAGCCGAACTCCTCGCGCAGCCGCCGTTCGACGAACCGCAGGTAGCCGGCCTCGAGCGTCCCGCTGGTGAACAGCACGAACGTCGGCGGCGCGGTCTGCGCCTGGGTGCCGAAGAGGATCCGGGGCTGCTTCCCGCCCCGCACCGGGTGCGGGTGGGCCG
The DNA here is from genome assembly GCF_014137855.1 of Microlunatus kandeliicorticis. Lineage (GTDB taxonomy): Bacteria > Actinomycetota > Actinomycetes > Propionibacteriales > Propionibacteriaceae > Microlunatus > Microlunatus kandeliicorticis. The sequence goes on from NZ_JACGWT010000004.1 coordinate 224,105, forward strand.
CGACCAGCCGGCCGAGGAACGCGTTGAGCTTGCCGGTGGAGACCCGGGTCTCCCAGCCGGCCAGCGCTTGCTCGATCGCCGGACCGAGCCGGTCGACGTGCCGACCGGTCAGCGCCGAGATGTTGACGTGCTCGGCCCAGCCGAACTGCACCAAGTCGCGCTCCATCTCGCGGCCCAGGTAGCGCCGCCGCTCCTCGTCGGTGAGGTCCCACTTGTTGAAGGCGATCAGCAGCGCCCGGCCGGTCTCCTCGACGCTGGTGAGGATCCGCAGGTCCTGCTCGGTCAGCGGCTCGCTGGCGTCGACCACCACCACACAGACCTCGGCGCGCTCGATCGCCGCCTGGGTCCGCAGGCTGGCGTAGTACTCGTGGCCGGACGCCTCCTTGACCCGGCGGCGGATCCCGGCGGTGTCGATGAACCGGTAGACGACCCCGTCGACCTCCACCAGCTCGTCGACGGGGTCGACGGTGGTGCCGGCGGCGTTGTCGACCACCGACCGCTGCCGCCCGGCGACCTTGTTGAGCAGGCTGGACTTGCCGACGTTGGGCCGGCCGACGATGGCCACCCGGCGCGGCCCGCCGACCACCGGCTCGGTGCTCCGCGGCGCCTCGGGCAGCGCCTCGAGGATCGCGTCGAGCAGGTCGCCGCTCCCCCGTCCGTGCAGCGCGGAGACCGGGTGCGGCTCCCCCAGCCCGAGGTTCCACATCGACGCCGCCTCGGCCTCGCTGCGCTGGTCGTCGACCTTGTTGGCCGCCAGCACCACCGGCTTGCGGCTGCGGCGGAGCACCCGGACCACGGCCTCGTCGGTGTCCAGGGTGCCGACGGTGGCGTCGACCACGAACACCACCGCGTCGGCGGTGGCGATGGCCAGCTCGGCCTGCTCGGCGATCTGGGCGGCCATCCCCTCCGCGTCGGGCGCCCAGCCGCCGGTGTCGACCAGCACGAAGTCGCGACCGCTCCAGGTGGCGTCGTAGGACACCCGGTCCCGGGTCACCCCGGGCACGTCCTGGACGACGGCCTCGCGCCGACCCAGGATCCGGTTGACCAGGGTGGACTTGCCGACATTGGGTCGTCCGACCACGGCGACCACGGGCGGGGTGGCCGCCCCCTCGGCGCCCGGGTCGGTGCTCAGGTCGGGGTCCGGCGGCCCGGCGACGTCGTCGGTCATCAGCGGGCCTCCAGGTCGAGCGGGGTCTCGGTGTCGCGGTTGGCGGCCGGCGGCACCTCGCGGGGCTGCGGCGGTCCGGGGAGCGGGAACCCGGTGAGCTCCTGGGCGGCCCGGACGTGCTCGGCCAGGTGCGCCCGGATCCGCTCGGTCTGCACCGCCACCGCGTTCTTGCGCCGCGGCCAGGGCGACAGATCGACGTGCAGCGGGTCGCCGAACACGACGTGCATCTCGGCGCCGCGGCGCGGCACCCCGTGCGCGTTCTGCCCGGACTCGCGGGTGCCGAGCATCGCCACCGGGACGACCGGCGCCCCGGTGACCATGGCCAGGTAGGCGGCACCGTTGCGGGCGTGGCTCACCTCACCGGTCCCCCGGTAGCCCTCGGGGAAGACCGCCAGCAGCTGGCCGTTGCGGAGCAGGTGCACCGCGCGGGTGATCGCGCTGACGTCGAGGGCGCGGCGGTTGACCGGGATCTGTCCGATCCACAACAGCGCCCGGCCGACCCAGCCGTGGAACAGCTCGATCTTGGCCAGCGCGAAGCTCGGGCGCGGGGCGGCGGCGACCAGGATCGGGCCGTCGAGCGCGCCCAGGTGGTTGGCGGCGAGGATGGCCGGGCCGTGGCTCGGGACCTTGTCGCGGCCGTGGACGTGGATGTCCCAGTAGCGACGGAGCAGGAAGCCGCCGGGCCGCCGGGTCAGGGTCAGCAACGGGTGCCGCGGGCGCGGCAGGTCACCGGTCCGGGGCAGGCCTGGTTCGATGCTGAGCACGGGTCGTTCCACCAGCTTCTTCACGTGGGTCGTTCGTCGCGGGAGATCGGGTCGGTCGGGTCTAGGTCGCCGAGGGGGCGTACGGCTCGGCGAGCGTGCAGATCCGGCCGATCACCTCGTCCAGCCCGGCGTGGGTCGAGTCGACCACGGTCACCCCGGGCGCGGCCTCGGTGAACGCGGCGACGGTCGAGTCGTCGGCGTCGCGTCGGATCACCTGGTCGGTGACGTCGTCAGCGGTGACGGTCTCACCCAGCTCGGCGCGGCGGCGGGCCACCCGGGCGGCCGGGTCGGCCACCAGCAGCACCCGCACCTGGGCGTCGGGCGCGACCACGGTGGTGATGTCGCGGCCCTCGACCACGATGCCGCGCGACGAGTCGGCGATCAGCGCCTGCTGCCGGGCGACCAGGTCGTGCCGGACCTCGAGGTTGGTGGCCACCGAGCTGACCGCCGCCGACACCGCCGGTTCGCGGATCGCGGTGGTCACGTCGACGCCGTCGACCGCGATCGTCGCCGTCCGCGGGTCGAGGTCGATGCCGAACCGGGCGCGGGCGACGAGCTCGCTGACCCGGTGCCGGTCGGTGCGGTCGACCTGCTCGTGGAGGGCCAGCCAGGTCGCGGCGCGGTACATGGCCCCGGTGTCGAGGTAGTCGAGCCCGAGCCGCTCGGCGACGCCGCGCGCGGTGCTCGACTTGCCCGAGCCGCTCGGCCCGTCGATGGCGACCACCAGACGCTCTCCCGACCCAGACACGCCCCACAGGCTAGCCGAGCGGGCCGACATCCCCGGCCCGCGACAGCGCCGCGGTCGGTCAGGCGGTCGGTGGGCCGGTCCACAGGCCGGTCCACGAGCCAATCCATGGGTCGGACCGTGGGGTGGCTCAGACCTCGCTGCGGGCCTGGCGGATCTCCCAGCCGCGGTCACGCATGGTGGCCACCAGACCGTCGGCCAACGTCGGCTGGACCGCCAGGGTCAGATAGCCGACTTCGCGGACCTGGTCGTGCTCGATGGCGATGTCCTCGACGTTGACCCCGGCCTCGCCGATCTCGGCGAACAGCCGCCCGAGCGCACCCGGGGAGTCGGGGATCTCGACCACCAGCTGGGCGTCGTCGCGCGGGGCGGACCCGTGCTTGCCCGGGATCCGGCGGGTGCCGGCGAGCCCGCGCTCGAGCTCGGTCCGGACCCCGTCCGTCCGCCCGGGGGTCTGCTGGGCGGTCTCCACCGCGCTGATCAGGTCGTCGAGCCGGAGCTGGACGGCCCGCAGCTCCGGCAGCAGTGCGTGCGCGTTGGCGCCGACGATCTGCTGCCACAGCTCGGGGTCGCTGCCCGCGATCCGGGTCACGTCGCGGAGACCCTGACCCGCCAGCTGGAGCTGCTCGGGCTCCACCTCGGTCAACCGGCCGGCCATCAGCACCGACATCAGGTGCGGCAGGTGCGAGACCCGGGCCACCGCTGCGTCGTGCTCCTCGACGTCGAGCACCACCTCGCGGGCCCGGCAGAGCTTGACCAGCTCACGGACCGCGGCGATCCCGGCCTCGCCGGAACGCCGGTGCGGGGTGATCACCCAGGTGCGGTCGACGAACAGGTCGGCGCGCGCGGTCACCGGGCCGGTGCGCTGCGAACCGGCCATCGGGTGCGAGCCGACGTAGCGCTCGAGCACCGCCCGGTCGCCGACGCTCTCCCAGAGCCGGTGCAGGACGCCCGCCTTGACCGAGCCGACGTCGGTGACCGTGGCGTTCGGGTAGTCGCGGAGCGCGCCGGCGATCACCTCGGCGAGCGCGGCCGGCGGGACCGCGACCACCACCAGCCGGACGTCGGCGGCCACCGGCTCGTCGACCGTGCCGGCCCCCAGCCCGGCCGCGACCCGGGCGTGGGAGCTGCTGAGGTCCCGCAGGTGGACCTGCTGACCCTCCTCGGTGAGCGCGCAGCCGATCGAGGCGCCGACCAGGCCGGCCCCGATCAGCACCACCGGCGAGACGGTCACGACCCGTCGCCGGACCCGCCGGCGTCCTCACCGGCGTGCTCACCGGCGTGCTCACTGGAACCCTCACGGGGAGCGGGCAGCGGCACCTCGTCGAGGGTCTTCTCGGCGACGCCACCGCCGGTGGTCCCGGCGGGCGGCTCGGGCGTGGGCTCCCCCGGGCCGGTCGGGGCGCCGTCGTCGGCGAGCAGCGCGGCCAGCCGCTCGCCGGCGATCCGGCGGAACTTGCGCGGCAGCGCCCGCGTGCGGTCGAGCACCGCGACCTCGAGGGCGTCGGTGCCGAGCTCGCGGGCGGGGACCGACGGACCGCCGTCGGAGGCGAGGCCGCGGACGGCCAGCCGGACCGCCGAGCCGAGGTCGAGCCCCGCGACCCAGCCCTCGCGGATCACCGCGGCGCTGGTCTCGGCCGACCCGCCCATCACGGCGAAGTCCTCCTCGTCGCCGACCGAGCCGTCGTAGGTGAGCCGGTAGATCTGGTCGTCGGCCGGCCGGGTGCCGAGCTCGGCCACCACCAGCTCGACCTCGTAGGGCTTCTCGCCGCCGGAGGAGAAGATCGTGCCCAGCAGCTGGGCGTAGGCGTTGGCCAGCCCGCGGCCGGTGACGTCGCGGCGGTCGTAGCTGTAGCCGCGCAGGTCGGCGTGCCGGATGCCGGCGATCCGCAGGTTCTCGAACTCGTTGTAGCGGCCGACCGCGGCGAAGCCGATCCGGTCGTAGATCTCGCTCACCTTGTGCAGCGCCTGCGACCGGTTCTCGGCGACGAAGAGGATGCCGTCGGCATAGTGCAGCACGACCACCGACCGGCCCCGGGCGATGCCCTTGCGGGCGAAGTCGGCCCGGTCCTTCATCTGCTGCTCGGGGGCCACGTAGAACGGCATGCTCACGCGGCCAGTCAACCACCTGGGACCGACTCCACCGACGACCTGTCCGCGGCCCGGGCCCGGTTCAGGAGCGGCGGAACCGCTCGTGCAGGGCGTGGACGCGGGGCGCGAGCCGGTCGTCCGGACCCTCGACGCGGACCCGCGGCGCGACCTGCTGGACCGGCAGCGGGACGACGACCGGGACGCCCTCGGCGGCCACGTCGCCGGCCGACCAGGCCCGCGACCAGGCCTGCAGCTGCGCGGTCGAGCTGGCGTAGACGATCCGGGCGAGCCCGACCCAGCCGTGCGCGGCCGCGCACATCGGGCAGTGCTCCCCGGAGGTGTAGACGGTCGCGGCTGCCCGGGCGTCCGCGTCGAGGTGCAGCGCGGCCCAGCGGGCCAGCGCGATCTCGGGGTGAGCGGTCGGGTCGCCGGTGCTGACCACCCGGTTGCGGTCCTCGGCCAGCACCGTCCCGTCGGCGCCGGCCAGCACCGAGCCGAACGGCTCGTCACCGGCGTCGACCGCCTCCTCGGCCAGCTCGACGGCGCGGGTCAGCAACCGGTGGTCGAGGTCGTCGAGGCTCACGGCGTCACCGCTCCGGACTCTCGCGCTCAGCGCAGCGGCGCGCGGGGTCCGTCCGGACGCTCCATCCGCTCGGCCACCACCGCCTCGACCAGCTGGGCGACCTGGGCCTCGGCGATCCGCTCGACCCCGGCGGCGGAGGCCGACAGGATCACCGGGTAGATCCGCCGGGTCAGGTCCGGGCCGCCGGTCGCCGAGTCGTCGTCGGCGGCGTCGTAGAGCGCCTGGATCACCGCGACCGCGGCGGCACCGAGGTCGAAGTCGGGCCGGTAGAGCTTCTTCAGTGCCCCGCGGGCGAAGATCGAGCCCGAGCCGACCGAGTAGAACTGGTGCTCCTCGTACCGGCCGCCGGTCACGTCGTAGGAGAAGATCCGGCCACGCTCCTCGGCCTCGTCCCAGCCGGCGAACAGCGGCACCGCCGCCAGCCCCTGCAGGGCCAGCCCGAGGTTGCCGCGGATCATCGTGGCCAGCCGGTTGGCCTTGCCTGAGAGCGACAGCGGAGCGCCCTCGATCTTCTCGTAGTGCTCGAGCTCGACCTGGAACAGCCCGGTCATCTCGATGCCGATGCCGGCGGTGCCGGCGAAACCGATCATCGAGTACTCGTCGGCCGGGAAGACCTTCTCGATGTCGCGCTGGGCGATCAGGTTGCCCATCGTGGCCCGTCGGTCCCCGGCCATCAGCACGCCCCCGTCGTAGCTGGCGGCGATCAGCGTGGTGGCGTGCGGGCTCAGCTCACCGGCCGAGCCGGTCGCGGCCGGTCCGGGCACCGTGCCGGCCAGGCGGCGGCCGGGGAGCACCTCGGGTGACACCTCGGCGACGAACTCGGTGAACGAGCTCGACCCGGCCCGCAGGAATGCGGCCGGCAGCCCGGCCCCGGAGCCGTGCGCGCGGGTGGCGGTCACTGGCCGCCCTTCTGGACGAACGACCGGACGAACTCCTCGGCGTTCACCTCAAGCACGTCGTCGATCTCGTCGAGCAGGGAATCGACGTCGGCGTCGAGCTCGTCCTTCTTCGCCGTGTCGGTGGTCGGGAGCTCGCTGAGCTCCTCGTCGACCTCGTCGCGACGGCTCCTGCGCTGGCTCTGCTCGGATTCGGCCATGGCACTCCCTCACCCTTCGTCGCCCGGCCCTCCGACGAGGGACGGGCTCTCAGCCTAATCCGCGCCGCCGACAGCGCCCGGGACCCGGGCGGGCGGTGGGCTCAGCCGCGGTGGCGGCGGCGGGCGCGGGCCCGGCGGATCGCCTGGACGTCGGCGACCAGGGCGCGGACGACGACGACGGTGACGGCGAGCGCGAGCAGCGTCGAGCCCACCCGCACCGCGACCGAGGTCCCGGGATCCCGCGACCCGACCGCGAGGGTGACCACGACCAGTCCGAGGAACGTCGCGACCGGGACGCCGATCACCAGGACCAGCACCCGGAACACCCGCCAGCCGGCCCGGTCCGGGTCCGACGGGTGGTACCGCTCGGTGAGCAGCGGGTCCACCCCGGGGTGCCGCCGACGCCACCAGAACCGCTGCATGCCGATCCGGACCAGGGTCAGCCCGGGCACCCCGAGCAGGAAGAACAGGCCGGTCAGGAGGCCGACGTGCCGGCCGAGGTCACCTCGGGCGGCCGGGACGACCAGGGCGGTCAGCCCGAGGCCGAACAACAGCACCCCGAACACCACCGTGGGCAGCGGCGGCGCCCCGCTGAGCGGATAGTCCATCCAGGTGTGCGGGGCCGGGTCGGCCTTGGCCGCGGCGAGGTCACCCGGAGCGGCCGGCGCGCGGTCGGGTCGCGTGCGGGTCATCGGCCCAGCGCGTCGAACAGGCTGGCCACGTCGTCGCAGCGGTCCAGCAGCTCGCCCACCTGCTCCTGGGTGCCGCGCAGCGGGTCGAGCAGCGGCACCCGTTGCAGGGCCGGGCGGCCGGGCACGTCGAAGATCACCGAGTCCCAGGAGGCGGCGACCACGTCGGCGGAGAACTTGTCCATCACCCGGCCGCGGAAGTAAGCGCGGGTGTCGGTCGGCGGCTGGGTGCGCGCCGCCTCGATCTCGGCGTCGTCGAGCAGCCGCTGCAGGCTCCCCCGTCGCACCAGGGCGGCGTAGAGGCTCCGCTGCGGGCTGACGTCGGCGTACTGGAGGTCGATCAGGCTGAGCTTGGCCGCGTCCCAACCGAGTCCGTCGCGCTGCCGGTAGGACTCGAGCAGGGCCAGCTTGGCCACCCAGTCGAGCCGGTCGGCGAGCCGGGTCGGGTCGTCGCGCAGGGTGTCCAGCACCTCCTGCCAGCGGGTCACCAGGTCGGCGTTCTCCCGGCGCTGGGCGTCCGGCAGGTCGGCCCCGCGTCCGTCCAGCCAGCGCAGGCAGGCGTCCAGGTAGACCTGCTGCAGGTCAACCGCGGTCATCCGCCGTCCGTCGGCCAGGGCCAGCAGCGCGGTGCACGACGGGTCGTGGCTGACCTGCTGCATCGCCGGGACGGCCCGGAGCAGCCGCAGCCCGGCACCGGCCGGGCCGACGCCCAGCGTGCCGGCCTCGATCATCTGCAGCACCAGGGCCGCGGTACCGACCTTGAGGTAGGTGGAGATCTCGCTGCGGTTGGCGTCGCCGGTGATCACGTGCAGCCGGCGGTGCCGGGCGGCGTCGGCGTGCGGCTCGTCGCGGGTGTTGATGATCGGCCGGTTGAGGGTGGTCTCCAGCCCCACCTCGGCCTCGAAGAAGTCGGCCCGCTGGCTGAGCTGGAAGCCGGCCGTCTCGCTGGCCTGCCCGATCCCCACCCGGCCGGCGCCGGTGACCACCTGGCGCGAGACCAGGAACGGGGTGAACTGGCTGACGATCCGGTCGAACGGGGTTTGCCGGTCGAGCAGGTAGTTCTCGTGGGTGCCGTAGGAGGCGCCCTTGCCGTCGGTGTTGTTCTTGTAGAGCCGGACCGGGCGGCCGAGCCGCTGGGTGGCCTGCTCGGCGGCGATGGCCATCACCCGGTCGCCGGCCTGGTCGTAGCGGACGACCGCGCGGGCCGAGGTCACCTCGGGCGAGGAGTACTCGGGGTGCGCGTGGTCGACGTAGAGCCGGGCGCCGTTGGTGAGGATGACGTTGGCCATCCCGAGGTCGCTGTCGGTGAGCTGGTCGGGGTGGGCCTGGTTGCGGGCCACCTCGTAGCCGCGGACGTCGCGCAGCGGCGACTCCGTCTCGTAGTCCCAGCCCGCGTCCCGGCCGGCACCCGGGCCCGAGGCGTACGCCGCGTAGGCCTTGACGACGTGGTTGGACAGCTGCATCGGGTGCAGTTCCTCGCCGACCGGCTGGCCGAGCGCCGAGATCCCGTACTCGGTCTCGATGCCCAGCACCCGGCCGCGGGACGGGTCGCTGACGTGCGGCTCCTGCATGACACGCAGCATGCCAGGACGGTGGGTGCAGGCCGGTCGCGGTCGGATCCGGGGCTCAGCCCGGCCCCACCGTCTGGTTCCGCGCCCGGTGGCTGGCTAGAGTCGGACCGGTTCGGAGTGGTCTGGACCGCGCGTCGGGGGGCGCACGCATGACGACACATCTGGAGCCGCACGACCGGATCGGTGCGGCGGGCGCAGGCTCCGGCCTGCAGACGGACGAGGAATCGATGGCACTCAGGGCGGCGCGGGCCGCGGCGGTCGACGTGATCGTCGTGCTGTTCTTCGCGCTGGTGGGGCGGCACGCGCACGACGAGTCGGGTGACGTCGTCGGTGTGGTCGTGACCGCCTGGCCGTTCCTGGTCGGCACGCTGGTCGGGTCGCTGGTCGCGCGCACCTGGCGGTCGGTGACCGCCCCGACGGCCACCCGGACGGCGCTGATCGTCTGGGTCAGCACGGTGCTGCTCGGGATGGTGCTGCGGGTGCTGTCCGGCAGCACCGCCCAGTGGTCGTTCGTCCTGGTGGCCACGGTGGTGCTCGGGGTGCTGCTGGTCGGGTGGCGGGTCGCGGCCCGCGCCACCCGGCGGGCGCGCCGGCGGATCGAGACCCGGATGGACCGCACCCGCTCGAGCTCCGGCCACTGAGCCGACCCGCCGCTCCGGGCCCCCCACGCGGCCCGGGACGGCGACGAGGAGCGATCGGAGGCTCAGCCCAGCCGGGCCGCGACTCCCAGCAACCCGGGTCCGCGCAGCGGGGACGCCGGATCGGTGTCCTCGCCGCGCCGCCGGTACTCCCCCGGCGGGCAGCCGTAGACCCGCGAGAAGCGGTGCGAGAAGTGGTACGGGTCGGCGAAGCCGGTGGCCGCGGCGATCGCGGCCAGCGGCGTGTTGCTGCGCTGCAGCGCGGTCGCGGCCCGGGACAGCCGCACCAGCTCGAGCGCCTCGGCCGGGCCGACGCCGAACCGCTGCCGGAACAGCCGGAAGACGTGGCCGCGGGAGATGCCGGCCGCCTCGGCCAGCCGGTCGACCCCGACGATCGACGGGCCGTCCTGCGCCCAGGCCGCGGCCACGGCGTCCCAGACCGCGGTGAGCGGGTCGTCGGCGGTGCGGTCGTCCCCGCCGGCGGGGTGCAGCGCGGGCTCGCCGACGAACACCATCACCAGCACCGCCAGCAGCTCGTCGACCCGGCGAGCCAGCGCGGCCCGCTCCTGCAGGTCGGTGCCACCGGTGCGGATGGTCAGCTCACCGAGGTGCTCGCAGAGCGCCCCGAGCAGCGGCAGCTCGTCGAAGCTGCGGACCTGGGCTCCCCGCGGGGCGTCGAAGCCGGGCGTGGGCACCCGGAAGTGCGCGTACCGGTGCCGCGTCGGCCGGTCGGCGGCCCAGAAGAACCGGTCCCACTGGCCCGGGAACCCGAGGCTGAGCCGCCCGGGTCGCAGCTCGTGCACCTGTCGCTCGCCCCCGAGGGTCTCGACCTCCCAGCGGGCCGAACCGTGGGTCAGCCAGACGAACTCGTGGTCGCTCAGCCGACGGCGCCCGAAGGTGGCCCCGGGCTGGTAGTCGGCGGTCAGCACGCCGGTGCGCGACCGGACCAGCGGCCGGGTCGACGGCGTCGGCGCCTGGTCCGGTGGGAACAAGGTCACGATCAGACAATAGGAGGTGCGGGGAAGACATTGGCTCCCCGTGCCGCGACGGCGAGGATCGTGGTCATGACCAGCACCATCGCCCGCAACCGTCTGGACGCCCACACCTTCACCGGTCCGGGGCCGGAGCTCCGCGCCTCGTTCGCGGAGAACGGCTTCGTTCTGCTCGACGGCGCGCTCGACGCCGCTGAGCTCGAGGCCATCCGCACCGAGGCCGTGCGGTTCTGCCGCGGCGAGCTCGGCGAGATCATCGGCGCCGAGGACGTCGCACGATCCGACACAAGTGGGTTGAGCGACGAGGACGTACTGCGCCAGTTCCTCTGCATCCACCAGCCGCACAAGGTGTCGGACGTGGCGATGCGGTTGCTGCGGCACCCGAAGATCGTCTCGGTGATGACCGACGTGATCGGGCCGAACGTCAAGTCGATGCAGTCGATGTTGTTCGTGAAGTCCGAGGGCCGGCCGGGTCAGCCGTGGCACCAGGACGAGTTCTTCATCCCGACCCGGGACCGGTCGCTGACCGCGGCCTGGATCGCCCTCGACGACGCCACCGTCGAGAACGGCTGCCTCTGGGTGCTGCCCGGCTCGCACAAGCGCGGCGTGCTCTACCCCGACCGCAAGCAGGACGACCCGCGCTTCGACTGCTCGATCGAGGCCTACGACTTCCCCTACCACGACGAGGACGCCGTCCCGGTGGAGATCCCGGCCGGCACCGCGATCATCTTCAACGGCTACCTGCTGCACCGGTCGCTGCAGAACTCCGGCAAGCACGGCTTCCGCCGCGCCCTGACCAACCACTACATGAGCGCGGAGTCGCTGCTCCCCTGGGCCGCCCTGCCGGCGGACACCCACATCGGCAAGCACGACTACCGCGACATCGTCCTGGTCGCCGGCGAGGACCCCTACGCCTACAAGGGCACCGAGGACATCGCCCGCCCGCACTCCCGCCCCGACAAGGACGGCGGCTGCGACCGCTGGTGACCCAGCCCCGCTGACCGATCCCACTGAGCCTGTCGGAGTGCTTCGCGCACGTCGACAGGCTCAGTGCACGTGAGTGGGCCCGCGCGTTGAGCCTGCCGAAACGCTCCCGGCGCACTTCGACAGGCTCAGTGCACGTGAGTGGGCCCGCGCGTTGAGCCAGTCGAAACGCTCCCGGCGCACTTCGACAGGCTCAGTGCACGTGAGTGGGCCCGCGCGTTGAGCCAGTCGAAACGCTCCCGGCGCACTTCGACAGGCTCAGTGCACGTTCTGAGGCCCTTCGACAGGCTCAGTGCACGGTGTGGGGCACGTCGACATGCTCAGTGCACGTGCTGGGGCACTGCGACAGGCTCAGTACACGTCGTCGCGAAGTCCGCGGGCAGGGAGCCGACTCGTCGGGCGCGGAGCGCAAGGCCGAGCGCGTCGGGAGTGCAGGAAGCGGGTTGCGTGGAACACGCTTTTCGTTCCACGCAACCCGCGACGAACGAGCGACTCAAGCGAGGCCGAGCACCGCGCCCGAGATCACAGGTACTGCCCGGTGTTGCTCACGGTGTCGATCGAACGGCCGGGCTGGGTGCCCTTGTTCGAGCTGATCAGAGTACGGATGAAGACGATCCGCTCGCCCTTCTTGCCCGAGATCCGGGCCCAGTCGTCCGGGTTCGTGGTGTTGGGCAGGTCCTCGTTCTCGGCGAACTCGTCGACGCACGCCTGCAGCAGGTGCCCGATCCGCAGGCCCTTGATGCCGGTGTCGAGCACGTCCTTGATCGCCATCTTCTTGGCCCGGTCGACGATGTTCTGGATCATCGCGCCCGAGTTGAAGTCTTTGAAGTAGAGGACCTCCTTGTCGCCGCCGGCGTAGGTGACCTCGAGGAACTGGTTCTCCTCGGTGTCCTCGTACATCCGCTCGACCGTGCGCTCGATCATCGCCGCCACGCAGCGGTGCGGGTCGCCCCCGAACTCGGCCAGGTCGTCGGCGTGCAGCGGCAGCGTCGGCGTCAGGTACTTGCTGAAGATGTCCCGCGCGCTCTCGGCGTCGGGGCGCTCGATCTTGATCTTGACGTCGAGCCGGCCCGGCCGCAGGATCGCCGGGTCGATCATGTCCTCCCGGTTCGAGGCGCCGATGATGATCACGTTGTCGAGACCCTCGACGCCGTCGATCTCGCTCAGCAGCTGCGGGACGATGGTGTTCTCGACGTCGGAGGACACCCCCGACCCGCGGGTGCGGAACAGCGAGTCCATCTCGTCGAAGAAGACGATCACCGGCATGCCGTCGGAGGCCTTCTCGCGGGCCCGCTGGAAGACCAGCCGGATGTGCCGCTCGGTCTCGCCGACGTACTTGTTGAGCAGCTCGGGGCCCTTGATGTTGAGGAAGAAGCTGCGTCCCTCGCGACCGGTCCGCTCGCTGACCTTCTTGGCCAGGCTGTTGGCCACGGCCTTGGCGATCAGCGTCTTGCCGCAGCCGGGCGGGCCGTAGAGCAGGATGCCCTTCGGCGCCTTGAGCTCGTGCTCGGCGAACAGATCCTTGTGCAGGAACGGCAGCTCGACCGCGTCCCGGATGGCCTCGATCTGGCTGCCCAGGCCGCCGATCACCGAGTAGTCGATGTCCGGCACCTCCTCGAGCACCAGCTCCTCGACGTCGAGCTTGGGCACCCGCTCGTAGGCGAAGTGCACCCGACGGTCGATCAGCAGCGAGTCCCCGGCGCGGAGCGGCAGGTCCTTGAGCTTGTGCGCGACCCGGACGACGCTCTCCTCGTCGCCGTGGCCGATGATCAGCCCGCGCTCGCCGTCGGCCAGCATCTCCTTGAGGGTGACGACCTCGCCGACCTCGTCGAACTCGAGCACACCGACGACGTTGAGCGCCTCGTTGAGGATGACCTCGCGGCCGCGCTCGAGCGGGTCGAGGTCGACGTCGGGGCTGACCGCGACCCGGAGCTTGCGCCCGGCGGTGAAGATGTCCGCGGTGTGCTCGTCGACGGCCTCGAGGAAGACCCCGAAGCTGGCCGGCGGCTGGGCCAGCCGGTCCACCTCGGTCTTGAGCGAGACGATCTGGTCGCGCGCCTCGCGCAGGGTGGCGGCCAGCCGCTCGTTGTTGGCGGCGGCGGTCCGCGCGTCGGCGCGGGCGTCGGCCAGCCGGCGCTCGAGCAGGGCCAGGTCGTGGGGGTGGGTCGACACGCGTTCACGCAGGCGGTTGACCTCGGCGGTCAGGTGTTCGATCCGTTCGCCGGTGGCGTCGGGATCACCCGGCCGGTACTGCGACTCCGTCATCGAGAACCTCCTTTTCGATCACAGTACCCGCGGCTTCGGACAGCCAGGGGCATTGCCGGTACGCGGTCTGTGACAGTGCGGTAACGCCGTGTGACGCGCGTCTCGCGAGGCGGCGACACGCTGAGAAAGGCGTCGACCGGTGGTCGGATCGCGCTTCGACAGGCTCAGCGCGCGGAGGTCTGTGCTCCGCGCGTGTCCGGCTCGCCCCCCGCCACCTCCACCTCGCACCCCGCCACCTCGCACCCGCTGCGGCCACCTCGCACCGGGTATGGGCGGTGCGAGGTGGCCGCGGGGCGTGCGACGTGGGTCAGCGGGCCCGGTCGCCGGGGCGTGTGACGTGGGTCAGCGCGCGAAGGTCGGCGTGCCGCCACCTCGGGCGGGCGACCTGGGGGTCAGCGGGCCTCGGCCGGCGGGGCCTCGCGGCGCGGGCCGGTGTAGTCCTCGCCGTACGCGCCGGGGGCGGGGCGACGCTTCTTGACCGGGGCGACGACGCCGGGGGCGAGCCGCCGGGCGGTGATCAGGAACCCGGTGTGGCCGACCATGTTGTGCGCCGGACGCACGGCCAGCCCCTCGGCGTGCCAGGCCCGGACCAGCGTCTCGGTCGCCTCGGGCTCGGTGAACCCGGTGTGCGCCCGGAGCGTCTCGACGGTCCGGCCGAGCTGGGTGGTGGTGGCCACGTAGGCGCAGAACACCCCGCCCGGCTCGAGCACCCGTGCCACCCCGTCGACGCACTCCCAGGGCGCCAGCATGTCGAGCACCACCCGGTCCACCGGACCGACCGCGGTCGCCGCGTCGGGCGCGTCGAGGGCCTCCACCAGATCGCCGACCCGGAGGTCCCAGCACGGGTGACCGGAGTCGAGCGGTGCGGTGGACCCGGTGCCGAAGAAGTTGGCCACGTTGCGGGCTGCCACCTCGGCGAAGTCCTCGCGCCGCTCGTAGGACGTGAGCCGGCCGGTCGGCCCGACCGCCCGGAGCAGCGCGCAGCTCAGCGCACCGGACCCGGCACCGGCCTCGAGCACCCGGGCGCCGGGGAAGACGTCGGTGCCCATCACGATCTGGGCGGCGTCCTTGGGATAGACGACCTGGGCGCCGCGGGGCATCCGGGTGGTGAACTCGGCCATCAGCGACCGGAACGCCAGGTACTGGACGCCCTGCGCCGAGCTGACCACCACCCCCTCGGGACCGCCGATCAGGTCGTCGTGGGCGATCCCGCCCTTGGTGGTGTGGAAGGTCTTGCCCGCGGTCAGCAGCAGCGAGTGCCGACGGCCCTTGGGGTCGGTCAGGGTGACCCGCTCCCCCGGCTGCAGCGGTCCGGTCCGCACACCGGACCACACCGGCAGCGACCCGCTCGTGTCCTGGTCAGGCACTGGTGATCCCCCACAGCCCGAGCTGCCAGCCCGGCCCGAACGAGGTGGCCGCGATCTTGACGCCCGGCCCGGCGAAGACGTCCTCGTCCTTCTGGGTCAGCGGCAGCACCACGTCGTCCTTCGCGTCCTGGGTCTGGATGGTGGCCAGCGCGGCGTTCCGGGCGGCCTCGGTGTCGGCCACCCGCGCCTGGACGGCGGCCTTGTCGACCACCGACTCGCTCGACCTGATCGGGTCGTCCAGATAGGGCTGCAGCCACGAGATCGCGGTCGGGGTCCAGGCCTTGCGGTCCTCGAGCAGCAGGTCGGTGTCGGGGTCGTCGGGCCGCAGCCGGACGCTCATCCCGCCGGTGTTCTCCAGCCGGTTGCGGATCTGGTTGGCCAGGTCGGCGCCGTCCGGCACGCCCGAGTCGTAGCCGAGGGTGAGCGGGATCCGTTTGCTCCAGCCGACCTCGGCCTTGCTCTTGCCGCCGAGCGGGAACGAGGCCTTGTGCCCGGGCACCTGCGGCGGGACCACCGAGTCGAGCGTCCGGTCCTCCTGCAGCGCCCCGCTGATCACCTCGCGCAGATCGGCGTCGGAGCGGAACCGCGAGGTCGGGTTCCAGCGCAGCTGGAGCACCCGGGCGCCGGGCAGCACCCGCTCGGTGTAGCCGGCGGTGGTGGTCTTGTTCGGCGAGCTCTGCAGCTGGCTGGCCAGCCGGGCCAGCGCCGCCGAGGACAGCCCGCGCCAGACCAGGTCGGCCTTGCGCTGCTTCATCGCCTCCTCGATGGTGGCCGAGTCGGGCTCGGTGAGCACCTGGAGGCCGTCGAGGGCGGCGGCGGTCCGCCCGACGTAGTCGTCGAAGCGGGTCAGGGCCAGCCGGTTCTTGGTGAACGACGCGACCTGGAACGGGCCGGACCCGACGATCGGGGCGTCGTTGGCCTGCAGCTCGTCGGGGCTGTAGATCCGCCGGTCGACGATGGAGGCGGCCGGGGTGGCCAGCGCCCAGCCGAACTGGCGGTCGTAGCGGCTGAGCACGAAACGGACGGTCAGCGCGTCCGGGGTCTCGATCTTGCGCAGCGAGTCGAAGGCCGAGACCGACGAGCCCGGCACGTCGAGCCGGATCGCCCGGTCGATGCTGAACTTGACGTCCGCGGAGGTGATCGGGTCGCCGTTGGAGAACTTCGCGTTCTCGTTCAGCGTGCAGGTGAAGGTGGTCGGCGAGCTGAACTCGCAGTCGCGGGCCAGGTCCGGCTTGAACGCGTAGACACCGGGTGCCACCTCGGCCTCGCCCGGGTCGGAGCTGAGCAGCCGCTGGAACACGTTGAGCACCAGGATCATCGAGCCCTGGTCGGTGACGGCGGCCGGGTCGGCGGTGACGATCCGGTCGGTGGTCATCACCGTGAACGGCCGCGGCGTGGCGCTGCCACCGGGGGTCGGCGACGGGGCCGGCGCGGGGTCGCCGGTGCAGCCGGCCACCAGCAGCACCAGGGCGCCGAACGCCGCGCCGACCGCGGCCCGCAGCCGGCGGCCCGGCGGGGCCTCACGCATCGGTGTCCGCGGCCAGTCGCTCGACCAGCCCGAGGAGTGCCGGGACGTCCATCCCGGCCAGGGTGTCGACCACCACCCGGCGCGGCGCCCGGGGCAGCGGGACGATGTGCTCGATCCCGACCACCATCGCGCCGGCCGCGTTGCCCGACTGCGCTCCGGGCGGGCTGTCCTCGAAGACCACGCAGGCACGCGGGTCGACGTCGAGCAGCCGGGCCGCGGTGACGTAGGGCTCGGGGTGCGGCTTGCCCTCGGTGACCTCGTCGCCGGCCACCGAGACCTCGAAGGTGCCCTCGGGCAGCCGGGCGATCGCCGCGTCGAGCAGCACCCGGTAGGAGGCGGACACCAGCGCGCACCGGATCCCGGCCTCGCGCAGCGCGGAGAGCAGCTCGAGCGCCCCGGGACGCCACGGGATCGGGTGGGTGCGGATGTGGTCGACCACCTGGGTGATCAGCTGGTCGACGATCCAGGCCGGCTCGAGGTCCGGCCGGCCGATCGCGTTGGCGATGTAGGCCCCCGACTCGAGCAGCGAGTTGCCGACCAGCTGGTGGGCGTGCTCGTCGTTCCACTCACCGCCGAGCCCGCCGATCAGGTCGTACTCGGCGGCGATCCAGATCGGTTCGGTGTCGACCAGGGTGCCGTCGAAGTCCCAGAGGGCGGCGGCGGGTCGGCTCGTCGCGGTCGGTGTGGTGGTCGGCAGGGTGGTCGGTGTGGCTGCGGAGCTCGCGGAGTCGGTGGTCATGGCGTGCGTCATCCTCCCAAAGCCCGCGCCGGAACCACGACTCGACGCCCGGTCCGCTGGGTCCGGTGCCAGGGAACGGCGGGGCTCACCGGGCGTTGAAGTACTTGGCCTCGGGGTGGTGGACGATCATCGCGTCGGTCGACTGCTCGGGGTGCAGCTGCAGCTCCTCGCTGAGCTCGACGCCGATCCGCCCGGGCCGGAGCAGCTCGACCAGCTTGGCCCGGTCCTCCAGGTCGGGGCAGGCCGGGTAGCCGAAGCTGTAGCGCGACCCGCGGTAGGCCTGGTCGCGGATCATCGCGTCCATCGCCCCGTTGTCGCCGGCGAACCCCAGCTCCGTGCGGATCCGGTCGTGCCACAGCTCGGCCAGCGCCTCGGTCAGCTGGACGCTCAGCCCGTGCAGCTCGAGGTAGTCGCGGTAGGCGTTGGCCGCGAACAGCTCCCCGGTCACCTCCGAGACCCGGGCGCCCATGGTGACCAGGTGGAACGCGATCACGTCCGGGCCCTTCTCCTTGGCCTGCTCGACGCTGCGGAAGAAGTCGGCCAGGCACAGCCGCCGCCCACGACGCTGCCGCGGGAAGGTGAACGAGCAGCGGACCGCGGTCGGGTCGCCGACGTCCGGACGGGCCGGGTCGAGGACGAACACCGTGTTGCCCGAGCTGTAGGCCGGCCAGTAGGCGTAGACGACGGCGAACTCGGCGATGGCCTCGCGCTGGATCCGGTCCAGCCAGCTGCGCAGCCGGGGACGGCCCTCGGTCTCCACCAGCTCCTCGTAGCTGGTGCCGCCGCGGGTGCCCTTGAGCCCCCACTGCCCCATGAAGGTGGCCCGCTCGTCGAGGTAGTCGGCGACCTCGGCCAGCGCGATGCCCTTGACGATCCGGTCGCCCCAGAACGGCGGTGTCGGCACGTCGACGTCCGGGGCCACGTCGGAGCGCTCGGTCGGCTCGGCGTCCGGACCCGGACCGGCGAGCTCCGCGGCTTCGGCGTCCTCTTGTCCGACCCGCGGCCGGGCCCGGACCCGCCGCTCGCGCGGGGCCGGCAGCGAGGCACCCTCCTCGCCGCGCTTGACCGCCATCAGCGCGTCCATCAGCCGCAGCCCCTCGAAGGCGTCGCGGGCGTAGCGGACCTCGCCGGCGAAGATCTCGCGCAGGTCCTGCTCGACGTAGGCGCGGGTCAGCGCCGCACCGCCGAGGAAGACCGGGAAGTCGGCGGCGATCCCGCGGTCGTTGAGCTCCTGGAGGTTCTCCTTCATCACCACGGTGCTCTTGACCAGCAGCCCGGACATCCCGATCGCGTCGGCCTTGTGCTCGACCGCGGCGTCGATGATCGTCCCGATCGGCTGCTTGATGCCCAGGTTGACCACGGTGTAGCCGTTGTTGGTCAGGATGATGTCGACCAGGTTCTTGCCGATGTCGTGGACGTCGCCCTTGACCGTGGCCAGCACGATCGTGCCCTTGCCCGCGCTGTCGGTCTTCTCCAGGTGCGGCTCGAGGTAGGCCACCGCGGTCTTCATCACCTCGGCCGACTGGAGCACGAACGGCAGCTGCATCTCCCCCGAGCCGAACAGCTCGCCGACCACCTTCATCCCGGCCAGCAGGTCGGTGTTGATGATCTCCAGCCCGGGCTTGTCGGCGAGCGCCAGGTCGAGGTCGGCCTCGAGCCCCTTGGCCTCGCCGTCGATGATCCGACGCTGTAGCCGCTCACCCACCGGGAGCGCGGCCAGCTCGGCGGCCCGCTCGGCCCGCGAGTCCGCGGCCGTGACGCCGGCGAACAGCTCGAGGAAGGTCTGCAGCGGGTCGTAGGCCGGTTCGTCGCCGGTCGCCGGCCGACGGCGGTCGTAGACCATGTCGAGCGCGACCCGGCGCTGGTCGTCCGGGATCCGGTTCATCGGGACGATCTTCGCCGCGTGCACGATCGCCGAGTCGAGTCCGGCCTCGACGCACTCGTGCAGGAACACCGAGTTGAGCACGATCCGGCCCGCCGGGTTCAGACCGAAGCTGATGTTGGACAGTCCCAGGGTGGTCTGCACCTCGGGCCAGCGGCGCTTGATCTCCCGGATCGCCTCGATGGTCTCGATCCCGTCGCGCCGGGTCTCCTCCTGACCGGTGGCGATCGGGAAGGTCAGCGCGTCGATGATGATGTCGGACTGCGCGATCCCCCAGTTCGTGGTGAGGTCGTCGATCAGCCGCTCGGCCACCCGGACCTTCCACTCCCGGGTGCGGGCCTGGCCCTCCTCGTCGATGGTCAGCGCGACCACCGCGGCGCCGTAGCGGCGGACCAGCGCGGCGATCCTGGCGAACCGGCTGTCGGGGCCGTCGCCGTCCTCGTAGTTGACCGAGTTGACCACGCACCGCCCGGCCAGGCTGGACAGCCCCGCCTCGAGCACCGCGGGTTCGGTCGAGTCGATCACGATCGGCAGGGTGCAGGCGGTGGCCAGCCGGGAGGCCAGCGCGCGCATGTCGGCGGGCCCGTCGCGCCCGACGTAGTCGACGTTGAGGTCGAGCAGGTGGGCGCCGTCGCGGACCTGCGCGCGGGCGATGTCGACGCAGTCGTCCCAGCGGTCCTCGAGCATCGCGGTGCGGAACGCCTTCGAGCCGTTGGCGTTGGTCCGCTCACCGATCGACAGGTAAGCGGTGTCCTGCCGGAACGGCACCTCGGCGTACAGCGAGGAGGCCGCGGCGACGTGCTCGGGACGGCGCTCGGGCAGCGCGCGCCCGGCCACCCGCTCCACCACCCGGGCCAGGTGCTCGGGGGTGGTGCCACAGCACCCACCGACCAGCCCGACCCCGAACTCGGCGGTGAACTGGTCGTGGGCGTCGGCCAGCTGCTCGGGGGTCAGCGGGTAGTAGGCGCCGTCGGCGGTCAGCTGGGGCAGGCCGGCGTTGGGCATGCAGGCGACCCCGATCCGCGCGTGCCGAGATAGGTGCCGCAGGTGCTCGCTCATCTCGGTCGGGCCGGTGGCGCAGTTGAGCCCGATCAGGTCGATGCCCAGCGGCTCGAGCGCGGCCAGCGCCGCCCCGATCTCGGAGCCGAGCAGCATCGTCCCGGTGGTCTCGACGGTCACGTTGACGATCACCGGCAGGTCGCGGCCCGACGCGGCGATGGCGTCCTTGGCGGCCAGCACCGCCGCCTTGGCCTGCAGCAGGTCCTGCGCGGTCTCGATCAGCACGGCATCGATGCCGCCGGCGATCATCGCCTCGACCTGGGTCCGGTAGCCGGCCAGGATCTGCTCGAAGCCGATGTGGCCGAGGGTGGGCAGCTTCGTGCCGGGGCCGACGCTGCCGAGCACCCAGCGCGGCCGGTCCGCGGTGCTGTGCGCGTCGGCCGACGCGCGGGCGATCCGGGCCCCCGCCTCGGCCAGCTCGGCGATCCGGTCGGCGATGTCGTACTCCCCCAGCGCCGACAGGTTGGCCCCGAAGGTGTTGGTGCCGACGCAGTCGGTGCCGACCGCGAAGTAGGCGTCGTGGATGGCCCGGACGACGTCGGGACGGGTGACGTTGAGGATCTCGTTGCAGCCCTCGAGCTGGTCGAAGTCGTCGAGGGTGAGGTCGTGTCCCTGCAGCATGGTGCCCATCGCCCCGTCGGAGACGACGATCCGCGAGGCGAGGGCGGTCCGCAGGGCGCTGATCACGGCTTCGAGGATAGGGGCCGACCCCCGGCCCACCCCGATTTGTCACATGCTGGCAGCGATCAGGTCACTGCCGCGTGGCCACCCGACAGCGCCGTTAGAGTGGAGGACATGGCGGACGAGTGGAGCGGCGGCGACCTGCGCAACCTCACCGACCCGCTCGTGGTGGTCGCCTTCGGCGGCTGGAACGACGCGGGCAGCTCCGCCTCCCAGGCCGTCGAGCACCTGGCCGAGACCTACGACGCCCGGCCGGCGTTCAGCCTCGACCCCGACGACTATTACGACTTCCAGGTCAGCCGGCCCAAGGTCCGCAGCACCGAGGACGGCGACCGCGAGATCGTCTGGCCGACCACCGAGCTCCGGGTCGCCCGGCTGCCGCAGGGGCGCGACCTGGTGCTGGTGAGCGGGCTCGAGCCCAACTTCCACTGGCGCCGGTTCACCACCGCTCTGGTCTCGGCCGTCCGGTCGACCGGCGCCCGGCAGGCGATGGTGCTCGGCGCGCTGCTCGCCGACCACCCGCACACCCGGCCGATCCCGGTCACCGCGACCAGCGCGAACCCGGACCTGGCCCGCCGGCACGGGCTGACCGAGTCGACCTACGAGGGTCCCACCGGGATCGTCGGCGTGGTGGGCGATGCCCTCGACCGGGCCGGACTCGAGGTGGTCAGCCTGTGGGCCTCGATCCCGCACTACGTGTCGCACTCGCCGTGCCCGAAGGGCACGCTGGCGCTGCTGGCCCGGGTGGAGGACCTGCTCGACCTGACCCTCGACGTCGGTGACCTGCCCGAGCTGGCCCGGGCCTGGGAGCGCGGCGTCGACGAGCTGGCCGCCGAGGACGCCGAGGTGGCCGAGTACGTCAGCTCGCTCGAGCACCAGCGGGACGCGACCGAGCTGCCCGAAGCCAGCGGCGATGCCATCGCCGCCGAGTTCGAGCGCTACCTGCGCCGCCGCGGCCCCAACGCCTGACGCCTTTCCGCACCCACCGGATCTCCCGATCCGGTGCCTTCTCCTGCGCTGACGTCTGTCCTGCACTGATCTCTGTCCTGCGCTGACCTCCGCCCGCACTGACATCGGCCCGTCCGGCGACACGTTTGACCATTTGTCCGGACACTACTTGCGCGTGCCAGTGGAATGCGCTTACCGTCTGCGCAATCGTTCTCATCCCCGTCACAGAATCGAGTTCCAGCCATGGATCGCAGAGGTTTCCTGTTCGCCGGCGGCGGTCTCGCCGCGGCCGCCGCCGGTCTGACGGCCTGCTCGTCGGGCTCCGGCTCGGGTTCGGGCGGTGGTTCGGACCGGCCGCTCCAGTTCCTCCAGTCCGGCGACGCCAACCAGGGCGGCGGCTACGCCGCGATGGCTGCGAAGTACCAGCAGCAGACCGGCGTCAAGGTCGAGGTGGTCGAGGTGCCCAACGACGACCTCGACACCAAGCTCCGCAACGCCGCCCAGGCCAACGACCTGCCCGCCCTCGCCCGGGCCGGC
Organism: Microlunatus kandeliicorticis; assembly: GCF_014137855.1. GTDB lineage: Bacteria > Actinomycetota > Actinomycetes > Propionibacteriales > Propionibacteriaceae > Microlunatus > Microlunatus kandeliicorticis. The sequence continues at coordinate 246,432 of NZ_JACGWT010000004.1, forward strand.
AGCATCGACCCGACCTGGAAGGACGCCACCGTCGACCTGGCCCCGATCAGCGACGCCTACCAGATCGACAAGACGCTCTCGGCGGTCGACGAGGACGGCAAGGTGCTCTCGCTGCCCAGCGACCTGACCGCCGTCGGGCTGTTCCTCAACAAGTCGCTCTTCGCGAAGGCGAAGGTCGACTACCCGGCCACCGCGGACCAGACCTGGACCTGGGACGAGTGCGTGGCGGCCATCAAGAAGGTGCAGCAGCGGACCTCCACCCGCTACGGCATGGTGATGGACCGTTCCTCGCACCGGCTCAAGGCGATGTTGTTCGAGTTCGGCTCGGACTACTTCAACGCCGGCGCCAACGGCACCTTCACCACCAACAACCGCACCGGCGCCGCACTCGACTACTTCAAGAGCCTCAACGACGACCGCTTCATGCCGCGGTCGGTGTGGCTGAGCGACGCGGACGGCAACGCCCTGTTCAAGAGCGGGGACGTGGTCGCCTACTACTCCGGCTGCTGGCAGATCGCCGACTTCGCCGAGAACATCAAGGACTTCGACTGGGTGTCCACCACCGTGCCGAAGCAGCCGGTGCGCACCACCAACTACGGCAACGCGGCCTCGATGGTCGTCTTCGACGGCGATCAGTCCGACGCCGCGCTCAAGTTCCTCGACTGGATGTACAAGCCGGAGAACTACACCACGCTCGCCGAGACCTCGGGCTTCCTGCCGGTCGTGCCGAACCTCGACGTCCGCTACAGGTCCAACCAGGACGCCTTCGCGCTGTACAACGCGGAGATCGCGGCCAGCGCGCCGATCGTGGCCGAGCAGAACAAGCTCAGTTTCGGCTACCAGATCAAGGGACTGGCGCCGGACGGCGACCCGGTTCGCGACGAGACCGTCAAGTTCCTCAACGACGAGCAGGGCCTGGACAAGACGATCAGCAACATCTGCACCCAGTTCACCCAGTCCCTCAGCTGACCGGAGGATCCGATGGCGACCCAGACCGTCGAACCCGCCGGGCTGACCCGGGGTTCCCGACCGGCGCCGGGCCCGGCCCGGGCCCGGCGCCCGCGCCGCGGGCCGATCGCGGCACCGCTGCTCTTCATCGCCCCGGCGGTGGTGCTGTTCTGCCTGTTCTTCGTCTGGCCCGGTGCGCTCGGGGTGTACTACTCGTTCACCTCCTACACCGGCGTCGGCACGCCGCGTCCGGTCGGGCTGGACAACTACGCCCGGCTGTTCGGCGATCGCGACTTCTACGCGGCGCTGAGCCGCACGGTCGTCTACACCGTGCTCGCCGTGCCGATGCAGTACCTGGTCTCGCTGGCCGTCGCGGTGCTGCTGGTCAACCGGCACGCCCGCGGCACCACGGTCGCCCGGGTGGTGTTCTTCTTCCCCTGGCTGATCTCGCCGATCGTCACCGGGGTGGTCTGGCGCTGGCTGTTCGGGGAGAACTTCGGCTTCGTCAACTTCGTCATCGACCAGCTGCACGGGACGCCGCAGCGCTGGGAGACCAACGCCAACCTGTCGCTCGCCGTGGTGCTGTTCGCCAGCGCCTGGGGCGGGACGGCCTTCAACATGCTGCTCTTCATCGCCGCGCTGCGGAACATCCCGCGCTCCTATCTCGAGGCGGCCTCGATCGACGGTGCCACCGGCTGGCAGCGGTTCCGCTGGATCACCTGGCCGCTGCTGGCCCCGACCACCTTCCTGGTGGTGCTGCTCACCACCATCGGCTCGATGAAGGAGTTCGCGATGATCCAGGCGCTCAACGGCGGCGGACCGGGGACCAGCAACATGCTCCTGGTCCAGTACATCTACCGGACCGGCTTCGAGCGGGCCAAGATCGGCTACGCCAGCGCCGCCTCCTTCGTGCTGATGATCATCCTGCTGGTGATCGCCCTGGTGCAGAAGCGCTTCGACAAGGCCGAGTCGTGACCGCGATCGAGACCGGTGCGGCGGCGGTACCGGCCGCCGACGTCGCCACCGCCACGGTCCGGGACGCCACCAGCTCCGCGCGGACACCGCGGCCGCGCCGGCGCCGGCCCGAGGCGTCGCGACTGTCGCGGGTGATCCCCACCAGCGCGCTGCTCTGGCTGCTGGTGGTGGTCTACGCCTTCCCGGTGCTCTGGTTCGTGCTCAGCTCGTTCAAGCCGGGCAGCGAGCTGTTCAGCCTGCCGCTGCACCTGCTGCCGCAGGAGTGGTCGTTCGCGGGCTACCAGAAGGCGTGGAGCCGGTTCGACTTCTGGCGCTACTTCCTCAACACCGGGCTGGTCGCGGTGATCACCACCGCGCTGGCCATCCTGGTCAGCGCGGCCACCGGCTACGCCCTGGCCAAGTTCCGCGCCCGCTGGCTCAGCGCGTTCTTCCTCTGCATCCTGGCCACCACCATGCTGCCCACCGAGGTGATCCTGCCCTCGACGTTCGTGGTCATCCGCGACCTCGGCCTCTACAACCAGCTGGCCGGGGTGATCGTCCCGTCGGTGATCACCGCGACCGGGATCTTCATGTTCCGGCAGTACTTCCGCACCGTCCCCGACGAGCTGCTCGACGCGGCCCGGATCGACGGCGCCGGCGAGTTCAGCATCTTCTTCCGGATCATGCTCCCGGTGGCCAAGCCGATCGTCTTCACGCTGGCGATCTTCAGCTTCCAGTGGCGCTGGAACGACTACATCTGGCCGCTGATCGTGCTCAACGATCAGAAGAACTACACCCTCCAGGTGGCGCTGCGGAGCATCGTGGGCGCCGACAACATCGACTGGTCGGTGCTGCTGTCGGCCTCGGTGATCTCGCTGATCCCGATGGTGGTGCTGTTCCTGATCTTCCAGCGGTTCATCATGAACGCGGACATCAACTCCGGACTCAAGGACTGATCGCGTGGGCGTCTTCGCCGACCAGCTCGTCCGGCGGGCCGACGACCGGCTCGCTGCGCTGATCGACCGGCTGGCCGACGCCACCGGCGGCCACCGGGTGGTGATGGCCGAGATCCGCGAGGCGGTCTGCGGCTTCGTCGACCCGCGGTCGCGGTTCCGCGACGATCCCGCGGCCGAGGACGCCGCGGTCCGCCGGCTGCCGGTGCTGGCCGGACTGCAGGACGACGACGGGCTGTTCACCAGCAGCGGCAACGTGTCCTCGCCGCCGGACTCGGCGTTCAGCCTCAACGACGCCGGGCAGGTGGCGCTGCTGCTGGTCCGGCGCGGACAGCTGGCCCCGGTGGCCGCGGCGCTCGGCGCGGTGCTCGACCGCGCCACGCCTGCCCTGGTGACCGGTGGTGTCCACACCCCCAACCACCGCTGGGAGATCTCGGCGGCGCTGGCCCGGATCGACGCGCTCCGCCCCGACCCGGCCGTCCGGGCGCGGATCGAGCAGTGGCTGGCCGAGGGCGTCGACATCGACGGCGACGGCATCTACTCCGAGCGCAGCGCCAACTACGCCGCGTACGTCAGCAACCCCTCGCTGCTGGTGCTCGCCGACCTGCTGGACCGGCCGCGACTGGCCGAGCTGGTGCACCGCAACCTGCACGCCCAGGCCGACCTGACCGACCACACCGGGCTGGTGGAGACGGTGTTCTCGCGGCGGCAGGACCAGAAGATGCTCGACCACCGCCACGACCACGACGGGTTCGCCGGTGGCCCGTTCCTGCCGCAGTACCACCGGTTCGCGCTCGCCGGCTGCCACGACTGCGCCCGCTCTGTCGACCGGCTGGTGGGCCACGAGCTGCGGACCGGGGGCAGCACCCTCGACCCCACCACGCTGCTGCTCGACCAGCTCGAGGGCACCCTGCCGGAGGACCCGACGCAGCGCTCGTCGACCCCGGCGGGGACCACGCTGACCGCCCGGACCTTCGGCGGGACCGGCCTCGCGGTGGCCCGGACCGTCGACAGCCAGCTCACCGTCAACGCCGGGTCGGACGTCGCCCGGGCGGGGCGGATCGGCTCCGGGCTCGCGGCCAACCCGACCCTGCTGCGCTGGCGGACCGGTGACGTCTGCCTCAACTCGGTGCGGATCTCGCGGGACGCCTTCGGGTTCGGGCCGTTCCGCGCCGACCTGCTCGAGGACCTCGGTGACGGCTTCGGCCCCGGGGACCCCGACGGGTCCGGCCGGGCCGAGCCGGGAACGAGCGCCGGGGAGCACCGCTGGCGGCTGACCGAGGAGCTGACCGCGGCCTACTACCAACCACTGTCCGCCGACCGGCGTCGTGACTCGGGTCGCTACGACCTCGGTTTCGACGGCCGGTTCTCGGCGTCGATGTCCTTTGCCGAGCGGGAGACGGACCGGCTGGGCTTCCGCACCACGCTGACCGTGGGGGCCGCGTCCGCTCGGGTCTGGCTCGGCGCCGTGTTCGACGGTCCCGCGGTCGCGCAGTGCGTCGAGTTCGGCTTCTCCCCCGGCGGCCGGGTCGACGGGGCCGAGCAGCTCGACGAGGACCGGTGGCGGATCGGCACGGGTCCGGTGACCTACACCCGGGGCGCCACGACGGTCGAGATCATCGCGGCCGGTCCGGCGGTCCGGTCCGGCCGCGGGACCGAGGGGGTCTTCTACGAGCCCGGCGAGGCCTACGGCTTCCTCGGCGGCACCGACGCGGTCGGCGGTCCGCGGCTCTACCTGCCGCTGAGCTCGCCCGGGCTGGTCGGGGTGGTGATCACCAGCCGCCCGGCTTGACCGAGCGGCCTGATCCCCCGTGGGATCGCCCGGACCGGATCAGCGACGGACCCCGTCGGCGGCGGTGCGCAGCGCGGTGACCATCGCGTCCGGGTCGTCGGCGCTGAACACCGAGGAGCCGGCGACGAACGAGTCGGCCCCGGCCCCGGCGGCCCGCTCGATGGTCTCGGTGCTGATCCCGCCGTCGACCTGGAGCCAGATGTCGGCCTCGGTCCGGCCGATCAGCGCGCGGGTGCGTTCGATCTTGGGCAGCGTCAGGTCGAGGAACTTCTGGCCACCGAAGCCGGGCTCGACGGTCATGATCAACACCATGTCGATCTCGGGCAGCAGGTCGGCGTAGGGCTCGATCGGGGTGGCCGGCTTGAGGGCCAGCCCGACCCGGGCGTCGCGGGCGCGGAGCTCGCGCGCCAGCCGCACCGGGGCCTTGGCCGCCTCGGCGTGGAAGGTGACCGACTCGGCCCCGGCCTCGGCGAACCCCGGCGCCCAGACGTCGGGGTCCTCGATCATCAGGTGGATGTCGAGGAACTTGTCAGTGGCCCGGCGGATCGACTGCACCACCGGCAGCCCGAGGGTCAGGTTGGGCACGAAGTGGTTGTCCATCACGTCGACGTGCACCGCGTCCGCGCCGGGGATCGCCTCGATGTCGCGCTGCAGGTTGGCGAAGTCGGCGGACAGGATGCTCGGCATGATCCGGTTCGGCACGGCGCCAATCTAGTGGGCCGCGTCCTGCCGCCGGCCGGGACGCTCGGTCGTCAGGCCCGGCGGAGCAGGGCGACGAACATCGCGTCGGTGCCGTGCCGGTGCGGCCAGAGCTGGAGCTGGTCGCCGTCCTCGGCGCGGGTGCCGTCGAGCTCGGGCAGCAGCGGGGCGACCTCGATCGCCGTCAGGTCGGAGTGCCGGGTCAGCCCGGCCGCGACCACCTCGACGGTCTCGGCGCGGTGCGGCGAACAGGTGACGTAGGCGAGCACCCCGCCCGGGGCGAGCGCCTCGACCGCGGCGTCGAACAGCGCGTGCTGGAGCGGGACCAGCGTCTCGAGGTCGTCCGGACGACGGCGCCAGCGCGACTCGGGGCGACGTCGCAGCGCCCCCAGCCCGGTGCAGGGGACGTCGGCCAGCACCCGGGCGAACGACCGGGGCCGCCAGGCCGGGGCGGTGCCGTCGGCGATCAGCACTGCCGGCCGGACCGCCGCCCGTGTGGTGTCGGTGCGGTAGCCCGCCAGGGCACGGGCCACCAGCGCCGCCCGGTGCGGTGAGATCTCGGCGGCGACCAGCCGCTCGTCGGCCCCGGCGGACAGCCCGGCCAGCAGCGCGCTCTTGCCGCCCGGGCCCGCGCAGGCGTCGAGCCACGGCCCGGCCGGGGCGTCGACCCGGGCCAGCGCCAGCGCGGCCAGCTGTGACCCCTCGTCCTGGACGCCGGCCCGACCCTCGCGGACCGCGGCCAGATCGTCGGGTCGGCCGTCCCAGCCGGCGGCGTACGGCGACCACCGGCCGGGGCTCGCGCCGGCCGCGGTCAGCTCGGCGACCTCGGCGAGCCCGGGGCGGACGGCCAGGGCGACCCGGGGCGCGACGTTGTCGGCCGCCAGCAGCGCGTCGAGCTCGTCGGTCCGTCCCTGCCCGGTCAGCCGGTCACCCAGCGCCTCGACGATCCACCGCGGGTGCGCGGTCCGCAGCGCCCGGGCGTCCGCCGGGTCGAGGCCGGTGGTGACGACGTCCAGCCAGCCGTCGAGGTCGCGGGCGGCCACCTTGCGCAGCACCGCGTTGACCAGCCCGGTGACCCGCGGCCCGACGGTGCCTGCGGCCAGGTCGACGGTGGCGGCCACCGCGGCGTGGCTGGGCACCCGCATGGCCAGCAGCTGGTGGGTGCCGAGCCGGAGCAGGTCGAGCACCGCCGGTTGCAGGCTCCCGGTGGGCCGACCGGCGGCCGCGGTGATCACTGCGTCGTAGGTGCCCTCGGCCCGGCAGGTGCCGGCCAGCAGCTCGGTGGCGAAGGCGGCGTCACGCCCGGTCAGCCGGTGCCGGCCGAGCTGCTGGGCCAGCGCGAGGTTGGCGTAGGCGTCGTCGGCGTGCACAGCGCGGAGCGTGTCGAACGCCGCGCGCCGGGCCGGGTCCGGACGTCGCCGGCGGCGGTCCGGGCTCACGCGCCGAGGACGAGCTGCTCGGTCTGGACGCCGCGGGCCCAGTCGACGGCCGGCATCGCCCGCTTGCCGGGCGGCTGGACGGTGACCAGCTCGAGACTGCCGTCGCCGGTGCCGACCCGGACGCTCTTCCGGGTGACCGCCAGCGCCCCGGGGGTCAGCCCGCCGTTCTGGCTGATCGGCCGGGCCGCGCCGATCTTGAACCGCTGGCCGCGCAGCGTCGTCCACGCCCCGGGCGCGGGGGTGCAGGCCCGGATCTGCCGGTCGAGCTCGGCCGCCGAACGCTGCCAGTCGAGCCGGCCGTCCTCGGGGATCAGCTTGGGCGCCAGGCTGATCCCCTCGGCGGGCTGCGGACGCGCGGTCAGCGTCCCGTCCTCGATGCCGTCGAGGGTGGCGACCAGCAGCTCGGCACCGCGGACGGCCAGCCGGTCGAGCAGGGCGCCGGCACTGTCCTCGGGTCCGATCGCCTCGGTCAGCTCCGCATACACCGGGCCGGCGTCGAGCTCGGGGACCAGCGCGAACGTCGTCGCGCCGGTCACCGGGTCCCCGGCCCAGACCGCCCGCTGCACCGGGGCGGCGCCGCGCCAGGCCGGCAACCGGGAGAAGTGCAGGTTGACCCAGCCGTGCCGCGGGACCGCGATCAGCGAGGCCGGGATGAGGGCACCGTAGGCGACGATCGGGACGCAGTCGGGCGCCAGTGCCGTCAGGCGGTCGGCGAAGTCCGGCTCACGCACCCGGGCCGGGCGTAGCACCTCGAGACCGGCGGCCAGCGCCGCCTCGGCGACCGGGCTCGGACGCAGGGTGCGGCCCCGTCCGACCGGCGCGTCGGGGCGGGTGACCACGGCGAGCACCCGGTGTCGCGAGGCGAGCAGCGCCTCCAGCGACGGCAGCGCGGTCTCGGGCGTTCCGGCGAAGACCACGTCCACGGCGAGGAGTCTAGGAGGAGCCCGCCCCCGTCGAACGGTCACGCCGGCCGGTCAGCCGAAGGCGGCCGGGTCGACCTGGACCCGCAGCGCGCCCTCCGCCTTCTTGGCGCTCCGGGTGGCCGCCACCGCCTTGACCGCGGCGACCAGGCGCGCGCCGTCGCCCAGCGGGGCGCGGAGGGTGAGCCGGTGGACGCCCTCGGCAGGACCGGGCGCACCGGGGACCGCGGGAACCGGGTCGGAGGGGCCCAGCTCGGTCGGTCCGAGCAGCTCGGTGGTGGCGGGCAGCCCGCTCGGACCACCGGGGTCGAGGGTCTGGCCGCCGGTGAGGTCGTCGACGACGCTCTGCAGGGCGGCCCGCGCGCCGTCGACGGCGACCAGCTTGACCGCCGGCGGGAACCGGGCCTCGGCGCGGTCGGCGAGCTCGCGGGCGGCGAACCCGGCCGGGTCGAGCCGGAGCAGGGCCTGCAGGGCGCGGGCCTCGGGGGCCCCGACGGCGATCACCGTGCCGCCGGCGGCGCCCGGCCGGACTAGCGCGGTGGCGTTGAGCCAGCGGCGGACGGCCTCCTCGGCGGCGCGTAGGTCGGTCCGCAGCAGCGGCAGCGCGGCGTCGAGCAGGACCGCCGCGGCGTACCCGGTGGTGGCGGCGGGTTCGGCACCCGGGGTGGCGATGACCAGCGCCGGGCGGTCGTCGACGGCGTCGAGCACGCGTCCGCCGGCCGACTGCCGGACCGGGACCGACGGGAAGGCGCGTCCGAGCTCCTCGGCGGTCCGGGTCGACCCGACCACCGGGGCGCGCCAGCGCTGGGAGCCGCAGACCTCGCAGGTCCAGTCGGGCAGCAGCCGCCCGCACCACCGGCAGCTGAGCAGGGCTCCCCCGGCCGGGTCGGCCGACGAGCGGTCCGCGCGCGTCGGGCCGTGGCAGTGCGGGCAGCGGACCGGTGAGCGGCAGTCCTGGCAGGCCAGCGCGAGCAGGTAGCCGGTGCGCGGCACCTGGACGAGCACCGGCCCGGCCGCCAGCCCGTCCCGGATGACCGTGAAGACGTCGTGGGGCAGCCGGGCGACCCGGGCGGCCGGGTCGCGGGCCGGCGCGTGCTCGGCGTCGGCGGCGATCCGCATCCGCGGACCGCCGCGGCGGGCGTCGGCACGGTCGGCCACCAGCGGACGGCACCAGCCGGTGGCGACCAGCCGCTCGACCTCGCAACTGCGCGCGTACCCGGCGAAGATCGCCGCGGCGTGCTGCTGGGCGGCCCGCAGCGCGAGCACCTCACGGACGTGCGGATAGGGCGCCCGCGGTTCGGCCAGCAGGTCGTCACCGTCGTCCCAGACCGCGACCAGGCCGAGGTCGCGGACCGGCGCGAACGCGGCCGCCCGGGTGCCGATCACCACCGCGACGTCGCCGCGCAACGCGGCCAGGAACGCCCGGTAGCGCGCGGCGGGACCGAGGTCCGCGGTCAGGGTGACGAACCGGTCGGCCCCGAGGACCGCGGTGCAGGCCTCCGCCAGCCGGTGCAGGTCCCGCTGGTCGGGGACGACGAGGACGCTTCCGCGGCCGCCGGCTGCCGTCGCCGCGGCGGCGGTCGCGAAGCCGAGAGCCCAGTCGCCGGGCTCGCCGGCCGCCGGGACCGGTTGCCAGGCCGCCCGGGGCCGGTCGCCACGGGCCAGGGCGTCGAGCAGCGCCGCACCGGTCGGGTAGTGCGCGAACGGTCCGGGCGCCGGACGGGACGGCTCGCCCGGAACCGCTGCCGCCGACGCGTCGCGGTCCGGATCCTCGGCCGCCGGCTCCCCCGGCATCGGTGCGCGGCGGGCCGCCTTCTCGGTGGCGGCGTGCCGCGGCGGGACCGCCAGCCGGACGACGTCGGCGAAGCACCCGGCGTAGTGGTCGGCGACGCTGCGGACCAGCCGGGCGACCTCCGGCGTGAGCACCGGTTCGGGCGAGACGACCTTGTGCAGCAGCGCCAGCGAGCGCTCGCCCTCGGGCGCGTCCTTGCGGGCGAGCACGAAGCCGTCGCGGAGCCGGCCGGCGAAGCGGACCCGCACCCGGGCCCCCGGCACCGCCTGGGCGGCGAGATCGGCGGGCACCAGGTAGTCGAACGGCCGGTCGAGGTGGCTCAGCGAGACGTCGACCGCGACCTCGGCCACCGGGCGTTCGGCGGCCACGGCGGGGGCCGGCTGCTCGGTCTGCTCCCCGGGCGCGACGCGGCGCGCAGGCTGCTTCGGGCCGGACGCGTCGGCGACCACCCCGGGCAGCGCCTCGGTCGTCGCACGGGTCCCGGTCACTGCTGCATGGTAGGGAACGCCACCCACAGCGGCCGTCGCACGCAACCGTCGGGGTGCCGGTGCCGAACCCGGACGAGTGGCAGCATGACGCGGGTGGAGCAGTCACCCCCGGCCACCCGCACCGACGGCGGCGCCGACGAGGACGTCCGGCTGCGGCGGCTGCTGACCTCGCTCGGCGCAGCGATGACCGCGGCCGGCCAGCCGACCCACGAGGTGGAGACCGAGGTCGTCGGGCTGGCGGCCGGGCTCGGACGTCCGGACGCGCAGGTGGCGGTGGCGCCGACCCTGGTCACGCTGGCCCTGGGCCGCGGCGAGCCGGCCAGCGTGGCGGCCACCGGCGGCCCGCTCCGGCTCGACCAGACCGCCGACCTGGTGGTGGTCCGCTACCAGGTCTCGGCCGGACTGCTCACCCCGGCGGCGGCGCTCGACCGGATCGCCGAGATCCGGGCCAAGGTGCCACGGTATCCCGGCTGGGTGCTGTTCCCGGGCTGGCTGCTGGTCTCGGTGGGCATCACCGCGGTCCTCCAGCCCGGCTGGGCCAACATCGGGTTGGCCGCGGTCGCCGGGCTGCTGGTCGCCGCCCTGGTCCGGGTGGCCGCCGGCCGGCCGCTGCTGACCACCCTGCTGCCCACCCTGGCCGCGCTGGTCGCCGGGCTGGTGATCTTCGGCGCGGCCGAGGCCGGCTGGGTGATCGGGCCGCTCCGCACGCTGCTCCCGCCGCTGGCCGTGCTGCTCCCCGGGGCTCTGCTGACCACCGGGATCGCCGAGCTGGCCGCGGGGGCGATGGTCGCCGGGAGCTCGCGGCTGGCCTTCGGGACCGTCCAGGTGCTGCTGTTCGCGCTCGGGGTGATCGTGGCCGCCCGGATCGTCGGCGTGCCCGCACCGATGCTCGGCAACATCGCGGTCCGCGACCTGGCGCCGTGGGCCCCGGTCGCCGGCGTGCTGGTGCTCGCGGTCGGCGTCTGCCTGCTCGAGAGCGCCTCCTTCCGGCTGCTGCCCTGGATCGTCGGTCTGCTGCTGCTCACCTTCGCCGCCCAGTCACTCGGTCAGGACCTCGGCGGGCTCGCGGTCGGCCCGTTCCTCGGCGCGGTGGTGGCCACCCTGGGCGCTCGTACGGCCGAGCTGATCCGGCCGACGCTGCCCCGGCTGGTGGTGTTCCTGCCGTCGTTCTGGCTGCTGGTGCCCGGCAGTCTCGGGGTGCTCGGGGTCAGCCAGATCGGCCTCGACCCGACCAACTCGCTGGCCACCGCCTCGCAGGCCGTCGGGGTGATCACCGGCATCGCGCTCGGACTCGTGGTCGGCGCCGCCCTCGCGCAGGCGCTGGCCCGGCTGGTCGCCCGCCGGGGTCCCGGGCACGCACGCCGGGTGGTGGCCCGGCACGCGGCCACGACCGAACGGCGGTCCGGCCGGTGAGCCCGGCGTCCCCCGTCACTCCCGCGCTCGACGGCGCCGCGGTGGCGCGACGGTTCGGGCTGGGCCGGGTGCGGTCCTTCGCCGGGCCGGTCGCCGCCGGCGAGACCGGCGAGGTCTGGCGGCTCGCCGCGGGCGGACGCGACTTCGCGGTCAAGCGCAGCCGGTCCGCCTGGGCCGTGGGGCTGACCGAGGAGCGGGCCGAGGTGGTCGTGAGGTTCCAGCAGGAGGCGGCCCGGCGCGGCGTCCCGACCCCGTCGGTGCACCGGACCACCGACGGGGCGGCGTCGGCACGGTTCGACGGCCTGCCGGTCCGGGTGTACGGCTGGGTCGAACTCGACGCCCCCGATCCCGGCATCGATCCCGGCCGGGTCGGGCGGTTGGTGGCCTCGGTCCACCGGGCGGTGCTCCCGGCCGACGGTCCGGTCGAGCCGTGGTTCACCGAGCCGCTCGGCGCGGCCCGCTGGGACGAGCTGGTGTCCGGGCTGGCCCGGGCGGGGGCGCCGGCGGCCGCCGGGTTCGCCGCCTACCGCGACGGGCTGGTCGACCTCGAACGCAGCTACCAGCCCTCGCGGGCCGTCCAGCTCTGTCACCGGGACCTGTGGGCGGACAACGTGCTGGGGACGGCGGACGGCGACCTCTGCGTGATCGACTGGGACAACGCAGGCCCGGGCGACCCCGACCAGGAGCTCGCCTTCTGCGTGGCGGAGTTCGCGCGCGGGGACGTGCGTCGCGCGCGACGGCTGGTGGCGGCCTACCGCGAGGCCGGCGGTCTCGGACGGATCACGGCGCCCGGCGACTTCACCATGCCCGCGGCCGTGCTGGGCCACATCGCCGAGATGTGGGTCGACCGGCGGCTCGCCCCGACCGCGCTCCACCCGGTCGAGCTCTGCGACGCCCGGCTGACCGAGTTCCTCACCGACCCGCTCACCCCCGGGGTGGTCGCCGCTCTGGTCGAAGCCGTCGCCGACCTCTGAGGGACGCCCTTCGACAGGCTCAGGGCGCGCGGGGGTGGGAGCGCCCGTCGACAGGCTCAGGGCGTGGGGGTGGGAGCGCTCAGGGCGCGTCGGGTGTGGGAGCGCTCAGCGGACCGTGATCATCGAGGCGGTCAGCTGACCGAGTCGTTGTAGTTCTCGATCACCCCGGCGATGTCGCGCGTCTCGGTCTGCATCGCGGTCTGCGGGTCCTGGCCGATCAGCGCCTTCTCCAGGCCGTCCTCACTGGCCTTGCGGATCTGCGGCATCGACCCGGCTACGCAGCCGGTGGTGCTCGGGCCGAGCTCGGTGGCGTCGAGCGAGCGGATCGCCACCCCGAACAGCGGGTTGGCCTTCAGGTACTGCTTCTCCACCGGCAGGTCGAGGGCCCGGTTGTTGACCGGGAAGTAGCCGGTGTGGGTGTGCCAGTAGGCCTGCGACTCCGGCGAGACCAGGAACTTCACGAACTCCCAGGAGGCCTCCTTCTCGGCGTCGGTGTGCCCGAGCCCGGAGATCCACAGGCTGGCGCCGCCGATCGACGGTCCGCGGCCGTCCGCCAGGCTGCCGCTCACCGTCGGGAACGGCGCCGCGCCGAGCTCGAAGTGCCCCTGGGCGGCTGCGCTGAACGCCTTGAGCGTGCCGGTGGACTCGAGGGTCATCGCGGTCTGCTGGGCGGTGAAGGCGTTCTGCGCGGCCTTGGTCTGCCGGCCGGTGTTGACCGCGAGCCCGTCCTTGACCATGGCCTGCCACCAGCCGAGGGTCTGCACCAGCTGCGGCGAGTCGAGCGCGACCCGGGTGACCCGCTGCCCGGTGCGCCCGTTGGCCGGGTCGCAGTAGAGCTGGCCGTCGGTGGCCATCAGCTGCTCGAGGAACCAGCCGTACACCGCGGCACCGAAGCCGTAGGAGACCGGTCCCCCGTTGATCTTGCTCAGCTTCTCGGCGTCGGCGCGGATCTCGGCCAAGTTCTGCGGCGGGTCGTCCGGGTCGAGCCCGGCCTTCCGGAAGGCGTCCTTGTTGTAGTAGAGCAGCGGCACCGAGCTGTTGAGCGGCATCGACCAGAGCTTGCCGGCCACGGTGTAGTAGCCGGCGATGTTGCGCTGCAGCGCGCTGAGGTCGTAGCGGTCCCGGTCGACGAAACCCTGGATCGGCACCACCTGGTGCGAATCGATCATGAACTGGGTGCCGATGTCGTAGATCTGCATCATCGACGGGGTGCTGTTCGACTGCACCGACGCCTTGTACTTGGTGATCGCGTCGTCGTACTCGCCCTGGTAGACCCCGACGACCTTGATCCGTCCTGCGTGGGCGGCGTTGAACTGGTCGATCAGCGCCTGCAGGGCGATCCCGTTGGTCGAGTCCATCGAGTGCCAGAAGGTGATCGTGGTCAAACCCGGGGCACGGGACGCCGCGTCGGCTGCCGGGACGTCGAGACTCCCCTTCGGCCGGTTCCCCGCACACCCGGCGAGCAGCACCGCGAGGACGGCGAGCAGGAAGGCGGTCAGCGCAGCCAGCAGCCGGCACGATCGGCCGCCGGACCGCGGTGCGGCGAGCCGCACGTCGGTGCTCACTTGCCCGACCCCGCCGTCAGACCGCGGACGATGAAGCGCTGCCCGAACAGCACCAGCAGCAGCGTCGGTACCAGGGCCAGCACCACCCCGGCGAGCACCATCCCGGGATCGTTGGCGTCGGCGGACTGCAGCTGGGTGATGCCGATCTGGATCGTCTGGTTCTCCGGCGTCTGGCTGATCAGCAGCGGCCAGAAGTACATGTTCCAGGCCGACAGGAACGACCACACCCCGAGGGCGGCCAGGGTCGGTCGGGTCAACGGGATCACCACCCGCCAGAGGAAGCCGAAGGTCGAGACGCCGTCGACCCGGGCCGCGTCGCGGAGCTCCATCGGAAAGGCGAGGAACGCCTGCCGCACCAGGAACACGCCGAACCCGGCGGCCAGATACGGCAGCGCCAGCGCGAAGATCCCGTTGACCAGCCCGAGCTCGGCCATCGCCAGGTAGTTCGGGATGATGATCGACTCCCAGGGGATCATCATCGTGCTGAGCAGCAGGAAGAACCAGAACCGTCGGGCCCGGAGCCGCAGGAACACCAGGGCATAGGCGGCCAGCACGCTGGTGATCAGCTGGCCGAGCACGACCAGCACCGCCACCGCCGCCGAGTTGAGGTACTGGCGGGCCAGCGGGATCACCTGGAGTGCCGTGGCGTAGTTGCCGGCCACGAAGCCGTGCAGCGGCCACAGGTGGGCCGGGAAGGTGTTGATGTCGGCCGGTGACATGAAGCTGCCGACCAGCACGTAGTAGACCGGGAAGAGCAGCACGACGAACAGGACCCCGAGGCCCACGTAGGTGCCGATGTGTCGGCTGCCGCGGATCCGGGTCGAGCCGGAGGGTCGGCGCCCGGTCGCGGGGCCCGACCGGGGCAGGGTCGCGGTGGCCATCAGTTGTAGTAGACCTTCCGCTCGAGCACCCCGAACTGGACGGCGGTGATCGCCAGCACCACGATCAGCAGCACGATCGCCTGCGCCGACCCGGCTCCGAAGTTGGAGTTGTTGTTGGCGAAGGCGACCTCGTAGATCGAGTAGACCAGCGTGGTCGTCGACCGGTCCGGTCCCCCGGTGGTGAGGATGTTGATCTGACCGAAGCTCTGCAGGGCCTGGATGGTCCCGGTGACGACGAGGAAGAACAGCTGCGGGGTGATCAGCGGCAGCATCACCCGGGTCTGCAGCTGGAGGCCGCTTGCTCCGTCGAGCCGGGCCGCCTCGATCACGTCGTCGGGCACCGCACCGAGCCCGGCCGAGAGCACCAGCATGGTGTAGCCGAGCTGCATCCACACCGAGGTGATCGCCACCGACACCAGCGCCACGCCGGGATCGGTGAGCCAGCCGACCGCGTCGATGCCGACCAGGGAGAGCAGGCTGTTGATCACCCCGGTGGCCGGGTCCATCATCACCCCGAACAACACCGCGGCG
The DNA here is from genome assembly GCF_014137855.1 of Microlunatus kandeliicorticis. Classification (GTDB taxonomy): domain Bacteria; phylum Actinomycetota; class Actinomycetes; order Propionibacteriales; family Propionibacteriaceae; genus Microlunatus; species Microlunatus kandeliicorticis. Next base: position 261,781 of record NZ_JACGWT010000004.1, read on the forward strand.
GTGGCCACCGAGAAGGCGAACGGCAGGGCGAACGCGGTCCGGAAGAACCGGACCAGCCGGATCCGTCCTGCCAGGAGCAGCGCCAGCACCAGACCGATCAGCAGGCTCGGGATCACCGTCAGCAGGACGAAGCCGAGGGTGACCAGGAGGGTCCGGCCGAAGTCGGGGTCGGTCAGCAGCTCGACGTAGTGGCGGGCCCCGACGAACCCGTTCGGCCGGCCGAAGATGTCACTGCGCTGGAAGGACAGGTAGACCGAGCGCCCGAGCGGGACGAAGAAGAAGCAGATGAAGACGACGAGCGCCGGGACCAGGTAGACGAAGGCCGCCAGCTCCTCGCGTCGCCGGCCGCGGCCTGCGCGCTCGGACGGCCGGGGTGGGGCCGCACCGGCCACCGGGGACGCCGTAGTCACGGAAGGAACATACCGAGACCCTGCGTTCGCGGTGAGACAGCCATCTTCGGTCAGCGCGCCGTCGTCCGTTCGACGGACCGTGACCAGCGACCAGCGGGGTCAGCCGCCGACGGCGTCGGCGAGGGCGTCGGCGCGGTCGGTCCGCTCCCAGCTGAAGCTGTCGAGCTCGCGGCCGAAGTGGCCGTACCGGGCGGTGTCGGCGTAGATCGGCCGGAGCAGGTCGAGCTGGGCGATGATCGCCGCCGGGCGCAGGTCGAACACCTCGAGGGCCGCCTGCTGGATCTGCCCGACCGGCACCTTCTCGGTGCCGAAGCACTCGACGTAGAAGCCGACCGGGTGCGCGGCGCCGATCGCGTAGGCGACCTGGACCTCGCAGCGGTCGGCCAGCCCGGCGGCGACGACGTTCTTGGCCACCCAGCGCATCGCGTAGGCGGCGGAGCGGTCGACCTTCGACGGGTCCTTGCCGGAGAACGCACCCCCGCCGTGCCGGGCCATCCCGCCGTAGGTGTCGACGATGATCTTGCGTCCGGTCAGCCCGGCGTCGCCCATCGGGCCGCCAACCTCGAACCGGCCGGTCGGGTTGACCAGCAGCCGGTAGTCGCTGGCGTCGAGCTGGTAGCGCTCGAGCACCGGCTCGACCACGTGCTTGCGGACGTCGGGCACCAGCAGCGCTTCGAGGTCGACGTTGGCCGCGTGCTGGCTGGAGACCACCACGGTGTCCAGCCGGACCGGCCGGTCGAGCCCGGACACCGGGTCCGGCGCGTACTCGATGGTCACCTGGACCTTGCCGTCCGGACGCAGGTACGGCACCACCTGGTCCTTGCGGGCCACGGCCAGCTCCTCGGCCAGCCGGTGCGCGAGGTCGATCGGCAGCGGCATCAGCGTCGGGGTCTCGGTGCAGGCGTAGCCGAACATCAGGCCCTGGTCGCCGGCGCCCTGGCTGTCGTACTGCTCGTGGCTCGCGCCCGTCCGCTCCTCCCAGGCCCGGTCGATGCCCTGGGCGATGTCGGGAGATTGCGCACCGATCGCCACGCTGACGCCGCAGGAGTTGCCGTCGAAGCCCTTGGTCGAGGAGTCGTAGCCGATCTCCACGATCCGGTTGCGGACGATTTTGGGGATCTCGACGTAGGCCTCGGTGGTCACCTCGCCAGCCACCACCACCAGTCCGGTGGTGACCAGCGTCTCGACCGCGACGCGGCTGCGGGGATCGGCCTCGAGCAGCGCATCGAGGATCGAGTCGCTGATCTGGTCGGCGATCTTGTCGGGGTGGCCCTCGGTCACCGACTCGGAGGTGAACAGTCGTCCGGCCATGGTGCCTTCCGTCGAGCCGTGCGTGGTGTGCAGCGGCCCAGACTAGCGGCCGGACCGCACCGCCAGGGCGGCATCCCAGATGAGGTGGGCCAGCGCGTCCTTGGTGCCCGCGTGCGGTCCGTCGGCGGCCGTCTCCCCCTCCGGACCGTCGGGACGGCTCAGCAGCGTGATCTCGCTGTCGGCCTTCCCGAACACCTTGCCGCGGCCGACCGCGTTGAGCACCAGCAGGTCGCAGCCCTTGCGGGCCAGCTTGGCCACGCCGAGCGCGCGGAGCGCGGCCGGGTCGTCGGCGGTCTCGGCGGCGAACCCCACCAGCACCTGCCGGGTCACCTCGCGCCGGTCCCGCTCGGCGACCAGTCCGGCCAGCACGTCCGGGTTCTGCACCAGCGACAGCTCGAGCCCCTGCTGGGGTGACTCCTTCTTGATCTTCGCCGCGGCGTACTCGCGGGGGGCGAAGTCGGCCGGCGCGGCGGCCATCACCACCACGTCGGCGTCGGCGGCAACGGTGCGCATCGCCTGCTCGAGGTCGCGGGTCGAGGTGACGGTGGTCAGCCGCGCCGTGCCGGGCGCCGGGCGCTCGACGTTGGCGGCGACCAGCTCGACCTCGGCGCCGCGGAGCAGGGCGGCCCGGGCGAGGGCCCAGCCCATCAGCCCCGACGACGCGTTGCCGAGGAAGCGCACCGGGTCGAGGTGCTCCCGGGTGCCGCCGGCCGACACCGCGACCCGCAGCCCGGCCAGGTCCCGGGCCGCGGCCCGCTCGGCGAGCCCTGGGCGTTCGAGCAGGGTGGCGGCCACCGCGGCGATCTCGGCGGGCTCGGGCAGCCGGCCCGGTCCGCTGTCGGCTCCGGTGAGGCGGCCGTCGTCGGGGTCGAGGACGACCGCGCCGCGCGAGCGCAGGGTGGCGACGTTGGCCACCGTGGCCGGGTGCCGCCACATCTCGGTGTGCATCGCCGGTGCGAAGAGCACCGGGCAGGTCGCGGTGAGCAGGCAGTTGGTGAGCAGGTCGTCGGCCCGGCCCTGGGCGGCCCGGGCCAGCAGGTCGGCGGTGGCCGGCGCGACCACCACCAGCTCGGCGGCGCGGCCGAGCCGGACGTGCGGCACCCGGTCGACGTCGTCGTAGGTCGAGGCGGTCACCGGCTTGCCGCTGAGCGCCTCCCAGGTGGCTGCGCCGACGAACCGCAGGGCGTTCTCGGTGGGCACGACGGTGACGTCGTGCCCGGCCTCACTGAGGGCGCGCAGCAGAGTGCACGCCTTGTAGGCGGCGATCCCGCCGCTGACGCCGAGCAGGATCCGGCTCATCGGGTGTCCCCTCCGGACCGACGCCGCTGGGAGGGGCGGGTCAGGCCGGGGTGTCGGGGTCGGTGAACTCCGGGACCGCGGTGACGGTCGCGGTCGGGGTCTCCTCCGCCTCGGCCTCCGGGTCGATGTCGGTGCAGGTCAGCACGCCGGCGTTCACCTCGCGGAGCGCGATCGACAGCGGCTTCTCCTGGACGCCGGTCTCGACCAGCGGGCCGACGTGGTCGAGCAGACCCTCGCCGAGCTGGGAGTAGTAGGCGTTGATCTGCCGGGCCCGCTTGGCCGCGAACAGCACCAGCCGGTACTTCGAGTCCGACTTGGTGAGCAGCTCGTCGATCGGCGGGTTGGTGATGCCCTCCGGGGATGCGTTCGTCACAAATTACCTTCGCGCAGTGGTTCGCCCGGGGCCGGACGGACGTCCGGGATCGGGTCTTCGGTCAGCCCGGCGCCCTCGTCGGGCGTCAAGCCCATCAAGCTTACAAGCCGGGCGACGGCCGAGTCCACGTCGTCGTTGACCACCGTCGCGTCGAAGTCGTCGACCTGGGCCAGCTCCTCGCGGGCGGTCTGCAGCCGGCGCTGCTGCTGGGCGTCGGTCTCGGTGCCACGACCGGCGAGCCGCCGCACCAGCTCGTCCCAGCTCGGCGGCACCAGGAAGACGAAGAACGCCTCCGGCCAGCTCGACCGGACCTGCCGGGCGCCCTGGGTCTCGATCTCGAGCACGGCCCGGCGACCTGCGGCCAGCGCGCGGAGCACCGGCTCGCGCGGGGTGCCGTACTTCGCCGCCCCGTGCACGACCGCCCACTCGAGCAGCTCACCGTTCGCGGCCATCGCGTCGAACTCGGCGTCGCTGACGAAGAGGTAGTGGACGCCGTCCACCTCACCCGGCCGGGGCGGCCGGGTGGTCGCCGAGACCGAGACCCACACCTCCGGGCGCCGCGCGGCGAGCCGCGCCACCACCGTCCCCTTGCCGACCCCCGCGGGGCCGGAGACCACCGTCAACCGCCGGTCGCGGCCCTCGGCTGCGCTCAGCCGGTCGGCGTCGGGCACGGGTCCGGCGGCGGGGTCGAGTTCATGAGAACTCGGAGATTAGCCCCGCGACCTGGTGCTTGCCCAATCCGCGCAGCCGCCGGTTCGGGGCGATCTGCAGCTCGGCCATCACCCGGCGGGCGCGGACCTCACCCACCCGTGGCAGCGACTTCAGGGCGTCGACCACCTTGGTGTGCGCGACGATGTCGTCGCGCTCGGCCAGGTCGAGCGCCTCGGCGAGGCTCAGGCTGCCGTCGCGGAGCCCGTTCTTGATCTCGGCCCGTCGTCGGCGGGCCTGGGTCGCTGCGGTACGCGCCAGTTCTCGCTGCGCGTCGGTCAGGGCCGGGATGCTCACGCCATGCTCCTCTGAGGCGTTCAGGGGGTTTCCGCCGGTGTCTTGACGGTGGTTCGACACCACGTCTGCAGGTCCACGACGACGAGCACGGGGTGTCAGGGGAAAAGTACCGTATCCGAATAAATCCCACAGCTTTGCTTCGGCTCCGGAGACGCGTGTCCCGAGGACGCGGCCGCACGACCCGCCGCACGACCTGCCGCACGACCTGCCGCCGGGCCCGGTCTCCCGCCGCCGGGACGGGTGGGCGTCAGGTCCGCGGCCGGTACTCCGCAGCGGTCCGCTCGACCGCCGCCGCCAGCGTGGCGGGGTCCGGGCCGGTCGCCATCACCGCCCGGCTCGAGGACGGCAGCACGAACCGCGCGGCCGCGCCGAAGACCCGCGGCAGGTCGTCGGGTCCGGCGCCCTGCGCCCCGATGCCGGGGGCGAGCACCGGCCCGCTGACCACCCCGAGGTCGAGGGCGGCCACCGTCTCGGCAGGGATGGTCGCGCCGATCACCAACCCGAGCGAACCCCAGGCGCCGGGCTCCCCCGTCGCCAGCTCCTCGGCGTTGGCGCGGCTGACCGCAGCGACCACCGCCTGGGCCACCGCGACGCCGTCGAGGTGCCGGGCCCGTTGGACGTCGGCGGCCTCCGGGTTCGAGGTGGCGGCGAGCACGTAGACCCCACGACCCGAGCCGAGGGCGGTGGCGATCGCGCCGTCGAGCGAGCCGATCCCGAGGTACGGGCTCAGGGTGACCGCGTCGGCGGCCAGCGCCGAGCCGTCGGTCAGGTAGGCGGCCGCGTAGGCGTCCATGGTCGAGCCGATGTCGCCGCGCTTGACGTCGAGCAGGCTGAGCAGCCCGGCCTGCCGGCAGTCGGCGAGCACCCGCTCGAGGGCGCGGATCCCGGCCGAGCCGAAGGCCTCGAAGAACGCCGACTGGGGCTTCACCAGGGCGACCCGGCCGGCCGCCGCCTCGACCATCGCGCGGCCGCAGCGCTCGAGCCCGTCGGCGTCCAGCGACAGCCCCCAGGCGGTCAGCAGCGAGGGGTGCGGGTCGATCCCCACGCAGAGCGGGCCGTGCTCGGCGACCGCCCGGGCCAGCCGGGCACCGTAGGCGATCGGTCGCTCGACCGCCTCCGCGGACGGGTCCGGGGTCTGGGTCACGGTCGCCTCCTGGCGTGCTGGTTGATCGCGCGGACCAGACCCGGTCCGGCGTAGATGAACCCGGTGTAGAGCTGGACCAGCGCGGCGCCGGCGTCGAACAGCGCGGCCGCGTCCGCCGCGGTGAGCACGCCGCCGACACCCATCACCGGCAGGTCGGTGTGCGCGGTGAGGTACCCGACGACCTCCCGGGCCCGGCGGGTCAGCGGGGCGCCGGACAGCCCGCCGGCCTCGCGGGCCAGCGCGAGCTCGGCGTAGCGGACGTGCTCGCGGGCCAGCGTGGTGTTGGTGGCCACCAGCCCGGCCACCCCGGTGTCGGTGCAGACGGCCAGCACCTCGTCGAGCGCGGCGTCGGTCAGGTCCGGGGCGATCTTGACGAAGATCGGCAGCCCGGCCGCCGCGGGGGCGGTGTGCAGCGCGGTGAGCAGGCCGGCGAGCGCCGCGCGGTCCTGCAGCCCGCGCAGTCCGGGGGTGTTCGGGCTAGAGACGTTGACCGCCAAATAGTCCGCGTAGGGCGCGACCAGGTCGAGCGCGGCCAGGTAGTCGGGCACCGCGTCCTCGACCGGGACGACCTTGGTCTTGCCGATCGAGATGCCCAGCGGGAGCCCGAGCGCGGCGTTGCCGCGGCGGACGCCGAGCCGGTCGAGCCGGCCGGCCAGCGCGGCCGCGCCGTCGTTGTTGAAGCCCATCCGGTTGACGATCCCCCGGCTCGCGGGCAGACGGAACAGCCGCGGCCGGTCGTTGCCGGGCTGGGCCTGCGCGGTGACCGTGCCGAGCTCGGCGAACCCGAACCCGAGCGGGCCCCAGGCCCGGGCCGCCCGCCCGTTCTTGTCCAGCCCCGCGGCCACCCCGACCCGGCCCGGGAAGGCGATCCCGGCCACCGTGACCGGACCGGCGGGTGCTCCGCCGACCACCCGCAGCAGCTTGCGTCCGGGCGGGGTGCTCGCGACCAGCTCGAGCAGCCGCAGGGTCTCCTCGTGCACCCGCTCGGCGTCGCCGCCGTGCCGGCGGAACAGCACCGGGCGGGCCAGCCGGGTGTACCCGGCCCCGACCAGGCTCATCGCCGCGCCCGCGTCACGCCGGTGACCGGTTCAGGAGAGCACCGCCGCGTCAGGTTCGGCCGCGGTGACCGCGACCCGCCAGTCCTGCAGCGACCGGACGCCGATCTCCGGCCCGACACCCTGCGCCGCGCCGATCAGCGCCTCGATCCCCTGCACGGCGGCCGCGAGCCCCTGCACCGTGGTCACGCACGGCACGTTGCGGGCCACCGCGGCGGTGCGGATCTCGTAGCCGTCGAAGCGCGGCCGGCCGTCCGGGCTGAGCCCGTGCGGGGTGTTGAAGATCAGGTCGACCGCGTCGTCGAGGATCGCCTGGACGATGGTCGGCTCGCCGTGCGGGCCCGGGCCCTGGCTGTGCTTGCGGACCGTGGTGACCGCGATCCCGTGCCGGCGGAGCACCGAGGCGGTGCCGGCGGTGGCCAGGATCTCGAAGCCGAGGTCGGCCAGCCGCTTGACCGGCAGGATGACGTGCTTCTTGTCCCGGTTGGCCACCGAGATGAACACCGCGCCGGTGGTCGGCAGCGGGCCGAACGCGCCGGCCTGGCTCTTGGCGAACGCGGTGCCGAAGTTGACGTCGAGCCCCATCACCTCGCCGGTCGACTTCATCTCCGGGCCGAGGATGGTGTCGACGCTGGTGCCGTCGACGGTGCGGAACCGGTTGAACGGCATCACCGCCTCCTTGACCGCGATCGGTGCGCCGTGCCACTCGGTGCTGCCGTCGCCCTCGGCCTTGAGCATCCCCTCGGCCCGCAGCTCGGCCACGCTCGCGCCGAGCATGATCCGGGCGGCCGCCTTGGCCAGCGGGGCCCAGGTCGCCTTGGAGACGAACGGGACCGTGCGCGAGGCGCGCGGGTTGGCCTCGAGCACGTAGAGCGTGTCGCCGTGCAGGGCGTACTGGATGTTGATCAGGCCGCGGACGCCGACGCCGCGGGCGATCAGCTCGGTGGACACCCGGATCCGGTCGATCACCTCCGCGCCCAGCGTGATCGGCGGCAGCGCGCAGGCCGAGTCGCCCGAGTGCACGCCGGCCTCCTCGATGTGCTCCATCACGCCGCCCAGGTAGAGCTCCCGGCCGTCGTAGAGCGCGTCGACGTCGATCTCGATCGCGTCGTCGAGGAACCGGTCGACCAGCACCGGGTGCTGCGGGCTGACCTCGGTGGCCCGGTCGATGTAGGCGGCCAGGCTCGACTCGTCGTAGACGATCTCCATCCCGCGGCCGCCGAGCACGTAGGAGGGCCGGACCAGCACCGGATAGCCGATCGCGGTGGCGATCCGGCGGGCCTCGTCGAAGCTGCGGGCCATCCCGTGCTTGGGCGCCGGCAGGTCGGCCGCGGCCAGCACCTCGCCGAACGCGCCCCGCTCCTCGGCCAGGTGGATGGCCTCCGGGCTGGTCCCGACGATCGGCACCCCGGCGTCCTTGAGGGCCTGGGCCAGCCGGAGCGGGGTCTGCCCGCCGAGCTGGACGATCACCCCGGCCACCGGGCCGGCCTGCTGCTCGGTGTGCACCACCTCGAGCACGTCCTCCAGGGTGAGCGGCTCGAAGTAGAGCCGGTCGGAGGTGTCGTAGTCGGTGGAGACGGTCTCCGGGTTGCAGTTGATCATGATCGTCTCGTACCCCTGGCCGCCGTTCGCCGGCGCCGCTCCGAGCGCCATCGAGGCGTGCACACAGGAGTAGTCGAACTCGATCCCCTGCCCGATCCGGTTCGGCCCGCTGCCCAGGATGATCACCGCGGCGCGCTCGCGCGGGCGGATCTCGGTCTCCTCGTCGTAGGAGCTGTAGTGGTAGGGCGTCCGGGCCGCGAACTCGGCCGCGCAGGTGTCCACGGTCTTGTAGACCGGGCGGACCCCGAGCGCCCAGCGGACCCCGCGGACGACGTCCTCGTCGAGGTGACGGAGCCGGGCGATCTGGGCGTCGGACAGTCCGTGCCGCTTGGCCTCGGTGAGCAGCTCGGCGGTCAGCTCGGGCGCGTCGCGCACCTCGGCCGCCACCTCGGTGATCAGGAACAGCTGGTCGACGAACCAGGGGTCGATCCTGGTCGCCTCGTGCACCTGCTCGGGAGTCGCCCCGGCGCGGATGGCCTGGACGGTGAGCGCCAGCCGGCCGTCGTGCGGACGCGCGGCGCGGGCCAACAGCTCCTCGGCGCTCTCGGTGATCTCGCCGGCCAGGTCGAACGGCGCCCGCGGGTCCTCGAGGCTGCGCAGCGCCTTGCCCAGCGCCTGGGTGAAGTTGCGGCCGATGGCCATCGCCTCGCCGACGCTCTTCATGTGCGTGGTCAGCGTGCTGTCGGCGGTGGGGAACTTCTCGAAGGCGAACCGCGGAACCTTGACCACCACGTAGTCCAGGGTCGGCTCGAAGCTCGCCGGCGTCCCGACGGTGGTGCCGTCCTCGGTCTCACGCGTCGTGATGTCGTTGGGGATCTCGTCGAGGGTGTAGCCGACGGCCACCTTGGCCGCGATCTTGGCGATCGGGAAGCCGGTGGCCTTGGAGGCCAGCGCGCTCGACCGCGACACCCGCGGGTTCATCTCGATCACGATCATCCGGCCGTCGGCGGGGTTGATCGCGAACTGGATGTTGCACCCGCCGGTGTCGACCCCGACCGAGCGGATGATCGCGATGGCGACGTCGCGCATCCGCTGGTACTCGCGGTCGGTCAGCGTCATGGCCGGCGCGACCGTGATCGAGTCGCCGGTGTGGACGCCCATCGGGTCGAGGTTTTCGATCGAGCAGACGATCACCACGTTGTCCGCGCGGTCGCGCATGACCTCGAGCTCGTACTCCTTCCAGCCCAGGATCGACTCCTCGATCAGCACCTCGGTGGTGGGGCTGGCGGCCAGTCCGGCGCCGGCGATCCGGCGCAGGTCCTGCTCGTCGTGGGCGAAGCCGGACCCGACCCCGCCCATGGTGAAGCTGGGGCGGACGACCAGCGGGTAGCCGAGCTGGTCAGCGGCGCCGAGGACGTCCTCGATGCTGTGGCAGATCACGCTGCGGGCCACCTCGGCGGGACCGCCGGCGATGCCGGTGAGATTCTCGACCACCTGCTTGAAGCTCTGACGGTTCTCGCCCCGGCGGATCGCGTCGATCGAGGCGCCGATGAGTTCCACGTCGTACTTGGCCAGCACGCCCTTGTCGTGCAGGGCCATCGCGGTGTTGAGCGCGGTCTGCCCACCCAGGGTGGCCAGCAGGGCGTCCGGGCGTTCCTTGGCGATCACCTTCTCGACGAAGTCGGGGGTGATCGGCTCGATGTAGGTGGCGTCGGCGAACTCCGGGTCGGTCATGATCGTCGCCGGGTTGGAGTTGACCAGGATGACCCGGTAGCCCTCCTCGGCGAGCACCCGGCAGGCCTGGGTGCCGGAGTAGTCGAACTCGCAGGCCTGGCCGATGACGATCGGCCCGGAGCCGATCACCAGGATCGAGGAGATGTCGGTCCGCTTGGGCATCAGGCCCTCCCTCCCTCGGTGCGGCCGCGCCGGGACCGCATCAGGTCCACGAACCGGTCGAACAGGTAGCTGGCGTCGTGCGGACCGGCCGCGGCCTCGGGGTGGTACTGCACGGTGAAGGCGGCGAGCTCGCCATCGGGGTCGCGGAGCTCGAGGCCCTCGACCACGTCGTCGTTGAGGCCGACGTGGCTGACCCGCGCCGAGCCGTACGGCGTCTCGACGTCGACGCCGATCGGGGCGTCGACGGCGAAACCGTGGTTGTGCGCGGTGATCTCGACCTTGCGGGTGCCGAGGTCCATCACCGGCTGGTTGATGCCGCGGTGACCGTAGGGCAGCTTGTAGGTGCCGAAGCCCAGGGCGCGGCCGAACAGCTGGTTGCCGAAGCAGATGCCGAAGAACGGCACCCGGGTCTCGAGCACCTGCTGGAGCAGGGCGACCGGCTCGGGCGAGGCGGCCGGGTCGCCGGGACCGTTGGAGAAGAAGACGCCGTCGACGTCGAGCGCGGTGATCGTCTCGAGATCGGTGGTGGCGGGCAGCACGTGGACCTCGATGCCCCGCTCGGCCATCCGGTGCGGGGTCATCGACTTGATGCCCAGGTCGATCGCGGCCACCCGGAGCGGGCGCTCCGCGCCGTCCACACCGCCCTGGGCCGGGATCCGGTAGCCCTGGTCCACGGTGACCTCGCGGATCAGGTTGGCCCCGGCCATCGGCGGGGTGTCGAGCACCCGGGCCAGCAGGGCCTCGGGGTCGAGCGTCTCGGTGGAGATGCCCACCCGCATCGCCCCGCGGTCGCGGAGGTGCCGGGTCAGGGCGCGGGTGTCGACGTCGGCGATGCCGATCACCCCCTGCTCGGCCAGCGCCGCCTCCAGCGGGCGGCGCGAGCGCCAGTTCGAGGGCACCCGGGCCAGGTCGCGGAGCACGTAGCCGGCCACCCAGATCTGCCGGGACTCGTCGTCCTCGTCGTTCCAGCCGGTGTTGCCGATGTGCGGGGCGGTGGCCACCACCACCTGCCGGCGGTAGCTCGGGTCGGTCAGGGTCTCCTGGTAGCCCGACATGGCGGTGGCGAAGACCGCCTCGCCGAAGGTCTCACCGGTGGCGCCGAAGGAGGTGCCGCGGAACGCGCGTCCGTCCTCCAGGACCAGCAACGCCGGTGGTCGATGCCGCCTCCGGTCGGGGATCGGCGAACTTCCGGGCGCGCGAACAGGGACCGACGCAGACATCAACCGTCCTTTCCTGCCTCACGGGACAGGTCTTAAAGGGTGGCGTGTGGATCGCCCGCCAGGCTAGCAGCCGGCCGCCGGGTCGCCCGCATCGTCCATCGGCGCGGTCCCAGACTGAGCGACTACCCTCTCGCGCGTGGCGGGCGTCGAGGAGGTCGAGCGCGAGCTGACCCGTTTCCTCCGACGCGCGCGTCGGGCCTCGCGCGGTCTGGCCGGGCAGGTCCACCCCGAGCTCGACGCCGCCGGGTACGCCGTGCTGGTGGTGGTCGAGGAGGAGTCCCGGATCGACCCGGTCCGCTCGGGCGAGGTGGCCACGGTCCTCGGGTTGCACAAGTCGCAGGTCAGCCGGTCGCTCGCCGGGCTCGAGGCGCTCGGGCTGATCCGGCAGCACCCGGACCCCGACGACGGCCGCGCGCGGCTGGTCGACCTCACGCCCGCCGGCCGCGACGCGCTGACCCGGGCCCGGACCGGACGCCGCGCCGAGCTGACCTCCAAGCTCGACGGCTGGACCCAGCAGGACCTGGTGGCGTTGGCCCGGCTGCTGGGTCGCCTCAACGACGACCTGGACTGACGTCACTCTTTCCCGCGCGAGGCACCCACTTATTCTGATAGTTGCGGAATACAACGGTTCTGGTTATCGTTGTGTTCAGCAACCAAAGGAGTGACCGACATGCTGACCGAACCCCGCGCCGCCGAGCTGCTGGGCGCGCTCTCCTCGCTGATCCGCACCGGCCGGGTCGTCTCGCAGCGATCGCACGGCACCAGCGCCAGCGGGACGCAGTTCGGCGTCCTCAAGCTGGTCTCCGAGCAGGCCATCCGGCTCGGCGACATCGCCACCGCCCTGATGGTGGCCCCGTCGGTCGCCTCCCGGGCGGTCTCCGCGCTCGAGACGGAGGGTCTGGTCCAGCGGCACCCCGACCCGGCCGACGCCCGGGCCTGCCTGATCGGGCTGACCGACCTCGGCCGCCAGCGGCTGCGCGAGCGGCACAGCTTCTCGCTGACCCAGCTGCGTGAGGTGCTCGCGGACTGGGACGACGACGAGGCAGCTCTGGCGGTGGCGCTCTTCCGCCGGCTCGAGGGCGGCGTCGGCGAGTTCGTCAGCCGCCTGGCCGGTCAGCCCGTGGTCGGCCGGCCCGACGACCCCGGCGGCACCGACGCCGCGCTCACCCCGACCTCGACCGCCGGACTTCCCCAGATGGAGCACCAACCCGCATGACCACCGCCACCGTGACCCGCACCGAGTCCGCCGCCGCGCCCGCGCCGCAGCGGCAGCTCAGCCACAAGGAGATCCTCGAGGTGATGACCGGCCTGCTGGCCGGCCTGTTCACCGCGCTGCTCTCCTCCACCATCGTGTCCACCGCGCTGCCGACGATCATGGCCGACCTGCACGGCACCCAGCGCCAGTACACCTGGGTGATCACCGCCTCGCTGCTGGCCATGACCATCTCCACCCCGATCTGGGGCAAGCTCTCCGACCTGTTCAACAAGAAGCTGCTGATCCAGATCTCGATCGTGATGTTCGTGGCCGGGTCGGTCGGCGCCGGGCTCTCGCAGTCGGTCCCGCCGATGATGGCCTTCCGCGCCCTGCAGGGGCTGGCGATGGGCGGCCTGACCGCGCTGACGCAGTCGATCATCGGCTCGATCATCCCGCCGCGTGAGCGCGGTCGTTACAGCGGCTACATGGGCGCCGTGATGGCGGTCAGCACGGTCTCCGGCCCGCTGCTCGGTGGCGTGATCACCCAGCACATCGACTGGCGCTGGTGTTTCTTCGTCTGCGTCCCGCTGGCGGTGATCTCGCTGATCGTGCTGCAGAAGACGCTGCGGCTGCCGACCGTCCGCCGCAAGGTGCACTTCGACTACCTCGGGGCGATCCTGATCGCGATCGCCGCCGCGCTACCGATGCTCTGGGTGACCTTCGCCGGCCAGGACTACGACTGGATCTCCTGGCAGTCCGGGTTGTTCCTGCTCGGCTTCCTGGCCGCCGCCGGGCTCGCCGTCCTGGTCGAGCTCAAGGCCCGCCACCCGATGGTCCCGATCCGGGTGATGAGCAACAGCACCACCGCGCTGATGATCGTGGCCAGCCTCGGTGTCGGCGTCACCATGTTCGGCAGCGGCACCTTCCTCACCCAGTACTTCCAGCTGGCCGGCGGCAACTCGCCGACCCGGGCGGGTCTGATGACGATCCCGCTGATCATCGCGCAGATGCTGTCCTCCACCATCGGCGGGCAGATCGTCAGCCGGACCGGTCGGTGGAAGCCGATCATGGTCTTCGGCTCCGTGCTGCTGCTCGCCGGCCTGGGCGGGATGGCCACCATCGACCACGGCACGCCGTACTGGCAGGTCGCGATCTTCATGGCGGTGATGGGCGTCGGCGTCGGCACCCTGGTGCAGAACATCGTGCTCGCGGTGCAGAACACCGTCGACGTCAAGGACATCGGCTCGAGCTCGGCGATCATCAGCTTCTTCCGGTCGCTGGGCGGGGCGGTCGGCGTGACCGTGCTCGGCGCGGTGCTGGCCGACCGGGTCGAGTCCAAGATCACCGGCGCGCTCGGACCGCAGGCCAGCGCCGGCGCCGGGGCCGGCACCCTGGACATCAAGGACCTGCCGGCCGCCGTCCAGACGGTGATCCACACCGCCTACGGCGACAGCTTCGGGCTGCTGTTCGGGATTGCCGGCGCGATCGCGATCCTCACCCTGGTCACCGTGATCGCGGTCCGGGAGGTCCCGCTGCGGACCACCATCGAGCTCAAGCCGTCGGCCGGAACCGACGCGCAGCAGCCGGTCTCCGGAGCCACCGAGGCCGCCGGGGCGGTCCCCACGGCGACCCTCCAGCCGAGCCGGGTCGAGACCGCGGACGGGCCCTCCGCCGAGCTCGAATCCGTCGACGGCTTCGACCGCGACGCGCTCGACGACCCGGCCGAACGACAGGCCGTCGCGGCGATGGACGTGCTGCGGGCGGCGCAGGAACAGGCCCGTCAGCAGCTGGTCGCGGCCCGCGACAGCCACGCCGACGTGGCCGAGCGGATCGAGCAGGTCGGTCGCGACGCCGACGCGGCTCTGGCCCGGTTCCACGCCGAGCTCGACCAGATCCAGGCCCGGCTGCGCGCCGAGACGCCCGAGGGCGCCCCGGTGATCCAGGACGGCAGCGGCGGCACCGACCTGCGACGCTACGAGTACGGCCTGCTGCTCAGCAGCCAGCAGACGGCCGACCGGCTCAACCGGATCGCCCGGCTCGAGGCGGAGCGGATCCTGGCCGACGCCGAGCAGCAGCGGGCCGACCTCGAACACCGGATCGAGCTGCTCCGGCGTACCGAGGCCGAGCTGAGCGAGAAGGTCAAGGCCCGGCTCGAGGCCTGAACCAGGCTCGGAACGAGTAGCTGGGAAACAGGTGCCGGGAACGACAGACGTCCCGGATCCGACCGAGGGGTCGGGTCCGGGACGTCGCGCGTTCGGGCCGAGGCTCGCCTAGGCGGTCGAGCTCTCCCGGACCACCGCGCCGAGCACGCCGTTGACGAAGGAGGGCGAGTCGTCGGTGGACAGCTCCCCCACCAGCGAGACGGCTTCGGAGACCGCCACGCCGGGAGCGACGTCGAGGAAGTCGACCTCGCAGACCGCGATCCGCAGGGCAGCACGGTCCACCCGCGGCAGCCGCGCCAGCGTCCAGCCGCGGGCCAGCGCCGCGGAGATCCGGGCGTCGATCGCGTTCCGGTTCGCCCCGACCGCCTCGACCAGCCGGACGGTGTAGTCCCGCACCGGCGGGTCGGCGTCGGCGGTCCGGTCCGACAGCGTGGTGAGCGGGTCGACGCCGCGGAGCTCGGACTCGAACAGGATGTCCAGGGCCCGCTTGCGTGCCTTGCCCTGGGTCGAGCGGTGCACGGGCTCGGGCTGGATGGTCCGCTCGAAGGTGCCGCGCCCGGGATCGGGGGCGCTCAACTGCCGATCCGGCCGAGGTACTCGCCGGTGCGGGTGTCGACCTTGACCTTCTCGCCGGTGGTCAGGAACAGCGGGACCTGGATCTGCAGCCCGGTCTCCACGGTGGCCGGCTTGGTGCCGCCGGTGCTGCGGTCGCCCTGCAGCCCCGGCTCGGTGTAGGTGATGACCAGCTCGACCGAGGCCGGCAGGTCGATGTAGAGCGGGTTGTCCTCGTGGATGGCCACGGTGGCGGTCTGCTCCTCGAGCAGGTAGTTCTTCGCGTCGCCTACCACCGCGTCGGGGATGGTCATCTGCTCGTAGTTGCCGGTGTCCATGAACACGAAGCCCGAGCCGTCGTGGTACAGGTACTGCATCTCGCGCCGGTCGACGCTGGCGGTGTCGACCTTGGTGTCGGAGTTGAAGGTCTTGTCCACGACCTTGCCGCTGAGCACGTGCTTGAGCTTGGTGCGCACCACCGTGTTGCCCTTGCCCGGCTTGTGGTGCTGGAACCACACCACCGACCAGAGCTGGCCGTCCAGGTCGAGCACCATGCCGTTCTTCAGGTCGTTCGTCGAGACCACGCCTACTACCTCACCCAATCATCGGTCGGAAGATGCCCGGGACGGCACGCGGGACCGCGGCCACGTCCGGGCGACCCCCGAGTCTAGCCTTGCCGGGTGATCCGCACCGAACTGCTGGCGGCGGTCCCCACCCTGCGGAGCCCCCGGCTGCTGCTGCGCCCGATGGGACCGCAGTACTTCCCGCAGGTCTGGCGGGTGCTGGCCGACCCCGAGCTGGCCCGGCTGACCGGGACCCACCACCGGTTCACCGAGCAGCAGGTCCGCGACCACCTGGCCCGGGTCGGTACCGACCGGACCCGCGCCGACTGGGCGATCGTCCGCAAGGAGGACAACAGCTTCCTCGGCGAGGTGGTGCTCGACGAGCTGGACGAGCCCAACGGGTCGATGAACTACCGGATCTCGCTGCGCGAGACGAAGATCTGCGGCCAGGGCTACGGCACCGAGGCCGGCCGGGCGGTCGTCAACTTCGGGCTCGCGGTGCTCGGGCTGCACCGGATCTCGCTCGAGGTGTTCTCGTTCAACGAGCGGGCGATGGCCAGCTATCGCAAGCTCGGCTTCCGGCCCGAGGGCGTGCTCCGCGAGGCGCTCTGCTGGGAGGGCCGCCGCTACGACGCCCACCTGATGGCGGTGCTCGCCTCCGACCTGGTCGACTCCCCGGCCGACTCCGCGGTCGACTCGGCGGTCGGCGGCACCGCCACCCCCGCCCCTGACATCGACACCGCCGCCGCGACCACCGAACCCGTCCCCGGAGGAACCCGCTCGTGACCGAACCGCTCGACCTGGTGATCGACTTCGACCGGCTGCACCCCGGCGACGGCCCGGCCCGCGAGGCCGGGCGGTTGCTGGTCGGTGGCGGACGGGTCGTCGACGTCGTCGGCCGGGACGCCACCGTCCCCGACGGCGTCCGGGTGGTCGCGGGCCGGACCGTCGTGCCGGGGCTGATCAACGCCCACGTCCACCTGGAGAGCGATGCCGGACCGGACGCGGTCGCCGCGGTGGCCGGGACCAGCGTGCCGCGACGCGCGGTAGCGGCCGCCGCCCGCGCCGAGGCCTCGCTGCGGGCCGGCGTCACCGCGGTCCGCGACCTCGGCTCGAGCGAGCGGATCGCCGTCGAGGTCGGCCGGGCGATCGCCGACGGGGTGGTCAGCGGCCCCACGGTGGTCGCGGCGGGCCGGGCGATCTGCATGACCGGCGGTCACGGCTGGTTCATCGGGCGGCAGGCGAACGGACCGTGGGACGTCCGGACTGCGGTCCGCGAGCAGCTGGCCGACGGCGCCGGGTGCATCAAGTTCATCGCCACCGGCGGGGTGCTGACCCCCGGGGCGATCCCCGGCCGGGACCAGCTGACCGCCGAGGAGCTGACCGCGGGGGTCGACGAGGCGCACCGGCACGGGCTCCGGGCCGCGGCGCACGCCATCGGCACCACCGGGATCCACAACGCCGTCCGGGCAGGGATCGACTCGATCGAACACGGCCACCTGATCGACGCCACCGGGATCGGGCTGATGCTCGAGCACGGCACCGCGCTGGTCCCGACGCTGGCCGCGCTGTGGAACATCGTCGAGGCCGGCGAGGAGGGCGGGATGCCCGCCTCGGTGCTCGGCAAGGCCCGGGCCATCGCCGAGACGGCCCGGGACAACCTGCAGGCCGCCGTCGACGCCGGCGTCCGGGTGGTCGCCGGGTCCGACGCCGGGACGCCGTACAACCCGCACCACCGGTTCGACCACGAGCTCGACCTGCTGCAGAGCCTGCTCGGGTTCGGTCCCGAGGCGGCGCTGCGGGCGGCCACCGCCGACGCGGCTGACCTGCTCGGCCTCGAGTCCGGCCGGCTGCGCCCGGGTGCGCCCGCCGACCTGCTGGTGCTCGACCACGACCTGGCCGACCCCGGCGCGCTCCGCGACCCCCGGGTGGTCGTCAAGGCCGGCGTGGTCGTCGGGACCAGCCGCTGACGACCGACCGCTGACCGCAATCGCCCCGCCGGACGAGCAGCGCCTCGGCCGTACCTCGCACCGCCCGGGCCGTACCTCGCGCCGCCCGGGCCCACGTCGCACCGCCCGCGCCCACGTCGCACCGGATATAGGCGGTGCGACGTCGCCGCAGGGGGTGCGACGTCGGTGCGGGTCGGACGCCGGCGGTCAGGTGGTCAGGTGGTCAGGTGGTCAGCCCGGAGGCGGCGTCGAGCTGCTGAAGCAGGTCGTAGGCGGCCCGCTCGACCGCCTTGTGCCGCCACTCGGCGGCCCGGTAGACGCAGGCGATCAGCCCGCTGCGGTGGACGCGGCGGAAGTCGCCGACCACGAACGCGTAGCGGGCCTTGGTCTGCTCGGCCGCGCCCACGGTCAGCCCGAGGTGCCAGCCAGCGTAGGCGTCCCAGCCGTGCCGGTCGAGGTAGCGGTTCTGCGCCTCGGCGTCGGGCTGGGTGCGTCCCCAGTCGCTGGTCAGCACGTACTGCCGGGCCTCGATCAGGGCCCCGATCCGCTCGACCGCCTCCGGGTTCACCTCGTAGCGCGCCATCGCCTCAGGATGACACCCCGCCAAGCCGGACGGCGGTCTCAGCGCGCGACGGCGGCGTAACTGCTGCGGAGCAGGTCCTCCGACGGTCCCGAGAGGATCGCACCGCGGGCCAGGCCCTCGAGCACCACGAACCGCAGCGTCGAACCGCGGGTCTTCTTGTCCAGCGCCATCGTCGCGAGCAGGTCGTCGAAGGCGTCCGCCGCGTACCCGGTGGGCAGACCGACCCGGTCGAGCACCGCGCGGTGCCGGTCGGCCGTCGCGTCGTCGAGTCGTCCGGCCCGCCGGGCCAGCTCGGCCACGAACACCATCCCGACACTGACCGCCTCACCGTGCCGCCACCGGTAGCCCTCACGCCGCTCGATCGCGTGCCCCAGCGTGTGGCCGTAGTTGAGCAGCTCGCGGCCGACCGCCGACCCGGTCGAGGTGGCTTCACGGAGGTCGGCCGAGACCACGGCCGCCTTGACCGCCACGCTGCGCCGGACGAGCTCGGCGACCACCGGTGCGGTCGGGTCGAGCGCGGCGTCCGGGTCGGCCTCGATCAGGTCGAGGATCTCCGGGTCGGCGATGAAGCCGCACTTCACCACCTCGGCCAGCCCCGACCGCAGGTCGGCGACGGGCAGGGTGGTGAGCCGGTCGAGGTCGCAGAACACCGCCCGCGGCTCCCAGAACGCCCCCACCAGGTTCTTGCCCTCGGCGGTGTTGATCCCGGTCTTGCCGCCGACCGCGGCGTCGACCATCCCGAGCAGGGTGGTGGAGACGGTGACCAGTCCGACCCCGCGCAGCCAGCTCGCCGCGACGAACCCGGCGAGGTCGGTGGTGGCACCGCCGCCGAGCCCGACCACGAGGTCGGAGCGGGTGAACCCGGCCCGGCCCAGGGCGGTCCAGCAGTCGGCGAGCACCGCGGCGGTCTTGGCCCGCTCGGCGTCCGGGACCATGATCAGCAGCGGCTCGACGCCGGTGGCGCGGAGCCGCTCGCCGAGCTCGGCCGCGGCCCCGGCGCAGACCTCGGGGTGGATGATCGCGGCCCGCTCGGCCCCGGCCACCGCGGCGACGACCTCGTCGGTCAGGCCGTGCCCGATCCGCACCGGGTAGGGGCGCTCGGCGGACACCTCGACGGTCGCGGTCACGTCGGCTCCACCGGCGCCGGAGCGGCCGACAGCGCGTCGACGATCGTCGCGACGACGGCCTCCGGCTGCTGCCCGTCGGTGTCGACGGTGAGGGTGGCCACGGCGGCGTAGAGCGCGGCCCGCTCGGCCAGCAGCCGGATCAGCTGACCCCGGACGTTGCCCAGCAGCAGCGGCCGGGCCTCGTTGAGCCCGATCCGCTGGGTGGCGCTCGCCGCGCTGACCTGCAGCCAGACCACCCGGTGCCCGCGGAGCGCAGTCCGGATCTCCTCCGAGGTCACCGCCCCGCCGCCCAGCGAGAGCACGCCCGGCTGCTCCAGCAGCTCGACGGTGACCGCGCGTTCGAGGGCCCGGAACACCGCCTCGCCGTCGGTGGTGAACAGGTCGGCGATGCTCTTGCCGGCCCGCTCGGCGATCACCGCGTCGACGTCGACGAACGGCTCGTCCAGCCGCTCCGCGAGCAGCGCGCCCACCGTCGACTTGCCCGAGCCCGGTGCCCCGACCAGCACCACCGAGGCGCTCACCCGAGGCCCGTCGGCAGGCTCAGGGCACGCGTCGTCCGGCTCAGGGCACCCGTCGACCGGCTCAGGGCGCCCGTCGACCGGCTCAGGGGACGGTGGCCGCTCACGACTGGACCTGGAGCCCGCGCCGGCGCACGTCCTCCAGATAGCCCGCGCAGTTGCGGCGGGTCTCGTCGACCGAGTCGCCGCCGAACTTCTCCAGTGCGGCCTCGGCCAGCACCAGCGCGACCATCGCCTCGGCGACCACCCCGGCGGCCGGCACCGCACAGACGTCCGAACGCTGGTTGTGCGCGACCGCCTCCTCACCGGTGGCCACGTCGACGGTCCGCAGCGCCCGCGGCACGGTGGAGATCGGCTTCATCGCGGCGCGCACCCGGAGCCGACCGCCGACGCTCATCCCGCCCTCGGTGCCGCCGGAGCGGTGCGAGGCGCGGCCGATCCCGTCGGGTCCGAGGACGATCTCGTCGTGCGCCGCGCTGCCGCGCATCCGGGCCAGCTCGAAGCCGTCGCCGACCTCGACGCCCTTGATCGCCTGGATGCCCATCAGCGCCCCGGCCAGCCGGGCGTCGAGCCGGCGGTCGCCGCTGACGTGGCTGCCGAGCCCCGGCGGCAGCCCGTCGGCCACCACCTCGACCACGCCGCCCAGCGTGTCGCCGTCCTTCTGCGCCGCCTTGACCTCCTCGATCATCGCCTCGGCCGCCGCCGGGTCGAAGCAGCGGACCGGGTTGTCGTCGATCGCATGGAGGTCGTCGATGCCGGGCACCACGCCGTAGGGCGCCCGCACCGTGCCGAGCTCGACCACGTGCGACAGCACGGTGATGCCGAAGGTCTGGGCCAGGAAGGCGCTGGCCACCCGGCCGATCGCCACCCGCGCCGCGGTCTCGCGGGCGCTGGCCCGCTCGAGCACCGGGCGGGCCTCGTCGAAGCCGTACTTCTGCATCCCGGCGAGGTCGGCGTGCCCGGGCCGCGGCCGGGTCAGCGGGGCGTTGCGGGCCTGACCGGCGAGCACCTCGGCGTCCACCGGGTCCGGCGACATCACGGTCTCCCACTTGGGCCACTCGGTGTTGGCGACCTCGATGGCCAGCGGCGACCCGAGGGTGCGGCCGTGCCGGACGCCGCCGATCAGGGTCACCTGGTCGCCTTCGAACTTCATCCGCGCGCCGCGGCCGAAGCCGAGACGGCGCCGGGCCAGGGCGTCCTGGACGTCGTCGGTGCTGATCGCCACCCCGGCCGGGATGCCTTCGACCACGGCCACCAGCCCTCGGCCGTGCGACTCCCCTGCCGTCATCCAGCGCAACACGCCGGCCAGTCTGTCACGCGGGTTCGCGCGCGCTGAGCGCCTTTCGACCCGCAGACATCAGCATCGCGGCCGGCACCGACCGGCCGGTCATCAGCGCCACCTGCTCGACCGCCTGGTGCACCAGCAGGTCGAGCCCGTTGACCACCGTCCAGCCGGCGTCCGACGCCGCCGAGGCCAGCGGGGTCGGCCACGGGTCGTAGACCGCGTCGAACACCGTGGCGAACGTCGCCCCGGCCGTCCGCGCCCGGCCGACCCAGTCACCGGCGGCGTCCGGGACGACGGTGCTGACCAGCAGATCGGACCCGGACGGTCGGTCGCCCCACGGGACCACGCCCAACCGCAGCCCAAGCTGCTCGGCCAGCCCGCCGAGCGCGGCGGCCTGCTCGGGCCGCCGGGCCACCACGGCGACCCGGTCGGCGCCCAGTGCGGCCACCGAGACCAGCGCAGCCCGGGTGGTGCCGCCCGCGCCGAGCACAGTCACCGCGCCGAGGCGGTCGGTGCCGGCCGCCCGGAGGGCCGCGGTCAGCCCGCCGATGTCGGTGTTGAACAGCCGCCGGCGCCCCTGCTCGAACAGCAGGGTGTTGGCCGCGCCGGTCAGCCGGACCTGCTCGTCCGGCTCGCCGAGGCCCAGCGCGACCGCCTTGAGCGGTTTGGTCATGCTCAGTCCGCGCCAGTCCGGGCCCAGCGAGTCGACGAAGCCGGCCAGCCCCGCCTCGTCGACCCGGTGGCGCTCGTAGACCCAGTCGGTCAGCCCGAGGTGGGCGTAGGCGGCCCGGTGCAGCGCCGGGGAGAGCGAGTGGGCGATCGGGGAACCGAGCACCGCGCATCGGGTGGTCACAGGTGGCTTCCTGCTCCGGGGTCGGCTCGGTCGGTCAGCCCGCGGTGGTGCAGCGGCCCTGGTGGCTCTGGCACCACTGCTGGAACAGCTTCACGTTGGCCTGGTGGCCGGCCTCGTCGTCGGCGAACCGGGTCTCGCCGGTGTCGAAGTTGACGGTGGTGAAGAACAGCCAGTTGCCCGGGGTCGGGTCGAGCGCGGCCTCGATCGCCGCTTGGCCCGGGGCCGAGATCGGCGTCGGCGGCAGGCCCTTGCGCTTGTAGGTGTTGTAGGGGCTGTTGCTCTCGCGGTTCTGCGGCGTGGTGGTGTTGGCGTTCAGCTTGAGGCCGTAGATCAGCGTCGAGTCGAGCTGCAGGTCGATGCCCTTGTCCAGCCGGTTGTAGAGCACCCGGGCCACCTTGGGCCGGTCCTCGGGCCGGCGGACCTCCTTCTCGATGATGCTGGCCACGATGAGCACCTGGTAGGGGCTGCGGCCCAGCCGCTTCGCGCCGGCGTCGAGCCCGACCTCGTCGGCCACCTGGTCGTAGCGGGCGGTCATCAACCGGAGCACCGAGCCGGCGGTGACGTCCTGCGGCAGCTCGTAGGTGTCGGGGAACAGGAAGCCCTCGGGGTTGTTGCGGGCGTAGCTCGGCAGCCCGAGCTGTTGCGGCTTCTTCAGTGCAGCCTGGTACTGGGCCGCGCTGATCTTGGTCTCCTTGGCCAGCACCGCGACCTGGGACGACAGCCGCAGCCCCTCGGGGACGGTGACCTCGTTGCGCACCCGGTACTCGGCCGGGTCGAGCAGGATGGCCAGCGCCCGGGCCGCCGGGATCTGGGTCCGCATCAGGTAGCTGCCGGCCTGCACCGAGCTGGCCTCGGTGCTGGCCTTGACGGCGCGGTCGAATGCCTTGGTCGAGCGGACGACGTCCTTGTCCTTGAGGATGGTGCCGATCTCGGTCAGCGTCGACCCGTCAGGGATGGTCACGGTGATGTTCGCGGTGCCCTTGACGTCGGTGTAGTCGGGCACCTCGCCGAACGACGACAGGTAGCCGCTGGCCTTGTCGTAGACCAGGAAGGCCCCGCCACCCAGTACGAGCAGGGCGACCAGCACGGCCAGGCAGCCCTTGCCGCGGGCGGCGATCTCCTTGCCCGGGTGGGGCTTGCGCTCCGGATCGAGCAGCTGCTGCGTCACGCTCGGTCAGTCTCCCTCGCAGGTCGGCCGCCCGCGACCGGCCGAGGGTGCCGGGAAGGCACGAAACCCCGTCCGACCAGCACGGACGCTGTTCGGCAGCACGTCGAGACCCGACGTGCCGTCGCGTTGCACGGCCCCGGCCCGCCGGTCAACCCGGGGATACTACTTCCCCGGGCGGGACGCCCTGCGCACGTTCGGCGTCGAGCGCCTGCTCGAGGATCGCCTGCGCAGCGGCCTGGTCGATCACCCGCCGGAAGTCGCGGGACCGGATGCCCTGCTGGTGGAACTGCTTGACAGCTTGGGCGGTCGAGAGCCGTTCGTCGACGAGGCGCACCGACGGGACCGGGATTCCCGCGCTGGAAAGCTGCGGGTCCGTCGCCAGGCGGGACGCCAGCGCCTCCGCCCGGCGCCGGATCTTGGTCGCGGCGATGCCCTCGTCGCCGGCCAGCGTCCGGGGCAGACCGACCACCACCTCGATCGGCTCGTACTCGGCCACCAGCGCGACCAGCGCATCGAGCTCGCCCGGGCCGGCCGTGACCGTGGTCACCGGGACGGCCAGCGCGCCGCCCGGGTCCGAGGCCGCCACCCCGATCCGGGCGTCGCCGAGGTCGACGGCCAGCCGTCGTCCCTGCCGCACGTCAGCTCCTGCGCCGCCCGCGGTTCAGCACCCGCGGGTCACCAACCGGACGACTGGAGCACGTGCCCCATCCGGTGCTCGACCGCGGTCAGCGCCGCCTGAGCCTGGCTGCCGTCGCTGCCGCCACCCTGCGCGAGATCGTCCCGGCCACCGCCGCGACCGCCCAGCGCCTGGCTGGCCACCGTCACCAGGTCACCGGCCTTGAGCCCGCGGTGCCGCGCGCCCTCGGTGGTGGCGACGATCACCGTCGGCTTCTCGGTCGTCCCGCCGACCAGCGCGATCACCGCGGCCGACTGCTGCACCCGGCCGCGGAGCTCCTGGGCGAGCGTCCGCAGGTCGTTGCCGTTGACGCCGCCGGCGCGGAGGTCGAGCGCGTGGGCGTACAGGTCCACGCCCCACATCTCGTGCCGCTTGGCCAGGATCGGCTCGACGGTGGTGAGCAGGTTCTGCGAGCGCAGGGTGGCGATCTCGCGCTCGGCGTCCTTGAGCTGCTGGACCATCCGGGCGATCCGCTCGGTCAGCTGGTCCGGCTGGACCCGCAGCGTCTCGGTCAGGCCGTGCACCAGGGCGCGCTCGCGGGCCAGCTGGGCGAACGCCTCGAGCCCGACGAACGCCTCGACCCGACGGATCCCGGAGCCGACCGAGCTCTCCGCGTTGAGGGCCAGCAGACCCACCTGGGCGGACTGCTGGACGTGGGTGCCGGCGCACAGCTCGCGCGACCAGCCCTCGCCCATGTCGACCACCCGGACGACGTCGCCGTAGACCTCGCCGAATAACGCGGTCGCGCCGAGCGCCTTGGCCTCGGCCAGCGGCATCTCGGTCGCGGTGACGCCGAGGTCGTCGCGGATCGCGGTGTTGCAGAGCTGCTCGATCTGCTCCTTCTGCTTCTCGTTCACCTGGTGGCCCCAGGCGAAGTCGAGCCGCAGGTAGCCGGGCCGGTTGAACGAGCCCCGCTGGAGCGCGGTCGGGCCGAGGATCTCGTGCAGCGCCTCGTGGATGACGTGGGTCGCCGAGTGCGCCTGGCAGGCGCCGAGCCGCCAGTCGGTGTCGACGTGGGTGTCGACCACCTGCCGGGGCCGGATCTCGCCGTCGACCACGGTCGCGTGGTGCACCACCAGGCCCTTGACCGGACGCTGGACGTCGGTGACGTCGAGCACCAGCCCGTCCGCGGTGATCCGTCCGTGGTCGCCGGACTGACCACCGGACTCGGGATAGAACGGGGTCTCCTCGAGCACCAGCTCGATGCTCTCGCCGGGCTGGGCCGACTCGACCAGCTGCCCGCCGGAGATGATCCCGCGGACCGCGCTCTGCCCGCTGAGGGTGCGGAAGCCGGTGAACGGGGTCTCCCCCACCTCGCGGAGCTGGCGGTAGACCTCGCTCGCGCCCGCGGTGCTCTTCTTCGCCTTGGCGTCGGCCTTGGCCCGGGCGCGCTGCTCGGCCATCAGCGACCGGAAGCCGGCCTCGTCGACGGCCAGCCCCTGCTCGCCCGCCATCTCGAGGGTGAGGTCGATCGGGAAGCCGTAGGTGTCGTGCAGCTGGAAGGCGCGGTCGCCGGACAGGCTGGCCTGCTGCGCGCGCTTCGCGTCCCGGACCGCCAGGTCGAAGATCTGGGTGCCGGCGGTGAGGGTGCGCAGGAACGCCTCCTCCTCGCCGTAGGCGACCTCGCTGATCCGGTCCCAGTCGGTCTCGAGCTCGGGGTAGGACTGCTTCATCGCGTCCCGGCTGACCGGGAACAGCTCGCCGAAGGTCGGCTCGTCGACCCCCAGCAGGCGCATCGAGCGGACCACCCGACGGAGCAGCCGGCGGAGCACGTAGCCGCCGCCCTCGTTGCCGGGGGTGACGCCGTCGCTGATCAGCATCAGACCGGAGCGGACGTGGTCGGCCACCACCCGCAGCCGGACGTCGTCGTCGCGCGCCGACGGGTCGGTCGCGCCGCGGCCGTAGGTCTTGCCGGCCACCGCCGCCGCCCGGTCGAGGACGGGACGGACCTCGTCGATCTCGTAGAGGTTGTCGACGCCCTGCAGCAGGGTGGCGATCCGCTCGAGACCGGCACCGGTGTCGATGTTCTTCGTCGGCAGCGGCCTGGCCACGTCGAAGTCGGACTTGCTGCGGACCGCGGAGAGCTCCTCCTGCTGGAACACGTTGTTCCAGATCTCGAGGTAGCGCTCCTCGTTGACGTCCGGTCCGCCGGCCGGGCCGAACTCCGGGCCGCGGTCGTAGAACACCTCGGAGTCCGGGCCGCCGGGACCGGGCACGCCCATGTGCCAGTAGTTCTCGGTGAGGTCGCGGCCGTGGATCCGGTCCTCGGGCAGCCCGATCGAACGCCAGATCTCCCGCGCCTCGAGGTCACCGTCGGGGTAGGCCGGGTGGAAGCCGGCGCCGAGCACCGACACCGAGATCCGCTCGGGGTCGAAGCCGAGGTTGCCCTGCTCGACCGGCCCGGTGAGGAACTCCCACGTCCACGGGATGACCTCGGCCTTGAAGTAGTCGCCGAAGGAGAAGTTGCCGAGCATCTGGAAGAAGGTGCCGTGCCGGGTGGTCTTGCCGACCTCCTCGATGTCGAGGGTGCGGATGACCTTCTGGCAGCTGACCGCGCGCTTCCACGGCACCGGCTCGACGCCGGTGAAGTAGGGCACCATCGGCACCATGCCGGCGACCACGAAGAGCAGGTTGGGGTCGTGGGAGACCAGCGAGGCGCTGGGCACCTCGACGTGACCCTGGCGGACGAAGTAGTCCAGGTAGCGACGCCGGACGTCGGCGGTTCTCATGATCAGTGGTTCCTTGCTGTGGGACGCCCGCCGGTGGCGGGCCGAGGTGGTCGAGTCATTCGGAGAGGCCGAGCTCGGTGCGGAGTTCCGCCTCGCGCTCGGCCATGGCAGCTCGGACCCTCGATCCGAACTCCTGCACCGACCCGGTGATGCCGTTGGCACGGTCGGCGACCCGCTGGCCGATGGCCTCGGGGGTCGCCTGGGCGAGGTAGCGGCGGACCCTCACCAGCGCGTAGACGCCCACCCCGGCGCCCACCGCGAACCAGACGACGCGGCGGATCACTTCGACCGCCGCCCGCGGCGGGTCCGGCGCTCGCCGTCGCCGCGGATCGCCTTGCGGATGCCGTAGGAGAACGCCGCGGTCTTGACCAGCGGCCCGCCCAGGGTGGCCGAGAACAGGGTGGTCAGCTGGGCCGCGTTCTCACTCACCGTGGTGGCGTTCGCGCTGACCTTGGCGACGTCCTCGGTGACCACGCTCAGCTTCTCGAGCTCGGCGTTGGTGGCCCGCACGGTGCCCTGCAGCTCGGTGAGGATCGGCACGCTCTCGTGGCCGACGTCGCGGACCGCCAGCCGGAGCTCCTCGAGCACCCGGCCGAGCTTCAGCAGCGGGATGGCGAACAACACGACCAAGACGGCGAACGCGATGGCTGCGATCAACCCCGCGATGTCTCCCAGGCTCATGGTGTCCTCTCCTCGACGGCACTCCGGCGCGGACCCGTCCCGGCCGGCCGCCGGGCTCGATTGTCCGCGGACGACCCTACCGCGAGGGCGCCACCGGCCCGAACCGGAATCCGGCGCCCGCCGGCCGATGAGTTCGGGCCCCCGCGCCGGTCGGAACGCCATGACGATGACCACGCGGGTGATCAGTGTGTCGGTGCCGGTCGCCGACCAGGACGCGGCGATCGCGTTCTACGTGCAGACGCTGGGGTGCGAGCTCCGCACCGACGTCGAGATCTGGCCGGGTGCCCGGCTGGTCGAGGTGGTGCCGCCGGGCTCGTCGGTGGCGCTGGTGCTGCTGCCGCCGGACAGCGAGATCCCGGTGGCGGTCCGGTTGGGCACGACCGACGCCCGGGCCGCCTACGACCGGTTGCGCGAGGCCGACGCGGTGCTTTACAACGACGACGTGCTGCACCTCGAGGGCGCGCCGCCGATGTTCCACTTCGCCGACCCCGACGGCAACGGCCTGGTCTACCTGCAGGAGCCCGACGGTGCCCGCGGCTGACCGGCGCGGCCCGCTCGACCTGACCTTCACCGCGGTCCTCGGCAAGGTCCGCGAGGGTGACACCTGGACCTGCGTCCAACTGCCCGGGTCGGCCGAGGTGTTCGGCACCCGCGGTCTGGTCAAGGTGGCCGGGACGGTCGACGGGCAGCCGTTCCGCGGCGCCTTCATGGCCCTCGGCGACGGCACCCACAAGCTGCCGGTGGCCGCCGCGGTCCGTCGCGCGATCGGCAAGGACGACGGCGACGAGGTCACCGTGCACCTCACCGAACGGCTCAGCTGACTCCCGCGGCGCCCCGGTCGCGCTTCGACGGGCTCAGCGCCCGGAGCGCCCTGAGCTTGCCCACCACCGTCCCCTGAGCCCGTCGAAGGGCAGGGCGCGGCGATCAGTGCCCGAGGACCTCGGGCTGCGGTCGGGCTCCGACCGCCGCGGCGAGCTCGCCCGGGTCGAGGTCGGCCGACTCGGCCTCGGTGAGCAACCGGGACCGGATCAGGAACCGCTGGCCGGTCGGTGACTCGACCGAGAAGCCGGCCCCGCGACCGGGCACGACGTCGATGGTCAGGTGGGTGTGCTTCCAGTAGGCGAACTGCTCGGCGCTCATGTAGACCGGGATCGGTTCGGGCGTGCCGGCGTCGAGGTCGCCGAGGTGGACGTCGGCGTCGCTGATCAGGAAGTCGCCGTCGGGATAGCACATCGGCGACGAGCCGTCGCAGCACCCGCCGGACTGGTGGAACATCAGCGGGCCGTGCTTCTCCCGCAGCGTGCGCAGCAACGCGGCCGCCTTCTCGGTCACCGCCACTCGTTCGGTCATCGGACCTCCTCGTCCCGGATCGTGCCTCCAGTCTGCCCCGGCCGTTCGCCGCCGGGGTCGTCCACGTGGTCCGTCACCGCACAGAGGACCACCTGTGCCCGTCCAGGCGGGCACAGGTGGCCGGTGCGGACCCGGAGGACGTCGGGGGAAGCGCACCCCGGGCCGGACCCGGACCGGACGGTGCGGCCGCCGTCGCGACCGCACCGGCCGGGAGACCGATCAGAAGAAGCCGAGCTTGTTCTCGTCGTAGGAGACCAGCATGTTCTTGGTCTGCTGGTAGTGGTCCAGCATCATCGCGTGGTTCTCCCGGCCGATCCCGGAGCTCTTGTAGCCACCGAACGCGGCGTGCGCCGGGTACTGGTGGTAGCAGTTGGTCCAGACGCGTCCGGCCTGGATCTCCCGCCCGGCCCGGTAGGCCGTGTTGACGTCGCGAGACCACACGCCCGCGCCCAGCCCGTAGAGGGTGTCGTTGGCGATGCTCATCGCGTCGTCGTAGTCCTCGAACCCGGTGACCGAGACCACCGGACCGAAGATCTCCTCCTGGAAGATCCGCATCTTGTTGGTGCCCTGGAAGATCGTCGGGGCCACGTAGTAGCCGCCCGACAGGTCACCACCCAGGTCGACGCGCTCGCCGCCGCAGATGATCCGGGCGCCCTCGGCGGTGCCGATCTCGAAGTAGCTGAGGATCTTCTCCAGCTGGTCGTTGCTGGCCTGCGCGCCGATCATGGTCTCGGTGTCGAGCGGGTTGCCCTGCTTGATCGCTTTGACCCGGTCCGTCGCGGCAGGCAGGAACTGTTCGAAGATCGAGTTCTGGATCAGCGCCCGGCTCGGGCAGGTGCAGACCTCGCCCTGGTTGAGCGCGAACATCGCGAAGCCCTCGAGGGCCTTGTCGTAGAACGCGTCGTCCTTGGCGGCGACGTCCTCGAAGAAGATGTTCGGGCTCTTGCCGCCGAGCTCCAGGGTGACCGGGATCAGGTTCTGGCTGGCGTACTGCATGATCAGCCGGCCGGTGGTGGTCTCGCCGGTGAAGGCGATCTTGCGGATCCGCTTCGAGCTGGCCAGCGGCTTGCCGGCCTCGACCCCGAACCCGTTGACCACGTTGACCACCCCGGCGGGCAGCAGGTCGGCGATCAGCTCCATCAGCATCATGATCGAGGCCGGGGTCTGCTCGGCCGGCTTGATCACCACGGCGTTGCCGGCGGCCAGCGCCGGGGCCAGCTTCCAGGTGGCCATCAGCAGCGGGAAGTTCCACGGGATGATCTGGCCGACCACCCCGAGCGGCTCGTGGAAGTGGTAGGCGACGGTGTTGTCGTCGATCTGGCTGAGGTGGCCCTCCTGGGCCCGGATCGCGCCGGCGAAGTAGCGGAAGTGGTCCACGGCCAGCGGCAGGTCGGCGGCCATGGTCTCGCGGACCGGCTTGCCGTTGTCCCAGGTCTCCCCGACCGCCAGCATCTCGAGGTTCTGCTCGATCCGGTCGGCGATCTTGTTGAGGATGTTGGCGCGCTCGGCCACCGAGGTCTTCCCCCAGGCCGGCGCGGCCGCGTGGGCCGCGTCGAGCGCGACGTCGATGTCCTCGGCGGTGCTGGCGGCGACCTCGCAGAAGGTCTGCCCGTTCACCGGGGACGGGTTCTCGAAGTAGTTGCCCTGCTTCGGCGCGACCCAGTCGCCGCCGATCCAGTTCTCGTAACGCGACTTGTAGCTGACGACGCTGCCGTCCTGGCCCGGTTGGGCGTACACAGCCATGCATCCACTCCTTCGTGGGTCACAGAGTCGACGGCCCGGCCCGTGCCGGGCATCTCCGGTGAACCTAGAACGGCCCGGGTTGCCCGAACGTTGCATCGCCAACGGACCTCGCGGCGCCCGAGGATCCGCCAGGTCGCCGTCGACGGGTTCAGGCGAGCGCGACCGCCAGGTCGTCGACGTGGCTGGCCACCTGGGCGTAGCGCGGCGACCCGGCGGGCAGCGCGGCCAACGCCGCCCGCCAGACCTCGAGGTCGTCGCGGCCGTGCTCGGTGTCGGCAAAGCCGAGCAGCGCGTCCGGGTCGCCGGAGGTCAGCAGCGCTCGGCGGAGCTCGTGGTGCAGCCGGTCGCGGAGGTCGACCACCCCGGGCGCGAGCGACCAGGGCAGCACCGGGCCGGGATAGTGCGCGACCGCGGACCGCAGCCGGCCCGCCCGCAGCTCGTCGCGGACCTCCTCGAGGTCGGTCCGGACGCTCGACTCGAGCCGGTAGGGCCGGGAGGCGGTCCGCACGCCCGGCAGCACGGAGCGCAGGCGCGACATCTCGGCCCGGACGGTGACCGCGGACATCTCCTCCTCGGAGAGCCGGACGGCGAGCTCGTCGCCGCTCAGCCCGGCGCCCGCCGCGGCCAGCAACACCAGGATCTCGCTGTGCCGCAGCCCGAGCTCGACGGTGGTTGCGTCGTCCGTGCCGGCGGTGCGGACCAGCCCGCGGCGGCGGCCGAGCACGGTCAGCGTGGCCGGGACGTCGTCGGGCTGCGTGGGTCGACGCCGCCCCGGGCCGCGTACCGCGTGGCCCGACCTCGTGGCCGGCGGGCGCGATCCGGTCGGCGGGTGCGGCCGGGTCAGCCGGTCGAGCCGGAGCTCGGACTCGACCGCGGCCACGGTCGCGCGGACCAGCGCCAGACCCTGCGGCGCGGCCACGTCGGGTCCGCCGGTGAGGTCGAGCACCCCGAGCAGCGCGCCGGTGTCCGGGTCATGGACCGGTGCGGCCGAGCAGCTCCACGGCGTCACCGGCCGGGCCAGGTGCTCGGCGCCGAAGATCTGCACCGGCGCGTCGAGGGCCAGCGCGGTGCCGGGTGCGTTGGTGCCGGCCGCGGTCTCGCTCCAGTTGGCCCCCGGGGCGAACGCGATCCCCTCGGCCAGGGACCGCAGCCGGTGCGACCCCTCGACCCACAGCAGGCGTCCGGCCGCGTCGCTGACCGCGACCAGCATGCCCGCCTCGGCGGCGCTGTCGACCAGCAGCCGGCGGACCACGGGCATCGCCGCGAACAACGGGTGCTCGGCCCGGATCCGGGCCAGCTCGGCGTCGTCGAGCTCCCAGGGCGCCTCGGTCTGCTCGGGGTCGAGCCCGCTGCTCACACACCGGCGCCAGGACTCGAGGACGAGCGGACGGAGCGGCGCTCCCGGGGTCCCGGTGGCCACGAAGGCGTCGTGGGCACGGTGCAGGTCGCGGGTCAGCAGGTCGAGATCCGACCCGGCCCGGTAGGCCAGGTCGGCCGGGCCTCGCTGCCCCGCGGTCGGCATGGCCCGAGCCTAGGTGCGCGTGGTCCTCGTCACAATCAGATCGCGCAATCCGGCCGGCCTGCGCCCTTCGACAGGCTCAGGGCACGTGGTGGTGGGTGGCGCTCGGGCGCGTAGTGGGTTAGCGCAGGGCGCCCGCGCCTAGCTGCGCCGCTCGCGACCCAACAGCTCCTCGATCCGCTGCAGCCGCTCCCCGAGCCGCGCTTCGGCGCCGTGGTCGGTCGGTTGGTAGTAGCGGGCGTCGGCGAGCTCGTCGGGGAGGTACTGCTGGGCGGCGATCCCGTGCGGTTCGTCGTGGGCGTAGCGGTAGCCGACGCCGTGGCCGTAGGTCTTGGCGCTGCTGTAGTGGGCGTCCCGCAGGGGCGCGGGGACGAGCCCGATCCGCCCGGCGCGGACGTCGGCCAGCGCGGCGTCGACGCCCATGATCACCGCGTTGGACTTCGGGGCCAGCGCCAGCGCGATCACCGCCTGGGCCAGGCAGATCCGGCCCTCGGGCATCCCGATGAACGCGACCGCGTCGGCGGCGGCGACGGCGGTGGGCAGCGCGGTCGGGTCGGCCAGCCCGATGTCCTCGCTGGCCAGGATGACCAGCCGGCGGGCGATGAACCGGGGGTCCTCGCCGGCCTCGATCATCCGGGCCAGATAGTGCAGACCGGCCTGGACGTCGGAGCCGCGGATCGACTTGATGAACGCGCTGATCACGTCGTAGTGCTGGTCACCGTCGCGGTCGTAGCGGACCGCCGCCTTGTCCACGGCGCGCGAGACGACCTCGGGGGTGATCTCGGTCGACCCGACGGCCTGCGCGCCCGCGGCCGACTCCTCGAGATAGGTCAGTGCCCGCCGGGCGTCGCCGCCGGCCAG
The DNA here is from genome assembly GCF_014137855.1 of Microlunatus kandeliicorticis. Classification (GTDB taxonomy): domain Bacteria; phylum Actinomycetota; class Actinomycetes; order Propionibacteriales; family Propionibacteriaceae; genus Microlunatus; species Microlunatus kandeliicorticis. The sequence goes on from NZ_JACGWT010000004.1 coordinate 294,550, forward strand.
CCGGAGCAGGTCGGCGCGGGCGTCGTCGGTGAGGGTGAGCGCCGGCTCGGCGCCGCCCAGCCCGCGCTGGTCGGTGAGCGCCCGGTCGAGCAGCCCGGAGACGTCGTCGTCGGTCAGCGGGCGCAGGGTCAGCAGCAGCGAACGGGAGAGCAGCGGGCTGATCACCGAGAAGCTCGGGTTCTCCGTGGTGGCCGCGATCAGCGTGACCAGCCGGTTCTCGACCGCGGGCAGCAGGACGTCCTGCTGGGCCTTGGAGAACCGGTGCACCTCGTCGACGAAGAGCACCGTCTGGCGTCCGGCGGCGAGGTCGCGGCGGGCCTGGTCGAGCACGGCGCGGACCTCCTTGACCCCGGCGGTCACCGCCGAGACCTCGACGAACCGGCGGTCGGTCTGCTGCGAGACCACCGCGGCGATCGTCGTCTTGCCCACGCCGGGCGGCCCCCAGAGGAACACCGACATCGGCTCGCCGCCGGCGAGCCGCCGCAGCGGCGACCCGGGCGCCAGCAGGTGCTGCTGCCCGACGATCTCGTCCAGGGTCTGCGGGCGCATCCGGACGGCCAGCGGCAGCCGGCGGTCGGCCCGGCCGTCCCCGAGGCTGCCGCCGCCGAGGCTCCCGCCGATCGCGCCGCCGGCCACGCCGGGCTCCTGCGCCGGGGCGGTCACGGTGCCGAACAGGTCCTCGCTCACCGGCCCATCCTCCCCGACGGCGCCGACAGCCCGGACGCCACCGACGGCCGCGGACGTCGACGGGTGCCCACGCGGGTCAGGAGAGGGCGAACACCAGGGCCGGCACCGGGATCCCGACCAGTAGCGCTGCGGTGAGGTGCCACCACGGGTGCTCGGCCAGCAGGGCGACGAACTCGCGGAGCACCGCGCTCGGCCAGTAGTAGCCCGCGGTCGGCGAGCCGACGGCCTGGGCGTCGATGCCGAGCTTGCGGGCCAGGACGGCGGCGCGCATCGCGTGGTAGTTGCTGGTCACGATCAGCCCCGGTCCGGGGAGCCCGCCGGACCCGGTCGCTGCCGACGGCTCGACCGGCGGCCTGGTGCCCGGAAGCGGGGTGCCGAGCGGCGCCGGGCGTGCCGGCGCGAGGGTGGCCAGCGGTGCCGGCAGCGGTGCCGGCAGCGGTGTCGAGGCCAGCAGCTCGCGGGTGAACCGCAGGTTCTCCTCGGTGTCGGTCGAGCGGCCCTCCACCAGGACGCGAGAGGGGTCGGCGCCGTGCTCGACGGCGAGGGCCGCCATCGCCTCACCCTCGGCGACCACCTCGTCGCTCCCCCGGCCGCCCGACATCACCACCACGCGCACCCGTCGGCGCGCCGCCTCGGCCAGCCCGGTGCGGACCCGCGAGGCCAGCAGCGGCGGCACCCGTCCATCGGCGCCCAGACCGGAGCCGAGCACGACCAGCCAGTCGGCCGGGGCGCCGCGCACCAGCCGCCGGTAGATCTGGGCGTAGACCAGGAAGTTGACCAGCGCGAAGCCCGCGTACGCCGCGACCAGTCCGATCCCGACCGTGACGGCCAGCCCGCGCGCGCCGCCGCCGAGGGCCAGCACCACCACCGGCAGGGCTCCGAGACCGAGCAGCCCGATCCCGAGCAGCAACGACAGCAGGTTGCCCAGCGACCGCGACTCGCGCTTGATCATCTGGACGCCGTTCATGATCAACAGCACCGCGAGGACGACGACCAGCAGCGGGCCCAGCACCACGATCAGCACGGCCAGCGCACTGATCATGCTGGTGCCCGGGGCGCCGAGCGCGCTGAGGGCCTCCCCCGTGCTCAACGCCGCCAAACCGATCAGCACGCCGTTGGAGAGCCGGCGCGGTTCGGACCTCGTGCGACGGACCGCCAGCAGCACCAGGACCACCGCGACCGCCACCAGCGCGACGATCACGGTGATCTTGAGCAGCCCGGGAGTCACCGCTCGAGAATAGGCGGCGGGCGGCCGCCGGTCGATCCAACCGGAGTCGGGTCCGCCGTCCGACGACGGTCAGTGGTGGAAGCCCCCGGACCCCGACTGTCGTGGGGCTCCGGTCTCCTGGTCGAGCTCGGCGACCGCGGCCTCGAGGTCGGACAGGAAGCTCTCGGCCAGCGCGTGCCCGAACCCGTTGCGGACGACGACGCGCAGCACCGACAGGTCGGTGCGGTTCTCCGGGAAGCTGTAGGCCGGCACCAGCCAGCCGCGTTCACGGAGGGCGCGCGAGACCGCGTAGACGTCGACCCGGTCGTCGGCCGCGGCGAAGGCGAACACCGGCAGCTCGTCCCCACGCGAGATCAGCCGGAAGCGACCGGTTCCTTCGATCCGCTCGGCCAGGAAGGTCGCCACGTCACGGGCGGCCTGCTGGACGGCGGTGAAGCCGGCCCGTCCGAGCCGGAAGAACGTGTAGTACTGCGCCACCACCTCGGCCCCGGGCCGGGAGAAGTTGAGGGCGAACGTCGGCATGTGGCCGCCGAGGTAGTTGACGTCGAAGATCAGCTCGCGGGGCAGCAGGTCGGTGTCGCGCCAGAGCACCCAGCCGACCCCGGGATAGACCAGGCCGTACTTGTGCCCGGAGGTGTTGATCGAGGCCACCCGCGGCAGCCGGAAGTCCCAGACCAGCTCGCGATCGAGGAAGGGGGCGATCATCGCGCCGGACGCACCGTCGACGTGCACAGGGACGTCGGGGCCGCCGTCGGCGGCCAGCCGGTCGAGCGCCGCGCAGATCTCGGCGACCGGCTCGTAACTGCCGTCGAAGGTGGAGCCGAGCACCGCGACCACGCCGATGGTGTCCTCGTCGACGAAGGGCAGCATGCTCTCGGCGTCGAGGTGGAACCGGTCACCCTGCATCGGGACCAGCCGCGGTTCGACCTCCCAGTAGCGGCAGAACTTCTCCCAGCAGACCTGGACGTCGGCGCCCATCACCAGGTTGGGGGTGCGGGTCGGGTCGTCGACTCGCTGTCGCCAGCGCCGCTTGAGCGCCATCCCGGCCAGCATCGCCGCCTCGCTCGAGCCGGTGGTCGAGCAACCGAGGGTGCGGTCGGGGTCGGGCGCGTTCCAGAGGTCGGCCAGGATGGCCACGCAGCGCTGCTCGAGCTCGGCGGTCTGCGGGTACTCGTCCTTGTCGATCATGTTCTTGTCGACGCACTCCGCCATCAGCGTGCGGGCCTCCGGCTCCATCCAGGTGGTGACGAAGGTGGCCAGGTTGAGCCGGGCGCTCCCGTCGAGCAACAGCTCGTCGTGGATCAGCTCGTAGGCGACCGCCGCCGGCACCGGCTCCTCGGCCAACCGGTGTCGCGGTGTCTCCAGCCGGGCGGCGAGACCGGGGTTGGCCTCGGTCATGATCGCGTTCGTGCCGGCCCCGCGCGGGTGCGCGGTGCGGCGGGGCGGGTGGTCGGGGTGAGCGGCGCTGTGCACGGCCATGGCCGCACTATCGCACCGCCCGACCATGATCACCGGGCCGGCACCGCGAGCCCGCTGAGGTCGCTCTCAGCTGGCCACCGCCGACCGGCGAGGATGGCGGCATGTGCCGTCTGTTCGGTCTGCACGCCGGGAGCCCCACCACGGCGACGTTCTGGCTGCTCGACGCGCCGGACAGCCTGGCCGCGCAGAGCCGGCGCAATCCGGACGGCACCGGGATCGGCTGCTTCGACCCGGACGGACGGCCGCTGGTGGCCAAGGAGCCGATCGCCGCCTGGCACGACACCAGTTTCGCCCGGTCGGCCTGCACCCTGACCGGGCGGACCTTCGTCGCGCACGTCCGGTACGCCAGCACGGGTGCGCTCACCCGGGAGAACACCCACCCGTTCGCGCTCGACGGACGGCTGTTCGCGCACAACGGGGTGGTCGGCGGGCTGGACCGGCTCGACGCGCGGCTGGCCGAGCTGGAGGCCGCCGACCTGGTGCGGGGCCAGACCGACAGCGAGCGGGTGTTCGCGCTGGTGACGGCCGAGACCCGCCGCCACGGAGGCGACCTCGGCGCCGGTCTGCAGGCCGCGGTCGCCTGGGTCGGCGCGGAGCTCCCCGTCTACGCGCTCAACCTGGTGCTGGCCACACCGGACGAGCTGTGGGCGCTGCGGTATCCGGACACCCACGAGCTGTGGGTGCTCGAGCGGCCCGTGCCGGCGGCCGACGAACTCCAGGTGCGGAGCGTGCGGATCAGTGCGCACGCGCCGGCGCTGGCCGGACGGCCGGCGGTGGTGGTGGCCACGGAGCGGATGGACGACGACCCCGGCTGGCGGCTGCTCGGCGACGGCGAGCTCCTCCGGGTCGGGCCCGACCTGCGGTGCTCGGTCAGCCGGCCGTTCGCGGCGCCGGTGCACCCGCTGCGTCCGGCGGACCTGGGAGCGCGCGCGGCGGCTTCGCAGCACAGCTGAGCCCAGCGGCGGATGATGATCTGCCCGAGACGCAGGACGCCGGTGACTTCGGCCGCGGCAACGCGGCGAAGTCACCGGCGTGATGCCGACTCTCAGGCGGTGGCTGCGGCCGCCTCGTCCGCGCCGGACTGCTTGGCCGCCTCGGGCTTGGCGTCCACCCCGGCTTCCTTGCGCTGCTGGGCAGTGATGGGTGCCGGGGCGTTGGTCAGCGGGTCGACGCCGCCACCGGACTTCGGGAAGGCGATCACGTCGCGGATCGACTCGCTGCCGGCCAGCAGCGCGCAGACCCGGTCCCAGCCGAAGGCGATCCCGCCGTGCGGCGGGGCGCCGAATGCGAAGGCGTCGAGCAGGAATCCGAACTTCTCCTGCGCGGACTCCTTGCTCAGCCCCATCACCGCGAACACCCGCTCCTGGACGTCGCGCTGGTGGATACGGATCGACCCGCCGCCGATCTCGTTGCCGTTGCAGACGATGTCGTAGGCGTAGGCCAGCGCCGAGCCGGGATCGGTGTCGAAGGTCTCCAGGCTCTCCGGCTTGGGCGAGGTGAACGCGTGGTGCACCGCGGTCCAGGCGCCGGACCCGACCGCCACGTCACCGGCGGCCACCGCCTCGCTGGCCGGCTCGAACAGCGGCGCGTCGACCACCCAGACGAAGCTCCAGGCGCTCTCGTCGAGCAGCCCGGCCCGGCGGCCGATCTCCAGCCGGGTCGCGCCGAGCAGCGACTGCGCGGCCGACCGGGCACCGGCGGCGAAGAAGACGCAGTCTCCCGGCTGCGCGCCGACAGCCTCGACCAGCCCGGCACGCTCGGTCTCGGACAGGTTCTTGGCCACCGGGCCGCCGAGCTCGCCGTCGGGCTGGACGAGCACGTAGGCCAGTCCGCGGTGCCCGCGCTGCTTGGCGAACTCCTGCCAGCCGTCGAGGGTGCGGCGCGGCTGGTCGGCCCCGCCGGGCATCACCACGGCGCCGACGTACGGCGCCTGGAAGACCCGGAACGGGGTGTCGGCGAAGTAGCCGGTCAGCTCGGTGATCTCGAGCCCGAAGCGCAGGTCGGGCTTGTCGCTGCCGTAGCGGTCCATCGCCTCGCGGTAGGTGATCCGCGGGATCGGGGTGCTCACCTCGACCCCGATCAGCCGCCAGAGGTTGGCGATCAGCTCCTCGCTCAGCGCGATGACGTCGTCCTGGTCGACGAAGCTCATCTCGATGTCGAGCTGGGTGAACTCGGGCTGCCGGTCGGCGCGGAAGTCCTCGTCGCGGTAGCAGCGCGCGATCTGGTAGTACCGCTCCATCCCGGCGACCATCAGCAGCTGCTTGAACAGCTGCGGGCTCTGCGGCAGCGCGTACCAGGACCCCGGACGCAGCCGGGCCGGCACCAGGAAGTCGCGCGCACCCTCAGGGGTCGACCGGGTCATCGTCGGGGTCTCGATCTCGACGAAGTCGTGGCCCGCCAGGGTCTCGCGGGCCACCCGGTTGACCGCGCTGCGAAGCCGGAGCGCCTTGGCCGGCGCCGGCCGGCGGAGGTCGAGGTAGCGGTACCTGAGCCGGGTCTCCTCACCGACGCCCACCCGCTCGTCGATCTGGAACGGCAGCGGCGCGGCCGCGTTGAGCACGGTCAGCTCGCGTGCGGCGACCTCGATCTCGCCGGTCGGCAGGTCGGGGTTGGCGTTGCCCTCGGGCCGCACCTCGACCTCACCGGTGACCGCGATGCAGTACTCGTTGCGCAGCTCGTGCGCACCGGAGGCGGCGAGGATCTCGTCCCGCACCACCACCTGGGCGATGCCCGAGGCGTCCCGCAGATCCAGGAAGGCCACGCCGCCGTGATCGCGCCGGCGGGCCACCCAGCCCGCCAACGTCACTGTGGTCCCGGCGTGCTCGGCACGCAGGGTTCCGGCCTCGTGGCTGCGAATCACAACTGTCCTTCCTCGGGTCGGCACCGGATCGGTCGCCGGTGCGCTCGCGTCGGCCGCGCCAGGGCGGGCCGGTCATCGATCCTACGAGGCCGGGCGTCGCGGCACCGCACGGTTTCGGGCCACTGCGCGCCCGGTCCGCCGGACGGACGTCCGCCACGGATCCCCAGCACATCTCTACTATTCCGACATGAGCACTCGGGAAAGCGGCCCCGACGCGGTGATCATCGGTGCGCCGAAGGCCGGGACCACCGCGCTGCACGCGGCTCTGGCCCGGCACCCCGGGGTGTGGGCCAGCCCGGTCAAGGAACCGAAGTTCTACCTCTGCGGCGAGGCACCGCCACCGGCCTACCGCGGACCCGGGGACGCCCACAGCCAGCAGGAATGGGTCTGGCGGCGCGACGACTACGAGGCGTTGTTCCGCGGGGCTGCGCCCGGCCAGGTCCGGCTCGAGAGCACGCCCTTCTACCTCTACTCCGCCGACGCGCGGCGCCGGATCGCCGAGGAGCTGCCCGACGCCAGGCTGATCGTGGTGGTCCGCGACCCGGTCGACCGCGCCTACTCGAACTGGATGCACCTGTGGGTGGACGGCCTCGAGCCCGAGGCGGACGTCGTCCGCGCCTGCCTGGCCGAGGAGAGCCGGATCGCCCGTGGGTGGGCGCCGTTCTGGCACTACCGACGGATGGGTCGGTACGGCGAGCAGCTGGCCGACCTGTTCGACCGGGTCGACCGGGAGCGGGTGCTGGTGTTCCGGTACCGCGAGCTCGTCTCCGACCCGGCCCGGACGCTGGACCGGGTGGCCGGCTTCCTGGGCATCGATCAGCGTGCGGTGTCGGCGGTGCCGGCGGACAACGCGCGCGGCTTCGTCGCCGGTGGCCCCTGGGCCCGGGCCACCGGTCGGGCGCTCCGCCTCGGCGCCGGTCTGGGCCGGTTCGCTCCGCCCCAGGTCTGGCGCCAGGCGTCTCGCCCACTGCTGGCCGCCCGTCGGCTCGGTGGTCCCGATCACCGCCCCGCGCTCGACCCCGACCAGCGTCGCGAGCTGCTCGCCGGCGTGCTCGACGACATCGACCTCCTCGAGGACCTGCTCGGGGAGGACTTCTCCGACTGGCGAGCGACCACCGGTCGCGGCTCGTTCCGGCAGCGCAGCGCGGTGCCCTGATCCCATCCGCGGACCTCAGCCCACCGGAGCCTCACCCTCGAGCAGTTCAGCGGGCGACCAGCGCGGTGTAGAGGTCGTGGGCGCCGTCGGGGCGGGCGGCCTCGAAGTAGAACCGGCGCGAGCCGTCGGGCTCGTTGACCAGGCAGACGTAGCGGAACGCGCCGTCGCCGTACGGGGACCGCAGGACGTCCTGCTCGCCCACCGGCTGCAGCCGCAGCCCGTCCCACCGGGCCAGACCGGTGGTCTCGTGCCAGTTCGAGGCGGCGTCGGGGCGACCGTCGTAGAGCACGGTCAGCGGGTTTCGCTCGACGACGGCGGTCACCCGGGCCCCGCGGGCGTCCCAGCGGCCGGCGGTCCCACTCAGCACCTCGCCGCGGTCGTGCCAGGTCAGCCCGTCGGCGCTCACCAGTCGCCGGGTGGTCATCCGGTCCTCCGCACCCACCACGTCGAGCGGGTGGCAGCACAGCCAGAGCTCCCACGGCTCGTCCGGCTCGCCGTCGGCGGCGGCACGACCGGCGTCGCGGACCGTGATCACCGGGTCCTTGACCGCGACCCGCTCACTGCCGGGCAGCACGACCGTGCGGGTGCCCGCGGGGACCTGCTCGGGGGTCACGGCGTCGAGCGCCTCAATCCACCAGTGCTTGGAGTCCGGCGTGGCGCAGCTGAGGTACAGCCGCCATCCTCCGTCCGGTCGGCGGAGCAGGACCGGACGCTCGAACGAGGCCGCCCCGAACGCTTCGCGGCGCACCTCGGCGACGGTCACGAAGTGGACACCGTCGTCGGAACGGGCCACCACGGTGCTGACTCCACGCCCCTCGGTCAGCGGGCGCCGGCTGCGGTAGGCCAGCCAGTAGGTGCCGTCCTCGAGCACCGCACTGGCTGCCCCGGACCAGTTCCCGGGACCGTCTCCGGGTGCCGGCACCACCACCGTGGCGTCTTCGAGACGTGGCAGTTCCCGGAGATCGGTCGTGGGCACGGGCCCGAGCCTACGAGGCCGCACGGCGATCGACCGGGATGTGGGAACGCCACCCACGGCGAGGCGATCATGACGATCGTCATGGAAGGATCGCGCCTGTTCATGACGGACGTCATAGCAGGAGGCGGCGGTGCTGCTGGGATTCCTCGGGTTGGGCCTGATGGGCGAGCCGATGGCCACCAACCTCGTCCGTGCCGGCCGGTCAGTGCTGGTGTGGAACCGCAGTGCGGCCGCCGCCGAACGGCTCGCGGCCCTCGGCGCCGAGATCGCCGCCGACGCGGCCGAGGTGGTGCAACGCGCGGACGTCACCCTCGTGATGCTGGCCGACGCCTCGGCCTGCGACCAGGTGCTCGGCCATCGCAACGGACGGGTGACGGTGCCGGTGGCCGGGCGGGTGCTGGTGCAGTGCGGCACGGTCTCCCCGGCGTACTCCGCGGGGCTGGCGGCCGCGGTCGCCCGGTCCGGCGGGCGCTACGTGGAGGCGCCGGTGTCCGGGTCGCGCGGTCCCGCCGAGCGCGGCGAGCTGGTCGCGATGCTGGCCGGCGAGCCCGAGGCGGTGCGGCTGGTCCGTCCCCTGCTGGGTCCGATCGCCGCCACGGTGGTCGAGTGCGGCGCGGTCCCGCAGGCGTTGAGCACCAAGCTGGCCGTCAACACGTTCCTGATCACCATGGTCACCGGGCTCGCGGAGTCGGTGCGGCTGGCCGAGGCGTCCGGGCTGGACCTGGCCACGGTGGCGGCGGTGCTCGACGCCGGGCCGATGGCCTCGGTCGTCTCTCGCGGCAAGCTCGCCAAGCTGCTCGCCGACGACCTCGCGCCGCAGGCGGCGGTGGCCGACGTGCACCGGAACGCCGAGTTGATCGTCGCCGCAGCCGAAGCGGTCGGCGTCCGGCTGCCGCTGGCCGCCGCGAGCCGGGAGCTGTTCGCCGAGGCCGTCGGTCTCGGCCGTGGAGGCGAGGACATGATCGCCGTGATCGAGGCGCTCCGCGCTCGGTGAGCCACGCACACCGCGCTCGGTGAGCGACGCACACCGCGCTCGGTGAGCGACGCGCTCCGCGCTCGGTGAGCGACGTCAGCCGGCGTCGAGGAGCGGGCCGAGCGCGCCGACGACCGTGGTCAGCGGCCGCGTCGACCGCTGCGCCCGGCTGAGCACGATCGCACCCTCGAGCGTGCTGAGCATCAGCACGGCCAACCGGCGGGACCGTGCGGCCGTCAGTCCCTGGCTCCGCAGCTCGTCGACGACGGCCTGCTGCCAGCGGTCCAGCCCGCGACGAGCGGCAGCCGTCACCGCGGGGTCCACCGCGCCGGTCTCGGCGACGGTCGCCACGATCGGGCAGCCCCGTCCGAAGTCCCGGCTCTCGAGGTCGTGCCGCCAGTAGCCGGCCAGGTGCGCGAAGAGGCCCGCCGGGGTCGGGGACCGGGTGCCGGCGCGATATGCCGTCACCCAGTCGGCGGCGAACCCGGCGGCCAGGTCGAGCGCCTCGTCGACCAGCTGGGTCTTGCCGCCGGGGAAGTAGTGCTGGAACGAACCCCTCGGGGCCTGCGCACGGTCCACGACGTCACGGACCCCGGTCGCCGCCACTCCCTGCTCGCGGACCAGCTGGGCGGCGGCGTAGACCATGCGGTCACGGGGCGGGCGGGTCGGGTCGGTCACCGGACCATCCCAGCGCGCCGCCGGCGTCAAGACAAGTGTCATGACGCGTGATCACCGGGTCGTGGAGGGGATCGATGATCACCGGAAGTCCCGCGAGGCGTGGCGGGCCGGCAGCATCGAGGCCACCTCGGGATAGACGCCGCTGAGCCTGTCGAGCCGGTCGGCGACCAGGTTGGTGACGCCCTCCTTGTGTTCGATCACCCCGCGGATGATCATGCCCGCCGAGTTGCGCGCCACCCGTCGGTAGCGCGACCACAACGCCGCCGAACAGACCACGTTGAGCATCCCGGTCTCGTCCTCGAGGTTGAGGAAGGTCACCCCACCCGCCGTCCCGGGCCGTTGGCGGTGGGTGACCAGACCGGCGACCCGGACCCGGCAGGTGTCGTGCCGCGGACCGAGCTCCCCCACCCGGACGACCTGGTGCCGGTCGAGGACCGTGCGCAGGTGGGCCATCGGGTGCTCGTCGGGCGAGACCGAGGTGGCCCACAGGTCGGCCAGCGTGGTCTCGATGGCCGTCATCCCGGGCAGCTCCGGCGCCGGGGCGTCGATCGCGGTGCCCTCGAGCTGGTCGGGACTGTCGGTGTAGCCGGCGCTCCACAACGCTTGCCGGCGGCTGATCCCGAAGCCGTCGAACGCGCCCGCGGTGGCCAGCGCCTCGGTCTGCTTGACGCTGAGCCCGGTACGCCGGACCAGATCGGTGATCGAGGTGAACGGCGCCCGCTCGCGTTCGGCGACGATCTTCTTCGCCACCTCCAGCCCGATGCCCTGGACCGAGTCCAGACCCATCCGGACCGCGCACGCGCCGTCGCGGCGGTGGGTCGGCGTCGGGTCGGGGACGTCGCGGTCGAACCGGCCCACCGGCGGTTGGTCGCGCTGCAGGCACGAGTCCAGCCCGGTCGGGGTGAGCGGTGCGGTGCGGGGGGCCCGGACGACGGGCTCGGTGCTGCTGGTCGGCCCTTCGACAGGCTCAGAGCGCGTCCTTTTCGGCCCTTCGACAGGCTCAGGGCACGTCCTTCTCGGCCCTTCGACAGGCTCAGGGCACGTCCTCTTCGGCCCTTCGACAGGCTCAGGGCACGTCTCGTCGAGGGGTTCGAGACCGGCGTTGGCCCCGGACCGCAGGATGTCCGGACGCCGGATCATCACGCCGTGCCGGCGGGCGTCGGTGACCAGCGACTGCGGGGAGTAGAAGCCCATCGGTTGGGCCCGGAGCAGCCCGGCCAGATAGGCGGCCGGGTAGTGCAGTTTGAGCCAGGCCGAGGCATAGACCAGCAGCGCGAAGCTGCAGGCGTGGCTCTCGGCGAAGCCGAAGTTCGCGAAGGCGACGATCTTGTCGTAGATCTCCTCGGCCAGGTCGCCGGTGATCCCGTGCTCGGCCATCCCGGTGAACAGCGTCCGGCGGAGCATCTCGATCTTCTCCACGCCGCGCTTGGAACCCATCGCCCGGCGGAGCAGGTCCGCCTCGTCGCCGGTGCAGCCCCCGACGGTCATGGCGATCTGCATCAGCTGCTCCTGGAACAGCGGGACGCCCTTGGTCCGTTCGAGCACCGGTTCGAGCGCCGGGTGCGGATAGGTCACCGGCTCCTTCCCGGTGCTCCGCCGGATGAAGGGGTGCACCGCACCGCCCTGGATCGGGCCGGGCCGGATCAGCGCGACCTCGATCACCAGGTCGTAGAACCGGCGCGGCTGCAGCCGTGGCAGGGTGCCGATCTGGGCCCGGCTCTCGACCTGGAAGAGCCCGACCGAGTCGGCCCGGCAGACCATGTCGTAGACCGCCGGCTCCTCCTTGGGCAGGGTCTCGAGCTTCCAGGTCTCCCCCAGCCACTGCCCGACCAGGTCGAACACCTGCTGGATCGCGTTGAGGATCCCCAGACCGAGCATGTCGAACTTGACCAGCCCCATCCAGGCGCAGCTGTCCTTGTCCCACTGGAGCACGGTGCGGTCGTCCATCCGGCCGCGCTCGATCGGGCACACCTCGCCGACCGGCTGCTCGGTCAGCACCATCCCGCCGGAGTGGATGCCCAGGTGCCGGGGCGCCTTGAGCAGCTGGTTGGCCAGCTCGACCACCTCGGCAGGGATGTCGTGGTCGTCGTCGCTGATCCCGGTCCAGCTGTCGATCTGCTTGCTCCAGGCGTCCTGCTGACCGGTCGAGTAGCCGAGCGCCTTGGCCATGTCGCGGACCGCCGACTTCGGCCGGTAGGCGATCACGTTGGCCACCTGGGCGGCGTTGCGCCGTCCGTACCGCCGGTAGACCTCCTGGATCACCTCCTCGCGCCGCTCGGAGTCGAAGTCGACGTCGATGTCCGGCTCCTCGTCGCGGGTCGAGGCCAGGAACCGCTCGAACGGCAGGTCGTAGAGGATCGGGTCGACCGCGGTGATCCCGAGGGTGTAGCAGACCACCGAGTTGGCCGCCGATCCCCGGCCCTGGCAAAGGATCCCCTTCTCCTTGGCGTACCGGACCATCTCGTAGACGATCAGGAAGTAACCCGGGAAGTCCTTGGCCTCGATCACCGCCAGCTCCTTGTCGAGCCGGACCTGCGCCTTCTCGCGCTGGTGCGGATAGAGCCGGTCGGCGCCCTCCCGGGTCAGCTCGCGCAGCCAGCTGATCGGCGTGTGCCCCTCGGGGACCTCCTGCTTGGGGAGCCGCGGGCTGGCCGCCTTGAGGTCGAAGGCCAGCTGCTCGGCCAGCGTCACCGAGTAGGCCACCGCGCCCGGATAGCGCGCGAACGCGGCGGCCATCTCGGCCCCGGACCGCAGGAACGCGGTGGGCGGCGGCAGCCAGCCGTCCATCTCGGTCAGGCTGCGCCGGGCCCGGACCGCGGCCATCGCGCTGGCCAGCCGGTAGTCGTCCGGACGTGGGTAGTGGACGTTGTTGGTGGCCAGCACCGGCAGCCCGCGCTCGGCGGCCAGCGCGGCCAGCGCGTCGTTGCGGACGGTGTCGGTGGGCAGCCGGTGGTCGGTCAGCTCGACGGTGACGTGGTCGCGACCGAACAGCGCGGTCAGCCGGTCGAGCTCGCGGCCGGCGGCGTCCGGGTCGGGACGCCCACCCGACCCGGCGAGCGCCTGCCGGACCGCCCCCTTGCGGCAGCCGGTGAGGATCATCCAGTCGCCGTGGGCCTGCTCGGCCAGCTCCTCGAGGTGGTAGACCGGCCGGCCCTTCTCGTCGCCGCGGAGCTGGGCCTCGGTGATCGCCCCGGCCAGCCGGTGGTAGCCGGCCACCCCGGCGGCCAGCACCAGCAGGTGGCTGCCCTCGGGGTCGGCGACCCCGTTCTGCGGGGTGCGGAGTCCGAGCGACAGCTCGGCCCCGAACACGGTGCGGATCGGGTACTGCCGGGCCGCCTCGGCGAACCGGGACACCCCGTAGAAGCCGTCGTGGTCGGTCAGCGCCAGCGCGTGCAGGCCCAGCCGGACCGCCTCCTCGATCAGCGCCTCCGGGTCGCCGGCGCCGTCGAGGAAGCTGAAGTCGGAGTGCGCGTGCAACTCGGCGTAGGGCACCACCGGCCCCTGCGGCGTCCGGGCGTCGGGGTGCGCCTCGTAGGGCGGGTGCCGTTCCCAGCCGGGTGAGCCGTCGCCGTCGTAGTTCCACGGCTCCCAGGGACGCGGTCGTTCCTTCTGGTGCCGGGTGGCGTAGCCGTACGGCGTGACCGTCGGCTTGGACGGGGTGCCCGGAGCGGTCTTCTGCTCCGGTTCCTCCTTTCGGGGTCGGGGGCGTCCCGAGAGCCGGCGCTCCAGCTCCGACCACGGCATCTCCGGGTTCTCCCAGCCCATCAGCGACCGCCTCGGATCGGGTGCCCTTCGACAGGCTCAGGGCACGGAGCGGGCGAACCAGGGCACGGGCGGCACTCAGTCATAGCGGGCCTCGGTCCACCACTGACCGCGCTCGACCACCAGCAGCCAGGCGCTGCCGTCCACCCCGACCAGCTGGAAACGGGCGATCTTGCGCGCCCGCTGGGCGTCCCACCAGAGCTCGTCGATCGGCCACGGCCCGGCCCAGGCCTCGACGGTGATCAGCTCGGTCTCCGGGGTCGGCCGGAAGCTGGTCGGGACACCGCTGACCGCGCCGCGCTCGGTGAGCGTGACCGGCAACCCGTTGCCGGTCAGCACCTGGGCCTGCTGCGGAGTCAGGTAGACCCGGGTGGGCGCCGGGTCGGGCAGGCTGCCCGGCCAGGGCAGGGTCCCGGGGCGGACCCGGGGCTGGTCCTCACCCCATGGGGTCAGCTGCTGGCGCTCGGCGGGCTGCCGACCGCCCTGCTCGCGCGGGGACAGCACCCCGTCGAAGCCGACGATGCTCTGCACCCGGGCCATACCGCGCTCGATCTGCTCGTCGGGCGCGCTGCCCCACAGACCGTCGCCGACCGCGCCGAGGGACTCGACGACCTCGGGCAGGAAGCGGATCACCGCGACCGGGTCGGGTGCCGGTTCGGCCTGGAGCTGCCAGCGGAGCCGGTCGATCAGGTCGACCGCGGTGAACCAGCGCGGGTGGGACCAGACCCGGTGGCCGTGCCACCCGCTCTCGGTCGCCACCTCGATCCGCACCGCGCTGCACACCCGTCCGAGCCGGGCCAGGTCACCGACGAACCGCTCGGCGGTCTGCCGGCTGCTGAAGGCGATCGGCTCGATGGTCTCCAGGCCGGGGGCGAAGTCGATCTGCTGGACCAGCTCGGGCGGCGGTCGGCGTCCGACGGCGGTGCGGCCCTCCTGCCCGGTGGCCGCCCGGTGCGCCCAGACGCCGAACCGACCGAACCGGGTGGCGATGTCCCCGACCGGCAGCCCGGCGTAGTCGCCCAGCGTCCGGATCCCCATCCGCTTGAGCAGACTGACCAGCTGCTGCCCCTCGCGCGGGTCGGGGGCGGCCTCGCCGAGCACCGCGACCGCGAGCCCGGCCAGGTAGCCGGCCGACCCACCGGGGGCGACGACGACGCAGTCCTGCGGCTCGGCGGCGCGCGCCGCCTGCTCGGCGGCGAAGAGGCTGTCAGCCACCCCGAACCGGCAGTCCCAGATCTCCTCGGCGACCAGCCGCTCGGCGATCACCGCGGCCGCCTCGGCCTCGCCGCCGTAGAACCGGCTCGGCACCCGCAGCGCACAGAGCCCGGGGCGCAGCGGCTCGACGCCCGGGCTCACCTCCTCGACCGCCGCCAGCACCGCCTCGAACGCCCGGGCGTCGGTGTCGGGGTTCCGGTCGATCAGCAGCAGGTCGGGACAGCGCGAGGCAGCGTCGCGCCGGCGCATCCCGCGGCGGACCCCCTCGTCGCGGGCGGTCGCTGAACAGGCGAACACCTCGCCCTTGTCGAGGACCGCGACGGCGG
The DNA here is from genome assembly GCF_014137855.1 of Microlunatus kandeliicorticis. Lineage (GTDB taxonomy): Bacteria > Actinomycetota > Actinomycetes > Propionibacteriales > Propionibacteriaceae > Microlunatus > Microlunatus kandeliicorticis. The sequence goes on from NZ_JACGWT010000004.1 coordinate 309,890, forward strand.
CGTGCCGCGGCAGGTTCTCCTCGGCCATCGCGGCCACCACCGGCCAGTCCGGGCACCAGACCGCCAGCACCCGCGATCCGGTCGAGCGGTCGGCGTCCGCCCCCGAGACGCGCGACGACACGGGCGACGGCACCGGGCGGGTGAGCTGTTCGACGGACACCTGTTCATAATCGAACAGGTGTTCGTCTCAGTCAAGAGCGGATTCGAACACCTGTGAGTTTGCGGAAGTAGCGCGCCGACTCCTCGTACCCGAGGGCACGGTAGAAGGCGTCGGCCCGGCGGGTGGCGACGGCCACGTAGGCGACGTCCCGCGAGCCGGCGAGCGTCTCGAACCGGGCCATCAGCGCCCGCCCGATGCCGCCGCCACGCCGCGCCCCGGTGACACAGACCTCCTCCACCCAGCCGATCGGCCCGTTCGCGTGGAACGCCGGGTGCAGCATCCCGTGCAGGTAGCCGACCACCCGGGCCGACCCGTCACCGGGTTGAGGCTCCACCTCAGCCTGACCCTCAGCCTGACCCTCGACCTGACCCTCGACCGGCACTTCATGGTCGGACCCGGCGACCTCGGCGACCAGCAGGAGCTGCTCGGGATCACCGAGCACGGTGCGCCAGGACCGGTCGAACGCCGTCCGCTCGGGCACCGCGGTGGTGGCGAGCTCGACGGCCAGCGCGAACACCGCGTCGGCGTCCTCCGGTCGGGCGAGTCGGATCAGCGCAGTCATCCGCGCTCTTCGGCACCATCGGCCCGGTGCGCCGTGGCCACCAGGTGCGGGCTCAATCCGAGCAGCTCCGGTACTCGCTCCACGACCCGAGCCGAGTCGAGCAACACCTTCCACGCCTCCGGGTCAGCTCGCCGCCGGAGGATGTCCTCAGGCGGTAGCGGAATGCCCTCGACCCCGACGAGATCGTCCAGCACCAACCCCGCCGCAGCGATCTCCTCGGCGAGGGCCGCGGGCCGATGGACGTAGGCGTTGAAGCCCCGGTCCGTGACCGGGCCGAGGTGTCCGGACCGCTCCGCTTCCTCGACCACGCCGACGGCCGACGGAACCTGCTCCGCCAGACGCTCGACCAGCAGTCCCGCCAACCGTGGCGCCCACCGAGAGATCGCCGCGGCGAAGACAATTCCGCCGGGACGGACCACTCGAGCGGCTTCGGCGAGCGCCTGCACCCGGTCGGCCCGATCGGCGAGGTGGTACAGCGGGCCGAGCAGGAGCACGGCGTCGACCACCCCGTCGCCGAGGTCGAGATCGCGGGCGTCACCAATTGCGGAAGTGACGTGTGCATGACCGCGCTCCCGCACCTGCGCGACGTGCAACTCCATGAGGTCACGGTGCTCGACCCGGTATCCGAGGCCGGCGAGCCAGAAGGCGTAGCGCCCTGGTCCGCCGCCTATGTCGGCCACGGTCGCGGGCACGGGCGGAAGGGCCCGAGAAAGGATCTCCTGGGTGCGCGCAAGCTCGAGCGATCCGGTGGCACCGGAGAGCCGGTCACGTTCCAAGCCGCGGTCGTAGTAGTCGTGCAAGGCCGAATCGGTCACGGCTCGAGCCTGCCGGGTGGGTGGTCCGCCGTCGATCCGGTTTTGGATGACGCGCTTTTCCGGTGGCCGACGCGCGGACGATTCGCGATGCTGGGGCGATGAGCAGCACCGAGGAGGTCCCCGAGCGCTGGCACCGTGGCACCGTCCACGACGACATGTGGGTCGACCCGGACGAGGACCCGCGCGAGACCGGGCAGGTCCCGGAGGGCGAGCGCGAGGTCCTGCTGTCCTATCTCGACGCCTACCGGCACACGCTGCGGATGAAGTGCGCCGGGCTCGACGCCGAGCAGCTGGCGCGCCGGTCGGTGCCGCCGTCGACGATGTCGCTGCTCGGCCTGGTCCGGCACCTGGCCGAGGTGGAGCGCAGCTGGACCCGCCGCTACGTGCTCGGTCAGGACGTCCCCCCGCTCCACGGCACACCCGAGGACCGCGACGCCGACTTCGACGGCGCGGTCGGCGACCCGGAGGTGGTGGGTCGCGCCTTCGCCGACTGGGAGGCCGAGATGGCGGTCACCGACACGATGATCGCCTCCACCGCCGACCTCGGCACCCGGGCGGTCCGGGGGCAGCCCGTTCCGCCGGAGCTGCGCGACATCCTGGTCCACCTGATCGAGGAGTACGCCCGGCACTGCGGTCACGCCGACCTGTTGCGCGAGCGGATCGACGGCCGGGTCGGGCAGTAGCCCCGACAGCCCCCGACGACAGTCCGACGGTCCCGACAGCCCCGCGTTCAGCGGGCCACCCGGAGCACCGGCGCCCGCGTCTCGGCGGCCACCCGGACCACCCCGTCGGCGTCCGGGAGCCACAGGTCGGCCTCCGCACCCGGCGCGCCGACCCGGCGCGAGGCGACGGTCACCCGGCGCGCGTCCAGGTGCCCGTAGCCCTGACCGATCCCGGTCCAGCTGGTCCGCAGCACCCGCAGCCGGGCGTCGCTGCGCGGCCAGTCGCCCAGCACGATCAACGCCGCCTCCCGCTGCCGCAGCCGGGAGTCGAGCCGGGCCGCCTGGTGCGGGCCGATCCGGCCGTCGCGTCCCTGTGGCGGCCGCACCACCACCACGGTCAGCACGTCGACCATCGCCGCGGCCACGGTCAGCCAGTTCTCCCCCGGCTCGGGCACCAGCACCGTCCGGTCGATCTGCACCCCCAGCGACGCGGCCGCCTCGACCCCGAACTCGGGGACGCCGACCACCCCGCACCAGGCCCCGGCCCCCGACGGGCCGGCCATCAGCGCCATCGCCAGCAGCGGGGAGTCGACGGCATAGCTGCACCCGGTCTGCAGCTGCACCAGCGGCCGGAGCACCGGCAGGGTCTCCAGCGGGTGGGTGACCGCGGTGCCCTGCATCCGGTGCACCCGCTCCTGCAGCTCGCGGATGGTCGCGTCGGTCTCCGCCCCCAGACGCCGCGAGGGACGACGCGCCGGGGCGGGCACCGCGGGCGAGACGGCCGGAACACTCACCCCTCCATAATCGAACGGAAGTTCGATCAGGACAAGTCTCCGGCCCGAGGATGACCGCGACCGACGGCTGGAGAACCTCCGGTCGCCTGGCTTCGAGGTCGTCGGGCGCGCACCGTCCGCCGAGGAGACGTCGGTGGCCGCCACCCTGTGCTCCGGTCTCCGGACCCTGCACCTCGGGGTCGCCGGCCTCCTGACCGTCCCCACCACGGTGCTGGTGCTGCTGTGCACCCTCGGTGGCCGGATCCCGGCGCGGCCGTCGCCCGCACCACGGGACGCGCCGTCCGGAGACGGCACCGGCCCCGGGACAGGTCCGGACCCCGCGGGCCGGCCCGTGAACTAGCGTTGTCGTCCGTGTTCTCCAACCTGAGCCTCGGAGCCCTCGGCTTCTCCCTCGACCACCCGACCGCTGTCGACCTCGCCGCGCGCCACGGCTTCGGCGGGCTCGACCCCGACCTCGGTCACCTGCAGCGCCTCGGCAGCCCGTCGGCGGTCGAGGAGTTCGCCGCCGGCGTCCGCGAGCGGGGCCTGCAGTGGGGCATCGCGGGCCTCCCGGTCGACCTCTACGCCCCGGTCACCGACTTCGTCACCGCGGTGGCCGGGCTGGCCGACGCCGTCGCACCGCTCACCGCCGCCGGCGTGACCCGGATCGGCACCTGGCTGCGCCCTATGCACGACGACCTCGACTACCGCCACAACTGGCGGCTGCACGTCAGCCGGCTCCAGCTGGTCGCCGACGTCCTCGCCGGCGCCGGGTTGCGGCTCGGCCTCGAGTACATCGGCCCAAAGACCTTCTGGTCGACCGAGCGCTTCCCGTTCCTGCACTCGCTCGGCGAGGCCCGTGAGCTGATCGCCGACACCGGCGCACGCAACATCGGGCTGATCCTGGACAGCTACCACTGGTACACCGCCGGTGAGGACGCCGACGACCTCGCCGGGCTGACCGACGCCGAGATCGTCTCGGTCGACACCAACGACGCCCGCGACGACCGCACCCGCGACGAGCAGCAGGACCTCGACCGGCGACTCCCGTACGACACCGGCGTGATCGACCTCGACGGGTTCGCCGCGGCCCTGCGCTCCGCCGGCTACACCGGCCCGGTCAAGGTCGAGCCGTTCATGAAGAGCCTGGCCGCCCAGCCGGTCGACGACGTGCTCGACGACGTCTCCGCCCGGCTCGGCCGCTTCGTCGGCTGAGCCGCACCACCGGTCAGGACGCCGCCCCAGCGGTGGGCCCGGCTCAGCGCCGCGCCCACTGCCACGGCGGCCCCTCCAGGCTGCCCTGACCGGCGACCCGGGTCTCGCCGGCCTGCTTCTCGAGCTCGACCAGGACGGCGCCCCGGTCGGCCAGTCCCTGGCTCAGCGGCTCGGCGTGGGTGACCACCAGCACCTGGGTCGCGGTCGCCGAGCCGTGGGCCGAGGCGTCGGCCACCAGCTCGACGAGCGCCGGCAGCAGGTCGCGGTGCAGGCTGGTCTCGGGCTCGTTGAGCACCACCAGCCCCGCGGGTCGTGGGGCCAGCAGCGCCGCCGTCCAGGCGAGGAACCGCACCGTGCCGTCGGACAGCTCGGCGGCGCCGAGCGACCGCAGCAGCCCCGCCTGCCGGAGCCGGAGCTCGAACAGCCCGTCGCGCTCGACCACCTCGACCCGGCTGCCCGGAAAGGCACGGTCGACGGCGGCGTCCAGCCGACCGGCGTCGCCGATCTCACGGACGGTCTGCAACGCCGCCGCCAGGTCGGCGCCGTCCCCTGCCAGCACCGGCGTCCGGGTGCCGACCATCGCCGCGCGGGCCGGCGCGGCCTCGTCGGTGCGGACGTGGTCGTAGAACCGCCAGCTCCGCAGCAGGATCCGGACGGCCCGCAGCTCGGGCTCGTCGACCTCGTCGAGCATGCTCTCCCAGCCCAGCAGCGACTGGTCGGCCTCGCGCCAGTCGCGCTGCTCGCGGATCCGCACCTGCGGGCCGCGCCGCTCGGCGAGCAGGGTCGCCGGGCGCAGCACCGGGCCCTGCCAGACGCTCTCCACCTTGATCTCGGGGTCACGGGCGAACATCGAGTCCGAGGGCGTCGGCAGCCCGAGATCGACGGCGTAGCCGAACACGTCGGAGGCGAAGCCGAGCCGCAACGCCACCGGACCGGTCCGCACCGTGCCCTGCGGACGCCCGACGCTGCCGGCGCGCCCACCGTGCTCGGGTCCGGCCCACAGCACCGAAGGCATCCCGCCCTCGCGGGCCAGCGCACTGATCGCCCCGTCCCGGCCGGCCGCCGCGAGCAGCCGCAGCGCGCGGTAGAGGCTCGACTTGCCGCTGCCGTTGGGACCGGTGACCACGGTGACGCGCCCGAGCTCGACCCGCAGGCTGCGGATCGACCGGTACCCCTCGACGGCCAGCGCGGTCAGCACGCGGCGAGTCTAGGGACGGGTCCGGACACCGCCCGGACCGCTGGATAGCCTGACGCCCACCCCGAGCTGAGGAGGTCCCGTGGTCGCGACCGCGCTGGGCTTCACCCTGATCCCGGTGCTCGCGGCACTCGTCTCCGGGATCGTCGCCGCCGTCCGGCAGCCCGGGCCCCGGGTGAAGAGCGGCCTGCAGCACCTGGCCGCCGGGGTGGTCTTCGCCGCGGCCGCGATCGAGCTGCTGCCGGGTGTGCTCGCCCACTCCCCGGTGGTGGCGATCATCGGCTTCGGCATCGGGATCGCGGTGATGTTCGGGTTCCGCGCGCTCGGCCAGCACCTCGAGCACCGCCGCGAGCAGGCGGGTGCGGTCGGGCTGCCGATCGGGATGGCGGTGGCCATCGGGATCGACTTCTTCATCGACGGGGTGATCCTCGGTGCCGGTTTCGCCTCCGGGTCGCGGGTCGGGGTGCTGCTGACCATCGCGCTGGCCGTCGAGTACCTGTTCGTCGGCCTGTCGCTGGCCGCCACCGCGGCCGGCACGGCGACCCGCACGTTCGTGGTCCTCGCACCGGTCGCCCTGGCCCTGCTCACCGTGCTCGGGACGCTGCTGGGTCTGGTGCTGCTCGCCGGCGTCTCGGCCACCGTGCTCGGCGGCGTGCTGGCCTTCGGGGCGGTCGCCTTCATGTACCTGGCCACCGAGGAGCTGCTGGTCGAGGCCCATGCCGAGGGCGAGACCAGCATCGGCAGCGTCGGGTTCTTCGTCGGCTTCCTGGTCTACCTGGTGCTCGCCGAGCTGATCAGCTGACCGGGTGCTCCGGGGGCGCCGGGCGACGGCGCAGGGTCAGATAGAGCCGGTGCGCGGTGATCACCAGCCCGAGCCAGGCCAGCCCGACCACCCAGCCGAAGGCGACGTCGGTGAACCAGTGGTGGCCGAGGAACACCCGGGACAGCCCGATCGCCACCGCCCAGACCGCCGCCAGCACGACGGTCAGCGTGCGGGACCAGCGGTGCTCGAGCCGGCGGATGATCAGATAGGCGATCATCCCGGCCACCACGGTGTTGTTGAGCGCGTGACCGGAGGGGAACGACGGTGCCCACTCGTACGGCGGGACGGCGTCGGCCTGCGGCGGCCGCACCCGCCCGACCACCGTCTTGCCGATGCTGGTGATCGCCAGCGAGCCGGCAGTGGCCAGCACCATCAGCACGATCGGCGTGCGCGACCGCCAGAACACCACCATCAGCACCAGCACCACGAAGGCGATGATCGGCAGCCCCACCGGACCGCCGAGATGGGTGAAGGCGTTGACCGCGGCCACCAGGTCGGGCGTGCGGTGCCCCATCGACCAGACCAGCAGCGGCACGTCGAGCGCGGCGATCCCGTCGTCCTCGGTGACCGCGTCGTAGACCTCGCCGCCCACCAGCACCAGCGCGCCGACGATCACCAGTCCGACCAGCAGCGTGATCACCAGGACGGCGTTGACCGAGGTCCGGTGCGCCAGGTCGCGACCCCGCTCGACCAGCCAACGACCCGCGGTCGTCGGCCAGTGGGTCAGCTCGACCGAACCGATCCGCTGCTCGTCCGGCCGGTCGTCGAGCCACGGCGCGTCGGCGGGCCGCCGACGGGTCAGCTGTTCTCCTCGATGTAGGTCTGCGGGTCCTTGTCGACCACGGGGACGCCGTCGACGTGCTCGGCCTCGAACACCGCGAAAGCCAGCCCGATCCGGTGACGGGTCTCGAGGTCGACGTGCAGCCGGAAGTCCTTCAGACCCTCGTGCTCCTCCTCGCCCATGTGCTCGTCGTTCGCCTCGCGGGCGGCGTTGACGCCCTCCCACCAGTCGTCGCTGCCCACCTCGGCGTCGGCGGCCTTGAGGATGCCGTCCCGGATGTCGTTGTGGTCGCCGATCGCGTCGTCGGTCTCCTCGGCCTCCGCGTCGTCGTGCCGCGCCTTGCCGAGCTTGAGCAGCTCGGGGTAGAAGAGCTCCTCCTCGGCCTCGGCGTGCACCTCGAGCATCGCCGCCAGCCGCTTCCAGACGATGCCCAGGCTGCGGGTGTCGCTGCGGTCGATCTCGTCCAGCACGGCGAACATGCGTCGCTGCTCGTGGTGATCGCTCAAGATCAGCTCGGTGATGTCCATCGTCGCCCTTCCGGTCGGGACGGCGCGGTGATCACCGACGCCGGGGTTGTGCTCTCGACCCTAGCGCCCGGCCGGGACCGGACCGTCGGCCCGGTCGGCGTCCTCGGCAGGCGCACGGAGCCCCGCGAGCAGCGTGGCGCGCACCTTGGCCACGAAGTAGGCGTGCACCCGGTCGTCGCCACCGACCTCCGGGTGGAACGAGGTGGCCAGCAGGGTGTCGGTCTCGACCGCGACCGGGTGGCCTGCCGCCGTGCCGAGCACCCGGACGCCCGGCCCGGCGGCCTCGACCCAGGGCGCCCGGATGAAGATCGCGTGGAACGGCGCGGCCGGCCCGGTGATTCCGTCGAGCTGCAGGTCGTCCTCGAACGAGTCGACCTGGCGCCCGAAGGCGTTCCGGCGGACCGTGACGTCGAGCCCGCCGAAGCTGCGCTGGTCCGGGCGTCCGTCGAGGACCCGGTCGGCGAGCATGATCATCCCAGCGCAGGAGCCGTAGGCGGGCATCCCGGCGCGCAGCCGGGCGATCAACGGCTCGCGGACCTCGAAGATCACCGAGAGCTTGTCGATGGTGGTCGACTCCCCGCCGGGCAGGACGATCGCGTCCAGGTCGACGAGCTCGCCGGGACGCCGGACCGGAACCGCGTCCGCGCCGCACCGGCTCAGCGCGGCGAGGTGCTCGCGGACGTCACCCTGCAACGCCAGCACGCCGATCCGCGGCGTCGGAGGCTCTCCCGGAGCGAGGTGAGCGGGCGCGGTCACCAACCGCGCTCGGCCAGCCGGTGCGGCTCAGGGATGTCGTCGACGTTGATCCCGACCATGGCCTCGCCGAGCCCGCGCGAGACCTTGGCGATCACGTCGGGGTCGTCGTGGAAGGTGGTGGCCTTGACGATCGCGGCAGCGCGCTCGGCCGGGTTGCCCGACTTGAAGATCCCGGAGCCGACGAAGACGCCCTCCGCGCCGAGCTGCATCATCATCGCGGCGTCGGCCGGGGTGGCGATCCCACCGGCGGTGAACAGCACGACCGGCAGCTTGCCCGCCTCGGCGACCTCGGCGACCAGGTCGTACGGAGCCTGCAGCTCCTTGGCGGCGACGTACAGCTCGTCGATCGACAGCGAGGTCAGCCGGCGGATCTCGCCGCGGATCCGGCGCATGTGCGTGGTGGCGTTGGAGACGTCCCCGGTGCCGGCCTCGCCCTTGCTCCTGATCATCGCCGCGCCCTCGGTGATCCGGCGCAGCGCCTCCCCGAGGTTGGTGGCGCCGCAGACGAACGGCACGGTGAACTGCCACTTGTCGATGTGATGGGCGTAGTCGGCCGGGGTGAGCACCTCGGACTCGTCGACGTAATCGACGCCGAGCGACTGCAGCACCTGCGCCTCGACGAAGTGGCCGATGCGCGCCTTGGCCATCACCGGGATCGAGACGGCGGAGATGATCTCGTCGATCAGGTCGGGGTCGCTCATCCGGGCCACCCCGCCCTGCGCACGGATGTCGGCGGGCACCCGTTCGAGCGCCATCACCGCGACCGCACCGGCGTCCTCGGCGATCCTGGCCTGCTCGGCGGTGACCACGTCCATGATCACGCCGCCCTTGAGCATCTCGGCCATGCCGCGCTTGACCCGCGACGTCCCGGTCTGCTGCCCCTGCTCGCTCATCCCGTCCTCTCTCCTCGACACGGTCTCTCAGCCTACGCCGGGCCGTCGGAGCCTGAGCGGGGCTCTCAGCAGGCTGTGGGTGAGCCGGACGGACGCACCCGGTCGATGAGCCAGATGCCGTCGACGAGCTTCATCGTGTAGCGCATCGACCACACCGAACAGGTCTGACCGTTGTGCCCGTACTCGGCGTCCTGCCGGGTCTGCAGCGTGGCCCGCGCCACCGCGGTGGAGCCGCTGCGGGAGACCTGGGTGACGTCGAGGTCGGTCCAGAAGGACGTGTTCAGCCCCGAGGCCCAACCGCTCTCGCCACCGAGCCGAGCCTGGTTGGCCGGAGTGAAGACGCTCCAGGCTGTCGCGTAGCTGCCCACGTTGATGCTCTCGCCGTGCAGGTAGAGCGACTGCGCGATGTCGCCGGCGTCGGCCTGCGTCGACTCGACGGTGACGTTCAGGTCATCCGACGAGGTCGGCGCGGTCACATCTCCCTCGCACCGCGGTTGCCGGGGAGTCTTGCCGCGCCAGGCCTCGAGCTTCGCCTGGAGCACGTTCGGCGGCACGACGTAGTTGATCCCGGTGACCGGCCGCTGCTCGGAGTCCCAGCTGGTGCCCCCGCTGACCAGTCCGATCACCGCGCCGGTCCGGTCGACGACGGGCCCCCCGCTGTTCCCGCCGTTCGTCGAGGCGTTGGTGGTGAAGACGTGCTCGACGTGCTGACCCGGGTAGTCGACGGAGTCGTCGGTGCTGCTGACGATGCCGTTGACGATCCGCACGTCGGTGACCCCGAGCGGATAGCCGAGCACGGCCAGGTCGGCCCCGCCGGCCAGCGGCGCGGTGCTGATCGGCAGCGGGGTCGCGCTCAGGTCGTCATCGGTCCGGAGCAGCGCGGTGTCGGCGTTCATCGCGTAGCCGAGCACGTGCGCGCGGACCAGATCGCCCTTCGGGGTCTGGACGGTGACCACCCGCATCCCGTCGACGACGTGCGCAGCCGTCATCACCAGGTTCGGTCCGACGGCGAAGCCGGAGGCGGCGTAGGTGCCGTCGTCGCAGGACGCGGTGGTGATGCGGACCACCGAGCCGGCGTCCTGCGCGAAGACCTGCTCCCAGCTGAGGGTCGCCGCGCTCGGGCTCGGCGTGGCGACCGGTGCCGACGGCGACGGCGAGGCGCTGGCCACCGCGGCCGGCGACGCTTGGGTCGTCGGACCGTCGCTGCCACCGCGCGCGGCGCCCGGGAGGTTGATCGTGCACCCGGCGGACAGCAGCACACCGAGGAGGGCAACGGCTCCGACCAGCGGGTGCGGGCGGTGCGGACGAGCGGTGGGAGGCATGGTGGGACCTTCGGTTCCGGCGGGTACAGACGCGTTTACAGCGTATGACCTGCCGGGCCGACACGGGGCCGGTACGAACAACGCGCTTCCCACCACCGCTGCACCGCGACCCACCGCGGCGGACCGCGGCCGGCGGCCGGTCAGCCGATCCGGCCGCCGAGCTCGTCCTCGACGTGCACCCGGACGATGTCGTCGAACGAGGCGTCGGCGACGAAGCCGAGCGCCTCGGCGCGGCTGGCATCGAGGGCCGGCGCCCAGGACTCGACGATCCGGGCGATCTCGGGATCGGGCTGGTGCCGGATCAACGCCACCGCGTCGTCACCCGCGACGCGGCGCAGCGCCTCGATCTCCTCGCCGACGGTCGCGCTCAGCCCGGGCATCGACAGGGTCCGGGTGGCCCCGAGCCTCGCCCCGTCGAGGGTGGCGGCGTGGAGCAGGAAGCCGACCGCCGAGCGCGGCGAGGCGAACCAGTGCCGGACGTCGGTCGAGGTCGGCAGCACCGCCTCGCGGCCGGACAGCGGCTCGCGCAGGATCGAGGAGAAGAACCCGGACGCCGCCGCGTTGGGCGCGCCGGGGCGGATGCAGATGGTGGGCAGCCGGATGCCCACGCCGTCGAGGAAGCCGCGGCGGGTGTAGTCGGCCAGCAGCAGCTCGCCGATCGACTTCTGCACGCCGTAGCTGGTCATCGGGGTGTGCGCGAGGTCGTCCGGGACCGGGTTCGGCAACCGGTCCGGCGGCGCGGCGCCGAACACCGCGATCGAGGAGCTGAACACGACCCGCGGCGTCCAGTCGGGCACCGCGCGGATCGCCTCGAGCAGCGCCCGGGTGCCGTCGAGGTTGACCCGGTAGCCCAACTCGAAGTCGGCCTCGGCGCCACCGGAGACCACCGCGGCCAGGTGGAAGACCACCGCGGGCCGTTCCGCCACCAGTCGCTCGGCCACGCCGGGCTCGGCCAGGTCGGCGGTCACCGAGGCGATCTCGACCGACCCGGCGTCCGCGGGCACCTCCGGCGCGACCACGTCGGCGAGCACCAGCCGGCGGACCGGCAGCTCGGCCGACCCCGCGTCGACCAGCCCGCCGTCGGCCAGCAGCCGGGCGGTCAGCTTGCGGCCGATCAGCCCGGCCGCCCCGGTGACCAGCACGGTGGCTGCCGCACCGGCCGTTCCGGCGCTCATCAGCCCTCCCACCGGGTCTGCACCGCGGGCCGCAGGTCACTGTCCGGCGGCTCCCAGCGGTCCGGGTCGGCCGGCAGCTGCTCCCCGGTGCGGATGTCCTTGACCTCGCCGTTGGCGCCGGCCGCGCCGAACCAGACGAACGGGATCGACCGCCGGTCGGCGTAGCGGATCTGCTTGCCGAACTTGTCCGCCTTGGGTGCCACCTCGGCGGCGATCCCGCGCCGGCGCAGCCGTTGGGCGACGTCGACCGCCGCCCCGCGGGTCTCCTCGGCATCGACCGCTACCAGCACGCAGGTCGGGGTCGGCCGGCTGGCCGTCACCACCCCGCGGCCGAGCAGCGGCACCAGCATCCGGGTCACCCCGATGCTCAGCCCGACACCGGGATAGCTGGTCCGCCCGTCGGTGGCCAGCGCGTCGTAGCGCCCGCCCGAGCTGACCGAGCCGAGCTCGGCGAAGCCCACCAGGTTCGTCTCGTAGACGGTGCCGGTGTAGTAGTCGAGTCCGCGGGCGATGCTGAGGTCGGCGACCATCCGACCGGGGGCGTACCGCCCGCCGGCCTCGACCACCGCGGCCAGCTGCTCCAGCCCGTCGTCGAGCAGCTCCGAGCCGATGCCGAGCGCGCGGACCTGCTCGACGAACGAGGCGTCCGCGGTGCGGATCCCGGCCAGCGCCACGCAGGCCCGCGCCTGCGCCGCGTCGAGCCCGGCGTCCTCGCGGAGGGCATCGGCGACCCGGTCCGGGCCGATCTTGTCGATCTTGTCGACGATCCGCAGCACCGGTGCCGGGTCCTCGATCCCGAGGCCGGCGTAGAACCCCTGGGCCAGCCGGCGGTTGCTCACCCGCATCAGCACCGGGGGCAGCCGCAGGTCGGTCTGCAGCGCCCCGAAGGCGTCGAGGACCACCAGCGGCAGCTCGACGTCGTGGTGGCCGGCCAGCGCGTCGACGTCGACGATGTCCACGTCGGCCTGGGTGAACTCGCGGTAGCGGCCCTCCTGCGGCCGCTCGCCGCGCCACACCTTCTGGATCTGGTAGCGCCGGAACGGGAACTGCAGGTGCCCGGCGTTCTCGAGCACGTAGCGGGCGAACGGCACCGTCAGGTCGAAGTGCAGGCCGAGCTCGTCACGGCTGTCCTCGGCGGCGTGCAGCCGGCGGACGGCGTAGACCTCCTTGTCGATCTCGCCCTGCTTGGAGAGCCGGTCGAGCGGCTCGACGGCGCGGGTCTCGACCGAGGCGAACCCGTGCAGCTCGAAGGTGCTCCGCAGCCGGTCGAGCACGAACTGCTCGACGATCCGGTCGGACGGCAGGAACTCCGGGAACCCGGAGAGCGGTCGTGGGCGAGGCACGGCCCCGAGGTTATCGAGGCCCGCGAACCGGTTTCCGCGCCCGTCCGACCGGCAGACCCGGTGACCGGTCGCGCTCAGAGGCCCCGGAGGAACGGGTTGGTGCCGCGCTCGTGCCCCACCGTGGTCTGCGGGCCGTGGCCGGGGAGCAGCACGGTGTCGTCGGACAGCGCGAGGACGACGTCGCGCAGGGTCGCCTCCATCGTCGCCTGGTCGCCGCCCGGGAGGTCGGTGCGGCCGACCGAGCCGGCGAACACGACGTCGCCGGTGAACACCACCCGCGGGACGTCCGGCTCGCCGACCTCGAGCGCGTAGAGCGTGCTGCCCTCGGTGTGCCCGGGGGCGGGCAGCAGGGTGAGGTCGAGTCCGGCCAGCCGGACCGGGCCGGGGGCCAGGTCGAGCATCCGGCTCGGCAGCGGCCTGGACACGCCGGGCGGGAAGAACCCGGCGAACGCCGGCCGGAGCTCGGGGCTCAGCCCGGCCAGCGGGTCGGTGAGCTGGTAGCGGTCGGGCTCGGCCAGCCAGCAGCCGGCGTCGTGGGCATCGGCGACCGTGGCCGCGTCGGCGGAGTGGTCGGCGTGGCCGTGGGTGACCAGCACCGCCACCGGCCGCAGCCCGTGCTCGCGGATCACCTCGTCGACCAGAGCGGCCGCGTCCATCCCGGGGTCGACCACCAGGCACGGCCGGAGGCTGCCGCTCCCAGCCGGTTTCGCGTCGGGATCGGTGTCCGCACCGCCCGCCACGACGTAGCAATTGGCCGCGAGGGGACCGGCCGGGAAACAGGCGAGAAACACGGACGGGAGATTATCGGGCAAGATGAACCCATGAGCGACGACGCACGCGTCGGGCCCGCTCCCACGGGGAATCCGCCGGAGCCGCCCGAGTCCTACGGCCGGGTGGCGGACGACGGGACGGTGTTCGTCCGCACCTCCGAGGGTGAGCGCACCGTCGGCCAGGTCCCCGACGCGAGCCCGCAGGAGGCTCTGGACTTCTTTGTCCGGCGGTACGCGTCGCTCGAGCTCGAGGTCACCCTGCTGGAGCGCCGGATCCGGTCCGGGGCGCTCTCCCCCGACGACGCGCAGAGCTCGATCCGCACCGTCCGCGAGGCGGTGTCCGAGGCCAACGCGGTCGGCGACCTCGAGGGGCTGGGCCGCCGGCTCGACGCCCTGTCGCCGCTGCTCGCCCAGCAGCGGGCCCGCCGTCGGGCCGAGCGCACCCGGCAGGCCGAGGAGACCCGCGCGGCCAAGGAGAAGTTCGTCGCCGAGGCCGAGCGGCTGGCGGCCAGCAACGACTGGCGCGGTGGCGTCAACCGGTTCCGGGCGCTGCTCGAGGAGTGGAAGGCGCTCCCCCGCCTCGACCGGGCCACCGACGACGCCCTCTGGCATCGGTTCTCCAGCGCGCGGACGCAGTACACCCGCCGGCGCAAGGCGCAGTTCGCCCAGCAGGCCGAGAAGCGCGAGGAGGCCCGGGTCGCCAAGGAGAAGATCATCACCGAGGCCCAGGCGCTGGCCGGGTCGACCGACTGGGGCCCCACCACCGGCGCCTTCCGCGACCTGATGACCCGCTGGAAGGCGGCCGGGCCGGCGCCCCGCGAGGTCGACGAGGAGCTGTGGAAGACCTTCCGCGGCATCCAGGACACCTTCTTCGCGGCCAAGCAGGCGGCGATGAGCGAGCAGGACCAGGAGTTCCGCGCCAACCAGGAGGCCAAGGAGGCGCTGCTCGCCGAGGGCGAGCGGCTGCTGCCGGTCACCGACATCGACGCCGCGCGGGCGGGCTACCGCGACCTGCTCGAGCGCTGGTCGCAGATCGGCAAGGTGCCGCGCGACGCCATGCGTCCGCTCGACAACCGGCTGCGGGCGATCGAGAACGCGATCCGCGAGGCCGAGGACGAACGGTGGCGCCGGACCAACCCGGAGGCCCGGGCCCGCGCCGAGGACACCGCGGCCAAGCTCGAGGCACAGATCGACGCGCTGGAGACCCGGGCGACCAAGGCGGCCGCCCGCGGCGACGCCAAGGCCGAACGGGAGGCGCGGGACAGCGCGGCGACCTACCGCGAGTGGCTGGCCCAGGCGCAGCGCGCGGCGGACGACTTCTCGCCCGAGTGAGCCGACCCGCGCGGACGCGGTCGCTCTGAAGGGTTGCTGAAGCTCCGGCCTCCCGAGCCGTGCCGACCCCGCTCGCCGACCCAGACTGATCGACGGGCCCGACCGGGCCCGAAGATCGGATCTGCGGCCCGCCGGCTCCACCGGGCGGACCGCCCGGCAGAGAGGTCGGAATGCGAACCAGGAACGCGGTGATCGGTGGCGTGGCCACCGTCGCCACCTTGTCGGTGATCGGGATCGGGATCGCCGAGGCGGCCCCGACGACGACCCCGTCGTCCACACCCTCGGGCAGCTCGACTAGTGCGGCCCCGAACCACCAGAAGCGCCACAAGGGTGACCTGCTGGGTCGTGCGCTGCACGGCCAGGCCACCGTCGGCGGTGCGAAGAAGCAGCGGGTGATCGACTTCCAGCGCGGGACCGTGACCACGGTCGGCGACGGCAAGCTCACCGTGAAGAGCGTCGACGGGTTCACCGCGACCTACACCGCCGACGCGAAGACCCGGGTCCGCAAGGACAAGGAGAAGTCGGCCTTCGCCGACATCCGGACCGGCGACCGGGTCCGGGTGATCGCGGTCAAGGACGGCAGCACGCTGACCCTGCGCTCGGTGGGTGACCGCGGGCCGAAGTAACCCGCGGCGTGCGTCGCTGAGCGTTCGGGGGCCGTCGGCGGCCGGTCCGGGGACCGGCCGCCGACGCGCGTCCCGGGCCGGAGCCGGGGGCCGGTGCCGGGCGCGGCGGCCGGCCTCGGCTACTGGTTGACGCGGTAGACGTCGAACACGGCGGGCACTCCGCGCACCGCCTTGAGCACGTGGTCGAGGTGGGTCGGATCGGCGGTCTCGAAGGTGAACTTCGCCTTGCAGATCCGGTCCTTGCTGGTGCTCAGGGCCGCCGACAGGATGTTGACGTGCTGGTCGGACAGCGCCCTGGTGATGTCGGCCAGCAGCCGGTTGCGATCCAGTGCCTCCACCTGGATCGCCACCAGGAACGCGCTCTTGGCGGTCGGGGCCCAGCTGACCTCGACCAGCCGCTCGGGCTCGCTGCGCAGCGCGTCGATGTTGACGCAGTCGGTGCGGTGCACCGAGACCCCGGACCCGCGGGTGACGAACCCGACGATCTCATCCCCGGGGACCGGCGTGCAGCAGCGGGCCAGCTTGACCCAGAGGTCGGTCTCGCCGAGCACCTGCACCCCGGATTCGCTGCCGCCGCGGTGCCGCCGCCGACGGCCGGTGACGACCCGGTCCTCGCTGGTCTCGTCGACCGCGGCGTCCTCGCCGCCCTCGGTGCTGATCAGCCGGTTCACCGCCGCCTGGGCGCCGACGGTGCCCTCGCCGATCGCCGCGTAGAGCGAGGAGACGTCGCGCAGCTTGAAGAAGCCCGCGACCGCAGTGAGGTGCTCGACGGTCAGCAACCGCTGCAGCGGCAGGCCCGCCTTGCGCAGCTGCCGGGCCAACAGGTCGCGGCCCTGCTCGATCGACTCCTCGCGCCGCTCGCGGGTGAAGTGGTGCTTGATCTTGTTCCGGGCGCGCGGGCTCTTGACGAAGGCCAGCCAGTCCCGGCTCGGGCCGGCGCCGTCGGCCTTGGAGGTGAACACCTCGACCATGTCGCCGTTGGCGAGCTCCGACTCGAGCGGCACCAGCCGGCCGTTGACCCGGGCCCCGATGGTCCGGTTGCCGACCTCGGTGTGGATCGCGTAGGCGAAGTCGACCGGGGTCGATCCCGACGGGAGCGAGATGACCTCGCCCTTCGGGGTGAACACGTAGACCTCGGAGGAGTTGATCTCGAACCGCAGCGAGTCGAGGAACTCGCCGGGGTCCGCGGTCTCGCGCTGCCAGTCGAGCAGCTGTCGCACCCACACCAGGTCGTCGGGCGCACCCTTGGCCGGCGACGGCGTCTCGCCGGTGTTCTTGGCGCTCTCCTTGTACTTCCAGTGCGCCGCGACACCGAACTCGGCCCGCCGGTGCATCTCGTCGGTGCGGATCTGCAGCTCGACCGGCTTGCCGCCCGGTCCCAGCACCGTGGTGTGCAGCGACTGGTACATGTTGAACTTCGGCATCGCGATGTAGTCCTTGAACCGACCCGGGAGCGGGTTCCAGCGGACGTGCATCACGCCCAGCGCGGCGTAGCAGTCGCGCGGGCTCTCGACCAGGATCCGCAGCCCGACCAGGTCGTAGATGTCGGTGAACTCACGACCCCGGACCACCATCTTCTGGTAGATCGAGTAGTAGTGCTTGGGCCGCCCGGTCACCGTCGCCTTGATCTTGGCGGCGCGGAGGTCGGCGGCGACCTGGTCGATCACCCCGGAGAGGAACTGGTCGCGCTGCGGGGCCGCCTCGGCCACCAGCCGCACCACCTCGTCGTAGACCTTGGGGTGCATGGTCGCGAACGACAGGTCCTCGAGCTCCCACTTGATCGCGTTCATACCGAGCCGGTGGGCCAGCGGCGCGTAGATCTCGAGGGTCTCGGTGGCGATCCGGACCCGCTTGTCCGGACGCAGGTAGTGCAGCGTCCGCATGTTGTGCAACCGGTCGGCGAGCTTGATCACCAGGACCCGGATGTCCCGGCTCATCGCCACGATCATCTTGCGGATGGTCTCGGCCTGCGCGGCCTCGCCGTACTTGACCTTGTCCAGCTTGGTCACACCGTCGACGAGCCGGGCGACCTCCTCGCCGAAGTCGTGGCTCAGCTGGGTCAGCGTGTACGGGGTGTCCTCGACCGTGTCGTGGAGCAGGGCGGCGCACAGCGTCGACTCGGTCATCCCGAGCTCGGCCAGGATGGTGGTGACGGCCAGCGGGTGGGTGATGTAGGCGTCACCGCTCTTGCGCCGCTGGCCCTCGTGCATCCGCTCGGCGGTCCGGTAGGCCCGCTCGATCAGGTCGAGGTCGGCCTTCGGGTGGTTGGCCTTGATCACCGTGAACAGCGGGTCGAGCACCGGCATCGGCGCCGGGCGTCCGGTGCCGAACCGGGCCAGCCGCTGGCGCATCCGCACCCGCGGGTGCTCGGTCGCGCTCGAGGCCGGACTCGGGCTGCTCGCGCTGCTCGGGGTCCGCGGCGTCGTCGGTGCCGGCGCGGCCTGCGGCGCCGGGTCCTGGCCGGCGGGAGCACTGCTCAGCCGGACGGGCGGGCTGACCACGGGACTGTCCGCGCCGGGGAGCTGGGCGGCCGCCTCGGCCGGCCGCACACCCGAGGAGCCGGCGCCGTCGGCCCGGGTGCCGTTGGACGGGGTGCCGTTGGACGGGACGCCCTGGGAAGGATCGGGGCGGTAGCGGCGGCCGACGGAGGTGCCGTCGCCGTTGACCACGCCGTTGCCGTGGGTCGGGCGCGACCCGTTCGGGGCGGCGTCGGTGCCGGGGTCGGCGGGTGGACGGCGGTCGGGCGCAGCACTGTCCTGCGAGCGACGGGCGATCCGCTCGCGACGGTCCTGGACGGCGTCGCCGCGCTCGGGCGCGGGTTCGGTGCCGACGGCGGCTGCGCTCTCGTTCACCACGTCCTGTTCACCACGTCCCTCCAGACGCACCCGCCGCACTCGCGGCACGGATCAGCCGACCGAGACAACGGGGATGACCCAGTGTATTCCCGACCGTCGTCGGGCCCGTCCGCCCGCGCCGGGCGGCCCGACCGGCGCCCGTGACCCGGCGCTGTTCCCCACCGGTCCCCGAGAGACGACGGGCGGGTGCGGCCTCAGCGGTCGCGGCCGTGCCCGCCGTCGCGGTCCTCGACCGACCGACGGACCACGACCACTTGGTCGCCGGCCTCGAGCGAGGCGACCGCGGGGTCGTAGAAGTGCCGGAGGGTCTTGTTCCGGACCACGCCGAGCACCCGCTCGCCCTCCAGCGCGTTGGGGTGCTGGCCGACCTCTGTCCGCGCGACCTGCCGTTCGGCGATCTCCAGACCCTCGTTGGCGGTCAGCAGGTCCTCGATCACCGTGCCGAGGTTGGGGCTGACCGCGCTCAGCCCGAGCAGCCGGCCGACCGCGTCGGAGGAGGTGATCACCGAGCTGGCGCCGGACTGGCGGAGTAGCGGGACGTTCTCGTGCTCGCGGACCGCGACCACCACGTGGGCGCCCGGGTTGAGCTGGCGGACGGTCAGCGTCACCAGGATCGCGGTGTCGTCGCGGTCGAGGGTGACGATCACCTCGCGGGCCTTGCTGATCTCGGCGCGGCGGAGCACCTCGCGGCGGGTGGCGTCGCCGTGGATCGCGGCGTGGCCGGCCAGGTTGGCCTCCTGGACGCAGGACCCGCCGTTGTCGATCACCACCAGCTGGGCGGGGTCGTAGCCGCTGTCGCGCAGGGTCTGGATCGCGCTCCGGCCCTTGGTCCCGTAGCCGATGACGATCACGTGGTTGCGCATCTTCTTCCTCCAGCGGCCGTCGCGGTAGATCCGCCGCCCCTCGTTGGCCAGCACCTCGAGGGTGGTGCCGACCAGCAGCACCAGGAAGGCGATCCGCAGCGGGGTGATCAGGATGGCGTTGATGATCCGGGCGTGCGGGGCGATCGGGGTGATGTCGCCGTACCCGGTCGTGGTGATGGTGACGGTGGCGTAGTAGATCGCGTCGATCAACGTCACCGAGCCGTCGTGGTTGTCGGTGTACGAGCCGCGGTCGAACCAGACGATCGCCACGACCAGCCCGAGCAGGCCGAGGGCGATCAGGCCGCGGCGGGCCAGCTCGCGCGCCGGGGTGGTGCGCCGCGACGGCAGGCTGACCAGCGTCGGGCTCCCCCAGGTCAGCCCGCTGTCCCGGCCCGGCACGGTTCGCCTTCTCCCGGGATCCCGGTCAGGCGTCCGCGGCGGCGGACCCGCCGGTGGCGGACGCCGTGCTGCGGAGCGCGGTCAGCTGGTCGATGCCCCGCGCGGCGAGCTTCTCGCGGCCGTGCAGGAAGTCGAGCTCGAGCACCACCGTGACCGCGACCAGCTCGGCGCCCAGCCGGCGGACCAGCTCGGCGGTGGCCCCGACGGTGCCGCCGGTGGCCAGCACGTCGTCGACGATCAGCACCCGTGCGCCGGGTCGTACGGCGTCGGCGTGGACGGCGAGCGTCTCGGTGCCGTACTCGAGGTCGTAGCTGGCGGTGATCACCTCGGCGGGCAGCTTGCCCGCCTTGCGGATCGGGACGAAGGCCGCGCCGAGCCGGAGCGCGACCGGGGCGCCGAAGATGAACCCGCGGGCCTCCATCCCGACCACCACGTCGATCCGTTCCGGTGCGCGCGCCACCAGTTCGTCGACCACCGCGGCGAAGCCGGCCGGGGAGGCCAGCAGCGGGGTGATGTCCTTGAACACCACCCCGGGCTTCGGGAAGTCGGGGACGTCCCGGATCAGGTCGGCCCAGTCCGCCGGCGCGGACGGGACGCTCGCGGCGGCGGTCATCGGCTCTCCAGGGTGGTGCTGTCGGGCTCGTCGGGCGGACGAGACAGGACGGTCAGGACGTCAGGTGTGCCGCTGGCTGCGCGGCTTCTTCTCCGGTTGTGGGCGCTTGGCGGCACCGTCGCTGAGCCGCTGGGTCCGCGGGTCCTCGGCCCGGCCCGCGTCGGGTCCGGTGGTCGAGCCCGCACCGGTCCCGCCGAGCGGCACCCGGATCGTGCGGGTGCCGGCAGCGGCCCCGACCGTCGCCCCCTCACGGTCCCCGGCGACCTCGCCCGGGCGGGCGTCCTCGTCGTCGCGCGCGGCGGCGCGGTCGTCGGCGTTGGTGCGGGTGCTCTTGCGGGGACGCCCCTCCCCGGCCGAGGCGTGCGGCACCGGCAGCCCGGCCTCGCGGGCCCGGCGGTTCTCCACCCGCTGGCGCTGCTTGACCATGTCGGGCTCGCGCTCCTTGAGCTGGGCGAGCAGCGGGGTGGCGATGAAGATCGACGAGTACGCGCCGGAGACCATGCCGACGAACAGGGCCAGCGAGAGGTCCTGCAGCGGTCCGGACCCGCCGAGCACCACGGTGCCGGCGATCAGCAGCGCGGCCACCGGCAGCACGCCGATGACCGTGGTGTTGATCGACCGCACCAGCACCTGGTTGACCGCCAGGTTGGCCGCCTCGGAATAGGTCTTGGTCGTGCTCGACCGGATGTCGCGGACGTTCTCGCGCACCTTGTCAAACACCACGACCGTGTCGTAGAGCGAGTAGCCGAGGATCGTCAGCACGCCGATCACCGTGGCCGGGGTGACCGGGAAGCCGACCAGGGCGTAGATGCCGACGGTGATGATCAGGTCGTGCAGCAGCGCGACCAGCGCGGCGAACGACATCGTCGCGTTCCGGAAGTAGATCCAGATGATCAGTCCGACCAGCACCAGGAAGACCACCAGCGCGATCAGCGCGCGCTCGGTGATCTGGCTGCCCCAGGACGCGCCGATAAGGCTGTAGGCGACCTTGTCGCTGGTCGTGCCGGCGTCCTGGGCGATGGCCGCGCGCACCTTCGGCACCTCGGTGGTGCTGTCCAGGGTGCGGGTCTCGACCCGGATGGTGTTGCCGCCGACCGTGGTCACCTCGGCGGCCAGCTCGGGCACGCCGGAACGGTCGAGCGCCGACTGCATCCGCTCCACCGAGCTGCTGGTGATCTGCGCCGGGACCTGGAAGTCCGCGCCGCCGCGGAACTCGATGCCGAAGTTCAACCCGCGGACCAGGGTGGCCACGATCGCGATCGCGATCAGGATCCCCGAGAGGATGTACCACCGGCGGCGGTGCCCGATGAAGTCGTAGGAGACCTCCCCGGCGTACAGCTGGTGGCCGAGCCGGCCGAATCTGCTCATCAGGCGTCCCCTCCGGCGGTCGCGACGTCGGCGGCCGGGGCGGCGGAACCGCGGACCCGTCCGCGGGCGCCCGGCAGTCTCTTGACCCCGAGGTGTGCCGGGTCGAGACCCGACAGCTTGTGCCCGTTGCCGAAGAACGACGTCCGCGACAGCAGGCTCATCAGCGGCTTGGTGAAGAAGAACACCACCACGACGTCGATCAGCGTGGTCAGGCCGAGCGTGAAGGCGAAGCCCTTGACCGCTCCGATGGCCAGGATGAACAGGATGATCGCCGACAGCATCGAGACCGCGTCGGCAATCAGGACGGTCTGCCGGGCCCGGCGCCAGCCGGTCTCGACCGCGGTCCGCAGGCTGCGGCCCTCACGCACCTCGTCGCGGATCCGTTCGAAGTAGATGACGAAACTGTCCGCCGTGACGCCGATGGCCACGATGGCGCCGGCGATGCCGGGCAGGCTCAACGCGAACCCGACCGAGCTGCCGAGCAGCACCATGCAGGCGTAGGTGAGGGCGGCGGCGACGGCCAGCGAGCTGACCACCACGATGCCGAGCCCGCGGTAGTAGAGGAAGCAGAAGCCGACCACCAGGATCAGGCCGATGATGCCGGCCACGATTCCGGCGCGGAGCTGCTCGGCACCCAGGGTGGCCGAGACGTTGTCGACGCTGGAGACCTCGAAGGCCAGCGGCAGCGCGCCGTACTTGAGGACGTTGGCCAGCGACTGCGCCGACTGCTGGGTGAAGTTGCCGCTGATGCTGGCCTGACCACCGGTGATCGCGCCCTGGGTGACCTGCGGTGCGGACACCACCTTGCCGTCGAGGACGATGGCGAACTGGTTCTCCGGGCTCTGCTTGCTGTTGAGCAGCGCGGTCACCTTGGCGAACTGGTCGGTGCCCTGCCCGTTGAAGTTGAGCTGCACCTCCCAGCCGACCTGGCCCTGCGGGACACCGGCGGTCGCGCTGGTGACCTCCTTGCCCTCGATCACGGTCGGGCCGAGCAGGTACTTGGTGGTGTTCGACTCGTCACAGGTGAACAGCGGCTGGTCGGAGACGTCCGGGTAGTACTGCCGGACGTTCGGGTCGCAGCTGAATGACTGGAAGTTGGCCTGGTCGGTGGCCGACGGCTGCCAGTCGACGGCCTTGTCCTGCGGGGTGCCCTTGCCCTCGGCGGTCGGCAACGGGGTGGCCGGCGGCTCGGGCGGCGCGGTCGGCAGCAGCGGCAGCGGACGGCCGTTCCCGGTCTTCGACGCGCTGGGCTCGCTGCTGGGTTCACTGCTCGCCCCGCTGCTGGGCTCGGCCGCGGCGGACGACCCGCTGCCGGCCTCGGTGCTCGGCACACCCGAGGGCACCTGTCCCCCGCCGCTCGGGGCGGCGACCTGCTCCTCGGCGTAGACCATCCGGAAGCGCAGCAGCGCGGTCTGCCCCACCGTGGCAACGAGCTGGTCCTGCTGGACGTTGGGGACGCTGACGATGATCTGGTTGTCCCCGGAGGTCGAGACCTCGCTCTCGCCGACGCCGAGGCCGTCGACGCGCTGCTGGATGATCGTCTGCGCCTGCCGGAGGCTGGTGGGGTCGACGCCGCCGCGACCGGTGGTGTTGGTCGCGGTCAGGGTGACGGTGGTCCCACCGCGGAGGTCGAGTCCGAGCTTGGGCGTCCAGCTCTTGGTGAACGCCATCAGCCCGTACAGACCCGCGAGGATCACCGCGAGGACGATCAGGACGCGGAGGGGGTGTCCGACTCTGGTTGGCACGATCGATCAGGCCTCTTCGGTCGCGGTCAGTCCCGCTTGGTGCGCGAGTCGTCGGTCAGCGAGCTGTCGCCCAGCGCGGACGACGGCTCGTCGCGGTGCGGCGGGACCTCGTCGCGGGCGGCGGCCTGGCTGGAGGCGTCGGTGCCCGCGGACCAGACGTTCTCGTCGGTCGCGGTGCCGGTCGCGCTGGTCGGCGGCCAGTGGGTGGTCGGGTTGCCCAGCTCGCCCTGCTCGGACTCGGGCAGGTCGTCGGTCTCGTCCTCGTAGACGACCGGGTCCTCCTCGCCCTCGGGGACGACCTTGGCCACGGCCTGCTTGAGCACGGTGATCTCGCTGCCGGGCGAGGTCTCGAGCACCATCTGCTTCTCGCCGACGTGCAGGACGGTGGCGTAGATGCCGGCGGTGGTCATCACCCGGGCGCCGGGCTCGATGGCCCGGATCGTCTGCTGCTGGGCCTGCTGGCGCTTGCGCTGCGGCCGGAGGACCACGAAGTACATCAGCAGCACCAGGACCGCGATCAGGACGATGGACGCGTACGGACTGTTCATGACTCCACGTTCGCTCGACGGCATTCGACACCCGACCACTGACGGCCGGACCGCCGTAGCCTACCCACTCCGCCTGGCAATCCCGATTCAGCGCGCGGGCCCGGCGCGGCCCGTCGGCCCAGTCGACGGGTCGGTCGACGGGTCGGTCGACGGGTCGGTCGACGGGTCAGTCGACGGGTCAGTCGAACAGCCCCGGCTCGGGCCGGTCCGGCTCGTCACCGGCGCCATCGGCACCGCGGCCGAGCGGCCGGGCGGGCGGTGGGGCGAGGGTCCGGCCGGGACCGGCACCCGGCGCGCCCGCCGGCGGGGTCAGGCCGAGGTGCTGCCAGGCCAGCGGGGTGGCGACCCGGCCACGCGGGGTCCGCATCAGGAACCCCTCGCGGACCAGGAACGGCTCGGCCACCTCCTCGACCGTCTCGGTCTCCTCGCCCACCGAGATGGCCAGGGTGGACAGCCCGACCGGGCCGCCGCCGAAGCGTCGGCAGATCGCCTCGAGCACGCCGCGGTCGAGCCGGTCGAGCCCGATCTCGTCGACCTCGTACAGGTCGAGCGCGGAGCGGGCCACCGCGGCGGTGAGCACCCCGTCGGCCCGGACCTGGGCGTAGTCCCGCACCCGGCGCAGCAACCGGTTGGCGATCCGCGGGGTGCCGCGGGAGCGGCGGGCGATCTCGGCCAGTCCCTCGGGCTCGGCCTCCGCACCGATCAGCGCGGCCGAGCGGGCGACGATCCGCTCGAGCGCGTCCGTGTCGTAGAAGTCGAGCTGAGCGGTGAAGCCGAAGCGGTCGCGGAGCGGCCCGGGCAGCAGCCCGGCCCGGGTGGTCGCGCCGACCAGGGTGAACCGCGGGATCTCCAGCGGGATCGCGGTGGCACCCGGGCCCTTGCCGACGACCACGTCGACCCGGAAGTCCTCCATCGCCAGATAGAGCATCTCCTCGGCCGGGCGGCTCATCCGGTGGATCTCGTCGAGGAAGAACACCTCGCCCTCGACCAGCCCGGAGAGGATCGCGGCCAGGTCGCCGGCGTGCTGGATCGCCGGGCCGCTGCTGACCCGCAGCGGCGCGTTCATCTCGGCGGCGATGATCATGGCCAGGGTGGTCTTGCCCAGCCCGGGCGGCCCGGAGAGCAGCACGTGGTCCGGGACGTGGTCGCGGTGCCGGGCGGCCTCGAGCACCAGCCCGAGCTGGTCGCGGACCCGAGGCTGGCCGTCGAAATCGGCCAGGCTGGTGGGCCGGAGCGCCGACTCGGCGGCGCGCTCGTCGGGATCCTGCTCGGGATCGACCAGGTCGCGTTCGGCGCTCACGCCCGCCATTCTCACGTCCGTCACGTTGTCACCGACCACCGACAGTCCGCACCGGGCTCGGCACGGACGTCCGGTGCACCGTGGTTCACCGGGCCAGGGTGCGGAGCGCGGCGCGCATCAGCACGGCGACGCTGGCACCCGGCTCGGCGGCCTGCGGTTCGACCCGGTCGCAGGCGGCCTCGGCGTCCTTGGCCGACCAGCCGAGCCCCTGCAGGCCCTGCGAGACCTGCTCGCGCCAGCCCGGCTCGGCGACGCCCGGCTCCGGGGTGGCGATCCGGGTGCCGACGGCGAGCGCGTTCACCTTGTCCTTGAGCTCGATCACGATCCGTTGCGCGCCCTTGCGGCCGACGCCGGGGACCCGGCAGAGCGCCACCAGGTTCTCGGTGACGATAGCCTCGCGGAGGTCGTCGGGGGTGAACACGGCGAGCGCGGCCTGGGCCAGTTTCGGCCCGACACCGGTCGCAGTCTGCAGCAGCTCGAAGCAGTCGCGCTCCTCGTCGCTGCCGAACCCGTACAGCGTCAGCGAGTCCTCGCGGACGACCAGCGAGGTGGCCAGGGTGGCGGGCTGGCCGACCCGGAGCTCGGCGGTGGTGTTGGGACCGCAGAGCGCGCGGACGCCGAACCCGCCTACCTCGATCACGGCGGCGGTGGGGCCGAGCCCGATCACCGTCCCGCGGAGCTGGGCGATCACCGGCGGGCTCCGCGGCGGACGGCGGCGAAGGCCTGGCGCTGCCGGGCGGACTGCGCGGCGGCCGCGGTCATCGCGTCGTCGAGCCGGCCGGCGGCCGAGCCGCGCCAGACGTGGCAGATGGCCAGCGCGAGCGCGTCGGCGGCGTCGGCGGGCTTGGGGGTCTCGGCGAGCCGGAGGATCCGGGTGACCATGGCGCCGACCTGGGGCTTGTCGGCCCGGCCCGAGCCGGTGATCGCCGCCTTGACCTCGCTCGGGGTGTGCAGCGCGACCGGGATGCCGTGCCGGGCGGCGACCAGCATCGCGACGCCGGCGGCCTGCGCGGTGCCCATCACGGTCTGGACGTTGTGCTGGGCGAAGACCCGCTCGACCGCGACCCGGTCGGGGCGGTGGGTGACCACCCACTGCTCGAAGGCCGCCTCGAGCGCGAGCAGCCGGTGGGCCAGCTCGCCATCCACCGGCGTCCGGACCACGTCGACCGCGACCAGGGTGGGCGGGCGTCCGGGCGTCCCGTCGACCACCCCGAACCCGCACCGGGTCAGCCCGGGGTCGATCCCCAGCACCCGCATCCGGACCTCCTGGTGGCCGCCTGATCGAACAGTCGTTCGATCCTAGGCAGCGGCCCGCGTCCCGGACGGTTCCGCCACGCCGGGGCCATGGGCCGAGGGCAGGGGCCGAGGGGCGATGGCCGATGGTGAGGCCAGGGCCCTGAGCCGGGGCCGAAAGGCGGCCAGAAGGCAGGCGGGCCGCCAGACTCTGTACCCGCTCAGTCGCCACCCCCGACCCGACTTTGCGTCCGTTCCCCATGCATTGCGGCTGCTGCAGCAGACGCAAACAACATCGAACGGACGCAAAGTCGGATGCGCACAGACCAGGGTGATGAGGCGTTCGGCGTCCGCGCCCGGCGTCCCGCACTCGGCGTCCCGCGGCGTCCGGGTCCGGCATCCCGGCCTCGGCCGCCCGTGGCGTCCCAATTCCGGCGTCCCGCACCGGCCCCGAGCCTGGCCCAAGAGCCGTCATTGCGTCCGTTGCTCGATCGTTGCGTCTGCTGCAGCGGCCGCAAGGTGCGTGCAACGGACGCAAGGTTGCTCGTGCGGTGGGATCAGGAATGGCCCGCCGACGACCGGTGGCGAGGTGACGCTCAGCGCCGACCGCGCTGCGCGGCTCGGCGGAACGCGTCCTCCACCCAGCCGACGACGCGCCTCGGTCGTTCCCAGTCGGGCCACGTCCACCTGACGACCTCGAGCCCGAGTCGGCGGATCGCGTCCTCGCGGCGCTTCTCGGCGAAGACGACGTCGCCCGGATGCTCTCCCGCCCGGAGAAGACGGCCGTACTTCACGCGGCCGTCGAACTCGCCGACGGTCCGCTGCTTGCGCCAGAAGAAGTCGACGCGGCCGAGGAACTCACCGTCGGGTGACCGGAGCTCGTGCTGCAGCTCCGGCGCGGGCAGGCCAGCCGCCGCGAGCCGTACCCGGCTGACCGACTCGCCGTCGGACTCGCTCCGGCCGTCGAAGAAGGCGCATGCCCGGCGGGCGCGGATCACTCCGGGACGATGACGCGACAGGGCGAGGACGGTGTCGAGGGCGTCCCGATCGAGGCCGGCGGCAAGCGCCGCGTCTCCGGTGACGACCGCCTCCTCCAGGCGCAGCGCGCGGGCGAGATCGACGACCGTGCGCGCCAGTGTGGTGACCGGGAGCCCGTCGACCTCGGTGATCTCGTCCGGGTGCAGGCGGGCGACCCGCAGGTTGACGCACCCACGGTCTTGACCGCTGTGAGGCGGCTGGCGGGTGAGCTGGACCCGGGACGGCAGCCCGGCGGTCGGCAGGCCCCAGACGACGGCCGCCGAGTGGTGGCTCAGCACCGACCCCGGATCGCAGAGCGGCAGGGTCGCGGCGACCAGCAAACGGTGCCGGTGGACGGCGTCGATCTCGGCCGGGTCCGGCTCGTCGAGATAGCTGCCGCGACGCAGCCGGCTCCGTCGACCACGGGAGACGTCACGCCGAAGCTCGTCGTGAGTGAAGCCTTGGTGCAGGAGGTCTCGGGTGTGCTGCGCGGGCCGTGTCGTCACGCGAGCAGCGTGCCGACCGCGAGCCTGCCGTAGGGCGGTCATCCACAGGCCTGAGGGATCGGACAACACTGCGCCCGTCCGGCCAACACTGCGAAGCACCTGCCAGCCGAACCCCAGCACGACACCGCTCGCTGCTGCATCGTGTGCAACGCCCGCCCGAACGCGACTTTGCAGGACGCAGGCGGGGGGCCGACAGACGAGCGGGTCGGCTATCGCGGGCAGGCATCGACCCGCGGGCCGTCCGACCCGGTCAGGCGTCGACCAGGGCGCCTTCGGGGGCCTCGAAGTTGGCGTAGACGTTCTGGACATCGTCGGAGTCCTCGAGGGCCTCGATGATCCGCTCGACCTTCTCCATGGTGGGGGCGTCGACGGGCTGGGTGAACTCGGGGACGAACTCGACCTCGGCGGACTCGTAGTCCAGACCGGCCTCCTGGACGGCGGTGCGCACCTTGACCACGTCGGCCGGGTCGCAGAGCACCTCGAACGCCTCACCGAGGTCGCTGACGTCCTCGGGCCCGGCCTCGAGGGTCGCCTCGAGCACGTCGTCCTCGGTGAGGGTCCGGTCGCCCTGGGTCTTGCCGACCACCACGACGCCCTTGCGGTTGAACACCCGGGCCACCGAGCCGACGTCGGCCATCGTGCCGCCGTTGCGGGTGACGGCGACCCGGACGTCGGAGGCCGAGCGGTTGCGGTTGTCGGTGAGGCACTCGATCAGCAGCGCGACACCGGCCGGGCCGTAGGCCTCGTACATCAGCGTCTCGTAGTCGGCTCCGCCGGACTCGGCACCCGAGCCGCGCTTGACCGCGCGGTCGATGTTGTCCTTGGGGACCGAGGTCTTCCGGGCCTTCTGGATCGCGTCGTAGAGCGTCGGGTTGCCGTCCGGATCGCCGCCGCCGAGCCGGGCGGCGACCTCGATGTTCTTGATCAGCTTCGCGAACGACTTCGCACGACGTGCGTCGACCACGGCCTTCTGGTGCTTGGTGGTGGCCCACTTGGAGTGTCCGGACATGACTCCGATCCTAGTCCGGAGCGCTCAGCGGACCCAGATCCGGCGGCGCGAGCGCTGCCCGCCCTTGCCCGGCGGCTGGGTCTGCTGCCAGATCCGCCGCCAGCTCCCGACCGGCGGGTCCACCGACTCCCCCGCCGGCCGCGGGTGCCGCTGGGCCTCCCACCAGGTGGTGGCGTCCTCGTCGATCAGCCGGGTCACCGCGGCGGCCAGCTGGTCGCCGACCGACCGGACGTCCTCGCCCGGGCCGGGCCGCAGCGCGGGGCCGAACCCGACGCTGATCCGCGACCGGGCCGGGTGGTCGCGCCCCGACCGGACCGGCCACGGCCGGCCCTTGGGCAGCACCGCGTACGTCCCGCGCACCCCCGCCGGGACCAGCGGCAGCCGGTGCCGGATGGCCAGTTCGGCGGCCAGGTCGGCGAACCGGCCGAGGAAGCCGTCGACCGAGCGCCCGCCCTCGGGATAGACCAGCAGGCTCCAGCCCTCGGCGAGCAGGGCGTCGGCGCTCACCCCGCCGGGGCGGTGTCCGCCGCCGAGCAGCGCCGCGTTGAACAGCAGCGCGGACGCCTGGCGCCGCCAGCCGCTGTCGAAGAGCGCGCCGCCCATCGCGGCCACCACGGTCCGGCGGCGCAGCGCGCCCGGCAGCGCGCTGAGCAGCACCGGGGTGTCGAGGTGGCTGGCGTGGTTGGCCGCGATGATCACCGGGCCGACGGTGCCGGCCGGGCCGGTCGCGGTCTCGGCGAGGTCGTCCGCGCCGCGCGCCTCCACCGCCACCAGCGAGCGGAGCACCGGGCCGAGGGTCAGCGCCTGGAGCGGGCGGCGGACCAGCCCGGCCAGCGGCGACCGGGCCCAGTCGTTCCCGTTCCCCGCGGTCGTTCCCGCACCGCCGGTGCGGGACCAGAGCTCAGCGGACATCGGCCGAGACCGGGGCGGCGTTGCGGAGATAGCGGATCCGCGGGCTGTGCCCGACGCCCGCGGCGACGATCTCCAGCGCGTCGGCCAGCGTCGAGGCGGCCCGCAGCCCGAGCCGGGACGCGGCCGCCCGGTCGGCGCCGACGGCCACCACGTCGCCGCAGTGGGCCAGCACCGGCGCCAGCTCGTACCAGCGGTGGAACGGGTGGACGCCGTGGAAGGCGTGCGCGGTCCGGTAGAGGTTGCGCCACCAGGGGTCCTCGGCGAACTTCGACTCGAAGTCCTCGGCCAGCCGCGCCGGGTCGGCGGTCACCGGGAGGACCGAGGAGAAGAAGTCGACGTAGGACGGGTGGTGCAGGGCGCTGAACTGGGTGCTCAGCGGGTGGTAGAGCACCACCGCGCCGCCCTCGCGGACCAGCGGTGTGCCGGTGGTCGCCCCGACGCCGGGCACCAGCGCGTTCCACAACGCCAGCACCGGGTTGGTCAGCGAGTCGATGCTGTAAGGCGTGGGGTCGGGCGCACCGACCACCAGGACGTCGGCCTGCCCGTCGACCTGGACCCGCAGGTGCTCGGCCACGTGCGCGGCGCTGGCGGCGGCGACGGCGGTCGGGTCACCGGCGGTGACCAGGCTGACGGTCGCCGACGCCTCGCGGCCGCCGGCCAGCCGGTCGGCCCAGCGGCTCGGTGCGGCTGACAGCCCGCGCGAGACCGCCTGGTAGGCGCCCTGCGCGGCCAGCCCCCACTCCCACTCGCGGCGGCCGAGGAACTCGAGCCGGCCGCCGTACCGCTGCACCGAGACCACCGCGTCGAGCGCGAAGACCGGCACCGCGGCGCCGATCAGCTCGACCGCGCGGGGGGCGGTGGCGGTGGCCGGCGAGCCGAGCCCGCGAGCGATCAGCTCGAGCCCGCCCGCGCCCGGCCGGGTCACCAGGTGGACCAGCACGACGAGGTCGGACTCGGCCACCCGGCGGTGGATCGCGACCTCGGGCGCACCGTCGCCGCCCGGGTCGAGCACGGTCAGCCCGTCACGGTCCTCGGCGTCGTGCTGGAGCAGCCGGCCGTCGCCGTGGAAGCTGCGGAAGACCCGCTCGCCCAGCACCCGCCGGAGCTCGGTGTCGGTGCTGCGCCGTTCGAGCCCGCGGGCCCCGACCAGCACGACGTCGTCGACGCCGGCCGCGGCGGCCAGCGTCAGCACCCGCTCGACGACCCGGCCGCGGACGTCCGGGCTGCGGAGCCGGACGCCGGGGCTGCTGAGGTCGTCGAAGACCAGGGTGAGCCGCATCCCGGGGCGGAGCCGGTCGGCCAGCGGGTCGGAGCCCACCGGGTGCGCGCAGGCGGCGTCGATCGCCTCGGTCAGGTCGTCCACCGGGGTCGCCGGGTCGGGCGGGTAGACGACCTCGGTGCCGAGTGGGAACTGCTCGGTCCGCAGCCGCGGACCGTCGTGCACCAGCAGCGGCGGGGTGCGCTCGTCGACCTCGAGCACGAAACCGGGGCGGGCCATCTCAGGAGTCTCCTCGTACGGGGCGCGGGGCCGGGGACGGGTCCCCGGACGGGGCGCCGGTCAGCTCGGGCGGGTCGGTGCGTTCCTCGGCGGTCAGCCGGGACAGCGTCCAGCGCGAGTTCTGCGGACGGATCTTCCACTCGACCGTGGTCCAGGACTGGCCGGCCGCGGCCCGCATCAGCGGGACGTCCGGGCTGACCGCGACCGGACGTCCGACGCAGGACAGCATCGGCAGGTCGGAGTGGCTGTCGGCGTAGGCGAAGCTGCGCGACAGGTCCATGTCGTGCAGCGACGCGTAGTGGTTGAGCCAGGCGGCCCGGGACTCGCCGACCAGCGGCGGGCCGGTGAGGAAGCCGGTGCACCGGCCACGGGCGTCGACGGCGAGGTCGGCGGCCACGATGACGTCGAACAGCGGCGCCAGCGGCCGGGTCAGCGGCCGGATGCAGCCGGTGATCAGGATGGTGGTGTGCCCGGCCTCGCGGTGCTCGCGGACCCGGCGGACCGCGTCCGGGCTGAGCCGGCCGAGGATCTCGCCGGCCATCGTGGTGTCGACGAACTCCTCGAGCGCGGCCAGGTCGGCCCCGGCGTAACGCCGGTAGACCGCGCGCAGGAACGCCCCGCGGTCGCGCCGCTCGACCCGCAGATAGCTGGGCAGCGAGCGGAGCACCGAACCGAGCTCGGCCAGCTGGTGGGCCCGGTCCAGCTCGGGCAGCCGCGACCACAGGTACTGCTCGATCACGTTGGTCGACATGATCGTGCCGTCGAGGTCGAAGGCGGCCAGCACCCGGTGCGCCTCCGGGTCGGCCTTGGCCCGGCGCATCCCCTCGTCGCTGCTCAGGTCGGCCCAGGTGCTGGCCCGCGACCCGCGCTTGCGGCGGAGCGCGTCGAGCCGACGGACCGGGGCGGTGATCGACGGGCAGTGGATCCGCTCGACGTACTCGGTCCAGTCGACCACCGCGGTGTCGCAGGCGAAGACCGGCTGGTCGGCCGGGTCGAGCGAACGGCTCAACCGCAGGGTGTTGTCGTCGACGAAGTGCAGCTCGGACTGCGCGTACTCGTTGTAGAGGCTGAGGTAGCGGCGCAGGAAGTCCAGCCGCGACCGGGTCCGGTCGAGGTCGCGGGCGAACTTGCGGGTGCGCTCGGAGCGCGGGAGCTTGAGCACCGCCCGGTCGGCCAGCGCGTGCGCCCGCTCGGAGGTGGACAGCAGCCGCTCGACCGAGGCCGCGCCGGGGAACTTCCACTGCGGCAGCCGCGCCGCGCCCCGGGCGCCGCCCTCGAACGGGTGGGCCAGGAAGTAGTTGCGGATGTGGATGTAGAAGCCGGAGAAGGTGATCGGGTTCCGGGCGCCGGAGCTGACGTGGTAGTACTCGCAGACCCCGATCTCCGGCTCGGTCGCGCAGACCGCGATGGTCGCGTTGACCACGTGGTCGCACGGGACGACGTCGATCACCGAGTCCGGGGAGGCCGGGAACTCGGGCAACTCGCCGCGGCCATAGGCCAGGATCAGCGGCTCGGCCATCTTGAAGCCCTCGATCCAGCCCGGGTAGGGGTGGACGAGCGAGGACTCGACGATCGAGGGCCGGACCACCGAGGTGCGGATGTGCGCGCCCTTGTCGGCGACCACCCGCTCACCCAGCGCCTTGGTGAACGTGTAGACGTCGGTCCAGCCGAGCGAGCGGGCCCGTTCGGTGCCGGCCTCGACCAGCTTGGCCTGCACCCACTCCTTGCGGCGGCGCTCGGTGTCGGCGGCGGTGGTGAGGTAGCCGGCGGCGCGGTGGTCGCGCTCGGCCTCCTTACGCAGCCGGGTCAGCTGCGCCGACGTCCGCGACTCGGCCTCGATCAGGTCGCGCATGGCCAGCCCGGCCGCGGTCTCGGCCCGGTAGTCGATGTCGTGGGCGTGCGGGGCCTCGCCGATCGCCCCGCGCCGCCGGCCGGCGGTGTAGGCGGTGGAGATCTGGACGTAGTGCGGGATCCGGACCAGCTCGCCGTCCTCGCCGGTGCAGGCCTCGAGCATCCGGTCCATCAGCGCCTCGGTGCCGATGACGTTGGTGCGGAAGGCCTGGTCGATCGGCGGGTCGAAGGATACGTCGCCGGCGCAGTGCACCACCACGTCGAGGTCGCGCGGCAGCGCGGGAACGTTGGGCAGGTCACCCTCGATGACCCGGATCCGCTGCTCCAGCAGGGCTTCCGGGCCACCGGCCGCCTCCCGGACCCCGGCGAAGATCTTCTTCCGGACGACCGCGAGCGTGCGGTCGCGGGCACTGGCCGAGCCCTTGCGGCGGACCAGCACGGCCACCGTGGTGTCGGGCAGCTCGACCAGCATCTTCCACAGCAGCTGCTCGCCGATGAACCCGGTGACCCCGGTCATCACGATCACCTTGCCGGCCAGCAGGTCGCGGAGCCGCCCGTCGACCGTGGGGCCGGGGTGGTCGGCCGCGGTGGCGCGCTGGAAGGTCTCGGCGGGCGCGACCGTCACCGCACCGCTCCGGCCGGGCGCTCGCCGCGCGCGGTGGCCAGCGCGTCGGTCAGGGTGAAGTTGCCGACGTAGAGCGCGGTGCCGATGATCGCGCCCTCGACGCCGGGCTCGCCGGGCCGGTCGGGCACCAGGGCGGCGAGCCGCTCGATGTCGTCGAGGGTGGAGATGCCGCCGCTGGCCACCAGCGGCCGGGAGGTGCGCTCGGCGATCTGGGCCAGCAGCCGGTAGTTCGGCCCAGCCAGCATGCCGTCGGAGGCGACGTCGGTGACCACGAACCGCGCGCAGCCCTCGGCGTCGAGCCGGTCCAGCGTCTCGAACAGGTCCCCGCCCTCGGTGGTCCAGCCGCGCGCGGCCAGCCGGTGGTGCTCGCCGTCGGGATCGGACTTCACGTCCAGGCCGACGGCGATCCGCTCGCCGTGCTCGGCGATGATCTCGGCCACCCACTCGGGACGTTCGAGCGCGGCGGTGCCGATGTTGACCCGGGCGCACCCGGTGGAGAGGGCGCGGTCGAGGCTGGCGGCGTCGCGGATCCCGCCGGAGAGCTCGACCTTGAGCCCGACCACGCTGGCCACCTCGGCGATGACCTCGCCGATCACCGCGGCGTTGCTGCCGCGGCCGAACGCCGCGTCGAGGTCCACCAGGTGGATCCACTCGGCGCCGGCCTCGGCCCACCGGCGGGCCGCCTGACGCGGGTCGCCGAACCGCTTCTCGCTCCCGGCCCGGCCCTGCACCAGCTGCACCGCCTGGCCGCCCGCCACGTCGACGGCGGGCAGCAGCACCAACGAACTCACCCGGTGACCCTATCCGAGTCCGACCGGCTCACCGACCCGCCGCGGAGCCGGGAGACGGCGTCCGCCGTGGCACGTCGGAGCGGTCAGGCGCCGACCGTCGCGAGGCCGTGGGCGCGCCGGGCGGCGTCGCTGACCCCGCTCAGGAAGCCGGCCGAGCTGCCATCGACCTGCGCCGGGACGAACCAGTCGCGGTCGATCTCGCAGACCAGCACCCGGGCGCCGACCTCAGCGATCAGCGGCGGCAGCGTGTGCACCACGGTGGAGGGGAAACTGATCATCGTCCGGCGGATCGGACCGGTCCGGGCCACGATCTCCAGCGGCAGCTCGGGCCGGACCACCTCGAGCCCGAGGTCGGCGATCCGCCGCAGCTTCTCCTCGGACTCCCGGCGGTGCGCCAGGTAGCGGCCGAGCCCGTGGCTGCGGGTCAGCCCACCGACCGCCCGCAGGTACGGCGAGAGACCGATGACTCCGGACTCGACCAGCGAGGTGCCGATCAGGTCGGCGCCCGGCAGCACGGTGGGCGGGCCGAAGCTGCGCCGGGTCCAGGCCAGCCGGTTGGGCAGCACCGGCAGCACCGGCGAGTGCACCGGCATCGCGGTGAACAGGCTGACCGGGCGCTTCCGCCGTGGCGTCAGTCGCCGGGTGGCCGTCCGCGCGACCCGCCGGCGCACCGCGCCGGCCCGGCCGCCGCGGTGCCAGCGGATCAGGTCGTCGCCGCGGGCCAGCAGCTCGACCAGCTCGAAGGTGGCGCTCCCGTCGTCGACCACCACCACCTCGCGGGCGGTGGAGGCGCCGAGCAGCAGCTGGATCGGCCCCGAGAACGGGTCGCCGACCACCAGCGTCCGGGCCGCCCGGACCCAGCCGAGCAGCCCCGGCCAGCAGGACAGCCGACCGGCCGCCGACCCGCGGAGGTCGTACCAGACCACGGCGAACCCGACCGAGCGGGCCAGCCCGGCCATCGCCCGCAGCTGCTCGCGGCCGGCCGCCTGGGCCGGCGCCAGCACCACCACGGTGGCCCCGGCGCCGATCCGGTGCGGCGACAGCTGCGGCTCGCCGTCGCCGGTCGAGCAGCGGGCGTGCGCCCACTCGATCACGTTCAGCAGCTGCGCCGGGCTCTCCACCAGCGCGACCACGTCACGGTGCGGGGTCTCCCCCGTCGGCAGCGGGGACGGCGGGCGGGTCGAAGGGGTCTGCGGGGACATCGGGTCCTCCGTGGGTGTGGGTGTCGGGCGAGCGCGTCCGGTGAGGATGGGCCGGTCGACCGCTCAGGCCCCGACCAGCACCTGCTCGTCGACGTCGCCGCGCACCCGGCGCAGCTTCTTCATCGCCGCCAGCTCACCCTCGTAGATCTTCTTGACGCCGTCGCCGAGCGAGGCCTCCACCGCGCGGATGTCGCGGACGAGCCGCTGCAGACCGCCCGGCTCGACCGACGCCGCCTGGTCCGAGCCCCACATGGCCCGGTCGAGGGTGATGTGCCGCTCGACGAAGGTGGCGCCGAGGGCGACCGCGGCCAGCGTGGTCTGCAGGCCGGTCTCGTGCCCGGAGTAGCCGATCGGGACGTTCGGGAACTCCGCGGCCAGCGTGTTGATCATGCGGAGGTTGAGCTCCTCGGCCTTGGCCGGGTAGGTGCTGGTGGCATGGCAGAGCACGATGTTGTCGCTGCCGAGCACCTCGACCGCGTGCCGGATCTGCCGCGGGGTGGACATCCCGGTGGACAGCACCACGGTGCGGCCGGTGGCGCGGAGCCGGCGGAGCAGCTCGTCGTCGGTCAGCGAGGCCGAGGCGACCTTGTGCGCGGCCACGTCGAACTGCTCGAGGAAGTCGACCGACTCGACGTCCCACGGGGAGGCGAACCAGGCGATCCCCTGCTGCGCGCAGTAGGCGTCGATGGCGCGGTACTCGTCGAACCCGAACTCGACCCGGTGCCGGTAGTCGATGTAGGTCATCCGGCCCCACGGGGTGTCGCGCTCGATGTCCCACTGGTCGCGCGGGGTGCAGATCTCGGGGGTGCGCTTCTGGAACTTGACCGCGTCGCAGCCGGCGGCGGCCGCGGCGTCGATCAGCCCGAAGGCGTTCTCCAGCTCGCCGTTGTGATTGATCCCGATCTCGCCGGTGACGAATACCGGGTGGCCGGGGCCGACAGTCTTGGTGCCGATGGTGCGGGTGCGGGCGTCGTGGTTGCTCACCTGGGGTGGCCTTCCGGTCGTGTCCCGGCCGATCCGGGACGGCGGTCGCGTCTGCGTCGAACCCGAAGCTAGGAAGGCGAACCGGACGGACACCCATCCGCAGACGAACGACACGTGAACAGCCGACGGACGCTGGGTGGCCGGGTCCCGGACGGCACGGTGGGTGTTCACGTCGGCGTCACCGACTCGTTGCCGGGCCCGCCTAGCGTCGGTCACGACCGGGCCCGGCAGGGTCGTCCGCTACCCCGACAGGACCAGATGTCCGCACCCGATCCCCGTGCACCCGAGATCTCGATCATCGTCCCGGCCAAGGACCTCGACCACTACCTGGCCGACTGCCTGACCAGCCTGGTCCGGCAGCTCGACGACCTCTCCGGACCCGACGCCCTGCAGGTGGTCGTGGTGGACGACGGGTCGACCGACCGGACCGCCGACGTCGCCGCCTCGTTCCGGAACCGGCTGCCCGGTCTGGAGATCCTCCGCAACGCGACCCCGGTGGGGCTGGCCTCGGCCCGCAACCAGGGACTGCGGGCCGCCCGGGGCCACTACCTCGGGTTCCTCGACGGCGACGACTGGCTGTCCCCGGGACAGCTGTCCACCCTGCTGCGGTGGATCCGCCGGCTGGACGTCGACTTCGTCCGGACCGATCACGTCCGCAGCACCGCGGGTCGCCGGCAGCAGGTCCGCGCGCCCCAGGCCGTCCGGCACGTCCGGCTCGACCCGCGCGCCTCGATCCTGCCCGAGACCGCCACGACCATGATCGACTACTGCTACGCCTGGGCGGGGCTGTTCGACCGCCGGGTGCTGCCGCTGCTGTCCTTCCCCGAAGGCCTGTTCACCGCCGAGGACCGGCCGTGGTGCTGGGGTCTGCACCTGCGCGCCGCGTCCTACGCGGTGGTCGACAGCCCCGGCATCCTCTACCGGCGCGGCAGCGCGACCTCGCTGACCCAGATCGTCGACCGGCGTCAGCTCGACTTCCTGCCCGCCTTCGCGCAGGTCTTCGGTCTGGTCCGCGATGATCACGAGGCCGACCGGTTCTGGCCCAAGGCGGCCCGGATGTTCCTCGGCGTGCTGGCCCACCACCTGTCGCGCCAGCACCTGATGCGGCTGGCCGACGCCACCGCGCTGCACCGCCGGGCCCGGCCGCTGGTCCAGCAGGTGCCGGAGGCGGCCCTGGCGCACGCGTTCGCCGGGCTGTCGGAGGAGCGTCGCCGGCTGCTCCGGCCGGTGGTCGGCCGAGCCGTCGGTGACGAGGTCGACGCCGGCTTCTGGTCCGGGCACAGCCGGGTGGCGGCAGTCCGCGGCCGGGTCGTCGGCAGCCTCGCGCACCAGGCGGTGATCGAGTGAGCCAGCTGGTGGTCGCCTCGACCTTCTACCAGTGCCTCAGCCTGGCCGCCGCGGTCGACGTCGGCGCGCTGCCCGACCCCGACGGCGAACGGATCCTGCTGCTCGCCGACTCCAGCCAGGCTCCCGAGCTGTCGGTGCCGCTGGACCGGCAGACCGGGTTCGCCGAGGTGGCCAAGCGGTTCGACCGGGTGATCGACCTGGCACCGCTGGTCGCCCCGCGGCGGCCAGTGCAGTTCGCGCCGCGCGCCGACGAGCTGGAGATGTGGTCGCAGCTGCTGGTCCGCTTCTGGGAGCTCGACGCCGCGCCCGGCTCGGTGATCATGGACTCGGTGCAGGTGAACCCGGCGCCGGCGCTGGCCCGGATCTTCCGGCACGCCGAGCTGTGGACGCACTCGGACGGGCTGATGACCTACTCCCCCACCCGCAAACCGTTGCCCACCGAGCTGGGCCAGCGGATCCGTGGGCTCTGCTACGTCGACCTGGTGCCCGGGCTGCGTCCCCAGCTGCTCGCCGAGCACCGACCCGAGCACCGGACGGTGCCGGCCGCCGCGGTCCGTGAGGTGCTCCGCGGCGTGGTCGGCACCGCCCCTGATCACGACCATGATCACGACGCTGATCACGACCGTGATCACGACCGGGGGGCCGGCCACCGCCCGCACGCCCTGGTGCTCGGCCAGTACCTGCCCAGCCTCGGGCTGATCAGCACCGAGGAGGAGACCGAGCTGCACCGGGCGATGATCGCCGAGGTGGCCGGTCGCGGGATCGACCGCTGCGTGTTCAAGAAGCACCCGAGCGCGCCGCCGGCCGCCGGCTGGGCGCTGCGCGAGATCGCGGCCGAGCTCGGCGTCACGCTGGTGGTCGACGACGGCCCCGGGGTGGCCGAGCTGGCCATGATCGACGACCCGCCCGCGCTGGTGGTGAGCTGCTTCTCCACCGGGCTGGCCACCGCCCGGTTCCTGCTCGGGCTGGACGCGGTCGCGGTGGGCACGCCGCTGGTGCTCGGCCGGCTCACCCCGTACGCGAACAGCAACCGGATCCCCCTGGTGATCGCCGACGCACTGTTCGCCGGCAGGGGCGGTGGGGCGGTGGCGCCCGGCGCCGAGCTCGACGGGCTGGTGGCGGCGGTGGCCTACTGCATGCAGCCGACGGTGGTGCCGCAGCTGCGGCCCGTGGCGGTGGCGCAGCTGGCCCGACTGGCCGCCGAGGACCGGCGGACGCTGACCCGCTACTTCACCCGGCGCCGGCTGACCCGGCTCGACCTCCCCGGTCAGCCGCCACAGCCGTCCGCCCACCGGCGGGCCCTCAGCCGGCTCAAGCGGCGGACCCTGCGGCTGCCGGTGGTCGGGACGGTGGTCGGCACGGCGCTCACCGGGCCGGACGGGGCCAGGCGCAGCAACGGCCGCGTTCCGGTCCCGGCGCGTCCGCGGACCGGAGGCACCGTGCACCGGGTCGCACACCAGGCGACCGCGGCGGTGCTCGGCCGGATCAGCCGAGCGGCGCGACGACGCTGACCCCGGCCGGGTCGAGCGGCGCGAAGAGGTGCGGGAAGCCCCGGGCGGCGGTCGGGTCGGCGTCCGGCCCGGTGGTCAGACTCGCCGGGGCCGGCTCGACCAGGATCGGTGCGGTGCCGGCCGGCAGCGTGACCCGGAGCAGGTCGTCCGGGTCGATGTCGGCGAAGCTGCGGGCCCGGACCCCCTCGACCTGGTCGGCGAACGCGGTGTGGACGAAGCCGGCCTGCTCGTAGTCCAGGCCGCGGGTCGACCACGGGTAGCGACCGATCACCCGCGCCTCCTCCCAGACGGCCCGCTCGACCAGGTGGTGGACGTCGACGTCGAGCGCGGGCGGAGCACCGACGAGCCCGAGCGCGGCGAGCTCGCAGCGGAGCGCGGCGGCGTCGGTGAAGGTGACCGTGCGCAGCCCGAGCCGGCGGGCGGCCGCGCAGTTCGCGGCCGAGTCGTCGACGAACACCGTGGTCACCGGGTCGAGCCCGTAGCGGTCGAGCAGCAACCGGAAGATCGCCGGGTCGGGCTTGGCCAGCTTCTCGGTGCCCGAGACGACGATCCCGGCGAACCGGTCGAGGACGTCGAAGCGCGGCCGGGTCGCGGCGAACGTGTCGGCGGCCCAGTTGGTCAGCGCGACCAGGGTCGTACCGCGGCGCTGGAGCTCGGCGACGACCGCGGCGGTGCCGGGCACCATGCCCGGGATCGCGTGGTCGAAGTGCTGCCGGTAGGCCAGGACCGCTTCCTCGCGGTGCGGGAACCGCTCGAGCAGTTCCTGCTCGCCGTCGGCCCACGGACGCCCGGCGTCGTGCAGGCGGTTCCAGGCCGGGAAGTCGATCTCGGCCAGGAAGCCGTCGATCTCGTCCTCGGGCAGCACCCGGGCGTAGGCGAGCCGCGGGTCCCAGCGCAGCACCACGCCACCGAGGTCGAAGATCACCGCCTCGACCGGGGCGTCGGGCTCACCGCCGGGGACCGGGTCGCTGGCCGGCGCGGTCACAGCGTGGCGACCCAGTTGCGGAGCAGCCGGGCGCCGGCCGCGCCGGACTTCTCGGGGTGGAACTGGGTCGAGCTGAGCGGGCCGTCCTCGACCGCCGCCAGCACGGTGTCGCCGTCGTGCTCGGTCCAGCTGAGGGCGGCGTCCGGCCGGTCGTCGGCCGCGGCCCGCACCCCGTAGGAGTGGACGAAGTAGAAGCGCTCGTCCTCGACGTCGGCGAAGAGCCGGGACCCGGGGGTGACGTCGACGGTGTTCCAGCCCATGTGCGGCAGCCGGGTGCTCCGCAGCTGCTCGACCACCCCGGGCCAGCGGCCGCAACCGGGGGTGCGCTCGCCGTGCTCGACGCCCGCACTGAACAGCACCTGGTGACCGACGCAGATCCCGAGCACCGGCCGGTCGTGCGCGACCCGTTCGGCGATGATCTCGTCGCCCCCGACGGCGCGCAGCCCGTCCATGCAGGCGGCGAAGGCGCCGACCCCGGGGACGACCAGCCCGTCCGCCTCGAGCGCGGCTCGACGGTCGGCGGTCACGGTGACGCTGCTGCCGGTGGCGGCCAGCGCTCGCTCGGCGGAACGCAGGTTGCCCGAGCCGTAGTCGAGCACCACCACCCGGCGACCGGGAACGGTCACAGCGCGCCCTTGGTGCTGGGGATGCCGCTGACCCGCGGGTCCGGCTCGACCGCGAACCGGAGAGCCCGGGCCAGCGCCTTGAACTGCGCCTCCACGACGTGGTGCGGGTCCCGGCCGGCGAGCACCGTGAGGTGCAGGCAGAGGTGGGCGTGGAAGGCCAGCGTCTCCATCACGTGCCGGGTGAGCGACCCGGTGTAGGGCGCGCCGCCCTGCGGGAAGCCCGGCCCGACGCCACCGCCGATCAGCACGTGCTCCTGGCCGGCGGGCTCGCCGGTGTGGACGCAGTAGGGCCGACCGGAGACGTCGACCACGGCCCGGGCCAGCGCCTCGTCGAGCGGCACCAGCGCGTCCCCGAACCGGCGGATGCCGCGCTTGTCGCCGAGCGCGGTGCGGATCGCCTGGCCGAGCACGATGGCGGTGTCCTCGACCACGTGGTGGGCGTCGATGTGGGTGTCACCGTGGCTGGTGATCTTGAGGTCGAGCAGCCCGTGCCGGGAGAGCGCGGTGAGCATGTGGTCGTAGAACCCCACCCCGGTGGAGATCTCGGACTCCCCGGTGCCGTCGAGGTCGATCCACACCGAGACGCTGGACTCCGAGGTGGAGCGGGCCAGCTCGGCGGTCCGGTGGCTCATCGGCTCTGCTCCTGATCATGGTCGGTGGTCCCGCCCGCGGAGGCGTCGAGCACCTCGGTGAGCGCGGTCTTGAACGCCTCCATCTCGGCCGGGGTGCCGGCCGAGACCCGCAGCCAGCCGTCCGGCCCGGTCTCGCGGATCAGCACCCCGCGGTCGAGCAGGCCCTGCCAGACCGCGTGCCGGTCGGCGAACCGGCCGAACAGCACGAAGTTGGCGTCGGAGTCGGCCACCTCGTGCCCGCGGCCGCGGAGCCACCCGGCGAGGTCGTCCCGGGCCGCGCGGAGCGCGGCCACCTGGGCCAGCATCTCCCGGGCGTGGGCCAGCGCCACCCGGGCGACCGCCTGGGTGACCGCCGAGAGGTGGTAGGGCAGCCGGACGATCCGCAGCGCGTCGACGAACGCCGGGGCGGCGGCCAGGTAGCCCAGCCGGCCGCCGGCGAAGGCGAACGCCTTGCTCATGGTGCGGCTGACCGCGAGCCGGCCGAACTCGGGCAGCAGCTCGAGCGCGCTCGGCGTCCCCGGCCGGGCGAACTCGTGGTAGGCCTCGTCGACCACCACCACCCCCGGGGCGGCCCGGCAGATCGCGGTGACCACGTCGAGCCCCACCGCGGTGCCGGTCGGGTTGTTCGGGCTGGCGACCAGCACGACGTCCGGTCGCTGGTCGGCGATGGCGGCGAGACACCCGTCGACGTCGAGGGTGAAGTCGTCGCGGCGCGGGTGGGTGACGAACCGGGTGTGGGTGTCGCGCGCGTACTCCGGGTACATCGAGTACGTCGGGGCGAACGACAGCACACTGCGTCCGGGGCCGCCGAAGGCCTGCAGGACGTGCAGCATCACCTCGTTGCTGCCGTTGGCCGCCCAGACGTGGTCGGCGGTCAACCCGTGGCCGAGGTATCCGGCCAGGTCGGCGCGGAGCGCCAGGGCGTCGCGCTCGGGATAGCGGTTGAGCCCGCGCATCGCCGCGGCCACCGCGGCGGCGGCGTCGGCCACCACCTGCTCCCCCGGTGGGTAGGGGTTCTCGTTGACGTTGAGGCAGACCGGGACGTCCAGCTGCGGGGCACCGTACGGCTCCTCCCCGGCCAGCTCCGGACGCAGCGGCAGGTCGGCGAGCCGCGGCGCGGCGGTGCCGGCCCGGCCCGGTGCGGAGGCGGTCACGCGTCCGCTCCGGTGCCCGGCCGCCCAGTCCCCCGCCGGTCCGCGACCCGGTCCAGCCGGGCGGTGATCGCGGCGGCGTGCGCGGGCAGGTCCTCGGCCTCGGCGAACAGCTCGACGCCGTGCCCGATCGCCGCCAGCGCGTCGGCGTCGTAGTCGATCACGTGGACGGCGCGGAGGAAGCTCTTGACGTTGAGCCCGGACGAGTGGCAGGCGCAGCCGCCGGTGGGCAGCACGTGGGTGCTGCCGGCCGAGTAGTCGCCGAGCGAGACCGGGCTGTAGGACCCGACGAAGATCGCGCCGGCGTTGCGGATCCGGCCGGCCACCCCGGCCGCGTCGCGGACCTGCAGCTCGAGGTGCTCGGCGGCATAGGCGTTGATCACGTCGAGCCCCTGCTCGAGGTCGGCGACCATGATCACCGCGGACTGCGGGCCGGTCAGCGCGGTGCGGATCCGGTCGGCGTGCTTGCTGGCCGGCACCTGGCGGTCGAGCTCGGCGGCCACCGCGGCGACCAGCGGCTCGGAGTCGGTGACCAGGACGGCGGCCGCGTTCGGGTCGTGCTCGGCCTGCGAGACCAGGTCGGCGGCCACGAAGACCGGATCGGCGCTGTCGTCGGCGAGGATCCCGATCTCGGTGGTGCCGGCTTCGGAGTCGATGCCCACCAGACCCTTGAGCAGCCGCTTGGCCGCCACCACGTAGATGTTGCCCGGGCCGGTGATCAGGTCGACCCGCGGACACAGCCCGGGGACGCCGTGGGCGAACATCGCCACCGCCTGGGCACCGCCGACGGCGTACACCTCGTCGATCCCGAGCAGCGCGCAGAGCGCCAGGATGTTGGGGTGCGGCAGCCCGCCGAACTCCCGCTGCGGCGGTGAGGCGAGGGCCAGCGAGCCGACCCCGGCCACCTGCGCCGGCACCACGTTCATGATCACGCTCGAGGCCAGCGGGGCGAGCCCGCCGGGGACGTAGAGCCCGACCCGGCCGACCGGGATCATCCGCTGGCCGACGTGCGCGCCGGGCGCGAGCTCGACCTCGACCGAGGTCTCGCCGCGTTCGGCCTGCGACACGGTGCGTCGGCGGGTGATCGAGGTCTCGAAGGCGGCCCGCAGCTCGGGGTCGAGCTCGTTGAGCGCGCGGCCCAGCGCCTCGGCCGGGACCCGGAAGCGCTCCGGGACGACGTGGTCGAACCGTTCGGAGTACTCGCGCAGCGCGTGCTCGCCGTGGTCGCGGACGGCGTCGCAGATCGGGCGCACCACCTCGACGGCGGCGTCCACGTCGAACTCGGCACGCGGCAGCAGGTCGCGGTAGTCGCGATCGCCGCCCGCGCGGTTGCGGAGGTCGAGGGTCCGGAGCACGGGTCCGAGTCTACGAAGCGTGGTCGAGCGGGTATCGGCTCGTCTCGACCGCGGGGTCAGGGCTGGGTCAAGGCTGGGGTCAGGACTCGGGTGTGGATTCGGGCCACCCGGTGACGGCCAGCACCCGGTCGACCACGGCGAGGGCGTCGAACTCGGTGACGTCGACCACCGCGTCGTCGACGTCCGCGGCGTCGAGGATCGCCTGCAGCTCGGTGACCCGGGCCAGGTGCCAGGCCAGCCCGGCGCCGCCGTCGTGGTCGTCGCGGTGCCGTGCGGCCAGCCGCGGGACGATCCGGTCGGGG
Source organism: Microlunatus kandeliicorticis (assembly GCF_014137855.1). GTDB lineage: Bacteria > Actinomycetota > Actinomycetes > Propionibacteriales > Propionibacteriaceae > Microlunatus > Microlunatus kandeliicorticis. The sequence goes on from NZ_JACGWT010000004.1 coordinate 354,848, forward strand.
TCGGCGCGGAGCCGGACCACCGTGGTGGGCAGCCCGATGGCGCGCTGCTGCCGGTCGCGCTGGGACCGGTCCTCGAGCACGTCGGCCAGCACCAGCCGGAGGGCTCCGGCCCGGACGTGGTTGGCCACCACCGCGGCCAGGTTGGTCAGCCCGAGCGTGGCGTGGAACGGGTCGTCCGGCGGCGCCGGCCAGGCCCGGCGGAGCCCGTCGACGTCGATCACCGCCCCGGGGATGCCGGCCTCGCGCCACCGGTCGCCGACCAGGTCGGCCGTGGTGGTCTTGCCGACCCCGACCGTCCCGTTGATGACCAGCGCCCGCGCCCCGTGGTCGTTCCGGTCGGTCACGACGGGCACTCTACGCAGCGCCCTCCGGCCGTCCCTGCCGTCCCGACCCCTCCCCAACCTTTGCGCCCGAGGACGGGTGGGCGGCGCGGGCCGAGGAGCGGGCCGAGGCGTGGAAAAGCGGGCCGGACGTCGGACCGGCTGGCTAGCGTGCGGACGTGCCCGACCCGCAACCGGACGTGCCCCACCCGTCACCACTCCCCGACCGCGGCCGCATCCTCCGCGCGGCGGTGGGGCTCGGCCTCTACGCCGCGGCGTTCGGGGCCGCGTTCGGCGCGTTGTCGACCGGCAGCGGGCTCTCGCTGGCGCAGACGGCGGTGCTCAGCCTGGTGATGTTCAGCGGCGCCTCGCAGGTCGCGCTGGTCGGCGCGGTCGGCGTCGGCTCGCCGTTCGCGGCCATCCCCGTGGCGCTCCTGCTCGGCGCCCGCAACGCCTTCTACGGCGTGACCCTGTCGGAGATCGTCGACCTGCGCGGCTGGCGCCGGCCGGTCACCGCCCACTTCGTGATCGACGAGACCACGGCGATGGCCGTGGCGCAGCCCAGCACCCGGTCGAAGCGGTACGCGTTCTGGGCCACCGGGCTGATCCTCTTCACGCTGTGGCAGGTCGGCACGGTGCTCGGGGCGCTGCTCGGCACCGTCGTCGACCCGAAGGACTTCGGGCTGGACGCGGCCGCTCCGGCGGTCTTCCTGGCCCTGCTCTGGCCCGGGCTGACCACCGCGCGGGCGCGGCTGGTCGCGGTGACCGGGGCGCTGCTGGCCCTGGTGCTGGTGCCGGTGCTGCCGGCCGGGTTGCCGGTGCTCGCCGCCGCCGGGGTGGCCGTGATCGCCGGGCTGCTCCGCCCGCGAGCCGACCGGGCCGACCGGGGCGCGGCGTGACCGCGCTCTGGGCGACGGTGCTGATCGCCTCGGTCGGCTGCTACCTGCTCAAGCTGGCCGGGGTCTCGCTGCCGCAGGCGGTGCTCGACCAGCCGACCGTCCGCCGGATCGCGGGTTACCTGCCGATCGCCATGCTGGCGGCGCTGGCCGCGGTGCAGCTGTTCAGCAGCGGCGGGCAGTACGCGGTCGACTGGCGGACGGTGGCCGGCGTGCTCGCCGGGGTGGTCATGCTGCTGCTCCGGCGCGGCTTCCTGGTGGTGTTCCTGGTCGCCATCGGAGTCACCGCACTGCTCCGGCTGCTGACCTGAACCCGTCGCCGAGGAGGTGGAGACCCGATGAGCAAGAAGGATCGCAGGTCCGAGCACGGCGGTGGCACCCCCGCGACGGTCGCGCTGACCCGGGCCGGGATCGCGCACACCCTGCACCCCTACCACCACGACCCGGACGCGACCGCGTTCGGCGAGGAGGCGGCCGCCGCGCTCGGCGTCGACCCGGACCGGATCTTCAAGACGCTGGTGGTCGACGCCGGCCGCCTGGTGGTCGCGGTGGTTCCGGTCTCGCACCAGCTCGACCTCAAGGCGCTGGCCGCCGCCGTCGGGGCGAAGCGGGCCCAGCTGGCCGACCCGGCAGCGGCGGCCCGGAGCAGCGGGTACGTGGTGGGCGGGATCTCGCCGATCGGCCAGCGCACCCCGCTGCCCACGGTGCTGGACGCGTCCGCGCTCGGCCACGCCACGGTGCTGGTCAGTGCCGGCCGGCGCGGGCTGCAGGTCGAGCTCGACCCGCACGACCTGGTCCGGGTGACCGACGCGACGGTGGCTGCGGTCGCCGGGTGAGAAGGCCGGCTGCGGAGCCGGGTCGGATGCGGCGCGGACCCCGGGTCAGGAGCCGGTCGCGGCGCCCCAGACCGCGCGTGCCCCGGAGTCGCCGGTCAGGAAGACCCAGACGATCGAACCGACCGCGACGACCACGGTGACCACCGCGAGCCCGACGCGGATCCCGGTGACCGTGCCGGCCGCCATCGCCTCGCGCCGGCTCGCGAGCACCGGGCCGTGGAACAACCAGACCGCCACCGCCACCACGAAGAGCCCGATCGCCCAGATCACCAGCCGGTCGCCGTAGGCGGCGTGCTGTGCGACCCCGATCCCGAGCTGGCGCTGGAGGGCCTCGCCGGCCTCCTTGGTGATCGGGGTGAGCACGAGCACGACCAGCGCGGCCAGCGGGGTCACCACCCCGAGCCGGCGGGCGGCCACCGGCCACACGGCGTGCAGCACGGCGGCGATGGCGGTGAGCGGCATCAGCACGACGACGGCGTGGACGAGCAGCGGGTGCAGAGGCAGGCCGGAGACGGTCATGCCTCTTCTACGATCAGCGGGTCCGGATGGTTCAAGCCCCCGGGACTGAACGATCCGGGCCGGGGTGTCGTGTCAGGAGGGTGAGCGTGGAGCAGACCGGCCGGTGGGAGCTGGCCGACCTCTACGCCGAGCACGCGCCGGCGTTGTGGCGCCACGTCACCCGGCTCACCGGGAACGCCTCGCTGGCCGAGGACGTCGTCCAGGAGACGCTGCTGCGGGCCTGGCGGCACCGGGCCCGGCTCGACGCGGCGACCGGCAGCCTGCGGCCGTGGCTGTTCCGGGTGGCGGGCAACCTGGTGATCGACGACGTCCGGTCCGCCCGGCACCGGCACGAACGGGTCGCCGAGGAGCTGCCGGAACAGCCGGTGACCGACCGGAGCGACGCCGTCTTCGACGCGATGCTGGTCGCCGACGCGCTGTCCGGGCTGAGCGCCGAGCACCGCCAGGCGGTGGTGCTGGCCTACTACGGCGGACGGACGGTGCCGGAGATCGCCCGCGAGATCGACGTCCCGGAGGGCACGGTCAAGTCGCGGCTGCACTACGGACTGCGCGCGCTGCGGCTGGCGCTGCAGGAGAAGGGGGTGACCCGATGACCGAGCACGACCCGCGCTTCGACCGCTGGGACGCCGCCTACGTGCTGGGCGCCCTGTCGACGACCGACCGCCGCGCCTACGAGGAGCACCTGGCCGGCTGCGCCCGCTGCCGCGCCGAGGTGGCCGACCTCAACGGTCTGCCCGGGCTGCTGCACCGGTTGCCCGACGCGCAGGGGCTCTCGCTGCTCGAGCCGGCCGTCCCGTCCGCGACACCGGACGCCGACGCCGCGACGTCCCGGGCCCGGATCGCCCCGCCCGAGCCGGCCGCCCCGGAACCACCGGCCGATCTGGCCGACCGGCTGCTGCGGAGTCACCGGCTGCGGTCGCGCCGCCGGGTCTGGACTGCGGTCGGTGCCGGCCTGGCCGCGGCCGTCGTCGCGGTGGTCGCCGTGCTGGGGCTGCGTGGGACCAGCGCGCCGGTCGCCACCGGCCCGGCCCCGACACTGGTCGCCGAGCTGCGTCCGGCGGGCCCGCACCCGGTCCCGCCCGAGGAGCTCAGCGGGTCGGTCCGGCTCTACGCCAAGGCCTGGGGCACCGAGGTCGACACCGAGTGCCGGCACCGGGTGGATGCGGCGCAGCCGCCCGAGGACGAGCAGTACGGCGTCTACGTGATCGACGCCCAGGGGTCGGCCACGCTGGTGTCGAGCTGGCGGAGCGTCCCGAAGTCGCCCATCGTCACCACCGCCGCGACCGCGACGACCATCGGTCAGATGCGCCGGATCGAGCTCCGGCTGCTGCCGGACCAGACGGTGCTGCTCAGCGCGACGATCGGCTGACGCGGCCCTCGCGGTGCGGGTGTGTGCGCTTCGACAGGCTCAGCGCGCGTACCTCGGCGCTTCGACAGGCTCAGCGCGCGGACCTCGGCGCTTCGACAGGCTCAGCGCGCGCACCTCGGCGCTTCGACAGGCTCAGCGCGCGCATCTCGGCGCTTCGACAGGCTCAGCGCACGGATTCGACGGGCTCAGCGTGCGGGCGGCTCAACGCACAGGGCTGCGCGGAGTACGGGAGGCCGGCACCGGGCCGGGCTGGCAGTGCGGGCACCACCAGGTCCGGCGCTCGCGACCTTCCTCGTCGTCGCCACCGTCGCCCTGGTCCCGGACCTCGATCATGGTGCCGCACCGCAGGCAGGCCCGGTGGGCGCGGCCGGCCACCCAGTGCTCGCGGCCGCGACGGTTGTTGCCGGTGGTGACCTGGTAGGCGCCCGGGGTGGTCGCCGAGTGCCGGAGCATCCGGGCGGCCAGGGCCACCAGTGAGGGCAGGTCCACCTCGCCGACCGGTGTCCACGGACTCACCCCGCGGAGGAAGCAGAGCTCGTTGACCCAGAGGTTGCCGAGCCCGGCCATCGTCCGCTGGTCGAGCAGGGCGGCATTGACCGGCCGCTCGGGGTCCGCACCGATCCGCGCCACCGCGGCCGCCGGGTCCCAGTCGCGGCGCAGCGGGTCGGGCCCGAGGTGCCCGACCACCTGGTCCTCCTCGGTGGTCCGGACCAGGTCGGTGACCGGCAGGCTGAGCCCGTAAGCGGTCCGTCCCTCGACCCCGAGCACCACCCGGACGTCGGGTTCCATCCGCCGCGGCAGCTGCTTGCCGGGCCCGACGATCGTCCAGCCGCCGTCCATCTTGAGGTGGGTGTGCAGCGTCCAGCCGTGGTCGAAGCGGGTCAGCAGGTGCTTGCCCCAGGTGGCCTGCTCGGTGACCGTGCGGCCGACCAGCTCGACGCCGGCGAGCTTGCCGCGCCGCAGCTCCGCCCGCACCAGCGGACGTCCGACCAGCACGTCGAGCTTGCGCGCCACCAGCCAGACGCTGTCCCCCTCGGGCAACGGTTCAGCTCGCCTTCTTCTCGCTGGTCTTCCCGCCGGTCGCCTTCTTCCCGGTCGACTTCTTCGCGGTCGCCTTCTTCCCGGTCGACTTCTTGGCGGGCGTCTTCTTCGACGCCGGTTTCTTCGACGCCGCCTTCTTCGCAGTCTTCGTCGACGCCGTCTTCTTCGCGGTCTTCGGCTCGGCGGCTGCCCGGCCCGACGACCCGCCCCCGTGCTGCCCGACGCTGCGACGCAGCGCCTCGACCAGGTCGATCACGTCGGCGTCGCCGTCGTCCTCGTCGTCGCTCTCCTCCCCGAACGTCGCCGCGGTGTCGACCGCGTCACCCTCGGCCAGCTTCGCCTCGATGAGCGTCCGCAGCTGCTCCTGGTAGTCGTCGGAGAACCGGTCGGGGGCGAAGTCGGTGCTCATGCTCGAGACCAGCTGCGCCGACATCCGCAGCTCCTGCTCGCTGATCTTGGTCGACCCGTCGAGGACGTCGAAGTCGGCCTCGCGGACCTCGTCGTCCCAGAGCAGCGACTGGAGCATCAGCACCTTGCCCCGGCTGCGGAGGGCCCCGAGCCGGGTCTTCTGCCGCAGCGAGAACTGCACCACCGCGGTGCGGTCGCTCTCGTCGAGGGTGCGCCGCAGCAGGGTGTACGCCTTGAGCGCGGTCTTGTCCGGTTCGAGGAAGTAGCTGCGGTCGAACATGATCGGGTCGATCTGCTCGCTGGGCACGAACTCGACCACCTCGATCGCGTGGCTGCGCTCCTCCGGCAGCGCGTCGAGGTCCTCCTCGGTCAAGATCACCGTGCGGTCGCCGCCGTCGTAGGCCTTGTCGATGTCGGCGTACTCGACGACCTTGCCGCACACCTCGCAGCGCCGCTGGTAGCGGATCCGGCCGCCGTCGGCGTGGTGCACCTGGTGCAGCGACACGTCGTGGTCCTCGGTGGCGCTGTAGACCTTGATCGGCACGCTGACCAGACCGAAGCTGATCGCGCCCTTCCAGATCGATCGCATGGCCCCCAGTCTGCTCCACCGGCGTTTCGTCGGGCGGGCGAGCGGGCATCATGGGTCCATGCCCGGGTCGGAGCCGCAGACCGTCGTGATCGACGGCCGCCGGCTCAAGCTGACCAACCTCGACAAGGTGCTCTATCCGGAGACCGGCACCACCAAGGGCGAGGTGATCGGCTACTACCACGAGATCGGCGCGATCATGGTGCCGCACCTGGCCGACCGGCCGGTGACCCGGAAGCGCTGGCCGAACGGGGTCGGCCACGCCGGAGCGCCGGTCAACCCGTTCTTCGAGAAGAACCTCAACCCGACCAACACGCCCGACTGGGTGCCGCGGTACCCGATCGAGCACTCCGACCGGACCAACCACTACCCGATCGTCGACGACCTGGTCACGCTGGTCTGGCTGGCCCAGCTGGCCTCGCTGGAGATCCACGTGCCGCAGTGGCGCTTCGACGACGGGGGCCGCCCGCAGAACCCCGACCGCCTGGTGCTCGACCTCGACCCCGGACCCGGTGTTGGGCTGCCGGAGTGCGCCGAGGTGGCCCGGTGGGCACGCGAGCTGATGGCCGGCATCGACCTCGAGCTGTTCCCGGTGACCAGCGGCAGCAAGGGCATCCACCTGTACGCCCACCTCGACGGCCGCTACACCAGCCACGACGCGTCCATGATCGCCAGGGAGCTGGCCCAGACCCTCGAACGCGCGCACCCCGACCTGGTGGTCTCCGAGATGGCCAAGGCCCAGCGGAAGGGCAAGGTGTTCATCGACTGGAGCCAGAACAACGGCAACAAGACCACCATCGCGCCCTACTCGCTCCGCGGCCGGTCGCGTCCGACGGTGGCCGTCCCGCGCACTTGGGACGAGCTCGACGAGGACCTCGAGCACCTCGACTTCACCGAGGTGCTGGCCCGGGTCCGGGAGGTCGGCGACCTCTTCGCGCCGCTGGCCCCGCAGGCGGTGCCGGCGCCGGGCCGACCCGACCGGCTATCGACCTACCGCAGCATGCGCGACCCGCGGAAGACGCCCGAACCGGTCCCGGCCGCGGCACCGCCGACCAGTGACGGGCAGAGCTTCGTCATCCAGGAGCACCACGCCCGCCGCCTGCACTACGACTTCCGGCTCGAGCACGACGGCGTGCTGGTCAGCTGGGCGGTGCCGAAGGGCGTCCCGACCGACCCGAGGACCAACCACCTGGCCGTCCAGACCGAGGACCACCCGCTCGAGTACGGCAGCTTCGAGGGCTCGATCCCGCACGGCGAGTACGGCGGCGGCGAGGTGTTCATCTTCGACGAGGGCCGCTACGAGCTGGAGAAGTGGCGCGACGGCAAGGAGGTGATCGTCACCCTGCACGGCACCCGCCCCGGCGGCGTGGGCACCGGCTGCAAGGTGGCGATCATCCACACCGGCGGCAAGGGCAACCAGCCGGAGAAGAACTGGCTGATGCACCTGATGGAAGGCTCGCCGAGCGTCCCGGACCCGGTCGACGTCTCCCCCGGCTCCACCGACCCGCGGCGGCACGTGGCCGCCGAAGCCACCTGGTCGCCCGAGCACGGGAGGGTGCCGCTCGGCCCTTCGACGGGCTCAGGGCGCGAATCGACGGGCTCAGGGCGCGAGGCGACCGGCACAGGACAGAAGGCGGCGGGGTCCGGCGACGAGGCGGAGATCCCGTTCCCGGACGAGATCGAGCCGATGCTGGCCACCGCCATCCTCCCGGAGCGGTTCGGCAGCTCCGAGGGCTGGGCGTTCGAGATGAAATGGGACGGCGTCCGCGCCGTCTGCTACCTGGCCGGCGGCCGGGTCAGGCTGCTCAGCCGGCGCGGGAACGACGCCACCGTCACCTACCCGGAGATCGTCTCCGCCCTCGAGGCGGTCGACGTCGAGACGGCGGTGCTCGACGCCGAGGTGGTGGCGATGGGCTCGGACGGCGTGCCCAGCTTCTCCCGGCTCCAGCAGCGGATGGGTCTGACCCGCCCGGCCGACGTGGCCGCCGCTCGCCGGCACACGCCGGTGCAGCTGGTGGTGTTCGACCTGCTGCACCTGAACGGGCGGTCGCTCCTCCGCGACAGCTACGACGAGCGCCGCGCTGCGCTCGACGCGCTGCTCGGCGACGGGGCCGGCACCCGGATCCAGGTGCCGCCGACCTTCGAGGGCGATCTGGCCGGCGCCGAGGCGGCGAGCCGACAGCTCCGCCTCGAGGGGGTGGTGGCCAAGCGGCGGACGTCGGTCTACCAGCCGGGCAGCCGCGCCCACACCTGGCTCAAGATCAAGAACTTCCACACCCAGGAAGTGGTGGTCGGCGGCTGGAAGCCCGGGCAGGGCCGCCGCGACGGCGGGGTGGGCTCACTGCTGCTGGGGATCCCCGGGCCGGACGGGCTCGCCTACGTCGGAAAGGTCGGCACCGGCTGGACCGACGCGATGCTCACCGAGATCGAGGCCCGGCTGCGCCCGCTGGAACGCAAGACCAGCCCGTTCCTCGAGGTCCCCCGGCTCGACGCCAAGGACGCCCGCTGGGTGACGCCGCGCTTCGTGGGCGAGGTCCGCTACGGCGAGTTCACCGACGACGACCGCCTCCGGCACCCGTCCTGGCGCGGCTGGCGCGACGACAAGTCCCCCGAGGACGTCCGGCGCGAGGAGCCCTGACCGCGCCCTGAGCTTGTCGACGGACGAAACGGCGCTTCGACAAGCTCAGCGCACGGACCAACGACGGTGCCCTGAGCACGGCCCGCACCACCGTGCCATGAGCACGGACCGCACCACGTGCCCTGAGCCTGTCGAAGGGTGGGCGCTTCGACAAGCTCAGCGCGCGGATAGCACCACCGTGCCCTGAGCCTGTCGAAGGGCGGATGGGCGCTTCGACAAGCTCAGCGCGCGTTCCTCCGCGCTTCGACAGGCTCAGCGCGCGTTCCTCCCGCGCTTCGACAGGCTCAGCGCACGTTCCTCCCGCGCTTCGACAGGCTCAGCGCACGTTCCTCCCGCGCTTCGACAGGCTCAGCGCACGTTCCTCCCGCGCTCCGACAGGCTCAGCGCACGTTCCTCCCGCGCTCCGACAGGCTCAGTGCGCGGTCCTCCCGCGCTCCGACAGGCTCAGCGCACGTTCGCTCAGCTGTCCCAGCCGGGATCGGCCGGGCCGTCGCCGAAGTCGGGGATCTCGAGCCGCTTGCCGCCCTGCTTGGCCGACTCGAAGGCGACCACACCGGGGATGGTGAACCGGGCGGCCCGCCAGGCGTTGACCGGCGGCTGGGTCTTGGTGGTCACCGCGCGCACGAAGTCGTCGGCCAGGAAGTGGTGGCTGCCCTCGTGCCCGTTGTGCGCGCCCTCGAACTCCTTGGGCAACCGCGACCGGTCCTGCACCTTGGCGGTGCCGGAGGCGAAGCTCTGCATCAGGGCCGGGTCGATGTCGCCGAAGCCCTCGGGGACCTGGCCGCCGCCGGTGTAGAAGAGGTCGCTGACGTCGAGCACCTCGCCCTTGGCGTAGTCCTCGCCCTCGGTCTTGACCGCCAGCGTGGCGCCCTGGCCGGTCTGCTCGAAGACCTGCTCGGTGCCGTAGAAGCGGAACCGCGACTCGTGGCCCTTCCAGTAGCCGACCCGGCGGAACTCGTTGGTCCGCATCGCGCCGCCGTCGGCCAGCTGGAACAGCGCCGACATGTTCGAGAAGTCGTTGCCCCACAGCGACACCTCGGTGTCGAAGACGCCGTCGCCGCGGTCGTCGTGGATGCCGATGCACGAGACCGAGGTGGCGTGGGTCGGCAGCGCACCGAGGACGCCGCCGATGGCGTGCGTCGGGTAGAGCATGGGCGGGTAGGAGGCGGTCTTCTTCCAGTCCTCGCCGCCGCTGAACTGGTAGGCGGCGTAGAAGCCGTTGTCCATGTCGTGGACGTAGTCGCCCTCGGAGTAGAACACGCGGCCGAAGGCGCCCTCGGCGACCTGCTTCCGCGCCCAGACCACGGCCGGGTTGTAGTAGCTGGTCTCGCCCATCATGTAGATCAGCCCGGTCTCCTCGACCTTGGCCACGATGGCGGCGATCTCGTCGGCGGTGATCGCCATCGGGACCGCGGAGTAGACGTTCTTGCCGGCGTCGAGTGCTTTGAGCACCAGCTCGCCGTGGGTCCAGCGCTGGGTCATCACCGCGACCGCGTCGACGTCGGAGGCGATCAGCGCGTCCGCGTCGGGGAAGCTCCCGGCCAGCTGGTGCCGCTCGACGTGCTCGGCGGCCCGCTCGGGAACGAGGTCGGTGACCCACACCTCCTCGACGTCGGGGTGCAGCTGCCAGAGCGAGATGAAGCTGCGGGCGAACTGCCCGGTACCGATGACACCGATCTTCATGGTGGGGACGTGGTCCTTTCCGAGGTCTGCGGTCAGTTGCTGGTGGGCGCCCGGCGCGAGCCCGGGCGCGGCGTCCGTGAGGCCGGCGAGCCCGGCGCCGACGCGATTGTCAACGCGGGTAACTTCACCGACGGACACCACCCTACGACCCGCGCGCGGGACCGCGGAACCGACCCGCGTTTGCCCCGGTTCCGTACCGTTGACGGGCATGGAGCCGGGTGCGGAGGGTGAGCTGGGTGGGGTGGCCGGCTGGGCCGTCGACCTGATGGAGCGACTCGGCAGCCCCGGTGCGGGCCTGGCCATCGCGCTGGAGAACCTGTTCCCGCCGCTGCCGAGCGAGCTGATCCTGCCGCTGGCCGGCTTCACCGCGAGCCGTGGCACCTTCGGGCTGGTCGAGGTGCTGGTCTGGACGACGGTCGGCTCGGTGGTCGGCGCGGTCGCGCTCTACCTGCTCGGCCGGGTGCTCGGCGCGGCGCGGCTCAAGCGGATCGCCGACAAGCTCCCGCTCACCAGCGCCGACGACGTGGTCCGGGCCGAAGGCTGGTTCGCCCGGCACGGCTCGAAGGCGGTGTTCTTCGGTCGGATGATCCCGGTGTTCCGCAGCCTGATCTCGATCCCGGCCGGGGTCGAACGGATGTCACCGGTGCGCTTCGTCGCGCTCACGGCCGCCGGCAGCGGGATCTGGAACACCGTCTTCGTGGTCGCCGGCTACCTGCTCGGCGAGAACTGGATGCTGGTCGAGCGGTACGCCGAGGTGTTCCAGCTGCTGGTGCTGCTCGCGGTGGTCGCCGCCGTCGCGGTGTTCGTCTACCGCCGGGTGCGGAGCCGGGTGGCCCCCACCGCCGGCTGAGTCCTCGTCACCTGCCGCACGTCGACGGGCTGCGCTCGAGCACGTCGACAGGCTCAGTGCGCGTTCGACTGCGCGTTCGGCGCGTTCGGCGCGTTGAGCGAGCTCAGTCCGCGACGGTCGGCTCGTGCCGGACGGGGAACGCGACCGAGCTCGCGATGAAGCAGAGCCGGTGGGCCCGGTCGTGCAGCGCGAGCGCGAGCTCCCGGTCCGAGCCCGGGGAGAGCGTCACCCGCGGCCGGAGCACCACCTCGGTGAAGTGCCCACCGCCGTCGGCGTCGGTGACCATCGTCCCGACCGCCTCGTCGGTGTAGCCGGTGACCACCACGCCGCTGACCGCGCAGACGTGCAGATAGCTCAGCAGATGGCACTGGCTGAGCGCCGCGGTCAGCAGCTCCTCGGGGTTCCAGCGGGTCGCGTCGCCGTGGAAGGTCCGGTCGGACGACCCGGCCAGCACCCCGGCGGCGGTGGCGACCTTGCCACCGATCCGCACCTCGTGGTCGCGCGCGTACGAGCGATAGCTGCGGGTGCCCTCGCCCCGGTCCCCGGTCCAGACGACCTCCACCCGGTAGTGGTGCGTCCGTCCGGTCACCGCAGCTCCGAGCGGTAGGGCAGCTCCCTGCTGGCCGCCTCGCGGCGGGCCAGGTCCTCCTCGTCGCGGCCGAGCGAGGCGCGCAGCAGCACCGGGATGACCACGGCGAAGGCCCAGACCACGATCGACACCTTGGTCTGCAGGGTGAGCTGCACCGGCACCACGTCGCCCGGCCGGGCCGCGGCCATCCGGGCGACGAACGGTCCCGGACCGAGCTGCGACCCGACGTACCAGCAGACCAGCGCGGCGATCACCGAGCCGGCCACGGCGACCGGGACGGTCGGCCAGCCGAGCCGGTGGAACCAGCGCCAGGCCACCACGCCGAGCCCGATGCTCACGCAGAACCCGATCGCGCAGTACCAGGCGTCGGAGCCGAACATCTCGGCCAGCCCGCGCTCGGTGGTGGTGGCCACCCCGTCCTGACCGACGGTGTAGGTGGGCAGGTCGACGGCCTGCACCCAGAACACGCCGGACACCGCGCCCACGGCCAGGCAGAGCAGCAGGAAGCCGAGCAGCCAGGCGGCCACCCGGCTCGGGCTGAGCCGGCTGTCGACCTCGACCGGGTCGGGAGTGCTCCCCGGCTCCGCGGTCGGGACGTCGGGCGGAGCCAGCTCATTCTCCGGGCTGCTCACCGCACCCGCTCTTCGGCTCGGGTCGGCCGCCTGCTGCAGGCGCTCACGAGGCCAGACAAGACGGACCGAGCAGCGCCTTGAGGTCGGCCATCAGCGGTTGCGACGGGGTGACCCGCAGCTGCTGGTCGACCCGCATCAGCGTGGTCTTGTTCTGGGTCAGCAGCCGCAGCCGCACCTCGGTCATGCCGGGGTGCGCGGCCAGCACCGACCGCAGCTGCTCGACGACCGGCGGGGTGCACCGGACCGCGGGCAGCGAGATCACCACCGGGCCGGTCGGGGCGTCGGTGACGTCGGGCAGCGTCAGCTCCTGCCCGATCAGCGCCACCCCGTCCTCGTCGGCGCGCACCCGTCCCTTGACCCGGACCACGGTGTCGGTGGCCAGCACGGTCGAGACCAGGTCGTAGGCCTTGGGGAACAGCAACACCTCGATCGAGGCCTCCAGGTCTTCGACGCTGATCACCGCCCAGATGTCCCCGCGCTTGGTGGTCTTGCGGGTCACCGCGGTGATCATCCCGGCGATGGTGACCATGCCCTCGCGCCGGCCGCCGCCCTCGCCGCTCTCGTCACCGCCGATCAGCTCGCCGATCCCGATGTCGCGCTCGCGGTGCAGCACGTGCTCGAGGCCCTGCAGCGGGTGGTCGCTGACGTAGAGCCCGAGCATCTCGCGCTCGAAGGCCAGCTTCGTCCGCTTGTCCCAGTCGTCCAGGTCGGGCACGGTCCCGGTCAGGGTGGCCGCCTCGCCCTCGTCGCCGAAGCCGAAGTCGAAGCCGTCCTGGCCGTTGGCGGCGTTCCGCTTGAGGTCGATCACGCCGTCGACCGCGGACTCGTAGACGCTCATCAGCGCCCGCCGGGTGTGGCCCATCGACTCGAAGGCGCCGGCCTTGATCAGCGACTCGATGACCCGCTTGTTGCAGGCCACCAGCGGCACCTGGTCGAGGAAGCCGTAGAAGTCCTTGGCCGGGCCGTGCTCCTGCCGGGCCGCGACGATGCCCTCGACGACGTTGGCGCCGACGTTGCGGATCGCGGTCAGCCCGAACCGGATGTCGCCGCCGACCGGGGTGAAGTTGGCCTCGGACTCGTTGACGTCGGGCGGCAGCACCTTGATCCCCATCCGCCGGCACTCGGCCAGGTAGATGGCGATCTTGTCCTTGTCGTCCTGCACCGACTGGAGCACCGCGGCCATGTACTCGGCCGGGTAGTGCACCTTGAGGTAGGCCGTCCAGTAGGAGACCAGCCCGTAAGCCGCCGAGTGCGCCTTGTTGAACGCGTAGCTGGAGAACGGCACCAGCACGTCCCAGAGCGTCTGGATCGCGGCGTCGGAGAAGCCCTTGGCCCGCATCCCGTCGCGGAACGGCGGGAACTCGGCGTCGAGCACCTCCTTCTTCTTCTTGCCCATCGCCTTGCGGAGCAGGTCCGCGCCACCCAGGCTGTAGCCGGCCAGCTCCTGGGCGATCTTGAGCACCTGCTCCTGATAGATGATCAGGCCGTAGCTCTCGCCGAGGATCGGGGCCAGCGCCTCGGCCAGCTCCGGGTGCACGTAGCTGACGGCCTGCTGGCCGTTCTTCCGCTTCGCGTAGTTGGTGTGGCTGTCGGCCCCCATCGGGCCCGGGCGGTAGAGCGCGCCGAGCGCGGAGATGTCGTTGAACTCGGTGGGCCGCATCAGCCGGCAGAGCTGGCGGTAGCCCGAGGAGTCGAACTGGAACACCCCGAGCGTCTCGCCGCGGGCGAGCAGCTCGTAGGTCTCCCGGTCGTCGAGGGTCTTGGCCAGAGCGTCGAGGTCGACCTCGATCCCCCGGTTGAGCTTCACGTTGTCGAGCGCGTCGCCGAGGATGGTCAGGTTGCGCAGCCCGAGGAAGTCCATCTTGACCAGCCCGAGCGACTCGCACGTCGGGTAGTCGAACTGGGTGATGATCGCGCCGTCCTGCTCGCGCTTCATGATCGGGATGATGTCGACCAGCGGGTCGCTCGACATGATCACGCCGGCCGCGTGCACGCCCCACTGCCGCTTGAGCCCCTCGAGCCCCATCGCGGTGTCGACCACCCGGTGCGCGTCGGGGTCGGTGTCGTAGAGCTGGCGGAACTCACCGCCCTCGGTGTAGCGCGGGTGGTCGCTGTCGAACAGCCCGGTGAGCGGGACGTCCTTGCCCTGCACCGCCGGCGGCATCGCCTTGGTGATCTTCTCGCCGACCGCGTAGGGGTAGCCGAGCACCCGGCCGGCGTCCTTGACCGCCTGCTTGGCCTTGATGGTGCCGTAGGTGACGATCTGGGCCACCCGGTCGTCGCCGTACTTCTCGGTGACGTAGCGGATCACCTCGCCGCGGCGACGGTCGTCGAAGTCGACGTCGAAGTCGGGCATCGACTTGCGCTCGGGGTTGAGGAACCGCTCGAAGATCAGCCCGTGCTCGATCGGGTCGAGGTCGGTGATCCGCATCGCGTACGCGCAGATCGAGCCGGCACCCGAACCGCGGCCGGGGCCGACCCGGACGCCGTGGTCCTTGGCCCAGTTGATGAAGTCGGCGACCACCAGGTAGTAGCCCGGGTAGCCCTTGCCGATGATGACCTCGGTCTCGAAGTCGGTCTGGGCCCGGACCGCCGCGCTGACCCCGTCCGGGTAGCGCTGCCGGAGCCCCTCCTCGACCTCGTGCAGGAACCAGCTGGTCTCGTCGTAGCCCGGCGGGCACGGGAACCGGGGCATGTACCGGCCCTCGCCGTGGGTGAACTCGACGTTGCACCGCTCGGCGATCTCGAGGGTGTTGTCGCAGGCCTCGGGCAGCTCGGCGAACAGCGCACGCATCTCGGCCGGGCTCTTCAGGTAGTAGCCGTCGCCGTCGAGCTTGAAGCGGTTGGCGTCGGCCATCGACGAGCCGGACTGGACGCAGAGCAGCACCTCGTGGCTGGCCGCGTCCTCCCGGCTGGAGTAGTGCAGGTCGTTGGTGGCGACCAGCGGCAGGTGGAGGTCCTTGGCGATCTGGAGCAGCCCGGAGCGGACCCGCTTCTCGATGCTCAGACCGTGGTCCATCAGCTCGACGTAGTAGTTGTCGGCGCCGAAGATGTCGCGGAACTCGGCGGCGCTGGCCACCGCCTCCTCGTACTTGCCGAGCCGCAGGTAGGTCTGCACCTCCCCCGACGGGCAGCCGGTGGTGGCGATCAGGCCCTGGGCGTAGGTCTGCAGCAGCTCGCGGTCCATCCGCGGCTTGTAGAAGAACCCCTCGAGCGAGGCGCGGGAGCCGAGCCGGAACAGGTTGTGCATCCCGGTGGTGTTCTCGGCCCACATCGTCATGTGGGTGAACGCGCCGCCGCCCGAGACGTCGTCGCCGTTGGCCGCGTCCTTGGCGTCGCCCCAGCGGACCCGTTTGCGCTCGCTGCGGTGGGTCTTCGGGGTGACGTAGGCCTCGAGCCCGACGATCGGCTTGACCCCGGTGCCCTGCGCGGCGGCGTGGAACTCGTGCGCGCCGAAGAGGAACCCGTGGTCGGTCACCGCCAGCGCCGGCATCCCCATCCGCTCGCACCCGTCGAACAGGTCGGGGATGCGGGCGGCACCGTCGAGCATCGAGTACTCGGAGTGGACGTGCAGGTGGACGAACGAGTCCGTGCCGCCGGACCTGCCCCCGGAACCCGCCATGAACGTGCACTACCTCCAGGATCGTGGTCGGCGCGTGGCCGCTGTTCGGGTCGGGCGGACGGGCTCGCGCCACGGCCGCCGGGTCGCTGGGGGAAGACAGCGAGAGGAGCCAGACTAGCCCCGCGCACCGACAGTCGACGCCGACCGACACGGCCCAGCCGCCATCCCAGCACAGATCCCGTCGGGCCGTCCCGGGCGGCCCGTCGCGGCCGGGCATCGGGGCCGCCGACCGGCTCCGAATCACCGGTGTGCCGACCCGCCGCCAGCTGCTCGCCGCCACCGCCCGGCTGGGTGTGGTCGCGGGCGCCGGGACCGGGCTGGCCGGCGGTCTGCTGGGTCTCTCCGCGTGCGGCGCGGACTCTCCCGCCGCAGCCCCGGCTCCGGACGGGACGGTCCGGGTGGCCTACGGCAGCGATCCGAGCCAGTTCGCCGAGCTGAGCCTGCCCGGGCCGGGTCCGACGGCGTCGTCCGTCCCGGCCGGCCTTCCGGTGGTGGTGGTCGTGCACGGCGGCTACTGGTCGACCGGCTACGGGCTCGAGCTCGGCCGTCCGCTGGCCGCCGACCTCGTCCGCGCCGGGGTGGCGGTCTGGAACGTCGAGTACCGCCGGGTCGGCGAGGGACCGGGCGGCGGGGGCGGTTGGCCGGCCACCGGCGACGACGTCGCCGCCGCGCTCGACGCCCTGGCGGGCTCCGCGGTGGTCACCGCCGCCCGACGGGCGGGCGTCTCGCTGGACCTGGCCCGGGTGGTCGGGCTGGGGCACTCCGCGGGCGGTCAGCTGGTCGGCTGGCTGGCGGCGCGGTCCGGCGGGAGCGGCGGTGCGAGCGGTGGGCGTGGAACCGGCGGGCAGGTCCGGCTCCGCGGAGCGGTGAGCCAGGCCGGGGTGCTCGACCTGGTCGAGGCGGCCCGGCTCGGGCTGGGCGGCGGCGCCGTCGAGAGCCTGCTCGGCGGCACGCCCGACAGCCGCCCGCGCGCCTACGCCGGCGCCTCACCAACCGCGCGGGTACCGATCCGGGTCCCGGTCTGCTGCGTCCACGGCACCGACGACGACGTGGTGCCGATCAGCCAGTCGGAGCGTTTCGTGGCCGCCGACCGGGCCGCCGGCGGCACCGCCGAGCTGCGCCGGGTGCCCGGCGGCCACTTCGAGCAGATCACCGTCGGCACCCCGGCCTGGGCGACCTGTCGGGCCGCGACGCTGCGACTGCTCGGCTGACCGCTCGGGCCGGCGGGTGCTCGGCGGTCAGGCGTCGGCGCAGAACCGGGTCGCCCCGGCGCCGCTGACCGCCGTCGAGGACACCCAGCGACCGCGGTCGGTGTAGTGCCAGCGATGGGTGGTCGGGCCGACGAAACAGACCAGGCCGACCCGCTGGCCCCGGGTGTACCGACCGGCGGCGGCGTCGGCGCTGCTCGGGCCCCGTCGGACGGTCACCGTCGCGCGGGCGTGACCCGAGACGGTGCCGGACGGCCGGCAGAAGTCGGGCGCGGGGCCGTCGTTGGCGACGTACTTCGCGGCCACCCAGATCCGGCCGCCGCCGGTGATCGGGATGCCGTACCAGAGGTCGTTGCCGCCGACGCTCGGGCCGTGGACCTTGCAGTCGAGATCGATCCTGGCGCCCCGCCGAAAGCTCGGCCCGGCCTCGGAGTGGGTGGTGGGGAACGAACGGCCGGTCAGGCTGGTGCGGGCGGTGACGATGCCGTGCCGGAGCGCGGGCGCGGACCGGGCGGCCTGCGCGCCCGAGGAGCTCGGGGCGGCGACGGCCTGGTTGCCGCCGCCGAGGAAGCCGCCGCCGCCGACGGCGCTGGTGGCCACCGCCGCGACGGTGCCGGCGGTGCGGATCGAGAGGCCGGCGAAGCGGGTGCTGTGGGTCATGGTCGTGCTCCTGGTCGGTTGGGATGTGCCTTCATCCCTCTCGATGCACGCCCGAGGAGAAAAGTTGCCGCCGGGCGTCGGAAACCTCCGAGGACGACCGGGCGGGCTCAGTGCCGGGCCTCGACCGCCCACACCTCGCTCACGCCGGGGTGCTCGGTGCCCTCGTCGACGACGTGCACCCGGCTCCACATGTTCTCGGTGCCGCAGGCGTGGTTGGGCACGATCCGGACGAGGTCACCGACGTGCAGCGCGGCCACCCCGCGACCGGTGAGGAAGCCGTGCTCCTCGTTGCCCTGTTCGAACACCACGTCGGGCAGCGGCTGGAGGTGCAGGTCGCAGACCAGCCCGAGACCGCCGAGCGCCCCGAACGCGTCCATGCTCATCGCCTTGGTCCCGGCGTCGAGGATCGCCCGGCCGTCCCGACTGCGGTTGACCACCCGACCGAGGACGGTCAGCGCCGCGTCCTCGAGTCGCCCGCTGCCCAGCCGGATCTGGGTCAGGTCGGAGTAGACGTAGGTGCCCGGCCGGGCCTCGGTGACCCCCGGGCTGAACGGCACCGAGGCGGCGCCCGGCGTCGAGCCGACCGACACGATCTCGACCGGGTGCCCGGCGGCCCGGAGCCGCTCGGCCAGCGCGACCATCCCGGCGCCGACCCCGCGACCGACCCGGCCGCGTTCCTCGACGCCGGCGTAGCCGGTCAGCTGGCCCTCGTGAGTGGTGATCCCCCGGCAGCGCAGCGAGGGCCGGTCGGCCAGGGCGTCGAGCAGCGCGAGCGCGTCGTCCGGATCGATCCCGGTCCGGCCCTGACCGGTGTCGATCTCCAGCAGGTACGGGGCGACCACCCCGGCCGCAGCGGCCGCCTCGGCCAGCGGGAGCGCCACCTCGAGCGAGTCGACCTCCAGCAGCACCCGGCCGGTGGCGGCGGCCTCGACGGCGAAGGCGACCTTGGCCGGGCCGACCGGGAGGTGCGCCCAGAACAGGTCCTCGACGCCGTGGCCGAGCAGCCAGGAGACCTCGGCCGGGGTGGAGCAGGTGAAGCCGACGGCGCCGGCCTCGAGCTGGCGCCGCGCCACCTCCCAGCACTTGCTGGTCTTGACGTGCGGACGCAGCGCCACCCCGGCCCCGGCGATCGCGGCGGCGGTGGTAGCGATGTTGCGCTCCAGCCGAACCCGGTCGACCAGCAGCGCCGGCGTGGCGAGCTGGTCGAGCCGGGGCGCCGGGTCGGGTCCGGCGACGAAGCCGACGGGCAGGGTGGGCGGGGTCGGGCCGGTCACGGCGACGATCCTTCCACCCGCCGCCGACGGCCCCGGGACGGTGGTCAGCCCTCGGCGAGCGCCAGCACCTTCTCGACGGTCCGGACGTTCCGGGCGGTCACCGGCGCCCCGACCGCCTTGTCGAGTGCCGCGGCGAGCTTGCTGCGGCCGAGGCCGCCGGCGAAGTCGACGAAGACCTCGCCGGCCCGGAGCTCGAAGCGCTCCTCCGGGGTGGCCAGCGCGGCGATCCGCTCCGCCGCACCGGCCGGGACCCGGCCGGCCACGAACCCGACGGTCACCTGCTTCGGGTCGCCCTCGGGGAACGGGTTGGCCTCGAGCACATGGCGGAGCGCGCGCGGCGTCCGGCTCATCACCGGGATCGGGAAGCCGTAGGTGTCGGCGAACACCTGCTCGAGCTCGCGGGTGACGGCGGCCGCCGCCCGGGTGGTGCCGACGACCAGGTTGCCGCTGTTGATGTAGGTGGCGACGTCGGTGTAGCCGAGCTCCTCGACCAGCGACCGGAGCGCGGGCATGGCCACCGTGCGGTTGCCCCCGACGTTGATCCCGCGGAGGAAGACCACCAGCCGCTTCGTCATCGCCCTCCACTGGTCGGCCCCGTCGTCGTGCCGGAAATCTATCGCGGCGGTCGGCCTCGGAGCGGTCCACGACTCGACTCTCCCCTCACGTGAGAGTAGCGTCGTCCCGACGACGAGGCCGTCGTCGCGCCCGACCTGCTGCTCCCGCCTGCTGCTCCCGCGTTCGCTGCGCGGCGGAGCGCCCACACCTGCTGCTGACCCGCTCCCACGAGGACCTGCTGTGCCTGCCGCCGTCACGCCGACCGACACCGACCTGCCCCGACCCACCGTGGCCGGGACCGACCCGCAGCGCTGGACTGTACTCTCCGCGCTCCGCTCGCCCCGCCGGCTGCGGACGGAGGTGCTGGGCGGGCTGGTGGTCGCCCTCGCGCTGATCCCCGAGGCGATCTCGTTCTCGATCATCGCCGGGGTCGACCCTCGGGTCGGGCTCTTCGCCTCGTTCACCATGGCGGTGACCATCGCCGTGGTCGGCGGCCGACCGGCGATGATCTCCGCGGCCACCGGCGCGGTCGCGCTGGTCGTCGCTCCCCTGGTCCGCGCCCACGGCCTGGACTACCTGGTGGCCACGGTGCTGCTGGCCGGACTGATCCAGGTCGTGTTCGGACTGCTCGGGGTGGCCCGGCTGATGCGGTTCGTCCCGCGCAGCGTGATGGTCGGGTTCGTCAACGCGCTGGCGATCCTGATCTTCGTCGCGCAGGTCCCGAACCTGATCGGCGTGCCCTGGGCGGTCTATCCGCTGGTCGCGCTGGCCCTGGCGGTGATCGTGCTGCTCCCCCGGCTGACCCGGGTGGTGCCGGCCCCGCTGGTGGCGATCGTGGTGCTGACCGTGATCACGGTGGCCGCCGGCGTCGCGGTGCCCACCGTGGGCGACAAGGGGGCCCTGCCCGACGACCTCCCGACGCTCGGGCTGCCGGCCGTCCCCGTCGACCTGGCCACCCTGCGGATCATCGGTCCGTACGCGGTGGCGATGGCCGCGGTCGGGCTGCTCGAGTCGCTGATGACCGCGCGGCTGGTGGACGACCTGACCGACACCCCGAGCTCGAAGAAGCGCGAGGCGATGGGCCAGGGCGTGGCCAACGTGGTGACCGGCCTGTTCGGCGGGATGGGCGGCTGCGCGATGATCGGCCAGACGATGATCAACGTCAAGGCGTCCGGCTCGCGGACCCGGATCTCGACCTTCCTGGCCGGGGTGTTCCTGCTGGTGCTGGTGGTGGGGCTCGGTGACCTGGTCGCGGTGATCCCGATGGCGGCCCTGGTCGCGGTGATGATCATGGTGTCGGTCGGCACCTTCGACTGGCACAGCATCGCCCCGCGGACGCTGCGGGCGATGCCGCTCAGCGCCACGGTGATCATGGTCGCCACCGTGGTGGTGACGGTGGCCACCGGCAACCTGGCCTGGGGTGTACTGGTCGGCGTGCTGGTGGCGATCCTGTTCTTCGTCCGCCGGGTCTCCGGACTGATCGAGGTGCTGCCGCTCGAGCCGATCGAGACCGCCGACGGCGGCCACCGGGTCTACCAGGTGCGCGGGACGCTGTTCTTCGCCTCCAGCAACGACCTGACCACCCGGTTCGACTACGCCGGCGACCCGGACCGGGTGACCGTCGACCTCAGCCGCGCCCAGGTGCTCGACTCGTCCTCGGTGGCCGCGCTCGACACCATCGAGCACAAGTACGCCCAGCGCGGCAAGCGCGCCGAGATCGTCGGCCTGGACGCGCCCAGCCTGGCCTGGCACGGCCGGCTGACCGGGCGGCTCAAGGCCGGCCAGTCCTGAGCTCTGCTCCGACGTTCCGGTGGAGCATCGCCGCGGGAGTCCAACCGAGTGTTGCTACCCCGCGCCCGGTGAAGCCGGGCCATCCCAGCGCGACGAATAATCCGCCCGCACCAGTGGCCACACCCTGGCTACTCCCTCGTCGACGCTCATGACCTGCTTTGCCAGGTCGTCGAACAACACGAAGTCGTGAGGGATAGGGCGCCCGGCGGCGTCTCGGCGGCCCGCCGGGTCAAGAAACCGAAGAGCCGTGACATCGTGCTCACGTTCACAGACCTCGAGGTCATCTTCGAATCTGTTGAAGGCGGCTTCGTAGCGCATGAGGGGATCCTCGAGGCCAGCGTCACGAAGAAATCGAAAGCCCCACCGCCAGCCACGCGTCGCCCAGATGAGCTTCATCGTTCGCTGCGCAGGAGTGTTCGCTCTTCCTCGCCACGCTTCAGGTCTAGGCCGAATCTTGCCAAGGTGGCGCGAAGATGGTCGTGTCTGGCCATGGCGGCGCTGTTCGCTTCCTTCAGCTTGTTCGCCGCGAACTGAAGGCCGTCGTCGAGCACATTACTGGTCATGAGCCCGAGCAGCGCTCTGGAGACAGCGCCCAACGGTCCCGGCAGATTGAACCGTTTCGCGACAAAAGCCAATCCACCGGTCAGCAGGCTGACCAGCGGTCTGACTTCACCGATCATCTGCTCCGCCACCCTGCCGACGGCAGCCCTCTGGCTGGCCCACCGCAGGTGCCTCTCGACCGGGAGCATCGCCGCAATCGGCAGGATCAGATCGACACCCACACGCTGCGTGAACTCGATTCTTCCTCCATCGAACTTCGCCGACGACAACAGCGCGAAGTCCTCACCGACCGCCAAAGCTTCTTCCGACTCGACCATCGTCTCGATCACCTCTCGAAGCGCCTGGATGTCGGCCCCCACTCGCGCAATCATCAGATCGCGAAATCGCCAAACATCGGTCTCAGGCAGAAGGTCGCTCTTCGAGAGCGCGAAGATCCAGATGCGTGGGAACTGCACGAGCCGTTTGCCGTCCGTCAGCAGCTCGTCCCGCAGCCCCAGAAGCGCGTTTCGCATCGACGACAGCAGGCTGCGAAGGTAGCGCTCTTCCTGACCTGCATGGTCGAGCATCCGCTGACCGTCGACGAGGAGAAGCGCCACATCGGCGCTCAACAGGTCACGGAAGGTGTCGACTCGGCGGCGCGCCTCCTCTGGCCCCGACACGTCGCCGTTGAACCACTCGCCGGGATAGTCGTGCCACACGAGTTCAAGCGCCTCGAACGGACGCACCTTGCCCGAGCTCGGAGCCGGGGCCTGGGTGAACTTCAGGGAGAACGAGTAGCTCGTAGCACGGAAATTATTGGCGACCGGCGTCTGTGCATCGTCGCGCATGCGCAGGTACAACTGATGCAACCGTGTGCCCTGGCCAGCGTCATCGGCAAGAAGGTGGAACAAGTTGGCCTGCGCGTACCCGGGCTCTTGCGCGGCTCCATAGAACGAGGACAAGAGAACGGTCTTTCCGCTCCCACTCTCGCCGAAGACGGCAATGGACTGTTTCTTCTTGTTGACGGGGGGCATTGTCGAACCCTAGTCGTCCTCTGCCATTGGCGCGAGAAGAGGACGATTGCCACCCTTTTTGGAAAGCACGGTGCCCCGAGCCTGTGGCTCGGGGCACCGTCCGTCGTGCCTGGTCCTGCGTGGTCCGGGGCGCTCAGACCATCATCTGGCGGGCGGTCGGCGGGATCGGCCGCGGCAGCTTGGTGGTGCCGGACAGGAAGGCGTCCACCCCGGCCGCGCAGGCCCGGCCCTCGGCGATGGCCCAGACGATCAGCGACTGGCCGCGGCCCGCGTCGCCGCAGACGAACAGCCCGTCGACGTTGGTGCCGTAGTTGTCGGCCCGGGCGATGTTGCCGCGCTGGTCGAGCTCGACGCCGAGGTCCTCGACCACGGAGGTCGACTCGGGGCCGACGAAGCCCATGGCCAGCAGCACGAGCTCGGCCGGGATCTCGCGCTCGGTGCCCTCGACCGGGTTGAACCGGCCGTTCTCGAAGGTCACCTCGCTGATCTTGAGCGCCCGCAGGTTGCCGTCCTCGTCGCCGAGGAACTCCGAGGTCGAGCTGGAGTACACCCGCTCGCCGCCCTCCTCGTGGGCCGAGGAGACCCGGTAGGTCATCGGGTAGGTCGGCCACGGCTGGTGGGCCGGGCGATCCGACGGCGGGGTCGGCATGATCTCCAGCTGGGTGATCGACTTCGCCTGCTGCCGGATCGCGGTTCCGAGGCAGTCCGCGCCGGTGTCGCCGCCACCGATGATGATCACGTTCTTGCCCTCGGCGGTGACCTGCTGCTCGGGCGCGTGGCCCCGGGCGGCGCGGTTGGCCTGGGGCAGGAACTCCATCGCCTGGTAGATCCCCTTCAGCTCACGCCCCGGTGCCGGCAGGTCGCGCGCCACCGTCGAGCCGATGGCCAGCACCACGGCGTCGTAGCGCTTCTGCAGCTCGTGCCAGCTGACGTCCTTGCCGACCTCGACCCCGCAGCGGAAGATCGTGCCCTCGTCCTTCATCTGCCGGATCCGGCGGTCGAGGACCCGCTTCTCCATCTTGAACTCGGGGATCCCGTAGCGGAGCAGACCGCCGGGCGCGTCGGCCCGCTCGAACACGGCGACGGTGTGGCCGGTCCGGGTCAGCTGCTGGGCGCAGGCCAGTCCGGACGGCCCCGAGCCGACCACGGCGATGGTCCGGCCGGTGTGCCACTCGGGCGGCTGCGGGGTGACCCGACGGTCGTCCCAGCCCTTGTCGATGATCGCGACCTCGACGTTCTTGATGGTCACGGGATCACGGTTGATCCCCACCACGCAGGCGGTCTCGCACGGTGCCGGGCAGAGCCGCCCGGTGAACTCCGGGAAGTTGTTGGTGGCGTGCAGCCGCTGCAGCGCCTCCTCCCAGTCGTCGCGCCAGACCAGGTCGTTCCACTCCGGGATCAGGTTCCCCAGCGGGCAACCGGTGTGGCAGAACGGGATGCCGCAGTCCATGCAGCGTCCGGCCTGTTCGTTGATGATCGGCAGCACGGCCCGGCCGGGCGACCCCGGGTAGACCTCTTTCCAGTCGTGCACCCGCTCCTGGACCGGACGCCGTTCGGCGACCCGTCGCGGGGTGGTGATGAACCCTCGGGGATCAGCCATTCGCGGCCTCCATCATGCGCAGGGTGGTCTCGTTCTCGGTGAGGCCCTCGGCCTCGGCCTCGGCCCGGGCCTTGAGCACCCGGGCGTAGTCGCGCGGCAGGATCTTGACGAACCGGCCGAGTACGACATCCCAGTCGGCGAGCAGCCCTTCGGCCACCGCCGACTCGGTCTCCTCGTGGTGCCGGGTGACCAGGCGCCGCAGCGTCGCCTCGTCCTCGGCGTCGAGCTCGACCAGGTCGACCATCTCGCGGTTGAGCCGGCCGGCGTCCAGGTCGAGCACGTAGGCCACGCCGCCGGACATGCCGGCCGCGACGTTGCGCCCGGTCCCGCCGAGCACCACCACGGTGCCGCCGGTCATGTACTCGCAGCCGTGGTCGCCCAGCCCCTCCACCACCGCGGTGGCCCCGGAGTTGCGGACGCAGAACCGCTCGCCGACCTGACCGCGGATGAAGATCTCTCCCGAGGTCGCGCCGTAGCCGATCACGTTGCCGGCGATGATGTGCTCCTCGGCGACGAAGCCGGCGTCGCGGGCCGGCCGGACGATCAGCCGCCCGCCCGACAGCCCCTTGCCGAGGTAGTCGTTGGTGTCGCCCTCGAGCCGCAGGGTCACCCCGGCCGGCAGGAACGCGCCGAAGCTCTGGCCGCCCGAGCCGGTGAAGGTGATGTCGATGGTGTTCTCGGGCAGCCCCCGGCCCTCGGTGGCCTTGGTCACCTCGTGGCCGAGGATCGTGCCCACGGTCCGGTCGACGTTGCGGATCGGCAGGGTCGCCCGGACCAGCTCGCCGTTCGTCAGCGCCGGCTGGCAGAGCTCGATCAGCTGCTGGTCGAGCTTGGCGTCCAGGCCGTGGTCCTGACCGGTGACGTTGTGCAGCGGGCTGCCCTCGGGCAGCTCGGGACGGTGCAGCACCGGACCGAGGTCGAGGTCGTGGGCCTTCCAGTGGCTGACCGCCGGCGCGACGTCGAGCGCCTCGACGTGGCCGACGGCCTCCTCGATGGACCGGAAGCCGAGCTCGGCGAGGTACTCGCGCACCTCCTCGGCGATGAAGGTGAAGAAGTTGACCACGAACTCCGGCTTGCCGCCGAACTTCGCCCGCAGCTCCGGGTTCTGCGTCGCCACGCCGACCGGGCAGGTGTCGAGGTGGCAGACCCGCATCATCACGCAGCCGCTCACCACCAGCGGCGCGGTGGCGAAGCCGAACTCCTCGGCCCCCAGCAGGGCGCCGATCACCACGTCACGACCGGTCTTCAGCTGGCCGTCCACCTGGACGACGATCCGGTCCCGCAGCCCGTTGAGCAGCAGGGTCTGCTGGGTCTCGGCCAGGCCGAGCTCCCACGGGCCGCCGGCGTGCTTGAGGGAGGTCAGCGGTGCCGCGCCGGTGCCGCCGTCGTGGCCCGAGATCAGCACCACGTCGGCCTTGGCCTTGCTCACCCCGGCCGCGACCGTGCCGACCCCGACCTCGGCCACCAGCTTGACGTGCACCCGGGAGGCCGGGTTGGCGCACTTCAGGTCGTGGATGAGCTGCTTGAGGTCCTCGATCGAGTAGATGTCGTGGTGCGGCGGCGGGCTGATCAGCCCGACGCCGGGCGTCGAGTGCCGGGTGCTGGCCACCCACGGGTAGACCTTCGGCCCGGGCAGCTGCCCGCCCTCGCCGGGCTTGGCGCCCTGGGCCATCTTGATCTGCAGGTCGGTGGCGTAGGTGAGGTACTCGCTGGTCACCCCGAACCGGCCGGACGCGACCTGCTTGATCGCGCTGCGCCGCTCCGGGTCGTGCAGCCGCTCGCTGTCCTCGCCGCCCTCGCCGGTGTTGGAGCGCGCCCCGAGCCGGTTCATCGCGATGGCCAGCGTCTCGTGCGCCTCCTGCGAGATCGAGCCGTAGCTCATCGCGCCGGTGGAGAACCGCTTGACGATCTCGCTGGCCGGCTCGACCTCCTCGATCGGCACCGGCGGACGGCCGCCGTTGTCCGCCGTCTTGAACTTGAGCAGGCCGCGCAGCGTCATCAGCCGCTCGGACTGGGTGTCGACGTGGTTGGTGTAGGCCTTGAAGATGTCGTAGCGGCCGGACCGGGTCGAGTGCTGGAGCCGGAACACCGTCTCCGGGTCGAACAGGTGCGGCTCGCCCTCGCGGCGCCACTGGTACTCGCCGCCGACCTCGAGCCGGCGGTGCGCCAGCGGGATGCCGTCGGCCGGGTAGGCCCGCAGGTGCCGGGCCTGGATCTCGCGGGCGATCTCGGGCAGCCCGATCCCGCCCAGCTTGCTGGTGGTGCCGGTGAAGTAGCGGTCGACCACCGACTGGCTGAGCCCGAGCGCCTCGAAGATCTGCGCCCCGGTGTAGGAGGCGACGGTGGAGACACCCATCTTGCTCATCACCTTGAGCACGCCCTTGCCGAGCGCCTTGACCACGTTCTTGACCGCGATCTCCGGCTCGGTGTCGAGGTAGACCCCGCGCCGGGCCAGGTCCTCGGCGGTCTCGATCGCCAGATAGGGGTTGACGCCGGCGGCGCCGTAGCCGATCAGCAGCGCGACGTGGTGCACCTCGCGGACGTCGGCGGCCTCGACCACCAGCCCGACCTGGGTGCGGGTCTTCTCCCGGACCAGGTGGTGGTGGATCGCCGCGGTGAACAACAGCGACGGGATCGGCGCGAGCTCGGCGTTGGAGTGCCGGTCGGACAGGATGATCGTCCGGGCCCCCGCCTCGATTGCCGCGCTGACCTCGGCGCACAGCTCGTCGAGCTTGGCCTCGAGCGCCTCGGCGCCGCCGGCCACCTCGTAGAGACCGCGGGCCACGTAGACCGCGTAGCCGGGCAGGTCGCCGTCCCGGTTCATCAGCCGGATCCGGGCCAGGTCGTCGTTGTCGAGCACCGGGAACGGCAGCACCAGCCGGCGACAGGACGCCGGACCGGGCTCGAGCAGGTTCTGCTCGGGGCCGATGGTGTTGTACAGCGAGGTGACGAGCTCCTCGCGGATGGCGTCCAGCGGCGGGTTGGTGACCTGCGCGAACAGCTGGCTGAAGTAGTCGAACAGCAGCCGCGGCTTGTCGCTGATCGCCGCGACCGGGCTGTCGGTGC
Organism: Microlunatus kandeliicorticis; assembly: GCF_014137855.1. Classification (GTDB taxonomy): domain Bacteria; phylum Actinomycetota; class Actinomycetes; order Propionibacteriales; family Propionibacteriaceae; genus Microlunatus; species Microlunatus kandeliicorticis. Next base: position 382,565 of record NZ_JACGWT010000004.1, read on the forward strand.
CCATCGAGCCGATCGGCTCGGCGCCCTTGGCCGCCATCGGGGCGACGATGACCCGCAGGTCCTCCTCGGTGTAGCCGAACACCTGCTGGCGCCGGGTGACCGAGGCGTGGCTGTGCACGACGTGCTCGCGCTCGGGCAGGTCGGACAGACCGAGCCGGCCGGCGGTCAGCCACTCGCCGTAGGGCTCGGCCGCGGCCAGTGAGTTCTTGATCTCCTCGTCGGAGACGATCCGGTGCTGCTCGAGGTCGGCGAGGAACATCTTGCCGGGCTGCAGCCGGCCCTTGGAGACGATCCGGGACTGGTCGAGCTCGAGCACGCCGGCCTCGGAGGCCAGCACCACCAGACCGTCGTCGGTGACCCAGTAGCGGCCCGGACGCAGACCGTTGCGGTCGAGGGTGGCGCCGACCACGGTGCCGTCGGTGAACACCACGCCCGCCGGGCCGTCCCACGGCTCCATCAGGCAGGAGTGGAAGGCGTAGAAGTCGCGCCGCAGCCGGTCCATCTCGGCGTTGTTCTCCCACGCCTCGGGGATCATCATCAGCACGGCGTGCGGCAGCGACCGGCCGCCGAGGTGGAGCAGCTCGACGACCTCGTCGAAGGAGGCCGAGTCCGAGGCGCCCGGCGTGCAGATCGGGAACAGCCGCTCCAGGTCGCCGGGGATCAGGTCGGACTTGAGCAGCGCCTCGCGGGCCCGCATCCAGTTGCGGTTGCCCTTGACGGTGTTGATCTCGCCGTTGTGGGCGATCATCCGGTACGGGTGCGCGAGCTCCCAGGCCGGGAAGGTGTTGGTCGAGAACCGCGAGTGGACGACGGCGAGCGCGCTGGTCATCCGGCCGTCGCCGAGGTCGGGGAACATCAGCTCGAGCTGCTCGGTGGTGAGCATGCCCTTGTAGACGAGGGTCCGGCACGACAGCGAGGGGAAGTAGACCCCGGCCTCGTGCTCGGCGCGACGGCGCAGGCAGTAGACCAGCCGCTCGAGGGCCAGACCCTGGAGCGGGGTGTGCGCGCCGGCGACCAGCAGCTGCTCGAAGTGCGGCATCACCGACTTGGAGATCTCGCTGAGCAGGGTGGCGTCGGTGGGCACCTCGCGCCAGCCGAGCACCCGCAGGCCCTCCTCGGCCGCGATCTCCTCGATCCGGCTCCTGGCCGCGGCGGCGGCCTCCGGCTCGGCGGGCAGGAAGGCGTTGCCCACCGCGTAGCTCCCGGCGGCCGGGAGCTCGATGCCCGCCTCGGCGCAGACGGCGCGGAGGAAGGCGTCCGGGACCTGGATCAGGATGCCCGCACCGTCACCGGCCTGGGCGTCGGCGCCGGTCGCCCCGCGGTGGTCGAGGTTCCGCAGCGCCCGCAGGCCCTGCGCGACGATGTCGTGGCTCGCCTCGCCGGTCAGCGTCGCGACGAAGGCGACCCCGCACGCGTCGCGTTCGAAGTCGGGGTCGTACAGGCCCTGCGCCACCGGGAAACCGGGACGGTTCGGCTGGCTGTTCGTCGGCTGGAGAGACTGCCCCACAGACATGGCTACTCCCGTGGTCGGAGCCGGGCTGGTCGGCCGGCTGGACGCGGATCATGGCGAACACCCCGGGACCTGGGTCCGGGGGCGTGGTGTGCTCCGCCGCGGCGTGGCCGGGCGGCTCCGGGATGCGGGTCCCGGGGGTGGCAGCGGGCGGTCCTGCCCTGCCGACGGGACGTCGGACATCAGTCGTCGTCGTGCGGGACGGCATTGGCCCATGTGTCGGGCGAGCCTAGCGCAGCGCGTCCCGCATCACGGACTGGTCTGCCCGCAATGTGGTCGCTCCGGCGGCGGCCCGATCGAGTCTAGAGCAGGAGTGCGACCAGTGGTGTTTCTCTCCGGACCGGTGTGCCCGGATGCGTGTGTGGGCGGAAAAGCGTCGAATCAGCCCGGGGCGACCTCGTCCGCCGCGACGGGCGCGACAGCCGGCAGCACCGCGGGCACGACGGCGGCCGGGAGCAGCGCCACCGCCGCAGCCGTCGATCGCCGCGCCCGCCGGGCCGCCCGACCGAGCGAGAACGGCCGCTCGACCAGCCCGTAGAGGGCGCTGGACGCGACCCAGGCGGTGGCGAAGGCGACCACGAAGAGCCCGACGTAGACCACCGGCGACTGCGGCTGGGCCGGCAGCACCCGGCCGAGCACCATCGCCAGCGCCTTCAGCACCAGGCTGTGGACCAGGTAGAACGAATAGCTCATGTTGCCCAGCCAGCGCAGCGGGGTCCAGACCAGCACCCGGCGCAGCGGCCCCTGGGCGTGGAAGCCGACCAGACAGAGCAGCCCGAAAGCGACGAACAGCACCAGCAGCCGGTCGGTCGCGGCCACCGCGCCGGGCAGCCCGAGCAGACCGGGACCGCCGCGCGGGTCGACCTCGAACAGCGTGAGGCACCCGAGCGCGAGCACCGCGACCACCACGGCCAGCAGCTCCCAGCGCGGCGTCGGCCGCCAGCCGAACCCGTTGAGGATCTCGAACACGATCACGCCGGCCAGGAACATCGCCATCCGGATCAGGTCGGCGTGCCCGGCCCAGCCGAGCACGAACATCAGCACCGACACCCCGGCGAAGAAGGCGATCCGCGCCCACGGGCGCCAGGCCCGCATCCGCAGCGCGAGGACCGCGACCGGGATCAGCAGGTAGTAGCAGAACTCGAAGCTCAGCGACCACGCCACGGTGAGCAGCGGGGTGATGGGCAGGATCCCGGGCAGCAGCGCCAGGTTCTCGGCCAGGTAGCCGATCGCCGGCAGCACGCCGGACGGGATCCGGTGGCTGTCGGGCAGCACCAGGTCGAGCACGACGTAGGCGGCGAACATCACCAGGAAGACCGGGTAGATCCGCTGCACGCGGCGGGTCAGGAACCGGTCGTAGCGGATCGGCCGGCGGATCACCGCCCCGTAGATCAGGTAGCCGCTGAGCACGAAGAACAGGTCGACGCCGGACTGGCCGAGCTGCCAGCCGACGTTGATCGGCACCTCGATCCCCGCGTCGGGCCGCACCCACACGTTGAAGAGCCGGATGTGCACGCAGAACACGAGCAGCACCGCCAAGCCCCGCAACCCCTCCATCGGCAGGATGCGGTCGCGGTGGTCATCGAGCTCGTAGAGCCTCTTCAGTCGCGATGAAACTTTCAGGCGCGCCGAAACCGTGGTCATGTCGTCCCCCGTCGCTATGAACCACGGGCAGCCTAGGGGTCGTTTACAGCGCTGGTGGCAAAACCGGCAAGGAGGTCAGGCCCGGTCACCGCCGGACGGACCGCCGCGGTCGGTGGCCGCGTCGGCGGTGGCGCGGTCCCCCGCACCGGTCTCCTGCTCCGCCGTCGCGCCGGTCGTCTCGCCCGTCTCTTCGGCCGTCCCGGACGACGCCGCAGGATCGTCGCCGGCGGTCGGGCCCGGCCCCTCGACCACCGGCTCGCGGCCGGGCCGGGTCCGCACCAGGTAGACGAACACCGCCAGCGCGACCACGAAGACGATGGCCGAGGTGAAGTTGTTCAGCCGGAAGCCGCCGATCCGGTTGACGTCGTCGATCCGCAGCGCCTCGATCCAGAACCGGCCGGCGCAGTAGAGCATCACGTAGAGGGTGAAGACCTTGCCGTGCCCGAGCCGGAACCGGCGGTCGACCAGGACCAGCACCGCCGCCACCGCCAGGTCCCAGACCAGCTCGTAGAGGAAGGTCGGGTGGAAGGTGGCGTACTGCTCGTACCCGGGTGGCCGGTGCGCGAGCGAGATCTCCAGGCCCCAGGGCAGCGTGGTCGGACGCCCGAACAGCTCCTGGTTGAAGTAGTTGCCGATCCGGCCGACGGCCTGCGCGACGACCACGCCCGGGGCGAGGGCGTCGAGCAGCGCCGGGAAGCGGACCTTCCGACGCCGGCAGACCAGCCAGGCGCCGAGCGCACCGAGCGCCACCGCACCCCAGATCCCGAGCCCGCCCTGCCAGATGAAGAAGGCGTGGTACCAGACCCGGCCCGGGGCGAAGTAGAGCTCGGGGTCGGTCATCACGTGGTAGATCCGGGCGCCGACGATCCCGAACGGCACCGCGACCACGACCACCGACTCGACGGTCTCGCGCTGCCCGCCGCGGGCCACCCAGCGCTTGGTGCCGATGATCATCGCCAGCACGATCCCGGCGATGATGCACAGCGCGTAGGCCCGGATCGGGAAGCCGAACGGCTCCCACACCCCGCGAGCGGGGCTGGGGATGAACAGCGGCACGAGACTGGGCAGGCTGGCTGGATCCGGCACCCTGGAACCCTATGCCGACCGGGCCGCTATGTCCTTCGACGAGGCTGGGCCCAGGCGCCGTCCGGGTCGCCGGACCCGTCGAGCCGGTCGAGGGCGTCGAGCCGGTCGAGCTCGCCGAGGTCGTCGGCGGAGGCCGACCCGGACGTGGTCACAGGCTCCTCGGGGGCGGGCTCGGCCGGGTCGTCCGGCCGGTGCAGGCCGCCGGCCAGGCTGAGCCGGGTGGCCGGCCGGACCACCAGCCAGACCGCGGCGGCGAGCAGCAGCAGGTCGCGGACGATCTCCAGGCCGTAGCCGGTCTGGCCCGGCGCGACCGGTCCCCCGCCGCCGAAGCAACCGCAGTCGATGTCGATCCCTCGGGCCGCGACGGAGACCACCGCGGCGGTGAACCCGGCCAGCACGACGGCGGCGACCGCGGCCGCGGCCCGGGTGACCAGGCCGGCGGCCAGCACCAGGCCGAGGACGATCTCGGCGAACGGCAGCCCGACGCCGACCACGTGGGCGAGCGGGGCCGGCAGCAGCTGGTAGGCCTCCACCGAGTCGATCGAGATCCGCAGGTCGAGCACCTTGTTGGCGCCGGCGACCACGAACACCGCGGCCAGCAGCAGCCGGACCACGGTGCGGGCCCAGACCGACCAGCGCGGCCCGGGGGTGCCGGGCCGCCGCGCGGGGCTCACGACCCAGGGGTGCCTGCGGTCACCGGGGTGTGGGTGGCCGGAGCGGGGGCACCAGCGGGGTCGGGGGTGGAGGTCGCGGCGGACGCCGGGGTCGGCCCGCCTGCCGCCGGGGTGCGGACGCCGGCGGCCAGGTCGGCCACCACCGCGCGCAACCCGGCGAGGTCGTCGGGACGCCCGGCCTCGTCGGCGTCGACCAGCGTCTGCACCAGGGCCGAGCCGACGATCGCGGCGTCAGCGTAGCGGTTGATCTCGGCGGCCTGCGCGCCGTTGGAGACCCCGAGGCCGACACCGACCAGCGCGTCCGGTGCGTGCGCGCGGACCCGGGCCACCAGCGACGGCGCGAGCGTCGAGCTCTGCGTCCGGGTGCCGGTGACACCCATCACCGAGGTGGCGTAGATCCAGCCGCGGCAGGACTCGACGGTGGCCGCCAGCCGCTGGTCGGTCGAGGACGGCGAGACCAGGAAGATGCGGTCCAGGTGGTGCGCCTCGGAGGCGGCCAGCCAGTCGTCGGCCTCGTCGGGGGTCAGGTCGGGGGTGATCAGGCCCGCCCCGCCGGCCGAGGCCAGGTCACGGGCGAACCGCTCGGCGCCGTAGCGCTCGACCAGGTTCCAGTAGATCATCACCACCGCGGCGGTCCCGGTGGCGGTGACCGCCTCGACGGCCCGGAACACGTCCGCGGTGCGGACGCCGCGTTCGAGCGCCCGGGTGCCGGCCTTCTGGATGGTGACACCGTCCATCACCGGGTCGCTGTAGGGCATCCCGACCTCGACCAGGTCGACACCCGGACGCTCCCCCTCGCCGGTCAGCGCGCGGACGGCGCGGAGCGAGTTCTCGACGTCGGGGTAGCCGACCGGCAGGTAGCCGACCAGGGCCCCGCGGCCCTCGGCCCGGGCGGCGGCGAGCACCCGCCCGCTGATCCCGGGGTCGAAGGCGCGCGGGTCCGGCGCGGCGGTGCTCATCGCTGGATCTCCCCGCTGCCGCTGCCCACCGGATCGGCGCCGACGCCCGCGTCGGGCTCACCGGGCTCCACCTCGGGCGCGGTCGGGTCGGGGTTGGCCGCGCTGTCCAGGGTGTCGGCGCGACCGTCGAGGTCGGCGAACCAGGCCATCGCGGTGTCGACGTCCTTGTCCCCCCGACCGGACAAGCTGACCAGGATCAGCGGGTCGGCGTCGGGGCTCTCGGCGGTCAACCGACGACCCAGCCGGAGCGCGCCGGCGAGCGCGTGCGCCGACTCGATCGCCGGGATGATGCCCTCGGTCTCGGCCAGCAGCCGGAAGGCGTCCATCGCCTCGGCGTCGGTGACCGGCTCGTAGTGCGCGCGGCCGGTGGCGGCCAGCCAGCTGTGCTCCGGTCCGACGCCCGGGTAGTCGAGACCGGCGGAGATCGAGTGGCTCTCCTTGGTCTGGCCGTCCTCGTCCTGGAGCACGTAGGTGCGCATCCCGTGCAGCACGCCGATCTCGCCGGCGCTGATGGTGGCCGCGTGCCGGCCGGTCTCCAGCCCGTCTCCGCCGGCCTCGAAGCCCCACAGCGCGACGCCGTCGTCGGGGACGAAGTCGGCGAAGATCCCGAGCGCGTTCGACCCACCACCGACGCAGGCGGCGACCGCGTCCGGCAGCCGGCCGTAGCGGTCGAGCAGCTGGGCGCGGGCCTCGGTGCTGATCACCCGCTGGAACTCACGGACCACCTTGGGGAACGGGGCCGGACCGGCCACCGTGCCGATCAGGTAGTGGGTGGTGTCGACCGAGGCGACCCAGTCGCGCATCGCCTCGTTCATCGCGTCCTTGAGCGTCTGGGTGCCCGACTCGACGGCGATCACCTCGGCGCCGAGCAGCTGCATCCGGGCGACGTTGAGGGCCTGGCGCTCGGTGTCGACCTTGCCCATGTAGACCCGGCACTCGAGCCCGAACAGGGCCGCGGCGGTGGCGGTGGCCACGCCGTGCTGGCCGGCGCCGGTCTCGGCGATCACCCGGGTCTTGCCCATCCGGCGGGTCAGCAGGGCCTGGCCGAGGACGTTGTTGATCTTGTGGCTGCCGGTGTGGTTGAGGTCCTCGCGCTTGAGCACGATCCGGGCGCCGCCGGCCCGCTCGGCGAACCGGCGCACCTCGGTGATCGGGCTCGGCCGCCCGGTGTAGTCGGTGAGCAGCCCCCGCAGCTCGGCGGCGAAGTCCGGATCGGTCATCGCCGCGGTGAACTCGCGGTCGAGCTGGTCGAGGGCGGCGAACAGGGCCTCCGGGACGAACCGGCCGCCGAAGGCGTCGAAGTGGCCACCGGCGTCGGGCAGCAGTCGGGCCTCGCCGCCGTTCGGGCCGGAGGTGCCGGGGGTCCCGTCGTCGGTGCGGGCGCTGGTCTGGGTCGGTGCGGACATGATTCCTCCACGGTGCTCGGTCGAAACGCTGCAGACAAGCCGTGTGGGCCGAGCGGCCCCGGCGAACAGCTCGCCGGAGGGCGCGGTCAGCCCCGGACCGGCCTCACCATCGGTGCGAGAGCGCGGGATGTGCCCCGGCCGCAACCAGGTCGGCCACGCCGGCTCGCGGGTCGCGTCCGGTGACCAGGGCCTCGCCGACCAGCACCACGTCGGCGCCGGCCTGGGCCAGCTCGATCACGTCGTGCGGGCCGCGGACGCCGGACTCGGCCACCCGGACGATCCCGTCGGGGATCTTGGGGGCCAGTCGGGCGAAGGTGGTCGAGTCGACCTCGAGGGTCTGCAGGTTGCGGGCGTTGACGCCGATCAGCTGGGCGCCGGCGTCGACGGCCCGGCTGATCTCGGTCTCGGTGTGCACCTCGACCAGCGGGGTCAGCCCGATCGAGACGGCCCGCTCGACCAGCGAGATCAGCTCGTCGTCGGTCAGCGCGGCCACGATCAGCAGCGCCAGGTCGGCCCCGGCGGCGCGGGCCTCGAACAACTGGTACGGCGTGACGATGAAGTCCTTGCGCAGCACCGGGATCTCCACCGCGCAACGGACCTCGACCAGGTCGGCCAGCGAGCCGCCGAACCGGCGGCGCTCGGTCAGCACCGAGATCGCGGCGGCGCCACCGGCCGCGTACTCGGCGGCCAGCGCGGCCGGGTCCGGGATGTCGGCCAGCGAGCCCCTGCTCGGGCTCGACCGCTTGACCTCGGCGATCACCGCGACCCCGTCGTCGCGGAACCGCGGCATCGGGTCCAGCGCCGGGTCGACCTTGGTGACCCGGTCCTTCAGCGTCTGCAGATCGACCTCGGCCTCACGCTCGGCCAGGTCGGCGCGGACGCCCTCGACGATCTCGTCCAGCACTCCCATGTCGTGTCCCGCCCGTGTCCTCGTCCGAGTTCCCGTGCGGCCGCTCAGCGGCTGCGGCGACTGCTGGCGCCGTGGCCCGTCACCTGGAGCACGCGGGTGACGACCAGCGCCAGCACCAGCATGGCCACCCCGACCCCGAAGACGACCCAGTTGGGTCCGAGGACGAGCCCGATCCCGCCGACGAAGAACGCCGCGAGGGCGATCATCGATCCGGCCCAGGCCGCCGGCGTCTTGCCGTGGTGGACGTGCTTGCCCTGACGCAGCGCCTCGATCGACGGGTCGATCCGGCGGGTCGTCTCGCTCATCTGTCCCCACTCTCGGTCACGGCCGCCCCCGGGGCGACCTTGGTCGTGGTCAGGTGTGATCTGTGACGGTTCCGCCCGGACGGGGGTGAACGGACGGCCCGCGGTCATTGTCGCTCTCCCGGTTCCGGAATCCGAATCCAGGTCACGATCAGGTGTCGGGCGCGTCCCTGCGCGGGAGATCACCGTCGGCGGTCCGCTTCGCAGCGGTCCGCCGTCCCACCAGGGGATTCGGTCCTCCGCCAAATCCGGATGCCCCGGTTCCAGCCTCCTCGGTGGGGTCGACGGCGACGTCCTCGGCGGGGTCCCCCGCGGGCTCGAGCCTCGCCGGGTCCGCACCCGGCTCGAGCGTCGTCGGGTCGATCCCGGCGTCCTGGGCACGCCACCACCGGGCCGGGTCGGTGTCCGGGTCGGCGGGCACGCTCGCCGCGGCCACCGCCGGGCTCCCGGCGTCCCGACGGAACCGGTCGGGACGCCGCGGCCAGCGTCCGGCGCGGAGCAGCATCAGCACGGCCGCGGCCAGACCGACCAGCCCGGCGGCGGCGTAGCCGAGGTTCCACCAGGTCGGCTCGAGCCGGTAGGCGTCGAGCAGCGTCGTCTGCTGCACCCGGTCGGCCACCACCGCCGCCGACGGGCGGAGCCGGAGGAACCCGACCACCGCCATCGCCCCGGCGACCACCGCGACCAGCACCGCCAGCACGCGGCGCCCGGTGGCCCGCAGCACGAGCGCGAGCAACGTCCCGGCCAGCACCACCACCGAGAGCGCGGCCGTCAGCCCGCCGGTGGCGTCGGTCCCGGTGAACGCGACGTCGATCGCGGTGCCGAGCCCGCCCGAGGACCGGTCGCCGGCGCCGCGGGCCCGCCACCAGGCCTGGCTGCCGGTGACGAGCCCGGCCAGCCCGGCCAGCGCCAGCCCGCCGAGCGCGAGGCTGCGGCTGCGGGTCTCCGTCGGCGCGCTCACCGGTCGCTGATCGGGCGGAAGGTCTCGGCGACCGCGACGGCGCGGAGCACCGCGGCGGCCTTGTTCCGGCTCTCCAGGTCCTCGCTGGCCGGGTCGGAGTTGGCCACGATCCCCCCGCCCGCCTGGACGTAGGCCACACCGTCGGCGATCACCGCGGTGCGGATGGCGATCGCGGCGTCGGCGTCGCCGGCGAGGTCGAGATAGCCGACCACCCCGCCGTACAGCCCGCGGCGGCTGACCTCGAGCTTGTCGATGATCTCCATCGCCCGCACCTTGGGCGCCCCGGACAGCGTGCCGGCCGGGAAGGCGGCCAGCAGCACGTCGAGCGCGTTGCGGCCCTCGGCGATCTCGCCGACCACCGTCGACTCGAGATGCATGATGTGGCTGTAGCGGCGGACGTCCATGAACTCCACCACCTCGACGGTGCCGGGGGTGCTGACCCGGCCCAGGTCGTTGCGACCGAGGTCGACCAGCATCACGTGCTCCGAGCGCTCCTTGGGGTCGGCCCGCAGCTCGGCCTCGTAGGCGGCGTCGGCGGCCGGGTCGGCCCCGCGGGGCTTGGAACCGGCGATCGGGTGGGTGGTGGCCCGCCGGCCGCTGACCGTGACCAGCGCCTCCGGACTCGACCCGACGATGTCGAAGCCCTCCATCCGCACCAGGTACATGTACGGCGACGGGTTGGTGGCCCGGAGCACCCGGTAGACGTCGAACGCGTCGGCGCTGGTCTCCAGCTCGAACCGCTGGCTCACCACGATCTGGAAGGCCTCGCCGGCGTGGATCTCCTCGACCGCGGCGCGGACCGCGTCCTGGTACTCCTCGGGGGTGCGCTGCCGGCGCGGCGCGCGGGTGGCCGTCGGGTCGGCGGCCACCGTGGCGGCCGGCGCGGGCGCGGCCATCGCGGCGGTCATCGCCTCGACCCGGGCGACCGCGTCGGCCCAGGCCTCGTCGACCCGCTCGTCGGTGCCGTCGCCGTTGATGGCGTTCGCGATCAACCAGACCTCGCCCGTCCGGTGGTCGAGCACGGCGAGGTCCCCGACCAGCAGGAAGCCCAGCTCGGGGATCCTCAGGTCGTCGGGGTTGGTGTCGGGCAGCAGCTCGACCCGGCGGACCGCGTCGTAGCTGAGGAAGCCGACCAGGCCGGAGGTGAACGGCGGGAGCGTCTCGTCGCGCGGGGTGTGCAGCAGCGCGAGGGTGTCGGCGACCGCGCGCAGCGGCTCTCCGCCGTCGGGCAGACCGGCGATCGTGTCGCCGCTCCAGAGCGCCTGCCCGCCGCTCTCGGTGAGCGTGGCCGCGGTGCGGACGCCGATGAACGAGTAGCGCGCCCAGACGCCGTGCTCGGCCGACTCGAGCAGGAAGGTGCCGGTGCGGTTGGCCGCGAGCTTGGCGTAGAGGCCGACCGCGGTCTCGGTGTCGGCGAGCAGCCGGCGGTGCACGGCGATCACCCGGCGGGAGGCGGCGAGTTCGCGGAACTCCTCGAGACTCGGGCGTACGGTGCCGTCGGGTCCGCCCGGACCCGTGGTGGCGGCGCTCACGCCGCCCGCTCCGGGTCGGTGACGGCGGCGGCCAGCCGGCGGGACGCGTCGAAGCAGCTCCGGGTGCCGGTGTGGCAGGCCGGGCCCTCCTGCCGGACCGCGACCAGCAGGGTGTCGCCGTCGCAGTCGAGTCGGACGTCGTGGACCCACTGCCGGTGCCCGCTCGTCTCGCCCTTGACCCAGTACTCGCGGCGGCTCCGCGACCAGAAGGTCGTGCGCCCGGTGGTCAGGGTGCGGTGCAGGGCCTCGTCGTCCATCCAGCCGACCATCAGCACCTCGCCGGTGCGCTGCTCCTGGACGACGGCGGCGACCAGCCCGGCGGCGTCCCGCTTGAGCCGGGCGGCGACGGTCGGGTCGAGACCCGGCGCGGTGTCGGTGGGTGCGGCGTCGTTCACCGCTCCATTGTTTCCCCACCGGGTGCGCGACCCGGCAGCCGTCCCGCCGGGTGGGGTGTCGACCGCAGCGGACCGGCTCGGGACGCTCGCCTAGCATCGAGCGTCATGAGCTTCGCGAAGTCCGAGCGCACCCAGCTGGCCGACCTGTTCGACGCGGTCGGCCCGGACGCGCCGACGCTCTGCGAGGGCTGGGACGCCGCGGACCTGGCCGCGCACCTCTGGATGCGCGAGCACGACCCGGTCGGGGCGGCCGGGCTGGTGGCCAAGCCGCTGGCCGGGCTGACCGAGCGGCGGATGGTCGAGACCCGGGCCCGTTGGCCGTGGCCCGAGCTGGTCGACCGGATCCGCCGAGGGCCCGGACCCTTCTCGCTGTTCGCGCTGCCCGGGGTCGACGAGCCGGCCAACGCGATCGAGTTCTTCGTGCACCACGAGGACGTCCGGCGGGCGGGCGACCCACCGCTGCCGCCACGCGGACTGGACCGGCCCACCGAGGACTGGCTCTGGAAGCGGCTGCACCTGATGGGCCGGGCCTTCTTCCGTCGCTCCCCGGTCGGGGTCACCCTCGAGCGGGCCGCCGGCGACGGCACCTCCGGTGAGCCGGAGACCATCCGGGCCCAGGGCGGCTCCCGGATCGTCACCGTGGTCGGCCGGCCCAGCGAGATCACCCTGTTCGCCTTCGGCAGGACCGGGGCCGCCGACGTCACTCTGGTCGGCGAACCCGACGCCGTCGACGCTCTCACCAGCGGTCCGCTCGGGGTCTGAGCGCGGTCGGGCGCGGCGCTTCGACAGGCTCAGCGCACGGTCCGCCTGGCCCGCTTCGACAGGCTCAGCGTGCGGTCGGGCGCGGCGCTTCGACAGGCTCAGCGCACGTTCCGACAGGCTGAGCGCCGCTCGGCCGGAGCGCCACGCCGGTCGCGTTGGTGCCGGCTGTCAGGATCGGGGCATGAAGCCTGTGGTCCGGACCGTGCTGCTCGTCGTCGGCGTCGTGATGATCCTGGTCGGGCTGCTGTGGATCGGCCAGGGGGCCAACCTGATCCCGGGCAGCTTCATGACCGGGGACCCGACCTGGCTGGTGATCGGCATCGTGGTGGCGGTCGCCGGTGTGCTGCTGATCGTCGGCTCGCGCGGGCGGAACCGGCGCCGATCGCCCCGCTGATCGCGATCGGACGCCGTCCCGGTCACTCCTGCCGGGCAGCCCGGCGGCGACGGACGATTAGCGCCACCGCACCGGCGCCCAGAGCGCCGAGCGCGACCGCCCGGCCCCGACGCCCGGCTGCGGCCCGGCCGTCACCCGCTCCCCGATCGTCCCCCGCACCGGGGTCACCGTCCTGGTCCTCGGCCTCGAGCGAGACGAGACCCGTGTCGCCGTCGACGGTCACCGGCTGACCGCTGCGGATCCGCCGGGTGGCCTCCGAGGTGCCGAGCACGGCGGGGATGCCGTACTCGCGGGCCACGATCGAGCTGTGGCTGAGCGGGCCGCCGATGTCGGTCACCACCGCCGAGGCCATCGCGAACAGCGGCGTCCACGCGGGCGTGGTGATCGAGGCGACCAGCACCTCCCCCGGCTGCATGAGGCCGAACTCCTCCGGTCCCGCGAGCACCCGGGCCGGTGCGGTCACCCGGCCGGCGCTGGCCCCGATCCCGCGGAGCACCGAGCCGCCGGCCTCCTGGCTGCGGGCCGGCATCACCGACTCCATCAGCGCCATCGCCCCGTTGACCGGCAGTCCCTGCGGCGGCGTGGCCCGCCGGCGACCCCGCCACACGCGGCGTCGCTCGGCGATCCGCTCGGCCAGGACGTCGGCGGCCGGCGCGCTCGGGTCCTCGGCGATCCAGGCGTCGAGCTCGGCGGCGGTCAGCCAGTAGACCTGCTCGGCACGTTCCAGCGCACCGGCCGCGACCAGCCGGCGCCCCAGCTCGGCGAGCATCCGGCGCAGCTGCGGCCAGGCCAGACCGACGTCGGCGAGCGCGTCCTCGCGGACCGGCGCGCCCTGCTGGGCCCAGCGGAGCAACCGGTCGAACACCCGGCGGCGCACCGGATCGAGCCGGGCGCGGACCTGCCCGGCCAGCCGGTCCCGGCGCTCGGCGGCGGCCGCCTGCCGGGCGTAGGGGTCGGTGCCCTCGCCGCGCAGGTAGAAGCGCAGCGTGGCCAGCACCGGGGCCGGGTCGTCGGCCGGGACGGCGTTGGCGAAGTCGAGGTTGTAGACGCTGTGGCCCCAGGTGTCGAGGTGGGCGGCGAACCGACGCCCGAACGCCGCGCGGTCGGCGTCCTCGCCCTCTCCGTCCTCGCCCTCTCCGTCCGCCGCCTCCGACGGGCTCCGGTCGAGCAGACCGAGCACCGTGGCGTCGTCGGCCCGCGCGAGCCACTCGGCCAGCCCAGGCCGGCTCCGCGCCCAGGCGGCCAGGTCCCACAGCGACTTCTCGGCCCGGATCGGCGCGCTGTCGAAGCCGAGCAGCAGCGTCGCCGCGCTCGGCTCGTCGGGACGGCGGACACCGGCCCAGAACCGGGTCAGCACCACCTCGGTGGTGGCCGCGTACGGGATGATCGTCTGGACCGAGGTGTAGTAGGCGCAGCCCTCGGTGAGCAGCGCGGCGACGCCCTCGCGGAGCTCGCGCGACCCGACCGTCGTCAGGTCGCGGTCGTGCCAGGCGGCGACCGCCGCCTGGTAGCGCGGGTGCGCGTGCTCGCGCCAGCGCGGGATGACGCCCTGGTCGCCACGCCGGAGATAGAGCATCAGGGCGAGCGGCGTGCGCAGGGTCAGCCGGACCATCCCGCCGTAGGAGTAGCGGTAGTAGGCGTAGCCGTTCACGGTCGGCAGCGACGCGTCCTCGGGCCGGACGACCGTCGCACCGATCAGCTCGCTCATCATCTCGCGCAGCGAGGTGCTGACCGCGGGGTCGATGAGGTCGGCGAACAGCGGGGTCAGCGGGTCGGGCAGCTGCTCGACGATGCTGGCCCGGAAATACCAGCTGCCGGGCTCGACCGGCCAGCGGTCCGGGACCGGGCCCTCCGGCTCGGGCAGCGCGGTGATCGGCCGGGACTGCACCAGCGCGAAGCCGTCCGCGGTGCGGGTCCACTCGAGGTCCTGCGGCGCGCCGAAGTGTTCCTGGACGGCCAGCCCGAGCCCGGCCAGCTCGGCCGCGGCGGCGTCGTCGAGCACGGTGGCGCGGGCCAGCGCGTCCGGCACCGGCTGTTCGGTGGTCCGGTGCTCGGTGGTGACGGTCATCGTCCGCTTGTCGGCCGTGCGGCGGGAGACCACGACCCGGCTGGCGGCGTCGACCACCACCTCGTCGGTGTCGACGTGACCGCCGACCACCGACTCCCCCAGCCCCCAGGACGCGGCGATCACCAGCTGGTCGCGGCGGCCGTTGGCCGGGTTGGCGGTGAACATCACCCCGGCGGCCTCGGCCGGCACCAGCCGCTGGACGACGACGGCGAGCGCGATCGACTCGGTGTCGACCTCCTGCCGGGCGCGGTAGGCGATGGCGCGCTCGGTCCACAGCGAGGCCCAGCAGTCGCGGATCGCGACCAGCAGGTCGTCGGCGCCGCGGACGTTCAGATAGCTCTCCTGCTGGCCGGCGAAGCTCGCGTCGGCGAGGTCCTCGGCGGTGGCCGAGGACCGGACGGCGAGCGGCTCGTCAGCGCCGACCGAGCGCCGCCAGTGGTCGAGGACCGCCGCGCGCAGCTCCGGGTCCGGCTCGGCCGCGGCGAAGGCGGAGGCGATCCGCTGGGCGGCCGCCGCGGGCTCGGTGCCGGGTCCGGCGAGCGCGGTGACGATCAGGTCGTCGAGTCCGGCGGCGGTGACGAACCGGCGGTACGCCGCGGTGGTGACCACGAAGCCGGCCGGGACCGGGAAGGCGGCCCGGGTCAGCTCACCGAGGTTCGCGCCCTTGCCGCCGGCCACGGCGACGTCGTCGCGGCCGAGCTCGGTCAGGTCGAGCACCAGCGGTTCCGGCTGGTGCGGGGTCCGGGGCGCCGCTGCGGGATCCGGAGAGGTGTCGAGGTCGGACATCAGTGCGTCCTTCTGCCGCGGATCTGCACGCGGCTGACGGGGTGGGTCGGGAGTGGGTCAGGTGTGGATCCGGTCCGGGTCGGACCGGTTCAGGGACGGTGCCGGGCCTGCCAGCGCTCGACCAGCGCGGGCATCTCGGTCGCCAGGTAGTCGAAGAAGTCACGGGTCTCGGCGAGCCGCCGGCCCGCCTCGGTGTCCGGGCCGACCGCGTCCATCCCCTCGCCGAGCTGGGCGTGCCAGCGGACGTAGCGGGGCTGCTGGTCGAGCACGGCGGAGTACCAGACGCCCGGACGGACGCGGTAGTAGTCGCGCCGTGAGCCCGGCAGTTGCTCGCGGTCGACGAGCTTGACCTGGATCAGGTAGCGGACGGCGCCGGAGACCGCGCCGGCGCTGGCCCGCAGCCGCTCGGCGAGCTCGGTGGCCGTGGCCGCGCCCTCCTGCCGGGTCAGCAGCAGCACGAAGACCCGCGAGGCCATCCGCGGCATCCCCGCGTCGGTGAGCTGGGCGGCGAAGCTCTCGACGAACCGGTCGACCGCTACCGGATCGCCGTTCGGGCTGTTCACAACGTTCACGATACGCTGAAACTAGGCGACGAGCGCCGACGACCGGTATTCGCTCGGTCCCACGCTCAGCCGGTGAAGTCCTCGGCGTGGTCGCTGACCCAGGTGCGGAAGGGACGCGGCATGAGCCTGGCTGCGGCGACGGTCCGGTCGGTCCGCCCGGGCCGGCCGTCGGCGGCGCGCATCATCGCCACCAGCGACTCGGCGACGCCCGCCGGAGCGTGTCGGGCGACGTTCGCCTGCCACTCCTCCGGATCGACCGGCCGCACGGTCACCGATCGGCCGGTCACCTCACCGATCAGCCCGGCCATCGCCGCCTGGGTCAGGCTCTCCGGACCGGTCACCGGATAGGCCCGGCCGGCGTGCTCGTCGCCGGTCAGGGCGGCCACGGCGAGGTCGGCGAGATCGGCCTCGTGCACCGGCTCGGCGTAGCTGTCCGGGAACGGCAGCGACACCGTTCCGGTGGCCCGCAGCTCGTGGGCCCAGGCCAGGGTGTTGGTGGCGAAGTAGCCGCCCCGCAGCGACGTCCAGGAGACACCGCTGGCCTCGACGGCCCGTTCGACGGCCACGAAGTGCTCGGCCATCGCGTCCATCTCCGGCGCCTCGACCGACAGCGACGAGACCACCGCGACCCGGCGCAGCCCGTCGGACGCTCCGGCCTCGCGGAGCACGGGGGTCAGCGCCTCGGCCGGACCGCCGGCGGAGTAGAGCAGCAGCCCGTCGACACCCTCGAGCGCCGGCCGGAGGCTCTCCGGCCGGCGGAGGTCGGCCGCGACGACCGGGAAGCCCAGATCGCCGAGCCGCTCGGGCCGGGACGAGGTGGCGCGCACCGCGACGCCGCGGGCACGGAGCAGGTCCGCGGTCAGCCGGCCGATCCGGCCGCCGATCCCGGTCACGAGAACGGTCACGGTTCCTCCTCCGGTCCGGCCCGACCGGCGCTCAGCCGAGCTTGCTCAGGATCAGCTCGCGCACCCGGGCCGCATCCGCCTGACCGCGCATCTGCTTCATCACCGCACCGATCAGCGCACCGGCGGCGGCGACCTTGCCGGCCCGGATCTTGTCGGCGACGTCCGGGTTTGCGGCGATCGCCTCGTCCACGGCGGCCCCGAGGGCCCCGTCGTCGGAGACCACCGCGAGCCCGCGGGCCGCGACCACCTGCTCCGGGTCGCCCTCGCCGGCCAGCACGCCGTCGAAGACCTGTCGGGCCAGCTTGTCGTTGATGGTGCCGGCGTCGATCAACCGCTGGACGGCGGCCACCTGGGCGGGGGTCACCCCCACCGCGTCGAGCTCGACGCCGGTCTCGTTGGCCCGACGGGCCA
Source organism: Microlunatus kandeliicorticis (assembly GCF_014137855.1). Lineage (GTDB taxonomy): Bacteria > Actinomycetota > Actinomycetes > Propionibacteriales > Propionibacteriaceae > Microlunatus > Microlunatus kandeliicorticis. The sequence continues at coordinate 399,833 of NZ_JACGWT010000004.1, forward strand.
GCTCGCCCAGCCACCACTTGCGCGCCGCCTGCGGGCTGGCGCCGGCGGTCACGGTCTCCTCGATCAGCCCCACCGCACCGGCGTTGACCACGTCGCGCAGCTCGAGCTCGCTGAAGCCCCAGGCCTCGCTGACCCGGCGCAGCCGGACCGCCGGCGCCTCGGGCAGCCCGGCGCGGAGCCGTTCGACCCACTCCCGGTCCGGGGCGACCGGCACCAGGTCGGGCTCGGGGAAGTAGCGGTAGTCCTCGGCCTGTTCCTTGCTCCGGCCGGCGATGGTGGTCCCGCTGTTCTCCTGGAAGTGCCGGGTCTCCTGGGTGACCGTCTGACCGGCCTGGAGCCGGGCAGCCTGCCGGGTCATCTCGTAGCGGATGGCCCGTTCGACGCTGCGCAGGCTGTTGACGTTCTTGGTCTCGGTCCGGGTGCCGTACGGCGCCTCCGGCTCACCCGGCTCGGGCCGCGGCCGGAGCGACACGTTCGCGTCGCAGCGCAGCGAGCCCTGCTCCATCCGGACGTCGGAGACGCCGAGCCCGCGCAACAGGTCGCGGAGCATCGCCACGTAGGCCCGGGCCACCTCGGGCGCCTTGGCCCCGGTGCCCTCGATCGGCTTGGTGACGATCTCGATCAGCGGCACGCCGGCCCGGTTGTAGTCGAGCAGCGAGTGGTCGGCGCCGTGGATCCGCCCGGTCGCGCCGCCGACGTGCAGCGACTTGCCGGTGTCCTCCTCCATGTGGGCGCGCTCGATGCCGATCCGGTAGCTGGTGCCGTCGACCTCCACCTCGGTCCAGCCGTCGTAGGCGATCGGCTCGTCGTACTGGCTGATCTGAAAGTTCTTCGGCATGTCCGGATAGAAGTAGTTCTTCCGGGCGAACCGGCACCACTCGGCGATCGAGCAGTTCAGCGCGAGCCCGATCCGCATCGCGCTCTCCACCGCCGTCCCGTTGACCACCGGCAGCGATCCCGGCAGCCCGAGACAGACCGGGCAGACCTGCGTGTTGGGCTCGGCACCGAACGCGGTCGAGCAGCCGCAGAACATCTTCGAGGCGGTGTTGAGCTCGACGTGAACCTCGAGCCCGAGCACAGGGTCGAAGCGCTCGAGCACCTCGTCGTAGTCGAGCACCGGCTCGCTCATGCCTGCACCTCCACGGACGGTCGGGCGGTCGGTTCGGGGATCCGGTCGAGCAGCGGACCGCCCCACTGCTCCCCGAGGGCCCGCTCGAGCGCGGCGCCGACCCGGTAGAGCCGGTCGTCGGCCAGCGGCGGGGCGATCACCTGCAGCCCCACCGGCAGGCCGTCGTCGGGCGACAGCCCGACCGGGAACGAGGCCGACGCGTTGCCGGCCAGGTTCGAGGGGATGGTGCACAGGTCGTTGGCGTACATGGCCAGCGGGTCGTCCACCCGCTCCCCGAGCCGGAACGCCGTGGTCGGGGTGGTCGGGCTGACCAGGACGTCGGCGGCCGCGAACGCGTTCTCGAAGTCGCGGATCACCAGCGTCCGGACCTTCTGCGCCTGGCCGTAGTAGGCGTCGTAGTAGCCCGACGACAGCGCGTACGTGCCGAGGATGATCCGGCGCTTCACCTCGGCGCCGAACCCGGCCTCGCGGGTCGCGGCCATCACCTGCTCGGCGCTGGCCACGCCGTCGTCGCCGACCCGCAGCCCGAACCGCATGGCGTCGAACTTGGCCAGGTTGGAGCTCGCCTCGCTCGGCAGGATCAGGTAGTAGGCGGGCAGGGCGTAGCGGAAGTGCGGGCAGGACACCTCGACGATCTCCGCCCCGGCCGCGGCGAGCAGGTCGACGCTCTCGCGGAACCGCTGCTCCACGCCGGGGGCGTAGCCCTCGCCACCGAGCTCGCGGACGACGCCGACCCGGAGGCCGGCGACGTCGCCCGAGCGGGCCGCGGCGACCACGTCGGGCACCGGGGCGTCGATCGAGGTCGAGTCGCGCGGGTCGTGTCCGGCGATCACCGCGTGCAGCAGCGCGGTGTCGAGCACCGAGCGCGCACACGGGCCCGGCTGGTCGAGGCTCGAGGCCAGCGCGACCAGCCCGTAGCGCGAGGTGCCGCCGTAGGTCGGCTTGACCCCGACGGTGCCGGTCACCGCGGCCGGCTGGCGGATCGAGCCGCCGGTGTCGGTGCCGATGGCGAGCGGCGCCTCGAAGGCGGCCAGTGCGGCCGCCGAACCGCCGCCGGACCCGCCGGGGATCCGGTCGAGGTCCCACGGGTTGTGGGTCGGCCCGTAGGCCGAGTTCTCGGTCGAGGAGCCCATCGCGAACTCGTCGAGGTTGGTCTTGCCGAGGATGACGATGCCGGCGTCGAGCAGTCGCTGGGTGACCGTCGCGTTGTACGGCGGACGCCAGCCCTCGAGGATCTTGGATCCGCAGGTGGTCGGCGCGCCGGCGTAGGTCAGGACGTCCTTGAGGGCCAGCGGGACGCCGGCCAGCGGACCGAGCGGCTCCCCGTCGGCGCGCCGGCGGTCGACCTCCGCGGCGGACGCGAGCGCGCGCTCGCCGTCGACGTGCAGGAACGCGTGGACGGCCTCGTCGACCGCCTCGATCCGGTCCAGGTGGGCCCGGGTGACCTCGACGGCACTGGTCTCGCCCGCGGCGATCGCGGCGGCGAGGTCGACCGCGGTGCGCCGGGTCGGGTCACCGGTGGCCGTGGCGGCCGGGGTGGTCGGGGCGCTCACTGCGCCTCCCCGAGGATCCGCGGCACCCGGAACCGGTCGTCCTCCGCGGCCGGGGCGCCGGCCAGGGCAGCCTCCCGGTCCAGCCCCGGACGCACCTCGTCGGTGCGGAAGACGTTGGTCAGCGGCAGCGGGTGCGAGGTCGGCGGGATGTCGGCCGCGGCCACCTCGGAGACCTGCTGGACGCTGGCCAGGATGTCGTCGAGCTGCGGCGCCAGGTGCGCGAGCTCCTCCGGGGTCAGGTCGATCCGGGCCAGCTGGGCCAGCGCGGCCACGTCGTCCGGGCTCAAGGCCACGGGGTCACTCCTTCGTTCGTCGTCGCTGAGGGCGGCCGACCGCGGACGGCGGCACTCCCGACCGACCATCCTAGGGTGCGCGCACGGCCCGCCCCGGCCCGCGCCGGTCCGCTCAGTCGAGCGGGCGGACCAGCAGACCCGTCTTGAGCTTCGGCGTGAAGAAGGTCGACTTGGGCGGCATCAGCAGCCCCTCGCGAGCGGTCCGCTCGATCTCGGCGACCCCCACCGGGCGGATCAGCACGGCCGCGACCGCGCGTCCGTCAGCGACCACGGCTCGGGCCTGCGCCACGCCGTGCTGGTAGTCCACCTCGAGTCCGGCCAGGTCGGCCAGCGACTCCTCCAGCCAGAGCCCGTCGAGGGCGCGGACACCGTCGAAGGCGCCGGGCCGCGGGGTGAGCCGCTCGGCTCCGTCGGGCCCGAGCAGCACCAGGAACCCGTCCGCGGCCATCGCGGCCAGCAGCGCGGCGTCGGCCGACGGGTCGGTGTCCCCGGCTCGCCCGGCGGGCAGCGGGTCGCGGACGAACCGCCGGTCGAGCGCGGCCCGCAACGCGTCCGGCCCGACCCCGCGGTAGAGCCGGTGGATGGCCTCGACGCTGAGCTGCTCGGGCGCGAGCTCGTTGACGAAGGCGAGGGTCCGCTCCGCGGCGGCGACCTCGGTGCTGTCCGCCCGTGCGGCCGCGCGCCGCTCGTCGCGATACTCGCGGGCGACGCCGTAGCGGTGGTGGCCGTCGGCGATCAGGACGTCGTCGGCGGCCAGCAGCGCGGCGATCGCCTCCACTCGGTCCGGGTCGTCGATCCGTTCGACCCGGTGCCGGACCGGTCCGCCGTCCACCTCGTGGTCGAGCACCTCGCCGACCGGCTGCCCGGGGTCGGCCAGCGCCGCGCTGAGCCCGGTGGCGAGGGACAGCCCCCAGACCGGCGACAGGTTCGCGCGGGTGGCGCGGGTCAGCTCGAGCCGGTCGGTCGACGCCTTGGGCGTGGTCCGCTCGTGCGGCAGCACCCGGCCGGCGCCGCCGTCCACGCCCGGGTCGAGCACCTCGAGACCGCCGAGGACGCCGGAGATCTCCCGGTCCGCGCCGGTGGCGTCGGTGAACCCCAGCCGGTAGACGGTGAAGCTCGGACGGTCGTCGCGGACCAGCACACCGTCGGTGCACCAGCGCCGGAACAGGTCGCCGGCCCGCCGGTAGCGGTCCTCCCCGCGCGGGTCGTCGACGTGGACGATGTTGTGCGGGGACCGAGCCGCCAGGGCGGCGATCTCCTCCTCGGAGAGCACGTCGTAGGGCGGCGCGATCAGCTCGGCCAGGCGGTCCGCGTCGGCGTAGCGCCAGGCGCGGAAAGGCTCGAATCGAGGCACGGGAGGAGCTTGTCACGCCGCCGTCCGGCGAATCGGCGAGGACCGCCACGCCGGTCGACGAAGTTGATGCGAGTCGGGTGCACGAATGCCGGTGACAGGCCGGGGAAAGGCCGGCAAGCCAAGGGGCCGCGTCGACATCTCCCCTGGTGAGGACCCCTTTCACGGGTCGAGCGGGAAAGGGGACAGCACATTCCGGCGGAGCGCCGCGTCCTCACCGATCCCTGGACATGAAATGCTGCGGTAATACCGCTGGGACAAGATGACCGCGTGTTTCTGGTGCGTGTGTCCCTGCCCGACGTCCCGGGGTCATTGGGGTCCGTGGCGACGGCCATGGGCTCGGTCGGCGCCGACATCGTCGCGGTGGAGATCGTCCAGAAGCTCGGCGGCACGGTCATCGACGACTTCATGCTCACGCTGCCCACCGACAAGTTGCCCGACGCGCTGGTCAGCGCCTGCCAGGGGCTCGACGGGGTGAACGTCGAGTGGATCTCCCGGTACCCGGAGGGCGGCGGGCTGCAGTCGGACCTCGAGACGCTCGAGCGGATGACCGCCGACCCCGAGCACGCCGCCGAGACGCTGGTCGCCGCGGCCCCGACCGTGTTCCGTTCGCACTGGTCGACCCTGCTCCAGCTGCCGGGACACACCGGCGCTGACGGGACCGGCAGCGAGGACGACGGGCAGATCCACGCCGTCTACAGCACCGACCACGCGCCCCGGCTCGACCACGCCGCCGCCTCCCGGCTGGCGCCGTTCGACAGCACCCACCGCCTCGTCATCGAGGGTGACTGGCTGCCCGGGTACGACGACTCGACCGTGGTGGTCGCGCCGATCGACCACAACCGGGTGGTGGTGGTCGGCCGGATCGGCGGTCCGGCCTTCCTCGACTCGGAGATCGCGCGGCTCAACCACCTCGCACACCTCATCCCCACCGCCTGACGATCACCGCACCGCCCGCGGCCTGGCCGGGCGGGCCGGTACGGTGCCCCCGTGACCTGGGGCGACGTGATCGCGTTGCTCACCTCGATCGGGTTCGGTGTGGTCTCGGCGGTCTTCCCGGTGATCAACGCCGAGGCCTACGTGCTGGGGTCGCAGGTCACCGCGGTGGCCGGCACCGTCCCGATCGCCGTCGGGGTCGCGATGGGCCAGACCGTGGGCAAGCTGCTGCTCTTCTACGGCGTCCGGCGCGGCAAGGACTTCCCGTTCGTCCGCCGGCACCGGGCCCGCTCGCACGGCCGCCCGGTCGGTGGCTTCCGCCGGGGCGTCCGCCGGCTCGGCCGCCGATTGCTGAGGCTGGTGGGGAGCAAGCGGTGGGGGCTGCCGATCACCTTCGTGGCCGCGGTGATCGGGCTGCCGCCGCTCTACGCCGTGGCGCTGCTCGCCGGGGCCACCCGGATGCGCCCGCAGTGGTTCGCGCTGGCTGTGCTGCTCGGCCGCACGCTCCGGTTCGTGCTGGTCGCGCTGGGGCTGGGCATCCTGCCGCCGGGGTGGCGGCACCCGTTCAGCTGAGCCGGGTGTTCGGCCGACGGCCCGGGGTACGCCCGGGGGCGTCGCCGGTCACTTCTTGTCGAGGCCGAAACCGATGTAGCCGGTGGTGACGTAGAAGACGTACCAGCCGAGCAGGAAGCAGGCGAGCATCGCGCCGAAGAGGGCCAGTCCGACCCAGATCCGCATCCGCTTCTTCTGCTTGGTGCTCGGCACCTTGACCGGGCCCCACTCGCCGATGGTCGGCTGGACGCGCGGCGGTGTCGTCCCGTTCAGATTCAGGTTGCTGAACACCCGCTTGAACCTCGACACGTCGGTCAGCCTACGTGGGGCCCGGGTTCATTCCCCGGTCCGCGCCACCGCCGCGGCGGCGTCCGGTCCCTCGTCGAGCAGGGCGGCGAACCCGTCGGCGTCGAGGATCGGCACCTTGAGCGCCACCGCCTTGTCGTACTTCGACCCGGGCGACTCCCCCACCACGACGAACGAGGTCTTCTTCGACACCGACGAGGCCACCTTGCCGCCGCGGGCGGTGATCGCCTCGGCCGCCGAGTCGCGGGTGAACCCCTCGAGCGACCCGGTGACCACCACCGACAGCCCGGCCAGGCTCTGGTCGAGCAGCTCGCGGGGCTCGTCCTTCATCACCGCGCCGGCCGCCTTCCACTTCCGGACGATCTCGCGGTGCCAGTCGACCGAGAACCACTCGGTGATCGCCGCCGCCAGCGTCGGCCCGATGCCCTCGACCTCGGCCAGCTCCTGCTCGCTGGCCGCGGCCAGCCGGTCGATGTCACCGAAGGCACGGGCGATGTCGGGGGCCACCCCCTTGCCGACGTGCCGGATCGACAGCGACACCAGGAACTTGTCGAGCGGACGGGTCTTGGCCTCCTCGAGGTTGGCCAGCAGCTTGCGACCGTTGGCCGACAGCGCGCCGGCCTTGGTGCGGAACAGGTCGGCCCGGAGCAGCTTCTCCTCGGTCAGGTCGAACAGGTCGCCCTCGTCGGTGATCAGCCCGGCGTCGAGCAGGGCCCGTGCGGCCGAGTCGCCGAGCACCTCGATGTCCAGACCCTCGCGGCTGGCCACGTGGAAGATCCGGCCCTGCAGCTGAGCCGGGCACGAGCGGGTGTTCGGGCAGCGGATGTCGGCGTCGCCCTCCTTCTCGGGCTTGAGCTCGGTCCCGCAGGCCGGGCAGTGCGTCGGCATCACGAACGCCCGGACCGCGGACTCGTCGCGCAGGTCGAGCACCGGTCCGACGATCTCGGGGATCACGTCGCCGGCCTTGCGGAGCACCACCGTGTCGCCGATCAGCACGTTCTTGCGCTTGACCTCGCTGGCGTTGTGCAGGGTGGCCTGGGAGACGGTCGAGCCGGCGACCAGCACCGGTTCCATCACCCCGAACGGGGTCACCCGGCCGGTCCGGCCGACGTTGACCGCGATGTCGAGCAGTTTGGTGGTCACCTCCTCCGGCGGGTACTTGAAGGCGATCGCCCAGCGCGGTGCGCGCGAGGTGAACCCGAGCTGGTCCTGCACCGCGCGCTCGTCGAGCTTGATCACCGCGCCGTCGATCTCGTGCTCGTAGTCGTGCCGGTGCGCCCCGATCTCGCCGATGTAGCTCCAGACGTCGTCGAGGGTGCGGCACAACCGGGTGTGCCGGCCCACCGGGAGCCCCCAGGACGCGAGCGCCTCGTAGACCGCGGAGAGCCGGTCGGCGCGGAAGCCCTCGACCAGCCCGAGCCCGTGCGCGACGAAGCCGAGCCCGCGGCTGGCGGTGACCTTGGGGTTCTTCTGCCGCAGCGAGCCGGCGGCGGCGTTGCGCGGGTTGGCGAACGGCGGCTTGCCCTCGTCCATCAGCCCGGCGTTGACCCGCTCGAACGCCTGCACCGACAAGAAGATCTCGCCGCGGACCTCGAGCAGTTCGGGCAGCGGCGGGCCCTCCTCGCCCGAGGCGAGCGTCCCGCGGGTGAGCCGGTGCGGGATCTGGGCGATGGTCCGGACGTTGCCGGTGACGTCCTCACCGACCCGCCCGTCGCCGCGGGTGGCCGCCCGGGTCAGCCGCCCGCGCTCGTAGACGAGGTCGATGGCCAGTCCGTCGACCTTGAGCTCGCAGAGGAAGCCCGACCGGGTGATCTGGGCTTCGCCGAGCTCGCGGATCGCGCGCTGGGCCCACTGCTTGAGCTCGTCCTCGCTGAAGCAGTTGTCGAGGCTGGTCATCGGTTGCAGGTGGGTGACCGCGTCGAACGTGGTGGCCGGGGCACCGCCGACCTTCTGGGTGGGCGAGTCCGGCGTGCGGAGCGCCGGGAACTGCTCCTCGAGCCCCTCCAGCTCGCCCATCAGCGCGTCGAACTCGCCGTCGGCCACCGTCGGCCGGTCGAGCACGTAGTAGCGCCAGCGGTGGTCTTCGATGATCTCGCTGAGCTCGCGGTGTCGCTCGCGCGCCTCGACGCTCGGCTCGGCCTGCGGCTCGACGTCCGTGGCGGGCGGCACCTCAGAGGTCTCGGTCACCGTCTCAACCTAGCCGTGGCCACCGACAGTCCACCCGCCCGCGGGAACGGTCAGTCGACCGCCGAGAGCGCGGCCGCGCCGGTCTGCACGGCCCACAACCCGGCGTAGAGCCCGCCGGCCCCGACCAGCTCGTCGTGGGTGCCGGACTCGACCACCCGGCCCTCGGCCAGCACCCAGATCCGGTCGGCGTCGCGGACGGTGGACAGCCGGTGCGCGACCACCAGCGCCGTCCGGTCCGCGGTGACGTGGGCGAGCGAGCGCTGGATGGCCGCCTCGGTCTCGTTGTCGACCGCCGAGGTCGCCTCGTCGAGCACCAGCACCGCGGGGTCGCGGAGGATCGCCCGGGCCAACGCGATCCGCTGCCGCTGACCGCCGGACAGCGTGAGGCCGCGCTCACCGACGACGGTGTCGTAGCCGTCGGCGGTCTCCTCGACGAACCGCGACGCCTCGGCCAGTCGGGCCGCTTCGCGGACCTCGGCGTCGGTTGCGTCCGGGCGGCCGTAGGCGATGTTGTCCCGGATGGTGCCGTGGAACAGGAACACGTCCTGGCTGACGTAACCGATCGCCCCGCGCAGCGACTCCCAGGCGAGGTCGCGGACGTCGGTGCCGTCGAGCAGCACCTGTCCCTCGCGCGGGTCGGAGAACCGGAGCACCAGCCGCAGCACGCTCGACTTGCCGGCCCCGGTCGCGCCGACCACGGCGTGCGTCTCGCCGGCCGGCACCACCAGGTCGAGCCCGCGGAGGATGTCCGGACCGTCGGCGTAGCCGAACCGGACGCCGCGCAGCTCGATCCGGCCGCGCACCGGGGCGGGGAGCACGGTGTGGCCGGGCTGCTGCTCGCCGCGCTGGTTCATCAGGGTGGAGATGCGCCGGGTGGAGGCCATCGCCCGCTGGTAGAGGTCGAGGGTCTGGCCGAGGTCGGTCAGCGGCCAGAGCAGCCGCTGGGTCATGAACACCAGCACCGTGTAGAGCCCGATCTCGATCCGGCCCTCGAGCACGAACCAGCCACCGAGCAGCAGCGTCGAGGTGAACCCGGCGAGGATCGCCATCCTGATCAGCGGGACGAACGCGGCCGAGCTGCGGATGGCCAGCCGGTTGGCCTGCCGGTAGCCCTCGCTGACGTCACGGACGCGCTCGGCCTCGCGCCGTTCGGCGGTGAACGCCTTGATCGTGGCCAAGCCGCCGAGGTTCGCCGAGACCGTGGCGCTGACCTCGCCGGCCGCCTCGCGGACCGCCTTGTAGCGCGGCTCGAGCACCTTCTGGAAGCGGATCGACCCCCAGACGATGACCGGGACCGGGATGAAGGCGAGCAGCATCAGCTGCCAGGAGGAGGCGGCGAACACGGCGCCGACGAAGATCACCGTCCAGGCGGTGTGCAGGATCACCCGGGCGCCGACGTCGAGGAAGCGCTCGAGCTGGTTGACGTCCTCGCTGATCACGCTGAGCACCCGGCCGGGCGCCGAGCCCTCGTGCCAGGACACGTCGAGCTGCTGGACGTTGGCGTAGGTCTCGACCCGCAGCTCGTGCTCGACCGACTGCGACAGCCCGCGCCAGAGCACCGCGGCCAGGTAGTCGGTGGCCGACTCGATCACCCAGACGATCACGTTGAGGACCGCGACCGCGACCAGCTGGCCGAACCGGCTCTCGATGCCCAGCAGCGTCGACGCGAACGAGTCCGCCCCGCGCACCACCACGTCGACCGCGATGCCGAGCAGCAGCTCCGGCGCGACGTCGGCGGCGGTGTTGGCGGTGGTGGCCAGCACCGCGGCGATCACCCGCGGACGGTGCCGGCGGTGGTGGCGCCACAGGGCGAGCAGCGGACGTGAGGCGTCGGTCACCGGCTCAGCCTGCCAGCGACGAGCGTCCTTCTCAGACTCGGCTCAGAACGATGGACGCCCTGCATCGTCGAGGCGGTCCGGGAAAGGCGTGCAGACAGATCGGCCCTGTCGCACACTGTCGGGATGAAGCCGATCCCCGCCGAGCTGCCGCACCCGCGGTCGCGCCGGTGGGCCAACCGACGGTGGTGGGATCCGCTGGGTTACCTGCGGGTACGCTCGCTGTCCAACCCGGGGTGGCATCGCGAGCCCGACCGGGTGCTCCGAGAGCTGCTCGCCCAGCGCAAACTGGTCCCCGCCGAGGAGCAGCGGCTGCTCGACCGGGCGATCGCCGCCACCCGGCGCTATCCGCGGACGGCCGCGGGCCACCGTGATCCCGACGCCGCCTGGGACGAGGTGCTGACCGCCGTCGACGCGTTCCTGGTCGCTCGGCAGCGACGGCACCTGCACTCCGCGGCCGGGGCACGGGAGAACAGTCGCCGTCCTGAACGGAACCCGAGCGGCTAGCCGCTCCAGAGCCTGCGCAGTTCGGCCACCTGGTCGTCGACCGAGAGACCGTCGACGGGCAGCACGGCGTCCACCTCGAGCGGCCGGGCGGTCAGCGCGTGCAGCCAGGCGAACTCGTCGTCGGTCAGGTGCACCGGTCGGGTGGCGGCCCGGCGGCGCGCCTCGCCGAACGAGATCCGCAGCGCGACGACGAGGCAGTCCGGCAGCTCGCGCCGGTAGACCTCGAGCGTCGCGGGCGTCAGCACGTCGCTGATCACCACCGCGAAGCCGGCCGCACTGAACGACCGGGCCAGCAGGGAACAATGCCGGGCACCGAGCGCGGCCTGCGCCTCGCCCTCGGGCCCGCTCCACAGCGTGGCCGCACCGGCGACCACCAGCTGGCGGATGTCGTCGGCGTCGACGTAGGCGGCCCGGTCGCGCTGCTCGGCCAGCCGACGGCCACAGGTGGTCTTGCCCGCCGCCGGCCCTCCGGTGATCACCAGCGGACGCACCCTGCCGGCGGTCGGCGGGTCGGCGTCCTCGTTCACGCGTCCGACTCGTCGTCGGCGAGGTGGTAGATCGTCCGGTGGCTCGCCCAGGCCCGCCAATGGTCGGCGAGCTCGGGGGTGTCCGTGATCGGGGACAGGTCGCGCTGGTCGCCGTAGTAGATCGCGTTGATCATCGCGACGGTGACGCCGTGCGCCGGCCGCGCGGTGATCGTGATCGGTTGGCCCGCAGTGATCACGCCCTCGGTCAGGACGCGGAGCAGTGCGCCGGACCGGCGCGAGGCCGCCGCCCGCCGCGGGAAGTGCCGATCGTCCATCCGCAGCCCGAGCTTCCAGCACGGCGTGCGCGGCTGGCTGACCTGCAGCCGGGCCGTCCCGAGCTGCCAGACCTCGCCGATCACCGCGGCGTGCAGGTCGAGCCCGACGGTGGTCAGGTTCTCCCCGAACGTGCCGTCGGGCACCTCGCGGCCGAGCTCGCCCTGCCACCAGTCCTCGTCCTCGCGGGCGTAGGCGTAGACCGCCTTGTCGACCCCGCCGTGGTTCACCGGGTCGGCCTGTGCGTCGCCGTCGAGGTTGGTCCGTCCCAGCCGGACCGGCCCGGTCACCGGGTGCTTGTGGATGCTGGTGACCACCTCCCGGCCGAGCCAGCGGTAGGGCTGCGGCTGTCCGACGTGCACCGACCGGAGCACTCCGGACGCCAACGCGTCGCTCACCCAGGCCTCCTCGGTCTCGTCCTGCTCGCGGGTGCTGCTGCCGGCAGCCTGTCACGTCCGGCGCGGCTAGCCTGACCGCCGTGGCCCGGATCCTGATCACCGGCATGTCCGGCGCCGGCAAGTCGACGCTGCTCGCCGAGCTGGCGGCCCGCGGCCGGACGACGGTGGAGACCGACGTCGACGGCTGGGAGGTCCGGCGGGGGCTCTGGGACGAGCCGCGGATGCACGCGCTGCTCGACCGCGAACCCGACGTCGTCGTCTGCGGCACGGTGGAGAACCAGGGCCGGTTCGCCGACCGGTTCGACCACGTCGTGCTGCTCAGTGCGCCGCTCGACGTGCTGCTCGGCCGGGTGGCCACCCGGCCGACCAACCCGTACGGCCGCACCGGGGCCGAGCGCGAGGAGATCGTCCGCCACCACCGGGGGGTCGAGCCGTTGCTCCGCGCCGCCGCGGACCTCGAGCTCGACGGGCGCCGTCCGGTCGCCGAGCTCGCCGACCGGATCGAGGCGCTGCTCGACGGACGTTGATCGCCCGAGACGACGACCGGAATGATCACCGCGAGCTGATCACCTGGACGGTCGGCTACTCGGCGAGCTGCTCCTCGACGATTGCGGCGGCCCGGCGCAGGACGCGGTGCGCCCGGACCGCGTCGGCCGGCGTCGCACCGGCCAGCCCGCAGCACGGCGTGATCACCAGACGGCGGGCGTGATCGGGATCGAGCCCCAGCCGTCGCAGCGGGGTGAGCACCCGGTCCGCGGCGCGGTCCGGACCCAGGCTGCCGGCCTCCTCGACCCGGAGCACACCGGCCCCGAGCCGGCCGCCGTCCTCGAGCAGCTCGGCCACCTGGTCCCAGTCGGCCGTGCGGAGCCGACCGAGATCGACCAGCAGCGTGCGGAAGCCGGCGGTGCGGAGCAGCTCGAACGGCACCGGCTGCTCGACGCTGCCCGCGCAGCAGTGCACCGCGGTGTCGGCCCCGGCGTCCTCGAGAGCGCCGCGGAGCGTCCGGAGGGTCTCGATCGCCTCGTTGCGCTCCACCGCCCGGTGCCGGGAGAACCCGCTCGCGGTGGGCAGCGACCCGGCCAGCACGCCCGGCAGCGACGGCTCGTCGAGCTGGACCAGCCAGCCGACGTCCGGCAGCCGGCGGCGGAGCTCGGCCACCAGCCCGGTCAGGCCCTCGGCGAGCGATTCGGCCAGGTCCCGCCGCGCGCCGTGGTCGGCCAGCACGAGGTCGCCGCGCGGTCGCTCGACGGTGGCGGCCAGCGTCCACGGCCCGGTGACCGCGAGCTTGACCGGGCCGGTCCAGCCCTGGGCGTGCTCCTCGAGGGCGTCGAGGTCGGCGCGGAACAGCGAGCGGGCCCGGCGGGCGTCGATCCCCGGGGCGTCGGTCAGCCGCCAGCCGGCCGGCTGCAGGTCGACGCTCATCCCGACCAGCTGGGCGCACGCCCGCCCGATCATGCCGGCAGCCGCGCCGCGGGCCGGCAGCTCGGGCAGATAGGGCAGGTCGGGCACCTCGGCGAAGATCATCCGGACGGCCTCGCCGACGTCCTCGCCCGGCCAGGAACCGATCCCGCTCGCGGGCAGGCGGTCGAACTCGATCATGGTCGGCCAGCTCCTGGCGGTCAGCGGGTGGGGACGATGGTGGCCGAGGCGACCACCGCGGTGCCGTCGTAGCAGACCACGGCCTGGCCGGGGGCCACCCCCGTCAGCGGCTCGTCGGTGACCGCCCGCAGCCGGCCGTCCTCGATCTCGACGGTGGCCGGGACCGGCTCGCCGTGGGCGCGCACCTGGACCGCGCCGCGCCAGGCGCCGCTCCGGGCGCCGGTGGTCCACACCGGGCGGTCGGCGTGGATCTCCTGTCGATGCAGCGATTCCCGCGGACCGACGGTGACGGTGTTGGTCACCGGGGAGATGTCGAGCACGTAGCGCGGCCGGCCGTCGTCGGCGGGGACGCCCAGCCGCAGTCCCCTGCGCTGGCCGACCGTGTAGTGGTGGCTGCCGTCGTGGCTCCCGAGGACCGTCCCGTCGGCGTCGACGATCGTGCCGGGACGGGTGCCCAGCCGAGCGTCGAGGAAGCCCTGGGTGTCGCCGTCGGGGATGAAGCAGATGTCGTGGCTGTCCGGCTTCTCGGCCACCGCCAGCCCGCGACGCGCCGCCTCGGCACGGACGTCGGTCTTGACCGTGTCGCCGAGCGGGAACATCGCCCGGGCCAGCTGATCGGGACGCAGCACGCCGAGCACGTAGGACTGGTCCTTGGCCGCGTCCACCGCGCGGTGCAGCTCGACCCGGCCGGGCTCGTCGGGGTCGGGCCGGACCAGCCGGGCGTAGTGACCGGTGCAGACCGCGTCGAATCCGAGGGCGACCGCTCGGTCGAGCACCGCGGAGAACTTGATCTTCTCGTTGCACCGCAGGCACGGGTTGGGGGTGTGGCCCGCGGCGTACTCGGCGACGAAGTCGTCGACCACGTCGGCGGCGAACCGGTCGGACAGGTCCCAGACGTAGAAGTCGATGCCGAGCACGTCGGCGGCCCGACGGGCGTCGTGCGCGTCCTCGCGCGAGCAGCAGCCGCGTGCACCGCTCCGGAACGACTGCGGGTTCTTGCTCAGCGCGAGGTGCACCCCGGTGACGTCGTGGCCCGCCTCGACCGCCCGGGCGGCGGCGACGGCGGAGTCGACCCCGCCGGACATCGCGGCCAGTACGCGCATGGTGGTGCTCCCCCGTCCCGGGTCGTGCGGTTCAGCGAACGCACCACTCTAACCGCCGCGCCCGCCCGCCCTCCCGGGCGAACCGTCCCCGTGGCTCGGGAGGCGTGCGGCCTCAGCCGAGCGCGCGGGCGATCCGGGCCGCGGCCGCCTCGAGCAGCGGGACGGCCTTGTCGCCGAACCCGAGATCCACCCGGGTCAGCGGACCGGAGACCGAGATCGCCATCGGGGTCGGCGCACCGGGGACGGCCACCGAGTAGCAGCGGACCCCGAGCTCCTGCTCCTCGTCGTCGATGGCGTACCCGCGCTGCCGGATCCGGGCCAGGTCGGCCAGCAGGCCGTCGAGGTCGCCGTGGCTCTTCGGGGTCGGCGTCGGCATCCCGGCCCGGGTGACCAGCTCGGTGACGGTCTCGTCGTCGAGCGTGGCCAGGATGGCCTTGCCGACGCCGGTGTCGTGCAGGTGCGCCCGGCGTCCGACCTCGGTGAACATCCGCATCGCGTGCGGCGAGGGCACCTGGGCCACGTAGACCACCATGTCCTGGTCGAGCATCGCCATGTTGGCGGTCTCGCCGAGGTCGGCGACCAGCTTCTGCAGCTCCGGCCGGGTGCCGGTGCCGATCTGCTGGCCGGCCTGCTCGCCGAGGTGGATCAGCCGCGCGCCGAGCGCGTAGCGCCGGTTGGGCAGCTGCCGGACGTAGCCCAGCGCCAGCAGGGTGCGGAGCAGCCGGTGGATGGTGGGCAGCGGCAGACCGGCGTCGCCGGCCAACCCGCTCAGCGTGGTCTCCCCGCCGGCGCGGGCGATGATCTCGATCAGCTCGAAGGCGCGTTCGACGGACTGGACGCTGCCCGATCGCGCGGTCGCGGTCTCGGTGGTCATCGGGTCCTCTCGGTACGCCGGGTCGGGGCCGACCGGGACCGGCTCTTCCGCATCCCGGACGAAGTCTGTCACGAGAGTCCGCGCCGTCCTTGACGTCGGCTCGGGCGTCTGGCTACTGTTTCCGCATTGCAAGAGATCACTTTCACGATGCGGAAGATAGGACGCCAGCGAGCATGACCCGGTACACCGTGAACGCCTCCATCCTCCTCACCGACCTGCCCCTGCTCGACCGACCCGCCGCGGCGGCGGAGGCGGGCTTCGGCGCGGTCGAGTTCTGGTGGCCGTTCCCCACCGCGGTGCCCGCGGACGCCGAGGTGGACCGGTTCGTGCGGGCGATCCGCGACGCGGAAGTGCAGCTGACCGGCCTGAACTTCTTCGCCGGCGACATGGCGGCCGGCGAGCGCGGCATCCTCAACCGGTCGACCCGGACGGGCGAGTGGCACGACAACGTCGACGTGGTGGTCGGGATCGGCGAACAGCTGGGGTGCCGGGCGTTCAACGCCCTGCACGGACTCACCACCGGCCCCGAGCAGGACGGGCAGAGCCGCGGGCAGGCCGACGCGACCGCCACCGAGAACCTGGCGCACGCGGCCCGCGCGGTCGAGCGGATCGGCGGCACCGTGCTGGTGGAGCCGGTGTCCGGACTGCCCGGCTTCCCGTTGCTGACCGCCGCCGACGCCCTCGCCGTGGTCGAGCGGGTGCGGGCCGCCGGGGCCGGGGCCATCGGGCTGCTGGCGGACTTCTACCACCTGGCCGTCAACGGCGACGACGTCGCGGCGGTGATCGACGCGCACGCCGCCGACTTCGCCCACGTCCAGATCGCCGACGCCCCCGGCCGCGGCGCACCGGGGACCGGGACGCTGCCGCTGGCCGACTGGGTCGCCGCCGCCGAGGCCGGGGGTTACCACGGGTGGATCGGGCTGGAGTACACCAGTGCCGACCCGGACCCGTTCGCCTGGCTGCCCCGCGGGCAGCGAGGCTGAGGTCCGTTCCCCACCACCTCTCGGAAGGAAGACGACAGATGAGCGAGCAGCAGACCGTCGCGGTGATCGGCCTCGGCATCATGGGCGGCCCGATGGCGGCCAACCTGGTCCGCGCCGGCTTCACCGTGACCGGGTACAACCGCAGCCCGCAGAAGGTCGAGCGGCTGGTCGAGGCGGGCGGTCGCGGTGCGGGCAGTGTCGCCGAGGCGGTCGCCGAGGCCGACGTGATCATCACCATGCTCCCCGACTCCCCCGACGTCGAGGCCGTGGTCACCGGTGACGAGGGGCTGATCGCCCACGCCCGTTCGGGTGCGATCTGGGTCGACGCCTCGACCATCCGACCCGACGTCGCGGTGGCGCTGGCCGAGCAGGCCCGGGCGGCCGGCCTGCGCGCCCTCGACGCCCCGGTGTCGGGCGGCGAGCAGGGCGCCATCGACGCCGCGTTGTCGATCATGGTCGGTGGCGAGCAGGCCGACTTCGACGAGGTGCGTCCGGTGCTCGAGGCGGTCGGCAAGACGATCGTCCTGGTCGGCCCCAGCGGCTCCGGGCAGACGGTCAAGGCGGCCAACCAGCTGATCGTGGCCGGCACCATCGGGCTGGTCGCCGAGGCGCTGGTCTTCCTGCAGGCCTACGACGTGGACACCGACGCGGCCATCCAGGTGCTGGCCGGCGGCCTGGCCGGCAACCGGATCCTCGATCGCAAGGCGACCGCGATGGTCGCCGGCGAGTTCACCCCCGGCTTCCGGATCGACCTGCACCACAAGGACCTGGGCATCGTCACCTCCGCGGCCCGCGAGGCCGGCGTGGCGATCCCGCTCGGCGCGCTCACCGCGCAGCTGGTCGGCGCCACCCGGGCCCTCGGGCACGGCGACCTCGACCACTCGGCCCTGATGCTGCTGATCCAGCAGCTGTCCGGGCGCACCCCGCGCTGAGCCCGGCGCACCCACTCGACACCACGGACCGCGACGAGCCGGGCGTGGAGAACCACGGAGGACGATCATGACCCGGATGCGCGCGGTGGACGCGGCAGTGCTGATCCTGGAGAAGGAGGGCGCCACCCAGGCCTTCGGGCTGCCGGGTGCGGCGATCAACCCGTTCTACTCCGCGATGCGCGCCCACGGCGGGATCTCCCACGTCCTCGCCCGGCACGTCGAGGCGGCCTCGCACATGGCCGAGGGCTACACCCGGGCCGCCGCCGGCAACATCGGCATCTGCGTCGGCACCTCCGGCCCGGCCGGCACCGACATGATCACCGGGCTCTACTCGGCCTGGGCCGACTCGGTCCCGATCCTCTGCATCACTGGTCAGGCGCCCGTGGCCAAACTGGACAAGGAGGACTTCCAGGCCGTCGACATCGCCTCGATCGCCCGTCCGGTGACCAAGCTGGCGGTGACGGTGATGGAGGGCGCGCAGGTGCCCGGGGTGTTCGCCAAGGCCTTCTGGCTGATGCGCGAGGGACGGCCGGGCCCGGTGCTGATCGACCTGCCGCTCGACGTCCAGCAGACCGAGATCGAGTTCGACATCGACACCTACGAACCGCTCCCGGTGACCCGGCCGGCCGCCACCCCGGCCCAGGCCGAGAAGGTGCTCGACCTGCTGGTCCGTGCCGAGCGTCCGGTGATCATCGCCGGCGGCGGGATCATCAACGCCGACGCCGACGCCAAGCTGGTCGAGCTGGCCGAGCTGCTCGGCGTCCCGGTGATCCCGACCCTGATGGGCTGGGGCACGATCCCCGACGACCACCCGCTCAACGCCGGCATGGTGGGGATCCAGACCTCGCACCGGTACGGCAACGCGACCCTGCTCGCGTCGGACTTCGTGCTGGGGATCGGCAACCGCTGGGCCAACCGGCACACCGGCGCCCTCGACGTGTACCGACGCGGCCGGACGTTCGTCCACATCGACATCGAACCGACCCAGATCGGGCGGGTGTTCGCCCCCGACTACGGGATCGTCTCCGACGCCGGGTACGCGCTCGACGCGCTGCTGCACACCGCCCGGGCCCGCCGGGAGCGGCTCGCCCTGCCCGACTTCGGTGTCTGGGCCAAGGAGTGCCAGGCCCGCAAGGCGACGCTGCAGCGCAAGACCCACTTCGACAACGTGCCGATCAAGCCCCAGCGGGTCTACGAGGAGATGAACCGGGCGTTCGGCCGCGACGTGGTCTACGTGTCGACGATCGGGCTGAGCCAGATCGCCGGAGCCCAGCTGCTGCACGTCTACGGGCCGCGGCACTGGATCAACTGCGGGCAGGCCGGCCCGCTGGGCTGGACGCTGCCGGCCGCGCTCGGGGTGGCGACCGCCCGACCCGAAACCTCGGTGGTGGCGCTCAGCGGCGACTACGACTTCCAGTTCCTGATCGAGGAGCTGGCGGTCGGCGCCCAGCACCACATCCCCTACGTGCACGTGGTGGTCAACAACTCCTACCTGGGGCTGATCCGCCAGTCCCAGCGCGGGTTCGAGATGGACTACCACGTCTCGCTGGCCTTCGACAACGTCAACGCCGACCCCGACGACGACTTCGGCCGGATCGGCTACGGCGTCGACCACCTCAAGGTGGCCGAGGGGCTGGGCTGCAAGGCGATCCGGGTGCAGCGCCCCGACGAGCTGCCGGCCGCCTTCGCGCGGGCCCAGGGGTGGGCCCGGGCCTACCGGGTGCCGGTGCTGGTCGAGGTGATCCTCGAACGGGTGACCAACATCTCGATGGGCAGCGCCGGACTCGACGCGGTGAACGAGTTCGAGGATCTCGCGGTCACCGGGCTCGACGCCCCCACCGCGATCGCCGTGATGGACTGACGCCCGACCCGAGATGACCGACGGACGGGAGGCTGTGGCGGCCATGGCGGTGCGGATCGTGATCGCCCCGGACAAGTTCAAGGGCTCGTTGACCGCCGAGGGGGTCGCCGAGCACCTGGCCCGCGGGCTGGCCGCGGCCGCTCCCGACGCCGAGCTGGTCCGGGTGCCGGTGGCCGACGGCGGCGACGGCACCGTCGACGCCGCCCTGGCGGCCGGGTTCGCCCCGGTCACCGCCACGGTGACCGGGCCGCTCGGCGACCCGGTGCCGGCCACCTTCGCGGTCGGTGACGGTCACGGACTCGGTGCCCCCGGTGTCCGCACCGCGGTGGTCGAGCTGGCCACCGCCTCCGGTCTCGGCGCCCTCCCCCGCGACGCCGGCGGACGCCCCCGCCGGGACGCGTTGCGGGCCACCAGTCGCGGCACCGGCGAGCTGGTCGCCGCCGCGCTCGACGCGGGCGTCCGCCTGGTCGTGCTCGGCCTCGGTGGCAGTGCCTGCACCGACGGCGGGACCGGGATGCTCGCGGCGCTCGGCGTCCGCTTCGCCGACGCGGACGGCCGGGCGCTGCCCGACGGCGGCGGTGCGCTCGGTGCGCTCGACCGGGTCGACCTCGACGGGCTCGACCCGCGGGTGCCCGGCACCCGCTTCCTGCTCGCCTCCGACGTCGACAACCCGCTGCTCGGCCCGCGCGGCGCCGCCGCGGTCTTCGCACCCCAGAAGGGCGCGTCCCCGGCCGACGTCGCCGTCCTGGAGACCGGGCTGGCCCGTTGGCGGGACCGGTTGGCCGCGGTGCGACCGGAGGCCGCCGCCGCGGCCGACACCCCCGGAGCCGGTGCCGCCGGCGGCGTCGGGTTCGCCGCGCTCGGGGTGCTCGGCGCCGAGGCCCGGGCCGGGATCGACCTGGTGCTCGGGCTCACCAACCTGGCCGGCCTGGTCGACGGCGCCGACCTGGTGATCACCGGGGAGGGCAGCCTCGACGAGCAGTCGCTCGGGGGCAAGGCCCCGGTGGGTGTCGCGCGGCTGGCGGCCCGCGCCGGCGTCCCGGTGGTCGCGGTCTGCGGCCGGAACGAGCTCAGCGCCGCGCAGGCCGCGGCCGCGGGACTGGCCGCCGTCCACCCGCTGACCGAGATCGAGCCGGACGTCGCCCGCTGCATCGCCGCACCCGGGCCGATCCTCGAGACCATCGGCGCCCGCATCGCCGCCACCGTGGGGACTCGATGACCACCCCCGGGTCGCCGGCGGCGGACGGCGGGCTGGCCGCGGTCAACCGTCCGGACCGGGTGGAGCAGCAGATCCGCGAGCACCTCGCGGCGCACCCCGACGCCGAGCGGATCCGCGCCGAGCGGCGCGCACCGGGCCAGCCGTCGTGGCGGATGTCCGCACCGCCGTCGTACGACCTGGTGGTGCGGGCCGGCCGTGCGGTCGTCGACGGCACCGCCACGGCCGTCGAGCTCGGGGTCATCGACGGGCGGATCGCCGCCGTCGAGCCGCTGGGTGCGGGCCTGGTCGGCGACCGGATGATCACGTTGACCGAGGACGAAGTGCTGATCCCGGGCGTGGTCGACACCCACGTGCACATCAACGAACCCGGCCGGACCGACTGGGAGGGCTTCGCCACCGCGACCCGAGCCGCTGCGGCGGGCGGGGTCACCACGGTGATCGACATGCCGCTCAACTCGGTCCCGTCGACGGTCACCGAGCCCGCGCTCCGCTACAAGCAGCTCGTCGCCGCCCCGCAGCTCTTCGTCGACACCGGGTTCTGGGGTGGCGCGGTGCCGGGCAACCGGCCGCACCTGCGCGAGCTGCACGATCACGGCGTCTTCGGATTCAAGTGCTTCCTGCTGCCGTCGGGGGTGGACGAGTTCCCGCCGCTCGACCCCGACGGGCTCGAGGCCTCGCTGACCGCGCTGGCCGGGTTCGGCGGGCTGATGAT
Source organism: Microlunatus kandeliicorticis (assembly GCF_014137855.1). Classification (GTDB taxonomy): domain Bacteria; phylum Actinomycetota; class Actinomycetes; order Propionibacteriales; family Propionibacteriaceae; genus Microlunatus; species Microlunatus kandeliicorticis. Next base: position 420,963 of record NZ_JACGWT010000004.1, read on the forward strand.
CGTGCACGCCGAGGACCACGCCACGATCGAGCACGCGCCGGACCCCACCGGCCCGGCCTATGCCGACTTCCTGGCCTCGCGGCCGCCGGACGCGGAGAACCGGGCGATCGCCGACCTGATCGAGCGGGCCGAGCGGACCGGCGCCCGGGTGCACGTGCTGCACCTGTCGAGCGCCGACGCGCTGCCGACGATCAGGGCGGCCAAAGACCGCGGGCTGGACCTCAGCGTCGAGACCTGCCCGCACTACCTCACCCTGCACGCCGAGGAGGTGCCGGCCGGCGGGACGGCGTACAAGTGCTGCCCGCCGATCCGCGCACAGGCCAACGCCGACCTCCTCTGGGACGCTCTGCGCGACGGGACGATCGACTACATCGCCTCCGACCACTCGCCCTCCACCCTCGACCTCAAGCAGCTGGCCAGCGGCGACTTCGGCACGGCCTGGGGCGGGATCGCCTCGGTCCAGCTCGCCCTGCCCGCCGTGTGGACGGAGGCCCGGCGGCGTGGCGTGCCGTTGGAGCAGGTGACGGACTGGATGGCCGCCCGACCGGCCACCCGGGTCGGGCTGCCGGCCAAGGGGGCGATCCGGGTCGGCGCCGAAGCCGACCTCGTGGTGTTCGCCCCCGAGCAGAGCTTCGTGGTCGACCAGGCCCGGCTGCTGCACAAGAACCCGCTGACGCCCTACCACGGCAAGACGCTCCACGGCGTGGTCCGCCGGACGCTGCTGCACGGCACCGACGCCGGCGACCACCCCCGCGGCCGGATCCTCCGACCGGGCAGCACCCCGGCGCCCTGAGCCTGTCAAAGGGCAGGGCCGGATCCCGGCGCTTCGACGAGCTCAGCGCAGCACTCCGGCGCCCTGAGCCTGTCGAAGGGCGAGGCCAGTGCCCAGCGCTTCGACGAGCTCAGCCCAGCACCCCCGTTCCCTGAGCCTGTCGAAGGGTCGCGGCTCAGAGCAACCGGGCGGCCGAGGCGAGGAACGGCTCGGCCACCCGGGCGGCGCCGAAGGAGGCGACGTAGAGCCCGGTGCTGACCCGCTCGAGGAACGCCCAGCGGCGGATCCGGTCGGCGTCGTGTGCGGTCTCGGCGGCCAGCAGCGCCGCCCAGGACGCGACCAGCGCGCGCGGGTCGTCGGCGGCCAGCACCCGGGCGCTGTGGTCGCGGATCGTCACGCCGAGGTCGTAGCAGGGGTCGTCGACGAACCCGTCGGGGTCGACGAACACCCAGCCGGTCTCCGCTCCGGGTCGCGGCTCGGTCACCCGGAGCGCGTTGTGCGGGTGGGGATCGCCGTGCACCACGACCGGCCGGTCCGCCGGACGGGCGTCCAGCCAGGCGGCCTCGGCCAGGGCGGCGTCGCGCACGGCCACCGGGCAGGGGCCGTCGGCCCGCCAGCTGGTGCCGATCAGCTCGGCGAGCCCGGCCGCCTTGGCCGCACGCGGCTCGTCCGGACCGGGGGCCAGCCAGGCCCGCGCCAGGGTGTCGGCCAGCACCCGCAGCTGCTCCTCCACGCCGCGCAGCTCTCCACCGGGGTTCGTCCCCAGCGCCGCGCCGAGCCGTTCGAGCAGCACGGCGTTCTCCTCCGGGGCGTGCGCGAGCAGGCGGCAGTAGCCGCGACCGTCGGCGCGGCGCAGCAGCGCCGCCTCACCGTCGAGCGGGTCGCTCGGCAACCCGATCTTGATCACCGCCGGTCGGCCGTCGGTGGTCTCGGCCGCACAGACGTAGGACGCGCTGCCGCCGGGCAGCGCCCGGCCCGGAGTCACACCCCAGCGGGCGGCGAGCCGGTCGAGCGCGACCGGGAGCTGCTGCTGCCAGCGCGCTCCGGTCTCGCCGAGCGTCCGCACCCGGGCCCGGGTCAGCGGCTGCAACCGCACCACCGGTCGTTGTTGATCATGACCTGCCGCCACCGTCCCAGCTTGTCACGGGCCCGACACGCCGACCGCGGGGGCGTCGGGCGCGTCCTTGACGATCCGGGGCATCAGGTCTAGGACTGTCCTAGGTCGCGACCGCGATCCGCCTCCGGGCGGCTCGAGCACCGACCGCCCACGACGACGTGATCGGAGCGCTCATGAGGAAGGGTTCGGCGTCGACGACGCGGGGCCGGTCGCGGCCCGGGCGGCTGCTGCCGATGATCATGGCCCTCGTGCTCGTCGCCTCGGTGCTGACCGCCTGCTCCTACGGGGACAAGCGGATCGGGATCAGCCTGATCCTCAAGACCCAGACCAACCCCTACTTCGTGGCGATGAAGCAGGCCGCGGTCGCCGAGGCGGCCAAGGAGGACATCCGGCTGTCGGTGGCCGCCGGCACCCAGGACGGCGACACCCAGAACCAGATCAACGAGATCTACACCGCCATCGCCCGCGGCGACAAGGGCATCCTGATCACCAGCAACGGCAACGCGATCAACGCGGCGCTCCGACAGGCCAAGAAGGCGGGGCTGTTCGTGATCGCGCTCGACACCCCGCTCGACCCGTCGGACACGGCCAACATCACCTTCGCCACCGACAACTTCGCCGCCGGCAAGGCGATCGGCGCCTACACCGCAGCCCGGCTGAACGGGGCCAAGGCGGTGATCGCGATGCTCGACCTCTACAACGACCAGGTGGTCGCCGTCGACACCAATCGCGACCACGGCTTCCTCACCGGGATGGGGATCAACCCTGGCGACCAGAGCCAGAACGGTCTCGAGCCCAAGACCGGCCGCTACACCGCGGGCAAGGGCGGCGAGTACCAGGTCGTCTGCCACCGGCCCACCCAGGGCGCGATCGACGGCGGCCGCACCGCCATGGAGCAGTGCCTGGCCGCGAACCCGAACATCAACGTCGTCTACTCGATCAACGAGCCCGCCGGCGAGGGCGGCTACAACGCGCTGGTCGCCGCCGGCAAGGCCAAGCAGGCGATCGTGGTGACCATCGACGGCAGCTGCCACGGCATCGACCTGGTGCAGCAGGGCATCTTCGCCGCCGACTCCACCCAGTACCCCGGCAAGATGGCCCAGCTCGGGATCCAGGCGATCGCCAAGGTCGCCCGCGGCGGAGCCCCGCCGCAGACCAGCGCCGGCAAGTCGTTCTTCGACACCGGGACCGCGCTCGCCACCAACACGCCGCAGCAGGGCGTGACGAGCCAGACGCCGGCGGACGCCAAGAAGCTCTGCTGGGGCTCCGACTCGTGACCCGGCACCGCCCGCAGGATCACCGGCCCGATCACCGGCTCGATCAGAACCGCCCGCAGCACCGGGCACCGTCCACCCGCCACCGCCGACCGGCCCGACCACGGGCGCGCCAACACAGGAGGGTCTCGTGACACAGACCACGAGCGAGAGTCCGTCCTCGGTCGAGGACCTGCTCAGCCGCGGGAGCAGTCCCGCCGAGCGCATCCAGCACGTCCTGCACGGCAACCCGGCGCTCAGCCCGCTGATCGTGCTGGTGGTGTCCATGATCGTCTTCGGGATCGTCGCCCCGAACTTCCTGGCCCCGAGCGCGCTCTCGCTGCTGGTGCAGCAGATGGCGGTGGTCGGGGCGCTCGCGGTCGGGCAGACGCTGATCATCCTGACCGCCGGCGTCGACCTGTCGATCGGCGTCGCCATGGTGCTGTCGTCGCTGGTGATGGCCAAGCTCAACGCCGGTGGCGTCCCCGGGTTCATCGCGCTGCTGATCGGGCTCGCGGTGGCGGTGCTGACCGGGTTGCTGAACGGCCTGCTGGTCACCCGGATCCACCTGCCACCGTTCATCGTCACCCTGGGCACGTTCTCGATCTTCACCGCGATCTCGCTGCTCTACGCGCAGGGGCAGACCATCAGCCTCGACCCGAACGCGTTCCTGCTGGTCACCGGCAGCTCGATCTCGATCGGCTCCGTCGGCATCACCTGGGGCGTGATCCTGATGCTCCTACTGGTCGTGGTGGTCGGCTTCGCGCTCCGGACCACGGCCTGGGGACGGCACCTCTACGCCACCGGTGACGACCGCGAGGCCGCCTCGATGGCCGGCATCTCGACCCGCCGGGTGCTGCTCAGCGCCTACGTGGTCGCCGGCTTCTGCGTCGGCATCGCCGCCTGGATCGTCTGCGGCCGGGTCGGCGGCGCCGACCCGAACGCCGGCCTCAACTACAACCTGCTCAGCATCACCGCCGTGGTGATCGGCGGCACCAGCCTGTTCGGCGGCCGCGGCGCCGTGGTCGGCACCCTGATCGGGGCGCTGATCGTCCAGGTGTTCAACAGCGGCCTGGCGCTGGCCGGGGTCGACCCGAACTACCAGGTGCTGGCCACCGGCATCCTGGTCATCCTCGCCGTCTCGGTGGACCAGTGGATCAGGAGGGTGAAATCATGACCGACACCGCGAGCGTGGAGACCCGTCCCACCGACAGCCAGACCCCGGTGCTCGAGGCGACCGGGCTGGTCAAGCTGTTCGGCCGCGTGGTCGGGCTGCGGGGCGTCGACATCCGGTTGTTCCCCGGCGAGGTGCTGGCGGTGATCGGCGACAACGGCGCCGGCAAGTCGACCCTGATCAAGTGCCTGACCGGGGCGATGACGCCGGACCAGGGCACGATCAAGATCGAGGGCCGCGAGGTCAACTTCAAGACCACCCAGGACGCCCGTGCGGCCGGGATCGAGACAGTTTACCAGACCCTGGCCGTCGCCCCCGCGCTCGACATCGCCAGCAACCTCTACCTGGGCCGGGAGATCCGGCGTCCCGGGTTCGCCGGCAAAGTGCTGCGGATGCTCGACAAGAAGGCGATGCGCCAGCACGCGCAGGACCACATCCGCAGCCTGGGCATCACCACCCTGCAGAACATCGACCAGGCCGTCGAGACGCTCTCCGGCGGTCAGCGGCAGGTGGTCGCGGTGGCCCGCACCGGCGCGTTCGGCAGCAAGGTCGCCATCCTCGACGAGCCGACCGCGGCCCTCGGGGTCCGCGAGACCGGGCAGGTGCTCAAGCTGGTCCGCGACCTGCGCGACAAGGGGCTCGGGGTGATCCTGATCAGCCACAACATGCCGAACGTGTTCGAGACCGCCGACCGGATCCACATCCAGCGGCTGGGCGGGGCGGTCGGGGTGATCAGCCCGAAGACGCACTCCCCCGAGGACGCGGTCGCCTTCATGACCGGGGCCCGGCAGCTGCGCGAGGACGAGCAGACCCTGCGCTGAGCCGTCCCGGACCGAACACCCCACCCGCGAGAGGACGACGATGGACATCGTGATCGGCTACCTGCCGACCCGCGAAGGCTCGGCGGCGCTCGACCAGGCGATCGCGCTGGCCAAGAGCGGCGGCCACCGGCTGGTGGTGGTCAACACCGGCAAGAACGGCGACAACGCCCACCCGTCCTTCGCCTCGGCCCAGGACCTCGACGCGATCACCGCCGAGCTGACCGAGGCGGGGATCGAGCACGAGGTCCGGCAGGTGACCGCCGCCACCTCGGCCGCGGCGGCGGTGGTCGAGACCGCGGCCGAGGTCGGCGCCGGGCTGGTGGTGATCGGGATGCGGCGGCGCAGCCCGGTGGGCAAGATCCTCACCGGCAGCACCGCGCAGGCGGTGCTGATGGACGCCCCGTGTCCGGTGCTGTCGATCAAGCCGGGCCAGCGCCCGCTGTGAGCCGCGCGCTCGACTGAACGACGGGCGGCGCGCCCGCTATCCTGATCGGGCCGACCGGGGGGCGGCGTGACCTTCGTCCGCGACCAGCCCAGGAGCTCCCCCCGTGCCCCCCAGCCGACGTCTGCTGCGCCACAGCCGGTGGGTGGTCTGGCCGGTCGCCTTCGTCGTCGCCGGTCTGGTCGTCGCCCAGGGCTCGTACTCCGCCTTCAGCGCCAAGGTCTCCAATGCGGGCAACTCGTTCTCCGTGGGCACCGTCGCGCTCAACGACGACGATGCCGGCAGTGCGCTGTTCAGCCTGACCAACCTGCGTCCGGGGTCGTCCGGCACCCAGTGCATCACGGTCACCTCGACCGGCACCCTGCCCTCGACGGTGAAGCTCTACACCAGCGGCGCCTCGACGACCAAGGCGCTGGCGAGCTACGTCAACCTGACCATCACCCAGGGCAGCGGCGGGTCCTACGGCTCGTGCTCGGGTTTCGTCGCGCAGAGCAGCGGGTCGTCGCTCTACGCGGGCACGCTGGCCGCGCTGACCGGCTCGGCCACCGGCTTCGCGACCGGGCTCGGCAGCTGGGCACCGACCGGCACCGGCAGCGAGAGCCGGACCTTCCAGTTCGGCTACGTGATCAGCTCGGGCACGCCCGACTCGGCGCAGGGCGGCACCGCGAGCGTCGGGTTCACCTGGGAGGCCCAGAACAGCTGATCATGCCGCCCGACCAGAGCCCCGAGACCCCCGCCGGCACCGTCACGGCGGACGCCCGCACCGACCACGCCCGCACCGACCACGACCGCACCGACCACGACCGCACCGACCACGACCGCGTCGAGCACGATCCCGCCGAGCACCCGGCCGCCGCCACCGGTGAACGACTGCCGGGCTGGCCCGAGCTGCTCGGGATCACCCTGGCCCGTGCGGTGCTCGCCGCCCTGCTGTCGCTGGCCGCCTGGGCGGCCGTCCCGGCGCTGATCGGATGGCACCCGACCACGGTGATGACCGGCTCGATGATGCCGCGGTTGCACGTCGGGGACGTCGCGGTCTCCCGGCCGCTGCACGGCAGGGCTCCGACCCTGGGCACGGTGCTGCTGTTCGACGACCCCGACCACCCGGGCCGGCTCCGGCTGCACCGGTTCGTGGCGGTCGACCCGGAGGGCCGGATCGTCACCAAGGGCGACGCCAACCCGCAGAACGACTCGAGCCCGATCACCGCGGCCGCCGTCCGCGGGGTCGGCACGCTGCGGGTGCCGTTCCTCGGTCTGCCGGTGCTGTGGATCCGTACCGGCGACTGGCTGCCGCTCGGGCTGACCGTCGCCGGCCTGATCGGGCTGATCGCCCTGGCCGGGCGTCCGGTCGTCCGCCGGACGGACGACGAGGCCCGCGACGGCCACGACGACGGGGCCGACAACGGCGACGGGGCCGACAACGCCAGCGACGGGGCCGACCGCACGTCGGCGGAAGCGCAGCGTCGCAACCCGGCGCCGCACCCGACGCCCACGGGTGGTCGTCCGGTCCGCCGGATGGCGGCCGCGGTGACGGCGACCACCGCCGCCGCGGTCCTACTGACCGCGGTCGGCGTACCCGCGGGCGCCGCCTTCTCCGACACCACCGACACCTCCGCCGACTTCGCCGCGCTGCCCTACTTCACCTGTGCGAGTGCGGTGGTCGCGTCCTCGCCCTGGGTCTACTACCGGATGGACGAGACGCTGCTCAGCGTGCTCGGCGCGGTCGACAGCTCGGGCAACAACCGCACCGGCACCTACAGCAGCACCGGCCGGACCACCCAGCAGACCCGGGCCTGCACCCGGGACAGCGGGTACGCGATGAGCTTCAACGGCAGCAACGGTTCGCTCAGCTCGCCGCTCTACAACGCGGCGCCGCCGAACACCTTCACGGTGGCGATCTGGTTCAAGACGACCACGACCAAGGGCGGCAAGCTGATCGGCTGGGGCAACAGCCAGACCGGGCTCTCCGGCACCTACGACCGGCACCTCTACCTGACCAACGCCGGCGCGGTCGTCTTCGGCGTCTACCCCGGCGCGGTCCGGACGGTCAGCTCGGCGACCGGGCTGAACGACGGCAAGTGGCACCAGGCCGTCGGCACGCTGTCCCCGGCCGGGCAGGTGCTCTACGTCGACGGTGTGCAGGTGGCCGCCGACCCGAGCACCACCAGTGCCGAGCAGGCGTCGAGCTCGGGCTACTGGCGGATCGGCTACGACAACCTGGCCAACTGGACCAACACCCCGACCAGCAACTACTTCTCCGGCACGCTCGACGACGCCGCGGTCTACCTGACCGCGCTCAGCGCCACCACGGTCCGCAACCAGTACCTGGCCGGCACCTAGCCCGGCGGGCCGCGCCGGACCCGGCTCAGCTGCAGACCGCGCCGACGTTGGCCGACTTCACCAGCTTGGTGTACTTGGCCAGCACGCCCCGGCGGACCGGACGCGGGACGGGCACCCAGGTCTCGCGACGCCGCTGCAGCTCCTCCTCGGGCAGCTCGACGTCGAGCGTCCCGGCGGCCACGTCGAGCACGATCCGGTCGCCGTCCTCGAGCAGGGCGATCGGGCCGCCCTCGGTGGCCTCCGGCGCGATGTGCCCGACGCACAGCCCGGTGGTGCCGCCGGAGAACCGGCCGTCGGTGATCAGCATGACGTCCTTGCCCAGCCCGGCGCCCTTGATCGCGCCGGTGATGGCGAGCATCTCGCGCATCCCCGGGCCGCCCTTCGGGCCCTCGTAGCGGATCACCACGACGTCGCCGTGGGTGATCGTCCCGGCCTCGAGCGCGTCCATCGCGGCCCGCTCGCCGTCGAAGACCCGGGCGGTCCCGCGGACCACCTCGGTGTCGAACCCGGCGCTCTTGACCACGGCCCCCTCCGGGGCCAGCGAGCCGTGCAGGATGGTGATCCCGCCGGTCGGGTGGATCGGCTCGCGCAGCGAGCGGATGATCTTGCCGTCCAGGTCGGGCGGCGCGATCTCGGCCAGGTTCTCGGCCATCGTCTTGCCGGTCACGGTCAGGCAGTCGCCGTGCATCAGCCCGGCGTCGAGCAGCGCCTTCATCACCACCGGCACCCCGCCGACCCGGTCGACGTCGTACATCACGTAGCGGCCGAACGGCTTGAGGTCGCCCAGGTGCGGCACCTTCTTGCCGACCCGGACGAAGTCGTCGAGGGTCAGCTCGACCTCGGCCTCGTTGGCGATGGCCAGCAGGTGCAGCACCGCGTTGGTCGAGCCGCCGAAGGCCATCACCACGGCGATCGCGTTCTCGAAGGCCTCCTTGGTGAGGATCTGGCGGGCGGTGATGCCCTGGCGCAGCATGTTGACCGCAGCCTCGCCGCTGCGCCGGGCGAACCCGTCGCGACGCCGGTCGACGGCGGGCGGGGCGGCTGAGCCGGGCAGGCTCATCCCCAGCGCCTCCGCCGCGCTGGCCATCGTGTTGGCGGTGTACATGCCGCCGCAGGCGCCCTCACCGGGGCAGATCGCCTTCTCGACCGCGGTGACCTCCTCGCGGGTGATCAGCCCGGCCATGCAGGCGCCGACCGCCTCGAAGGCGTCGATGATCGTGACGTCCTTGTCGCCGACCTTGCCGGGCATGATCGAGCCGGCGTAGAGGAACACCGAGGCCAGGTCGAGCCGGGCCGCGGCCATCAGCATCCCGGGCAGCGACTTGTCGCAGCCGGCCAGCAGCACGCTGCCGTCGAGCCGCTCGGCCGACATCACCGTCTCCACCGAGTCGGCGATCACCTCACGGCTGACCAGCGAGTAGTGCATGCCCTCGTGGCCCATCGAGATGCCGTCGGAGACGCTGATGGTGCCGAACTCGAGCGGGTAGCCGCCGGCCGCGTGGACGCCGTCCTTGACCGCCTTGGCCAACCGGTCGAGGCTCAGGTTGCACGGGGTGATCTCGTTCCAGCTGGACGCGACGCCGATCTGCGGCTTGGCGAAGTCGTCGTCGTCCATCCCGACCGCGCGGAGCATGCCGCGGGCCGCGGTCGCCTCCAGACCGTCGGTGACCACCCGGGAGCGGGGTTTGATGTCCGGGGTGCTCCCGGCGGATCCGGTGGTGGTCGGGTCGGCGCTCGACGCGCCCTGGTCGGTGACGGTCATGGGCGTCACTCTAGGACGGTCGGGACGCGACTTCCGGGGTGGTTCGGACCGCGGCGGTCGGACGCGACCGACCTCGGAGCAGCTGGACGGCCAGCGCGACGATGATCACCGCCCCGAGCACCGGCCCGAAGTTGGCGATCACCTCCTGCCCGAAGTCGTAGGTCAGCTCGACGTTGTTGCCGTAGGGCAGCCGGGCCAGCGGCAGGCAGACGCAGACCCAGACCACCCAGACGCCGCAGGCCAGCGTCGTCCAGACGGGCAGCCGGACGCCGGGTCGGTCCGGGCTGGCCGGCCACCGGCGCTGCGCGAGCTGGCCGACCACGGCGATCCCGAGCGGCAGGATCCAGACGAAGTGGTGGGTCCAGGACAGCGGCGAGGCCAGGTTGGTGGCCAGCCCGACCAGACCGACGGCGAAGACCTTGGCCCCGCGACGCCACCAGTAGGCGGCGACGATCGCGGCGAGCAGCGCGACCACGCCGGCGATCGGCAGCCCGATCAGGGTGGTGGAGGTGCCCTTGCCGACCAGCCGGAAGAACACCCCGAGCAGCGACTGGTTGCCGACGTAGAGCGGTGAGGCGGTGTGGGTGTTGCCGCCGAGCAGGCTCTTGGCGAAGTCGACGGTCTGGTGCGGCTGGAGGACCGCGCCGACGCCGGTGAAGAAGCAGAACGAGGCGATCCCCCACAGCGCCGCCCGGCGCCGGCCGAGCAGCAGCAGGAAGACCACGAACAGCGCCGGCGTGAGCTTGATCGAGGCGGCCAGCCCGATCAGGATGCCGCGCGGGATCCGGCGCCGGCCACCGCCGGGCAGGTCGGGCCGGTCCTCCGGGTCGGGCAGCAGGTCGATCACCACGAAGGCCATCAGGAAGGTGTTCACCTGGCCGTAGCCGAGGGTGGTGCGGATCGGCTCGACCGCCACCAGGACCGCGACCATCAGCAGCGTCATCGGCAGCCCGCGCGGGACCCCGCAGCGCTTGAGCACCGACCACTGGGCCCAGAGCAGCCCGGCCGCCCAGATCAGCTGCCACATCACGTAGGGCCCGAAGGCCAGCGGCACCATCAGGATGGCGGCGATCGGCGGGTAGATGAAGTAGAGGTGCCAGCCCGGGGTGACGGTCTGGAAGATGTCCTTGCCGGCCAGCAGGTCGTGCACCGCGTAGACGTAGACCTGCAGGTCGATGGTGGCCGGGACGTAGGGCGAGTACCGACCGCCGGAGATGATCCGCGGCAGCAGCACCAGCCCGACCAGATAGGCCGGCAGCAGCTCGAGCGCGGCCCGGGCGGCCAGCTGGCCGCGGGTCAGCGGAGCCGGGGTTGCGGTCGGACGCGGACGGACGGCGGTGGTCATGCGGCCCCCTGCCCGGTCAGCTGGGCGTGCACCGCGTCGAGCTCGGCCGCGTCGGCCCCGTGCTTGCCACTGAACAGCCCGCGCAGCCCTGGGCTGTCGGCATAACGCGGGACCAAGTGGACGTGCAGGTGGAAGACCTCCTGCCCGGCCACCGCCCCGGCCGAGCTGAACGCGTTGAGCCCCTCGGCGCCGAGCCGCTCGGTCAGCAGCCGGGCGACGTGCTCGACGGCCGGCGCGATCTCGGGCAGCCCGCCGGCCCTGAGGTCGGCGACGTGCCGGCGCGGCACCACCAGCGTGTGGCCGCGGTGGAAGGGCGCGAGGTCGAGGAAGGCCACCGCGTGCTCGTCGGCGTGCACCTGCCGCGACGGCAGCTCACCGGCCACGATCCGGCAGAAGATGCAGTCGGTCTGGTCCTGCGGCACCGTCGGCTCACTCCCCTTCGTCGCCGTCCCCCGCCTGCGCACGTCCCGGGCGGCGGTTCGGACACAGCTTCCCCCGGCCGCGGCTCGGGAGCAAAGCGACGCTCAGCGATGAGGCAAGATGTTCTGTCGGCGCCCGCGCGCCGCACCGAGCCGGACTGAGGGGAAGAGAACCCGTGAGCACGACCGCACCGACGTCAGCCCTGACCATGCAGGACGCGATCCTCGCGCTGCAGCGGTACTGGACCGAACGCGGCTGCCTGGTGGTGCAGCCGTTCAACACCGAGGTCGGCGCCGGCACCGGGAACCCGGCGACCGCGCTGCGGGTGCTCGGCCCCGAGCCGTGGCGCGTCGGCTACGTCGAGCCGAGCGTCCGGCCCGACGACGCCCGGTACGGCGAGAACCCGAACCGGCTGCAGACCCACACCCAGTTCCAGGTGATCCTCAAGCCCGACCCGGGCAACCCGCAGGAGCTCTACCTCGACAGCCTGCGGACGATCGGGATCGACCTCGACGCCCACGACGTCCGGTTCGTCGAGGACAACTGGGCCTCCCCCGCGCTCGGCGCCTGGGGGCTCGGCTGGGAGGTCTGGCTGGACGGGATGGAGATCACCCAGTTCACCTACTTCCAGCAGGCCGGCGGCCAGGTGCTGCGGCCGGTGTCGGTGGAGATCACCTACGGGCTCGAGCGGATCCTGATGGCCCTGCAGGGCGTCCAGCACGTGATGGACATCCGCTACGCCAGCGGCCCGGACGGGCAGCCGATCAGCTACGGCGAGGTGTTCGGCCAGTCCGAGTACGAGATGAGCCGCTACTACCTCGACGACGCCGACATCGGCACCAACCAGCAGCTGTTCAGCGCGTACGCGGCCGAGGCGCAGCGGATGCTCGACCTCGAGCTGCCGGTGCCCGCCTACACCTACGTGCTCAAGGCGAGCCACGCGTTCAACGTGCTCGACGCCCGCGGGGCGATCAGCACCACCGAGCGCGCGGTGTCGTTCAAGACGATGCGCAACCTGACCCGCGACGCCGCCGAGCTGTGGCGGGCCCGGCGGGAGGCGCAGGGCCACCCGCTGGGACTGGTCGAGCCGCTCCCCGCCGCCCCGCAGCCGGCGCCGGAGGCGCTGCCGACCATCGACGCCCCGGCCACCGCACTCTTCGAGATCGGCCTCGAGGAGCTGCCCTGGTCCGACGTGGTCGGGGTCGGCGAGGCGGCCCGGGCGAACCTCGAGGCCAAGCTGGCGGCCACCCGGCTGCCGCACGGCGCGGTCCGGGTGGACGGGACGCCGCGGCGGCTGGTGCTCACCGTGGCCGAGGTGGGCCCGGCCGAGCCCGACGCCACCGAGTTCAAGCGCGGCCCGAAGCGGGCGGCCGCCTTCGACGCCGACGGCAACCCGACCAAGGCCGCGCAGGGCTTCAGCCGCGGTCAGGGCGTCGACCCGTCGGCCCTGGAGACGGTCGAGGTCGACGGCACCGCCTACGTCGGGATCACCAAGGCGGTGCCCGGCCGGAGCGCCGCCCAGGTGCTCAGCGCGGCGTTCGCCGAGGTGGTGGCCGAGCTCCGCTCGGACAAGAACATGCGCTGGGCCGACCCGAACCTCAGCTTCTCGCGGCCGATCCGCTGGCTGCTCGCGCTGCTCGGGGACCGGCCGCTCCCGGTCGCGGTCTCCGCGCTCGCCTCCGGCACCACCACCCGGGTGCTGCGGACCGCCGCCGAGCCCGAGATCACCGTGGACCGGGCCGACGGCTATCTCGACCTGCTCCGCGAGCACGGCGTCGTCGCCGACCGCGACGCCCGCCGGGCGCTCGTCGTCGAGCAGGCCACCGCGCTGGCCGCCGAGGCGGGGACGCCGGGCGCTCGGGTCGACGTCGAGGCCCAGGCCGAGCTGGTCGAGGAGATCACCGACCTGGTCGAGGCGCCGCGGGCGCTGCTCGGGTCGTTCGAGGACCGCTACATGAGCCTGCCGGCCGCGGTGCTGACCACCGTGATGCGCAAGCACCAGCGGTATCTGGCGGTGACCGACGGCGAGGGCCGGCTGCTGCCCCGGTTCGTCACCGTGGCCAACGGCGACTGCGACGTCGACCTGGTCCGGGCCGGTAACGAGGCGGTGCTGCGGGCCCGCTACGAGGACGCCGCGTTCTTCTTCGGCGCCGACCAGCAGACCAGCCCCGAGGAGTTCCACGGGCGGCTGGACACGCTGGCTTTCGAGACCCGGCTCGGGTCGATGGCCGACCGGGCCCGGCGGATCGACGCGCTGGCCCAGGTGATCGCCGACCGGATCGGGCTCGAGGGCGACGACCGGGCCACCGTGTCCCGCACCGGGGCGCTGGCCAAGTTCGACCTGACCACCCAGATGGTCGTCGAGCTGTCCAGCCTGGCCGGGGTGATGGCCGGTGAGTACGCCCGCCGGGCCGGTGAGCCCGAGGCGGTGGCGGTGGCGCTGACCGAGATGGAGCTGCCGCGCTCCGGCGGCGGTGCGCTGCCGGCCACCGTGCCGGGCGCGGTGCTGTCGCTCGCCGACCGGCTCGACCTGCTCACCGGGATGATGGCGATCGGCAACGTGCCGACCGGGTCGTCGGACCCGTTCGGGGTGCGCCGGGCGGCGATCGGCGTGGTCAACGTGCTCCGCGGGACGCCAGCGCTGTCCGGGCTGTCGCTGACCGACGGCGTGGCGGCGGCCGCCGAACGGCTGGCCGCCCAGGGGCTCGAGCTGCCGGGGACGCTGGTCACCGACGCGGTCGCGCTGGCGCAGCGGCGGTTCGAGCTGCAGCTGCTCGACGCCGGCCACGACCACCGGCTGGTCCAGGCGGCGCTGGTCAAGGCCGACCGCCCGGCCGAGGCGGAGGCCGACCTGGCCGAGCTGGAGCGCCGGATCGACGAGGAGCAGGTGCAGACCCTGGTCGCCACCGTGCAGCGGGTCAGCCGGATCCTGCCCGGGGCCGGTGCGGACGAGGTGGCCCCCGCCGCACTGTCGGGGGCCGAGGAGCTGGCGCTGGCCCGCGCGGTCTCCGAGCTCGAGCAGAACCTCGGGACCGAGCCCGCGACGGTCGCCGCGTTCGTCGACGCGGCCAAGGGGCTGCCCCCGGTGGTCGACGCCTTCTTCGACGCGGTGCTGGTGATGGACCCCGACCCCGCCGTCCGGGCTGCCCGGTTGACCCTGCTCGCCCGGCTCGCCACCCTCTCCGGCCGGGTGCTCGACTGGTCCGCGCTCTGAGCCGCCCGGCGCGCGAGGACGTGCGCTGAGCCTGTCGAAGCGCAGAAGGCACTTCGACAAGCTCAGTGCACGGCACAACCCCCAGAACGCACCCTGAGCCCGTCGAAGCGCACGGGCAACGCGCGCTGAGCCCGTCGAAGCGCAGAACGCACGTCGACGAGCTCAGTGCACGGCAGAACTCCGGGCCGCGTGGGTCAGCCCTGGTCGGCGCCGCTGTCGTCGCTCGGGCTGCTGGAGGCGGACGGGGTGTCGTCCGAACCGGCGCTGGGCGCACTGGTCGGCTTGCCGTGGCCGTGCGTCTTGAGCTTGGGCATCGGCTGGGTGAAGGTCACCGCGCACGGGGTCGCGCCGGTGCGGCCGATGGTGACGGTGATCGTCGCCGGGGCGTTGTCCGCCGGCGGGTCGACCGGGTTGAGCTGCAGCGCGGCGCGGCCGTGCTGGTAGTTGCTCTTGCCGCGGTGCCGGGTGGTGCCGACGGCGTTGCCGTTCCCGTCGGTGACCGCGACGCTGACCGAGGTGGCGATCGTCCCGCGCTTCGGCGTGGTCCAGCGGAGCGAGACGATCTTGATCTTGGACGTGCTGCCGTGCTTGGCCTTGGCCCGGTAGGCGCCGGCCCAGGTGGCCTTGAGCTTCCAGGTGGTGCCGGAGCCGTCGGTGCAGCTGGCGGCGGTGACCGCGGAGGACCGGGACGGCGCCGCGGACGCCGTGGTCGCCGGGACGGCGAGCGCGACCGCGCCGAGCACCAGCGCGGTGGCTCCGGTGGCGCCGACCGCGGCGGTCGCGATGCGGCGCGAGCGGGAGGTGGGGGTGGACAGGGGCATGGTGGAGGACGCCTCTCGACGGGGTGTGGTGGCGGGCCCCCGCCCGACCGTGGCTGCCGGTCCCCCGACCGGTAGGCGAAAGCTAGCGCCGCCGGGGGTCAGCTGACCCCGCCGCGGCCCGGAACGCACGAACGGCCCGAACCGCCGCGCTGCTGGACGGTTCGAGCCGTGCGCCCCCTGGGTGGGTCGGCGGGCAGCCTGATCTCCCCCGAGATGGTCAGGGCCCGCTGGGCCGGGCGTCCGGCGGCCTCCCCCTGTGGAGCCGCCGGATGCCCGGAGTCGGTGGTGAGCCGGTGGGCTCAGCTGTTCTGGGCTTCCCAGGTGAACCCGAGCGCCGCGGTGCCGCCCTGGCTGGAGTTCGGCGCGTTGCTGGCCAGGCTGTAGCTGATCTTGAACGTCCGGGACTCCGACCCGGTCCCGGTCGGCGCCCAGTCCCCCACCCCGGTGGCGAAACTGGTCTTCGCCGTCGGCCCGGTGCCGAAGCCGGCCAGGCTGCCCGAGTACAGCGTCGGGTTGGTGGCCGAAGCGGTGAAGTTCGCGCAGGTGCCGAACGAGCCGCCGCTGCCCTGGACCACGGTCAGGCTGATCTGGGACGCCAGGTCATTCGTCGAGGCGTAGCCGGTGCCGTACAGCTTGACCGTGGAGGCGAGGCTGCCGGTGGAGGTGACGGTGATGCACTGGCTGCCGGTCGCACCGGGCTTGAGGTTGGAGGCGGTGAACAGGGCGGTGTTGGCGTCGTCGTCGGACAGCGCGACGGTGCCGGAGGTCCAGTTCGAGGTCGGGTTGACCGTGGTCGCGGAGTAGGCCGAGTAGGAGGCCTGCGCGACGGCGAGACCGGAGACGACCAGGGCGGCGGAGGATCGCGGTGAAGGCGACGATCTTCTTCACGGTCGTGCTCTTGGCGTTCGTGTTCGTGCGGGTGGTGTTCGACATGTCGGGGGGCTCCTGACGGCTGTTCTTGGGGGGTCCTGCTGACAAGAACAATTCAAGATTCAACACATCAGGAGACGGTTCGGACCGTAGTCCGGAGACCCGAAAGAAACCCCGAGGTTCGGCTACCGACCTCAGGATCGGCGCAAGGGCGTCGCGGGACCGACCTCGGGCGGACGGATCAGGTCAGCGGACGGCGTAGCCGGCCGCGGCCAGCGCCTGCTTGACCTCGGCCACCGAGACGGTCCGCCAGTGGAAGATCGTCGCCGCGAGCACGGCGTCGGCTCCGGCCGCCACCGCGGGCGGGAAGTCCTCGGCGCGCCCGGCACCACCCGAGGCGATCAGCGGTACGTCGACGACCGCGCGGACGTCGGCGATCATCTCGAGGTCGAACCCGCCGGTGGTGCCGTCGGCATCCATCGAGTTGAGCAGGATCTCCCCCACGCCGAGGTCGACCCCGCGCCGGGCCCACTCGAGGGCGTCGAGCCCGGCGGACTTGCGACCGCCGTGCGTCGTCACCCCGTACCCGGACGGCTGGTCGGGCTCCCGCCGCGCGTCGACGCTGAGGACGAGCACCTGGTTGCCGAACCGACGGGTGATCTCGCCGATCAGCTCGGGCCGGTGGATGGCCGCGGTGTTGACCGCGACCTTGTCGGCGCCGGCGCGCAGCATCGTGTCGACGTCGGCGACGCTGCCGATCCCGCCCCCGACGGTGAGCGGGATGAAGACGGTCTCGGCGGTCCGCCGCACCACGTCGAGCGTGGTGGCGCGTCCCTCCACGGAGGCGGAGATGTCGAGGAAGGTCAGCTCGTCGGCACCCTCGGCGTCGTAGAGCCCTCCGAGCTCGACCGGATCCCCCGCGTCCCGGAGGTTCTCGAAGTTGACCCCCTTGACCACCCGACCGTCGTGGACGTCCAGGCAGGGGATCACGCGGACGGCCAGGCTCACGGTCCACAGCGTAGGAGAAGCCCCCGGCGAGCGGATGCACAGTTTCGGCTGTCAGAATCCCTCAGCGGGTTCTCAACGTCGCCGTCCCGCCACCCGTCGTCCACCCTCCCCCGTCGAGGAGATCTACCGTGCCCGGTCCGACTGACCGTGATCTCGTGCTCGTGACCGGACCCGGTCGCAGCGGGACCAGCGCACTCACCGGCATGCTCAGCATGCTCGGCGTGCACGTCCCGGGCCCGCTGGTCGGGGCGAACAGCACGAACGAGCGGGGCTTCTACGAGACCCGGTGGGTGGTCGACTTCCAGCGCAAGCTGCTGGAACGCGCCTACACCTACGAGTTCGACGGCGACCCGCGCGCGGAGCTGCGGGTGGCCAAGGTGCTCGCCGACGGCGAGGCGGCCGGGAAGCTCGACGCCTGGTTCGCTCCGGCCGCCGGGCAGCACTCGCTGGTGGCGGTCAAGGACCCGCGCTCGATCTGGTTCCACGACCTCTGGACGACGACCGCCGGGAAGCACGGCTACCAGGTGAAGTACCTGACCACGCTGCGCCACCCGGCCGAGGTGGTCGGCAGCCGGACGACCTACTACAGCACCGAGACGCGCGAGCTGCAGGCCCGGGAGTACGCCGTGGCCAAGGTGGCCGGCTGGGTGCACGTCAGCCTGCTGAACGAGCGCGAGACCCGCGAGCAACCGCGGTCGTTCGTGCTCTACGACGACCTGATCAGCGCCTGGCGGCCGGTCGCGGCCAAGATCGAGACCGAGCTCGGACTGGCCTTCCCCGCGCGGCCCGACCCGTGGGACGCCCGGCACCCGGTCGACGACTTCATCAGCCCCCAGCTGCACCGGGTGACGACGACCTGGGACGACCTCGACTGCCCCGAGAGCCTGCAGGTGATCGCCGACGAGGTCTGGGAGGCCTGCCTGCGGATCGCCGTCCACGGTCGCGACGCGGACGCGGAAGCCGCCTTCGACGAGCTGTCCGAGCGCTACAGCCGGCTCTACCGCGACTCGGCGGCGATCGTGGCCGACATGGCCAGCTCGCGGGTCGACCGGGCTCGCGCCAAGACGGCGCGGAAGGTGCGGGCCGAGCTCGCGGCCCAGCGGCCGCCGAGCACGCTCACCCGGCTCACCGAGCCGCTGCCCGCCCCGGTCCGGCGGCGGGTGCGCCGGGTCGGCCGCCGGGTGATCGACCGGCTCGTCCGGCGCTGAGCGCGCCGGGCGTCCGCGCAGCCGCGCTCAGACGGACAGGTCGTCGCCCGGGGTCGGGTCGTCGGGTTCGAAGGCGACCACCCCGCGGCGCATCGCCCGGACCGTCTGGTGCGCGGTCTCCCGCACCGGTGACGGTCCGGCGGCGTCGGCGATCTGCCCGGCGAAGTCGATCACCTGGCGCACCCAGCGGACGAAGTCGCCGGCGGTCAGGTCGTTGTCGTCGAGCACCTGGGCCAGCGGGCGGCCTGCGGCCCAGCCGAACGCGGCCCGGGCGAAGCCGATGTCGGGTTCGGGTCCGCGGTCCAGCCGCGCGTCGCGCTCGGCCAGCGACACCTCGCGGTGCACCCGGCGGACCGCGGTCATCGCCTCCTCGGTGACCCGGTCCGGCATCCGCGGCTGGAACCGGCCGCCGTCGGTGCGGCGGGCCTCGTAGATCAGCGAGGACAGCACCGCGGCGAGCTGCGGGACGGTGAGGTCGTCGAAGACGCCGGCGCGCAGGCACTCGGCGGTGACCAGGTCGAGCTCGGCGTAGATCCGGGCCAGCATCCGGCCGGAGGGGCTGACCCGCACCTGACCGCTCTCGTCGGGGGCCAGGTAGCCGAAGCCCTCGAGCACGGTGGTGATCTTGTCGAACTGCTTGGCGATGGTGGTGGTCCGGCTGGACATCCGCTGCTCGGCGGCCCGGTTCTCGGCCTCGAGCCGCAGTGCCACCGCCGCCTGCCGGAAGTGCGTCTCGCGGTCCGGGCAGGTGTGGCACGGGTGCCGTTGCAGCTCGGCCCGCAGGTCCGCGACCCGGGTCCGGGCCGCGGCGTTCATCTCGCTCGGGCGGTCGGCGTCGGGGTCGAGCGTGACGGTGGCCAGCCGGGCGCGCAGCGCGGCGGCGAGGTTGCGCCGGGCCGCCTTGTCCTTGGGGTGGAAGTGCTTGGGCACCTTGACCCGGCCGGCGGTCAGCGCGGGCGTCGGGAAGTCGGTCAGCGCGAGCCGGCGGACGCTGCTGTCCTCGGTGAGCACCTGCGGCTGCGGGGCGGCGCGCTGTCCCTCGACGCCCGGGTCGAGCACCACGGCCCAACCGCGCGACCGGCCGGCCGGGACGCGGATCAGCGCGCCCCGGGTCAGGCCCTGCAACGAGGCGAGCGCCTCGTCGCGGCGGTCGGCCTTGCGGTCGCGGGCCGCCTCGGCCTCGACCCGACTGATCTCGTCGCGGGTGCGGGCGTAGGAGACGAAGTCGCCCTGGTCGCAGGCCGCCGCGGCGAACCGGGCGGCGATCTCGTCGGTGTTCTTCTCGATCTGCCGCGCGATGCCGACCACCGAGCGGTCCGACTGGTACTGGGCGAACGACTGCTCGAGCAGTGTGCGGGCCCGGTCCCGGCCGACGGCCCCGATCAGGTTGACCGCCATGTTGTAGGTCGGGGCGAACGAGGAGTGCAGCGGGTAGGTGCGGCGCGAGGCGAGCCCGGCCACCGCCCTCGGGTCGAGCCCGGGCTGCCAGAGCACGACGGCGTGACCCTCGACGTCGATGCCGCGGCGCCCGGCCCGGCCGGTGAGCTGGGTGTACTCGCCGGGAGTGATGTCGGCGTGGGTCTCGCCGTTGTACTTGACCAGCTTCTCCAGCACGACGCTGCGGGCCGGCATGTTGATGCCGAGGGCGAGCGTCTCGGTGGCGAACACCACCTTGACCAGCCCGCGGACGAAGCCCTCCTCGACACACTCCTTGAAGGCCGGCAGCAGACCGGCGTGGTGGGCGGCGATACCGCGGACGAAGCCGGTGAAGAACGCCTCGTAGCCGAGCGCCTTGCGGTCGGCGGCGCTGAGCCCGGACATGTGCCGCTCGGCGATCGCGGTGAGCTGGGCCTGCTCGTCGAGGTCGGTGAGCTCGACCGAGGTGCCGAGCAGCTGGCGGACGGCGGCGTCGCAGCCGGCCCGGGAGAAGATGAACACGATCGCCGGCAGCAGCCGGGCGCGTTCGAGGACGCCGACCATGTCGGCCCGGCTGGTGCCGTGGTGGGCACGCCGGTCCCCGCCCCGATCACCGCCCCGGTCGTTCCCGGCGCCGCCCTGGCCGCGATCGAGGTTGCGGGCGTGGGTGGCCCCGCCGTAGCGGCCGGAGCCGTAGGACACCGCACGCTTGCCCTTGCCGCTGCGGCCGCGCGGGCGCCGGGCGTCGTCGCGGGTGACCCGGCTCTCGTCGCGGGAGACCCGGAGCAGCTGCGGGTTGACGTCGGCGCGCCGCTGGGAGGCGATCTCCTGCGCGGTCGGCGCCTCGCCGGCGAAGAGGTCGAACAGCTTGCGCCCGACCAGCACGTGCTGGAACAGCGGCACCGGGCGGCGTTCGGAGACCACCACCCGCATCTCGCCGCGGACCGCGGCCAGCCAGTCACCGAACTCCTCGGCGTTGCTCACGGTGGCCGAGAGCGCGACCACCTGGACCGAGTCGGCCAGCCCGATGATCACCTCCTCCCAGACCGCGCCGCGGAACCGGTCGGCCAGGTAGTGCACCTCGTCCATCACCACGTAGCCGAGGTCGGTGAGGGTGCTCGAGTTGGCGTAGATCATGTTGCGGAGCACCTCGGTCGTCATCACCACCACCGGCGCCTCGCTGTTGATCGAGGAGTCGCCGGTGAGCAGCCCGACGTTCCCCGATCCGTGCCGGCGGACCAGGTCGGCGTACTTCTGGTTGCTCAGCGCCTTGATCGGGGTGGTGTAGAAGCACTTGCGGCCCTCCCGCAGCGCAAGGAACACCGCGAACTCGCCGACGATCGTCTTGCCCGCGCCGGTCGGGGCGGCGACCAGCACGCCGGAGCCGGCCTCGACGTGCTCGCACGCCTCGCGCTGGTAGTCGTCGAAGCCGAACCCGTAGCCGTCGGCGAACTCGGTCAGCGCCGGGCTGACCTGATTGCGCCGGAAGCGGGCGTAGGACTCCGCTGGTGAGGCCGCGCTGTCGTCGGCCGGCTGCGTGGACATCACCGCCACGCTACCCGGCGCCGCCCAGCCCGGCCGGGAGGCGCCGTCGGGTCAGTCCTCCGCGGTGACGGCCAGGTTGCCGCCGCGGTGCTCGACGAGCTGGCGGGCGCTGGCCCGGTGCTCCATCCAGGCGGCGTCGGCCGCCCCGACGATGCCGGCGTTGTTGATCAGCTCGGCGACCTTGAACGGGGTGCGCGGCGACAGGTACTGGACCCACTTCTCCGGGTTCTTGCTGATCCCGCCGCCGAGGATGAAGAGCTTGGGCCAGACCAGGTTCTCCAGCGTCTTGAGGTAGCGGTCGGCGCGGGCGCCCCACTCCTTCCAGCTGATCCCGTCGCGTTCGCGGGCGGACGCGGCGGCGCCCTTCTCGGCGTCCTTGCCGTCGAGCTCGAGGTGGCCGAGCTCGGAGTTGGCCACCAGCTCGCCGTTGTTGATCATCGCGATACCGATCCCGGTGCCGAAGGTGACCACCACCACGACGCCCTGCACGCCGCGCCCGGCGCCGTAGTGCGCCTCGGCCAGCCCGGCGGCGTCGGCGTCGTTGAGATAGACCGACGGACCCCGGAGCCGGGTGCCGACCCGGTCGGCCAGCGAGGTGCCGATCCAGGACTTGTCGAGGTTGGCCGCGGTGCGGGTGACACCGTCGAGCACGACGCCCGGGTAGGCGACGCCGGTCGGACCGTCGAAGGCGAAGTGGTCGGCCACCTGGACCACCACCTCGATCATGTTCTCCGGGGTGGCCGGCTGCGGGGTGTCGAGCCGGAACCGCTTGCCCACCAGGGATCCGGTGGTGAGGTCGACCAGGCCTCCCTTGGTCCCGGTGCCCCCGATGTCGATCCCCAACGCCAGGTTGGGGTTCTCCGACGCCTGCTGATCCGCGCTCGTCACGCCCGCATCGTAGTGGCCTGGACGGAGTGGCCGCTCAGCTCGGGACCAGCACCTCGACCGCACGCGGCACCGAGGTGACCAGCAACGGCGGGTCGCCGATCCGCTCGCCGTCACCGTAGCCGAGCAGATCGTCCCCGTCGACGCGGACCTCGCGGGCCCGGAACCGCTCGACGCACCGCGCGGTGACGAACGACCCGTCGTAGGTCTTCGGCAGCAGCCGGAGCAGGGTGAGCCGGCTGACCGGGTGGATGATCGTGACGTCGAGCAGCCCGTCGGTGGCGTCGGCGTCGGGGCACATCCGCACCCCGCCGCCGTAGGCCGCGGTGTTGCCGACCGCCACCAGCATCGCGTCGAGCTCGCGCGGCGTCCCGTCGACGGTGAGCCGGTAGTGCAGCGGGGTGAACCGCGCCAGCTCGACCAGCACGGCCAGCGGATAGCGGAGGCCGCCGCGCGGCCACGGCAGGGCGTTGGCGCGGGCGTTCGCGTGGGCGTCGAACCCGGAGGCCACGATCGTGCTGACCCAGGTGGACCCGTGCGGGGTGGCGCTCTCCCCCACCCGGGCGAGGTCGATCAGCCGGCGCCGGTCGGCCACCACCGTGTCGGTGGCGGCGAACGCGTCGTCGGGGTCCATCCCCAGCCCGCGGCAGAGGTCGTTCCCGGTGCCGGCCGGGATCAGTCCGAGGGCCGGAGCGCGACCGGTGA
The DNA here is from genome assembly GCF_014137855.1 of Microlunatus kandeliicorticis. GTDB lineage: Bacteria > Actinomycetota > Actinomycetes > Propionibacteriales > Propionibacteriaceae > Microlunatus > Microlunatus kandeliicorticis. The sequence goes on from NZ_JACGWT010000004.1 coordinate 444,081, forward strand.
CGGCTCGGGCCCGGGCGCAGGCGTTGACGGCGAGGTGCATCATCCCGTCCCCGCCGAGGACGGCCAGCACGTCGGCGTCGCCGTGCGCGGCCTCCTCGAGCAGCCGTGCGGCGTGGTCGGATCCCTCGCTGGTCAGCAGGGTGGGTTCCAGCCCACCGGCCCGCAGCCGGTGCTGCACCTCGGGCAGCACCTCGGCCGCCCGCCCCTTGCCCGCGGTGGGGTTGGCGATCAGGGCGACCGAGCGGCCGCTCACCGTCGGGTCAGTTCTGCCGGTCGAGACCGAGGGCCTGCGCCATGGTCCGCGGCGCCGGGGTGTCGGCGGTACTGACGTCGCTGATCCCGTTGGCGCTGATCGTCACCTGGCTGGCCACCCGCGCCGGTTCGCTCGCGGTGGCCTGGGCGCGCGCGGCGTCCTCGGCCTCCAACGCGGCCAGGGCCTTGTCGTGGGCGATCCCGGAGTCGGCGTCGATCCCGCCGTTCCGCTTGCGCTTGCGCCGGTCGAAGATGTGCGCGAGCACCTCGGCCACGACCACCAGCACGGCGAGCGGCAGGGCGAGCATCAGCATGGTGATCGCGTCCGGCGACGGGGTGGCGATCGCCGCGAAGACGAAGACCCCGAAGATCAGGTACGAGCGGTACTTGCTGATCATCTTGGCGCTCAGCACGCCGGCCAGGTTGAGCAGCAGGATGAACAGCGGGATCTCGAAGGCGACCCCGAAGACGAACATCAGCCGGGTCAGGAAGCTCAGAAAGTCGTTGATGCTCTGCAGGTTGGTAGCGCCCACGTTCGCCGGCGTGAACTTGAGCAGCGCCGCCATGCCGTTGGGCGTGACGTAGTAGCCGAGCGCGATGCCACCGAGGAACAGCGGCGTGGCACAGCCCACGACGATCCCGGTCCAGCGCTTCTCCTTGGCCAGCAGGCCCGGGACGATGAACGCCCAGACCTGGTAGAGCCAGACCGGGGCCGAGACCACCAGGCCGGCGAGCAGCGCGATCTTGAACGAGGTGAGGAACGGCGAGGTCAGACCGCTGAAGATCGGCTCGGCCTTGATGTCCGGGCGGCTCTCCTGCGCCAGCTCGACCGCTCGCTTGTAGGGCTCGAGCAGCAGGTTGAAGAGCTGATCGGCGAAGATGAGACACACGATCATCCCGACGATGATCGCGATGCTCGCGACGACCAGTCGGTAGCGCAGCTCGCGCAGGTGCTCGAACAGCGTCATGTTGCCGTCGGGCGGCAGCGGTGGCGGCTTGAGCCAGGCGAAACTGGGTCGTCGCAACCGGAGCCGCGGCAGGGACAGAGCCACGGATCAGCCTCGAATCAGAAGCAGGACGAACGGCGTCGGGTCAGGAGTCGCGCTTGTCGGTCGACTGGACCGGGTTCACGAACTCGCCCTGCTGGTTCTGCTGCGGCTGCTGGTACTGACCCTGGAACTGCTGCTGCGGGGCCTGCTGGAACTGGCCCTGCTGCTGCGGCTGCTGGTAGTCGCCCTGCGGCGCCTGGCCGTTGACCTGCTGCGGCTGCTGGAACTGGCCCTGCTGCGGGTACTGCCCCTGCTGCTGACCCTGGAACTGCTGGGGCTGCTGCTGGTTCGGGTCGTACTGCTGCTGCTGCGGGTAGCCGTTCTGCTGCGGCTGACCGGTGCTGATCGCCGTGCCGTTGGCGGTCTCGTCGGTGCTCTTGCCGCCGCGGAGGTCCTTGGTCTCCTCCTTGAACTCCCGCAGCGCACGTCCGGTGCTCTTGCCCAGGCCGGCGAGACGGGACCCGCCGAACAACACCAGCACGATGATCAGAACGATCAACAGATGCTGCCAACTCAGCGCGCCCATGAATCCTCATCTCCTCCGACGGTTCCGCTCCGAACGTCTCGAGTGTACGCGGGGATCCTGACCTGTCCGGCCAGCTCGCCGAGCTGTTCCGCGCGTCTACCGAGCACCTTGAGCTCGGAGAGGACGTCGGCTCCCTTGTGCACCAACCACACGGCGTAGCCGACCAGCATCACCAGCCCGAGGAACGCGATGACGGCCATCACGATCGCCCAGATCACACCCTCACCCTAACCTTCGGAACCGACGCCGTGGCAGTTCGTCCGTCGCGAGCCCGCTCAGGGTGCCCCCAGGTGCGGACGGCTGCGTCGGTCGACGGCGGGCTGGGCTCACCGGTCGACGGTGTCCAGTCCGGCGAGCGCGGCGTACTGGTCGAGCGCCTCCCGGGCCGCCTCGGCGGCCGAGTCGCCCGCCCCGGACGGTGCCAGCAACCGCGCCCCGCCCCCGAGCCGGAGCAGCAGGTCACGGAGCCAGGCGGGGTCGCTCACCCGGAGGCTGACCTTTAGCGCACCGGTCTCCCCCGCGGGTCCCTCGGCCGGGGTGACCGACTCCATCGGGTAGTACTCCGCCACCCAGGCGGCGCTCGGGTCGAGCGCGAGGGTGACCAGATCGGCGTCGCGGAGCGCGGTGAACCAGCCCGCGGACAGGTCCGGCAGCTCGACGTCGTGCTCGGCGACCGGGATGTCGAGCAGCTCAGCGGCGGCGATCCGGTCGAGTCGGAAGCTCCGCAGCCCGCCGGCCAGGTAGCACCAGGCGTCGAGGTAGCCGTAGCCGTCGGCGACGAACACCCGCAGCGGGTCGACGTCGCGGCGGGTGGTCTCGGCGCGCGAGGCCACGTCGTAGACGAGGTGCAGCCGGCGGTGCTCGCGGAGTGCCTGGTTGACCGTGGCCTGGACGTCCTCGGCCGCGGCGGCGACGTTGACGTCGGCCTGGTCGGCCGCCCGCGCCCGGTCGCCGGCCACCGCCTCGAGCTTGGCCAGCGCCCGGTCGACGGCCTGCCGCTCGCCCTTGCCGGTGACCTCGCGGACCGTCCGCAGCGCCAGCACCAGGGCCAGCGCCTCGTCCGCGGTCAGCCGGAGCGGCCGGGTCAGGTAGTCGGCGTTCGTCAGGTGGATGACGCCCTCGCCGTCGACCGCGTCCATGTCGATCTCGATCAGGTCACCCGGCGAGAGACCCGGCAGCCCGCACATCCACAACACGTTGAGGTCCTCGCGGAGCCGCTGCGGGGTCACCCCGAACGACTCGGCCGCCTCGGTCAGCGTGACCCCGTCGTGCTCGCGCAGATAGGGCACCAGGGTGAGCAGCCGGCGCACCTGGTCCTGCGCGGTGCTCCCGCCACCGGCCGGCTCGGCGCGGGCCGGGCTCATCGGGTCGCCCCGGCGGGGACGCTCATCGGGTCGGGCGCCGCGTCCGTCCCGCCGGCTCGGCCGGTCACCCCGGCCGTGGCCGCGGCACCGGCGTCCGGACCGGCACTGTGGGTGGCCGCGACCGCCCGCAGTCGTGCGACCACCGCGTCGCGGAGCTCGGCGGGCGCGACCACGACGACGTCGGCGGCGTACCGGGCGACGTCCTCGGCCAGCGTGTGCAGGTCGGCGTAGCCGACCGAGACCAGGTCGAAGCCCTCGGGGACCGGGAAGTGCGGACCGTCGGCGCTCGAGGGCGTCGCCGGCTCGCCACCGCGGCGCAGCGTCGGGACCTTGCCGGCCCGGAGCGCGAGCAGTGCCCGCGCCGTCGGCTCGTCCGGACGGAGCGCGCGGGCCAGCGCGCGGAGGTCGAGGTCGTCGGGGACGGCGAACGCGCCCGGCTTCGAGACGGCCCGGGGCACGTCGCGCATCCGGGACAGCCGGAACATCCGGGTGGCGTCACGGTCGGTGTCGTGACCGACGACGTACCAGTGCCCGTGGAACGAGGTGATCCCCCACGGCTCGAGGGTGCGGGTCTCGCCGCTGCGATAGGTGAAGCTGACCCGCTCCCGGTCGAGCACGGCCCGCCAGAGCGGCTCGAAGGCGGGCTCGTTGGCGGCCAGCGACGGTTCGAGCCCGGCCAGCTGGCCGGTGTCCGGCTCGACCCCCGCGGCGCGGAGCTTGGCCAGCGCCGACCGGGTCGAGGAGGCCAGGCTCACGTGCTGCCAGGCGCGGGCCGCCACGCCGACCACGGCCGCCTCCTCGGCGTCGAGCTCGATCGGCGGCAGCTCGAAGGCCGACCGCTCGATCCGGTAGCCCTGCTCGTCGTCGAAGTAGGCGTCCCAGGTGCCGACCTGGACGTCGATGCCGAGCCGGCGCAGCTCGTCCTTGTCGCGCTCGAAGGTCCGCTCGAAGGCGGCGTCGCTGAGGCCGTGGTAGCCCTCGACGATCTCGCGGATCCGGCTCTTCGGGAGGTACTGACGCGTGACCAGCAGACAGATCGTCAGGTTGAGGATCCGCTCGGTCTTCCGGGGCGCCATGAATGCTCCGAGGGGTGGTTTCGCCGGTGTGTTCGTATCGTCCGGCATCCTACGAGGTCTGCAGAATAAGCGGGTGCTCGACTACGACCGGGAGGCCACGCGGTACGACGCCACCCGGGGTGGCGAGCCCCGCGCCGACGCTGCCGCAGCGGCGTACGCGGCCCTGCTCGCCGACGCCCCCGCCGGACCGGTACTCGACCTGGGCTGCGGCACCGGGCTGGTCACCCGGGCGCTGGCCCGCGCCACCGGCAGGACCGTGCTCGGCCTGGACGCCTCGGCCGGGATGCTCGGGCTCGCCGCCGCGCGGCTGCCGGGCCGGGTGCTCCGCGGCGACGGCGCGCGGCTCCCGGCGCGTGACGGGTCGCTGGCCGCGGTGACGGCGGTCTGGCTGCTGCACCTGCTGCCGGCTCCGACGGTGGCCGCGGTCGTCGCGGAGGCCGCCCGGGTGCTGGCGCCGGGCGGGCTGCTGGTCACCACGGTCGACAAGAACGGCCGCGGCGACGGCACCGACGCCGAGCCGGTGCTCACGGGACTGGCCGCCGAGTCCGGTCTGCGTCCGCACACCGGGACCCGCTTCGTCGGCGTCGGCCAGGCGGCGCTCCCCGGACGCCGGCCGGCCGACCCGGTCTATCGGGTGCAGGCGTTCCGTGCCTGACGACAGGGCGGATCCGGACGAGAGGGCTGACCCGGACGACACTGCGGGCCGAGCCTCCGGCGCGGGCCGCTACGCCCCGTCACCGAGCAGCGACCTGCACCTGGGCAACCTGCGGACCGCGCTGCTGGCCTGGCTGTTCGCCCGCACCACCGGGCGAGCGTTGCTGCTCCGGATCGACGACCTCGACGCCGGCCGGAGCCGCCCGGAGGCCGAGCGGCGCCAGCGCGCCGACCTCGCCGCGCTCGGGCTGACCTTCGACCCGCCGCTGCTGCACCAGTCCCGTCGGGCCGACCGGTACGCGGCCGCGCTCGACCGGCTGGTGCGCGCCGGCCACACCTTCCCGTGCTTCTGCACCCGGCGGGAGATCGCCGAGGCCGCCTCGGCGCCGCACGGCAGCCCCGGCCTCTACCCGGGCACCTGCCGCGACCTGACCCCGGCCGAGCGGGCCGAGCGCCGGGCCGCCCTGCCACCCGGGCGGGAGCCGGCGCTCCGGCTGCGCGCCGACCGGGTCACGGCCACGGTCACCGACCTGCTCCGCGGCGAGCTGACCGGCGTCGTCGACGACCTGGTGCTCCGGCGCAACGACGGCGGCCACGCCTACCACCTGGCCACCGTGGTCGACGACGTCGAGACCGGCGTCGACCAGGTGGTCCGCGGCGACGACCTGCTCGACTCCGCGTTCGGGCAGGCCCACCTCACCCGGTTGCTCGGCGCGACCGCGCCGACCTACGCCCACGTGCCGCTGGCGGTGAACGCGGACGGCCGCCGGCTGGCCAAGCGCGACGGCGCGGTGACCGTGGCCGACCTCGCGGAGCAGGGCGTGACGGCCGACCGCGTGCTGAGCCGGCTCGCCGGCTCGCTCGGGCTGGCCGCCGAGGACGAACCGGTCGACCTCGCGGTGCTGTCGGACCGGTTCGACCCGGCCCGGTTGCCGCGCACGCCGTGGGTGGTGCGGTGATGCCGATCGACGTCCGGGTCGGCGAGGATGGCCGGGTGTCCCCCACCGCCACGTCGCGTACGCGGCCGCCGCAGAGCCCGCGCGACGGGGATCGGACGCAGCGGTGATCGTCTGGGCCGACGGCGTGGTCCGCGCGCTCGGCCCGGCGTGGGCCGGGGCGCAGGAGCTGACCGCCGAGCGTGACGACGGCAGCAGCTGTCGGGCGCTCGCCTACACCGCTCTGGTCCCGGCGCCGGCGGTCGGCGACCGGGTGCTGCTCAACGTCGCCGCCCTCGAGCGCGGGCTGGGCACCGGCGGGTACGCGCTGGTCGTCGCGGTGCTGGACGCCGAGGGACGGCCGACCGGCCAGCCGGAGCCACCGGCCGGCCACCTGGTCAAGGCGCGCTACCTGCCGCAGCAGGTGATGCTGACCGGCGCCGATGAGCAGGGCTCGCGCTGGCACGAGGCGCTGGCTGAGGCCGACGACCTCGCCGGGCTGCCCGTGGTGCTGGCCGACCTGCACTCGGCGCTCCCGGCGGTGCTGGCCGCGATCCGGCACGACCGGCCCGGGCTGCGGGTGGTGTACCTGATGAGCGACCACGGCGCGCTGCCGCTGGCCTTCAGCCGAACCGTCGCCAGGCTGGTCGAGGCCGGCTGGCTGGCCGGCACGGTGACCGCCGGGCAGGCGTTCGGCGGCCACCTCGAAGCGGTGACCGTCCACTCCGGACTGCTCGCCGCCCGGATCGCGCTCGGCGCCGACCTGGTGGTGCTCAGCCAGGGTCCGGGCAACCTCGGCACCGGCACCCGGTGGGGCTTCTCCGGGGTCGCGGTCGGCGAGGCGGTCAACGCGGTCGGGACCCTGGGCGGCCGTCCGGTCGGCGCGCTTCGGATCTCCGGCGCCGACGCCCGCCCGCGGCACCGCGGCGTCTCCCACCACAGCCTGACCGCCTACGGGCGGGTGGCCCTGCTCGCCGCCGACCTGGCCGTCCCGGAGCTCCCGGGTCCGCTGGCGGAGCTGACCGACGGCGTCGAGACGCTGGCCGACCGGCACCGGCTGCACCGGGTCGACCTCGACGGGCTCGACGCCGCGCTCCGCGCCACCCCGGTGCGGCTGTCGACCATGGGCCGCGGGCTGGACGAGGACCCGGCCTACTTCCTCGGGTCCGCGGCGGCCGGGCGGCTCGCCGTCCGGCTGCTCGACCAGCCGGGGTCACCGCAGGCTCCCGCGGCCGGACGGCCCACGATGGACCCACGACGCTGAGGCTGATCGGGGCCGGGCTGCCCCGGACCGGGACGATGTCGCTCAAGGCCGCGCTCGAACGGCTGCTCGGCGGGCGGTGCTACCACATGGTCGAGTTCTTCGCCCACCCCGAGCACGCGCCGACCTGGGCCGCCGCGTTCCGGGGCGAGCTGCCCGACTGGGAGTCGCTCCTGACCGGGTACGTCGCCGGTGTGGACACGCCGATCTGCGAGTTCTGGCGCCCGCTGGCCGAGGCCTATCCGGACGCGCCGGTGCTGCTGTCGCACCGCGCCGACGAGGACGTCTGGTTCGCCAGCCTGGAGAAGACGGTGCTGGCCCAGGCGCGGGCGGCCCGGGAGCAGGGGATGCCCGGCTGGGCGGCGGCCCTGCCCGCCGACCAGCGGGACGCCGCGGTCGAGGTCTTCGGTCGGCTCGGCGGCACCGTGTTCGGGTCGCTGGACGACCCCGCCGTGATCAAGGACGCCTACCGGCGGCGGCTCGAGGAGGTGCGGGCCGCGGTCCCCGCCGACCGGTTGGTCGAGTGGCAGCCCGGCGACGGCTGGGAACCGCTCTGCGCCGCGCTCGGCGTCGCGGTGCCCGCGGAACCGTTCCCGCACGAGAACACCACCGCTGACTTCGTCGCCCGGGTCGAGCGCGGCCGGTCCCCGGGCTGAGCCACCGGGGCTCTGCCACCGGGGGTGACCCGCTGGACCGGACCCGCTCGGCCGGACCGGTCGGGCCGGACCGGTCGGGCTACTGGGCCTGCGGCGCCTGGGTGAACAGGATGTCGACGACGAAGACCAGCGTCTCGTTCTTGGCGATCTCCGGGCTGGCGTTGCCGTTGGGGTAGCCCTCGCTCGGCGGGACCACCAGCAGCACTCGGCTGCCGACGGTCTGGCCGGGCAGACCCTTCTGCCAGCCCTGGATCTGGCTGGTCAGCGCCGCGTCCTGGGGCGCCTGGCCGTAGTTGGACTCGATCACCTTGCCGTTGCTCCAGGTCAGCCAGGTGTAGCGGACGGTGACGGTGTCCCCGGCCTTGACCTTGGTCCCGGTGCCCTTGATCAGCGGCTGGACCACCAGACCGGACGGCGGGTTCGTCTTGGGGATGGTGACGGTCGGGGTGCCGGTGCCCCCGGTCACCGTCGGCAGGTCGCTGCGGGTCGGGGTGATCGTCTGGCCGGCCGGCGCGTTGAGGGTGGTCTCGGTGATGTCGACCACGAACAGCAGCGTGTCGCCGACGTTGATGCCCGCCTGGGCGTTGCCGCCGGAGGAGTCGTAGCCGTCGGCGCCGGTCATCGCGATCAGCACCCGGCTGCCCTGCTTCTGCCCGACCAGACCCTTCTTGAAGCCCTGAATGACCTGGGCCAGCGGGAAGGTGATCGGGGTGCCGCCGCGGGCGAACGAGCTGTCGAAGGTCTTGCCGGTGCGGCCGTCGATGCCGACGTAGTTGACCGACACGTTCGCGGTGTCGGTGACGGTGGCCCCGCTGCCCTGGCTGAGCACCTTGGTCTGGGTCTTGTCGATGGCGAACGGGTGCTTGAACGTGACCTTGGGCGTCTTGCCGTAGGCGCCGGTGACCTCGACCTTGTCGAGGTTGGTCGAGGGCTTGATCGTCGGGGTCGGGCTCGCGCTCGGCGTGGCGCTGGCCGACGGCGACGCGCTGCTCGGCGCGGCGGTGCTGCTCGGGGAGGCCGACGAGGACGTGCTGGCCTGGTCCTTGCCACAGGCGCCGAGCAGACCGAGCGCCCCGATCACGGCCGTGGTGACGGCCAGCCGGGTGACGGCGCGGGTGCGGGGAGCGGAGGCGGAGAACAGCACCGGGGAAGGGTACCCACAAAGTCTGGGCGCTCCCCGGACCGCGACGCCGGGCGCACGGAGGCGACCGGGCGGGCGCGACCCGCGTGGCCCGGTCACGACCGGGCCGGGCGCTCAGCCCTTCTGCATCCCGGCGATCAGCCGCTCGACCCGCTCGTCGACCGCGGTGAACGGGTCCTTGCAGAGCACGGTCCGCTGCGCCTGGTCGTTGAGCTTGAGGTGCACCCAGTCGACCGTGTAGTCGTTGCGGCCCTCCTGCGCGTGCCGGATGAAGTCGCCGCGCAGCTTGGCCCGGGTGGTCTGCGGCGGGACGTTCTTGGCCCGGAAGATCGCCGGGTCGTTGGTCACCCGGGCCACCGCCCCACGACGCTCGAGGAGGCTGAAGATGCCCCGGCTGCGCCGGATGTCGTGGTAGGCGAGGTCGAGCTGGCTGATCCGCGGGTCGGCCAGGCTCAGCGAGTGCTTGGCGGCGTAGGAGTCGAGCAGCTTGAGCTTGATCGCCCAGTCGATCTCGGTGTCGATCAGGCTGAGCTTGTCCTCGCTGACCGCCCGGATGGCCCGTTCCCACAGGTCGAGCACCCGCACCACCGTGGCCGTCTCGAGCCCGCGCTCGGCGACGAACGCCGACACCTTCTCCAGGTAGGCGGTCTGCAGCTCGAGCGCCGAGATCCGGCGGCCGTTGGCCAGCGCCACCTGGACGCGGCCGGTGCGGTCGCGGCTGATGTCGCGGATGGCCCGGATCGGGTTCTCCAGCGTGAAGTCGCGCATCCCCACGCCGGCCTCGATCAGCCGCAGGACGAGATCGGTCGAGCCGACCTTGAGCAGCGTGGTGGTCTCGCTCATGTTCGAGTCGCCGACGATCACGTGCAGCCGGCGGTAGCGCTCGGGATCGGCGTGCGGCTCGTCGCGGGTGTTGATGATCGGCCGGCTGCGGGTGGTGGCCGAGCTGACCGACTCCCAGATGTGCTCGGCGCGCTGGCTGACGCTGAACTCCGCTCCGCGGGCGCTGGTGAGCACCTTGCCCGCGCCGCAGATCAGCTGCCGGCTGACCAGGAACGGGACCAGCACGTCGGTGATCTTGGTGAAGTCGCCGACCCGGCTGATCAGGTAGTTCTCGTGGCAGCCGTAGGAGTTGCCGTGGCTGTCGGTGTTGTTCTTGAACAGGTAGATGTCGCCCTGGATGCCCTCGGCGGCCAGTCGCTGCTCGGCGTCGATGATCAGGTCCTCGAGGATCCGCTCGCCGGCCCGGTCGTGGCTGATCAGCTGCACCAGGCTGTCGCACTCGGCGGTGGCGTACTCGGGGTGGCTGCCCACGTCGAGATAGATCCGCGAGCCGTTGCGGAGGAAGACGTTGCTCGACCGCCCCCAGGTGACCACCCGGCGGAACAGGTAGCGGGCCACCTCGTCGGGGGTGAGCCGTCGGCTGCCCCCGGAGGTGCAGGCGACGCCGTATTCGGTTTCGAGTCCGAAGATCCTGCGGTCCACGCGCGCCTCAGTCGTTCAGCAGATCGAGAAGGGCCCCGAGCTCGGAGCGGGTCAGGTCGCGGAGCTCACCCGAGCGGAGCGCCCCGAGCTTCACCGGCCCGATCGCCGTCCGCGAGAGCCGGCGCACCGGGTGCCCGACCGCTTCCATCATCCGTCGCACGATCCGGTTCCTCCCTTCGTGCAGGGTGATGTCGACCATGCTACGCACCGCCGTGGTGGAGACGAGCCGGACCGAGTCGGGCGTCACCGGACCGTCATCGAGCCGGATGCCCCGGCGCAGGTCGCGGATCGTCTTGTGCTGGACGACGCCGGCGACCTCGGCCAGATAGGTCTTGGGGACCTCGAAGCTGGGGTGGGCGAGCTTGTGGGCGAAGTCGCCGTCGTTGGTGAGGATCAGCAGGCCCTCGGTGTCGGTGTCGAGCCGGCCGACGTGGAACAGCCGCTCCTTGCGGCCGACCAGGTACTCGGTCAGCGTCGGACGGCCCTCGGGGTCGTCCATGGTCGAGACCACCCCGCGCGGCTTGTTGAACACCACGTACGCGTGCCGGCGCGGCGGCGGGATCCGTTCGCCGTCGACCCGGATCACGTCGGTGTCGGGGTCGACCCGCAGCCCCTGCTCGGTCACCGTCCGGCCGTTGACCTCGACCCGGCCCTCGTCGATCAGGATCTCGCTGGCCCGCCGGGAGGCGATCCCGGCGGCGGCCAGCACCTTCTGCAGCCGCTGCCCGGTCTCGGCGCTGTCCGAGCCGGGGACGGCACCGGCGAGCGGGACCTCCGGAGCGAGCCCGTCGGGGCGGCGGTCGCGGCCGGCCGGGCGGCTCACCGCACGCTCCCGGACACGTCGGACGGCACCCCGGCCGGGGCCTCGTCGGGCCCGTCCCCGGTCCCGGGCGAGGGCTCGGGTGCCGGTGCGCTCTCGTCCCGGACCAGGGTGAGCTGGCTGAGCTCGGCCTCGAGCTCGGTGACGTCGGGCAGGTTCGGCGCCAGCGGTGGCAGCTCGTCCAGCGAGCTCAGCCCCATCCGTTCGCAGAACTCGGGGGTGGTGCCGAAGAGGGTGGCCCCGGAGTGCTCGTCGACACCGACCTCGGTGATCAGCTCCCGGGTCAGCAGGGTGCGGATCACGCCGTCGACGTTGACCCCGCGGACACCGGAGACCCGCGCGCGGGAGACCGGTTGCAGGTAGGCGATCACCGCGAGCGTCTCGAGCGCGGCCTGCGAGAGCTTGGCCGTCTGCCCCTCGAGGACGTAGCGGCTGACCAGGTCGGCGTGCTCCTCGCGGGTGTAGAACCGCCAGCCGCCGGCCAGGGCGCGGAGCTCGAACCCGCGTCCGGTCTCGGTGTAGAACTCGACCAGCGCGTCGAGCTCCTCGCGGACGACGTCGATCGGCACCTCGAGCAGCTGGGCCAGGGTGGTCTCGGTCAGCGGCTCGTCGGCGACCAGCAGCAGGGCCTCGAGCGACGGCCCGAGGTGGCTCCGGTCGAGCTCGCGCGGCGGCTCGGCGTCGACCAGCGTCTCCTGCTGCTCGACCCCGGGTTCGTCAGGCGCGGTCATCGCGGCTCTCCTCGTTCGTGTTCTCGTCGGTGCTGGTGTCGGGACCCGGTTCGCGGGCGTCCGGCCCAGTCTGCGCGGTCGCGTCCCCGGTCTCGTCGCCGGTCTCGTCGCCGGTCTCGTCGCCGGCGGCCCGGTCGAACTCGTCGGAGATGTCGAGCTCGCCGTCGTCGCTGCCGGTCCAGCGGACGGTGAGCTCGCCGAGCGGGGTGAGCTGGTCGAAGGCGACCGCGCCCTCGCGGAACAGCTCGAGCAGCGCGAGGAACCGGCAGACCGTGGTCACCCGGTCCGGTGAGTCACCGGTGAGGGCCCGGAACGTCAGGGTCCCCTGGCGTCGGAGCCGGTCGACCACCACCGCGGCCTGTTCGCGGACGCTGACCGCGGGGGCGTGCAGGTGGGCCAGCGAGACGACCTCGGCCGGCTTCGGAGTCAGCGCGCGGCCGGCCAGCTCGGCCAACCGCTCGGGCGTGGTGGTGAACACCAGCTCGGGCAGCAGGGCGGCGAACCGCGGTTCGAGCGACACCCGCCGCGGGTAGCGGCCGGCCTGCGCGGACAGCGTCTGCTCCAGATAGGCCGCCACCTGCTTGAACGCCCGGTACTGCAGCAGCCGGGCGAAGAGCAGGTCGCGAGCCTCGAGCAGGGCCAGGTCCTCGGCGTCCTCGACGTCGCCGGACGGCAGCAGCCGGGCCGCCTTGAGGTCGAGCAGGGTGGCCGCGACCACCAGGAACTGGCTGGTCTGCTCGAGCTCCCAGGCCTGGCCCATCGCCTTCAGGTGAGCGATGAACTCGTCGGTGACCCGGCTCAGCGACACCTCGGTGATGTCGAGCTTGTGCCGGCTGATCAGCTGGAGCAACAGGTCGAACGGACCCTCGAAGTTGTCCAGCCGGACGGTGAAGTCCGAGCCGCCGCTCCCCCCGCCGCCGGCATTGTCGGCGGACGGTGGGGTGAGGTCGTCCGCGGGTGTCACCGTGAGCTCCGTCGCGCTCCCTGTCGTGGTCTCTTTCGTGGTCACTGCCGTCATCGGCTGCCGAGCTTGCGGACCAGCTCGGAGTCGCCGCCGTGCGCGGCGAAGTCGGCGATCACGGCCGAGATCGCCTCGCGGACGATCCGGCCCCGGTCGACCGCCAGGCCGTGCTCGGCCCGCAGCCGGAGCCGCGCCTCCTCGAGGGCCAGCAGCTCCTCGACGCTGACGTAGACGGTGATCTTCTCGTCGTGGCGGACCCGCCCGGTGCTCCGCGGCGACCGCCGGGACCGCGGACCGGCCACGGCGTCGGGGTCCGGCCCGGTGGCGGGGACCGCCGGAGCGGTGGCCGTCTCCGGGGCGTCGTCGACGACGGTGAGGGCGACCTCGGGCTGGGTCGGGCGGAACAGCTCCGAGGCGCCCGGCAGGCTCACCCGACGCGACACCGCGACAGCACCTCCCGGGCCAGCGTGCGGTAGGCGGTCGCCCCCGGCGAGGTGGACGCGTAGGTGGTGATCGGCTCACCGGCCACCGTGGTCTCGGGGAACTTGACCGTCCGCCGGATCACCGTGTGGAAGACGTCGTCACCGAAGGCCTGCACGACCCGTTCGAGCACCTCGCGGCTGTGCAGCGTCCGCGAGTCGAACATCGTCCCCAGGATGCCGAGGACCTGCAGGTCCGGGTTGAGCCGCTCCTGCACCTTGCTGATCGTGTCGGTGAGCAGGGCGATGCCGCGGAGCGCGAAGAACTCGCACTCCAGCGGCATGATCACCTTGTCGGCCGCGGTCAGCGCGTTGATCGTCAGCAGGCCCAGCGACGGCGCACAGTCGATGAGGATCACGTCGTAGCGGTCGCGGACCTTCTCGAGCACGCGCAGCAACGTCTGCTCGCGGGCCACCTCGGAGACCAGCTGGACCTCGGCCGCCGACAGGTCGATGTTGCTGGGGAGGATCTCCAGGCCCTCGACGTTGGTCTCGGCGATCACCTCGTCGATGCCGACGTCCCGGCTGAGCAGCAGGTTGTAGATGCTCTTGTCCAGCGTGTGCGGGTTGACCCCGAGCCCGACCGACAGCGAACCCTGCGGGTCGAAGTCGACCAGCAGCACCCGGCGGCCGAGCTCGGTCAGCGCAGCCCCGAGGTTGATCGTGGTGGTGGTCTTGCCGACCCCGCCCTTCTGATTGCACATCGCGACGATCATGGCCCGGCGCGGCACGGCGACCGGCGGGACCTCACCGAGGTCGGGCCAGGGCCGTCCGGTCGGGCCGAGCTCGGGGCCCTGCTCGGCCACTGGGCCGGCGGCAGCCGGCGTCGGCGCCGGGAACAGTTCCTCGGGCGCGTCATCGGGTCGGGGTGCCGGCACCTCGCGGGCCTCCGGCACGAACGGCTCGCTCTCGACGGGAACCCGCTGATCAACGGCCTCCTGTGCGGCGTTCTCTCGATCATGCTCAGGGTGATCACGCTCAGGGTGATCGTGGTCGGGGTGATCAAGATCAGAGTGATCACGCTCAGGGTGATCATGGTCGTGATGATCATGGTCGCTCGGCTCGGCCTCGTCCGCCTGCTCACCCAGCTCGCCGGGCACGGTGAAGTCCGGGGCTGCCGCCGTCGACCCGGCCCCGACGGCGTCCGCACGCCAGTCGTCCGCCGGACGCCCGTCCCCGCGCTGGTCTTCGCCCGGCCAGCCGTCCTGCTGCCAGTCCTGCTGGGGCCAGTCGTACGCGTGCTGGGTCGATTCCACCCTGGGCCTCCTGTCGCCTGCCGGGGCGCCGCGGGTGCCCCCACGACGTCTGTCCCTCGACGCTAGACCCGCACCTCGGCGGTCCCCGGGACCTCGACCGGCGCGTCGAAATGTCGACTTATCCCCGGCTCAGGACCCTTGGGTCCCATCCGTCACAGTGGTCCCGGCAGCCTCACCGGGCACGCGGGTGCGCCGTCAGGTAGACCTCCCGGAGGTGGTCGACGGTGACCAGCGTGTAGATCTGCGTGGTGGTCACCGAGGCGTGCCCGAGCAGCTCCTGGACCACTCGGACGTCGGCGCCGCCGTCGAGCAGGTGGGTGGCGAACGAGTGCCGCAGGGTGTGCGGCGAGATCGCCACCCCGAGCCCGGCCTGGTCGGCCCGGGCCTGGAGCACCGACCAGGCACTCTGCCGTGAGAGCCGGCCGCCGCGGGCGTTGAGCAGCAGCGCCGGCGAGCCGCTCCCCCGGGCCGCCAGCCCTGGGCGGGCCCGCACCAGGTAGTCGGTGACCGCGCGCTTGGCGTAGCGGCCGAGCGGGACGATCCGCTCCTTGCTGCCCTTGCCGAGCACCCGGAGCCCGTCCACCGCGTCCGGGTGGGTGAGCAGCCCGGACAGCTCGTCGACGTCGAGCGCGACGATCTCGGAGATCCGGCCGCCGGTGCCGTAGAGCAGCTCGAGCAGCGCGCGGTCGCGGAGCGCCAGCGGGTCGTCCTGGCCGGGCGCGTCGAGCAGCCGCTGGACCTGGTCGACCCCGAGCGCCTTGGGCAGCCGCCGGGCCGCGCGGGGCGGCCGGACCGCGGCCGCCACGTTCTCCTCCACCACCCCCTCCTCGGCGGCGAACCGGTGCAGGTTGCGGACGGCGACCAGCGCCCGGGCGGTGCTCGCCTCGGCCAGCGGCGGGTGCCGCCACCGCGGGGCCGCTGCCACCGCGTCCGCGTCGGAGGGCTCGTTCGCGTCCGAGGGCTCGTCCACGTCGGGCGCGCCGTCCGCGGGCACCCCCTCACGCAGGCTGACGGCGTAGGCGTTGACCAGGGCGGTGTCGATCGCGCGCGGGTCCTCGACGCCGCGCCGGCCGACGAAGTCGCGATAGCGCTCGAGGTCGCGCCGGTAGGCCGCCACCGTGTGGGTGGACAGCCCGCGCTCCACCACCAGATGGTCCAGGTAGTCCCCGACCAGCCGCGTCAGTGTGGTTCGACGCTCGGGGCTCACCCGGTCACGGTAGGAGCGCGGGGACCGGACCGCCCGGTCCCACACCGAGGGCCGGGCGCCGGATCAGCCGGGAAGTCCCTTGCCCGTCGGTGAACCGAGCAGCTCCAGCCGGACGTCGCTCACCCAGTCCCGGACCGCCGCGAGGAACCGCGACGTGTGCGGCGTCGCCTCGTGGGCGGCGTGGGCCTCGCGGTCGGCGTACACCTCGTAGAAGATCCGGGCCAGCGGCGCGTCCTGCGGGGTGTGGGTGGCGTAGACCAGCGTCCCGGGCTCCCGTTCGGTGATCAGCGGCAGCGTCTCGGCGAGCAGGGCGTCGAAGGCGTCGGCCGCCTCGGCGTCACGGAGGTCGAACCGGACCACGAGTGCGAACATCCCGGCAGTCTCGCACCCGTCACCGGACGCCCCGAGTCGGTGGGCAGGATGGGCCCGTGACGAGCGACACCTCTGACCCCCGACCCGACGGCACGAGCACCGCAGGCGGTGCGGGCGAGCGGCCGGTGATGCTGGTGCTCCCCGGCGGCGGCTACGTGATGCACGCCGACCACGAGGCCGAGCCGGTGGCCGACTGGCTCCGCGGGCTCGGCTGGGAGGCGGAGGTGCTCCGCTACCGGATCAGCCCCGACCGCTACCCCGCCGGCCTAACCGACGCCGCCGAGGCGGTGCTCCGGCTGCGCGCCGACGGTGCCACCACGGTCGGCGTGCTCGGCTTCTCCGCCGGCGGCCACCTGGCCGCGAGCCTCAGCCACGCCGTGGCCCACGGGTTCGCGCGCGCGGCGGTGCCCGACCTGGCCGTGCTCTGCTATCCGGTGATCGCGCTGGGCGAGCTGGCCGACGGCGGGTCGGCCGACGCGCTGCTCGGAGAGCTGCCCGCGGCGACCCGCGACCGGGCGCTGGCGATCCAGCAGGTGCACGAGCTGGTCGGTCCCGACACCCCGCCGACCTTCCTGTGGCACACCGCGGACGACGAGGCCGTCCCCGTCCAGCACGCGCTGGGCTACGCGACCGCGCTGGCCGCCGCCGACGTCGAGTTCGCGCTGCACGTGTTCGCCCACGGCCGGCACGGGCTGGGGCTGGTCCGCGGGATCGAGGGCGCGGTCCCGGGGGTCGAGCGCTGGACCGACCTGTGCGCCGACTGGCTGGCGGCCCGGCTGGGCCGGACCGCCAGCGCCGGTCACTGAGCGGACGACCTCAGGAGCCGCCCCTGGGGAAGCCGGCCAGCACCGGCTCCCCCGTGCTCAGCGGCGGTGCGAGGCCATCCACTGCCAGATGTGCTGGCCCGAGGCGGTCGCCGGGTCGTTGCGGGCCACATAGATCCACGACCAGTGGCCGTTGAAGGTGTAGCCGTTGCGGACCACGTGGTCGTAGAGCGTGATCAGCGAGGTGTCCGGGAGCAGTGCGTGCGCCCGGATGCTGGTGGTCTGCGGGTTGACCGTCGGGTCGTCGAGCGAGTGCACGAACCAGCTCGGGGTCGAGGCCAGCACCCTGATCTGCGCGTCGGTCATCGCCGGGGCGGCGATGGCCGGGCAGATCGGCACCCCGCTGGCGAACAGCGTCGGGTAGCTGTACTCCATGTAGGCGGTCATGAACCCGCCCGAGCTGCAGCCGACGACGTGGATGCGGTCGGTGTCGATCGGGTAGCGGCGGACCAGCTCGGCGATCAGCGACCGGATCCGCGGCGCGTAGCCCGGCCCGTCGAGGAACCACGCGGTCGGCGACTGCGGCGCGACCACGTAGGCGCCGCCGAAGATCCGCTGGCCCTCCGGCGTGGCGAAGCCGAGGGCGCCGCGGTTGGCCCGCAGCTGCGGCTCGTTGGTGTAGTAGTCGCCGAGACCGCCCTCGCCGGCCCCGTGCAGCCAGACGATCAGCGGACGCCGTCGGCCGCGGCCCGGGCCCTGGTGACCGTGGCCCCGGCCGTGCTCGCGGTTCGGGTCGTAGAGCCGGTAGTTGAGCCCGCTGCGGCTGACCGCCCGGCCGAACGCGTCCACCTCGGGTGAGACCAGCCGGCCCTGGGTGAAGCCCGACAGGGTGACCTTGCGGCCGTTGCGGAGCCGGAACGGCGCGTTCTGGGTGATCGTGTAGGTCAGGTCGAGCTGGACGTTGCGGCCCTCGTTGAGCAGGTAGCCCAGGGTGCCGCCGCCGATCGCGCCTTCGGCGTAGGCGAGCGCGACGACGATCCGCCCGGACCGGTCGACGCGCACCGCGGTGACGGTGCGGTCGAGGTCGTACTCGCTGAAGATCTGGTCCCCGGCCGCCACCGGGACCGGGCTGACGGCCTTGGCGTGCACGGTGAAGGTGTCGGTGGTCAGGCTGGCCGGGTCGATCGGGCCGATCCGGCCCGGGTCGATGGTCACACCGACGACCTGCTCGCCGCCGTCGAGCACCTCGGCGTCGAGGGTGAAGCGGGGCCTGCCCCCGGGGCGCGGGTGCCGGTCGGCCGCGGACGGGGCCGCGGCGGCGGTCGGGGCGCCGACGGTGCCGGCGACCGCGGCGGCCAACGGGGCGGCGGCAGCCGCGGCGAGCAGCGACCGGCGGCCCAGCGGCGGCGTGGGCCGGTGCGTCGGGTCGCCCCCGGCGCTCGAGTGGTCGGGGTTGAGGGATGCGGGACCGGTCACGCGGGACTCCTTCGTCCTGGGGGTGCGGGCTGGTCACCCGTCCGATGGGTGGCGCCCGGCTGTGAGCCGTTGTCTACACCGCTGGAACCGAGGCGGGGAAGGGCTTCCCGGGTTTCGTCTCGAAACCGCTTGCTCGTGACAGCGACGAACGGCCCGCGCGCCGCATCGACGGACGGGGCTCGGGTCCGGTCAGCCCCGGCCGGTGGCGGCGAGCAGCTCCTCGCGCGAGGCCCAGTCGGCGTCGGCCGGCCGCAGGGTGTCGAAGCCTCCACGGTGCTGCGCGGTCCAGGCGGCCAGGGTGCCGCTGACCAGCGTCGGGTTGTGCAGCCGGCCGCCGAGCACGGCGCCGACCAGGTCGTCGAGCGGCGCCCAGACGGTGTCCATGTGGGCCTCCTCGCCCCGACGGACGAACCCGTCGGGCGCGTCGACCGGGGCGAGCCCGCGGGCCAGGTAGATCCGCAGCGTCTCGCCGAGGATCCCGGGGCTGGTGAACAGGTCGACCAGCACCCGCCAGTCGGTCGCGGCCACCCCGACCTCCTCGGCCAGCTCGCGCTGGGCCGCGGCCAGATAGGCCTCGTCGGCGACGTCGAGCAAGCCGGCGGGCGGCTCGATCAGCCGGTGCCGGACCGGGTGCCGGTACTGCCGGACGAGGGCGACGCGGTCCTCGTCGTCGAGGGCGATGACCGCCACCGCGCCGGGGTGGACTAGGTACTGGCGGCGCAGCGTCTCGTCGTCGGGGGCGGCGACCTCGTCCTCGACGTAGTCGGCGATCGCGCCGCGGCCGAGGTCGTGGTGACCGCGGACCGGCCAGGACTCGGGCGCGTCGTCGAGCGCGTCCACGCCCAGCACGACCTGCCCGGTGAACCCGGCGGTCACCGCTGCGCGACCGGGAGCCGGGTGTCGAGCTTGCGGGTCAGCGCCGCCTCGACCAGCCCCACGAACAGCGGGTGCGGCCGGGTCGGGCGCGACTTCAGCTCGGGGTGCGCCTGGGTGGCCACGAAGAACGGGTGCTGCTCGAGCGGCAGCTCGACGAACTCGACCAGCGTCGAGTCGGGCGAGACGCCGCTGATCACCAGTCCGGCCTCCTCGAGCTGGGCCCGGTAGGTGTTGTTGACCTCGTAGCGGTGCCGGTGCCGCTCGCTGACCTCGGAGGTGCCGTAGAGCTTGGCCACCAGCGACCCGCCGGCCAGCTCGGCGGTGTAGGCGCCGAGCCGCATCGAGCCGCCGAGGTCGCCGCCGCCGTCGACGATGGCGACCTGCTCGGCCATGGTGGCGATCACCGGGTGCGGGGTGTCCGGGTTGAACTCGGAGGAGTCGGCGCCCTCCAGCCCGGCCAGGTGCCGGGCCACCTCGATCACCATGCACTGCAGCCCGAGGCAGAGCCCGAGGATCGGCACCTCGTGGGTGCGGGCGTAGCGGATCGCGCCGACCTTGCCCTCGACGCCGCGGATCCCGAACCCGCCGGGGATGCAGATCCCGTCGACGTCGGCCAGCGACCGCGCCGCCCCTTCGGGGGTCTCGCAGTCGTCGGACGGGACCCAGCGGACGGTCACCTTGCACCGGTTGGCGAACCCGCCGGCCCGCAGCGCCTCGCCGACCGAGAGGTAGGCGTCGGGCAGGTCGATGTATTTGCCGACCAGCGCGATCGTCACCTCCTCGTCGGGGTTGTGGACGCGGTCGAGCAGCACGTTCCAGGTGGTCCAGTCGACGTCGCGGAACCGCAGGTCGAGCCGGCGGATGACGTAGGCGTCGAGGCCCTCGGAGTGCAGCATCTTCGGCAGGTCGTAGATGCTCGGCACGTCGGTGTTCTCGATCACCGCCTCGACGTCGACGTCGCACATCAGCGAGATCTTCCGCTTGACCGACTCGGGGATCTCACGGTCGCAGCGGCAGACCACCGCGTCGGGCTGGATGCCGACCTGGCGGAGCGCGGCCACCGAGTGCTGGGTCGGCTTGGTCTTGAGCTCGCCGCTCGGCCCGAGGTAGGGCACCAGCGAGACGTGCAGGAAGAAGACGTTCTCGCGGCCGACGTCGTGCCGGACCTGCCGGGCGGCCTCGAGGAACGGCAGGCTCTCGATGTCGCCGACGGTGCCGCCGATCTCGTGGATCACCACGTCGACGCCGGGACCGCCCATCCCGAGCATCAGGTCCTTGATCTCGTTGGTGATGTGCGGGATGACCTGGACGGTGTCGCCCAGGTAGTCGCCGCGCCGCTCCTTGGCGATCACCGAGCTGTAGACCTTGCCGGTGGTGACGTTGGCGTCGGCGGTCAGGTTGACGTCGAGGAAGCGCTCGTAGTGGCCGATGTCGAGATCGGTCTCGGCGCCGTCCTCGGTGACGAAGACCTCACCGTGCTGGAACGGGTTCATGGTGCCCGGATCCACGTTGAGGTAGGGATCGAGCTTCTGCATGGTGACCCGGAGACCCCGGGCGATCAGCAGGCTGCCCAGGCTCGAGGCGGTCAGCCCCTTGCCGAGCGAGGAGGCGACGCCCCCGGTGACGAACAGGTGCTTGGTCTGAGAAGGGCGGCCCACGGACCTCCAGCCTACGTGGCGAAACCGGGGCCGTCGACCAGCGGCGCGCCGGGCCGGTCCGGCCGGCACCGGAGCCGGCGTCAGGGTCAGCGCGGGGATCAGCGCCGGGTGACCTCGCGGTAGGCCAGCTCGAGGGCGAGCGCGACGGCGTCGCCGTCGGGCCAGGCGTCGGCCCGGGCCCGGCCGGCGGTCCGCAATCGGTCGGCCAGCGCCGGGTCCCCGAGCACCCGGGTCAGCGCGGCGGCGGCGGCCTCGGCGTCGCCGGGCGGCACCAGCAGCCCGGCGTCGCCGACCAGCTCCGGGACGCCGCCGACCGCGGTGCCGACGAACGGCAGCCCGTGCTGGAGCGCCTCCTGGGCGACCAGCGCCCGGGCCTCCCAGTGCGAGGTGAGCAGGAACGCGTCGGCGGCGTACCGCAGCGCGACCACGTCGTCCCGGGCCCCGAGCAGCCGGACCGGCAGCCCTTCGGCGGCGATCCGGGCCTCGAGCGCGGGCCGCTCCGGTCCCTCGCCGACCACCCAGAAGACCACCGCCGCTTCGCCGGGGCGGTCGCGGAACCGGGCGGCGACGTCGAGCAGCATCGGGTAGTTCTTCTGGGCGGCCAGCCGGCCGACGCTCAGCACCACCCGCGCCGAGCCGGCACCGAGCTCGGCCCGGGTGTGCTCGCGCTGCTCGTCGGGCGGGTAGGCCAGCCAGGCCAGGGTGGCCGGCGCGGACACCGGCCCGAGCCGTGCCCGCCGGGCGCCCAGCCCGGCGGCCAGGTCGACCAGGTCGGAGCTGGCGCCGAGCGTCAGGTCGGCGGCCCGGGCGGACAGCCGTTGCAGCGCCCGCCCGACCTGTCCGGCCCGGCCGGCCGCCAGCACCGCGTTGTGCCAGGTGCCGACCAGCGGCGGACCGAGCGTCCGGGTCAGCGGCGCGGCCAGGCTGATCGCCTTGTAGCCGTGGGCGTGGACGACGTCGGCGCCTCGGGCCAGCGGCAGCGCCGCGAGCGGCCGGACCGGGACGCCGACTCGGTCGAAGTGCTGTGCGGCGGCGGTCCGGCGCGGGCAGTAGATCGCCACCCGGTGACCCAGGTCGACCAGCCGCGGGGTGACGTCGGCGACGTGCCGGCCGATGCCGCCCTCGCTGGCGGTGAGCACCTGGGCGATCCGCATCAGCGCCGCCTCTCCGCCTGCGACGACGCGGGTGCGCCCGCGCCGGTCGGCTCGTCGGGACCGGCAGCATCCTCACCACCGCCGGCCCGGAGCCCGCGCAGCCCGAGCACCGCCCGGGCCGAGCGCCGGTCGACCAGCCACAGCAGACCGGCGAACACCACCAGGCACCCCACCCCGAGGGCCAGCGACCCGAACACCGCCCCGGCGACCCCGGCGTCGGCGAACGGCGCGGAGGCGAACCACCCGGCCACGCCGACCACGAGCGCGACCGGGGCCCCGGAGGCGAGCGGTCGGGCCAGTCCCGCGTCCCCACCGGCCAGCGTCGGCCGGGCCAGCGCCCAGCCGACCACCGCCCCGGTGAGCATGCCGAGCCCGATGCTGAGGCTGATCCC
The DNA here is from genome assembly GCF_014137855.1 of Microlunatus kandeliicorticis. Classification (GTDB taxonomy): domain Bacteria; phylum Actinomycetota; class Actinomycetes; order Propionibacteriales; family Propionibacteriaceae; genus Microlunatus; species Microlunatus kandeliicorticis. The sequence goes on from NZ_JACGWT010000004.1 coordinate 466,626, forward strand.
GGTGACCGCGAACGCCGGCGGGGCGGCGAACCGGACGACGACCGCGGCGACGATCACCGTTCCCCAGGCCACCACCGTGGTCAGCCCGGCCTGGCGGGAACGGTGCTGGGCGAACAGCGTCCGGGTGGCCAGCCCCATCAGCGAGAACCCGACCAGCGCGGGCGCGAACGCGGCGATCGGCCAGGCCAGCGCGGCCGTCTCCCCCGAGCCGGGACCGACCACCAGCAGCCGGGCCACCGGGACCGCGCAGCCGATCAGCAGGCCGGCGCCCAGGCAGGCCAGGGTGGCGACCGCGGGTCCGATCCGGCCGAGCACGGCGCCCACCGCGGCCGGTCCGCGCTCGGCCGCCGCGCTGAGCCGCGGGAACACCATCTGCAGCAGGGGGCTGACCAGCACCGCGAACGGCAGCAGGTAGACGGCGTTGGCCCAGGTCGCGCGGGTCCAGGCGCCCTCCAGGTCGCTGTGCCGGGCCACCAGCATCGCCACCAGCACGCTGGCCTGCTGGACGACGAGCCCGGCCACCGAAGCGCCCGCCATCCGCCGGATCACCGCGGGGTCGTCGGCGGCGAACCGCAGCGTCGGGCGCAGCCGCAACCCGGTCCGGCGGGCCAGCACCAGCGCCGGGACGAGGGTGGTGGCAGCCAGCACCGCGACACCGAGCGTGGTCCCCCAGCCGAGGACGGCCAGCGAGCCCGGCCCCAGCCGGGTCAGGTCGGTCCGGCCGGCGGGATCCGCCCCGGCGGCGTAGACCAGGTAGGTGGCGATCACCACCAGGCTCGAGGCCAGCGGCGCGGCCGCGGCGGCCCAGAAGCGGTGCTGGGCCTGCAGCAGCCCGGCGCTGACCACGGCGAGCCCGTAGCACCAGACCTGCGGGGCGAAGACGACGAGCAGGGCGGCGGCGGTGCCGGCACCCCCGACGCAGTCGGGCTGGGAGAAGGTGCGGCCGTAGAGCCCGGCGCCGAGGACGGCGAGCAGACCGACCGGGGTGAGCACCAGCAGCGTCCAGCAGAACAGCGCGCTGGCCGTCCGCGCGGCCTGGTCGCGCCGCCCGGCGGCCAGGTGCCGGGACACCACCGGCACGACCACCCCGGCCAGGATGCCGCCCGCGACGATCTCGAACAGCACGTTGGGCAGGTTGTTCGCGGTGTTGTAGGCGTCGCCCAGGCAGGTGTCGCCGACGGTCTTGGAGAACACCAGCCAGCGTCCGAACCCGACCACCCGGGCGGCCAGGGTCAGTCCGGCGACCCCGGCGGCGACCGCGGCGAACCGACCGGCCGCCGTGCTCATCCGGCGCGGCCGGTCACCCCGGCCTGCCCCAGCGGTCGACCGCCCGCAGCCACGGCGTCGACTCGATCACGGCGGTGAAGCTGACCCGCTCGCTGGCCAGGTTGAGCGCGGCGACGGCGGCGAGCAGCCCGACCCGGGCCGGGCGCGGCCAGCCGGCCGTCGCGGCGCCGACGCCGGCCCCGAGCGCGTTGGCCCCGCAGTCGCCGAGCATCGCGGTGCCGGCGAGGTCCTCCGGCAACACGCCGGCGGCCGCCGCGAGCACCGGAGCGCCACCCGCGGCGAGCGTCCCGGCCCCCAGCAGCAGACCGCCCTTGAGCGCGCGTCCCGGCCGCAGGTCGAGCAGGTTGACCAGGTTCGCCGACCCGGCGGTGAGCGCCGCGCCGAGCAGCACGTCGACCGGTCGGCGGTGCTCGATCAGCGCGGCGGCCAGCGCGCCGGCGCCGACCCCGGCGATCTTGACCGCCCCGCTGGTCAGCCGGCCCTGCCGGAGCGCGCTGAGGTGGCCGCGGAACCCCTTGGCCCGGTCGGTCCCGTACCGGTCGTCGTAGGCACCGACCGCGCCGCCGACGGTGGCCGCGACCGCCACCGCGGCGCTGCGCCGGACGGCGGTCCGGTCGCGGGCGAGCAGCCCGACCGCGGCCCGGGTGGTGGTCCCGGCGAGCAGTCCGGCGAGCAGCGACGGGCCCTCGAGCAGGGTCACCGGACGTCCGGCGTGGTTGGTCCGCGACCAGGGGTCCGGCTCCGGGCCGATCCGCTGCGCGACCGCGAGCGAGCACCACCGCGACACCGCGACGGCCGCCCCGGCCGCGGCCAGCTCGCGGACGAGCGGGTGCCGGCCCGGGCGCCTCCTCCACCGTCTCACCGACCCACCTCCGCGCTCACCGGATCGGCAGCTGGGGCGCCGGGGCGTCGGCGCTGGCGGCGGCCCCGTAGTGGCCCTGCCCGCCGTTGGCCAGCTGCTGCTTGGCGGCCATGATCACCGTGGCCACCCCGCTGGGCAGGTCGGCGACGTCGACGGTGCTGAGGGTGTCGCGCGAGTCCGGCTCCTGCCGCGCCTGCGCGACGTCGGTGCCGTCGACCCCGCTGCTGTTCGGCCCGGCCAGCACGGTGGCCCGGCCGGACTGCTTGAGCGCCAGGTCGAACTCGACGTGCTGGACCAGCGTGTCCAGGCCCGGCGACGGGTCGGTCGCCGTCGCGCTGACGATGATCAACACCTCGGCCTGCGCCTGGCTGTCGTTGTCGATCTGGGCCAGCCGGGCGTCGCTCAGCACCGACCGCATCTTCTTCTGGGTGGCGTCGGTCGACCCGCCCTGGGCCGACAACAGGGCGTGCCCGAGCAGCATCCCGACCTTGGTCGAGACCGCCGACTGCGGGTTGAAGAACTGCCGGAACTGGTCGATCGAGGCGATCGTGGTCTCGCTCTTGGTGGCGTCGAAGACGTTCGAGGTGACGGTGGCGGTCGCGGTGACCGTGCCGCCGGCGTCGTTGACCGCGGTCCGCAGATCGGCGACCGTCTTGCTCGGCGCCCCGGGCATCGCGACGATGGCCACCGACTGGCCCATCAGCATGTTCTCGATCAGGCTGCCCTGCATCTGCCCGTCCCAGCGGTCGCGGTACTGGCTGAGGGCCTGCTGCTGCTCGAGCTGCGTCCGGTAGACCTGCACCTGGCGACGGTCCTGCTCGGCCTGCGCCGCCAGCCCCTTGTTGGCCTCGCCGCTGACCAGGGTCACGCCCAGCACGATCCCCACCGCGAGGGCCAGGAAGACCGCCATCAACGACACGATGTGATAGCGGAAGTTGATCACGTGAAGAGTTCCTTGACGAAGTAGACGACGTCGTTCCAGCGGGCGATCAGCAGGTCGGCGACCTGGCGGCCGAAGTCGGTGAAGGCCATCGCCGCGACCAGCGCGAGCAGCCCGGACAGGACCAGCAGCACCAGGTGCCAGCCGCGGATCTCGCTGCGGTAGATCCGCGACACCCCCTTGGCGTCGACCAGCTTGGGCCCGACCCGCAGCCGGGTGAGGAAGGTCGACGCCATCCCGGCGCGGCCCTTGTCGAGGAACTCGACCAGGGAGGCGTGGGTGCCCACCGCAACCAGCAGCTGCGCGCCCTTGGAGTCGGCCAGCAGCATCGCCGCGTCCTCGCTGGTGCCGAGCGCCGGGAAGATCACCGGTTCGAGCCCCAGCGCACGCAGCCGGTCGCTGCCGGGCGCGCGGCCGTCGCGGTAGGCGTGGACGACCAGCTCGGCCCCGCACCGCAGGGTCGCGTCGGAGACCGAGTCCATGTCGCCGATGATCATGTCCGGCCGGTAGCCGGCCTCGATCAGCGCGTCCGCGCCACCGTCCACGCCCATCAGCAACGGCTTGTACTCGCTGATGTAGGGCCGCAGCGCCTCGAGGTCGGAGCGGTAGTCGTAGCCGCGGACCACGATCAGCACGTGCCGGCCCTCGATCGGGGTGGCCACCTCCGGGACGCCGACGCCTTCGAGCAGCAGCTCCTTCTCCTGCCGCAGGTACTCCATCGTGTTGTCGGCGAACGCCTCGATCTGGTCCGACAGCCCGGCGCGGGCACGGGCCAGCTGGTCGTCCAGCAGCTCGGGCGTGAGCACCGTGCCCTTGGCCAGCACCTCACCGTCGGGGCTGCGCAGCTCGTCCTCGATCAGCACCACCCGGCTGCCCTCGTCGAGCCGGTCGAAGAGCTCCTCGCCGACGTCGTCGAGCAGCGGGATGCCGGCGTCGAGCAGGATGCCCGGCCCGAGGTTGGGGTAGCGCCCGGAGACCGACGGAACGGCGTTGACCACCGCGCTGACACCGCTGCGGACCAGCGCCTCCGCGCTCACCCGGTCGAGGTCGCTGTGGTGGATGACCGCGATGTCGCCGGGTCGGAGCCGCTTGGTCAGCCGCTTGGTGCGCCGGTCCAGGCGGACGGTGCCACCCACCGCGGCGGGCACGCCGCGGCGCCACCGAGTGGGAAGTCTGAGAGCACCGAGATTCATCGCGCTCCATCCTCGCACGCGGCCCCGCGCCGACCCGGGAGTTCGGGCGGGCGTCGCGGCCCCGGCGAGCGGCTCAGCGATCGCGGGTCCGGGCCAGCTCGAGCAGCTCGTCGGCGTGCGCGAGGGCGGACTCGGTGGTGTCGAGACCGGCCATCATCCGGGCCAGCTCGGCGGACCGGTCGGCACCCCGGACCTCGCGGACGCCGCTGGTGGTGACCTGACCGTCGTCGGCCTTGGCCACCACGTAGTGCCGGTCGGCGAACGCGGCCACCTGGGCCAGGTGGGTGACCACGATGACCTGGGCGTGCTCGGCCAGCCGGGCCAGCCGGCGGCCGATCTCGGTGGCCACCTTGCCGCCCACACCGGCGTCGACCTCGTCGAAGACGAAGGTGCTGCCGTGCCCGCCGCCGTCGGCGAGCACCACCTCGACGGCCAGCCGGACCCGGGAGAGCTCACCACCGGAGGCGGCCCGGGCCAGGCTCCGCGGCTCGGTGCCGGGGTTGGCGGTGAACAGCAGGTCGACGGTGTCGCGGCCGTGCGGGCCCGGCTCGGCCGGACCGACCTCGAAGACCACTCGGGCGTGCGGCATGGCCAGGTCGACCAGCTCGGCGCGCACCCGCTCGGCCAGCGCGTCGGCGGCCTCGGTACGCAGCCGGGTCAGCTCCGCGGCGTCGGCGTCGAGCGCGGCGTCGAGCCGGGTCACCTCGGCGGAGAGCTCGTCGATGGTGTGGTCGGAGGTCTCGAGCGCGGTCAGCCGGCGGACGGCCTGCTCGGCCCAGCCGAGCACCTCGTCGCAGTCCGCCCCGTACTTGCGGGTCAGCTGCTGGAGCGCGGACCGGCGGGCGGCGATCTGCTCGAGCCGGCCAGGCTCGGTCTCGAGCCCGTCGAGGTAGCGGCTGAGGTCGGCGGTCAGGTCGCCGAGCAGATAGCCGAGCTCGGCGGTCCGGGTGGCCAGCTCGGCCGCGGACGGGTCGCGCCCGGCGAGCTCGTCGGTGGCGCGCCGCGCCGCGGCCACCGCTCCGAGGGCGGAACCGGACTCGGCGTCGTCGTCGGTGCCGGCCAGCGCGGCCAGTGCCGTGCCGGCGGCGCCGCGCAGGTCGTCGGCGGCCTGCAGCCGGTCGGCCTCGGCGGCCAGCTCGCGGTCCTCCCCCGGCTGCGGCTCGACCGCGGCGACCTCGTCGAGCCCGAACCGGAGCAGGTCGATCTCCTGAGCGCGCTGGCGGGCCGAGGTCTGCAGCTCGTCGAGCCGACGGGCGGCGTCGCGGCGGGCGGTCCAGGCCTCGCGGTAGCGGGCGTGGACGACGGCCAGCGGCTCGCCGCAGAACCGGTCGAGGATCTCGCGCTGGCGTTCCGGGCTGCCGAGCCGGATCTGCTCGGACTGGCCGTGCACGGTGACCAGCTCGGACGCCGCCTCGCCGGCCACCGCGGCCGGCACCTGCGCGCCGCCGAGGTAGGCGCGGGACCGGCCGGCGGCGGTGACGTGCCGGGCCATCAGCAGGCTGTCGTCCTCGATCACCCCGCCGGCCCCGGTGACCACCGGGGCGACGCGGTCGGCCAGCGGGCCGGCGGGCACCAGCGCGGTCGCCTCGACCCGAGCCCGGTCGGCGCCGGTCCGCACCGTCCTGGGGTCGGCGCGGCCGCCGAGCAGCAGCCCGATGCCGCTGACGATCATGGTCTTGCCGGCGCCGGTCTCGCCGGTCACCACGGTGAGACCACGGTCGAACTCGATCCGGGCGTCGTTGATCACGCCGAGGTCGGCGATCCGCAGCTCCTCGATCATCGCGACCTCAGCCGGCCCGGGGCTCGCCGCCGACGGGTTCGAGCACCGGCGCCAGCCGGGCACTCCCCCGCCACCCCTCGACCCGGAGGCCGAACTTGCGGACCAGCCGGTCGCTGAACGGCGCCTCGGACAGCCGGGCCAGCTTGAGCCGGTGCCGGCCCTGGACGACGTGGACGACCTGGCCGCGTTCGAGCGGGACCGAGCGGCGGCCGTCGCACCAGACCACGCCGTCGGTGGCGCTGTGCTCGAGCAGCTCGATCACCACGTGCGAGCTCGGGCCGAGCACCATCGGGCGGGCGAACAGCGCGTGCGCGCTCAACGGCAGCAGCAGCAACGCCTCGACCCCGGGCCAGATGATCGGCCCCCCGGCCGAGAACGCGTAGGCCGTCGACCCGGTCGGGGTGGCCACCAGCACGCCGTCGCAGGCCCACCGGCTGAGCGGACGGTCGTCGACCTCGGCGACCACCTCGAGCATCCGCTCGCGGGCGCCCTTCTCGATCGACACCTCGTTGACCGCGAACGACGACCAGATCACCTCGGCGTCCTCGTCGTCGCGCCCGCCCCGGTCCGGGTCACCGTCGGCACGGTCGGGGCTGCCGGCGCGGATCGAGACGTCGATGGTCAGCCGCTCCTCGACCCGGTAGCTGCGGTCGATGATCGAGCGGCAGATCAGGTCGAGCTCGCTCGACTCGGCCTCGGCCAGGAACCCGACGTGGCCGAGGTTGACCCCGAGCAGCGGCGTCTCGGACTCGACCACCCACTCGGCACCGCGGAGGATCGTGCCGTCGCCGCCGAGCACGACCAGCAGCTCGAAGTCCGAGACCGAGGCGGCGCCGCCGTCGGCGAGCGGCAGCTGCTCGACCAGGGCACCCTCGACGCCCAGGTCGGCGACGTCCTCGCGCGGCAGCGCGCAGACGATGCCGGCCGCGTTGAGCCCCTCGATCAGCCGGGTGGCCGCCCGGACCGCCTCGCCGCGCCCGGTGTGGGTGAGGATCGCCACGCGACGGCAGGAGGCGGTCTCGGTCACGCGGTTCAGCATAGGGGCGGGGTCCGACGGTCCCGCGGGACGCAGCGGAGGTTCGGGGCGGTCAGTCGGGTCCGCGGTCGAGCCGCAGGAAGTACTCGACGTTCCCGGCGGGTCCGGGCAGCCGGCTCGGCGCCTTGGCCCGGAGTCGCCAGCCGAGCCGCCGGGCCTCGTCGGCCACCGCGTCGACGGCCGCCCGGCGCGCGGCGTCGTCGCGGACCACGCCGCCCTTGCCCAGCCGGTCCCGACCGACCTCGAACTGCGGCTTGACCATGATCAGCATGCAGGCGGTCGGCGCGCACAGCCCGGTCAGCGGCGCGAGCAGCAGCCGGAGCGAGATGAACGACACGTCGGCGACCACCAGCTCGACGGGCTCGCCGAGGTCGGCCAGCGTGAGGTCGCGCAGGTTCGTCTGCTCGCGGACCTCGACCCGGGGGTCGTCCCGCAGCGACCGGTGCAGCTGGTCGCGACCGACGTCGACGGCCAGCACCCGGGCGGCACCGCGCTCGAGCAGCACCTGGGTGAACCCACCTGTCGAGGAACCGGCGTCGAGGCAGCGGCGGCCGGTGATGGCGGCGTCGGGGAGCCCGCAGTCCACCAGCGCGCCGAGCAGCTTGTGCGCCGCCCGGGAGACGTAGGGGTCGGGCTCGGCCACGGTCACCTGCTGGCCGGCGCGGACGACCTGGGCGGCCCGGCGGGCGGGCCGCCCGTCGACGGTGACCAGCCCGTCGTCGATCAGCTCGGCCGCCTGCCCGCGGCTGCGGGCCAGTCCGCGGTCGACCAGCGCGCGGTCGAGCCGGGCGGGGTCAGGCCGGTCGGGGACGGGACTCAAGCCGTGCCGGGATCCTCGGCCGGCTGCTGCAGCGCGTCGTGGAGCCGTTCGTGCGCGGCGCTCAACCGGTCGTGGTGCTCCTCGAGCGGACGCTCGGCGAGGTCGTCGAGCTCGGCGAGCGCGTCGTCGACGCCGGCGTGCCCGGTGGAGGGGGTCGCCGACCGCTCGGGGACGCCCGCCCGGCCGGGCTCGGCGGTCTCGCTCACCCGGCGCTCCGTGCGGTGCCGGTCCGCTTGCCCGCGGCACGGCGACGCGCCGGAGCCGCGCTCGCCGTCTTGCTCGTCGAGGTCTTCGCCGTCTTCGCCGTCGAGGTCTTGGCCAACGAGGTCTTCGCCGCCTTCGCGGTCTTCGCGGTCCTCGCCGTCGGGGTGGCGGCCGGGACCCTCGACGCCGACGTCGTGGTGGCCTTCTTCGCGGCGGGCGCCTTCTTCGCCGGGGCCTTCTTCGCCGGCGCCTTCTTCGCGGGCGCCACGGACGCCCGGTCGGCGATCCTGGCTGCCGCCTCCCGGGCCGCCGCGGTCGCGGCCACCGGGTCGTCGTCCAGCGTCTCGGCCCGCTCCGCGGCCGGGTCCGGCACCGGACCGGGGTCGGCCACGCTCCACCCCGCGGCGCCGGACTGCTCGAGGTCGAGCTGGTCGACGCGCTGCTGGAGGTCGTCGACCGCGGCCCGCAGGTCGGCCACGTCGTCGGCGCGGGCGAAGTGGAGGGTGGCGAGGGCGCGGTCGAGGGCCTTGTCGACCTCGCCGCGGATCAGGCTCTGCACCATGCTCCGGTTGGCCCGCCCGGCCGCGACGATCTCGTCGGTCAGCCGGCTGACCCGCTGCTGGGCGTCGGTGGCGACGTCGTCGAGCCCGGCCTGGGCCAGCAGCTCGTGGGCCATCCCCGCGGCCCTCTCCCGGGTGGCCCGGCGCAGTCCGGCCACCATGGCGAGATAGCCGCTGAGCTGCTCGGTGATGCCGCCGGAGGACCGGTCGTCCTCGGAGTTCGCCATCCTCGTCCTTCCCGGACGGACACGGTGCCCGTCGCGATCTCGTCTGCCCGTCGGTCCGTCAGTTCTGCTGGACGAACCACCGGCACTGGTAGCCGCTCAGCGTGAGCGGTCCGTCGTCCAGCGGTCGGTCCTCGGTGAGCGCGTCGAAGGCCCAGTTGCCGAGCGAGACCGCCCAGCGCGGCAGCGTCTGGACCTCCGGGGTCAGGTTGTAGACCTCGACGATGTGCTGCACCGGGTGACGCCGCTCGAGCACCAGCACCGCCGGGTTCACCGGGTCCATGATCTCCGCCTCGACCGAGGCGTCCAAGCCCGGCAGCGACCCCCGGACGGCGATGGCGTCGCGCAGCGCGTGCCAGACCCGTTTCTCGAGCGTGCCGTCCACGTGCCGTCGGTCGGCCAGCCCCCACGGCATCCTCGGCCGGTGCACCCAGCGGTTGTCGTCGGCGTGCTCGGCGATCTCGCCGTAGCGGTGGTCGTTGCGCAGCGCGAGCTCGTCACCCATGTAGATCAGCGGCAGGCCGCCGAAGCCGAGCACCAGCCGGTAGGCCAGCAGATAGCGCCGGACGGCCACCTCGAGGTGGTCGGCGTCGCCGCTCTCCAGTGCGGCCTCGATCCCGCACAGCGAGGCGGCCGTCCCGCTGATCCGCCGGTCGCGGGTGACCGGGTTCTCCTGGAAGACCACGCCGCGGGCGTCGCTGAGCGGGAACTCGCCGGAGTAGAAGTCGGACAGGAAGCGGCGGTGCTCGAAGCCGTTGAGCCCGACCGAGGCCGCGTCGTCGTCGTCGATGGCCCAGCCGATGTCGTCGTGGCAGCGCAGGTAGGTGGCCCAGGCCGTCGACGCCGGCTTGGCCGGGAACCGGTTCATCGCCGCGCAGAACAGTCGGCTGTCGCGCGCGGCGAGGGCCGACCAGATCTGCACCATCAGCGAGTTCTGGTAGGCGAGGTCGGAGACCTTGCCGCTGTGCTTGCCGACCCCCAGGTAGGGCACCAGGTCGGTCGGCCCGACGATCGCCTCGGCCTTGAAGATCGTCGCCGGAGCGGCGATCCGGGCCACCGCCCGGAGTGCCTGGGTGATCGCGTGCACCTCGGGCTGGTTCTGGCAGTTGGTGCCGAGCCGCTTGGCGATGAAGGCGATCGCGTCGAGCCGCAGGCACTCCACCCCGACGTTGGACAGCCAGCAGATCAGGTCGGCGAACTCGAAGAACACCTCCGGGTTGGACCAGTTCAGGTCCCACTGCCAGGTGTTGAACGTGGTCCACACCCAGGCCCGGGCGTCGGGGTCCCAGGTGAAGTTGCCCGGTGCGAAGTCCGGGAAGATCTCGGGCAGCGTCGCCTCGAACGCGTCGGGTTCGGTGCGGTCGTCGAAGAGGAAGAAGAAGTCGCGGTAGTAGGCGTTGCCCTCGCGGGCCAGCTCGGCCCAGCGGTGCTCGTAGGCGACGTGGTTGAGCACCAGGTCGAGGGTCAGCGAGATCCCGCGGTGCCGCAGCTCGGTGGCGAGGGCGCGCAGGTCGTCCATGGTGCCGAGGTCCTCGCGGACGTCCCGGTAGTCCATCACCGCGTAGCCACCGTCGTTCGGGCCCGGCCGGGGGCGCAGCAGGGGCATCAGGTGCAGATAGGTGACGCCGAGCTCGGCCAGGTAGTCGATCTTGTCGACGATGCCGCGGAGGTCCCCGGCGAACAGGTCGGCGTAGGCGGCGTAGCCGACCATCCGCTGGTGCCCGAACCACTGTGGGTCGGCGTGCCGGCGCAGATCGAGGAGCCGGAGATCGGCGGGCCGGTCGCGGAAGTTCTCGGCGGCGATCCGGACACAGCGCTCGGCCATCGCCGGCGCCTGCTCCCCGTAGGCGCCGGTCAGCCCGGCCAGCAGGTCGGGCCAGTGCCGGCGCAACCGGGCGTCGAAGACCACCTGGTCGTGGTCCGGCTCCTCGGCGAGGAGGTCCGCGACGTCGGGGAGCGTCATGGCGGCAGCGTAACCAGCACCAACAACCCCGGCACGGTGCCGCATCGGCCGTGGTCAGAACGGGTCCGAACGGGGTCAGAACGAGGTGACGGCAGGTCAGGACCGGGCGGGCCGGAGCGCGGCGGTCAGCGTGGTGATCACCGCGGCAGTGTCGAGGGGCTCGCCACGATCGGCGGCCGGCCAGACCAGCCGGGTGGCGGCGGCCAGCAGGTCGAGGGCGGCCTCGCGATCGGCGACGTCGGTGACGGCGACCACCGAGCCGTGCTCGGCGCGGACCAGCTCCCGGTCGCGCTCGACCGGATCGCCGCCGACCGGACGGGCCGGAGCGAGCAGCGCGCGCAGGTCCCACCCGATCGCCGTCGGCCGCTCGCCCGGGCCGGCGGCCAGCAGGTCGGCAGGGCCGTGCGCGCCGGTGAACACCATCAGGCTGTCCAGGCCTGCGCGGACCGCGCCCTCGACGTCGGTGTCGATGCGGTCGCCGACGAAGATCGCGTCGGTGACCTCGAGCCGGCGGAGCGTCTCGTCGATCAGGGGGCGGAACGGCTTGCCGGCGACCTCCGGGTCGACGTGGACCGCAGCCCGGACGGCCTGCACCGCCGCCCCGTTGCCGGGGGCGATGCCGCGGTCGGTCGGTCGGGTCGAGTCGGTGTTGGTCGCTGTCCAGTGCGCGCCGCGCTGGACGGCCACCGCCGCCTCGATCAGGTCGTTCCAGGTGAGGTCGGTGCCGTAGCCCTGGAGCACGGCCACCGGACCGTCGTCGGCGCTGGCGACCGGCTGCAGGCCGGCCTCGCGCAGGGCCTCGGACACGCCCGGTCCCCCGACGGCGAGCACCCGGGCGCCGGACCCGAACCGGTCGGCGACCAGCCGGGCACCGGCCTGGGCGGAGGTGACCACGTCGCTCGGGTCGGCGGGGACGCCGAGCTCGTTCAGGTGGGCAGCGACCGCGGCCGGCGGCCGGGCCGCATTGTTGGTCACGAAGCCGATCCGGACGCCACGGTCCCGCAGCCCGGCGATCCCCTCGGCCGCGCCGGGCACGGCCTGCGGGCCGAGGTAGACCACGCCGTCGAGGTCGAACAGGGCCGCCGGGTAACGGTCGACCAGCACCGGCGGCTCGGTCACGCGCGCGGTTCCGGGTCGCGGTCCGCGGGGTTCAGCTCGTGGTCATCGCCCTCACCGTCGCTCGGGTCGGGGCCTTCGTGATCATCCTCGTCGTGATCATCCTCGTCGTGATCATCGTCGTGATCATCACCGAGGCCGTCCGTCTCGTCGTCCGGGTCATCGTCCTCGACCGGGTCCTCGTCGACCTCGGGGTCCACGCCGTCGTGGTCGGCCTCGGGCGACTCGTCCCCCTCTTCGAAGTGTTCGTCGGTCTCGTCGGAGTCGCTCTCGTCGGAGTCCTCGTCAGTCTCGTCGGAGTCGCCCTCGTCGGAGTCCTCGTCAGTCTCGTCGGAGTCCTCGTCCTCGGTCTCGTCGAAGTCGATGCTCACCCCGTCGAGCTCGTCGAGCCGCTCGTGGGCGTCGGTGGTCTCCTCGACGTCGAGATCGGCCGCCCGGGCGAACTCCACCCGGGCGGAGGCGGGATCGCCCTCGGCGAGCAGCAGGTCGGCCAGCGCGTAGTGCACGCGGCCCATCGCGGTCCGGACCCGTACCGCCTGCGACTGCCCGACCTTGCCGGTCCGGGCCCCGACCCGCCGCAGCGGGTCCTGGGCGACCAGTTCGCGGAGCAGCCGGATCGCCTCGGCGGTCTGGCCGAGGTCGTTCCGGGCGCCGGCCTCGACGATCCGCATCTCGATCCGGTCGTCGGGGTCGAGGTCGAGCCCGTCGGCCTCGCGGGCCAGCTTGATGGCCGCGTGCGGACGCTCGAGAGCCCGCTCGCAGTCGGCCATCACGGGCAGGAAGCCGTTCCGGCCGGTCATCCGGCGCAGCGCCCGGTACTCGGTCAGCGCGACGTCGTACCGACCGGCCGCGTAGGCCGTCTCGGCGGTCGCCTCGCGGACCACCGCGACCCGCGAGGCCCGGCGTCGGGCCGCCTCGGCGTGCCGGTAGGCGAGGTCGGGGTCGACGTCGACGAGCTCGCCCGCGGACACCAGGTGCGCGGCGACGATGTCGGCCAGCTCCTTGGGCAGCCCGCGCAGCTCGGCGCGGACCGCGCGCGGCAACAGCCGGATGTCGGCGTCGGTCGGCGTCGGCGGCTCGTCGGCCCGCGCCGCGATCGGACGCCGACCGCCGGCGCCGCTGCTGCGGGGGTCCTCGACGGGACCGCGTCCGTCCGGACGCCGACCGGCCTGGTCGCGCTCACCGGCCCGACCGCGCGGGGCGCCCGCACGGCCCGGACGGTCGAAGCGGTCGCCACGGTCGGGACGGCCACCCCGGTCCCCCGCCCGGTCGGCCCCGGGACCACGGTCGAAACGTGCCGGACGTTCGGGGCGCTCGAACCGGTCCCCACGCTCGGGACGCTCGAACCGGCCGCCGCGCTCGGGACGCTCGAACCGGTCCCTGCGGTCCGGGCGCGCACCGGCCGGACGCCCGGTGCTCGGGCGCCGCGGCACCGCGGCGCGCGGACGACCGGATCCGGCCCGCGCGTCACCGCCGCCCCCGCGACCGGGATCGCGGCCGAACCCGCGCCCGGCGTCGCGACCGGACGCCTCACGCCGGTCACCGCCGCCGGCGCGGCCCCCGGTGCGCGGGCCGCTCCGCTCGCTGCCGTACCGGCCACCACCGGGCCGGTCGTCGCTCCGCCGGTCACCGCCCGGCCGGGACCCGCGCTGAGCCTCACTGCGCGGCCGTTCACCTCCGGGTCGGCCGCCCCAGCGGTCGTCACGCCGGTCGTCACGCCGGTCATCCCGCCGGTCATCCCGCCGGGCGCCGCGCGCGTCGCCGGACCCACGACCCGACTCCCAGCGATCGCCACCGCGCCGGTCGTCCCGACCGGCGAAGCCACCGCCCGCGCGACCTGCTCCGGGTCGCCCACCGCGCGTCTCGCGGTCGTACCCGCCGGGTCGACCGCCGCGCTCGCCGCCCCGATCACCCTCGCGGTCCGGCCGACCCGCTCCGGGTCGGCCACCCTGCGGGCGCGACCCGCGGAAACCGCCGCCTGCACCCCGCGGACCACCGGATCGGCCGCCGGCGCCACCGCTGCGCGGCCGGTCGCCGTCGCGGCCCCGGGGTCCTCCTCCGCCCCGGCGTCCGGGGTCGTCGGAGCGGTCACGGGGTCGTTCGTCGGCGGGCACCGACCCATCGTGCTGGACGCACCCGCCCGAGCGCACATCGGGCCGTCCGCCGAGACCGACGATCCACCCGGCACGGGAGCCGCCGCCCGCAGAGGAGACGGTCGCCGACCGGTCACCGGCCGCTCGCTAGCATCGGCCCAGCCGCGCAGTGACCGAGGAGGACACGTGACAGCGAACGCCGGCCAGTCCGGTCTGGTCGCCGGGATCGACAGCTCGACCCAGTCGTGCAAGGTCGTGGTCTGCGATGCCGAGACCGGCGAGGTCGTCCGCACCGCCCGCACCGGGCACCCGGACGGCACGGCGGTGCCTGCCGACTCCTGGTGGCGGGCCTACCAGGAGGCGACCGCCGACGGCATCCTCGACGGCGTGGACACCCTCGCGGTAGGCGGCCAGCAGCACGGGATGGTGACCCTCGACGCCGACCAGCAGCTGGTGCGCGACGCGCTGCTCTGGAACGACAACCGTTCGGCGCCGGATGCACTCGACCTGATCGACGAGCTCGGCGGCCCGCAGGCCTGGGCCGAGGCGGTCGGGTCGGTGCCGGTCGCCTCGATGACCGTGACCAAGCTCCGCTGGCTGGCCCGGAACGAGCCGGTGAACGCGGCCCGGACCACCACCGTGGTGCTGCCCCACGACTACCTGACCTGGGAGATCGGCGGGCGCCGGTTCGCGCCGGTGACCGACCGGGGGGACGCGTCCGGGACGCTCTACTTCGACGCGGCCGAGAACCGCTACCGGGACGACCTGGTCGAGCGCGCCCTCGGCCACGGGCTGGATCTGCCGCGGGTCGCGGGGCCCGACGAGATCGTCGGTCACACCCCGGACGGCATCGGCATCGCCCCCGGCACCGGGGACAACATGGCGGCCGGTCTCGGCCTCGGGGTCCGTCCCGGCGAGGCGATCGTCTCGCTCGGCACCAGCGGCACCGCGTTCACCCGGGCCGAGGCGCAGACCCACGAGCCGACCGGGACGGTCGCTGGGTTCGCCGACGCCACCGGGGGGTTCCTGCCGTTGGTCTGCACCCTCAACGGGGCACGCAACCTGGTGGCTGCCGCGGAGCTGCTCGGGCTCGGACTCGAGGAGTTCGCCCGGCTCGCGCTCGAGGCACCGGCCGGCAGCGAGGGCCTGACCTTCCTTCCCTACCTCGAGGGCGAGCGGACACCACCGCTCCCCGACGCCACCGGCGAGCTCGTCGGGATGACCCTGGCCAACCTCAAGCCGGCCAACGTGGCCCGCGCCACCATCGAGGGTGTGCTGTGGAGCCTCGCCTTCGGCGTGGGGGTGTTGGCCGAGCAGACCGACCGGATCAGCCGGATCACCCTCACCGGTGGCGCCAGCCAGTCCGAGGCCGTGCAGCGGATCGCCCCGGCGGTCTTCGGACTGCCGGTCGCCGTCACCGCGCCGTTCGAGGCGGTGGCGGTCGGCGCCGCCCGGCAGGCCGCCTGGGCGGGCACCGGAGAGCTGCCCGACTGGCCGGTGCCGCTGATCGGCGAGTTCGAGCCCACCGAGTCCGACCTGACCGCGCACCGCGAGCTGAGCGAGCGCTACCGCGCCGTGCTCGACGCGCACTACCGTCCCACCAGCGGCCCGCGTGGCCACGACTCCGAGAGGTGACCGTGTCCGGAACCGACGTCCCCGTTTCGCCGACCGCCGAGGGTTCGGCCATCGACCCGTTGGTGGCGGCCGCCGCCGGCTACCCGTCGCGCTACCCGGGCGGACTGGCCGCCCAGCCGGCCGGTCGGGTCGCCGTCCTGACCTGCATGGACTGCCGGATCCTTCCGAGCGAGGTCCTCGGGCTCGAGGCGGGTCAGGCCCACGTCCTGCGCAACGCCGGCGGGGTGGTGACCGACGACGCCCTGCGCTCGCTGGCCATGAGCCAGCGGCTGCTCGGCACCACGGCGGTGATGGTGGTCCAGCACACGCGGTGCGGGATGACCGGCCTGGACGACGAGGCGTTCCGCCGCGATCTGGAGGCCGACGCCGGCCGCCGGCCGGGCTGGCCGGTGGTGCCCTTCACCGACGACCCGCAGGCCAACGTCCGCGCGGCCCTGGCCGAGCTGCGCGACTGCGGCTACCTGACCCACCGCGACGACATCCGCGGCTTCGTCTTCGATGTCGACCGCGGTGACCTCACCGAGGTGGACGCCGGCTGACCCCGACGCGCTCGGGCAGCTCAGGCGGCGGGTGACCGCACGGCGTCATGCGCGGCGAGGTCGTCGTCACCGGCGTGCCGTCGCTGCATCGCGGCGCTGTTGAAGACGAGGTTGAGCACGATCGCCGTGAGTGCGCCGGCCGAGATCCCCGAGTCGAAGATGATCTGGAACGCGACCGGGAACTTCGCATAGATCCCGTCGGAGACCGTGGGCAGCAGGCCGACGGCGACGCTGATCGCGACGACGAGGACGTTCGCGTTGGTGAACCGGACCCGGGTCAGCGTCCGGACGCCACTGGCCGCCACCATCCCGAACAGGGCCAGGCCGGCCCCGCCCAGCACGGGCTGCGGGACGCCCTCGACGACCGCACCGAGTTTCGGGACCAGTCCCAGCACGACGAGCACCCCGCCGGCGAAGGTGGCCACGTACCGCGAGCGCACACCGCTCAGCGACACCAGCCCGACGTTCTGCGCGAACGCGGTGTACGGGAACGTGTTGAAGACCCCGCCGAGCAGGGTCGAGAGGCCGTCGGCGCGCAGCCCGTCGGCGAGCTGACGAGCTCGGACGGGTCGGTCGACGATCTCGCCGACCGCGAGCATGTCGCCGGTCGTCTCGGTCATGATGACCAGCGCCACCACGAGCATCGAGAGGATCGCGCTGACCTGGAAGGTCGGCCAACCGAAGTGGAACGGCGTGCTGACGCCGAACCAGGCCTCCTGGCGGACGCCGCTGAAGTCCGCCAGGCCGAACGGCACCGCCACCACCGTGCCCACGACCAGCCCGAGCAGGATCGAGACCCGGGCGACGGCCGGCGGCGCGAACCGCTCCACCAGCAGGATGAAGACCAGCGTGCCGGCCGCGAAGGCGAGGTTGATCGGGCGTCCGAAGGTGGGCGATCCCGACCCGCCGCCGACCCAGCCCGCCGCGACCGGCATCAGCGAGAGGCCGATGACGAGGATGACCGTGCCCGTGACCACCGGCGGGAAGAAGCGCAACAGCTTCGAGAAGACCGGGGCCAGCACGATCATGAAGAGCCCCGAGGCGATCACGGCGCCGTAGATCGCGGTGACGCCGAACTCCGAACCGATGGCGATCATCGGGGTGACCGCGGCGAAGGTGCAACCCTGCATGAGTGGCAGCCGGACACCGAACCGCCAGAATCCGATCGACTGGATCAGGGTGGCGATGCCGGCGACGAAGAGATCGGCCGAGATCAGATAGGCCAGGTCACCGGGTGCCAGGCGACCGGCTTGGACCAGCGCGCCGCCCACGACCAATGGCACGGCCACGGCGCCGGCGTACATCGCCAGCACGTGCTGCAGACCCAGGGCCGCCAGCCGCGCCAACGGCGGAACGCGGTCAACCGGGTGCCGGCTGTCGATCTGGCCGGCCCTCTCCTCCAGCTGCTGCGTCACGAGAAACCTCCGCTCACCGCGCCACGCCACGATGTGGCGTCCTCGCAGGTGAATGTAGGAAAGCGCTGTTTCACGCGGCACCGCCGAGCGTTTCCGGCCGGTAACAGCACAGCTGGCCGAGTCGTTGTCACCAACACGAGGAAAAGGCTCGTGAACGCAAAAACACCTCGAGGTCGGTCACGAATGACCGACCTCGAGGTGTGTTGTCCGGCGACGACCTAGTCTCCCACACGGCTCCCCGTGCAGTACCATCGGCGCAGAAGGGCTTAACTTCCGGGTTCGGAATGGGACCGGGTGTTTCACCTTCGCCATGATCACCGAAACTCTATGGAGATGTGGCGGATCTCGAGCCACTCATCCCCTTGCGGAGTGAGTGGCGAATTCCCGACCGTATCTCGGGAACTGCACAGTGGACGCGTAGCATCTTTGTGTGAACAAGCCCTCGGCCTATTAGTATCGGTCAGCTCCATGCATTACTGCACTTCCACATCCGACCTATCACCCAGTGATCTGCTGGGGGCCTTACCAGGCTATCCTGTGGGAGCCCTCATCTTGAAGCGTGCTTCCCGCTTAGATGCTTTCAGCGGTTATCACTTCCGAACGTAGCCAACCAGCCGTGCTCTTGGCAGAACAACTGGCACACCAGAGGTTCGTCCGTCCCGGTCCTCTCGTACTAAGGACAGCTCTTCTCAAGACTCCTACGCGCGCAGCGGATAGGGACCGAACTGTCTCACGACGTTCTAAACCCAGCTCGCGTGCCGCTTTAATGGGCGAACAGCCCAACCCTTGGGACCGACTCCAGCCCCAGGATGCGACGAGCCGACATCGAGGTGCCAAACCATGCCGTCGCTATGAACGCTCGGGCAAGATCAGCCTGTTATCCCCGGGGTACCTTTTATCCGTTGAGTGACGAGGTTTCCACACACCTTCGCCAGATCACTAGTCCCGACTTTCGTCCCTGCTTGAGATGTCTCTCTCACAGTCAAGCTCCCTTGTGCACTTACACTCGACACCTGATTGCCAACCAGGCTGAGGGAACCTTTGGGCGCCTCCGTTACCTTTTGGGAGGCGACCGCCCCAGTCAAACTACCCATCAGGCACTGTCCCTGATCCGGATCACGGACCTAGGTTAGATAACCAGAACAATCAGAGTGGTATTTCAACGTTGACTCCACGACCACTGGCGTGACCGCTTCAAAGTCTCCCACCTATCCTACACAAATTGTACCGATCACCAATACCAAACTATAGTAAAGGTCCCGGGGTCTTTCCGTCCTGCTGCGCGTAACGAGCATCTTTACTCGTAGTGCAATTTCGCCGAGTCCGTGGTCGAGACAGCGCCCAAGTCGTTACGCCATTCGTGCAGGTCGGAACTTACCCGACAAGGAATTTCGCTACCTTAGGATGGTTATAGTTACCACCGCCGTTTACTGGCGCTTAAGTTCAGTGCTTCGGGTTGCCCCTAACACGTCCCCTTAACGTTCCAGCACCGGGCAGGCGTCAGTCCGTATACATCGTCTTACGACTTGGCACGGACCTGTGTTTTTAGTAAACAGTCGCTTGGGCCTGGTCTCTGCGGCCTCACACGCCTTTGGGAGTAAATCCCTCAACATGCTTGGCCCCCCTTCTCCCGAAGTTACGGGGGTATTTTGCCGAGTTCCTTAACCACGGTTATCTCGATCGCCTTGGTATTCTCTACCTGACCACCTGAGTCGGTTTAGGGTACGGGCGGCTCATGAACTCGCTCACGAAGGTTTTCTAGGCAGCATAGGATCACCCACTGCGCCGAACAAGTTCGGAACAGCCGTCATGTCTCAGGCATATGAGGTGCGGATTTGCCTACACCTCGCCCTACGCATTTAGCCCCGGACAACCACCGCCGGGGATGGGCTACCTTCCTGCGTCACTCCGCAGCTTGCCTAATACAGGTTTGGGTCGCAGAGTCATCTGCAATCAGCCCGAAGGCGTCCTGCAGACTTCCGTGCTTAGCGTTACCTGCCTCGGCAGGGTCGTTCAAGTGCCGGTACGGGAATATCAACCCGTTGTCCATCGACTACGCCTGTCGGCCTCGCCTTAGGTCCCGACTTACCCAGGGCAGATTAGCTTGACCCTGGAACCCTTGGTCATTCGGCGGAGGAGTTTCTCACTCCTCATTCGCTACTCATGCCTGCATTCTCACTCGTGTGCTCTCCACGGCTAGGTTCCCCTGCCGCTTCATCGCGCACACGACGCTCCCCTACCCATCCACGTCCCTGGACCGAAGTCAGGGCGATACGTGAATGACACAGCTTCGGCGGATTGCTTGAGCCCCGCTAAATTGTCGGCGCAGAATCACTTGACCAGTGAGCTATTACGCACTCTTTCAAGGGTGGCTGCTTCCAAGCCAACCTCCTGGTTGTCTCCGCAACTCCACATCCTTTTCCACTTAGCAATCGCTTAGGGGCCTTAGCTGGTGTTCTGGGCTGTTTCCCTCTCGACTACGAACCTTATCGCCCGCAGTCTCACTGCCGCGCTCTCACTTACCGGCATTCGGAGTTTGGCTAATTTCGGTAAGCTTGTGGGCCCCCTAGACTATCCAGTGCTCTACCTCCGGCAAGAAACACGCGACGCTGCACCTATATGCATTTCGGGGAGAACCAGCTATCACGGAGTTTGATTGGCCTTTCACCCCTATCCACAGCTCATCCCCCAGGTTTTCAACCCTGGTGGGTTCGGGCCTCCACGTCGTCTTACCGACGCTTCACCCTGGCCATGGATAGATCACTCCGCTTCGGGTCTAGAGCACGCGACTGAACGCCCTGTTCAGACTCGCTTTCGCTACGGCTTCCCCACACGGGTTAACCTCGCCACGTACCACTAACTCGCAGGCTCATTCTTCAAAAGGCACGCCGTCACATCGCACAAGGCTTTGCTCCGACGGATTGTAGGCAATCGGTTTCAGGTACTATTTCACTCCCCTCCCGGGGTACTTTTCACCTTTCCCTCACGGTACTTGTCCGCTATCGGTCACCAAGGAGTATTTAGGCTTAGCGGGTGGGCCCGCCAGATTCACACGGAGGATTCAGGACCTCCGTGCTACTTGGGGTTGGATCCAACAGTGCTCTACTTACGTCTACAGGGGTGTTACCTTCTGTGCCGCGCCTTCCCAGAACGCTTCGACTTCACAGAGCATTTTTGACTGTTTGATCGGTCGACAGCCCGATCGAGATCGCCCCTCAACACCGCACTTGCAACGCCTGTCAGCTATCACACAGGTGCGGTTTGGCCTGTTCCGCTTTCGTTCACATCTACTGACGGAATCACGGTTGTTTTCTCTTCCTGTGGGTACTGAGATATTTCACTTCCCCACGTTCCCTCCCTCTGCCCTATGTGTTCAGGCAGGGGTCGCCGGACATTACTCCGGTTTCCTTCGAGGTTTCCCTATTCGGAGATCCCCGGATCGAAGCTCGTTTACCAGCTCCCCGGGGCTTATCGCAGGTTACAACGTCCTTCATCGGCTCTTGGTGCCTAGGCATCCACCGATTGCCCTTAGTAGCTTGTTGATCACTACAAAGATGCTCGCGTCCACTGTGAAGTTCTCAAAATGCGGGCGGTAACCAAACCCCATCACGAGGATCGTGATGGGGATGAGGTCCGCGATGAGTTGCCGCTCGTTCGTGTGAACGACCGACGCCTCAGGACCCAACAGCGTGCCTCAAGCCGGCTGAGCGGGTTCTGCGAGGTTCCACTCCAACACCCGAAGGTGTTGGTTGTACTGACGCGTCACCCGGCCGTCCGGCCGAATGGTCAATGTTCCACTTCCGGTGCCTGTCCGGCTCCAGACGTTTGCTGGAGAACCGGACGCTGGACTGCTCGTGTCACCGAGCAGCCAATGGGCTCCTTAGAAAGGAGGTGATCCAGCCGCACCTTCCGGTACGGCTACCTTGTTACGACTTAGTCCTAATCGCCAGTCCCACCTTCGACGGCTCCCTCCACAAGGGTTGGGCCACCGGCTTCGGGTGTTACCGACTTTCATGACTTGACGGGCGGTGTGTACAAGGCCCGGGAACGTATTCACCGCAGCGTTGCTGATCTGCGATTACTAGCGACTCCGACTTCATGGGGTCGAGTTGCAGACCCCAATCCGAACTGAGACCGGCTTTTTGAGATTCGCTTAACCTTGCGGTCTCGCAGCTCTTTGTACCGGCCATTGTAGCATGCGTGAAGCCCTGGACTTAAGGGGCATGAAGACTTGACGTCATCCCCACCTTCCTCCGAGTTGACCCCGGCAGTCTCCTATGAGTCCCCGGCATTATCCGCTGGCAACATAGGACGAGGGTTGCGCTCGTTGCGGGACTTAACCCAACATCTCACGACACGAGCTGACGACAGCCATGCACCACCTGTATACCGACCTTGCGGGGGCTACATCTCTGCAGCTTTCCGGTATATGTCAAACCCAGGTAAGGTTCTTCGCGTTGCATCGAATTAATCCGCATGCTCCGCCGCTTGTGCGGGCCCCCGTCAATTCCTTTGAGTTTTAGCCTTGCGGCCGTACTCCCCAGGCGGGGCACTTAATGCGTTAGCTTCGGCACGGAGAACGTGGAATGTCCCCCACACCTAGTGCCCACCGTTTACGGCGTGGACTACCAGGGTATCTAAGCCTGTTTGCTCCCCACGCTTTCGCTCCTCAGCGTCAGGTAATGCCCAGAGAACCGCCTTCGCCACTGGTGTTCCTCCTGATATCTGCGCATTCCACCGCTCCACCAGGAATTCCATTCTCCCCTGCATACCTCTAGTCCGCCCGTATCAAAAGCCGGCTCAGGGTTGAGCCCTGAGTTTTCACTTCTGACGTGACGGACCGCCTACGAGCCCTTTACGCCCAATAATTCCGGACAACGCTCGGACCCTACGTATCACCGCGGCTGCTGGCACGTAGTTAGCCGGTCCTTCTTCTGCACCTACCGTCACTTGCGCTTCGTCGGTGCTGAAAGCGGTTTACAACCCGAAGGCCGTCATCCCGCACGCGGCATTGCTGCATCAGGCTTTCGCCCATTGTGCAATATTCCCCACTGCTGCCTCCCGTAGGAGTCTGGGCCGTATCTCAGTCCCAGTGTGGCCGGTCGCCCTCTCAGGCCGGCTACCCGTCGAAGCCTTGGTGAGCCGTTACCTCACCAACTAGCTGATAGGCCGCGAGCCCATCCTTGACCGCCGGAGCTTTCCACTCACCACCATGAGGTTGTGAGTCGTATCCGGTATTAGCAGCTGTTTCCAGCTGTTATTCCGAAGTCAAGGGCAGGTTGCTCACGTGTTACTCACCCGTTCGCCACTCGTGTGCTCCCGAAGGAGCCTTACCGTTCGACTTGCATGTGTTAGGCATGCCGCCAGCGTTCGTCCTGAGCCAGGATCAAACTCTCCGTTGAAATTTATCGGTGCACGACGGCAAGCGCCGTGGTAACCGTCAACATCTGTTCGATCGCTGAGCTGATCCCCACGCGAGGTGAGGATCGGATCAATCAATCAAAGGAACCGAGCTCGTCTTGTCACTGCTGCTCCGAGGAGCAACCGCAACGCCACGAGCACGGGGTTTGTTGTGCTTGGCATTGACTTTTAGCACGCTGTTGAGTTCTCAAGCTTCGGGCGCGCACCGCGCGGTTTCGGAGATCCGATCCCGCTTGGGGCAACTCGACCAAACTTACTGGGCTTCGGGCTCCGAGTCAAATCGGGGCTTTCTACCCTCCACCGGGCGGCGCTGAAGGACCGGATCCGGCTGGTCACAGTTGGTGAACACAGCACATCCGGGCAATCTTTGCCATTGGGTGGGCCACACTGGACGGCCGCTCCGGGCTTCCCCGTCGCGTCCCGCTCTCCGGCGGCTTGAAGAACATTACGCGCACGCTACGGGCCGGTCAAATCGGGGGGACGTGGCCCTGATCACGAGCCGACACACCGTGTCCGACTGGCCCCACGGGCGTCCCGGACGGTAGTGGGGACCGGGCGAGGCCGAACTCCGGCGTCAGCGCTCGAGGGTCACCGCTCCGACCGTCCGCTTGCCGCGGCGGAGCACCACCAGACCGCCGGGCAGCACCTGGTCGTCACCCAACCGGGCGTCCACGTCGTCCACCTTCCGGTTGTTCACGTAGGCGCCGCCCTCGGCGATGGCCCGTCGCGCGGCCGACCGGCTGGCCACCACCCCCGAGGCCTCCAGCAGCTCGACGACCGTCGGCGGTCCGGCCGGGTCGACGGGCGCGGCGTTCAGCTCCTGACCCAGGGCGCGCAGGGTGTCCGGCGGCAGCTCGTCCAGCTCCCCCCGTCCGAACAGGGCGGCGGCGGCCGCGTTGGCCGCCGCGGTGTCGGCGGCGGAGTGCACCAGGGTGGTCACGTCGTCGGCCAGGGCGTGCTGGGCGGCGCGCCGGTGGGGCTGCTCGGCGGTCTCCCGTTCGAGCGCCTCGATCTCCTCGCGGCTGCGCTCGCTGAAGACCTTCAGGTACTCGATCACCTTGGCGTCCTCGGCGTTGAGGAAGTACTGGTGGAAGGCGAAGGGGCTCGTCATCCCGGCGTCCAGCCAGACCGACCCGCCCTCCGTCTTGCCGAACTTGGTGCCGTCGGCCTTGGTCAGCAGCGGGGTGGCGAGCGCGTGCACCCGCGCCCCCTCGGCCCGGCGGATCAGCTCGACCCCGGCGGTGATGTTGCCCCACTGGTCGCTGCCGCCGGTCTGGAGCACGGCCCCGCGGGTGCGGAACAGCTCCAGGTAGTCCAGCGACTGGAGGAGCACGTAGGAGAACTCGGTGTAGGAGATCCCTTCCTCGAGCCGGCTCCGGACCACCTCCCGGGCCAGCATCCGGTTCACCGGGAAGTGCTTGCCGACGTCCCGCAGGAAGTCGATCGCCGACAGCGGCCCGGTCCAGTCGAGGTTGTTCACCACGTCGGCGGCCGCCGGCCCCTCGAAGTCGACGAACCGCTCGACCTGGGCCCGGATCCGCTCGACCCAGCCGGCCACCGTCTCCTTCGAGTTGAGCGTCCGCTCCCCGACCTGCTTGGGGTCACCGATCAGTCCGGTGGACCCGCCGACGAGGATCAACGGCCGGTGCCCGGCCCGTTGCAGCGCGCGAGCCACCATCAGCTGCACCAGGTTGCCGAAGTGCAACGACGGCGCGGTGGGGTCGAAGCCCACGTAGAAGGTGATCGGGCCGGCGTCCAGCGCGGCGGCCAGCTCCTCCCGATCGGTCGACTCGGCCACCAGGCCGCGCCAGGTCAGTTCCTCCAGGACGTCCGTACGCTCCGACACGCGGCAACCCTACGGGCTGGGCTCGCCGCTCCCGGGAGAATTCCGCCGCCGTCCGGCGCACGCCGCCCGCAGCTCCTCGAGCTGCTCGCGGACCCGCTCCGGAGCCGTCCCGCCGCGGCCGTCGCGGGAGCCGATGGAGCCCTCGACGGTGAGCACCTCGAGCACCTCGGGGCTGAGCCTCGGGTCGATGGCCGCGAGGTCGTCGGGCCCGAGGTCGGGCAGGTCGATCCCCCGCTGCTCGCACCAGCGGACGCAGGCGCCGGAGATCTCGTGCGCCTCGGCGAACGGGACCCGCCGGCGCACCAGCCAGTCGGCCAGGTCGGTGGCCAGCGCGAAGCCGCCGCCGGCCAGCGCGG
This sequence comes from Microlunatus kandeliicorticis, assembly GCF_014137855.1. Lineage (GTDB taxonomy): Bacteria > Actinomycetota > Actinomycetes > Propionibacteriales > Propionibacteriaceae > Microlunatus > Microlunatus kandeliicorticis. The sequence goes on from NZ_JACGWT010000004.1 coordinate 491,916, forward strand.
CGGTCCGCTCGGTGCGGAAGGTCAGCGTGGCCACCATCCCGGTCACCGCCGGCAGCAGCAGGAGGAGCTGGTCGACCGAGTCGAAGACCGGCTCCTTGTCCTCCTGCAGGTCGCGGTTGTAGGCCAGCGGGAGGCCCTTGAGCGTGCCGAGCAGCCCGGCCAGGTTGCCGATCAGCCGGCCGGCCTTGCCGCGGGTGAGCTCGGCGACGTCGGGGTTCTTCTTCTGCGGCATGATCGACGACCCGGTCGACCAGGCGTCGTCGAGCACCGCGTAGCCGAACTCGTGGGTGCACCAGAGGATGACGTCCTCGCTCAGCCGCGACAGGTCGACCGCGATCTGGGCGAGCACGAAACAGGCCTCGGCGACCAGGTCGCGCGCCGCCGTGCCGTCGATCGAGTTGGGCACGCTGCCGGCGAACCCGAGGTCGGCCGCGACCGCCACCGGGTCCAGCCCGAGCGACGTGCCGGCCAGCGCCGCCGACCCGTACGGGCTGACCGACAGCCGCGTGCGCAGCCCGTCGATCCGCTCGAGGTCCCGCACCAGCGGCCAGGCGTGGGCGAGCAGGTGGTGGGAGAGCAGGATCGGCTGCGCGTGCTGGAGGTGGGTCCGGCCCGGCATCGGCACCCCGAGGTGGCGTTCGGCCTGCCCGGCGAGCGCGTCGAGCAGGTCGAGCACCGCGTCGGAGACCGCCGCGGTCGCGTCCCGGAGCCAGAGCCGGATCAGGGTGGCGATCTGGTCGTTGCGGGACCGGCCTGCCCGCAGCCGCCCCCCGAGCTCTCGACCGACGATCTCGGTGAGCCCGCGCTCGAGCGCGCCGTGGACGTCCTCGTCGGTCGGAGCGGGAGCGAAACCGCCGTCGACCACCCGGCGCTCGAGCTCGTCGAGACCGGTGAGCATCGCCGCGTGCTCATCCTCGGTGAGCAGCCCGGCCCGGAGCAGGGCTCCCGCGTGGGCGCGGGAACCGGCCAGGTCGTAGCGGGCCAGCCGCCAGTCGACGTGCGTGGAGACGCTCAGCGCGAACATCGCCTCGGCCGCCGAGCCGGCGAACCGGCCCCCCCACAACTGGCCGCTCGGGGTCGGCCCGGGTGCCGCGGTCATCCCTCGCTCCTCTCGTCGTCGGCCAGCGGGTCGGTCTCGCGCGCCGCCGCCCCACCCTCGCCGAGGGCCAGGAAGTCGGCGGCGATCCGGGCGCCACCGGCAGGGTCGCGGGTGATCAGCAGGATGGTGTCGTCGCCGGCGATGGTGCCGAGGATCGAGCTCCAGCCCACCCGGTCGATCGCCGAGGCGAAGTACTGCGCTGCGCCGGGCGGCGTGCGCAGCACCACCAGGTTGGCCGACGACTCGGCCGAGACCAGCACCTCGGCGCAGAGCCGGGCGAGTCGGGCCTCGAACGCCGCCGACTCCCCCACCACCGGCCGCCGGTCACCGCCCTCGCCGGGAACGGCGTAGACCAGGTGCCCGTCGGCGCCGCGGACGCGCAGCGCGCCGATCTCGACCAAGTCGCGCGAGAGCGTGCCCTGGGTGACGGCGACGCCGTCGGCGGCCAGCAGCTCGGCGAGCTCGGTCTGCGAGCGCACCGCCTGCCGTTGCAGCAGCGCGGTGATCTGCGCGTGCCGGGCCCGCTTGGTCAGCGGGGCGTGGGTGCTCACGCGCCGTCCCGGGAGCGTTCGAGCAGCCAGGCGATGACGGCCTTCTGCGCGTGCCGGCGGTTCTCGGCCTCGTCCCAGACCACGGCCCGCGGGCCGTCGAGCACCTCGGCGGTGATCTCCTTGCCGCGGTAGGCCGGCAGGCAGTGCAGGACGATCGCGTCGGCCGCCGCGCGGCCGAGCAGCGCCTCGTCCACCTGGTAGGGCCTGAACGGGGCCTCGCGGTCGAGACCGTCGTTCTCCTGCCCCATCGACACCCAGGTGTCGGTGGCCAGCACGTCGGCACCCTCGGCGAGCCCGAGGTCGTCGGCCACGGTGACCGAGCCGCCGGTGCCCGCCGCGATCGCCGCGGCCCGTTCGACCACCGCCGGATCGGGGTGGAAACCCGGCGGCGCGGCGATCCGGACGTGCAGACCGGCGGTGGCACCGCCCAGCAGGTAGGACTGCGCCATGTTGTTCGCGCCGTCGCCCAGGTAGGTGAAGACCTGCCCGGCCAGCGCCCCGCGGTGCTCGGCGACGGTCTGCAGGTCAGCCAGGATCTGGCAGGGGTGGTAGTCGTCGGTGAGCGCGTTCACCACCGGGACCCCGGCGTGCTCGGCCATCGCCACCAGGTCGGCCTGGGCGAAGGTGCGCCAGATGATCACCGCGGCCTGCCGCCCGAGGATCCGGGCCACGTCGGCCACGCTCTCCCGGACGCCGATCCCGGCCAGCCGCCCGTCCACCAGCATCGGGTGACCACCGAGCTCGGCGATCCCGGCGGCGAAGGACGACTGGCTGCGCAGCGTCGGCTTGTCGAAGATCAGCGCCGCGCTGTGCGGACCGTCCAGCGGCCGCCGGGAGAACGGCGCGGCCTTGAGCTCGGCGGCCAGGGCGAGCACCTCGGCCTGGTCGGTGGGGCTGAGGTCGTCGTCGGCGAGGAAGTGGCGCAGCGTCATCCGGCACCTCCGGCGACGCGGTCGAGCAGACCGGGCAGGACGGCGACGAACGCGTCGAGCTGCTCGGGCCCGATGATCAACGGCGGAGCCAGCCGGAGCACCGACGGACGCGGGGCGTTGATGATGAAGCCGTGGTCGAGGGCGAGGTCGGCCACCGCCGGGGCGACCGCCTCGGTGAGCACGATGCCGCGCAGCAGGCCCATGCCGCGCACTCCGGCGACCAGCGGGTGACCGATCGCCTCGACGCCGGCGACCAGTCGCTCGCCCATCGCGGTGGCGTGGTCGAGCAGCCCGTCGCGCTCGATCACCCCGAGCACGGCGAGACCGGCGATGGCCGCGACCGGGTTGCCGCCGAAGGTCGAGCCGTGCGCGCCGGGGCCGAGCAGGTCGGCCGCCGGTCCCATGGCCAGACAGGCGCCGATCGGGAACCCGTTGCCGAGTCCCTTGGCCACCGTGACCACGTCGGGGGTGATGCCGGTGGGCAGGTGGGCGAGCCACTCGCCGCACCGGCCGATGCCGGTCTGCACCTCGTCGACCCAGAGCAGGGCGCCGGCGCGCCGGGTGATCTCGCGGGCGCGGACCAGGTAGTCCGGTGGCGGCACCACGATCCCGTTCTCGCCCTGGATCGGCTCGAGCACCACCGCGGCGACGGTCTCGTCGACCGCGGCGGCCAGGGCGTCGGCATCGCCGTAGGGCACGAACACGACGTCACCGGGCAGCGGCTCGAACGGCGCCCGGTAGCCGGGGTTGTGGGTGATCGCCAACGCGCCGAGGCTGCGGCCGTGGAAGGCGCCCTCGGTGCTGACGATCTTCGTCCGGCCGGTCCGCCGGGTGATCTTGAACGCCGCTTCGTTGGCCTCGGTGCCCGAGTTGGTGAAGAAGACCCGGGCCTCGGGCGTGCCGTCCGGACCGTGGTGGAGCAGGCCGGTCAGCCGCTCGGCCAGCGCCACCTGGGCCGGGGTGGCGAAGAAGTTCGAGACGTGGCCGAGGGTGGAGATCTGCCCGGTGATCGCGGCCAGCACGGCCGGGTGGGCGTGCCCCAGCGCGTTCACCGCCAGCCCGGCGAGCAGATCGGTGTAGCGGCGTCCGTCGGCGTCCCAGACGGTGGCGCCCTCACCGCGGACGAACACCCGCTTGGGAGCGCCGAAGGTGCGCATCATCACCCGGTCGTAGCCGGCCAGCGTGGCCGCCGACCCCTGGGCGGCGGTCTGCTGGACGAGACCGGTGTCGAGCGGGGCGTGGTCGGTGCTGGTCATGACGGGGACTCATCCTCCTCGAGGTCGAAGGCGCCGTTGGCGTACTCGTGCGGCGGGATGCCCTCGTCGGCGCGGAACACCCGGCTGCCCAGACGGATCAGGCCATCCTGGGTGACCATGGTGCCGAGCCCGGCGTTGGTGAAGATCTCCAGCAGCAGCGCGTGCGGGACCCGGCCGTCCGTGACGGTGGCCCGGGTCAGCCCGCCCTCGACCGCGCGCAGACAGGCCTCCATCTTGGGGGCCATCCCCGACGAGAGGGTCGGCATCAGCTCCCGCAGCTGGCTGGCCGACAGCTCCTTGATCACGTCCTCGCTGTGCGGCCAGTCGGCGTAGAGCCCCTCGACGTCGGTCAGCACCACCAGCCGCTCGGCCTTCAGCGCGACGGCCAGCGCGGCGGCCGCGCTGTCGGCGTTGACGTTGTGGACCACGCCGTTGACATCGGGGGCGATCCCGGCGACCACCGGCACCCGCCCGGCGTTGATCAGACCCTCGATGGCCTCGGTGCGGACGTGGGTGACGTCACCGACCAGACCGAGGTCGACCGGCTCGCCGTCGACCAACGCGGTCCGGCGCTCGGCGGTGAAGAGCCCGCCGTCCTCGCCGGAAAGACCGACGGCGAGCGTGCTGTGGGCGTTGATCAGGTTGACCAGCTCGCGGCCGACCTGACCGACCAGCACCATCCGGACCACGTCCATGGCCTCGGGGGTGGTCACCCGCAGCCCGCCCCGGAACTCCGAGGGGATGTCCAGCCGCTTCAGCATGGTGGAGATCTGCGGGCCCCCACCGTGGACGACCACCGGGTGCAGCCCGCAGCGCTTCATGAACACGATGTCCTGGGCGAACGCGCGCTTGAGCTGGTCGTCGACCATCGCGTTGCCGCCGTACTTGATCACGACGGTCTTGTCGGCGTACGTCTCCAGCCAGGGCAGCGCCTCGGTCAGGATCGAGGCCTTCTCGACCAGCGACAGCCGGCTGGTCGAGCTGCCCTCCTTGGGTCTGATGATCACGTCGAGTACTCCGCGTTCTCCCGGACGTAGTCGTAGGTCAGGTCGGTGGTCCAGACGGTGGCGCTCGCCCCGCCGGCGTGCAGGTCGACGTCGACCCGGACGTGCGCGGGGGTGAGGTCGACCAGGTCGCGGGACTCGCCGATGCTGCCGGCCCGGCACAGCTGCACGCCGTTGAAGGCGACGTCCAGCTGGTCGGCTTCGAAGACCGCGTCGGTGGTGCCGATCGCGGCCAGGACCCTGCCCCAGTTGGGATCACGGCCGAACACGGCGCACTTGAACAGGTTGTTGCGGGCGATGCTGCGACCGACGGTGACCGCGTCCTGCTCGCTGGCCGCCCCGGCCACCACGATCTCGATCTGGTGCGCGGCACCCTCGGCGTCGGCGAGCAGCTGGCCGGCCAGGTCGGCGCACACCGCGGTCAGCGCGGCCCGGAAGCCGGCCGGCTCGGGCGCGGTGCCGCTGGCCCCGCTGCTGAGCAGCAGGACCGTGTCATTGGTCGACATGCACCCGTCGGAGTCCACCCGCTCGAAGGTGGTCGCGCAGGCCGCCGCGAGGTGATCATGGAGGGCCGGGGCGTCGAGCACCGCGTCGGTGGTGATCACCACCAGCATGGTGGCCAGCCCGGGCGCGAGCATGGCCGCGCCCTTGGCCATGCCGCCGACCGTCCAGCCGTCGCCGTGCCGGACCGCCTGCTTCGACACGGTGTCGGTGGTCATGATCGCCTCGGCCGCGGCGGCACCGCCGTCGGCTCCGGCGCCCGCGACCAGCGCGGGCAGCGCGTCGGTGATCTTGTCCACCGGCAGCGGGACGCCGATCAGCCCGGTCGAGCAGACGGCGACGTCGATCGCCCCGATGCCGAGCGCCTCGGCGACCGCCTCGGCGGTCCGGTGGGTGACGGCGAACCCGTCCGGGCCGGTGCAGGCGTTCGCGCCACCCGAGTTGAGCACCACCGCCCGGAGCCGGCCGTCGGTCAGCACCTGGCGGCTCCACTGCACCGGGGCGGCCTGCACCCGGTTGGAGGTGAAGACGCCGGCCGCGTCGAAGCGCGGCCCGTGGTTGCGGACCAGTGCGAGGTCGGGCTTCCCGGACGGCTTGAGCCCGGCGGTGGTGCCGCCCGCGCTGAAGCCGGCCGCGGCGGTGACGCTCATGCGGCGCCCTCCCTGACGGTGTGACCGGCCGACGTCCAGACCCGGACGGTCTCGGCGGTCTGGTCGGTCGGGACGAGGATCCAGTCGGTGTTGTAGGTCGACTGCGCCAGCACCGACACCTCGGCGCCGGCCAGCGGGGTGAGCAGACCGGCGAGGACGCCGATCAGCGAGTGGTCGAGCGGGCCGTCGATGCTGAACGCGTGGAACGGCCCGACGGCGGTCACCCCGGCCGGGATGTCGGCCCAGGCGCAGATCACGGTCAGCTCGTCGTCGGTGCGCTGGGCGCTGCGGAACGCCGCGGGCTGCCCGGCCAGCGCCCAGCCGGGCACCTCGGCCCCGGGTCCGAGCTGGGCCATCCCGAGCTCGGACGCGTGCCGGGTGAGCTCCCACCGGGGCGCGCGGACGGCGGTCACGGCGCGACCCCGACGGCGCTCAGCCCGGTGGTCTCGGGGAGTCCGAGGGCCAGGTTGAGGCACTGGATCGCGCCGCCGGCGGTGCCCTTGGTGAGGTTGTCGAGCGCGGCGACCGCGACCAGCCGGCCGGCGGCCGCGTCGACGGTGACCTGGACGTGGACGGCGTTCGACCCGAGCACGGACTGGGTCTGCGGCCACTGGCCCGGCGGCAGCAGGTGGACGAACGGCTCGTCGGCGTAGGCCTTCTCGTAGGCGACCCGCACCTCGTCGGCGGTCACCGCCGGGTCGAGCGGGGCGGTGCAGGTGGCCAGGATGCCGCGGGGCATCGGGACCAGCACCGGGGTGAAGGAGACCGAGGTCGAGGCCGACGGCTCGGCGGCCAGCCGGCGGAAGTTCTGCAGCAGCTCGGGGACGTGCCGGTGGCCGCCGCCGACCCCGTACGCGCTGGCCGAGTTCATCAGCTCGGCGCCGAGCAGGTGCGGCTTGAGGCTCTTGCCCGCTCCGGACGGACCGCTGGCCGCGACGACGACCACGTCGTGACCGTCGATCAGCCCGGCGGTCAGCGCAGGCAGCAGCGCCAGCGTCCCGGTGGTCGGGTAGCAGCCGGGGACCGCCACCCGGCGGGTCCCGGCCAGCACCGCGCGCTGGTCGGGCAGCTCCGGGAGCCCGTACGGCCAGCACCCGGCCCAGCCGCTGCCGTAGAAGTCGGCCCAGGCCTGCGGGTCCTCGAGCCGGTGGTCGGCCCCGCAGTCGATCACCAGCGTCTCCTCGCCGAGCTGGGCGGCGATCTCGGCGGAGGTGCCGTGCGGGAGCGCGAGGAAGACGGCGTCATGCCCGGCCAGCGTCGCGGCGTCGGTCGCCCCGACGGTGCGGTCGGCCAACGGGACGAGGTGCGGGTGGTGGTCGCCGAGCCGACTGCCGGCGCTGCTGGCCGCGGTGACGGCGCCGATCTCGACGTCGGGGTGCCCGAGCAGCAGGCGGAGCAGCTCGCCGCCCGCGTAACCGGTCGCACCGGCCACCGCCACCCTGATCGCCCCCGTTGCCATGCCATAACTATGTCATAGCCGGAATGACTATGCACATCGGGGCGGTGGCCGGGACCTCCGGCTCTCAGGCTAGTTTCGCGGCATGCGCGTGGTGGTGATCGGTTCGACCGGGCACGTCGGCAGCTATCTGGTCCCGCGGCTGGTGCGGGCCGGTCACGAGGTGGTGGCGGTGAGCCGCGGCCGGGCGACGCCGTACCACGACGACCCGGCCTGGGACGAGGTGGAACGGGTGGTGCTCGACCGCGACGCGCTCGAGGCCGAGGGCCGGTTCGGGGCGGAGATCGCCGGGCTGCGGGGCGACGCGGTGATCGACATGATCTGTTTCACCGCCGACTCGGCGACCCAGCTGGTCAAGGCGCTGCGGGGCTCGACCGGGCTGCACGCCCACTGCGGGACGATCTGGACCCACGGGCTGAGCACCACGCTGCCGATGCGCGAGGACGACCCGAAGCACCCGTTCGGGGACTACGGGGTGCAGAAGAAGGAGATCGAGGACCTGCTGCTGGCCGAGTCGCGGTCGGGCGGGCTCGCCTCGACCGTGATCCACCCCGGGCACATCAGCGGGCCGGGCTGGCCGGTGATCAACCCGGTCGGCAACCTCGACCCGACGGTCTGGACGACGCTGGCCACCGGCGGCCGGCTGCGGATCCCCGGCTCGGGCTCGGAGACCATGCACCATGTCCACGCCGACGACGTCGCCCAGCTGTTCGAGCTGGCGGTGGCCAAGCCGGAGGTCGCCGCCGGGGAGTCGTTCCACGCCCTCAGCGAGCAGGCACTGACCGTCCGCGGCTTCGCCGAGGGCGCCGCGGCCTGGTTCGGTCGCGAGGCCGACCTGGAGCCGGTCAGCTGGGAGGCGTTCCGCGCCGGCACCGACGAGGGCCACGCCGACGCCAGCTGGCAGCACCTGCACCGGAGCCAGGTCGGCAGCATCGAGAAGCCGAAGCAGCAGCTCGGCTATCGGCCGGCGTACTCCTCGCTCGACGCGGCCCGGCAGGCCGTCGCCTCGCTCGCCGAGCGCGGCCAGGTCGACCTCGGCGGCGCGACACTCACCGCCTGACCGCTGCCCCCGCCCAGGCGGGGTCAGCTGCGCTGAACGGCACCGACGTCGGCGGCGGCCCGGGCCACCGCGGCCTCGCGGGCCGCGGCGGTCTCGGTGTCGGTCAGCGTCCGGTCGGCGGCGCGGAACCGCAGGGCGTAGGCCAGCGACTTCCGGCCCTCGCCGATCTGCGGGCCGGTGAACACGTCGAACAGCCGGAGCGACTCGAGCAGCTCCCCCGCCCCGGCGCGGAGCGCGGCCCCGACCGCCGCCGCGGGGACGGACTCGTCGACCACCAGGGCCACGTCCTCCTTGACCACCGGGAAGGGCGAGACCGGGACGACCTCACCCCGGCCGGGCGCGGCGGCGAGCAGCGCGGTCAGGTCGAGCTCGACCGCCGCCGTCCGGGCCGGCAGTCCGTACGCGGCGACCACCGCGGGGTGCAGCTCGCCGGCGTGACCGAGCAGGCTCCCGCCGACCGAGAGCGCGGCACACCGGCCGGGGTGCCACGGCGCCTGCTCGGCCGCCTCGACCTCCAGCTCGGCGCCGAGCGCGCGGGCCGCGGTGCGGGCGAACGCGAGGGCGTGCCGCCAGCCCGCCGGCTCGGCCGGGCCGGTCCAGCCGGCCGGACGCCAGTCACCGGTCAGCACCGCGCCGAGGTGCCGGGGCTGCCGACCGATCGCGGCGTCCATCGCGGCCAGCTCGTCGTCGGTCGGGCGTCCGGTCACCGCCGGGCGCGGGGCGACCCGGCGCTCGGGGTCGGGGAAGTAGACCGAGCCGGTCTCGAACAGCGCGAGGTCGTCGTTGCTCCGCGAACGGTTGAGGGCGACCGCGGCGAACAGCCCGGGCAGCAGCGTGGTCCGCATCGCCGGCTGGGTCTCCGAGAGCGGGTTGGCCAGCCGTTGCAGGTCGCGGCGCGGGTCACCCGCGGGCACCCCGAGCCGGTCCAGGTCCTGCTCGGAACTGAACGGGAACGAGACCACCTCGACGAAGCCGGCCTCGGTCAGCGCGGCGTTGACCAGCCGACGGCCGCGCTGGCTCGGGCTGAGCCCGCGGCCGACCGGAGCGGCCGGGACCACCGGCTGCACCCGCTCGTACCCGTAGAGCCGCCCGACCTCCTCGACGTAGTCGTAGGGGTCGCGCAGGTCGGGCCGCCAGCTCGGCGGGGTGAGCCGGAGGGTGTCGCCGTCCTCCTCGACCCCGACGCCGACGGCACCCAGGTGCGCGAGCACGGTGTCGCGGTCGATCGGTGCCCCCATCACCCGGCCCGGGAGACCGACGTCGATCCGCTGGGTGGGGACGCCGGGGACCGCGCCGGCGATCGTCTCGCCGGCCCGCAGCCTCCCGCCGCCGAGCTCGACGAGCAGCGCTGCCGCGCGGTGCGCCGCCGCGTAGGTGGCCCTCGGGTCGACGCCGCGCTCGAACCGCCGTGAGGCCTCCGAGCCGAGCCGGTGCCGGCGCGAGGTCCGGGCGATGCTCATCGCGTCGAAGTGCGCGGCCTCGATCACCACCGCGGTCGTGGTGTCCCGCAGCTCCGTGGTCTGGCCGCCCATCACGCCGGCCAGCCCGATCGGGCCGGAGTCGTCGGCGATCACCAGATCGGCCGGGTCGAGCACGCGGGCGACGTCGTCGAGGGTGGTGAGCTTCTCCCCCGGCTCGGCCTGACGGACCACGATCGGCCCGCCGAGCAGGTCCGCGTCGTAGGCGTGCAGCGGCTGCCCGGTCTCGAGCATGACGTAGTTGGTGACGTCGACGGCCAGCGAGATCGGCCGCATGCCGGCCAGCTGCAGCCGCCGGGTGAGCCAGCGCGGGCTCGGCGCGGACGGGTCGAGGCCGTCGACGCTGAGCGCCACGAACAGTGGGCAGGCCGCCGACTCCAGCCGCACCGGGTAGCCGCCGTCGACGGCGGCCGGGACGTCGCGCGCCACCGGGTCGGTCCAGCCGGCCCCGGTGGCCACCGACGCCTCGCGGGCGATCCCGCGGACCGACCAGCAGTAGCCGCGGTCCGGGGTCACCGCGATGTCGAGGACGTCCTCGCGCAGGTGCAGCACCGGCGCGGCGTCCTGACCGAGGTCCGCCCCGGCCGGTTCGGGCAGCACGATGATGCCCGCGTGGTCGTCGCCGAGACCGAGCTCGGCGGCCGAGCAGATCATCCCGTCCGAGACGTGGCCGTAGGTCTTGCGCGCGGCGATGGCGAAGTCGCCGGGCAGTACCGAGCCGGGCAGCGCGACGACCACCAGGTCGCCGGCGCGGAAGTTGTGCGCGCCGCAGACGATCCCGCGCGCCCCGCCGACCACCGGCTGCCCGTCGCCGTCGGTGAACGCCGGGTCGGAGAAGTCGGCGTCGTTGTGCGTGCCGACGTCGACCCGGCACCAGTTGATCGTCTTGCCGTTCTTCTGCGGCTCGGGGACGAACTCGAGCACCCGGCCGACCACCACCGGACCGGTCACGTCGGCGCCGGCGTGCTCGACGGCCTCGACCTCGAGGCCGACCCGGACCAGGTCGGCGGCCAGCTGCTCGGCGCTGGTCTGCTCGGGGACGGCGGCGTACTCGCGCAGCCAGGACAGCGGGACTCTCATCGGGCTCCTCCCACGAGCGACCGGCTGAACCGGACGTCGCCCTGGATCATGTCGCGCATGTCCTCGGCGTTGTTGCGGAACATCAGGGTCCGGTCGACGCCCATGCCGAAGGCGAAGCCGGAGTAGCGGCTGGAGTCGACCCCGGCCGCCTCGAGCACGCGCGGGTTGACCACGCCGCAGCCGCCCCACTCGATCCAGCCCTCGGACCGGCAGGTGCGGCACGGGTGCTCGGGGTCGCCGACCGAGGTTCCCCGGCAGACGAAGCACTGCAGGTCGACCTCGGCCGACGGCTCGGTGAACGGGAAGTACGACGGCCGCCAGCGGATCACCGTCTCGTCGCCGAACATCCGCCGGGCGAAGTGTTCGAGGGTGCCGCGGAGGTGACCGAAGGTGAGCCCCTCGTCGACGGCGAGGCCCTCGATCTGGTGGAAGACCGGGAGGTGGGTGGCGTCGTACTCGTCGGCGCGGGCGACCCGGCCGGGGCAGACCACGTAGACGGGCAGCGGCCGGTCGAGCAGCGAGCGCACCTGCACCGGCGAGGTGTGGGTGCGCAGCACCAGGTTCCGCTCGGGCGGGTCGACGAAGACGGTGTCCTGCATGCTGCGGGCCGGGTGGTCCGGCGGCAGGTTGAGCGCGTCGAAGTTGAGCCACTCGGCCTCGAGCTCGGGGCCCTCGGCGACCTCCCAGCCCATGGCCACGAACACGTCGCTCATTTGGTCCATCAGCGCGGTCACCGGGTGCGGGGCACCGACGGGCGCGAGCTCGGTGGGCAGGGTGACGTCGACCCGCTCGTCGCGGAGCCGCTGGGCGAGCTCGGCGGCCGAGATCTCGGCGTCCCGGGCGGCGAGCGCCTGGTTGACCCGGCCCCGGGCCTGGCCGATCCGCATCCCGGCGTCCTTGCGCGCCTGCGGCGGCAGGGCGCCGATCTCCCGGTTGGCCAGGGCCAGCGGGGAGCGTTCGCCGGTGTGGGCGATCCGGGCCTGCTTGAGCTCGGCCACGGTGCCGGCGGCCGCGAACGCCTCGAGCGCCTCGGCGACCATCGCCTCGACGTGGTCGGCGTCGAGCGGCGTGACCTGCACGGGGTCGTAGCTCGTGTTGGGCCCGGACATGGGGCTCCCCCTCTGGGCTGGGAACGGACTGGGGTGGATCGGACTGGGGTGGATCGGACGGGACGCCCGCAGCGGGACGTCGGCCGCCGGTCAGTCTAGGAAGCGGCGACCCGGCTGCCGAACCGGTTTCAGCCCCGGTCGTCGGCCCGGCGCCGGGCGAACGCGCTGGCGTAGAGGCAGACGGCGGCCGCGGTCGCGAGGTTGAGGCTCTCGGCGCGGCCGTAGATCGGCACCGCCACCCGCTGGTCGGCCAGCGCCTGCTGCTCGGCCGACAGCCCGTGGGCCTCGTTGCCGAACACCCAGCAGGTCGGTCGGGCCAGCGCCCCGCTGCGGTCGAGCGCGGTCAGGTCGTCGGCCCCGTCCCCGGCGGCGGCCCGGACGACCAGACCGGCGGCCCGGCAGCGGTCGAGGACGTCGGCGAGGTCGGCGCCGACCGCGATCGGCAGGTGGAACAGGCTGCCGACGCTGGCCCGGACGGTCTTCGGGTTGTGCAGGTCGACCGACCCGGCGGTGAGGACGACCGCGTCGGCCCCGGCGGCGTCGGCGCACCGGATCACCGTGCCGGCGTTGCCCGGGTCACGGACGTCGGCGCAGACCACGACCAGCGACGGCCGGCCGGCCAGCGCCGTCCCGAGCGGGACGTCGACCGCGGTGCAGACCGCGACCAGTCCCTGCGGGGTCACCGCGTCGGTCAGCTGGGCGAGCTGGGCCTCGTCGACCCGGGCCGCGCCGGCGGTCAGCGCGGGATACCGGGCGAGAGCCCGGTCGGTGGCGAAGACCTCGACCACCCGGTCGGCGGCCAGCGCCTCGCGGACGGCCTGCGGTCCCTCGGCGAGGAACCGTCCGGTCTCGCGACGGCACTTGGCCTGGAGCAGACGACGAGCCGACCGGAGCGCGTTCTGCGAGGCAGGACGGGTTCCGGTCGGCTCGGTCATCGTGATGGGGCTCCTCGCCCTGCGACAGGCTCAGGGCACCGTGGGTGGTGCTCAGGCCTCGACGGGGCTCAGGGACCGTGGGTGCTGCTCAGGCGGCGGCGTCGGCCTTGGCGGGCTGGTTGTCCTTGGCGACCTGGGCCAGCGCGGCGAACGCGGTGGGGTCGCTGACGGCCAGCTCGGCGAGGATCTTGCGGTCGACCTCGACGCCGGCGGTGTGCAGACCGGAGATGAACCGGTTGTAGGTGATCCCCTCGGCGCGGGCCGCGGCGTTGATCCGCTGGATCCAGAGCTTGCGGAAGTCACCCTTGCGGGCGCGGCGGTCGCGGTAGGCGTAGACGAGCGAGTGGGTGACCTGCTCCTTGGCCTTGCGGTACAGCCGCGAGCGCTGCCCCCGGTAGCCGGACGCCTGCTCGAGTACCTCGCGGCGCTTCTTGTGGGCGTTCACCGAACGCTTGACGCGTGCCATGGTCGTGCTCCTTCTCCGATCGACCGGACGACCTGTCGCCGGTCAGGGCGCCGTCGGGCGCCGGGTGTGCGGGATGTGCGGTGGCCGCCGGGCGGCGGCGGGCCCGGTCGCTGGTCCTGGCTGCAGCGGGACCGGGCGGCGGCTCAGCGGCCGAGCAGCTTCTTGGCGCGGGCGGCCTCGGTGCCGCCGAGCACCTTGTTGCCCGACAGACGCCGGGTCTGGGTCGACGGCTTGTGCTCGTTCAGGTGCGCCTTGCCACCCTGGCGGGCCATGATCTTGCCCGAGCCGGTGACCTTGAACCGCTTCTTGGCACCGGAGTGCGTCTTCATCTTCGGCATCGCGTCGATGCTCCTTGTCTCACTCGTCGTCGGCCGCACCGGGGCGCGGTGCAGCCAGGTCTGGCGAACGGTCGCGGGGACCGCTCAGATCTGGTTCGGGTCGAACCCGGCCATCGTGTCGCGGACGTCGCGCTGCTCCGGCTTCAGCCGGTCGTCGTCGACCACCTCGGTCACGGTGCCGTCCGGGTTCGCGGTCTTGCGAGCCCGGGCCTCGGCCCGCGCCTCGGTCTTCTTCTTGTGCGGACCGAGCACCATCAGCATGTTCCGGCCGTCCTGCTTCGGCGAGCTCTCGACGAAGCCGAACTCCTCGACGTCGGTCGCCAGCCGCTTGAGCAGGTTGTAACCGAGCTCCGGCCGGGACTGCTCACGACCGCGGAACATGATCGTGATCTTGACCTTGTCGCCCTCCTTGAGGAAGCGGACGACGTGGCCCTTCTTGGTCTCGTAGTCGTGAGCGTCGATCTTCGGACGAAGCTTCATCTCCTTGATGATGGTGTTCGTCTGGTTCCGACGGCTCTCCCGAGCCTTCTGGGCGTTCTCGTACTTGAACTTGCCGTAGTCCATCAGCTTGGCCACGGGCGGTCGCGCCATCGGGGCGACCTCCACGAGGTCCAGCTCGGCCTCCCGCGCCAGACGCAGGGCGTCCTCGATGCGCACGATGCCGACCTGTTCCCCGGCCGGTCCGACGAGCCGGACCTCCGGGATGCGAATGCGGTCGTTGATCCGCGGTTCGGTGCTGATACGTCCTCCAAAGATCGGTACTGGTCCCGAGCGACCCGGATCCGTCGGAGCTGCGGTGCGGCGGCCCGGAACGCGAAAAGGGCCCCCGCGGACGCGGAGACCCTCACAACACCGAACGAGCCCGACGGGTGTGCAGCCGGGCTTCCGGTACCGACCCGGTGACGGTCGCCGCTCGCGCGGACAGTGGTCGACGGGTGGGAGATCGGGTCTCCACTTCGCAGATCCGGCTGAGCCGGATCGATCGGGAGAGAGTTTAACAGGTGAGACGGCTCCCGGCACATCGCCAGGGAGCGCTCAGAAGAGAACGTCCCCGAACGGCGGGGCTATTCCGTCCGGCGGGCGTCGGTCCCGCTCGCCGGGTCGGCCGGGACCGCCCAGCCGAAGCCGCCGTCGTCGAGCTCGACCAGCCGGTGGCCCGCGGCGAGCTGCTCGAGCAGCGCGGTCTCCAGGGCCAGCGGGTGCGGGCCGGCGATGTCGACCACCAGGGCGACCGCCCCGTCGGAGAGCGCGGAGCGGGCGGCCAGGTCGAGGGTGACGGGCACCGGACGTCCGCTCGGGTCCCAGGCGGTGAGCGCGTCCGTGCCGGTGAAGGCGAGCATCGCGCGCTGGCCGTCGGCGTTCTCGAGCAGGACGACCGCCATCTCGGCCTCCTTGTCGCTGACCAGCCCGTCCTGGGCGGCCACCGTCGCCTCGCCGATCCGGGTGGCCACCACCGGCACCAGCAGCCGGGCCGTGCAGAGGGCGGCGACGGCCCGCAGATAGGCCGACGGATCGCCGGCGGTGGTGGCCGCACCGTCGGCGGCCCCGAGGGCCAGCGCGGACCGGACCGCCGGGTCGGCGGCGCCGTCGTCACCGGGGAACGGGCTCGGGGCCAGCGTGCGGAGGTGCTCGGGGAGCTCGTGCGGCGTCTCGGTCATCGCCCCCAACCTAGGCGACTCGCGCCGGGTACCCGCCTCGGGCTGCGGGGCCGGTGGGGGCGTTCCCCGATCTGCGCGGCGGACTGCGGTGGGAGGCTGGAGGTATGCCTGCGGATCAGACCCTGCTCATCCTCTGCGTCGCGCTGACCGTGGTCGGTCTGATCGGGACCGCGGTCGCCTGGCGGCGGGGACGTCGCGGCCGGGTGGTCCAGGGGCTGGCCCTGACGCTCGCCCCGGTCGCGCTCTACCTGACCGGGCTGCTCCAGGTGGTGTTCGACTTCGTGCTCGGGGTGGTCCGCTGGGCCACCCGGATCGTCTTCTCCCCCACCGTGTGGGCCGGGCTGAGCCTGCTCGCGGTCTGTGTGGTGCTGTTCGTGGTCGGCGGCTTCGTGGCCCGGCGGTCGCCGTCGGCCAAGGAGCTCCGGGCCCGCAAGGCGGCGGCCGCCGAGGGCGGCGCCCCGAAGCAGGTCGGGGCGGGGGCGGCCACCGGGCGGACGGCCGCACCCGCCGGTGGGCCGGCGGGTCGTCAGGCAGGTCGTCAGGCCGCGAAGGGCAAGCAGCAGGCCGCGGACGTCGATCCGGAGATGGCCGAGATCGAGGCGCTGCTCAAGTCCCGCGGGATCGAGTGAGCCGAGCGGACCGCCCCGGCCTCGGGGACGGACGTCGTCGCAGCCTCAGCGCTCGGTCGGGCGCGCGGCCCGGTGCAGGGCCCGGAGGCCGTCGACCGCCTGCTCGGCCCGCTCGCCGTCGACCCGCATGATCCCGAGGACGTAGCGCCGGACCCCCTCGGGGTACTGGTCGTCGGGCCGGATCCAGAGGTGCACCCAGGCGTCCCCCGGCTCGAAGTCGACCCGTCTGACGTCCTCCCAGCGGTAGACGTGGGTGTGCAGCCCGTTGCGCAGCCGCACCCCGTCGGCGTCTGCGACCACGTAGCTCGCCGAGGTCGCGCCGAGCAGGACGGCGATCGCTACCAGCACCGCGATCAGCGTGAGCCGCTGGAACAGGGTGAAGGTCTCGCGCAGGCTGAGCGGCAGCGCGAACCACATCACCAGGCTGAACCCGATCAGCCCGAGCACCACGAGCGTCGAGATGGTGGCGACCGCCCGGGGGAAGCTCCGCACCCGGTCGGGTCGGGGCTCGTTGGGTCGGTCCGGGTCGGGTCGGTTGTCGGGCCTGTCCGCGTCGGGCATGCCGCCGGTCAGAGCCGGCAGGCGGCGATGTCGGTGACCAGGATGGCGCGGGCGCCGACCTCCCAGAGGTCGTCCATCAGCTGCTGCGCCTCGCGCCGGCGGACCATCGCCCGGACGGCGTGCCAGCCGGGCTGGGCCAGCGCGGAGACCGTGGGCGCCTCGTACCCGGGCGTGATCGCGCAGGCCGCGTCGAGCGCGTCGGCGTGCACGTCGTAGTCCATCATCACGTAGTCGCGGGCGACCAGGACGCCGCTGAGCCGGCGGAGCAGCTGCTCGAGCCCGGCCGGTTCCTCGCTCCCCTCGCGACGGATCAGCACCGCCTCCGAGGTCATGATCGGGTCGCCGAAGAGCTCGAGCCCGGCCTGCCGCAGCGTGGTCCCGGTCTCGACGACGTCGGCGATCGCGTCGGCCACGCCCAGCCGGATCGCGCTCTCCACCGCCCCGTCGAGCTTGATCAGCCGGGCCTGGATCCCGCGGTCGGCCAGGTGCTTCTGCACCAGTCCGGGGAAGGAGGTGGCGACCCGGAGGCCGTCAAGCTTCTGCTCGGTCAGCGCCGAGCCGACCGGGGCCGCGAACCGGAACCGGCTGGCCCCGAAGCCCAGCGAGAGCTGCTCGGTGGCAGCGGCGCCGCTGTCGAGCAGCAGGTCGCGCCCGGTGATCCCGACGTCGAGGGTGCCCTCGCCGACGTAGACGGCGATGTCGCGCGGCCGGAGATAGAAAAACTCGACCCCGTTGGCCTCGTCGAGCCGGACCAGCTCCTTGCTGTCGGTGCGCTGGGCGTAGCCGGCCTCGCGGAGCATCGCGGCGGCGGGCTCGGACAGCGCGCCCTTGTTGGGGACGGCGATCCGGAGCACGGGACGGTCGGCCTTCACGCCGCTCAATCTACCCAGCGTCGCGGCGCGGGCCCCGGGCTTCTCAGCGCCGGGCCCGAGCCGGGTCGCGCTCAGAGGTGGGTGTAGACCGCGTCGAGGTCGAGGTCGAGGGCGAGCAGCAGCACCTGCAGGTGGTAGAGCAGCTGGCTGATCTCCTCGGCCGCGCGGTCGCCGGACTCGTGCTCGGCGGCCATCCAGACCTCGGCGGCCTCCTCGACGATCTTCTTGCCGATGGCGTGGACGCCGGCGTCGAGCTCGGCGACCGTCCGCGAACCGTCGGGCCGGGTCTGCTTCTTCTCGAGCAGCTCGGCGAACAACGCGTCGAAGGTCTTGGCGGTCACGCCGAGAGCCTAGAGGCGCGCCGGCCGCGGCCCGGACGGCGCTCAGCCGACGGTCTCGATCACCGGTTCGTCGACCCCGATTCGGTCCGGCGTCCGGCCGCGTCGCTCGAGCCGCCACCAGGAGACCAGACCGACCACGCAGAACGCGCCGTAGACGACGTACATCACCGCGGACGGGTAGTAGCCGGCGACGAAGAGCAGCGGGACGCCGACGGCGTCGACGGCGATCCAGATCAGCCAGAACTCGACCCAGCCGCGCGCCATCGCGTAGGTGGCGAGCACCGAGCCGGTCAGGATCCAGGCGTCCGAGGCGGGCCCGTACGAACCCAGGTACTGGAGCGCGAAGTAGAACGCGACCCAGAGCACGACGGCGGCGACCAGCAGCTGGAGCCGGCCCTTGAGCCCGGCCCAGCGCGGGATCACGCCGGCGCTGCCGGCCACGCCGGAGCGACGGAACTGGTACCAGCGGACCCAGCCGTAGACGCTCACGATCGCGAAGAACACCTGCCGGCCGGCCTGACCCCACAGGCTCAGCCGTTCGGCCTCCTCGAAGGCGCCACCCAGGGTGGACCCGAGGAACACCGTGAACAGCACGACGTTGCCGATGATGCCGATCGGCCAGGCCGCGACCCGTCGTCGCATGCCCAGCAAGGCGCTGGCCAGTCCGAATGCGTTGCCGACGATCTCGCGCCAGTACAGGCCGGGTCCGATGTCGATCTTGGCATTCAGCAACCGCACCAGCAGCTCGGAGATGGTCATCCCCTCACCCACTCTCTGTCCGATCGCACGGATACCGGGGTGAGGGGACGTCCGACGCGCGCTCCCCGGCAGGCCGGACCAGAGCGCGCGCGAGCGTCCACCGCGTGAACCTCCCATCCGGACTTTCACCGTCGGTCGTGGAATTCCACCACGTCAACCGTTCCCGACCGCCGCCGCCGGAGCGGAGCCGATCAGGAGCCGGGTCGCGGACTGTCACCGCCGGTTCGGAATTGCACCGACCCCGGAACACGCGCGAGTTCGTTGACTCGTCAGACTCATTGTCCCCCGCTCGTCGGCCGACTCCAAACGTGTCCACCGCGGGCGCGCGGGCCGGCCGGCTGAGCGTGGTGCTTTCTGACGCGTCGACGGTTGCCAGCGGTGGAAAAGCGCGCTTGACTGACGGCGTGGGCTGGAGGTTCAGACGGCTGAACCGTTCCGGGGCCGCCACAGACGGCGCTCGCCGGACGTCGGTGCCGTCGCGCCTGCTCCCCCTCGCCCTGGCCGTCGCCGGGGGCTCCGCGATCGCCGTCCTCGGCTCGACCGGAACCGCGCACGCCGACCCCGGATCCGGTCTGCTCGAGGGCGTCGACCAGGCCGTCTCGGGCACGGTGTCCTCGGTCACCGACGGTGTGCAACAGGCCACCGGGACCGCGAGCACCGCACCCGCCCCGACCTCCCGGCCCGACGCCTCAACGAGCGCACGCAGCACCTCGTCGACGACCGCGCGCCCGGAGAGCACCGCGCCGGCTGCGGCGGGCACCGCTCAGGCGTCGGTCAGGAAGACGACGGCGGACCCGGTCGCCACCGTCACCACGCCCGTCGCCCGGACGGTCACCCGGACGGTCACCCGGACGGTCCGCACGGCGACGAACGCCGCCGGGGTGGACGACACGTCGAAGGTCGTCCCCCGCGCTGACTCGGCCCCGACGAGCAAGGCCGGCACCACGAGCGGGACCGCCACCGAGACGACCGCCAGCCCCACGTCCTCGGTCGCGGCGACCGCGGCGAAGGCCCCGACGCACGACGTCTCCGAGACCGTCGGCCGGATCGCCGGGAAGACCGTCGAGACGACCGGGAAGGCCATCGGAACCCCGGCACCCAGCGCCGGGACGAGCACCGCCACGACCCTCCAGCCGACCTCACAGAAATCCGCGGCGGCGACCGACCCGAGCCCGCGAGCTGCGGGCGCGTCGTCGACCGCCACGCGGGCTCCGCTCCCGAGCCTCGTGAAGACCACCAGGACGACCGTGGGCCGAGTCGGCGGCGAGGTCACGGCTGACGTGGCCGCTCCGGCCGCCGCCACCGCCGCCCAGGTGGCCGAGGTCACCCGGACGGTCGCCACCGCGACACAGCCGGCCACTCGGACGGTCTCGACTGCGATCACCCCGGCCACGACCGCCGTCGGCGAGACGCTGACCCCGGTGACCCGTACCGCAGCGACCGTCGCAACGCCGGTGACCCGCACCGCAGCGACCGTCGCAACGCCGGTGACCCGCACCGCAGCGACCGTCGCAACGCCGGTGACCCGCACCGCAGCGACCGTCGCGACCCCGCTGACCCGCACCGCAGCGACCGTCGCGACCCCGCTGACCGGGACCGTCGACGCCGTCGTCGGCGACGTCACCCGTCCCGTGACCACGCGCCCCGTCACCGGACTCACGACCACGGTCGTCGAGCCGGCGGCGAGTCACGTCGTCGAGCCGGTGCTGAGTCAGGTCGTCGTGCCGGTGGCCGGCGCGGTCGTCAGCCCGCTAGTCGGCAGGGTCGTCGAGCCGGTGGTGAGTCACGTCGTCAGCCCGGTAGTCGGCCAGGTCGTCGAGCCGGTGGTGAGTCAGGTCGTCCAGCCCGTGGTGACTCAGGTCGTCCAGCCCGTGGTCACGCCGGTGGTGAGCACGGTCATCGAACCGGTGGTCACCACGGCCGTTGAGCCGCTGGTCCCCCCGGTGGTGTCGCCGATCGCGGCTCCGGTGACCTCGGCGGTCACGCCGGTGCTCGGCAGGCTCACCCCGGTCACCCAGACCCTCACCCCGGTCACCCAGACCCTCACGCCGGTGCTGGCTCCCCTGGGTACCAGCCTCGGATCGCTGACCCCGGTCGTCAGCCCGGCGATCAGTCCGGTCCTCAGTCCGGTGATCGGCGCCGTCGACGGTCGCGGGGACGGGGCCACCACGCCGAGCGACACCGTCCACGCCGGCACCGTCTCCACGCCGCCGGGTACTCCGGCCGTCACGTCCGTCGCCCCGCCGACCGACGCGGTGCGCGCTCCGCTGGCGGCGCCCCGAGCCGAGGGCTCCCTCGAGGCGGCGCCCCTCCGGGCCGCCACCCCGCACCCGGCCACGACCGCCGGGTCCGACACCCCGCACGGGCCGACGGCTCCGCAGCCGGAGGCACCCGGCCCGGTCGGGCTCATCCAGAACGCCCCGACGTCGCCCGCTCCCACCCACGGTGGTGACGGCGGCGCTGGTCCGACCGGTTCCACCGGTCACGTCCTCGCCGCCTGTCTCGGCGAGACGGCCGCTGCCGCACTCCGTGCGCAGGCGGCCACCCCGGACGATCTGTCCGGCCGTAGCGCCCTGCTGGCGCTCGCGAAGCACCGCCCCGACTGATCCCGGTCGATCCACCCCACCCGGCTCCCCTCGTGAGCCCGGCGTGGGGCCGACGCGCGTCCGCGCCTCGGCCCGCGCCCGTCCGGATCGATCGACCTCTCGGGAGTACCCGTGCACACCACGCGTGTCCTCACGTCCGTCCCACCGACGCCCGCCGCGGCGCCGGTCGGATCTGCCGTACCTCGGCCGGCGTCCCTGACCGGACGCGACCGCACCGACGGCGCCCTCGGACACCCCGTGTCGACCGACCGCACCCGACGACCGACGGTCGCCCTCCCGCCCGCGGGTGAGGCGACCCCGGTCCTGACGGTCGCCCAGGCGGCCGTCCCTCAGGCCGGCTCGGACGACCCGGGTGCCCCCGGGTGCACCGAGCCGACCGGTGGAGCGTCCGTCAGCTCAGCCACCGCGGGTGGCTCCGGCGGTGACGCCGGCGTCGTCTGCACCGCGCCGTCCGAGGTGCCCCTCGGCGTGCGCGCGGTCCGACGCCAGGCGCGACCACGGGAACCCGTCCGCGGAGTCGAGGAATCGACCAGCGCCAGTCGCGTGGGGGCGCTGGTGCCGAGCTGATGTGACCCACCGGTGCAACGGGTAGAGCTCATCGGGGGGCGTTCTCTACCCGTGGTCCCCGGGCGCGGCGCTGTGACCTCGCGCCGCGCCCCGGGGACGTCCACACCGCCGTCGGCCACCGTCACGAACACCGGCCCTCCACCCGGACGACGGGTGCCGACGCGGTGGCGTCCGGTGGTCCCGCCGTAGCCAGCGGCGGGGCCACCGGCTCGACCCTCCCCGGAGGTCAGCGAGCACGAGAGCGCTTCGACAAGCTCAGCGCGCGTACCCACCCACGGTGCCCTGAGCCAGTCGAAGGGCGCTGGTAGGGCTCAGCGCGCGTCCTCACCCACGGTGCCCTGTGCCCGTCGAAGGGCGCTGGCAGGGCTCAGCGCGCAGGAAGGCGCTTCGACAAGCTCAGCGCGCATGCCCGCCCACGGTGCCCTGAGCCCGTCGAAGGGCGCTTCGACAAGCTCAGCGTGCGTCGCTGAGCCGGACACCGAGCAGCGCGTCGACGGCTGCGGCCACCCGGCGCCCGTCCTCGGCGCCCGACCCGCTCGAACCGCCGGCGTCGGTCCCGGCCCAGCGGTCGACCGCGGCCAGCGCGGCCGGGGCGTCGAGGTCGTGGGCCAGCGCGGCGCGCACCTCGGCGATCACCGGGTCGGCCGGCCCGGCACTGCCCGCGTCGACCGCCGTGCGCCAGCGGGCGAGCCGGGCCTCGGCCTCGTGCTGGAGCTCGTCGGTCCACGACCAGTCGTCGGCGTAGCGGTTGGCCAGCAGCGCCAGCCGGACCGCCATCGGGTCGACGCCCGCCTCGCGGAGCCGGGAGACCAGCACCAGGTTGCCCTTGGACTTGCTCATCTTCTCGCCGTCGAGCCCGACCATGCCGCCGTGCACGTACCGCCGCGCGAACTCCTCGCCGGTGGCCACCCGGCCACCCGAGGCGCACATCTCGTGGTGCGGGAAGACCAGGTCGCTGCCGCCGCCCTGGACGTCGAAGTCGGTGCCGAGCCGGTCGAGCGCGATCGCGGTGCACTCGATGTGCCAGCCGGGGCGGCCGCGTCCGAACGGGCTGTCCCAGGCGGGTTCGCCGGGCCGCTCGAGCCGCCAGACCAGGCAGTCGAGCGGGTCGTCCTTGCCGGGCCGGTCGGGGTCCCCGCCACGCTCAGCGAACGTCGCCGCGGCCTCCTCGGCGCTCAGGTGCCCGACCGATCCGAACGCGGCGTCGTCGTGCACCCGGAAGTAGAGGTCGGGGTACTCCTCGTCGCGGACCGGGTAGACCGCACCGGCCCGCTGGAGCCGCTCGATCAGCCCGACCACCAGGTCGATCGACTCGACCGCGCCGATGTAGTGGTCCGGCGGGACGACGTTGAGCGCGGTCATGTCGTCGCGGAACAACTGGATCTCGCGCTCGGCCAGGTCGGTCCAGGTGACGCCGGTCGCCTCCGCGCGCTCGAGCAGCGGGTCGTCGACGTCGGTGATGTTCTGGACGTAGACCACCCCGATCCCCCGGTCCCGCCAGGCCCGGTTGAGCAGGTCGAAGGTCAGGTAGGTGTTCGCGTGCCCCATGTGGGTCGCGTCGTAGGGCGTGATCCCGCAGACGTACATCCGGGCCGGGCCGCCGTCGGCCGGCACCGCCGGGGCCAGCTGCCCGGTCGCGGTGTCCCGCACCAGCAGCTCGGGCCACCCGTCCGCCGGTTCGGTCAGCTGCGGAATCGACGGAGATCTCCAGGCCTGCACCGGATCACCTTATGGGCGCACGCCCGGTGGACCCTCACCGGTCAGCCCATCCGGTCCCCGAGCGTCCGCCACCGCTCACGTCTTCGAGCGTCCTCCGAGCCGCGCCCGGGTCGTTCTGCACGACGAGGCTCGCGGGGACACGCTCTTCCGTCCCCGCGAACGAGGAGGAAGAACGAGCCGTCCAGGCGCGGCGTGCGCGAGAAGACCTCAAAAATCTAGAACGGCGGCCAGGGGATGTTCGGCCACCCGCCCCCGGGCAGCGGCAGCTCCCCCGCCGCCAACAGCCCCTCGGCGCGGAGCAGCAGCGCCTCGATCTCGTCGTCGGAGAGCAGGTCGGCGATCTCGTCGATCGCGCCCTCCTGGACCGCACAGATGTGCGCGATGTCGGCCTCGTCGAGCGGCGAGCCGGCCCAGCCCCACAGGATGGTGCGGAGCTTGTCCTCCGTGTGGAAGCAGATCCCGTGGTCGACCCCGAAGACCCGTCCCTCGCTGCCGATGATGTGTCCGCCCTTGCGGTCGGCGTTGTTCACCAGCGCGTCGAAGACGGCCATCGAGCGGAGCAGCGGGTGGTCGGCGTGGATCACCGAGACGCTGCTGTCATAACGGTCGAGGCCCTCGACGACGTCGAAGTAGCCCTTCCGCGGCAGCTTCTTGGTGGGCACCAGGTCGACCAGCGGGTGGGCCGGGTCCTCGTCCTCCTCGACCCAGACCTGGAGCGAGCCGGTGCCGGCGGGACCGTCGGCGAGCACGGTGACGGGGACGACGTCGAACCCGCCGAGCCGGGAGATCCGGTAGGCGGCGACCTCGCGGAAGGCCAGCGTGTGCCGCGGGAAGTCCCACAGCGGGCGCTCGCCGCGGATCGGCTTGTAGACGCACTGCACGTCGCCGTCCTCGCCGCGGAGCTGCCCGACGAAGGTGGCGTTCGAGGCCTGGGTGAGACGCCCGGTGATCTCGAAGTCGCCGTCGCCGAGCACCGTGGTCAGCGCCGGGTGCTCGGGGCGCGCGTCGGCGTGCCGGTCGGGAGTGGGTTCGGCGGCCATGTCGTCAGTTCCCGTCGCGGGTGGCGTCCGGACTCAGAACAGCGGTCTCCGGTACCCGTTGGCCCGGGGGCAGATGTGGCCCTCGGCGTCGATCGGCTGCAGGCAGAACGGGCACGGCGGCCGGCCCGCGGCGACCAGCGCCTGGGCCCGGGCCACGAAGTCGCGGGCGTAGGCGGCGGTGATCTTGACGACGATCACCTCGTCGGCCGAGATCTCCACCTCCTCGGCGGTGTCGGCGGCCGCGGCTTGCTCGGCGTCGGTCTCGGACTCCTCGTCGCTGTCGACGTTGGAGAACAGCTCGACCACCACCCGGTCGATGGTGGGGTCCCAGGCGATGGTCATCGTCCCGACCCGGAACTCCTCGGTGATCGGGGCGTCCAGCGGCGAGTTGTCGCCGGCCCGGGTGACCGGCGGCGGCACGGCCACGTCGCCGCCGCTGCGCCGGACGACCTCGTCGAGGACGCGCTCCATGTGCTCGGCGAGCACCGAGACCTGCTGCTTCTCGACCACGACGCTGGTGATGCGGTTGCCCTCGCGGGCCTGGAGGAAGAAGGTGCGCTCGCCCGGCTGACCGACGGTGCCGGCCACGAACCGGTCGGGTCGGTCGTAACGGTGAACGAGAATGGCCATGCCGTCAGCCTATGCCTGTCCGGTGGGCGTCAGGCCGGTGCTTCACCGGCGCCCAGACCACCGCCGACGGCGGCGTCGGCCGACGGGGAACGCCGTGACCGGGCCGTCTTCTTGGCCGGCTTGGCCAGCAGCGCGGCCAGGTCGGCGCTGGTCGAGTTCATCCGCAGCACGTAGGGCCGGGCGTCGGTGTAGCTGACCACCGAGATCGACGCCGGATCGACCATGATCCGCTGGAACGCGTCGAGGTGCATGCCGAGCGCGTCGGCGAGGATCGCCTTGATCACGTCCCCGTGGCTGACCGCGACCCACAGCGCGTCCTCGCCGTGCTCGGCCGCGAGGGTGGCGTTCCACCGGTGCACCGCGTCGACCGCGCGGGCCGACATCTCGGTCATCGACTCCCCGCCCGGGAACCGGACCGCCGACGGCTGGGTCTGGACGGTCTTCCAGAGCTTCTCCTTGGCCAGGTCCTTGAGCGCCTTGCCGGTCCAGTCGCCGTAGCCGGCCTCGATCAGCCCCTTCTCGGTGGCCGTCGGGCAGGGCGCCGGTCGGGCCGCGAGCAGCGCCTGGGCGGTCTGCCGGCAACGCTGCAGCGGTGAGCTGACGATCGCGCGGACCGGCAGCTCGGCGGTCCGGCGGCCCGCCTCCTCGGCCTGGCGGCGACCGACCTCGTCGAGCTCGACGCCCGGGGTGCGTCCGGCCAGCACGCCCGTCGCGTTGGCGGTGGTGCGGCCGTGCCGGACCAGCAGGACAGTGGGCACAGGGCTTCCTTCTCTCGTGCGCGGGCTCCGGGCGGTGCTCGGATGCGACGGTTTCCGACCCTAGCCGAGCGTCCCGCGGCCGCCCGGGCCAGTCGGTGGGTCCGGTCGGTGAGCCCAGTCGTTGGAGGTCAGTCGGTGAGGTGCCGGTAGCCCCCGCGGTACCAGCCGAGCGGTTCGACGCCGTCCGGTCCGAGGCCGAGCTGCTCGATCCGGCCCCGGACGAGCAGCGCCCAGCCGGCGCGGTCGGGCGCGGTCGCCGGCAGTCGCACGCCGATCCAGGCGACGTCGTCGAGCACCGGTCCCCAAGCCCCGTCGGTCCAGTCGCCGGTGCGGAAGATACCGCCGGGTGAGGGCGCGAGGCCGGCGAAGACGTCGGCGACCGCCCGGTGCCGGTGATCGAGGACGCTGACCGCCAGCAGACCGTCGGGCTCGAGGGCGTCGGCGAGCTCGGAGTCGCCGTCGACCAGCCCGACCACCTCGCCGGGGTCGCCGTCGGCGACCAGCACCGACGAGACGGTCAGCCCGGCGCGGTCCGCGCCGCGTCCGGTCGCCCACACGGTGACCGGCGCGACCAGCCGGCCGCGGATCCTCCGGAGCGGGTTGCGGGCCGGGTCGGGGTCGGCGAACGGGTGCTCGCTGTGGATCGTCACGGGGCGGTCAGGCCAGACCGGCGCGCCGGTGCGCCTCGGCGACCGTGTCGAGCGCCGCGAGCCGGGTCTCGAGCCCGCGGCCGTACGGCGTCACCGCGCAGGTGGTCACCCCGGCTTCGGCCAGCCGGGCCAGTCGTTCGGTCAGCCGGTCGACGTCGCCGAGCAGCGAGGTGTCGTCGACGAACCGGTAGGGCACCGCGGCCATCGCGTCTCGGTGCCGGCCGGCGAGGAAGAGGTCCTGGATCTCGGCCGCCTCGGCCGCGTAACCCATCCGGACGGCGAGGTCGTTGTAGAAGTTCTGCTTCCGGCTGCCCATCCCGCCGACGTAGAGGGCGGCGTAGGAGCGGACCGGCTCGGCGCACGCCTCGGGGTCGGGGCCGGTGACCAGCGGGACGGTGGCCAGCACGTCGACGCTGTCGGGGCCGCGTCCGGCGCGCTGCTGCCCGGCGCGGAGCCGGGCCAGCTGCTCGTCGGCGTAGCCCGGGGCGTAGAAGACGGCCAGCCAGCCGTCGGCGATCTCGCCGGCCAGCTCGACGTTCCGCGGACCGACCGCGGCCAGGTAGACGGGGATCCGCTCGCGGGCCGGGGCGATGGTCAGCTTGAGCGGCCTTCCGGGTCCGTCGGGCAGCGGCAGCGTGTAGTGCGTCCCGGCGTAGCTGAGAGTCTCGCGGGCCAGCGCGGCGCGGACGATGTCGACGTACTCGCGGGTCCGGGCCAGCGGCGCGTCGAACCGGACACCGTGCCAGCCCTCGGAGACCTGCGGGCCGGACACCCCGAGCCCCAGCGAGAACCGCCCACCGGTGAGCAGGTCGAGGCTGGCCGCGGTCATCGCAGTCATCGCCGGGGTGCGGGCCGGGATCTGCATCACCCCCGAGCCGAGCCCGATGGTGCTGGTCTGCCCGGCCAGCCAGGCCAGCACGCTCGGGCTGTCCGACCCGTACGCCTCCGCCACCCAGACCGAGGCGAACCCCAGGCTCTCGGCCCGCTCGGCCAGGGCCAGCTGACCGGCCGGGTCGTCGCGTCCCACCAGGTAACCGAGGTTGAGCGCCAGCCGCATCGCCACGGCCCGAGGGTAGCCCGCGCGTGATGCCACCTCGCACCCTCCGCGACCACCTCGCACCGCGTAGACGGCGTGCGACGTGGACGGGGGCGGTGCGACGTCGGGTGGAGCGTCCGGTCGTGAGGCGGCGGGTCGTGGGGCGGCGGGGCCCGCGGCAGGGCTGGCGCTGGGCGGGCCGGGCGGGCCGGGCGGGCGGCGGGTCGGTGCAGGGGGCGGGCGGAGGCGTCCGGTTAGGGTCGGCGCATGGAGCAGCGGCGGGTCGGTGACAGCGGGCTGCGGGTCTCGCGGCTCGGGCTCGGCACCATGACCTGGGGGCGCGACGTCAGCGCCGAGGACGCTCGCGGGCTGCTCGACGCCTTCTGCACCGCGGGCGGCACGCTGGTCGACACCGCGGCCGCCTACGCCGCCGGCGAGGCCGAGCGGATGATCGGTCGGCTGATCGGCGACGTGGTCCGGCGCGAAGACCTGGTGATCGCCACCAAGGCCGGGTTCGTCATCCGCGACGGCAGCCGGATCGTCGACACCTCGAGGCGGGCCCTGCTCCGCGACCTCGAGGGCTCGCTGCGCCGGCTCGGCACCGACCACGTCGACCTCTGGCAGGTGCACGCCTGGGGTCCGGCGCCGCTGGAGGAGACGCTCTCCGCGCTCGACTACGCCGTGCAGAGCGGACGGGCCCGGTACGTCGGGCTGTCCAACTTCGTCGGCTGGCAGACCGCGCAGGCCGCCACCTGGCAGCGGGCGGTTCCCGGCCGGGCCGCGATCGCCAGCGCGCAGACCGAGTACTCGCTGCTGGCCCGCCGCGCCGAGGTCGAGGTGCTGCCCGCGATCCGGGCGCTCGGGCTCGGCTTCTTCCCGTGGTCACCGCTGGGCCGCGGGGTGCTGACCGGGAAGTACCGCCAGGCACTCCCCCGTGGCTCGCGCGGGGCCAGCGCGCACTTCGGCTGGTTCGTCGAGCCCTACCTCGAGACCCGGTCGCGGGCGGTGGTCGAGGCGGTGGCCAAGGCCGCCGCCGGGCTCGACCTGACCCCGCTGCAGGTCGCGCTGCTCTGGGTGCGCGACGCCCCCGGGGTCACCGCCCCGCTGCTCGGGGCCCGGACGGCGGCCCAGCTGGCCCCGGCCCTGGAGGCGGAGGAGCAGCGGCTGCCCGCCGAGATCGCCACCGCGCTCGACGACGTCTCGGGCGGCGCGATGGCCGCCCGCCGCAGCCCGTCGAGCTGACGGCAGCGGCCCTGCCGGAGTCCGACGCGCGGGTCCGGCTCAGGCGTCGAGGGTCGACATCACCTTGATGATCTTGCGACGGATCCACACCTCGCGGGTGCCGTCGGAGTAGCGGCGGAGCCGGGTCAGCTCCCAGCCGCCGTACTCGGCCTGGTCGGTGAGCAGCCGGCGGACCGCACCACGCGACAGGTGGCGGCCGAGCTTGACCCGCTCGACCTGGTATTCGACTGGTGCCTTCATCGGTCTCCAGCCTAGACCGCGCTCCGGCCTAGGCGGGTTCGAGGAGCCGTCCGGCGAGCTCGCGGTAGGCCTGCGCGCCG
The DNA here is from genome assembly GCF_014137855.1 of Microlunatus kandeliicorticis. Lineage (GTDB taxonomy): Bacteria > Actinomycetota > Actinomycetes > Propionibacteriales > Propionibacteriaceae > Microlunatus > Microlunatus kandeliicorticis. The sequence goes on from NZ_JACGWT010000004.1 coordinate 521,219, forward strand.
CGGTTGCGGCCGGCGGTGGCCAGGATGCTGCGCCCGGTCGCCGGCGCCTCGGCGAACCGCACCGTCTTGGGGATCGGCGGCTCGAGCACCGGGACGCCGTAGTCGTCGCCGATCCGCTCGAGCACCAGCCGGGAGTGGGTGGTCCGGGAGTCGAACAGGGTGGGCAGCACCCCGAGCACCCGGAGCCGGCGGTTGGTGACCGTCCGGACGTCGTGGACGGTGTCGAGCAGCTGTCCGACCCCGCGGTGGCTGAGCGTCTCGCATTGCAAGGGGATCAGCACCTGGTGCGCCGCGGTCAGCGCCACCGTGGTGAGCACGCCCAAGCTGGGCGGGCAGTCGAGCAGCACGTCGTCGTAGCGCCGCAGCACCGGGGCCAGCGCCAGCTTGAGCAGCCGCTCGCGGCCGGTCCGGGTGATCAGCACCTGCTCGGCGGTGGCCAGCTCGATGGTGGCCGGCAGCAGGTCGGTGCCGTCCTCGGTGTGCATGATCACCTCGGCGGCCGGGCGCTCGCCCAGCAGCACCTGGTGGACCGAGGCGCCCAGGTCCTCGGGGTCGACGCCGAGCGCGAAGGTCAGGCAGGCCTGCGGGTCGAGGTCGACGAGCAGTACCCGGCGGCCGCGCTCGGCCAGCGCCGCGCCGAGCGAGGCGACGGTGGTGGTCTTGGCCACCCCGCCCTTCTGGTTGGCGACCGCGATGACGCGGGCGGTCACGCGGCCGGCCCGCTCGGCTGCCCGCGCCGCTCCCCCACCAGCCGCTGCAGCCGGTCGAACATCTCGGGATCGGTGGTGTTGCAGCCGAGGTCGTGGTCGACCTTGCCGGTGCCGTGGTAGTCGCTCGAGCCGGTGATCAGCACGCCGGCCTCGGTGGCGAAGGCCCGCAGCGCCGCCCGGGTCTGCTGATCATGGTCCTGGTGGTCGACCTCGATCCCGTCCAGGCCGTGCTCGGTGATCATGGTCTGCAGCACGTCGGTGGGCAGGGTCTCGGCGCGACCCCGCCCCCACGGGTGCGCGACCACCGCGACGCCGCCGGCCCCGCGGACCAGCCCGATCGCCCGTTCCAGGTCGACGGCGTGCCGGCCGACGTAGCCGGGACGCCCCTCGGCCAGCCACCGGTCGAAGGCCTCGGTGCGGTCGGCGACGTCGCCGTGCGCGACCATCGCGTCGGCGAAGTGCGGACGACCGAGCGACGGGCTGTCGCCGGCCTGGGCCAGCACCATCTCCTCGGTGATCATGATCCCGAGGTCGTTGAGCCGCTGCACCATGATCTGCAGCCGGCGCTCGCGGCCGTCGCGGATCGCCGCCATCTCGGCGGACAGCGCCGGGTCGGTCTCGTCGACGCCGTAGCCGAGCAGGTGGACGCTGTCGTCGCCGTAGCGGGTGGACAGCTCGACCCCGCGGACCACCTCGACGCCGAGCCGCTCGCCGGCGGCCTGGGCCTCGTCGAGCCCGTCGAAGGTGTCGTGGTCGGTCAGCGCGACCACGGCGAGCCCGGACCGGGCGGCGGCCTCGACCAGCGCGGCCGGCTCGTCGGTGCCGTCGGAGACGTTCGAGTGGGTGTGCAGGTCGATCCGCATGGCCATGGCGCCCATTCTCCCGGACCGGCTCACCCCTCGGCCGGCAGCAACCCGCGGACCACCTGCAGACCCACCGACATCCGGGCCAGGTCGGGCTCGCCGGCGCAGATCGATCCGAGGGTCTGCACCGCCCGGCCGATCGGGGCCGCCTGCTGCTCCCAGGCCTCGACCCGCGCGTCCGCTCCGGTGGTTCCGTCGACCGGGACGGCCAGCACCTCGGCGGTCAGCGCCGCGTGGACGCTGTGCAGGTCGTCGCGGAGCGCCGCCCGGGCCATCGTCTGCCAGCGGTCGTCGCGGGGCAGCTCGATGATCCGGGTGAGCAGCACGTCGATCCCGAGCCGCTCGCCGAGCGCGAAGTGCACCCGGGCCACCTCGACCGGGTCGTGGCCGGTGCGACCGGCGGTCTGGACGATGGTCAGCGCCCCGTACGCGGCCGGGAGCCCGGCGAGCGTGCCGGCCAGCGCCTCCGGCACCCCCTCCTCGACCGAACGCGCAGCCCTGGCCCGCCGGGCCTCCTGCTCACGGCCCTGGAGGACGTCGGGCAGTGCCCTGGTGACCGCCTGCACACCGGCCCGGAACTGCTCGACGGCGGCACCGATGTCGATCGGGCTGCGCCGGTTGTTGACCAGCCACCGGGTGGCCCGCTCGACCAGCGTCCGGACCTCGAGCCGCAGCCGGGTCTGGGTCCCGGCGGCGACCTGGTGGTCGAGCTCGCGGATCCGGGCCTCGAGCGCGTCCGCGTCGAAGATCGCGCGGGCGGCCAGGTGCGCGCGGATCACGTCGGGCACGGTGCCGCCGGTCTCGCCCGACAGCCGGTGGTAGCAGCTGATCCCGGAGGTGTTGACGAACTCGTTGACCACCAGCGTGGTGATGATCTCGCGGTGCAGCCGGTGGGCGTCCATCCGGTCGGCGTACCGCTCGCGGAGCGCCGACGGGAAGTAGTCGACCAGGAAGTGGTGCAGGGCCGGGTCGTCGGGCAGGTCCGAGCCGAGCACCTCGCGCTCGAGAACGATCTTGGTGTAGGCGAGCAGCGTGCACAGCTCGGGCGAGCGCAGGCCCTCGCCGCGTTCGCGCCGGGCCGTCATCTCCTCGGTCGACGGCATCGACTCGATCCGCCGGTCGAGCAGGCTCTGCTCCTCGAGCCGGTGCATCCAGTCCTCGTGCACCCCGGCCATCGACGGCGCCTGGTGCACCGCGTTGGCCAGCGCGGTGTTCTGCGCCCGGTTGTTGGCCAGCACCAGCGCGGCGACCTCGTCGGTCATCGAGGCCAGCAGCGTGTCGCGGTCCTCCTCGCTCAACCGGCCGGCGGCGACCTCGGCCGCCAGCAGGATCTTGATGTTGACCTCGTGGTCGGAGGTGTCGACGCCGGCCGAGTTGTCGATGAAGTCGGTGTTGATCAAGCCCCCGGCCGCGGCGTACTCGATCCGGCCGAGCTGGGTGAGCCCGAGGTTGCCGCCCTCGCCGACGGAGCGGGCGCGCAGGTCGGCGCCGTTGACCCGGACGGCGTCGTTCGCCTTGTCGCCGACGTCGGCGTGCGACTCGGCGGTGGACTTGACGTAGGTGCCGATCCCGCCGTTCCACAACAGGTCCACCGGCGCCTTGAGGATCGCGGTGATCAGCTCCGTCGGCGACAGCGCCTGCACCCCGGGCTCGATCCCCAGCGCGGTCCGCATCGGCTCGGTGATCGTGATCGACTTCACCGTCCGCGGGAACACCCCGCCGCCGGCCGAGATCAGCGCGGTGTCGTAGTCGGCCCAGCTCGACCGGGGCAGGTCGAACATCCGACGGCGCTCGGCCCAGCTGCGCTCGGGGTCCGGGTCGGGGTCGACGAAGACGTGCCGGTGGTCGAAGGCGGCGACCAGCCGGATGTGCCGGCTGAGCAGCATGCCGTTGCCGAACACGTCGCCGCTCATGTCCCCGATGCCGACGCAGCGGAAGTCCTCGTGCTGGCCGTCGATCCCGAGCTCGCGCAGGTGCCGCAACACCGACTCCCAGGCACCCTTGGCGGTGATGCCCATCGCCTTGTGGTCGTAGCCGACCGAACCGCCGGAGGCGAACGCGTCGCCCAGCCAGAAGCCCTTCTCCAGCGCCAACCCGTTGGCGAGGTCGGAGAACGTCGCGGTGCCCTTGTCGGCCGCCACCACCAGGTAGGGGTCGTCGTCGTCGTAGCGGAGCACCCGCTCGGGCGGCACCACCGCGCCGTCGACGATGTTGTCGGTGACGTCGAGCAGCCCGGAGACGAACAGCCGGTAGGCGGCGATGCCCTCGGCCATCCAGGCGTCGCGGTCGACGCTCGGGTCCGGCAGCTGCTTGGCGTAGAAGCCGCCCTTGGCGCCGACGGGGACGATCACGGTGTTCTTGACCATCTGCGCCTTGACCAGCCCGAGGATCTCGGTGCGGAAGTCCTCGGCCCGGTCCGACCAGCGCAGACCGCCGCGGGCGACGGCGCCGAACCGGAGGTGGACGCCCTCGACCCGCGGCGCATAGACGAAGATCTCGAACGCCGGGCGCGGCTCGGGCAGCCCCGGGATCTTGCGCGGCAGCAGCTTGAGCGTGGTCACCGCGGTGCCCGGGACGTAGACGTTGGTCCGCACGGTGGCGTTGATCACCGCGAGGAAGGACCGGATGATCCGGTCGTGGTCGAGGCTGGCCACGTCGTCGAGGGCGGCCTGGATCTGCCGGGCCAGCTCGCGGCTGCGGCTGGTCCGGGCCTGCTGGTCGTCCTCGAGGTCGGGTTCGAAGCGGACCGCGAACATGGTGGTCAGCAGCCGGGCCAGGTCGACGTTGCTGCTCAGCGCGGTGGCCAGGTAGCTCTGGCTGTAGCTGATCCCGCCCTGGCGCAGGTAGCGCCCGATGGCGCGGAGCAGGCTGACCTGGCGCCAGTCGAGCCCGGCGGCCATCACCAGCCGGTTGTAGGCGTCCGGCTCGCTGCTGCCCTCGTAGGAGGAGCGGAACGCGTCCATGAACCGCTGCCGGGCCTCCGGCGTCCACCGGGAGCCCACCGCCTCCGGCCCACCCGGGACGCGGAGACCGAAGTCGTAGACGAAGGCTCGCCGCCCGTCGGTGAACCGCAGCTCGTAGGGCCGCTCGTCGATCACGTCGACGCCGAGCAGCGACAGGTGCGGCAGCACCCGCGACAGCGACAGCGACGCCTCCCGGCGGAAGATCTTGAGCCGCAGGTCGGCCTCGTCGTCGGGGTGCTCGGGGCGGAAGAGCGCGAGCTCCATGATGCTGCCGGCCCGCAGCGAGTTGAGCGCCTCGAGGTCCTTGAGCGCCTGCCGTGGGGTGTAGTCCTCCTTATAGCCCTCGGGCAGCGCGTCCATCAGCTCGAGCAGCGGACGGCTGGCCGCGCGCCGGCTGCCGCCGGTGCCGGTGAGCCGCTCGGTGGCTTCGGCGACCTGGTCGGTGAACGCGTCGTCCCAGGTGCGGCAGACCGCCGCCAGCCGCTGCTCCAGGGCCGGCACGTCGAGCTCGCCGATCGGCTCGCCGACCGGCCGCCGGACGACGAAGTGCAGCCGGGCCAGCACCGAGTCGCCGGACCGGGCGGTGTAGTCGATCGAGCTGCCGCCCAGCTCGTCGAGCAGCACCCGCTCCATCGCCGTCCGGGTGTCGGTGGTGTAGCGGTCGCGGGGCAGGAACACCAGGCAGGACACGTAGCGCCCGTGCGGCTCACGACGGCAGAACAGCCGGACCTGGCGGCGTTCCTTGAGGTGGGCGATCCGCTCCACCGTGTAGGACAGCTCGGCCACCGAGGCCTGGAACAGCTCGTCGCGCGGATAGGTGTTGAGCACGTCCATGATCGCCTTGCCGCCGTGGCTCTCCGGGTCGTACCCGGAGCGGCGCAGCACCGCGTCGGCCTTGGCGGCGATCACCGGAACCCGGCTCACCGGCTCGTGGTAGGCGGCCGAGGAGAACAGCCCGAGGAAGCGGTGCTGGCCGACCAGGGCGCCGGTCTCGTCGTAGCAGCCGACGCCGATGTAGTCGAGGTAGGCCGGACGGTGCACCCGCGAGCGCTCGTCGGTCTTGGTGATCTCCAGCAGCGGCGGCGCGGTGACGCCGTCGCCGCGGGCGGACTCGTCGACCTCGTGCGGCAGCGCGACGAAGGTGGTGGCCGCCACCGCGTCGTCCCGGAGCGTGCCGAGCCCGGTGCCGGGGACCGGGGCCATAGTGTCGGGGTGCGCAAGGTCGACCCGGTAACGCCGGTAGCCCAGGAAGGTGAAGTGGTCCGCGGCCAGCCAGGCCAGCAGGTCCACCGCGGTCCGCACCTGCTCGGCCGGCACCGAGGCCGGCACCCGGCCGAGCCCGTCGACGACCTCGAGCGCGACCCGGCGCATCGCGTCCCAGTCGTCGACCGCCACCCCGACGGTGCGCAGCACCTCCCGGAAGCCCTCGGCCAGCGCGTCCTCGGCCCGACGTTCCTCCTCGGGGCTCGAGGCCCCGCCGGCCGGCGGGGTCAGCTCGAGGTGCATCCACGACTCGGGGACCGCGTCGGCGACCGCCCCCGCCCGGTCGCTGGGCAGGATCTCGATCAGCGTGCCGTCCGGCTCACGACGGACCGGGAACTGCGGGTGGTAGACCTCGTGCAGGCTCCAGCCCTGCCGGATCACCTCCATGGTGATCGAGTCGACCAGGAACGGGTGGTCGTCGGTCACGACCTGGGCCACCGTCGCCCCGTCCGCGTCCCAGCCGCGTCCCTCGGCCGCCGGGTCGAAGACGGCCACCGCGGGCTCGCCGGGCCGGCGGTGCATGGCCATCCGGTAGTGGCTCTCGACGAGCCCGAGCAGGTCCTCGACGCCACGCTCGTCGATGTCCTCGGCGTCGACGTGGCGGAAGTAGTGCCGGAGGAACCGCTGCACGACCGCCGGGTCCTGTCCGACCTCCCGGGCGATCGCCGCACCCCGGTCGGCGATGGTGGCCAGCTTGGCCGCCTTGTCCCGCTCCGCCTCGGCCTCCGCCTCGATCACGCCCACCGTCGTCCCGTCCGTTCCACGCCTCGGGGACGGCCCCGTCGCCGTCCCTGCCTCCAGCGTTCCAGGGCGAGGTTAACGCCGGCCGAGCCGTCGGGCCGGCACCCTGAGCCGACCCGGGGCTCACCCCGGCGCGCGGACCCGTACCGAGCCGCGACGGCCGGGCCCGGCCATGATGGGGTCATGAACATCGAGTCCCGCGTCGAATTCGCCGCCGAACCTGACCAGGTCTTCACCATGCTCACCGACCAGGGCTACCTCGAGGAGGTCTGCCGGGCCAGCCACGCGCTCGAGTTCGAGGCCAGCAGCACCGGGAACGACACCACCGCCAGCCGCAAGCTGCCGGCACCGGACTCGGCCCGCAAGTTCGTCGGCTCGACGCTCACCGTGGTCGAGAAGGTGCACTGGGAGCAGCCGAGCGACGACGGCTCGCGGCGCGGGGACGTCGACATGACGGTGCCGGGCCAGCCGGTCACCCTCAAGGGCTTCTACCAGCTCTACGCCGGCGGTCGCGGCTCGGTGCTCACCCTGACCGGCGACCTCAAGGTCAACGTGCCGCTGCTCGGCAAGAAGCTCGAGGAGTCGGCCGCGCCGGCCGTGCTGGCCGGCTTCAAGACCCAGCAGGCCGTCGGCGACGACTGGCTCGCCGCGCACTGACCACGGGCCGCGGTGCCCTGAGCCCTTCGACGGGCTCAGGGCCCCGGGTCGGGGACGCCCGTCGAGGCGCTCAGCCCATGTGCGGGTAGCGATGGTCGGTGGCCGGCACGAAGGTCTCCTTGATCGCCCGCGGGCTGGCCCAGCGGATCAGGTTCCACATCGACCCGGCCTTGTCGTTGGTGCCCGAGGCCCGGGCCCCGCCGAACGGCTGCTGCCCGACCACCGCCCCGGTGGGCTTGTCGTTGAGGTAGAAGTTCCCGGCGGTGAACCGCAGCCTCTCGGTGGCCTGGGCCAGCGCGGTGCGGTCCTCCGCGATCACCGCGCCGGTCAGCCCGTACGGCGCCGTGGTGTCGACGGTGTCGAGCACCGCGGCGAAGTCGGCGTCCTCGTAGACCGCGATGCCGAGGATCGGGCCGAAGAACTCGGTGGTGAAGATCTCGTGGTGCAGGTCGTCGCTGGTGATCAGGGCGGGCCGGACGTACCAGCCCTCGCGGTCGTCGGTGGTGCCGCCGGCCAGCACGGTGGCCGCCGAGCCCGTGGCCACCCGGTCGAACAGGTCGCGGTGCTTGCCGAACGCGCGCTGGTCGATCACCGCCGAGGTGAAGTGCGACAGGTCGCGGACGTCGCCGACGCTGAGCGCCTCGGTCTCGGCGACGAGGTCGTCGCGGACCCGGTCCCAGACGCTCCGGGCGACGTAGGCCCGGGAGGCGGCCGAGCACTTCTGCCCGGAGTACTCGAACGCGCCGCGGATCAGCGCGGTGCGCAGGGTGTCGGGGTCGGCCGAGGGATGGGCGACGACGAAGTCCTTGCCGCCGGTCTCCCCCACGATCCGCGGGTAGCCGCGGTAGACGTCGAGGTGCTCGCCGACCTCGCGCCAGAGGTGCTTGAAGGTGGCGGTCGAGCCGGTGAAGTGGATCCCGGCCAGCTGCGGATGGGTCAGCGCGACCGAGGAGACCTCGAGACCGTCGCCCGGCAGCAGGTTGATCACCCCGGCCGGCAGCCCGGCCGCCTCGAACAACCGCAGGGTGAAGTGCGCGGCGAACTGCTGGGTGGGGCTCGGCTTCCACAGCACCGTGTTCCCCATCAGCGCCGGCGCGCTCGGCAGGTTGCCGGCGATCGCGGTGAAGTTGAACGGGGTGATCGCGTAGACGAAACCCTCGAGCGGGCGGTAGTCGGTCCGGTTCCACACCCCGGGTGAGCTGATCGGCTGGTGGGTCTGCAGCTCGCGCGCGAAGGCGACGTTGAAGCGCAGGAAGTCGATCAGCTCGCAGGCGGAGTCGATCTCGGCCTGCTGGACGGTCTTGCCCTGCCCGAGCATGGTCGCGGCGTTGAGGGTGTCGCGCCACGGTCCGGCCAGCAGGTCGGCGGCGCGCAGGAAGATCGCCGCCCGGTCGTCGAAGCTCATCGCGGCCCAGTCGTGCGCGGCCTCGGCGGCCGCCTCGATGGCGTCCTCGGCGTCGGTGGCCGCGGCGTGCGCGGAGGTGCCGAGCACGTGGTGGTGGTCCGAGGGCATCGTCACCTCGAAGGCCGCACCGCCGGGACGACGCTGCATACCGCCGATGGTCGCGGTCAGCTCGACCGGGTCCGCGCCCGCCAGCTCGGCCAGTCTGGCCTCGAGCGCGGCCCGCTCGGGGGTGCCCGGGGCGTAGCCGCGGACGGGCTCGTTGTGCGGCAGGGGAACGTTGGTGACGGCATCCACGGCGACGAGGTTAGTCCCCCGCCCGGCGCGTGCCGGCCGGGCGGACCCGGCGCTCAGACCGCCTGCTTGGCGCCTTCCTCACGCCGCTTCTTGGCCGCCTCGACCGAGGCCCGGAGCGCCGCGACCAGGTCGACGACCTCGGCCTCCTCGGCCTCCTCCTCGGGGGCGGCGACCTCGACACCGGTGAGCTTGGACTGGACGACCTCCTCGACCGCCTCGCGGTAGGCGTCGTGGAACTGGCTCGGGTCGAAGTCACCGGCCAGCGCCTCGATGAACGACTGGGCCATGGTGACCTCGGCGTCGGAGACGGTGACGTCGGCCGGGGGCGCGGCGAACGCGCCGTCGCGGAGCTCGTCGGGCCAGAGCATGGTGTGCATCCGCAGCACCCCGTCGACCGGGCGGATCAGCGCCAGTGCCTCCCGCGAGCGGAGCGCGACCTTGACCACGGCGCAGCGCCCGGTCTTGATCAGCGCGTCCCGGAGCAGCACGTACGGCTTGGTGCCCGGCCCCTCGGCCTCCATGAAGTAGGTCTTGGCGAAGTAGGTCGGGTCGACCTCGTCCTCGCCGACGAACTGCACCACCTCGACCGACTTGGTGGTGGTCAGCGGGAGCTGGTCGAAGTCCTCCTTCTCGAGGATGACCATCCGGCCGTCGGGAAGCTCGTAGCCCTTGGCGATCTCGCCGTAGGGCACTTCCTCACCGCACTTCTCACAGACCCGCTTGTACTTGATCCGTCCCCCGTCCTTGGGGTGGACCTGACGGAAGCTGACGTCCTTCTCCTCGGTCGCCGAGTAGAGCTTGACCGGGATCGTGACCAGGCCGAAGGAGATCGCACCCTTCCAGATGGAGCGTGGCATGCGTCCATCCTGTCACCCGGCCCCGACAGCCGGGGCGGTTCGCGGGCGGAGATCAGGCCCGCCGGACCGACGCGGCCCGGCCGGTGCGGGTCACCAGCGTTCGTCGGGGACGTGCCAGAGCAGGTCGTGCTGCTCGAGCAGCTGCTCGACCTCCGGGCGGTCGACCGCGTCCTCGAGCGCGGTTCCCGCCAGCGCGGCGGCCGCCGCGATGACCGCCGGGCGGGCCGTCGGGTCGGGCTCGGGTCCGTCGGAGAAGACCGCGGCGACGACGCTCCACCCGAGGCCGTCCGCCCGCACCTCACCGAGGTCGCTGTGCTCGTCGGTGACCGAACCGTCGGCCACCTCGGCGGCGAGCACCACCCGGTCGCCGTCCGGCCAGACGCCGGCGAGCAGCCCGGCGGTCATCGCGTAGGCCTGCGCGGTGTAGGCGGCCTCGTCCTCGTCCTTCGGGCCGAGCCCGTGCGCCCGGACCAGCGACGCGGTCGCGGCGAACCCACGGACCCCGTCGCGGGCGCCGGCCGGTCCGGCGTCCCGGAGCCGTTCGGCGTCGGCGCGCGCGAGCGGGACGAAGATCATCACCGGCCGTCCTCCTCGGGTCTCGTCGTCCTCGTCGCCGCGCCCGCCTTCTTCGCGGCTCTCGCGGTCGTCGTCTTCTTCGCGGTCGTCCTGCTCTCGGTCGACGTCGTCGTCCTCTTCGCCGTCTTCTTCGCCGTGCCCGTCTTCGCCGTGCCCGTCTTCGCCGTGCCCGCCTTGGTGGCGCCCGAGGCGGTCGCCTTCTTCGTCGCCGCCGCCTTCCGGGCCGTGGCCTGCCTCGCCGCGGCGCGGCGCGGGGTCGGTAATTCCCCGCCCGCGGTCGGGGTCGGCGCGTCGCGTCGGCCGGACGGAGGTCGTGGTGCCAGTGCCCGCTTGACCGCGGCCCGCTTCACCGCCGCCCGCTCGGCGGCGGCCCGTCGGGCGGCAGCCTTGCGGGCGGCCGCCCGACGCGCCTCCGGCGACGCCTTGCGGGTCGGCTGCCGGGTCGCCGAGGCCCGGGCCGTGGTGTCGACCAGCTCCTCGAGCGCGTCGCCGAGGCACTGGGCCAGCACGTCGAGGTCGCGGATCGCGTCCCGGTCGGCGTTGAGGCCGAGGAACACGCGACCGTCGTAGGAGGTGACGCCGACGGCCAGCAGGTGGTTCGGCTCGAGCGGCACCACCGGGTAGCTGGCCACCATCCGCGACCCGGCGGCGAACAACGGCAGCTGCGGGCCCGGGGCGTTGGTGATAAGCAGGTCGTGCTGGCGGCGGGCCAGTCCGCCCGCGGCCCGGACCCCGAGAGCGTGCAGGGTGGTGGGCGCGAAGCCGGCCAGGTCGGAGATGCTCCGTGCCCCGACCGCGCGACCGGTGTCCTTGTGCGCCTGGGTGCCGTAGCCCACCTGGTGCAGCCGCATCAGCGGGTTCGGCTCGCCGATCGGCAGGCTCATCAGCGTCGGGGCCACCCGGCTGCCCAGCGGACTCGGCTCGCCGTCGTCGTCGGTCACCGACATCGGCACCAGCGCGGTCAGCCGCTTGGTCGACGGCACGGCCTCACCGCGGGTCAGCAGCCAGGCCCGCAACCCGCCGGCGATCACCGCGAGCACCACGTCGTTGATCGTGTGCTGGTGCTCGGCCCGGACGGCGCGGAAGTCGGCCAGGTCGGCCGACACGGTGGCGAACCGGCGCTGCTCGGAGACCGGCCCGGTCAGCGGTCCCTCCGTCGGGCGCCGGCTGCGGAGCAGCGACCCCGGCGTCACCGGGGCGAACGCGGTGGCCAGCCCACCGACCACCTCGCCGACCGCCCCACCGACGGCCCCGGCCACCCCGAGAGCGGTGGACACCGTCTGCTGGGCGTGCGCGAGCGCCTGCTCCGGGTCGGCGATCGCCTCCCGGACCGCCCCGGCCACCAGCTCGACCGCGGTCGGCGCGGGCGCCGGGTGCCAGCCCGGCGTCCAGTCGGCGGCGTCGTCGGGCTCGGGTTCGGCGTCGAGCAGCACCTGGCCGATGTCGACGGTCTCGATCCCGTCGACCAGGCACTGGTGGGTCTTGGTCAGCAGCGCGAACCGGTTGTCGGCGAGCCCCTCGACCAGGTACATCTCCCACAGCGGACGCGACCGGTCGAGCCGCCGGGCCATCACCCGGCCGACGAACTGGAGCAGCTGCTCGCGGGTCCCCGGGCGCGGCAGCGCCGAACGGCGGACGTGGAAGGTGAGGTCGAAGTCCTCGTCGTCGGCCCACACCGGGCCGGCCAGCCGCGCGGGCACCGAACGGATCCGCTGCCGGTAGCGCGGGACGTAGCGGACCCGGTCGCGGATCAGCGAGATCAACCGCTCGTAGTCGAAGCCCGCGGGGCCGGCGTCGAAGATGTCGACGGTGCCGATCTGCGCCGGGGTGTGCGCGGTGTCCCGGGCCAGCGTCGACACCTCGAGGGGGGTCAGACGGGTGGGCACGGCAGTCAGGCTACTCGGGAACCCGGGCCGTCGGCCGATCGTGGCTCGAGGGAGGGGCCGGCCCCGAGTGACATGCTGGACCCCGCGCGACGCGGCGCGACCACCGGCTCCCCCGGCCTGCTCCCGGCGCACGCCCCCGTCCGCCGGGCAGCCGCGGGCCCTGACGAACGCTCCGACCGGACCACCGACGAGAGGACCTCCATGCCGACGACCACCCGCCGCAGCACCAGGGCCACCGGGCTCGCCGGACTGCTGGTGGCCGGACTCGCCGTGTGCGCCGTGATCACCGGCTGCACCCCGGCGCCGACGTCGGACGACGGCTCCGGCAGCGCGTCCGGCAGCGCGGCGCCGGCCGGCTCCCCGAGCGCGTCGAGCGGCAGCACCCCGTCGGCGAGCAGCTCGGCGAGCGCCCCGGTGGTGATCACCATCAAGCTCGTCGACGGCACGGTCAGCCCGAACGGGTCCAAGATCGACGTCCGGCGCGGTCAGACCGTGCGGCTGGACATCACCAGCGACCACGACGACGAGGTGCACGTGCACGGCTTCGACATCGAGATCCCGGTGACCGCGAACACCCCGGTGACCAAGGAGTTCGTCGCCGACCAGCCCGGCAGCGTGGAGATCGAGTCGCACGAGCCGGAGAAGATCATCGCGATCATGAACGTGCGCTGAACCCTGCGCTCCCGCCCGTCGTGGAACCTGTCGTGAGCTCCTCGTGATCACCGCCTCGCTGACCGCGCTCGCGGTCCGGACGGGCGGCTTCGTGCTGGTGCCGATGCACGGGATCGGCAACCGCCGCGACCTGCCGCTGCCCTTCGGTTTCGTGGTCGGCGGTGCCGCGGCTGCGCTGGTCGTCTCGTTCGTCGTGCTCTTCTTCGCCTGGCGGAGCCCGCGCTACCGGCCGCTGCTCGACCCGCTGGCCCGGCAGGTCTCGGACGTCCTGACCGCGGTGGTCGACGCCCGTGGCTTCCGGATCGCCGTCCGCGTGGTGGTCCTGCTCGTCTACCTGTGGGCCGGCCTGGCCCTGTTCGCCGGCCAGGACCTGCTGACCAACCCGGTGTTCGGCTTCGTCTTCGTCTGGATGTGGGTCGGGCTGGTCCCGCTGTCGCTGCTGCTGGGACCCTGGTTGCGGGTCACGAACCCGCTGCGCACCCTGCACCGCGGTCTCTGCGCGCTGGCCCGGACCGACCCTGACGAGGGGCTGGCCACCCTGCCCGCCCGGCTGGGGTGCTGGCCGGCCGCGGTGGGGATTTTCGGGTTCGCCTGGCTCGAGCTGATCCAGCCCGACCGGACCACGCTGCCGGTGCTGCGGGTCTGGGCGCTCGCCTGGCTGGTGCTGCTGGTGCTCGGCGCGGTGGTGTTCGGCCGGCGCTGGATCGCCGCGGCCGACCCGTTCGAGGTGTACGCGTCCGCGGTCGCCCGGCTGTCGCCGTGGCGCCGGGTCGACGGCCGGGTCACCCTGGTCAACCCGCTGGCCGGACTGACCGCGTCCACGCCGCCGCCCGGCTCGGCCGCGGTGGTCGCCGCGTTGCTCGGCAGCACCGCCTACGACAGCTTCTCCAACACCACCTTCTGGATCTCCACCGTCCAGGACTCCACACTCCCGCCAGAGCTCTGGCAGACCGGCGGGCTGCTGGTCATGATGCTCGCGGTCGGGCTGAGCTTCGGGCTCGGCACCGTGCTGATGGCGCCGTTCACGGCGCCGCGGCGTCGCGCCGTCGAGCTGCCCCGGCTGATGGCCCCCACGGTGGTGCCGATCGTGGTCGGGTACGCGATCGCGCACTACGCGACGCTGCTGGTGGTCGAGGGGCAGCGGACCGCGATCCACTGGTCCGACCCGCTCGGGCTCGGCTGGAACGTCTTCGGCAGCGCCCGGATGGGCGTCAACGCCTCGATCTACGACCACCCGACCGCGGTCGCCGTGGTGCAGGTGGTGGCCATCGTCGGCGGCCACGTGCTCGGCATCGTGGCCGCCCACGAGAAGTCGCTGCAGCTGTTCGCCCCGGCCGGAGCGGACGGTCGGACCGCGCCGGGCGCCGAGCCGGGGCTGCGGACCGTCGTGCTGGGGCAGCTGCCGTTGCTGGTGGTGATGGTGTTCTACACCTGCGCCGGGCTGCTGCTGCTGTTCTCGCCCTGAGGCCGTGGACCGCAGGCAGCCCCTGTCCACAGATCGGCGGCGGGCTCTGGCCCGCCGCGGCGACCGTCGCCAGAGTGCTGTCGTGGACGTGATCAGCGCAGCCGGCCCCGCTCAGCGCACCGGACAGGATCCCGCCCCGGCGGCCACGGTCACCGGGCGGCCGCTGCCGCCGCTGGGCCCGCCGGTGCTCGACTGGGCCCGGTCCCCGGACGGGGACGGCGACGACCAGCCGGCGCTCCCCGACCTCGGCGGCCCCGCCGGTCCGGAGCCGTTTCCGGACGCCGAGGCGTCGCCCGAGCGCTCGACCACACCGACGCCCGCACCGACGACCGCGGGCGTCCGGCCGGCGTACGTCCACGACCGCTGGGACGGACCGGTTCCGCTCGTCGACCCGCCGGGTCCAGAGCGTCGGCGGTCCGGCTCCGACCTCGTCAGCACGTCGTCCGTTCCCGGGCTCCCGGATCCCGAGCGATGGAGCCGATGGCTGGCCGGGCTGGTGGTCGAGGTGGTCCACGGACGCCGTCCGGCCGTTCAGCTGGCTCGCTGGACCGACGAACGGGCGCTGGCCACGGTGGTGCTGCGGAGCCGCCAGCTGCGCCGCGACCGCGCACGGGCCACGCTCCTGGCGGGCTCGCTCCCGGCGGGGCGAGTGGCGGGCGGACCGGCCACCCGGATCGGTGTGCGGGTCCAGCGGCCCTCGGCCGGCGCCGTCGAGGTCGCCGTGGTGGTCGGTGGTCCCGCGCCGACGGCGATGGCCCTCCGGCTCGAGGGTCGCGGCGAGCGCTGGCTGTGCACGGCGCTCGACTTCGGTCCGCAGACGCCGCAGCCCGGCTGACCGTCGGTCAGCCGGGCTGCGGCGTGCGCTGCGTAGGCGTGCGCTGCGGTGAGGACGCTCAGGCGCCGGAGCGGCCGTGGCACATCTTGAACTTCTTGCCCGAGCCGCACGGGCACGGAGCGTTGCGGCCGACGTTGGCGTACTCGTCGACCTCGGTGGCGGTGGTGCCGCGGGTCTGCTGCGCGCTGCCGTCCTCGCCGGGGGCGCTGTAGCTGAGCTCGCGCGGACGCGAACCGCCCAGGCCCTTGGCCCTGACAGCGGCCCCTGAGCCGTTGCTGCCGTTGCCGTTCCCGTGGGCGTGCCCGTCGTGATCATGATTGTGGTCGTGATCATGGTCGTGGTCACCGTGGTCGTCGACCCGGCGGATCTCCACCCCGGGCTCGTCCGGGTCCGGGCCCGACTCGATCAGCACCGAGCCCTGGTCGTTCCGTGACGTCCGGCCGACCTGGAGGGCCTGGCCGTCGCTCCCGGCCACCACGCCGACCTTCTGCGCGGCGGTCGGCTCGACCTGCAGGTTGAAGACGAACCCGACGACCTCCTCCATGAAGGCGTCCATCATCTGGTTGAACATCTCGCCGCCCTCGCGCTGGTACTCGACCAGCGGGTCCTTCTGGGCCATGGCGCGCAACCCGATGCCCTCGCGCAGGTAGTCCATCTCGTAGAGGTGCTCGCGCCACTTGCGGTCGAGCACGGTGAGCATCACCTGGCGCTCGAGCTCGCGCATGGTCTCGGCCCCGACGGCCTCCTCGCGGGCGTCGTAGGCCCGGGAGGCGTCCTCCTTGAACGCGGCGACCAGCTCGTCGCGCTCGAGGTCGTCGCGACCCTCGTACTCGTCGAGGTCGAGCGAGACCGGGTAGAGGGTGCGCATCTGCGTCCACAGCTGCTCGAGGTCCCAGTCCTCGCTGAAGCCCTCGGTCGCCGCGACCACGCCCTGCTCGATGACCGTGTCGACCGCGTTGCGCAGCTGGGCCTCGACGTCGGCGCCCTCGAGCACCTTGCGCCGGTCGCCGTAGACCGCGTGACGCTGGCGGTTCATCACGTCGTCGTACTTGAGGATGTTCTTGCGGACCTCGAAGTTCTGCGCCTCGACCTGGCTCTGGGCGCTGGCGATCGAGCTGCTCACCCTCTTGTTCTCGATCGGCTGGTCGTCGGGCACCCGCAACGCCTGCAGCACCCACTCGACGATGTCGGACTTGAACAGCCGCATCAGGTCGTCGCCGAGGCTGAGGTAGAAGCGGGACTCGCCGGGGTCGCCCTGACGACCGGACCGGCCGCGGAGCTGGTTGTCGATCCGGCGGGACTCGTGCCGCTCCGAGCCGACCACGTAGAGCCCGCCGAACTCGACCACCTCGTCGTGCTCGCCCTGGCTCTCGGACTCGATCTCCTCGAGCACCTCGGGGTAGGCGGCCTCGTACTCCTCTGCATGCTCGACCGGGTCGAGCCCGCGCGCCCGCAGCCGGGCGTCGGCGAGGAACTCGGGGTTGCCGCCGAGGATGATGTCGGTGCCGCGGCCGGCCATGTTGGTGGCCACGGTGACCGCGCCCTTCTTGCCGGCCAGCGCGACGATCGCGGCCTCGCGCTCGTGCTGCTTGGCGTTCAGCACCTCGTGCGCGACACCGGCCTGGGTCAGCATGGTCGAGAGGATCTCGCTCTTGGCCACGCTGGCGGTGCCGATCAGGACCGGCTGGCCCTTCTCGTGCCGCTCGGCCACGTCCTCGACGATGGCGGCGAACTTGGCTTCCTCGGTGCGGTAGATCAGGTCGCGCTGGTCGGTCCTGATCATCGGCTTGTGGGTCGGGATCGGGATCACCCCGAGGCCGTAGATCTTCTGGAACTCGGCGGCCTCGGTCATCGCCGTACCGGTCATGCCGGCGAGCTTCTCGTACATCCGGAAGAAGTTCTGCAGGGTGATCGTGGCGAGCGTCTGGTACTCGTCCTTGATCTCGACCCGCTCCTTGGCCTCGATCGCCTGGTGCAGACCCTCGTTGTACCGACGGCCCTGGAGCACCCGGCCGGTGTGCTCGTCGACGATCAGCACCTCGCCGTCGATGACCACGTAGTCCTTGTCGCGCTTGAACAGCTCCTTGGCCTTGAGCGCGTTGTTGAGATAGCTGATCAGCGGGGTGTTGGCCGACTCGTAGAGGTTGTCCATCCCGAGCCGGTCCTCGACCTTGTCGATGCCGGGCTCGAGGATCGCCACCGTGCGCTTCTTCTCGTCGACCTCGTAGTCGGCGTCGCGCCGGAGCCGCTCGACGATCTTGGAGAACGTCGGGTACCACTGCTGGGTGTCCTCGGCCGGGCCGGAGATGATCAACGGCGTCCGGGCCTCGTCGATCAGGATCGAGTCGACCTCGTCGACGATGGCGAAGTGGTGCTCGCGCTGGACGCACTCGTCGAGGCTGAGCGCCATGTTGTCGCGCAGGTAGTCGAAGCCGAACTCGTTGTTGGTGCCGTAGGTGATGTCGCAGGCGTAGGCCCGGCGGCGCTCCTCCGGGGTCATCTGGGAGAGGATCGCGCCCACCTCCAGCCCGAGGAAGTGGTGCACCCGGCCCATCTGCTCCGACTGGAACTTGGCCAGGTAGTCGTTGACCGTGACCACGTGGACGCCGCGGCCGGTCAGCGCGTTGAGGTAGGACGGCAGCAGCGCGACCTGGGTCTTGCCCTCACCGGTCTTCATCTCGGCGATGTTGCCGAGGTGGAGCGCGGCCCCACCCATGATCTGGACGTCGTAGTGACGCTTGCCGAGCACCCGCTTGGTGGCCTCGCGGACGGTGGCGAACGCCTCCGGCAGCAGCTGCTCGAGGGACTCGCCGTCGGCGAGGCGCTTCTTGAACTCGTCGGTCTGACCGCGGAGCTCGTCGTCGCTCATCGCCTCGAAGTCCTCCTCGATGGAGTTGACCTGATCGGCGATGCTCTTGAGCCGGCGGAGGATCTTGCCCTCGCCGACACGCAGCAGCCTGTCCATGATTGCCACGGGTCGAACGCTCCTGGGAGTAGACAGCGGGTGGATCGGCGCGGGGCCGCACCGGTGGCTCGGGGTGGCCGCGGGGGGTGGCCACGGTGCCCGGCGCGGGGCGACCGCTCGTCCATCGTAATGCGCCGGGCCTGAGCGGTCGGTCCGCTCAGGGTGGCGGCCGGTCGGCCGTCCCGTCCCGCGGCGCGCCCTGGCCGGAACCGAGCCCGCCGGAGACCGCGCCGGAGAGCGCAGCGGCCAGGTCGCCGCGCGGCTGCACCACGACGTCGCCGAGACCCAGCCAGCCGGCGGCGAGCCGGAGCTCGGCGGCCAACGCGGCGGCCACCTCCCCAGTCGGCCGGTCGATCCCGGCCTCGGCCCAGGCACCGTTGACCCGGAGCACCCCGGAGGCGCGGTCCGCCTTGAGGTCGACCCGGGCGGCGAACCGCTCGCCGAACAGGAACGGGTAGACGTAGTAGCCGTAGCGCCGCTTGGCCTCGGGGACGTAGATCTCGATCCGGTAGTCGAAGTCGAACAGTGCGGCCAGCCGGTCCCGCTCGAACATCACCGAGTCGAACGGGCTGACCAGGGCGGAGACCTCGACCCGACGCGGGACGACGGTGCGGTGCCACAGGTAGAGCTGCCGTCCGCGGGTGCCGACGTCGTCCCAGCCGTGCACCCGGACCGGGAGCAGCTCACCGGCCTCGACGAGCTCGGCCACCGCCTGCTTGGTCCGCTCCGGGCGGGTGCGGAAGTAGTCGCGCAGGTCGGGCTCGCTGGCCAGCCCGAGCGCCTGCGCGGCCCGGCGGACCAGGGTCCGCATCGCCTCTGGCTCGTCGGGGGTCGGGGTGGCGACCACCGACGGCGGCAGCACCCGTTCGGGCAGGTCGTAGAGCCGTTCGAACGAGCTGTTCCGCCGGGCCGCGGTGATCGCGCCGGTGAAGAACAGCCACTCGCAGGCGGTCTTGACGTCCGACCAGTTCCAGCCCCAGTGGTCGCGCCGCCGCTCCGGGTCCGGGTCGAGGTCGCGGGCGCTGGTGGGGCCCCGGCGGTCGAGCTCGGCCAGCACCCAGTCGAGCAGCTCGGGCTTCTCGTCCCGGATCCGCTTGACCGAACCCCACATGTCGGTCTCGGCCCAGCCCTGCATCCGGCTGCGCAGTGCGGGCTGGAGGGTGACGTCGATCAGGCTCGCCGCGTGCCCCCAGTACTCGAACAGCCGCCGTGGCGCACGTCCGGCGGCCCGGTCGAGCAGGGCCGGGTCGTAGTGGCCGAGCCGGGAGAACAGCGGCAGGTAGTGGGCGCGGGCGACGACGTTGATCGAGTCGATCTGGAACTGGGCCAGCCGGTCGACGTGGCCCTGCAGGTCCCGCATCCCCGGGACCCGGTCCGGGCGCCGACCGAGGCCCTGGGCAGCCAGCACCACCCGCCGCGCCTCGGCCCGGCTCAGGCTCTCGCGCGGGCGCCGCGGGGCCGGGCTGGGGGCCGGGCTGGACGTCGCCATGCGCTCACCCTAGGGAGCGGCACCGACAGTCCGGCCCGGCCTCCGCGGGTCTCAGGCGTCGACCAGCTCCTCGACGGTCTCGAGGTGGATGACGCCGTAGTCGTAGCCGTGACGGCGGTACACCACCGCCGGCCGGTGGGTATCCGCGTCGACGAACAGGAAGAAGTCGTGACCGACCAGCTCCATCTCGTGCAGGGCCTGTTCCAGGTTCATCGGCGCGGCCTGGTGCGTCTTCTCCCGGACCACCAGCGGTCCGTCGCCCTGGACCTCCATCCCGGCCACGGTCCGGGTGCCCGGGTCCTGGTCGCCGTCCGTGCCGTCCATGCCCTCGGGCGTCTCCAGCGGCTGGTCGGCGGCGGCCTCCTGCAGCGAGCGCGGTCGCCGGCTGCCGCGGTGCACCCGCCGTCGGTCGGCCGAGCGGCGGAGCTGGGCCATCAGCTTGTCCAACGCCATGTCGAAGGCGGCCACCTTGTCCTCGGAGGCGGCCTCGGCCCGGACCACCGGACCCTTGCCCTTGAGCGTGATCTCGACGCGGCTGGCCTGGTCGTGTTGTCGCTTGTTCCGCTCGGCCGAGACCTCGACCTCGACCCGGATGACCCGGTCGTTGAGCTTCTCGAGCCGGGTGATCTTCTCCTCCACGAAGGAGCGGAACCCCTCCTGCACCGTGCAGTGCCGGCTCTTCACGACAACATCCATCTCTGCCTCCTCGGGCGCGCTGCGCCATCGGTGATCACGGCATCCGGAAACGCGCGAGCCCGGTCCGGAGCGCCCGCGTCAGCAGGTCTCCGAGCCGGGCTCGGCGTGGATGCGAGGACGGGGAGCGGCCGGGACTCCGGCCGGGCGGCCCCGCGGACGGGACCGTCAGCGGGCCGGCGACCGGCCCCGCAGATCCCCCGACGGGCGGTCCCACGGACCGGGTCGTCGGGAAGCGGATCGCAGGACGAGCGCTCCATGGAGTGACGTTAGCCGCCGCCCCCGGGGAAAGCCAGGCGCGGGGTGCCCGGCCGGCGAACCGACAGCAGATTCACAGACGCGGCCGCCGGTCGCGACGGGCTCCGCCGCCGGGTCGCGGCGACCGTCGCCGCACCGAGCACGGGCAGCCCGGCGCGCTCCAGCGTCCGGGCCGCCTCGAGCAGGCTCGCGCCGGTGGTGACCAGGTCGTCCACCACCACCACCGGCGTCCCGGCGTACCGCCCGGCATCGAGCCCCCGACCGGTGAGGGCGGACAGGTCGAGCGGGCCGAGCCGCCACCGTCCGGCGGTCCGGAAGGCGCCCCGGACGTTCGCCGCCCGCGCCACCCGGTCGAGACCGCTCTGGTCGGCCAACCGGCGGGCCGGCCGCAGCAGCACGCGGGCGCCCACCGGACCACCGGTGGCCACGCTCGCCCGGCGGGCCGCCCGCCGGGCCAGCGCCAGCGTGGCGTCCCGGCCGCGACGACGGACCGCCGCAGCCGACGACGGCACCGGCACCAGCACCACGGGCGTCTCCGTGGGTGTCCCCGCCCGCTCGAGCCGCCCGGTCAGCACGAGCAGCCGCACCACCGCGTCGCCCAGCCGGTCCCCGAGGAAGCCGGTGAGCGTCCAGGCCTGCCGGTCCTTGTGGGCGCTGATCAGCTCGCGGAGCACCGGGTCGGACGGCCCGGCCGCGACGGTGAGCGGGAAGTCGTCGGGACACGGCTCAGGGAGCACCGGCCGGGGGCGCCGGGCCAGCACCGCGTCCCGGCACCGTCCGCACACCGTCAGCCCCGGAGCGCCGCAGCCGTGACAGCGGGCGCCGAGCAGCAGGTCGGCCGCGCTCTCCAGCGCGAGCCGTCCGGCAGCGCGCCCCGACACCCCGCCCGACCCTGTGCCCGAGACCGAGCCTGAGACTTCGTGAGCGCGGCGGCGTGCGGGCCAGCGTGCGGGTTCCACGCCCCCACCCTGGGACGGTGGCCCGTTGGGGAGGTGGTCGGCCCGGCCGGTCTGTGGACGGCGCTCCGGGGTCGCTCCCCGCTGTGGACGAGCCCGCGGCCGGCTCAGCCCGGGTAGGCCGGCACCCGCAGCTTGGACGAGAACGGCGGCCAGTAGTCGCTGCTCCGGTAGACCCAGGTCTCGTCGCCCTGGCCGGCGATCACCGCACGGAACAGCGAGCTCGGGTCGATCGCGGTGGCGATGCTGGTGGCCCGCCAGTCGTCGCTGCTGCCGAGCCGCTCGGTCTTCGAGCCGTCCTGCTCGACCCCGTACGGCTCGACCGAGGCGCTCGGCCCGGGCGAGCCCAGCACGATCAGCTCGGTCGGGGTGATCCAGCCGACGTCGTCGAGCCGTCGCAGCGCCGAGCCCGACGGCGCGACCTGGATCTCACGGAGCGGGCCGATGGTCAGGTGGTCCCCGCGGACGATGGTGGCCAGGGCCAGCACGTCGCTGCCGTTCTGCTCCCCCACCACCGCCAGCCGCGACCCGTCGGGCGAGATCCGGAACGCGGTGACGTCCAGGTCACCGAGCCAGTCGGGCCGGACCTCGACCGTGGACGACCCGCGCGCCACCCAGATCGTCGGGGTCCCGGTGGCGTCCTGGCCGATCGTCCAGAGCTCGTCGTAGCGGGTGAACTGCGGCCGTAGCAGCGCCCGGGCCTTGTCGAGCACCACCACCGGGTCGACGGCCGCGACCGCACCCCGGCGCAGCGTGGTGCGGCCGTCGGTGACCGCGGCCAGGGTGGAGCCCGAGGTCGAGGCGGCGAGGCTGTCGATCGCGTAGGCGGCCTTGCCGAAGGGACCCGGCACCGGCCGGAGGACCGGGCTCTCGCCAGTCTCGTCGACGGTGACCACCGTGTTGCCGTTCGAGCCGGAGGCGCCGACCAGGGTGGTGCTGGCCTGCGGCGAGATCGGCCCCTTCTGCGCGCCGGCGTCGATCGGGATGAAGGTCTCGTTGCCCTGGGTCACCTGGTCGCGGACGGTGAGCGGCTCGTTGTTGACGGTGAGCTGGACACCGCGGATGCCGGTCTGCTGCCGCAGCGTCCAGGTGATCTGCGCGACCAGGTTGCTCCGCTGGTCGTCGGTCAGCCCGGCCACCTGGCCGCTCAGCGACACCTGGGCCAGCCCGTCGACCACCGGCACCGAGTTGGTGTTGAGCGTGGTCTTGGCCGGGAAGGCGGTGGTCACCGCCGGGCTCAGCCAGGCCGACGGCCCGTTGAGCAGCGCCTGGATCAGCGAGGCCTCGATCCGGCCCTCGCTGGGCAGGTAGATGGGGTCGGGGACGAGCGCGGTGAAGCTCGGGTCGTAGAAGTACAGGTCGAACGGGGTGAACGCGCTGGCGAAGCTGGTCTGCGAGATCAGCAGCCCGTCCGGCGGGTTGCCGATCCGCCACTGGCCGTTCTCCTTGACCATGCCGAAGTTCTGCACCAGCTCGCCGCTGCTCGGCTGGTACGCCCCGTCGGCTCCGAGCACGCCGGTCCGGGTGGCCGACAGCACCGCCGAGTCGTCGGTGGTGGCCAGCTGCCGGTCGTCGAAGATCGTCACCTTGTCACCGGGTCGCCAGGACTGCCGGCTGGCGCTGGTGAGGAACTGGCGGGCCACGTCGTAGTTGGGCTCGTAGCGGGTCATGGCCAACAGGAAGCCCTCGACGATCAGCCGCGGCGGCGCGTCCTGCACCGGTGGCTTCGGGACGATCTCGCTGCGGTTGTCGGGCAGCCCGCGGACCTGCTCGACCTGCTCGACCTTGCCGCTGGTGGGGATCGACACGCAGCCGGCAGTGACCAGCACGGCCAGCACGGCCAGCACCGCGACGACCGCGCGGATCAGCTTCCGACGCCGGATCACCGGACCCGCCCCCGAGCCGGCTCGTCGTCGGTGACCAGCACCGGGCCGGTGACCTCGCGAGCACCACCGGTCTGCTCCTGCTCCGGCCGGTCACCGTCCGGTCGGTCCTGCTCGTGGTGGTCGTCGGCGGCCCGGTCACCGGCGGGACCGGCTCCCAGCGGTATGGGGGTGGCCTCGGCCGCCGCCTCCCCGAGCGGCTCGGTCGGCTCGGGCAGTCCGAACAGGTCGCGCGGGACCAGCGGG
>NZ_JACGWT010000005.1 GCF_014137855.1 Microlunatus kandeliicorticis
TTGGCCGCCGGGATCGCGGTCGGCGGCGCGGTGGTCGGGCGCACCGTCGACGTGTGGCACGCGTTCGGTGCCTTCGTCGCGCTCGCCCTGGCCGGGGTGGTGCTGGTCGCCGGTTCGCTGAGCGTGCCGGCGGCCGGCCGGCCGTCGGCCGACGAGCCGGCCGTCGCTCCCGAGCCCGAGCCGTCCTGAGCGTCGCCCGAGCGCCGGCTCACCCGTCCCCGACACGACAACCGCTGTTCTGCGGGTGTTCACGACCCGTCCCTAGCGTTCGGTCCGCCGGCGAGCGTCGGCGCCTTCGCGCCCGTCCGGCGGGCCCCGACCCCGAGGAGCCGCGTGAGCCTGGCCGCCGCAACCGAGCGCACCGCACCTCGGCGAACCGGGGCCGAGGGCCCCGCGGTCAACGACACCGCGGCCGTCGCTCCGACGCGGCCCGGGGCCACCCCGCGCTCGGCGCGCCGGAACCCGGCCGGGGTCGTGCTCGGGGTCCTCGCGCTGGCGCTGCCGGTGCTCGTCTACCTGAGCCGACTGGCCCGGCTCGGCCACTGGCTGGTCGACGACGCGCTGATCTCGTTCGGCTACGCCCGGACGCTCAGCGAGGGCGGCGGCTTCGCCCAGCAGCCGGGGGCCGCGGCGGTCGAGGGGTTCTCCAACCCGACCTGGACGCTGCTGCTGGCCGGGCTGCGGCTGCTCGGCGTGTTCGACCGCGGCCACCGGCTGGCCGGCGTCGAGGACACGGTGCTGGTGGTGCGCGCGCTGGCGGTGGTCGCCTTCGTGCTCACCCTGCTCGCCATCCGGGCCACCGCCCGGTCGGTGCTGGGCGGGCCCCGGCGGACGGCGACCGCCACCCTGGTGGCCGGGCTCGCCCTGGCGCTCTCCCCTGCCTACGTGATCTGGACCGGCAGCGGACTGGAGAACCCGCTCTACGGCCTGCTGGCGGCGGCGCTCGCCGCGCTGCTCGGCACCGCGCGGGCCCGCGGGCGGCTGTTCGCGCTCCGCACCGCGACGCTCGCCGGGCTGCTCGCGCTCGGCCTGGCCGCCACGCGTCCCGACGGGCTGGTCTTCGCCGCCGCCCACCCGCTCACCCTGCTGGTCGTCGCGGTCGGCGCGGCACCCCGCGGCCGGGGCCGGCTCCGGTCCGCGCTGCGTCGCGCTCTCCCGCCCGGAGCGTTCGGCGTCGCGGCCTTCGCGCTGCCGGCCGGGGCGCTGCTGCTGGCCCGGCACGCGACCTTCGGGCTGTGGGTGCCGAACACCGCGGTGGCCAAGAGCCAGGGCGGGCTCGACCTCGGCGTGCCGGCCCGGGCCGCCGGCCTGGTGTCGGCGGCCGGGCTGCCGCTGGTGCTGCTCGCCGCGCTCTCCACGGCGGTGCTGCTGGTTGCGCGGACCCGGGCCGCCCGTCCGGTGACACAGTCAGCCGCGACGGCGACGGCGGCGGCACCGCTGCTGGTCTGCGCGGCGCTGGGCGGTGCCGGGTTCGCGGTGCTGCGTCCCGACTGGATGCCCGAGTACCGGTTCGCCACTCCGGCGACGGTGCTCGGCTCGGCGCTGCTCGGCGTGCTGGCCGTCGGTGCCGGGGTCGCGGTCGCGTCGCCGGTGTCCGGCCGGGAGTCGCCGGCGCCGCGCGGGGCTCGGTGGCCCGGACGCCGCGGGCCGGCGACCGCGGTCGTCCTCGCCGTGGTCGCCGCGCTGCTGGCCGGCGCGGCCGTGGCCGACGACGCGCGCCGCCTCGACGCCTTCGCCCGGACGCCGACGATCTCGGGCTGCTTCGTGGCCGACCGGTACGGCCGGTTGTTCGACCTGTACGCCGACCGGCTGGGCGTCCGCACCGGGACGCTGGTGGTGCCGGACATCGGCGGGGTGCTGCTGGTCAGCCGGCTGCGGGTGGTCGACCTGGCCGGCTTGACCGACCGGGTGATCGCCCGCGACCGGGGCCGCGGCGACACCGCCGCGGTGGCCGAGCAGGTGTTCGGCGTGGTGCGGCCGACCTTCCTGCACCTGCACCGGCCGTGGGACGCCGGGCTGCGGTCCGACCCGCGTCTCCGCCGGGACTACCGGGCGATCGTCCCCGGCCAGGACTACGTCCGGCGCGACGTGGCCTCCGCCGCGGCGGTCGCGGCGCTCCGCCCGACCGCGGTGCGCCGGGTCGCCGCCCTGGTCGCCGAGCGCCGGGCCCGACCGCTGTCCGGCTGCGGGCCGTGGGTGGTCGACCCGCCGCCGGCCGAGCGGTGATCCGTCCGACGACCTCGCGCGCCGGCGGTCAGCGTCGCCCGCGCCGTGCCCGCAGGTAGTCCGCGACCACGTACTCGCCGAGCCGGCCGATGTCGGGGGTGAACACCCGGCCGCCGACCCGGCGCGCCATCGCGTCGACGAACCGGGCCAGCCCGGGGTCCTCGCCGAGCATGAAGGTGTTGATCGTGGCGCCGTAGCGGGCCAGCTCGTCGACCTGGCCGACGGTGGCCCGGACGGTCTCGGCGGTCACCGGCCAGTGGAAGAACGGCGTGCCGTCGTCGAGCAGGTGCGCGGTCGGTTCGCCGTCGGTGACCACCAGCACCACCGGCTCGGCGTCCGGGTGCCGCCGCAGGTGCCGGGCGGCCAGCATCAGCGCGTGCTGCAGGTTGGTGCCCTGCACCCAGCTCGGCTCGACCTCGGCCAGCTCGACGGCGCTGAGCCGGTGGGCGGCCCGACCGAACCCGATGATCTGCAGCTCGTCCTGTCGGAACCGGGTGGCCACCAGGTGCGACAGCGCGAGCGCGGTCTGCTTCATCGGGCCCCAGCGACCGTCGAAGAACATCGAGTTCGACAGGTCCACGCACAGCGCGACCGCCGCCGAGGTGCGGCGTTCGGTCTCGGTCACCTCGAAGTCGTCGACCTCGAGGGTCACCGTGCCGCCGGCCGACCCGGGCGCCAGCCCGGCCGAGGACCGCCGCTGCAGGGCGTTGTGGACGGTCCGCGGGACGTCGATCGGCAGCTCGTCGCCGAACGTCCACGGCCGGGTCAGCCCGGTCGCCTCGTCGGCCGACCCGGTGCGCCGGTCGTCGTGGTCGCCGTGTCCGCGCGCCTCGAGCTGGGAGAACACCCGGCGCAGCGCCGACTCCCCCAGCCGCCGGACGGCCTTCGGGGTCAGCCGCATGCCGTCCTCGTCACGACGCAGGTAGCCCTGCCGCTCGAGCTCGCGCTCGAGGTCGCGCAGCGCGGTGAAGTCACGGACCGCGCCGGAGCCCAGGTGGCGTTCGAGCGCCTCGACGTCGACGTCGTCGAGGGTCGAGCCGACCCCGCTCTGCGACAGCTGGTCCTCCAGCGCCTCGAGGTCGGCGAGGTCGGCGACCGCGTTGACCGCGTCGGAGTAGCCCATCGGCTCGCCCTGGCCGGGCTGGCTGCCCATCCCGGTCGGCGACTGCCGGTCGAGCCCGGGCCGCAGCGCCCGCAGGTTGTCGGCCAGCTGGGCCATCTCGGAGGCCAGGTCGACGTCGCTCAGCGCCTGGCTCATCAGCTGGCCGAGCTGTTCGCGCTGATCGGGGCTCAGGCTGTTCATCATCCGCTGGGCGGCGGCCTGCTGCCGGGCCAGGCTGTCGATCAGCTCGTCGACGTCCTGGGGGTCGTCGGGGAAGAACTCCCCGTGCTTGTCCATGAACTCGCGGAACTGGTCGGTGGTGTCCTCCTGCCGCGCGTGCGCGGCGAGCAGCGCGTTGAGGTCGGACATCATGTCCTTGACCCGCTGCATCGCGGCCTGGTTCTCGGCCGAGCCGGGGTTCTCCAGCGCCTGCTTCAGGCCCTTGAACTGGGCGTCCAGCACCTCGCGCTGGAGCATCTGCTGGATCGAGTCGTAGATCTGCTTCGCCTCGGGCGAGTGCCACGGGTAGGAGTCGAGCCCGCGGACCGCGCCGGCGACGTCGTCGGGCAGGGTGGCCAGCTCCATCTCGGCCAGCCGGGCGTCCGGGCCCTCCTCGCCGGCCAGCGTCTCCCGCTCGGCGGCCAGCGCCTGGTCGAGCGCCGCCCGCACCTGGTCGAGGGTCGAGCCGAGGTTGCCGCGGCGCCGGGCCTGCTGCCGCATCCGCCGGATCCGCTCGGCCAGCTGGTCGAGGCCCTGGCGGCCGTCGGCGCCGTTGCGCAGCAGATCGCGGAGCGCCTCGCCGAGGTTGCCCGAAGCGAGCATGTCGCGACCGAGCTGGTCCATCGCGTCGCGGACGTCCAGCGGCGCGGCCAGCGGGTCCGGACCACCGGACCACGGGCCGTAGCGGTAACCGCGGTCACGGTGTTCGTAGGCCATCGGTTCCGCCTCAGGCGCCGTAGACGGTCCGGCCGCCGACGGTGTCCTTGTCGATCCGTCGGGTGAGGTAGAGGCCCTCGAGGACGAACTCGGCGGCCGCGGCGACCTGGCCGGGGCCGGCGTCGTCGCCGTAGCCGAGCCGGTCGAGCACCTTGGACAGACCGGGCACCGTTCCGAGCTGGCGGAGCAGGTCGGAGGCGGTGACCAGGTCGCCGGTCTCCACCACCGCGCCGTCGCCGAACACCGCGGTGAACCCGGACAGGTCGAGCCCGCCGAGCCGGTCGCGGAACACCTCGGCCTCGGCCACCCGCAGCAGGTGGTCGAGCACCGCGCGCTCGCGTCCCTCCTCGCCCATCTCGAACTCGATCTTGCCGAGCAGGGTCGGGATCACCTGGGGCAGGTCGCAGACCCGGGCCACCGGGGCGGAGAGGAACTCCCCGGTCCGGGCGGCCCGGCGCAGCGCCGACCCGGCGACGCCCTCGGCTGCGGCGATGGCGAACCGGGCCGACACGCCCGAGCGCTGGTCGACCGCCGAGCTGTCCCGCAGGCCGCGGGTGAACCGGGCCAGCACCTCGAGCAGGTGGTCGCCGACCTCGGCGACCAGCTCCGCCTCCTGGGCCAGCAGTGCGACCTCGTCGTGGACGTCGTCGAGGTAGTGGGTGCGGATCTCCGCGCCGAACCGGTCCTTGAGCGGGGTGATGATCCGGCCCCGGTTGGTGTAGTCCTCCGGGTTGGCGGTGGCGATCAGCAGCAGGTCGAGCGGCAGCCGCAGCGAGTAGCCGCGGACCTGGATGTCGCGCTCCTCGAGGACGTTGAACAGCGCGACCTGGATCCGCTCGGCCAGGTCGGGGAGCTCGTTGAGCCCGAACAGCCCGCGGTTGGTCCGCGGCACCAGCCCGTAGTGGACGGTCTCGGGGTCGCCGAGGGTGCGGCCCTGCGCCACCTTGACCGGGTCGACGTCGCCGACCAGGTCGCCGACGCTGGTGTCGGGGGTGGCGAGCTTCTCGGTGTAGCGGTCGTCGCGGTGCCGCCAGGACACCGGGAGGTCCTCGCCGAGCTCGGCGGCCAGCCCCCGGCACCGCAGGCACACCGGCGCGTACGGGTCGTCGTGGATCTCGCAGCCGGCCACCTCGGGCTGCCACTCGTCGAGCAGCCGGGCCACCGTCCGCATCAGCCGGGTCTTGCCCTGACCGCGCTCGCCGAGCAGCACCAGGTCGTGCCCGGCCAGCAGCGCCGCCTCGAGCTCGGGCAGCACCGAGTCCTCGAAGCCCACCATGCCGGGGAACGCGGCCTCGCGGCTCTGCAGCCGGTCGACCAGGTTGGCCCGGATCTCCTCCTTGACGCCCCGGCTCGTCCACCCCGAGGCCCGCAGCTCACCGACCGTGCTGATCGTCGGCGCCGTCGCTGTCTGTTCGCTCACCTGTTCGACACTACGACCGGACGGCAAGGTGGTCGACGGCGCGGTGGGAGCGTCCCGTTCCGGGGCGGTCGGGGCGGGAACCGGTAGGTTGGTCCCGGTGAGCGGACCGGGTGCTGCGACGCCGGGTATCCGCGATCCCGAACGTCCCCGACGCAGCCGGGAGCGGCCCATCGACGGTGAGCCGAGCAGGACGTCACGCCCAGCAGGACCGGGCCATTCGAGACAGGGGCAGCTGGACATCGAGATGGAGAGTGCACTGAGACCGCGCGAGATCCAGACCCGGATCCGCTCGGGCGAGTCGGTCGAGGACGTCGCCCGCGCCGCCGGGGTCCCGGTCGAGCGGATCGAGCCGTTCGCCGGCCCGGTGCTGGCCGAGCGCGAGCACGTCGCGGCCCAGGCCCAGCGGAGCTCCGCCCGGCGCCGCGGCGAGGGGTCGGGACACCGCGAGCTGCGGGCGGTGGTGGCCGAACGCCTCGGCACCCGCTCGATCGACCCCGAGACCGTGCTCTGGGACTCCTTCCGGCTCGAGGACGGCCGCTGGGCGGTCACCGCCCGCTACGCCTCGGGTGAGGCCACCCGGGAGGCGCTGTTCCACTTCGACCCGCGCGGCCGGTTCTCGGTGGCCGGCAACGACGAGGCCCGCTGGGTGCTCGGCGAGCAGAGCCCGCTGCACGGTCCGCAGCCGGGCCGCCAGCCGCGCCGTCCCGGCTCGGAGGACCCGGACGCCGAGCCGACGCTCGAGCTGAGCGACGAGCTCGCGCTGGTCCGCGCCATCCAGGAGCGGCCCGTCGACGCGGCCGCCGCCGGCGGCACGGGTGACGCGGGAGCGGACCAGCAGGACGCCCCGGTGGTCGAGGTGACCGAGGTCGCCGTCACCCGGGTCGAGGTCGTCGCCGAGGACCCCGCGGCCACCGGCAGACCGGTTACCGACAGCCCGGACGCCGGCGATCAGGGCGCTCCGAGCCCGGCACCCGCCGACACCGCGCCCGACACCGACACCGCCCCCGACACCGAGGACGGGGTTCCGGTCGAGCAGCTCGACGAGGCCTCCGAGCTCGACCTGCTCTACGACATGCTCGGCGGCGTCGGCTACAGCGAGGACTCCGGCCGGGTCTACCCCGGCCTGGCGGCCGAGGAGACCGAGGGTGACCTCGGCTGGGAGCCGGGCGTGACGATCAACTACCCGGTCGAGCCGGAGCCCGAGAGCGGCGAGCAGCTGATCGACGACGTCACCGGCGCCGGGCTGGACCCGCACCGGGTGCGGACCCGCACCGAGCCGACCCTGGTCGACTCCGATCCGGTCGAGAACCACCCGTCGGACGACACCAGCCAGGAGGAGGGCGAGGCGGTCCCCGGGGTGGAGGCCGAGCCCTCGCACCCCGGGGAGGACGAGGCGCGGCCCGGCCCCGAGCTGCCGCCGGCTCCCGGCGGGAACCCGGACGACGACGACGCGACCCTCGAGGACGCGGTCCCCGACAGCCCGCAGGCGCCGGCGACCATCCCGCCCGAGCTCCAGGACCCGCCGAAGGACCGGGCGACCGGTGCCGCTCCTGATGCCGTTCCTGACTCGGCGTCCGAGCCGGGACCGGAGCGGCGCACCGGCACCGTCCGGTCCGCGGACGGGCTCGAGCAGGACGCGTTGGTCGACGTGCCCGCCCCGGCCCCGGCCAAGCCGGCCCGCAAGAAGAAGCGGGCCGAGGTGCCGAGCTGGGACGAGATCATGTTCGGCGGACCCAAGCGCGACTGAGGCCGGTTTGGGGCCGTCGTCCCGGCGTCCTCAGCTCGACGCGCTGGCGTAGCGCCGCACGGCCAGCCGCCAGTGCAGCCGGGTGACCAGTACCGCGACCACCCCCAGCCCGACCATGATCACCACCTGTCCGGCCGACGGGCCGCGGGTCAGCGCCTGCACCGGGTAGGTGCTGGCCACCCCGACCGGGACGACGAAGATCATCAGCGTCCGCACCGCGGTCGGGAACAGGCTGACCGGATATCGTCCGGCCGTGAAGGCCTCGAGGACCAGGTCGTGGACGAAGTCGGCCGAGCTGAACCAGAAGGCCAGATAGGCCGCGTTTGTCCAGACCGCCGCGAGCAGCACGGTCCCGCAGAGCAGGGCGAGCACCGCCTGCGCGACCCCGCCCGGCGTCGGGTGGCTGTCCCCCAGCCCGACGACCACCAGTGCGACCCCGGCCAGGGTGCCGGTCAGCGCCGCCGGCTGGACCCAGCGGAAGGTGCAGAACCACTGCGGGTCGACCGGTCGGATCAGCACCCCGTCGAGCTCGCCGGTGCGGACGTAGCCGCTGAGCCGGAGCAGGTTCGGCGCGACGAAGACCTCGAGCAGGCTCTGCACCAGCTGGTAGCACCCGGCCACCGCGATCAGCTGCCGCGCGGTCCAGCCGCCGATCTCCGGGGTGCGGGCCCCCAGCACCAGCACCGGGATCACCCCGACCACGATCCGGGCCAGCGCGACCAGCCCCGTGGTCCAGGCCTGCGCCCGGAACTGCGCGTCCCGTCGGACGGCCTGCACCAGCACCGCGCGCCAGGTGCGGAGGTGCCGGGCCAGGGTGCCCCGCCGCGTCGCGCTCATGCGCCGGACGCCGCGTAGCGCCGGAGCCCGGTGCGCCAGAGCAGCACGCTGAGCCCGCCGACTACCAGCAACCAGCCGAGCTGCTGGGCGAAACCGAACGCGACCCCGCCGGCCACCTGCCCGGTGGCCACCTCGATCGGGAAGGACACGAAGAACCGGAACGGCTGCCAGGACAGCGCGGTGGCCAGGGCCGGCGGCATCAGCACCAGCGGCACCACCGCGCCGGACAGCACCCCCTTGATCAGCTCGAGGGCGACCAGGAAGCCGTTGACGTCGGAGAACCAGAAGGCCAGCGAGGCGCAGGCGATCTCGAAGCAGTGCGCGATCACCGCGGCCACCACCACGGCGACCACCGCCAGCGCCCAGTGCCGCGGGTCGCCGACCACCCGCGGCGTCTCGGGCAGCACGAGCACCACCACCACGATGATCGGGACCAGCAGGGCGAGCTTGACCACCTTCTCGCCGAGGTTGTTGGCGTAGCCGTCGAGGTGCGGCGACGCCGGTCGCAACAGCGACCGGCTGAGCTCGCCGTTGCGGATGCTGGTGGACAGGAACGGCGCCGTCCAAGACGCGGTGGCCATCGAGACCACGCTGACCGCGAGGAAGTAGCTGTCGAGGTAGCTTTGGTCCACCGGCAGGTCGGCGCCGGCGGCCACCGCCGCCCGCCAGACCAGCAGCGAGATCACCGGCACCAGCACGGTGGCCAGCTGGAGCATCAGGAAGTCGCCGCGGTAGACGAAGGTCATCGAGATGTTGAGGGCCAGCAGCCGGCCGAACGCCCGCAGCTGGCGTGGGAGCCGCCGGCGCCGACCGTGACCGCCACGACCAGGATCATCATGCCCGTGATCATGCTGATCATGATCATGACGGCCGTGATCACCGCCACCGTGATCACGACCGGCGACCACCGGCGCGCTCACCGGCCCGCCAGCACGTCGCGCATGACCTGGTCGAGGTCGGCGTCGCCGACGTCGAGGTCGACCAGCTCGCCCCACCCGGCCGCGGCACCCAGCAGCGCCGGCACCGCGTCACGCTCGGCCCGCAGCTCGACGCTCGTCCCTTCCCGGCCGACCATCCGGGTGCCGCGCGGCCAGACCGCCGGGAGCTGCGGCGGGTGCCGGAACGTCAGCCGGAGCTCCTTGTCCGGGCTGGTCCGGGCGACCAGGTCGGCCACCGTGCCGTCGTAGCCGAGCCGGCCGTCGTCGACCAGCAGCACCCGGTCGCAGAGCTGCTCGACGTCGTCCATGTCGTGACTGGTCAGCACGATCGTCGTCCGGTCGCGGCGGTTGACCTCGGCGAGGAACTCGCGGACGGCCGCCGTCGAGACCACGTCGAGGCCGATGGTCGGCTCGTCGAGGAACAGCACCTCCGGGCGGTGCAGCAGCGCGGCGAGCAGCTCGCACTTCATCCGCTGGCCGAGCGACAGCTGCCGGACCGGGACGTCGAGCACCGTGGTCACGTCGAGCAGCTCGGCCAGGCCGGCCACCCGGCGGGCGAAGTCGTCGTGGTCGAGGTCGTACATCGCCCGGTGCACCAGGTAGCTGTCCATCGGCGAGACGTCCCACCACAGCATCGCCTTGTTGCCCAGCACCACGGCGATCCGGCGCAGGAAGGCGAACTCGCGGCGCCACGGCTGGTGCCCGAGCACCCGGACCTCGCCCGCCGACGGGCGCAACAGCCCGCAGCAGAGCTTGATCGTGGTGGTCTTCCCCGCACCGTTGCGTCCGAGCAGCCCGACGAACTCTCCCGGCTCGACCCGCAGGTCGAGCCGGTCGAGGGCCCGGTGCTCCTCGACGTCGCGCGAGACCAGCCCGCGGAGCGCGCCGAGCAGGCCGGGCCGCTGCCGGCTCCGTCGGTAGTCCTTGATCAACTGCTGGGCGACGATCACGCCACCGCCGTCCGACCCGCCGGTCGGGACACCCTTCGTGGACACAGGTTCCAACGCCTTCTGCTCCGGGCAACCGCGCGGTTGCTCACCATTCGCTGCTGGGCCACAGGGTCACCCGGTCGGGCGGCACCTGAGACGCGCGAACATCACCTGCCGGCTCGCGTGGGGCTGCGCGGGACTCTACCGGCCGTCAGCGGGCGCGCCCAACGGTTTTCCCGGACGGCCCGGCGCGCGGTCACCGGGTCCAGAAGTCCTCCGGCCGGCGGCCGCGCCGGAAGCCGTTCTGCTCGGCCATCGCGACCGCGTCGGGGAAGTTCGCGGCCAGCCGGTCCGGGGTGTGGGCGTCGCTGCCGAAGCTGACCGCCCGGCCACCCTCCTGTGCCCACCACTGCGCGATCCACGGCCGGATCACGCCGACGTTGAGCTCGAGCGCCCGGCCGCTGGCCGCGATCGCCCGCATCGCCGCCCGGAACGGCTCCTCGAAGGTGTAGGGGTCGAACGGCCCGAGCCGCTCGGTCGGCCAGCTGCGGACCGCGTAGTCGAGGTGGGTGAAGACCGGGAACGCCGCGTCACTGCCGGCCATCACCACCGCCTCGGCCAGGTAGTCGGTGATCACCCGGTCGGCGGGCCAGCGGCGGTACAGCGTGATCGGCTCGTACCGGACGCCGTCGACGGTGAGGGTGTGCAGCGAACCGTTGACCCGGTCGAGACCGGCCAGGTCCAGCACGGCCAGGGCGCGGTCGAGGTCGAGGTGCGGCTGGCCGAACTCCACTCCGGTGAGGATCCGCAGCCCCGGGTGGTCACGACGGCAGCGCTCGACCTCGGCGCGGAAGGCGTCCAGCCGCGGGAGTGGCGGCACCAGGATGCCGTCCGCACCGATCAGCACCCGGTGCGCGGGCGAGGCGTCCTCGGCGTCGATCCCCCAGCCGGTGAGGTCGCAGTGCTCGGTGAAGATCACCGTGCTCAGCCCGATCCGTTCGGCGCGCGCGCAGTGCCCGCGCAGCGTCCCGTGCGCGGGCGAGTGCGGCCCGGGCCCGCCCGGCGAGACGTCCCAGGAGTACTCGCTGTGCACGTGGGTGTCCGCCGGCAGGTCCATCACCCCAGCCTGCCAGCACCCGGACTCCCGAGCCGCCGACGGATCCCCGAGCCCGTCGACGAGACGCACTGGTGACCGGACACCAGGAAGCGGCCTCGGCCCTCCTCCACTAGCCTGCCGCCATGGCGAGCGAAGCGGTGACCGACGGCGACCGCGAGGTGCTGACCTGGGACCTCTTCGGCCAGGCGACCCGGGATCTGGCCCATGCGGTGGCCGACGACGGGTGGCACCCGGAGATCGTGTTGTCGATCGCGCGCGGCGGTCTGCTGATCGGCGGCGCGCTCGGCTACGCCCTCGACCTCAAGAACACCTTCGTGATGAACGTGGAGTTCTACACCGGGATCGACCAGCGGCTCGAGATGCCGCGGATCCTGCCGCCGGTGCCCGACTTCGTCGACCTCGCGGACGCCCGGGTGCTGATCGCCGACGACGTCGCCGACACCGGCCAGACCCTGGCCTCGGTGATCGAGTTCGTGGCCAGCAAGGTCGGGCAGGTCCGCTCGGCGGTGCTGTACGAGAAGCCCCGGTCGCTGGTCCGCTGCGACTACGTCTGGCGGCGTACCGACCGGTGGATCAACTTCCCGTGGTCCACCCTGCCGCCGGTGGTGCCGACCGCGGGCTGAGCCTGTCGAAGCCCCCGACACCGCACCGCGGGCTGAGCCTGTCGAAGCCCCCGACACCGCACCGCGGGCTGAGCCTGTCGAAGCCCCCGACACCGCACCGCGGGCTGAGCCCGTCGAAGCCCCGGCACGCACCGCGGGCTGAGCCCGTCGAAGCCCCGGCACGCACCGCGGGCTGAGCCCGTCGAAGCCCATCGCACCCCGGGCTGAGCCTGTCGAAGCCCTCGGCACGCACCGCGGGCTGAGCCTGTCGAAGCCCGCTCGCAGGTCGACCGGCTCAGACTCGCGGACCGTCGCCGGTCGCGCGCGGCCGGTCGGGGTCGCTGATCCAGTCGCTCCAGGATCCCGGGTAGATCGCGCCGGCGGTCAGCCCGGCGGCCTCGCGAGCCAGCAGCGTGTGCGCGGCGGTGATCCCCGACCCGCAGTAGAAGACCGGCCCGTCCGGCCCGGCCGCGGCGTCGAGGTCGGCGTAGCGAGCGGCGATCTCCGCGGCCGGGCGGAACCGGCCGTCGGGGCCGACGTTGTCCATCGACGGTGCGCTGACCGCACCCGGCAGGTGGCCGGCGACCGGGTCGACCGGCTCGCTCTCGCCGGTGTAGCGCTCCCAGCCGCGGACGTCGGCCACCGCCGGCGCCGTGCCCGCGGCGATCGCGGCGGCCAGCCGGTCGGCGTCCCAGAACCGGCGGTGCCCGGGCCGTGCGACGAAGTCGCCCTCGACCACCGGCCCGGCCGGCCCGGCCGGGCCGGTCTCCACCGGGTGACCGCCGTCGCGCCAGGCGGCCCAGCCGCCGTCGAGCACCGTGACGTCCGAGTGCCCGGCGTCGGTCAGCAGCCACCACAGCCGGGCCGCGGCCAGCGCGTTCGACCCGTCGTAGACCACCACCGGGCGTCCGCCACTCACCCCGGCGCGACGCATCGCCGCCTGGAAGTCGGCCGGTGCGGGCAGCGGGTGCCGTCCCCCGGGCCGGGCCCGGGTCGCCTCGGCCGGGTGCGGGGCGGAGAGCTCGGTCTCGAGGTCGACGAACCGGGCGCCGGGCACGTGCCCGGCCTCGTGCTCGGGGCGCCCGGACGGCCCGCCGAGCGTCCAGCGGACGTCCAGCAGCACCGGGCGGGCCGGGTCGCTCGCGTCGGTCCCGGCCAGGGCGACCGCGAGGGCGTCGGCGGTCACCAGGACGCCGTCCACGGGCGTGATCATGGCGTTCATCCCACCCATCCTCGTCCGTGCGGGGTTGGGTAGCGTGACCGGCATGCCGACGACGTCCGGACCGGACTTCTCCTCCTCGCTGCAGGCGTTCCTCGACGGTGTGGCCGCCGACGACGCCCTCGAGCTGCACTCGCTGATCGTCCGCCAGCACGGCCGCGAGCTGGCCCGCGGCTGGTGGGAGCCCTACCGCCGCGACGACGTCCACCTGCTCTACTCGCTGAGCAAGAGCTTCACCTCGACGGCGGCCGGGTTCGCGGTGGCCGAGGGGCTGCTCGACCTCGACCGCCCGGCGCACAGCTACATCCCGGGCGCCGCGGAGGTGATCACCGACGACCGGTCGGCCCGCATCACCGTCCGCGACGCCCTGCGGATGGCCACCGGGCACACCGTCGACACGCTGGACCGGCTCCGGGTCGAGGCGCAGCGGCACGACCCGCCGCTCGACCTGCCGGTCGCCTTCTTCGCGCTGCCGCCGGAGCAGGAGCCGGGTTCGGTGTTCTGCTACAACAACGGCGCCACCTACCTGGTCGCGGTGATCGTCCAGTCGCTGGTCGGCGAGCCGCTAAGCCGCTATCTGACGCCGCGGCTGTTCGAGCCGCTGGGCATCGCGACGCCCTACTGGCAGACCGACGCCGCCGGGCGCGAGATCGGCTTCTCCGGGCTGCACCTGCCGACCGAGGCGGTCGCCGCGTTCGGCCAGCTCTATCTGGACGGCGGGCGGCTGGGCGACCGGCAGGTCCTCCCCGAGGGCTGGGCGGCCGAGGCCAGCACCGCGCACACCCCGAACCCGGGTGAGCCGACCACCGACTGGCAGCAGGGCTACGGCTACCAGTTCTGGCGGTCCCAGCACGGCTTCCGCGGCGACGGTGCCTACGGCCAGTTCTGCCTGGTGCTGCCCGAGCAGGACGCCGTGGTGGCGATGACCTCGGACACCGACCAGATGCAGGCGCTGCTCGACCTGGTGTGGGCGCACCTGCTGCCCGCCCTCGACGCCACCGCCGACCCCGCTGCCCCGGGGACGGGCGCGCCCGACCCGATCGTGCTCGACGCGCTGGCGCTGCCGGTGATCGGTGGACATCCGGCGCCGGTGCCCGCCCCGGTGTGGACGCCGACCCCGCCCAGCCCCGAGCAGCCGGCACCGATCTCGGTGCTCGAAGTGAGCGAGGACCGGCTGGTGCTCGGTCACCCCGACGGCGACGGGGAACGACGCTACGAGCTCGGGCTGACCCCGGGCGGCTGGTGCCGGACCGAGCTCGACCTGCCCGAGGGCCGGTTGCTGGTGGGGACGAGCGCCGGCTGGACCGGGCCGGACACCTTCGAGGCCGCGCTGGCGATGATCAACACGCCGCACCGGCTCGAGGTCCGCGGCCAGGTCAGCGCCGGTGACGACGGCACCCCGACGGCGACCTCGACGGTCGGCTGGCGGCTCCCGCCCCTCGGCCCGACCCACCCTTGGATGCTGACCATCCCTCGGGCCTCCGTCCGCCCCTGAGCCGCTGCACGCGCCCTGAGCCCGGACGAGGGGCCCTGAGCCCGGAAGAGGTGCCCTGAGCCTGTCGAAGGGCCAACCCACCGTGCCCTGAGCCCGTCGAAGGGCGAGGCCGTTCGCGGCTTCGACAGGCTCAGCCGGCGTCCCCACGGCTTCGACCGGCTCAGCCGACGTCCCCACGGGCTTCGAAGCGCTCAGCCCACGTCCCAACGGCTTCGACCGGCTCAGCCGGCGTCTCAACGGCTTCGACGGGCTCAGCCGGCGTCCCCACAGGGTTCGACCGGCTCACCCCAGGTCTCAGCCGGGCTTCGACCGGCTCAGCCCACGTCGGAGCAGGGTCAGCCCACCTCGGCGCCCTGGGCGAAGGGCAGCGGGTCGGACAGGGTGGCCCGGGCGACCGCGCGGGTGAC
This sequence comes from Microlunatus kandeliicorticis, assembly GCF_014137855.1. Lineage (GTDB taxonomy): Bacteria > Actinomycetota > Actinomycetes > Propionibacteriales > Propionibacteriaceae > Microlunatus > Microlunatus kandeliicorticis. The sequence goes on from NZ_JACGWT010000005.1 coordinate 14,976, forward strand.
CCCGCGCCGGTGGTGCCGGCGGCAGAGCACCTCGTAGGCGACCACCGGCCGGACGTCCACCTCGGTCGGGGTCCAGGTCGGCGCGGGCACCGGGGCCGGCTCCTCCTCGTCGGTGTCGTCGTCGGTCTCGTCGGGAGCGAGCACCGGCTCCTCCGGGTCGAGGTCGGGCACCGCGACCTGCTCGGCCGGTCCGGGCGACGGATCCTCTCCGGCCAGGTCGCCGATCACCACCTGGTCACCCTCGGTGACCATCCGGCCGTCCACCGTCCGCGCGTTGTGGGTCGCCCGCTCCCCGCACCAGCACAGGGCCTGCACCTGGAGCGTCTCCACCCGGTCGCACAGCTCGACCAGCCGCTGCGAGCCCGGGAACATCCGGGTCTGGAAGTCGGTGAGGATGCCCACCGCGGTGACGTCGATCTGCAGCTCGTCGACGATCCGGGCGAGCTGGTCGATCTGCCGCGGCGTGTAGAACTGCGTCTCGTCGCAGACCAGGTAGTCGATCCGCCGCCCGCCGGTCAGCTGCTCGGTGACGTAGCGCCAGAAGTCGAAGTCGGGGGCGACCTCGATGGCCGGCCGCTGGAGCCCGAGCCGCGACGAGATGGTCGGCTCGCCGGCGCGGTCGCGGCAGGTGAAGAGCCGTCCCTGACGTCCGCCGGTGCTGTTGGTGTGGTCGATCTGCAGCGCGAGGGTGGACTTGCCGCAGTCCATCGGGCCGGTGAAGAACAGGAAGTCAGCCACCGGACGATCCTGCCAGCTTCAGTCGACGAGCAGCGGGACCGTCATCTCGGCCGGGGTCAGCGAGCCGTGCATCCCGACCAGGTCGAGCTCGCGCGGGTAGGCCCGGGTCATCACCGCCCAGTCGCTGCGCATCGCCACCAGGACGTCGCCGTACCGCTCGCGCACCTCCGCGTCGACCGGGCCGAACCAGCCGTCCTCGACCGCCTCGTCGCGACTCCGGACCCAGGCGCGCTCATCGAGCCGGTCGGCCCAGCGCGCCGCCACCGCGGCCGGGTCGTCCCGGTCCACGTAGAGCTGGCGGAAGCGTCCCTCGCCGGCCAGGGTGTCGACGCCGGCGCCCAGCTCGGGTTCGTCCTCGACGACCAGCCGGTGCCCGACCGGGACGTCGACCATCCCGTGGTCCCCGGTGACCACCAGCGCGATCTCGGCGGGCAGCGCGTCGCGGAGCTGCCGGCACAGGTCGTCGACCCGGGCCAGCCGGTCGCGCCAGGCACCGGACCGCCAGCCGTGGGCGTGGCCGGCGTGGTCGAGCCGACGCTCGTAGACGTAGACCAGACCGCGTCCCGGTCCGGTGGCCGCCTCGACCACCGCGGCGACCCGGCGCTCCGTCCGAGCCTCCTCGGTCAGCCCGACGAACCCGGGTCCGCGCAGCGCGGCGGCGGTCAGCCCGCTGGCCGCGAACCGCTCGAGCCCGACCGAGGTGGTCCGGATCCCGGCGGCGGCCGCCCGCTCGAAGAGGGTCGGGTGCGGTTGGTAGCGCCGCGGGTCGACGTCGGCGTCCCAGGTGAGCGCGTTGAGCACCGCACCGCTGTCCGGGACGCGCGTCGAGTAGCCGACGATCCCGTGCCGCCCCGGCGGCAGCCCGGTGCCCAGGCTGGCCAGGCTGGTGGCCGTGGTGCTGGGAGCGGTCGCGGTCAACGGCTCGGTCTGTTCGGCCAGCCCGGCCAGATAGGGCGCTCCAGCCAGCGACTGGCGCAGCAGCGTCCAGCCGAGGCCGTCGACCAGCACGACGACGTAGCCGTCGGCCCGGCGCACCCCGACGAGGTCTCTCGGGCACCCCGGGACGCCGAGGTGCGCGCCGATGCTCGGCAGCAGGTCGGACAGGCTGCGGCGGCCGTAGGCGGGGCGGGTGAGGTCGTCGACGGCCGGTGCCGGGGTGTCCGGCACCGGGTCACGGAACGGGTCGTGCGGCCGACTCAGCCCGTCCGCCCCGTCGAGCCGGTCGGACCGCTCGGTGGGACGGCTCGCCGTCCGGGAGGCCGTACGGCCCGACGACGCACGGCGAGGCGACACCGGCCCTCAGACCCCGGCGACGCGCTGGAGGCTGGTGGCGAACCGGATCAACCGGTCCACCCGCTCCTCGCCGTCGGCGGCGGCGCTCATCCGCACCGTCAGGTCGTCCCCGACCAGGGTGCCGGTGTAGCCGTGGTCGGCCTCGCACTGCGGGTCCGAGCAGGTCGCCGGCTCGAGATCGACCCGGCGCATCCCGCCCCAGCTGATCGTCGCCCAGGTCTCGGGCACCCGCGGGGTGTGCCGGTCGAACTGCTCGGGCGCCTCGACCACGCGGGTCACCACCACGGTGCTGATCAGCCGGAGCGGCACCGCCTCGGTCGAGGAGGCGGCGAAGGTGCCGGTCTGGCCGGGCTCCGGCGGGTGGTCGTCGGTGTGACCGACGATCAACCGGGTCGGCGTGAGCAGCAGGATGGTCAGGTGCCGGTGGATCTCGTCGTGGTCGAACGTCGGCTCGTGGTGCACGACGAAGTCGAGGATCGGCTCGTCGCCGGCCGCCAGCAGCACCGCGTCCTCGACCAGGTCCGGGAAGTAGCCGCACGACTCGATGTCGGCGCGCAACTCGGTACGGATGGTCGTCGATGCCCGCATGGACTCATCCTGCCACGCAGCGGCCGCCCCACCCGGACGGGCGGGACGGCCGTGGCGACGGCGGACCGGGTCAGACCCGACCGAAGAAGTTCGGGGTGATCCAGTCGTAGATGCCGGAGATCTTGACGTAGTTGCCCGGGCTCGGTGCCTGGATGATCCGGCCGCCGCCGATGTAGATCGCGGTGTGGTAGATCGAGGCCGGGTTGGAGGTGGAGCCCCAGAACACCAGGTCGCCCGGCCGCAGCTGGCTCATCGAGATGTGCTGGACGTTGTTCCACTGGATGCCGGTGTAGTGCCCGATCTCGACCCCGGCCGACTCCCACGCCCGCATGGTCAGGCCCGAGCAGTCGAAGCTGTACGGCCCGGTGGCGCCGAAGACGTAGGGCTTGCCGAGCTGCGCGTAGGCGTAGGCGATCGCCTTGCGGGCCCCGGCACTGGTGTAGCCGCCGCCGTACCCGCCACCCGAGCTCGACGAGCCCGACGAGCCCGAGGACCCGGAGCTGCTGGACGACGAACCCGACGAACCCGACGAGCCGGAGCTGGACGATCCCGAGCTCGAGGAGGAGGCCTGCTGGCTGCGGGCCTTGGCCCGCTGCTCCGCGCGCTGCTCGGCGCGTTCCTGGGCGGCCTGGCGGGCGGCCGCGGCCCGGGCCGCCGCCTCCTCGCGACGCTTCATCGCGGCTTCGCGGGCCTTGGCCGCGGCGATCCGACGGGCCCGGGCCTGCGCCTCGAGACCGTCCTGCCGCTGCTTGGCGATGGCCACCGACACCCGCTGCGCCTCGGCGAGCTGGCGGATCAGCGCGGCGCGCTGCCCGGCGTACCCGGCGACGGCGGCGGACTGGGCAGCCGCGGCGGCCTCGGCCGCCTGCTTGGCCTGGGCTGCGGCGTTCGCGGCGTTCTGGACGACCTGCTGGGCGGCGGCGGCCTGCGCCTGCGCGCTCGCCGCCTTCGCCTCGGCCGACTTGAGCTGGTCGAACTTGCCCTTGAGCACGGTCGAGTAGGAGTTGAACGAGCCGGCCTGGTCGAGGACCTGCTGAGGGCTGCCGCCGTCGAAGATGGGCGCCCAGGCCAGCAGCCCGGCGTTGCCCTGGACGGCGCTGCGGGCCATCTCGCCCACCTGGGTGCGGGCCAGCGCGACCGCGGCGAGCGCACGCTTCTCGTCGGCCTGGCGGGCCTGGAGCACGGCCTTGGCGGCGGCGAGATCGGCCATCGCCCCGATGTACTTCTGCTCGGCGGCCTGCTCGCGGATCTGCAGGGTCTGCAGCTGGGCCTGGGCGGCGGCGAGCTGGGCCTCGATCGCGTTGACCTGCTGGGCCTTCTGCGCCGCGGCCTGCTGGGCCTTCTGCACGTCGGACTTGCTCGGGATCACCGGATCGGCCAGGGCGGCCGGGCCGGACCCGAGCAGCAGGGAGAGGGAAACCCCGAGGGTCAGGCTGAGGGTGACACCCCGGCGCGCCCGCGCTCGAGGCGACCGTGGGGGCTGACCGGGTTCGCGCTTCGACATCCTGATCCTCTTTCGCTGACCGCCGGCGGCTGCCGCAGCCGGTGCCTTGTCGACCGGTGGGTCACCGGCCGACGTGGAACTCAGGTCGCCTCCGGGGACCCTCCCCCGTGGTCACGGATCACGACGCAGGCAGCACGCTAGGCAGAATCCGTCCCGGTGGAAACACTCTGCGCAGATTTCTCTGTCGTCACAGGCGTGTCCGCTTGACAAAACACAGCCGTGTAATTTGTGACGTGAGAGGTTCCTGAGGCCGCTGTGAAGGCTGATTCAGGCGTGAAATCAGCGTGTGGCCGGTGCGAGCGGCAGCGCCAGCCCGCGGTCGGCCCTCCCGCTCACGGCGGGCGAAAAAGTCCCTCATCCTCGACTGGAGGTCGATGGTTGAGAGTGCTCGAGGGTGAGGTCTCGACGGGCTCGAGGAAAGCGGAAGGACCCTCAGCCGAGGCTGCGGGCCATCGGGTCGCGCTGGGTGCTCGACGGCGCCACCCGGACGTCCGCCCCGAGCACGGCGACGCCGTGCGGTGCCGCGATGCACGGCGAGAGGGTGACCCGGGAGAGCTGCGGCAGGTCGTCGGCCAGCTCGGCCAGCCGGTGCAGCAACTCCTGGATGGCCTCGACGTCGGCCTGCGGTCCCCCGTTCCGCCCGAACAGGGTCTCGGCCGCCCGGAGGTCGCGGACCATGGCCCGGGCGTCCGCGTCGGTCAGCGGCGGGACGCGGTAGACGACGTCCCCGAGCAGCTCGCTCGCGATGCCCTCGAGCCCGAGCGAGACGATCGGCCCGAACGCGTCGTCCTCGACACTGCCCACGGTGAGGGCGACCCCGGCCGGCGCCATCGGCTGCACGACCGGCTGGGCCCGGTGCAGCAGCTCGTCCAGTCCGACGCCCGGCTCACCGGTCTCACGGACCAGGACGCACAGGTTGCTCCAGGCCTGACCGAGCTCGGCGCGGTCGTCGAGGTGCCGGAACACGCTGGCCAGATCAGGCCGCCCCCGGAAGGCTGGCGCCGTGGCCTTCAGCACCACGTTCCAGCCGAACCGCTCGGCCGCCGCCACCGCCTCGTCGAGCGAGAAGACCGGCTGGCGCGGCACCAGGGCGATGCCGTAGGCGTCGAGCAGCTCGGCGGCCTCCTCGTCGGTCAACCGACGGCCCTCCGGGTCCCGAGAGAGCACCCGGTTGACCAGCCGCTGCCCGGCCTGCGGGTCGATCCGCTCGAGCAGCGGCACCGCGCCCGCGTCGCGTTCGCGCCAGTGCGCGTAGGCGCTGGCGGCGGCCAGCGCGTCCACCGCGTCCACCGGACCGCCCAGGATCGGCAGCGTGCCCATCGCGTCCGGCCCCTCCTCGCTGCGGTCGGGCTCGGTGAAGTCGAGGAAGCAGGCCACCAGCGGCTTGGTCGACTCGGCGGCCAGCTGCGACAGCGCCCAGCGGGTCTCGTCCGGTTCCTCGGCGAAGACCCCGACCAGCGCGCAGAGCACCGAGTCGCAGCTGTCGTCCTGCATCGCCGTCCGGGCCAGCTGGGCCACCCGCTCGAGCGGGTCGGTCGCCTCGGTCACCACCACCGGCCCCGCCGCGAGCAGTCCGCTCCGGTCGACCGAACGGGTCAGCTGGTGCGACAGCGAGCTCGAGTTGGTGATCACCCGGACCCGCGGGCCGTTGGGCAGCGGCTGCCGGGCCAGGATCTGGGCGATGTCGAACATCAGCTCCCGCCGGTGCACCACCATCACGCCGGACTGCCGGAACAGCGCGTCGACGGCCGCCGACGGCGCCTGGTTGCTGCCGCCCCGCTCGGTGGAGTAGCCGGTCCGCCGGGCCTGGCCCGGGGAGAAGACGAGCACCGGCTTGCGCCGGGCCAGCCGGCGGACGATCCGGCTGAACTTGCGCGGGTTGCCGATCCGGTCCAGCGAGAGCATGCAGACGGTGGTCGCCTCGTCGTCCTCCCAGAACTGCATCACGTCGTTGGCAGTCACGTCGGCCACGTCGCCGGTGGAGATGAACGAGCTCAGCCCGAGGTGCTGGCGGACCGCGGTGGCCAGCAGCCCCACCCCGATCGCCGCCGACTGGCAGAACACCCCCACCGCGCCGTTGCGCGGCATCGGCCCGGGGCTGGCGTTGAGCGCCACCTCCGGGTCGGTGTTGATCAGGCCGAGGGCGTCCGGGCCGACCGCGCGGATGCCGTAGGCCCGGGCCAGGTTGATCACCGTCCGGTTGTCCTGCGGACCCACTGCCGAGCCGGAGAGCACCACGATGCCGTGCGCACCCTTGTGCGCCGCGTCGATCACCAGGGCGCCCAGCTCCTCCACCGGGACCGCGGAGACGACCAGATCGATCCCGCGCTCCACCGTGGCCAGCGAGCGCGCCGTGGTGACGCCGTTGACCGGGACGTCGTCGGTGCTGATCGCCGTGGTCCGGCCGCGGAAACCCGCCTCGAGCAATGAGTTCGCCAGCCCCTGGGCCCGCCGGCCCGGACCGACGATCACCACCTGGCGCGGGGTCAGCAGCCGCTGCATCGACGCGCCCTCGGCCCGGTGCTCACGGCGCTCCATCACCCCCACCGAGGTGTCGGTGGGCAGGATCGGGAAGTCGACGCTGAGCACGCCGTCCTCGATGCCGCGGGTCACCTTGTAGCCGGCGTCGGCGAACACCTGGGCCATCCGCCGGTTCTCGGGCAGCACGTCGGCGGTGAACCCGGTGATCCCCCGCTCGCGGGCCGCCTCGGCCAGGTGCTCGAGCAGCAGCTGGGCCACCCCGCGGCCCTGGTGGGCGTCCTCGACCAGGAAGGCGACCTCGGCCCGGTCGTCCTCGAGCCGCTCGTACCGGCCGACCCCGATCATCCGGCCGCCGGACACCACGATGAAGGCGACCCGGTCGACGTAGTCGAGCTGGGTGAACCGCCGGACGTCGCGCTCGCTCAGCCGCGGGTAGGGCGCGAAGAACCGCAGGTACTTCGACTCCGGCGAGACCCGGTCGTAGAACTGGACGAGCAGCTCGGCGTCGTCGGGCCGGATCGGGCGCAGCCGGGCCAGCGCGCCGTCCGACAGCAGGACGTCCGCCTCCCACTCCCGGGGGTAGCCCGGGGGGTCGCTCACCTCCGTCACGCCCACGGGACAACACTACGATCACCGCCGCCGCCGACGGTGGACTCGACGGCGGTCGCGGACCCGGCTCTCAGCGGTCCCTGGTCGGTAGGGTTTTCCCCACCCCGGACCGGGCAGCCTGCCGGGTGGCCGGCGGAGCCCCGGCCCGGAAGGCTCGTGGACATGATCACCACCGCCCCGACGCCCACACCGACACCCGCCCCGACACCTGCACCGACACCCGTACCGATGACCAGCACCGAACCCGACCACCGGACCCGCCCGGACCCCGGCGCGCTGGTCCGCCGGTGCTGCCGCGACCTGGGGCTGCTGACCGCGACCTTCGTGGTCGCGCTGCTCGGTTTCGTGGTCGCGACCACGCTGTTCGCGGTGGGCATCGGGACCGCGGTGATCGGCGTCGGGCTGGTCGTCCTGGTCGCCGCGCTGGTCACTGGAGGCGGGTTCGCCCGCTTCCACCGGCTGCTGCTCGCCCGCGCGGGAGTGGCGATCGTGCCGCCCCGCTATCCGGCTCCCGCACCCGGCGTCCGGGGGCGGCTCCGTCGGCTGGCCCACCCGCAGTCCTGGCGGGAACTGTTGCACGTGCTGGTGGCCTTCGTGGTCTCGTGCGTCACCTTCCCGCTCGGCCTGACCTGGTTCGTGGCCGGACCCGGCGGTCTGAGCTACCCGTTCTGGAGCCGCTACCTGCCGGGTGAGCCGCAGGGCCTGGCCTGGCTGCTCGGCTTCCCGGGACGCCTCGCCGAGGACGCGGTCAACGTCGCCCTCGGTCTGGTCCTCCTGCTCACCGCCCCGGTCGTGCTGCGCGGACTGGTCCTGGTGCACGCCGGGCTGGCCCGGGCGCTGCTCGACGACGAGGCCGGCCGGCTCCGCTCCCGGGTGGAGGACCTGACCAGCAGCCGCGCCGCCGCCGGCCAGGCGGAGACCGCCACGCTGCGGCGGCTCGAGCGCGACCTCCACGACGGCCCGCAGCAACGGCTGATCCGGGTCGGTCTGGACATCAGCGCCGCGCACCGCCGGCTCGCCGCCGATCCCGACGGGGCCCGGGCGATCCTCGACGAGGCGCTGCAGACCTCGCGCGAGGCGCTGGCCGAGATCCGCTCGCTCTCCCGCGGGATCGCCCCGCCGATCCTCGCCGAGCAGGGGCTGCCCGCCGCCCTGATCACCCTGGCCGCGCGCTGCCCGGTCGCGACCGCGGTCGCGGTCTCCGACGAGGACCGGCTGGCCGGGCTCTCACCCGCCGCCCAGAACGCCGTCTACTTCACCGTCGCCGAGGCGCTGGCCAACGTGGCCAAGCACAGCGGTGCGGCGGCGGCCCGGGTGGAGCTCCGCGCGGTCGGCGCGCTCGCCGTCGTGTCGGTCGGCGACGACGGTCGCGGCGGCGCGGACGTCGGCAAGGGCCACGGGCTGGCCGGGCTGGCCGACCGGCTCGAGGGCGTCGACGGCCGGCTCGAGGTCAGCTCCCCGGTCGGCGGGCCGACGCACCTGACCGCCACCCTCCCGCTCGGCTGACCGTGGGCGGTCCCCGGGTGCAGCCCCGTGCGGCCGGGGCTGACAGGCTGCCCGGTGTGCGGGTGCTGGTGGCCGAGGACTCGGTGCTGCTGCGGGAGGGGCTGGTGCGGCTGCTCGGCGACCTCGGCTGCGAGGTCGTCGCGGCCGTCGGCGACGCGCCGTCGGTGCTACCGGCCGTCCGCGCGCACCGGCCCGACGTCGCGGTGGTCGACATCCGGATGCCGCCCGGGATGACCGACGACGGGCTGCGGGCCGCGGTCGAGGCGCGCGCGGAGCGCCCCGACCTGCCGGTGCTGCTGCTGTCGGCCTACGTGGAGGCCGGCTACGCCGACCTGCTGCTGGCCGATCGTCGCGGTGGCGTCGGCTACCTGCTCAAGGACCGGGTCACCTCGATCGAGGTGCTCCGCGACGCGCTGCGGACGCTGGTCGCCGGCGGCACGGTGCTCGACCCCGAGGTGGTGGCCCAGCTGCTGATCGAACGCCGCCGCCCCGACCCGCTGGCCGCGCTCACCGCCCGCGAGCGCGAGGTGCTCGGGCTGATGGCCGAGGGCCTCAGCAACGCGGCGATCGCCGACCGGCTCGTGGTCGGGCTCGGCGCGGTGGAGAAGCACGCGGGCAACATCTTCGGCAAGATCGGGCTCCGTGACGACGGCAGCGAGAACCGGCGGGTGCAGGCCGTGCTGACCTGGCTCAGGTCGCGGTGACCGAGGACCGCCTGGCGTTCGGGACCGCGACCGCCGACGAGGTCGAGGAGGTGCTCGCGCTGGTCCGCTCGGCCTACCGCGGCGAGGCCAGCCGGGCCGGCTGGACCACCGAAGCCGACCTGCTCGACGACGAGCGGATCGACGCGCCCGGGGTGGCGGCCAAGATCAGCACCCCCGGGTCGTCGGTGCTCACCGCGCGGACGCCCGACGGCGAGCTGGTCGGCTGCTGCGAGCTGGTGCTGAGCGCCGGCGCGCCCGCCTACTTCGGGATGTTCGCGGTCAGCCCCACCCGCCAGAACGCCCGGATCGGACGCCGGCTGCTGGCCCACGCCGAGGCGCTGGCCGCCGGGGCCGGGGCCGACGCGGTCGAGATGACCGTGATCCGCCAGCGCACCGACATCATCGACTGGTACGCCCGGCGCGGCTACGCACCGACCGGCGAGGTCCGGCCGTTCCCCTATGCCGAGCTGGTCAACGGCCGGGCGCTCCGCGACGACCTGGCCTTCCTGGTGCTCCGCAAGCCGTTGCACGGCTCCGCGGAGGGCGGCCGGTAGGTTGCCTGCAACCCGTCGGCGCCGACGGGTCGGGCCCGACCAGGGCTCCCGCCGAGAGGGGCAGGAGAGGCAGATGGCCGACGTCGTCGCCGCGATCGACCAGGGCACCACCAGCACCCGGTGCATGCTCTTCGACCGCTCCGGGACCGAGGTGTCCCGGCACCAGCTCGAGCACGAGCAGATCCTCCCCGAACGCGGCTGGGTCGAGCACAACCCGGTGGAGATCTGGGAGCGCAGCGTCTCGGTGCTGCAGACCGCGGTCAACCGGGCCCGGATCGCCCCGTCCGACATCGCCGCCCTCGGGATCACCAACCAGCGCGAGACCACGCTGGTCTGGAACCGGCGCACCGGGCGTCCCTACTACAACGCGATCGTCTGGCAGGACACCCGCACCGACCGGATCGCCGCCCGGCTCGAGCGCGAGGGCCACGGCGAGGTGATCCGGCAGAAGGCCGGCATCCCCCCGGCCACCTACTTCGCCGCCGGCAAGCTGCAGTGGATCCTCGAGAACGTCGACGGGGTCCGCGCCGCGGCCGAGTCCGGCGAGGCGATCTTCGGCACCACCGACTGCTGGCTGCTGTGGAACCTGACCGGCGGGCCGCGCGGCGGCGTCCACATCACCGACGTCACCAACGCCAGCCGCACCATGCTGATGAACCTGACCACGCTCGACTGGGACGACGAGCTGCTGGGCTTCTTCGACATCCCGCGGCAGATGCTCCCCGAGATCCGGCCGTCCTCGGACCCGAACCTCTACGGCACCACCAGCGACGACGGCCCGCTCGGCGGCGCGGTGCCGATCGCCGGTGCCCTGGGTGACCAGCACGCGGCGATGGTCGGCCAGGTGTGTCTCGAGGCCGGCGAGGCCAAGAACACCTACGGCACCGGCAACTTCCTGCTGATGAACACCGGCGAGGAGCTGGTGCGCAGCAGGAACGGGCTGCTCTCGACGGTCTGCTACCAGTTCGGTGATGCCAAGCCGGTCTATGCGCTCGAGGGCTCGATCGCGGTCACCGGCTCGGCGATCCAGTGGCTGCGCGACCAGCTGAGGATCATCGCGGACGCCGCGGACAGCGAGCGGCTGGCCGCCGGGGTCAAGGACAACGGCGGCGTCTACTTCGTGCCGGCGTTCTCCGGGCTGTTCGCGCCCTACTGGCGCTCCGACGCCCGCGGCGTGATCGCCGGGCTGAGCCGTTTCAACCACCGCGGCCACATCGCCCGGGCCACCCTCGAGGCGATCTGCTACCAGAGCAAAGACGTCGTCGAGGCGATGGAGGCCGATTCGGGCGTCCACCTCGACGTGCTCAAGGTCGACGGCGGGGTGACCGCGAACAGCCTCTGCATGCAGATCCAGTCCGACGTGCTCGGTGTCGACGTGGTGCGTCCGGAGGTCTCCGAGACCACCGCGCTCGGCGCGGCCTACGCGGCCGGGCTGGCCACCGGCTTCTGGTCCGACGTCTCCGAGCTCCGCGAGAACTGGCACGAGGACACCCGCTGGTCCCCCACCTGGACCGACGAGCAGCGCCGGACAGGTCACACCCGGTGGAAGAAGGCCGTCGAGCGCACCCTCGACTGGGTCGACCTGGACTGACTCCACCGCCCCGCGGCCGACCCGACGTCGAACGGCGGCGACCCCGGACGGGCGGCGACGTCGGCGGGATTCGGGGCGGTGGTGCGGGCCGGGCAGAATGGCGGCATGGCCACGCTCACCTCTCCGCTCAACCCGCAGACCCGCGCCGAGGCGCTCCGGCGGCTGGCCACCGAGGAGCTCGACGTGCTGGTGATCGGCGCCGGGGTGACCGGGGCCGGAGCCGCCCTCGACGCGGTGACCCGCGGGCTCAAGGTCGGGCTGGTCGAGGCCCGCGACTACGCGGCCGGCACCTCCAGCCGGTCGAGCAAGCTGTTCCACGGCGGGCTGCGCTATCTCGAGCAGCTCAACTTCCACCTGGTCTTCGAGGCGCTCAAGGAGCGCAAGCTCGCCCTGGAGAAGCTCTGCCCGCACCTGGCCCGGCCGGTGCCGTTCATCTTCCCGCTGCAGAAGCCGGCCATCGACCGCGGTTACGCCGGGCTCGGCATCACCGTCTACGACGTGATGGGCGCCGGCCGCGGCGTCCCCTCGCACCTGCGGCACCTGGGCAAGGCCAAGACCTACGCCAGCTTCCCCTCGGCCAAGCGCGGCGCGCTGACCGGCTCGATCCGGTTCTACGAGGGCCAGGTCGACGACGCCCGGCACACCCTGTTCCTGGCCCGCACCGCGGCGCACTACGGCGCGATCGTCGCCTCCAGCACCCGGGTCACCGGCTTCCTCCGCGAGGCCGACCACGTGGCCGGTGTCCGGGTCCGCGACCTCGAGGACGGCACCGACTTCGAGATCCGGGCCAGGCAGACGATCAACTGCGCCGGGGTCTGGATCGACGAGATCCAGGAGATGGTCGGCGGCCGCGGGCAGTTCAAGGTCCGGGCCAGCAAGGGCATCCACCTGGTGGTGCCGCGGAACCGGATCAACTCCAAGACCGGGATCATCACCCGGACCGAGAAGAGCCTGCTGTTCGTCATCCCGTGGGGCAGCCACTGGCTGATCGGCACCACCGACACCGACTGGCACCTCGACCTGGCCCACCCGGCGGCCAGCCAGGCCGACATCGACTACGTCCTCGACCACGTCAACGCCCTGCTCGCCGACCCGCTGACCCGGGCCGACGTCGTCGGCGTCTACGCCGGGCTGCGCCCCCTCCTGGCCGGCGAGGACGAGTCGACCTCGAAGCTGTCCCGCGAGCACGCCGTCGCCTCCCCGGTCGACGGGCTGACCATGATCGCCGGCGGCAAGTACACGACCTACCGGGTGATGGCCAAGGACGCCGTCGACGCGGTGGTGCACAACCTCAACCGCAAGGTGCCGGGCTCGATCACCGAGGACGTCCCGCTGCTCGGCGCCGACGGGTACGCCGCCGCCTGGAACAGCCGCGAGCTGACCGCCGAGCGCACCGGGCTCAGCACCGCCCGGATCGAGCACCTGCTCGGCCGCTACGGGACCCTGCTTCCCGAGCTGCTGACCATGATCGAGGAGCGCCCGGAGCTGCGCGAGCCGTTGGCGTCGGCGCCGGAGTACCTGCGGGTCGAGGCGGTCTACGCCGCCTCGCACGAGGGGGCGCTGCACCTCGACGACGTGCTGGCCCGGCGCACCCGGATCTCCATCGAGACCTGGGACCGTGGCGAGGCGGCGGCCGCCGAGGTGGCCGCGCTGGTCGCCCCGGTGCTGGGCTGGTCCGAGGCCGACGTCGAGCGCGAGGTGGAGCACTACCGGGCCCGGGTGGCCGCCGAGCGCGAGTCGCAGACCATGCCCGACGACCGGACCGCCGACGCCGCCCGGCTCGGCGCCCCGGACGTCCGCACCGGCATCCCGGCCTGACCGCCCCGGACCGCCAGCGCAGCGTCAGGCGGGCCAGCTCGGCCGGTCCGGGCGGGCGTCCGGCCGCAGCTGCCGGCGGTCGCGCTCGCGCGCGACCTCCCACGAACGCCGGAGGGTGTGGTAACCGGCCGCTCCCCCGACGGCCGCCACCGACCCACCGACCAGCCCGAGCACCGCGTACTCCGCCGCCCCCGCCACCGACAGCCCGAGCAGCAGCACCGCGGCCAGTCCGAGACAGCTGATCATGATCAGGATCGCCAGCACGTCGGCACCGCGCCACGGCACCGGCGGGTGGGCGGTCGGGGTGGGCGGCACCGGCGGCAGCGGCGGCAGGTCGGCCAGCAGCACGTCGAGGTCGCGACGGCTGACCGCCCGGAGCGCCTGGCCGGCGCGGTGGTCGAAGTCGTCGGGGTCGAGCCGCCCGGCGGCGTAGTGCGCGCCGAGCGCGTCGGCCACCGCGCTCCGTTCGAGATCACCGACCCGCTGGCGGGGATCGGGACGCTGCCACGGGGGAAGGCCGAACGGCCCGGTCGTCGTCACCCCGCCGACTCTGCCGCGCCGCCGCCGGTCCCGCATCGGCCCGCGGTCTGCCGGCCGACGCACCGGCATCGGCCCGGGGTAAGACCTCCGGTGACGAGCCGCCTGCGGTGCTGCTGCCGTCTGCTGCGGGCCGGGAGGCGCTGCACTAACGTGCCGACCATGCCTTTGCACGCGCAGGTCCGGGCCGCTCGCGACTTCCTGGTGCTGCACCGCGAGGACTACGACACCGCATACGCCGGGTTCAGCTGGCCGACGCCGGCGATCTACAACTTCGCCACCGACTGGTTCGACGGGCTGGCCGAGGAGCGCGGCCACCAGACCGCGCTGTGGGTGATCGACGCCGCCCCGCCCGGGACGGAGGACACGGTGAGCCGCGAGCGCCGGCTGACCTTCACCGAGCTCCGGGACCGGTCGGTGGCGGCCGCGCACTGGCTCCACGACCACGGGCTGCGCCGGGGTGACCGGCTGCTGCTGGTGCTGGGCAACACCGTGGGTCTGTGGGAGGTGATGCTGGCGGCGATCCGGATCGGCGCGGTCGTCATCCCCGCCACGCCGCAGCTCTCCCCCGCCGACCTGGCCGACCGGGTCCGCCGCGGGCACGCCTCGATGCTGGTCGCCGACACCGCCGACGCGGCCAAGTTCGCCGGGATCGAGCCGCCGCACGGCAAGGTCGCGGTCGACGGCGGCGGGACCGGGGCGCCGGCACCGGACGGCTGGCTCGACTACGCCGAGGTGCGCGTCGACCCGGCGCACGACCCGCACTTCCCCGGCTGTACCCGTGCCGAGGACCCGATGCTGCTCTACTTCACCTCGGGCACCACCGCCCAGCCGAAGCTGGTGCAGCACAGCCACGTGTCCTACCCGATCGGGCACCTGGCCACCCTCTACTGGATGGGGCTGCAGCCCGGCGACGTGCACTGCAACATCTCCTCGCCCGGCTGGGCCAAGCACGCCTGGAGCAACTTCTTCACCCCCTGGCTCGCCGGCGCCACCGTGCTGGTCTACAACTACGCCCGGTTCGACCCGGCCGGGCTGCTCGCGGTCCTCGAGCGCTGCGAGGCCACCACCTTCTGCGCGCCGCCGACGGTCTGGCGGATGCTGGTGCAGACCGACCTCGCCGCCGCGCGCACCTCGCTGCGCGAGTGCCTGTCGGCCGGTGAGCCGCTCAACCCGGAGGTGATCGACCAGGTGCAGCGCGCCTGGGGCCTCACCATCCGCGACGGCTACGGGCAGACCGAGACCTCGGCCCAGGTCGGCAACCCGCCCGGGAGCCCGATCAAGCTCGGTTCGATGGGCCGGCCGCTGCCCGGGTTCGCGCCGGTGCTGGTCGACCCGGCGAGCGGCGAGCACCGCGACGACGAGGGTGAGCTGTGCCTGCGGCTGGACCCGCGGCCGCTGTCGCTGATGGCCGGCTACAAGAGCGACTCGGAGTCGTTCGACGACGAGCTCAACGCCGCCGCCTTCGCCGGCGACGTCTACCACACCGGCGACGTGGTCGGCCGCGACGCCGACGGCTACCTGACCTACGTCGGCCGGTCCGACGACGTGTTCAAGGCCAGCGACTACCGGATCAGCCCGTTCGAGCTGGAGTCGGTGCTGATCGAGCACCCGGCGGTGGCCGAGGCGGCGGTGGTTCCCGCACCGGACCCGGTGCGGTTGGCCGTGCCCAAGGCCTACGTGGTGCTGGCCGCCGGCTGGGCGGCCGACGCCGACACCGCCCGGCAGATCCTCGGCTACGCCCGCGAGCACCTGGCACCGTACAAGCGGGTCCGCCGCCTCGCGTTCGGCGAGCTGCCGAAGACGATCAGCGGCAAGATCCGGCGGGTCGAGCTGCGCCGGGCCGAGCAGGCGAGGGCCGGGTCGTCCGGGGCCGACGAGGCGGCGAGCGACCGGCCGGACGGCGAGTTCCGCGACAGCGACTTCAGCTTCTGAGGTCGTTCACCCGGGTTGGGTACGGTCGAGGACCCGCTCCGGCGGTGGACCCTGCCGACCGACCGAACGGTGATCATGAGCCCGAAGAAGTCCCCCGACCCGCGCGTCCTGATCGGTGCCTACCTCGCCGCCCAGTGCACCGCGGTGCTCGACGCCGAGGTCCCGATCACCGCGGCCGCCGAGGCCCGGGCGGCGGGACGACCGACCGAGCCGGCCGTGGTGGTCGAGCTGGTGCACGACACCCGGGTCGCCCTGCGTCGGCTCCGCAGCACGCTGCGGGTCTTCGCCGCCGCCTTCACCGAGCCCGAGCGGACCCTGCTGCTCGAGGAGGCCGGCTGGTACGCCGAGAGCCTCGGCGCGCTGCGCGACCTCGACGTGATCGACGAACGGGTCCGGGCCGGCCTGGCCGCGCTGCCGCCCGCGCTGCGCGTCGGCGACCCCGAGGCACGGCTCGAGGCGGACCTCACCGAACGTCGCGCCGCGCACCTGGGGGCGCTGGCCGGCGTCCTGGAGACCGAGCGGTACGCCGGGCTGCGCTCGATGCTGACCGGCTGGCGCGAGAGGCCGCCGTGGGCGCGCAAGGCCAGGAAGGTCGACCTGCGCAGCCGGGTCAAGGCCGCCGACCGCAAGCTCACCGGCCGGGTGGCCACCGCGGTCACCGCGGTCCGGGCCGACGACCCGGAGGCGGCCCACCTGCTGCACCAGGCCCGGAAGACCGCCAAGCGGCACCGGTACGCCGCCGAGCTGGCCCAGCCGGTCCTCGGGGCGAAGACCGAGGCCTTGCTGGTCGCCCGCAAGCAGCTGCAGGACGAGCTCGGGCTGCTCCAGGACGCGGTGGTCACCGTCGCCTACCTGGCCGACCTCGGGCGGCGGCTGGGCAACCGGGCCGGGCGGAACGTGTTCAGCTTCGGGGCGGTCGCGGCGCTCGAGCAGCGCGCCGAGACCGACGGCATGCGCCGGTTCGCCGACCGCGGCTGAGCGTCGGTGCCGCCGTCCGTCGCCGCGCCCTCAAAGGGCGACGGTGCCGGTGATCCCCACCACGGTGTCGCCGCCGACCCAGACGTCGGTGCCGTCGTGGTGCAGGTGGATCCGCCCGCGGCGGCCGATCGCAGTCCCCTGGGCCGCGACGTAGTCGTCGGGCGCCCGGCCGGAGCCGATCAGCCACTGCGCGACTGCGGCGTTGAGGCTGCCGGTCACCGGGTCCTCCCCGCCGGGGAAGAAGGCCCGCAGCTCCCAGCCGACCTCGCCGCCCGGCGGGTGCGGACCGACCAGCCCGATGTCACCGAACCCAGCCACCGGCAGCGGCGGCGGGTCGACGTCGAGCACCGTGGCCGCGTCGCTGAGCAGCAGCGCCACCCAGCCCGGACCGTTGTCGGCCCAGGCGGCATCGACCACCTGGTCCGGGCGCAGCCCGAGCTCGCGGACCAGCGTGGCCAGCGGTTCCGGATCGACCGGCCCGCCGCGGAGCAGCGGCGGCGCGGCGAAGGCCAGCCGGTCGCCGTCGCGGCGGATCCGCACCAGCCCGGCGCCGCACTGCTGGACCAGCACGTCGTCGGCCCGCGGCGCGCCGCCGGCCTCGAGCCAGGCCCGGGCCGACCCGAGGGTGGGGTGCCCGGCGAACGGGAGCTCGCGGGCGGTGGTGAAGATCCGCAGCCGGTAGTCGGCGCCCGGGTCGGTCGGCGGCAGCAGGAAGGTGGTCTCGCTGAGGTTGGTCCAGGCGGCGAAGGCGGCCATCCGCTCGTCGTCGAGGCCCTCCGCGTCGTGGACGACGGCGACCGGGTTGCCCCGGGTGAACTCGGCGGAGAACACGTCCACCTGGCTGAAACGCATGTCCGTCACCCTGTCACGCCCCGCTGACAGAATGCCGGTATGGCCCGAGCACCCCGTACGCCGACCGACGAGCCGACCGAGGAGCCGGCGGAGCGGATCCTCGACGTCGACGTCCGCAACGAGATGCAGAACAGCTTCCTCGAGTACGCCTACTCGGTCATCTACAGCCGGGCGCTGCCCGACGCCCGCGACGGGCTCAAGCCGGTGCAGCGACGGATCCTCTACTCGATGCGCGACATGGGGCTGCTGCCCACCCGGGGCCACGTCAAGTGCGCCCGGGTGGTCGGTGAGGTGATGGGCAAGCTGCACCCGCACGGCGACGGCGCGATCTACGACGCGCTGGTCCGCACCACGCAGTCCTGGACCATGCGGCTGCCGCTCGTCGACGGGCACGGCAACTTCGGCTCGCCCGACGCCGGCCCGGCGGCGATGCGCTACACCGAGTGCCGGATGGCGCCCTCGGCGCTGGCCATGACCGACGGGCTCGACCAGAACAGCGTCGACTTCGTCCCCAGCTACGACGGCAAGGAGACCCAGCCGGCGGTGCTGCCGGCCGCGTTCCCCAACCTGCTCGTCAACGGCACCAGCGGGATCGCGGTCGGCATGGCCACCAACTGCCCGCCGCACAACCTGATCGAGGTGGTGCAGGCCCTCCGGCACCTGCTCCGGCACCCGGACGCGAGCGTCGACGACCTGATGCGGTTCGTCCCCGGCCCGGACCTGCCGACCGGCGGCAAGATCATCGGGCTGGACGGGATCCGCGAGGCCTACCAGACCGGCAAGGGCACCTTCAAGATCAGGGCGACCGCCCGGGTCGAGCAGACCTCGCCGCGGCGCAAGGGGATCGTGATCACCGAGCTGCCCTACGGGATCGGCCCGGAGAAGGTGGTCGAGCAGATCTCGGCGGCGGTCAAGGCCAAGAAGCTGCAGGGCATCGCCGACCTCAAGGACCTCACCGACCTGGCCCACGGCACCCGGCTGGTGGTCGAGGTGAAGAACGGGTTCAACCCGGACGCGCTGCTCGAGCAGCTCTACCGGTTGACCAAGCTCGAGGACAGCTTCGCGATCAACGCGGTCGCCCTGGTCGAGGGCCAGCCGCGGACGCTGACCCTCAAGGAGCTGATGGAGGTCTACCTCGCGCACCGGCTGGAGGTGGTGCTCCGCCGGACGACCTTCGAGCGCGACCGGGCCGCCAACCGGCTGCACCTCGTCGAGGGGCTGCTGCTGGCCATCGTCGACATCGACGACGTGATCGCGATCATCCGCTCCTCCGAGGACGCGGCCGCGGCGCGGACCCGGCTGATCGAGGTCTTCGACCTGACCGAGGTACAGGCGAACTACATCCTCGACATGCAGCTGCGGCGGCTGACCCGCTACAGCAGCATCGAGCTGGAGACCGAGCGCGACGAGCTGCGCGACCGGATCGCCGAGCTGACCTCGATCATCGAGGACCCGGCGCAGCTGCGGCTGCTGGTCGGCAACGAGCTGGCCGAGGTCGCCAAGCAGCACGGCACCCCGCGCCGGACCATCCTGCTGGCCTCCACCGGCGTGACCGCGGCGGCGGCCCCGCTCGAGGTGGCCGACGACCCGTGCTGGGTGCTGCTCTCCTCGGCCGGGCTGCTGGCCCGGACCGAGACCGCCGACCCGCTGCCGGGGGCGGAGACGGCCGACCAGCGGGCCAACCACGACGTGGTCGTCAGCCGGATCGCCACCACCGCCCGCGGCGAGTTCGGCGTGCTCACCTCGGCCGGGCGGCTGATCCGGGCGTCCGCGCTCGATCTGCCCACCGTCCCGGTGACCGCGGCCGCCCCGAACCTGCAGGGCGGGGCGCACGTCAGCGAGCTGCTCGCGGTCGACGGCGGCGAGCGGGTGCTCGGGCTGACCACGCTGGCTCCCGACTCCCCCGGGCTCGCGCTCGGGACCCGGCGCGGCGTGGTCAAGCGGGTCAACCCCGAGCTGCTGGCCAAGGACAGCTGGGAGGTGATCCGGCTCGACGACGGCGACGAGGTGGTCGGCGCGGTCGAGCTCGACGCCGCGCACGGCGGCGACCGCGCCGAGCTGGTGCTGATCAGCAACGACGCCCAGCTGCTGCACTTCCCGGCCTCGGTGGTGCGCCCGCAGGGCCGCGGCGGCGGCGGGATGGCCGGGATCAAGCTGGCCGACGGGGCCGCGGTGGTGTTCTTCGGGGCCGTGCCGGCCGACCGGCCCGGCGCGGTGGTGACCGTGGCCGGGAGCAGCCGCGCCCTGCCCGGCACCGACGCCGGCAGCGTCAAGATGACCGACCTCGCCGACTACCCGGGCAAGGGCCGGGCCACCGGCGGGGTCCGCTGCCACCGCTTCCTCAAGGGCGAGGACGTGCTGCTGGTGGCCTGGGCCGGGCCGCTGCCCGCCCGGGCGGCCGCCGCCAGCGGCGCCCCGGTCGAGCTCCCCGAGCTCGACCACCGGCGCGACGGGTCCGGCGTGCCCGGCAGCCAGCCGATCGCCGCGGTGGCCAGCGCGGGCTGAGCCGCCCTTCGACAGGCTCAGGGCGCGTTCGGACGTCGGCTGAGCCTGTCGAAGCCGCGCACCTGCCCTTCGACAGGCTCAGGGCACGTTCGGACATCGGCTGAGCCTGTCGAAGCCCCCACCTGCCCTTCGACAGGCTCAGGGCACCGTTGCGACGTCGGCTGAGCCCGTCGAAGTCCGCCACCTGCCCTTCGACAAGCTCAGGGCACATTCGGCCGCCGGCTGAGCCTGTCGAAGCCCCAGCCCATCTGCCCTTCGACAAGCTCAGGGCACCGTTGCGACGTCGGCCGAGCCTGTCGAAGCCCCGCACCCGCCCTTCGACAGGCTCAGGGCACGTTCGGCTGCCGGCTGAGCCTGTCGAAGCCCGCCAACCTGCCCTTCGACGAGCTCAGGGCACGTTCGGCCGCCGGCTGAGCCTGTGGAAGACGCTCATCTGCCCATCGACAAGCTCAGGGCACCGTTGCGACGTCGGCTGAGCCTGTCGAAGCCGCCCACCCGCCCTTCGACGAGCTCAGGGCACCGTTGCGACGTCGGCTGAGCCTGTCGAAGCCGCCCACCCGCCCTTCGACAAGCTCAGGGCACCCTCGGACGCCGGCTGAGCCTGTCGAAGCCCCTTACGCGCCCTTCGACAGGCTTAGGGCACGGAAAGACGAAACGCCCCACCGACCCGGGGAACCGGATCGGCGAGGCGCTTCGCAGCTGCAGACTAGCCGCTGACCGGCTCGAGCTTGCCGTTCATCATCCAGAGGATGACGTTGTTGTCGCCGTAGAGCGAGTTCAGCGCGATCGGGTCGCTGGCCGGCGGGAACTCCTTGACCCGCTTGCCGTTGAGCGCGGGGCAGTTGCCGTAGCGCTCGAACATCGGGAGCAGCGGGAGCAGCTCGTTGAAGACCTGCGCCAGCTTCTCCACGTTCGCCTTGACGGCGTTCTCGTCCAGACCGCTGCCCGAGGCGGTGATCAGCTTCTGGATGTCGACCTCGCCGAAGCCCGAGGTGTTGGTCTTCAGCTGGAAGTCCATGCCCTTGCCACCCTGGTTCTGGGTGATCGGGTAGTTGTTCGTCAGGAACGCCTGGA
Source organism: Microlunatus kandeliicorticis (assembly GCF_014137855.1). GTDB lineage: Bacteria > Actinomycetota > Actinomycetes > Propionibacteriales > Propionibacteriaceae > Microlunatus > Microlunatus kandeliicorticis. The sequence goes on from NZ_JACGWT010000005.1 coordinate 36,243, forward strand.
CGAAGCTGAAGTACGGGTACGGCTGGGTCGAGTTGCCCCAGCCCTGGATGGCCAGCTCGAAGTTGCCCTTGGCCACGTCGATCGGCTCCTGGGTGGAGACCACGCCGCGGAGTTCGATCTTGATGCCGAAGTTGGTGAGCTGGTCGGCGATGTCCTTGGCGCAGGCGCTCCAGTCGGCGTAGTCCGACGGGTACTCCAGCTGGTAGCTGGCCGTCTTGCCGCTCGGGGTCTGCCAGCTCGACCCGTTCTTCTTCCAGCCGGCCTCGGTCAGCAGCTGCGCGGCCTTGTTCGTGTCGTAGTCGTAGGTGTCGAGCTTGCCCTTGACGTCGGCACTGAGCCAGTTGTCGACCAGGTTGTCGGAGAACCCGCACATGTACTTGGCCCCGATGCCCGACGGGCCGAGCGAGGCGGTGCCGTTCTGCGCCCGGTTGATCGCGCAGGCGATGCCCTGCCGCGCCTTCGCGTTGCCGAACTCGCTGAGCTTCGCGAAGTTGAACAGCATGGCCGGGCCGGAGTACGTCGGCGGCTTCATGGTCTGGTAGCCGATCGCCTCGAACTGCTTGGTCGAGGCCACCGGGAACCCGTAGGTGCCGTAGTCGAGGTCCTTGCTCAGCACCAGCGGGGTGACCGCAGGGGTCTCGCCGTTGTAGAGCAGGATCTTGTCGAACTTCACCGTGTTGGCCGCGTAGCCGGTCGAGTTCTTGACCAGGGTCAGCTGGGTGTTGTTGATCGTGCTGTACTCGATCTGGAACGGCCCGCTGACCACGTACTCCTTGGGCGCGAACTTGACCAGGTCCTGGTTGAGCGACTTGGCCTCGCTGGAGTTGGCGAAGTCGCCGGTGATCTTCTGCGCCTTGTCGGCGTAGTCACCGTAGACCGAGGTCGGGATGATCGTGCTGCGCAGCAGGTAGCGCTCGACCACCATCGCCGGCTGGTTCATCTTCATGGTGAAGGTGGTGTCGTCGGGCGCCGACACCTCGCTGATGTAGTCCCACAGCGGCGAGTTGAGGATCCGCTGCACCCAAAAGGTGGTGACGTAGTCCTTGGCGGTCAGTGCCGAGCCGTCGCTCCACTTGAGCCCGCTCTTGACCTTGACGGTGTAGGTGTTGCTGGCCTTGTCCAGGCTGTAGCTGTCGGCCAGGAACAGCTCCCACGTCCCCTCCTTCCAGTGGTAGTAGCCGGTCGGCGGGCAGAGCAGGTCGATGTAGATGCCGCCGCCGAGGATGGCGTTCGGGATGCCCACGTAGGGGTTGCCCGCGACGTTGTAGTTGCCCTGCGGCGACTGCAGGTAGGGCCAGCCGCCGTTGAACTGGGCGGTCCCCCCACCGCCACCGTTGCCACCGTTGCCACCGCTGTTCGACGGAGCGGCCGGCGAGCAGCCGGCGGCGACCGCGCCGACACCGGCGACGCCGACCGTGGACAGACCCACCAGCTGCAGCAGGCTGCGCCGGGTGATCGGGGTGGGGGTCGGGACGGGTCCCGGGGTTGGTTCGGTCACGAATCCTCCTTGCTTCGGGTCGGGCGCACACCGCACCGGACCATGACTATGGCGAGTCCGATCAGGACGAGTCCCATCGCCAGGCTGGCGATGGTCAGCACGAACTGGGCCGTGCCGGGACGGACGATCAGGAGACACAGCAGCGACATGCCGGTCAGCAGGCTGCCGCCGGTCATCGCGGTCTTGCCGAGGGCGACGATCACGAGGTGCTCGTGGCCCCGGCCGGTTCGGGCGGGCGGATCCGGTCACCCGGGTGCCCGTCCTCGCGTTGGACGACGTGGCAGGAGACGCTGCGCCGGGCCACCGGCGCCAGCGCGGGCTCCTTCACGTCGCAGAGCCCGTCCTCGGCGATCGGGCACCGGGGGTGGAAGCTGCAGCCGCTCGGCAGGTTGGCCAGGCTCGGGATCTCCGCGCTCTTCAACCCCCCGCCCTCGAGCTTGCGGGCCGCCGCGTCGGGGTCGGGCTCGGGGACGGCGTCCAACAGCGCCCGGGTGTAGGGGTGCTGCGGGTTGTTGATCACCTCGGGGGTCGGGCCGTACTCGACCACCTTGCCCAGGTACATCACCGCGGTCCGGCCCTGCCAGCCGAAGTACTTGGCGATGGCCAGGTCGTGGGTGATGAACAGGAAGCCGACGCCGAGGTCGTCGCGCAGCGAGCCCAGCATGTTGAGCATGGCCACCCGGATCGACACGTCGAGCATCGAGGTCGACTCGTCGGCGATGATCAGCTTGGGGTCCAGCGACAGCGCCCGCGCCACCGCGACCCGCTGCCGCTGGCCGCCGGAGAGCTGGTGCGGGAACTTCGACAGGTAGTTCTCCGGCGGGGTGAGGTTGACCCGGCGGAGCAGCTGGGTGGCCTGCTCCCAGGCCTCCTTGCCGTTCTTGGCCAGCCCGTGCTTGCGCAGCGGCGCGGTCAGCGTCGCCTCGACGGTGCGGATCGGGTTGAGCGAGGCGTACGGGTCCTGGTGGACGTACTGGACGGCGGTCCGGAAGTTCCCGAACCCCGCCTTGTCGAGGCTCCAGATGTCCTGGCCGTCGTAGGAGATCGTCCCGGCGGTCGGCTTGGACAACCCGGCCGCCATCCGGGCGGTGGTGGTCTTGCCGCAGCCGGACTCCCCCACCAGGCAGAGCACCTCGCCGGCGTTGACGGTCAGGTTCACCCCGTCGACGGCGGGCAGCGTGGCGTGCTTGGTGGTGAAGATCTTCGAGACGTCGCTGATCTCCATCAGCGCGTGCGAGCTCTTCGCGTCGTGCTCGGTGTGCTCAAACATCGGCGCCCACCACCTCCCGGCTGCTGTGCACGTCCTGCCAGCGCAGGCAGGCCGCGGTGTGGCTGAGACCCAGCGGCCGCTCCTCGATCAGGTCGAGCGGCGGGTCGGTGGTCGCGCAGGCGTCGACCGCGTACTGGCAGCGGTCCCGGAACGCGCACCCGGTGGGCAGCTTGGCCAGCGAGGGCGGCGAACCGGGGATCGAGGCCAGCGTCGGCAGCTCGCCGCGGACCGGCGGCACCGCGTTGATCAGACCCGCGGTGTACGGGTGGTGCGCGTCGTTGAAGATGTCGCGGACGCTCCCGGTCTCGATGATCCGGCCGGCGTACATGGTGGCGACCCGGTCGGCCAGCTCGGCGGCCAGCGACAGGTCGTGGGTGATGAAGATCATCGCGAACCCGCGCTCGGCGCGGAGCTCGGCCAGCACGTCGACGATCGCCCGCTGGGTGAGGATGTCCAGCGCGGTGGTCGGCTCGTCCAGCACCAGCAGCCGCGGGTCGAGCAGCAGCGCCATGGCGATCAGGATGCGCTGCCGCATGCCGCCGGACAGCTCGTGCGGGTAGCTGTCGAGCACCCGCTTGGGCTCCAGCCGGACGCCGCGGAGCATCTCGCTGCTCCGGTCGGTGATCTCCTGCTGGCTCGGCTTGCGCCCGTCGGCGTGCGCCTTGATGGTGTCCCCCATCTGCTCGCCGATCTTGAGCACCGGGTTGAAGGCGTTCATCGCCCCCTGGAACACCATCGCGCCCTCCTCCCAGCGCCAGCGCCGCAGCGCCTGCCGGTTGAGCTTGAGGACGTCGACGTGCTTGCCCTGGCCGTCGGTGTAGTCGATCGACCCGCTGGGCACGCTGCCCAGCCGCGGCAGCAGCCGCAGCAGACCGAGCCCGAGGGTGGTCTTGCCGCACCCGGACTCGCCGACCAGGGCCAGCGACTGGTTCGGGTAGAGGTCGAAGCTGACCCCGCGGACCGCGTCCACGTGGCCCTTGTTGCTGGTGCGGTAGCGCACCACCAGGTCGCGGACCGAGAGGATCGGCGTCTCGGACGCCGGGCTCGACGCGTGCGTCGTCGACATCGCCGGGGCCGCCATCAGCTGTCCCGCAGACGGGGGTTGATGATCTCCTCGAGCGAGCGGCTGAGCATGATCAGGCCGAGGTTGAGCAGCACGATCATCGCCACGGGGGCGAGGATGTAGAGCACCGCGAGCGGGTTGAACATGGCGCCGGACGTCCAGGCGTCGTTGATCATGATCCCCCAGTTGCTGCCCGACATCGGGGCCAGGCCGAGCAGGTAGAGACCGGCCAGCGCGTAGATCGCGTTGGTCACGGCGATGATGAAGTTGATCAGGATGTAGCTGGCCATGTTCGGCACGATCTCGACGAACACGATCCGCCAGGTGCCGAGGTTGAGCAGCCGGGCCGCCTCGACGAACTCGCGCTCCTTGAGCGAGAGCACCTGGGCCCGGATCGAGCGCATCAGCACCGGCCAGGTCAGGAAGCCGAGCAGCGCGGCCAGCGCGACCGGGGAGTCCAGCTGGAAGAACGCGCCCATGACCGCGAGCAGGACGATCTGCGGCACCGTCATGACGATGTCGGTGATCTGCAGCATGATCGCGTCGAACCGGCCGCGGAAGTAGGCGGCCAGCGCGCCGATGGCCACCGCGATCACCGTGGTGAGGGCGGCGGCACCGAAGCCGACGAAGATCACCACCTGGCCACCGCGGACGATCAGCTTGAGCACGTCCTGGCCGCTGCCGTTGGTGCCCAGCCAGTGGGCGCCGCTCGGGCCGTTCCAGGCCAGGTTGACGTCGGAGACCGGCGGCGAGACGACCAGCGGGCCGAGCACCGACATCCCGACGATCAGCACCACCAGGATCAGTCCGGCGAACCCGGACGGGCTGCGGGTGAGCTGGGCGAAGACGCCCTGCCCGCGGCTGCGGGCGGCGCCCGCGTCGGCCGGGGCTCCCGGCACGGTGCCGCCCAGGGCGGCGATCGCGTCGGCCATCAGGCCTCCCCCTCCCCGACCCGGATCCTCGGGTCGAGCACGCTGTAGATCAGGTCGGCGATCAGGTTGGCGAAGACCACCGAGGCGGTGAGGATCAGCAGGATCCCCTGCAGCACGGTGTAGTCGCGGGTCTGCAGCGCCGCGTAGAGCGAGGCGCCGATGCCGGTGTACTGGAAGGTCTGCTCGACGAAGATCGCCCCGCCGACCACGAACCCGGCCTGGGTGGCGATCTGGGCGACCAGCGGCAGCACCGCGTTGCGCCCGACGTAGGCGCCGCGGATCCGGTTGTCCCCGAGCCCGCGGGCCCGGGCCACCATCACGTAGTCCTCCTCGAGCACCTGGGTGGTCGAGGACTTCATCACCAGCGCCCAGGTGCCGGCCGTGGTCAGCACGTAGGTGAGGATCGGCATCTGCGCGTGGTACATCACGTCGGAGAAGAAGCTCAGGCTGAAGCTCGGCTCCACCCCCGAGGTGATCGTGCCGCGGGCCGCGCCCACGTCGTAGATCCCCAGCTCGGCGCCGAGGATCACCACGATCATGATCGCCATGATGTAGTTCGGGATCGCGTGCAGGATGCTGCCGACCGCGGTCACGCCGTGGTCGATCACGCCGCCGCGGCGGTAGGCCATCACCATCCCGAGCAGCAGGCCGACGACGATCGAGATGATCATGCCGATGCCGACGCTGAACAGGGTCCAGGGCAGGTAGCGGCCGATCACGTCGATGACCGGCACCCCGCGGGTGGCGATCGAGATCCCGAGGTCCCCGTGCAACAGACCCAGCAGGTACTGCAGGTACTGGACGATCAGCGGGGTGGTCGGGTCGAAGCTGAAGTAGGAGCGGGCGGAAGCCGCCGCGTCCTCGTAGGAGACGCCGTACTGGGCGATCTGGCTGTTGATGTAGACCTGGACCGGGTTGCCCGGGAGCAGCCGGACCAGGAAGAACACCGCCGTCGCGACCACCCAGATCACGAAGATCGCCCGGAGCACGCGTCGCAGCGCGTAGTTGCGCCAGACCTTGACCAACGCCTTGCCGACACCGTTCGTCGCCGGCGCGCGGACCCCGGAAACCTCCGGATTTGCTACCGCCATCACCCTCCTCGGGTTGGATCCTCGAGCCGAAGTGGTCGGAGCGTACAACGCCAAATTGGTCTAGGTCACTTCAAACGCGTTACCGATATCGAACAGATGCCTGTGGGTCTCGATCGGCTCACAACAAGGCGTGTCGGCACCCCGGCCGCTCCGTGATCGGGCAAGCTACCGCGCCGCCCGCGCTCCCGCAGGCGGTTGCAGAGATCGGACCTGCGCTCAGACGTGCAGCGCGGCGAGGATGTCGTCGACGGTCCGCGGACTGCCCGCGACGTGCCAGCGCTGGCCGCGGTGCTCGACCACCTCGGCCCGCCCGCCGGCGGCCCGCACCAGTGCGGCACCCGGCAGCCAGTCCCACGGCAGGGCGTTGGCCTGGAGGAACGCGCCGAGCCGACCGCCGGCCACGCTGGCCAGCTCGACCGAGCCCGAGCCGAGCACCCGGACGGTCGCCGCACCGGCGATCACCGACAGCACCGGCAGCCGCCGGTCGTCGTCGAGCCGGGTGGGGTGCAGATAGCTGGCCAGCGACACCTCGGCCAGCGGCCGGTCGACGAGCGGAGCCACCGGCTCGCCGTCCAGCGTGGTCGGGTCGTCCTCGCCGCCGAGCCACAGCTCGCCGGTCGAGGGCTGGTAGACCGCGCCCAGCAGCGGGGTGTCACCCCGGGCCAGCGCGACCGCGGAGCACCAGATCGGCAGCCCGGAGACGAAGTTGTAGGTGCCGTCCACGGGGTCGACGAACCAGGTCCGGTCCCCCGCGCGCCGGGCGCCCTCCTCGCCGACCAGCCCGTCGTCGGGACGCTCGGTCCCGAGCCGGCGGGTGACCAGCTCCTCGGCCGCCCGGTCCGCGTCGGTGACCACGTCGGAGACCGAGGTCTTCCGGTCGGTGCGGACGCCCTGCGCCCGCATCCGGGCGGCCAGCTCGCCGGCCTCGCGGACCAGCGAGCCCGCCAGCTCCAGGTCGGATGACGTCACGGCGGCACCCTAGCCGCCGCGACCGGGGCGGCGGGGCGGACCGTCGGGGCGGACCGTCGGGGCGGACCGGCGGGGCGGGGCCTTGTCCGCCGTGGTCTGCTGTGGCCGTGGGTGATCACTTCTACCGTCCGGCCGAGGGCCACCGTCTCGCGCACGACCCGTTCAACGCGATCGTCGCGCCGCGTCCGATCGGCTGGATCGCGACCCGGTCCGCCGACGGCGTCCGCAACCTGGCGCCGTACAGCTTCTTCAACGCCTTCAACTACACCCCGCCGATCGTGGGGTTCTCTTCGAACGGCTACAAGAACTCGGTGGCCAACGCCGAGGCGACCGGGGTGTTCACCTGGAACCTGGTGAGCCTCGAGCAGGCCGAGGCGATGAACGCCACCTCGGCCGCGGTCGACCCGGACGTCGACGAGTTCGCTCTGGCCGGGCTCGAGCCGGTGCCCGGCACCGAGGTCGCCGCCGACAGGGTGGCCGGCGCGCCGGTCAGCTTCGAGTGCCGGCTGAGCCAGGTGATCCGGCTGACCGCCGCCGACGGCACCCCGACCGAGAGCTGGCTGACGCTCGGCGAGGTGGTCGGCGTGCACATCGACGAGCGCTACCTGAGCGACGGGGTCTACCAGACCACCGAGCCGACGCCGGTGGTCCGGGGCGGCGGGCCGAGCGCCTACTACGCGATCCACGAGCAGAACCGGTTCGACCTCGACCGCCCGGCCTGATCGCCGGCGCCGTCGACGTCCGGAGCGCGCAGGTGCCGGGAGCGCTCAGGCGTCGATGGCGGCGGCGTCGAGGGCGTAGGCGCCCTGGACGATGAACTCCTTGCGCGGACCGACGTCGTTGCCCATCAGCATCTCGAAGGCCGCCTCGGCGTCCTCGGCGTCGTCGACGGTGATCCGCCGCAGCAGCCGCCGCCGCGGGTCCATGGTGGTCTCGGCGAGCTGGTGGGCGTCCATCTCACCGAGCCCCTTGTAGCGCTGCGGCTCCTTGAACCCGACGCCCTTCTTGGTCAGCTCGGCGGCCTTCCGCTGGTACTCGGCGTCGGTGTAGGTGTAGGTGAACTTCTCCATTCCGCGCTTCGGGTTGGTCAGCTCGAACCGGTGCAGCGGCGGGACCGCCGAGAACACCCGGCCCGCCGCCACCAGCGGCCGCATGTAGCGGAAGAACAGGGTGGCCAGCAGACACCGGATGTGCGCCCCGTCGGAGTCGGCGTCGGCCATGAAGATGATCTTGCCGTAGCGGGCCGCGTCGAGGTCGAAGCTGCGTCCGGAGCCGGCCCCGACCACCTGGATGATCGAGGCGCACTCGGCGTTCTTGAGCATGTCGCCCATCGAGGCCTTCTGGACGTTGAGGATCTTGCCGCGGATCGGCAGCAGCGCCTGGTACTCGGAGTTGCGGGCGGCCAGCGCGGTACCGAGCGCCGAGTCGCCCTCGACGATGAACAGCTCGCACCGCTCGACGTCGTTGCTGCGGCAGTCCTTGAGCTTGGGCGGCAGGCTCGAGCTCTCCAGCGCGTTCTTGCGGCGCTGGGCCTCCTTGTGCGCCCGGGCGGCGACCCGGGCCCGCGAGGCCGAGACCACCTTCTCGAGCACGGTGCGGGCCTGCGCCTTGGTCTGTGCGCGGGTGGAGGTGAGGAAGGCGGTCAGCTCGGCCTCGGTCACCTTGGTGACGATCCGCGAGACCGCCGGGGTGCCGAGCACCTCCTTGGTCTGGCCCTCGAACTGCGGTTCGGCCAGCCGGACGGTGACCACCGCGGTCATCCCCTCGAGGACGTCGTCCTTGACGACCTCCTCGCCCGACTTGAGCAGCCGGGTGCCCTCGAGCACCTTGGTGAACGCCCGGGTGAGGGCCCGCTCGTAGCCGGCGACGTGGGTGCCGCCCTTCGGGGTGGCGATGATGTTGACGAACGACCGGACGGTGGTGTCGTACCCGGTCCCCCAGCGCACCGCGATGTCGACCTCGAGCTCGCGCTCGACGTCGGTCGGGGTCATGTGGCCGTCGTCGTCGAGCATCGGGACCGTCTCGGTGAACCGGTCGGTGCCCTGCAGCCGCAGCACGTCGCTGACCGGCGGGTCGGCGGCCAGGAACTCACAGAACTCGGTGATCCCGCCGTCGTGGCGGAAGTCCTGCACCACCGGCTCGCCGCCACGGGCGTCGGTGGCGGTCAGCCCCAGCCCGGGCACCAGGAAACTGGTCTGGCGCAGCCGGGCCTCGAGGTCGGGCAGCGAGAGCTCGGCGGTGCTGAGGAAGATCTGCCGGTCCGGCCAGTAGCGGACCCGGGTGCCGGTGACGCCCTTCTTCGCGCGCCGGAGCTTCTGCAGTCCGCTCTGCGGGGTGAACGGCGCGTCCGGTCCGTCGCCGTCAAAGACGCCGGGCACGCCGCGGCGGAAGGACATCCCCCAGGTGCTGCCGTTGCGGTCGACCTCGACGTCGAGCCGCGCGCTCAGGGCGTTGACCACCGACGAGCCGACGCCGTGCAGACCGCCGGTCGCGTTGTAGGAGCCGGCCCCGAACTTGCCGCCGGCGTGCAGCTTGGTGAAGACGACCTCGACACCGGAGAGCTTGGTCCGCGGCTCGATGTCCACCGGGATGCCGCGACCCCGGTCGTGGACCGCGATGCTGCCGTCGGCCGCGAGGCTGATGTCGATCTGGTCGCCGAAGCCGCCGAGCGCCTCGTCGACCGCGTTGTCGATGATCTCCCACAGGCAGTGCATCAGCCCGCGGGTGTCGGTCGAGCCGATGTACATGGCGGGACGCTTGCGGACCGCCTCCAGCCCCTCCAGCACCAGCAGGTGGCGCGCCTCGTAGTCGCGTGACTCACCGGCCGCGACCGGGTTCTGCCGCGAGGAGGTGCTGCCGGACGCGGTGACGGAGGCGGTGGACACGCCGCGAGGTTACCCGTCGGGACCGACGCTCCCGGGGAGGTCCGGGCCACCCCATCCGCGATGTCGTCGGGCACGAATCACCGGCGTCGGGAGCACCGGCGTTCGCCCGCGGCGGACGGTCCCGGGAGCGTTCGGAGAGGCAGGTACGGTGGGCGAGGTCCAGGGTGACCGGGTGACCGGGCACCCGTTGCCGACGACGGGGTCGGGTCGGCATCCGGATGGCGGCGGGCCGGGGAACAGATCCGTGCACGGATTGTCCGCAGTCCGTGCGCGCGTTGCCGTTACACAACCTTCACGGTGTGGAGACACTGGGCGGGAAGAATCCGGGCCGTCCCCGGTGTTGACTGGACGTACGAGCTGATGGACGTACCGCATCAGTGGGTAAGACAGCAGGGCAGGACCGCACGACAGTGGGACAACAGCAGGACCCCGGGCAGGACCGGCGCAGCCGGCACCGGCCCCGGAGCCCCAGACGGAGAGAGCGAGGCCAATCGTGAGCACCACAGTGATCGAAGGAGCTGCGTTGAACGCAGCGGACCGTTGTGACCGATGCGGCGCCCAGGCCTACATGCGGGTCACGCTCTCGGGTGGGGGCGAGCTCCTCTTCTGCGCCCACCACGGCAAGGAGCACGCCGACCGCCTCAAGCAGGTCGCGCTCAAGATCCAGGACGAGACGGACCGCCTCGCCCGCTGACCGCCAGGTCAGCCAGCCAGCATCACCGAAGGGCTCCCGCCGCCGGCGGGGGCCCTTCGTCGTCCCCGGGGGACTCCGGCACCGGGACGGGATCAGGCCGACGGGTCGTCGCCCTCGTCGCGACGGTCGGCGTACGCACGGAGCACGGCGGTCGCGCCGCGCAGGTAGTCGAGCACGGCGGCCGCCCGGTCGGGATCGAGCCCGTCGGTCAGCCGGGCCAGCGCCGCGTTGAGCGGGCGGAGCGTCGCGACCACCTCGTCCCGGGCGCTCTCGGTCAGGTGCAGCTCGACCCGCCGCCGGTCGCGCGGGTGCCGCTGCCGGAGCAGGTGGCCGCGGGCCTCGAGCCGGTCGACCATCACCGTCGCCGAGGCGGTGGTGATGCCGAGCCGGCGGGCCAGCTCCCCCGGTCCGATCACGCCGTCGGGCGAGTCCTGGGCCCGGACGATCACGTCGAGCGCGGCCACGTCCCCCGGCGACATCCCCATCGACCGGCCCATCGCGTCCTGCACGTCGGCGTAGGTGGCCAGCAGGTCCCGGAGCGCCAGCCCGATGGGCACTGCCCCGGCCGCCGGACCCGGCGGGCCGACCTCCCGCTGTTGTCTGCCGTCGGTCACGTGCCTATCCTAGTTCACAAGGTAACTAGATGAACTAGTGATTGAAGAGACCGTGTCGACGTCGAGCCCCGGCCCCGACCCGCGAGCGATGAACACCCAGATGACCCAGCGGCTGCTCGTCACCGAACCCGACCAGATCCCCGTCGGCGGTTACGGCCTGCGGGTGCTCGAGGTGCCCGGCCGGCGCAGTGGCGAACCGCGCCGCACCCCGGTCGGGCTGCTCCGGCTCGAGGACGGCTACCGGCTGGTCTGCCCGGACCGCACCCGCGACTGGCCGAGCAACCTCATCGCCGCGGGTCACGGGTCGGTGCTGGCCGGCGGCCGTCGCGACGACTACCGCACCGAGGAGCTGCACGGCCGGCCGGCCGCCGAGGCGGTGTCGCGCTACCTCGCCGCGGTCGACGCCCCGTGGGCGGTGGCCGCCTTCGGACTCCCCGACCACCCGACCCCGGAGCAGGTCGAGCCCGCACTCGACCGGATGGCGGTCTTCGCGCTGGTCCCGGCGCAGTCGTGAGCACCACCGAGAAAGTCGACGCCGCCGAGCCGGAGCTGACCACCGACGTCGCGATCGTCGGAGGCGGACCGGGCGGCGTGCTGCTGGCCTACCTGCTGGCCCGGGCCGGCGTCCGGGTCGACCTGCTCGAAGCGCACCGCGACTTCGACCGGGACTTCCGCGGCGACTCGCTGCACCCGTACACGCTCGAGCTGCTCGACCGGCTGGGACTGGCCGACGACCTGCTCAAACTCGAGCACTTCGCGGCGACCAGGTTCCGGATGCACACCCCGGCGGGCACCCTGGTCACCGCCGACTACGGCCGGATCCACTCGAAGTTCAACTACATCGCGCTGATGCCGCAGGCCCGGTTCCTCGACTTCCTGGCCGGGCGGGCGGCCGCGCTGCCGTCGTTCACGCTGCGGACGGGGGCGCGGGTGCGTCGGTTGCTGACCGACGCCGACCAGGAGCCGGTCGGCCGGTCCGGCGACGGGCTGCCGGGCACGGTCACCGGCGTGGCCTGGAAGGACGACGCGGGCGAGCACCGGCTGCGCGCCCGGCTGGTCGTCGCCGCCGACGGCCGGTTCTCCCGGCTCCGCACGCTGGCCGGCGTCCCGGTCACCGACCTCGGTGCGGCCAGCGACCTGCTCTGGTTCCGGCTGCCGCGCCGGCCCGAGGACCCGCCCGAGGCCGACGTCGACCTCTACTTCGGCACCCACCACTACGTCGGGCTGCTCGGCGGCGACGACACCTGGCAGATCGGCTACAGCCTGCCCAAGGGCGGCTTCGCGGCGGCCCGCGAGGCCGGCGTCGAGCCGATCCGCGCGTTCCTCCGCGAGCACGTCGCCTGGTTGGGTGACCGGATCGACCAGCTGACCGACTTCGGCCAGACCACTTTGCTGTCGGTCGAGCTGCTCCGCGCCGAGCGCTGGCACCAACCCGGGCTGCTCTTGATCGGCGACGCGGCGCACGTCATCTCACCGGTGGGCGGGAACGGCATCCTGATGGCCATCCAGGACGCGGTGGCGGCGACCAACCGGCTGGTGCCGGTGCTCACCGGCCACGGCGGCGCGCCGGTCCCCGAGGTGGTGCCGGAGGCGGTGCTCGCCGCGATCCAGGCCGACCGCGAGGCGGCCATCGTCGAGGTGCAGGACGACCAGGCCAAGGTGGAACGGCGGGCCAAGGAGGCGCGCGAGGCGGGCCGTCCGCTGATCCCGGGCCGGCTGCTCAAGGTGGTCACCGCGATCCCGGGCGTCCGGGCGCGGTCGGCCCGGTCGAACGCCTACGGGCCGAACCCGCCGGTGCTCGCGTCCGGGCTGCTCGCCGGTGACGGGAACGAGGACGCCGCGAAGCCCCTCCCCGTGCGCTGATCGTGCCCTAGGGTGCGGACGGTGAGGACCGTCTCCCGGCTCCGGCCGGTCGCCCGCCGCAGGTTCGGCCGCCGGTTGCTGCCGGCCTCGGTGACCGCGGTGGTCGCGGTGGTCTGCACACTGGCCGTCGTGGTCGGCTTCCTCACCGTCCGCCCGGACCGTGCCGTGGCGGCGACCTCGGGCTGGTTGCGGACGTCCGGGGCGACGATCACCACCGCCGACGGCCGGCCGTACGTGATCAAGGCCGTGTCCTGGTTCGGGATGGAGACCGCCAACTGCGCTCCGCACGGGCTGTGGCAGATCGGCCTCGACGCCGGGATGGCCCAGATCGCCTCGTTCGGCTTCACCACCATCCGACTGCCGTACAGCAACGAGTGCCTGGCCGGGTCGAGCACCAGTGGCATCGACGCGAGCAAGAACCCGGGGCTGGTCGGCAAGACGCCGCTGCAGGTGATGGACGCGGTGATCGCCTCCGCCCGCGCGCACGGGCTGACCGTCATCCTCGACCGGCACCGGCCGGACTCCGGGTCGCAGTCGGCGCTCTGGTACACCTCCGCCTGGTCGGAGCAGCGCTGGATCGACGACTGGGTGATGCTGGCCAAGCGCTACCGGAACGACCCGACGGTGATCGGCGTCGACCTGCACAACGAACCGCACGGCACGGCGTGCTGGGGGTGCGGGGACCGGAGCCGCGACTGGGCGGCCGCGGCCACCCGGGCCGGCAACGCGGTGCTGGCCGCCAACCCCAACCTGCTGATCGTCGTCGAGGGCGTCGAGCAGCAGGGCAACAACCAGGCCACCTGGTGGGGCGGCGGACTGGCCGACGTGGCCGCCCACCCGGTGGTGCTCTCGGTGCCCAACCGGGTCGTCTACTCCCCGCACGACTATCCCGCCTCGATCTACCCGCAGCCGTGGTTCTCCGCGGCCGACTACCCGGCCAACCTGGACCGGGTGTGGACCGCGAACTGGGGCTACCTGGTGCAGCGGAACATCGCGCCGGTGCTGCTCGGCGAGTTCGGGACCAGGTTGCAGACCGATACGGACCGGCAGTGGCTGACCCGGCTGGTCGGCTACCTGAAGACGAACCGGATCAGCTTCGCCTACTGGTCGTTCAACCCGAACAGCGGTGACACCGGGGGGCTGGTCGGCGACGACTGGGTCACCCCGCAGCGCGCCAAGCTCGACGCCCTCGCCCCGATCCTCGGCCGGTCGGCCCCGACCAGCGGCCCGTCCACTCCTGCCCCGAGCAGTCCCGCTCCCAGCAGCCCGGCACCCAGCAGCCCGGCACCCAGCAGTCCAGCACCCAGCAGCCCGGCACCCAGCAGCCCGGCACCCAGCAGCCCGGCACCCAGCAGCCCCACCCCGAGTGCCCCGCCGAGCAGCGGTGCGCCGAGCAGCGGTGCGGCGACGGCCAGCTGGCAGCTCAGCTCGTCGTGGAACGCCGGGTACGTCGCGCAGCTGACCGTCCGGGCCGGTTCCACCGCCAAGAACGGCTGGAGCGTCAGCTGGGCCGACCCGTCGGCGACCGGAGTGGCCAACGCCTGGGGCATGACCTGCGCGGTGGCGTCCGGGCGGGTCACCTGCACCGGGGCGGACTGGGCCCGGACCATCCCGGCCGGACAGAGCGTCACCGTCGGGCTGCAGGCGAACTCGCCGGGCCCGGCCCCGCAGTCCCCGGTGTTGACCCTGCGCTGACCCCTGCGCTGAATCCTGCGCTGGCTCGGTCGACCGCGGCTCAGCCGTCGCGCTCGACCCGGCCGCCCAGCTGGTCCAGGATCCCGGCCAACCGGGCCGTGGTCCGGTCGACCGGCTCGACGTCGGGACGCAGCCACTGCAGCTCCGAGAGCGCGCCGATGCGGGCGAACTCGGCGAGCCGCTCGACGTCGGCCTCGGGCAGCGGGCCGCCGGCGTCGCGGTACCAGCGCCACACCTGCTCGGCGGGGACGCCGGCCGTCCCGTACGCGGTCTGGGCGACCTCCCAGGCCAGCGGTTCGATCCGGCAGTCGTCGAGGTCGACGATCCCGACCAGGTCGTCACCGGCGAAGAGCAGGTTGCGCGGATTGAGGTCGCCGTGCACCGCGGCCCGCCGGTCGAGCCGACCCGCGGCCTGCTGCCGGTCGAGCCAGTCGTCGAGCCGGGCCAGCTCGTGGTCGATCTCCTCCACCACCTGCGCGGTGCCCGGCGCCGGCTCGGCGGTCAGCCGCTCGCGCGTCGCCGGCCAGCCGAACCAGCGCGGACGCTCGTCGACCGCGGTCGTCCCCGGTCGCGGCGGCAGGTCCGCGTCCAGCGCGGCCCGGTGCAGCGCAGCCAGGGCCGCCGCGACCTGTCGGGTCCGGATCCACGGGGCGACCAGCCGTCCGGAGCGGCCGGCCACGAACGGGTAGAGGGTGAGCGCGTGACCGCGGACCACGGGCACCCGGCAGGTCTCGGCCCGGACCACCGCGGGCACGGCCGCGCCGACGGCCGCCGCGAACCGGTGCTCCCAGGCGACCTGCTCGACGGTCCGCTCGGGGCGGCTGACCCGGAGCACGCGGTCGTGGTCGGGGCCGTGCAGCCGCCAGGTCTGGTTGAGCAGTCCCTCGGTCAGCAGCGAGGCCGGGCCGACGGTCACGCCGAAGTGGTCGGCGACCACACCTGGCACCTCGTCGGCGGTGAGCCACAGCGGGTGCCACCCCTGCTCGTCCGCGTCCCAGACCCGGGTCGCGCCCGGCGACAGCGTGCCCTGCGTCCGCGGCTCGTCCACGAACGCCGACCCTAGCCAGGCCACCGGTCGCCCGCGCCGTAGATTCGCGCGATGACCAGCGAGCTCACCTCCGTCCCCGGCGCCCGGCCCGCCGTCGTCGTCACCGGCGCGGCCCAGGGCATCGGCGAAGCGATCACCCGGGTGCTGGTCGCGGACGGCCGGGTGGTGGTCGCCCTCGACCGCGACGGCGAGCGGCTCGACGGGTTGGTCGAGCGGTACGGCGAGGCCGTGGTCCCGGTGACCGGGGACGTCCGGCAGCGCGATGACCACGAGCGGGCGCTGGCCGAGGCGCAGCGGCGGGGGCGGCTGGTCGGCTGGGTCAACAACGCGGGGATCGAGCACCCGACCCGCGCCCGCGACCTCGACGAGACCACGATGCAGGCGATCGTCGGGGTCAACCTGATGGGCACCATGCTCGGCTGCGCGACGGCAGCCCGGGCGATGCACGGCACCGGCGGAGCCATCGTCAACGTGTCGAGCATCCACGCCCTGGTCGGGTTCCCGGACTCCTTCGTCTACGCCGCCACCAAGGGCGGGATCGACGCACTCACCCGACAGCTCGCCGTCGAGGAGGCGCCGCACGGGATCCGGTGCAACACGGTCCGTCCCGGGGCGGTGATGACGCCGCTGACCCAGCGCTTCCTCGACGAGGCCGACGACCCGCGGGCGCTCTACGACGAGTACGCGGACCTGCACCCGATTCGTCGGCTGATCGACCCGCTCGAGGTGGCCCGGGTGGTGGCCTTCCTGCTGTCGGACGCGGCCGGCTTCGTCAACGGCGAGGCGGTCACGGTCGACGGCGGGGCCACCGCCCGCTGCTACCCCTATCCGACCTGACCGCGCTCGGCCCGGGCGCAGCTCGGGAGCAGCTCAGGAGCACGGACTCAACGACCACAGCACCGAGGTCGCCGTGTCCGCCGCGGTGAGCCCCTCCGCCGAGAGCTCGCGCCCGGTGCGGACCGTCACGCTCTCGTCGCCGAGATCGCGGACCTCGTAGCGGGCGTCCGGGTCGAGGCCGCGCGGGTGCAGCGGCAGCCAGCTCCCGGTGGGTGGCAGCCGGAACCCGGCCACCACGTGCTGCCGTCCCGAGGTGAGCTGGAAGGCGGGCTGGCGCCAGCCCTGCTCGGCGTGCAGCGGCTGCTCCCCCAACGGGACGAGCACGCCGTCCGCCAGCAGCGGGCGCAGGTGCCGGTCGTAGACCCCGAGGTGGTGACGGAGCCGGGCACGCAGGTCGGCGCGCATCTCGGTCAGCCGGACCGAGATCCCGAACCGGTGCAGCATCGCCGCCCTGATCATGGTGTCGAACCGGTCGACGGTGAGCAGGGTGCCGGAGTAGTCGACCTTCTGGAAGCGGTGCTCGCCGCGCCACTCGCTCTGCGGCCAGTGCAGCAGCTGGCGCGGCGGCAGCTGTTGGGCGGCTCCCCACAAGCAGGTCAGCGCGTGCTCGGTCCAGTCCGGGTCGGAGAGGAAGAACGCATGCACGTGCTCGGCCAGCCCGGCGTCGATCCGGAGGCCGCCCGACGAGCAGGCCTCGAACAGCGTCCCGGGATGGGCCGACCGGAGCGCGTCGAGGACCGCGTAGAGGCCCCGGTAGTGGGAGAGCAACCCGTCGCCGGGGCCGTGACCGTGGTCGTCGCGGGCGCACCCGTCGCCCGGGTCGAGGTTGAAGTCCCACTTGATCCACCGCGCCCCGGTGGCCTCGATCAGCCCGCTGACGCTGCGGCGGACGTGCTCCTGCCCGGCCGGCGAGCCGAGGCAGACGTAGCCGAGTGGCTCGCCCGCGGCGCCGCGCGCGAGCAGCTCGGGACGGCGTGCCGCGACGGTCGCCTCCGGCCCCACCGCCTCGGCCTCGATCCAGATGCCGAAGTCGATCCCGTGCTCGCGGGTCCGGTCGGCCAGCCAGGCGAGGCCGTGCGGGAACCGGGCGGTGTTGACGAGGTCCCAGTCGCCGCGCTGGCCCACCCAGTCGCTCCCCGCGTCGGAGCGACCGAACCAGCCGGCGTCGAGGACGGCGACCTCGAGCCCGAGGTCGGCCGCGACCGCGGCGTTGGCCAGGAAGACGTCCTCGGTGATCTCGGCGTCCTCGTAGGGCCACCAGTGGTTCCACTCGGTGAGCAGCGGCGCGGTCGGTCCGGACGCGGCCAGGTGGCGGACCAGGGCCGCGGCCGCGGCCGGGCGGTCGGCGCCCCAGCCGACGCTGACCGCCGGGAGGGTCGGGAGCGGGCCGTCGCCGACCGTCGTGGTCTGACCCTCCGGTCGCAGCCCGACGTGCAGCCGCTGCCCGTCGAGACTGAACCGCCAGTTGCCGCTCCAGTGCACGGTGATCGCGTACCAGCCGTCCGCGAGCTCGGCGAACAGCCAGGGCATGGCCTGGTTGCTCGACCGGCCGGCCGTGGTCTCGACCACGGCCGCCGTCCCGGTGGGCACCGGGAGCGGCTGGAACTCCATCCCCCAGCTGCTGGCGAACCCGACGAGTCGGACCAGCCCGGGCAGCTGGACGACCGCCAAGTCGGGTCGCACCGCGGTGCCGGGAGCCGCGGCGGTGACGACCGGCGTCCAGGTCGCCGCGCCGGGACCGGACCGGGTCCGGGACAGCTCGATCTCCGCGGACGGTGGACGCACCGTCGGCTCGGCCGGCGACCGCCCCGTCGTCCGGTCGAGCGTGGTCTCGGGTGCGGTCAGGTCGGCGGACGGGCCGGTGGCGGGCATGGGGCTCCTGACGATGGCGGTGGGCGGGTACGGCCGAGGGCCGGTCAGCGCGGCGGTTCGAGCACGACCTTGCCGGCCGGGTCACCGGCCAGCAGCAGCTCGTACCAGTGCTGCCCCTGCTCGAGCCGGGCGTGGACCAGCCCGGCCGGGAAGACCAGTTCCTCCTGGCGCAGCAGCTCCACGGCGGCGGCGAAGTCGTCCGGGGTGTAGGCGAAGCTCGTGGTCAGGGTGACCTCGCGACGGATCAGGTCGCGGACCGGCAGCGGCGTCTCGTGGGTGTGCAACCCGACCAGGCAGACGGTGCCACCGGACCGGACCACCCGGGTCGCGCTCTGCCGGGTGACGGTGCTGCCCACCGCGTCGAACACGACGTCGACGCCGTAGCCACCGGTCAGCTCGCCGATCCGGGCAGCGAGCCGCTCGGGGTCGCTGTCGAGCTCGACCGCCCCGCAGGCGCGGGCCGCCTCGCCCCGACCGGCGTGCGGCTCGGTGAACCAGACCGCGCCGACCCCGCGGAGCCGGAGCACCTCGATCAGCAGCAGCCCGATCGGCCCGGCGCCGAGCACCAGTGCGGTCGCGCCTGGGGCGGGCCCGGCCTGCGCGACGGCCCGCACCGCACAGGCCGCCGGTTCGGCCAGCACGGCGCGTTCGGGCCGGGCAAACCCGTCGAGCGGGTGCAGCGCGTCGGCCGGCACCACCACGAACTCGGCGTTGCTGCCGGGCAGGTGGGCTCCCAGCAGCTGCCGGTGCGGGCACACGTTCGGCCGCCCGGACGCGCAGACCGGGCACCGTCCGCAGGACCGCAGCGGGTTGGCCGTGACCGGGGCCCCGACCGTGAGCCGGGGCGCCGGTTCCGCCCCGGGCCCGTAGCGATCGACCACGCCGACCAGCTCGTGGCCGAAGACCAAGCCCGGGTGCCGCAACCCGTCCGAGCCGGTGAACCCGCCGAGCTCCGAACCGCAGATCCCCGACTGCCGGACGGCGATCCGCACCTCGCCCGGCCCCGGCACCGGCTCGTCGACCTCGCGGACCTCGAAGCGGGCCACCTCGGCCAGCACCAGGGCCTTCATCGTCGTCGTCCTCGACCGGCGGTCAGTTGCTGATCAGCTTGGTGGCCGCGTCCTGCATCTTCTGCGCGGCCGCCTGCGGGGTCAGCTTGTTGTTGAACATCTGGTCGAAGTTCGGGCCGAACACCTCGTTGAAGATCTGCTGCATGTTGGTCGTGTAGATGTCGCCGATCCGAGCCTGCGGCAGCGCCTTCATCGTCTCGGCGAAGCCGTCCGGCATCCCGGAGAGCATGTCGGAGGAGTCGCGGGCGGCGTTCTCGATCGGGATCCAGTCGTGATCCTTGGCCATCTGCTTCTGGAAGGTCGTCGCACTCCACAGCGCAAAGGTCTGCGCGGCGGTCAGCGCGCCCGACTTCTTCGGGATGACCCAGCCGCCGAGCCAGTAGGGCGCGACCCGCTGGCCCTGGTAGGTCGGCATCGGCGCCATCGCCCACTTCGCCTTCATCTGGTTGTAGGAGGCGATGTCCCAGGTCGCGCCCGGCACCATCGAGTAGGCCCCGGAGGCGAAGCCGCCGTTGTTCGCGGCGACGTCGGCCCGCTCCTCCGGCCGCGGGGCGATGTGCTGGGCCCACATCAGGTCCTGGACGAACTTCATCGACTCGACGACCTTCGGATCGGTCATCTGGAACGCGGTCGGCTCGAGCGGCTTGTCGACGAACGCGGTGC
The DNA here is from genome assembly GCF_014137855.1 of Microlunatus kandeliicorticis. Lineage (GTDB taxonomy): Bacteria > Actinomycetota > Actinomycetes > Propionibacteriales > Propionibacteriaceae > Microlunatus > Microlunatus kandeliicorticis. The sequence goes on from NZ_JACGWT010000005.1 coordinate 56,307, forward strand.
CGGTGGCCCAGGCGAGGGTCTGGATGCCCCACCAGATGCCGAGGGTGCCGATGTCCAGGCCCCACCGGGTGACCTTGCCGCCGGAGCTCTTCTGCAGCTGCGGTGCGACCTCGACCACCTTGTCCCAGGTCCAGGTGGCGTCGGGATAGTCGAGGCCGGCCTCGTCGAAGTGGTCCTTGTTGTAGAAGAGGGCGGTCGACTGGATGTTCTCCGGGATGCAGTAGAGGTTCTTGCCGTCGAACTTCCACGGGTCGTAGAGGTTCGTCGGGTACTTCGCGGCGTCCATCATCGCGGTGGTGTCGATCACCGGCTGCTCGTCGAAGACCAGGCCCTTCTTGTAGTGGGCGTAGGCCTGCACGTCCCAGTAGTAGATGTCGAACGGCTTGTTGGCCGCGTACTGCAGCTGCACCTTCTGCCAGTACTGGTCGTAGGGCAGGAAGTTGATCTTGGCCGTGAACTTGCCCTGGTGGTCCTGGTTGAACAGGTCGACCCGCTTCTTGAAGTTGGCGTCGATCGTCGGGCCGTTGCTCCAGGCGAAGATCTCCAGGTCGGTGCGGCCGATGACCTTGCCGTCGGTCGGGACCGGAGCCGGCTGGTCCTGGCTGCCGGACCCGCCGGAACAGCCGGCCGCGCCGGCCAGGACGGCGCCGCCGGCCAGGCCGCCGAGCAGCGTCCGGCGGGAGATCGGGCGGTGGAGAGCGGTCATCGTGACGTCCTTCCGGTGGTGAGAGGTGCTGGAGCGGTGGGGTCCGGTGGCGGTCACTTGTTGATCCCGCTGACCGCGATCCCGCGGATGAAGTAGCGCTGCGCGAGCAGGAAGACGATCACCGACGGCAGCGCCGCGATGGTGGTGGCCGCCATGGTGAGGTGCATCTGCGGACCGATCCGCGGCGAGCCGCTGAAGTAGGACAGGGCGACCGCGATCGTGTACTTCGACTCGTCGGACAGGTAGATCACCGGACCGAAGAAGTCGTTGTAGGCGCCGACGAAGGTGAAGACGGTGACGGTCGCGATCACCGGCCAGCTCAGCGGCAGGAACAGGCTCCACCAGATCCGGAAGTAGCTCGCCCCGTCGATCCGGGCGGCCTCCTCGAGCTCACGCGGGATGCCGAGGAAGAACTGCCGGAACAGGAAGATGAAGAACGCGCTGCCGAAGAAGGCCGGCAGGATCAGCGGCTTGAAGGTGTTCAGCCAGCCGAGGTTGTTGAACACGATGTAGGTGGGCACCAGAGTGACGGTGCTCGGCAGCATCAGCGTGCCCATCAGCACCGCGAAGATCACCTTCTTGCCGGGGGCCCGGAGCCGGGCGAAGCCGTAGGCGCAGAACGAACAGCTGAGCAGCGTCCCGAGGACGACGAGTCCGACGATGGTGGCGGTGTTGAGGATGTAGCGCTGGAAGGGCACCAGGGTCAGTACGTCGACGTAGTTGTGCCACTGCGGCGTGAAGAACCACACCGGCGGCATCACCAGCACCTGGTCGGCGGTCTTCAGCGAGGTCAGCACCATCCACACCACCGGCATCAGCACGGTGAAGCAGCCCACCGAGAGGATGATCACCCGGACCCAGGCGGCGACCCGGCCGCGCCGGTGGCGTCGGCGGCGCGGACGGTCCTGCGGGCGACCGGCGCGGGCTGCACCGGCGGGCGGTGCCGGAACCGGGCCGACCGTGGGTGAGGAGTCCCCGGTGCGATCGGCCGCGGGGCGTTCGACGGTGCTCATCGCTCCTCGCTCGTCTCGTTGTGCACCCACATCGGGGTGGAGCGGAAGACCAGCAGGGTGAAGACGACGATGATCGCGAAGCTGACCCAGGCGATGGCCGAGGCATAGCCCATCTTCAGGTACTGGAAGGCGTTCTGGTACAGGTAGACCGAGAGCAGCAGGGTCGACTGGTTCGGGCCGCCGTTCGGGGTCAGCACGAACGGCTCGGCGAAGACCTGCAGGCTGTTGATGATCCCCATGATCAGGTTGAACAGCGTGACCGAGCTCAGCATCGGCACCGTGATGTGCAGGTGCTGGCGGAACCGGCTGGCGCCGTCGACCTGCGCCGCCTCGTAGAGCTCCTTGGGCACACCCTGCAACCCGGCGAGATAGATCAGCATGGTGCCGCCGAAACCCCACAGGCTCATGAAGATCAGCGCCCGGAGCGCCCAGTGCTCGTCGGTGAGCCAGGCCGGACCCGGGATGCCGAGCGCGCCGAGCACCGTGTTGATCAGGCCGTACTGGCCGTTGTAGAGCCACTTCCACAACATCGCCACCGCGACACCGCTGATCACGCTGGGCAGGTAGTAGGCCGAGCGGAAGAAGGCCATCGCGGGGATCTTGCCGTTGAGCAGGATCGCGACCAGCAGCCCGATCAGCAAGGTCGCCGGCACGCTGACCACGCCGTAGATCAGCGTGATCGAGAGCGACTTGCGGAACAGCGTGTCCTCGGCGAGCCCGACGTAGTTCTGCAGACCCACCCACTGCGGCGCCGACAGCAGGTCGTAGGAGGTGAAGCTGAGCAGGAAGGAGGCCACCATCGGGCCGAGCGAGAAGAGCAGCAGCCCGAGCAGCGCCGGCGCGATGAACAGGTAGCACCACAGCGCCTGGTTCCGGGTCATCCGGCTGCGCCGCCGCTTCGGCCGCTCCCCGCGGGGGCCGTCGCTCGGTGCGGCGACCGGCTCGGTACGCGTCAGTGTCATACCGTCTCCCTCGTTCCGATAATCGGAACGTTGTGCGCAATAATGGGACAGCAGTATCGTACGGCCACACCCACCGCGGTCAAGCGGTCACTGACTACGGTGTGGTCACGATCAGGTCCGAGGACCGCGCGCCGGTCCGATCCCGCTCCAGGAGGCACCATGGCCGCCCCCGCCAAGGCCGGGCCGTCCGCGACCAGCGGCGACCCGGAGGCCGCCGGGCTGAGCGGATCGGCCCGGGTGCTGGCCATCCTGCGGTTCCTGGCCGAGAGCCCGGACGGCGCCCGGCTGGCCGACGTCGCCACCGCGCTGCAGGCTCCCAAGTCCACCGCCCACCGCGCCCTCGGCGCCCTGGTCCAGAGCGGGTTCGCGCGTCAGGACCACGAGGGGCTCTACCGGCTCGGCTACGACCTGGTGCGGCTGGTCTACAGCTACCAGGAGGCGCAGACCCCCAGCCGGACGGTGGAGCCGCTGCTCCAGCGGCTGGCCGACCACACCGGCGAGACCACCCACTACGGCGTGCTCGACGACGGCCGGATCGTCTACCAGGCCAAGGTCTCGCCGCGCCGGCGCACCCTCCAGATGAGCAGCGTGATCGGCGGCACCAACCCCGCCTACCGGACCGGGATCGGCAAGGCACTGCTGATGCACGCGCTGCCCGACCTGCCCGCTGTCGAGCGCTACGTCGCCGAGCACGGTCCCCTCGTCGCCCGCACCCCGCACACCCTGACCACCGCCCGGGCCCTGCACCAGGCGCTCGAGCGCGGACGCCGGTGCGGCTACAGCCTCGACCTCGAGGAGAACGACCTCGGCATCACCTGCATCGCGCTCCCCCTGTTCCTGGACTCCTCGAGCCGGCCGACCGGTGCGCTGAGCGTCAGCGCGGTGGCCACCCGGACCAGCGCCGGCGAGCTCGAGGCACAGATCGACGACATCCGGCGCCTGGTCGCCGAGGAGCTCGGCGAGCAGGTGCTGCCGCAGCCCACCGGTGCGGGCACCCGCTGAGTCCGGCGTCCCCGCCAGCACGAGCACCACCAGCCGCACCACCAGCCGTCCGCACGATCTCAACGAGGAGACGCATGTCCGTCCGCCCCGCGGTCTCGATCACCGACGTCGAGGCCGTCCACCTCCGGTTGCCCGACGTCGACGCCGCCCGGTGCGACGGCACCCAGGACACCCTGCTGGTCTTCGTGACCGCCAGCGACGGCACGGTCGGGGTCGGTGAGGCCGACTCGTCCCCGCCGGTCGCGCAGGCGGTGGTCGAGGCCGAGCCGTCGCACCTGATCGCCCGCGGGCTGCGGTCGGTGCTGCTCGGCCGGAACCCGCTCGACCTCGAGCTGCTCTGGCACAACATGGTGGCCGGCAGCCGCTACTTCGGTGGCGGGTCGACCATGCACGCCATCAGCGCCGCCGACATCGCCTTGTGGGATCTGGCGGGCAAGCTGCTCGGGCTCCCGGTCGCCCAGCTGCTCGGCGGCCCACGCAGCGACCGGCTCGACGCGTACGCCAGCCTGGTGATGCCCGACACCCCGGACCTGGCCGCGGCGGCCGCGGCCGAGTACGCGAGCCGCGGCTACCGCGCGATCAAGTTCGGCTGGGGACCCCTCGGCGCCGACCTCGCGCTCAACGAGGAGCTGGTGCGCCGGATCCGCGCCGCGGTCGGCGACGAGGTGGCGATCATGATCGACGCCGGCCAGGTCTGGGACGTCAAGACGGCGGTCCGGATGGCCGCGGTCTACGAGGGCTACGGCGTCGGCTGGCTCGAGGAGCCGCTGCCGCCCGACGACGTCGACGGCTACCGGCGGCTGTCCGACCGGACCACCCTGGCCATCGCCGGCGGCGAGCAGGAGAGCGACTACACCGCCTTCGAGGTGCTCGCCACCCGGGCCCGGCTGGACGTCCTGCAGCCCGACCTCGGCCGCTGCGGTGGGCTGACCCAGGGCCGGCGGCTGGCGTGGCTGGCCGCCCGGCACCACCGTCGGCTCGTCCCGCACGCGTTCAAGAGCGGCGTGCTGGTGGCCGCCTCGACCCACCTGGCCGCCTGCGCGCCGACCGGCGGGCTGATCGAGCACACCGTCTCGACCTCGCCCATCGCCCGCGACCTGGTGCGGCAGGAGATCAGCTTCGCCGACGGCCGGGTGCAGCTGCCGCTCGACCGTCCGGGGCTCGGGGTCGAGATCGACCCGACGGTGCTGGAGCGCCTCCGTGTCGGCTGACCGGCCGCGCATCAGCACCGAGTGGGCGCTGGCCGGCCAGCCGGCGGTGGTGCTCGAGAACCGAGCGCTGCGAGCCGTCGTGCTGCCCCGGCTCGGCGGCAAGATCATCAGCCTGGTCGACAAGCACGCCGACCTCGAGCTGCTCTGGCGCAACCCGCGGGTGCCGGTGCGCGAGGTGCCGACCGGCGCCGTCTTCGACGACGCCTTCCTCGGCGGCTGGGACGAGCTGTTCCCCAACGACGAGCCCGAGACGCTCGGCGGCGAGCCGATGCCGGACCACGGCGAGCTCTGGACCCAGCCGTGGTCGGTGACCACCGGGAGCACGGGTCCCGCGGCGGCGCCGACCGAGGTGTGGGTCGAGCTGACGGTGCAGCCTCCGGTCTCGGCCACCCTGGTCACCAAACGGCTGACGCTGGGCGCGGGACCGGACCTGGTCGTCGAGCACCGGCTGGGGAACGCCTCGACCCGACCGCTGCCCTTTCTCTGGAAGAGCCACGTGGCGGTGGCGCTGCGCCCGGAGAGCCGGATCGTGATGGCGGCCGACCGCGTCCGCCTGGACGGGTTCGGACACCCGCGGGGACGCCCGGACGACCCGCTGCTGACCTGGCCGCACCTGGTCGCCGACGGCGTGCAGCACGACTTGCGCCGGCCGCCGGACACCAGCCGCGGTGGGGTGTCGGAGTTCCTGCTGGCCGAGACGATGCACGCCGGCCGCTGCGGCGTCGTCCACCCGGACGAGGGCTCGGGGCTGGGTCTGGAGTGGGACCTGGCCGACCTGCCCTCCTGCTGGTCCTTCGCCTCCTACGGCGGCGGCTGGCGCGGGCTCGACGTGCTGGTGCTCGAGCCCTGCACCGGTTACCCGCTGTCGGTGAGCGAGGGCGTGGCGGCCGGGACCCACCGAGTGCTCGGGCCGCACGAGGTGCGGTCGTGGCAGCTGCGCGCCGTGGTCGGCACGGGCATCGAGCCGGCGACCGAGCCGTGAGCACCGCGGTTCCCCGGTTCCGGCTCGAACCGGCATCCCGGATCAAGGTCGGCTCGTTCGTCGACGCCAACTTGGCCACCGCCTGGGTCGACGACGAGTTCCGGACCTTCCCCGGCAAGTGGGGCGAGGACCCGGTGTGGGGCCCGGCCGACGAGCTGCGGACCGCACGCGGGGCGACGCCGTCGCAGGCCCTCGGCTGTCGGGCCGACGAGCTCGGCCGGGTGTCGTTGCCGCCGAACGACCCGCCCGGCCACCGGCACACCGCGACCTGCCTGCACGGTGCGGTGTGGTTCGAGAGCCTGGTCGCCGACCCCGGGGACCCGTCGGGCCGGACCCTCTACGCCCTGGCCCACAACGAGAACTACCCGGAGACGCTGCCCTGGGACCCGGACACCGGTACCGGCTACCGCGACCACGCCTGGCCGTCCGGGCTGCGCGGTCCGGACTCGGTCCAGGCAGTGCCGAGGATCCTCGTCCTGCGCTCCGACGACGGCGGCACGAGCTGGACCAACCTCGGGGTGGCCCTCGAGGACCACGACGACCGGCTGGTGCGGCTCCCGGTCAACCGCAACCGCACCTTCCCCGGCGGGGTCGGCGACCCCTCGGCGGTGGTCTGCGGCGACTTCCTCTACGTCTTCTACGGCGAGTACGGCTATCCGGGCAGGTGGGACCCGGACTCGGCCTCGGCCGAGGTCGAGCACCGCGGCCAGTGCATCTCGGTGGCCCGGCTCGCGCTCGCGGACCTGCGCGCCGGGAGACCGGCGGCCCGCCGGTGGGACGGCCGGGCGTTCGCCGCGCCCGCGGACGGGGTCGGCGCGCCGGTGCCGTCGCTCCGGCTCGACCCGGCCGACGGCGGCGGGCCGGTCTCCGATGGCCACCGCTCGTTCCTCTGGGGACCGTCGGTCAGCTGGAACGTCGACCTGGGTTGCTGGGTGATGCTCTGCGGGCGCGTCGACGCGCCGGCCTGGGTCGGCGACGCCGTCTACCTCGCCGTCAACCGGCACCCCGACCTGGGTATCGGCGACCACGCCGTGGACTGGAGCCCGCCGCAGCTGCTCGACCGCCGGTCCGGCCGGACGCTCTGGTACCCGTGCCTGCAACCGACCGACGACCCCCGGGACCGGGAGGACCGGCGCACCTCGGCCCGCACCGGTCGACGGTCGCGCTTCTTCGTCAAGGAACTCGGCCCGGAGGGTGACCGCTACGCCTCCGACCACCTGCTCGTGCTCGACGACGACGCCTGAACCCGGGCACGTGCGGAACGACCCGGCGGGACGTCCCCGGTCAGGAGCCGGTGGGCACCGACCCGGCCCAGACCCAACGCCCGGTCACCGGACTGACCGTGCGGGCCTCCGGGTTGGTGAAGGCCACCAGCGTGACGGTCAGGTCGCGGAGCGCGATCCGGGTCAGCACCGCGCGCGTCCCGTCCGGGCAGGTGCCGGGCTGGGCGTCGACGAGCGGCGCGGTCAGGGTCACCATCGTCGAGTCCCGGTCGGGGAACAGCGTGAAGACCTTGCCCGGACCGCCGTTGAACAGCGCCGGCTCCAGCACCCGACTGGCGTAGCGCGGCAGCCGCCGACCCGCTCCGGTCAGGCAGCCGTAGTCGCGGACCACCGTCCCGGAGGCCTTGAGCGCCCCCCGGAGCACGGTCGACCGGTCCCCCGACCGGAACGGCGTGCCCACGAACGTCAGCAGGCCGCAGCCGTTGACCGCCGGGCAGCTCGCCGCCGCCCCCGGCACCGTGGGAGCGGCCAGGGTGAGCAGGTAGCCATCGAGCTCCAGCGGTCCGGCCTCGACCGGCGCGGGAGCCGTGTCGGTGACCCGGCCGTTCCACGACCAGCGGTCGGGCACGGTGCTGGTCCAGGTCGTGCCGCCCTCGCCGATGGTGCTGAGCGCGAGCGAGATGCCGCCGATGCGGGCCGAGACCAGCGTCGCCGTGCTCCCGGCCGCGCAGGTCGGCACCGGCGCCGGGCCGAAGACCGCGAAGACCTGCCCGGTCACGGTGGTCGCCCCGGGCTGCTTGGTGAGCGGGAAGCCGCGGGAGGTGCCCAGTTGCACCTGGTCGGTCCGGGCCACGTCGTCGGCGTAGCGACGGACACCGGCCGCGGTGACGCAGCTGGCGACCCGGGTCAGCGAGGCGGTGCCGAACAGCTGCGCGCTGAGCTCGCCGGCCGGCAGCGCCGACACCCGGTCGTAGACCACGCTCAGCCGGAACGACCCGCAGACCGGGTTGTCGTTGCCGCAGTCGGGCTCGGCCAGCCGGACCGGCGTCTCGAGCGAGCCCTGATAGGACGCCAACCGCGGGGTCTCCACGGCGGCCAGCGCCTTCGGGGTCGCCGTCACTCCGAGGGAGGTCGTCGTCACGACGCCGAGCAGCAGGACGAGCAGCAGACGGGCTGAGGGGCCGGACAGCCGGCGCAGGCCTCGGACAACGGGCACGGGGGCTCCCTGGTCTCGATTCTGAGTCGAAACTTAGGGCTCGCACCGGAGGCTGGCAAGAGGACCCGGATGGCGCTGCCACCGGCAGCCGATTTCCCCCGGAGCCCTGCAGAGACGACGAACGCCGCCCGGGAGAGGACCCGGGCGGCGTTCGTTCGGCGCCGAGCCGAACTCAGTCGAGGTAGTCGCGCAGCACCTGCGAGCGCGACGGGTGGCGCAGCTTGCTCATCGTCTTGGACTCGATCTGGCGGATCCGCTCGCGGGTCACGCCGTAGACCTTGCCGATCTCGTCGAGCGTCTTCGGCTGGCCGTCGGTGAGCCCGAACCGCATCGAGACCACACCGGCCTCGCGCTCGCTCAGGGTGTCCAGGACGTCGTGCAACTGCTCCTGCAGCAAGGTGAAGCTGACCGCGTCGGCCGGGACGACCGCCTCGGAGTCCTCGATCAGGTCGCCGAACTCGCTGTCGCCGTCCTCACCGAGCGGGGTGTGCAGCGAGATCGGCTCGCGGCCGTACTTCTGCACCTCCACGACCTTCTCCGGGGTCATGTCGAGCTCCTTGGCGAGCTCCTCCGGAGTGGGTTCGCGGCCGAGGTCCTGCAGCATTTGCCGCTGCACCCGGGCCAGCTTGTTGATCACCTCGACCATGTGCACCGGGATGCGGATGGTGCGGGCCTGGTCGGCCATCGCGCGGGTGATCGCCTGCCGGATCCACCAGGTGGCGTAGGTGGAGAACTTGTAGCCCTTGGTGTAGTCGAACTTCTCGACCGCCCGGATCAGACCGAGGTTGCCCTCCTGGATCAGGTCCAGGAAGAGCATCCCGCGGCCGGTGTAGCGCTTGGCCAGGCTGACCACCAGCCGCAGGTTGGCCTCGAGCAGGTGGTTCTTGGCCCGGCGGCCGTCCTCGGCGATCCAGTCGAAGTCGTCCTGGTCGGAGCTCTTGATCTTGACGTCGGGGTCGTTGAGCTTCTCGTCGGCGAACAGGCCGGCCTCGATCCGCTTGGCGAGCTCGACCTCCTGCTCGGCGTTCAGCAGCGCGACCTTGCCGATCTGCTTCAGGTAGTCCTTGACCGGGTCGGCGGTGGCGCCGGCCGCCATCACCTGCTGCTCGGGCTCGTCGGCGTCGTCGGCGTCGGAGAGGCTGAAGCCCTGCTCCTCCTCGACGAGCTCCTTCTCGAGGTTCTCCTCCTGCGCCGGCTCGAACGCGTTCTCGTCGACGTCGTCCAGCGAGCGCTTCTTGGTGGGGGCGACCGTGACCACGAGGTCCTCGCCCTCGACGGCCACGGCGACCTCGGCGTTCGGCTTGCCGGCGACGGCCTTGGCGGCCGCCTTCGCCTCGCTGGCGGTGGTCTTGGGGACGGCCTTGGCCGTCTTGGCCGTCTTCGCGGTCCGCGCCGCGGTCTTGGCCGGAGCGGCCTTCTTGGCCGGGGCGTCCGGGACGGCCTGGAGCGGGTTCTTGCGGGCGGCGGTCTTCTTCGCCGGTGCCTTCGCGGCGCCGGCCGTCCCCCTCACCGGAGCGTCGACCTGGCCCGCCTTCCCGGCAGCCGCTGCGGCCACCCTCGGATCGGTGGGGCGGCCATCGGAGGTGGGTGTCACAAACAACCTCTCGCGCAGTGATGTTCAGATTCAGGGCAGGGTGCACCAGGCGGAAGTCAAGTGGTGCTCCGAAAGGTATTCTGACACGGCCGGCCAAGGCAAGGAAAAGGCCTCCCCGAACGACGCGCCGGAGCATTGTGCTCCAAGCGCCGGGTCCGGCGAAAACGGCGGCCGGGCACCGGACCGCCTGACCAGCGCGGGACCGGGCTCAGCGGGCCTTGACCGCGAGCACCGGGCAGCCGGCGTCGAGCAGCACCCGCTGCGCATTGCTGCCGAGCAGGAGCTTGCCGAGCGGCGAACGCTTGCGCAGACCGATGACGATGAATTCGGCGTCGGTCTCCTCCGCCGCGCTGATCAGCTCCTCGGCCGGGTCGAGCGGATCGCTCGGACGGCGCACCTCGGCGGGCACCGGGGAGTCGGCCAGCCGGCTCTGCAGGTCGTCGGGCTCGTCCTCGCCGGCGGTGTTGACCACGATCAGCCGGGCGCCGCGCAGCCGAGCCTCGGCCTCGGCCCGCTCGAGCGCGGCGTGTCCCTCGGGCTTCGGCGTGTACCCCACGATGATCGTCGGCCCGCCGGCGCTCGTCTCGGCGCTCGTCGGTGCGGTGTCGGTCGACTCGCTCACGAGATGGCCTCCCAGGTGTGGACGGGCTCGTTGGTGTGCATCAGCTCCAGGTATCGGGAGAGCATGCCACGCAGCGCCTCACGCCGGCCCGCGCCGGCCCGCTCGCGGCGCTCGACCTCGGCCACCTGCCAGGTGGCCCCGTTGGCCGAGCGCAGGCAGCGCTGCTCGACGATCCCCAGCAGCCGGTCGATCTCGGACTGCTCGACCCCCCACTGGCGGAGCCCCTCGGCCGCTTTCGGCAGCAGCCGCCGGACCACCAACTCGGTGGCCCGCACCTGCCCCACGTCGGGCCAGTAGACCTCGGCGTCGATGCCCGAGCGGACGCCGGCGGCGAAGTTCTCCGCGGCCGCCGAGAACGACATCCGCGACCAGATCGGCCGGTCCTCGGCGGCCAGCGCCCGGACCAGCCCGGCGAAGAAGGCGGCGTTCGCCATGGTGTCCACCACCGTCGGCCCGGCCGGCAGCACCCGGTTCTCGACCCGCAGGTGCGGCGAGGCGTCACTGATGTCGTACACCGGGCGGTTCCAGCGGTAGACGGTGCCGTTGTGCAGCCGGAGCTCGTCGAGCCGCGGCGTGCCGCCGGCCTCGAGCACCGCCTCGGGGTCCTCGTCGGTGCTGATCGGGAGCAGCGCGGGGAAGTAGGTGGAGTTCTCCTCGAACAGGTCGAAGATCGAGGTCACCCACCGCTCGCCGAACCACACCCGGGGCCGGACGCCCTGCGCCTTGAGCTCGTCGCTGCGGGTGTCGGTGGCCTGCTCGAACAACGGGATCCGCGACTCGGCGACCAGGTGGCGGCCGAACAGGAACGGGCTGTTGGCCCCGACCGCCAGCTGCACGCCGGCGATCGCCTGGGCGGCGTTCCAGTAGGGCGCGAAGTCGTCCGGACTGACCTGCAGGTGCACCTGGGTCGAGGTGCACGCGGCCTCCGGCATGATCGTGTCGGAGACCATGTGCAGCCGCTCGTGGCCGTCGATGACGATCTCGAGGTCCTCGCCGCGGGCGGCGAAGATCTGCTGGTCGAGCAACGAGTACCGCGGGTTCTCGCTGACGTTGTCCACCGACACGTGCTCGGGGTGCAGGGTCGGCAGGATGCCGATGGTCACCAGCCGGGCGCCGATCTCCTCGGCCCGCTCGCTGGCCGCGTTCAGCGCGGCCCGCACCGAGGTCTCGAAGGAGGAGAAGCCGGCCTCGGACAGCTGCCGCGGTGCGACGTTGATCTCGATGTTGAACCGGCCGAGCTCGGTCTGGAACTGCGGGTCGGCGATCGCGTCGAGCACCTCGACGTTGCGCATCGCCGGGTTGCCGTCGGTGTCGACCAGGTTGAGCTCGATCTCCAGCCCGGCCATCGGCCGCTCGAAGTCGAACCGCGACTCGGTCAGCATCCGGGCCAGCACGTCGAGCCCGCGCCGCACCTTCTCCCGGTGCAGCTTGCGGTCGGCCCTGGTGAACTGCCGAGCGTCGACCTCTTCACCCATGGCGACATCCTGGCGCACCCGGGACCCGGCTGTCTGCGTGTCCGTCCCGGCGCGGACACGGGCGGGGATGGCTAGGGTCACCGGCGTGCTCGCTGCGTTCGACGGCTACTACCGCTCGCTGACCCCCGGCCCCGCGCCCTCCGACCGTGCGCCCGCCGACCCTGCGACGTTCCGGTTCGAGCCGAGCGGGCACGTCCAGGGCGCCTGGCGCGACGACGAGCAGCACATGGCGCCGGTGTCCGGGCTGCTCGCCCACTGCCTGCTCAGCCACCGGCCCCGGCCCGAGCTGCAGCTGTGCCGGATCTCCTACGACATCCTCGGCGTGATCGGCGCCGCCGAGACCACGGTCAGCGTCCGCACCCTGCGGGCCGGGCGGACCATCGAGCTGGTCGCGGCCGAGCTGGCGGTGGCCGACCGGGTCGCGGTCCGGGCCACCGGCTGGCGGCTGCTCCGCGGCGACACCACCGGCATCGCCACCACGATCGACGACGCCGCGCGGCTGCCCGACCCGGCGGACAGCGAGCCGTGGGACGCCCGCGGCCGCTGGCCGGGCGGCTACATCGACTCGGTCGAGGTCCGCCGGGCCCCCGGCGTCGACGGCCGCGTCCGGGCCTGGATCGGGACCGCGGTGCCGCTGCTGGCCGACGCCGAGGCCGATCCGCTCGCGGGCTACCTCGGGCTGGTCGACACCGCCAACGGGATCAACGCGCGGCTGGACCCGCGGCGGTGGGCGTTCCCCAACACCGACCTGACGGTCCACCTGGTCCGGTCGCCGGGTTTCGCGCCGGACGCCGAGGGCCGGCGCTGGGTGGGACTCGAGACGGACGCGCTGCTCGGGCCGGAAGGCGTCGGGCTGACCTCGAGCACGCTGTACGACCGGGACGGTGCGCTCGGGCGGGCCGAGCAGATCCTCACCCTCCGCCCCCTCGGCTGAGGGGCGCGAAACTAGAGTGGGCCGGTGCCCCAGACCGGACCGGACGACACCCGCCGCAGCCTCACCGAGACCGCGCCCGCGAGCAGCGGCAGCAGCACCGACCCGGCCCGGCCGGCCGGACCCCCGCAGGCCGACGTCCGCCCGACCGAACGGGTGCACCACGGCGACGTCCTCGTCGACGACTTCGAGTGGCTCCGCGACAGCACCGACCCCGACGTCCTGGCCCACCTGAACGCCGAGAACGCCTGGACCGAGGCACAGACCGCCGACCAGGCCGAGCTCCGCGAGGCCATCTTCACCGACATCCGCACCCGCACCCGCGAGACCGACCTGACCGTCCCGCAGTACGGCGAGCACGAGACCCCCGGCCCGGACGGCACCCCCACCCAGCGCGGCTACTGGTACTACACCCGCACCCGCGAGGGCGAGGAGTACCGGCTGTACTGCCGGGCGCCCGCCGAGGACCGCGCCACTCCCCCCGATCTCGAGGCCGGGATCCCCGGTGAGGAGGTGCTGCTGGACGGCAACGCCGAGGACGGCGAGGCGGCCTTCTTCTCCATCGGCACCTTCAGCGTCTCCCCGGACGGCACCCGGCTCGCCTTCGCCGTCGACCGCAGCGGCGACGAGCGGTTCACCCTCCGGGTCCGCGACCTGACCAGCGGGCAGCTGCTGCCCGACGTCGTCCCGGACACCTTCTACGGTGCGGAGTGGGCGGGCAACGAGCACCTCTTCTACACCCGCACCGACAGCGCCTGGCGTCCGTACCAGGTGCTCCGGCACCGGCTGGGCACCGACCCGACCGCCGACCCGCTGGTCTGGAGCGAACCCGACGAGCGCTACTGGCTCGGCGTCGAGAGCAGCCGCGACGACCGCTGGTTGCTGTTCGGCAGCGCCTCCAAGCTGACCAGCGAGTACGCGATCCTCGCCACCGACGACCCGGAGGGCACCCCGCGGGTGATCGCGCCGCGGACCCAGGGCGTCGAGTACAGCGTCGAGGTGGCCGGGGACCGGCTGCTGGTCGTCCACAACGACGGCGCCACCGACTTCATGCTCTCCGAGGCCCCGCTCGAGGCGACCGACCGCAGCCAGTGGCGGACCGTGCTCGAGCACGTCCCCGGCGTGCGGCTGCTCGGTGTCGAGGCCTACGCCCGGCACGTGGTGGTGAGCCTGCGCCGCGACGGGCTGACCGCGCTGCACGTCATCCCGCGCGACGAGCACGGCGACCTCGGCGAGGGCCACGACATCGCCTTCGACGAGCCGGTGCACACGGTCGGCTCCGAGGGCGCCCTCACCTACGACACCCCGGACGTGCGGCTCAGCTACTCCTCGCTGGTGACCCCGCCGACCGTCTACGACTACCGCTTCGCCGACGGCGCGCTGCTGCTCCGCAAGCAGACCCCGGTGCTCGACCACCCCCATCACGGCCCGTACCGCCCGGAGGACTACCGCCAGGAGCGGATCTGGGCCACCGCCCCGGACGGCACCCGGGTGCCGATCTCGGTGGTCGCCCACCGGTCGGTCCCCCGTGACGGCAGCGCGCCCGCGGTGCTCTACGGCTACGGGTCCTACGAGGTGTCGATCGACCCGGAGTTCAGCACCGCGCGGCTGTCGCTGCTCGACCGCGGCTACGTCTACGCGATCGCGCACATCCGCGGCGGCGGCGAGCTCGGGCGGTCCTGGTACGAGCAGGGCCGCACCCTGACCAAGCGGAACACCTTCACCGACTTCATCGCCTGCGCCGAGCAGCTGATCGCCGACGGCTGGACCAGCGCCGACCGGCTGGCCGCCCGCGGCGGCAGCGCCGGCGGGCTGCTGATGGGTGCGGTGGCCAACCTGGCGCCGACCACCTTCCGGGCCATCCACGCCGCCGTCCCGTTCGTCGACAACCTGACCACGATCCTCGACCCGGAGCTGCCGCTCACCGTGATCGAGTGGGAGGAGTGGGGCGACCCGTTGCACGACCCCGAGGTCTACGCCTACATGAAGTCCTACGCGCCCTACGAGAACGTCGCGCCGACGCAGTACCCGGCGATCCTGGCCACCACCAGCCTCAACGACACCCGGGTGCTGTTCTGCGAGCCGGCCAAGTGGGTGGCCGAGCTGCGGCGCACGGCCACCAACGCCGCCGACGACGCGTCGGGCCGGCCGATCCTGCTCAAGACCGAGATGGACGCCGGGCACGGCGGGGTCAGCGGGCGCTACCGCGGCTGGCGCGAGGTGGCCTTCGAGTACGCCTGGCTGATCAGCCAGACCGCACCCTCGGAGCGCTGAGGCACCCCGGCTGAGAGGCCGGGGCGGCCCGCTGCGTCCGCGGGCCGGGTGCGCTCCGAAGAGAGGGTGGGACGGCGACGACCGTCGACGTCCCGGCGACGATCTCGCCCGGCGGACGCACGCCGGGACCCCACCACACCACGTCCGCGCCGGCCGGCGACGGACCCCGGGTGTCAGGGTCCTGGCTCAGGGATTCTTCAGGGGTCCGGCGGAATCCTTCCCGGCGGTCGGGACGTTGCACAAGTCGGAGGCAACGGAAGGGGCCCGACTGTGGTTGCGGTTACGAGAAGTTCGAGCAAGCGTGTGAACGACGGCATCGAGGGCAAGGATGCGGTCGGTCTTTATCTGGACGGCATCGCCAAGACCCCTCTGCTGACCGCGGAGGAAGAGGTCGACCTGGCCAAGGCGATCGAGGTCGGTCTGTACGCGGAGAAGATCCGCTCCGGCGAGGTCACCTCGGCCGAGCGCGGGCGGCGCGCCAAGCGTCCGACCGCCGACGAGCTCGACGAGCTGATCGAGCAGGGCCGGCAGGCCCAGCAGCGGTTCGTCACCGCGAACCTGCGGCTGGTCGTCTCGGTGGCCCGCAAGTACGGGCGGGCGCAGATGCCGCTGCTCGACCTGGTGCAGGAGGGGAACACCGGGCTGATCCGGGCGGTCGAGAAGTTCGACTACACCAAGGGGTTCAAGTTCTCCACCTACGGCACCTGGTGGGTTCGGCAGTC
This sequence comes from Microlunatus kandeliicorticis, assembly GCF_014137855.1. Taxonomy (GTDB): domain Bacteria; phylum Actinomycetota; class Actinomycetes; order Propionibacteriales; family Propionibacteriaceae; genus Microlunatus; species Microlunatus kandeliicorticis. The sequence continues at coordinate 72,240 of NZ_JACGWT010000005.1, forward strand.
GATCAGCCGCGGGATCGCCCAGCAGGGGCGGATCGTCCGGCTCCCGGTGCACGTCGCCGAGCAGGTCAACCAGGTCGGCGCGGTGCGCCGGACGCTGGAGCGCCGCCTCGGTCGCGACCCGGAGCTCGAGGAGATCGCCGCGGAGATGGGCGTCGACGCCGACCGGGTGCTCGACCTGATGCGTTACGGGCGTGACCACGTCAGCCTGGACGCCCCGGTCGAGGAGGACGGCGACACCGCACTGGGTGACCTGATCGCCCGCGAGCCGGCTCCCGGGCCGGACGAGGTGTTCCTGGACGCCGAGGAGCACGCCCGGCTGGACGCGCTGCTCGACGAGCTCGACGAGCGGTCGGCCGACGTGGTGCGCCGCCGCTACGGGCTGGTCGACGGCCGGCAGGCCAAGCTGGCCGACATCGGCGCCATCTGGGGCATCACCGCCGAGCGGGTGCGCCAGATCGAGCGGCACGCGATCGCCAAGCTCCGCAGCAAGAGCGTGCTGGCGGCCTGAGCCGCACGGGGCACCCTGCCCCGCTGGTCATCGGAGGCCGGCGACCCGGAGGAGACTCCCGGTCGCCGGCCTTCGGCGTTCCCGGGGGCTTCGACAGGCTCAGCCCGCGGATGGCCGCCACGCGCGCTGAGCTGGTCGAAGCGCGCCGGGGGCTTCGACAAGCTCAGCCGACGGGCAGTGCCCGATCAGCTGTGGTCGCGGCCGCGGGCCTGGTCGTCGGCGGCGAGGTCCTCGCGCCAGTCGGGGTGCTCGCGCAGATAGCTGTCGAGCTCGATCTCGGCACCCTCGTTCTCGTCGGGCTGGTCGAGCCCGCGGTCGGCACCGGCCACGGTGCTCCCCCGCACCCGCAGCGTGTGCGGGATCACCACGTCCTGCGGCTCGTAGCCCTCGGTCTCGCCGTCGGACTGCCGCCGGATCGCCGCGACCAGCAGCCGCACCGCCTCGCCGGCCAGCAGGGTCATGTCGAAGTGGATCGAGCTCAGCGATGGGTTGGTGAACTTCGCCATCGCGGTGTCGTCGAAGCCGAGCACGGCGACGTCCTCGGGGACCCGCTTGCCGGCGTCCTGGATGGCCGCCATCGCCCCGACCGCGAGGTCGTCGTTGAAGCAGAAGACCGCGTCGATCTCCGGGTCGTCGGCCAGCAGCTGGGTCATCGCCTGGTAGCCGTGCGGGCGCGAGTAGGTGCCGACCCGGCCGTAGATCCCGCGCAGGCCCTTTGCCGCGAGCGCGGACTCGACGCCGCGGAGCCGGGTGTCGGTGGGGGCGATCGCCGGCTCACGGCGCCCCAGCAGGGCGATCCGGCTGCGGCCGAGCCCGAGCAGGTGCTCGATGCCGTCGGCGCCAGCGCCCTCGGCGTCGATGTGGACGTGGTCGAAGACTCGGTCCTCGTCGTCCCAGCGGATGCCCATCATCACCAGCGGCAGCGGGCCCATCCGCTCGCGGATCGGGCGGTCCTTGAGCGCCATGGTGTTGCCGATCATGCCGTCGACGAAGTGCCGGCGCAGGCTGCCGAGGGTCTCGAGCTCACCGGGGACGGTCCGCCCGGCCTGCTGGATCATCACCGTCAGGTCCTCGGCGCGCGCGGCCCGGATCAGGTGACTGGTCAGCCGGCCGTAGTAGGTGCTGTCGATGTCCGGGATCATCAGCGCGAGCAGGCCGGTGCGACCGCCCGCGAGGCTGCGAGCGGCCATGTTGGGACGATAGCCGAGGTCGGCGAGCGCCCGCTCGACGCGTTCCCGCGTGCTCGGACGGATCGAGGGGAAGCCGTTGACCACGTTGGACACCGTCTTGAGCGAGACGCCGGCGCGGTTGGCGACGTCCTGCATCGTGACCATGGCGGCGAGCCTAGTTCCCGACGGGTCCCGTGGCACGCTCACCGACCAGGGATTCACCGTTTGGTACGTCGACTCTTCGGTGGCCCTCAGTCTGGATGCGGGTGCCGTCCCGATCCGGCGCGATCGGTCCGTCCGCGGGATCCGGCTCAGCCGCGGCCGGACGGCGTCGGCCGGATCAGCCCCTCCTGGGCGACGTCGGCGACCAGGGCGCCGTCCTGGAACAGCCGCGCGGTCGACAGCCCGAGACCGTTCGAGGCCGACGGCGAGACCTGGTCGTAGAGCAGCCAGGCGTCCGCCCGGAACGGCCGGTGGAACCACAGCGCGTGGTCGAGCGAGGCCGCCTGGACCTCGCGGGTGCCGATCAGCACCCCGTGCGGCACCACCGAGGCCGACAGCAGCGTCAGGTCGCTGGCGTAGGCCAGACAGGCCCGCTGGAGCACCGGATCAGGGCCGAGGTCACCGTCCACCCGCAGCCAGAACCGGGCCCGGGCCGGGTGCCGCGGGTCCGCCAGCTCGCCGCCGGGACGCGAGTCGCCCACGAACCGGACGTCGAGCGCGCCCCACTCGTGCTCCCACAGCCCCCGCGAGCGGCCGGACGCGGCGGCGAGCACGTCGGACAGCCGCGGACAGTCCTCGGGGGCCGGCACGCCGTCGGGGACCGGGTCGGCGTGCTCGAAGCCCGGTTCGGAGCGGTGGAACGAGCTCGACAGGTAGAAGATCACCTTGCCGGCCTGCCGGGCGACCACCCGTCGCGAACTGAACGAGCCGCCGTCGCGGACCGTCTCGACGTCGTAGACGATCGGCAGGTCGGTCCGCCCGGGCAGCAGGAAGTAGCCGTGCAGCGAGTGCACCGACCGGTCCGCCGGGGCGGTCCGGGCCGCGGCGACCAGCGCCTGGGCGAGCACCTGGCCACCGAAGGCGCGCTGCAGCTGCGAGTCGGGTTGCCGGGCGCGGAACAGACCGATCTCGATCTCCTCGAGGTCGAGCAGGGCGACCAGTTCGTCCAGCGTCTGCGGCATGCCCCGCAGTCTGCCGGACGCGGGCGCGTCGGTGCCGGGCCGGGAGCCGGGCGGTCAGTCGGTGTCGCGGCCCGGGTCCTCCTTGTCCTGGTCGCGACTGTGCTGGGCGAGGAAGCGCTCAAACTCCGCACCGATCTCGTCGGCGCTGGGGACCTGCCCGGGACCCTCGTTCTGCACCGCGTCGTAGGTCTGCTCGAGTTGGGCGACGAGCTCCTGCACCTCGGTCGACGCCGCGACCTCGCCGGCGATCTCGCGCAGGTTCTCGGCCGAGGCGTGCTCGAGCGGGGCCAGGTCGATCGACAGCCCGGTCACGGTGGCCAAGGCGTTGCCCATGGTCAGGCTGGCCTCCGGGAAGGTGGCCTGGGCCAGGTAGTGCGGCACGTGCGCGGCCAGCCCCATCGCCTTGCGGTCCTGCTGGCCGAGCCGGAACTCGAGCAACGCCTGGAAGCTGCCCGGCACCTCGACCCGGTCGATCCAGCTGCGGTAGTTCGAGACCAGCTCGGGGTCGGTGCCGTGCGCGGTGAAGGTGATCGGGCGGGTGTGCGGGACGGCCATCGGGATGCCGTGCACGGCGAGGGTGAGCCGGACGTCGAACTGCTCGATCAGCCCGATCACCGCGCTGGTCATCCGCTCCCACTGGACGTCGGGCTCGGGCCCGGTGAGCAGCAGGAACACCTCGCCCTGCCGGTCGGTCATCCGGTGCAGCTTCAGCTCGAGGTCGGCGTAGGAGCGCCACTGGTCGGTGTCGAAGGTCATCGCCGGCCGGCGGCTGCGGTAGTCGTGCAGCTGGTCGTGGTCGAAGACGGCGAGCACCTCGTGGTCGAGGTGCTCGAGCAGGTGGGCGCTCAGACCGCGGCCCGCCGCGCCGGCGTCGACGAAACCGTCGAGCTGGTGCAGCAGCACCGGCCGGTGACCGGCCATCCGGGCCGCCACGTCCTCTCGGAGGGTGTAGAGCTGCCGCGGGTCCAACATGCCCGCCAATCTATGCGACCCGCGGTGGAGCCGACGCCCTGTGCGCGCCGGGCGGGACGGTCAGCCCAGCCGTCAGCGCCGGGCCAGCTCGGCGATCGCGGTCCGCACCCGCTTCACCGACACCGGCTGCCGGGTGCGGAGCGACTGGGCGAAGAGGCTGACCCGCAGCTCCTCGATCAGCCAGCCGATCTCCTCCACCGCGGCCGGCAGTGGGCCCGGCGGCTGGGCGGCGCAGAGCTCGGCGTAGGCGTCCTCGCACCCGAGCACCAGCTCGAGCGCCTCGGCGTCCTTGCCGGGCCGGGCCGGCAGCGCCTCCAGCCGCAGCTGGGCGGCGCGGAGATAGCGCGGCAGGTCGGCCAGCCGGTCCGGTCCGGTGACCGAACAGAACCGGTCGAAGACCAGGTTGGCCAGCTGCTCGGTGACGTCGTCGGCGGCGGCCACCGCGGCCGGGTGCCCGGACCGGCGGGCCGCGGGGAGCGCCAGCCGCAGCTGCTGCCAGGCGGCGAGCGTCTCGCCGGCCAGGTCGACGACCTGCTTCATCGCGTCGGCCTGCTCGGCACGGACCCGGTCGACCAGCCGGGCGAACGTCTCGGGGTCGCGGACGCCCGCCGGGCCGTCGGGTCCGGCGTGCCGGTCGACCAGTCCGGCGGTGGCGGCGAACCGGGCGTCGGCCAGCAGCTGCGGGACGCCCGGGTAGGGGCTGGTGCCCAGCGCCAGCTTGGTCTGGTTGCTCATGTGCGAGACCGCCCAGCGGGTCGGGTCGGGCGCGGTCAGGGTGACCAGCCGGACCAGTCCGCGCCGGTGGGCCCGGTCGGCGGCATCCTGCCCGGTGGCCAGCGCCAGCCCGACCGTTCCGCCCTCGTCGACCAGGTGCGGGAAGCCGGGGACGGCGGCCGAGGCGCCGCGGCCGGTCTCCCGGTCGAGCTCGACCCGGCGCGGGACGACCCCGAAGGTCCAGGCGGTCTGGCCCTGCCGCGTCCAGGACGACGCGGCGGCGTTGAGGCTGCGGACCGACCGGGCGAGCAGTCGCTGCTGGAGCGCGGCCAGGTCCTTGCCCTCGCCGACGACGTCGCCGCGTTCGCGGACCACGAAGGTCGGGCGCAGGTGGTCGGGCAGCTCGTCGGGACGCCAGGCGTCCTCGGGCACCGCGACCCCGGTCTCGGCCCGCAGCGCCCGACCGAGCGCAGCCGGGAACGAGCCGGCCCCGGCGGTCCGCCCGAACGGGTCGGGAGCCTCGCTGCGGATCCGGGCCAGCGCCCGGCGGGCGTACTCGGGGGCGGGGACGAACGCGGTCCGGAGCTGCTTGGGGAGACCGCGGATCAGCTCGGTGGCCAGCTCGGACCGGAAGCCCGGGACCTGCCAGCCGAAGACGTCCGGGTCGAGCCGGCCGAGCACCGGGAGCGGGACCTCGAGGCTGACGCCGTCCTCCTCGGTGCCGGGAGCGAACACGTAGCGCACCTCGAGGTCGACGGCCGCCGCACCGGTGCCGACCGTCCAGCGGTCCGGGAAGTCGGCGGCCCGGACCGCGGTGCCGTCGGCGGCGACCAGGTCGTCCTCGGACAGGTCGAGCAGGTCGGGGTGGGTCCGGCGCTCGTCGCGCCACCAGCGGTCGAAGTGGGCGGCCGAGACGATCCCCACCGGCACCCGGGCGTCGTAGAAGTCGTAGATCACCTGGTCGTCGACCAGCACGTCGCGGCGCCGGACCCGCTCCTCGAGCCCCTCGATCTCGGCGCGGAGCGCCTGGTTGCGGGCGAAGAAGTGGTGCCGCGTGCGCCAGTCGCCCTCGACCAGTGCGGAGCGGAGGAAGATCTCGCGCGAGACGACCGGGTCGATGGTGCCGTACCCGACCCGGCGGCCGGCCACGATCGGGATGCCCAGCAGGGTGACCGTCTCGTGGGCCAGCACCGAGCCCGACCGCGAGGACCAGGCCGGCTCGGAGTAGTGCCGTTTGAGCAGGTGCGCGCCGACCTCCTCGATCTGCCCGACGTCGATCCCCGCGACTGTCCGGGCCCACAACCGCGAGGTCTCGACGATCTCGGCGGCCATCACCAGCGGCGGCTGGGTCCGTGCGACGCTCGAGCCGGGGTTGATCGCGAACTTCGTGCCGCGAGCGCCCAGGTACTCCCGGGGCCCCGGCCGGTTGCGGCGCCCCTTCGGCGCCCCCGGGCCGGCGTGGCGACCGCGCTTCTCCTCGCGCAGGTCGGCGAGCCCGACCTGGGACAGCAGACCGGTGAGGATCGCGGTGTGGATCCGGTCGGCGGCCGCCGGGGTGTCGTTGCGGTTGAGGCCGAGGTCCTTGGCGATCTGGCGGAGCTGGCCGTGCAGGTCCTGCCACTCGCGTATCCGCAGGAAGTGCAGGAACTCGTCGCGGCACATCCGCCGGAACGCGTTGCCCGAGAGCTCGCGCTGCCGGCCGCGCAGATAGTCCCAGAGCCGCAGGAGGGCCAGGAAGTCGCTGCCGTCGGACTCGGGCGCGGCGTCGGGGGCACCGTCGCGCTGCCGCCGCTTGGGTTCGTCGGCCCGGCCGGGATCCGATGCCGTGCCCTGCGTGGTCCCCCTCGGCCCGGCTGCCCCGGCCGCCCCGGTCGGATCCGGGGCGTCGGGCGAGGCCAGCGGCGCCCAGAACCGGCGGTGCGCGGCGTCGGCGGCCTGCTGGTGCTCGGCCGGGCGCTCGCGCGGGTCCTGGACGCTGAGCCCGGCGACGATCACCAGCATCTCGGTCAGACACCCCTGGCGCTCGCCGGCCAGCAGCATCCGGCCCATCCGCGGGTCGAGCGGGATGCCGGCCAGCCGGCGGCCGACCGCGGTGAGCCGCGGCCGCTGCTCGCGGGCGTCGCGGACCGCGCCGAGCTCGTCGAGCAGCCGCAGCCCGTCGGCGATCTGCGCCGAGTCGGGCGCCTCGACGAACGGGAACGAGGCGATCTCCCCCAGCCCGGCGGCGGTCATCTGGAGGATCACCGAGGCCAGGTTGGTCCGCAGGATCTCCGGCTCGGTGAACTCGGGGCGTCCGACGAAGTCGTCCTCGGCGTAGAGCCGGATGCAGACGCCCGGCCCGAGCCGGCCGCAGCGGCCCGCGCGCTGGTTGGCCGAGGCCTGGGAGACCGGCTCGATGGGCAGCCGCTGCACCTTGGTGCGGGCCGAGTAGCGCGAGATCCGCGCGGTGCCGGTGTCGACCACCGCGCGGATGCCCGGCACGGTCAGCGAGGTCTCCGCGACGTTGGTGGACAGCACGATCCGCCGTCCGGTGTGGCTGCTGAAGACCCGGTGCTGCTCGGCCGCGGAAAGCCGGGCGTAGAGCGGGAGCACCTCGGTCCTCGGCAGGTTCATCGCCGCGACCGCCTCGGCCGCGTCACGGATCTCCCGTTCGCCGGAGAGGAAGACCAGCACGTCGCCGTCGAGCTCGGTGACCAGCTCCTCGACGGCGGCACAGATCCCGTCGACCTGGTCGGTCTCGGGCTCGGGCGGCCGGTAGCGGATCTCGACCGGATAGCTGCGCCCGGACACCGCGATGATCGGCGCCGGGTTCCCGTCGGCGTCGGCGAAGTGCTCGGCGAACCGGGCGGTGTCGATGGTCGCCGAGGTGATGATCAGCTTGAGGTCGGGCCGGCGCGGCAGCAGCTGCTTGAGGTAGCCGAGCAGGAAGTCGATGTTGAGGCTGCGCTCATGCGCCTCGTCGATGATGATCGTGTCGTAGCGGCGCAGGTCGCGGTCGTGGGAGATCTCGGCCAGCAGCACGCCGTCGGTCATCACCTTGACCCGGGTCCGCGCCGAGGCCTTGCGGGTGAAGCGGACCTGGTAGCCGACCAGGGCGCCCAGCTCGGTACGGGTCTCGGCGGCCAGCCGTTCGGCGACGCTGCGCGCGGCGATCCGGCGCGGCTGGGTGTGCCCGATCCGGCCCCGGCCGAGCCGCAGACAGATCTTGGGCAGCTGGGTGGTCTTGCCCGACCCGGTCTCGCCCGCGACCACCACCACCTGGTGGCCGGCGACGGCCTCGGCGATGTCGTCGGCCCGCCCGCTGATCGGCAGCTCAGGCGGCAGCGAAAGATCCACCCCGACGGCGACGTCCTCGTCCGGGCGCGCCGCCGGAGCCGGCTCGGAGGTCACGGTCGCTGGCACTCGGTCCACTCTATCGAGCCGGTACAGCCCTTTCCGGACGGCGATCGGCGGGTCAGAATGCGCCATGCAGACCGCTGCGCGACCGACCGCCCGGAGCCGGGCGGCCAGGACGCTCGTGCTCGGCGCGCTGCTCGTCGCAACCTACGGGCTCGCGCCGGCGTCTGCTCCGGCGTCCGCTTCGGCGTCCGCCCGGGCCACCGGAGCGGCACCGGCCCGCGCGGCCACCGCGGCGCGGACCTGGTACCACCGCGAGACGATCGGCCGTTCGGCCGGGGGCCGGCCGATCGTCGCCTACCGCGCCGGCCAGCGCGGGCGTCCGGTGGTGGTGGTGCTGTCCGTGCTGCACGGCGACGAGCCGTACGCCCGGCACGTGTCGCTCGGTCTGCTCCGGGGCCGGCGGATCACCGGTGTCGACCTGTGGGTGGTGCCGGTAGCCAACCCCGACGGGTACGCCCACGACCGGCGGTGGCTGTCGGGCGGCGTCGACCCGAACCGCAACTTCCCCGACCGCTGGGTCCGGCAGCCGCACGCCGGGCCGCGGGCGGCGTCGGCGGTCGAGACCCGCGCGCTGATGCGCTTCCTCGACCGGGTCCGCCCCCGCTACGTCGTCTCCTGGCACCAGCCGCTGTTCGGGGTCGATTCCTACCGGGTCAAGGACCGGGCGCTGATGCGGCGGCTGAGCAGCGGGCTGGACCTGCCGGTCCGCCGGTTCGACTGCCGGGGCGGCTGCCACGGGACGCTGACCGACTGGTTCAACGCCACCCACCGCGGGGCGGCCATCACCGTCGAGTACGGCAGCCGGCGACGCTCGGTGGCGAGGATGGAGGGCCGGGACGCGAAAGCGGTGCTGGCCGCGGTCGGCGGGCGGCGCGGCTGAACGGCCGGAGCCGCGGGACCAGGGATCGGCTCAGCCGGCGTCGTCGCCGTTCTCGAAGGTCGTCCGGCCGTTGAGCTTGACCGCGAGCTCGTCGTCGATGCCGTCGGCCACCTCGGACATGATCTGGACGCCCTGCAGCAGGTGGGCCGGGACAAAGGGGTGCGCCGGGATGCTCAGGGTGACGAACACCCGGTCGCGGATGAGCTGGAACTTCACCCAGCGGGCGTCGCAGTTGAGGTCGTTGAGCACCTCGGCCGCGCGCGAGCGTCCGGCGACCTCGTGCACGACGGTGGAGAAGATCACGACCTCGCGAGCGTCGGCGGCGGTGCGGAGGAACAGCATGGTCGACCCGACCCGGATGGCCACGTCGCCCTCACCGTCGCGGATCGGCCGGTGCCCGAACAGCTGGGTGAGCTCGGCGTCGACCAGCTGGTCGAGGTGCGCGCGGCTGCGCGGGACGGTGGCGACCACGTCGTCGGCGTCGAGGGCGGGATCGGCGGCTTCGGCGGACTCGGGCTTGGGGGTGAGCACCTCGGCGAGCTGGTCGGGGGCCAGGAACACCGGGTGCTGGATGCCGTAGACGTCGCGGAGCGCGACCACCGCGAGCTCGGCCAGCGGGTCGCACTCCTCCTGCGCGCGTTCGACCCAGAAGTTCGGCGTCTGCTCGTCGGCCGGGGTCTCGGGCTGGTCGGCGCTGCCCGGGGGGTTCCAGCCGGACGTCTCCATCAGGGCGAGGTCGTCGGTGCTCAGCTGGAACGCCTCGCCGAGGACGGCGTTGCTGGCCGCCTCGAGCCGGACCACGTCGCGGCGCGGTGCGGAGCAGCGGATGAACGGTGCCTGGTCGTCGATCTCCGACTCGACCCCGATCACCAGGTCGGCGGTGTCGTCGATCACCGAGAGCACCTCGCTCAACCGGGTCTGGAACTCCGTCCAGGCCTGGGCGGTGCTCCGATCGATGTCGAAGTCCTCGTAGTCGGTCGCATCCACTCTTTCGCTCCGGGTCGCTGCTGGCCTGGGGCTCGAACCTAGCGCATGGCCCGCGGGCGGCCGGCGAGCGGGAAACGCCGGTCTCCGGTCGGTCTAGAGTCGGCCGTACCGGCCCCGGGACCCGCCACGGCCGGATCCCCCCTCCCCCTCGATCACCCCGGACGAAGGATCGATGACGACCCGACCGCTTCCCCCGCGCAGGCGCCCCCGGCTCGTCGTCGGCGGCGGCGCGCTCGCCCTGACCGCACTGACCGCCCTCGCCACCCTGACCGCCCTGACCGTGGTCCAGTCACCCTCCACCGCCGCCGCCCCTGCCGCCCCGGCTCCCTCGGCTTCCTCGGGCCGGACCGCCGTGACCGCTCGCCCGACCGTCCGCAAGCTGCTGGTGGTCGTGATGGAGAACCACTCGCTGGCCCAGATGCGGGCCCAGATGCCGCGGACCGCCGCGTACGCGGACCGGTACGGCTACGCCACCGACTACCGGGCCACCACGCACCCGTCGCTGCCCAACTACCTGATGATCGCGACGGGCAGCACGCACGGGGTCACCGACGACCGGCCGCCGTCGGCCCACCGGCTGCACGGCAGCACGGTGTTCGGCCAGGCGGTCCGGGCCGGGCGGACCGCCCGGGTCTACGCCGAGGGGATGCCGTCGCCGTGCAGCACCGTCGACGGTGGCCGCCGGTACGCGGTCCGGCACAACCCGTGGGCCTACGCCGTCGACGAGCGGACGCTGTGCCGGCGCGACGACGTCCCGTTCTCCCGGTTCGCCCCCGACGTCGCCGCGGGCCGGCTGCCCACCGTCGGGCTGGTCGTCCCGGACACCTGCCACGACGCCCACGACTGCCCGCTGGCCACCGCCGACATCTGGTTCGCCGGGCTGATGGCCACGGTGACCGCCGGGCCCGACTGGCGGGCCGGCCGGCTCGCGGTGGTGCTGACCGCCGACGAGGACGACCGGCGCGCCGGGAACCGGGTGCTCACGGTGGTCATCCACCCGTCGGTGCACCACCGGGTGGTCACCCGCCGGCTGGGCCACCCCTCGATCACCCGGCTCGGCCAGCGGGTCGCCGGCGTGCCGCTGACCGGTGCGGCGCGGACGGCTCCGTCGCTGGCCACGGCGTTCGGGCTCCGGCTGCCCTGACCACACCCCGGTGTCCGGCCCGGGTGGGCGGACGGGCGTCGGTCAGCCGAGCAGCGCGGCGATGATCACCAGCACCGGCACCGACAGCACGGTGGAGAAGAAGATCGCGTCGCGGGCCAGCAACGTCCCGTGCCGGTAGCGGACCGCGAAGGTGAAGACGTTCTGGGCGGTGGGCAGGGCGGCGACCACGGTGACCGCGAGCAGCGCCGGCCGGGAGAGGTCGAGCAGCAGCGCGCCCACCGCCCAGGCGATCAGCGGCTGCACCACCAGCTTGAGCCCGACGGCCAGCCCGACCTGCACCGGCGGCTCACCGCGACCCGGGCGCGGGCCGAGCCGGAGCGAGACGCCGTAGGCGATCAACATCATCGGCACGGCCATCCCGCCGACCAGGTGCAGCGGGTCGGCGACCAGGCGGGGCAGCCGGAACCCGGTCACCGAGATCACCAGACCGAGCAGCGAGGAGATCATCAGCGGGTTGCGGAACGGCTGGGTGACCAGCCGCAGCACCCGGGCCCGGGCCGACTCGGCGGCCGTGCCGCTGGCCGCGCGCGAGGTCAGGTCGAGCACCGCCAGCCCGGCGGGTTGCAGCACCAGCAGCTGGGTCAGCAACATCGGCGCGATCAGCGAGACGTCGCCGAGGACGTAGGCCGCGATCGGCAGGCCGAGGTTGCCGGCGTTGACGTAGGCGGCGCTGAAGGTGCCGATCACCACCTCGCTCGGGGTGCGCCGGAACACCAGCCGGGCGGCCAGGACGTAGATCACCGACACGGTGACCACGCTGCTGATCGAGGCCACCAGGTTGGCCGAGAACAGCTGGGTGACCGGGGTGCCGCCGAGCACGGTGATCATCAGCGCCGGGTTTGCCACGAAGAAGGCGACCCGGGACAGCAGCACCTGACCCTGCTCGTCGATCAGTCTCAGGTGGGCGATCAGTGCACCGAGCCCGATCACCGACCCGATGGTGACGAAGCCCGCGAGGACTCCCGTCATCGCCCGACTCCCCCGCCCTCGCCCGTCCGATCACCGCTCGGCTGTCGGGTCCATCGTGCCGCAGCGGGGCCGGAACGCCGGACGGCGCCCGGATCGGGAGATCCGGGCGCCGTGCGGGTCGTGCAGGTCCTGCGGGCTCCGCAGGGAAGCGACTCAGGCGCTGGTGTTGACCGCGCCGTTGACGCCGTTCGGGAAGAAGCCGCCCTTCTTCACCGCACCCGGGTTCAGGTAGACGATGTTGAGCACCTGGCCGGGGGTCCGGCTGTAGGCGATGCCGTTGCCGTCGACCGGGGTGACGTTGACCTTGCCCTTCATGGTCGGGCCCTGGTCGAGGTCGCTCTTGCCGTCCAGGCTGTCTCGGGCGTTGGAGATCTTGTCCGCCGCCGCGTCGAGACCGAGGACGTCGATCTGACCACGGACCGCACCGGCGTGGTAGGCCTCGACCGCGAGGATGCCGGCGGCGGCCTCGAGGTAGGTCTTGTTGTTGATCAACGGCGCCGCACCCTTGTAGGCGGTCACCCCGACGTCCTCGAAGATGAAGGCGCCGAGCAGGAAGTTGCGCTCGTTGGCGAACGGGTCGAAGGTCTGGTTCGCCCCGATCAGGCCGGCCGCGCGGGCGGCGGCGGTGAAGCTGCTCTTGAGGTTGATCGCGGGCTGCGCGACCTTGGCCGAGCCGAGGGCCTTGCGGAGGAACTCGACGTGGCGGAGCTCGTCGATCGCGATCTCGCGGGAGAGCTGCATCAGGTACTTGCTCTTGAACGGCACCTTGTGACCGCCGGTGACGCCACCGCGGGTGCCCTTGCCGTCGGTGAGGCTGCTCGGCAGACCGTGCCCGTAGTGGGCCATCTGGTAGAACTGCGCCTCCAGGTACTCCAGGTTGAGCGCGAAGTTCAGCACCGCGGAATCGCTCGGTGCGGCCTCGGCGGTCGGCGCGACGGAGTTGACCAGCGCAGCGGCACCCAGGGTGCCGAGCCCGGCGAGCCCGGCGGCCTTGAGGAAGTTGCGGCGATCGTTGTCGTTCTCGGCGCTGCGGCTGATCATGTCAGCCACGACCTTCTTACCGAACATGTCTCCCCTTGTCGGGACGGGGCGCTCCTGCTCCCGTGGAATGGGGGCTCGAGGTCGCACCGGGACGAGGAGCACGTTCCGGCGGGGCGGGCAACGGATGTCCGCACGACCTCGGGCGAGTGGCGCCGTGTCGGGCGGTTCGGTCTCGACCGCTCCGGCGCGATGTCGCTCTGACGGGACTTCGGAGCGCCACCGGATGCGGATGGTGCGGGATCGGCGAGCACCTGAGAGCCGCGCTCAGCAAGCGCGACGCGGCCGCGGCGACGGGTCCTCCGACTAACCTCGGGCCGTGAGCAACCTCGAGACCCGGCCGGACGAGGTCGCGCTCTGTCCGCCTGCTGCCGAGGACGCCGAGCGCCGGGTGGAGGTGCTGGGCGCGCGCGACGTGCCGCTGGGCGGGCCGCGGGCGATGACCGTCCGACGGACGCTCCCGCAGCGGGGCCGCTCGCTGATCGGCGCCTGGTGCTTCGCCGACCACTACGGACCCGACGACGTGGCCGCCACCGGCGGGATGGACGTCGCCCCGCATCCGCACACCGGGCTGCAGACCGCCAGCTGGCTCTTCGAGGGTGAGATCGAGCACCGGGACAGCAACGGGGTGGTCGGCCCGGTCCGGCCGGGCGAGCTCAACCTGATGACCGGAGGACACGGGATCTGCCACTCCGAGGTGTCCACGCCGGAGACCGCCACCCTGCACGGCGTCCAGCTGTGGATCGCGCTGCCGGACGCGGCTCGCGACACGGCGCGCGACTTCGCGCACTACGTCCCGCCGGCCACGCCGGTGCCCGGGGGCAGCGTCCGCACCTTCCTCGGGACGCTGGCCGGAGCGACCTCGCCGGTGCCGACCCACTCGCCGCTGGTCGGTGCCGAGGTGCTGGTCGAGCCCGCGGCGCGAGTTCGGCTCGACCTGCGTCCCGACTTCGAGCACGGGGTGCTGGTCGACGCCGGTCCGGTCGGCGTCCGGCCCGAGGGTGGGTCGGCGGGGACGGTCGAGCGGGCGGCGCTCGGCTACCTGGCGGTGGGGACGTCCGCGGTCGAGCTGGCCGCCCCGACCGACGCTCCGGCCCGGGTGCTGGTCCTCGGCGGCACCCCGTTCGGCGAGGAGATCGTGATGTGGTGGAACTTCGTGGCCCGCAGCCACGAGGAGATCGTCGCGTTCCGAGCCGACTGGGAGGCCGGCACCGACCGGTTCGGCGCCGTGACCGGCTACCCCGGCGACCGGCTGCCCGCCCCGGCGCTGCCGCACGCGCGAATCCGTCCCCGGCGCTGAACCACCCGGTGGCGTGGCGGGGTCTCCCATGCCGGGCGGCCGACCCGGCGCGGCGGGAATACCCGGACCGCCCCCGGTCTTATATAGTTGAATTCTCAACCACCAGGAGGTCGACATGCAGTTCGGGATCTTCACCGTCGGCGACGTGACCACCGACCCGACGACCGGGCGCACCCCGAGCGAGCACGAGCGGATCGTCGACACGATCGCCATCGCCAAGCACGCCGAGGAGGTGGGTCTCGACGTCTTCGCCACCGGGCAGCACCACAACCCCCCGTTTGTCCCGAGCGCGCCGACCACCACGCTGGCCTTCATCGCCGCGCAGACCCGCCGGCTGATCCTGTCCACCTCGACGACCCTGGTCACCACCACCGACCCGGTGCGGATCGCCGAGGACTACGCGACGCTGCAGCACCTGTCCGAGGGCCGGATGGACCTGATGATGGGCCGCGGCAACACCGGCCCGGTCTACCCGTGGTTCGGCAAGGACATTCGCCAGGGTATCGAGCTGGCCATCGAGAACTACGCGCTGCTGCACCGGCTGTGGCGCGAGGAGAACGTCGACTGGGAGGGGCACTTCCGGACCCCGCTGCAGGGCTTCACCTCCACCCCGCGGCCGCTCGACGACCTGCCGCCGTTCGTCTGGCACGGGTCGATCCGCAGCCCCGAGATCGCCGAGCAGGCCGCCTACTACGGCGACGGCTTCTTCGCGAACCACATCTTCTGGCCCGCCTCGCACACCGCGCGGATGGTCCGCTTCTACCGGCAGCGCTTCGAGCACTACGGTCACGGCCGCGCCGACCAGGCGATCGTGGGGCTCGGCGGGCAGGTCTACCTGGCCCGCAACAGCCAGGACGCGGTCCGCGAGTTCCGGCCGTACTTCGACAACGCCCCGGTCTACGGCCACGGACCGAGCCTGGAGGAGTTCACCGCCCAGACCCCGCTGACCGTCGGGTCGCCGCAGCAGGTGATCGAGCGGACGCTCGGCTTCCGCGAGTACGCCGGCGACTACCAGCGTCAGCTGTTCCTGCTCGACCACGCGGGGCTCCCGACCGCGACGGTGCTTAAGCAGCTGGACCTGCTCGGTGAGGTGGTCCGCGAGCTGCGGCCCGCCTTCGAGGCGGTCCGGCCCGCGCACGTCCCGTCCGACCCGCCGACCCACGTCTCGCGGCTGGCCGAGCGCGCAGCCGGCGAGGGCGACGAGGCCGCGTCGAGCGACGACGTCGAGCTGGTGTCGGCGTGACCCGCCAGATCGCGGTGATCACCGCCGGGCTCTCCGAGCCGAGCTCGACCCGGCTGCTGGCCGACCGGCTGGCCGACGCGACCCGGACGGCGCTGGCCGTCCGCGGTGAGCAGGTGGAGGTCGACGTGGTCGAGCTCCGCCCGCTCGCCCACGCCGCGGTCGACGCCACCCTGACCGGGTTCACCTCGGGTCCGCTGACCGAGGCGCTCGACACGGTGGCCCGGGCGGACGGGGTGATCGCGGTGACGCCGACCTTCCAGGCGTCGTACTCGGGGCTGTTCAAGTCGTTCCTCGACGTGTTCACCATCGATCACGCCGACGCGCTGCGGGGCACCCCGGTGCTGCTCGGCGCGACCGCCGGGACGGCCCGGCACAGCCTGGTGCTGGAGTCGGCGATGCGGCCGCTGTTCAGCTACCTCGGGGCGCTCACCGTGCCGACCGCGGTGTTCGCCGCCTCCGAGGACTGGGGCGCGGCCGGCCAGGCCGATCGCACCGCCGGTGAGCTGGCCAGCCGGATCGACCGGGCCGCGGGCGAGCTCGCCGGACTGGTGACCGGTCGCCCGGTCCGGGCCACGACGGAGGACGACGGGTTCGGCGAGGTGGTCGACTTCGCCACCCTGCTGTCCCGCTGACAGGAGCCTGCTCGACCACCCGGGTGGACCCGAGCACCCGGGCCGGGAACGACCGACGCCCGCGCCGACCCGGCGCGGGCGTCGTCGCGTCTGCGCGGCGGCATCGTGAACGGCGGGCGTTCGGGGCGTGACGAACCGGTCGTCACCGACGTCCTAGTCTTGACGGCACTCGCTGAGCAGTCCTGCGGGTGCACCGCCGACGCATCCCGCGTCCTCCGAAAGGGCTTCTCATGTGGGCTTTCCTCAGCGCACGGCTCCGCACCTGGGTGATCTTCGCCATCGCCGTCCCGCTCCTCACCGGAGTGATCAGCCTGATCCGTCGCCGGCTCGAGCAGAAGAACGGGCAGACGCCGGCCGTCAAGGTGCTGACCAAGCTCGAGAACTTCGGCCGGCGCAAGCAGCGGCAGGCACAGCAGCAGCCGCGCCGCTGAGCAGGCTCGCCCGCTGACGCCACTCACCCGGTTGGCCCTGCCGACCGGGGGCCCACGGCACAGTGGTGCGGCGCCCGGGCCTAGCGTGGCGGCGGTGACGACGTTCCTGCTGGTCGGTGCGGGCTACCGGACCCGATTGCTGCTCGAGGTCGCCGAGCGGCTGCCCGGTCTGCGCTGCGGTGGAGTGCTGGCCCGGACGCCACGTCCTCATCGCCACCCGGTGCACACCGACCTCGACGAGGCCGTGCGGACGGTCCGGCCCGACTTCGCCCTGGTCTCCGTCGCCGCGGCGGCGAACCCCGGACTGGTGCTGGCGCTGGTCGAACGCGGGGTGCCGGTACTGGCCGAGACGCCACCCGCTCCCGACCTCGACGGGTTGCGGTCGCTCTGGGCGGAGCTGGAGCGGACCGGCTCGGCGGACTCGGTGCAGGTGGCCGAGCAGTACCTGCGGATGCCGATGCACGCGGCCCGGCGCGCCCTGGTGCGCTCCGGGGCGCTCGGGACACCGACGCAGGTGCAGGTCTCCTCGACCCAGACCTACCACGCGGTCTCGATCATCCGCGGACTGCTCGAGGTCGGTCGCGGCCCGGCGACGGTGACCGCGAGCCGGGTGACCGCGCCGCTGGTCCAGCCGCTCGACCGGGGCGGCTGGACCGACGACGACACCGCGCACCCGGCGACCACGACGATCGCCACCCTCGACTTCGGCGACGGCCGCTCCGGGCTCTACGACTTCACCGACCAACAGACCCGCAATCTGCTCCGGCACCGCCGACTGGTGGTCCGCGGCTCGCGCGGCGAGCTCGACGGCGACCGGGTGGTCCGGCTGGGCGGGGCCCGGACCCTGCTCTCCGGACGGCTCGAACGCCGGCAGGTCGGCTACGACGTCGACCTCAACGGCTACGACACCGAGCTGATCAGCTATGAGGGCGAGGTGCTCTGGCGCAACGCCTATCTCGGGCAGCGGTTCATGGACGAGGAGCTCGCCGTCGCCTCGATGCTCGAGGCGATGATCACCTCGCTCCGGGGCGACGGACCGCCGCCCTATGCCCTCGCCGAAGCCTGCGCCGACCAGGCCCTCGGCCTGGCCGTCGAACGCTCTGCGGCCGAGCGGACCATGATCACCACCGCCGTCGAACCGTGGAGCTGACCCCCGGAACCTGCGCTTCGACAGTGCCCTGAGCCTGTCGAAGGGCGAAGCGCCCCGAGCCTGTCGAAGGGTGAAGCGCCCTGAGCCTGTCGAAGGGCTAGCGACTCGACCACCGCCGCGCTTCGACAAGCTCAGCGCGCGAACTCCCCACCTACGTGCCTGAGCCGACCTCACCACGGTGCCCTGAGCCTGTCGAAGGGCGATCACCCGGACCCGCGCTGCGACAACTCAGCGCTCGTGCCCTGACCACCGCGCGCGCTTCGACAGGCTCAGCGTGCGTACCCCACCACGGTGCCCTGAGCCTGTCGAAGGGCCGGCGCCCAGGAACCACGACGGCCCCGGACCCGGCGTGAAGCCGGGTCCGGGGCCGAGTGGGCCGATCAGCTGCAGCCGCTGGTCGAGCCGCAGCCCTCGCAGACGTAGCAGCTGCCGCTGGGGCGCATCTTCGTCCCGCAGGTGAGGCAGAGCGGCGCGTCGACGCTGGTCCCGGTGACCTGCTCGAGCAGCTCGGCGGTGGTGTGCGCACCGACCGGAGCCGGCTTCACCGCGGCCGTCGGGACGTCCTCGACCTTGGCGGTCTCGGACTTCAGGCTCTCGGCCTCGCTGTGCTCCTCCGCCTCCTCGACGGGCAGGTACGAGCCGGTCTCGACCTGCCGGGCGCGCTCGGTCGCGGTGTAGATGCCGAGCTCGGCCCGCTCGTCGAAGGTCAGGTAGTCCAGCGCCAGCCGGCGGAAGATGTAGTCCATGATCGACTGCGCCATCCGGACGTCCGGGTCGTCGGTCAGACCGGCCGGCTCGAACTTCAGGTTGGTGAACTTCTGCACGAAGGTCTCCAGCGGGACCCCGTACTGCAGGCCGATCGAGACCGCGATCGAGAAGGCGTCCATCACGCCGGCCAGGGTCGAGCCCTGCTTGCCGAGCTTGAGGAAGACCTCACCCAGACCGTCGTCCGGGTAGGATCCCGAGGTCATGTAGCCCTCGGCGCCACCCACCGAGAACGAGGTGGTCCGGCTCGGGCGGCTCTTGGGCAGACGCTTGCGGACCGGGCGGAACTCGACCTTGGCCGGCTCCTCCTTCTTCTCCTCGGCCTTCTTGGCCTTGCCGTCGCTCAGCGGCTGGCCGACCTTGCAGTTGTCGCGGTAGACGGCGAGCGCCTTGAGCCCGAGCTTCCAGCCCTGCAGGTAGACCTCGGCGATCTCCTGCACGGTGGCGGTCTCGGGCAGGTTGACCGTCTTGGAGATCGCGCCGGACAGGAACGGCTGGCAGGCCGCCATCATCCGCACGTGGCCCATCGGCTTGATCGCCCGCTGGCCCATCGCGGTGTCGAAGACCTCGTAGTGCTCGGTCTTGAGCCCGGGCGCGTCGACCACGTGGCCGTTCTCGGCGATGTACTCGACGATCGCCTCGGCCACCTCGTCGGCGTACCCGAGCAGCTTGAGCGCCCGCGGGATCGTCTGGTTGACGATCTGCATCGAGCCGCCGCCGACCAGCTTCTTGAACTTGACCAGCGAGAAGTCCGGCTCGATGCCGGTGGTGTCGCAGTCCATCATGAAGCCGATGGTGCCGGTCGGCGCGAGCACCGAGGCCTGCGCGTTGCGGTAGCCGTTGGTCTCGCCGAGCTTGATCACGCCCTCCCACGCCCGGGTGGCCCGGGCGTGCACGTCGCCGTCCCAGCTGGAGACGGTGCGCAGCGAGTCGTTGGCGGCCTGGTGCTTGCGCATCACCCGCTTGTGCGCCTCGGCGTTGCGGGCGTAGCCGGCGTAGGGGCCGACGATGGCGGCGAGCTCGGCCGAACGCCGGTAGCTGGTACCGGTCATCAGCGAGGTGATCGCCGCGGCGAAGGCGCGGCCGCCCTCGGAGTCGTACCCGTGACCGGTGGCCATCAGCAGCGCGCCGAGGTTGGCGTAGCCGATCCCCAGCTGGCGGTAGTTGCGGGTGGTCTCGCCGATCGGTTCGGTCGGGAAGTCGGCGAAGCAGATCGAGATGTCCATCGCGGTGATGATCAGCTCGACGGCCTTCTCAAAGAGCTCGGCGTCGAAGCTGTCGTCCGCACGGAGGAACTTGAGCAGGTTGAGGCTGGCCAGGTTGCACGAGCTGTTGTCGAGGCTCATGTACTCCGAGCACGGGTTGGACGCGGTGATCCGCCCCGACTCCGGGTTGGTGTGCCAGTCGTTGATCGTGTCGTCGTACTGGATGCCCGGGTCGGCGCACTCCCAGGCCGCCTTGGCGATCTTGTCGAACAGCGCGCGGGCGTCGACGGTCTCGATCACCGAGCCGTCGGTGCGGGCGCGCAGCCCGAACTCGCGACCCTCCTCGACGGCCCGCATGAACTCGTCGGTCACCCGGACCGAGTTGTTGGCGTTCTGGTACTGCACCGAGGTGATGTCGGCCCCGCCGAGGTCCATGTCGAAGCCGGCGTCGCGCAGCGCGCGGATCTTGTCCTCCTCGCGCGCCTTGGTCTCGACGAACTCCTCGATGTCGGGGTGGTCGACGTCGAGGACGACCATCTTGGCCGCCCGGCGGGTGGCCCCGCCGGACTTGATGGTGCCCGCGCTGGCGTCGGCACCGCGCATGAAGGAGACCGGACCGGAGGCGGTGCCGCCCGAGCTCAGCAGCTCCTTGCTCGAGCGGATCCGGGACAGGTTCAGCCCGGCGCCCGACCCGCCCTTGAAGATGAACCCCTCCTCCCGGTACCAGTTGAGGATCGAGTCCATCGAGTCGTCGACGCTGAGGATGAAGCAGGCGCTGACCTGCTGGGGGCTCTTGGTGCCCACGTTGAACCAGACCGGCGAGTTGAAGCTGAAGTACTGGTGCAGCAGCATCCAGGTGATCTCGTGCTCGAAGACCTCGGCGTCGGCCTCGGTGGCGAAGTAGCCGTTCTCCTCGCCGGCGCGCCGGTAGGTGGTGACGACCCGGTCGATCAGCTGCTTGAGGCTCTGCTCGCGCGCCGGGGTGCCGAGCGCGCCGCGGAAGTACTTGGTGGTGACGATCGTCGAGGCGTTGACGCTCCACCCGGTGGGGTACTCGACGCCCTTCTGCTCGAAGACGGTGGCGCCGGTCTTCCAGTTCGTCTGGACGACGTCACGCCGCTCCCAGGTGACCTCGTCGTAGGGGTGCACGCCCGGGGTGGTGAACACCCGGTCGATCCGCAGCCCACCGGTCGGTTGCTTCTTGGAGCGGCCGTTGGTCGCGCGCGTGGTCTCGGTCATCTGTCGGGTTGCCTCTCTCGCTGCTGCTGATCTCTGGGGGTTCGGCTGATCCGGGGGATCGGTGCTGCTGGGTGCTGGGTTCTCGGATGCTGGGTCGTCGGGTGCCGGGCTCGTTGCCCCGCTGGTGGGCCGGGATGTGGCCGGGACGAACCCGAACAGCCTTCCCCTGCTGTCCGGGCCCGTCCCGGGGTTCAGGGGCCGCCGGCCGTCCCGCGACCGGGCGCGCGCCCGGTCGGTCGGTCGGCGGCGCGGTCCGCGGGCCGGCGGGCCCGCCGGCCGGTGGCGCGCCCGCGCCGGGTGGACGGCGTGCCGGCGAGCTCGGGGATCAACGGCTCGAGACCCAGCGGCTCGGACTCGATCCGGAGCAGGGCGATCTCGTTCTCGAAGTCGTCGACCGAGTCGTACTGGCGGTAGACGCTGGCGAAGCGCAGGTAGGCCACCTGGTCGAGCTCGCGCAACGGACCCAAGATCGCCACCCCCACCTCGTCGGCCGGCACCTCCGGCTGACCCGACGCCCGGAGCGTGTCCTCCACCTGCTGGCCGAGCTTGGCCAGCTGGTCCTCGTTGACCGGGCGTCCCTTGCAAGCCTTGCGGACACCACTGACAACTTTGTCCCGGAGGAACGGTTCGACGGCACCGGACCGCTTGACCACCACCAGCTGCATCTGCTCGACGGTGGTGAACCGCCGCTCGCAGACCGGGCACTGCCGACGCCGCCGGATGCTGGCGCCGTCCTCGGCGACCCGCGAGTCGAGCACCTTCGAGTCGTTATGACGGCAGTAAGGGCAGTGCACCGCGACTCCTCTCGGCTCGGGCGGGGGTCTGACACCCCTCCGTTGTGGACGGATCTGGGGACGAGGCTGTGGGGAGGATGTGGACCGGCGGGCTGACCTGTGGAGAACCGACCACAACTTGTGGATGAATCACAGTGGTGTAAGCACTAGATGTAGAGAGACTACGTCCGCCGGGCCCCCACGGCAAGAGGGGACGGCGCGTCGCGGCCGCGACGCGCCGGGCTCGGACGACCGAGCCCCCGACGCCGCCCGTCCGGCCGGTGCCACGGGGCTGCGCCGTGGCTCGAGGGCCACGGATCCGCGCCCGGTCCGGTGCCCCGTCCGCGCCGTAGACTCCGCGGACGCGCCGCCCGGCCGCGCGGTGCGGGCGAACGGTTCCGCCCGGGTCACGGGCCGGTGACCGGCGCAAGCAGCCGGACGAGGAACGGAGGACGTCGGTGGACGCAGGACGCGAACCCGAGCACGAGGGCTGGGCCGCACCGCACCGGCCTCCGGAGGACGCGAACCCGGCAGGCCCGGCGAACCCGCAGTCGCATCTGCACCGCCCTCGCACCGATCCCTTCGACGCGCCCGCCGCGGGATCGCACCCGGACCAGGACGGGCTCCCGGTCGACGGCCCCACGTCGGGGCAGACCTGGCAGCCGTGGGAACAGCACCAGACCGAGGGGCACCAGACCAACTGGCACCAGACCGATCCGCACCAGACCGATCCGCACCGGAGCGAGCGGAACCAGAGCAGACAGCACCAACCGTGGCCGGTGCACCCGTCCGCGCAGACCGGAGCGTCCCCCGGCCCGTCCTGGTCACCGGAACAGCCGTGGCCGCAGGACCGGGCCTGGCCGGCCCCGGCACAGGGCTACGGGGGACCGGTGCAGCCCTACCCCGGTGTCCCGGCCGGACCCGGGGTCGTCCCCGCGCCGCTCCGCTCGGACTACGCACACTGGGGCCGCCGCGTCGCCGCGTCGTTGATCGACGGCATCCCGGGGATCGTCTTCGCGGTGGTGCTCATGATCGGCTACATCCGTTTCCTCGTGGCGGTGTTCGAGGACTCGGTCCAGGGCGCCGCACCGGCGTTGCCGGCTGGCTTCGGTCCGTGGATGGTCGCGCTGGTCGTGCTCTACGTGATCATGCTCGGCTGGTCGGTCTACGACCGCTGGCTGCTCCAGGGCCGCACCGGCCAGACGCTCGGCAAGCGGGTGCTCAAGATCAGGTTGATCAACGAGGCGAACGGCGCCCCGATCGGCGCCGGGATGGCCTTCGCCCGCGACCTGGTGCACTACCTCGACGGCGTCGCCTACGTCGGCTATCTGTGGCCGCTCTGGGACGAAAAGCGCCAGACCTTCGCCGACAAGCTGCTCAAGACCGTGGTCGTCGACGTGCCCGAGAACACCCCGATCACCCTGGCGAAGGACCGGACGCCTCCCGAGCCCTTCCGCTGAAGGGCTGGCCGCCGCTTGCGAGGGCTCAGCGGTTCGAGGACAGGCTGACCGCGCCCGACGGGTAGCCGTCGGAGGTCACCCGGGCCGCGGTGGCCCCGACCACGGTCAGGGCGGCGACCGCGATCATCACGCCGGTCACCAGGACGACGGCGATCCCCCGCTCGGTGAGCCGGACCGCCGAACGGACCGGCGCGACGGCGACCGGACGTGCGGGGCGGCGGCGCTCGGTCTGCGGGCGGACGGTCTGCGGGCGTGCGGCCTGCGGGCGGACGGGGACGTCGCAGCCGCGCGGCCCCACCGGGGCGACTCGTCGGAGCTCAGGGGCCGGGACGCTGCGGCCCGGGCGGAGCGTCGGGGCGGCGGTCCGGCCACTTCCCTGACCCGGACGCCGCTCGCGAACCGGCCGTCGGGTCGGCGTCCCGCCGGTGGTCCGCTCGGCCACCCCGGCGTCGATCGTCATGGTGCTCATCTGCGCTCCTCGGCTCGTCGTGTCCGCGCTCCCGGCCCGGCCGGCACTAGAACACGTGTTTGATTTGTACCGCAGGATCGAGGCGTCGGCAAGAGCATTCGCACAATCGTTCGACAGGTGTCGTGTCCCGCGCAGGCCGTCCGTGGTCATGTCCTGACCACACCAGAGGGGTCTGACACTTTTCCAAACTCGCGATCCCGGCGCACGACACGCGGCGACACGCATCGAACAGATGTTTGATTGGTCCCCGACGTTTCTCTACCGTGAGCACATGGCCACCTCGAAGAAGACCGGCGCACCGCGCGGGACCGGCACGCAGCGCGAGACCGACTCCAGGACCCGGGCCGGCGCCCAGCCGGAGGAGCCGCGCCCCAAGCGCGGACGCCCGAGCAACGTCGAGGTCGAGGCCCAGCTCGCCGCCGCCCGCCAGCGGCAGCGCCACCTGGCCCCGGTGCTCACCATGCCCGACGGCCCGCCGGACGCGACCGGGCTGACCGCCCGTCAGCGCCGGATCCTCGAGGTGATCAAGGAGACCGTCGAGTTCCGGGGCTACCCGCCGAGCATCCGCGAGATCGGCGACGAGGTCGGGCTGGCCAGCTCCTCGAGCGTCGCGCACCAGCTCAAGGTGCTGCAGGGCAAGGGCTTCCTCCGCCGCGACCCCAACCGGCCGAGGGCACTCGAGGTGCTGCTTCCCGAGGACTTGGCCGCGGACGAGACGGGTCCGGTGGCCGGGCCGGCCGACGAGCGCGCGGAGGAGGAGTTCGCCGGCGACGCGCGACCCGCGCCGGTGCACGTGCCGGTGCTCGGGCGGATCGCCGCCGGCGGTCCGATCCTGGCCGAGGAGCGGGTCGAGGACGTCTTCGCGCTGCCGCGGCAGATCGTCGGCGAGGGCACCCTGTTCCTGCTCGAGGTGCGCGGGGACTCGATGATCGACGCGGCGATCTGCGACGGGGACTGGGTGGTCGTCCGTCAGCAGCCGACCGCCGACAACGGGGACATCGTGGCCGCGCTGCTCGACAACGAGGCGACGGTCAAGACGTTCAAGCGGACCACCAACCAGGTCTGGCTTATGCCGCACAACCCGGCCTACGAGCCGATCGACGGCAACCACGCCAGCATCCTCGGCAAGGTCGTCGCGGTGCTCCGGAAGGTCTGAGCCCGGCGCGACGCCGGATTTGCGGGCGGGCGGATCCCCACCGGGGTTCGCCCGTCGTCGCGTCCGGACCCCGGACGCGTGACGGTCATCCCGCTCAGGCGGCGGTGCTGGTCCCCTCGCCCGCCGCGGTCTCCGCTTCGGCCGCTGCGGTCGCCTCGCTGTCGGCCGCCGCGGCGAGCCGGCGGAGCGCCTGGATCACCTGCTCGCGGTCGGTGGTCGGCCACATGTCCGGCATCGAGGCGGTCAGGAACGACCCGTAGCGCGCGGTCACCAACCGCGAGTCGAGCACCGCCACCACCCCGCGATCGCTCTGCCGGCGGATCAGTCGGCCCGCACCCTGGGCCAGCAGCAGGGCCGCGTGGGTCGCCGCCACCGCCATGAATCCGTTCCCACCGGCCTCGGCCACCGCCCGTTGCCGGGCCAGCGCCAGCGGTTCGTCCGGACGCGGGAACGGGATCCGGTCGATGATCACCAGCTGGCACGTGCGGCCGGGCACGTCGATCCCCTGCCACAGCGACAGGGTGCCGAACAGGCTGGTCTGTTCCTCGGCGACGAACCGCCGGGTCAGCTCGGGCAGCTGGGCGTCGCCCTGGCACAGCACGGTGAACGACGGCAGCTCGGCCCGCACGTGCCGGGCCGCCGCCTCGGCCGCCCGGCGCGACGAGAACAGCCCGAGGGTGCGTCCCCCCGACGCCCAGATCAGCTCGGCGATCTCGGCCAGCGCCTCGGCGCTCAGTCCGTCGCGGCCCGGTCTGTCGAGCGAGCGGGCCACATAGCGGATGCCCTGGCGGCGGTAGTCGAAGGGCGAGCCGACGTCGAGCCCGCGCCACCGGATGGCCTCACCGACCGGCTCGGAGGTCTCGGCGTCGTCGCGCTCCTGCGCCTTGAGCCCGACCGAGGCGGCCGCCGCGGAGAAGTCGTCGCCGAGCTTGAGGGTGGCCGAGGTCATCACCACCGTGCGGTCGCCGAACACCCGGTCGCGCATCAGCCCGGCCACGGTCAGCGGCGCGACCCGGACGTCGCGCCCGAACCGCTCGCTCTCGGCCACCCAGACCACGTCGTAGGGGTCGAGCTTGGCCATCCGCTCCGCGACGTCGAACACCTCCTGGACGGCGGCGGCCGCCTGCTTGCGCTCGGTGTCCTCCTTCTGGGCGCCGGTCAGCTGCGAGACGACCTTGCGGGCGCTGTCGCGGACGAGGGCGAGCGCGGCCACCAGCCCGGCGGCCGGGTCCTCGACCCGCTCGACCGGGCTGTCGTCGAGCGCGGTCCGCAGGCCGTCGGCGGCGTCGAAGAAGTCGAGCGCGACGTCATCGTCGAGGAAGGTCACCGCACGCTTGGCCACCCGGTCGATCGCCGTCGGCGCGAGCTCGGCCGACGCGGCCCCGGTCACCCGGGCCACCACCTCGTGGGCCTCGTCGATCACCACCAGCTCGTGCTCGGGCAGCGCGGTCCGGCCGTGCATGGCGTCGATGGCCAGCAGCGCGTGGTTGGTGACCACCAGGTCGGCGGCGCGCGCCTGCTCGCGCGACCGCTCGACGAAGCAGGTGTCACCGAACGGACAGCGCTGGACGCCGAGGCACTCGCGGACCGGCACCGACACCTGCTGCCAGGCCCGGTCGCTGTGCGACGGGGCGTCGTCGCGGTCGGCGAGCCCGGAGCGCTCGTGCTCGGTCTGGGCCCACTCGCGCAGCGCGACCACCTCGGCACCGAGCACCGACGTGGCCTGCGGCGAGAGCTGGTCGCCGTCGGCGGCCTGCGCGGCGCGGGCGGTGGCGACCAGCTCGTCCGGCGCGATCAGACTCTGCTGGGCGCGGTCGCCGTCGCCCTCGACCCGGAGCCGGCAGGCGTAGTTGCTGCGTCCCTTGAGCACCGCGGTGCTCGGACGGCGGCCGGTGACCTGCTCGACCGCGTCGAGCGCCGCCGGGATGTCGTGGTCGTGCAGCTGGCGCTGGAGGGCCAAGGTGGCCGTGGCGACCACCGCGCGCTCCCGGCGCCGGCTGGCCAGCTCGGCGAGCAAGGGGGCCAGATAGCCCAGCGACTTCCCGGTGCCGGTGCCGGCCTGGACCAGTAGGTGCCGGCCGCTCGCGGCCGCGTCCGCGACCGCCGCGGCCATGGCCTGCTGGCCGGGACGCGCCTGGCCGCCGATCTCCCCGACGGCCGCGTCGAGCACGGCCTGCCAGCCGCGCTCGGAGGTGGGATCGGAGGTCACCGCAGCACGGTAGTCGCTGGGTCCGACATCTGGCCGGCGACCGACCGGGACGGGTGCGATCCGCTCCGACGACCGGTCACCGCGTTCGGCGCCGTCCCTCCGGCCGAACCGCCGCGGTCAGGAGAGCTGGTCGGCGGGGCGGAAGGCGGCCAGCTCGGCGGCCAGCCCGGGGTGCAGCCGGGCGCGCAGCAGCGTCCCGTCGGCGGTGTGCTCGAGCTGGTCGATCTCGCCCTCGTGGTGCACCCGGTCGATCAGGTCGCCGCGGGCGTAGGGCACCAGCGCGACCACCCCCACCGACGGGCTCGGCAGCCCCTCCTCGACGGCCCGGCGGAGCTCGTCCAGCCCGGTGCCGGTGCGGGCCGAGACGATCACCGCACCGCGGTACTGGCCGCGGAGCACGGTGAGGGTGTCCGGGTCGGCGGCGTCGGCCTTGTTGATCACGATCAGCTCGGGCACCTTCTGCGCACCGATCTGGGCCAGCACCTCGCGGACCGCGGCGATCTGACCCTGCGGATCGGGGTCCGAGCCGTCGACGACGTGCACCAGCAGGTCGGCCGAGGCGGACTCCTCCAGCGTCGAGGCGAAGGCCTCGACGAGGTCGTGCGGCAGGTGCCGGACGAACCCGACGGTGTCGGTCAGGGTGAAGTCGCGGCCGTCGCTGGTCTGGCTGCGCCGGGTGGTCGGGTCGAGGGTGGCGAACAGCGCGTCCTCGACCAGCACGCCGGCGCCGGTCAGCCGGTTGAGCAGCGAGGACTTGCCCGCGTTGGTGTAGCCGACGATGGCCACCGACGGGATCTGGTGGCGGCGTCGCCCGGCGCGCTTGACCTCGCGGGTGCTGTCCATCTCGCGCAGCTCGGCGCGCAGCTTGGCGATCCGGCTGTTGATCCGGCGGCGGTCGGTCTCGAGCTTGGTCTCACCGGGGCCGCGTCCGCCGATGCCGGCGCCGCCGCTGGCCCGGCCGCCGGCCTGGCGCGACAGGTTGCCGCCCCAGCCGCGCAGCCGCTGCTTGAGGTACTGCAGCTGGGCCAGCTCGACCTGCGCCTTGCCCTCGGCGCTCTTGGCGTGCTGGGCGAAGATGTCGAGGATCAGCGCGGTCCGGTCGATCACCTTGACCTTGACCTTGTCCTCGAGCGTCCGCAGCTGGGCCGGGGCGAGCTCGCCGTCGCAGATCACGGTGTCGGCACCGGTGGCCTGGACGACCTCGCGGAGCTCCTCGACCTTGCCACGGCCGATGTAGGTGGACGGGTCGACCAGCTTGCGACGCTGGATGAGTCCCTCGAGGACTTCCGAGCCGGCGGTCTCGGCCAGCTGCTTGAGCTCGGCGAGCGCGTTCTCCGCGTCGGCCTCGGTGCCCGAGGTCCAGACGCTGATCAGGACGACCCGCTCCAGCCGGAGCCGGCGGTACTCGACCTCGGTGACGTCGGTGAGCTCGGTCGACATCCCGGCCACCCGGCGCAGCGACTGGCGGTCGGCCAGGTCGAACTGCTCGCCGTCGTAGCCGGCGGCCGGGGCGACCGGGTCGTCCCGGTCCCGGCGCTCGTCCACCCGGCGCTCGTCGCGCGGGGCGTCGGCCTCCGGGGCCTCGATCGGGTGCTGCGGTGAAGGAAGTGTCATGTTCGATCCAGAATCTCACGCCCGGGCAAGCACGTCGCCCTGATTTCGCCTCCGGATCCGCCGGACGAGGTCCGCGACGTCGACGGGCCGCGGCGTTCGGCCGCCGACCGGCCGTCGACCGGCTCAGACGGTCGTGTAGCCGCCGTCCATCACCAGCACCGAGCCGGTCATGAACGACGAAGCGTCCGAGGCCAGGAACACCACCGCCGGACCGAGCTCGGCAGGCAGCGCGAACCGCTGCATCGGGACGTCGTCGATCCAGCGCTGCCGGAACTGCGGGTCGTCGACCGGGGCCATCTCGGTCTTGACGTAGCCGGGGGCGAGCGCGTTGACCCGGACGCCGTGCTCGGCCCACTCGGCGGCCAACGACTTGGTCAGCTGGTGCGCCGCGGCCTTGGAGGCGTTGTAGGCGGGCTGCCACTGCGGCCGGTTGACGATCACCGCCGAGATCGAGCCGATGTTGACGATGGCGCCGCGGCCGGCCTCGACCATCACCCGGCCGAAGGCCTGCGCGCAGTTCCAGACGCCGTCGACGTTGACGTCCATCACCTGCCGCCACTCGGCTGCGGTGACCTCGAGCGCCGGCCGGTGGATGCAGGCGCCGGCGTTGTTGACCAGCACGTCGATCCGTCCGAACGCCTCGCCGATCGTGTCGACTGCGCGCGCCACCGAGGCGGCGTCGGTGACGTCCCCGGCCACCGCCAGCGTGCGGACCCCGAGCGCGCGGCACTCGGCTTCGACCTCGGCACAGCTCGCCGGGTCGCGGACCAGCAGGGCGAGGTCGCTGCCCGCCTCGGCCAGCGCGACCGCCAGGGCCCGCCCGATCCCCCGGTTCGCCCCGGTGACCACCGTCGTCCGACCGCCCAGCCCGAAGCTGTCCAGCACCGCCATGGTGTCCTCCTCCTGTGCCGACCCCGCACGCTGCGCCGACCCGGCCGGCGTGGTGGGGCTCATCGTCACAGGCGCGGCACGGGCGGCACCACCGAGGGTCAGGCCAACCGGCGCTGGGTCAGCCAGCTGAGGGTGGCGAGGGCCTGCGGCACCGTCCACGACGTGCTCGGTGGCCGTTGCAGGTAGCCGCGCCCGGTGCTGCTCAGGTAGGCCCGCAGTCGGGCCGGGACCCGGCTCGGGTCGGGGACGTCGGGCACTCCCTCGAGCACGAACCGCTCCTGCCCGGCGGCGCAGAAGAACACCTCGTCGGAGTGTTCGACGTCATAGGTCAGCTTCGCCCCGGTCCGCCAGTTGGTGGCCCCGGGGTCTGGCTTGGTCCGCTGCCGGTAGACCCCGAAGAACGACCACAGCCGGGCGACGTCGTCCGGGCTGCCGGTCAGCACCTGCCAGTTCGACGGCGCGCCCGCGTAGAGCTTCCGGTAGCCGGCGATCTGCGCCGGCGTGTCGCGCTGCGGGTCGACGGTGATGCTGAGGAACTCGACCCGGCCGGCGGCCCCGTCGGCGGCCACCCGGGCGGCGGTCTGGACGACCGCGGCGGTGTCGATCGGGCAGGTCTCCTGGCACAGCGTCATCGTGTCGGAGACGACCAGCGTCTTCCCCGCGAACTCGGACAGCCGGACGGTGCGGCCGGCTCCGTCGCGCAGCGGCAGCGCGGTCAGCCAGCCGGGCAGCGCCGCGTCGACCTGCGTCCCGACGTCCATCCCGGGGGCGGGGATCGCCGGCCGGGCGGCTGCCGCGGTGGAGGGTCCGCACCCGGTCAGGCCGGCGAGCAGGGCGGCCAGCAGCGGCAGCAGGGCGACGAGGCCGGTCAGCCGGGCCCGGGAGCCGGGCCGGGAGGGTCGGTGCTGCACGGGAGCGACGCTAGCCCGCGACCAGCGCTCCCGGACGGTGCGGAACGGTCCGCGGCGGCCGGGCACAGCCCCGGCTCAGAGCCGGCTCAGACGGTCCCGTCCGGGAGGACGAACTCGCCGTGAGCGACCAGCACCGCCGGCCCGGTGAGCGCCGTGCGGTCGCCGTCGAGCTCGACCTCGACCGACCCGCCGGGGACGTCGACGACGAAGGTGACCGGCCCGTCCGCCCCGCCGTGCGCGAGGTTCCGGGCGGCGGCGGTGGCCGCGGCGGCCGCGCAGGTGCCGGTACCGCAGGAGCGGGTCTCGCCGGAGCCGCGCTCGAAGACCCGCATGGCGATCTGCCGGTCGCCGGTGACCCGGACGAACTCGAGGTTCACCCCGGCCGGGAAGGCGTCGGCGGGGCGCCACAGCGGCGCGCGGCCCAGGTCGAGCTGGTCGAGCCGGTCGGCCTCGGAGGCGGCGAGCAGGCTCACCGCGTGCGGGTTGCCGACGTCGACCCGCCACCCCGTCCACACCATCGGTGGGTGGTCGTGCAGCTCGGCCTGCACCTCGACGTCGCGGCCGAGCACCCGCGAGGGCCCCATCTGGACCCGGATCCGGCCGTCCGGCAGCACGGTCGTGGGCTTCAACCCGTCCCGGGTGCCGACCGGCACCTCGGGGCCGGTGGCCAGGCCGCGTTCGAGCAGGTAGCGGACGAAGACCCGGACGCCGTTGCCGCACATCTCGGAGACCGACCCGTCGGCGTTGCGGTAGTCCATGAACCAGAGGTCGGGATCGCCCTGCCAGCGTTCGGCCCACGCGGGCACCTGGCGGCCGCGGACGACCCGGAGCACCCCGTCGGCGCCGATCCCGGCCCGACGGTCGCAGATCGCCGCCACCTGGGCCGGGCTGAGGTCGTAGCGGCCGTCGGGGTCCTCGATCACCACGAAGTCGTTCTCGGTGCCGTGGCCCTTGGTGAAGGGGACGGAGAGACCGGGCACCCCGTCAGTCTGCCAGCGCCGGGCCCGGGGCGGCGAGGACGTCCGCCGCGCGGTCGAGCAGCGTGTCGGGGTCGTCGCCGGGTCCGCCGAGCCAGCTGATCCGCGGGTCGCGCCGGAACCACGAGCCCTGCCGGCGGGCGAACTTCCGGGTGCCGGTGACCGTCAGCTCGCGCGCCTCCGCCTCGCTCGTCCGGCCGTCGAGGTGGTCGAGGACCTGGGCGTAGCCGAGTGCCCGACTGGCCGTCCGGCCCTCGCGCAGACCGCGGTCGAGCAACCCGCGGACCTCCTCGACCAGGCCGTCGGCCCACATCCGGTCGACCCGGTCGGCGATCCGGCTGTCGAGGGTGGTCCGGTCGGTGTCGAGGCCGAGCTGGCGGACGTCGGGCAGTGCGTAGCGGTGTGCGGGCAGCGAGGCGGTGAACGGCTCCCCGGTCAGCTCGATGACCTCGAGCGCGCGGACGATCCGCCGGCCGTTGCCGGGCAGGATGGCCGCCGCGGCACCCGGGTCGACGGCGGCCAGCCGCTCGTGCAGCGCGGCCGGGCCCCGCTCGGCGAGCTCGGCGTCGAGCCGGGCCCGGACGTCGGGGTCGGTCCCGGGGAAGCGGAACTCGTCGACCACGGCGCGGACGTAGAGCGCCGAGCCGCCGACCACCACCGGCACCACGCCGCGGGTCAGGCAGTCCTCGATCGCGGCCCGCGCCAGGGTCTGGAACTCCGCGACCGTCGAGGTCTCGGTGACGTCGAGGACGTCGACCAGGTGGTGCCGGACCCGGGCGCGCTCGGCCGGCGTCGGCTTGGCGGTCCCGATGTCCATCCCGCGGTAGAGCAGCATCGAGTCGGCGTTGACGATCTCGGCGGGTCGGCCGCCGGCGCCGAGGTGCTCGGCCAGCGCGATCGCCAGCCCGGACTTGCCGACCGCCGTCGGGCCGACCAGCACCACGATCACCGGCGCATCACGGCACCATCATCGCGCCCGCGGGTCGGACGCGGCAGGATGGGAGCCGGGCCCCGCACCGCGGACCCGACCTGCAGCAGCGCAGCACCAGCCGAGACGAGGCGAGATGGGACTGTTCGACAAGGCCAAGGACCTGGCCGCCCAGCACAGCGACAAGATCAGCCAGGGCATCGAGAAGGCGGGTGACCTGATCGACCAGAAGACCGGCGGGAAGTACGCCGACCAGGTCGACCGCGCCCAGGACTTCGCCCGCGACCGGGTCGACGACCTCGGAGGCCGCGACGGGGCCGACCCGGCGGGCACCCACCCGACCGAGCCGCACCCGCCGGCGGCGCCGGACGGTCCGCCGCCCACCAGCTGACCCGCGGCCCGGGTCGGCCGGCGAGCCGGGCCTCACGCCGGGACGGAGCCGTCCTCACCGGGACGGTGCTGCGGGTGCTCGCGCGGTGTCTGCTCGCGCCAGATGTAGGCCTCGATCGCCTCGGGGTCGTTCGTCGACCGCCGGGCCACGGTCTGCAGGTCGGACATGGTGATCACCGCGTCCACCTGCTGCTTGGTGAACCACTGGACGAAGGCCTCGGCCGCGAAGTCGCCCTCCTCGCGGGCGATCCGGGTCAGCAGGTTGATCTGGTCGGTGACCCGGCGCTCCTGCTCGAGGACCAGCTCGATCGGGCCGACCACCGAGTCGAAATCGGTGGTGGGGGCCTCGACCCCGGGCACCACCACCGCGGCGTCCTGGTCGGCCAGGAACTTGATCATCATCATCGCGTGCCCGCGCTGGACCGTGGCCTGGTGGTAGAAGAAGCCGGCCAGCTGCGGCATCGTCAGCCGGTCGAAGTAGACGGCGGCGGCCAGGTACTGCTGGTGCGCGGCGAACTCGTTCGCGATCTGGTCGTTGAGCTGGGCGACGAAGCGCTCGGCGGGCATCGGGCTCCTTTGCGACGGGCTCGTCTCGCTCCGCGGGCGGGGGTGGCCGCGGGGCTGTCATCCTCCCATCGGCGCCGGACGCCGCGCCAGTACGACGGCCCTTCCGGCACCCGCGAGTTCCAGCGCTGAACAGGGCTGGACGGCGCTCCTCAGACGCAGCCGCGGGCCGGTGGCAGTGGGGCCGGAACACCGACGGACGGCATCCCCAGACCGACGGCCGCCGACGGCGCGACCTCGCCGCGCTCGCGGGCCTCCCAGGCGTCGCCGCCGCGGGTCCGGCGGAGCGTCAGCAGCCCGTCGTCGGCGTTGAGATGGTGCGGTGCGGCGTGGGTGACCACGACCTCGGCGACGTCGCCGGGACGCGGCCGCGCCGTCGGGTCGTCGGGGACCCGGACGTGCACCAGCCGGTTGTCGCGGGCCCGGCCCGACATCCGCCGGGTCGCCCCGTCCTTGCGTCCCTCGCCGTCGGCGAACATCACCTCGACCCGCCGGCCGACCTGGGTGCGGTTCTCCGCCCAGGCGATCTCCTCGACCAGCGCGACCAATCGCTCGTAGCGCTCCTGGACGACCGCCTTGGGGATCTGGTCGGGCATGGTGGCCGCCGGCGTGCCCGGGCGGATCGAGTACTGGAAGGTGAACGCCGCGCTGAACCGGGCCTCGCGGACGACGTCCAGGGTGGCCCGGAAGTCCTCCTCGGTCTCCCCCGGGAACCCGACGATGATGTCGGTGGTGATCGCGGCGTCCGGCAGCGCGTCGCGGACGTCGGCGATGATCCGGAGGTAGCGCTCCTGCCGGTAGGAGCGGCGCATCGCCCGGAGCACCGCGTCCGAACCGGACTGCAGCGGCATGTGCAGCTGCGGCATCACGTTCGGGGTCTCGGCCATCGCGGCGATCACGTCGGCGGTGAAGTCCTTGGGGTGCGGCGAGGTGAACCGGACCCGCTCCAACCCCTCGATGCCGCCGCAGGCGCGGAGCAGCTTGGCGAAGGCGCCGCGGTCGCCGAAGTCGACCCCGTAGGCGTTGACGTTCTGGCCGAGCAGGGTGATCTCCTGGACACCCTCGGCGACCAGCATCTCGATCTCGGCGAGGACGTCACC
This sequence comes from Microlunatus kandeliicorticis, assembly GCF_014137855.1. Lineage (GTDB taxonomy): Bacteria > Actinomycetota > Actinomycetes > Propionibacteriales > Propionibacteriaceae > Microlunatus > Microlunatus kandeliicorticis. Next base: position 106,632 of record NZ_JACGWT010000005.1, read on the forward strand.
GGGCCGGCGGTCGTTCTCCTTGCCGCGCAGCGCCGGGACGATGCAGAAGGTGCAGGTGTTGTTGCAGCCGACGCTGATCGAGACCCAGGCCGAGTAGGGCGAGTCGCGCCGGGTCGGCAGCGTCGAGGGGAACCGCTCGAGCGACTCGGCGATCTCGACCTGCGCCTCCTGTTGGATCCGGGCCCGTTCGAGCAGGGTGGGCAGCGCACCGAGGTTGTGGGTCCCGAAGACGACGTCCACCCAGGGCGCCCGGCGGGTGATCTCGCCGCGGTCCTTCTGGGCCAGGCAGCCGCCGACGGCGATCTGCATGTCCGGTCGGGCCAGCTTGGTCTGCCGCAGGTGGCCGAGGTTGCCGTACAGCTTGTTGTCGGCGTTCTCCCGGACCGCGCAGGTGTTGAACACCACGACGTCGGCGTCCTCGCCCTCGGCGCGGGCGTAACCGGCCTGCTCGAGCAGCCCGGCGAGCCGTTCGGAGTCGTGGACGTTCATCTGGCAGCCGTGGGTGCGGATCGCGTAGGTGCGCGCGCCGGCCACCGACTGCTCGTGCGCGGTGTCGAGGGTGGTGCTGGACATGATGGGTCAGCCTAGACCGGCGCGACGTGCGCGCCGGGGTCCGCGACCGGCGTCGATACGCTGCCGACGTGTCCGAGACCAGCAGCCCGTCCGACCGTCCGGTGTTCCCGACCGGCGTGCAGTACGAGATCTCCGGCGGCGGCTACCGGGCGGTGGTCACCGAGCTCGGGGCGACGCTCCGGTTGCTCCAGTACGAGGGCCGCGACCTGATCCACGGGTTCGGGCCGGACGAGACGATCGGGGGCGGGCGGGGCCAGCAGCTGATCCCCTGGCCGAACCGGATCCGCGACGGCCGCTACACCTTCGACGGCACCACCCAGCAGCTGCCGCTGGCCGAGCCGGACCGGCAGAACGCGATGCACGGGCTGGTGCGCTGGACCGGCTGGCGCCTGGTGAGCCACGAGCCGAGCTCGGTGACCCTGCAGGTGACGGTGTTCCCGCAGAAGGGGTGGCCGACCGTGCTCGACTGCACCCTCAGCTACCGGCTGTCGGCCGGCGGGCTCGAGGTCGACGTCGAGGCGCGGAACGTCGGCGCCCACCGCGCCCCGTTCGGGTACGGCGCGCACCCGTACCTGACCGCGGGCGAGGCCGACGTCTCCGAGCTCGAGCTCGTCGTCCCCGCTGCCCGCCGGCTGAGGGTGGACGACCGGATGCTCCCGGTCGAACTGGTCGAGGTCGACGACGCGGACGGTTTCCGCACCCCGCGCCGGGTCGGTGACACCGACCTCGACACCGCCTTCACCGGCCTGGACCGCGGGCCCGACGGCCGCTGGCGGGTCAGCATCACCGGCGGCGACCGCCGCACCACGCTCTGGGCGGACGAGAACCACCGCTGGACCCAGGTCTTCACCGGCAACGCCGACCGCACCGGCGGTCTGGCGGTGGAGCCGATGACCTGCGGCCCGGACGCCTTCAACGACGGTCCGACCAGCGACGGCCTGGTGGTGCTGGAGCCCGGCGCCGCCTGTCGCGGCCGCTGGGGCATCTACGCCGGCTGAGCGCCCTGGGTCCCACCCACGCGTCCGAGCCTTCGCCCACCCCGTGCCCTGAGCCCCCACCCGTCCCGAGCCCTGAGCCTGTCGAAGGGCACAGAGCGGTCCGCACGGCACAGCCGCCGGGTCCGGTGCCGAGACGGCCGGTCGGATAGCCTCCGGTCATGACCGAGAGCACCGGCGAGTCCGGCGGCGCACCGGGCGGCCGCGAGCCGCTGGTCGTGCTCACCGACGTCGAGAAGTACTTCGGCGACCTGCACGTGCTGCAGAAGATCAACCTGTCGATCGGCCGCGGCGAGGTCGTCGTGGTCATCGGGCCGTCCGGCTCGGGCAAGTCGACGCTGTGCCGGGCGATCAACCGGCTGGAGACCATCGAGTCCGGGACGATCACCATCGACGGGGTGCCGCTGCCCGAGGAGGGCAAGGGGCTGGCCCGGCTGCGGGCCGACGTCGGCATGGTCTTCCAGCAGTTCAACCTGTTCGCCCACAAGACGATCCTCGAGAACGTCACCCTCGGCCCGACCAAGGTCCGGAAGGTGCCGGCCGCCGAGGCCCGGCAGCGCGGGATGGAGCTGCTCAAGCGGGTCGGCGTCGACTCACAGGCCGAGAAGTTCCCGGCGCAGCTCTCGGGCGGTCAGCAGCAGCGGGTGGCGATCGCCCGGGCGCTGGCCATGAACCCCAAGGTGATCCTGTTCGACGAGCCGACCTCGGCGCTCGACCCCGAGATGGTCAACGAGGTGCTCGACGTGATGGTCGACCTGGCCCGCCAGGGCATGACCATGGTGGTGGTCACCCACGAGATGGGCTTCGCCCGCAAGGCCGCCAACCGCGTGGTGTTCATGTCCGACGGCCAGATCGTCGAGGAGTCCGACCCGGACACCTTCTTCACCAACCCGACCTCGGACCGGGCGCGCGACTTCCTCTCGAAGATCCTCACCCACTGAGCCGGGCCGGCGCGCCTCAGCGGGCCGTCTCGACCGCCCGCGACTCGCGGACCACGGTGACCCGGATCTGCCCGGGATAGGTGAGTTCCTCCTCGACCTGCTTGACGATGTCGCGGGCCAGCACCTGGGCGGCGATGTCGTCGACCACGTCGGGGGTGACCATCACCCGGACCTCGCGGCCGGCCTGCATGGCGAAGACCTTCTCGACGCCCTCGTGGGCCAGCGCGATCTCCTCGAGCCGCTCGAGCCGTTGGACGTAGGCCTCGAGGCTCTCGCGGCGAGCGCCCGGCCGGCTCCCGCTGATCGCGTCCGCGGCCTGGGTGAGCACCGCCTCGACGGTGTGCGGCTCGACCTCGTTGTGGTGAGCCTCGATGGCGTGGACGACGTCGGGGTGCTCGCCGTACTTGCGGGCCAGGTCGGCGCCGATCAGCGCGTGCGACCCCTCGACCTCGTGGGTCAGCGCCTTGCCGATGTCGTGCAGGAAGGCTGACCGCTTGCACAGCGCGACGTCGAGCCCGAGCTCGGCGGCCATCATCCCGGCCAGGTGCGCGCACTCGACCGAGTGCCGCAGCACGTTCTGCCCGTAGGAGGTGCGGTAGCGCAGGGTGCCGAGCACGGTGACCAGCTCGGGGTGGAGGTCGGTGATCCCGACCTCGGCCAGCGCGTCCTCGGCGGCGCGGAGACAGCGCTCGGCGATCTTGGCCTTGCTCCGCTCGTGCACCTCCTCGATCCGCACCGGGTGGATCCGGCCGTCCTCGATCAGCTCGGTCAGGGTGATCCGGGCCGCCTCGCGGCGGACCGGGTCGAAGCAGGACAGCAGCACGCTCTCCGGGGTGTCGTCGATCAGCACGTTGACCCCGGTCACCTGCTCGAACGAGCGGATGTTGCGGCCCTCGCGGCCGATGATCCGGCCCTTCATCTCGTCGCTGGGCAGGTGGATCGCCGCCACCACCGACTCGGAGGTCTGCTCGGAGGCCAGCCGCTGGATCGCGCCGACCAGGATCGACCGGGCACGCTGCTCGGCCTCGCGCTGGGCGGTGCTCTCGATGTCGCGGGCCAGGATCACCGCGTGTCGCTTGGCCTCCTGCTCGACCGCGGTCACCAGCTCGGCCCGGGCCTGGTCGGCGGTCAGGCCGGCCACCCGTTCGAGCTCGTGGATCCGGGCGGCCTCGGCCTGGGCGGCCGCCTCCGCCTGCTCGGCGAGCTCGGTGCGGCTCTCGTCGAGTTCTTGGAGCTTCTGGTGGACGAGGTGGGTCTCGGCGTCGAGCCGGTGCTCGCGGTCGGCGACCCGCTGCTCACGCCGCTCGAGGTCGAGCCGGGTCTGCCGCGCCTCGGCCTGCTGCCGGGTGAGCTCCTGCTCGGTCTGGTCGCGGTGCTCCTGGGCCTCCTTGAGCGCGGCCTCGGCTCGGGCGCGGAGTCGCTTGCGGTACTTGTCGGCCTCGGCGCGGATCTCCTCGGCCCGCTGCTCGGCGTCGGCCACCAGCTCGGAGGAGCCGTCCGACGACAAATTGGCCATGGAGCGCCCCGGGGCGGGATCGGTCACGGGTCGCGCGGTCCCGGCCGCGGACGACGCCACACCCAGGACCGCGGTCGCCCCCTGGGTGGTGGCAGCCGAACCGGGGGCGGCCGGATCAGGATCGACGGGATCGGCGTCGGCGGCGCGACTGGCCGATCCGGGCCGCGACTGGCTCGCCGACGAGACGGCGGACGGGCCGAGTGGGGCCGACGGGCGCGTCGAGCCCGCGGCGGACGTACGGCTCCCGGCGTCGCCGTCACGACCCGTCGACGCACTCGTCGCCGACGGACGGGGCTCAGCGACGGGGGCGCTGCGGCGGCGGAGCCGCAGCAGGACGGCGGCAGCGATCACCACCAGGACGACGAGCAGGACGGCGACGACGATCAGCAGCACCGCGACGGCAGCGGGGTCCAACATGCGCGCTCTCCTCTCCGGCCCGGCCGGGCCTCCGAGAGGGTCCACCACGACCGCCGGCCCGCGTCCCGGCGGGTGGCGACGTCCGACGACGTGTCCGTGCAGGCGGGTGTGCCTACGACTTCAGCGCGTGCTCCTCGTGCTCCGGACGGCGGACGACGAGCGTCCGGCCGACGGGTCGACCGGCCACGCCCGTGTCGCGTCGTCGGTTCTTCGGTGTCTCGATCCGATCCCGGGACGGGGATTCGGTGCCCTCGCCCCACCGGGATCGTGGTTCGTTCTGGCTGGTGCTGCGTCGTGCGTATGCGGTGGTGGTCCGGGCCGGGGCCCGGCTGTGTGTCATATCGGTGAACGGCCTGTGGCCGTGGTGTAACCCTCATGGGCAGAGTAGGTGCGCCTCTCAGGGTGGTCAAGGAACCCCCGCCCGTCCGGCAGGCGCGGCACACCCGTGACGCGCGTCCGTCCGGACGTAAGCAGCCGGTCGCAGGCTTCGACAGGCTCAGCCAGCGTCACGCGCGGGCTTCGACAGGCTCAGCCAGCGTCGCGCGCCGGCTTCGACAGGCTCAACCGCCGTCGCGCGCAGGCATCGACAGCCTCAACCGCCGCCACACACGGGCTTCGACGGGCTCCGCCGACGGACGGCCGTCAGGGAGTGTCGAGGCTGTCGTCGGCATTGGGGTCGAGCGCCTCGGCGAGGGCACGGCGGGTGACGTCGGACCCGAAGCCGCGGCGGGCGAGCGCGCCGGCCACCCGGCGGCGTCGGACCACCGGGTCGAGCCCGGCCGTGGTGCGCGCCTTCTTGCGGGCCAGCGCAAGCGCGGCGTCGTACTCGTCCTCCGGCTCGACCTGTTCGAGCGCGCCGTCGATCTGCTCGCGGTCGACGCCCTTGCGGACCAGCTCCTGCCGGAGCGCCGTCTTCGAGAGGTGGCGGCGCGACTGGCGACTGGTCACCCACGACTCGGCGAACGCCGCGTCGTCGACCAGACCGACTTCGGTCATCCGGTCGAGCACCCGGTCCCCCACCTCGTCGGGGACGTTGCGCTTGCGGAGGGCCTCGGCGAGCTCGTGGCGGCTGCGGGCCTGCGCGGTCAGCTTGGTCAGCACGATGGTCCGAGCCAGCGACTCCGGATCCGCCTCGGGCCCGAGGTCCCGGTCTCCGGTCGGCTCGCGGTCCCGGCCGTCGCGTCGCTCCCGCCGGCGGGAGCCGTGCGAACCGGAGCGACTCCCCCGGTCGTTACGACCTCCTCGACCGCGCTCACCGGTCCGGTTCCCCCGATCTCCGAACCCGTCGCGACCGTCGGCCTGCTCGCGTCGGGTCTCGGCGCGGTCACCCTCCGGCGCGCCTCCGCCCCGGCGGGCCCGGATGCTCTGGAGGCTGCCCCGGCGCGAGCCAGCGGTCGGGTCGAGCCCACCGCCGTCGGAATCACCGCGGGCGATCCGCTCCATCCGTTCGGCGAGCGCCTCGACCTCGGCCCGGCTGGGCTGCGGGCGCCGGCGTGGCGGTGCGTTCGTGCCTCGGTCGGCTGTGCCCCGGTCGGTGGTGCCTCGGTCGGCGGGCGGAGCCGGAGCCGGCCCGGGCTCGCCGGAGCGAGCACGGGCCGGGACGCCGTCGGTCGACCGGAAGAGGGTCAGAACTCGACCTCGCCGGTCACCGGGTCGACGCCGGCGGGCACGTCGACCTGGGGACCGATGCCGAGCTTCTCCTTGATCCTCTTCTCCAGCTCGTTGGCCAGGTCGGGGTTGTTGCGCAGGTAGGCCCGCGCGTTCTCCTTGCCCTGCCCCAGCTGGTCGGCCTCGTAGGTGAACCAGGCACCCGCCTTGCGGACCAGCCCGGCGTCGACGCCCATGTCCAGCAGGCTGCCCTCGCGGCTGATCCCCTGGCCGTACAGGATGTCGAACTCGGCCTGCTTGAAGGGCGGGGCCACCTTGTTCTTGACCACCTTGACCCGGGTGCGGTTGCCGACCATGTCGGTGCCGTCCTTGAGGGTCTCGATCCGCCGCACGTCGAGGCGGACCGACGCGTAGAACTTGAGCGCCTTGCCACCGGTCGTGGTCTCCGGCGAGCCGAACATCACGCCGATCTTCTCGCGGAGCTGGTTGATGAAGATCGCGGTGGTGCCGGCCCCGCTCAGCGCACCGGTCATCTTCCGCAGCGCCTGGCTCATCAGTCGCGCCTGCAGGCCGACGTGGCTGTCACCCATCTCGCCCTCGATCTCAGCCCGCGGCGTCAGCGCGGCGACCGAGTCGATGACCACCAGGTCGAGCGCCCCGGACCGGACCAGCATGTCGGCGATCTCGAGCGCCTGCTCGCCGTTGTCCGGCTGGCTGACCAGCAGGGCGTCGGTGTCGACCCCGAGCTTCTCGGCGTAGGACGGGTCGAGCGCGTGCTCGGCGTCGATGAAGGCGCAGATGCCGCCGGCCGCCTGGGCGTTGGCGATCGCGTGCAGGGCCACGGTGGTCTTGCCGCTCGACTCCGGGCCGTAGATCTCGACCACCCGGCCGCGCGGCAGCCCGCCGATGCCCAGCGCCACGTCGAGGGCGATCGACCCGGTAGGGATCACCTCGATGGGCGCGCGGGCTCCGTCGCCGAGTCGCATGACCGAGCCCTTGCCGTAGCTCTTCTCGATCTGACCGAGCGCCGACTCCAGCGCCTTCTCACGGTCCGCAACGGGCATGATTCGTCCTCTCCTCAGGCCCCTGGCGGACCTGTCTTCTCGCTTGCTCGGATGTTGTCGTCGACGTCTGCTCGTACGTTAGGTGTCGGCTCCGACATCGAGCCGGTGCAGCGCGAACCCTGTGGACAGTGCTCCGGAGGCCGTCGCTGCAGTGGACAACTTACCGAACAGACGTTCGAAGCGGACCCGACACGCCGAGCGACCGGCGATCCGGCCGGAGCCGGACCGGGACCGGGCGCGCGAGGGAATCCGGACGAGGTCCGGGCAGCCCGTTCAGGCGGTGCGCGGCTCGCGGAGCAGCCGGATCGGGATCAGCGCCAGCAGGCAGATCGCGGCGATCACCAGGTAGTGGACGACGAACCCGGCGTGCTGTACCAGCACCCCGGCCACCGGGGCCGCGACCAGGCCGGAGAGCCCCAGCCCGATCCCGATCATGATGCCCAGGCCGGAGGAGGCGCCCTCGGGGACGGTGTCGATGATCGCCGCGTACATCACCGGAAACGGCGAGTTCCGCACCAGGCCCCAGGCGATCAGGATGACCCAGGCCGACACCGGACCGTGGATCAGCACCATGGCCGCGACCGCCACCGCCCAGCCGACCGCGAGGATGCCCAGGCTGAACTTGCGGCCGCGGTGGTCGGAGACGGTGCCCCAGACGATCTGGCCGATCCAGCCGGTGATCCCCGAGGCCCCGGAGACGGTGACCGCGGTGGCCAGGTCCATCCCCGCCTCGCGGGTGAGTTGGACGGTGAGGAAGGCGGTGACCCCGGACTCGGCCCAGAGGAAGAGGAAGTTGGCGAGCACCATCAGCCGGACGTTCCGCTCGGCCAGCGCGGTGCGGACCGCCGCCGCGGCGCTGCGCAGCGGGTGCCGCTCGCGGTCGCCGGCGACCTCGTTCTCCTCGAGCGACGGCGTCAGGTCGTGCTCGCGCATCCAGGTGTTCGCCGCCCGGAGGTTGCGCCGCCGGGCCAGCACGATCTGGACGACGACGATCGGCACCGCGATCAGCGGGATGAACAGGAACGCCCCGCGCCAGCCGGAGACGGCCACGGTGGCGCCGATCAGCAGCAGCCCGACGAACTGGCCGATCGGGAAACCGGTGTGGTGGGTGCCCACGGCGAAGCCGCGGTTCTCCTTCTGCCACCACTCCCCGACCATCGTCACGTTGACCGGTTCCATGCCGCCGGTGCCGATGCCCATCACCACCCGGAGCACGTGCAGCTGACCGAGCGTCCGCGAGAAGGCGGTGAGCACCGAGGACACCACCACGATGGCCACCGCGACCGCCCAGGCCCAGGCCCGGCGCACGCCGCGTCCCAGCGAGTCGCCGAAGACGCCGATCAACAGCCCGCCGATGGCGGTGCCGGCGAAGCTCAGCCCGACCAGGAAGCCGCCCGCAGCGTCGTCGAGCCGGAACTCCTGCTGGATCCCCGGCAGCACCGCCGGCAGGATCGCCCGGTCGATCGACGTGATCAGCACCGCTCCGGTGGTCACGGCGAGCATCACCCAGGAGATCGGGTGCGCGCGCGGGATGAACCGGAGCAGTCCCGGCCGGCCCGAGTCGGCAGGGGAACGCGGTGCGGCCGTGGGGTCGCTGGTCATGTGATCGGCCTCTCGTCGTCGAGAACGCGTGCAGGCCGACGCTAGCCACCCGCTCTCCGCGCCCGGCGGCGGGTCGGGGGGACGCCGGGGCACGGCGGCAGGAGCGGGCAGGGCTAGCGTGGCCGGCGACCCGACGGCGGACCGCCGCGGTGCTCGTCAGGACCGGGAGGACGTGGAGCGATGGGTGTGACGCAGACCGACGAGAACCGGGTGGTCGGGGCGGTGGGCAAGCAGCTCCACATCGGAGGGCGCTGGTCCGACGCCGCGAACGGGGCGACCTTCGAGGTGCTCGACCCGGCGACCGGACAGCCGCTCTGCTCGGTGGCCGACGCCGGTCCCGACGACGGACGGCGCGCACTCGAGGCCGCCGTCGCCGCCCAACCCGTGATGGCCGCGATGAGCCCGCAAGAGCGCTCCGACGCGCTGATGGGCGCCTACGACCTGATGCAGCAGCGCAGCGACGACCTGGCCCTGCTGATGACGCTCGAGATGGGCAAGCCGCTGGCCGAGTCGAAGGGCGAGATCGCCTACGCCTCGTCGTTCTTCCGGCACTTCGCCGGCGAGGCGACCCGGATCCGCGGCGGGTACCAGACCGCGCCGCAGGGCGGCGCCCGGTTCCTGATCACCCAGCAGCCGGTCGGGGTGTGCCTGTTGATCACCCCCTGGAACTTCCCGGCCGCGATGGGGACCCGCAAGCTGGCCCCGGCGATCGCCGCCGGGTGCGCCAGCGTGATCAAGCCGGCCGCGCAGACTCCGCTGTCGATGCTGGCGCTGGCTGCGATCCTGGCCGAGGTGGGGCTGCCCGACGGCGCGGTCAACGTGATCACCTGCACCGACGCCAACGCGGTGATGGAGCCGCTGATCCGGTCCGGGCTGGCCCGCAAGCTGTCGTTCACCGGGTCGACCCGGATCGGCAAGGTCCTGCTCGAACAGAGCGCCGAACAGGTGCTCCGCACGTCGATGGAGCTGGGCGGCAACGCGCCGCTGATCGTCTTCGAGGACGCCGACCTGGACGAGGCGGTGGCCGGGACGACGGCGGCCAAGATGCGCAACACCGGGGAGGCCTGCACGGCCGCGAACCGGATCTTCGTGCAGAACTCGATCATGGACGCCTTCGCCGCCCGGCTCACCGCGGCGATGGCCGAGCTGCCGGTCGGGCGCGGCACCGACCCCGCGGTCAAGGTCGGCCCGCTGATCGACCCGGCCCAGCTCGACAAGGTCAGCACGCTGGTGCACGACGCGATCAGCAAGGGCGCCACCGCGACGACCGGCGGCCGGGCCGTCGACGGGCCCGGCTTCTTCTTCCCGCCGACCGTGCTGACCGGGATCAGCGCGGACGCCGACCTGCGCCGCGAGGAGATCTTCGGGCCGGTGGCGCCGTTGATCGGGTTCGACACCGAGGACGAGGTGGTCGCGGCGGCCAACGACACCGAGTACGGCCTGATCGGCTATCTCTTCACCAACGACCTCAGGCGCGCGCTGCGGGTCAGCGAAGCACTCGAGTACGGGATGGTCGGACTCAACCAGGGTGTGGTCAGCAACGCTGCCGCACCGTTCGGCGGGGTCAAGCAGTCCGGGCTCGGCCGCGAGGGCGGCGCGGTCGGGATCGACGAGTATCTCGAGACGAAGTACATCGGGCTGGCGCTCTGAGCCGGGACGGCTCGCTGCCGGGCAGGAGTTGGCGCGTCGGTCCGCCGGTCACACCTTCGCGGTGCCCCGCTCGCGCTCGATCTGCTCGAGGGACTTGCCCACCGTGTCGGGCATCCCGAAGAAGCCGACCACACCGCTGATGGCCAGGAAGATCGCCAGCAGCGCCGCCACCGGCTTGATCCCGCTCTCGGCCAGGGTCGGCACGAAGAAGCTCCAGATGCCCAGGCAGAGCCGCGAGACGCCGAAGGTCAGCCCCTGCGCGGTGCCGCGCAGCATCGTCGGGAACAGCTCCTGGCTGAAGGTCTTGTAGACCGCCTCGCCCGCCAGCGCACCACCCACGCCGAACAGCACGATGTTGGCGATGATCACCGGGATCGCGAACGGGAAGATCAGATAGGCCATGAAGGCGGCGATCTGCATCAGGGCACCGATGCCCCACATCGTCCGCCGGGTGACGTAGCCGCGGTCGGCCAGCGGCATGAAGATGAACAGCCCGGCGAGGATGCCGATCACGAAGCCGGCGCAGGACAGGCCGACGCTGGCGGCCTGGCTGCCCGCCTTGAGCGAGGTGATGATGTACGGCGTGAAGATCCCGTTGGTGCCGGCGGCGAGGTTCCAGAAAAGGTAGATCACCAACGTCCACAGCAACGCCTTGATCATCGGGCCGCTGAGCAGACCCCGCAGGTTGCTGATCGTCACCTTCGGGATCGGCGCGTTCTCGAGAGCCTGACCGGGTTCGACGCCGGCCTGCCGGGCGGCACCCGAGGCCGCCGTCCAGCGTTGCGACTCCACCATCCCCCGCCGCAGCAGATAGGTCACCAACGCGACCACGAGCAGGATCACGAAGAGGATCCGGCCGCCCAGCAGACCGAGGTTGCTCATCGCCAGCGCGGCCAGCAGCACGATCACCGGGCCGGCGTTCCAGGCGATCTGGGAGAAGCCGAGCAGCTTGCCGCGGGCGCCGTCGGGCGCGAACTCACCGACCAGAGCCAGCGAGGTCGGGACGTCGGCGCCGACCGCGATGCCGACGATCACCGTGCCGATCAGCAGCATCGGCGTGTTCACCGAGACCGCGATCAGCAGCACCCCGACCGCGTAGACGATCAGGTCCCACTGGTAGATCCGCTTGCGACCGAGCAGGTCGCCGAGCCGACCGCCGATCACCGCGCCGATCGCGCAACCGATCGCGTTCGGGCCGATGGCGGTCAGCAGCCCGACCAGGTTGTTGCTGAGGCCGAGGTACTGCTTCCAGAACTCGAGGCTCGCCCCCAGCGCGACGATCGATCCGGCGTCCAGGAAGGAGGCCATCCCGGCCAGCACCGACCACCGCCACTGCTGCCCCGTCACCTGGCGCTGGTCCGTCTGCGCGGCGGTCGTCATCGCTGCCCCCTTTGGCTCGACGTGCGGCTCGGCGCGTTTGAATCCTTTCAACGCGCGCCCGTCCGATCGTGGCCAGAACCGGTCACCTTGTCAACCGTCACGGGAGCGGGTCGGCGCGTCGCCGACTCCGGATCAGCGCTCGCGGTCGGGGAGCTCCAGCGCGGCCCAGACCGCCCGCCAGATCGTCTTCGGCGGGACCCCGTCGGCCAGGGCCTGGTCGACGGTGCGGTTGCCCAGCGCGGACAGGTTGTGCTGACCGGCCCAGACCGAGGCGTACGCCGCCCCGAGATGCTGCTGCATCCGTTCCCAGAACTCGGTCTCGCGCACGATCGGTCAGCCTAGCGAGGCTCTCGCACCCTCCGGGTCGCGCGCGGGCCGTGGCAGGGTGCTCGGGTGCACGGCAACGTCCCGCCCTGGCCCGAGCAGCCACCCGCTGCCGGGTCGGTGCGGCTGCGGGCCTTCCGCGCGGCCGACGTGGCGATGGTCCGGGCCCTGGCGACCGATCCGTACGTCCCGCTGGTGATGACGGTGCCGGCCGGCGCCGACGAGGAGGAGGCGCTGGCCTGGATCGCCCGGCAGCACCGGCGTCCGGCCGAGGGTCGCGGCTGGAGCTTCTGCGTGGCCGACCGCGACACCGACGAGGCCCTCGGGCAGGTCGGTCTGTGGACGCCGTCGGGACCGTTGGAGGCCGTCCGGACCGGACGCGCCCACCTCGGCTACGCGATCTCCCCGACGGCCCGGGGGCGGCGCGCGGCCACCGACGCGGTCCGCGCGGTCACCGGGTTCGGCTGGAGCCTGCCGTGGCTGTTCCGGGTCGAGGCCTACGTCGAGCCCGACAACACGGCGTCGCGGCGCACGGTGGAGGCGGCCGGGTTCGCGGCCGAGGGCCTGCTGCGGTCGCACCAGCCGATCGGCGGGACCCGCCGGGACATGCTGCTCTACGCGCTGCTGCGTCCGGCCGAGCCCTCCGGACCCCCGGAGCCGCCCGGCGGGCGGTGACCGCGGCAGAACTGTCGGTGGGGCGAGGCAAGATGGCGGACATGACCTCGACCGCCTCGCTCGCCGCGCCCCGGGCGTCGGCGGACGCGGCGGACGATCCGCTCGCCGCCTTCGCCCCGGCCACCCGCTCCTGGTTCACCGAGGTGTTCGCCGCCCCCACCGCGGCCCAGGCCGGCGCCTGGCGGAGCATCTCGCGCGGGGACAACGCCCTGGTCATCGCGCCGACCGGCTCGGGCAAGACGCTGGCCGCGTTCCTCTGGGCCCTCGACCAGCTGACCCGCCGGCCCCCGCCGCCGCCCAAGCAGCGCTGCCGGGTGCTCTACGTCTCGCCGCTCAAGGCGCTGGCCGTCGACGTCGAGCGCAACCTGCGGGCCCCGCTCGCCGGGATCCGGCAGACCGCCGGCCGGCTGGGGCTGCCGGCCCCCGAGGTGTCGGTCGGCGTGCGCTCGGGCGACACCCAGGCGGCCGACCGGCGCCGGCTGGTCAGCCGCCCGCCGGACATCCTGATCACCACGCCGGAGTCGCTGTTCCTGATGCTGACCTCGCAGGCCCGAGACGTGCTGCGCTGGGTCGACACGGTGATCGTCGACGAGGTGCACGCGCTGGCCGGCAGCAAGCGCGGCGCCCACCTGGCGCTGTCGCTCGAGCGGCTCGACCGGCTCCGCGCGCAGACCGCCGCCGCCGACGGCGAGCCCGAGCCGGGGCCGGCCCAGCGGATCGGGCTGTCGGCCACCGTCCGCCCCGCCGAGCGGGTGGCCGGCTTCCTCGGTGGGCGGCTGCCGGTCGAGATCGTCGCCCCACCGGCGGAGAAGGTCTGGGACCTCGAGGTGGTGGTCCCGGTCGAGGACATGTCCGCGCTCGGCGCGGCCGGCATCCCCGACGCCGGTCCGGCCACTGGCAGCAGGTCGAGCGGTGACGGGTTCGACGACCCGCTCGCGCCGCCGACCCAGCGGCCGTCGATCTGGCCGCACGTCGAGAGCCAGATCCTCGACCTGATCAGCGCGCACCGCTCGAGCATCGTGTTCGCCAACTCGCGGCGGCTGGCCGAACGGCTGACCGCACACCTCAACGAGCTGCACGCCGAACGGATCGGCGCCGACCGCGACGCCAGCGAGGCACCGGACCACCAGCGAGACGGGCAGGACGACGAGCCGGACGAGCACGACGGGCTGGACGGAGCGCTGCGGGTCCCCGGGCCGCCGGCCCAGATCATGGCGCAGTCCGGAGCCTCGGCGGGGCACGACGGCTCCGGACGGCACGGCACCGCCGCGGAGGTGATCGCCCGGGCCCACCACGGCTCGGTCAGCAAGGAGCAGCGCGCCCAGATCGAGGACGACCTCAAGTCGGGCCGGCTGCCGTGCGTGGTGGCGACCTCCTCGCTCGAGCTCGGCATCGACATGGGCGCGGTGGACATCGTCATCCAGGTCGAGTCGCCGCCGTCGGTGGCCAGCGGGCTGCAGCGGGTCGGACGCGCCGGGCACCAGGTCGGCGCGGTCTCGCGCGGCGTCTTCTTCCCCAACCACCGCGGCGACCTCGTCGAGTCGGCGGTGGTGGTCGAGCGGATGCGGGCGGGGGCGATCGAGGAGGTCGCCGAGCTCCGCAACCCGCTCGACGTGCTGGCCCAGCAGATCGTGGCGATCGTCTCCGAGGCCACCGAGCCGCGGGCGGGCACCGCGGCCGACGAACAGGCCGAGATCTCGGCCGACGAGGTCTACGCGCTGGTCCGGCGGGCGTCCAACTTCGCCACCCTGCCGCGGAGCGCCTACGACGCGGTGCTCGACATGCTCAGCGGCCGGTATCCCTCCGAGGACTTCGCCGAGCTGCGGCCGCGGCTGGTCTGGCACCGCGAGACCGGGACGCTCACCGGGCGCCGCGGCGCGCAGCGGCTGGCGGTCACCTCGGGCGGCACGATTCCCGACCGCGGGCTGTTCGGGGTGTTCCTGGTCGACGGTCTCGGCGACACCCCCGGCGGTCGGTCCGGCGGCGGACGTCGGGTCGGCGAGCTCGACGAGGAGATGGTCTACGAGTCGCGGGTCGGCGACGTCTTCACCCTCGGCACCACCAGCTGGCGGATCGAGCAGATCACCCACGACCAGGTGCGGGTCTCCCCCGCCCCCGGCGTGCCCGGCCGGTTGCCGTTCTGGAAGGGCGACGCCCCGCCGCGCCCCGCCGAGCTGGGCCTGGCCTTCGGCGGTTTCGTCCGCGAGCTCGCCGCGCTGCCCGAGCCGCAGGCACGCGAACGGCTGGCCGCGAGCGGGCTCGACGACTGGGCGCAGGGCAACCTGATCGGCTACCTGTCCGAGCAGCAGCAGGCGACCCGGATGCTCCCCACCGACCAGGTGGTGGTGTTCGAGCGGTTCCGCGACGAGCTCGGCGACTGGAGGGTCTGCGTCCACTCCCCGCTCGGCCAGGGCGTGCTGGCGCCGTGGGCCCTGGTGATCGAGCACGCGGCCCGCGAGCGGTACGGCACCGAGGTGCAGGCCACCGCGACCAACGACGGGATCGTGCTGCGGATCCCCGACACCGAGTCCGAGCCGCCCGGCGCCGACCTGATCACCGGCGACGTCGAGCAGCTCGAGCAGATCGTCACCGACGAGGTGGGCGGGTCGGCGTTGTTCGCCTCACGGTTCCGCGAGTGCGCGGCCCGGGCGTTGCTGCTCCCCCGGCGTGACCCGCGATCGCGCTCGCCACTGTGGCAGCAGCGGATGCGGTCGGCCCAGCTGCTCAGCGCGGCCGCCCGGTTCCCCGAGTTCCCGATCGTGCTCGAGACCATGCGCGAGTGCCTGACCGACGTCTTCGACCTGCAGGCACTCATCGGTCTGCAGCAGGCGATCGCGGCCAAGACCGTGCGGGTGGTGGAGGTCGAGACCAGCGAGCCGTCACCGTTCGCGAAGTCGCTGCTGTTCGGCTACGTCGGCGCCTTCGTCTACGAGGGCGACGTCCCGCTGGCCGAGAAGAAGGCGGCGGCGCTGTCGCTCGACGCCGGGCTGCTGGCCGAGCTGCTCGGCAAGGACGGGCTCAAGCAGCTGCTCGACCCCGAGGTCATCGCGTCCACCAAGGCCGACCTGCAGGGGCTGAGCGCCGAACGACAGGCCGGCACGGTCGAGCAGCTGTTCGACCTGATCCGCACCACCGGCCCGTTCGACGCGGCCGAGATCTCCGCCCGCTGCGCCCCGGACCTGGACGCCGGCCGGGCGCTCCGCGAGCTGGTCGACGCCCGCCGGGTGGTCCCGGTCCGGATCGCCGGGGACGACCGGTTCGCGGTGATCGAGGACGTGCCGAAACTGCGCGACGGGCTGGGCATCCCGGTCCCGCCGGGGGTCGCGGCCGCCTTCACCGAGACGGCCGAGCACCCGATCGCCGACCTGGTGCTCCGCTGGGCGCGGACGCACGGACCGTTCGAGCTGCGGACGGTCGCCCGCCGCTACGGCCTCGGCCAGGCGGTGGTCGACGACGCGCTCGAGCTGCTGGTCCGCCAGGGTGCGGTGGTCACCGGGTCCTTCACCGACGACCTGTCCGGGGAGGGCGACCGCACCCGGACCGACGGCGAGCTGCGGCAGTACTGCCACCAGAAGGTGCTCGCGCTGATCAAGCGCCGGACGCTGGCCCGGCTGCGCAAGAGCGTCGAGCCGGTCGAGCAGACCGCCTTCGCGCGGTTCCTGCCGGAGTGGCAGGGCGTCGGCTCGAACGCCCGCGGCACCGACGCCGTGCTCGGCGCGCTCGAGCTGCTCGCGGGTTACCCGCTGCCGGCCAGCGCCGTCGAGTCGGTGGTGCTGCCGGCCCGGGTGTCCAACTACCAGCCGGCGATGCTCGACGAGCTGACCACCTCGGGTGAGGTGACCTGGGTCGGCGACGGGCCGATCGGGGAGAACGACGGCTGGGTCCGCTTCTACCTGACCGGCATGGACCTGCCGCCGCCCCCGGTCGACCCGACCGGCGCGCTGGCGTCGGAGCTGCTCGGGTCGTTCGAGCCGGGCGGCGGGTTCTTCTTCGAGACACTGGTCCCCGCCGGGGTCGGGCTGAGCCGCCGCGAGGACTACGTGGCGGCACTGTGGGACCTGGTCTGGTCCGGGCACCTCACCGGTGACACCTTCGGTCCGGTCCGGGCGCGCACCGCCTCGGGAACGATCCGACGCCCCCGGCAGAACGCCGCCCGGGCCCGTGGCGGGGCCGGGGCCGGACTGCGCCGGGCTCACCTGCAACGGCCGGGAGCAGGGCGCCGCCCGGGTGGCTTGCGGATGAGCTCGCCCGAGACGGCCGGCCGCTGGTCGCGGGTGATCACCGGCGAGCGCGGCGAGGCGGCGGACAAGGAGCGGTTCGCGGGCGAGCTCTTCGGCCAGCTCGACCGGTACGGCGTCCTGACCCGCGGCAGCGTCCTGGCCGAGCGCGGCGAAGGCGGCTTCGGTGCGGCCTACCGGGCCCTGAGCACGCTCGAGGAGTCCGGCCAGTGCCGGCGCGGCTACTTCGTCGAGGGATTGGGGGCGGCCCAGTTCGCGGTCACCGGGGCGATCGACCGGCTTCGCGAGCACAGCCGCGACCGCGAACCCGACCAGCGGTCCGCTCAGCTGCTGGCGGCCTGCGACCCGGCCAACGCCTACGGTGCTGCGCTCCCCTGGCCGGAGCGGGAGGGTCACCGCCCCGGTCGCAAGGCCGGTGCGGTGGTGGTGCTCGTCGACGGCGAGCTGGTGCTCTACGTCGAGCGCGGCGGCAAGACGCTGCTCTGCTTCCGCGGCGACTCCCCGGAGGACCGCGAGGTCGTCGGGCTGGCCACCCGGACGCTGGCCGAGGCGGTGAGCGCCGGACGGCTGGGGCGGATCACCGTCGAGAAGGCCGACGGCGACCACGTCTTCCACTCCGGCGTGCTCAAGGACGCCCTGCTCGAGGCCGGCTTCACCATGACCCCGCAGGGACTCCGGCTCCGTCCCGCCCGCTGACCGCCGGACGACCCCCGGACGACCCCCGGACGCCCGCCGGACGCCCGCCGGACGCCCGCCGGGCGACGGTCGGGCGCCCGCCGCCCGGGCGCCCGCAGCCACCCAGCCGGACGTGGCAGCATGACCGCCGGTGAAGGATCCTCGACGAAGGAGTTGGCGATCATGAGCGAGACCGACGAGGTCGACCGGCGTTACCTCGACCCTGCGCTGTCGGTGGACGACCGGGTGGACGTCCTGCTGCCCCAGCTGACCGCGGCCGACAAGGCCGGGCTGATGTTCCACACGATAATGCTGCCGAACAGCGACCTCGATCAGGCTGCTCCCGCCTTCGGGCTGCCGTCGCCGCGCGAGTACGTCCTCGACCGCCGGATGAACCACTTCAACCTGCTGGGTCCGATCGCCGACCCCGCCGCGACCGCCCGCTGGCACAACGCCGTCCAGCAGCTGGCCGCCTCGACCCGGTTGCAGATCCCGGTCACCTTCAGCACCGACCCGCGGCACGCCTTCGTCGAGAACCCGGGCACCAGCTTCGGGGCGTCGGCGTTCTCGCAGTGGCCCGAGGCCATCGGGCTGGCCGCCATCGGCGACGAGGTGCTGGTCGAGCGGTTCGGCGACATCGCCCGCCAGGAGTACCTCTGCGTCGGGATCCGGGTCGCGCTGCACCCCCAGATCGACCTGGCCACCGAGCCGCGCTGGGCGCGGCAGTCGGCCACCTTCGGCGAGGACGCCGAGCTGACCAGCCGGCTGGTGGTCGGCTACGTCCGCGGGTTCCAGACCGACCAGCTCGGCCCGGACTCGGTGGCCACCATGACCAAGCACTTCCCCGGTGGCGGCCCGCAGCTGGACGGCGAGGACCCGCACTTCCCCTACGGCCGCGAACAGGTCTACCCCGGCGGCCAGCAGGAACTGCACCTGCGCCCGTTCCGGGCCGCGCTCGAAGCCGGGACCAGCCAGATCATGCCGTACTACGGGATGCCGGTCGGGACGGACTGGGAGGAGGTCGGCTTCGGTTTCAACCGCGACGTGATCACCGGTCTGCTCCGCGACCAGCTCGGCTTCGACGGCATCGTCTGCACCGACTGGGGCCTGATCAACGACGCGGTGATCATGGGCGACGAGCACGTGGCCCGGGCCTGGGGCGTTGAGTCGCTGTCGCCGCGGGAACGGATGATCAAGGCGCTCGAGGCGGGCGTCGACCAGTTCGGCGGCGAGGCCGACACCGCGCTGCTGACCTCGATCATCGAGGCCGGCGAGGTGGGCGCCGAACGGATCGACGTCTCGGTGCGTCGGCTGCTCCGGGAGAAGTTCGTGCTCGGGCTGTTCGACCGGCGCGAGGTGGACCCGGACGCCGCCACCGCCACCGCCGGCCGGGCCGACTTCGTGGCCGCCGGGCTCGAGGCCCAGCGCGCCTCGGTGACCGTGCTGGCCAACCGGACCGACGACGCGCACACCCCGGTGCTGCCCATCGACCCCGGGGCGCGGATCTACCTCGAGGGCATCGATCCTCGCGCCGCGACCGACTACGGCACGGTCGTCGACGACCCGGCCCACGCCGACGTCGCCCTGGTCTCGCTGCCCGCGCCGTTCGAGCCGCGGACCGCGACCGCCTTCGAGGGGTTCTTCCACGCCGGGTCGCTGGACTTCCCGAAGCAGACGGTGGACCACCTCGCCGACCTGGCCGCCAAGACCACGCTGGTCGTGGCGGTGGGTCTCGACCGGCCGGCGATCCTCACCGAGATCGACGGCTTCGCCCGCGGCCTGGTCGCCACCTTCGGAGTGTCACCACAAGCCCTGCTCGACGTGCTCTTCGGCCGGGCCGTGCCGCGCGGGCGGCTGCCGTTCGACCTGCCGCGGAGCATGGCGGCGGTCGAGGAGAGCCGACCCGACGTGCCGTTCGACACCGCCGACCCGCTCTACCGGCACGGTCACGGGCTGACGCTGGGCTGACCCGGTCCCGGGTCCGCCCCGTCGGGCACGGTCCGCCCCAGCTCCCCGAGTACGCGGCGGAAGGTGGCGTAGCGCCGCTCGCCGACCGCTTGCGCCCAGCTCGCCTCGAGCGCGGCGAACCGGTCGCTCAACCGCCCGACCAGGGCGTCGCCCTCCGCGGTGCGACGGACCCAGCGCACCCGCCGGTCCCCGGCCCTGGGCTGCACCGCGAGCAGCCCGAGGTCGACCAACGCGTCGACGAACTGCCCCGCCGCCTGTTTGGTCATCCGCACCCGGTCGGCCAGCTCGGTGACGCTGAGACCGTCCTCGGGCACCGAGGACAGCACGCGCAGCTGGGAGAGCCGCAGACCCGACCACTCCGCCGGCGGCAACGCTTCCCGGATCCGCTCGAACGCGGCCCCGAGCAGCTCGGCCACCCACGCGTCC
This sequence comes from Microlunatus kandeliicorticis, assembly GCF_014137855.1. Classification (GTDB taxonomy): domain Bacteria; phylum Actinomycetota; class Actinomycetes; order Propionibacteriales; family Propionibacteriaceae; genus Microlunatus; species Microlunatus kandeliicorticis. The sequence continues at coordinate 126,684 of NZ_JACGWT010000005.1, forward strand.
GGGACCGACGCCCGGTCGGGCGTCTTGCGACTCTTGACCACGATGGTCAAGCTACCTTACCGTCGTTGATCAGTCAGCTTGACCATCCGAAGATCGAAAGGTCGTGGAGTGATGGACCCCGCCCTGGCGCATCTCGGCGTCCGTGACGACGACCACCTCCGGACGTTGATCGCGAGAACGCTCGAGGCCGACGGCGTCCACGCTGCGATCACGTCCTGGACCCTCCGCGTCAGCCCGGTCGCCTACGACCTCGAGGCGCTCACCACCCTGAGCCGACAGCGGGTGCACGGCCACGTCGAGACGGCCGCCGGCTCCCGGCCGTTCTCGGTCTTCGTCAAGGTGCTGCGCTCGTGGCGGTGGCGACCGGAGTTCGCCTTCGTCCCCCCGCCGCTCCGTGCGGACGCCGAGCGGTTGCTGCCCTGGGAGGTCGAACCCGCGGTCTACCGGACCGCCCTCGCCGCCGCCCTGCCGACGGGCCTCTCGATGCCGTCGACCGTGGCGGTGATCGAGCTCGGTGGCGACGCGGCCGCCGTCTGGATGACCGACGTCGCCACCGATCCGTCGCCGTGGTCGCCGGCCCGCTTCGAGCAGGCGGCCCGACTGCTCGGACGGCTCGCGGTCTCCCCCGACGTCGTCGCTGCCCTGCGTCCGATCGAGCCGCTGGTGCGACGCCGGACGGTCCGGAGCTATCTCGACGGGCGCGTCCGTCACCAGGTGCTCCCGGCGCTGCGCGACGAGGGTCTGTGGCAGCACCCGTCGGTCGGTGAGCACTTCGGCCCGCTCCGCTCCGAGCTCGTCCGTCTCGCCGACCGGCTGCCGTCGCTGGTCGACGAGCTCGACCGGTACAGGTCGGGCGTCGCCCACGGGGACGCCTGCACCCGCAACCTGCTGGTGACTCGGGACGGTGGCCTCTGCCTGATCGACTTCGGCTTCGTCGCCCTCGCGCCGGTCGGTTTCGACCTGTCCCAGCTCACCGTCGGTGAGCACCAGCTCGGTGAGCGCGACCCGGCGGACCTGCCGGAGATCTCCGACCGCGTCCTCGACGGCTACGCCGCCGGCTTGGCTGCCGAGGGCGTCCAGACCCCGGACCGCCACCAGCTGCGTCGGGTCCGGGCGGTGGTGCTCGCGCTGTTCAGCGGGATCAGTGCCGTGCCGTTCGAGCGGCTCGGGGACGGGGACGGCGAGGAGGTCGACCGGATTGTGGCGGGGCGGGCCGTGGTCTGCCGGTGGATCCTCGACGAGGTGGCCGCCACCGAGGGCCGAGCGGTGCGTTGACCGGCTCGACCGGGTGGATCAGGCGGCGGCCTGAGCCAGCGGCCGGAGCGGGATGACCATCGCCTCGTGCTCGGCCAGTCGCTCGCTGACCACGTTGAGGACGGTCGACAGCGGCAGGTCGAGGGCCCCGGAGATCGCGGCGAGCAGCTCGCTCGACGCCTCCTTCTGACCGCGTTCGACCTCGGAGAGGTAGCCCAGGCTGACCCGGGCCAGGCCGGAGAGCTGGCGGAGCGTCTTGCCCTGCCGGATCCGCTCCTCGCGCAGCGCCTCGCCGATGAGCTCACGCACCAGCACCGGCTTCACCTCGACCATGCCGACACTCTACCCACGGGGGTGTAGCGCCGCCGGGAGGTCAACCACGATCCGGGTCGCCCGCCACCGCGGTGCCGAATCGCCGCGACCAGCGCTCCTCGACCCGTCCCCAGCGCCACACCGCGAGCGCGACCAGCCACACCACGACGAACAGCCCGACGACCACGAACCCGACGTTGTTGAGGTCGAGCCCAGCGACGGCGGCCAGTGGACCGGTGCGGATCCCGGCCCGGTCGACCAGGATCGAGACCAGCTCGATCCCGCCGATCAGCAGCGCCACCGCCACCGACAGCGTGGTCACGGTCAGGTTGTAGAAGATCTTGCGCACCGGTCGGGAGAAGGCCCAGCCGTAGGCGAAGTTCATGAAGCACCCGTCGATGCTGTCGAGCAGGCTCATTCCGGCCGCGAACAGCACCGGCAGCGTCAGGATCGCCCACCACGGCAGGCTGAACGCCGCGGCGCCGCCGGCCAGCACCAGCAGCCCGACCTCGGTCGCGGTGTCGAAGCCGAGGCCGAACAGCAGCCCGACCGGGTACATCTGCCAGGGCCGGCTGACGGCGCGGGTGACCCCGGCGAGCAGCCGGCTGAGGAACCCGCGGCGGCCGAGCTGGCGATCGAGCTCGGCGGTCAGCGCCGCCTCGTCGACCTCGCCGCGCCGCATCCGGGCGAACACCCGGACGATCCCGACCAGCACCACCAGGTTGACCAGCCCGATCAGGAACAGGAAGGTGCCCGAGACCGCGGTCCCCACGACACCGGTGATCCGCTGCAGCAGCGACGAGTCGTCCTCGAGCTGACCGGCCAGCGCCCGGACGCCGAGCGCGAGCAGCAGCACCAGGACGAAGACGATCGTCGAGTGGCCGAGCGAGAACCAGAACCCGACCGACACCGGCCGTCGGCCCTGCGCCATCAGCTTGCGGGTGGTGTTGTCGATCGCGGCGATGTGGTCCGCGTCGAACGCGTGCCGCATACCGAGGGTGTAGGCGGTCAACCCGAGCCCGACGCCGAAGAAGGCGTTCGCGCCGACCTGGTAGTGCGCGGGCACCACCAGCCCGAGCAGGACGCCCCAGCCGAGGACGTGCAGCAGCACGACGAACGCCGCCATCCCGATCACCGAGCGCCACTCGGTCGGCCGCAGCCGCCCGCCGTGGCCGGCACCGGAGACCGTGAGCCCGCTGCTGGACTGGGTCCCGCTCACCGTCATCTGGCTCCGCCCGCTCGCCCGTCCCCGGCGATCCCGCCGTGTCCGGCGTGATCGAGATGCGACGCTATCGCACCTGGAACGAGGCTCCCTCCGGGGTCGCGGTGGCAGACTGCCGCCGTGGCGGACGACGGCGAGCAAGCGGCGAGCGCCGGCCGGCTGCGCGCGGCCGGGCTGCGGTCGACGCCGGCCCGGCGGGCGGTGCTCGAGGTGCTGGCCGGGACCGGGGACCACCTCGACGCCGACGCCGTGCTGGCCCGGGTGGCCGAGCGCGCGCCCGAGACGCACCGGGCGACCGTCTACCGCGCGCTGCACACCCTCGCCGAGCACCACCTGGTCAGCCACACGCACCTGCCGGGCGACGCCACCGTCTACCACCTCGGTGACGCCGCGGGGGCCGACGGCCACGCGCACCTGCAGTGCCACCGGTGCGGACGGGTGATCGACGTCCCCGGCGACCTGCTCGACCCGCTGGCCGCCACCCTCGGGCAGCGTTTCGGCTTCCGGCTCGACCCGACCCACGGCGCCCTGCTCGGCCGGTGCGCCGACTGCGTCGACTGAGGCGCACGGGTACGCCCTTCGACAGGCTCAGGGCACCGTGGCTGGGCCGCTCAGGGCGGGCTGTGGCGCCCTTCGACAGGCTCAGGGCACCCTGCGCGGAGCACCTTCGAAGGGTTCTGGGCGCCGCGCCGACCCGATCAGGTGCCCTGAGCCTGTCGAAGGGCGGGGCTCAGCGCGCCTCGGCGAGCACCGCGGCGAAGCGCTCGAGCAGGCGCTGCACGCTCGCCCGCCGGATCTCGTCCCGGCTGCCGGACAGCGCCAGCCGGTCGACCACGGGCTCGGCGCCGGCGCCGACCACCGCGACGAAGACGGTGCCCGGCGGGTGGCCCTCCTGCGGGTCCGGACCGGCCACCCCGGTGGTGGCCAGACCCCAGTCGGCGCCGCAGCGCTCGGCGGTGCCGCGGGCCATCGCGGCGGCGGTGTCGGCGGCCACTGCGCCCTGGGCTTCCAGCAGGTCCTGCGGCACCCCGGCCAGCGTGTGCTTGAGGTCGGTCGCGTAGCTCACCAGCCCGCCGCGGTAGGCGGCCGAGGAACCGGCCACCGCCGTCATTGCGGCCCCGACGAGCCCGCCGGTGAGCGACTCGCAGGTGGCGACCGTCTCACCGCGCTGCACCAGTGCGGTGATCACCGCGACCGCCGCCGGGTACGCGGGGTCCGGATCAGCCACGCGCCCGCAGCGCCGCGCGGCGCATCCGCGCCGCCTGCACCAGGTAGTCGATGCCGCTCACCACGGTGACCACGAACGCGGCGGCCATGATCACCCGGGCCGGCCACAGCAGCCAGCCGAGGGCCGGGACGAGCTGCAGCGGCAGCAGATAGAGCACCAGCGCCACCGCCTGCAGGGCGGTCTTGATCTTGCCGCCCCGGTTCGCGGCCATCACCCCGTAGCGGATGATCACGAACCGGAGCAGGGTGATGCCCCACTCGCGGACCAGGATCACGATGGTCACCCACCACCACAGCTCGCCGATCACGCTCAGCCCGATGAAGGCCATCCCGGTCAGCGCCTTGTCGGCGATCGGGTCGGCCAGCTTGCCGAAGCTGGTGACGATGTCGTACTTGCGGGCCAGATAGCCGTCGACGAAGTCGGTGGCGATGGCCAGCGCGAAGATCACCGTCGCGGCCACCCGCCAGCCGATATCGTGCGGGTGCCCGAGCAGGACCACCGCGAACACCGGCACCAGCACGATCCGGAACGCGGTCAGCGCGTTCGGGACGTTCCACGGCGTGGTCTCGCGCCGGGTCTCCGCGGCGGTCACCGGTCCCCGGCTCCTGCGACGGCGAGCGGCTCGGTCACCAGGTCGACGCCGTCGCTGGCCACCACCCGGGCGGTGACGATCCGTCCCACCGGGGCGGGTCCGTCCCGGTCGGGGACGACCACGGTGGTGCCGTCGACCTCGGGGGCCTGGTGCTCGGCCCGGCCCTCCCAGACCCGGGGGCCTTCGGAGCCGTCGGTCTCGCCGAGCACCAGCACCGAGACGGTCTCGCCGATCCGCTCCTCGGCCCGCTGCGCGACCAGCTCGTCGGCGAGGTCGGCGACCGCCGAGCGCCGGGCCTCGATCTCGCCCTCGTCGAGGTGACCGTCGAGCCGGACCGCCTCGGTGCCGTCCTCGTCGGAGTAGCCGAAGACCCCGATGGCGTCGAGCCGGGCGGCGGACAGGAAATCGGTGAGCACGGCCAGATCGGCCTCCGTCTCCCCCGGGAACCCGCAGATCACGTTGCTGCGGACCCCCGCCCGCGGGCTGAGGGTCCGGATCCGGTCGAGCAGGCCGAGGAAGCTGTCCGGGTCACCGAACCGGCGCATCCGGCGCAGCACGCCCGGCGCGGCGTGCTGGAACGACAGGTCGAAGTAGGGCAGCACCCTGGGCGTCGACGTCATCACCTCGACCAGACCGGGCCGCAGCTCGGCGGGTTGGAGGTAGGAGACCCGGATCCAGTCGAGCCCGTCGACCCCCGAGAGCTCGACCAGCAGCTTCTCGAGCAGCCGGAGGTCGGCCAGGTCCTTGCCGTAGGCGGAGGTGTTCTCGCTGACCAGGAACACCTCACGGACGCCCTGCTCGACCAGCCACTGCGCCTCGGCGACGATCTCGGCCGGCGGTCTGGACAGGTAGGCACCGCGGAAGGTGGGGATCGCGCAGAAGCTGCACCGGCGGTCGCACCCGGAGGCGATCTTCAGCGGGCCGCTCGGGCCGCCGTCGAGCCGGCGGCGGACCGGTCGCGGACCGGCGGCCGGGGCCAGTCCGGCGGGCAGGTCGGGGGTGGCGTGACCGGGGACGGCCAACCCGGCGGCGGGCCGGTCGACCGGGCTGATCGGGAGCAGGGTGCGGCGGTCGCGCGGCACGTGGGCGGCCGGACGCTCGCCCGCGAGGATCGCCTGGAGGCGCTCGGCGATGGTGCCGTAGGCGTCGAACCCGAGCACGGCGTCCGCCTCGGGCAGCGACTCGGCGAGCTCGTGGCCGTACCGCTCGGCCAGGCACCCGACCGCGACCACGGCCTGGGCGCGTCCGCCCTGACCGGCGCTCTGTTTGAGGTCGGCGGCGGCGAGCAGCTCGTCGACGGAGTCCTTCTTGGCCGACTCGACGAACCCGCAGGTGTTGACGAGGACGGCGTCGGCGGCCTCGGGATCGTCGACCAGCCGGAAGCCGCCGTCGGCCAGCCGGCCGGCGAGCTCCTCGGAGTCGACCTCGTTCCGGGCGCAGCCGAGGGTGACCAGGTGAACCGCGGTGAGCGACGTCATAACCTCGCCAGTCTCCCCCACCGGCCCAGCGGTTGTCAGATCGGCGTCCGCGACCGGACCGGTCCGACCCGACGCCCGCCCCGGACGAACGAACACCCCGTCCGCGGTCGTGATGGGCACTCGGGGGATTGCCGACAACGACCGGGGTCCGGGGCGTTCGTCCGGGGGTTCTTCGGGGGGTGACTGCATCCGGGGTTCGCACCCGCCGGAGGACCCGGATGGGTGCCCGCGACGATTCTCAGAGTTTTTTCAGACCGGAGAGAAATCCGGTCGGTTGGTCGCCGCCACACCGGAACGACCCGCCCCCGGACGGCGCCGGGGACGGGTCGGACGGATCAGGATCGACCGGCATCAGCCGGCGCGCAGGTTGTCCATCACCACGTCGAGCTCGTCGGGCTTGACCAGCACGTCGCGCGGCTTCGAGCCCTCCGAGGGCCCGACCACGCCGCGGGTCTCGAGGATGTCCATCAGCCGGCCGGCCTTGGCGAAGCCGACGCGGAGCTTGCGCTGCAGCATCGAGGTCGACCCGAGCTGGAGGGTGACCACCAGCTCGACCGCCTGCAGCACCAGGTCGAGGTCGTCGCCGATGTCCTCGGCCACCTTGGTGCTCGTCTCGGCCGAAGCCGTGACGTCCTCGCGGTAGTTCGGCTTGAGCTGCTCCGAGACGTGCTTGACCACCGCCCGGATCTCGTTCTCGGTGACCCAGGCACCCTGGATCCGGGTCGGCTTGCCCGCCCCCATCGGCAGGAACAGACCGTCGCCCTGACCGACCAGCTTCTCCGCGCCGGGCTGGTCGAGGATGACCCGCGAGTCGGTCATCGAGCTGGTGGCCAGGGCCAGCCGGCTCGGGACGTTGGCCTTGATCAACCCGGTGACCACGTCGGTGCTCGGCCGCTGGGTGGCCAGCACCAGGTGGATGCCGGCCGCCCGGGCCAGCTGGGTGATCCGGACCACCGAGTCCTCGACGTCGCGCGGGGCGACCATCATCAGGTCGGCGAGCTCGTCGACGATCACCAGCAGGTACGGGTAAGGCGCGAGCACCCGCTCCGAGCCCTCGGGCACCTTGACGCTGCCCGCCCGGACCGCCTTGTTGAAGTCGTCGACGTGCCGGAAGCCGAACGCGGCCAGGTCGTCGTAGCGCATGTCCATCTCGCGGACGACCCACTGCAGCGCCTCGGCCGCCTTCTTCGGCGCCGTGATGATCGGGGTGACCAGGTGCGGGACACCCTCGTAGGCGGTCAGCTCGACCCGCTTGGGGTCGACCAGCAGCAGCCGGACCTCGTCCGGGGTGGCCCGCATCAGGATCGAGGTGATCATGGTGTTGATCACCACCGACTTGCCCGAGCCGGTGGCGCCGGCCACCAGCAGGTGCGGCATCTTGGCCAGGTTGGCCACCACGAACCCGCCCTCGACGTCCTTGCCGAGCCCGACGGTCATCGGGTGGTGGTCGTTGCGCGCCTTGGTGCTGCGGAGCACGTCGCCGAGGCTGACGACCTCCTTGTCGGTGTTCGGGATCTCGATGCCGATCGCCGACTTGCCGGGGATCGGCGAGAGGATCCGCACCTCGTTGCTGGCCACCGCGTAGGAGATGTTCTTGCTCAGCGCGGTGACCTTCTCGACCTTGACCGCGGGGCCGAGCTCGACCTCGTAGCGGGTCACCGTCGGGCCGCGGGTGTAGCCGGTGACCTGGGCGTCGATGTCGAACTGCTCGAGCACCCCGGTCAGTCGGCCGACCACCGAGTCCGAGGCCTCGGTCCGCGGTCGGTGGGCGGTGCCCTGCTTGAGCTGCTCGCTGTCGGGCAGCACGTACTGGACGTCGCCGGACAGCTGGAGCTGCTCGACGCGCTGCGGGACCGGGGTGTGCGGCGGCGGCTCCAGCACGGCGGACCCGGCCTCGTCACCGTCGCTCTCGCCGTGAACGACGAAGCTCGGGGCGCGTCCCGCGGTGGTGCGGGCCTTGCCGTCGGTCCCGGCGGGGGTCTTGGGGAGCCCGGCGGTGATCGTGCGCCGCCCCGGGCTCTCGGTCTCGGTGATCTCCTCGAGCTCGGCGTCGACGACGTCCGCGTCGGACGCCTCGGTCTCCGGCTCCTCGGTGCGCCGGCGGCGGCGCGACCGCCGGCCCTCGGACCCGTCGGTGATCATCGGGGTGTCGTAGGCGCGGTCGGCGTCGTAGCTGATCTCGCCGACGACCTCACCGTCGACAACCCGGCCCTGCGGCGTGAAGCGTTCGCGGAGCGCCTGCAGCCGCCCGGGGATCTCGTGCAGCGGGATGCCGAGCACCACCAGCACGCCGAAGACCAACAGCAGTGCCAGCAGCGGCGCGGCGACCCAGTTGGTCTTGAGCAGGTCGTGCAGCAGCGAGGAGGAGATGAAACCCAGGACGCCGCCGGCCTGGCGCATCTGCTCCGGATGGTCCGGGCGGGGCAGGCCGTGGGCGAGGTTGATCAGGCCGAGCAGCCCGAGCAGGACGGCGGTCCAGCCGACCGCCTGCCGGCCGCCGGGGCCGTTGCGCTCGGGGTTCCGCAGGGTGCGCCAGGCCATCCCCGCCAGCAGGATGGGCGCGGCGTAGGCGAGCGTCCCGATGACGCTGGTCAGCCCGGTGTGGATCCAGGGGCCCACAGGAGCGGGCAGGCCCCACCAGAACTCGGCGGCGACGACAATCGCGCACCCGACCAGGAACAGCCCGACGCCGTCACGCCGGAGAGCGGGGTCGAGGCCCTCGCGCTGGTCGCGGCCCGAGCCGACCATCCGGGCGCCGTGACCGACTGCGTGCGCCACCCCCAGCCAGGCGCCGCGCAGACCGCGCCCGAGCTGATTGCCGACCGAGGGACGTGAGCCGGCACGACCGGCCGGGCGGCGGTTGCCGCTCGGTTGGTTCTGCCGGGGCCGGGGCGCCGGGCGCGACCCGCCCGACGAGCCGTTCCGCGACCGGGAGCCGGACGTGGAGGCACGCTGGGTGGGTTTCTTGCTTCCGGACGACCGCGGAGCCGAACCGCCACCACGGGTGGCGGAGCTACGGGACCGCGGTGGGGAAGACGCGCGGGTCGCCATGATCGCGAGGTTACGCGATGCCGCGCTCCCCCGGACCGCCACACGCCGGTCCCGCGCCGCCCGGGGCTCGCGGACCCTCGAGCGCCCTCCGAGGCCTCGCGGGCCCGCTCAGCGGCGGAAGTGGTCCCAGCCGCGCGCACCTTCCCACTCTCGACCGTCGACCGTCACCCGGCCCTCGGCGGCGTCCGGGCGCAGCACCCGACCGACCACCGTCCAACCCTCGGGGACGTCCTCGGCGGAGAAGGCGGCGGCCAGCGCGTGGTCCTCGCCCCCGGTGAGGATCAGCGTGAGCGGGTCCGAGCCGGTGGCCGCGGCGACCGCCCGCAGCGGATCCGGCACCGCGAACGCCGCGGGGTCGAGATCGATGATCACCTTGGAGGCACGGGCGACGTGGCCGAGGTCGGCGAGCAGACCGTCGGAGATGTCGATCATGGCGTGGGCCCCGGCGGCGGCGGCCGCCCGACCCTGTCCGTAGGGCACCGCCGGCACGCGTTGGGCCTCGACGACCGCGCGTGGTGACCGGAAACCGCGACCCAGCACGGCCAGCCCGGCGGCCGCCCAGCCGAGCCTCCCGCAGACCGCGACCACGTCGCCCGGCCGGGCGTTGTCCCGGGTGATCGCCTCGCCGGGCAGGGTACCGAGCGCGGTCACCGCGATCATGATCACCGGCCCGCGGGTGGTGTCGCCGCCGAGCAGCGCCGCGCCCGCGGTCCGGCACTCCTGCCGGACCCCGGCGGCGAAGTCCAGCGCCCAGCGGGTGGGCAGCTCGGCCGGCGCGGTGAACCCGACCAGCACCCCGACCGGGGCCGCCCCCATCGCCTCGAGGTCGGCCAGGTTGACCGCCACCGCCTTGCGGCCGACGTCGAGCGCCTCGGACCAGTCGGTGCGGAAGTGCACGCCCTCCACCAGGCAGTCGATCGAGCTGACCACCGGACCGTCGGCCAGCAGCACCGCACCGTCGTCGCCGGGACCGAGCAGTACGCGGCCACCGACCGCCGCGGCCAGCTCGGGCTCGAGGTCGGCGGTGATCGCCGAGATCAGCGCGAACTCACCGGTCGTCCCGAGGGTCTCGGCGGCCGGGTCGTCGGAGCCGCGCGGTGGTCGGCGCTCGGTCTGCACGCGACGATTGTTGCCGAACGCCGGTCGTCCGGCCGATCCGGACCGGGTACGGTTCTCTCGGCCTCACGGAGGCCGCTGCGGTCCGCGCCGAGCGCGGCGCCGGAGTCGACGGGAGCAGTGTCCACGAGAGGGGGCGTAGTCGATGGTCGTGCAGGCCTACATCCTGGTGCAGACCGGTGTCGGAAAGGCCGCGGAGGTCGCGGGCGAGATCCGCGCCATCAAGGGCGTCACCCTGGCCGAGGACGTCACCGGCCCCTACGACGTGATCGTCCGCGCCGAGGCGGCGAACGTCGACGAGCTCGGCCAGCTGGTGGTCGCCAAGGTGCAGAACGTCGCGGGCATCACCCGCACCGTCACCTGCCCCGTGGTCCACATCTGAAGATCTGAGCTCGTTCGCGCACGCCGCGCTGAACTGCTCGTCTTCCTCCTGCTCGCGCGGCCCGGGCACGCGCCCGTGCAGACGTTTCGTCGGCTGCACCTGTCTGTCCGGCCGCGCTCGTGCGGCGTGCAGACGAGCAGGCGCGGCTCAGAGGACGCTCACGAGCGGACTGGCGTGCGGACGCGCGCTGAGCCTGTCGAAGCGCCAGCACGCGCGCTGAGCCTGTCGAAGCGCCAACACGCACGCCGGCACGCTCAGGCGGCGAGGGCGCGGGCGAGGGCGGCCAGGTCGGGCCAGTCGGGGCTGTCCTGTATGCAGCGGGCGAAGAGCCAGTGGCGCACCCGGGTGGGGTCCAGGTCGGCCTCGTCGCAGACCCGGGCGATCAGCCCGAGAGGGTCGGCGAGCAGGCTGTCGAAGCAGTTGAGCAGGTGCTGGAGCACGTCGTAGTGCGGGTCGCCGACGTACGGCTTCGGGTCGATCAGCAGCCAGGGCAGCCGGGTGCCGGAGAGCACGTTGCCGCCGTGCAGGTCGGTGCACAGCAGCACCGCGGTGTCCGCGTCGCGCGGCAGTGCCCGGAACAGCGCCAGGCCCTCGCGGACCAGCCCCGGATCGACGCCGGGCGGACGCTCGGCGTGCGCGGTCTCCGCCTCGTCGGCCCACAGGTCGCAGAGCTCGGTCAGCGGCCGGAACGGGTGATCGGCCGGCACCGGCACAGCCCGGATCCGGCGCAGCAGCGCGCCGATCACCCGGTGCTGCTCGCCCTCGGGCCGGGTCCGCAGCTCCTCCCCCGGTCGGCAGCGTTCGAGCAGCGCGGCCGTGGTGGGTCCGTGGTTCTCGTACCGGAAGACCTGCACGGCACCCTCGCCGCCGAGGACGGCCAGCCCCTCGGCCTCGTCGCGCGCCTCGGTGTGGGTCCAGCCCACCTTGAGCACCAGGTCGGCACCGCCGGCGTCGGTCGCCGGGGCTACCCACGACCCCGAGCCGCCCGGTTCGAACGGCGCCCCGAGCTCCAGCTCCCAACGCTGGGCCAGGTCCGCGATCCGGTCCGGCAGCCCGGCGTACCAGGCGCGCATCCCGGCCGACCGGGTCCGCTCGGCCGAGGCGCGGAGGTTGGCCGGCATCGGCACCGCGGCGGCCCCGGTCACAACCGATCCCGGGCGCTCAGCGCAACCCGGTGGGCCGCTGCAGCGCGAGCTGGAGCAGCCGGTCGACCAGGCTCGGGTAGTCCAGGCCGCTGGCCGCCCACACCCGCGGGAACATCGAGTGCTCGGTGAAGCCGGGCATGGTGTTGATCTCGTTGACCACCAGCCGGCGGTCTTCGGTGAGGAAGAAGTCGACCCGCGCGAGCCCCTCGCAGCCGATCGCCTCGAACGTCCGCGCCGCCAGCTGCTGCATCTCGGCGGCGACCGCCGGGTCGAGCTCGGCGGGGACGTCGAGGTCGACCTGCTCCTCGGGCAGGTACTTGGCCTCGAAGTCGTAGAACCCGGAGGCGGTGTGCATCCTGATCTCGGCGACCGCGCTCACCTCGGGACTGCCGTCGTCGAGTGACTGCAGCACCCCGCACTCGAGCTCGCGGGCGTTGACGAAGCCCTGTTCGACCACCACCTTCGGGTCGTAGCCGCGGGCGAACTCGACCGCCGCCTCGAGGTCGGCGGGGTCGTCGACCCGCCGGATGCCGAGGCTCGACCCACCGCGGGCCGGCTTGACGAAGAGCGGATAGGTCAGTGTCGCCACCGACTCGAGCGCGGCGCCGCGGTCGTGCTCCCACTGCCGCGGCGTGATCACCGCGTACGGCCCGATCGGCAGTCCGGAGGCAGCCAGCACCAGCTTCATGGCGTGCTTGTCCATGCCGACCGCGCTGGCCAGCACGCCGGCGCCGACGTAGCGGACGCCCATCAGCTCGAACATCCCCTGGATCGTGCCGTCCTCGCCGAACGGCCCGTGGAGCAGCGAGAACGCGACGTCGATCCGGCCGAGCGCGGCCAGCGAGCCCTGCTCGCGCCGGGCCAGCTCGCTGCCGGTCTCCCCGCGCACCAGCACCGCCTCGGCCGCGTCCTCGGTCAGTTCGGGAAGCCGCCCGTCGGTGACGTGCAGCCGTTCGAGCACCTCCGGGCCGGCGACCACCAGTCGCCCGGACCGGGTGATCCCGATGCCGGTGACCTCGTAGCGCTCGGGATCCAGCGCGGCCAGCACGCCGCCCGCGGTCAGGCAGCTGACGCTGTGTTCGGAGCTCTGTCCGCCGAACACGACGGCGACGCGGACGCGGGCCGGGGGCTGCGGCGCGGTCGACGGGGCCTCGGGGATGGACGGCACCCGCAGAGGCTATCCATCCGATCAGGGGACGACCGGCAGGCGCGCAGACCGGCACCGCCGAGCGGCCACGGCCGGTGTGCGGACCACGGTCGACCACCGCGGCAGGAGCGGCCACCGGGCCGGGACAATGTCCGGGTGAGTGATCCGCACCCGTCCGACGACGACCAGACCGCCACCCGCTGGCGGCCCGAGACGCTGGCGGTGGCCGCCGGACGCCCGGAGCGAACGATCGACGCGCCGCTCAACGAGCCGATCACCCCGGCCTCCACCTACGTCGCGGCGGCCGACCCGACCGGCACGGTGGGCTACGGCCGCTACGGCAACCCGGGCTGGACCGCGCTCGAGGCGGCGGTCGGCGCGCTCGAGGGCGGGCCCGCGCTGGCCTTCGCCTCGGGCATGGCGGCGGCGCACGCGCTGCTCGAGCTGGTGCCCGACGGCGGCGTGCTCGTGCTCCAGCAGCAGTGCTATCTCGGCGTCGGTTCGCTGGCCGCCGAGTACGCGCAGCGACAGCGGTTCACGCTGCGGCTGGTCGACGGGGCCGACACCGAGGCCGTGCTCGCCGCCGCCGAGGGGGCCGACCTGGTCTGGCTCGAGACCCCGGCCAACCCGACGATGGAGGTGGCCGACGTCCGGGCCGTGGCCGCCGGACGTCCGGAGGGTGCCCTGCTGGTGGTCGACAACACCTTCGCCACCCCGGTCCAGCAGCGACCGCTCACCCTCGGTGCCGACCTGGCGCTGCACTCGGCGACCAAGTTCCTCTCCGGTCACTCCGACGCCCTCTGCGGGATGGTGGTCGCGGCCCCGGGTCGGCAGGACCTGCTGGACCGCCTCGGCGCCGTCCGCCGGCTCCACGGAGCCACCCCCGGGGTGCTCGAGACCTTCCTGGTGCTCCGGGGACTGCGGACGCTGCCGTTGCGGGTCCGGCAGGCCACGGCCAGCGCGGGCGAGCTGGCCCGGCGGCTGGCCGGGCACCCGGCGATCTTGCGGGTCCGCTACCCCGGGCTGACCGACGACCGGTTCCACGCCCTCGCCGCGACGCAGATGGACGGCTTCGGCTCGCTGGTCTCGATCGAGCTGGCCGGAGCGGCCGCCGCCGAGACGCTGATCGAGCGGCTGCGGCTGTGGGTGCACGCGACCAGCCTCGGTGGGGTGGAGTCCACCCTCGAACGCCGTCGCCGCTGGCCGGCCGAGCTGCCCGCCGTCCCCGAGGGGCTGGTGCGGATGTCCGTCGGGCTCGAGCACGTCGAGGACCTGTGGGACGACCTCGACCAGGCGCTCCGCGGGCTCTGAGAGCCGGGGCTCAGGTCTCGTCGCTCAGGTCTCGTCGCGCTCGGGGCGCGCGGCGCGGGCCAGCAGGTGGGCGACCATCTCGCCCGGAGGCTCGCCGTTCTCGATCACCCGCACCACGGCCTCGACGATCGGCAGCTCGACGCCGTGGGCGCTGCCCAGGGCGCGGATCGCCGTGCAGGACTTGACCCCTTCGGCCACCTGCCGGGTCGACCCGGCGATCTCGGCCACCGACCGACCGCGGCCGAGCTCCTCGCCGAACGACCGGTTGCGCGACAGCGGCGAGCTGCAGGTCGCCACCAGGTCGCCCATGCCGGCCAGGCCGGAGAACGTGTGCGGATCAGCCCCCAGCGCGCGTCCCAGCCGGCTGATCTCAGCCAGCCCGCGGGTGATCACCGACGCGGTGGCGTTGTCGCCGAAGCCGAGCCCGACCGCCATCCCGACCGCCAGCGCGATGACGTTCTTGGTGGCGCCGCCGAGCTCGCACCCGATCACGTCGGTGTTGGTGTAGGGCCGGAACGTCGGCGAGTGGCAGATCTTCTGCACCAGGGCCGCGGTCTCGTGCGCCGTCGAGGCGATCACCGACGCGGCCGGTTGCCGCTCGGCGATCTCGTGCGACAGGTTCGGGCCGGTGAGCACGGCGATCCGCTCGTCGGGCAGCCCGGTGACCTCGGCGACCACCTCGCTCATCCGGCGTCCGGTGCCGAGCTCGATCCCCTTGGCCAGGCTCAGCACCACCGCGGTCTCGGGCAGCCGCCAGCCGGTCAGGTTCTGCCTCAGCGTCTGCGACGGCACGGCCAGCACGACCAGGTCGGCCTCGGCCATCGCCCGTTGCGGGTCGTCGGTCGCGGTCAGCGTCGGGGGCAGCTCGAGGTCGGGGAAGTAGTCGGGGTTGCGGTGCTCGGTGTTCACCGCCCGGCACACCTCGATCCGCCGGGCCCACAGCCGGACGTCGTTGCCGGCGTCGCAGAGGGTCAGCGCGAACGCCGTGCCCCACGACCCCGAACCCATCACCGCGACCCCGCTCACCGGTTCTCCCCCGGCCCGTCCTGGTGACCATGATCACCGGAATCCGTTGTGGGACGGGGATCCGGGACGGTCGCGCCGGCACGCTGGTAGGGCTGGGCGGGTGGGGTGGCTCCGCGCAGCTCGGCCACCAACGCGGTGATCGCGGCGGTGATCCGGTCGGTCGCCTCCCGGGTGACATCATGGGTCAGCGGCCGACCGCGGAGGTCGTCGAGATCGACCGGCGGGCCGGCCGCGACCCGGAGGGTCGGTCGCGGGAGCAGCCGCGGCAGCGTCGGGCGCACCCCGGGCATCACCTGCTGAGCGCCCCACTGCCCCACCGGGACCACGGGAGCACCGGTCTCCAGGGCGATCCGGGCCGCACCGGTCTTGCCGGCCATCGGCCAGAGCTCCGGGTCCCGGGTGATGGTGCCCTCGGGATAGACCACCACGCACTTCCCGGCGCGCACGGCCGCCGCTGCCTGGGTCAGCCCGCGCGCGGAGTCGCGGCTGTTCCGCTCGACCGGGATCTGACCGCACCGGGTGACCACGGTGCGCACCAGCGGCACCTTCCACAGCGACGCCTTGGCCAGGAACCGCGGCCAGCGACCCGACCAGATCAGGAAGTGCGCGAGGGCGAGCGGGTCGAAGTTCGAGAGGTGGTTGGCCACGAGCACCAGACCGCCCGTCGAGGGAACGTTCTGCTGCCCGCGCCAGTCCTGGCGGGTGGTCCGCCTGAGCAGCTGCCCGAGCACCCAGACGATCCGGTAGAGGAACGGCTCGGCCGGTTCGCTGATCACCGACCGGAGCGGCCGGCGGGCCGGGCTGCTGGACATCGGTTCCTCGACTTCTGCTCGGACGGCGCACCACCTGGGTCGTCCCAGGTTAGCGGCGCGGCGGTCGGCGGGCCCCCAGCCGCGGTGCTCTGAGAGGATCGGCGGGTGGCGAGCCCGGGGCATGATCAGCGTCCGGTCGGCCGGCCGCAGGTCGGATCCGTCCTGGCGCTCAAGCCGCTGACCGAGGCCAAGAGCCGGCTCGACCTGCCGGCACCGTTGCGCCGCCGGCTCGCGCTGGCGATGTTCGTCGACACCCTGGCCGCGCACGCCGCGGTGGCCGACCTCACCGTGGTGGTCAGCGACCAACCGGCGCTCCGGACGCTGCTGCGCAGGGCCGGGATCCCCGACACGGTGGCGATCCGGCCCGAGACCGACAACGGGCTCAACCCTGCCTTCGCCCAGGGTGACCACTGGCTCCGCGAGCAGGGCTGCGACGTGGTGGTGGCCGGTGTCGGCGACCTGCCGACGTTGCGACCCGACGACCTCACGGCGGCGATCACCGCGGCCCTCGGGTCAGCGGAGGCGGCGTCGAGCGACAGCGACGCCCTCGGGACCGGGCGCGGGTTCGTCGCGGACGCCTCGGGCGTCGGCACCTCGCTGCTGGTCGCCGTCGCGATCCCCCTGGACCCACGCTTCCAGGGACGCTCGGCCGAAGCGCACGCGGCCAGCGGCGCACGAGCCCTGGTGCCGGTGCTGGACCGGCCGCGGCCGACGCTGCGCCGCGACGTCGACACCGCGACCGACCTGCGCGAGGCGGCCGCCCTCGGTCTCGGCCCGGCGACCCGCGCACTGGTCGACCCCGACAGCGGGGACCTCGGCCGCTGGGAACCGGTGACCGTCGCCGAACCCCGCGCGCACGACGACCGACCCTGGACCGCCGACGACCCGGGGCTGGCGGTGATCACTGCCGGTGGTCACCGGCTCCCGCTGCCGGCGACCGCGCACCCGGACGGCAGCCGGGTGCTGCGTCCGGGACAGCGGCTCGACGCGGTGATCAGCGGCGACCGGGTGCTGGCCACCTGGTGGTGACCCGACCCGAACCCGCGTTCCTTCCAGGACGCGAACCCGGCCCGGACGCGACTCAGCCCGGGCCGAACGGCCCGGGCTGAGCGAGAAGCAGGTCAGCTCTTGCGCGCGGTGCGCTTCGCGGTGGTCTTGGCCGGCGTGGCCTTGGTCGCGGTCTTCTTGGCCGGGCTGGCCTTGGTGGCGGTCGTCTTCTTCGCCGCGGTGGTCTGCGCCGGGCTGGTCTTGGTGGCCGTCTTGCGCGCCGGGGCCTTGGCGGTGCTCTTGGCCGCCGTGGTCTTGGCCGGGGTCGCCTTGGTCGCGGTCTTGCGCGCCGGCGCCTTGGTCGCGGTGGTCTTGGCCGCGCTGGTCTTGGCCGGGGTCGCCTTGGTCGCGGTCTTCTTCGCCGCCGTGGTCTTCGCGGGGGTCGCCTTGGCCGCGGTCCGGGTGGCGGTGGTCTTGGCCGGGGTCGCCTTGGTGGCCGTGGTCTTGGCCGGCGTCGCGGTCTTGGTCGCCGCACTCTTGGTGGCGGTGGTCTTGGCGGCGGTCGTCGGGGCAGGCGCCTTCTTGGTGGCCCGCGGCACCTTCTTCTCGCCGGAGACGAAGGCCTTGAGGTCGGTGCCCGCGCGGAACCGCGGCACCGAGGTCGCCTTGGCCCGCTTGCGTTCCCCGGTCCGGGGGTTGCGCACCATCCGGGCCGAGCGGTGGACCTTCTCGAACACCCCGAAGCCGGTGATCGAGACCTTCTCGCCCCGGGCGGTCTGGTGGGTGATCGTCTCGGTGACGGCGTTGAGGGCCTTGGCCGCCTGGGCTTTGCTGCCGTCGTAGTAACCCGACAGCGCCTCGATCAACTCAGCCTTGTTCACTGCTCCCCTTCTCACGAACGCAATCTCAGCAAGCCTGTCAGGCATCGCGGCAGCCGCAACCTGCGACCACGCGCCCAACGCTAGGCAAACAAGGGCGTCCGAACAATCACCGCAAGCGCGCCACGCCGACGAAATCAACCGATTTCGGCGAATTCGGGACGAGATCGGCCGCAGACGTGGGATTCCGAACTCCTGGGTCCCGCGCTGCGGTCTGCTGCACCGTCCGGGCGTCGTCCCCTTCCGCGGTCAGCCGCTCGCTCGCACGGTCGGGGACGACGGATCCCGGCCGGGATCAGGAGGCGGTGTGCGCCGGCAGCGTCCGGGGCTTGAAGGCCGGGCGTCCAGCCTCGTAGGCGTCGATGTCCTCGGCCCGCCGCAGGGTCAGGCCGATGTCGTCGAGGCCCTCGAGCAGCCGCCACCGGGTGTAGTCGTCGATGTCGAAGATCACGTCGATCTCCCCGCCGGCGAGGATCCGGCGCTCGGCCAGGTCGACGGTGATCTCGGTGGCCGGGTTGGTCTCGATCAGCTTCCAGAGCTGCTCGACCACGTCCTGGGTGACCACCGCGATCAGCAGCCCGGCCTTGCCCGAGTTGCCGCGGAAGATGTCGCCGAACCGCGAGCCGATGACCACCTTGAAGCCGTAGTTCTGCAGCGCCCAGACGGCGTGCTCGCGGGAGGAGCCGGTGCCGAAGTCCGGGCCGGGGACCAAGATCGTCGCCTGCCGGAACTCCGGCTGGTTGAGCACGAAGTCCGGGTCGTTGCGCCAGGCGGCGAACAGCCCGTCCTCGAAACCGCTCTTGGTCACCCGCTTGAGGTAGACGGCCGGGATGATCTGGTCGGTGTCGACGTTGCTGCGCCGCAGCGGCAGCCCGGTCCCGGTGTGGGTGGTGAACTTGTCCATGATCAGCTCCTGATCAGTTCCTGCTGGGTGTGGGAACGCTGGGATCGGGCGGTCAGAGGTCGGCGGGCGCGGCCAGCGTGCCCTTCACCGCGGTGGCCGCGGCGACCAGCGGCGAGACCAGGTGGGTCCGGCCGCCCTTGCCCTGTCGTCCCTCGAAGTTGCGGTTGGAGGTCGAGGCGCTGCGCTCGCCGGGAGCGAGCTGGTCGGGGTTCATGCCCAGACACATCGAGCACCCCGCGGCCCGCCACTCGGCACCGGCCTCCTTGAAGACGATGTCGAGCCCCTCGGCCTCGGCCTGGAGCCGCACCCGCGCCGACCCTGGCACCACGAGCATCCGGACGCTGTCGGCCACCTGGTGGCCCTTGATCACGTCGGCCGCGGCCCGCAGGTCCTCGATCCGGCCGTTGGTGCAGGAGCCCAGGAACACCGTGTCCACGGCGATCCGGCGCATCGGCGTGCCGGCCTCGAGCCCCATGTAGCGCAGGGCGTTGGTCGCGGCGACCCGGTCGGACTCGTCGATGAAGCTGTCCGGGTTGGGCACCGAGGACCCGAGCGGGACGCCCTGGCCGGGATTCGTCCCCCAGGTGACGAAGGGCGTCAGGGTCGAGGCGTCGAGCTCGACCTCGCGGTCGAAGACGGCGTCGTCGTCGGTGCGCAGGGTGCGCCAGTAGTCGACGGCCGCGTCCCAGTCGGCACCCTGAGGCGCGTGCGGACGTCCTTCGAGGTAGGCGAAGGTGGTCTCGTCCGGCGCGATCAGCCCGGCCTTCGCCCCCCACTCGATGCTCATGTTGCAGATGGTCATCCGGCCCTCCATCGAGAGCGCCTCGATGGCCGGCCCGCGGTACTCGACGATGTGGCCCTGGCCGCCGCCGGTGCCGACCTGCGCGATCAGCGCGAGCACGATGTCCTTGGCGGTGACGCCGGCCGGCAGCTCACCGGTGACGTTGACCGCCATGGTCTTCGGCCGGGCCTGCGGCAGCGTCTGGGTGGCGAGCACGTGCTCGACTTCGGAGGTGCCGATCCCGAAGGCGATCGCCCCGAACGCCCCGTGGGTCGAGGTGTGCGAGTCGCCGCAGACCACGGTCAGTCCCGGCTGGGTCAGCCCCAGCTGCGGGCCGATGATGTGGACGATCCCCTGGTCGAGGTCACCGAGGCTGTGGATGCGGATGCCGAACTCCTCGGCGTTGCGACGCAGGGTCTCCACCTGGGTCCGCGACACCGGGTCGGCGATCGGCTTGTCGATGTCGACGGTCGGGGTGTTGTGGTCCTCGGTGGCCAGCGTCAGGTCGGGCCGGCGCACCGGCCGACCGGCCTGCCGGAGGCCGTCGAACGCCTGCGGGCTGGTGACCTCGTGCACCAGGTGCAGGTCGATGTAGAGCAGGTCGGGCGCACCGTGCCCCGCACCCTCGGCGCCACCCTCGGCGCCGGGCACGACGTGCGCGTCCCAGATCTTCTCGCTCAGCGTGCGGCCAGCGGTGCTCGCCATCGTCCCTCGAACCTCTTCCCTCGGTGATCTGTTGTCCTGCCGTGGTCCCGGCCGGTCGCGCGTCCCGGAGCACGGCTCGCGGTGACGCGGACGGCGGGGAGTCGGCCTGCCCCGTGGACTGGAGGGCTGCGCCGTCTCGACCGACGGCCCGGAACTCTGCTCGCCACGGCTGCCGCGGATTTGCCATATCAGCATCCGAGACGGCAATATCAAGGCATGGACAACTCTAGCGGTGTGGGCGTCCTCGACAAAGCCGCCCTCGTGCTCGGTGCGCTCGAGACCGGACCGACGACTCTGGCCGGTCTGGTGTCGGCCACCGGGCTCGCCCGACCGACCGCGCACCGGCTCGCGGTTGCCCTCGAGCACCACCGGCTGGTCAGCCGCGACCTGCAGGGACGGTTCATCCTCGGGCCCCGGCTCGGCGAGCTGGCCTCGGCCGCCGGTGAGGACCGGCTGCTGGCCACAGCCGGCCCGGTGCTGGCACGGCTCCGCGACATCACCGGGGAGTCGGCACAGATGTTCCGCCGGCAGGGCGACTACCGGATCTGCGTGGCCACCGCCGAACGCACCTCGGGGCTGCGCGACTCGGTCCCGGTCGGCACCCAGCTGACCATGACCGCCGGCTCGGCCGCCCAGGTGCTGCTCGCCTGGGAGGAGCCCGACCGGATGCAGCGCGGGCTGCGCGGTTCGCGGTTCTCCGCGGTCGCCCTGGCCGCGGTCCGGCGCCGCGGCTGGGCCCACTCGGTCGGCGAGCGCGAGCCGGGCGTCGCGTCGGTGTCGGCGCCGGTCCGCTCCCCCTCGGGCAAGGTGATCGCCGCGGTCAGCGTCTCCGGACCGATCGAGCGGCTGTCCCGCCAGCCCGGCCGGCTGCACGCTCCGGCCGTGATCGCCGCCGCCGAGAGGCTCACCGAGGTGCTGCGCCGCACCGGCGGCGAGTGACCCTGCGGCCGGTCCGGTCACCCACCGCGGTCCGGCCGGATTGCCGGCGCCGGTAAACCGTCGGCCGGCACCGGCGTTCGGTCCTATCCTCTCAGCGTGTCCCTCACCGACGTCGCCATCGACAAGATCAAACAGATGATCATCGACGGGCGGCTGCAGCCGGGATCGCGGCTGCCCAAGGAGAGTGAGCTCGCCGACGAGCTGGGGATCTCGCGCAGCTCGCTCCGCGAGGCCGTCCGGGCGCTGTCGCTGGTGCGGATCCTCGACGTCCGGCAGGGAGACGGCACCTACGTGACCAGCCTGCGGCCGGAGATCCTGATGGAGGTCATGGGCTTCGTCCTCGACCTGCACGTCGACGCCAGCGTCCTGCACCTGTTCGAGGTCCGCCGGGCTCTCGAACCGATCGCCGCCGAGAAGGCGGCGGTGCAGATGCACCCCGACGAGGCCCGCGGCCTGCTCCGGCTGCTCGACGACGTGGACCCGTCCGCCGACCACCCGGCGGCCGACCCCGCCGCTCCGGCGCCGGACGTCGACGCGCTGGTGGCCAACGACATCGAGTTCCACCGCCGGATCGCCGAGGCGACCGGCAACCCCGTGCTGTGCTCGCTGCTCGAGGGGCTCTCCAGCCGGACCCAGCGGGCGCGGATCTGGCGGGGCCTGACCGACACCGACGCCACCCGGCGGACCCTGCAGGAGCACCGGGCGATCGCCCAGGCGATCATCGACCGGCGTCCGGACGTCGCGCGGTCCTGGTCGACCGTCCACGTCGCCGGGGTGGAGGACTGGATCCGGCGCTCGCTGCCCGCCGACGACGAGGACTGAGCGCCGCCGGAACCCGAGACATCCGACCTCTGTCCCCTCGTGGATCGACCCTTGCGTGCCTCGACCGCTCACGACCCCGGCCGACCGGTCGGCAAACATCCGAGCTTGATAGGGTCATGGCCGCACAGCGGCCCCACCGGGCGGTCGCGGACGAGGAGGGATCGATGAGGATCGCACGGGTCGGACCAGCCGGGCAGGAGCAGGTGGTCGCCGCCGGCTCCGACGGCATCTGGCACCTGATCGAGGGCGACGACGCGGACCTCGCGTTGCGCACCGCGCTCGACCGTCCCGCACTCGACGACCTGCCGGTGATCGAGCAGGTCGACCGGTTCGGCCCGCCGCTCGGACGGATCGGCAAGATCGTCTGCATCGGGCTCAACTACCGCGACCACGCCGCCGAGACCAAGGCGGAGATCCCGGGCGAGCCGATCGTCTTCCTCAAGACCCCGGACACCGTGGTCGGTCCCGACGACGAGGTGCTGATCCCGCGGAAGTCGACCAAGACCGACTGGGAGGTCGAGCTGGCCGTGGTGATCGGGCGCGAGGCGCGCTATCTCGACTCCCCCGAGCAGGCCCTCGACCACGTGCTCGGCTACGCGGTGAGCAACGACGTCTCCGAGCGCGAGTTCCAGATCGAGCGCGGCGGCCAGTGGGACAAGGGCAAGAACTGCGAGACCTTCAACCCGTTCGGGCCGTGGCTGCTGACCGCCGACGAGGTCGCGGACCCGCAGCAGCTCGGGCTCCGGCTCTGGGTCAACGGCAAGCAGTGGCAGAACGGCACCACCGCCGACATGATCTTCGGGGTCGCGCACCTGGTCTGGTACCTCAGCCAGTTCATGGTGCTGCGACCCGGCGACGTGATCAACACCGGCACCCCGGCCGGGGTCGCGCTCGGCCAGCCGGACAAGCCCTACCTGCGGGCGGGCGACGTGGTGGAGCTCGAGATCGACGGTCTCGGCAAGCAGCGACAGACGTTCGGAGCGGCGTGATGAGTCAAGCAACACAGGGAAATCGGCCGCTGGACGGGCTCCGGGCCCTGGTCACCGGCGGCGCGTCGGGCATCGGGCTGGCCACCGCCCGCGAGCTGCTCTGGCAGGGCGCGAGCGTGGCGGTGATCGATGCGGCGCCGAGCGCGCCCGAGGGCGTCGAGCTGGCCGGCTTCGCCTCCGCCGACATCACCGACGACGCGGCCGTGCGGGCCGGCGTCGAGCAGGCGGTCGGTGCGCTCGGCGGGCTGGACATCCTGGTCAACAACGCCGGCATCGGCGCCCAGGGTGGGGTCGAGGACAACGACGACGACGAGTGGCGCCGGGTGCTCGACGTCAACGTGATCGGCATGGTGCGGGTGACCCGCGCCGCGCTGCCCGCGCTCCGCCGGTCCGACCACGGCGCGATCGTCAACACCTGCTCGATCGCCGCCACCGCCGGGCTCCCGCAGCGGGTGCTCTACTCGGCCAGCAAGGGTGCCGTGCTCTCGCTGAGCCAGGCGATGGCCGCCGACCTCGTCGCCGACGGCATCCGGGTCAACACGGTGAACCCGGGCACCGCCGACACCCCGTGGATCGGCCGGCTGCTCGACCGGGCCGACGACCCGGCCGCCGAGCGGACCGCGCTCGAGGCCCGTCAGCCGCACGGCCGGCTGGTCTCGGCCGAGGAGGTCGCCGCGGCGATCGTCTTCCTGGCCTCGCCGGCGTCCGGCTCCACCACCGGCACCTCGCTCGCCGTCGACGGCGGCATGCAGGGCCTCCGGCTGAGGAAGTGAGGGCGTCGTGACCCAGCGGATCGCCACCGTCATCAGACTGCGTCCCGAGAAGGAGGCCGAGTACCGCGAGCTGCACGCCGCGGTCTGGCCCGAGGTGCTGGCCACCCTCAAGCGCGCCAAGATGAGCAACTACTCGATCTTCCTGCGCGACGGTCTGTTGTTCTCCTACCTCGAGTACGACGGTGACGACTACGCGGCCGACTCCGCGCTGATCGCCGCGGACCCCGACACCCAGCGGTGGTGGAAGCTCACCGACCCGTGCCAGCAGCCGGTGGAGAGCGCGGCCGACGGCGAGTGGTGGGCACCGACCGAGGAGGTCTTCCACCTTGACTGAGGTCCGCGCCGCGTGGGCGGCCGGCTGCGGTCGGTCCGGACGGCTCCGGTGAGACGACACCGGCTGGGCCGGACCGCTGTCGAGGTCACCGAGCTCGGCTTCGGGGCCGCCCCGATCGCCAACCTCTACTCCGCGGTCGATCCCGAGACTGCCGAGCGTGCGGTGCGCGCGGCCGCCGAGGCCGGGATCGGCTACTTCGACACCGCCCCGCACTACGGTCTGGGACTGTCCGAACGGCGGCTCGGGGCGGTGTTGTCGACGCTGCCCCGGGACTCGTTCGTGATCTCGACCAAGGTCGGGCGCCTGCTGGTCCCGAACCCGGAGCGGACCGGGTCGGACCTGGAGAGCGGTGGCTTCGACCTGCCCGACGACCTCACCCGGGTGCGCGACTACAGCCGCGACGGGGTCCGTCGCAGCCTCGAGGCGAGCCTGGAGCGGCTCGGACTCGACCGGGTCGACATCGTCTACGTCCACGACCCCGAGGACTCCATGGACCAGGCGGTCGGCGAGGCCGTGCCCGCGCTGGCCGAGCTCCGCGACCAGGGCGTCATCGGGGCGATCGGCGCCGGCATGAACTACGTCGAGCCGCTGACCCGGATCGTGGCCGAGACCGACGTCGACGTGATCATGGTCGCCGGCCGGTGGACGCTGCTCGACCGGAGCGCGGAGTCGCTGGTCGACCGGTGCGCCGAGCGCGGGGTGAGCGTGGTGTCGGCCGCGCCGTTCAACTCGGGCATGCTCGCGCGGACCGAGGTGGCCGACGACGCCACCTTCGACTACAGCCGGGCCGCCCCCGAGCTGATCGGCCGGGCCCGCCGGCTGGCCGCGCTGTGCCGCGAGCACGGCGCAGAGCTGCCGCAGGCGGCGCTCCAGGCCCCGCTGCGGCACCCGGCGGTGGCGGCGGTGGTCGCCGGACTCGGCAACGCCGACGAGGTGGCCGCGGCCGTCGAGCGGATCGAGCGTCCGGTCCCGGACGCGCTGTGGCCGCTGCTCGACCAGGTGGTCGCCCCGGCCTGACCGGGAGGCTCAGAAGCCGACGCCGGAGACCTTGTCGACGGCGATGACCAGCAGCACCCGCTGCTGGTCGCGCCCCCCGTACCAGGCGTACGGGGCGCCGGTGTACTTCTGCGCCAGCGCCTCGATGTGCTCGGCCGCGCCGTCGGTGCGGGTCTCGACCACCCGGCCGCGGACCTGCAGGTAGCGGACCGGATGCTCGGGGTCGGCGACGGCCACCGCGACCCGCGGGTCGCGCTCGACGTTGCGGAGTTTCTGGAACCCGGCGACGGTGTTGATCAGCACGTGCTCGCCGTCGGTGTCGGCCCAGGTCTCGGTGAGCTGGGGCGACCCGTCGGGCATGGTCGTCGCGATGAAGCAGAGCGCGCGGCCGCGGAGCAGCGCATGGAGGTCGTCGGTCACCACCCCAGTCTGCCCAGCCAGGTCGGGTGGAGCGTCAGGGGCCTCTCCCGGGGTCGAGCACCCGACACCCGCGAGGATGCATCACACCGGTGATACGGTTGAGCGATGGCCGTCACGACCGCGAGGACCCAGCAGATCAGCATCCGCCTCCCGCACGAGGCGATCGCCTACCTCGACACTCACGGCAACCGCTCGGCCTTCATCGCGAAACTCATCCGCCGAGCGCAACGCGCCGAGCAGGCCCGCCAAGAGGCGGACGAGATGCTGG
The DNA here is from genome assembly GCF_014137855.1 of Microlunatus kandeliicorticis. Lineage (GTDB taxonomy): Bacteria > Actinomycetota > Actinomycetes > Propionibacteriales > Propionibacteriaceae > Microlunatus > Microlunatus kandeliicorticis. The sequence continues at coordinate 152,556 of NZ_JACGWT010000005.1, forward strand.
CCGCCGGCGACGACGGTGACATCGGCATCGATCCCGATTGGCTGGCTCGGAACGCCGCCCGGACGCTGCAGGGCTTGGATTGAGGCCCATCTGGCTGGTCCAGCTCGACGAGGTCCGGCCCGCACTCCTGCTGACGCGCCAGGAGGCTCTGCGCTATCTCGCGTCGGTCACCGTCGCCCCGATCACCTCGACGGTCCGGAACAAGCGCTTCGAGGTGCCGGTCGGCCCGGGCAACGGGCTCGACCACGACTCGGTGATCAACCTCGACACGGTCACGAGCGTGCCAGTCGGCGCGCTGATCCGGGAGATCGGCGTGATCTCCGAGGACCAGGAGGACGAACTGGTTGAGGCGTTGGCGTTCTGCTGGGGACTCGCCGTCTGAGCCACTGCCCCCGGACGCACGAAACCCCTGGTCGGAGATCCGACCAGAGGTTTCACTCGGTAGCCCCGACGGGATTCGAACCCGCGCTACTGCCTTGAGAGGGCAGCGTGCTAGGCCGCTACACAACGGGGCCCTAGCGTCGTCCGGTCACCCGGACGGACTGCGGAAGCCTAACAACTGCATCCGGGAGGCACGAAATCGTGCTCAGCCAGCGCGGAGGAGCTTCCGTCGCTGGGGTACTAGGACTCGAACCTAGACTAACTGAACCAGAATCAGTCGGGCTGCCAATTACCCCATACCCCATCGCCACCGGCGCGCGAACGCCGTGGGCAACGACGCTGAACATTACCGGACGAGACCGCCCGTCCCCAAACCGGCGCCGACACGGGTCTGCAGCCCCATCCGCCGGCCGACCAGCCAGGCCAGCGCCGCGAACAGCGCGAAGCTGCCCACGTCGGCGGCCGCGTTGAGCCAGCTGATCGTGGAGATGGCGTGCACGGCCGCGATGCTGCCGGTCAGCCCGGCCAGCGTGAAGGCCAGCACGTTGTTCACCACGTGCGCCGCGATACCGGCCTCCAGCCCCCCGGTGAGCCGCACCAGCAGCGCCGCCAGCAGGCCGAAGCCGAGCCGATCGACGAACAGGGCCGGGCTCTGGATGCCGTGGAAGATCGCGAACACCACCGACGAGGCGACGATCGCGAACCACGGGTTGGCGACCAGGCTGCCGAAGACCTGGAGCAGGTAGCCGCGGAAGAAGTACTCCTCGGCCAGCGCCTGGACCGGCGAGGTCAGCAGGATGACCACCAGGAAGCCGGCGAAGCCCGGCTGCGGCCGGAACACGGTCGGGCCGGAGGCGAACAGGGTGAGCGCGGTCACCCCCCCGATGGCCAGCAGGGCCACCAGCAGGCACGGCGCCAGGTAGCCCCAGCGGAGCCGGGGCCGGACCGATGACAGCCAACGCGGCCGGACCCGATGGACGAACCCCACCAGGAACATCGAGATCGGGATCAGCGTGGCGATGGCCAGGTTCTGGGCGAGCATCCCGCTGGGCCGCTCGAAGGCGATCGCCTGCGCGAAGAAGGTCCGGTAGGCCGGCGGCTCGGCGACCAGGTCGACGACACCGAAGCTGACCAGCACGACCAGCTGGATGATCACCGCGGGCAGGATGGCGTAGAAGGCCAGGGCCAGGGCCAGGCCCCCGATGGACCGCCGCCAGTCCCGCCCCGAGGTCCGCAGCACCTGCGGGTAGAGCGCGCCCTCGGGCGGCTGCTGCTCGCTGCCGAGCAGCTCCTCACCCGGGATCGCCGCACCGGCCGTCCGTGCGGGCGACGGCGTCCGGGCGGCCTGACTCCCCCCACGGCTGGTCGGACGCGGCGGCGCAGCCGGGTTGCCCGACCGGCGCGAGCCCGGACGTCGCTTCTTGCTCATCGCACCTCTCGGCTCAGCCGATCGCGGCGCGGGCCGCGCGGATCCGGGTCAGCGCCGACTCCCGGCCGAGCAGCTCGATCGACTCGAACAGCGGCGGCGAGATCCGCCGCCCGCTGACCGCCGCCCGGACGGGGCCGAACGCGTTCCGCGGCTTGAGCCCGAGCCCGTCGACGAGGGCCGCCCGCAGCGCCGCCTCGATCGCGGCGTGGTCGAACGGCTCCACCGTGGCCACCGCCTGCTCGGCCGCGGCGAGCACCGGCTCGGCGTCGGGCTTGAGCCCCGCGTCCGCGGAGATCACCAGGGCGTCGTCGTCGACGAAGAGGAAGGCCAGCAGGTCGACCGCGTCGCCCAGGGTGTTGATCCGCTCCTGGACCAGCGGCGTCGCGGCGGCCAGCAGCTCGGTCTGGGCCGGGGTCGGCGGGTCGGCCACCACCCCGGCGTCCACCAGGTAGGGCATCAGCCGGGTGGTCAGCTCGGGCGTCGGGAGCAGCCGGATGTGCGCGGCGTTGATCGCCTCGCACTTCTTCGGGTCGAACCGCGCCGGGTTCGGGTTGACCCGGCGGATGTCGAAGGCGGCGGCCAGCTCGTCGGGGCTGAACACGTCGCGGTCCTCGGCGATCGACCAGCCCAGCAGCGCCAGGTAGTTGAGCAGCCCCTCGGGCAGGTAGCCCTGCTGGCGGTACTCGAGCAGCCCGGAGCCCTTGTCCCGCTTGGACAGCCGCCGGTTGCCCTCCCCCATGACCAGCGGCAGGTGACCGAACACCGGCACCCGTCCGCTCCCGATCCCGAGCCGGGCCAGCGCCTCGTACATGACGATCTGCCGCGGGGTCGAGGGCAGCAGGTCCTCGCCGCGGAGCACGTGGGTGATCCGCATCAACGCGTCGTCGACCGGGTTGACCAGGGTGTAGAGCGGCTCGCCGTTGGTGCGGACGATGACGTAGTCCGGGACGTGGGTGCCCTCGAAGACCACCTCGCCGCGGACCAGGTCGGTGAAGGCGATCGAGTCGTCGCGGACCCGCATCCGGATCACCGCGGGGATGTGCGCCCGCAGCTTGGTCTCGACCTCGTCGGCGGGCAGGTGCCGGCAGTGCCCGTCGTAGCCCGACGGCGCGCCCTGCGGCCGGGCCGTCTCCCGCTCCTCGATCTCCTCGCGGGTGCAGAAGCAGCGATAGGCGAGGTCGGCGGCCAGCAGCCGCTCGACCACGTCGGTGTGGATCGCCGTGCGCTCCGACTGGATGTACGGGCCGTAGTCGCCGCCCTGCACCGGGCCCTCGTCGGGGTCGAGCCCGAGCCAGGAGAGCGAGTCGAGCAGGTTCTGCAGCCCGTCCTCGGTGTTCCGGGCCTTGTCGGTGTCCTCGACGCGGAGCACCATCGTGCCGCCGAAGTGCCGCGCGAACGCCCAGTTGAACAGCGCGCTGCGGACGTTGCCGACGTGCAGGTTCCCGGTGGGCGACGGGGGGAACCGGACCCGGACGTCGGCAGGGGCCACGCCGCCGAGCACCGCGTCGAGATCGGTGGGGGCGGCGCTGGCGTCGATGGTCGGGGCAGGCTCGGTCACGACGGACCACTGTAGTAGCCGAGGCTCGGCCGGGCCGACTCGCTTTCAGCGCCCCCTCGGACCGTCCCGGGCCGAGAAACCGGTGGCCCGGACCGGCGTCCGCGGGGCAGGCTGGCCGGGTGACCGAGGTGCCGCTGCCGCTGACCGTCCGTGACCTCACCGCCGACGACCTGCCGGTCTGCGGCTGGGCCGGCTCCGGCGTCCCCCGGGGCCTCGACCGGGCCGCCCGCGGTGAGGCGGACTACCTCGTGGTCTGCGGACCGTCCGGTCTCCCGCTGGCCACCGGCGGGGTCGACTGGACCAAGCACCCCGACGCCGGCGAGCTCTACCAGCTGCACGTGCACGAGCTGGTCCGCTCGGCCGGTGTCGGCACCGTGCTGATCGCCGCCCTCGAGCAGCGGATCCGGGACCGCGGCCGCGACCGGGCCGAGCTGGGGGTCGACGTCCAGGAACCGCGGCCGCAGCGGCTCTACGAGCGGCTCGGCTACACCGCCTACGGCAGCGAGCAGGTGGGCTGGGACCAGCTGCAGCCCGACGGCAGCCACCGGCCGTACACCACGACCGCGACGCTGCTGCGCAAGCCGCTGCGCTGAACGCGGATCACTCCGCGGCGATCACCGGGTTGCTGAGCTCGCCGACGCCGTCGATCTCGATGCTGACCTCGTCCCCGGGCTTCAGCGGCCCCACCCCGGACGGCGTCCCGGTGAGGATGAGGTCACCGGGGAGCAGCGTGGTGTAGCTGCTGACGAAGGCGATCAGCTCGGGGATCTTGATCAGCATGTCGGCGGTGGTGCCGTCCTGCTTGAGCTCGCCGTTGACCCGCGTGGTGATCGAGAGGTCGGCCACCTCCTCGAGGGTCAGGTGGGTGACCATCCAGGGGCCCAGCGGGCAGAAGGTGTCGCTGCCCTTGGCCCGGCTCCACTGGCCGTCCGACTTCTGCCAGTCGCGCGCGGTGACGTCGTTGGCCACCGTGTAGCCGAAGATCACGTCCTGGGCCCGCTCGACCGGGACCTCCTTGGCGATCCGGCCGATCACCACCGCGAGCTCGCCCTCGAAGCTCACCTGGTCGGTGCCGTCCGGGTGCACGATGGCCTCCCCCGGGCCGATCACCGAGGTGTTCGGCTTGAAGAAGGTGAGCGGGGTCTCGGGCACCGCGTTGCCGAGCTCGGCGGCGTGGGCGGCGTAGTTCCGGCCGATCCCGATCACCTTGCTCCGCGGGATCACCGGGGCCAGCAGCCGGACGTCGGCCAGCGGGTGACGCTGACCGGTGAACTGCACCGGGGTGGCCAGCGGGTCACCGGTCACCACCGAGACGGTGTCCGGGTGGTCTCCCTGGTCGACGGCGAGCTCGACGATGCCGTACTGGGGGTCCGATCCGGTCGAGAAACGGGCGATGCGCATGCCGCGAGGTTAGCGGGCCCGACCGGGCATACTCACGGCCATGGTGGCCGAGCCCTACGACGCGCCCAGCCTGATCCGCACCAAGCGCGACGGCGGGACCCTGGACGCCGACCGGATCGGCTGGCTGATCGAGGCCGGCACCCGCGGGGCGGTGACCGACGAGCAGCTGGCCGCGCTGCTGATGGCCGTGTGGTTCCGCGGGCTCGACGCCGACGAGCTGTCGCACTGGACCACGGCGATGATCGACAGTGGTGAACGGCTCGACTTCACCGGGCTGTCGCGGCCGAGTGTCGACAAGCACTCGACCGGCGGGGTCGGGGACAAGATCACCCTCCCGCTGGCCCCGCTGGTGGCCGCCTGCGGGGTCGCGGTGCCGCAGCTCTCCGGACGCGGTCTCGGGCACACCGGCGGCACGCTCGACAAGCTCGAGGCGATCCCGGGCTGGCGCGCTGAGCTCGGCCTCGACGAGATCCGGCGGCAGCTCGAGGAGGTCGGGGCGGTGGTCTGTGCCGCGGGCCCGGGGCTGGCCCCCGCCGACGCCAAGCTCTACGCACTGCGCGACGTCACCTCGACCGTCGACTCGATCCCGCTGATCGCCAGCTCGATCATGAGCAAGAAGATCGCCGAGGGCGCCGGGGCGCTGGTGCTCGACGTCAAGACCGGCTCCGGGGCGTTCATGACCGACCCGGCGCAGGCCCGCGAGCTCGCGGCGACCATGGTCGGTCTCGGGGCGAACGCCGGGCTGCCCACCACCGCGTTGATCACCGACATGTCCACCCCGCTGGGGAGAACGGCGGGTAACGCGCTCGAGGTGGCCGAGGCGGTCGAGGTGCTGCAGGGCTGCGGACCGGCCGACGTCGTCGAGCTGACCCTGGCCCTGGCTCGCGAGATGATCACCGCGGCCGGGGTCGACGAGCACGACCCGGCCGAGCGGTTGGCCTCCGGCGCGGCGTACCGGGTCTGGCGCTCCATGATCAGCGCGCAGGGCGGCGACCCGGACGCCCCGCTCCCCCGCGCACGCGAGACCGAGACCCTGACCGCCGACCGCGACGGTTGGCTCGGCCGGCTCGACGCCTACCCGGTGGGCATCGCGGCCTGGCGGCTCGGCGCCGGGCGGGCCCGTCGCGGTGACCCGGTGCAGGCGGCGGCGGGCGTCGTGCTGCACGCCAAGCCGGGCGACCCGGTCCGGGCCGGGCAACCGCTGCTCACCCTGCACACCGACGACGCCGCGCTGGTGCCGCGCGCGGTCGAGGCGCTCGCCGGCGCCTGGACGGTCACCGACGAGCCTCCGGCGGCGCGCCCGCTGGTGCTCGACCGGGTCAGCGCCGAGCACTGACCGGCGTCGCGCCGGTCTTCCGCGGACGGCCGGCGCTGGCCAGACTGGGCCGATGGCGCACCCGAAGATGTTCGACGACGACGACCCGCGGCTCGCCCGGGTCCGCGCGATCGCGCTGGACCTCCCGGACGCGGCGGAGAAGATCACCCACGGACACCCGGCCTTCTCCACGACCAAGGTGTTCGCCTACTACGGCGGCTCGCTCCGGGTCGACGGCGCCTGGGAGTCCCGGCCGCACAGCCTGCTGGTGATGGTGGCCGGTGACGAACGCCGGGCCCTGCTGGAGGACGCGCGCTGCTACGTCCCCGCCTACCTCGGGCCGGCCGGGTGGATCGGGTTCGCCCTGCCGGCACCGAGGGCGTCGCGTCGCGCCTGGGACGAGGTGGCCGAGCTGGTCGAGGACTCCTACCGGCTCACCGCGGGCGTCCGGCGGGTGGCCCGGCTCGACGCCTGGGCGGCGTCGGCCGGGGTCGGCGGCCGAGGTCGGCGGCCGATGACGCCGGGGCCGATGAAGCAGGGCCGATGAAGCAGGGCCGATGAGTTCGGGAGCCGATGAGATCGGGGGTCGGGGGCGGTCTGACCCGGTGAGCGCACGACCCGAGAGGTGATCCGATGACCGAGACCGCACCCGCCCCCACGACGCACACGCTCCGGACGTCCGAGGCCGAGCTCGTCTACGACGTCCGCGGCGACCTGGGCACGGCGACCGCCGACCGCCCGGCGCTGCTCGCGGTCGGGACGCCGATGGACGCCCGCGGCTTCGCCACCCTGGCCGGCCACTTCGCCGACCGGCCGGTGATCACCTACGACCCCCGGAACGTCGGCCGCAGCCGGCGCCAGGACCCGGACCGGACGCCGGCGCCGGAGGACCACGCCGCCGATCTGCACGCGCTGATCACCGAGCTCGGCGTCGGCCCGGTCGACGTCTTCGGCAGCTCGGGCGGCGCCGTCAACGCGCTGGCGCTCGCCGCCGCGCACCCGGAGGACCTGCGCACGGTGGTCGCGCACGAGCCGCCCGCCGGTGGCGCGCTGCCCGACGCCGACGCGGTCCGGGCGGCCTGCCGGGCCGTCCACGCGCGCTACCAGCGGGCCGGCTCCGGGGTGGGGATGGCCAGCTTCATCCTGCTCGTGTCCCACCAGGGACCGTTCCCCACGGACTGGGCGGACGGTCCGGATCCCGACCCGGCGATGTTCGGGATGCCCGCCGGGGACGACGGCCGCCGCGACGACCCGCTGATGGCGAACATGCTCACCATCCCGGTGTGGGCACCCGACGTCGACCGGTTGCGGACCGCCGGGTGCCGGGTGGTGCTCGGCGTGGGCGCCGAGTCCGGTGAGACGCTGGCGGCGCGGGCGCCCCGGGCGATCGCCGAGCAGACCGGCCGCGACCTGGTGGTCTTCCCGGGCGACCACACCGGCTTCGCCGGCGGCGAGTTCGGTCAGGTCGGCGAGCCGGACGCCTTCGCCGCCCGGCTGCACGAGGTCCTCGACCGCTGGGCCCACCCGCGCTCGGTCCGCTGAGCCGGTCAGGGACCACCACCGAGGCGTTCCGACAGCCGCAGCGCACGGACGCGCGCAGCACGGCGACAGGCTCAGCTCGCGCGGACCAGGGCGATCGACGACCAGACGAGCAGCGCCAGCCCGACCACGATGATCACCACCGCGAGCGGGCGGCGCAGGTCGCGGCGGCTGAGCGCCGCCGTGGCCGCCGCCACCCGGCGGGCGAACGGCGGGATGCGGGTCAGAGCCACCGCCAGCACCGTGTACGGCAGCGCCAGCCCGATCAGGAAGATCACGTACTCGGGCAACCAGAGCACCGGCCGGGTGGTGCCGATGGTCCGCACCACCAGGTACATGGTGGCCGGGCTGGTGGTGCTGAGCAGGCTGTTGGCCAGCACCACGCCGAAGAGCACCCGCGGACGCTCGAGCCGTCCGGGCGGTCGGGGCCGCCTCGGCCGCCGCGCCCGTCGCCACTGGATCGACCCGACCATGATCAGCAGCAGCCCCACGGCCGCGTCGAACCACCGCTGGGTGAGGATCGTCCGCACCCGGCCGGTCCACAGCGCGTGCAGGGTGTTGGGACTGACCAGCACGAAGAGCACCGCCAGCAGCGTGGCGGCGAGCGCCACCGCCGCGGCGATGACGATCACGCGGGTGCGGGTGCGCCGGCCGTCCTCGACCGCCCCGATCTCGATCCCGAACGTGGTGGGGCTGAAGGCCAGCGCCATCCCCAGCACCAGCAGCCCGCCGACCGCGCGGGCCAGGTGGCCCGCGTCGCCGAGCAGACCGAGGAGCTCCATCCGCCGAGGGTAGGGCGGTCACTCCGCCAGGACCAGCCGACGCCCGCGCGGCGGAAAAGCGGGTGACGGCCGACTCCGCCTGGCCGAGACTGGCGCCCGTGATCACCGTCGAGCAGGTCTGGCCGCCCTACCCGCTGCAGATCACCTGCGGTGACCTGTCGCTGCGGGTCGTGCGCGACGAAGACCTTCCCGAGCTGATCGAGCTCGCGCTGGCCGGCGTGCACGCCCCGGACCGGATGCCGTTCTCGGTGCCGTGGACCCGACAGGACCCGGCCGACCTGCCCCGCGAGTACGTCCGCTTCCACTGGGGCTCCCGGGCCGCGTTCTCCCGCGAGCGGTTCTCGCTCGAGTTCGCCGTCCGGGTCGGCGGCACGCTGGTCGGCAGCCAGGGTCTGAGTGCGAGCGACTTCGCGGTCACCCGGTCGGCAGGGACCGGGTCCTGGCTCGGGCTGGCCCACCAGGGCCGCGGGATCGGCACCCGGATGCGGCAGGCGGTCTGCGTGTTCGGGTTCGACACCCTGGGCGCCACCGAGCTGCGGAGCAGCGCGTTCGTGGACAACCCGGCGTCGCTGGGGGTCAGCCGCAAGGTCGGCTACCGGCCGGACGGGACCTTCGTCACCGCTCGCGACGGCCGGGCCGCCGACGAGCAACGGCTGCTGCTCCGCCCGGGCTGGCTCCACCGGCCCGCCGAGCCGGTGGTGGTCACCGGGGCCGAACCGCTGCTCGACTACCTCGGGCTGCGCCGCTGAGCCGTCGGGTCAGACGCCGACCGGCTCCGGCGACACCCCGGCGTGGATCAGCCCGTAGACGTAGGCCTCGGTGAGCGCCTCCCAGGAGGCCTCGATGATGTTCTCGCCGACCCCGACGGTGGTCCAGGCGCGCAGTCCGTCGGTGGTCTCGATCAGCACCCGGACGGTGGCGTCGGTGCCGTGGCCCTGGTCGAGGATCCGGACCCGGTAGTCGATCAGCTCGAACTTCTCCACCACCGCGTAGGTCTCGTGCAGCGCCCGGCGGAGCGCCATGTCCAGCGCGTTGACCGGGCCGTTGCCCTCGCCGACCACCCGGGTCGACTCGCCGCGCGCGGTCAGCCGGACGGTGGCTTCGGTGTCCATCTCGCCGTCCGCGGCCTGCTGGGTCAGCACCCGCCACGACTCGGCGGTGAAGTAGCTCGGCAGCTGGTCGAGCTCGCGACGCAGCAGCAGCTCGAAGCTGGCGTCGGCGGACTCGTAGGTGTAGCCGGCCGCCTCGGCCGCCTTGACCTGGTCGGTGATCCGGGCCGCCAGGTCGCGGTCGGAGAGGTCGAAGCCGAGCTCCTCGCCCTTGAGCTGGATGTTGGCCCGGCCGGCCATGTCCGAGACCAGCATCCGCATGTCGTTGCCCACCAGGTGCGGATCGATGTGCTGGTAGAGGTTCGGGTCCACCTTGATCGCGCTGGCGTGCAGCCCGGCCTTGTGCGCGAACGACGACAGCCCGACGTACGGCGCCCGCCCGCTGGCCGGCATGTTGGTCACCTCGGCGATCGCGTGGGCCACCCGGGTCGCCTCGCGCAGCGCCCCGGTGGGCAGCAGGTGCCAGCCGTACTTGAGCTCGAGGTTGGCCACCACCGAGATCAGGTCGGCGTTCCCGGTCCGCTCGCCGTAGCCGTTGACGGTGCCCTGGACGTGGATCGCCCCGGCGTCGACCGCGGCCACCGTGTTCGCCACCGCGCAGCCGGTGTCGTTGTGGCAGTGGATCCCCAGCGGCGCCCCGAGGGTCGCCGCCTCCGCGACGATCTCGCCGATCCACGGCGGCAGCATCCCGCCGTTGGTGTCGCAGAGCACCACCGCCTCCGCGCCGGCCTCCGCAGCGGTCCGCACCACCTCGAGGGCGTAGTCGCGGTTGGCCCGGAAGCCGTCGAAGAAGTGCTCGCAGTCGACGAAGACGCGCTGACCCTCGGCGCGCAGGTGGGTCACCGTGTCGGTGATCATGGCCAGGTTCTCGGCCAGGGTGGTGCGCAGCGCCCGCTCGACGTGCTGGTCGTGGCTCTTGGCCACCAGACAGACGACCGGCGCGTGGGATTCCCGCAACGCCGCCGTGAGCGGATCATCCGCCGCCCTGAGCCCGACACGGCGGGTCGCGCCGAACGCGGTCAGGGTGGCGTGCTTGAAGGTCGCCGCGCCGTCGGCCAGCGCGGCGAAGAAGGCGGTGTCGTTGGGGTTCGCCCCGGGCCACCCGCCCTCGATGTAGTCGACCCCCAGCTCGTCGAGCAGGGTGGCGATCTGGAGCTTGTCGGAGACCGAGAGCCGGAGCCCCTCCTGCTGCGCGCCGTCCCGCAGCGTCGTGTCGTACACGTGGAAGACCGGCGGCTGTGCCGGGATCCTCGGGGCGGTGACGGACATCGGACCTCGATCTCGTGGAGGTGAGCGGACATGAAAAAACCTCCCGTACGAGCACAGGAGGTCGGCGCGCTGACGAACGGGTCAGCGCGCTAGCTAATGATCACCAGGTGATGCACACCGGCCAGTGTGGCCCGGCCGGTCCGGTGGCGTCACGCCGGCGTCTCGCCATCCGGACCGGCCGTCTCGGCGCACGGCGGCCGCCGGTCACCCGCGGACGCTCGTCCCGTCGGCGAACCGCACCTCGACCACGTCGACCGGGTGCCGCGGCGGCTCCCCGTCGACCTGCACGCGGCGCGTCTCGAGCACCCGGTGCACCGCGGGGTGCACGACGGTGGCGAAGGCCGCGTCGTGCTGCTCGCGGTCCTCCCAGACGTCGAGATAGCGCATCCGCCCGCTCTCGGTCCGGATCGCCACGTGCACGACGAGTCCCGGCATCGGTGTGGTGCCGATCCGTCCGGTGATGTCGTCGTAGGCGTCGGCATCGATCGGCAGGTCCTGGGTCCACGCGTAGAAGGCCATCGCCCTCCCCCTCCCATTTCATCCGAGCCCATCTCGGATGAATGTGTCTAAGCTAGGACCCGTGTCACCGACCGTCAAGACCTCCGAACCGAGCGGGAGCGGACGGCGCCGCTACGACACGAGCAACCGGCGGGCGGCGGCCGAGCAGACCCGCGAGCGCGTGCTGGCTGCGGCGCACGAGCGGTTCCTCGCCGACGGCTACGCGGCGACCACGGTGGCCGCGGTCGCCCGCGCGGCCGGTGTCGCCGCGGACACCGTCTACGCCTCGGTCGGGCGGAAACCGGCACTCTTCCGCGAGCTGGTCGAACGCGCGCTGTCGGGCACCGCACGGGCGGTGCCGGGGCGGGAACGGGACTACGCGGTCGCGCTGCGGGCAGCCCCCGACGCCCGGGCCAAGCTCGCCGTCTACGCGGGGGCGGTGGCCGCGCTCCAGGGGCGGTTGGCCCCACTGTTCCTGGTGCTGCGCGAGGCGGCCGCCGCCGAGCCCGAGCTGGCGGCGCTGTGGTCCGGCATCGCCGAGCGCCGGGCCCGGAACATGCGCGAGCTCGCCGACGACCTGCTGGTCACCGGCGAGCTGCGCTCCGACCTCAGCCGCGACGAGATCGCCGACGTGATCTGGACGATGAACAGCGCCGAGTACTACGCGCAGCTGGTCGTCGAGCGCGGGTGGAGCCCGGAGCGGTTCGCCGACTGGCTGCTCGACGCCTGGTCCCGACTGCTGCTGGCCCGACCGCCCCGCTGAGCCGCGCGGTCAGCAGACCTTGCTCATCCAGCCGTGGACGTCCTCGGCCCGGCCGTACTGGACGTCGAGCAGCCGCGCGCGGATCGCGGTGGTGGTCTCCCCCGCCTCGCCGGAGCCGACCGGGTGCTGGCCCTCGGCGGTCTTGAGAGAGCCGATCGGCGTGATCACCGCGGCGGTGCCGCAGGCGAAGACCTCGCTGACCGAGCCCGAGGCGATGCCCTCGAGCAGCTCGGCGATCTCGATCCGGCGCTCGACCGGGGTCAGGCCGAACTCCGCGGCCAGGGTGAGGATCGCGTCCCGGGTGACGCCCTCGAGGATCGAGCCGTTGAGCTCGGGGGTGATCAGCTCGCCGTCGGTGGTGATCAGGTAGACGTTCATCCCGCCGAGCTCCTCGAGCCACTTGTGCTCGACCGCGTCGGCGAACAGCACCTGCTCGCAGCCGTGCTCGGCGGCCTCGGCCTGCGCGATCAGGCTGGCCGCGTAGTTGCCACCGCACTTCGCCGCCCCGGTGCCGCCGGGCGCGGCCCGGACGTAGGTGGTGGACAGCCAGATGTTCACCGGCTTCACCCCCGAGGAGAAGTACGGTCCGGCCGGGCTGGCGATCACGCAGTAGGTGGCCCGCCGCGACGGGCGGACCCCGAGGAACGCCTCCGAGGCGAACATGAACGGCCGCAGGTAGAGGCTGTCCTCGCCGCCCTTGGCCACCCACTTCTGGTCGGTGGTGACCAGCGCCTCGAGGCTGCCGACGAAGTCCTCGGCCGGCAGCTCCGGGAGGGCCAGCCGGTGCGCCGAGGCGGCGAACCGGGCGGCGTTGCGGTCGGGCCGGAACAGCCAGATCGAGTCGTTGGCGTGCCGGTAGGCCTTGAGCCCCTCGAAGATCTCCTGGGCGTAGTGCAGCACCGCGGTGGCCGGGTCCATCGCCAGCGGGCCGTAGGGCACGATCGCCGAGTCCTGCCAGCCGTCCGAGGCGGTCCAGGTGGCGGTGGCCATGTGGTCGGTGAAGTGGTCCCCGAACCCCGGCCGGGCCAGGATCGCCTCCCGCTCCGCGTCGCTGCGCGGGTGCGGGTTGGGGTGGACGTCGAACAGCATGGTCATGATCGGGAACCTAACACTCGGGACGCCCCGCGACCGGGGCCGGAACTGGTGAGACGAGGCCCGTCGGGGACGGGCGTGCTGGCTACGATCGGCCGATGACCGAGCAGCAGAACGGAAGCGGCGCCGGCGCCGACCGACGCCGCACGCTGGCGGTGATCGGCGGGGACGGGATCGGCCCCGAGGTGGTCGCCGAGGGCCTCAAGGTGCTCGAGGCGGTGACCTCCCCCGACGCCTTCGAGCTGGTGCACTACGACCTCGGCGCGACCCGCTGGCAGCGGACCGGCGAGGTGCTGCCCGACTCGGTGCTGGACGAGCTGACCCGGGTCGACGGGATCCTGCTCGGCGCCGTCGGCGCGGCCCCCGGGGCCAAGGACGTGCCGAGCGGTCTGCTCGAGCGCGGCCTGCTGCTCCGGCTGCGGTTCGCCTTCGACCACTACGTCAACCTGCGGCCGAGCCGGCTCTATCCCGGCGTCCCCACCCCGCTGGCCGACGAGGTCGTCGCCGGCAAGGAGGTCGACTTCGTCGTCGTCCGCGAGGGCACCGAGGGGCTCTACTGCGGCAACGGCGGGGTGGTCCGCGCCGGCACCCCGAACGAGATCGCCACCGAGGTCAGCGTCAACACCGCGCTCGGGGTCGAGCGGGTGGTCCGGGACGCGTTCGCCCGCGCCGCCCGGCGTCGGAACAAGATCACCCTGGTCCACAAGCACAACGTGCTGGTCAACGCGGGCGGGTTGTGGCGCCGGGTCTTCGAGCAGGTGGCCGCCGAGTTCCCCGACGTGGCCACCGACTACCTGCACGTCGACGCGGCGACGATCTTCCTGGCCACCGACCCGGCCCGGTTCGACGTGATCGTCACCGACAACCTGTTCGGCGACATCCTGACCGACCTGGCCGCGGCGGTGACCGGCGGCATCGGGCTCGCGGCGAGCGGCAACATCAACCCGTCGGGCGCGTACCCGTCGATGTTCGAACCGGTGCACGGTTCAGCTCCTGACATCGCTGGGAAGGGAGTGGCCGACCCGACGGCGACGATCCTGTCGGTCGGCCTGCTGCTGGACCACCTCGGCCTGGGTGAGGAGGCGGCTCGCGTCGAGAAGGCGGTGCTGGCCGACATCGCCGCCCGGCAGGGCGGGGAGCGGCGGAGCACCAGTGCGGTCGGGGACGCGATCGCGTCGACCGTCTGACGTCACCGTGATCCGGCCCGCCGTCGGGGCGGGCCGGCACGGCCGGGGCACTGAGGAGCGCGGCGAGGGTTACTTGCCGGCGCTGCGGAGCTGCTCGAGGGCGACGATGATCTGCGGATCTACTCGGTGGGTCCGGCGCGCACGGCGGCGCGGCCGCTCGGTCGTCCTGGTCCGCTCGTCGTGCTCGGCGGTCCACCGGTCCGGGTACATCTCGTACATCGTCAGCGTCACATTCTCGTGGTGGGGACCCGCCGGATGGGCAGGTCCGCGACTGGCTCCTGATCGAGATACTAGGACACCCGAGTATTTCCTGGTCAGGATGCGGACGATTCGTCTCGGATGACGGGACAGCGTCCCGGCGGCCCGACCACTGCGAGACTGGCCCGGTGAGTGCTCCGCCCGAACTCCCCGAACTGGTCGTGCGGGCGCTGCGGCTCTCGCTGCAGCGCGGCTACATGCAGACCTCGCGCACCGAGACCGGCCGGCTGCTCGCCGCCCTGGCCGCCACCCGGACCGGGACGATCGCCGAGTGCGGCACCGGGTGCGGCGTCGGCGCCGCCTGGTTGCGCAGCGGTGCCCCGAAGGACACCCGGGTGATCACCGCCGAGCTCGACCCGGACCTCGCGCACGGGGTGATGGACATGTTCGCCGACGACGACATCGACGTGATGCACGCCGACTGGACGAGCCTGGCCGCGCACGCGCCGTTCTCGCTGGTCTTCCTCGACGCCGGCAGCGCCCGGGCCGCGGCCCGCGAGCAGATCGTCGAGCTGGTCGAGCCCGGCGGGATGGTGGTGCTCGACGACTTCGTGCCCTGCCCCGGCTGGCCCCCGCTCGAGCACGGGCGGGTCGACCAGCTGCGCCAGGCCTGGCTCTCGGACGAGCGGTTCACCAGCGTCGACGTGATGGTCGCCGAGGACACCAGCGTCATCGTGGCCGTCCGCAGCTGACCGGACGCCGCCCGCGCAGCACCCGGGTCCGGCCGGTCGGGTGTGGCATCCTGTCCGCGTGGCGTTGACGCGGAGGCCGGGCAAACCGCTCCGGGTCCTCGGCGGCATGTTCCTGATGGTCGGCTCGGTCGCCGTGCTGCTCGCGGTGCTGACCCGCTTCGCCGGCGCCTGGGGCGTCCCCTACTTCAGCTTCACCAGCGACCGCGGCAGCGGCTGCGTGAACACCTGGACCGGGTTCAGCTGCGACCGGCTCAGCCTGGCCGAGGTCGAGTGGCGCGCCGACGTCGACCTGCCGGCGAGCACCCAGGTGCTGTCCGGGCGCTACGTCTCCACCCACGACTACACGATCGACGCCATCCTGCGGACGCCGAAGGCCGACGCCGCGGCGGCGCTCGAGGCGCTGCAGGGCTCGTTCGGGAAGTGTCTCGACGACCGCCCGGCGCCGACCGGGGCCGGCGGCTTGAAGAGCCTGTGTGTGCTCGCCGACGACCTCTCCGACGCCGACAGCGACGACCCGGGCAAGTCGAGCCGGCTCTACACCGTCGGCACCGGGCTGGACCGCAACGGCGACCGGGTCACCGTGCTCTCGGTCCGCTCGCGCTGAGCCCCGCGCTCGCCGCATCCGCGCCCGGAAGGACGAACCGGCCGGCCCCGTGCGGGGACCGGCCGGTGCGAGGACGCGGCTCAGCGGGCCGCGGTGCCCTCGACGTAGTCGTCGTCGTGGCTCTTCACCCAGGCCATCAGGTCGCGCAGCTGGTGGCCGACCTTCTCGATCGGGTGCTGCTCGCCCTCGGCCCGGAAGCGCTTGAACTCGGGCGCCCCGGCGTCCTGGTCCTCGATGAACCGGCGGGCGAAGGTGCCGTCCTGGATGTCGGAGAGCACGCCCTTCATGTTCTCCTTGACGTGCGCGTCGATGACCCGCGGGCCGGACACGTAGTCGCCGTACTCGGCGGTGTCGGAGACGCTCCAGCGCTGCTTGGCGATGCCGCCCTCGTACATCAGGTCGACGATCAGCTTGAGCTCGTGCAGGCACTCGAAGTAGGCGACCTCCGGCTGGTAGCCGGCCTCGGTCAGGGTCTCGAACCCGGCCTGGACCAGCGCCGAGGCGCCGCCGCAGAGCACCGCCTGCTCGCCGAAGAGGTCGGTCTCGGTCTCCTCGGTGAAGGTGGTCTTGATGCCGCCGGCGCGCAGACCGCCGATCCCCTTGGCGTAGGAGAGCGCGAGGTCCCAGGCCTTGCCGGTGCCGTCCTGCTCGACCGCGACCAGCACCGGGACCCCCCGGCCCTCGGCGTACTCGCGGCGGACCAGGTGGCCCGGGCCCTTGGGCGCGACCAGGGCGACGTCGACGCCCTCCGGCGGGACGATGTAGTCGTAGCGGATGTTGAACCCGTGGGCGAAGAACAGCGCGTCGCCGGGGACCAGGTTCGGCTGGATCGCCTCGGCGTAGAGCTTGCGCTGCGAGGGGTCGGGGGTGAGGACCATGATCAGGTCCGCCTCCTCGCACGCCTCGTAGGGGGTGACGACCCGCAGCCCCTGCGCCTCGGCCTTGGCGCGGCTCCGGCTGCCCTCGGGCAGCCCGACCCGGACGTCGACGCCGGAGTCGCGCAGCGAGAGCGCGTGCGCGTGCCCCTGGCTGCCGAACCCCAGGATGGCGACGTTGCGCCCCTGGATGATCGACAGGTCGGCGTCGTTGTCGTAGAACATTTCTGCGGGCACTGCGTCTCCTTGATCGACTTCTGCTGCGTGCGTGCGGGTGAAGGGCGGCGGCGGGCCGGTCACGGCCGGCGGGCCCGCGCGCTCCGCCGCACGATGCTAGGGCGTGCGGCGGCGCGGGCGCGCGCGGTCTCAGACCAGTCGCATCGCCTTCGGGCGCTCGGAGCGCGGGGACCGGTCGGTGATCGAGCGGCTCCCCCGCCCGATGGCCACCAGACCGGACTGGACCAGCTCCTTGACCCCGTAGGGCTCGAGCAGCCGGAGCAGGGCCTCGAGCTTGTCGGGGCTGCCCACGGCCTCGATGGTGATCGTGTCGTGGGTGATGTCGACGGCCTTGCCGCCGAAGATCTGGATGATCTCCAGCACCTGGCCGCGGTCGGCGGCGGTGGTGCGGACCTTGACCAGGATCAGCTCGCGGCGGGCCGCACCCGGCTCGAGCTCGACGATCTTGATCACCTCGATCAGCTTGTTGAGCTGCTTGGTGAGCTGCTCCAGGGTCTCGTCGACGACGTTCGCGGACAGGGTGATCCGCGAGACGTCGGGGTGCTCGGTGGGCCCGACCGCGAGGCTGTCGATGTTGAACCCGCGGCGGGAGAACAGCCCGGCCACCCGGGCCAGGACACCCGGCTTGTTCTCGACCAGCACGCTCAACGTGTGGCTGCGGGTGATCCCCGTCGTCGGGCCGGTCACAGCGTCTCCCCGTCCCAGTCCGGAGCCATGTCGCGGGCCACCTGGATCTCGTCGTTGCTGGTGCCGGCGGCCACCATCGGCCAGACCATCGCGTCCTTGTGCACCACGAACTCGACCACGACCGGGCGGTCGTTGATCGACAGCGCCTTCTCGATCACCGGGTCGACCTCGTCGGGGTGCTCGGCGCGCAACCCGATGCAGCCCATCGCCTCGGCCAGCTTCTGGAAGTCAGGGACGCGGTTGGTCTTGAGATCGGTGTTGGAGTAGCGGCTGTTATAGAACAGGGTCTGCCACTGCCGGACCATGCCCAGGCTCTGATTGTTGATCACCGCGATCTTCACCGGGATGCCCTCGAGCGCGCAGGTGACCAGCTCCTGGTTGGTCATCTGGAAGCAGCCGTCGCCGTCGACGCACCACACCAGCTGGTCGGGTGCGCCGACCTTGGCGCCCATCGCCGCCGGGACGCCGTAGCCCATCGTCCCGAGCCCGCCGGAGTTGAGCCAGTGGCCCGGCTTCTCGAAGGGCAGGAAGTGCGCCGACCACATCTGGTGCTGGCCGACCCCCGCCACGTAGTAGGCCTCGGGTCCGCTGAGCTCGCCGATCCGCTTGATCACGGCTTGCGGCGACAGCATCCCGTCGCTCGGCTCCTCGAACCCGGTCGGGTAGCGCCGCTGGACGTCCTGCAGCTGCTCCACCCAGGCCGCGGTGTCGGGCAGCTCGTCGCGGTGCTCGGCGAGCAGCTCCAGCAGCTGGGTCAGCACCTCGCTGACGTCACCGACGATCGGCACGTCGGCGGCGCGGTTCTTGCTGATCTCGGCCGGGTCGATGTCGGCGTGGATCACCTTGGCCTCGGGCGCGAAGCTCGACAGCTTCCCGGTCACCCGGTCGTCGAAGCGGGCTCCGAGGGTGATCAGCAGGTCGCTGCGCTGGAGCGCCCCGACCGCGGCCACGGTGCCGTGCATGCCGGGCATCCCCATGTTGAGCGGGTGGCTGTCCGGCAGCGCGCCGAGCGCGGTCAGCGTGGTCACCGCGGGGATGTTCCCGAGCTCGGCGAGCCGGCGGACCAGTGCCGAGGC
The DNA here is from genome assembly GCF_014137855.1 of Microlunatus kandeliicorticis. Classification (GTDB taxonomy): domain Bacteria; phylum Actinomycetota; class Actinomycetes; order Propionibacteriales; family Propionibacteriaceae; genus Microlunatus; species Microlunatus kandeliicorticis. Next base: position 171,308 of record NZ_JACGWT010000005.1, read on the forward strand.
CCCGGACTTGATCACGCCGCCACCGATGTAGAGCACCGGGCGCTCGGCGGCGAGGATCAGCTTGGCCGCCTCCTTGACCTGCTTGTGGTGCGGGCGGGTCACCGGCCGGTAGCCCGGCAGGTCCACCTCGTCGGGCATCGCGAACGGCGCGGTGGCCTGGAGCGCGTCCTTGGTGATGTCGACCAGCACCGGCCCGGGTCGTCCGGTGGCGGCGATGTGGAAGGCCGCCTTGATCGCCCCCGGGATGTCCTCGGGGCGCCGGACCAGGAAGTTGTGCTTGGTGATCGGCATGGTGATGCCGGTGATGTCGGCTTCCTGGAAGGCATCGGTGCCGATCGAGGCCGACCCGACCTGGCCGGTGATGGCCACGATCGGGACCGAGTCCATGTAGGCGTCGGCGATCGGGGTGACCAGGTTGGTCGCGCCCGGGCCGGAGGTGGCCATGCAGACGCCGACCTTGCCGGTCACCATCGCGTAGCCCTCGGCGGCGTGCCCGGCGCCCTGCTCGTGCCGGACCAGGATGTGGCGGACGCCCTCGGAGTCGTAGAGCGGGTCGTAGGCCGGGAGGATCGCGCCCCCCGGGATCCCGAAGACGACCTCGGCGCCGACCAGCTCGAGGGACCGGACCAGGGCCTGGGCCCCGGTGAGCTCGTCCACCTGCGGGCCGCGCGCAGCGGCCGGTGCGGTGGTCTGGTGCGGGGCTGCGGGCTTCGGCGCCTGCTCCGTCTCCGTCATGTCCACTCCTGGTTGCTGATCCGATGATCGTACGCCGATCCCCGGTACCCCCGCCGGACGGCAGAGGTCGGGTGCCCGAGCAAGAAAAAACCCCCGCCGCCGATAGGCAGACGAGGGAGCGCGTCGGACGAGTGAGCTTGTGGCTCAGCCGACACGCTGTCGAACTACGAGGATCCGGGTGATCGAACGCACGACCCCATCTTGCCCCACCCGCCGGGCAAGTCAATCGCCGACACCCGCCGTCTTGTCATCCGGAAGGACGTTCGGGTGCCCTAGTGGTTGTCGGCTCCCGCGCCGTCCGACCCGTCCGACCGGGCACCGCCCGGACCCCGGAGGGTCCGAGCGGCGCCCGAGCAGAGTCGGCTCAGTAGTGGATCAGTAGTGGATCTGGGGGTGCCGCGGGTCGAAGGCCAGCGTGTGCCCCACGGACACGGCGAGGCGGTGCACCCGCTCCCGGGTCTCCGGGGCGGCGGTGCGGATCAGGGCGATCACCGGGACGACGAGGATCACGGCGAAGGCGAGGACGGCGACGAAGATGCTCACGAGGAGTCCTTCCGGTCAGCGACTGGGTCGGTCACAACCCCACTGTTGCGCCATCTGGTATGCACCAGACGATACCAGCAACCATGCCAGTGGTCCGTCTATTCCCCGCCGGTGACCGCGTGCCGCCTGAGCCGAAGCCGAGCCGAGGCCGCGGTCGAGGTCGTGATCGAGGGCGAGGTCAGTGGCGCCCGGCGTCGAGCCGTGCGTCGGCGGCGCGACCGACCGGAGCCTGGGTCGGCCGGAAGGTGGAGGCGATGGCGACGACCGGGACGACCAGCACGACGACGAAGGCCAGCACGGCGATCAGGGTGTCCACGAGAACTCCTCGGTGAGGGTGGGCGGATGGGTCGACGCCGCTGTCGTGGTCGGCGACCAGCCTACCGGCTCGCGCGCGACCGCCGGGACGACGAACGGCCCGGGCCGCAGGGCCCGGGCCGGTCGCGTCAGACCGTGCGGGACGACGTCAGGCGTCGCCGCCCGCGTTGCCGGAGGTGCCGGCGTTGACGTCGAGCAGGTCGTACTTGCGGACCGCCTCGGCAGCCGCCTCGGCCGGGAGCTTGCCCTCCTGCGCCAGCGCCTGGACCGCCTTGGCGGCGATCGAGTGGCTGTCGATGGTGAAGTAGCGCCGGGCCGCCGGGCGGGTGTCGGAGAAGCCGTGGTCGTCGGCCCCGAGCACGTGGTACGGGTTCGGGAACAGACCGCGGATCTGGTCCGGCACCCCGGTGGCGTAGTCGGAGCTGGCGATCACCGGTCCCTCGGCGCCGGCCAGCTTCTCGGCCAGGTAGCCGGTCCGCCGCTCCTCGTCCGGGTGCAGCCAGTTGTGCCGCTCGGCCGCCAGGGCGTCGCGCCGGAGCTCGACCCAGGAGGTCACCGACCAGACGTCGGCGCTGACCCCCCAGTCGTCGCGGAGCAGCTTCTGGGCCTCGAGCGCCCACGGGACCCCGACACCGGAGGCCATCAGCTGCACCTTGGGGCCGTCGCCGTCGTCGCCGGCGACCTTGTGGATGCCGCGGACGATGCCCTCGGTGTCGACGCCCTCGGGCTCGGCCGGCTGGACCATCGGCTCGTTGTAGACCGTCAGGTAGTACATGACGTCGCGCTGGTCGTCGGGGGTGTCGGGGCCGTACATCTGCTCGAGCCCGGCCCGGACGATGTGCGCGATCTCGTACCCGTAGGCCGGGTCGTAGATCTTCATCGCCGGGTTCGAGGAGGCGAGCAGCGGGCTGTGGCCGTCGGCGTGCTGCAGGCCCTCGCCGGTCAGCGTGGTGCGGCCGGCGGTGGCCCCGATCACGAACCCGCGGGCCATCTGGTCCATCGCCGCCCAGAGCCCGTCACCGGTGCGCTGGAAGCCGAACATCGAGTAGAAGACGTAGACCGGCAGCATCGGCTCGCCGTGCGTGGCGTAGCTGGTCGCCGCCGCGGTGAACGCCGCCACCGAGCCGGCCTCGTTGATCCCGGCGTGCAGGATCTGGCCCTGCTCGGACTCCTTGTAGCTGAGCAGCAGCGCCCGGTCGACCGAGGTGTAGTGCTGGCCGCGCGGGTTGTAGATCTTGGCGCTCGGGAAGAAGCTGTCCATCCCGAAGGTCCGGGCCTCGTCGGGGATGATCGGCACCACCTGGGCGCCGTAGTCCTTGTCCCGCATCAGGTCGCGGAGCAGCCGGACGAAGGCCATCGTGGTGGCCGCCTCCTGCTTGCCCGAGCCCTTGCGGATCCCCTCGAAGACCTTGTCGTCGGCGCGCAGCGTGGTCGAGGTGGCGTGCCGGCGCTCGGGGACGAACCCGCCGAGCTTGCGGCGCCGCTCGACCGCGTACTGCACCACGTCGGAGTCCGCCCCCGGGTGGTAGTACGGGACGCCGTAGGTGTCCTCGTCGATCTGGGCGTCGGTGACCGGGATGTTCATCAGGTCCCGGAACGCCTTGAGGTCGTCCTTGGTGAGCTTCTTCATCTGGTGGGTCGCGTTGCGCGCCTCGAAGTGCGCCCCGAGCCCGTAGCCCTTGACCGTCTTGGCCAGGATCACCGTCGGCCGGCCGGCCGCCATCCCCTGCCGGCTGGTGGCGGCGTGGTAGGCGGCGTAGACCTTGCGGTAGTCGTGGCCGCCGCGCTTGAGGCCCCAGATCTGCTCGTCGGTGTAGCTGTCGACCAGCGCCTTGGTCTCCGGGGTCTTGCCGAAGAAGTTCTCCCGGACGTAGGCCCCGGACTCGCCCTTGTAGGTCTGGAAGTCGCCGTCGGGGGTCTCGTTCATGATCCGCACCAGCTGACCCGAGCTGTCCTGGGCGAACAGGTCGTCCCACTCGCGGCCCCAGAGCACCTTGATGACGTTCCAGCCGGCGCCGCGGAAGAAGCCCTCGAGCTCCTGGACGATCTTGCCGTTGCCGCGGACCGGACCGTCGAGCCGCTGCAGGTTGCAGTTGATCACGAAGGTCAGGTTGTCCAGACCGTCGTTGGCCGCCAGCTGGAGCAGGCCGCGGGACTCGGGCTCGTCCATCTCGCCGTCACCGAGGAAGGCCCAGACGTGCTGGTCGGAGGTGTCCTTGATGCCGCGGTTGTGCAGGTAGCGGTTGAACTGCGCCTGGTAGATGGCGTTCATCGGACCGATGCCCATCGACACCGTCGGGAACTGCCAGAAGTCCGGCATCAGCCGCGGGTGCGGGTAGGAGCTCAGGCCGTGCGGAGCCTTCGACTTCTCCTGCCGGAAGCCGTCGAGGTCGGCCTCGCTCATCCGGCCCTCGAGGAAGGCGCGGGCGTACATGCCGGGCGAGGCGTGGCCCTGGAAGAAGACCTGGTCGCCGCCGCCCGGGTGGTCCGGGCCGCGGAAGAAGTGGTTGAGCCCGACCTCGTAGAGGGTGGCCGCGCCGGCGTAGGTGGAGATGTGCCCGCCGACCGCGATGTCCGGGCGCTGGGCGCGCTGGACCAGCACGGCCGCGTTCCAGCGCAGCAGCTTGCGGAACTGGCGCTCGAGCGCCTCGTCACCGGCGAAGTCCGGCTCGTCCTCGGGCGGGATCGTGTTGACGTAGTCGGTGGTCACCGGGGCGACCGAGGGCAGCCCGGACGCGGTGGCGCGGGCGGCGACCGCCCGGATGATCTCCTCGGCCCGCTGCGCGCCGCGGCTGGCGATCAGCGCATCGACCGACTCCAGCCACTCGGACAGCTCCTCCGGGTCCTGCCCCGCCCGGTCGGGCTCGGGCTGCTGCCCCGGGAGAACCGGCTTGGCTGAGCCGTTGGTGCGTGCGTCGGATACGGCGGTCACGGTGTCGACTGACTCCTCTGCTCGGCAGCCCGCTGGTCGGATCGCGATCAGTGCGGCTGGTCTTTCGCGGTGTCGCAGACCCGACAGTCCACCACGGAACCGGCGGCGTCCACCACAGGAACATTATTCCCGTCCGCATCGACGATGCGTCCGCCGGTGATCCGGTCCCCCTCGCGGAGCTGCCCGAGGGTGGTCAGGTCCTCGTAGCGGACGCTGCGGACGGGGGCCTTGGCGAACACCGACGGGTCGGACCGCGGCGTCCCGCCGAGGTGGTGGAAGACCAGGTTGAGCACGATGGCCATCAGGGCCGCCGAGCTGATCCCGGAGTGGAAGATGACCTGGAACCAGCCCGGGAAGCGGTCCCAGAAGTCGGGGCTGGCCACCGGGATCAGACCGACCCCGAGCGAGATGGCCACGATCACCAGGTTGAGGTTGCCCTCGTAGTCGACCTTGGCCAGCGTCCGGATGCCCGAGGCGGTGACGGTGCCGAAGAGCACCAGCCCGGCTCCGCCGAGCACCGGGTACGGGATCGCGGCGACCACCCGGCCGAGCACCGGCAGCAACCCCAGGACGAGCAGGATCAGCCCGCCCGCGGTGACCACGTACCGGCTCTTGACCCGGGTGATGGCGACCAGCCCGACGTTCTGGGCGAAGGCGGTCTGGTGGAAGCCGTTGAACAGCGGGGCGATCGCCGAGGACAGCATGTCGGCGCGCAGCCCGTTGCCGATCCGGCGCTTGTCGACGCGGGTGCCGACGATCTCGCCGACGGCCAGGATGTCGGCGGTGGTCTCGGTCATCGCCACCAGCACCACGATCAGCAGCGAGACCGTCGCGGCCAGCTCGAACCGCGGCATCCCGAAGGCCAGCGGGGTCGGGAAGGCCACCACCGGCCCGGTGCCGACGCCGGAGAAGTCGGCCCGGCCGAGCACCGCGGCGATCACCGTGCCCAGCACGATCGCAAGCAGGATCGAGAGTCGCGAGATCGCCGCGACCCCCACCTTGCTGAGCACGATGACGATCAGCAGGGTCAGCCCGGCCAGCCCGATGTTGCCGGTCGAGCCGTACCCGGGCGCCTTGCTGTCGTTGCCGAGCGCCCAGTTGGCGGCCACCGGGAACAGGCTCAGCCCGATCGAGGTGATCACCACCCCGGCGACCACCGGCGGGAAGAACTTGATCACCCGGGCGAAGAACGGGGTGAGCAGCAGCCCGATCACCGAGGAGAGCAGCACCGCACCGAACACCACCGGGAGACCGCTGCCGTCGCGGGCACCGCCGGCCGCGATGGTGGCCATGGTGGCCACCCCGGCGAACGAGGTGCCCTGGACCAGCGGCAGCTGCGAACCGAAGAACGGCAGCCCGAACGACTGGAGCACGGTGGCCAGCCCGCCGATGAACAGGCAGCAGGCGACCAGCAGGGCGATCCGGTCGCTGGGCAGCCCGGCCGCGCCGCCGACGATCAGCGGCGGGGCGATGATCCCCCCGTACATGGTCAGGACGTGCTGGGCGCCGTAGGCGAGGCTGCGGCCGAGCCCGAGGTACTCGTCCTCGGGTCGGCCCGAGCGGGCCGGGCGGCCGAACCGGCGCGGGGCGGTCGGGACTGCGGGCGGCGCAGAGGTCATGGCGTCGTTGCCTTCGGGTGTGCGGTGGCCGGCGTCCGGCCGGGTGGGTGTGCGGGAACGACCGCCGGCGGGCGCCGGCGGACCTGGCGGGGCTCTGACGCGCGGGGCCTCAGCAGAAGCCGGCGATGCCGACCCAGGCGGCCTCGGCGCTCGGTGCGCCCTTGCGGGCGATGGTGGCCTCGATCAGCCCGTAGGGCCGGTCGGCGGCGTGGTAGACGACGTTGGGGTTGTCCAGACCGCAGAAGCTGAGGTCGGAGAGGAAGTGGTGGTTGTTGGGGCAGGAGAACTTGATCTCGTCGATGGTCGGGTTGGCGGTGATGACGGACTCGGCCATCTGGAACAGGGTGTGCTGCAGCGCCTTGGAGTAGCCGGCCGCGAAGGTGGCGAGGATCGTCTCGCGGACCGCGGCGTAGGTGGCGTCGTAGTCGACCTCGGTGGTGTTGTAGCGCCACCGGGTGGCGAGATCGGTGGCCAGGATCCGGTCGGTCGTCTCGGCCAGCGTGGTGTAGCGGTCGCGGGGGTAGCCGACGAACCCGGACTCGGTCGACTTGAGCACGGTGAGCCCGTGGAAGCCGGCGATGACGGTCTCGGTGTCGCCGTCCTTGACCACCACCGCGGTGCGGGTCTCCGGACCCGCCTTGTAGAACGCGTGGTCGTGGTCGTTGATCCGGGCCCACAGGGTCTGCTCGGCCGCCCAGCGGCCGCCGGTGACCCAGCCGAAGCTCTCGGTGAAGTGCCGGCCGAGCCGGAGCAGGAACTGCTCGGGGGTGTCGATCCCCTCACGGGCGAAGGCGAAGACGGTGTTCTTCTGGGTGTCGGTGGCGACCACGTGGGCGTTGTCGCCCTCGGTGTGCGCCGCCTCGAAGTCGCCGCGCAGCTGCGAGGTGACCACCAGGTCCTCGATCCGGTGCCGGGCGCCGGCGCCGCGGTCGGCGTCCCGGGTGATCCGGACGACGTGGTTGCCCGCCTTGCCGTACTGGTTGGCGGTCAGCTCCACCTCGGCCGCCGCGGCGGGCCGGCCCGCGGTGCCGGAATCCGTGCGGTCGGTCACGGTGTCGGTCATGTCTGCTCCCTCGGGTGTGGCGGGTCGGGCGGGTCGGGCGGGTCGGGCGGGTCGGGCGGGTCGGGCGGCGGGTGGGTGGTCGGTCAGCTGCCGCGGTAGGTCGAGTAGGCGAACGGGCTGAGCAGCAGCGGGACGTGGTAGTGCGGGTCGGCTCCGACGGCGACCAGCACCCGGACCTCGGGGTAGAAGGTCGGGGTGCCGCGGTCGGCGAACCAGGCTCCGGTGCCGAAGGTGATCGCGTAGGCGCCCGGCTCGAGCGTCTCGGGGCCGAGCTCGCGGACCCGGCCGTCGGCGTCGGTGAGCGCGGTGGCGAGCGGCGCGTCGGACCCGGCGGCGTCGGCGCGGCGGAGCTCGACGGTCATCCCGGCGGCCGGCGCGCCGCCGACCGCGTCGAGGACGTGCGCGGTGATCAGGCTCATCGGGGGTCCGTTCGCTGGTCCGTTCGCTGGTCCGGGGCGGGCGGTCCGTCGTCGGGTCCGCCGCCGACGGCACCCTGCAGCCGCACCAGGGCGATCTGGCGGAGCTGCTCAGCGGTCTCGGCGGCCTCGGTCTCGTCGTCGTTGCCGAGCCGGCGGTCGAGCTCGGCGAGGATCTCCTCGCTGCTCCGGCCCGCGGCCCGGATCAGGAACACCCGGCCGAAGCGCCGCTCGTAGGCGGCGTTGCCCTCCCGCAATCGTCGCGGCACGTCGCCGCCGGTGTCCAGACCCGCCTGCTCCCCACGCGACAGGCCGGCCTCGGCGCTCTCCCCCGCGGCCCGCTCGCCGATCCGCGGGTGGTGGGCCAGCGCGCTCTCGACCTCGGCCGCGCTCAACGGGTCGGCGGCCGCGGCGGCCGTGGCGGTCAGGGCGTCGGTGTCGGCGTACGGGCGACCGGCGACGACCTCGGCGATCCAGCGGTCGACGTCGAGGCAGGGCCGGAGCACGGAGGCGGCCCGGTCGGGGGCCGCCGCGTTGAAGTCTGCGAGAGTGACCATCAGGAGCTACCTCACTGATTCCGTATCGCGGAAGTGATCTTCCGCATGACGACATCTTGGAGTGGTTCCAGTCTTCTGTCAAGGACCGGACGCCGGGCGGACGGTCGCGAGCGAGGGAGCAGCGATGGCGGAGCGACCACAGTCCCAGGTCGTGGTGGTCACCGGGGGCGGCAGCGGGATCGGACGCGCCGCGGCGCGGGCCCTGCTGGCCCGAGGGCACCGGGTGGCGGTCACCGGACGACGCCCGGAGCCGCTGACCGAGACCCTCGAGGGCGACGGGGTCGCGGCCGGTGGCGCCGGACTCACGGTGCCGATGGACGTCAGCGACCCCGCCTCGGTGGAGGCCGGCTTCGCCGCCGTCGAGGCCCGGTTCGGCCGGGTGGACGCGCTGTTCAACAACGCCGGGATCGGCGCCTCCGGCGCGGTCGACGAGGTCGACCACGACGCGTGGCAGCAGGTGGTGGCGATCAACCTGACCGGCTCCATGCTCTGCGCGGCGGCCGCGGTCCGGATCATGAAGCGGCAGGACCCGCAGGGCGGCCGGATCATCAACAACGGGTCGATCTCGGCGCACGCGCCGCGACCGGCCAGCGTGGCCTACACGGCGACCAAGCACGCGATCACCGGGCTGACCAAGTCGATCGAGCTCGACGGCCGGCCGTTCTCGGTGCGCGGCGGTCAGATCGACATCGGCAACGCGGCCACCCAGATGATGAGCGGCATCGGCGACGACGTCGGGGCGCTGCAGCCCAACGGGTCCCGGATGGTCGAGCCGACCTTCGACGTCGCGCAGGTGGCCGAGGCGGTCTGCTGGATGGTCGAGCTGCCGCTGTCCACCAGCGTCAACTCGCTCGTCATCACGGCAGCCGGGATGCCCTTCGTCGGTCGCGGCTGAGCCGGAGCAGGGTGGCCAGGTCGAGCCGGATCTTGGCCAGGGTGCGGACCAGCGGCTCCTCGCGCCACTCGTCGGGCAGGTCGTCGAACCGCACCGCGCGGTGCCGGGCGACCAGCAGCCCGAGCGCGGTGCCGAGCACCCAGAAGGCCAGCCCGGTGACGGCCATGGTGATCGCCCGGGCCCCGTGGGCGTGGATGTGCAGCACGGTGTTGTCGTCGATCAGCCGCGGCAGGTCGCTCACCGGACTGACCAGGGCGTAGAGCGCGTAGGGCAGCCCGAGCGCGACGCCCCAGCGCAGCGTCCGCCAGCGGTCGCGCCGGTTGATCCAGCGTTGCCGCAACGGCAGCGCCGCCACCGGCATGGCCACCGAGACGAGGTTGCCGATCCCCAGCCAGGTGAGGATCGGGAACAGCACCCCCAGCCCGGTGAACAGCACCGCGACCGCGTGGTGGCTGTCGACCAGCGCGATCCCACCGGTGAGCAGCAGCGTGGGCAGCCCGACGATGATCAGCAGCGTCAGGTTCTTGACCAGCAGGATGCGGCGCAGCGGGATGCCGTGACGGAGCCGGGCCGTCACCCGGACCGCGTCCGCGCCGAGCACGTTGGTGGTGGTGACGTCGGCCAGCACCCAGACCGCGAAGTAGCTGCCGACGATGACCGCCCAGGCCCGCCGGTCGCCGTGGTGCAGCGGGTCGACGAACAGCCACAGCGCGCCGAGCACGAGGTTGATCACCACCCCGGCCAGCCAGTTCCACGGGGGCCGGAAGGCCCAGCGGAGGTCGGCCCACACCTGCCGGTGCAGCCGGCGCTCGGCCGGGTCGCCGACCAGCGGTGCGCGGGCCGGGAGCTGCGGGTCGACCGGCAGCCCCGGGTCGCCCGGACCGAGCTCCACCGGCGTCCCGAGAACGGGGGTCAGACCCGTCCCCAGCTCACCGGCCGCGCTCGTCACGACGCCAGTCTGCCACCGCGCCGGAGCGGTTCCCGGGCTCGTCCGGGAGGGTCGTCCGGAGGGCTCAGCCGAACGGTCGGCCGAGCGGCATGTGCCGGTTGACGTCCTTGTAGAGCAGATAGCGGAACCGGCCCGGGCCAGCGGCGTAGCAGGCCTGCGGGCAGAACGCCCGCAGCCACAGGAAGTCGCCCTCCTGCACCTCGACCCAGTCGTCGTTGAGCCGGTAGACCGCCCGGCCCTCGAGGATGTAGAGCCCGTGCTCCATCACGTGGGTCTCGGCGAACGGGATCAGCCCACCGGGCTCGAAGCTGACGATGTTGACGTGCATGTCGTGCCGCAGGTCGTCGGGGTCGACGAACCGGGTGGTCGACCAGCGCTCGCCCCACTCGGGCATCCGGCCCGGGGTGATCGCCGACTCCTCGGTGATCACCGGATCGGGCGCGTCCAGACCGTCGACGCGCTGATAGTTCTTCCGGATCCAGTGGAACCGGGCGGTCGCGCCGCCGCGATTGTGCAGCGTCCAGTCCGCCGCCGGCGGCAGATAGGCGTAGCCGCCGGTGGGCAGCGGGTGGCTCGTCCCGTCCAGCGTCAGCTCGAGCGTGCCGTCGACCACGAACAGCACCGTCTCGGCGTCGGGGTCGGTCTCCGGCCGGTCGCTCCCGCCGCCGGCGGCCACCTCGACCAGGTACTGCGAGAACGTCTCGGCGAACCCGGTCTGCGGCCGGGCCAGCACCCAGAGCCGGGTGCCGGTCCAGAACGGCAGCAAGCTGGTGACGATGTCGCGCAGGCACCCGCGCGGGATCACCGCGTAGGAGGTGGTGACCACCGCCCGGTCGGTGACCAGGTCGTTCCAGCCCGGCATGCCACCGGTCGGGGTGTAGTAGGCCCCGTGCTCGGTGGTCCGGCCGGGCGCCGCGCCGTGCGGGTAGGCGTGCGGGTGGGCGTGCGGGCGGTCCGGACGGTCGGTGCTCACCGGTGGTCCTCCTGGTCGGTCGGGTCGGCGCCGGCGGCGCCCGGGGTCGCCCGGCCCGTCGGGGGAAGGTCGACGTTCTCGGTGTCCGAGCGGGGCCGGGCCAGCGCACCGAGCGCGTCCGGGCCCAGCCCGGTCGCGGCGGTCAGCTGCTCGGCGTCGGTGGCTCCGCACTGGTACCCGCGGTACAGGTAGCGGGCCAGCGCCCGGGCGGTGGCCGGCTCGTCGAGCACGCCGCCGCCGGTCCGCCCGACGTAGGCGGCCAGTCGGGCCGCGGCGGCGTCGAAGTCCTCGGTCCAGAACGCGATATTGGCCGCGTACCGGGTCGGCAGCTGGGCCGGGTGCAGGTCCCAGCCCTGGTAGAAGCCGCGCTCGAGCGAGCGCCGGACCAGTCGGTGGTGCAGACGCCAGGCCGCCAGCACCTGGTCGCGCGAACCGACCGGGAGCACGTTGGTCGAGCCGTCGGAGAGCTGGACGCCGGTGCCCGCCGCGACCAGCTGCATGACCTGCTTGGCGTGGTCGGCGGCCGGGTGCTCCATCGACTGGTGGGCGGCGGCGATCTGCAGCGAGGCGCTGTAGTCGTAGGTGCCGTAGTGCAGGCCGGTGACCCGGCCGCCGCCGGCGTGCAGGGCCGGTGCGAGCGGGCAGCTGCCGTCGGCGGCCAGGATGAGCTGCGGGGTCTCGACCTGGATCTCGAAGCCGAGCCGGCCCGGAGGCAGCCCGGCCGTCTGCTCGAACGCCGCGCAGACGTCGACCATCACGGCCACCTGGTCGACGGTGCTGACCTTGGGCAGCGTGAGCCGGAGCCCGTCGGGCAGCGGACCGTGCTCGAGCAGGGTGCCGAGGAAGAGGTCGAGCGTCCGGATCCCCCGGTGCCGGGTCGGGGCCTCGAAGCACTTGAACCGGATCCCGACGAACGGCGGCGCGGTGCCGTCGTTCACGGTCCGGGCCAGGGCGGTGGCCGCGGCGACCACCTCGGCGTCCTCGTCCGGGCGCGGGCCGTAACCGTCCTCGAAGTCGATCCGCAGGTCCTCGATCGGTTCGCGGGCCAGCTTGGCGTCGATCCGGGACGCCACCGCGGCGGAGCGCTCCCCCAGCCCGAGCGCCGCGGTCATCGCCTCGGCACCGCCGAACCGGGCGACGGCGTCGCGGGCCTGCTCCCCCCACGCCGCGACGGTGCCGGCGTCGAACCGGTGGCCCGGGACGTAGACCGTGTGCACCGGCTGCCGGCTGCCGTCCTCGCCCGGGTAGGCGGTGGCGAGCAGCGCGTCGGTGCCGGCCAGCCGGGCGTCGGCCGCGGCGAGCACGGCCGGGTCGAGTACGGCCGCGTCGGGCTGCGGGCGTCCCGGACGCGGTGCGGTCGGCGTGGGGGTCGGGGTCATCCGGTGGCGCTCACTTGATCAGCTCGTAGGCGGGCAGGGTGAGGAAGTCGACGAAGTCCTCGCCGAGACACAGGTCGGCCAGCAGCTTCTTCGCCGGGACGTAGTACTTCTCCCAGGTGTCGGCCGGGACGCTCTGCTGGAGTTTGCCGGCCTCCTCGTCGAGCAGCCGCTGGACGAGCTTGCGGCTGACCGTCTCGCCGGTGTCGGCGAGGATCACCTTGTTGTGGATCTCCTGCCACACCTGCGACCGGCTGATCTCGGCGGTGGCGGCGTCCTCCATCAGGTTGTGGATGGCCACCGCCCCGTTCCCGGACAGCCAGGTGGCGATGTAGACCAGCGCGACCTCGAGGTTGTTGCGCAGCCCCTGCTCGGTGTTGGCGCCCTGGGCCGAGGAGATGTCGAGCAGCTCGAAGGGGTCGACCCGGACGTCCTCGCGGAGCCGGTCGAGCTGGTTGGGCTTGTCGCCGAGCGTCTCGGTGAACACCTCGGCGCAGAGCTCGACCATGTCGGGGTGGGCGACCCAAGAGCCGTCGAAGCCGTCTGCGGCCTCGCGGGACTTGTCGGAGCGCACCTTCTCGAAGGCGGCGGCGTTGACCGCCTCGTCCTTGCGGCTGGGGATGAACGCGGCCATCCCGCCCATCGCGAACGCACCGCGCTTGTGGCAGGTGCGGACCAACAGCTCGGTGTAGGCCCGCATGAACGGCGCGGTCATGGTGATGTCGGCGCGGTCGACCAGCACGAACCGGCTGCCCGCGTCGCGGAAGTACTTGATGATGCTGAACAGGTAGTCCCAGCGACCGGCGTTCAGCCCCGAGGCGTGCTCGCGGAGCTCGTAGAGGATCTCCTCCATCTCGAAGGCGGCCGGGATGGTCTCGATCAGCACCGTGGCCCGGACCGTGCCGTGCTCGATCCCCAGCTCGGCCTCGGCGAAGGTGAAGACGTCGTTCCACAGCCGCGCCTCGAGGTGGCTCTCCATCTTGGGCAGGTAGTAGTACGGCCCGTGCCCGTTCTCGATCAGCGTGCGGGCCAGGTGGAAGAAGTGCAGCCCGAAGTCGGTCAGCGCCCCCACGGTCGGCTTGCCGTCGACGCGGACGTGGTCCTCGGGCAGGTGCCAGCCGCGCGGCCGCATCACCACCACGGCGAGCGGGGCGTCGGTGCGCAGCGCGTAGGACTTGCCCTGCGCGTTGGTGAAGGCGAGCGTGCCGCGGGCGGCGTCGCGCAGGTTGAGGATCGAGTCGATCACGTTCGACCAGCGCGGGTGCCCGGCGTCCTCCAGGTCGGCCAGCCAGACCTTGGCGCCCGAGTTCAGCGCGTTGATCGCCATGTTGGCCGGTGAGGCGGGGCCGGTCATCTCGACCCGGCGGTCCTGCAGCGCGGGCGGGGCGGGCGCGACCTGCCAGTCGCCGTTGCGCACGTCGACGGTGTGCGGCAGCAGCTCGAGCCGGCCCGACCGGGACGCCTCCAGCCGGTTGCCCCTGCGGGCGGCGACCAGGTCGTCGCGGCGCGCCCCGAAGGTGCGGTGCAGCTTCTCCAGGAAGGCCAGCGCCTCGTCGGTGAGGATCTCCTCGGCACGGTCGATCGGGTGCGGGTCGGTGACCTCGATGCTCATTCTCGCCTCATTCGTCGGTCGCGGGTCGGGTGCGGGGACGCCGGCGGTCGGCCGACGCCCGCGTCAGGGGCCCAGCCAACCACTGACTCACACCCCGACGGGGACCGGCTGCTCGACCCGGTGCGGTGTCGCGTCCGGCTCGCCCCCGGTCGGCACCGGCCGTCCCTCCCCCGCCACCCGCGCCACCGCGGCGGCGACCGCCGGGGCGACCCGGGCGTCGAACACGCTGGGGACGATGTAGCTGGCGTTGAGCTCGTCGGGCCCGACACAGTCGGCGATCGCCTCGGCGGCGGCGACCAGCATCGGTGTGGTGATGTCGCGCGCGGCGGCGTCGAGCAGGCCGCGGAACAGTCCGGGGAAGGCCAGCACGTTGTTGATCTGGTTGGGGAAGTCGCTGCGCCCGGTGGCCACCACCGCGGCGTGCTCGGCCGCCTCGGCCGGCGCGATCTCGGGGTCCGGGTTGGCCAGCGCCAGCACGATCGCTCCGTCGGCCATGGTCGCCACGTCGGCTCCGGTGAGCAGGTCGGGACCGGAGACGCCGATGAACACGTCCGCACCGGCGAGCGCCTGCACCAGCGTGCCGTCGAACCCGTCGGGGTTGGTGTGGTCGGCGATCCAGCGGCGGTGGGCGTCGGTGTAGGAGCCACCGCGGTGGACGGCTCCGCTGCGGGCGCAGGCGACGATCCGGGTCGCCCCCTGGGCGCGGAGCAGCTGGACGATCGCGTGCCCGGCCGCGCCGACCCCGGAGACGACGATCCGGGCCCGGTCGATGGTCTTGCCGACCAGCCGGAGCGCGTTGACCAGGGCGGCCAGTACGACGATCGCGGTCCCGTGCTGGTCGTCATGGAAGACCGGGATGTCGAGCTCGGCGCGCAGCCGGGCCTCGATCTCGAAGCACCGCGGGGCAGCGATGTCCTCGAGATTGACGCCGCCGTAGACCGGAGCGAGGGCGTTGACGATCGCGATGATCTGTTCGGTGTCGGTGGTGTCCAGGCAGACCGGCCACGCGTCGACGTCGGCGAACTGCTTGAACAGGGCCGCCTTGCCCTCCATCACCGGGAGTGCGGCGGCCGGACCGATGTCACCCAGTCCGAGCACCGCGGTGCCGTCGGTGACCACCGCGACGGTGTTGCGCTTGATGGTCAGCCGGCGCGCGTCCTCCGGGTGCGCGGCGATGGCCCGGCAGACCCGGGCGACGCCCGGGGTGTAGGCGCGGGACAGGTCGTCACGGTTGCGGAGCCGCACCTTGGGCTCGACGGCCAGCTTGCCGCCCAGGTGCAGCAGGAACGTCCGGTCGCTGACCTTGCGGACCGCGACCCCGGGCAGCGTCTCGAGCGCCGCCGCGACCGTGGTGGCGTGGTCCTCGCCGCTGGTGTCGCAGGTCAGGTCGACGACCAGGGCGTCGGGCCGGGACTCGACGATGTCGAGCGCGGTCACCGAGCCGCCGGCGGCGGCGACGCACCGGGCCAGCTCGGAGGTGACGGTGGGGCTGGCGGGGGCGTCGATCCGCAGCGTGATCGCGTAGCCCGGGCTCGGAGTCGGCATGAGGTCCTCTCGTTTTCCGTATCGCGGACGTTAGCTTCTGCGAAGCGGAATGACAAGCAGGTCGGTCAGCCGGCTGGCGGCGCGTCCAGCACGTCCGGCCCGGCCACCGCGATCCGCCCGTCGGCCCGGGCGCGGAGCTCCGGGTCGTCGGTCACCAGCACGTCGGCCTGGAGGACGGCGACGGCGAGGTACTCGGCCGCGGTGACGTCGTCCCAGTCGGCCTCGCGGGCGATCCGCCACGCGGTCGCCCGGGACACCCGGTCGCCGAGCAGCCGGATCCGGAAGCCGGCCAGCCGGTCGACCAGGGCGCGGCCGGCCGGCTCGTCCAGCCGGCCGGACCGGACGTCGGCCCAGACCCGGGCCAGCACCTGGGAGCGCAGCACCGCCGGTCCGACCAGCGGGTGGCGCCGGTCGGCGTCGGAGGCCCGGCGGACCAGGTCGAGGGCGACGGCGGCGTCGATCGCGTAGCGGGTCACGGCCCGATGGTGGCAGCAAGCACCGACACCGGACGTCCGGCGACGGCGCGGTTCAGGCGGCGGAGGCGAGCCGGCCGCGCTCGACCGCCTCGGGCAGCGCGGCGAGCAGGGCGGCGACGTCCGCCTCGGTGCTCGGGTGCCCGAGCGAGAACCGGAGGGCCGAACGCGCCTGCCGCGGGTCGCGGCCCATGGCCAGCAGGACGTGGCTGGGCTGGGCCAGTCCTGCGCTGCAGGCCGAACCGGTCGAGCAGTCGATCCCGGCCCGGTCGAGCAGCATCAGCACCGCGTCGGCGTCGGCGCCGGCGAACTCGAGGTTGGCGATCCCGGGCAGCCGCTCCCCGCCGCCGTTCAGCCGGGAGCCGGGGACCGCGGCGAGGACCCCGGCGACCAGCCGGTCGCGGAGGGCGGCGCGGCGGGGCTGCTCGGTGGCCAGCGCCGCGACGGCGGCGTCGACCGCGGCCGCGAACCCGGCGATCCCGGCCACGTCGAGGGTCCCGGAGCGCAGCTCGCGCTCCTGTCCCCCGCCGAACTGGATCGGGTCGACCGCGGCGTCGCGGCGGAGCAGCAGGGCGCCGGTGCCGACCGGACCGCCGAGCTTGTGCCCGGTCAGGCTGACCGCGTCGAGCCCGGAGTCGGCGAACGAGAACGGCCGCTGACCGACCAGCTGGACGGCGTCGCTGTGCAGCAGCGCCGGGCTCCGGCGTCCGGCCGCGACCACGGCGTCGAGGTCGGTGCACACTCCGGTCTCGTTGTTCGCGGCCATCACCGAGACCACGCCGAGCCGGTCGGCGTACCGGTCGACCAGCGCGGCGAGCGCCTCGGGATCGGGCCGGCCCTCGGCGTCGACGCCGACCACCTCGACGGTGGCGCCCGCGGTCCCCAGCCGGTGCACGGTGTCGAGCACCGCGTGGTGCTCGGTGGCGGCGCAGACCACGACGTCGCGGCCCCGGCGCCGTGCCGCGGCGAAGCCGCCCAGGACGGCGAGGTTGTCCGACTCGGTGCCCCCGGAGGTGAAGACCACCTCGGTGGGATGGGCACCGACCGCGGCGGCGATCTGCTCCCGGCACTCCTCGACGCGCTTGCGGGCGGCGCGGCCGGAGCCGTGCAGCGAGGAGGGGTTGCCGGTGCGGGACAGCTCGACGGCGACCGCCTCGATCGCGACCGGCCGCATCGGCGTGCTGGCCGCGTGGTCGAGATAGGTCCGGGTCACCGGATCAGGCTAGACCCGCCGCACCGACGGGCGGGCGGTTCGCTCCGTCGGTGCGGGGCTCAGCCCTTCCGCTTGGCGACCTCGTCGGCGACGGCGGGCAGCACGGTGTGCAGGTCGCCCACCACGCCGAGGTCGGCCAGCGCGAAGATCGGCGCCTCCGGGTCCTTGTTGACGGCGACGATCGCCTTCGAGGTCTGCATGCCGGCGCGGTGCTGGATCGCCCCGGAGATCCCGGCCGCCACGTAGAGCTGCGGGGAGACCGTCTTGCCGGTCTGGCCGACCTGGTAGCTGTGCGGGTACCACCCCGAGTCGACGGCGGCCCGCGAGGCGCCGACCGCCCCGCCGAGCGCGTCGGCCAGGGCCTCGACCTCGGAGAAGTCACCGCCGGTGCCGCGGCCACCGGAGACCACCACGGCGGCCTCGGTCAGCTCGGGCCGACCGCTCGACCGCTTCGGTTCGGTGGCGGTGATCCGGGCGCCCTTCGAAGTGTCGGCGACGGTGACCTCGAGCGGCTCGACCTGCGGGCTGGCCGGTGCCGGCTCGGGCGCGACGGCGTTCGGCTTCACGGTGATGATCGGCGTGCCGTGGGTGACCGTGGCGGTGACCGACCAGTTGCCGGCGAACACCGACTGGGTGGTCTCCGGGCCGTCCTCGCCGGCGCGGACGTCGACGGCGTCGGTGATCAGCCCGGACTCGGTGCGGACCGCGAGCCGGGCGGCGATCTCCTTGCCCTCGAGACCGGAGCTGACCAGCACCGCGGCCGGCTGCCGGTGGGCCACGACCTGGGCCAGCGCGTCGACCTTCGGGCCGACCAGGTAGTCCTCGAAGTCCGGTCCGGAGGCGCTCAGCACCGCGGTCGCGCCGTACTCGCCGAGGGTCGGCGCCAGCGCCGCGGCCCGGTCCGGGTCGGCGAACAGGACCGCCACCGGCTCACCGAGTCGCCGGGCCAGCGTCAGCAGCTCGAGACTCGGCTTGGCCACGCCGTCACCGGCCTGCTCGACCAGCACCACCACCTGCGCCATCGTTCGTTCTCCCTCTCGTCCTGCTCTGGACCTGCTGCGACCTGTCCGCGACCCGCTGCGACCGGTCAGACGTACTTGCCGGCGCTGAGGAACTCGACCAGCGCGCTCGCGCCGGAGCCGTCCTCGTCGGTGACCTGACGGCCCGCTTCGCGCGGCGGACGCGGGGCGGTCTGCCGGACCGCCGTCCAGGCGGCACCGGCGCCGACCGTGGCCGGCTCGACGCCGAGGTCGGCCAGGTCCCAGGTCTCGACCGGCTTCTTCTTGGCCGCCAGGATCCCCTTCATCGAGGGGTAACGCGCCTCGCCCGACTGGTCGGTGACGCTCACCACGGCGGGCAGCGCGGCCTCGACGGTCTGGCTGGCGACGTCGCCGTCGCGGCGGATCGTCACCGTGCTGCCGTCGGTCGCCACGGTGGCCCCGAACGTCGCGGCCGGCCAGCCGAGCCGCTCGGCCAGCATCGCCGGCACCACGCCCATCGACCCGTCGGTGGAGGCCATCCCGCACATCACCAGGTCGGGCTCGAGCTTGCGGACCGCGGCGGCGAGGACCGCGCTGGTGGCCGGGGCGTCGGAGCCGTGCAGGGCGTCGTCGAGGACGTGGACCCCGGAGTGCGCGCCCATCTGCAGCGCGCGCTTGATCGCGTCCGCGGCGTCGTCGGGACCCACGGTCACCGCGACCACCTCGACGTCGTCGCCGGCGTCGCCGTCCTCGGCGATCCGCAGCGCCTGCTCGAGGGCGTACTCGTCGAGCTCGGAGAGCAGCCCGTCGGTGCCCTCGCGGTCGACGGTCGCGTCGTCGGCAAAGCCCCGGTCGCCGGTCGCGTCCGGGACGTACTTCACCAGTACGGCGATCTTCATCTGGCTGCCTCCTCGCGGTCGGTGCCGATATTACTCACGGGTAACAAGAGACCTCAAACCGTCAGCGGCCGGTGAACCGGGGCTCGGTCTTGGCCACGAACGCGGCCGTCCCGGCCCGCGCGTCCTCGGTGCCGAACAGGGCGGCGAACTGGCGCTGCTCGAGGTCGAGGCCGACCTCGAGCGGCAGCCCCAGCCCGGTGTCGACGCAGGCCTTGGCCGCCCGCAGCGCGAGCGCGGGACCGCCGACGAACCGCGCCGCCCAGGCGCGTGCGCGCTCGGCGACCTCGGCGGCCGGCACCACCTGGTCGACCAGCCCGAGGGCCAGCGCCTCGGCCGCGTCGACGAACCGCCCGGTGAAGATCAGCTCTTTGGCCCGGGCCGGGCCGACCAGCCGGGCCAGCCGCTGGGTGCCGCCGGCGCCCGGGATCAGCCCGAGCTTGATCTCGGGCTGGCCGAACACCGCGTCGTCGGCGGCGATTCGGGCGTCCGCGCAGAGCGCGAGCTCGCAGCCGCCGCCCAGCGCGTACCCGTTGACCGCCGCGACCACCGGCTTGCCGATCCTCGCCACCGCGGCGAAGTCGGCCTGCAGCCGGGCCGACCGGGTGGCCATCGCGGCGTGGTCGAGGCCGGCCATCTCCTTGATGTCCGCACCGGCGGCGAACACCTGCGGCCCGCCGGTGATCACCACCGCGGCGACGTCGTCGCGGGCGTCGCAGGCGCGGGCCGCCTCGCCGAGCCGGTGCTGGATGTCCGCGTCGAGGGCGTTCATCCTGGGCTTGTCGACCCGGATCGTGGCCACGCCGTCGGCCACCTCGAGCCGGACGACCTCGTCGCCCCCGGAGCCGGATGTCTGCGTCATGGGCGGCACCCTAGGACGCCGCGGTGACGACGCCGCCGCAGGGACGCGGCGGAGCCGGGTCGACCGGCCGTCCGGTCGCGCGCTCCCGGTGTCGGGCACGCGCCGGTCCGGTTACGGGCACAATGGGCGCGCTGGTGCACAACCTGGAGGTGCCCCGCGGCGGCCGGACGGCCGCGGAGCCTGCAGGACAACGGGAAGTTGACACATGACGCACGTGGATCTGCCCACGCCCACCGACGTGACCCTGCTCGGGGCGCACGTCCGGGACGGCGGGACCTCCTTCGGCCTCTGGGCGCCGCGCGCGACCCGGGTCGAGCTGGCGCTGGTGGACGAGGACCGCACCCAGCACAACTTCGACATGACGATGGACGCCGAGGGCGTCTGGACCACCCACGTCCCCGGCGTCGGGGCCGAGCAGCGCTACGGCTACCGGGTGCACGGCGAGTGGGCCCCCGAGGACGGTCGCCGGTTCAACCCGGCCAAGCTGCTGGTGGACCCCTACGCGCGGGCGATCACCGGCGGTGTCGACTACAGCGGCCCGATCCTCGACCACACCCCGGAGTCGGACTACCTGCCCGACCCGACCGACAGCTTCGCCGCGGTGCCGCTGAGCGTGGTGGTCGAGGAGACGCCGCCGCCGGCGCCGGTCGCGCGGCGGGTCCCGCTGGCCGAGTCGGTGATCTACGAGCTGCATGTCAAGGGCTACACCCAGCTGCACCCGGCGGTGCCCGAGCACCTGCGCGGCACGTACGCCGGGCTCGCCTACCCGGCGGTGATCGACCACCTCAAGGCCACCGGGGTGACCGCGGTCGAGCTGCTGCCGGTGCACCACTTCGTCTCCGAGCCGTTCCTGATCGGCCGCGGGCTGAGCAACTACTGGGGCTACAACAGCCTCGGGTTCTTCGCCCCGCACGCCGCGTACTGCTCGGTGGGCACGATGGGTCAGCAGGTCCGCGAGTTCAAGGAGATGGTCTCGGCGCTGCACGCCGCCGGGATCGAGGTGATCCTCGACGTGGTCTACAACCACACCGGGGAAGGCGGCCACGAGGGCCCGACGCTGTCGTTCCGGGGCATCGACCACGCCGGCTACTACCGGCTGACCCATGATCAACGCAACGACTACGACGTCACCGGGTGCGGCAACTCGGTCGACACCTCCAACCCGGGCGTACTGCGGATGATCTTGGACTCGCTGCGGTTCTGGGTCACCGAGATGGGCGTCGACGGCTTCCGCTTCGACCTGGTCACCACGCTGCTGCGGGACAGCGAGCACCACGTCCGTCAAGATCATCCGTTCAAGGCCGCGATCGCCGACGACCCGGTGCTGGCGGACGTGAAGATGATCGCCGAGCCGTGGGACGTCGGCCCGTACGGCTATCAGGTCGGGGCCTTCGGCCCACGCTGGACGGAGTGGAACGACCGGTTCCGCGGGTTCGTCCGGGACTTCTGGCGCGGCAACATCGGCGGGGTCTCCGAGCTCGCGGTCCGGCTGGCCGGCTCGACCGACGTCTTCGACCACAGCGACCGCCCGGCCACCTCGAGCATCAACTTCGTCACCGCGCACGACGGCTTCACGCTGCGCGACCTGGTCACCTACGACGTCAAGCACAACAGCGCCAACGGGGAGTCTAACCGCGACGGCAGCGACGACAACCGCTCCTGGAACTGCGGCTACGAGGGCGAGACCGACGACCCCGCGATCAACGCGCTGCGGCACCGGCAGACCAAGAACATGATGGCCACGATGCTGCTGTCGACCGGCGTGCCGATGATCCTGGCCGGCGACGAGATCGGCCGCACCCAGGGCGGCAACAACAACGCCTACTGCCAGGACTCGCCGATCTCGTGGGTGCACTGGGACACCCAGCAGACCTGGGAGGACCTGCACCGGCTGACCACCACGCTGACCGCGCTGCGGGCCCAGCACCCGGTGTTCGCCCGCACCACCTTCCGGCACGGCGAGGACGTCAGGCCGCGGCGAGGGCGGAAGAAGACCGGACGCAAGAACATCGCCTGGTTCAGCGGCTATCCGCACGACCGGTCCGGTGAGATGACCGACGCGGAGTGGAACGACCCCGGCCGCCGGACGCTCGGGATGTACCTGGCCGACGACCGGCCGGAGCGCGAGGCCGACGACGCCTACCTGGTGTGGATCCACGCCGGTGTCGACCCGGTGACGGTCGAGCTGCCGGGCGGGGCCTGGGCCAGCGGCTACTCGATGATCTGCCACACCGGCGCGGACGGCGAGATCGAGGGTGACCGCTTCGCGGCCGACGGGATGCTGACCATCCCGGGCCGGACCGTGGTGGTGCTGCAGGCCGACTGAGAGGCGCGACCGGGCCGCTCGTCGCTCAGCCGAGAGCGGCCAGCGCCTCGCCGATCGGGGTGTCGCCGCTGACCGCCTCGACCTGGACGCCGACGGCCAGACCGTCGGTCAGGCAGGCGGCGACCAGCGCGGCGACGTCGGCCCGCGGGATCGTGCCCCGGCCGGTCCGCTCGGCCAACCGGACGCGACCGGTCCCGGGGTCGTCGGTCAGCCCGCCGGGGCGGAGCACGGTCCAGTCGAGCTCGCTGGCCCGGACGGCCTCGTCGGCCTCGGCCTTGGCGCGCAGGTAGACCTGGAACACCTCGCCGGTCTCGACGTCGGCGGCGTCGCGGTCGTAGTCGTCGGCGGCGAGTGCGGAGATCATCACGTAGCGCCGGACCCCGGCGGTCTCCGCCGCCCGAGCCAGCAGCACCGCCCCGTCGCGGTCGACGGTCAGCTTGCGCGCCGCTCCGCTGTTCGGGCCGCCGCCCGCGGCGAACACGACCGCGTCGGCGCCGTCGAGGGCCAGCCCGATCTCGTCCACCGAGCTCTGCTCGAGATCGAGGACGACCGGCTCGGCGCCGGCGACCCGGACGTCGTCGGCCTGCTCGGGGTTGCGGATCAGCCCGACCGGCTGGTGCCCCGCGTCGGCCAGGCGGCGCGACAGCAGCAGGGCGATCTGGCCGTGACCTCCGGCGATGACGATGCGCATGCAGTCAGTCTCCCCCACCCCGGACAGCACAACGGGTGAGACCGGGCCGGGAACACCCGGCCCGATCTCACCCGCTGGTGTCTGATCAGACGGTTCTGATCAGACGGTGACGCTCAGGCGCTCGGCGGCTGCGGCAGGTCCGACGGCAGCGCCGCCAGGCCCATCTCGGCCACGCTGGCCAGGTCGGGGTGGCTCGGCACCACCCGGACGGTGTAGCCGATCGACCCGGTCCGGTCGGCGGCGACGACGCCCTCGTAGCGACGCAGCCCGCTGCCGTCCACGTCCTCGCCGGAGGGGAACGGGTAGCTGTGCGTCTCGTGCAGGTTGTCCTCGGCGTCCACCCGGCCCGCAACCAGCTGGACCTCGATGTCGTCGGGGCTGAGCGAGCCGAGCCGCACCAGCGCGCTGACCTGGATGTCGGTCCCGACCTCGACCGCGTCACCGGTGAGGCTCTCGACGTGGTCGACGGCCACCTGCGGCCAGGCCGCCCGGACCCGGGCCTTCCAGGCCGCCAGCTCCTTGGCGCTGTCGGGCCGGTCGCTGACCAGCTGCGACGACGCCGCCGCGGGCGCGTAGAGGTTGGTCACGTAGTCGCGGACCATCCGCGAGGCCAGCACCTTCGGGCCGAGGCCGGCCACGGTGTCGGCCATCATCTGGATCCAGCGCTGCGGCAGGCCGTTCGCGTCGACGTCGTAGAACCGCTCGACGATCTCGTCCTCGATGATGTCGTAGAGCGCGCGGGCCTCGATGTCGTCGCGCTGCTCGGGGTCCTCGATCCCCTCGGCCGACGGGATGGCCCAGCCGAACGCCGGCTCGTACCACTCGTCCCACCAGCCGTCGCGGATGCTGAGGTTGGCCGCACCGTTGAGCGCCGCCTTCATCCCCGAGGTCCCGCACGCCTCGTAGGGGCGCAGCGGGTTGTTCATCCAGACGTCGCAGCCCGGGTAGAGCGGACGCGCCATGCCGATGTCGTAGTCGGGCAGGAAGACGATCCGGTGCCGGACGTCCTCGGCGTCGGCGAACTGCACCATCTGCTGGATCAGCGCCTTGCCACCCTCGTCGGCCGGGTGGCTCTTGCCGGCGATCACGATCTGGATCGGCCGGTCCGGGTCGGTGAGCAGCTTCTTGAGCCGCGCCGGGTCGCGGAGCATCAGCGTCAGCCGCTTGTAGCTCGGCACCCGCCGGGCGAAGCCGAAGGTGATCACGTCCGGGCTCAGCACGCCGCCCACCCAGTCCGCGGAGATCCCCCGGTTGTGGCAGCTCTCGGTCAGCCGGGCCCGGGTCATGGCGATCAGGTCGGTCCGCATCCGCCGCTTGAGCGCCCAGATGGTGGCCGGGTCGACCCGCTTGAGGCCGGCCCAGTCGTAGCCGTCGATCACCGTGTCGGTGTTCCCGCGCGGGCTCTCGAGCAGCTCGAGCAGCTCGGGGTGCACCCAGGTCTGGTGGTGCACGCCGTTGGTGATCGAGGTGATCGGCACCTCGCCGGTGTCGAAGCTCTTCCACAGACCGTGGAACATCTCCCGGCTGACCTCGCCGTGCAGCTGCGAGACGCCGTTGGCGCGCTGACCGAGCCGGAAGCCCATCACCGCCATGTTGAACTTCTCCGGGTCGCCGCCCTCGTAGTCCTCCGCACCGAGCTGGAGGACACGGTCGATCGGCAGCGCGCCGAAGCCGTTGAAGTGGTCGAACACCAGGTGCTTGTCGAACCGGTCGATGCCGGCCGGCACCGGCGTGTGGGTGGTGAACACCGTCCCGGCGCGGGTGTGCTCAAGCGCGGTGTCGAAGTCCGCGCCGTCCTCCATGTACTCGCGGATCCGTTCCAGACCGAGGAAACCGGCGTGGCCCTCGTTCATGTGGAACACCTCGGGCTCGGGGTGACCGGTGATCCGGCAGTACTCACGGATGGCCCTGACGCCGCCGACGCCGAGCAGCAGCTCCTGCGCCAGTCGGTGGTCGACACCCCCGCCGTACAGCCGGTCGGTGACCTCGCGCTCGGCGCCCTGGTTCTGCTCGACGTCGGAGTCGAGCAGCAGCAGCGGCACCCGGCCGACCTGGGCCAGCCAGACCTGCGCGTGCAGCGTCCGGCCGGCCAGCGGGACCTCGATCCGCACCGGCACCGCGCCCTCGTCGGTGTCCTCGTGCAGCAGGCTCAGCGGCAGGCTGTTCGGGTCGATCAGCGGATAGCGCTCCTGCTGCCAGCCGGCGCCGTTGAGCGACTGCTTGAAGTAGCCCTGCCGGTAGAGCAGCCCGACGCCGATGATCGGAACGCCGAGGTCGCTGGCGGACTTGAGGTGATCACCGGCGAGGATGCCCAGACCACCCGAGTACTGCGGCAGCACCGCGGTGATGCCGAACTCGGAGGAGAAGTAGCCGATCCCCTTCGGCGCCGACGCGTTCCCGCTCGCGTACTCCTGGTACCACTGGTCCGCGCTCATGTAGTCGGCCAGGTCGGCGTTGATCAGCTGGAGGTTCTTGACGAACTTGCGGTCCTTGGCCAACCGCTGCAGCCGGTCGGCCGAGACCTCGCTCAGCAGCCGGATCGGGTCGCCGCCGCTGGAGGCCCAGAGATCGGGGTCGACCCCGTTGAACAGCTCCTGCGTCTCCGGGTGCCAGCACCAGCGCAGGTTCAGGGCGAGGTCGGCCAGAGGGGCCAGGGCGTCCGGGAGCACGGGACGCACGGTGAATCGTCGGATGGCGCGCACCGGCATACCGTAACGGCAGCGGGAGCACCCGAGGCTCGTGCGAGGAAATGCCGCCCCGGCCGGTCCACCCTTCGGACAGTCCCGCTCACCCGGCCCCGCAGAGCTCGCCGGAGCCGCCGGGCGCCGACCGCCCGCTGCCCGCCGTCGGGGTGAGCCGCTAGGTTGGCGCCGTGACCTCCGATGCGCCCCGCACGTCGTCCACCCCGGCCACGCCCAGCCCGGCCGCGTCCGCTCCGGCACCCACTCCGGCGTCCGACCCGGCACCCGCGTCCGCCCCGTCCGGACGGTCGGGCAGCACGCTGGTGATCGAGGAGCCCGAGTACGGGACGCCGATCACCCGGATCCCGGTGACCAAGGTGTCGCCGGTGATCGAGTCCGGGGCCTATCCCGCCAAGGCCGCCGTCGGCGAGGCGATCCCGATCGAGGCCACCGTCTTCCGCGAGGGCCACGACGCCGTCAACGCGAACGTGGTGCTGATCGACCCCGAGGGCAACGAGACCGTCGCGATGATGGAGCGGGTGCCGCCCGCCGGGTTCGACCGCTGGGGCACCACCGTGGTGCTCGACCAGGTCGGTCTGTGGCACTTCCGGGTCGAGGGCTGGGACGACCCGTGGGAGACCTGGGTGCACAACGCCGAGATCAAGATCCCGGCGGGCATCGACGTCAGCCTGGTCTGCGCCGAGGGCGTCCAGCTGTTCGGCCCGGCCGCCGAGCGCGCCGCCGACGCCGAGGACACCGACAGTGCGGCCGTGCTCCGCGAGGCCGCTGCGGCGCTGGAGTCCCCGCAGCAGGTCGAGGACCGGCTGGAGATCGCGTTGTCGCCCGAGGTCCGCGAGGCGATGCTCGCCTACGGCCCGCGCGAGCTGGTCTCCCCCACCGCCGAGTACCCGATCTTCTGCGACCGGCGCGCCGCGCTGTTCAGCTCCTGGTACGAGTTCTTCCCGCGCTCGCAGGGCGCGACCTACGACGAGGCCACCGGCACCTGGACCTCGGGCACCTTCGACTCCTCCCACGAGCGGCTCGAGGCGGCCGCCGCGATGGGATTCGACGTCGTCTACCTGCCGCCGATCCACCCGATCGGCACGCACTTCCGCAAGGGGCCGAACAACAGCCTCGACCCCGGCCCCGGCGACCCGGGCTCGCCGTGGGCGATCGGGAACGTGGAGGGTGGTCACGACGCGATCCACCCCGACCTGGGCGACTTCGACTCCTTCGACCGGTTCGTCGCCCGCGCCCACGAGCTGGGGCTCGAGATCGCGATGGACTTCGCGCTGCAGGCCTCCCCCGACCACCCGTGGGTGACCGACCACCCCGAGTGGTTCAGCGAGCGGGTCGACGGCACGATTGCCTACGCCGAGAACCCGCCGAAGAAGTACCAGGACATCTACCCGATCAACTTCGACCGCGATCGCGAGGGCATCTACGCCGAGTGCCTGCGGCTGATCAACTTCTGGGTCGGGCACGGGGTCAAGATCTTCCGGGTCGACAACCCGCACACCAAGCCGGTCAACTTCTGGGCCTGGCTGCTCGGTGAGGTCCGCCGCACCGACCCCGACGTGCTCTTCCTGGCCGAGGCGTTCACCCGCCCCGAGATGATGCAGACCCTCGGCAAGGTCGGCTACCACCAGAGCTACACCTACTTCACCTGGCGCAACGAGCGCTGGGAGCTGATCGAGTACCTGACCGAGCTGTCCCGGGAGACCGACAGCTTCGTCCGGCCGAACTTCTTCGTGAACACCCCGGACATCCTGCCGACGTTCCTGCAGTCGGGCAGCCGGACCGCGTTCGCGATCCGCGCGGTCCTCGGCTCGACGCTGTCGCCGGTCTGGGGCGTCTACTCCGGGTTCGAGCTGTTCGAGCACCAGCCGGTCCGCCAGGGCAGCGAGGAGTACCTGGACAGCGAGAAGTACCAGTACCGGCCGCGGGACTTCGCCGCCGCCGATGCCTCGGGCAACTCGCTGTCGCTGCTCATCGGCCGGTTGAACGAGATCCGCCGCAGCCACCCGTCGCTCCAGCAACTGCGCGACATCACCTTCCACGAGGCGCCGAACCCGTCGGTGATCGTCTACTCCAAGCGGGCCGGCGACGACGTCACGATCATCGCCTGCAGCCTCGACCCGCACCAGACGGTGGAGTCGGAGGTGACCATCGACATGGACGCGGTCGGGCTGGCGCCGAACGAGGTCTACCTGGTGCACGACGAGATCACCGGGCAGACCTGGCGCTGGGGCACCCGCAACTTCGTCCGGCTCACCCCGGAGGACCCGGCCCACGTGCTGACCATCGTCCGGCCGCGGGCCGCGGCGCCGATCCCGGCCGCCGACAGCACCGCCGACACCACCGCCGACACCACCGCCGAGAGCACGGCCGACAGCACGGCCGACAGCACCGCAGACCACGCCGCCGAGACCACCCCCGAGCCGACGGCGTCCGCGACGCCGACGACCCCGGCGACCGGCACCGGCGGCCCGTCCGGCACCGCCCGCCCGACCGGCACCGCCAGTCCGTCCGGCACGGGCCCCGGCGACCGCGGGGGCCGGGCGTGACCGCTGCCGCGGCCGGTCCGTCGGGCTCCTCCGGCCCGGGCGACCCGCGCCGCGACGCGCTGCGCGAGCACCTGGCCGGAGCCCGCTGGTTCGGCGGCAAGGGCCGCGACTTCCGGGTGGCCGACGTGGTCGACCTCGGTTGGCTGACGCCGGCCGACTTCGTCCCGGCGGTCCGGATCGAGATCGCCGAGGTGCGCTACGCCGGCTCCGCACCGGACGTCGGGCTCGGCGGTCCGGACGACCAGACCGACCTCGAGGCCGTCGAGTACTACCAGCTGCTGATGGCCTACCGGCCGGCCGGCGAGCCCGGGCCGGGCGCGGGGCCGAGCGCCGGCAACGGCAGCGCACCGGCCGGCATCGTCACGGTCGACGACCCCGAGCGCGGTCGGCTGGTCGGCAGCGACGGCGTCCAGGACTCGGAGGCCCGACGGGTGCTGCTGGTCCGGCTGCTCGGCGAGTACGCCGCCACCTCGGCGGACGGCTCGCTGGCCTTCCGGCTGCGCGACAGCGACCGGCTGACCGCCGACCTGCCGAGCACGGTCTTCGGCGGACAGCAGTCGAACACCTCGCTGATGTACGGCGACGTGGCGATGCTCAAGCTGTTCCGCCGGCTCGAGCTCGGCCGCAACCTCGACATCGAGGCCCACCAGGTCCTCAGCGACGCCGGGATCGAGGACGTCGCCACCCTCTACGGCTGGCTCGAGGGCAGCTGGCGGACCGCCGCGGGCGTCCGGCACAGCGCCGACTTCGGGATGGTGGTCGAGAAGCTCCGCGAAGCGACCGACGGCTGGGAGCTGGCGCTCGAACGGCTGCGGGCCGGCGCCGACTTCACCGCCGAGTCCGAAGACCTCGGCCGCGCGCTGGCCGAGATCCACCGCGCCCTCGGGGCGAACTTCGCCACCGACACCATCGCGGGCGACGAGCTGGCCGACGTGATGGTCGAGCGGCTGGCGGTAGCCACCGAGGCGGCCCCGGCGCTCGCCGAGCACGCCGACGGGCTGCGCCGCTGCTTCGACGAGCTGCGCGGACGCGACCTGCCGGCCCAGCGCGTCCACGGCGACTTCCACCTCGCGCAGACGCTGCACACCCCGACCGGGTGGAAGATCATCGACTTCGAGGGCGAGCCGGCCAAGACGATGGCCGAGCGGGTCGCCCCGGACAACCCGTGGCGGGACGTGGCCGGGCTGCTCCGCTCCTACGAGTACGCCGCGGCCAGCGTCCCCGGCGACGACGGCGGCGAGAGCGCCCGGGCCTGGGCGCAGGCCTGCAGCACGGCGATGCTGGCCGGCTACCGGCGCGCCGCCGGGCTGCCCGCCGAGGACGACGAGGCGACCGCGCTGCTGCGCGCCTACACCGCGGACAAGGCCGTCTACGAGGTGGTCTACGAGGTGCGCAACCGTCCCGACTGGGTCCACATCCCGCTCGGAGCGGTCGCCGCGCTGGCCGCCACCCCGCAGTCCCACGATCACCCACACGATCGCGACCAGGAGATCTGATGGCATTCGACCCGACCGCCGGCCTCACCGGATGGGACCTGACCGGGTTCCACGAGGGCCACGACACCGAGTGCTGGCGACGGCTTGGAGCGATCGAGACCACCGTCACCGACGACGAGCGCGGTGAGCTGCGCGGCACCCGCTTCTCGGTCTGGGCACCGAACGCGAAGGCCGTCCGGCTGGTCGGCGACTTCAACTGGTGGAACGGCGAGGGCCACTACCTCCAGCTGGTGCCCGGCTCGGGCGTCTGGGCGCTGTTCGTCGAGGGCGTCAGCACGGGCAACCTCTACAAGTTCGAGGTGCTGGGCAGCGACGACGTCTGGCGGCTCAAGGCCGACCCGATGGCCCGGTTCTGCGAGGCCCCGCCGCACAACGCGTCGATCGTCTACCAGAGCCAGTTCCAGTGGGGCGACGACCAGTGGCTCTGGTACCGCGGCGAGGCGGCCGCGCACCAGCGTCCGATGAGCATCTACGAGGTGCACCTCGGCTCGTGGCGCAAGGGGCTGACCTATCTCGAGCTGGCCGACCAGCTGGTCGAGTACGTCACCTGGCAGGGCTACACCCACGTCGAGTTCATGCCGGTCGCCCACCACCCGTACGAGGGCTCGTGGGGCTACCACGTGACCGGCTACTTCGCGCCGATGAGCAAGTTCGGCTCCCCCGACGAGTTCCGCTACCTGGTGGACCGGCTGCACCAGGCTGGCGTCGGGGTGCTGGTCGACTGGGTGCCCGGGCACTTCGCCACCGACCCGTGGGCGCTGCAGCGCTTCGACGGCACCGCGCTCTACGAGCACGACGACCCCAAGCTCGGCTGGCACCCCGACTGGGGCTCCTACATCTTCAACTTCGGGCGCAACGAGGTGAAGAGCTTCCTGGTCTCCAACGCGCTGTTCTGGCTCGAGGAGTTCCACATCGACGGCCTGCGGGTCGACGGCGTCGCCTCGATGCTCTACCTCGACTACTCCCGCCAGGCGGGGCAGTGGATCCCGAACAAGTACGGGGGCAACGAGAACCTCGAGGCGGTCGAGCTGCTGCAGACCGTCAACCAGCACCTCTACCAGCGCAAGCCCGGGATCGTCACCGTGGCCGAGGAGTCGACTTCCTGGCCCGGCGTCACGCGGCCGGTCGACTGGGGCGGGCTCGGTTTCGGGTTCAAGTGGAACATGGGGTGGATGAACGACTCCCTGCGCTACTACGGCCAGGACCCGCTCTACCGCCAGTACCACCACAACCTGATGACGTTCGCGATGGCCTACGCCTACAGCGAGAACTTCGTGCTGCCGATCAGCCACGACGAGGTCGTGCACGGCAAGGGGTCGATGTACGAGCGCGTCCCGCAGGACGAGTGGCGCAAGTTCGCCACCATGCGGGCGTTCTACAGCTTCATGTGGAGCCACCCCGGCAAGCAGCTGCTCTTCCAGGGCCTCGAGTTCGGGCAGAAGCGCGAGTTCAGCGAGCAGCGCGGGAT
Organism: Microlunatus kandeliicorticis; assembly: GCF_014137855.1. Classification (GTDB taxonomy): domain Bacteria; phylum Actinomycetota; class Actinomycetes; order Propionibacteriales; family Propionibacteriaceae; genus Microlunatus; species Microlunatus kandeliicorticis. Next base: position 202,491 of record NZ_JACGWT010000005.1, read on the forward strand.
CGACTGGGAGGACTCCAACCAGTGGGGTCACCGCGGCGTCCAGCTGATGATCAAGGACCTGAACCAGATCTACAAGGACCACCCGGCGTTCTGGAAGCTCGACACCGACCCCGCCGGTTTCCAGTGGATCGACGCCGACGACCGGGGCGGCAACGTCTTCAGCTTCCTGCGGATGGACGACCAGGCGCAGATGATCGCCTGCTTGATCAACTTCTCGCCGGAGCCGCGGTACGACTACCGGATCGGGCTGCCCGCACGCGGGACCTGGAAGGAGATCTTCAACTCCGACGCCACCCAGTACGACGGCACCGGGGAGGTCGGCAACCTGGGCCAGATCGTCGCCCGGCCGGTGCCCACCCACGGGTTCCCGGCCACCGGCAACGTCTCGATCCCGCCGTTGGGCGCGGTCTGGCTGCTCTACGACCCCGAGGCGCCCACCGACGTCGACCCGCTGTCGGTGCCCGACGAGTCGTTCGCCACCCCCGCGCCGGCCACCCGGACCCCGGCCCGGCGGGCGGCCCGGACGGCCACCGAGGGCGGCACCGCGACCGGGCGTCGGGTCGCCACCAAGAAGGCCTCCGGCTCCCGGACCTCAGCGTCCACCCGGCGGGCGACCGGCTCGGAGGGACGGGCCGACGCCCCGGACACCGACCCGCTGCACACCCCGACGAGCCCGGGCTCCCGCGGGGCCGGTGACACGGGCGGGGCCGGCGAGACCGGCACCACGGAGGAGTGAGCGGGGCGCTCGGCGTCGAGGACGCCGGCGACGGGATCGCCCGGCTGTCCTGGTCGGCGGAGCCGGCAGCCGCGCCACTCGGCGGCGCGGACGAGGCCCAGGCGCTCCAGGACCGGCTGACCCGGACCGCCGAGACCTTGCTGTCCGGTGCGGTGTTCCGTCGGCTCGAGCTGACCGTGCGCGCCGACGACCCGTGGGGACGGCGCGCGGTGCTGCGGTCCGGGTTCCGCCAGGAGGGTGTCCGGCGGCGGGCGCTGCTCGGGCCGGACGGCGTCGCGGTCGACGCGGTGCTCTTTGCCCGGCTGACCGAGGACCCGGTCGGCGGAGCGGTCGGCTTCAGCGCGGTGATGAACAGCGCGCTCCCCCGCAAGCGGTTGATCGCCCACGTGCTCTACCGCGACGCCGACGGCCGGGTGCTGCTCTGCCAGACGCGGTTCAAGACCGACTGGGAGCTGCCGGGCGGGATCGTCGAGCCGTTTGAGGCACCGCGGCTCGGTGCCGCGCGGGAGGTCCGCGAGGAGCTGGGCGTCGACCTGCCGATCGGCCCGCTGCTGGCCGTCGACTGGATGCCGCCCTACCTCGGCTGGGACGACGCCCTCGAGCTGATCTTCGACGGCGGCCTCGTCACCGAGGCCGACCTGGCCGGCTTCACCCTGCAGCCGAGCGAGATCGCCGCCGTCCGGCTGGTCACCCTGGCCGAGGCCGCCGACCACCTCACCCCGCTCGCCCGCCGCCGCCTCGAGCTCATCACCACCCTCCCCGCCGGCCGCACCGTCCTGCTCGAGGACGGCAGCCTTCCCGCCTGACGGGCACCGAGCCCGTCGGAGCGCCATTCCTCATGCACGCGCGCTGAGCCCGTCGAAGCGCACTCCTGTCTGGCCGCGCACTTCGACAAGCTCAGTGCACGAGCAGAGACGCACGCTGAGCCTGTCGAAGCGCCGCTCCCCAGCCACGCGCGCTGAGCCTGTCGAAGCGCCGTTCCCCAGGGACGCACGTTGAGCCTGTCGAAGCGCCCTCTGTCCGGCCGCGCACGCTGAGCCTGTCGAAGCGCCGTTCCCCAGAGACGCGCGCTGAGCCTGTCGAAGCGCCATCTGGCCGTGCACGTCGACAAGCTCAGTGCACGGGCACAGACACACGCCGAGCGTGTCGAAGCGCCCTCTCTCTGGTCGCGCACTTCGACAGGCTCAGTACACGGGTACAGGCTCAGCGCACGGGTAGCGGCCCGCCTGGCTCACGCGCCGCGGCGGTAGCGGCCGGGTGGGACGCCGTAGCGAGCGCGGAACCGGCGGGACAGGTGGAACTCGTCGCTGTAGCCGAGCCGGCGGGCGATCTCGCGCTGCCCGAGCCCGGTCAGCCGGAGCAGCTGGGCGGCGGCGGCCAGCCGCGCCTCGTTGCGGTAGGCCGCCGGGGCCCGGCCGTGGACGGCGGCGAACCGTCGACGGAACCGGTCGTAGCTCATCCCGGTCTCGGTGGCCAGATCGTGCAGATCGAGCTCGGCGCGGGTGTCGGCGGCCAGCCGTCGCGCGGCCCGGGCCAGCCCGGCGTCCCGGCCCTCTGGAGCGGCCCCGTCGCGCTCGGCGGCCCGCAGCTCGGCGAGCCAGCCGGCCAGGGCCAGCAGCCGCAGGTCGGCCGCCGCGGCGTCCACCGGCTCGGCGCTCACTACCGCCCGCAGACCCGCCATCGACGGCACCGGGTCCAGCGGCGCGGGCCGACGCGCCCGCAGCGTCCCCGCGGCCGCGAGGGTGTCGAACAGCGCGCCGTCGAAGACCACGAACAGCTCCGACCAGACAGCGTTCCCGCGGGTGCCGTACCAGTGCGTCCGCCCCGGCGGGACGAGCAGCACCGAGCCGCTCGTGATGGTCTCCTCGACACCGCGGCGGTCACCGGTCGGCGGCTCGCGGTAGAGCCCGCGTCCGGCCGTCACGACCGACAGGATCCAGCTGTCCATCCGCCGCGCGACCGGCACGTGCGGGACGTCGTCGGACACCTCGCCGGCCAGCCGGACCGCACCGAGCCCGCTGTCGAACACCGTCGGCAGCCGGAACCGGGTCCATCCCACCAGCCGACCCTAGCGCCAGATCGTCCATGCCCGGGCACACGGCGGTCATGGCCGTCCGGCACCCGCCCTGCCTAGGGTCGTCGTCATGACCACGATGCCGACCGTTCCCACCGTGACGCAGGCGCAGCGCCGCCAGTACGTCGACGAGGGCTGGTTCGTCCTCGAGCGCGCCCTGAGCGACGACCAGCTGGCGCTGCTTCGCGGGGTCGCCGACTACGCGGTCACCAGCGCCGACGCGCAGATGGACGCCGAGGGGGTGGACGCCCTCGGGCTCACCACCCGCGGCAAGCGCTACTTCAGCTCGATGATCTACCGCGACCGGCCGGAGCTGCGGGCCTTCCTGTTCAGCGACCTGATGGCCGAGGTCTGCCGGGCCACCCTCGGCGAGGAGGCCTATCTGTTCTGGGAGCAGTACGTGATCAAGGCCGGCGACCCGGACACGACCTTCGCCTGGCACCAGGACTCCGGCTACGTGCACGAGAACCACGCGCCCTACCTGACCTGCTGGATCGCGCTCGACGACATCACCCTCGACAACGGTCCGGTCTACCTGCTCCCCTACTCGCGCTCGGGGATCCGCAGCTACATCCGGCACGTCCGCGACGACCGGGTCAACGACCAGGTCTGTTACTTCGGCTCCGACCCCGGGATGCCGGTGCTGGTCCCGGCCGGCTCGGTGGTCGCGTTCTCCTCGGTGGTCATCCACCGCAGCGGCCCCAACCTCACCGACCGGCTGCGCCGGGTCTACCTGGCCCAGTACTCGGGCGAGGTGATCACCACCGCCGACGGCTCCGAGCCGTGGGGCTCGTTCGAGCCGTTCCTGCACGAGGGCCGGGTCGTCGCCGACCGCTGAGCCGCCCTCGGTCGAGGCCGACCCGATCGCTCCCGAGGTGGCCGCCGGCCCTCAGAAGAGGGCGGTCATCAGGTCGCGACGCCCCTTGGCCACCCGCGGGTCGGCGTTGCCGAGGGTCTCGAAGAGCTCGAGCAGCCTCAGCCGGATCCGCTCGCGGTCGTCGCCGGCGCTGGTCCGCACCAGGCCCACCAGCCGGGCGAAGGCCGCCTCGGCCTGGCCCTGCACCATCTCGACGTCCGCGGCGGCGAGCTGGGCGTCCACCCCGGCGCCGGGCTCGCTGGCGGCGGCCAGCACCGCGGCCGGGTCGGCGTCCACCGTCCGGCCGAGCAGCCCGGCCTGCGCCTTGCCGGCCTTCGCCTCGGCGTCACCCGGATCGGCGGCCAGCAGCTTGTCGAACTCCGCCTCGGCGGCGGCGAAGTCACCACGCTCGAGCGCCTCGTCGGCGGCGGCGAACCGCGGGTCGACGGCCGGCTCGTCCTGCTCGTCGGGCGCCGCGGCCCCACCGACCGGCTCGGCGCGGCCGACCACGCCGTTGGCCACCGCGGCCTGGAGCAGCTGGTCGATGTAGGCGCTGGCCTGCTCCCGCGGGACGCTGCCCTGGAACAGCGGCGCCAGCTGGCCGCCGATCATCCCGATCACCGTCGGCACGGCCTGGACACCCAGCATCTGCGGGATCTGCGAGCCGTCGACGTTGAGCCGGGTCAACAGGAACCGGCCGTCCGCCTCGGCGGCCAGCGCGGCCAGCGTGGCCGACAGCTGCTCCCCCGACGCCCCGGCGCGCGGCGAGTAGAACTCGACGACCACCGGGTACTGGGTCGATCGCCGGATGGTGTCCGCCTCGAAGGTGGCGTCGGTGACCTCGAGCACGTAGCCGCCGCCGGCAGCGTTCGGCCCGGACGCGCCCCGCGCCCCGCCGGCCGGCGCCCGTCCGCCGGCCGCACCCTGCGGGGGGGTCTGCTGGCGGGCCCGTGCCGCCAGCTGGGACAGGTCGATGGCACCCGGTCGGTTGAAGCTCGCGCTGCTCATGCGGGCCATCTTCCCAAAGCCCCGGCCGGGGCCGGAGTCGCTCTCGCCCTCCGACCGCGGCTTCGGCATGATGAGCGGCATGGCCCACCCTCGCGCCGGACAGCCGGCCCGCCCCGAAGACCTGATCGACGTCGACGCGGTGCGGGGTGCCTACTACGATCGGGTGCCCGACCCCGACGACCCCGACCAGCGGGTGGTCTTCGGGACCTCCGGTCACCGCGGGTCGAGCCTGGACACCGCCTTCAACGACGCGCACATCGCGGCCACCACGCAGGCGATCGTCGAGTACCGGGCGAGTCAGCGGATCACCGGCCCGATCTTTCTCGGCAAGGACACCCACGCACTGTCGAAGCCGGCCTGGACCACGGCCATCGAGGTGCTGGTGGCCAACGGTCTGACCGTGCTCTGCGAGGGCGACGACGACTACACGCCGACCCCGGCCGTGTCGCGCGCGATCATCCAGCACAACCGGGGGGCGGCCGCCGCCGAGGTCGCCGACGGCATCGTCGTCACCCCGTCGCACAACCCGCCCCGCGACGGCGGCTTCAAGTACAACCCGCCGCACGGCGGACCCGCCGACAGCGACGCCACCTCGGCGATCGCCGCACGGGCCAACGAGCTGCTCCGCGACGGCAGCGCGATCCGGCGCACCGACTTCGCCTCGGTGGTCGGCGACCTGCACCGCTACGACTACCTGCGGGGCTACTGCGACGACCTGGTCAACGCCCTCCGGCTCGACCTGATCCGCGAGGCCGGCGTGCGGATCGGCGCGGACCCGCTCGGCGGTGCCTCGGTCCAGTACTGGGACTACATCGCCCAGCACCTGGGGCTCGACCTGACCGTGATCAACGAGACGGTCGACCCGACCTGGTACTTCATGACCCTGGACACCGACGGCAAGATCCGGATGGACTGCAGCTCGCCGAACGCGATGGCGAGCCTGATCGCCAACCGGGACGCCTACGACATCTCCACCGGCAACGACGCGGACTCCGACCGGCACGGCATCGTCACCCCGGACGCCGGGCTGATGAACCCGAACCACTACCTCGCCGTGGCCATCCAGTACCTCTACGGCCACCGCGACGGCTGGAAGCCCGACGCCGGAATCGGCAAGACGCTGGTCAGCTCGTCGATGATCGACCGGGTGGCCGCCGACCTCGGGCGCACCCTGGTCGAGGTGCCGGTCGGCTTCAAGTACTTCGTCGACGGGCTCCGCTCGGGTGACATCGGGTTCGGCGGCGAGGAGTCGGCCGGGGCGTCGTTCCTCGCGCTCGACGGGTCGACCTGGACCACCGACAAGGACGGCATCCTGCTCGCGCTGCTGGCCAGCGAGATCACCGCCGCCACCGGCCGGACGCCGAGCCAGCACTACGCCGAGCTGGAGGCCCGGCACGGGTCGCCGGCCTACGCCCGGGTCGACGCGCCCGCGAACCGCGAGCAGAAGGCCAAGCTGGCCAAGCTGAGCCCGTCCGACGTCGAGGCCACCGAGCTGGCGGGCGAGCCGATCACCGCCAAGCTGACCGAGGCGCCGGGCAACGGTGCCGCGATCGGCGGGCTCAAGGTGACCACCGCATCGGCCTGGTTCGCCGCCCGGCCGTCGGGCACCGAGGACGTCTACAAGATCTACGCCGAGTCGTTCCGCGGCGCCGAGCACCTCGCGCAGGTGCAGGAGGAGGCCCGCGCGGTGGTCTCCGCCGCGCTCGGCTGATCCGGGCCGGCTCCAGCCCGCTGACCAGGGGTTTCACCCGGCTCGCGACCGTAGGGTGGGAAAGCTCCGCGCGCACGTGACTTCCGTGCGCGCGGGGGCGTTCCTGCGCCCAGATGTACGCCAGGTGAACTCTTGGCGACATCACCCGGCGGCACGCTGACGCCCTTTGACCGCGGTGCCACGGCGACCCCAGAATTCACAGACGTGACCGAAGCCCTCTTCATCCTGGCCGTCGTGGTCGTCACCGCCCTGGCGTTCGACTTCACCAACGGCTTCCACGACACCGGGAACGCCATGGCGACCTCGATCGCCACCGGGGCCCTCAAGCCCAAGGTGGCCGTCGGGCTCTCGGCGGTGCTCAATCTCGTCGGCGCCTTCCTGTCGGTGCAGGTCGCCCTCACCATCAGCAACAAGGTGATCAACATCCAGTCGAGCAACGGCGCCCCGGTGTCGGCGCTGATGGGGGTGCCGATCCTCACCATCGTGTTCGCCGGTCTGGTCGGCGGCATCCTGTGGAACCTCGCCACCTGGCTGTTCGGGCTCCCGTCGAGCTCGTCGCACGCGCTGATCGGCGGCCTGATCGGCTCGGCGATCGCCGCCTTCGGCTTCGGCGGCGTCAAGTGGGCGGGCGTGATCACCTCGGTGGCACTGCCGGCGATCTTCGCCCCGGTGATCGCGGCGCTGGTCGCCGCCGTCGGCACCCGGGTGATCTACGCGATCACCGCCCGGATCGCCCCGGCCAACCGCGACAAGGGCTTCCGCTGGGGTCAGATCGGCTCGGCCTCGCTGGTCTCGCTGGCCCACGGCACCAACGACGCGCAGAAGACCATGGGCGTGATCACCCTCGCCCTGATCGGCTACGGCTCGTGGACCAGCACCACCTCGGTCCCGATCTGGGTCAAGGTCGCCTGCGCCGTGGCCATCGCGGCCGGCACCTACATCGGCGGCTGGCGGGTCATCCGGACCCTCGGCAAGGGCCTGGTCGAGATCGAGTCGCCGCAGGGCATGGCCGCCGAGTTCACCTCGGCCGCGGCGATCCTCTCCTCCGCCCACCTCGGCCTCGCGCTGTCCACCACCCACGTGGCCACCGGCTCGATCCTGGGCACCGGCCTGGGCCGGAAGGGCGCCTCGGTGCGCTGGGGCGTCGCCGGCCGGATGGTCGTCGCCTGGGTGATCACCCTCCCGGCCGCCGCGATCGTCGGCGGCATCTGCTGGCAGCTGTCCCACCTGATCGGCGGCGCCGCCGGCGTCGGCGTGATGTTCGTGGTCCTGCTGGCCGCGGCCGTCGGGATGTTCCTCCGGTCGCGCCGGAGCGCCGTCAGCGCCCACAACGTCAACGCGGAGTGGGAGGGCGGTCTGGCTCCGGCCGAGACCACCGAGACCCGCACCGCCACCCCGGCCGGCGTCTGAGCGCCGAGGAACTGGAGACATTGCGATGGAGATCATCACCACCACCCTCGGCGAGGTCTGGAAGGTTGCCCTCGGCGCGCTGATCCTGGGCGCGGGCTTGCCGATCGTGTTCTCGCTCGGCCTCAAGTCGCTCTACGGCAGCCAGACCGTCGCCGCCCGGGCCGACGGCGGCACGACGATCACCGGGGGCACCGGTGCGGCCGGCAAGGTCGGCGCCGTCGTCTGCTTCGGGATCGTCGTCGCCGCCATCCTGTTCGGTGTCGTCGTGCTGATCTGGGGCAAGCAGATGTTCGGCAAGTGACCGGGCCCCGGCCCGTCACCGACCGAACGGCTCCCTGAGCGACCACCGACGCACCACCCGACACCGCACCTGGAGGTGAGATGACCCTTCCGTCCGGAATCACCGCGAACGACGTCACGCCCGGCCCGAGCGTGTTCGGCCGCGTGCTGGGCTGGCTGACCGCCGGCTACCCGGAGGGCATCCCGCCGCAGGACCGGTTCGCGGTGGTCGCGCTGCTCAAGCGGCGGCTGACCGACGAGCAGGTGCACGAGATCGTCGCCGAGCTGACCCTGGCCGAGCGACCGTCCGGGCCCGACGGCGTCATCACCGACGTCGAGATCGAGCAGCTGACCGAGCGGGTGCTCTCGGAGCAGCCGAGTCCGTCCGACCTGGCCCGGGTGTCCGCGCGGCTGGCCGCGGCCGGCTGGCCGCTCGAGGGCGAGCACCTGCCCGACGAGGCGGACCCGAGCTGATGCCGAGCGCCTTCAACCGGATCCTGCAGTGGCTCCGGGCCGGTTACCCCGAAGGCGTGCCGGACGCCGACTACATCCCGCTGCTCGCCGTGCTCGCCCGGCGGCTGAGCAGCGAGGAGGTGCAGCAGGTGGTCGGCGAGATCTGCCGGCAGCGCACCACTCCGGCCGAGAACGCCGACATCGGTGTGCTGATCACCAAGATCACCGACGAGATGCCCCGGGACGAGGACGTCCGCCGGGTCCGGGCCCGGCTGGCCGGTGCGGGCTGGCCGCTCGCCGACCCGGTCTGACCGCGGACCCGATGATCTGACCGCGGATCCGATCGGCCGTCGCGGCGGTCAGCCGACCGCGGGACGGTCCCGGTGGTGTCGTGCCGGGTCCGGGCGGGCGTCGGCGGGGCGCGTCGCGAGCACCGCGTCGAGCTCGTCGCGCAGCGCCTCGACCAACTCGTGGGCCCGTTGCTGGGCGGATTGGTCGAGCGTCGGCTCCCCCACTCCGGTGGTCGCCTCGGCCAGCTCCTCGAGGCTCCGGGCCAGCCCGGAGACCCGCGGGAAGCCGACGTTCGCCGCACCGCCCTTGAGCTTGTGCGCGGCCGCCTCGAGCGCCGCGGCGTCGGCCCGCCGGACCGCCGCGCCGACGGCGGCGAGCTGCTCGGGCGCGCCGGCCGCGAACCCGGCGAGCACCCGGTCGAGCAGCGTGCGTCCGTCGGTCGACAGCCGCGCCAGCGCCTCCTGACGCTCGCGGTCCACCCGTGGCCCGGCCGTGGCGGGCTCCGGTGTGGCGGGATCACCGCTCGGTGCGTCCTCGGGCGCAGCGGGCGCGGCGTCGGGCGACGGGACCCACTGGTCGAGCGCCCGGCGCAACCCGGCCAGGTCGACCGGCTTGGCCACGAAGTCGTCCATCCCGGCGGCCAGACAGCGCAACCGCTCGTCCTGCAGCGCGGAGGCGCTGAGCGCGATGATCGGCAACCGCCGGCCGGGCGGCTCGGCCGCGCGGATCCGCCGGCTGGCGTCGTAGCCGTCGAGCACCGGCATCCGGCAGTCCATCAGCACCGCGGCGTAGTCGACCCGGCGCTCGACGGCCTCCACCGCCGCCCGTCCGTCGTCGACCAGGTCGACCTCGAAGCCCAGCGCCTCGAGCAGGCCGCGGGCGACCAGCTGATTGATCGGGTGGTCCTCGGCCACCAGCACGGTCTGCCCGCGCCGGCCGGCCTCGACCCCGCGCTCCCCGCGGGACGGAAGGCCGCCGTGGCCGAGCACCCGGTCGAGGGTGGCGCGGAGGTCCTGGTGGCGCAGGGGCTTGGCCAGCAGCCCGACCACGCCGCGGCGGTCGACCGCACCCGGGCCGGTGTCCACCTCCGGGTCCGCCCAGGTCAGCACCACGGCCCCCGGGCCGCCGGCACGGTCGCCGGCGTCCAGCAGCGCGGGCAGGTCGAGCCCGGGCAGGGTGTCGTCGACCGCCAGCAGCCGGTACGGCTCGCCCGTCCCCGCCTCGAGCGCGGCGACCGCCGCCGGGCCGCTGGTCACCAGGTCGGCGGTGAGCCCCCAGGCCTCCAGCTGGGCGGTCAACGCGGTGCCCGCAGCCGGTGAGGTCACGGCGGCCAGCACCCGCGCCGGCCCCCAGTCGGGCGGGGCGTCCCAGCGCGGTGCGGCCGGATCCAGGTCCTCGACCTCCGCGGCCCGGACCGGCACGGTGAACCAGAAGGTGCTGCCCTCGCCGACCCGGCTGTCGAAGCCGATCGCACCACCCATCCCCTCCACCAACCGACGACAGATGGCCAGCCCGAGACCGGTGCCGCCGTGCCGCCGGGTGGTCGACGGGTCGGCCTGGACGAACGGCTCGAACAGCCGGTCGCGGCGGTCGGGGGCGACGCCGACGCCGCTGTCAGCGACCTCGACCCGGACGGCGGTCGCGTCCTCGGGATCCGGCCGTGCGGTGACCACCACCTCGCCGTGGTCGGTGAACTTGATCGCGTTCGAGCCGAGGTTGACCAGCACCTGGGCGAGCCGTCCCGGATCACCACGGAGCCGCGCCGGGACGTCCGGACGCGCGGCGACCACCAGCCCGAGTCCCTTGCTGCGCGCCGGCTCGGCCAGCACCGTGGCGGTCCGGTCGAGCACCTCGCGCAGGTCGACGTCGGCGCTCTCGAGCTCGAGCCCACCGGCCTCGATCTTGGAGATGTCGAGGATGTCGTTGATCAGGTCGAGCAGGGTCTGACCGGTGCTGTGCAGGCCGTCGGCCAGCCGCCGCTGGTGCGGGTCGAGATCGGTCCGCAGCAGCAGCTCGGTCAAGCCGATCACGCCGTTCATCGGGGTGCGGATCTCGTGGCTCATGGTCGACAGGAACTCCGACTTGAGCCGGGCCGCCTCGACCGCTTCGTCGCGCGCGGCCGCGAGCGCGGCCGCCTGCTGGTCGCGCTCGGCTACCCACCCGAGCTGGGCGAGCGCCTGCTCGGCCGTCGGCACGAGGTCGATCCCCGAGACGGCCGCCGGGACGGTGAACACCGCCACGCAGACCACCCGTCCGTGGCTGCGCACCGGCACTGCGGTCCGGACGCCCTCGCCCGACCCGAGCTCGGCGCGCGCCGTCGCCGCGGTGCGCACCGCGGTCCGGACCAGCGTGCGGTCGTCGTCGACCTCCGTTCCGGCGACGTGCCCCGGCCCGACCGGGTACGGGTCGGCATCGGGGTCGGGGCCGGCGTCGAGACCGCCGGTGCCGGTCAGGTAGCCGGCGGGCCGCAGCCACCCGGTCTCGCGGGCCAGCGCGGCGGTCCCGGCGGCCAGGGCCTCCTCGAGGCCGCCGGCGCTGTTCGCGATGGCCGCGATCAGCTGGAGCAGCCGGAGCCGCGCGTGGGCCCGGGTCGCGGCCTCCTCGGCGCGCTTGAACTCGGTGACGTCGTGGGCCGTCCCCACCACCCGGGTCGGCGTGCCCTGATGGCCGAGCTCGACGACCCCGCGGCTGCGGACCCAGATCGTCCCGCCGGTCCGCGGCAGCATCCGGACGGTGAAGTCGATCACCGGTGCCCCGGCGCGCACCCGGGCCATCGCCTCGGTGATCATCCACCGGTCCTCGGGGTGGACCAGCGCCAGGTAGTCCGAGGACTGCCGCGGGCTGGTCTCCTCGGTCAGCCCGAGCATCCGCAGCAGCTCGGCACTCCAGCTGCTAGTGCCCTCCGCCTCGTTCCACACCCAGCTGCCGAGCCGGGCCAGCCGCTGCGCCTCGGACAGCCGGCGTTCGCTGCTCCTCAGCCGCTCCGTGAGGTCGCGGACCGCGGTGAACTCGGTGAGCCGGTGCATCCAGCCGATCCGGCGGCCGTCGTCGTCGGTGACCGGGAAGGTGCTGCAGGTGGTCCACAACGGTCGTCCGTCGCGGCGGACCAGCAGCACCTCGACATGGTCCCAGGCCTCCTGCCGGGTCTCCAGGTCGCGCAGGTGCTCGGCGAAGTCGCCGCGGCCGGTCTCGTCGAACATCTCGAACGCCGACATGGCCTCGACCTCGGCGAGCGGGCGGTCGAGCAGCTCCGCCAGCCGGGGGTTCGCGAAGATCATCCGGCCGTCGCGGTCGGTCATCCAGAACGCGTCCGTGGACGACTCGATCATCCACCGGTAGAAGGCGGGGTCCACCGACATGCACCCTCCCGCGACGCGCTGCCTGTCCCCCGACGTCCCGAGTCTAGGACCGAGGACCGGCCGCCGACGGCGGCGCAGCGAGGCGGGGATCAGAAGCGCAGATCAGACGGCGGGATCAGAAGGCGGGGATCAGAAGGTGGCGGTCTCGGTCCACCCGCCCCAGACGTCGCGCAGGGTGCCGCAGATCTCCCCCAGCGTCGCCTCGGCCCGGCATGCCTCGAGCATCGGTGCGACCAGGTCGCCGGTGCCGCGGGCGACCGCGGCCAGCGTGGCCAGCGCGGCGTCGACCGCGGCGCCGTCGCGCTCGGCCCGCCGCCGCGCCAGCAGCGCGCGCTGCTCGGTCTCGACGCTGTCGTCGATCCGGAGGATCTCCAGCTCGCCGCTGACCGTGGTGGTGTGGGCGTTGACGCCGATCACCGCACGGCGACCTGACTCGAGCTCGGCCTGCTGGGCGAAGCTCGCCTCGGCGATCTCGGCGGTGAACCAGCCGTCCTCGATCCCGGCCAGCAGTCCGGCGGTGACCGGCCCGATCGGGTGCGGTTCCTGTCCGCGCCGCTCGCCGAGCCGGAGCACGGTGGCGAAGATCGCCTCCGCCTCGGCCTCGAGCCGGTCGGTCAGCGCCTCGACGTACCAGGACCCGCCCAGCGGGTCGGCGACGTTGGTCACCCCGGTCTCGGCGGCGATCACCTGCTGGGTCCGCAGCGCGACCTCGGCGGCCTGCTCGGTGGGCAGCGCCAGGGTCTCGTCGAGCGCGTTGGTGTGCAGCGAGTTGGTGCCGCCGAGCACCGCGGCCATCGCCTCGACCGCGGTCCGCACGACGTTGTTGTACGGCTGCTGCGCGGTCAGCGAGACCCCGGCGGTCTGGGTGTGGAAGCGCAGCCACTGGGCCCGCCCGGTCCGGGCGCCGTAGCGGTCCCGCATCCAGCGGGCCCAGATCCGGCGGGCGGCGCGGAACTTGGCGATCTCCTCGAAGAAGTCGAGGTGCGCGTCGAAGAAGAAGCTCAGCTGCGGCGCGAAGCTGTCGACGTCGAGCCCACGGGACAGCCCGAGCTCGACGTAGCCGAAGCCGTCGGCGAGGGTGAAGGCGAGCTCCTGCGCCGCCGTCGACCCGGCCTCGCGGATGTGGTAGCCGGAGACGCTCAGCGGCTTGTAGGCCGGCATGGTCGCGTTGGTGTGGACCATCAGGTCGCCGATCAACCGCAGGTGCGGCTCCGGGGCGAACAGCCACTCCTTCTGGGCGTGGTACTCCTTGAAGATGTCGGTCTGGCAGGTGCCGTTGAGTCGGCGCGGGTCGACGCCCTGCCGCTCGGCGGCGACGACGTACATGCAGAAGATCGGCAGCGCCGGGCCCGAGATGGTCATCGAGGTGGTCACCGAGCCGAGGTCGATCCCCTCGAACAGCACCTCCAGGTCGGCGGCCGAGTCGATCGCCACCCCGCAGTGCCCGACCTCGCCGAGGCTCAGCGGGTCGTCGGAGTCGCGACCCATCAGCGTCGGCATGTCGAAGGCGACGCTCAGTCCGTCGCCGCCGCCGGCCAGGATCATCCGGTAGCGCTCGTTGGTCTGCCGGGCGTTGCCGAACCCGGCGAACTGGCGGATCGTCCACGGCTTGCCGCGGTACCCGGTCGGGTAGAGGCCGCGGGTGAAGGGGAACTCGCCCGGCCAGCCGATCCGCTCGACCCGGCGGTCACCGGGCTCGGGTCCGTAGACCGGGTCGAGCTCGATCCCGGACAGGGTGCGGAACTCGCGGTCCGGCACCCGGCCGGCCTCGCGGGCCGCTTCGTAGGCCTGCTGCCACCGCTCGCGGCCCGGGTCGCGTCCGCTGTCGTGCGCGGCGTCGTCCGGTGCCGTGAGGTTCGTCGTCGAACTGCTCACCACCCGATAGTAGGACGTCCTACTAATCCCGCGGAGCCCGCTCGTCCACGGACGCCCGCGGGCTCGGGCCGTTCCAGGGCAGGACGTGTTCATCGAACCGTCACCTGACCGCCCTACCGTCCGGTCCCGTGACGGCACCCGAGGCGGCGGCGATCATCCCGGCCCGAGGCGGCTCGAAGGGGGTGCCGGGCAAGAACCTCCGGCCGGTCGGCGGCGTCCCCCTGTTGGCCCGGGCGATCCGCGCCGCACAGGCGGTCCCGCGGATCGGGCCGGTCTGGGTGAGCACCGACGCCGCCGACATCGCCGCGCTGGCCCAGGCCGAGGGCGCGAGGGTCATCGACCGGCCGGCCGAGCTGGCCGGTGACCAGGCCAGCTCGGAGTCCGCGCTGCTGCACGCCCTCGACGTCGTCGAGCGCGACGCGGGGGCCGACGCCGCGCTGCCGCGGGCGCTGGCCTTCCTGCAGTGCACCAGCCCGTTCATCGACCCGGCCGACCTGGCCGCCGGGGTCGACCGGGTGCTCGACGGCGAGGCGGACAGCGTGTTCGCCGCGGTGGAGAGCCACGACTTCCTCTGGCGCGACGTCGACGCCGGCAGCACCCCCGGCCGCGGCGTGGTCACCGGCGTCAACCACGACCCGGCGCACCGGCCGCGGCGACAGGACCGGCGGCCGGACTTCCGTGAGACGGGCGCCTTCTACGTGATGGCCACCGCCGGGTTCCGGGCCGCCCGGCACCGGTTCTTCGGCCGGATCGGGGTGGTCCCGGTCGCTCCCGACACGGCCATCGACGTCGACCTGATCACCGACCTCCAGCTCGCCGAGGCACTGGCCGGGACCCGGCCCGACCTCACCGCGGGCCCGGCCGCCGCCGGCACCCCCGGCCCGATCGGCGTCGACGCGGTGGTCACCGACTTCGACGGCGTCCACACCCCCGACACCGCCTACGTCGACGCCGAGGGCCGCGAGCTGGTCCGGGTCAGCCGGAGCGACGGGATGGGGGTCGAGCGGCTCCGGGCCGCGGGCGTGCCGCTGCTGATCCTGTCCAAGGAGCGCAACGCGGTGGTGCGGGCGCGGGCGGCCAAGCTGGGCGTCGAGGTGCTGCACGCCGTGGACGACAAGGCGGCGGCGCTGACCGGCTGGCTGGCCGAGCGCGGTCTCGACCCGGCCCGGGTCGCCTACGTCGGCAACGACGTCAACGACCTCGCCCCGATGGCGCTGGTCGGCTGGCCGCTCGCCGTCCCCGACGCCCACCCGGAGGTGCTGGCCGCGGCCCGGGTGGTGCTGACCGCCTCAGCCGGAGCCGGGGCCGTCCGCGAGGTCTGCGAGCGGGTGCTGGCCGGGCGCTGACCGGACCCGGTCCGGACGTCCGAGATCGGGCAGCCCGCGCCGGCGTCGGTAGGCGCGCCGGACCTGCCGGACCCGGCGCAGCCCCACCCGGATCACCCGGACCGCGGGCGCGGGCAGCAGCAGCCGGACGGCCGACCGCAGCGTGGGCCGGCCGCCCCCGCTGCCCAGGGTGACCGGCGCCAGGTCGCCGGCCCGGCGCCGGGCGACCAGCGGCACCAGCGCGTCCACCCAGCCGGCGTCGGGTCCAGGGTGGAAGTAGTTCTCCTCGAGCCAGCGCGGATCCGGCGCGTGCAACCGGCCGGCGGCGAGGTCGGCCAGCGAGCCGAGGCAGCCCGAGCCGACGAAGACCTCGTTGATCATCTCCGCCGAGACCCCGAACTCGTCGAGCACCAGCAGCGGCAGTCCCGCGGCGATCGCCTCGAGCGCCGCGGTCGAGGAGACGGTGGCCAGCCCAGCCGCTCCGGCGAGCGCGTCCTGCATCGACCCGCCGCGGAAGGTCACCTGGTCGGGTCGCACCCGGCCCTCGTCGACCAGCTGCTGCCACAGCTCGGGATAGGACCACAGCTCGCGGTGGGTCTGCTGCTCCCCCGCGGCCGCACGGACCTTGACCACTCCGTGCAGGCCGCCGGGCTGCTCGGCCAGCCGGGCCAGCGCGAGCAGCACCGCACGACGCTGCTCGGGCTCGGGCGGCACCTTGGCCTGCGCGGCGAACACCACGTCGCGCCGCGGGCCGTCCGGCTCGATCCGCGGCCCGGGTCCGCCCTGACCGACCTGATCGACCTGATCGACCTCACCGCCCGGGCCGGCGAGGAAGGGCAACCGGGCCAGCACGAACCGCTGGTCGGCGCCGAGCGCGGCGGCCAGCGCCGCGAACGCGGCCACCTCGCGACGGCTGTGCAGCACGAACAGGTCGGCACCGCGCCGGAAGGCGATCGCCCGCGCCGTCGCCGGGATGCTGATCCCCGGCAGCCCGGTGACGAGCACCGGGCGGCGGCGGGGCGGCAGCGTCCGGGACAGCACCGCGACCAGCGCCTGGACCACCGGGCCGGTGCAGGCCAGCAGCACCACGTCGGGGGGACGTCGGGTGAGCTCGGCGACGAGCCGGAGCAGCGGCCGGACCCGGACCGGGCGCTCGGTGGCCGCGGCGATCTGGCCCGCCGACGGCATGATCGGGCTGGTGACGAGCCACTGCTCGCGGAGCCAGCCGGCCGGCAGCCCGTCCAGGGTGGCCGCGCCCCACTTCAGGTAGGAGTCCGAGTCGGCGACGGCGACGACCCGGACCGCCTCAGAAGTCACCGGCGGCAGCGCGTGGGCTGGTCAGCAGCCGGGTGAGCTCGTCGCAGGCCTCGTCGTCGAGCGCGCCGATCCCGAACCGTGCCCCGGTGATCACCGCGGTGGCCTGCTCGGTCACCGCCCGGCCGCGCGGGGTGATCGAGGCCAGCACCGCCCGGCCGTCCTCGGGGTGCGGGTTGCGCTCGATCAGCCCGGCCGCCTCGAGCCGCTTGACCAGCGGGGTGACCGAGGTGGCGTGCACCTGCAGCCGCTCGCCGATCTTGCCCAGCGGGAGCGCGCCGCGACGGGAGAAGCTGAGCAGCACCAGCACCTCGTAGCGGGCGAAGGTCAGCCCGAGCGGACGGAGCAGCTCGTCGAGCTCGGTCAGCACCAGCTGGTGGACCCGCATCAGCGAGGTGACCGCGCGCATCCGGTGCACCTCGGGCCAGCGCCGGTCCCACTGCGCCGCCGCGGCCTCGATCGGGTCGAAGGCCAACCGGGCGCGTTCGACGGCGCCCGCGCTCTCGTCCCCCGCCTGGTCGGCCCCGGGTTCAGTCATCGTCGTCCGCCTCGACCGGCACCATCGACGTCCGGAGCCCGGAGCGCTGGATCACCCGCTGGATGGTCAGATCGCGCTCGTCGGGACGTCCCACGAACCGGATCAGCCGGAGCCCCTGGTCCTGGGCGGCGGATTCGAACACGAAGTGACCGTAGTTGAAGATCCGCCCGATGAACGGCTTGTTCACCGTGATGTCGAGGATCCGTGACATCGGCATGGTGGCGGTCTGCTGGGCGAAGATCCCGTGCACCCGGAACACCCGCATGTTGGTGATCACGAACCGGTCCATGTGCTCGCGCAGGATGCGATGACCGCCGACCGCGGCGACCACGAGGCCGACCAGCACCGGGAACCAGGCGTAGGCGACGTTCACCCAGAGCGCACTGACCATGATCACCGCGGCCAGCACCAGCTGGAGGATCGCCGGGACGATGGCCATCCAGTGCCGGCGCACCTCGTCGACGATGATCTCGCCCTCGTCGGCGATCAGGTGCGTCTCGACCCGGGGGTCGAAGGCGACCCGGAACAGCCGTGCCATCGTGGGGCCGCCGTCAGGCGGCGAGGGCGCTGAAGAACTTCATGATCGAGTTGAACGCGCCGGCGATCGCCTCACCGGCACCGCGGACCGCGTTGGCGGCGTTCTCCGGCTGCGTGATCAGGTAGAAGAGCGCGAACGTCACCACCAGCACGAGGACGATGCGCTTGACCCACTTCACCCGGATTTCCTATCGCATCGCCGGAGCCGAGTCACGCGGGCGCGCCGCGCCGCGCCCGCTCCGAGGTCAGGACCGGTCAGGAGCGGGCGAGCACCGTGTCGGCCGCCGCATAGGGATCGAGCCGACCGGCCGCGACCTCGGCGGCCAGCGCGTCGAGCCCGGTCTGCCCGCGCGACCAGCGCGCCCGCAGGGTGCCCACCACCAGCGCCTCGACCTCGACCCGGGCCCGGCGGACCCGTCGTCGTCCCCGCGTCCCGTCGGCCTCGGCGTGGGCCCGGTGCCGGTCAAGCGCCTCGACCAGCGCGGGCAGCCCCTCGCCGGTGGCGGCGACCGTGGTCAGCACCGGCGGTTTCCACTGCCCGGGTGCACGGCTGGTCAGCGCGACCGTGGTGCGGAGCTCGCGGACGACGGCCTGCGCGCCGTCGCGGTCGGCCTTGTTGACGCAGAACAGGTCGGCGATCTCGAGCACACCGGCCTTGGCCGCCTGGACGCCGTCGCCCATCCCCGGCGCCAGCAGCACCACCGTGGTGTCGCTGGCGTCGACGACGTCGACCTCGGACTGGCCGACCCCGACGGTCTCGACCAGCACCACGTCGCAGCCGATCAGGTCGAACACCCGGAGCGCCTGCGGGGCGGCCGCCGACAGACCGCCCAGCGCGCCGCGCGAAGACATCGAGCGGATGAAGACCTTGTCGTCGGTGGCGAACCGCTGCATCCGGACGCGATCGCCGAGCAGGGCGCCACCGGTGAACGGTGAGCTGGGGTCGAGCGCCAGCACCCCGACCCGGCGACCGGCCTCGCGGAACAACCCGACCAAGCCGGCCACGGTGCTCGACTTGCCCACCCCGGGCGCACCGGTGAGCCCGACGACGTGGGCCCGTCCGGTGACCGGGGCCAGCCGGGCGGCGAGCTCGCGGCGCACCGGGGCGTCGTCCTCGATGGCCGAGATGAGTCGGCCGGCGGCCCGGACGCCGCCGGCCGCCGCCTGGTCGACCAGCCGGTCGAGCGCGGTCGGGGCCACCCGGGTCAGGCCACGCGGAGCAGCAGGGCGTCGCCCTGGCCGCCGCCGCCGCAGAGCGCGGCCGCCCCGACGCCACCGCCGCGCGGGCGCAGGGCGTGCGCGAGGTGCAGCACCAGCCGGGCGCCGGAGGCCCCGATCGGGTGGCCGATGGCGATCGCGCCGCCGTCGACGTTGACCCGGTCGTCGGCCTCGGCGTCGGTCAGGCCGAGGGCGCGGGCGCTGGCCACCCCGACCGCCGCGAAGGCCTCGTTGATCTCGATCAGGTCGAGCGCCGTGGGCGCGACCCCGGTCTTCTTGGCCAGCAGCTCGATCGCGTGCGCGGGCTGGAGCTGGAGCGACGAGTCGGGCCCGGCCACGCTGGCGTGCCCGCCGATCTCGGCGAGCACGTCGAGCCCGAGCCGGTCGGCCACCTCGCGGCTGGTCACCACCAGCGCGGCGGCGCCGTCGGAGATCGGGCTGGACGAGCCCGCGGTGATGGTCCCGTCCGCTCCGAAGGCCGGCCGCAGCCGGGCCAGCGACGCGGTGGTGACGCCCTCGCGCACCCCCTCGTCGGTGGTCACCGTGGTCGGCTCGGCCCCGCGCCGGGCCGGCGGCACCACGACCGGGACGATCTCCTCGGCCATCCGGCCGTCGGCTATCGCCGCGGCGGCCCGCTGGTGCGACCGGGCCGCGAAGGCGTCCTGGTCCTCGCGCGAGACCTGGACCGCTCCGGCGTTGCAGGCGTCGGTCAGCGATCCCATCGCCTGGTCGGTGAAGGCGTCCCACAGCCCGTCGAGGGCCATGTGGTCGCGGAGCGCGACGTCGCCGTAGCGGAAGCCGGCCCGCGACCGCGGCAGCAGGTGCGGCGCCTGGGTCATCGACTCCATCCCGCCGGCCACCACGATCTCGCACTCGCCGGCCCGGATCAGCTGGTCGGCCAGCGCGACCGCGTTGAGCCCGGAGAGGCAGACCTTGTTGATCGTGATCGACGGCACCGACATCGGGACGCCACCAGCCACCGCGGCCTGCCGGGCGGGCAGCTGGCCGGCTCCGGCCTGCAGCACCTGGCCCATGATCACCTGGTCGACCTGCTCGCCGGAGACGCCGGACCGCTCGAGCGCGGCGGCGATCGCGGCGCCGCCCAGCGCGGTCGCCGGGAGGTCGCCGAGCGCCCCCATCAGCTTGCCCACCGGGGTCCGTGCCCCGCCGACGATGACCGCACCCATGACCCGAGATTACCGCCGCGGTCCGCCGCGAGGACCCGTTCGGCGGGTCGGGCCGACCGTCCCCGTCCGACCTCGTCCGCGAGATAAGTTGAAGGAGGAGCGCCGGGGACGGCGTCCGAGCACCTGGGTGTCGCGAAGCATGAGGATGGACAGTGAGTGATCACGGGGACGGCCTGAACCTGTTCGACGAGACGGCGAGCGCGGCGGGGAACTTCCCGACGGCGCTGCGCGGCTACGACCGCTCGGCCGTCGACGACTACGTACGCAGCCTCGAGGCCCGGGTGGTCGGCAACCACCACCAGCAGAGCGAGCTCGAGGAGCAGGTCCGCCAGCTCCAGCAGCAGCTCGATGAGGCCCGGCGCGAGCTCGAGACCCGGCCCACCGGCGAGATCGACTACTCCAGCCTGGGCGGCCGGGCCAGCAACATCCTGCGGCTGGCCGAGGAGCAGGCGCGCGAGATGCGCGAGAAGGCCACCACCGACGCCAAGCTGCTCCGCGACCGCGCGGAGCGCGAGGCCGAGGCGATCCGGTCCTCGGCGCAGAGCGAGGGCCAGCAGATCAAGACCAGCGGCTCGGACGAGATCGCCAAGCTCCGCGAGCAGGGCGCCGCCGAGGTCAAGGCGCAGATCGAGCGCGCCCGGACGGAGTCGGCGGCCATCGTGGCCGCCGCGCACCGCGAGGCCGAGGCCGTCCGGCGGGAGGCCACCCAGCAGGCCGACACCACCCGCCAGGAGGCCTACCTCGAGGGCGAGGAGCAGCGCCGCGCGGCGCAGACCGAGGCCGCCGAGGTCCGCCGCACCGTGGCCCAGGAGCGCGAGGCGGCGATCGCCGAGCTCCGCCGGATCCACACCGAGTCGGTGACCGCGACCGGCAAGCTGTTGTCCGAGGCGACCCAGCACCACCAGGAGGCGGGCGCCCGGCTCAGCGAGGACCTCGAGAAGGCCACCCAGCTGCGCGCCGAGGCCGAGACCGAGGCCGAGCAGATCCGGCTCCGGGCGATCGAGGAGTCCGACACCCTGCTCACCGAGGCCAAGAAGCAGGCGGCCCGGTTGCGGCAGCGGACCCAGGCCGAGTTCGAGTGGCGCAAGGAGCAGCTGCGGCGCGAGACCGAGAACCTCGAGCAGCGCAAGCAGGCGGTGCTCGCCCAGCTCGCCGGGCTCAGCGACCTGGCCTCGCAGACCAGCGCCACGATGCCCGAGCCGGCTCCGATGGCCGACCTGGCCGACCTCGAGGGCTTCGAGACCGTCGACCCGGCGGCCGAGCAGGGCCACGTCAGCGACGAGGAGCTCGCCGGCAAGACCGCGGCCGAGCAGACTCCGGACGAGACGTCGGTGGAGAACCCGGCCGAGACCGCGAGCGAGACCGCGGACGGGACGCCCGGCCGCGGCCCGAGCGCCGAGGCCCGCGCCGAGGTCGAGGACGCCGACAGCGACGCCACCGAGTCGGCACCGCCGGCCGATGACCCCGACGACGCCACCCGGCAGCTCCGGGCGGTCCGCACCAGCCGTCGCTGAACCAGGACCGCTCCGGAGGGACCGGGGGCTCAGAACAGCCGGTCCTCCGGGGAGTCGAGGCCGCGCAGCACGTCGTAGTCCACGGTCACGCAGGTGATCCCGCGGTCGCCCGCGAGCACCTTGGCCTGGGGCTTGATCTGCTGCGCGGCGAACACCCCGGCCACGTCGCCGAGCAGCGGGTCCCGACGCATCAGCTCGAGATAGCGGGTGAGCTGCTCGACGCCGTCGATCTCCCCGCGCCGCTTCACCTCGACGGCGACGTAGCGTCCCTGGTCGTCGCGGCAGAGCAGGTCGACCGGACCGATCGCCGTCATGTACTCGCGGCGGACCAAGCTCCAGCCCGGCCCGAAGGTCTCCGGGTGCTCGGCGAGCAGCGCCTGCAGGTGCGCCTCGACGCCGTCCTTCTGCAGACCGGGGTCGACGCCGAGATCGTGCCGGCTGTCGTGCAGCACCTCGGCCAGCGAGATCTGCAGGGTGTCGCCGTCACGGCCCTTGACCAGCCAGACACCGGTCAGCGGCTCCCCGGTGGTGACCGTGGCCGCGTACCCGCCGGCCTCGACCTCCGCGGGGCTCAGCTCGACCAGCGTGCAGGGCGGGCTCATCCAGTTGAGCGGCTTGTAGGCGCGGTCGTCGGCGTGGATCGAGACCGACCCGTCGGACTTGACCAGGATCAGCCGCGAGGCCATCGGCAGGTGTGCGGTCAACCGCCCCGCGTAGTCGACCTGACAACGGGCGATGACCAGACGCACCGGGACACCCTACCGAGCCGCGGTCGCCGGCCCGGCCCGGCGGGACGACGTCCGGGAGCGACCGCTCCGGCTGGCAGACTCGGACGGTGAGCCCTTCCCGCCGCCGACCCCGACGCGTGCTGGCCACCCGCCCGCTGCTGATCGACCAGCGTGGCGACGAGAAGTCCGACGGCCGCTGGATCGTCCGGCCGATGAGCGGGGCGGCCAGCCAGAAGCAGTACCGCTGCCCCGGCTGCCAGCAGGTCATCCCGGCCGGGACACCGCACGTGGTGGTCTGGCCCGAGCTGCACGGCGTCGACGAACGGCGGCACTGGCACACCGCCTGCTGGCAGCGCCGCCGGTGAGCGACCGCGGGCTCCCCCGGCTGCACACCACCACCGTCGGCGAGGACGGCAACCCGGTGGTCTTCCTGCACGGGCTGTTCGGCCAGGGCCGGAACTGGACGACGATCGCCCGCGCCCTCGCCGAGGACCACCACGTGCTGCTGCCCGACCTGCCCGACCACGGGCGTTCGGAGTGGTCGGACCG
Organism: Microlunatus kandeliicorticis; assembly: GCF_014137855.1. Taxonomy (GTDB): domain Bacteria; phylum Actinomycetota; class Actinomycetes; order Propionibacteriales; family Propionibacteriaceae; genus Microlunatus; species Microlunatus kandeliicorticis. The sequence goes on from NZ_JACGWT010000005.1 coordinate 225,453, forward strand.
GCTCGGCTACCCGGCGATGGCCGAGGCGGTCGCCGCCACCCTGGAGGCGGACCGTCCCGGCACGGCCTGGTCGGTGGTCGGGCACTCGATGGGCGGCAAGGTCGCGATGGCCCTGGCCCTGCGCCGACCGGACCTGGTGGCCCGGCTGGTGGTGGTCGACATCGCCCCGGTCGTCTACGACGGGATCAGCAACTTCGGCGACTACGTCCGGGCGATGCGGGCGGTGCCGCTCGACCGGCTCCAGCAGCGCGGCGAGGCCGAGGCGGTGCTCGAGCCGCTGGTGCCCGATCCGGTGATCCGCGGCTTCCTGCTGCAGAACCTGCGTCGGGAGAGCGGACCGAACGGCGTCCGCTGGCGCTGGCAACACAACCTGGCGCTGCTCGGCGACCGGCTGACCGACCTGTGGCAGTGGCCGGACGCCCTGGCCCACGCCGCCCCCTATCCCGGACCGGTGCTGTGGGTCGCGGGCGCCGAGTCCGACTACGTGCGGCCCGCGTACGCCGAGGCGATGCGCGCGCTGTTCCCTGCCGTGCGGACGGTGACGGTCAAGCACGCCGGTCACTGGGTGCACTCCGAGCAGCCGGCGGTCTTCACCGGGATCGTCCGGCAGTTCCTGGAGACGCCGGCGTCCCCCACCGCCGCGTCCGCAACCTGAGAAAAGCTCAGGCATCGCGGACCACGCAACACCTAACCTGACGCACCATGAAGATCACGAAGCTCGTGGCGGGCGCGGCCGTCGGCGTGATCGCGGCCGGCGCCTGGGCGCTGCCCGCCGCCGCGGCCTCCCCCTACGCCATGAACCGGCACTTCAGCGGACAGGCGTCGTGCACGAAGGCGGCCCGGCAGGTCGCGCGCGACGGAGCGGTGATCACCCAGCGGTGCACCAGCAGCCCGGTCGTGCCGCACCGCTACACGCTCACCTACTACTACCCCGCCTGATCACCGCCGGCCCCCGCGGGCACGTCTCCCGAGCACTCCCCGCGCGCTCCACCGGGGGCGTGATAGCGCGCTACCGGCTCGGGTACGCGCCGGTGGGCGACCTGGTGAATCTGATCATCGGCTGACGGGGCAATGCATGGTGTCGGGACGCTCGTCCCGGCCCGGGTGCGGTGACGGGAGGACGACCATGGCGGCAGGGGCGCTGCAGGAGCTGGCGCTGCGGGTGTGGCTGATCGTGCTCCAGGTGCCCACCCCCACGCCGACGACGATGCCCGACGTCTACCCGCAGCAGGGCAACGGGTTCGCGGCCGCGATCGTCCCGGCGCTGATCGGGGTCGGCGTGCTGGCGCTAGCCGCGGTCTGGCTGTCCAGCAGCCCGAAGCGCCGCCGGCCCGCCCCGCAGGGTCCCGACCGGCGGGTGGGGTCGCGCGACCACCGCTGAACCCCGCCGGGGGTCGGCGTTCAGACCTGGGTGACGGAGAGGATCTCGACCGGGTTCTTCGGCTGCCCGTCGTAGGAGCCGTCCGCGGTGCCCGCCTCGGCGATCTTCTTGACCACCGCCAGACCGGCCGCGTCCATCGTCCCGAAGACGGTGTAGTTGGGGTCGAGCTGGCTGTCGCCGTAGACCAGGAAGAACTGCGACCCGTTGGTGTCCGGCCCGGCGTTGGCCATCGCCACCGTCCCGGCCGGGTAGGTCTCCTTCCCGGTCAGCTCGTCGGGGAATCGGTAGCCCGGACCACCCGAACCGGTGGCCGTCGGGTCCCCGCACTGGAGCACCAGGATCCCGGCCGTGGTCAGCCGATGGCACCGGGTGTCGTCGAAGTACTGCTGACGGGCCAGCGAGACGAAGCTGTTGATCGTGCACGGGGTCGCCGACCGGTCCATCGCGATGGTGATCGTGCCGTCGTTGGTCTTGATCGCGTACTGGACGCTGCCGGTGTCGGCCACCCCGGTGGTCGGCGGCAGGGAGACCTTCTTGGCCGCGCTGCCCGACGGCGTGTAGGTGCAGGTCTTGCCGCCGTCCGCGCCGGCCGGCGACCCGGCCCCGGGCGCCGAGGAGCCCGACGGCACCGTCCCGCAGCCGACCAGTCCCACCAGGACGGCGGCGGCCAGCGTCGCGACGGCGCCGGCGCGGCGCGCACGGCGCGGGCGAGGGCGGCCGGACTGTGCTGGAACGGGAGGGCGGACGTGCGGCTTCACCGCGTCAGGGTGCCACCGCCGGGGAGACGATCGGCGACGCAACGCCGCCGGTACAGTGGCCGCCGTGGTCAACCTCACCCGGATCTACACCCGGACGGGTGACGGCGGCCGGACCCGGCTCTCCGACCTCTCCGAGGTCGCCAAGACCGACCTGCGGGTCGAGGCCTACGGCGACGTGGACGAGGCGAACTCCGCGATCGGGCTGGCCCTGGCCCTCGGGCCCGACCTGCCGACCGACGTCCGCGACCTGCTCGGCCTGGTGCAGAACGAGCTGTTCGACCTCGGCGCCGACCTGTCCACGCCGGTGGTCGCGGAGCCGGAGTTCCCGCCGCTGCGGATCACCCAGGCCTCGATCGACCGGCTCGAGCGCTGGTGCGACGAGTACACCGCCACCCTGCCGGCGCTGCGCTCGTTCGTGCTGCCCGGCGGGTCGCCGGCGGCCGCCCAGCTGCACCTGGCCCGGACGATCACCCGACGCGCCGAGCGCGCCGCCTGGCACGCCTCGCAGCAGTACGGCCTGGACGAGCCGGGCGGGCTGACCGCGCTCGCCCTGCACTACCTCAACCGGCTCTCGGACCTGCTGTTCATCCTGACCCGGGTGGTGAACGGCGCCGAGCACGACGTGCTCTGGGTGCCCGGTCGCGACCGGCCGGGTGCGCCCGAGCAGGACCCGCCGGCCACCGATGATCACCACCAGCACAGCCCAGCCGAAGCCACCGACGGAGAGGACCACCGATGAGCACCGACCAGACCGCGGCACCGGAGCCCGGACTGCGCGAGGCGACCGGATCGGCGCGACCCGAGCAGACCCGCCCGGTCACCCTGTTCACCGGCCAGTGGGCCGACCTGCCGTTCGAGGAGGTCTGCCGGCTCGCCGCCGAGTGGGGCTACGACGGCCTGGAGATCGCCTGCTGGGGTGATCACTTCGACGTCAAGCGCGCCGCCGAGGACGAGGGGTACGTCCAGGGCAAGCGCGACACCCTGGCGAAGTACGGGCTCGGCTGCTGGGCGATCAGCAACCACCTCAACGGCCAGGCGGTCTGCGAGGCGATCATCGACCAGCGCTACCAGAACATGGTCAACCCGCGGGTGTGGGGCGACGGCGACCCCGAGGGTGTCCGGCAGCGGGCCGCCGAGGAGATGAAGGACACCGCCCGGGCGGCGAGGAACTTCGGCGTCGACACGGTGATCGGCTTCACCGGCTCGGCGATCTGGCACTACGTGGCCATGTTCCCGCCGGTGGCCGACGACGTGATCAAGGCCGGTTACGCCGACTTCGCCGAGCGCTGGAACCCGATCCTGGACGTGTTCGAGGAGCAGGGCGTCCGGTTCGCGCACGAGGTGCACCCGAGCGAGATCGCCTACGACTACTGGTCGACCGTGGCCACCCTCGAGGCGATCGGGCACCGCACGAGCTTCGGGCTCAACTTCGATCCCTCGCACATGGTCTGGCAGGGGCTGGACTACGTCGGTTTCCTGTGGGACTTCCGCGAGCTGATCTACCACGTCGACTGCAAGGACACCAAGATCAGGATGTCCGGCGGCCGGAACGGCATGCTCGGCTCGCACCTGCCCTGGGCCGACCCCCGGCGCGGCTGGGACTTCATCTCCACCGGGCACGGCGACACCCGCTGGGAGGACATCTTCCGCATGCTCAACCACATCGGCTACGCCGGCCCGATCAGCATCGAGTGGGAGGACGCCGGGATGGACCGGCTCGACGGCGCCCCCGAGGCGCTCGAGTTCATCCGCCGGCTGAACGCGATCACCCCGCCCGAGGCGGCCTTCGACGCCGCCTTCGCGACGAAGGAGTGAGCGCCCCGGGCGGGTCCGGGTCGGCCTCGACGCTCACGGTCGTCAGCTACAACCTGCGGTACGCGACCGCCGACGACGGCCACCCGTGGTCGTCGCGACGCGGCCCGATGCTCGAGCTGCTCCGCGAGCTGGCCCCGGACGTCCTCGGCACCCAGGAGGGACTGGACTTCGCGCTCGCCGAGCTGGTCGAGGGTCTGCCGGGCCGCTACGGCTGGGTCGGCCGCGGACGCGGTGTGCGACCCGACGAGAGCGAGTTCGGCGCGGTCTTTTACGACACGACCCGGTTCGACGTGGTCCGGGTCGCCTACCGGTGGCTGTCCGACGACCCCGAGGTGCCGGGCTCGATGACCTGGGGCAACGACCTGCCGCGGATGATCACCCACGTCACGCTGCTCGAGCGCCGGACCGGCCGCGAGCTCGAGGTGGTCAACACCCATCTCGACCACGTCCCCGACGACGCGGTCCGGCTGCGCTCGGTGGCCATGATCACCGACTACCTCGGCCCGCTGCTCGACGCCGGGCGGGCGGTGGTGGTGACCGGCGACTTCAACGCGTCGGCCGGGAGCTCGCGGGTCTACGAGCGGTTTGCCGCCGGCCGGCTGGTCGACGCGGTGGCCGGCGCCGAGGAGGTCGGACCGCTCCCCTGCAGCTGCCCGTCCTACGAGCCGCCCGAACCGGACGGCGACCGGATCGACTGGGTGTTCACCTCTCCCGCGCTGCACCCGCTGACCTCGCGGGTCGTCGACACCGCCCCCGGCGGGATCTGGCCGAGCGACCACCTGCCGGTGGAGGTCCGCCTGCGCTGGTGATCCCGGCACCACGAGGGTCTACCCGCCCGCGGACGGCTCCCGGTCGGTCAGCGTCCAACGACCCTCGGCCAGGTCGTGGACACCGTCGCGCAGCACGACCCGGGCGGTCGAGCCCGCGGGCACCTCGACGCTGACCTCGCGCCCGGCGTCGACGGTGCGCCAGCTCACCGCCACCCGGCCGCGGACGGTCTCGGTGGCGAAGGACGCGTGGTCCAGCGAGGCCGGGAACCCGGTGGCCGGGGCGACCTCGAAGTCGGCCCAGCCGTGGTCGCCGCGGCGCAGCCCGACCACGTCCTCGATCAGCCACTGCACGACGGTGCCGTGGAAGTAGTGGTTGCGGGACCGGGTGGTCTCCTCCCACATCTCCCACATGGTGTCGGCGCCCTGGGCGAACCAGAAGCCCCAGCCCGGATAGGTCCGGGTGGTCGCGACCTCGAGCGCCAGCTCGGGGTGGCCGTTCCGGGTGAGCGCGGTGAGCAGCGTCGCCGCGCCGAGACAGCCGACGTGGTGGTGCCCTCCGCGGGCCCGGACGTCGGCGGCCAGCCCGGCCGCCACGGCCGCCACCCGGTCGGCCGGCACCAGCCCGAAGGCCAGCATCACCGCGTTGGCGGTCTGGCTGTAGGCCGGCCCGACGACGTAGCAGCCGGCGTCGGCGTCGAAGCACCGGTCGTGCAGCCGGCTGGTCAGCGCGGCCGCGGCGGCCCGCCACCGGGCCGCGTCCTCGGGACGGCCGACCAGCTCCGCGACCTCGGCCCCGCAGCCCAGCCCGCGGATGAGGAAGGCGGTCGCGGTGAGCACCGAGTCGTCCGGGCCGAGCCCGTCGGTGCCGGGAGCCAGGTAGTCGCCGAGCGCGGAGACGCACAGCCCGTCGACCAGCTGCCCCAGCTCCCAGTCGAGATAGCGACGCAGGGAGTCGGCGTGCCGGTGCAGCAGCGCGGGCTCGCCCCGGTGCCGGTAGAGCTCGCGGAGCAGGAACGGGTAGACCGTGGTCCACTCCGGCGACGGAGCCAGGTCGTGATAGCCCCAACCCGGGGTCGGGAAGATCACCGGCAGCGCGCCGTCGGGATGCATCGCGTCGACCGCGTCCTCGAGCCACTTGGCGAGCAGCGACCCGGCGTCGAGCAGGTAGAGCATCGTCGGCGCCCCGACCTGGGCGTCGCCGGTCCAGCCGTTCTTCTCGTAGGCCGGGGTGTCGGTCGGCAGGTGGTGCAGGTTGTTGGTGATCGTCCGGGCCATCGCGTCGGTGTAGGTGGCGAACAGCGGCTCGGCGGCGGTGAGGACGCCGACCCGCCGGACGTCGCTGTGCGCGGCCACCACCGTCACCGTCTCCGGCCCGGGCTCGTGGGTGAGCCCGTCGAGCTGCACCCAGCGGAAGCCCTTGTAGGTGTAGGAGGGCTCCCAGTGCTGGTCGGGTGTCCCGTCGCCGACGTACCGGTCCTCCTGGAACCGGTCGCCGGTGACGTGCCGGTTCACCGGCCGCAGCGTGCCGTCGGGTTCGGGCACCTCGGCGTAGCGGATCCGCACCTCGGCCCCGCGGGCCTGGTCGGTGCGCAGCCGGACCCAGCCGGCCACGGTCCGCCCGGCGTCCCCGACCCAGCTGTCCCCGATCCGACGCCAGCGGACCGGGCCGGTCCAGGTCGGCCGGACCGGTGGGAAGTCGCGCGGCCGGAGCACCCCGGCCGGTGGCTCGGCCGGCGCGGCCGGCACCGGCGCCCCCGGTTCCTTGGTCGCGTCGAAGCTCTCCCCGGCGTAGAGGCAGTTGGTCGTGGTGCCCCCCGCCGTGACCGTCCAGCCGGTGTCGCTCCCGCTCAGCACCGCCCCGTCGGGACCGCTCACCTCGAGGTCGGCGAGCAGCCGGAGCGGGCCGGTCCAGGGCGCCCGGTGCCAGCCCCAGACGTTCTCGGTGGGCAGCGCGAAGAAGCCGCGACCCAGGGTGACGGTCAGCCGGTGCGTCCCGGCGGCCAGACCGCTCAGGTCGTAGGTCTCGAACCAGACCGTCCTGTCGTAGGCGCTGAAGGCCGGTGCGAGCCTCCGGTCGTCGGGCTCGCGGCCGTCCACCCGGACGACGGCGAGCCCGAGCCCGGCCAGGTCGAGCCGCACGCCGGTGCAGCCCTCCGGGACCACGAGGTCGGTGGCGAAAACCGGCTCGTCGGCGCCGAAGCCGGCCGGTGGCCCGATCCACCGGCCGGCCCGCGGGAAGCTGGTCTCCGCGCTCACAGCTTGACCGCGGACTGCGACAGGCCGGAGACGAAGTACTTCATCATCACCAGCACCAGCACGGCGATCGGCACCGAGGCGATGCTGAACGCGGCCAGCTGGACGTTGTAGCTGTCGAGGTTGGGGGTCATCGGGGGCGGGGTGAAGCTGGTGATGGCCACCGAGACCGTCGAGCTGTCGCCCTGCAGGATCAGCGACGGCAGCACGTAGTCGCCCCACAGCCCGACGACGTTGAGCAGCGCCAGCGCGATCACCAACGGCATCGACAGCGGCACCGCGACCGAGAAGAACATCCAGGCGTGCCCGGCGCCGTCGATCTTGGCCGCCTCGAACAGCTCCTCGGGGATGGCCTCGATCGCGCTGCGCAGCACCACCACGCCGAGGGCCTGGCCGCCGGCCAGGTAGGGCAGGATCAGCCCCCACCGGGTGCCGATCAGCCCCATGTCGCTCATCTGGACGTAGAGCGGGATCAGCGTGATGAAGCCGGGGATCAGCAGCAGCCCGAAGACCGTGTAGAACCAGATCTCCTTCTCCCGGAACCGCAGCCGGGCGAAGGCGTAGGCGCTGGCCAGGGTGGTGATGGCGATGCCGACCACCGACACCACCACGATGAAGATCGTCCCCGGGTAGGCGAAGCTGCTGGCCTGCCAGGCGAGCGAGAAGTTGTGCCACTTCGGCTCGGTGGCCAGTGCGAACGGCGAGGCCTGCATCGCCGGGCCGCTGCGCAGCGCGTTGTCGATCATGAAGTAGGCCGGGACGTAGGTCAGCACGGCGATGATCGCCAGCACGAAGTGGCCGGGCAGCGACCACTTCCGCAGCGCGCGACCGGCGGTGGCGCTCCGGCGACCGGGCAGGGTGGCAGCACTCATGATCGCGTCCTCAGCACTCGCATGTTGATGATCGACAGGGCCAGCACCACCACGAACAGCAGGGTGCCGACGGCCATGCCGAAGCCGTACTGCCCGTAGTCGATGGCCCGCTGGTACATGTAGAGCACCGGGGTCAGGGTGGCGTTCCCCGGGCCGCCGTTGGTCAGCAGCAATGGCACGGTCAGGTTCTGGGTGACGCCGATGATGCTCAGCACCAGCAGCAGCTTCCACTGCCCGGCGATCAGCGGCAGCTCGATGTGGACCAGCTGGCGGAACCGCCCGGCCCCCTCGAGCGCGGAGGCCTCGATCACCTCGCGCGGGATGGCCTTGAGCCCGCTGTAGAAGATCAGTACGTTGAACGACGACACCCAGGGGAAGCCGAGGAAGATCAGCGCCCAGAGCGCGAACTTCGGGTCGGCGATCCAGGACCGGGCCAGCTCCCCCAGCCCGACGCTGTGCAGCACCGTGTTGATCGGGCCGTTCGGGCCGTAGAGAAACTGCCAGATCAGGATCGAGACCACCGGCGGGATGATCAGCGGCGCGACGAACACCGCCCGCCAGACGAACTGGGCCCGGTCCGAACGGAGCCGGAAGATCAGCTCGGCCACGACGAACGACGGCACCATGGCCAGCGGGACGCCGAACAGCGTCCAGATCGCCACGTTGACCGCTGAGCGCAGGAAGTCCGGGTCGCCGAACGCCTGGGTGAAGTTCTGCACCCCGACCCAGACCGGCGGGTTGAAGCCGTCCCACCGGGTGAAGGCCGTGACGCCCGCGCGGACCGCCGGGTAGTAGGAGAACACCCCGATCAGGGCCAGCGTGGGCAGCAGGAACGCCACTGCGGCCAGCCGCTCGAGGACGAGCCGCCGGACCGACCGGCGGCGCTGCGGGCGCACGGTCGCGGCCGGTCGCCGCTCGGTGGCGACGACCGTGGTCGAGCCCGCCATCAGCTGTACTTCGAGAAGTCGATCGGGTGCACCTGGAGGTAGTCCTGCAGCCCCTTGTCCATGATCTGCGGGTACTTGGTGGTGACGTCGTCCATGCTCACCTGGCCGAGCACGTAGGCCTGGAAGAGCTTGCTGATCTGGTCGTTGGCCTCGGTGGTGAACTCCGCGCCGCCGTTCATCGCGTAGATCGGCTCGGCGGCCAGGCTGGCCAGCTCCTTGAGGTCCTTGGTCGGCTCGGCGCCGCTGTAGGTCGGTAGGAAGCTGCCGTACTCGTTGCAGATCGCCGTGTTCCGCTCGGGCGTGGAGAAGAACTGCATCCAGGCGACCACCGCGTCGAGCTTGCCGTTCTCACGCAGGCTGGTGTCCGAGCGCGGGCTCGAGATGAAGTACTGCCAGGCCGCGTTCGGCCCGGAGACGGCGTTCGCGGTGTCGAAGGAGGTGGCGTACTGGTTCGAGCCGGCCAGGCTCGGCCACGGGAAGCTGCCGATCTCGATCCCGCCGCCGTTGGCGGCCACCGCGGTGGGCGCCCAGGTGCCGTCGTAGATCATCCCGACCTTGCCGGCCGCCATCATCGCCTCGGGGTTGGGCGAGCCGACCGGCGGGTTGGCCGGCAGCTGGTTGATCTGCGGGTCGCAGTAGGAGAACAGCTCCTTGGCCATCGGCCACCAGGCCAGCACCGCCGGGTTCTGCCGCGGGTCGAGCAGCCCCTTCTTGTAGGCCACCGCGACGTCGGTGGTGCTGATCCCCGGGTCCTTGGAGTAGGCGTCGATCTTCTTGCAGGTGTCCTCACCGAGGAAGTTGGCCAGGAAGATCCGTGCCAGCCAGCCGAACCCGTAGGTGTAGGCCGGGATCGCGCACGGCGTGGTGCCGGCGGCCTTGAGCTTCTGGCAGACCGCGATCAGCTCGTCCCAAGTCTTCGGGACGTCGCTGATCCCGGCCGAGGCAAAGATCTTCTTGTTGTAGAAGAACGCCGTCCCGACGAAGTCGCCGTTGTTGCAGTACTGGGTGTCCGCGTCGGCGTAGGACTGGGTGTAGGACTGCGCGTTGAGCACGTCGCGCCAGCGGGTGTTGCCCTTGATGAACGGGTTCGGCTTCTCCATGTAGGGCGCCAGGTTGGTGCAGACCCCGGCCGGGAACGAGGTGTTGACCTCGCTGTGCTGCTGCCACCAGACGTCGGGCAGCTGACCGCCGGTCGCCTGGGTCTTCATGGTGGTGGTCTCGTAGGTGTAGTCCGAACCCAGGAACTTGATCTTGATGTCCGGGTAGAGCGCGGTGAACGCGTCGGCCACCTTGCCGAACTCCTGCAGCTTGGCGGTGCCCGGGGCCAGCTTCACCCCCGGCAGCGCCGGGGTGTAGGCCTGGGCACCCATGGTGATGGTGCCCTTCCAGGTCAGGTCGGGGTTGCCGTCGGAGCGGAGTGACGGGCCGTTGCCCGCACCGCCCGAGGAGCTCTTCGAGCATCCCGCCAACGCAGCGGCACCGGCCGCCATCGTCGCGGCCATGAACTGCCGTCGTCTCATCATGTCCGTCTCCCTCGAGGAACATCGCGTCGGCGCCCGTGAATCGTTTCATCGCGGCGTGCCGCTGAATGTATAACGTTCTACAGAAACCGGTCAAGGATCGCGGGGCTGCTCGTCGGGATCGGTCGCCCGGTGGAGCGGTCCGGCTCAGCCGCCCGCGGGAACCGGTCCCGAGCTGGACCGGACCACCAGCGACGGCGGGTGCAGGAAGTGCCGGCCGGGCCGGGCCGAACCGATCCGGTCCATCAGCAGCCGGGCGGCGCGCCGGCCCATCCCCCGGGCGTCCTGGTCGACCGAGGTCAGCCCGACCGGGACCATCGCGGCCACCGGGGTGTTGTCGCAGCCGACCACCGACAGCTCCGCGGGCACCGGGACCCGGCGCCGGCGGAGCTCGTCGAGCAACCCGAGGGCGGCCACGTCGGCCCCGCCGTGCACCGCGGTCGGCCGTCGACGACGGCGCAGCAGCCGGCGCGCGGCCGCCACCCCGCCGGCCTGGGTCCAGGTGGTGTCCACCACGTCCGGACGCAGGCCGTGGTCGGTCATCGACGCGCGGTAGCCGGCCTCGCGGAAGGTCTCGGGCAGCCCCTCGACCCGGCTGACCCGCTGGGTGAGGAAGCTGACCCGCTGGTGGCCGAGCCCGACCAGGTGGTCGACGGCCAGCCGGGCGCCGAGGGCGTCGTCGCTGGCCACCGAGTCGTAGAGCGGGCCGCGGCCGTGCCGACCGAGCACCACGATGGGGATCCGCCGCGCCAGCGCCTCGAGCTCGTCGGTCTCCAGCCGCGGGGCCATCAGCACCAGCCCGTCCATCCGGTGGTCGATCATCGACTCGACCGCGCGGAGCTGCGCGGTCGGGCCGTCCCCGGCCAGCGAGATCAGCACCTGGTAGTCGGCCGCGTCGGCCGCGGCGCCGATCCCCTCGAGCAGCAGCCCGAAGAAGGGGTTCCACAGGTCGAGCGCGGAGACCCCGATCGTGTAGGTCGCCCCGCGCATCGCCCGGGCCCCCACCATCGGCCGGTAACCCAGCTCGTCGATCGCCCGCTGGACGCGTTCGCGCATCGCCGGGCTGCTGCCGTAGGCGTTGCGGAGCACCTTGGACACCGCGGAGGTCGAGACCCCGGCCCGCCCGGCGACGTCGACGATGGTCACCCGTCGCCGGGTGTCACGCGACGGCACCGGGGACGGTCCGCGGTCGGCCTCGAGGGTCACGGTGCAGAAGCGTACGAGCCGACGACGCCTCAGCCGTACAGCCGGGACTGCGGCAGACCGGGCGGCGCCGCCTCCAGCCAGCTGAGCAGACCGGTCAGCGAGTCCCCGCTCATGGCCAGCTGCCAGCGTCGCGCGGGCACCTCGGCGCGGTCCTCGATCTCGACCACCTGCTGCCCGGAGTAGAGCGCGACCGCCTCGGCGGGGTCGGGCGGGCGACTGGCCAGCACCCGGACGTCGCGGCGCGGGAACGCCTTGCGCGGCGCGAACCGGTAGGAGAAGAACCGGTACCACTCGAGCTGCTCACCCGAATAGCGCGCCACCCCCAGCGCCCAGCCGCCGCCACCGGTGGCCGCGCGCAGCCGCAGGCTGCACTCGAACGTGCCGCCCTTGCGGGACAGCCAGCGGCGTCGCAGCCCGAGGACGAGCAGCGCCAGGGCGGCGAACCCGATCAGGATCGCCACCACCTCGAAGGCACCCAGCCAGCCGGGAAGCACCGCTCAGACTCCTGCGCTGCTTGGACACCGGCCGGCCATACGGTGCCTCGCCCTATCTGGCCTTCTGCGCGGCGCGGAGCTGCGCGGTGGCCCGGTGGAGGTGCTGCTTGGTCTCTTCGCTCTCGTCCCCGGCGTCGAGCTTGGCGCGGGCGTCGGCGAGCTCGCGCTCGGCGTCGGCCACGCTCAGCTCCTGCGCCATCCGGGCGTACTCGCTGAGGATCGAGACCCGGTCCTGGCTGACCGAGATGAAGCCGCCGTCGACCGCGACGATCTCCCGGCTCCGCCCGTCGGGGCAGACGATCTCGACGCCACCGGGCACCAGCAGCGCCAACACCGGGCTGTGCCCGGGCAGGATGCCGATGTCACCGTCGACGGTCTTGGCGATGACCGACTCGGCCTCGCCGGACCACACCAGGGCCTCGGCGGAGACCACCTCGACCTGAAGGGGGTCGGCCATGATCAGGCGTCCTTCTCCATCTCCGACCAGCGCTTCTCGACGTCGTCGAGGGTGCCGGTGTTGAAGAACGCCTGCTCGGCGATGTGGTCCACCTTGCCGTCGCAGATCGCCTTGAACGAGTCGACGGTCTCCGAGACCGGGACCGTCGAGCCCTCGATCTGGGTGAACTTCTCGGCCATGTAGGTGTTCTGGCTGAGGAACTGCTGGATCCGCCGGGCCCGGTTGACGGTGACCTTGTCCTCCTCGGACAGCTCGTCGACACCGAGGATGGCGATGATGTCCTGCAGCTCCTTGTTGCGCTGCAGGATCGCCTTGACCTGGATCGCCGTGTCGTAGTGGTGCTGCCCGATGTACTGGGCGTCGAGGATCCGGCTGGTCGAGGTCAGCGGGTCCACCGCCGGGTACAGACCGCGCGAGGCGATCGCCCGGCTGAGCTCGGTGGTCGCGTCCAGGTGGGCGAAGGTGGTGGCCGGCGCCGGGTCGGTGTAGTCGTCGGCGGGCACGTAGATCGCCTGCATCGAGGTGATCGAGTGGCCGCGGGTCGAGGTGATCCGCTCCTGCAGCTGACCCATCTCGTCGGCCAGGTTGGGCTGGTAACCCACCGCGGACGGCATCCGGCCGAGCAGCGTCGACACCTCCGAGCCGGCCTGGGTGAACCGGAAGATGTTGTCGATGAACAGGAGCACGTCCTGGCTGGCGACGTCGCGGAAGTACTCGGCCATGGTCAACGCGCTCAGCGCGACCCGCAGCCGGGTGCCCGGGGGCTCGTCCATCTGCCCGAAGACCAGCGCGGTGTCCTTGAGGACCCCGGCCTCCTCCATCTCGTTGATCAGGTCGTTGCCCTCGCGGGTCCGCTCCCCGACACCGGCGAACACCGACGTGCCACCGAAGTTGTGGGCGATCCGGTAGATCATCTCCTGGATCAGCACGGTCTTGCCGACGCCGGCGCCGCCGAACAGGCCGATCTTGCCGCCCTGGACGTACGGGGTGAGCAGGTCGAGCACCTTGATGCCGGTCTCGAGCATCTCGGTCTTGGACTCGAGCTGGTCGAACTTCGGCGCCTGGCGGTGGATCGGCCAGCGCTCGGTGATCTCGATGGTGTCGGCCGGCACGTTGAGCACGTCACCGGTCACGTTCCAGACGTGGCCCTTGGTGATGTCCCCGACCGGGACGCTGATCGGCGCACCGGTGTCGTGCACCTCGGTGCCGCGGCGCAGACCGTCGGTCGGCTTGAGCGCGATGGCCCGCACCAGGTTGTCCCCGATGTGCAGCTCGACCTCGAGGGTCATGGTGGTGGTCTCGTCGCCGATGGTGGTGTCCACCGTCAGCGCGTTCATGATGTCGGGCATCTGGTCGGCGGGGAACTCCACGTCGACGACCGGGCCGATCACCCGGGAGATCCGTCCGACGCCGCCGCCCCGGGCCTGCTCGGTGTCCTGCTCGACGACTGCGGTCATCTCACTCACTCACTTTCTGCGCTGTCGGCCAGCGCGTTCGCGCCGCCGACGATCTCGGAGATCTCCTGGGTGATGCCCGCCTGCCGGGCCTGGTTGGCCTCGCGGGTCAGCCGCTCGATCAGCTGTTCGGCGTTGTCGGTGGCCGCCTTCATCGCCCGCTGCCGGGCGGCCAGCTCGGAGGCGGCCGCCTGGAGCAGACAGAACTGGATCCGGGAGGCGACGTAGAGCGGCAGCAGCTCGTCCAGCACGGTGTCGGCGTCGGGCTCGAACTCGTACAGCGGCAGGATGTCGCCCTTCTCCGGCGGCTCCTCCCCCTCCACGACCTCGAGCGGGAGCAGCCGGATGACCTCCGGCCGCTGGGTCAGCATCGAGACGAACCGGGTGTAGACGACGTGGATCTCGTCCACCCCGCCCTCCTCGGTCGGCGTGTTGAACCGCTCGATCAGCGCGTCGGCGATCTCGCGGGCCGCCGCGTAGGTCGGCGCGTCCGAGAACCCGCTCCAGCTGCCGGCCACCTCGCGGCGCCGGAAGGCGTAGAACTGGGCGGCCTTGCGACCGGCGAGGAACGGCACCACGTCCTTGCCGTCCTCGTGCAGCGCCTGGGTCAGCTGCTCACCCTGCCGGAGCACGCTCGAGGAGTAGGCCCCGGCCTGACCGCGGTCGGCGGTGATCAACAGCATCGCCGCCCGGGTCGGGTTCTCCGGCTCGGTGGTCAGCGGGTGGTCGACGTTGGAGAACGTCGCCACCGCCGACACCGCACGGGTCAGCTCGCGGGCGTACGGCTCGGCGGCGCGGGCGCTCCGCTGGGCCTTGATGATCCGCGAGGCGGCGATCAGCTCCATCGCCCGGGTGATCTTCTTGATGTTGGAGACGGAGGCCCGCCGCTCCCGGAGCTCGCGCAGACTAGCCGGCATCAGCCATCACCTCCGCTGCTTGACGATCTGCTCTTGCTCGACGTCCTCGTCCGGCAGCGCCTCGTGCTCCTCGCGTCCCGGCAGCAGCTTGCCGTCGGAGGTCTGGAAGCTCTGCTTGAAGGTGTCGATCTCCTTGGTCAGCGCCTCGGCGGTGGCGTCGTCGAAGACCTTGGTGTTGCGGATGTTGGTGAGGATCTCGGTGTTGTGCCGGAGGTGCTCGAGCAGCTCGTTCTCGAACCGGAGCACGTCGTCGACCGGGACCTCGTCGAACTTGCCGTTGGTGCCGGCCCAGATGCTGACCACCTGGTTCTCGACCGGGTAGGGCGAGTACTGCGGCTGCCGGAGCAGCTCGTAGAGCCGGGCACCGCGGTCGAGCTGGCGCCGGGTGGTGGCGTCGAGGTCGGAGGCGAACATCGCGAACGCCTGCATGTCCCGGTACTGGGCCAGGTCGATCTTGAGCGAGCCCGAGACGCCCTTCATCGCCTTGATCTGCGCGGCACCGCCGACCCGGGACACCGAGATGCCCACGTCGATGGCCGGCCGCTGGTTGGCGTTGAACAGGTCCGACTGCAGGAAGATCTGGCCGTCGGTGATCGAGATGACGTTGGTCGGGATGAACGCCGAGACGTCGTTGGCCTTGGTCTCGATGATCGGCAGACCGGTCATCGAGCCGCCGCCGAGCTCGTCGGAGAGCTTGGCGCAGCGCTCGAGCAGCCGCGAGTGGAGGTAGAAGACGTCGCCGGGGTACGCCTCGCGGCCCGGCGGGCGGCGGAGCAGCAGCGACATCGCCCGGTAGGCCTCGGCCTGCTTGGAGAGGTCGTCGAAGACGATCAGGACGTGCTTGCCCTGGTACATCCAGTGCTGGCCGATCGCCGAGCCGGTGTAGGGCGCGACGTACTTGTAGCCGGCCGGGTCCGAGGCCGGAGCCGCGACGATGGTCGTGTACTCCAGCGCACCGGCCTCCTCGAGGGCGGCCCGGACGCTGGCGATGGTCGAGCCCTTCTGGCCGATCGCGACGTAGATGCAGCGGACCTGCTGCTCGGGGTCGCCGGTCGCCCAGAACTCCTTCTGGTTGATGATCGTGTCCACCGCGACCGCGGTCTTGCCGGTCTTGCGGTCACCGATGATCAGCTGCCGCTGGCCGCGCCCGATCGGGGTCATGGCGTCGATCGCCTTGATCCCGGTCTGCAGCGGCTGGCGCACCTCCTGGCGGTCCATCACGCCGGCGGCCTGGAGCTCGAGGGCGCGCCGGCCCTCGATGTCGGTGATGTCACCGAGCCCGTCGATCGGGCGGCCGAGGGCGTCCACCACGCGACCGAGGTAGCCCTCGCCCACGTCGACGCCGAGGATCTCCCCGGTGCCGCGGACGGTCGAGCCCTCCTCGATGCCCTCCGACTCGCCCATCACCACGACGCCGATCTCGCGGACGTCGAGGTTCAGCGCGATGCCGGTGGTGCCGTTCTCGAACTCGAGCAGCTCGTTGGCCATCGCCGAGGGCAGGCCCTCGACCCGGGCGATGCCGTCGCCCGAGCTCACCACGGTGCCGACCTCCTCGGTGGCGGCCGCGTCCGGGTGGTAGTTCTGGACGTAGGCGTCCAGCGCCTCCCGGATCTCCTCCGGGCGGATCGTCAGTTCAGCCATCGCGTTGCCCTGCTCCCTGTACTCGGTCCTGCCGTGCTCACTGCTCTGTCTTCTGCTGTGCTCGCTGCTCGAGCCCGGCGCGCCGGGAGCCGAGCCCCCGCGCGACCAGTCTTACCCGTCAGCCGAACTGCCGACGCGCGTCGGCCAGCCGGCCCGCCACCGTGCCCTCGATGACCTGGCTGCCCATCTCCACCCGGACCCCGCCGATCAGGCCCGGCTCGACGATCTCCTGGATCGTCACCTGGCGCCCGGCCTGCCGGGTCAGCGTGCGGGCCAGCCGCTCGCGCTGTTCCCCGGTCAGCGGCCGCGCCACCCGGACCACCGCGATGGTCCGGTCGCGCATCTCCGCGGCGAGCTGGACGTAGCTCTCCAGCGTCCAGGCGAAGTTGCGCTCGCGTGCCCGGATCGCCCGCTTGGCCAGCAGCACCGTGGCGCCGCCCACCTTGCCGCCGAGCAGGCTGTCGACCAGCCCCTCCCGGCGCTCGATGCTCGCCGTCCGGTCGGTGATCGCAGCGCGCAGCGCCGGGTCGCCGTCGACCACACGGCCGAACCGGAACAGCTCGTCCTCCACCGAGTCCAGTCCGCCCCCGGCCTCGGCGATCCGCAGCTGGGCGCGGACGCCCTGGCGCTCGATCGTGTCGGCCAGGTGCCGACCGCTGTTCCAGCGCTGCCCGGCCGCCTCCGCGAGGACCCGGGCCGCCGGCTCGCTCACTCGGCTGTCGAACAGCGCGTGAGCCAGCCCGGTGCGCTGGGCGTCGGGCAGGTTCGGGTCGGTCAGCGCCCGCTTGAGCGCCGGCGACCGGTCGAGGCTGTCGACGAGCGCGAACAGCTCGCCCGGCAGCCCGTCGGCCACCGGGAGGCCGTCGAGCACGCGGTCGACGGCCTCGGTGCGGCCCGGCTTCTCGGCGCTCATCGGTGTGCGGACTCCTCCGGCTGCTGGGTCGGACGGCCGTCCTCGTGGCTCTCCAGCTCGCTGAGGAACCGGTCGACCGTGCGACGGGCGCGCTCGTCGTCGTCGAGCGACTCCCCGACGATCCGGCCGGCGAGGTTCGTGGCCAGCCCACCGATCTCGGCGCGCAGCTGGGAGACGACCTGGTTGCGCTCGGCCTCCATCTGGTTGTGCGCGTTCTGCACGATCCGCGCGGCCTCGGCCTGGGCCTGCTCGCGCATCTCGGCGATGATCCGGCCGCCCTCGGTCTTGGCGTCCTCGCGGATCTTGGCCGCCTCGCTGCGCGAGGAGGCCAGTTGCGCCTGGTACTGCTCGAGCGCCGCCTGGGCCTCGCGCTGGGCGCGCTCGGCCTTCTCGATCCCGCCCTCGATCGCCTCGGTGCGGGCCTGGTAGGTCGCCTCGAACCGCGGCACCACCGCCTTCGAGATGATCACGGTGAGGATCAGCACGAAGACGACCGCGGCGATGATCTCCGACAGGTGCGGGAGGAGCGGGTTCTCGCCGGCCATCGGGACGACCAGCGGGATGATCGCGTCGTTCATCGGAGCGGTCCCGACGTCACTGACCGACGAAGCCGAAGACGAAGGCCAGGGCGATGCCGATGATGGCCAGCGCCTCGGTCAGCGCGAAGCCGATGAACGCAGTGCTGAGCATCGCGCCGCGGGCCTCGGGCTGGCGGGCGGTGCCCTGGATCACGGCGGCGAAGATCAGGCCGACGCCGATGCCCGGGCCGATGGCGCCGAGGCCGTAGCCGACGATGCCGAGCGAGCCGACGATTTCCATGGGAGTCATGCTGTGTTCCTTTCGGGATCCACGAGGTGTGAACCTGACTGGGTGGTGGCTGCGGTGGGTGGAGCGGTCGGTGGGTCAGTGCTCCTCGGACGAGGCCGAGGAGATGTACTGCGCGGTGAGCACGGTGAAGATGTAGGCCTGCAGGATCTGCACGAAGATCTCCAGCGCGAAGATCGCCATGCTGAAGATCAGCGAGGCGCCACCGGCGACCTTGTTGATGATCGGCTCGGACTCCACCAGCAGGTACTCGCCGCCGAGCACGAAGACCAGCACCAGCAGGTGCCCGGCCAGCATGTTGGCGAAGAGTCGCAGCGACAGGGTGATCGGCCGGACGATGATGTTGGAGAAGAACTCCAGCGGGATCACGATCGGCAGCATGTAGCCGGGCACCCCCGGCGGCATGGTCACGTGCTTGAGGTAGCCGAGCGGCCCGAACTTCCGCAGCCCGATCGCGTTGTAGAGGATCCACACCATGCCGGCCAGGCCGTAGGCCCAGCCGACGTGCGAGGCGGTGGGGAGCAGGGTCAGCGGGAAGATGCCCCAGAGGTTGTTGACCAGCACGAAGCTGAACACCGCGATGAGGAACGGCAGGTACTTGCGGAACTCGTGGCCGATCATGTCCCGGCCGATCGAGTCCCGCAGGAAGAAGTAGGCGGACTCGCCGACGAACTGACCCTTGCTCGGGACCAGCTTGTTCTTCCGCGCCATCACCAGCCAGAAGATGCCCACCAGCAGGAAGGCGACCAGCGCCTGGAGCAGGTAGCGGTCGACCCAGGCCGGGGCGCCGGGGAACAGCGGCGGGAAGTCGAAGCTCTGGACACCGGGCGGCTCGTAGCCCTCCATGGGCACCAGCAGAGGGATCAGCAGCCCCATCAGAACCCCTCCCCCCTCGTGTTCCGGTCCGTGTGCGTCGTCGGTCGTGTCATCGGTCGCGGTCCGGTGGCGGACCCGGGTCGGCCGGCGGTGTCCCGCGGCGTCCCAGCGCCCCGAACCGGTGGATGATCAGGTAGCACCCGAGCCCCGCACCGATCACGATCCCGATCGGGGTGAACAGGTGCCGGGTGCCGGCGAGATGGTCCACCAACCAGCCGGCACCGCCCCACAGGAGCACGCCGGAGATGAGGTAGGAGAGCACGATCGAGGCCTGGTCGAGCCCCTGCGTCTGCGCTCGGTTGAGCTCCCGACGGGCGCGGTGCGCACGGTCGGCACGGGACTCCGTCGGGGAGCCCGGAGGAGAGATCGCCATGGCGTGTCACACGGTAGCAGTCAGACTGAGAGACGCTCAGTCCGCTCACCGCTGCCCTCCTTCCCTGCTCGTCCCCGACGACGCGTTCGCGTCGGCGCCCTGCTCGTGGTCGTCCCCGGAGCCCTCGCCGGGACCGACGTACTCGGTGTCGTAGGCGCTGATCCGCAGTCTGCGGAAGGTCAGCACCTCGCTGGTCAGCCACCCGACCACCACCAGCACGGTGGTCAGGAAGACCGCCATCGGCTCGATCGCGGTCCAGCTGGTGCGGTGCCGGCTGACGGTCAGCAGGATCGCGCCGAGGATGATCACCCGGAACGTGTAGCTGGTCATCGAGACCATCAGCAGCGTCTTGGCGTCCGCGTTGGCGAACAGCATGATGAGCAGCTGCCCGACCACGTAGAAGAACAGCACCATCGCCGCCGCCAGACCGGCCGACAGCAGACCCTTGACCCCGTCGAGCGCGGTGAAGATGATCAAGGCCAGCACCGTCGCGACCAGCCCGCCGATCAGCCCGCCGACCAGGAGTTTGCGCGCTCGGACGACGTGCACGCTCGGCCCGGGTTGGTTCCGGACTGGGGTGGTGTCAGTCGTCATGACGGCGGCTGTCCTCGTCTTCACGGTGGTGAACCGTGTCACTCGTGCGGGTTCCGAAGGAACCCGTCGCGGGCGGGGTGTCCGAGGAAACTAGCACAGGAACACGGGCCGCTGCGAACTCGCGCAGCGACCGCCCTGAGGGCCGGCGGGAGGGGTCACCGGGCGGGTCACCGGGCGGTCTGCCGGTCGCTCCGGGCCGGGCGGCCGAGGGTGAGGATCGAGAGCACCACCGCGACCACGACCAGCCCGCCGACCACCGGGATGCCGACCCGCAGGCTCTGCACCCGGCCGAGCGCGATCACCCCGAAGCTGACCAGCGCCGACCACACGTACATCAGCACCACCGCCCGACGGTGGCTGTGCCCGCGCTCCATCAGCCGGTGGTGCAGGTGCTGCTTGTCGGCCACGAACCACCACTTCCCGGCGTAGGTCCGCCGGATGAAGGCCAGGGTGAAGTCGAGGAACGGCAGGAACAGGGTGGCCAGCGGCAGCACCAGCGGCAGATAGGCCGGGACCAGCCCGCCGTCGGTGTTCTCCAGCTGCGAGCTGTCGATCTGCCCGGTCAGGGTGATGGTCGAGGTGGCCAGCAGGAAGCCGAGCAACAGCGCGCCCGAGTCGCCCATGAACATCCGCGCCGGGAAGAAGTTGTGCGGCAGGAAGCCCAGGCAGGCGCCGGCGATGGCCACCGTGATCAGGCTCGAGGTGGTGGCGCGGACCAGGTGCTGCTCGACGTAGAGGTAGTAGGAGTAGGCGAAGAACGCGAACGCCCCGATGCAGACCACGCCGGCGGCCAGGCCGTCGAGCCCGTCGACGAAGTTGACCGCGTTCGAGCAGAGCACGATGAAGAAGACGGTGATGGCGATCGAGGCGGTGTCGTCGAGGCTCACCGTCCGGTTCTGCAGCGGGATGTAGAGCATCTTCACCCCGAACGCGACGACGATGCCGGCGGCCAGCACCTGCCCGGCGAGCTTGGCCAGCGCGTTGAGCTCGAAGAGGTCGTCGAGCACCCCGACCGCGCAGATCACCAGGGCGCCGATCAGCACCGTCCGGGAGTCGTTCTGCAGCACCGCCTGACGGCCAAGGAACGGCAGGTGGTGCGCGACCAGGAACGCCGCCGCGACCCCGAACAGCATCGCCACCCCGCCGAAGTACGGCATCGCCACTGTGTGCACGTCGCGGTCGCGGACCCGGGCGACCGCGTTGATGCGCAGCGCGATCCGCCGGCAGAGCCCGCTGACCAGGAAGGTGGTGGCGGCGGCGATGGCCAGCACCAGCAGGTACTCACGCACCCGAGGTGGCCTCCGGAGCCGGGGTCCCGGCTGCGGTCTGCGGCTCGGCGTCGGTCTCCGCGGCGTCGGTCTGCGCGGGGTCGTCGGTCTGCGCGGGGTCGGTCGAGGTCGCCGTCCGCGCCGGCGGCTGGAGGGTGAACCGGGCCCGGTCGGGCCGGGCGGCAGGCGGGGCGAGCTCCGGCTCGGGCAGCCCGACGACGTCCGGGCAGACCTCGCGGAGCTGCTCGAGGCTCAGTGCCCCGAGCCGGAGCACCTGCCCGGTGACCAGCTGGGTGAAGTCGACCATGGTCGACGGCGGACGTCCCTCGTCGCCGAGCCGGCCACCGTCGAGGTAGACGCTGACCCGGTCGCCGAGCATCCCGATGGCCTCGTCGCAGTCGAGCGCGGCCGGGCTCCCGCTGGCGTTGGCGCTGCTGACCGCCATCGGCCCGGTGCGCCGCAGCAGGCTGCGGGCCAGCTCGTGGTCGGGCACCCGGAGCGCGACCGTACCGTGGGTCTCCCCGAGGTCCATCCGCAGACTCGGGTGAGCCCGCAGGATCACGGTCAGCGCCCCCGGCCAGAAGGCCGCGGTCAGCTGCTCAGCCGCCTCCGGCACCTCGTCGACCAGCGCCCGGACCTGACCGGCGTCGGCGATCAGCACCGGCGGCGGCATGTCCCGTCCGCGGCCCTTGGCGTCGAGCAGCCGCTGCACCGCCTTGGCGTCGAAGGCGTCCGCGCCGATGCCGTAGACCGTGTCGGTGGGGAGCACCACGCACTCCCCCGCCTCGACCGCGCGCCGGGCTGCCTCGGCGGCCGGCTCGATCCGGTCGGAGTCGGTGCAGTCGAAGCGCGCCCAGCCGGTGACCTCCGGCGTCGGCTCGCTCGCGTCCTCGCCCGCATCCTCGCCCGAGGCTTCACCCTGTTGCTCGCCCGAGCCGTCGCCCGGGTCGGCGGGACGGGGGTCGTCGGCGTCCGCGATCGCGGGGGCGCCAGCGTCGTCGGCGTCCGGTTCACTCACCCGGCCCATCCTGCCACCGCGACACCCCACCCTCCTGAACGCGACGGGCGGTCGTCCAGCGCGGCCGGTCGTTGAGGTCGCGGTGGTCGCGGACGTCGGTGAAGTCGCCGGTCCGGGCGAACACCGCGGGCGCGGAGCGCCCCTGGACGTCGGCGTGCTCGCAGCCGACCACGCCACCCGGCCGGAGCAGCCGGGCGGCCACCCGCGCCACCACCCGGATCGCGTCCAGGCCGTCGGGTCCGGAGAACAGCGCGAGCGCGGGATCGTGGTCGCGGGCCTCGACCGCCACCGACTCCCAGGCCTCGAGCGGGATGTAGGGCGGGTTGGCGGTCACCACGTCGACCGTCCCGTCGAGCTCGGGAAAGGCGTCGGCGAGATCCCCGATCCGCAGGTCGACGGCCCGGCCGGCCAGGTTGCGGGCCGCGTAGGCCGCCGCCTCCTCCGACAGCTCGACGGCGTGCACGCGGGCCCCGGGCACCTCGTCGGCCAGCGCGGCGGCGACGGCGCCGGACCCGGTGCACAGGTCGACGACGACCGGGCGTTGGCGTCCGGCGCAGGCCGCGATCGCCCACCCGGCCAGCAGCTCGGTCTCCGGCCGGGGCACGAAGACGCCCGGCCCCACCGCCAGCTCGACGTGCCGGAACCAGGCCCGACCGGTGAGGTGCTGCAGCGGTTCGCGCGCGGCGCGGCGGGCCAGCAGGACGTCGAACGCCGCGGCGTCGGCCGGTGCGACCGCGGAACGGAGCAGCAGGGCGGACGGCTCGACGCCGAGCACGTGGGCCAGCAGCGTCCGGGCGTCGTGCGCGGCCGACCCGGCGTCGATCCCGGCGGCCACCAGCCGGGCTCGGGCTTCGCGGAGCAGCGGCTCGATCGGGACCCCGGACACGACCGACGATCGTAGTGCCGCCGCCGGTCCGGGGTCGGCCGCCGGAGGCGGAAATTAGCCGTGCTAACGTCCGAGATCCCCGGCGGGTCTGAGCGCCGGCTGAACGTCGACGGAGAGGTTCGGGCCATGAGCGCTGCCGGGAGCACACCGGCCACCACCGAGCAGGGCCACCGACCGCGGCGGAACATCGCCATCTGGTTCTTCGGCGCCCTCGGCGGCATCCTCTGGGGCTACGACACCGGCGTGATCGGCGGCGCGCTGCTGTTCATCGGCCGCGACATCAGGCTGGGCCCCCTGGTCGAGGGCATGGTGGTCAGCGGGCTGCTGCTCGGCGCGATGATCGGCGCGCTCTCGGCCGGCCGGCTCTCGGACAGCCTGGGCCGCAAGAAGCTGATCGTGTCGGGCTCGATCGTGTTCGTGATCGGCACCATCGGTGCCGCGCTGTCGGTGAACGCGCCGATGCTGATCGCCTTCCGGCTGGTCATCGGGCTCGGCGTCGGGATCGTCTCGGTGGTCGTCCCGATGTACCTCAGCGAGCTCGCCCCCAAGCACATCCGCGGAGGGTTGTCCTCGCTGATGCAGCTGATGGTCACCACCGGCATCTTCGTGGCCTACCTGGTCGACTTCGCCTTCTCCGGCGGCGGGCTGTGGCGCTGGATGATCGGGCTCGGTGTGGTGCCGGCCGCGCTGCTCTTCGTGGGCATCCTCACCCAGCCCGAGAGCCCGCGCTGGCTGATCGGCGCTCACGACCGGGTGCGCGACGCCGACGCCAGGGCGCGGGAGACGCTGACCCGGCTCCGCGGCAGCGAGCAGGCGGCCGACGCCGAGATCGAGGAGATCAAGCAGAGCGTCGCCAAGGAGGAGGCCGAGACCCAGCCGCTGCGGCTGACCGACCTACTGGCGCCGCGGCTGCGGCTGCTCTTCGTGATCGGTGTGCTGCTGGTGTTCTTCCAGAACTGGGGCGGGATCAACACGATCATCTACTACGCCCCCACGCTGCTGAAGAACGTCGGCTTCAGCGACCAGCAGTCGATCATCGCCAACGCGGCCATCGGACTGCTCAACATGCTGATGACGCTGCCCGCGATGCGGCTGATCGACCGCGCCGGCCGCAAGCCGCTGCTGATCTTCGGTGCGGCCGGGATGTGCGTCGGGATGCTGTTCCTCGGGATCACCACGCTGCTCGGGCTGACCAGCGGCCGCACCTCGGGTGCGATCGCCATCACGCTGATCGGCATCGCGCTCTACATCGCCTCCTTCGCGATCAGCTGGGGTCCGGTGCAGTGGGTGATGCTGCCCGAGCTGTACCCGCTGCGGATCCGGGCCGGCGCGATGGGCATCTGCACGACGCTCAACTGGCTGTTCAACCTGGCGGTCGCGCTGCTGTTCCCGAGCCTGCTGGCCAAGTTCGGGGCCGGGCCCAACTTCCTGTTCTTCGCGCTCACCACCCTCCTGGCGCTGATCTTCGCCTGGCGGCTGCTGCCCGAGACCAAGGGCAAGAGCCTGGAGGAGATCGAGGCGCAGCTGAGCCTCGGCGGCGACGGACAGCGCATCGGAGAGGCGGCCTCGTCCCGAAGCTGACCTCGTGCCCGAACTGCCCGAGGTCGAACTCGCCCGCGCCACCGTCGACCAGCACGCCCTGAACCGGAAGATCGCCGACGTCGACGACCACGACGAGTGGGAGTGCCGGCCGCACCACCCCGGTGACCTGCGGACGGCGCTGGTCGGACGCCGGCTGACCGCGGCCCGGCGTCGCGGCAAGTCGATGTGGTGCGAGACGTCAGGCACCGGTCGGTCGCGCACGCCCGGTCCGCTGCTCGGGCTGCACCTCGGGATGAGCGGACGCATCATCGTCACCGACCGGCGCGGGAAGCCGAGCGAGGGCGGCGACCGGCTCGGCCGGTTCGCCACCGCCGTCGAGCAGATCGAGCGCAAGCCGGTCTGGGTCCGCTTCACGCTGGTCTTCGAGGACGGCGGCAAGCTGATGCTCTTCGACAAGCGGCGGCTGGGCCGGGTGCGACTCGACCCGGACCTCGACGCGCTCGGCCCGGACGCCGAGGAGGTCGGGGTCGCCGAGTTCCGCGAGCGGTTGAGCCGGGGCACCGCGCCGGTGAAGGCGCGGCTGCTCGACCAGTCGGTGATCGCCGGCGTCGGCAACCTGCTGGCCGACGAGACCCTCTGGCGGGCGCGGATCAGCCCGCAGCGCCGCGTCGACACCCTCGACCGCGACGACCTCACCACGCTGCACAAGGCGCTGCACCGGGCGACCAAGGCGGCCATCCGGCACGGCGGCGTCCACACCGGCGAGGTGATCGGCTTCCGCCGGGCCGGGGCCCACTGCCCCCGCTGCGGCGCCGAGATGACCCGCGCCACCGTCGGCGGCCGCACGACCTGGTGGTGTCCGCAGGAACAGCGCTGACGCCCTCCCCCGCACCGACACCGGCCCTTCGACGGGTCAGGGCACGGCCCCTTCGACAGGCTCAGGGCACGGGCCCTTGTAGGAGCTCAGGGGCCGGGCGTCAGGAGGCGGGAGTCGAGAGCCGGGCGGCGGTGTCGGCTTCCTGCAGGGCGCTGATCACCGGCTGGAGCTCACCGTCGAGGACGGCGTCGAGGTTGTGGGCCTTGAAGCCGATCCGGTGGTCGGCGATCCGGTTCTCCGGGTAGTTGTAGGTGCGGATCCGCTCGGACCGGTCGACGGTGCGCACCTGGCTCTTCCGGGCGGCCGAGGCGGCTGACGCGGCCTCCTCCTCGGCGGCGGCGAGCAGCCGCGAGCGGAGCATCCGCATCGCCTGCTCGCGGTTCTGCAGCTGGGACCGCTCGTTCTGGCAGGACACCACGATCCCGGTGGGCAGGTGGGTGATCCGGACCGCCGAGTCGGTGGTGTTGACACCCTGGCCGCCCGGGCCCGAGCTGCGGAACACGTCGATCCGCAGGTCGTTCTCGTCGATCGCGACCTCGGTCTCCTCGACCTCGGGCATCACCAGCACGCCGACCGCCGAGGTGTGCACCCGGCCCTGCGACTCGGTCACCGGCACCCGCTGCACCCGGTGCACGCCGCCCTCGAACTTGAGCACGCCGTAGGGCATCTGGTCGGGCTCGCCGACCGCGGGTGCCTTGACCGCGACGGTGACCGACTTGTAGCCGCCGAGGTCGGTGTCCTGGGCGTCGAGCACCTCGACCTTCCAGCCCCGCGACTCGGCGTAGCGGGTGTACATCTTGAGCAGGTCGGCGGCGAACAGCGCCGACTCCTCACCGCCCTCGCCGGACTTGATCTCGATCAGCGCGTCGCCCGAGTCGTTGGGGTCGCGCGGCGCCAGCAGCCGGGTGAGCCGTTCGGTCACCGCGTCGAGCTGACCACGGAGCGTCTCGGCCTCGGCGGCGAACGCCGGGTCCTCGGTGGCGAGCTCCCGGGCCGCGGCCAGGTCCTCGGTCAGCCGATCGTAGCTGTCCAGAGCGGTGACGATCGGGGTGAGCTCGGCGTAGCGCCGTCCGACCCGACGCGCCCGGGCCACGTCGGTGTGCAACTCCGGGTCCGCGAGCCGGGTCTCCAGCTCCGCGAACTCCGCGCGCAACGGCGCCGCCGACTCGAACACCGCACTCCTTCCCGCACCGGGCCGGCCGCACCCGGAGGCGGAGCCGGCCGCTCAGACAGAAGGGGCCGGGATCTCATCGATCCCGGCCCCTCCGTCACGAGCTCACTTCTTCTTCGCGTACCGCTTCTCGAACCGGGCCACCCGGCCACCGGTGTCGAGGATGCGCTGCTTGCCGGTGTAGAAGGGGTGGCACTGCGAGCAGGTCTCGGCGCGGATCACGCCGTCGGCCGCCGTCGAGCGGGTGGTGAAGGTGTTCCCGCAGGTACAGGTGACGGTGGTCTCCCCGTACGCCGGGTGGATGTTCGACTTCATGCTGTCTCCTCGGTGCTTTCTCGGCCCGGGTCCTCGAACGGTCGAACGAGGTGAACCGGTGCCAGCGGACCAGTGTGCCCCAGCGCGGCTCCCGCGGCCAAACCGACGTCCCCGCCGACCCGACCCGGGTGCCGCCCCGGATGCTCACCCGGCACAACGCCGGGTGAGCGCCGATATTCCCGGCGACTCTCCCGCGGACTCAGTCCGCGGTGCCCGGCATGGTCCGGGTGATCGCCATCAGGAACTCGTGGTTGTTGTGGGTCTTGCGCAGCCGGTCGAGCAGCATCTCGAGCGCCTGCTGGCCGTCGAGCCCGGACAGCACGCGGCGGAGCTTCCAGATGATGGCCAGCTCCTCCTTGCCCATCAGCAGCTCCTCGCGACGGGTGCTCGAGGCGTCGACGTCGATGGCCGGGAAGATCCGCTTGTCGGCGTACTCGCGACGCAGCCGGATCTCCATGTTGCCGGTGCCCTTGAACTCCTCGAAGATCACCTCGTCCATCTTCGAGCCGGTCTCGACCAGTGCGCTGGCCAGGATGGTCAGCGAGCCGCCGTTCTCGATGTTGCGCGCCGCGCCGAAGAACTTCTTCGGCGGGTACAGCGCCGCCGAGTCGACGCCACCGGACAGGATCCGGCCGGACGCCGGGGCGGCGATGTTGTAGGCCCGCCCGAGCCGGGTCATCGAGTCGAGCAGCACGACCACGTCGTGGCCGAGCTCGACCAGCCGCTTGGCCCGCTCGATGGCGAGCTCGGCGGCGGTGGTGTGGTCGTCGGCCGGCCGGTCGAAGGTCGAGGCGATGACCTCGCCCTTGACGGCGCGCTGCATGTCGGTGACCTCCTCGGGGCGCTCGTCGACGAGCACGACCATGAGGTGGACCTCGGGGTTGTTCTCGGTGATCGCGTTGGCGATCTGCTGCAGCACGATCGTCTTGCCGGCCTTGGTCGGCGAGACGATCAGGCCGCGCTGGCCCTTGCCGATCGGGCTGATCAGGTCGATGATCCGCGTGGTCAGCACGTTCGGCGTGGTCTCCAGCCGCAACCGCTCCTGCGGGTACAGCGGGGTCAGCTTGCCGAACTCGGCACGGTTCTTGGACTTCTCAGGGTCGTCGCCGTTGACGGTCTCGATCCGGACGAGCGGGTTGAACTTCTCCTTGCGCTCGCCGTCCTTCGGGGTGCGGATCACGCCGGTGACCACGTCACCCTTGCGCAGGCCGTACTTCTTGACCATCGAGAGCGAGACGTAGGCGTCGTTCGACCCCGGCAGGTAGCCGCTGGTGCGGACGAACGCGTAATTGTCGAGCACGTCGAGGATGCCGGCCGCCGGGACGAGGACGTCGTCCTCGTTGATCGTCGGCTCGGACTCGAACCGCTCCATCCCGCCGCCACCGCTGCCGTTGCGGCCCCGGCGGTTCTGCCGGTCGCGGCTGCGCCGGCGCCGGCCGCGGCGCCCGCCGCCGAAGTCGTCGTCGTCGCGCGAGTCGTTGCGGGAGTCGTTCCGCTGGTCGTTGCGACCCTGCTGCTGATCGTTGCGACCCTGCTGCTGATCGTTGCGACCCTGCTGCTGATCGTTGCGACCCTGCTGCTGATCGTTGCGACCCTGCTGCTGATCGTTGCGACCCTGCTGCTGATCGTTGCGACCCTGCTGCTGATCGTTGCGACCCTGCTGCTGATCGTTGCGACCCTGCTGCTGATCGTTGCGACCCTGCTGCTGATCGTTGCGCTGACCGTTCCGGTTGCGCCGACCGCCCTCGCGCTGCTGGTCACGGCCCTGGTCCTGACGACCCTGCTGGTCCTGGCGCTGCTGGTCCTGGCGCCCCTGGTCCTCGCGGGCCTGCGGCTGGTGGTCCTCACGAACCTGCGGCTGGTGGTCCTCGCGGGCCTGCGGTTGGTGGTCCTCGCGGGCCTGCGGCTGCTCACGGACCACGGTCTCGGTCGGCAGCGCGGCCTGGACAGCGCCGGCGGGCGCGCCGCTGCCGTGCGCGCCGTGGCTCGCGCCGTTGCCGTTGGCCTCGCCGTGGCTCGCGCCGTTCCCGGCATGGCCGTTCGAGGTCCCGGTGGCACCGTCGGTGGCCGGGCCACCGTTCGACGGGCGGCCGCCGCCCTGCGCACCGCGGATCGCGTCGATCAGCTGCGGCTTGCGCATCGCGCCGGTGCCCTTGAGGCCCAGCGAGCTCGCGAGCTGCTTGAGCTCGGGCAGGACCATGGCCTCGAGGCCGGAACCCTTCCGCCGTCGTCCCGCGGTCGGGGTGCCGGTCACTTCGGCTGTTTCTGTCACGTACGTCCTTTCGGGGATGGGCATCCAACTGCCCTGGAGCCGCTCCTGGAGATGAGCAGGCGTTCCGAGGTCGATGGGCGTCACGTCACGAGACGGACTGCACATACCGGGGTGGGGCCCGCGACTCGCTCCGGCGGGATCCCGGTGCCAGACGGAATCAGTGCGGGAGACGATCCACGGATCATTGCGCCGGACCTCTGCGGCGCGAGCTCGGGACCTCGTGGAATGAACTCGCCGCTGTGCGGCTGCCACACGTCCCTTTCTCGTTCTCAAGATTAGCACTGTGCGATGGCTCCGTGTCCAAGACCGCACGCGGGACCCGCCGGGAAACCGCGCGGCGAGCGGGCCACAGCCCGGTCTCAGACCACCTCGACCACGGTGGCGTCACGCCCGACGGCGACGTCGACGGTGCGGAATCCGGTGCTGTCCACCGCCGCCGACCGGGCCAGCTGCTCGGCCGTGCCCAGCACCAGCACCGTCGGCCCCGCGCCGCTGATCACCGCGGCACAGCCCCGGACCCGGAGCGCGGCGAGCAGCGCGGCCGAGGCGGGCATCGCCGCACTCCGGTAGTGCTGGTGCAGCCGGTCCTCGGTCGCGGCGAGGAGCAGGTCCGGCCGGCGTCCGAGCGCCTCGACGAGCAGCGCGGCCCGGGCCGCGTTGGCCGCCGCGTCGGGGTGCGGGACGGTCGGCGGCAGCAGCCCGCGGGCGGCCGCGGTCGAGACCGGCGTCGCCGGGACGTAGAGCCGGGCCGCGACGTCGGGGTGCACGGACGGTCCGACCACCTGCACCGGTCCGGCTCCACGGTCGGTCCCGCGGTAACAGAGGGTGAAGCCACCCCAGAGCGCCGCGGCGACGTTGTCGGGATGGCCCTCGATGGCGTCGGCCGGTCCGATCCAGCGCTCGGGACGGGTGTCCGCGCCGGCCAGCGCGGCCGCTCCCAACAGTCCGGCCACGATCGCCGCCGAGGACGACCCGAGCCCGCGTCCGTGCGGGATCGTGTTCGTCGCGGTCAGCCGCAGACCCGGCACCCGGACCCCGAGCAGGTCGAGCGCGCGGCGCGCGGTGGCCAGCACCAGGTGGGTCTCGTCGACCGGGACGGCGGCCGCTCCCTCACCGTCGACCACCGCGCTCCACCCGCCGGGGACCACCTCGAACGTGCAACGGTCGCGCCAGTCGAGGGCCAGGCCGAAGGCGTCGAACCCGGGCCCGAGGTTGGCGCTGGTGGCCGGCACCTCGACCACGGCCCGCCGGCCCGGCTCGAGCTCGCCCACCGCGAGCGGGCCCGGCTCAGAGCTCACAGGCCTCGGCGACCGCCGATAGCGCGGGAGCGACGACCTCGGCCTCGATGGTGCCCTTGGCGGCCAGCGCGGTGTCGATGTCCTTGAGTCCGTGCCCGGTCACGGTGACCGCGATCCGCAGCCCGGGATCGAGCTCACCCCGTCCGTGGGCGGCCAGCAGGCCCGCCACCCCGGCCGCCGAGGCCGGCTCGACGAAGACGCCCTCCTCGCCGGCCAGCAGGGCCTGCGCCTGGAGGATCTGGTCGTCGTCGACGGCGCCGAACCGGCCGCCGGACTCGGTCCGGGCGGCGCGGGCCAGCTCGGCCGAGGCGGGACGTCCGATCCGGATCGCGGTGGCCACGGTCTCCGGGCGGTCGACCGGTGCGCCGTGCACCAGCGGGGCGGCGCCGGCGGCCTGGAAGCCCCACATCTGCGGGGTCCGGGTGGCCAGGCCCTCCCGGGCGTACTGGGTGTAGCCGCGCCAGTACGCCGAGATGTTGCCGGCGTTGCCGACCGGGAGCGCGTGGATGTCGGGGGCGTCGCCGAGCTCGTCGACGATCTCGAAGGCCGCGGTCTTCTGCCCCTCGAGCCGGGCGGGGTTGACCGAGTTGACCAGCGCCACCGGGTAGTGGTCGGCGAGCTGGCGGGCCAGCGACAGGCAGTCGTCGAAGTTGCCGTCGACCTGGACCACGTGCGCGCTGTGCATGACCGCCTGGGCCAGCTTGCCGGCGGCGATCCGGCCGGCCGGGAGCAGCACGATCGGGCGCATCCGGCCGCGGACGGCGTAGGCGGCGGCCGAGGCCGAGGTGTTGCCGGTCGAGGCGCAGACCACCGCGGTGGCGCCCTGGCCCTTGGCCACGCTGGCCGCGACCGCCATCCCGCGGTCCTTGAACGAGCCGGTCGGGTTGGCACCCTCGACCTTGAGGAAGACCTCGGCGTCGAGCATCCGGGACAGCGTGGGT
This sequence comes from Microlunatus kandeliicorticis, assembly GCF_014137855.1. Lineage (GTDB taxonomy): Bacteria > Actinomycetota > Actinomycetes > Propionibacteriales > Propionibacteriaceae > Microlunatus > Microlunatus kandeliicorticis. The sequence goes on from NZ_JACGWT010000005.1 coordinate 257,107, forward strand.
GCGTGCACCAGCGGGGTGTCGCCCTCGCCCAGGGTCAGCACCGGGTCGCCGGGACCGATCGGCAGCCACTCGCGGTAGCGCGCGATCACGCCGCGGCGGGCCGCGGTGGCGGGGCGGGCCGTCGTCATCTCACTCACCTTCGACTCGCATCACGCTGGTCACCTCGGACACGACATCCAGTCTGCGAAGAGCGTCAACCGTGGCGCTCAGGGCGGCGTCGGTGGCCCGGTGGGTCACGATGACCAGCTGGGCGTCACCCTCGCGGCCCTGCTGCCGGACGGTCTGGATCGACACGCCGTGCTCGGCGAAGCAGTGCGCGATCGTGGCCAGCACGCCGGCGACGTCGGCCACGGCCAGCGACAGGTGGTAGCGGGTGACCACGTCACCGATGCCGGTCACCACCCGTTGCGCGTAGCTCGACTCCCCCGGCCCGGAGGCGCCGCGGACCCGGTTGCGGGCCACGGTGACGAGGTCGCCGAGCACCGCGCTGGCGGTCGGCGAGCCGCCCGCGCCGGGGCCGTAGAACATCAGGCGACCGGCGAACCGGGACTCGACGAACACCGCGTTGTAGGCCCCGCCGACCCCGGCCAGCGGGTGGCTGCGCGGGATCATCGCCGGGTGCACCCGGACCGACACGGTCCGTCCCGGGCCGGTGCCGTCGGGCCGCCCGCCGTCGGAGAGCTGGCAGATGGCCAGCAGCTTGACCACGCAGCCCATCTCGCGGGCCGAGGCGATGTCGGCCGCGGTCACCTCGGTGATGCCCTCGCGGTGGACGTCGCCGATCCCGACCCGGCTGTGGAAGGCCAGGCTGGACAGGATGGCGGCCTTGGCCGCGGCGTCGAAGCCCTCGACGTCGGCGGTCGGGTCGGCCTCGGCGTAGCCGAGCTCCTGGGCGTCGGCGAGGGCCTCGGCGAACCCGGCGCCCTCGGTGTCCATCTTGTCGAGGATGAAGTTGGTGGTGCCGTTGAGGATGCCGATCACCGCGGTCACCTCGTCACCGACCAGCGACTCGCGCAGCGGCCGGACGATCGGGATGGCCCCGGCCACCGCGGCCTCGTAGTAGAGGTCGGCGCCGGCCCGCTCGGCCGCGTCGTAGAGGGTGGCGCCGTCCTCGGCCAGCAGCGCCTTGTTGGCGGTGACCACCGAGGCCCCGGAGGCCAGCGCGGTCAGGATCAGGGTGCGGGCCGGCTCGATCCCGCCGATCACCTCGATGACCAGGTCGATGTCGGTCCGGCTGACCAGCGTCTGCGCGTCGGTGGTGAACAGCGCCGGGTCGATCCCCGGGCGCTCCTTCCCGGCGCGGCGGACGGCGATGCCGACCAGCTCGAGCGGGCGGCCGATCCGGGCGGTGAAGTCGTCGGCCTGGGCCAGCAGCAGCCGGACCACCTCGCCGCCCACGGTCCCGCAGCCGAGCACGGCGACGCGCAACGGCGGGAGCGAGCCGGGATCGGACGGCGGAGTCATCGGGCAGACCTCACGGACGGGCCGGCCTCGGGATCGGGCCGGTGCGGCGGACGAGCGCCGCCATTGTGGCCCATCCGCGACCCCCGATCAGCCGACGTCCAGCATCAGCCGACGTCGAGCCCGAGCAGGTCGTCGAGGGTCTCGCGCCGGACCAGGGTGCTGATCACGCCGTCGCGGACCGCGACCACCGGCGGCCGCGGCACGTGGTTGTAGTTGCTGGCCATCGAGTGCGAGTAGGCGCCCGAGGCCGGGACCGCGACCAGGTCGCCGGGGGCGATGTCGGCGGGCAGGAACTCGTCGCGGACCAGGATGTCGCCGCCCTCGCAGTGCTTGCCGACCACCCGCGACAGCGCCGGCGGCGCGTCCGAGCGGCGCGAGGCCAGGGTGGCGGAGTACTCGGCGGCGTAAAGCGCGGTGCGGATGTTGTCGCTCATCCCGCCGTCGACGGCGACGTAGAGCCGGGTGAACCCGCCGTCGAGCCGGACCGGCTTGACCGTGCCGACGGTGTAGAGCGCGAACCCGGCCGGGCCGCTGATGGCCCGTCCGGGCTCGATCGACAGGTGCGGCACCTCGAGCCCGAGCTCGGCGCACTGGGCGGTGACGATCGACCGCAGCCGCTCGGCCAGCGCCGCCGGGGTGGAGGGGCTGTCGGCGCTGGTGTACGCGATCCCGAAGCCGCCGCCGAGGTCGAGCTCGGGCGGGGCCACCCCGGTCGCGGCGACGTGGTCGGCCTGCAGCCGCAGCGTCCGCCGGGCGGCCACCTCGAAGCCCTCGGCGTCGAAGATCTGCGAGCCGATGTGCGAGTGGATGCCGACCAGCGACAGCCGCGGATGATCATGGATCCGGCGCAGGGCCTCGGCGGCCGCGCCGCCGGCGATCGAGAACCCGAACTTCTGGTCCTCGTGCGCGGTGGCGATGTACTCGTGGGTGTGCGCCTCGACCCCGGTGGTCACCCGCACCATCAGCCGCGGGGTGACGTCGGCGAACCGCGGGTCGGCGACCAGCGCCTCGATCCGGTCGATCTCGTCGTGGCTGTCGACGATGATCCGGCCGCGCACGGCCACTCCGGACTCAAAGGCGGTGACCAGCTCGGCGGTGCTCTTGTTGTTGCCGTGCAGCCCGATCGTCGCCGGGTCGACGCCGGCGCGGAGCGCCACCGCCAGCTCTCCCCCGGTGCACACGTCGACCCCGCAGCCCTCCTCGGCGACCCAGCGGGCCACCGCGGTGCAGAGGAAGGACTTGCCGGCGTAGTAGACCCGGCAGCCGGCGAACGCCTCGACGAAGGCGCGGGCGCGGGCGCGCAGGTCGTCCTCGTCGATCACGTAGGCCGGGGTGCCGACCTCGGCGGCGATCCGGGCCACGTCGACCCCGGCCACGGTGAGCACGCCGTCGGCGTCCTTGGCGACATGGGCGCTCCACAGTTTCGGCAGCAGCGCGTTGACGTCGTCGGGCACCGCCAGCCAGCCCGGGGCACGCGAGCTGACGTCGGCGTGGATCGAGCCGGCGACGTGGGTGTGGGTCACCCGACCAGCCTGCCAGGGCCGGTCCGGATTCGGGCTGAGCGACTGATGGCTGGTACTGTCCTCCTCGGCCCGCAGGGGCCACGCCCCCGTAGCTCAGGGGATAGAGCACCGCCCTCCGGAGGCGGGAGCGCAGGTTCGAATCCTGCCGGGGGCGCAGGCAACACACCTAGTCAGGTGGGGTTTCAGCCGACACGGCTGGACTCTCGTGCGAGATACGTGCAACAGGCGCGTGTCCGAGCCGAGAGGACGAACTCCCATGACCACCAGCCCAGCCCTCGAAGTGAGCCACTGCCCGCGGTGGTGCACCAGCCACAGCGTTCTCACCGGCGACCCCGGCGAGGACAGCATCGTCATCCACACGACGCTGCTCGAGCACGGTGGCGCCGAGTTTATCCTGTCCCGCGAGCTCACGCCTTCTGGCGATCCGACGGGTGCGCCTGACCAGCTGATCCCGCGGTGCATTCCAGCCGAGATGACCCGTGCGGCCGTCGTCGAGCTGCTCGCGATGCTCGAGGACGCGGCCAGACGGATGGATGAGCACCTTCTCACCGCCGATCAGCCGCTGCCGGAGCCCCGCTCGCGTGAGGAGCGGCTGGGCAGAGCGATGATGCGCGCCGGCCAGACCACGCGCGGCCACCGGCGGGCGGCCGTCCGATGAGCCCCCTCGGCATGGCGACCGAGATCCTCGCCGCGCTCCCCCGCTCCCCCTTCCCGTGCCCCGACTGGTGCAGGCTGCCCGACGGGCACCCCAGCGACGGGCAGGCAGCAGACGGCCGGGAGTTCAGGGCCCACGAGCGACCGCTCGGCCGCGTGGCTGGGTTCAGCCTGGACCTGGTCTGCGACGAGGTGTCATCGGGCGACACGGCGGAGTTGAGTGAGCCTCGGCTCGAGCTGTACGCCGACGACCTGACCGGCCTGAACGCCGACCAGGCCAACGAGCTGGCGGCGTTGCTGCTCCGCGAGGCCGGCCGGCTGCCGCGACGGGCCTCGGGCGCGTGAACAGCTGGTGGGAGGCGCGGAGCTCGTTCAGGGCTCAGCGCCTCGCCGAAGGCTGCACGCGACACTCACTGGAGACGTACGGCACCCATCTGCGTCGGCTGGCGGCCGCGCTCGAGGGCACGGATCCGTTCTTGGTGACCCCGGCCCAGCTGGCCGCCTGGCTGTCGTCGCTGACCGGGCTGAGTCTGGACGGCCGGCGGACGGCCGCGACGGCTGTGCGGGCCTTCTACCGGTGGGCCTACCTGACGGGACGCGTGGAGTCGGATCCGGCGGCATTGCTGGCCGGGCGGAGGGTTGAGGTGCACGACGGTTTCCCAGCCGGCTGGCGACAGCCGATCGCCTCCTACGTGACCGGGCTGCAGCTGACGCCGCGGGTGGTCCGCCAGCGCGCGGCGTGGCTGCGCCGGTTCGCAGCAGACCACCCGGATCCGATGGCCGTCACGGGACATCAGGTAGCCGACTGGGTGCAGGAACGCCCGGAGGGCCGCCAGCGGCCAGCCAGGCAGGCGCTGCGCGGGTTCTACCGGTGGGCGCACCGTGAGCACCTGGTCGAGGTCGACGTGGCCGGAGGCCTCCCGGACGCACGGCATGCGGACACGGAGCTGCCCGTGGCGTGGCAGGCGGCGGTCGACGGGTGGAAGCTCTACCTGCAGGCCTCCGGAGCCCGCCCGGGAACGGTGCGGCTGCGGCTGCTGGTGCTGTCGACGCTGGCCCGGCACCACGTCACCCCGGCCGACGTCACCGGCCGTGACCTGGTCGCGTGGCTGGCGGACCAGTCGTGGGAGCCGTCGACCCGCAAGGGTGCCCGGACCACGGCGCGCGGCTTCTTCGGCTGGGCTGCCGGGGAGGGACTGGTCGAGCACGATCCGACGGGCCGGCTGCCGGCTGTGCGGGTGCCCGCGGGGAAGCCGAAGCCGACCCCGGAGGCTGTGCTGACGGCTGCCTTGGAGCGGTCGACCGACCGGGAGCGGCTGATGCTGCTGTTGGCCGCCTACGCCGGGCTGAGGCGCAGCGAGATCGCCGCTGTGCGGCCGCAGCACATCATCGGGGGCGTGCTGCACGTCAAGGGCAAGGGCGGCCGGTCCCGGATCGTGCCCGTGCACCCGCTGCTCGAGGAGGCGATTGAGGCCGAGCTCGGGCGGCGCCGGGCAGGGCGGCTCGGCAGCGGGTTCCGCGTCGCCGGCGGCCGGGTCGATCCAGACGGCTACCTGTTCCCGGGCCGGCAGCCCGGTGATCACACCTGCCCTGACGCGGTGGGAAGCAGCTTGGCCCGGCTGCTCGGAGGTGACTGGACGGCGCACAGCCTGCGGCACTCCTTCGCGACCCGCGCCTACGCCGCCACCCGTGACCTCCGGGCGGTGCAGGACCTCCTCGGCCACTCGAGCTCAACGACAACTGACCGGTACACGGCCGTTCCCTCCCGAGCGCTCGAGGAGGCGGTGGCGGCGTTGTGAGCAAGGCCGCCGGATGGCAGGATCCCAGCGCATGAGCGAACCCGTCGAGCAATGGAATGCGTGGCGAGCTCGATTGTCAGACGCGGAACTGCGGGAGGCGATCAGGGTGGCCAAGTCGGGCGAGTACCCGGTGCCGGAGAGCATCGCTCGGCTCCTCACGGACCGCGGCGCTCCTGGCGGATGGGTGCTGACCCAATGGCAGTCGAGCAACCCCCTGATGGCCACCATGGGCGCAGCCGTCGACTACTTGCGCACGCTGCCTGAGTGGGACCAGGTCGACCCGAGCCCGTCAGACGCGTAGAGCGCCGGGCAACACAAGCCGCCGCGGTCAGCTGCGGCTCCTCGGCCGCGGCTTGGCGCTCCTCGGCATCTTGCGCATCCCGCTGTCCAGCCAGACGGCGAGATCGTGGGCTGCCTCGTACAAGGGCATGTCCGTGCCGTCATACATCCAGTGGGCACCTCCCTCGTCCAAGCGGAGAGCGAGGGTGTGGAGGTCTCGTGCTCGGCGGGTCATCGTCCGGTCGCCCAGCATCCGGTAGCGGATCGCCCTCCGTCGCGCCTCGTGTCGGAGCGCCCTGACGGGCTCGAACGCGACCACACGGTAGTTCTCCTTGTGACTCGCCGTCATGAACCGTTCGACAGCTTGCTGAAGTGCGCTCGCGGCGTCGGCCAGCTCGGCAGCCATGGCTGCGCGCGACTGAGCCTTCCGCTGCGCGCCCTGAGCCCCCGCAGCCACTAGGGCGCCGACGATGACGCCAAAGAACCCGATGACCGAGGTCGACTGCTGCCGAAGCCAGCTCAGGAGAGCTTGCAAGATGTCCACGGGAGAGAGCTCAGCGCCGTTGGCCGCGGCTGTTCGGTCGCGGATTGGCAGCCCGGGCGTCGAGCTCGTCGTCGATCGCCGTGCGACCGTCGCTGTCGTCGGCGCGCCAGTCGTAGGCGTACAACACTTCGCCGGCCGCGTTGGCCACCGGCCGCGAGCCGGTCAGATCGTCCTGCCAAATCCGGAGCCGGTAGACCGCTGGGTCGGGCCGGCCGGGACTAGGTTGCGGCTCGGGCTGCTCGAGGATGGGCTGCAGCTGCTCGAGCTCGACGACCTGGCCGTCGGCCGGCCCGCCGTTCAGCCGACCACGGAGGCAGGTAGTCGTCGAGGGCATGGCCATCATGCTGCCAGCAGGGGCGGACAGCACCCGCCAGCACCGAGTCAGGGTCCGTCGGGAGGGGTGTCTCGCCGCTCGATGGCCTCGAGCTGTGAGGGCTCGAGGCGGTCGAACATGGCCGAGATTCTCCTCCGCTTGGCGACGACGTGCTCGACGATCATGTTCATCAGCTCGAACAGCGAGAACGCCTGGGCTGGCCCGTCGTCTTGTCGCAGCTCTCCGGGGTGGGCGGCATTGTTCCCACCGAGACGGAGCAGATCCGCAGCTCGTTGCATGTCGGCGTTGAGAGTCCCGTCTTTGACGAGCTCGCCGATGCCTTCGTAGAGCGACTGCTTCGGCTTGCCCGTGAGCTCGCGCACGAGGATCTCAAGGGCCACGCGCAGCATCGCCGCTCCGGCTCGAGGGCTGACCGGCGTGACCTGTCGGGCCTCCGCGTAGAGCTCGGCCACCGCATCCGGCATGTCGGGACTGGCCGGCGGAGCTTCCGCGCCGAAGGTCGGGTAGATCATGGCTTCGCCGTACCAGATGGAGAGATGTCGGCAGACCGCACAACGCGCACGCCGGATCTGGGTCGGGACTGCTTTGACCACGCCAGATGTCGACAGGTTGGCCCATTCCTGCTGCGCGTAGGCGCCACAGTGGGGGCAGTCGAAGGCGGGTGAGCTGGCGCTCGGGGGTGAGATGGCCACGTCCGAGTATCGGCCACCGGCCCGTCAGCGCGCGCACACAGGTGTCAGTGCGCCGTCCCTGCCGCGCCGACCAGCCCGCCGAGCGCGGCCGCGACCCGCAGGTCGATCCAGTCGCCGTTGATCTGCGCCTGAAACGACAGGCCGGCCATGCCGTCGCGGACGGCCTGGCGGAGCGCCCCCGGGTCGATGTGGCTGCTGCTCTGCACGTAGCCCCCTCCGGCGAAGTTGGTGCGAGCGAAGCCGTAGTCGACCGGGGCGGGCCGGCCGTAGTTGATCGAGTCCAGCCACGCCCGGTTCGCGGCGGTGGCGGCGGCGTTGACGACGTACTCGCCGTTCGACAGCCGCGCCGAGATGGAGTCCGAGGTGCCGGAGCCGGGTCCGGTGATGTAGCCGCCGAGCGCCTTGCGTTGCGGCGTCTTCTCGGCGGCCAGGCCGATCTTGTCGGCGGCCGAGGCCAGCTTGCGGCTGGCCTGGTCGAGCGCGGTGATGGTGCCCTTGCCGCCGGCCAGGATGTTGTCGGCCAGCGCACCGCCCGTGCCCGAGTTCTGCTGCTGGGCGATGACCTGTTGCACGATCGTCTCGTCGAGGCCGGCCTTGCGGAGCTTCGCGATCTTGTCGTTGAAGGCGGCGATTCGGGCTAGGTCGTAGAACTTGGCGTTCCTGGGTCCGGATTCGACGGTGAGGAGCGAGAGCTCGACCAGCGATCGGAGGGCCTTGCGGTGGTCGCCGCGCTGGAAGCTGACCCCCGTCTCACGTCGGCGGCGATGCGGCAGCCGACGAGCTCGATCTGCCCGGATCGTTGCGCGCCGGCGATCAGCGCGCCCCAGTGCTGCGGGGCCGATGGTTCGCCGACGCCGGCGTCTCGGAGCGAGTCGATGGTGAACCCGCGGCCGGTGTCGGCGAGGAGCTGCAGTGCGCGCTTGGCGCCCTTGGTCCACCAGTCCTCGGCGGCGTTGTTGATGGCCTGGTCGAGGCCGTTGAGCGGCGTACGATCGTGGGTGAGGCGGTCGTGGGGATCGACTTCAGGAGCGGGCTCGGCTGTGGCGGCTGGGCCCGTTCGTCGTTCCGGGCGGCTCACTCGAGGCCGCCTGCCGGGATCCGGTTCATGATCGACATGAGGTCGGACTCTTTGATCCGGAGGGCCCTGGCGCCGACCCGGTATGCGGGGAGGGTGCCTGCCGCGATCAGGCGCCGGATGGTCTTCTGGCTGACGTTGCTCAGGTCAGCGGATTGGGCGACAGAGAGCGATGGAAACTCGATCTGTCTGGCAGTGGTCTTGCCCACGAGCTACCTCTTCGGGGTGCGCGAAGCTGCACCTCCGATTAGAGGATCGATGACCGCCAAAGTACACGTGAGTACCGATGCGGGTCAGTAGCCACGCCCTGTGTCGCGACAGTGGAATAGGTCACCCGAGGACAGCGGTCGACACCGAAGGCAGCTGCTCGACGCCCTGAGCCCACTCGGCTCTCAGATGACGCCCGAGCCAGTCGAAGCGTCCTGCCTGGTCGCCTTCTCCTGACCGCACCTGCACGTCCAGCGAACACGACGGCCGCGGGCACCGAACACGCAGGCGCAGATGCGTCTGCGTCACAGGGCTCTCGACGGAGAAGCTCGGTGCTCCGAGCGGCCACCTCCCCTCGATCGTCGCGCGCTCCTGGACAGTAGGCACCCAGCCCCCGACCAGCTCGTCGTCGATCGCCGGCCCGGAGACCAGGACACTGTCCCCGTCGAAGGTGCTGAGCTCGAGCACCGTGACGTCCGGATGGTGCGGGCAGTGCAACCCGAGCCGTGTCCAGCGGACGACGCTCATGCTCCCCCGCTCACCATGGCCGAGAGTCTCTGAGCGATCTCGGCGTCGCGGTCCTGGGCGGCGTGCTGGTAGCGGATCGCCATCGCGGGGGTCGAGTGTCCGAGTCGCAGCATGAGCTCGGCGAGCGTGGCGCCGGTCTGGGCGGCGAGGACGGCTCCGGTGTGCCTCAGGTCGTGGAACCGCAGATCCGGGCGACAGGCGGCCTTGCGGGCGGCGTCCCAGGTCTTGAAGAAGGTGCCGTGGCCGAGGTGTGCACCGGTGGTGGCGGCCGGGAAGACGAGGGCGTCAGGATCGGCGGCGCAGAAGCGGTCGAGGTGGTCTGTGAGCATCGGCAGGAGGTGTGGCGGGATGCTGACGTCGCGGATGCCGGCTTCCGACTTCGGCGGCCCGATGACGGCCTGGCCGGCGACGAACGTCACTCCCCTGCGCACGTGGAGGCGGCCGGCGGCGAGGTCGAGGTCCTTGCGGCGGAGCTCGGTCAGTTCACCGAATCTGAGCGCGCACCACGATGCGAGCATCACGAGGGCGCCGTACCGGTCGGGGAGGGCCTCGACGAGCGCCTCGAGCTCGCCGAGGGTGGCTGGCTTGATCTTGTGCTGCCGCTTCGTGGTGCCAGCCCCTCGGATGGTGCAGGGGTTGACCGGGATGAGTCCGTCGGTGACTGCTGTGCCGAGGATGGTCCGGAGCAGCGCGTAGCTGTGTGCCTTCGCGGTCGGGCTCGGGTCGAGGTCGGAGTGCCAACGCCTCACGGTGACCGGGGAGATGTCGGCGAGCGGCAGGGCTCCGAGCTGGGGCAGCACGTGGTGGTCGAGGAGCCGGCGGTAGAGGTCGCGCGTTCGGGGTTTGAGCTCCCGCTCGGTGAGCCACGGCCACGCGTAGTCGGCCAGCGTCGCCGGTCGGGCTGTGCTGTTGCGACGCGCTGGGGCCACCCAGGTGCCGGCGTCGATGAGCCGGCGCTCGCCATGCACCCACCCGCGGGCGTCCATGAGCGTGTCGAAAGTCGACGAGGCCTTGTGGAGTGCGGTGTCGGGCCCGATGTAGGCGGCCTGGTAGCGGCCGGACGGCAGTTTCCGGATGCGGCCGAACGGCTCGCGAGCCTTTCGCGGGCGGTCAGGTTTCGGCACTGCGCTCCCTCGGTCGTGCAATACTGTGCAACACGAGAGTACAGCTGTGGCTATTCGTGACCACATCATTGACCGGATTTGCCCTAGTCAGAGCGTGTTTCCCCTAGTCAGAGAACCCGATCAGTCAGGTTCGAATCCTGCCGGGGCGCCTCACACACCACGGTCCGCGGACCGTGACCACTCACCCTCCGCGGCTGACGCCGTGGATCTCAGAAGACGACGGTCGTGGCGCCGTTGAGCAGGATCCGGTCCTCCGCCTGCCAGCGCACCGCACGGCTCAGCACCGCCCGCTCGATGTCGGCGCCCCACCGGGTCAGGTCGGCCGGCGTCGCCTCGTGGGTCACCCGGACGACGTCCTGCTCGATGATCGGCCCCTCGTCGAGGTCGGCGGTGACGAAGTGCGCGGTGGCCCCGATCAGCTTCACCCCGCGCCGCTTGGCCTGGTCGTAGGGCTTGGCCCCGGCGAACGCCGGCAGGAACGAGTGGTGGATGTTGATCGCCGGGATGCCGTGCCGGCCGAGCCGGTCGAGCAGGTCGGCGGACAGGATCTGCATGTAGCGGGCCAGCACGACGAAGTCGATGCCCGGTCCCGCCCCGGTCGTCCCGGCGTCCCCGGTCAGCAGCCGCAGCTGCTCGGCCTCGGCGGCCGGCTTGGTCTCCCGGGTCACCGGGATGTGGTGGAACGGCACCCCGAACCGTTCGACCTCGGGCCGCAGGTCGTCGTGGTTGGCGATCACCGAGGCGACCTCGACCCCGAGCGTCCCGCGCTGCCAGCGCCAGAGCAGGTCGAGCAGGCAGTGGTCGTAGCGGGAGACGAAGATCGAGATCCGCTTGGGTCGGGCGGCGTCGGTGAACCGGGCCTCCATCGCGTACCGCTGCCCCACCCGGGCGTCGAACTCGGCGGCCAGCGCGTCCAGCCGGTCGGCCAGCCCGTCGAGCGAGAAGGCCATCCGCAGGAAGAACCGGCCGCCGCCGACCGGGTCGGAGGAGTACTGGTCGGAGTGGGTGATGTTGGCGCCACGCTCGAACAGGAAGGCGGTCACCGCCGCCACGATCCCGGGCTGGTCGGGGCAGGAGACGAGCAGCCGGCCGATCCCGGGCCTGGCCGACGCGGGTGCCGGATCGGAGGGGGTCACGGGTACTACTCCTCGGGTGCTCGCGTGGTGCTCGCGCCGGCCTCGGCCGGTCGTGTCGGACGGCTCAGTGTGCCAGCCCCGGTGATAGATTCCCTCGACCCGACCGACCCGCAGCGGAAGTCACAGGTGTTGTCTCCATCCACGCCCGCGTCGCCGAGCACCGACCACCGGCGGGGCGGGCGCAGCATCGTCGCCGGGTGGCTGGTCACCCGGGTGCTGATGATCGTGCTGCTGCTCGCCGCCGAACGGGTGGCGCTCGGCGATCCCACCTACTACTGGCGCAAGATCGGCGCGATGTTCGACGTCGGGCTGGCCCAGACGCTGAACGAGTACCCGACCCCGGTGACCTGGATGCTGTGGGTGCCCTACGCCCTCGGCGGCGGCACCCGGCTCGGCTACCGGATCGCCTTCATCGTGCTGATGATGGCGCTCGACGCCGTCTTCTGCTGGCTGCTGTGGCGGCTCAACACCCGGCGGCGCGACGCCGCGGTCGACTTCTGGCTGGCCTTCCTCTTCCTGATCGGACCGCTGAGCTATCTGCGCTTCGACCTGGTCCCGGCCGTGCTGGCCGGCGCCGCGCTGCTGCTGGTGGCCCGGCGCCCGGCGGTGGCCGGCGTCCTCACCGGCATCGGGGCGGCGATCAAGCTCTGGCCGGCGCTGCTGATCGGCCTGGTCGCCGCCGAGCGCCGGGTGCGCCGGCGGGCGCTGCTCGGCTTCCTGGTCAGCGGGATCGGGCTGGCGGTGCTCAGCCTGGTCTTCGGCGGCTGGAGCCGGCTGGTCTCGCCGCTGACCTGGCAGTCCGACCGCGGGCTGCAGATCGAGTCGCCGTGGGCCACCCCGTTGATGGTGCTGCGGGCGCTGCGCCCGGACGTCTGGCGGGTCGACATCTCCCGCTACCAGGCCTACGAGATCTTCGGGCCCGGCGTGCAGGGCTTCCTGGTGGCCAGCACGGTGGCCACCGTGCTCGGTCTGCTGGTGATCGCCGGGCTGATCGCCCGGGCCTTCCGGCACGGGAACCCGACCCCGGTCGCGGTCGGGCTCGGGATGCTGGCGGTGATCGCGATCATGACCATCACCAACAAGACGCTGTCGCCGCAGTACCTGCTCTGGCTCGGCGGCCCGATGGCCGGGTTGCTGCTGATGGACCGGCGGGTCCGGCACGAACGCCGGGCGCTGGTGCGCCGGCTGGCCATCCAGCTGCTGGTGCTGGCCGCGCTCACCCAGCTGGTCTACCCGCTGCTCTACAGCGGGCTGCAGGGGCTGCACGGGAACGGACTCACCCTCGTCGCCACCGTGGTGCTGACCCTGCGGAACCTCGCGCTGCTGGTCTTCACCGTCGCGGTCTGCGCCTCCGCCTGGCGGGCGCTGCGGCCGGCTCCGACGCCGGTCGTCCCGCTCGCCCCGCCGATCTGACCCGCCGGACCGCCGACCCGTGACCTCCCCCGCCCCCTCGCCTCCCCGCTCACCCGCCGGCCCCGCGCTGCTGCTCGCCGGTGACGTCGGCGGCACCAGCACCCGGCTCGCGCTGGCCGCACCGGACGGGACGCTGCTGGCCGTCGCCCGCGGCGGGCCCGGCAACCCCAACGCCCTCGGTCACCCGGCCGCTGCGGACGAGCTCGCCGCGGTGTTCGGCCGGTGTCTCCGGGCCGCCCGGGCGACCGATGCCGACGCCCTCCGGGTACGCGGGGTGCTGGGCATGGCCGGGGCGAGCGCGCTGACCGACGTGGACGGATTCCTGGCCCGGGCGCTGCCCGGGGTGGCGCCCGGGTCGGTCCGGGTGCTGCCCGACCTGGCCGTCGCCTTCTCCTCGGCCAGCGCCGAGCGCCGCGGCTACGTGCTGCTGGCCGGCACCGGCGCCGGCGCGGTCCAGGTGGCCGACGGCGCGCTGGTCGAGCGGCGCGACGGCTGGGGCTGGCTGCTGGGCGACGCCGGGTCGGCGTTCTGGCTGGGCCGCGAGGCGGTCCGGGCCACCCTAGACGTGCTGGAGCGCGGCGACGCTCCCGGTCCGCTGGCCGCAGCCGTGCTGGCCGCCACCGGGTCCCGGGACGTCAGCTCGTTGCTGGCCGCGGTCTACCGCCGGCCGCCGGTCGAGCTGGCCGGGCTCGCGCCCCAGATCAGCGCCGCCGCGTCCGCCGACCCGGTGGCCGCGTCGATCGCCGCCCGCGGCGCCGACCGGCTGCTGGCGTCCTGGCACGCCCTCGATCCGCGGCCCGGGCTGCCGGTGGTGCTGACCGGGTCGGTGCTGGTGCGTCCCGGCCCGGTCGGCGACCGGGTGCGGGCCGCGCTGGGTGGCGTCGGGGCGGCCAACCCGGTCCACGTGGCCGGCGACGGACTCGCCGGTGCGCTCTGGCTGGCCGTCGGCGACGGGACGCCTGCGGGAACGGGTCCGCCGCCCCTCGACCACACGCGGCTGGTGGCTCAAGACTTCACCGACACGTGTGGGTAGCCTAGGGACGCACGCGACCGACGAGGAAGAAGGCGATTGTGGCCAGCGAGGCCGATCACTCCACCCTGCAGGAACACCCCGGCGCCGCAGAGGAGTTCGGCGCCAACGACTGGCTGATCGAGGAGATGTACGAGCGCTACCGCTCGGACCCCGGATCGGTCGACCAGCAGTGGGTGCGGTTCTTCGAGTCCTCCCCGGAGTTCGGCGCGTCCGCCAGCAACGGCTCGGGCAACGGCTCCGGCCACGGCTCCGGCAACGGTTCCGGGCGCAGCGCGACCCCCGCCGCGGGCGCCGGGCAGACCAAGACGGTGGCCGCCCCGCAGCCCGCCAGCCAGCCCGCCGACCGGTCGTCGAACGGCCACGCCGGGAGCAGTGGCATCAAGGCGAGCAACGGGGCGAGCAGCTCGGGCGGCAACGGCAGCCGTCCGCGGCCCGCGGCCAAGACCGAGGAGCGCAAGGAGAGCGAGGGCACCAGCCGGGCCGCCCAGAGCGGGAAGAAGACCGAGGCCGCGAAGTCGGGCCCGTCGCGTCCGGGCAGCAGCTCGGGCGCCGTCCCCGCCGACCCGCCGAACCCGGGTGACCGTCCCGCGGTCGACCTGCAGGGACCGGAGCGGATCGTCCTCAAGGGCGCCCCGGCCCGGACCGCCAAGAACATGGACGCCTCGCTGACCGTTCCGACTGCGACCAGCGTGCGGTCGCTCCCGGTCAAGCTGCTGATCGACCAGCGGGTCGTGATCAACAACCACCTCCGTCGCTCGCGCGGCGGCAAGGTGTCGTTCACCCACATCCTGGGCTACGCGATGATCAAGGCCCTCAAGGCCGTCCCCGGGATGAACTACGGGTACGAGGAGACCGACGGCAAGCCGACGCTGATCAAGCCGCGGCACATCAACCTCGGTCTGGCCATCGACCTGCCCAAGCCCGACGGCACCCGTCAGCTGCTGGTGCCGAGCATCAAGAGCTGCGAGGACCTCGACTTCGCGCAGTTCTGGGCCGCCTACGAAGAGGTGGTCAAGAAGGCTCGGGCCGGCAAGCTGACCGTCGCCGACTTCGCCGACACCACGATCACCCTGACCAACCCGGGCACCATCGGCACCAACCACTCGGTGCCGCGGCTGATGAACGGCCAGGGCTGCATCATCGGCGTCGGGTCGATGGACTACCCGCCGGAGTTCCAGGGGTCCGACCCGGACCGGCTCTCCGACATGAGCGTCTCCAAGGTGCTCACGCTGACCTCGACCTACGACCACCGGGTCATCCAGGGCGCCCAGTCCGGCGAGTTCCTGGCCAAGCTGCACCACCTGCTGCTCGGCGAGGACGGCTTCTACGACGAGATCTTCGCCGCCCTGCGGATCCCGTACGAGCCGATCCGCTGGGCCCAGGACCAGAGCGCGCACCACGAGGTCCAGGTCAGCAAGAACGCCCGGATCTTCGAGCTCATCCACGCCTACCGGGTGCGCGGCCACCTGATGGCCGACACCGACCCGCTCGAGTACCGGCAGCGCAGCCACCACGACCTCGACGTCCAGAGCCACGGGCTGACCCTCTGGGACCTCGACCGCGAGTTCGCCACCGGCTCGTTCGGCGGCGGGCGCGGGCTGATGAAGATGCGCCACATCCTCGGCATCCTGCGCGACTCCTACTGCCGGACCACCGGCATCGAGTACATGCACATCCAGGAGCCGGCCCAGCGCAAGTGGATCCAGGACCGGGTCGAGCGGCCGCACGAGTCGCTGCCCCGCGAGGAGCACCTGCGGATCCTGGACAAGCTCAACGAGGCCGAGATCTTCGAGACCTTCTTGCAGACGAAGTTCGTCGGGCAGAAGCGGTTCAGCCTCGAGGGCGGCGAGTCGACGATCGCGCTGCTCGACGAGATCTGCGAGCAGGCCGCCGACGACGGGCTCGAGGAGGTCTGCATCGGGATGCCGCACCGCGGTCGGCTGAACGTGCTGGCCAACATCGTCGGCAAGTCCTACGGCGACATCTTCCGCGAGTTCGAGGGCAACATCGACCCGCGCACCGTCCAGGGCTCGGGTGACGTCAAGTACCACCTGGGCGCCGAGGGCCAGTTCACCTCGATGTCCGGCAACACCATCAAGACGTCGGTGGCCGCGAACCCCTCGCACCTCGAGGCGGTCGACCCGGTGCTCGAGGGCATCGCGCGGGCCAAGCAGGACATCCTCAACCGCGGCGCGGAGTACCCGGTGCTGCCGGTGCTGATGCACGGAGACGCGGCCTTCGCCGGTCAGGGTGTGGTCGCCGAGACGCTCAACCTGTCCCAGCTCCGCGGCTACCGGACCGGCGGCACGTTGCACGTGGTCGTCAACAACCAGGTCGGCTTCACCACCAGCCCGACCGAGTCGCGCAGCTCGATGTACTGCACCGACGTGGCCCGGATGATCCAGGCGCCGATCTTCCACGTGAACGGCGACGACCCCGAGGCCTGCATCCGGGTGGCCCGGCTGGCCTACGAGTTCCGCCAGGAGTTCAACAAGGACGTCGTCATCGACGTCGTCTGCTACCGGCGGCGCGGGCACAACGAGGGCGACGACCCGAGCTTCACCCAGCCGCTGATGTACGACCTGATCGAGAAGAAGCGCTCGACCCGCAAGCTCTACACCGAGGCGCTGATCGGCCGCGGCGACATCACCGTCGAGGACGCCGAGGCGGTGATGACCCGGTTCCAGCAGCGGCTGGAGAGCGTGTTCGCCGAGGTCCGCGACGCCTCCGCCCCGGTCGAGCAGCCCGACTACCGGCGGGTGCCGAAGTACCCGGCGAAGTCGGGCGCCAAGCACGGCACCGCGATCACCCCGGAGACGCTCAAGAAGATCGCCGACGCCCACACCAACGTACCCGACGGCTTCACCGTCCACCCGAAGGTGATGCCGCAGCTGCAGCGCCGGGCCGCGGCGATCACCCAGGGCCCGATCGACTGGGCCACCGGCGAGATCCTCGCCTTCGGCTCGCTGGTGGCCGAGGGACGTGCGGTCCGGCTGAGCGGTCAGGACAGCCGCCGCGGCACCTTCGTCCAGCGGTTCGCCGCGGTGGTCGACCGGATCACCGGCGAGTCCTGGGTGCCGCTGCAGCACGTCGACGACGAGCAGGGCAAGTTCCACGTCTACGACTCGCTGCTCAGCGAGTACGCGGCGATGGGCTTCGAGTACGGCTACTCGGTGGCCCGGCCTGAGGCGCTGGTGCTCTGGGAGGCGCAGTTCGGCGACTTCGCCAACGGCGCCCAGACGATCATCGACGAGTTCATCACCTCCGGTCAGGCCAAGTGGACCCAGAAGTCGGGGGTGGTGCTGCTGCTCCCCCACGGCTACGAGGGCCAGGGTCCCGACCACAGCTCGGCCCGGATCGAGCGCTGGCTGCAGCTGGCCGCCGAGGAGGCGATCAGCGTCGCCCAGCCGTCGACCCCGGCGAGCTACTTCCACCTGCTCCGCAAGCAGGCGCTCGGGTCGCGGCACCGTCCGCTGGTGGTGATGACCCCGAAGCGGATGCTCCGGATGAAGGCGGCGGTCAGCCAGCCCGACGACTTCACCGAGGGCGACTGGCGTCCGGTGCTGCCCGACGCGTCGATCGCCGACCCGGGCAGGGTGACCAAGGTGCTGCTGTGCACCGGCATGGTCCGCTGGGACCTCGAGGCCGAGCGCAAGAAGCGCGGGCTCGACGGGACCGTGGCGATCGTCCCGCTCGAGCGGCTCTACCCGCTGCCGGCCGCCGAGATCGCCGCCGAGCTCGGCCGGTACGAGAACGCGCAGTCGGTCACCTGGGTGCAGAACGAGCCGCAGAACCAGGGCGCGTGGCCGTTCATGGCGCTCAACCTGGTGTCCGCGCTGACCGAGCAGGACCCGGGCTTCGCGCTGCCGCTCGACGCGGTCACCCGGCCCGCGTCGTCCGCGCCGTCGGTGGGCTCGGCCAAGGTGCACGAGGCCGAGGCCAAGCAGCTGCTGGAGAACGCGCTCGGCTGAGCCGTGTACTTCACCGACCGCGGCATCGAGGAGCTCGAGCGACGCCGGGGTGACGACGAGGTCACCCTGGCGTGGCTCGCCGAGCAGCTGCGCACCTTCGTCGACCTGAACCCCGACTTCGAGACCCCGGTCGAGCGGCTGGCGACCTGGCTGGCCCGGCTCGACGACGAGGACGACCCGGACGACTGACGGGGACGGCTGAGACGTTCCTGGGCCGATCGATCAGGCGATCCCGGCCTGGTAGTGGCTGAGCGCCTCGGCGGCGGTGAGCGTCCGGGTGTAGACAGCGGCCTCGTCGAACGAGGCGCCGAGGAAATAGCCGGTGAGCAGTCCCGTCGACCAGCCGAGCAGGCTGTCGTAGGAGATCCGGACGTACCCGGTCACGCTGGCCGACGGCCCGTTCGCGCTGCTGCCGACCAGGACGCCGTCGACGTAGAGCCGCAGCCCGGCCGACCCCGAGGTGGCCAGCACGTGGTGCCAGTTGCCGTCGTTGTAGGACCCGGAGCTCACCACGACCACCTTGCCGAGGACGCCGTTGACCACGCCGAAGGCGACCTGCCCGCTATTGGTCAGGTAGACCGGCCGGTCGAGCGTCAAGGACCCCCCGGTGTTGGCGCTGCCGATGCCGATCAGCAGCCCGCCGTTGGTGCTGATGGTCCGGAACCAGACCTCCTCGGAGCACGCGACCGGGCAGGTCAGGGTGGCGTTGGCGCTGACGTAGCCGGTGCTGCCGTCGGTGGTGATCGCACTCCCCCCGTCGCGGACGCAGGCCTGGGTGATCCCGCGGGTGACGGTGCCGCGGTAGGTGCCGGTCCGGCTGTTGCCGCTGCTGTCGGCCGCGGTGGTGCCGCTGGTCTCGTCGAGCGCCCAGTAGAGCGCAGGCCCCCCGCCGGTGACCGCGCCGGCGCAGGTGAAGTAGGTCCGGGTGCCCACGGTGTCGGTGCTGTTGGTCACCTGGGCGGTGAACGCCGCCCCGGAGCCGGGGACGACGGCGCACAGCACGCTGACCAGCAGCGCGGCGACCAGGCCGGCGAGCACCCGACGGCGACGCCCCGGGTCCGGACCGATCCAGCGCGCCCAGCGCGACCCGGTCACGCCGGCGGCCCCGGTTCGTCCTCGGGTCCGTCCTCGACCTCGTCCGCGGGCGGCACCGGGGCCAGCCCGACCAGCAGCGACCAGAGCAGCGGCAGCAGGCTGACCGCGATCATCCCGACCAGCCACCAGCCGCGCAGGTAGGGGCTGCCGTCGACGCGGACCGGGCCGCCGGGCGCGGTGGAGGCGACCGGCACCACCCCGGCCTCGCCCGTGCGCAGCACGATCGCGTGACCGTCCGCCCCGGTGATCCGGGTCGGCAGCAGCCCGGCGGACACCACGCTCGCCTCGGGGCCGCCGGGGCGGACCCCCACCCCGATCAGCACCGGCTGGACCAGCGGGCGGAGCACGAGCAGGCAGCCGGCGACCAGCAGGCAGGTGCCGAGGATGCGGACCGTCGACCGCCACCGCGGCCCGAGGTAGAGCCCGGTCGCAGCGAGCAGCACCACCTCGCCGAGCAGCAGCGTCGGGAGGGCGCGGACCAGCCAGCCCAACGCGGGAACGGCGACGGTGACCCGACCGATCAGGTCGTGCTGCCGGACCGGGAGCGGGTCCGGACTGCCGTTGAGGTCACCCTGGACCACCACCGCACCGTCGGTCGGGGCCGTCCGGACGCGGTGGGTGACGATCACGTCCGGCCGGTTGGCCGGCCGGTAACTGACCACGTCGCCGACCCGCAGCGCGGGCAGCGCCACCGGCCGGGTGAGGATCAGCGTCCCCACCGGCGCGGCGGTGCCCATCGAGGGCGTCCGGATGACCGCCCAGTCACCGCCGGTCAGCCGCCAACCCAGCGCCGCGGCGACCAGCCCCAGACAGCCGACCACCGCGACGCCGACGGCGACCCGACGGATCAGGAGGTGAAGGTCCACACCAGCGGCTGCGAGGCGGCGAGGCCCTGGTACGTGTTGCCGGCGCTGGAGGCCAGGGTGACCGCGAAGGTGAAGGTCACCGTGGTGTTGGGGGTGACCGGAGCGGTGAGCGTGATGGCGCCACCGGTCTGGAGCGTGGCCAGCGTCGAGCTCGCCGGGCTCACCGTGGTGGTGTTGCCACCGACGGTCTGGGTGATCACCACGGTGAGCTTCGAGCACAGATCGGTGGCGCTGCCGGTGACGCCGCCCGACTGGGTGCAGGTGCCCGGGGCCAGAGTGAAGGTGTTGGCCGGGACGGTGCCGGTGTTCTTGATGGTCACCGTGGTCGACGAGGTCTGGCCGGGCACCAGGGTGGTGCTGCCGCCGTACTTGTTGATGGTGGCGCAGGTGGCGGCGTTGCCGGTGACGTTGTTGCCGGTGCCGTCGGTGCTGAGGCAGGTGACGGAGCCGGCCTGGTTCTGCTCCTGCATCACCAGGGTGCCGGCGCCGGCGGTGTTGACCGAGTTGGTGATCGAGGCGGTGAAGGCGGCCAGGCTGCTGTTCATCGACAGCGCCAGGACCGCGGCACCGGCGGCGCCGGTGATCAGGGCCAGCGGGGTGAACCGACGACGGCGGGCAGGGCGGACGGGACGAGGGGCCATGAGCGGGGGGACTCTCCGGAGCGTGAGCGAGCGACCGGGAGATGGGGGGATTCCCGGTCAGGACGTCCGTATCTTAAGAAAGCGAAATTACCGGTGTCCTGAGAAAGCCCCAAAACTTCGGAACGCGAATTTGTCGACCCGCCAGACGATCCAGCGCGGATCCGTGCTCCGGCAACGAAATCCCTGGTCAGGGGGCGATCGGGTCGCGCCCGACCCTGTCGTGGCTCAGTCGGTGCCGGACTCCATCGCCGCGGCGTCGAGCAGCTCCTCGCTGTCGGAACGGGTGTCCGGACGTCCGCGCGAGGCGATCGCCTCGGCCCCGCCCTCGCGCATCGCGCCGATCAGACCGGTCGAGGCGGCCTGCGCCGCGCCGACGAGGGTCGGCCGGGTGCTGCCCACCAGGCCCATCTCGGCGTACTGCTCGAGCTTGGCCCGCGAATCGGCGATGTCGAGGTTGCGCATGGTCAGCTGCCCGATCCGGTCGGTCGGGCCGAAGGCGGAGTCGGTGGTCCGCTCCATCGACAGCTTGTCCGGGTGGTAGCTGAACGCCGGCCCCTCGGTGGCCAGCACCGAGTAGTCCTCGCCGCGGCGCAGCCGGAGCGTGACCTCGCCGGTGACCGCCGACCCGACCCAGCGCTGCAGCGACTCGCGGAGCATCAGCGCCTGCGGGTCGAGCCAGCGACCCTCGTAGAGCAGCCGGCCCAGCCGCCGGCCCTCGGTGTGGTACGCCGCGAGGGTGTCCTCGTTGTGGATCGCGTTGACCAGCCGCTCGTAGGCGATGTGCAACAGCGCCATCCCCGGCGCCTCGTAGATCCCGCGGCTCTTGGCCTCGATGATCCGGTTCTCGATCTGGTCCGACATCCCCAGCCCGTGCCGGCCGCCGATCGCGTTGGCCTCGAGCACCAGGTCCACCGCCGAGGAGAACTCCTTGCCGTCGAGGGTGACCGGGCGTCCGTACTCGAACCCGACCGTCACCTCTTCGGTCGCGATCTCCACCTCGTCGTCCCAGAACCGGACGCCCATGATGGGGTCGACGATCTCGATCCCGGTGTCGAGGTGCTCGAGCGACTTGGCCTCGTGGGTGGCTCCCCAGATGTTCGCGTCGGTCGAGTAGGCCTTTTCGGTGCTGTCCCGGTAGGGCAGGTCGTGGCTGACCAGCCAGTCCGACATCTCCTTGCGGCCGCCCAGCTCCTCGACGAAGTCACGGTCGAGCCAGGGCTTGTAGATCCGCAGCCCGGGGTTGGCCAGCAACCCGTACCGGTAGAACCGCTCGATGTCGTTGCCCTTGAAGGTCGAGCCGTCGCCCCAGATCTGCACGTCGTCCTCGAGCATCGCGCGGACCAGCAGGGTGCCGGTCACCGCGCGGCCGAGCGGGGTGGTGTTGAAGTAGGTGCGCCCGCCGGTGCGGATGTGGAAGGCGCCGCAGGCCAGGGCGGCCAGCCCCTCCTCCACCAGCGCGGCCCGGCAGTCGACCAGCCGGGCGATCTCGGCGCCGTAGAGCTCGGCCCGCCCGGGCACCGCCTCGATGTCGGGTTCGTCGTACTGCCCGAGCTCGGCGGTGTAGGTACAGGGCACGGCCCCCTTGTCGCGCATCCAGGCTACGGCGACCGACGTGTCGAGACCACCGGAGAAGGCGATGCCCACCTTCTCGCCGACGGGCAGGGAGCTGAGGACCTTGGCCATGCCCATAAGTATGTCGAGGTCTGCATGACTATGCAAAACCGGCCTCGCTCCTCCGTGGGACCGCGGTACGGTCTCGCCATGCCCGCGCACACCGACGCCGAGACCGCCGCGATCGACCAGGTCGTCACCGCCTTCCGCGACGCCCACGGCAGCGAGCCGGCCGGGGTGTGGGCCGGCCCCGGGCGGGTCAACCTGATCGGCGAGCACACCGACTACAACGACGGTTTCGTGATGCCGTTCGCGCTGGCCCAGCAGGTCACCGTGGCCGCCGGCCCGCGCACCGACGGCACCTGGACGGTCGCCTCGCTGCAGACCGACCACCCGGTGGCGTTCGGCCCGGATGACCTGGTGCCGGGGATGGCCGGCTGGGCGGCCTACGCCGCCGGCGTGGTGTGGGCGCTCCGCGAGGCCGGACACCGGGTGGACGGCGCCGACCTGGTGCTCAGCTCCGACGTCCCGCTCGGGGCAGGGCTGAGCTCGTCCGCCGCGCTCGAGTGCGGGGTGCTGACCGCCCTGGCCGACCTCAACGGGCTGGAGATCGACGGGCTCGAGCGGGCCAAGCTGGCGCGTCGGTGCGAGAACGTCTTCGTCGGGGCACCCACCGGGCTGCTCGACCAGGCCGCCTCGACCCTGTGCACCGCCGACCACGCGCTGCTCTTCGACTGCCGCAGCAACGCCACCGAGCAGGTGCCACTGGCCCTCGGCGACGCCGGGCTGGAGCTGCTCGTGCTCGACACCAAGACCCCGCACAGCCACGTCGACGGCGAGTACGCCGAGCGCCGGGCCAGCTGCGACCGGGCCGCGGAGCTGCTCGGCGTGGCCGCGCTCCGCGACGTCACCGACGCCGATCTCGAGGGCGCGCTCACCCGGCTCGCCGGCGAGTCCGACGGCGCCGTGCTCCAGCGCCGGGTCCGACACGTGGTGACCGAGGACGACCGGGTGCTCCGGGCCCGGCGCAGCCTGGCCGAGGGCGACTGGACGGGGTTCGCCGCGCTGCTCGACGCCTCGCACGTCTCGATGCGGGACGACTTCGAGATCACCGTGCCCACCGTCGACCTGGCGGTCACCGCGGCTCGCGAGGCCGGCGCGCTCGGCGCGCGGATGACCGGCGGCGGGTTCGGGGGCTGCATCATCGCGCTGGTCCCGGCGGGGTCCGCGGACCGCGTCGCCGGCCACGTCGCCGAGCGCTTCGCCGAGGCCGGGTTCGGCGCTCCCGCGCACTTCGTCGGCGTCCCGTCGGCGGGCGCGCGCCGGCTGCGCTGATCACGGCCGACCACCACCCCGGTCAGGACGTCGGCCCGCGCCTGGTTTGCGGTTTGGTTGCAATCGTGTGACCCTCCCGTCCCCACACCCCGTGCTCAGCCGGAGGGTGTGAAGATGCAGCGCGACAGGCTCGTCGGACACGCTCGTCAACGACAAGGGAGATCTTCGTGAAGATGCGGCTCACCGCCGGACTGGGCGCCGCCGTGATGGTGGCGGCCACCGCGCTCAGCGGGTGCGGCTCGAACTCGCTCAGCGGGCAGCCGGCCGGCCAGCCCTCGACCGAGACCTCCACCAAGGCGCAGACCGTCGACCAGGCGCTGGCCGCCAAGCTGCCGGCCAGCATCAAGTCGGCCGGCGTGATCAAGATCGGCACCGACCCGACCTATGCGCCCAACGAGTTCCTCGACTCCGACGGCAAGACCGTGATCGGCGCGGACGTCGACCTGTTCGACGCGGTGGCGGCCAAGCTCGGGGTCAAGGCCGAATTCGTCCCGTCGAGCTTCGACACGATCATCGTCGGCGTCCAGTCCGGCAAGTACGACATGGGCATCAGCTCGTTCACCATCAACGCCGAGCGCGAGAAGCAGGTCACGATGGTGAGCTACTACAGCGCGGGCACCCAGTGGGCCACCCAGGCCGGCAACCCCAAGGGCGTCCAGCCCGACAACGCGTGCGGCAAGACCGTCGCGGTGCAGAAGGCCACCGTCCAGGACACCGACGACCTGCCGGCGCGGCAGAAGAAGTGCGGGTCGAACCCGATCAAGGTGCTCCGGTTCACCGGCCAGGACCAGGCCACCGCGGCGGTGGTGGGCGGCCGGGCCGACGCGATGCTCGCCGACTCCCCGGTGACCGCCTACGCGGTCAAGCAGTCGCAGGGCAAGCTGGCCACGGTCGGCGACGTCTACGACGCGGCCCCGTACGGCTACGTGGTCAAGAAGGACCAGACCGACTTCGCCGACGCGCTGGCCGGGGCCCTCAAGGAGATCGAGGCCGACGGCAGCTACAAGGCCGCGCTGGAGAAGTGGGGCATCCAGTCGGGTGCCGTCACCAGCTTCGAGGTCAACCCCAGCTCATGACCGCGGGCCCGGCGGGCGAACCGACGAGCACCCGGAGCGCGGAGCGCCCCGGGCGGATCGAGGCGGTCGGCGTCCGCCACTACGGCCGGTGGGTCGCGGTGGCGGTGATCGTGGTGCTGGTGGCCATGTTCGTCAACATGATCATCTTCAACCCGGTCTTCAACTGGCCGTTCGTCTTCGAGGTGATGAACCAGGCCCCGGTGATCCAGGGCCTGTTCGTCGGCACCCTGCTGGTCACCGTGCTGACCATGATCGTCGGGATCGCCTTCGGGGTGCTGCTCGCCGTGATGCGGCTCTCGGACAACCCCATCCTGCGCGGTGTCTCCTGGGTCTACACCTGGGTGTTCCGGTCGATCCCCCGGATCGTCCTGCTCACCTTCATGGGCGCGGCCATGGGCCTGATCTTCCCTAAGGGCATCGCACTCGGCGTCCCCTTCGACTGGAAGATCATCGAGGCTCTCGGGCTGCGGGGCGACTGGCGGTTCGCCACCTTCGACGCCAACACCCTGTTCGGCGGCTTCCTCGGCGCGATCATCGGGCTCGGCGCCTCGGAGGCGGCCTACATGGCCGAGATCGCCCGGGCCGGCATCCTCAGCGTCGACAAGGGCCAGCGCGAGGCCGCGCTGGCGCTCGGGATGAAGTCGCCGCTGGCCATGCGCCGGATCGTGCTGCCGCAGGCGATGCGGGTGATCGTGCCGCCGACCGGCAACGAGACCATCGCGATGATGAAGGACACCTCGCTGCTGATCGTCCTCGGCTCGTTCACCTCCGAGCTCTTCTACCAGGTGGGGGCGATCGCCAACCGGACCTACCAGATCGTCCCGTCCTACCTGGCCGCGGTGCTCTACTACCTGATCGTCACCTCGATCATGATGGTCGGCCAGGCCTGGCTCGAGCGGCACTTCGGCCGCGGGTTCGGGGCGCGCTCCACCCGGGCGCAGGCCCGCGCGGCGCTGGCCGCCGGAGCGGGGCACTGATGGCCGACCACCTGGTCGAGGCGGTCAACGTCACCAAGGCCTTCGGCCACCACGAGGTGCTCAAGGGCATCGACCTGACCGTCGACCGCGGCGAGGTCGTGTGTCTGCTCGGCCCCTCCGGCTCGGGCAAGACCACCTTCCTCCGGCTGATCAACCAGATGGAGACGCTGACCGGCGGCCGGATCCGGGTCGACGGCGAGCTGATCGGCTTCAAGGAGGTCAAGGGCCGGTTGCACGTCCGGCGCGACGCCGACATCGCCCGGCAGCGCGCACGGATCGGGATGGTCTTCCAGCGGTTCAACCTGTTCCCGCACAAGACCGCGCTCCAGAACGTCATCGAGGCGCCGATCACCGTGCGGCGGAAGTCACGGGCCGCGGCGACCGCGCAGGCCCGGACGCTGCTCGAGACCGTCGGGCTGGCCGACCGGGCCGACTACTACCCCGCCCAGCTCTCCGGCGGCCAGCAGCAGCGGGTGGCCATCGCCCGTGCCCTGGCCATGGAGCCGGAGCTGATGCTGTTCGACGAGCCCACCTCCGCACTCGACCCCGAGCTGGTCGGTGAGGTGCTCACCGCGATGCGCGACCTGGCCGCCCACGGGATGACCATGATCGTGGTGACCCACGAGATGACCTTCGCCCGCGAGGTGGCCGACCGGGTGGTGTTCATGGACGACGGCGTGGTGGTCGAGGCCGGCGCGCCCGACGAGGTGCTGCTGCACCCCCAGGAGGAGCGGACACGGACGTTCCTGCGCCGGGTCCGGCAGGACGCCGAGCAGGAGCTCGAGGCGGCCCGCGCGCTGGAGACGCTCGAGGAGCTCGGTGAGCTCAGCGACCCGCCGGGGGCTTCCGGTCCGGAGCCCGGGGAGGATCCGGAGCGTCGTCGGGTCCACTGACCTCGCGGGCCAGCGCCGCCGTCGACGACGGCAGGAACATGCAGACCAGCACCACGACCGAGGCCAGCCCGAGCAGCACCGCGAACCAGGCGGTGCCGCCCTCGCGGAAGTTCCAGGCGAGTGGCAGGTGGATCAGCTGGGTGGCCACCACCGGCGCCCGGGTCCAGCGCCGGACCCGCAGCAGCCCGCGGGCCAGGGCCAGCAGCGCGACGCCGTAGCCGACCAGCAGGATGCCGGCGCCGAGCCCGACCACCAACCGTTCGGGCCGGATCTGGAACACCTCGAAGACGCCGTAGGCCAGTGCGGCGATCCCCTCCAGCGCCACCAGCACGGCAGCCGGCAGCAGCCCCGGCGGCCGGGTCGATGCAGTCACGCGGATCACTGTACGGCGGCCGCAAAAGAGCGGGTCACAGCGCGTTTTCAGGCCCGGTCAGCGGTTTCCAGCGCGGGAAGGGTCAATGTGAGCGACCCGACGTGCCGAACCCTTGTGTAGACCTGCATTACTTGGGAGAGTGTGTGGCCGGGCGAGGACCGAGACCCGACCCGTGCCCGCAGGTCAGCGAAACAAGGAGCGTATACGTTCATGGATTGGCGCCACAAGGCTGCCTGCCTCGAAGAGGACCCGGAGCTGTTCTTCCCGATCGGGAACACCGGCCCCGCCCTTCTTCAGATCGAGGAGGCCAAGCAGGTCTGCCGCCGGTGCGACGTGCGCGATGCATGCCTGCAGTGGGCGCTCGAAGCCGGACAGGACCACGGAGTCTGGGGTGGTCTGAGCGAGGACGAGCGGCGGGCCCTCAAGCGGCGCGCGGCCCGGTCCCGGATCAGGACGGCCTGAGCACCACAGCACGAGCATCGCGCGGGTTCACCCGCACGCAGATCACGACGTCGGCCCGAATCGGTCCGGCGTCGTCGTCTGTCCGGGGGCGATCGCCTGCACCGGACCGAGCACCTGGACCGGGTCGACCGGCTGGGCGCCGCCCGCCGTCGGTCCCCCGGCGCGTCCCGCCGGCGAGGCGGCCGGCGTGGCCGGGGCGGCCTGCACCGGGGGCCGCCGCACCGCGGACATCGGCACGTCGACCGTGGCCATGGTGCCCTTGCCGTCCCACCGCGGGCCCAGGTCGAAGTCGCCGCCGAGCTCGCTGACCAGGTTCGAGACGATCGACAACCCCAGGCTCCGCAGGTTCTGCAGCGAGAACCCCTCGGGCAGCCCGCGGCCGTTGTCCCACACCTGCAGGTGCAGCCACTCCCCCTCGACCCAGGAGTTGACCACCACCTCGCCGGAGCCGGTGGCCAGCCCGTGCTCGATGGCGTTCTGGCACAGCTCGGTCATCACCAGGGACAGGTTCGCGGCCACCGCGGCCGAGACGTCGCCGAAGCTGCCGATCCGCCGGGCCGTCACCGCGCCCTCGTGCGCCGCCACGTCGCCGACCATCCGCAGGATGTGGTCGGCGACCTGGTCGAACCGCACCACCTCGTCGAAGGTCTGCGACAGCGTCTCGTGGACGATGGCGATCGAGGCGACCCGCGACATCGCGTCGCGGAGCGCAGCCCGGGCGTCCTCGGACTCGATCCGCCGCGACTGCATGCGGAGCAGCGCGGCCACGGTCTGCAGGTTGTTCTTGACCCGGTGGTGGATCTCGCGGATCGTCGCGTCCTTGCTCATCAGCTCGCGCTCGCGGCTGCGCAGGTCGGTGACGTCGCGGAGCAGCACCACCGCGCCGACGTGGACGCCGTCGGGAGTCAGCGGGAGCGAGCGGATCAGCACGTGGGCGTCCTCGGCCACCACCTCGGCCTCGCGCGCCCGGGTGCCGGACAGCACCGACTCGAGCGACTCGTCGATCGGACCGCGGTGCGGCACCAGCTCGTCGGTCAGCCGGGCCAGGTGCGCGTCGATCAGGTCGGCGGTCAGGCCGAGCCGCCGGTAGGCGCTCAGCGCGTTCGGGCTGGCGTAGACGACCTCGCCGTTGGCGTCCAGCCGGATGAACCCGTCGCCGGGTCGCAGCACCACCGCCGGACGGTGACCGGGGAACGGGAACGCCCCGGTGCGGACCATGTCGGACAGGTCGGTGGCGGTCTGCAGGTAGGCCCGCTCGAGCGCGCCGGCCGAACGGACGGCCAGCTGGTTGGTGTGCTGCTCGACCACCGCGATCACCCGGCCCTCGCGGGCCACCGGGACCGCGTGCACCCCGACCGGAATGCCGGCCTGCAGCTTGCCCTCGCTGGTCTGGGTGATCTGCCCGCTGAGGAAGGCCTCGGTGACCAGGTGGTCCGGGGAGTAGGCGATCAGGTCGCCGACCACGTCGTCGACCAGCGCGGTCGGACCGGTGGTCGGACGGATCTGCGCCGCCGCCCAGAAGACGTTCTCGTCGGCCTCGGGGACCCAGAGCACCAGGTCGGAGAAGGACAGGTCGGCGAGCAGCTGCCACTCCTCGACCAGCTGCCGGAGCCACGCCTCGTCGTCGGCCGACAACTGGGTGTGCTCGGCGATCACCTCCGACATCGACGGCATGCCTCCACCCTGCCACACCCGGGTGACGAGGCCCGCCCGCGAGCGCGGCGCCCGACACCGGCGCTCAGCGCGGGACGGCGGAGGGTCGCGCGTGATAAGCCTGCGTCATGGCTGAGGACGCCGTCGAACCCGCACCGCCGCAGGGATCCGCGACCGGGTCGGTCGAGCAGACCGACCCGCGCTGGAGGCCCAGCCCGACCAAGGTGGTGGCCGGCCTCGTGCTGCTGGCCGGCATCGTGCTGCCGCTGCTGGTCGGCACCTACGCCTCGGTGGAGCCGCGGATCCTCGGCTTCCCGTTCTTCTACGCCTACCAGCTGATCTGGGTGTTCCTGGCCGCCGGCTGCTGCGCGATCGCCTTCCTGCTGCTGCGCGCCGAGCAGCGCCGGTTCGAGGCCCGGTCGCGCGACGGCGGGACCGCGGGGACACCGGGCCAGGACGCGAGCGAGGAGCACCGATGACCGGCATCAACGGGGTGGCGCTCGCCATCCTGATCGTCCTCTTCGTCGCCGTCGCGGTGATGGGCTTCCTGGCCGCCCGCTGGCGCCGGTCCGAGACCGGGCTCGGCTCGCTCGAGGAGTGGGGCCTGGGCGGCCGCCGCTTCGGCACCTGGGTGACCTGGTTCCTGCTCGGCGGTGACCTCTACACCGCCTACACCTTCATCGCGGTGCCGGCGGCGATGTTCACCGCGGGCGCCGTCTCCGGCTTCTTCGCGGTGCCCTACACGATCGTCCTCTACCCGATCATCTTCTTCTTCCTGGCCCGGATGTGGTCGGTCGCGCACCGGCACGGGTTCGTCACCCCGGCCGACATCGTCCAGGGTCGCTACGGCAGCCGCGGGCTGAGCCTGGCCATCGCGGTCACCGGGATCCTGGCCACGATGCCCTACATCGCGCTCCAGCTGGTGGGCATCCAGGCGGTGCTCGAGGTGGTGGGCCTGGGCGGGCGGAGCGCGCTGGCCCGCGACATCCCGCTGTTCATCGCCTTCGTGGTACTGGCCGCCTACACCTACTCCTCCGGGCTCCGGGCCCCGGCCATGATCGCCGTGGTCAAGGACCTGCTGATCTACATCGTGATCATCGTCGCGGTGCTCTACCTGCCGGGCCAGTTCGGCGGCTGGCACGCGATCTTCGACGCGGCGCAGGCCAAGATGGCCACCCCGAAACCCACGGCGGCCAACCCGCAGGCGGTGACCGGGGTGTTCGTCCCCACGGCCAAGCAGTACTGGGCGTACGCGTCGCTGGCCCTCGGCTCGGCACTGGCGCTGTTCATGTACCCGCACAGCGTGACCGCCGCCCTCAGCGCCAAGGACCGCAGCACCGGCCGACGCAACGCGATGATCCTGCCGGCGTACTCGCTGCTGCTCGGGCTGCTGGCGCTGCTCGGGTTCGTGGCGATCAAGGCCGGCACCAAGCCGATCGGGCTGGACGGCAAGGTGAACCCGCAGCTGGTCATCCCCCAGCTGTTCGAGGACCACTTCCCCAGCTGGTTCGCCGGCGTCGCCTTCGCCGCGATCGCCATCGGGGCGCTGGTCCCGGCGGCGATCATGTCGATCGCCGCGGCCAACCTGTTCACCCGCAACATCTACCGGGCCTTCTTCCGCCCCGACGCCAGCGACGCCACCGAGGCCAAGGTGTCCAAGATCGTCTCGCTGCTGACCAAGCTCGGTGCGCTCGGGTTCGTGCTGCTGCTCGACAAGCAGAACGCGCTGAACTTCCAGCTGCTCGGCGGCATCTGGATCCTGCAGACGCTGCCCAGCGTGGTGATCGGGCTGTTCACCCGCTGGTTCCACCGCTGGGCGCTGCTCGCCGGCTGGGCCGTCGGGATGGTCTACGGCACGGTCACCGCCTACGGCGGCTGCACGGCCTGCACGGCCAGCACCCACTTCGGCAACTCGCTGGCGGTGGTCCCCGGGCTCGGTCAGGCGGGCTACATCGGCTTCACCGCGCTGCTGCTCAACCTGGTGGTGGCGGCGGTGCTGACGCTGATCCTGCGGGCCGCCAAGGTGTCGAACGGCACCGACATCACCCGTCCCGCCGACTACTTCGCCGACGCCGGTGACCGCGGGGTGGCGCAGCAGCTGGACGTCCGCGGCTCGATCCACTGAGCGCGGTCCGCGCTCAGCGGGAGCGCGGATTCCGCGATGCGGACCCGCCGGTGGCAGAATGGTCGGCTGGTCCGCAGCACGACCAGCACGAACGAGGAGGAGCACATGGGCAAGACCGGCCGCAAGCGCCGCGCCCGCAGGAAGAAGGGCGCGAACCACGGCAAGCGCCCCAACGCCTGAGGACGTCGCCGTCACGTGACGAGACCCTCCCGACCGGCCGGTCGGGAGGGTCTCGTCGTTCGTGCTGAAGCGGTGTCAGGACTCGCGGAGCGTCACCTGGGTGCGGGTGATCTTGGCCATCACCTTGAGCCGCAGGTGGTCGGGCGCGACGTCCCCACCACAGCACCGGGCCACCAGCGACTTGAGCGCCTGCTCGGCGTCGAAGGTCTCCAGGCAGGGTTCGCAGGCCGCCAGGTGGGCCCGGATCCGGTCGCCGTCGGCGTGCTCGATCTCATGGTCGAGGAACTCGTAGACCTTGGCCAGCACCGTCTCGCAGTCGTCGGAGTGCAGCGCCGCGTCGGGATCGTCCGGGTCCCCGCCGTGGTCGTGTGCGTGGTCGTGTGCCTGGTCGTGTGCGTGTCCGCTGCTCATGCCTTCACCCCTTCCCGCGCGTCCTCCTCGCGGAGCAGGCCCCGCTCGCGGGCGTAGTCGCCGAGCCGGGTCCGCAACTGCTTGCGCCCCCGGTTGAGCCGCGACATCACGGTGCCGATCGGCGTCCCCATGATCTCGGCGATCTCCTTGTAGGAGAAGCCCTCGACGTCGGCCAGGAACACCGCGAGCCGGAAGTCCGGAGCCAGCGCTCCCAGTGCTTCCTTGACGTCGGTGTCGGGCAGGTTCTCCAGCGCCTCGACCTCGGCGGACTTGAGCCCCGAGGAGGTGTGCGACTCGGCGCGGGCGAGCTGCCAGTCCTCGACGTCGGCACCGTCGGAGATCTGCGGCTGGCGCTGACGCTTCCGGTAGGTGTTGATGTAGGTGTTGGTCAGGATCCGGTAGAGCCAGGCCTTGAGGTTCGTCCCGGGCCGGAACTGGTGGAACGAGGAGTAGGCCTTCGCGAAGGTCTCCTGGACCAGGTCCTCGGCGTCGGACGGGTTGCGGGTCATCCGCAGCGCCGCCGCGTAGAGCTGGTTCAGGTAGCCGAGGGCGTCGGCCTCGAACCGGGCGTCGCGCTCGGCGTCGGTCTCGTCCGGCGTCTCCTGCCCGGCGCGGTCGAGATCCTCCGGGTCGTCGAGCTCCACCGGATCGACGTCGCTGCGCCCGGGCAGGGTCGCGGAACGGTCGGGGTCGTCGGCCGTGGTGGGTGAGCCAGCGGGAATCGTCATCAGGTACGAGCGTACCGGCGAGTCCGGACCCACCACCGACGTGCTGCCGCCCACGCTGGTCGGCCTGGTCGCCGGGCGTTCGAGGGTCTGCATCACGCCCGGTTCAACACGGGCCGCGGCTCGGGGTATTCCCGGCCGCGCGGGTGGCGCGGGCTCAGCCGGCCAGCACGAACCGGGCGACCTCGTCGGTCAGCAGGGCACGCAGCTCGGGCAGCCCGAACGGCGCGCCGTCCCGGTCGGCCCGGCGCGGCAGCTTCATCCCGTGGTCCGCCCCCGGGATCCGCACCAGCCGGACGGCCCCGGCGCCCGGGCCGATCGTCGCGGCCAGCTCGTCGGCGGTGCCGAAGGTGTCGCGCTCGCCCTGGCAGACCAGGCGCGGGACGTCCGGTGCGAGCAGCTCGTGCGCGCGCGACTTCTCCGGTCGCCCGGGCAGGTGCAGCGGGAACGCGCAGCACACCACGCCACGCACCCGGCCGGCCAGCGGGCCCTCGGCGGCGGTCCGGCAGGCCACTCGGGCCCCGGCGCTCCGGCCGCCCGTCCACAGCGGGAGGGCCGGGTCCCAGCCGGGGACGGCGACCCGCCCGTCGAGCACCGCACCGACCGCGTCGTCCCAGGCCGCGTCGAGCCGCGGGGCCCGGACGGCGACCCGGCCGCCGGCGGTGCGCCAGGGCTGCTCGAACCGCACCACGCTGATCCCGCGGAACGGCAGGCCGGCGGCCAGCACGGTGAGGTCGACCGCGCCGACGCCGCCGCCGGCGCCGTGCCCGAGCACCAGCACCGCGCGCGGGT
This sequence comes from Microlunatus kandeliicorticis, assembly GCF_014137855.1. Classification (GTDB taxonomy): domain Bacteria; phylum Actinomycetota; class Actinomycetes; order Propionibacteriales; family Propionibacteriaceae; genus Microlunatus; species Microlunatus kandeliicorticis. Next base: position 290,098 of record NZ_JACGWT010000005.1, read on the forward strand.
CCGGCGCGGGCGAGGCGAAGAAGCGGCCCGGCCCCTCGGACGTGTCGACCGTGACCGGCTCCGGGTCGCCGTCGCCCTGCCAGTCGAGGTCGCCCTGCCGGTCGAGGTCGCCCTGCCGGTCGAGGTCGCGGGCCCGGTCAGAAGAGCGCATCGGCGCCGCCGTCGGTGGTTCCGGCCGACCCCGTCCCGCTCGCCGTGGCGGCCTCCTCGGGGATCGGCTCGACCAACCCGGGGTGGTTGTTCTGCACGCTGTTCACCTCGGTGGAGACGGCGTGGACCTCGAGCGCCGTCGGCTGGATGACGGTGAGCAGCTCGCGGGCCGCCGCCGGGTCGGTGCGGTGCGGGTCGAGCCAGGCGTCCCAGGTCTCCGGGGTCAGCACCATCGGCATCCGGTCGTGGATGTGGCCGACCGCGTCGGTGGCCCGGGTGGTGATCACCGTGCAGGTGCGGAGCCAGGCGGTGTCGTCGTCGCGGTCCTTGGTCGGGTCGCGCCAGATCTCGTACAGCCCGGCCATGGCCAGCCGGCCGCCGTCGGCGCGACGGATGAAGAACGGCTGCTTGACCGGCTTGCCGCGGGCGTTGCGGCGCTCGGTCTCGTACCACTCGTAGTAGCCGTCGGCGGGCAGCAGGCACCGGCGGGCACCACAGGCCTTCTTGAAGGCCGGCTTCTCGGCGATGGTCTCCACCCGGGCGTTGATCATCCGGGCGCCGACGCCGCGGTCCTTGGCCCAGGACGGCACCAGCCCCCAGGTCAGCGGGCTGAGCCGCCGACGGGTCTCACCGGTGTCGCGGGACACCCTTTCGAGCACCGCGGGGACCGCCACCGTCGGGGCCACGTTGTAGTCCGGGCCCGGCAGGGTGCCGAGGATCTCGTCGATGTCGAACTCCTCGACCAGGTCGTCGGTGTTCGCCGAGGAGGCGTAGCGGCCGCACATGGCTCCGACGGTAGCGGGAGGCTCCGACGTCGCGGGAGGCTCGGACCTGCACGCCGTTCCGGGCAGCCGCAGCCCGGCGCGGTAGGCCCGTTCTGGTACAACAAGGGCCATGAGTCTTCTGCGCGCCGTCGCCCGGCCGATGCTGGCGAGCTACTTCGTGGTGAGTGGCATCAAGGCCATCCGCAACCCCCAGGCGCTGGTCGCCGAGGCCGAGCCGGTGGCCGACAAGCTCGTCCCGGTGATCAAGCGGGTCGCGCCCGACGAGATCAGCGGCCGGATCCCCGAGGACACCGCCACCCTGGTGCGAATCGACGGCGTCGTGCAGGTGGTCGGCGGTCTCGCGCTGGCCACCGGCAAGGGGCGCCGGGTCGGCGCGCTGCTGCTGGCCGCCTCGCTGATCCCGGCGACCTGGGCCCGGCACCCGTTCTGGAGCCGCTCGGACGCCGAGGAGAAGGCCGCCGACCGCGCGCACTTCCTCAAGAACGTCTCGCTGCTCGGCGGGGTGCTGCTCGCCTCGGCCGACACCGAGGGCAAGCCGAGCCTGGTCTGGCGGGCGCAGGCCGGTACCGACCGTGCGGCGCGGAAGACCCGCAAGGCCGGCAAGAAGGCCAAGCGCGCGCTGACCGGGAGCTCGAGCTCGGTCGCCGACACCCTGGGCGACGCCGGCAAGTCGCTGAGCAAGAACACCCAGCACCTCGCCGAGCTGGCCACGGTGGGCGGCGTCGGTCTGGTGCACGAGGTGGCCAAGCAGAGCCGCCGGTCGCGCAAGAAGGCCGCCAAGCAGGCCAAGAAGTCCTCGAAGCGGGCCGCCGAGCTCGCCGCCGAGGCCCGCAAGATCGCCGAGAAGCAGGCCAAGCGCGCGGCCAAGAAGACCAAGCACCTGCGCAAGGACGTCGGCAAGCAGGTCGGCGAGCTCGCCTCGGTGGCCCAGGACCAGGCCAAGACCCTGCAGAAGACCGCGGGGAAGCAGGCCCAGTCGATCGCCAAGGACGTCAGCAAGAACGCCGGGAAGCTGGCCGACAACATCCACCTCGGCGCCAACTGAGCCCGGCACCCCGCCGCTGCGCGCTACGGAGGCGATCAGCACCGTCATCGGTGCGGATCGCCCCCGTTCGCGTTCCGTGCGTCTCGTTAGACTCCGCCGGGTGACGGAACCGACCGCGACGACCCAGACGAGCTCCGAGCCGGGAGTCGGTCCGCAGCCGTGGGCCGCGCCGATCGCGACCGTGCCGGTGCGGGCCACCGTCCGGGTGCCGGGCTCGAAGTCGGAGACCGCACGGGCGCTGGTGCTGGCCGCGCTGGCCGACCGCCCCTCGACGATCACCAACGGCCTGGACGCCCGCGACACCCGGCTGATGCGCGACGGGCTGCGCGCGCTCGGCGTCCGGATCGACGACGGCGACGGCCACGACGCCCCGGTCTGGACGGTCACCCCGCCCGAGCGGTTCACCGCCGGGGCCACCATCGACTGCGGGCTGGCCGGCACCGTGATGCGCTTCCTGCCCCCGCTGGCCGCGCTGGCCGAGGGCCGCACCTCCTTCGACGGGGACGAGGCGGCCCGGGTCCGGCCGATGGCCGGGCTGTTCGACGGTCTCGCCGACGCCGGCGCGCACGTCGAGCCGATCGGCGAGGGCAACCGCGGCGGGCTGCCGTTCGCGGTCACCGGGCGCCCGGACCTGCCCGGCGGCGTGATCACGATCGACGCGAGCGCCTCGAGCCAATTCGTCTCCGGGCTGTTGATGATCGGGGCCCGGCTGGCCGGCGGGCTCGACCTCCGCCACGTCAGCCAGACCGGCGCCGCGGTGCCCAGCGCACCCAACATCGCGATGACCGTGGCGCACCTGCGCGAGCGGGGCGTCCAGGTCGACGACAGCCGGCCGGACCACTGGATCGTCTCCCCCGGCCCGGTCGCCGCCCGTGACGTCACCATCGGCCCGGACCTGGCCAACGCCGCGCCGTTCCTGGCCGCCGCGGCCGTCACCGGCGGCCGGGTGACCGTGCCGGACTGGCCCGAGCGCACCGACCAGCCGGGCGACCGGATCCAGGAGGTGCTGGCCCTGTTCGGCGCCGAGGTGGCGCTGGACGCCGACGGGCTCACCGTGACGGGCACCGACCAGCTGCACGCGGTCGACCTCGACCTCTCCGACGCCTCCGAGCTGACCCCGGTGGTGGCGGTGCTGGCCGCCTTGGCCGACCACACCAGCCACCTCCACGGGGTCGCCCACATCCGCGGCCACGAGACCGACCGGCTCGCCGCGCTGGCCACCGACCTCGAGGCGGTCGGCGCCGGCGTCCGCGAGACCGACGACGGACTCACCGTCCACCCCAAGCTGCTCCGCAGCAGCGGCTGGCTGACCTACGCCGACCACCGGATGGCCCACGCCGGTGCCGTGCTCGGGCTGGTCATCGACGACATCGTGCTCGACGACATCGGCTGCGTGGGCAAGACGATGCCGGAGTTCCCGGTGCTGTGGCAGCGGATGCTCGACGACGCGGTCCGGGCCGACGAGGAGCTCTCCGCCTCGTGACCACCCGGGTGATCGGCGAGGACGACCACGCCCGGTTCGAGCGGCCGGGCCGCCGCAGCCGACCCCGCACCAAGGACCGCCCGGACTACTCCGACGCCGAGATCGGCGTCGTCGTCACCATCGACCGCGGTCGCTACAGCCTGCTGATGACCGAGCCCGACGGCGGCGGACAGGGCGACGCCGGAGCCGAACGACGGGTGCTGGCCACCAAGGCCCGTCAGCTCGGCCGCAAGGGCGTGATCGTCGGCGACCGGGTCCGGGTGGTCGGCGACACCTCCGGCGACGAGGGCACCCTGGCCCGGATCGTCGAGGTCACCGAGCGGACCACGGTGCTCCGCCGCACCGCCGACGACGACGACCCCTACGAGCGCCCGATCGTGGCCAACGCAGACCAGCTGGTGATCGTCACCGCCCTGGCCGACCCGCCGCCGCGGACCGGGATGATCGACCGGGTGCTGGTGGCCGGCTACGACGCCGGGCTCGACCCGGTGCTCTGCCTGACCAAGGCCGACCTGGCCGACCCCGACGAGCTGGTGGCCGCCTACGCGCCGCTCGACGTGACCATCGAGGTCACCCGGCCCGGGGCCGACCTCGACTCGCTGCGCGCCCGGCTGGCCGGCCGCGTCAGCGTGTTCGTCGGGCACTCCGGCGTCGGCAAGTCGACCTTGGTGAACGCGCTGATCCCCGGGGCCGGGCGGGCCGTCGGGCACGTCAACGAGGTGACCGGGCGGGGCCGGCAGACCTCGACCGCGGCGATCGCGCTGCGGCTCCCCGCCCACCGCCCCGGGACGGGAGCCGAGGGCCACGAGCACGGGGACGATCACCGGGACGATCACCGGGACGATCACCGGGATGATCACCGGCGCGGTCCCGAGCATGATCACGACGGGGCCGACCCCGGCTGGGTGATCGACACCCCCGGCGTGCGGTCGTTCGGGCTCAGCCACGTCACCCCGGAGCGCATCGTGGCCGCCTTCGGCGACCTCGAGGCCTACACCGCCGACTGCCCGCGCGGCTGCACCCACGGCGCCGACGAACCCGAGTGCGGACTCGACGCCGCGGCGGCCCGCGGCGACCTGTCGGCCGCGCGGCTGTCGTCGTTCCGCCGCATGATCGCCTCCGGCCGCTAGGGTCGGAGCCGTGCCCGACTCCCGTGCGCTCGCGTCCCTGACCGACGACCTGCGCCTGGCGCACCTGCTCGCCGACGACGCCGACTCGATCAGCATGAGCCGGTTCAAGGCGCTCGACCTGCACGTCACCACCAAGCCCGACCTGACCCCGGTCACCGACGCCGACACCGCCGTGGAGGAGGCGATCCGGCGGACCCTGTCGCGGGCCCGGCCGCGGGACGCCGTGCACGGCGAGGAGGGACAGGACACCGGCTGGGGTCCGCGCCGGTGGGTGATCGACCCGATCGACGGCACCAAGAACTTCGTCCGCGGCGTCCCGGTCTGGGCCACCCTGATCAGCCTGATGATCAACGACGAGTCGGTGGTCGGCGTGGTCAGCGCGCCGGCCCTCGGCCGGCGGTGGTGGGCCAGCACCGGCGGCGGCGCGTACACCGGGAAGTCGCTGATGCAGGCCAAGCCGTGCCACGTCTCCGACGTGGCCGCGGTCGAGGACGCCTCGCTCAGCTACAGCGAGATCGCCGAGTGGGTGGAGGCCGGGCAGGGCCAGGAGTTCGTCGACCTGATGCGGTCGGTCTGGCGGAGCCGCGCCTACGGCGACTTCTGGTCCTACATGCTGGTGGCCGAGGGCGCGGTCGACCTGGCCTGCGAGCCCGAGCTGGCGCTGCACGACATGGCCGCGCTGTCCGTGGTGGTGACCGAGGCCGGGGGTGCGTTCACCGACCTCGACGGCCGGCCCGGGCCCAACGGCGCCGGCGCCTACGCCAGCAACGGCCGGCTGCACGAGGACCTGCTGCGCCGGTTGCGCCCCGCGCGCTAGATTTCAGCGACCACGGCCCGCGCCGAGTCCCGGAGGTTGATCATGGAGCTGACCCACCGCGTGACGGTCGGTGCGCCGCTCGACCGGGTCACCGAGGCGCTCGAGGACCTCACCCAGGTCGCCCGCTGCTTCCCGGGGGCCGCGCTGACCTCCCGCGACGGCGACCGGATCGAGGGTGCGCTGCGGGCCAAGCTCAACACGCTCGGGCTCGCCTTCGACGGGTCGGGCACCTACGTCACCGGGACGCTCGGCGGACGCGGGGTGCTGATCACCGGCCGCGGCGACGAGCGCCGCGGCAACGGCGCGATGGCGGTCACGGTGCGGGGCACCCTGGAGGGTGACCGGACCCGGACGGTGATCACCGTCCGGACCGAGCTGGCCCTGACCGGCCGGGCCGGGCAGTTCGGCCACGGCGTGATCGCGGACGCCCACGCACGGATGCTCGACCAGTTCGCCGACCGGCTGACCGCGCGGCTGGCGGCCGGGCTGATCGCCGCCACGCCGGCGCGGGTGGAGAGCGAGCCGGTGGCCACCGGTGTCGGTCCGGCAGGCGGTGGCGCCCAGTCGGGCGGGGCGAGCGGCGTGGTGAACGCGCCGCCGGCGCCGCCGGTGGCCGAGCCGCCGCCGGTCCCGCCGGGGGCCGGGGCCGCGGAGCGACGCCAGCGCCGGGCCGGGCTGGTGGTGGCCGGCAGCCTCGCGCTGGTCGCGCTGGCGCTGGGGACGCGAGCGCTCAGTCGGCGGCGATCACCCGCAGGCTGACCGTCTCGGGCAGGTCGGTGAGCTTCTGCACCAGCTCCGGCGACAGCGCGCAGCCGACGTCGGTGGCCACGAAGCCCAGCTCGCCGCGGGTGGACAACGTCTGCTGCTCGATGTTGGCGCCGTAGTCGGCCAGGATCCCGTTGGCGGTGGCCAGCACGCCGGGCACGTTGCGGTGGATGTGCAGCAGCCGGGCCCGGGCCGCGCCGAGGTCGACCGGCTGCAGGTGCGGCAGGTTGACCGACATCGTGGTCACCCCGCCGGCGACGAAGTCGCGGAGCTTGCCGGCCACGAACCGGCCGATGTCCTCCTGCGCCTCCTCGGTGGAGCCGCCGACGTGCGGGGTGAGGATCACGTTCGGGATGCCCTGCAGGCTGGACACGAACGGGTCGCCGGCGGTCTTCGGCTCGGTGGCGAAGACGTCGACCGCGGCACCGGCGATGTGTCCGGAGAGCAGCCGGTCGCGGAGCGCGTCGTGGTCGACCAGGAAGCCGCGGCTGAGGTTGAGGAAGAGGCTGCGCGGCCGCATCAGGTCGAACTGCTCGGCGCCGAACATCCCCGCGTTGCCCTCGCGGCCGTCGACGTGCAGGGTGATCGTCTCGGCCTCGGCCAGCAGCTCCTCGAGCGTGTCGCAGCGGCGGGCGTTGCCCAGCGCCAGCTTGTCGGTGACGTCGTAGAACAGCACCCGCATCCCGAGCGACTCGGCCACCACCGACAGCTGGCTGCCGATGTTGCCGTAGCCGACGATGCCCAGGGTGCGGCCGCGGACCTCGTGCGCGCCCTTGGCCGACTTGTCCCAGACGCCGGCGTGCATGCTGGCGTTCTTGTCGGTCAGGTGCCGGGCCAGCGCGATGATCTCGGCGATCACCAGCTCGACCACGCTGCGGGTGTTCGAGAACGGCGCGTTGAACACCGCGACGCCACGGCCGGCGGCGGCGGCCAGGTCGATCTGGTTGGTGCCTATGCAGAAGGCGCCGACGGCCAGCAGGTCGGGGGCGGCGGCCAGCACCTCGGCGGTCACCGTGGTCTTCGACCGGATCCCCAGCAGGTCGACGCCGGGCAGCGAGGCGATCAGCTCGTCGGTGTCGAGTGCGCCCTTGCGGGTCTCGATCTCGAACCCGCGCTCACCGAGCAGCCGCTCGGCCTCGGCGTGGATGTTCTCCAGGAGCAGCGCCTTCACGGCGCTCAGTCTAGGAAGCCGGCGCCGCGACCCCGGGGACGATCTCAGCCGCTGACGCGCACCAGCTCGCGGTAGGCCGGCATCCCGGCGCGGCCGGTCGCCGCCAGCAGCGCGACCAGGCAGGCCTCGGTGAACACGTCGGCGGCGGCCCCGAGCAGCGCGTTGAACGCCCCGAGCGCGGCGTAGGGGTCGGCCGGCGGTGCGACCCGGCCGGAACCGAGCGCGAACACGGTGTCGCCGTCGGAGAGCGTGTGCACCGGCGCCACCGCCCGGGCCATCCCGTCGTGCCCGAGCAGGGACACCCGGCGGGCCTGCGCCTTGGTCAGGGTCGCGTCGGTGAGCACCACCCCGATGGTGGTGTTGAACCCGCGGGCGGCCGTCTCGACGGCCGCGGCGAGCGCGGCCCGCTCGTCGGCGGTCGGATCGGGCAGCCGACGCTCGCGGTCGGCCCACAGCCGCCCGTCGGGCGAGAGCGGCGAGCCGGCGGCGTTGACCACCACCGCAGCGCCGACCGAGACCCCGGTGTCCAGCACACGTTCGGCGTACCCGAAGCCGCCCTTGAGCCCGCCGCAGCGCGCCCCGGTGCCGGCCCCGACGCTGCCGGTGGCCGGCTCGCTCCCCGCCTCGAGCGCGGCGTCCAGCGCCCGGCGGCCGAACCCGGCGTCCGGACGGTGGCCGAAGACGCCGCCACGGCCGAGGTCGAAGATCACCGCGGCCGGGACGATCGGCACCACCTGTCCGGGGCCGGGTCCGACCGGGAAGCCGCGGCCACGGGCCTCGAGCCCGGCCACCACCCCGTCGGCCGCCGCCAGCCCGTAGGCGCTGCCGCCGGTGAGCACCACCGCGTCGACCCGGTCGACCAGCGTGGACGGGTCGAGCAGGTCGGTCTCGCGGGTGCCCGGTCCGCCGCCCCGGACGTCCACCCCGCCGACCGCCGGCGCCAGCGCGGCGACCACCGTGGTCCCGGTCAGCCAGCCGTCGCCGTCCGCGGTGGCGTGGCCGATGCCGAACCCCGCGATCACGATGCGTCCCCGTCCGTCCGCTGCACGGCTCGATCCTCGCAGGCCGGTCCCCTGGCCCGGGAACAGAGAGCCGGGAACAGAGAGCCGGGAACACGGAGCGGCCGCCGGCGGTTGTCGTGGGTATGACTTCGACCGATGCGTCCCCGTCCCGCTCGCGTGCCGACTTCTGGTTCGACCCGCTGTGTCCGTTCTGCTGGATCACCAGCCGGTTCATCCTCGAGGTGGAGAAGGTCCGCGACGTCGACGTGGCCTTCCACGTGATGAGCCTGGCCGTGCTGAACGAGAAGGAGGACCCGACCGAGGAGGACCGGGCCAACTTCGAGCGGGCCATCGGGCCGGTGCGGGTGGCGATCGCCGCCGCCGACCGCGAGGGCGACCAGGTGCTGGCCCCGCTCTACGCCGCGATGGGGACCCGGATCCACAACCAGGGCAACAAGGACCTCGACGCGGTGATCAGCGAGTCGCTGGCCGAGGTCGGGCTGCCGGCCGAGCTGGCCTCGGCGGCCACCAGCACCGAGTTCGACGAGAAGCTGCGGGCCAGCCACCACGCCGGGATGGACCAGGTGGGCCAGGGTGTCGGCACGCCGACGATCGTGATCAACGGGGTCGCCTTCTTCGGCCCGGTGATCACCCGGATCCCGCGCGGCGAGGAGGCCGGGAAGCTCTGGGACGCGACGGTCACGCTGGCCGGCTTCCCCTACTTCTTCGAGATCAAGCGCGAGCGCACCGACTCGCTGCACTTCGACTGATCACCGGGGCTGCACCCGGTCAGACGCACACGACCCGGGCCGGACTCGCGTCCGACCCGGGTCGTCGTGTGTCCAGAACCGACAGTGCAGCCCGCTGGGGCAGACCGTCAGAGGACGATCTCTGCCCCGGCGTCCGCGGAGGCGTAGCAGGCGTCGATGATCAGCGCCCGGGTCAGACCGACCTGGCCGCGGTGATCGGCCCAGTCGCCGGACCCCACCGTGGTGAGGAAGTCGGCCACCGCGGCGTCGTGGCCGTGGCTGGGGCCGATCGCCGGCCGCACGTCCGCCGGGACGCCGGCCAGCTGGGTCCAGACCTCGAGCGACTGGTCACCGCCGCCGGGACGGCTCCAACCGATCGTCGCGCCGCCCTCGGTGCCGTAGAGGGTGCAGTAGATCTGGTCCTCGGGGATGTAGGAGGCCCAGCTGCTCTCCAGCAACAGCGTGCTGGTCAGCCCCGGGTCGCCGGTGCTGCCACCCTCGAGCCGGACGAACGCGGTGGCCAGGTCCTCGACCTCGTAGCTGGTGTCGCCGCTACCGGTCTTGGTGCCGGCGTACCCGGTGGCCGCGCCGCGGCCGCGCGGGCCGAACTCGGCGTAGCTGGCGCCGCTGACCGCCTTGACCTCGGGCTCGCCCATCAGGTGCAGCGCGATGTCGAGCATGTGCACCCCGATGTCCATCATCGGGCCGCCGCCGGCCAGCGTCTTCTTGGTGAACCAGCTGCCCAGGCCGGGGATCCCGGAGCGGCGCAGCCAGCCCGCCTTGGCGTAGTAGATCCGGCCCAGCACCCCGGCCTCGATCAGCTTCTTGGCCTCGGTGACGTCACCCCGGCGGCGGTGGTTGAACGAGATGTCGAGCACCCGGTCGTTGCGCTCGGCCGCGGCGACCATCTCCTTGGCCCGGGTCGCGTTCTCGGCCATCGGCTTCTCGCTCAGCACGTGCAGCCCGGCGTCGAGGGCGGCGATGCTCATCGGCGCGTGCAGCGAGGTCGGGGTGCAGACGCTGATCACGTCGAGCTCGCCACGGGCGATCAGGTCGGCGTAGTCGGCGTAGCGGTGCTCGACGCCGTACTCGTCACCGAGCCGGGCCAGCGCGTCGCTCTCCATCCCGGCCAGCCCGACCAGCTCGGTGCGCGGGTCGGCCGCGTAGGCCTTCATGTGCTGCTGGCCGGCCCAGCCCAGACCGATCACGCCGGCGCGGAGGGTGTCGGCCATCAGGCGTTCCCCCGATCGAAGCGCGGAGCGGGCATGTCGACGACCGCGGGCGCGACGAAGTCGGCGTTGTCCTCCGGCGCGGCCCAGCGGACGGCGTTGGCCAGCACCCGCTGGATGTCCGGGTGGTGGTAGACGGGGTAGTCCTGGTCACCGGGCGAGAAGTAGAAGACCCGGCCCTTGCCGCGGCGGTAGCAGCAGCCGGAGCGGAAGACCTCGCCCCCGGTGAAGGTGGACAGGAAGACCTGCTCGTCGGGCTGCGGGATGTCGAAGTACTCCCCGTACATCTCCTGCTCGTCGATGACGATCGGGTGCGGCACGCCCTGGGCGATCGGGTGCGACGGCGAGACCGTCCAGACCAGCTCGGTGTCGGCGGCGTTGCGCCACTGCAGCGAGCAGGTGGTGCCCATCAGCTTCTTGAAGATCTTGGAGAAGTGCGCCGAGTGCAGCACCAGGATGCCCATGCCGCCCAGCACCCGCTGGTGCACCTTCTCCACCACGGCGTCGTCGACGTCCCCGTGGGTGGCGTGACCCCACCAGGTGATGACGTCGGTGCTGTCGAGGACCTCGTCGGTCAGCCCGTGCTCGGGCTGGTCCTGGGTGGCGGTGCGCACCTCGACGCGGTCGCCGAGGACCCGGGTCAGGCCGGCGGCGATGGCGCCGTGCATGCCCTCCGGATAGCGCTCCGCCATCGCGTCGCGGTCGCGTTCGGATCGTTCGTGGTAGTTCTCGCCCCAGACGGTGACGCGGATCGGTGAGTTCACGGGTCGCCAGTCTGCTAGAAGCTTCTGGATCGTTCCACCCCGGGTGTGTCGTGCGGCGGGACGACCCCGATTTGGGAAGCTCCCGGGCATCGGGTAACGTCTTCCGAGCCGACGCGGGGTGGAGCAGCTCGGTAGCTCGCTGGGCTCATAACCCAGAGGTCGCAGGTTCAAATCCTGCCCCCGCTACAGACGGACGAAGGGCGACACCGGACCGGTGTCGCCCTTCGTCGTTCCCGGACCCGGCCGGAGACCGAGTCAGCGGGTGATCGCGACCTCGCGGACCAGCACGTGCCCGGGGAAGCTGTTCTTCCAGCCGGCCACCTGAAGCGTGTAGCGGTGCGGACCGACGATCGGGTCGCGCACGACCGAACCCACCTCGACCCCGTCGAACAGGTAGCGGGTGCCGGTGGTGCTGGTCATGATCGTGTAGGTGTGCCACTGGGTCCAGTCGACGGCCGGCCAGAACGAGTCGACGTCGGGGCAGTTGAGGTCGGTCTTGCACCGCGCGCCGGTGGCGTGGTCGTGCGCCAGCGGGCTCTGCACGAACCGGGCCTCGGGCCAGTTCTTCTCCCCGCGCCGCGGCTCGTTCCCGGTCGGCCACATCATCACCGACATGCCGTAGCCCTGTCCGGGCACGACCTTGAGGGTGATCGAGGTGACCGCACCGGCTTCCAGGTCGTTGGGTCCGAACCAGCCGGCCGCGCCGGGACCCGAGGTGTCACCGCCGGGCAGCCGGACGTCCATCACCCCGTCGTGGGCGGAGATCGTCCAGAAGTACTTCCCCTTGCCCTCGCCGTTGCGGTACGGGTTCCAGACCCCGCGGTAGACCCGGTTGAAGTCGTCCTCGCCCGCGTCCTTGGTGAACCGGTAGCGGTAGTCGGGCTTCGGCAGCGCCACCCGGCGCGCGTCAGCGGGCAGCGGTGTGGGGGCGCGGTCCGACCCGAGCGTGGGGTCGCCGGCCGGGCGCAGCGTCCGCGGCGGGTCGGCCGGGCTGAGCACGGCGCAGCCGCCGGCCAGGGCGCTGCTCGCCGCGGTGACCAGGGCGATCACGGCGGCGGCGAGTCTCGTCGGCACCCGATCCCCCCTCCCCCGATCCAGGCACGCGATCACGCACCCTAGCGAGGAGGAGGTCGGGATTCATGCTGGACGGGCCGGGACACCGTCGGTTCACAGCCTGGACCGGAGACGTCCGGCGATCCGTTCGGTCGGACGCGACCGGTCTCAGTCGAGGTTGCCGAGCACCTGCAGCCGGTCGACGTCCGGGAGCTCCGGGCGGCTGGTGCTCGGGGCGTCCAGGTAGAAGAACGCGGTCGAGGCGATGTCGTCGTGCAGCGGGAGGTAGCGGCCGCCGGACTGCCAGCCGAGCGCCTGCACCTCGACGTCGAGCGCGGTGGCGAAGTGGACCGGGTCCGGGACGTGCCAGCGGTACATCCCGAACCGCTGCTGGGAGTGGTAGAGCCCGTCCGGACGCAGCACCTGGGGCAGCCCGAGGTAGGGGGTGCTGAACTCGGTGTAGCCCCGGCCGGGGACGTCGAAGTTCCAGGCGCCGCCGAAGTAGTCCTCGGTGCCGGTGCCGCAGACGGTCGGGAAGTCGGTGTCGTCGTCGAGGTAGAACTTCACCTCCCCCTCGCCCCACCAGCCGGGGCTGTTGACGCCCCAGGCCAGGTAGGTGCCGACGTAGTGGCCGCGGCCGGCGATCCCGGCGAGGATCGGGTGCACCTCGCCGGCGACCAACGGGTCGCTGCGCCGGTACTGCGCGTGGAAGTACCCGTGCTCGGCGGGCGTGCGGTCGGCGTCCTCGACCTCGTAGTCGACCTGGTAGTAGACGGTGGCCTGCTGGTCGCCGAGATTCTCCAGCGTGATCACCGCGCCGGTGCGGAACGGCATCGTCCAGTAGCTGTTGAACCCGCCGTGCGGGTTGACCGCGACCATCGCCGAGCTGACCTGGGCGAACCGGCCCCAGCCGGAGGCGAAGAAGTCGCCGAGCGGCACCTCGACCGCGGGCTCGTCGGACCCGTCCCAGTGCATCCGCAGCACCAACCGACGCCAGTGCGAACGGTGGGTGGTCACCCAGAGGTGGGTGATCCGGCCGGAGCCCTCGATCCGGGCCACCGGGTGGGTGGCGCCGGCCGGGACGTCGACCGACGGCGAGACCTTCCAGCCGAGGCCGAGGTCGCGTGCGGCATGGGCCCCGGTGCCCTCGGTGGCCCGGGCTCCCCCGCCGGGACGGCCGTCGGGGTTCTCGGGGGTGATCGCCCGGCTGCGGACGTCGCGGAGCCGGGACAGGTCGGTGCCGAACATGATCAGAAATCCTGCCTCTCGCTGTGGGGATCGAGCACGAGGTGGACGCTCTCGCCCGCCTCCAGGGTGGTCGGCCCGCTCAGGCCGAACGTCCGGCCGTCGGGGTGGGTGACCTGGCATGCGGCCAGGTCGAGGGTGCCGCCGAGCAGCTCGAGCCGGATGCCGGTACCGTCCGCGACAGCCTGGCCCCAGCCGAGGGCGGTGCTGAACGGGACGCTGAACCGGTCGCCGTCGTAGGCGGCCGGCGCCGGAGCCAGCCGGAGGGTCCTGCTCGGCGCGTCCCACTGTGCCCCGGTCAGCGCCAGCAGCACGCCCCAGCTGGCCATCGACCGGGCGTAGTGGTTGCCGCACTCCGCCTCGTTCCACGGGTTGCGGTGCACGCCGTCGTGCCGGTCGCGGACCGCCCGGACGATCTGCAGCGCCTCCTCGACGAAGCCCTCGTAGGCCAGGTGGGTGGCGACCTGGTACTCGATGCCGGACCAGACCTCGTCGCTGTAGACGAAGGGGATCCGGGGGCGACCACCGCGCGGCCAGCTGCAGAGGATCAGTCCGGCGTCGTCGTTGAGCGCGTAGGTGCGCTGGACGCTCGGGTAGTCGGTGAAGTCGGTGCGGAAGTTGTGGGCGTGGACGGCGCGGACCGCCGAGCGGACGTGCTCGGGCGGCAGCAGGTGACCCAGCCCGTTGAGGTGCGCCCAGGTCTGCCCGAGCAGCTGGTCCGACAGGCAGCCGGCGCCGTACTGGTAGCGGTACGCGTCCACGCCACCGTGCGCCTCGGTCCGCTGCTCGTAGAACTCACCGTTGAACATCAGCGCGTCGGCCCGCTCGGCGCCGGTGTCGGCGGCCCGCTGCCAGCGCTCGGCGACCTCGGCCTCGCCCCGGGCCCGGGCCAGGACCACCCCGGCCCGCAGGGCCGCCAGGAAGATCGAGGTGCCGAGCATGTTCGGGCCGTAGAACTCGATGTCGTAGGTGTTGTGCTGCTGTCCGTCGAGCAGCAGGTCGCCGTCGGTGTCCCAGCGGTCGAAGGCGAAGTCGAGGGCGCGCCGGGCGGCGGGCCAGAGCTCGGCGAGGAAGTCGTCGGCGCCGCTGAACCGCCACTCGCGGTAGAGCCGGAGCACCGTGCCGAGCTGGCCGTCGACGGCCGGGTGGAACTCCCACGGTTCCTGGCCGAGCACCAGCCCGCTGCGGAACCGCATCCGCCCGTCGGGCAGCGTCTCGCGGGCGAACTCGTTGCGCCGGGCCGTCCGCTCGAGCGCCGGGAACAGCCAGGCGACCGCCTGGGCGTAGTTCCAGACGTGGGTGCAGGTCCCCTCGCAGCTGCCGGCGTGGTCGAAGCTGCCCTCCCAGGCGGCGAACTGGCCGACGCCGTCGGGATCCCCGCCGTCCGGATCGGTCTCGAGCAGCAGGCAGGTGGTGCTGCGGAGCACGACCAGCGTCGAGCTGACCGCGTCGACGACCTCGGCGGGCAGGCTCGATCCGTGCAGGGCGGTGTGGAACGCCTTCGTCGCACCCTCGAGCCGGGGCAGGTCGGCCAGCAGCCGGGCACCGGCGTCCCAGGCGTCGGTGGTGTCGCGGGCGTACCGGTTGCGGACGGTGGCGAACCCGGTGCCGGCGTACCCCTCGTCGGTGAGGTTGCCGCCGGCCCAGGCCCGCGGGCGGAGCGGGACGTGCCAGGCCAGCACGAAGTCGAAGTCGCGGGTCTCCCCCGGCCGCAGGGTCGCGTGCAGCGCCAGGCTCCCGGTCACCAGCGTCGGCAACCGGGCGGCGAAGGCGGCCGCGTCCTCGCCGTCGCGCGGCTGCTCGAGCGTCGCGGGCTGCGGCTCGAGCCGGCCGTCGGCGCAGAGGTCGTCCCAGAAGAGCTGGACGCCGTCCTGCCAGAAGTCGGTGGCCCAGCGCGGCGTCGCGGTGACCTCGCCACCGGTCGCACGGTGCGGGGTGAGCAGCGCGGCGGTCCCGTGCCGGACGTCGTCGGCGGGCAGGTCGGTGCCGAAGACCAGCCCGGTGAGGTCGCCGTCGTCGCGACGTCCGACCGTCGGCCGACCGGCGTGGACCGGGAACTGAAAGACGTTGTGGCCGGTGATGCCGATCGGGTTGGACATCGACCCGGCCACCGTCACCTCTACCGGTTCAGCACCCGGGTTGTGCGCCCGGTAGCGGAGCAGGGCCGCGGGCAGACCGGAGGCGGCGACGTCGAGCGGCACCAACGGCGTGAACGCCTCGAGGCCGACGTCGACGGGCAGGTCGGGATCGTCGAAGTCGATCCGCAGCACCGGGTACTCGACCCGCATCCGCGAGCCGGCCAGTCGGGGCAGCCCGGCCACCTTGCCGATGTGGTGACCGGAGTCGCCCTCGTGCGGGCCGTGGATCCGGGACTCGAGCACCCGGGTGACCGCGGGTCCGCCGGTCGGCTGGGCGCGGACGGCGAAGAAGGTGAAAGGCAGCCAGCTGTGCTTGTCCGGCCGGTTGCTGATCTCCCAGTCGCGGAGCTCGCCGCGGGCCCCGACCGACACCGTCCCGGTGCCGATCCCGCCGAGCGGGAAGGCCGCCACGGTCGCCTCCGGCCCGATCGTGCGCGGACCCGGCCAGGCCGTCGCCGTCGTCGTCATGGCGACAGCCTTGCAGTCCCGTGCCGCTCTGGTTGGCTGGGTCGGTGGTCGCACGACGCTTCACCCGGGCCGAGCTCGAGAGCTACCGGGACACGGAGGTGCCCGACCTGATCGGGCCCGGAGTCCGGCTGCTGTTCGTCGGGATCAATCCGGGTCTCTGGACCGCGGCCACCCGGACGCACTTCGCCCACCCCGGCAACCGGTTCTACCCGGCGCTGCTCCGCGCCGGGGTGATCGACCGGCCGATCGACGCCGCGGCCGGCTTCACCGACGCGGACCGGGCGATGCTGGTCGAACGCGGGATCGGGCTGACCAACCTGGTGCCGCGGGCCACCGCCCGCGCGGACGAGCTCTCCCGCGACGAGCTCCGGTCCGGCGCGGCGGCGCTCGTCGACCGGGTCCGCGTCCACCGGCCCCGGGTGGTCGCGTTCGCCGGGATCACCGCCTTCCGGACGGCCTTCGGCCGGCCGCGCGCCCGGACCGGTCGCCAGCCGGACCCGTGGGCCGACGACACCGCGGACACCGCGCTGTGGGTGGTGCCGAACCCGAGCGGGCTGAACGCCCACGACACCGTCGAGACCCTCGCGGCGGCCTACGCGGAACCGGCCGCCCACGCCGGGCTGCTGCCGGACCGGTCCCGACCCGCACCGGCGGACCGACCCGCGGAACCGGCCGACTGAGAATCCGCTGCGAATCCCCGGTGAGCGTCCGGCCGTGACCGGTTCGTCCCCGCTGCGGGGGTGCCCCCGAGGCCGTCCGATCGACCGCTGACCTGGGGGTTCACCGCGATGGCCCGACGGTCTCCGGATGCCCCGGGGGCGCCGTGCGCGGCCCACTTCTCAGCCGGGCGCCGGGGCCGGGTCCCGGCTCTTGCCGGTGACCCCCGGCGGTCCTAGATTTCCGCTCGAGGCTCCTCACCGGGGGGTGCGACCTCGCACTGCGCAACCGCGCCCGTCGTTGCGCGACCTCGGCTCCAGAGGAGAACTCCCCCGTGTTCCTACCCCGGTCCGTGGCGCTCGCCCGCACCCCCGGGGCGAGCCGTGGCCCGCGCCCGTCCCGCGCCGCCCGGCGCACCCACCCTGACGACCCGACCGCGTCCTACGACGGCGGCCGGGTGTCGACGCGCTCTGGGGGGAGCGCGAGCAGGTCTCCCGGTCCCGGGGGGTGACTGAGTGCGCGTGCACCCGAGCGAGGTCGGAGACTGGAGCCCTCCGGCCGACGCTCCGCACGTGCCGGAGATCTGCACCAGGTCGGGCCGGGTCCGGCGCTTCGGCGTCGGTCCCGGCCCGGCCGCTTTCCCCGTGACCGGGCCCGGAGCCGGTGTGTTGAGATACACCCCATGAGCGCACCGGCCCGCGTCCGGCTCGACTACCCGATCGTCCAGTCCCGGCTCGACAACGGGCTGCGGGTGATCGCCAGTCCAGACCCCGGCGTCGGGTCGGTGGCGGTCAACCTCTGGTACGACGTCGGGTCGCGGCACGAACAGCCGCACCGCACCGGGTTCGCCCACCTCTTCGAGCACCTGATGTTCCAGGGCTCGGGCGGCGTCGCGTCCGGGGAGCACTTCGGCCTGCTCCAGGCGGCCGGCGCCTCGGTGAACGCGACCACCTGGTTCGACCGGACCAACTACTTCGAGACCCTGCCGGCCGGCGGCCTCGACCTCGCGCTCTGGCTCGAGGCAGACCGGATGGCCAGCCTGCCCGCCGCACTGACCCGGGAGAACTTCGAGAACCAGCGCGAGGTGGTCAAGGAGGAGAAGCGGCAGCGCTACGACAACGTCCCCTACGGCGACGTGATGGAGCTGTTGATCTCGGTCACCTTCCCGCCCGACCACCCCTACGGCCACACCACCATCGGGTCGATGGCCGACCTCGACGCCGCGCAGCTCGAGGACGTCACCGCCTTCTTCACCCGGCACTACCTGCCCAACAACGCGGTGATCTCCGTGGTCGGCGACGTCCCGGCCGACACCGCGCTCGACCGGGTGGCGCACTACTTCGGCGACGTCCCCGCCGGCCCGGTGCCGCCGCCGCCCGACCAGCCCGGGCTGCCCCCGATCAGCGGGCTGCCGCGACGCGAGAAGGTCGCCGAGGTCCCCTCGGCGGCGGTCTACCTGACCTGGCGGCTGCCGCCGGTCGGCACCCGCGCCTACGACGCCGCCGACCTCGCGCTGACCGTGCTCGGCACCGGGCAGAGCTCGAGGCTGCACCGCACGCTGGTCCGGCGGCGAGAGCTGGCCGAGCAGGCCGGCGCCAGCTCGCTCGGGCTGATCGGCGGCAACTCGGTCGGCTTCGTCAACGGGCTGGCCCGCGACGGCGTCAGCCCCGAGCAGCTCGAGGAGGAGCTGATCGCCGAGGTGACCCGGCTCGGCACCGAGGGGCCGACCGACCTCGAGGTGCAGCGCGCTCAGGCCACCTTCGAGCGGCACTGGCTGCACGAGCTCGCCCGGGTCGACTCGCGGGCCGACGAGCTCAGCGGGTTCGCGACCCTGCACGACGACCCGACGCTGGTCAACCGGCGGATCGACGACATCGCCGCGATCGGCGCGGCGGAGATCGCCGAGGTGATCGCCGAGTGGTTCACCCCCGAGCAGCGCGCCACCGTGCTCTACCGCAAGGAGGAGGCCCGATGACCACCACGGCCGACCCGACGGGTCCGACCAACCGGCTCCCCCGGCCCGACGTCGCCCCGCCCGGCCCGTGGTCGTTCCCCGCGGCCGAGACCGCGGAGCTCGACAACGGGCTCCGGGTGCTGGTGCACCGGCTCTCCGGACAGCACGTCATCGCGGCGAACCTGATCCTGCCGGTGCCGCCGGACGCCGAGCCGCGCGAGCACGAGGGGGTGCTGGCGATCTGCGCGCGCACCCTCGACGAGGGGTCCCGGCTCCACGACGGCGAGACCTTCGCCGAGCTGATGGAGTCCGAGGGGGCCGGGCTCGGGGTGGAGATCGGCCCGGGCGGGCTGCAGCTGGTGCTCGACGTCCCGAGCACCCGGTTCTCCCCCGCCCTCGGGCTGCTCGCCGAAGCCGCCACGGTGCCCGCCTTCGCCGCCGCCGACGTCGACCGGCACGTCCAGCTCCGGCTGGCCGAGATCGAGCAGGCCTGGGCGAACCCGGGCCAGGCCTCGGCGCTGGCCTTCCGGCGCGCGGTCTACGCCGACGGCACCCGACCGACCCGGATGACCGAGGGCGAGCCGGAGACGGTGCGCACCGTCGACCGCGACCTGGTGGCCGGCTTCCACGCCCGCCACGTCGGCCCGCGCGGCGCGACGCTGGTGCTGGCCGGCGACTTCGCCGAGGACCCGTTCGCGCTGGCCGAACGGCACTTCGGCGGCTGGGCGGTGCCCGACCAGCAGGTGGTCGATCCGGTCCCGGCCCGGCCCGGCGACCGGACGGCGCTGATCGTCGACCGACCGGGAGCGGTGCAGGCCGACGTCCGGCTCGGCGGCTTCGGGATCGACCGGAACGACCCGCGCTGGGCGGCGGCGGTGATCGGGGCCTACGCCATGGGCGGGGCCTTCCTGTCCCGGCTCAACCGGGTGCTCCGCGAGGAGCGCGGCTACAGCTACGGCGTCCGGCTCGGGCTCAGCCCGCTGCGGCGCGGGGGCACCTTCGCGGTCCAGGGCTCGTTCCGGACCGAGGTCACCGCCGAGGCGCTGGTCGAGGCCCGGGCGCTGCTCCGGGTGGACGACGACCCCTTCACCGCGACCGAGGTCGAGGAGGCCATCGCCTTCTTCGCCGGGGTCTCCCCGCTCCGCTACGCCACCGCGGACGGCGTGGTCGACCAGGCGGCCAGCCAGGTGCTGGCCGGGCTGCCCACCGACTACGTCGACCACAACCTGCGCCGGCTGCGCGAGGTGACGCCCGAGGCGGCCACCGAGGCCTACCGGTCGCTGGTCGACCCGGACGCGCTCACCCTGGTGCTGGCCGGCGACGCCGAGCGGCTCACCGGCCCGCTCACCGAGGCGGGCTGGCCGGTGCAGCGGTTCACCCGCTGACCGGCCGGCCGGCTACTTCTTCTCGGCCTTCTGGGCTGCGGTGATGTGGTCGGCCATCTCCTTGATGTTCTGCTGGTAGCCGGCCAGGTCGCCGTCGCGGAGGGCCTTCTCGGCCGCCGCATAGCTCGCCTGGGCGGCGGCCAGCTCCTTGTCGACGGTCGCGTTGCCGGTGCTGCCACCGCCGCCGCTGTTGCCGGTGCTGCCGCCGTTCGAGCTGCCGGTGCTGCCCCCCTCACCGGTGTTCGCGCCGGAGTCGCCGGCGAACACCTGGTCGAGCGCGGCCTGCAGCGTCTGGCCGATGCCCACGCTCTGGCCGAACCGGGCCATCACGAACTGCAGCACCGGGTACTGGCCGCCGCCGGTGCCCTCGCGCTGGGTGTAGACGGGTTGGACGTACAGCAGGCCGCCGCCCACCGGCAGCGTGAGCAGGTTGCCGTACTTCACCCCGGTCTGGTTGCTGCCCTGGTTGAGGAAGGGTCGCAGCGTCTCCGCCACCTGGTTGGAGTTGATCATGGCGTTGAAGCTCTGCTGCGGACCGTCGATCTGGGTGCTGTCCGACATCCGCAGGATGCGCATCTGGCCGTACTCCGGGCTCGAGGCGTCGGCGTTGACGGCCATGTAGGCGGCCAGGTTGTTCCGGGCGTTGGGGACGAACACACCGGTCAGGCTGAAGTTGGCGGCGTCGTCGTCCGGCCACTTCACCGACAGGTAGTACGGCGACTCGAGCTGGTCGGTGCTGGTGCCCGACACCGGGTCGAGCGGCACCTTCCACAGGTCGGAGTTCAGGTACCAGCTGTTCGGGTCGGTGACGTGGTAGCGCGCGAGGATCGAGCGCTGCACCTTGAACAGGTCCTGCGGGTAGCGGAAGTGCGCCAGCAGGTCGGGCGAGATCTCCGAGCGCGGCAGCACCGTGCCGGGGAACGCCTTCTCCCAGGTCTTGAGCACCGGGTCGTTGGTGTCCCACTGGTAGAGCTTCACGGTGCCGTCATAGGCGTCGACCACGGCCTTGACCGAGTTCCGCATGTAGTTGATCTTGGTGTCGAGCTGCTGCCCGATGGTGCCGGCCGCGCTCTGGGTGTCGGAGGTGGCGTCCTGGAGCGAGACCCGCTGGCTGTTCGGGTAGGAGTTGCTGGTGGTGTAGCCGTCGACGATCCACACCAGCCGGCCGTCGACGACCGCCGGGTAGGAGTCGCGGTCGACGGTGAGCCACGGGGCGGCCTTCTGCACCCGCTCCTTGGGCGACCGGTCGTAGATGATCCGGGACTGGTCGTTCACCCGGTCGGAGAGCAGCAGGTTGCCGTCGGTGAACTTCACCGCGTAGAGGATCCGGCGCCAGAGGCTGGAGAGCGGGACGCCGCCCTGGCCGGTGTAGGTGTAGAGCTGGTTGTCGTTGCTCGGGTTGTCGAGCTCGAGCGACTGTCCGTTCGGCCGGGCGCCGACGACGGAGTAGCCGAGCGAGTCGAGCAGCTCACCGAAGTAGATCCGCGGCTGGTCGGTGACGATCGCGGACCCCGATCCGGACCCGGTGGGGATCCAGTCCGGCTCGCCGTCGGACTGACGTCGGTTGCCGTAGGCGGCGACGAGCCCGTAGCCGTGGGTGTAGACGGTGTGCAGGTTGTTCCAGCTCTTGTTGGCGATGTTGTCCGGGTCGAGTTCGCGGGCCGCCACCACGGTGTCGACGGTGGAGCCGTCGATCGGGTAGCGGTCGACGTCGAGCACGGAGGGGAACGCGTAGTAGCCGCGCACCTGCTGGAGCTGCTCGTAGGCCGGGGCGACCACGGCCGGGTCGATCAACCGGACCCCGGGCAGCGCCTCGGCGTCGGACTGCAGCTGCCCGGCGGTCGCGGTGGTCTCGGCCGAGTAGTTCTGGATCGCCACCTTGTCGACGCCGTAGGCGGCGCGGGTGGCGGCGATGTTCCAGCCGATGTAGGGACGTTCCTTGTCCGGCTCGTCCGGGCGGACGCTCAGCCCCTGGACCGCGGCCGGGTAGACGATGCCGAGCACGATCGCGGCGAGCAGCAGCAGGACCAGCGAGATCGTCGGGACCATCCAGCGGCGCAGCGCGGCGTTGGCGAAGAACAGCAGCGCGCACAGCCCGGCGATCACCGCGAGGATGATCTTGGCGTTGCTGGTGGCGTGGTCGGCGGTGTAGCCCATGCCGGTGAACCGCGGCGCGTCGGCGATCTCCAGCCCGTACTGGTCGAACCAGTAGCCGACGCCCTTGACCAGCACGGCCAGCCCGATGATCACCGACAGCTGGGCCTGCGCGGCCCCCGAGGCGCCGCGGCGCGGGCCGGAGAACCGGACGTTGCCGACGACGTAGTGGACGATCGCCGAGACCAGCGCGGCCAGCACGAACAGCGTGAAGGCGTAGCTCAGGACGAACCGCCACCACGGGTAGTCGAAGACGAAGAACGAGATGTCCAGCCCGTACTTGGGATCCTTGGTGCCGAACGGGGTGGAGTTGATCCAGGCCAGGTAGAGCGTGGCCCGGCCGAGCCCGGCGCCGCCGGCGAACAGCCCGACCAGCACCGCGACCGCGATCATGATCACCATGAACCGCGACTCGAGGGCCTCGCGGTAACGCTCGAGGGCCGGGCTGGTCGGCCCGACCGGACGCCCGCGCGGGCGGGTCCGGAAGGCCAGCGCCGCCGCACCGTAGACGGCGGCGGCCATCAGCAGCCCGGAGGCCGCGAACAGGCCGATCCGGGTGGCCAGCAGCTTGCTGAAGACGCTGCCGAAGCCCATCGAGACGTACCAGAGCCGGTCGGTCCAGACCCCGGTGTAGATGGCGAACGCGACGATGAGCACCGCCACGATGATCAGCGTGGGCAGGATCGCCCCGCGCCGTCTGGGCATCCGCAGCGTGCTCACGAGTGCGTCGTTCTCCTGTCGGTTGGCGGGCCGGTCAGCCGTCGACCGGCCCTGTCGGGCCTTCGGGGGTGTCGGCAAGGGTATGCGCCAGCGCTGTGACCAGCTGCGGCACGAGCTCGTCGGCGGCCAGAAGTTCACCCGGTTGTGATTTCAGTCGAGCCAGCCCGTGCCGGCTGCCGGCCCGGGTCACCCCGACGACCACCCGGACCTCCTCGGTGCCGCTCCCGGCGGTCGTCGGCTCGGGGTCGGCGTCGTCCGGCCCGCTCCGGAAGGTGCTCTCCAGGCTGACCGCACACCCGTGCACGGCCTCCGGCCAGACGATCGCGGCCAGGTCGGCCCCGAGGTCGCCGGTCGGCCGGAACTCGTCCTGCTCGATCGCGGTCAGCGCATCGGGGAACCCGCCGTCGGCGCTCCCCCGCAGGCCCTGGGCACGGGCCAGCTCGGGCTCGGCCTCGATCAGGTCGTCGGTGCGGACCAGGGCGAACAGCCGGGGCGCCGCGTCCCACCCGGCGGTCGCGAGGTGGTGCTCGAGATCGACCAGCGCGGCGACCAGCGCCTCGCGGTCGTCCGGGTCGGGAACGTCGGGAGCGTCGGGAGTCGTCATCAGCAGCGCGGGAGCTTCGCCGGAGCGGTGCCGGCGTCGAGGGACTGGAGCGCGGAGACCGCCTCGGCCAGGGTGCCGACCTTGACCAGGCTCATCGAGGTGCTGACGCCGTCGAGGTCGCCGCAGTTGGGGGCGGGCACCAGGAAGACGGTCGCACCGGCGTCCTGGGCGCCGGCGATCTTCTCCTGGATGCCGCCGATCGGGCCGACCTGGCCGCTGGCGTCGATCGTCCCGGTGCCGGCCACGTGCCGCCCGGCGAGCAGCGCGCCGGGGGTGATCTTGTCGTAGATGGCCAGCGAGAACACCAGCCCGGCGCTCGGGCCGCCGATGTCCTCGCCGAGGTCGAAGGAGATGTCGGGTGCGTACTGGTAGCCGACGCCGATGCCGATCCCGACCACCGGGGTGATCGAGTTCGGCCCGGTGGTCTCGGAGGTCACCCTGACGCTGACCCGGCGGCTGCGGTCGCGGAGCACCACGAAGGTGAGGGTGCTGCCGGCCTTGCGGCTGCGGATGGCCTGCTGGACGTCCTCGGCGGTGGTCGCCCGGGCGCCGTCGACGCTGAGCAGCAGGTCGCCCGGCTGCAGCTTGCGGTAGGCCGGCCCACCGACGGTGACCGAGGAGACGGCCAGCCGCTCGGTGACCGGCTGGCCGGCCTGCCGGAGCGCCGCGACGACCGCGTCGCTCTGGGAGGTCTCCATGTTCTCGGTCTGCTCGGTGCGCACCTGGTCGGCCGACACCCCCGGTGGGTAGATCGCCGCCCGCGGGAGCACGTCGCGGTGCGGCAGGAAGTAGGACAGCAACGCCTCGGGCAGGGTCAGCCGCGAGTCCGGCCGGGTCTCCGAGACGGTGGTCAGGTCGAGTCGGCCGCGGGTCGGGAACGTCTGGATGCCCGAGACCCGGATCACCGGTTGCCCCTGGACCTGGCCGAGGGTGTCCTGGACGGTGCCCGGACTCCAGCTGACGAACGGCACCGGGATGACCACCATCAGCACCGCCGCGGCGATGAAGGCCACGGCCGCCGTGAAGGCGGTCCAGGTCTGCCGGGTCACAGACCCACCCAGCTGGACGTCCCGGTGCGGTAGTGCTGTTCCTTCCAGATCGGCACCTCGAGCTTGAGGTCGTCGATCAGCCGGTGACAGGCCTCGAGCGCGTCGTGCCGGTGCACCGCCCCGACCGCGACGACCACGGCGAGGTCGCCGATCACCAGGTGGCCGACCCGGTGCTCGACGGCCACCGCGACGACGTCGAACTCGGCGGCGACCCGTTCGGCGACCGCACGCAGACGCGCCTCGGCGGTCGGGTGCTCGGAATAGTCGAGGGCGTCGACCTGCTCGCCGCCGTCGTGGTCGCGGACCACCCCGACGAAGAGCCCGATCCCGCCGACCGTCCGGTCGGACACGGCGGCCATCAACCGGTCGACGCTCAACGGGTCACCGCTGACCCGCGCGACCCGGACCCGGGACGCGGCGTCGGCCCGGTCCGGCGGCGGGCCAGCGTCCTCGTCGGTCATGGCGCCCGAGCCTAATCGGACCCCGGCGGCCGGTGCCTCGCGGCGCGTCCGGTGGCGGTCCGCGGGCGCCCTGCGCGGACCCGCCCCGAAGGTTGAGCCGGCTAGACTCAACTCACAGCAGAATCCTCGTCCGGGACGGAACGATCCCGTGCCGGCTGGGGTTCAATGGAGGACCCGCACCGCGGAGCACCCGTCGGCGGGGACGAACGATGCATGCACGACCACGAGCAGGACGACAGGTACAGGAGCACCCCGATCATGGCGGACGACACGGCGGACACCCCCGACGACCGGCGCCCCGGCGAACCCGGGGAGCCCGGGGATCGCAGCGACGACCGGGGCCAGGACCGGGACCAGGACCGGGACCAGGACCGGGACCAGGACCGGGGCGAGCAGCGCGGTCAGGGCCGCCCGGACGGCGGCGAGAGCCGCCCGCCGCAGAAGCCGCTCGGCCCGACGCCGGGCGGAGGGTCGGGCTACGACCGGCCGACCGGCCACCGCGGACCGGTCGGGTTCGGCGGTTCGGGCGCGACCGGTGCTCCGGGCGCCGGGGCGGGTGGGTCGCAGCCGACCAACCCGTTCGAGGCGTTGATGGCCGCCTTCGGCGGCGGCGCTCCCGGTGCCGGCGCTCCCGGTGCCGGCGCTCCCGGCGGGCAGCCGGACATGAACGCGTTCATGCAGCAGCTCCAGAGCGCCTTCGCGATGCTCGGCGGGCCCGGCGGGGTCTTCGGGGGCGGACAGGCCCCCGACGGCGGCGTCAACTGGGACGTGACCAAGGACACCGCGCGCAAGACCGCGGCCTCGCTCGGCGCCGACCCGACCCCCGGGAGCGCCGAGCGCCGCGAGCTCGAGCAGGCGGCCTCGATCGCCGACACCTGGCTCGACGAGGCGACCTCGTTCCCGCGCACCGGCACCGCGGTCGAGGTGTGGAGCCGGGCCGAGTGGATCGAGCGGACCATCCCGGTCTGGCGCCGGCTGGTGGAGCCGGTGGCCAGCCACATCGCCGACGCCATGGAGGGCGCGCTGAGCTTCTCCGGCGAGGGTGAGGACCGGCCCGAGGTGGCGCAGCTGGCCGGGCTCGAGCAGATGCTGCGGCCGATGCTGCGGTCCTCGGGCGCGAGCATGTTCGGGCTTCAGCTCGGACAGGGTCTCGGGCGGCTGGCCACCGAGGTGGTCGGCGCCACCGACATCGGGCTGCCGCTGGCCGAGGACGACCGGATCGCCCTGATCCCCACCAACGTCGCCGCGTTCGGGGACGGCCTCGACCAGAGCAGCACCGACGTCACCCTCTATCTGACGTTGCGGGAGGCCGCCCGGACCCGGCTCTTCGCCGCCGCCCCCTGGCTCCGCGAGCAGATGCTGGTGCTGGTCGAGCAGTACGCCCGGGGCATCACCATCGACACCTCCGCGCTCGAGCAGGCGGTCGGCGAGCTCGACATGAGCGGGCTGGACGCCTCCGGGATGGAGGAGCTGAGCAAGCGCGTCGAGGGCGGGCTGTTCGCCCCGCAGAAGACGCCGGAGCAGCAGGCCACCCTGGAGCGGCTCGAGACCATGCTGGCGCTCGTCGAGGGCTGGGTGGACGACGTGGTCGAGACCGCGACCGCGCGCTGGATGCCCGCTGCGGCCGCGCTGGCCGAGACCGTCCGCCGGCGGCGGGCCACCGGCGGGCCGGCCGAGCAGACCTTCGCCACCCTGGTGGGCCTCGAGCTGCGCCCGCGCCGGATGCGGGACGCCGCCAATCTGTGGGCCGCGGTCCGCGACGCCCGCGGGGCGGACGGCCGGGACGCGGTGTGGAGCCATCCGGACCTGATCCCGACTTCGGCCGACCTCGACGACCCGATCGGGTTCGCCCGCGGCACCGAGGACGAGCCGGGCGAGAGCGCCGACGACGACTTCGACGCAGCCCTCGCCGAGCTGCTCGACGAGGCCGAGCGAGCACGCGACGACGACACCGGCGGCCAGACCGGCGGAGGGAGCAGCGAGGAGCCCGGCGACGGGAGCCCGGGAGACCCGGGCGCGGGTCCCGACGCGAGCGGGCCGGACCAGACGCGCCGCTGAACGCGTCCCGGCGCGGTCAGCCGCCGAGCAGCGTGCGGGTCTGCTCCCAGCCCTCGAGGCCGGGGTCGAGCCGGTGCACCGAGGCCGGGGTTCGCAGCCGGTGCCAGCCCGGTGCGCGCGAGACCAGACGCCGCTGGGGCGCCCGGGCGACCAGCGCCTCCTGCGGGTCGTGGTCGAGGCCGACGGTGACGTCGAGCCACTCCGGCCAGGGCAACCGGACCGCGAAGCCGGCCAGCCCCGGCCCCCCGGTCTCGGGCGCGGTGCAGACGTCGCCGCGGAGCAGCCCGCGGACGAGCTTGGCGGGCACGAGCCCCGGCAGGTCGGGGACGTCGGCGGGGACGACCAGCAGCCCGCGGAGTGCCGGGCCGCCCTCGGTCCCGGCGACCACCCGCGCGGCGAGCGCGCGCAGGTCGTCGCCGGCATCCGCGTCCGCGTCCACCGCGACGTCACCCGGCCACAGCAGCTCGTCGGTCTCCGCGGCCGTCGGTCGGCCGCCGGCGCGGGCCACCCCGGCCCGGACCAGGTCGAGGTCGGCGAGCACCTCGTAGCTGTCGGCCAGAGCCGCGGCCGCGAACCGCTCCGGGTCGACGCCCGGCGGCGGCACGGCGGGTTGCGCCGCCCAGACCAGACCGAGGACCGGCCCGAGCCCGGGGACCTCGGTCACGCCGGCAGGGCGGGCTGGGCCACCTCGTCCGCGGCCTCGGGTTCGTCGAGCACGTCACCGGCGAGCCCGTCCGTCCGGTCGTCGGGACCGTCGTCGTCGCGGGGCGGCGGGCCCGCTTCCTGGCCGGCCAGGAAGCCCTCGAGGAACCCGCGGGCCTTCTCCGAGTCGGGGAACCCTCGGACCAGCGACCAGAACCGCGCCGAGTGGGTGGTCTCGACCAGGTGCGCGAGCTCGTGGACCAGGACGTAGTCGACCACCCAGGAGGGCATCACCTGCATCCGGTGCGACAACCGGATCACCCGGGTGCTCGGCGTGCAGGACCCCCAGCGCTGGTTCTGGTTGGTGACCCAGGAGACCGACCGGGGCCGGGGGGCGAAGCCGAGCTGCGGGCCGAGGTGACGCTCCGAGAGCCGCACCGCGCGGGCCAGCAGCTCGGCGTCACCGCGCGGCGGACGGACCCGGACCTCGCGGGCCAGCACCTTGGCGACCATGTCGGCGACGTAGCTGCGCTCGTCGGCCTTGCTCATCCGCTGCGGGATCAGCACCACGATGGTGTCGGCCTCGCGGTAGGCGGTGACCGTCCGGCGCCGGCGGGCGCTGCGACGCACCTCGACCTTGGGCTGCTCGGACACCCCTGTCACCCTCCGCGACCTCGGGACCCTGCGGGGTCCGCTCCCCTCCACTCTAAATCGGAGCACCGACGGTTTCCGGTCCCGACGCCCGGCCCCGGCTCCCGATGCGCCGGTCCACAGCCTCTCCCGGGTGAACAGGCGGGGAACCGGAGGCGACCACCGGAGGCGTCCACACCGTGCCGGCGGGTCTGCACAGTCTGTCCACACGGTTGTCCACAGCGGTGGACAACGAGACCACCGGCACGAGTGGTCTGTCGCGTCCCGCGGTCGCCGTCACCAGGTTGACGGCGGTCCCGACGCTCGCCTAACGTCGCGGACACGAAGCCCCCGGATGGTCCGACGCTCGCAGGGGAAGGCCAGCGTCTCGATCCAGTTGGGGGCTTCGTCACGTCCGGGGTGCGGTTCCACCCGGTCCCGACACACCGCCGACCGGTCCGACCGGCCGGGCAGCGCGCTCGCGTAGAGTGACGCCCGAATCAGCGCCGACAGTGCACACCGGATCCGACCCAGACGACGTGGCCGGGCGCGCGTAGCGAGGAGAGAACGTGGCTGACGAGACCTACAGTGGCGAGTTTTACTGCGTCAAGTGCAAGGCCAAGCGGGAAGCCTCCGGCGATGTCGTGGTGAACGACAAGGGCACCCGGATGGCCAAGGCCAAGTGCCCGGTCTGCGGCACCAACCTCAACCGGATCCTCGGCAAGGCCTGAGCCGGACCTGACCGGCCGCTCCTCCCGGAGCGGTCGGCGAGGACCCGACCACCGATCCACCGCGAACGGGGGCAGCGTCTCGCTGCCCCCGTTCCGCACGTCCGGAGCCGGATCGCCTGTGGACGAGCGCCCCACGACGTCACCGGGCTTGGCATCGTCGGAGCGTGACCCAGACCCCGGTGCCCGTGCCGACCGCCCTGCGCTGGTGCGGTGACCTCCCGTTGCTCCGCCGCGGTCCCGACCGGCTGCAGATCGGGGTGCCACCCGGTCCCGGCCTGCTGCTCGACGGTGTCCCGGCGGCGCTGGACCCGGTGCTGGTCGCTCTCGAGGGCACCGGACGCGAGGAGCTGCGGACCCGAGCGGTGGCGCACGGGGTCGCCGCGGAGGTGCTCGACGCGGTCCTCGAGCGGCTCCTGGCGGCCGGGCTCGTCGGCGACTCCCGTCCGATTGCGTCCGGGTCGACCGAGGGACCGGTCCGGGTCGTCGGAGCCGGCGTCCTGGGTCGCGCAGTGGCCGCCCAGCTGCGCGCCGCCGGCGTGCCCCTCGAGCTCTGCGACGACACCCCGGCCGACGAGGACCTCTATCCCCACGCGCCTCTCGGCGCGACCCGCGCGCAGGCGCTGGCCGCGGAGTTCGCGCGCCCGGACGGACCGCCCGGCGACGACGGCCTGCCGACCGCGCTGCGATCCGCGCCCGCCCCCCGCCGGGACTCGCCGGACGCGCTGACCGTGCTGGCCTGCGACACCTGGGAGCCGGACCGGGTGGTCACCGACGCGCTGCTCCGCGAGGACCGGCCGCACCTGCTCGTCCGCCCGTTCGCCGACGGGGTCGTGGTCGGGCCGCTGGTCGTCCCCGGTCGGTCGGCCTGTGTCAACTGCCTCGACGCCGCCCGCACGGCCACCGACCCCGGCTGGCCCGCCCTGCTGGCCCTGCTGACCCGGCGCCCGGCGCGTCCACCCGCTGACCTGGTGACGCTGGCCGCCGTGCTCGCGGTGACCCAGGCCTGCGGCTGGCGGGAGGGACGGCGGGCCGAGCTGGTGGGCGCGACGGTGACCGTCCTCCCTCCGGACCGCCGGCTGAGGATCCAACGCTGGCCACGGCATCCGGCGTGCGGGTGCGGTGGCCCGGCCGCGCTTGTCCGGTCACGGCAAGATAGGGCTCATGAGGCCCCGGCGGGACGAGCACCGTGACGTCCGGAACGACGGCGACACCGAGCGACCCCCCGAACCGGATCCGCAGGCGGACCGGGGGGTGAACGAGGGGTCGGACGCGGTCGCGCCCGACCCGGTCGACGGCGACGGAACCGAGGCACCGGACGCGACCGAGCGCCGACGGCGTGAACGCGACCCGCTGGCCCGCGGGTCGATCCGGCGGAGTGCCCGGCTGGCGACCCTCCCGCTCGGGTTCGCCGGCCGTGCGACGGTCGGCCTCGGCCGCCGGATCGGCGGCAGCTCGGCCGAACAGGTCTCGGCGCAGGTCCAGCAGCGGACCGCCGAGCAGCTCTTCAAGGTGCTGGGTGAGCTGAAGGGCGGCGCGATGAAGTTCGGCCAGGCCCTGAGTCTCTTCGAGTCGGTGCTGCCCGACGAGATCGCCGGACCGTACCGGGAGAACCTCTCCCGGTTGCAGGACTCCGCCCCGCCGATGCCGACCTCGCGGGTGCACGCCGTGCTGGCCCGCGAGCTGGGGGCCGACTGGCGGCACCATTTCCGCAGCTTCGAGCCGCGACCGGCGGCGGCCGCCTCGATCGGCCAGGTGCACCGCGGGGTCTGGTCCGACGGGCGCACGGTGGCGGTCAAGGTGCAGTACCCGGGTGCCGACGAGGCGCTGCGCTCCGACCTGCGTCAGATCAGCCGGCTGGCCGGGATGGCGGGTCCGCTGGCCGGCGGGATGGACGTCCGCGGTCTGGCCGCGGAGCTGGCGGACCGGATCGAGGAGGAGCTCGACTACACCCGGGAGGCCGACAACCAGGAGCGTTCGGCGGTCGCCTTCGAGGACCACCCCGAGTTCGCGGTCCCGCACGTCCTCGCCCACACGCCGCGGGTGATGGTCAGCGAGTGGCTCGAAGGTCCGGCGCTGTCCACCGCGATCCGGCTGCCGCAGGCCGAGCGCAACCGGTGGGCGGTTGCCTACGTCCGGTTCCTGTTCGCCGGGCCGAGCATCGCCGGGCTGCTGCACGCCGACCCCCACCCGGGCAACTTCAAGCTGCTCGACGACGGCCGGCTCGGCGCGATCGACTTCGGTCTGGTCGCCCGGCTGCCGGAGGGCCTGCCGGCACCGATGGGCCGGATCATGCGGATCGCCATGTCCGGCGACGCGGACGCCACCCTGGAGGGGCTGCGCGCGGAGGGCTTCATCACCCGCGACGTCGACGCCCAGGAGCTGCTCGACTACCTGGCGCCGTTCGTCGAGCCGGCCGCGGCGACGGAGTTCCACTTCAGCCGCGAGTGGATGCGCGAGCAGTTCCGCCGGGTCAGCGACGTCCGCACCTCCGGTGGCATCGGGCTCAAGCTCAACCTGCCGCCGAGCTACCTGCTGATCCACCGGGTCTGGCTGGGCGGCCTGGCCGTGCTGTCGCAGATGGACGTGACCGCCGACTTCGGGGCGGTGCTCGAGGAGTTCCTGCCCGGCTTCGCCGAGACCGACGCGTGAGGCCGGGTCGGACCTCCGGACCGGCGGGCACCCCCCTGGACGACTCGTCAACCGGGGCACCCCCGCTGGTCGTGCTCGAGTCGGTCCCCGCACCGCGACCGACCACGAATCCGTACGTGATCATGCTCAAGGAGGCCCTGGCGGCCGTCCCGGGGGTGACGGTGCTCTCGTTCGGCTGGCGTCGGGCCCTGACCGCCCGGTTCGACGTCTTCCACGTGCACTGGCCGGAGATCCTGGTCAGTGGGCGCACCCCGGCGCGGGCCTGGGTCCGTCGGCTGCTGTTCGTCGCCTTCGTCCTCCGGCTGCGGCTGCGGCGGGTGCCGATCGTCCGGACGGTGCACAACCTGGAGCTGCCGAGCGGGATCCCGCCCGTCGAGGTCCGCCTGCTGCAGTGGCTCGACCGGCAGGTCGCCGGATACGTCGTGCTCAACGCGTTCACCCCGACCCCGGACCGGCGCCCCGCCGCCCTGGTCCCGCACGGGCACTACCGCGACTGGTTCGCCCGGCACCCGGCCCGCGCGGCCGAGGAGGGACGGATCGGCTACTTCGGTCTGATCCGCCGCTACAAGGGGGTCGAGGACCTGGTCCGTGCCTTCGTCACGATCGACGACCCGACGGTCCGGCTGTCGGTGGCCGGCCGACCGTCCGGGCCGGACCTGGTCCGGGCCATCGAGCAGGCAGCCGGCGGGGACCCCCGGGTGGAGCTGCGGTTCGGCTTCCTCGACGACGCGTCCCTGGTCGACCAGGTGACCCGGTCCCGGCTGGTCGTGCTGCCCTACCGGCACATGCACAACTCGGGTGGCGCGCTCACCGCGCTCTCCCTCGACCGCCCGGTGCTGGTCCCCGACAACGAGGTGAACCGCGCGCTCCAAGAGGAGGTCGGCGCCACCTGGGTGCAGACCTACACCGGCGAGCTGACCGGCGAGGACCTGCGTCGGGCGCTGCAGGCCGTCACCGGACTGACCGGACAGCCGGACCTCTCCGCCCGCGCCTGGAACCTGGCCGGTCTCGCCCACCGCGACGCCTTCCTCGCCGCCCGGTCGCGGGCGCGCAGAGCGCGTCCGACCTGACCACCGGCCGCCGACACCCGACGGGTCAGCGACCCGGTCGCTCCCAGCGCCAGCGGCGGCCCCGGCCGTACTCCAGATAGGTCAGCCCGAGACCGCCGAGCAGCAGTCCGGCACCGCGCCATCGGGTCCGGGCGCCCCGCGCCGAGCGCTCCGCCGAGCCGGACGCACGCCCGAGCGCCGCGGTGAGGCCCCCGCCGATCAGACGGACCGTCCCGCCGGCCACCAGCCGCGCGCGGGTCGTCGGGGAGGGCCGCAGCGCCAGCTCGACCCGCGCTCCGCTGTTGGCCAAACTCAGCGCCCGGCGGCAGACCCACGCGCGGGTCAGGCGTTCGGGCGCGACGGGATCGTGGACGACCGCCTCGGCGCACCAGCGCAGCGGACGGACGTCGGCCAGCCGACGGGTGAACAACGAGTCCTCACCCCCGGACAGACCGAACTGCGGATCGAACCGGAGTCCGCGCTCGCGCACCGCCGCCAGGTCGACCAGCAGGTTGCTGGTGGCCGCCTCGAGGATCGGCGCGCCGGTGGCCAGCCCCTCGCGGTAGCGGCGGGCGAAGAAGCCGCCGGCGCGGATCCACGGGTCCAGGTCGTCGGGCAGCAGCGAGACCACCGGTCCGCTGACGCCGGCGGCGCCGGTGGAGAGCCAGGTGTCCACCAGGCCGGCCAGCCAGCCCGGCGCCGGGGTCTCGTCGTCGTCGATGAACACCAGCGCGTCGGCGTCGGCGGACTCGTCCAGCGCGCGGTTGCGCACCGCGGTCAGACCCGGACGTGGCTCGTGGACGTAACGGACCCCCGGGTGGGCACGGACGAGGTCGCGAGCCCCGCCGTCCGGGTCGTTGTCGATCACCAGCACGTCGACCTCGACCGGGTGGCGGCCGTCGCGACCGCTCAGCGACCGGTGCTGTTCAGGCAGTTCCCCCAGCAGCCGGCCGACGACCTCGGGCCGCCGATAGGTCGGTACGGCGACGAGGACGCGGCGCACTCCTCCCCCGTCGGCGGTGCGGGCGGAACCGTCGACAGCGGGGTGCACCCGCACAGGATAGGAACCATCGGCCCCGAGCAGGACGTGCCGGCCTCAGCGATCGCCCGGAGCGCTCTCGCGACGACCCGCGCGCCGGTCCTCGTCGGCTGCCACGTGCTCGGCGAGCTCGGCGCGCAACCGCCGGACGTCGTCCTGGAGCTCCATCACCTGCGCGATCCCGGCGAGGTTGAGACCCTCGGTGAGCAGGTTCTGCACTCGGCGGATCCGTGCGACGTCGTCGGGGCTGTAGAGACGGGTCCCGCCACCGGTGCGGGCGGGGTTGACCAGCCCGGCGCGCTCGTAGGCGCGCAGGTTCTGGGTGGCGGTGCCGACGAGGTCGGCGACCACGCCGATGCCGTAGACGCCCTGGTCCGGGGCCGGTCCGACGTCGTTGCTCTTCTGGTCCATCGCACCTCCTTCGTCCGACGCGGGGACTTGACGCGCGCCGATGACCGCGTTAAAAAGTGTATATCAGCGAACACAGATTTGTGGAAGCTGTCGCATCAGACAACCTGTCCAGTTGATCTCAGGAGGTGCCTCATGGTGTTGATGCGTACTGATCCGTTCCGTGAGCTGGATCGACTCACCCAGCAGGTGTTCGGCACGTCGTCGCGACCGGCATTTATGCCGATGGACGCGTGGCGCGAGGGCGAGGAGTTCCGCATCGAGTTCGACCTGCCGGGCGTCGATCCGGGCTCGATCGACCTCGACGTCGAACGCAACGTGCTGACCGTCCGGGCCGACCGGCCGATGCGCGAGGTCACCGGCGAGCAGCTGGCCGCCGAGCGCCCGCGGGGCGTGTTCAGCCGGCAGCTGATCCTCGGCGACAACCTCGACCTCGACCGGATCTCGGCGAGCTACCGCGACGGTGTGCTCAGCTTGCGGGTCCCGGTGGCCGAGCGGGCCAAGCCGCGCAAGATCAGCGTCGAGGTCGGTGACCACGACGACCGCGTGATCGAGGGCAACCGCACGGAGGCCGCCTCGGCGAGCTGACCCACCGGTCGGTACCGCTCCGCGGATCCGACCGACGGACGACTGGACGACGGGCCCGGCACCGGCCGGGCCCGTCCGCGTTCCGGCTCGCGCGGACGACCGGGGAAGCGTCGCGAGCTCGGGCGGCGCTCGGTCAGCCCGGCTGCTCGTCCTCGGCGCCGGGGATCGGCACCGCCGGGCGGTCGGCGTCCGGCTCGTCGGCCTCGAGGTGCGCGACGTCGTTGAAGCGGTGCAGGGTCCACTCGGGCAGCGCGTCGTCGACCGTGTAGCGCCAGTGGGTCAGGCTGGTGTTCTCCACCGCGAAGCCCACCCGCTTGCCCGAGGCACCGAGCCCGAGGGCGAGGTAGAACGAGGCCTCGATCACGCCGCCGTGGCAGACCGCCACCACGCGTCGGTCCGGGTGCCGCTCGACCAGCCGGGCCAGGCCGGCCCCGGCGCGGACCACGAAGGACGCCCAGCTCTCGCCGCCCTCGGCCATCGGGACGTACGGGTGCCGGTGGAGCACCTCCCCCGGGTAGGGCCAGGTCGCCTCCCACTGCGCGAACGACCAGCCGTCGGCCACCCCGGGGCGCAGCTCCTGCAGCTCGTCGTCGTCGGTGACCGGCAGCCCGATCGCCTCCGCGACGTAGGCCGCGGTCTCCTGGGCTCGCGGCAGCGTGCTGGCGTAGAGCACGTCGGCCCGGAAGCCCTCGGACGCCAACCGGCTCCGCAGCCGGGCGGCCTGCCCGCGACCGCGGTCGGTGAGGCCGATGTCCCCCGTCATCCCGCCGATCGTCGGCTCCACGTTCGCGTGCGACTCGCCGTGCCTGATCAAGATCAACTCGGTGGGCATGACACCCATCCAACCCGATCACCGGCGCGGGCGGACGGGCGGGGACGACCACGGCGCGGTGATCACCAGCGGCCGTGCTGCTGATGATCACCACCACCGGGGCCGATGATCAGCTGAGGCTCCGGGCGAGCCAGAGCCGGAGCGCGTGGAAGAGCCGGCCGGGGAGCAGGATCTCCCGCTCCCCGGTCGCACCGCTCATGCGGCCCGCTCCTTGCGGTCACTGCGCTCCGGCTGCGTCCGGGCCGCCGGGGCGACCCGCGGGTCGATCACCGGCTCGGGCAGCGGGTGCTTGCGGGGCCGGCCCCGCGGACGCTTCCGCGGGACGACGACACCCTGCACGAACAGCTGTCCACCCCAGACCCCCCACGGCTCCTGCCGCTCGAGCGCGCCCGCCAGGCATGCCTGCTGGATCGGGCAGTCGAGGCACAGGGCCTTGGCGTACTCGACGTCGGCGGGCGACTCGGCGAAGAACAGCTCGGGGTCG
This sequence comes from Microlunatus kandeliicorticis, assembly GCF_014137855.1. Classification (GTDB taxonomy): domain Bacteria; phylum Actinomycetota; class Actinomycetes; order Propionibacteriales; family Propionibacteriaceae; genus Microlunatus; species Microlunatus kandeliicorticis. Next base: position 326,185 of record NZ_JACGWT010000005.1, read on the forward strand.
ACCCGGTGGCACGGGAGCACCGTGCCGGTCGCGCCTCCAGCCGGAACGATCCGATCGATCGTCTCGTCGAGCGTTGCTGCGAACTTCATGTCGGCCAACTCGTCTTCCTCGACCAGGTCGTGGGTCTCACGTCCTGTTTGCGGGCCGGGAATCACGAAGGCCGTGAATCCCGGATGGTGTCGGGATCCACGGCCTGGAGGCTGTCGGTGTAGTCGGACCTACACCGGTGGTCTACCAGGCCTGGGACCCCACGGGGTACCGAAGTCATCGGTGGCGACGCCACCCATGACGGTGATCGAATCGATCGTGTTCTCGTGCTTGCGGGTGCACGGCCAGGCGTGCATCGGCTCCGACCCGCGGACAGCCGAAGCGGGCAGCGCATAGGCACGCTGCCGCCAACCGCCGAGAACGAGATCGTTGATGATCATCGAGTGATCGCCGATCACCGCCGTGGTGGTGTTGTCCATGTCGCTGCCCTCCTTCATCTGCTCGCGGGCTCGGGTGCACGATCGTGCGTCAGACACACTAGGCACCCCTCCGGTCGCTCGGCAACCGATTAACCGCGTTCGTGAGAAATTGTTCACCCGGCCACGTCCTCGGGGTCCTGCCCGGACAGGATCGCGAGCACCGGTTCCCCGTACTTGGCCGCCTTGGCCGACCCCAGCCCGCTGATCCGCAGCAGGTCTCCCGGACCGGTCGGGCGGGCCTCGGCGATGGCGGTCAGCGTCGCGTCGGTGAAGACGCAGTAGGCCGGCAGCCCCTGACTGGCCGCCTGCTTCTTGCGCCACTGCTTGAGCCGGTCGAGGGTCGCCTCGTCGTAGGTCGCCGGGCAGTCCTCGTGCCGGCCCAGCTTGCGCTCGGCGGCGTCGTGCAGGGCCCGGCCGCAGCTCCGGCAGGTCGCGGCGAGGGCACTGCTGCGGCCGCGCCGCTCGCCGCTCGCGCGGGTGCGCGGCTGGCTCGAGCCGCCGGGCCGGATGCCGTCGAGGAACCGGGACGGCTGGCGCTGCCCGCTGCCGTTGCGGGTCCGCGACCACGAGATCCGCAGGTGGCTGCGGGCCCGGGTGACCCCGACGTAGAGCAACCGCCGCTCCTCCTCGATCTCCTCCGGGCCGGTGGCCAGCACGAACGGCAGCGACCCCTCCTGGACGCCCACCAGGCAGACCGCGTCCCACTCCAGGCCCTTGGCCGAGTGCAGCGTCGACACGGTGACGCCCTGGGCCACCGGCGCGTGCTGGGCCTCGGCCCGCCGGTCGAGCTCGGCGGAGACCGCGGCCAGGCCGAGCGGGCTCCCCTCGGGCTGCTGGCGTTCGAGGTCCTCGGCCACCGAGACCAGGGCGGCCAGCGACTCCCACCGCTCACGCACCGCGCCCGAACCCTCCGGCGGCTTCTCGCTCCAGCCGGCCGCACCCAGCACCGCCTTGACCCGGTCGACCGCGGACGGCTCGCCCACCGGGTCAGCCGCGTCGCCGCCGGCTCCCCGGTCCTGGCGGGCTTCGTTGCGGAGCAACAGCAACGCCTGCCGCACCTCGGGCCGCTCGTAGAACCGCTCGGCGCCACGGACCAGGTAGGGCACGCCGCGGTCGGCCAGCGCCTGCTCGAACGCCGGGCTCTGGGCGTTGACCCGGAACAGCACCGCCATCTCGCGGTACTCGACGCCCTCGGCGTGCCGCGCGGCACACCAGTCCGCGACCGCACCGGCCTCGCTGGCCTCGTCGGCGGCCTCGGCGAAGACCGGCTCCGGTCCCGGGTCGCGCTGGGCCTGCAGGGTGACCGCACCGAGCACGCCCGGGCCCTTCGTCCCCGGGCCACCCGGCCCGCCGCGGCGCGCCATCACCTGGTTGGCCACCTTCACCACCTGTGGCGTCGACCGGTAGTCGCGGACGAGACGGATCACCCGGGCACCGGGATGCCGCTTCGTGAAGCCGGTCAGGAAGGTGCTCTGGGCGCCCGCGAAGGAGTGGATGGTCTGCGCCGGGTCGCCGACGACGCACAGGTCGTCGCTGTCCCCGCGCCAGAGGTCGAGCAGGGCCTGCTGCAACGGGCTGACGTCCTGGTACTCGTCGACCACCAGGTGGCGGTAGGTCCGCCGCACCTCCTCGGCCACCCGCGGGTGCTCGGCGATCAAGGAGGCGGTGCACAGCAGGATGTCCTCGAAGTCGATCCGGTCGCGCTCCCGCTTGGTCTTCTCGTAGCCCGCGAAGACCCGCCCGACCGTCTCCGGGTCGGCCGAGGCCAGCTCGCGACCGCGCGCCGCGGCGATCCGCGGGTAGTCCTCGGGGCTGACGTTGCTGACCTTGGCCCAGCCGATCTCGGTAACCAGGTCGCGGAGCGCCGGGGTGTCGGTGCGGACCCGCAGCCGCGACGCCGACTCGGCGACCAGGCTCATCCGGTTCTCCAGCACCCCGGGCAGGTCGCTGCCGTGCACGCGGGGCCAGAAGTAGGCGGCCTGCCGCAGCGCGGCCGAGTGGAACGTCCGGGCCTGCACCCCGCGGACCCCGAGCCGGCTCAGCCGGCCGCGCATCTCGCCGGCGGCGCGCTGGGTGAAGGTCACCGCGAGCACGGCGGTCGGGCGGTAGACCCCGGCCGCCACCGCGTAGGCGATCCGGTGGGTGATGGCCCGGGTCTTGCCGGTGCCGGCGCCGGCGATCACCGCGACCGGACCGCCGAGCGCGGTGGCCACCTCGCGCTGCTCGGGGTCGAGGGCGGCCAGGATCGCGTCCGGTGTGCGCGGCCCGGGTGCCTCGTCGATCAGCACCACGGTCGCCTGGCTCATGCGGTCCAGCCTAGGGGCCGGGGCGGACAGCCCGGCGGAACCGGCACAGGCGAAGCGCCCGGAGGACCGCACCTCCGGAGACGCGGGCGCGGGGTCGACCTCCGTCGGCCGGGAATGCCGGCGGCCACAACCTCGTTCCCCCGACATGACCGCGCAGAACCAGGACGCCATCACGATGTACACCACCAGTTGGTGCGGCTACTGCCGCCGGCTCAAGTCGCAGCTGCAGCGCGAGGGCATCGGCTACGCCGAGGTGGACATCGAGGAGCAGCCGGAGGCGGCCGACGTGGTGACCGCGGTCAACCACGGCAACCGCACCGTGCCGACCCTGGTCTTCGCCGACGGCAGCGCGCTGACCAATCCCTCGGTCGCGCAGGTGCGCGGCAGGCTGGACGCGCTCACCCACTGAGCCGACCCTCCGGGCCGGCAGGACCCGGACCGGCGTCACGGACCCGAGGCCGACGCGCGGCGCGAGGTCTCGGCACTGTCCGAGCCCGGTTCTAGGGTGGCCCGGTCATGAGCGTCCACCTGCACCGAGCCCGGCGTGCCGACCGACTGGTCGACGCGCTGGCCGAGGTGCTCGCCGACCCGCTGGACGACCCGTTCGCCGAGGAGCTCGTGGTCGTCCCCACCCGCGGGGTCGAGCGGTGGCTGGCCCAGCGGCTGGCCCGGCGGCTCGGACGCACCGGCCCGGACCGCACGGACGGCGTCTGCGCGGGAGTGGGTTTCCGCTCCCCCACCGACCTCGTCGCGACCGTCACCGCGGCCGGAGTGGCATCCGGGTCGTCGGGCGGTTCGGCCGGCGACGACCCGTGGCGGCCCCGCCGGCTGGTCTGGCCCGTGCTCGACGTCCTCAACGAGGGCCTGACCGAGCCCTGGGCCGCCCCGGTCCGGCGCTTCCTGCGCCGCAGCAGCTCGGTCGCCGGGTGCCCCTCGGGCGACGGGCATCCCGACGGGGCGGGCGGCCGTCGTCTCGCTCTGGCCCGCCACACTGCCGCGCTGTTCGACGACTACGCCGCCAACCGGCCCGCACTGGTGCGGGCCTGGGCCTCGGGCTCGCCGGCCGAGCCGACCCTCACGCCGGAACTGGCCCTGCCCCCGGAACCGGCGCTGCCCCCCGAGCTGGCCTGGCAGCCCGAGTGCTGGCGCCGGGTCCGGGCCCGGGTCGGCGCACCCGGACCGGCCGAGCGCCTCCCCGAGCTGTGCAGGCGAGTGCGGGAGGAGCCCGCGCTCGTCGACCTGCCGGAGCGGCTCTCGGTGTTCGGGCCGACCCGCCTGACCCCCGCGGTCCTCGACGTGCTCACCGCCCTGGCCGTGCACCGCGACGTCCACCTGTGGCTCCCGCACCCTTCGCCGGCCCTCTGGGCCGCCGTCCGTGAGGTCTCCGACGGTTTCGACGGCCCGCGCCGCGGCGACCCGACCGCCGCGGTCCCCCGGCACCGGTTGCTCGCCTATCTGGGACGCGACGTCCGCGAGCTCCAGCTGCGGCTGGGTGGTCTGGAAGCGGCCACCGACCATGATCACGACCGTGATGATCATGCACTCGACGATCACGGCCGGGATGATCGTGCAGTCGATGATCACGGCCGGAATGATCATGTTGCGACCACCCTGCTCGCCCGGCTGCAGTCCGACATCGCCGCGGACCACGGGCTGACCCCGACCCGCACCCCGCTGGTGCTCGATCCGGAGGACCACAGCGTCGGGGTGCACGCCTGCCACGGTCCGGACCGGCAGGTCGAGGTGCTCCGCGAGCTGCTGCTCGGCCGGCTGGCCGACGACCCGACCCTCGAGCCCCGCGACATCGTGGTGATGTGCCCGGACATCGAGACCTTCGCGCCCCTGATCTCCGCGGCCTTCGGGATCGAGACCGAGGAGCTCGACTCCGACGGGACGACCAGCGAGGCCGGCCCCCGGTGGCACCCCGGTCACCGGCTCCGGGTGCGGCTGGCCGACCGCTCGCTGCGCCGGCTCAACCCGATGCTCGCGGTGCTCGGCCGGGTGTTCGAGCTGGCCGAGGACCGCGTCGACGCCTCGACGGTGCTCGACCTGTGCGCGAGCCCGCCGGTCGCCGCCCGGTTCGGGTTCACCGACGAGCAGCTGCAGCGGCTGCGCGACCTGGTGATCGCCTCGGGGGTGCGCTGGGGTCTCGACGCCGCCGACCGCGACCGGTTCGGGCTCGGGCAGTTCGGGCAGAACACCTGGCGGGCCGGGCTCGACCGGCTGCTGCTCGGGGTGGCGATGGACGAGGAGGGCCAGCACTTCCTCGGCACCACGCTGCCGCTCGACGACGTGGACTCCGGGGACGTGGTCGCGCTCGGGCAGCTGGCCGAGGTGGTCGACCGGCTCCGCGACCTGCTCGCCCGGCTCGAGGGCCGCCGGCCCGTCGGCGGCTGGCTCGAGCTCTGCCGCGACGTCCTGGACCTGCTCTGCCTGGCCCCGCCCTGGGAGTCCTGGCAGGCCGCCCAGGCCTACGGCGAGCTGGCTCGGCTGGCCGAGACCGCCCCGGCCGACGGCGCGGGAGCCCAGCTCACCCGCGCCGAGGCCCGGGTGCTGCTCGCCGACGTCTTCGGTGGACGTCCGACCCGCAGCAACTTCCGCACCGGCACCCTGACCGTCTGCACCATGCTGCCGATGCGGTCGGTCCCGCACCGGGTGGTGTGCCTGCTCGGGGTCGACGACGGCGTCTTCCCCCGCGCGGGCGGGACCGACGGCGACGACCTGCTCGCCCTGGACCCGTGGGTCGGCGACCGGGACGGCCGCAGCGAGGACCGGCAGCTGATGCTCGACGCGATCACCGCCGCCGAGGAGCAGCTGCTCGTCGTCTACTCCGGCGCGGATCCGCGCACCAACGCCGTCCGGCCGCCCTCGGTCCCGGTCGGCGAGCTGCTCGACGTGCTCGACCTGACCGCCCGCACCGTCGACGGTGACCCGGCCCGCGCCCAGGTGCTGCACCGGCACCCGCTCCAGCCGTTCGACCCGGCCGACTTCGCCACCGCCGGCGACGGGCCGGTCAGCTTCGACCGCGCCGCGCTCGACGGGGCGCTCGCGCTCACCCGAGCCGCCACACCCCGAGCAGTCACCTCCGGGTCGTCCTCCCTCCGGAGCGCGGCCACCGACCCCTGGCCGCTCCCCGAGGTGGTCGAGCTGGACGACCTCGTCCGGTTCCTGCAGCACCCGCCGCGCGCCTACCTGCGCGCCCGGGCCGGACTGTCGACCTGGAGCGCCAGCCCGCCCGCCGAGGAGATCCCGGTCGAGCTCGACGCGCTCGAGCGCTGGGGTGTCGGTGACCGGTTGCTCGCCCTCCACCTGCGCGGGACCGCCCTCGACACCCTGGCTGCGGCCGAGTGGCGCCGCGGCACCCTGCCGCCGCGCGCGCTCGGTGCCCAGGTCATCACCCCGGTGACCGAGTCGGTGCACCGGGTGGCTGCGGTCGCCGATCCCCACCTGACCGGCGAACGCCGCCAGCACGACCTCCAGCTCGACCTGCCGGAGTCCGGTCTCCGGTCGGGCGGCCGGGTGCTCACCGGGACGGTCAGCACCGTGGCTTCTGCGTTCGGTCCGCAGCTGGTCGACGTCAGTTTCTCCAAGCTCGGGCCGAAACCCCGGCTGGCCGCCTGGGTGCGGCTGCTGGCCCTCACCGCGGCCGAACCCGAGCTCGGCTGGCGAGCCGTCGTGGTCGGCGCCGACGACGTCACCCGCCTCGGGCCGGTGCCTCCGATGGTCGCGATGCGGGTGCTCGGCGACCTCGTCGACCTGTGGGCGACCGGCCTGGCCGAGCCGCTGCCGCTGCCGCTGCGGACGTCCGCCGAGTACGCCGCGCACCGCGAGCGTGACCGCCCGGTCGAGCACGTGGTCGGGAAGCTCCGCAGGACCTGGGAGCGCGATGCCGACGAGGCGTTCGCCCTCTGCTTCGGCTCCGGGGTGACGCTCGAGCGACTGCTCGAGCTGCCCGCTCACCCCGAGGAGGCCCGGAACGGTCGGAGCGAGCCGAGCCGACTGGGCACGCTCGCGCTCCGGGTGTGGGCGCCGCTGCTGCGCGGGGAGGGTCAACCGTGAGCACCACGACCCGGTCGTCCGCCGGTCGGACGGACGAGGCGACCCGGACCGCGTTCGACCCGGCCGGCCCGCTCCCCACCGGCACCACCGTGCTCGAGGCCAGCGCCGGCACCGGCAAGACCTGGACCATCGCCGCGCTGGCGACCCGCTTCGTCGCCGAGGGCCGGGTCACCCTGTCCGAGATCATGCTGGTCACGTTCGGGCGGATGGCCACCGACGAGCTGCGGCAGCGGGTCCGGGAGCGGTTGGCCGGCACCGAACGCGCCCTCGCCGCCGTGTTGCTCGACGACGGCAGCGACACCGACGGCGGTGGCGGTCCGAGCGGGCCCGACGCCGACGACCCGGTGGTGCGGCTGCTCGCCGACGGTCCGCGCGAGGCGGTGGCCGCCCGGCACGCCCGGCTGCGCGCCGCGCTGGCCGACTTCGACGCCGCGACCATCGCGACCACCCACGAGTTCTGCCAGACCATGCTGGCCGGCCTCGGGGTGCTCGGCGACGCCGACGCCGACGCGGTGTTCGTCGAGACGCTCACCGACCTGACCCGCCAGGTCACCGCCGAGGTCTACCTGCGCCGGTTCGCCGCGGGCGGTCGGCCGCCGTTCACGCTCGAGGAGGCCCAGAAGCTCGCCGCCGCGGTGGTGGCGGGCGGCACCGCGCGGCTGGTCCCGGAGCCCGGGCCGACCCCGGGCGGCGCGGGACCCGACCTCACCGACGCCGGCCAGCGGGTCGCGTTCGCCCGCGAGGTCCGCGAGGAGGTGACGCGCCGCAAGCAGCGCGGCCGGATCTACGGCTACGACGACATGCTCACCCGATTGCAGGCCTGCCTGGCCGACCCCGACTCCGGCGAGCGCGCGGCGGCCCGGCTGCGCGACCGGTTCGGGCTCGTGCTGGTCGACGAGTTCCAGGACACCGACCCGATCCAGTGGGACATCCTGCGGCGGGCCTTCCACGGGCACGTGACCCTGGTGCTGATCGGCGACCCCAAGCAGGCGATCTACGCCTTCCGCGGCGCGGACGTCTACTCCTACCTCGACGCGGTCGGCCAGGCCGACACCGTGGCGACGCTCGACACCAACTGGCGCAGCGACGCGCCCCTGCTCGCCGCGCTCGACGAGCTCACCGGCGGCGCCGCGCTCGGGGACGAGCGGATCGTCGTGCGCCCGGTGGAGGCGGGCCGACCGGATCCCCGGATCCGCCGGACACCCGGCACGGGAGAGGCGACGGGTGCCCACGAGGCGCCGGTACGGATCCGGGTCCGCGAGCAGTCCCCCACCGAACAGGACAAGCCGCCGATCAGCCAGCTGCGGCGCGAGGTGGCCGCCGACCTGGCCGCCGACGTGGTCGCGCTGCTCGACCAGGGGGTCGAGATCCTGGACGACGACCGGCGCTGGCGTCGCCTGGGTCCGGGCGACATCGCCGTCCTGGTCCGCTACAACAAGCAGCTCGAACCGATCCGGACCGCCCTGGCCGGGCTGGGCGTACCCGCCGTGGTGCGCGGCGCGGGCAGCGTCTTCGACTCCGACGCGGCCGTGGACTGGACGCGCCTGCTCACCGCCTGCGAGAACCCCCGCCAGCCGTCGATCCGGGCGGTCGCGCTGACCGCCTTCGTCGGCTGGGACCTGGCCGACCTCGCCGCGGCCGACGAGGACGCCGTGACCCGGCTCACCACACTGGTCCGGCGCTGGGCCCGCATCCTGACCCGGCAGGGTGTCGCGGCGATGCTCGCCGCGATCACCGAGGAGACCGGCCTGGCCGGCCGGATCCTCGCCGAGCCGGACGGCGAGCGCCGGCTGACCGACCTGCGGCACGTCGGCGAGAGCCTGCACGCGGCGATGACCGGCGGTCAGCTCGGCACCGGGGCGCTGCTGGCCTGGCTCGCCGAGCGGGTCGAGGAGGCCCGGCGGGCGGGGACCGACGAGCTCAGCCGCCGGCTGGAGACCGACACGGCGGCCGTCCAGATCCTCACCATCCACCGGAGCAAGGGGCTGGAGTTCCCGGTGGTCTACCTGCCCGAGGCCTCGGACCGCTGGGTGCCCGACGAGGACGGGCAGGTGCTCCGGCTGCACGACGACGACGCCCCCGGCGCCGGCGGTTCGGACGACGGTCGGTCGGCGACCGGTCTGCGCAGCGGGACCGCGCTCGACGTGGGCGGCCGGAACGCCCCGGGCCGGCGCGACCGGCTCTCCCGGTACTGGCGGGAGGACGCCGGCGAGGACCTCCGGCTGTACTACGTCGCACTGACCCGGGCCCGCAGCCTGGTGGTCACCTGGTGGTTGCCGTCGCACAACACCGCGACCTCCGCGCTGCAGCGGTTCTGGGCCCGGTCGCGCGTCCCCGGCGCCGCCGCCGTCCCCGAGGCGCGGTACCCGGCCGCGGGCACCCCGGCCGGGCTGCGGGCGTTCGACCCGGCCCTGATCGCGGTGGAGACCGTGCCAGCACCCGGGACCCGGGCACCCGCGACCTGGGACCGCCCCGCCCCGGTGCACACCGACCTCGACGTCCGCCGGTTCGACCGCCCGCTCGACCTCGCCTGGCGTCGGACCTCCTACTCGGCGTTGACCGGGGCCGTCCACGGCGTCGTCGTGGCCGCCGCGGTCGGTGGCGGCGTCGGGAGCGAGCCCGACGGCGGCAAGGAGGACGACGAGTCGCCGGTGGCCGAGACCCTGTCCCAGACCCTTGCGCCGACGGTGACCCCGACGGTCGGCGGGAGCGGGCCGGCGGCGTCGACGTCGGCGATGGTGTCCCCGATGACTGACCTGCCGATGGGCACCCAGTTCGGCACCGCCGTGCACGCCGTGCTCGAGGCGGTGGACCCGGCGGCCAGCCAAGCCGCCGACCGGCTGGTGGGTGACCTGACCGCGGCCGCCGCGGTCGAGCTGGCCCGCGGCCCCTCGGGCGAGCTCACCGCCGGCACGCTCGGCCCCGCCCTCGCGCCCGCCCTGCTCACCCCGCTCGGCCCGCTGGCCGGTGACCGCCGACTGGTCGACCTGCCCGCCACCGACCGGTTGGCCGAGCTGACCTTCGAGCTGCCGCTGGCCGGCGGCGACACCCCGCACGGCACCGTCCGACTGGGAGACCTGGTGCCGCTGCTCGAACGACACCTCGGGCCCGACGACCTGCTGCACCGCTACCCCGACCGGCTCCGGTTGCCGCTGCTCGCCGACCAGCCGTTGCGCGGCTACCTGACCGGCAGCATCGACGCGGTCCTCCGGGTCACCGACGGCGGCGTCACCCGCTATCTGGTGGCCGACTACAAGACCAACTGGCTCGGCGATCCCGACGTGCGGCCGCTACCGGTCGACCACTACGCGCCGACGGCGATGGCCGAGGCGATGATCGGGGCCGACTACCCGCTGCAGGCCCTGCTCTATGCGGTCGCGCTGCACCGCTACCTGCGCTGGCGGCACCGCGGGTACGAACCCGCGGCGCAGCTCGGCGGCGTGCTGTACCTGTTCCTCCGCGGGATGGCCGGGCCGGACACACCGCGGGCCTCGGGCCAGGCGCCGTACGGGGTGTTCAGCTGGCGGCCGCCGGCCGCGCTGGTCACCGAGCTGTCCGATTTGTTGGACGGCCGGTCGTGACCGCCGTGGAGGCCGCGGGAGCCGTGGGGACCGTCGCAGCCGAGATCGACGAGTCGCACCTGGTGCGGTCGGCCGTAGGCCTGCTCGCGACCTTCAACCGGGCGGGGGTGCTGCTCCCTGCGGACGTCCACACCGCGGCGCGGATCGGGGCGATCTGCCAGGAAGCCGACGACCGGGTGCTGCTGGCGGTGGCGCTGACCGTCCGTGCGCTGCGGGTCGGCTCGGTCTGCGTCGACCTGACGACCGTGGCCCAGACCGCCTTCGACGACTCCGAGCACCAGCTCGACACCAGCACGCTGCCCTGGCCCGATCCGGAGGCCTGGCTGGCCGCGGTCCGCGCGAGTCCCGCGGTGGCGGTCGGCGCGGACGCACCCGCCGGCCGGCCGCTCCGGCTCGCCTTCGGCCGGCTCTACCTCGAGCGCTACTGGGGCCAGGAGGAGACGGTGCGGACCGAGCTGACCCGCCGAGCCGCGGCGACCCCGCCGGACGTGGACACCGAACGGCTCTCGGCGGGCCTCGCCCGGCTGTTCGACGGCTCCGACCTACCGGCCGGCGAACCGGACCGGCAACGACTGGCGGCGGCGGTGGCCGCCCTCGGCCGGGTGACCGTGCTCGCGGGCGGGCCCGGGACCGGCAAGACCACCACGGTGGCCCGGCTGCTGGCCCTGCTGCTCGACCAGCCGCGCCCGGGCGACCGGCCGTTGCGGGTCGCCCTGGCCGCACCGACCGGGAAGGCTGCGGCCCGGCTCGAGGAGGCGGTGCGGGGAGCGGCCGCCGCGCTCGACCCCGACGCGCTCGATGACGCCGACCGGGCGGTGCTGTCCGGGCTGCAGGCCTCGACCTTGCACCGGTTGCTGGGCTGGCGTCCGGACAGCCGGAGCCGATTCCGGCACGACGCCCAGCACCACCTGCCGCACGACGTCGTGGTGGTGGACGAGATGTCGATGGTGTCGCTGACCCTGATGGCGCGGCTGCTCGAGGCGGTGCGCCCGGACGCACGGCTGGTGCTGGTCGGCGACCCGGACCAGCTCTCCTCGGTCGAGGCCGGGGCGGTGCTGGCCGACATCACCGGCGCGCCCGGTGACACCGACACACGCCTGGTCGACGGCCTGTCGGCGCTCGGGATCGAGACGCCGGACCCGGTCCGGCACGGCGTGGTCGCGCTGACCCACACCTGGCGGTTCGGCGGGGTGATCGGTGAGCTGGCCGCGGCGATCCGGGCCTCCGATCCGGACGCGGTGATGGCGGTGCTGCGGCGGGGCGACCCGGCGCTGAGCTTCGTCGAGACGGTGGGCGAGGACGGGAGCGGGTCGGCAACGATCGACCCGGGCGCCGTGCCCGAGCTGCGGCGGGCGGTGGTGTCGGCTGGTCGGCGGGTGCTGGACGCGGCGCGTGCGGGTGAGGCCGGTGAGGCGATCCGCGGGCTGGAGGAGCACCGGCTGCTCTGCGCGCACCGGCGCGGACCGTTCGGGATGACCCGGTGGAGCCGCGAGGCGGAACGCTGGCTGGCCGAGGACCTGCCCGGGTACGGGGCGGGCACGACCGATCCGGCGGTGGCCACCGGCTCGACTGGAGCCTCCGGCCGGACGACCGCGCCGGCGATGACCGAGTGGTACCTCGGCCGACCGCTGCTGGTCACCGACAACGACTACGACCTCAACCTCTACAACGGTGACACCGGCGTGGTGGTGCGGACACCGTCCGGGGTGCGGGCCGCCTTCGCCCGCGGCGCCGACCCGGTCCTGGTCGCCCCGGTCCGGCTCGACAGCGTGCAGACCATGCACGCGATGACGGTCCACCGCGCGCAGGGCAGCCAGTTCGGGACGGTCTCCTTCGTGGTGCCGCCGCCGGACTCACCGCTGCTGACCCGCGAGCTGCTCTACACGGCGGTCACCCGGGCCCGCGACGCCGTCCGGGTGATCGGCAGCGAGGCCGCCATCCGCCGCTCCGTCCTGCGCCCCGCCAACCGGGCCAGCGGTCTGCGCGACCGGCTCGCCTGAGCCGCATCTGCCGGCAACGGGATCCTCGGACACGATGCCCTGAGCGTCTCGAAGCCAACCACGGTGCCCTGAGCGTCTCGAAGCCAACCACGGTGCCCTGAGCCCGTCGAAGGGCAAAGCACGCACCAAGATCACCCGCGCTTCGACAAGCTCAGCGCACATCGCCTGCACACAAGCGGTTCGACAGGCTCACCGTACGGTCAGCGTCATGCAACCACGGTGCCCTGAGCCTGTCGAAGGGCGAAGCCCACACCAAGATCACCCGCGCCTCGACAAGCTCAGCGCCCGAGTGCGCACCATCGCCCCACGACTCCCTGAGCCTGTCGAAGGGGAAAGCACGCACCAAGATCACCCGCGCTTCGACAAGCTCAGCGCCCGGGTGCGCACCATCGCCCCACGACTCCCTGAGCCCGTCGAAGGGCGAAGCACGCACCAAGATCACCCGCGCTTCGACAGTCTCACCGCACGGTCAGCGTCACGCAACCACGGTGCCCTGAGCCTGTCAAAGGGCGAAGCCCACCAAGATCAACCGCGCTTCGACAAGCTCAGCGCACGTCCAACCCAGCGCGCGGTCGGCGTCTTGCAGCCACGGTGCCCTGAGCCTGTCGAAGGGCGAAGCCCGTACCAAGATCAACTGCGCTTCGACAAGCTCAGCAAACTTTCCTGCGCACAGGAGCTTCGGCGAGCTCGGCGCACCTTCGCGGCTCCGCGCGCCGTCAAGGTCGGGCGCAGCGCGCGATGACCAGACAGGCCAGTCAGTCGCGGAGGCGGCCTTCGAGCCAGGCGGTGATCAGGCGGTTGGCGATCGAACTGCTACCGGGGAGGATCAGGTGCTCGGACTCGACCTCGGCGCGCACCCGTTCGCGGGTGTACCAGTCGGCGGCACCGATCTCGGTGCCGTCGACCACGATGTCGGTGCTCGCCGCCACCGCGCTGAAGCCGAGCATCAGCGAGCGCGGCATCGGCCACGGCTGGCTGCCGAAGTAACGCACGTCCTTGAGCCGCACCCCTGACTCCTCGAACACCTCGCGGTGCACGGTCTGCTCGAGCGACTCCCCCGCCTCGTTGAAACCGGCCAGCACCGACACCCGGTGCGGACCCCACACCACCTGGCTGGCCAGCAACAGCCGGTCCTCCGGGTCGGTCACTGCGACGATGATCGCCGGGTCGGTCCGCGGGAACAGCTCCCGGTCGTCGTGGCGGCAGAACCGCGCCGCGCCGGCCTTGCGGATCTCGGTCGGCCGTCCGCACTGCGGGCAGCGCGGCTCCGCACGGTGCCAGTGGGTCAGCGCGGCCGCGGTGGTGGCCAGCTCGCGGTCGACGTCCCCGAGCAGGCCGCCGACCTCCCGGATGGTGTGCTTGTCGTCGTCGATCACCGCGGGCGCCGCGAAGTAGGCAGTCCCCTCGACCAGTCCGAGCAGCAGGTGCTCCTGCGGCCGGTACGACCCGGTCGCCTCGACGAAGCGCAACCGGCTGCCCCGCTCGCCGGTGGCGAACGCCCCGTGCTCGTCGACCGGCAGGACCCGGGTCCCTGGTGTGCTCCAGAGCTCCCCCACCCACGCCACGGCGCCACGTCGGCCCTCGGCCCGGTCGATCAGGCTCGGCTCGTCCCAGGTCGTCACGGCTCCAGTCTTCCGCACCGCTCAGTCGGCCAGCGGCACGGCCCGCAGGGCGGCCTCCACCGCGGCGCGGTCGGCCAGCCTCGGCGGCCGGACCACCGTGTCGGAGCCGACGAAGTAGAACACCGCGTCGACCTCCTCGGGGCCCACCCCGGACAGCTCGGCCCAGGCCAGCCGGTAGAGCGCGAGCTGCCACGGGTCGGCCCGATCCCCGGGTCCGTCGCCAGGGGCGGTCTTCCAGTCGACGATCCGGTAGCGGTACGGCGGTGCGCCCGGGCCCGGTGCAGCGGTCGGCGCTTCGACAGGCTCAGCGGCCGTCCCGGAGGACTCAGCGTGCGTCGGCTCGCCCGACGCCAGCGCTTCGACAGGCTCAGCGCGCGCACCGGAGGGCTCAGGTTGCGTCGTCCCGCTCGAGGCCGGCGCTTCGACAGGCTCAGCGCGCGTCCCGGGGGGCTCAGCGCGCGTTCCGGCGGTGGAGGTCGGCGCTTCGACAGGCTCAGCGCGCGTTCTCGAGGGCTCAGCGTGCTGCGGCCCGCTCGAGGCCTGCGCTTCGACAGGCTCAGCGCGCGTCCCGGAGGGCTCAGCGCGCGTCCCGGAGGGTTCAGCGCGCGTTCCCGCGGTGGAGGTTGGCGCTTCGACAGGCTCAGCGCGCGTCCCGGAGGGCTCCGCGCGCGTGTCGGAGGGCCCTGCGCGCGTCGTCAGGTCCAGCCGGTCGTCACCGGGGAGTGAGCCGTCGGGGCCGGCGCGGTAGACCGCGTCGATCCGGCCGCGGACCACCCGGCCCGCGATCAGCACCGAGAACGGGATCTCGAGCCCGAACGGGCGCGCCGACCCGAAGGGGCCGGCGGCGAAGGTGGTGCAGAGCTCGGCGAACTCGCCCTCGGTAGCCGCGTCCAGCTCGGTGCGGTCGGTCGAGTCGTCGGGGTCGATCAGGCTCGGCTGGACGTCCGGAGACCCGAGGTGCTGCTCCACCCACTGGTGGAACCGGGTGCCGAACCGCGCGGCCGTCGACGGTCGCCGTGGCATCGGTCGGGCCAGCTCGGCGGCGTAGCGGCCCGGGTCCGTCCGCAGCCGCAGCAGGTTGGTCGCCGACAGCGTCCCGGGCAGCTCGACCGACCGCCGTCCCCGCCGCGCGGCCCGCGCCTCGCCGAGCAGCTGGTCGATGTCGGCGTCCCAGGCCGCCACCTGCTCCTCCTCGTCGAGCCGCAGCTGGTCGGGTGCCTCGGCCGCCGGCGGATCATAGCGACCACTCACCGCGAACCGCCGCCGGGCCAGCCGGACCCGCTGGGCCGCGTCCTGACGCCGCTGCCAGCCGTCCGGGTCGAGCGGCTGTGGCCATGGCGTCGGTGGCGTCTCGACCTCGAGCGGGTTGGCGTCGGCCACCGGGCCGGCCTCGGCCAGCAACTGGTCCTGCTCCCGAGCCGCGGCGATGATCGCCTTGAGATAGTTCGACGGCACCCGGGGGCGGACCGCCTCGACCCGCCAGGTGTGCCCGGTGCCCACCAGCACCGAGCGCGCGCGGGTCACCGCGACGTAGGCCAGCCGGTCCTCGGCCAGCAGCTGCTGCTCCCGCAGCCGCTGGGTGTAGGTCTTGACCGCTGCTCCGGTGTGGTCCTCCAGCTGCGGGATCGAGCCGGCGTCCCCGCGCAGGTCGGCCGGCAGCACCGCCGCACTGCTCACCCAGTTGTCGCTGACCCGGTCGCTGGGGAAGGTGCCCTGCATCAGCGCGGGCAGGTACACGACCTCCCACTCCAGGCCCTTGGCCTTGTGGACGGTGAGCAGCTTGACCGAGTCCTCCGCCGTGGGCAGCGCCTGCTCGAGCCCGGCGCCCTGTTCGGACTCGGCCCGCAGGTAGGCCAGCAGCCCCGACAGCGAGGCCTGCCCGTCGACGTCGACGTAGTCGGCCACCGCGTCGAGGAAGGCGCCGAGCTGGTCGCGACGCCGGGTCCGGGCGTACTCGGTGGTGGCGGTCAGCTCGACGTCGAGCCCGAGCACCGTGATCACCCGGCGGCAGAGGTCGAGCAACGGTTCCTCGGCGTGCCGGCGGAGCTGCGCCAGCTCGGCGGCCAGCGCGGCGAACCGGGTCAGCGCCTCGGCGGAGAACCCGCCGGACGACCCCTCGCCGGCCGCCTCCTGCTCCGGGTCGACCGGGTGCTCGAGCGCGTCGAGCAGGCTGACCACCTCGGTCGGGTCGACGTCGGCCACCGCCTCCTCGAGCGCGCCGAGGATCGAGCGGTCCTCGTCGGCGGACCGGCTGCCCGGCCGCGCCCCGGACGGACGCCCGTGGTCATGCTCGGCGAGCTGCCGGGCCCGGCGCCCGAGCAGCGCGAGGTCCCGCGGACCGATCCGCCACCGGGGGCCGGTCAGCAGTCGGACCAGCTCGGGGTTCGCGGTGACGTCGTCGATCAACCGCAGTGTCGCGGTCACGTCCATCACCTCGGGCAGGCTGAGCAGCCCGCCCAGCCCGACGATCTCGGTCGGCACGTCGCGCGCGGTCAGCTCGGCGTAGATCGCGCCGATGTCGGCATTCCGCCGGGTCAGCACGGCGATGTCCGACCAGCGCGGCGCGTCGGTGCCGCGGTCGGCGACGATCCGGTCGGCGATCCAGGTCACCTCCTCGGCCCAGGTGTCGAACGTCGCCGCGCGCACCTGTCCGGGCCGGGTGCCGTCGGGGGCCCGCAGCGGGTCGAGGTCCGGTCGCCCGCTCGGGTCCGGGCCGACCAGCGCGGCCAGCCGCTCGCTCACCTCGACCCGCAGCGGCCCGGCCAGCCGGTTGGCCACGTCCAGGATCCGCGGCCCGCTGCGCCGGTTGACGGTGAGCGAGAACCGCGCCGCCGGGGTGTCGTCGCGACGCCGGAACTGGTCGGCGAACTGGAGGATGTTGCTCGCGGCCGCCCCGCGCCAGCCGTAGATGGCCTGGAACGGGTCGCCGACCGCGGTCACCGGGTGACCGCGACCGGTCAGCGGCGCGTGACCCGAGAACAGTCCGCGGAGCATGATCGCCTGCGCCGCCGAGGTGTCCTGGTACTCGTCGAGCAGCACCACGCCGAACGCGCTGCGCAGCTGGTCCGACACCTCCGGCACCTCGACCGCGAGCCGGGCGGCGATGGCCATCTGGTCGGCGAACTCGATCACCCCCAGGCGGCTCTTGAGCTGCTGGTAGTCGCGGACCAGCGAGGCCAGCTCGAGCCGCTCGTCGGTGGCGGCCAGCGCCTTCTTCACCTCCGCGTAGGTGTTGCCGCGCTGGTTCGGCGGGGCGGAGGCGAAACCGATCCGGTTCGCCCGGGCGTGCCTGTCGAGCCGGGCCGGGTCGACCAGGTGCGAGGCCAGGTCGGCGTCGAGCTTGAGCACCCGCTCGGCCACGGTGTCGGGCCGCAGCCGGGAGAGGTGCTCGAACGGCCCGGCCGCGCTGCGGACCACCCGCGAGGCGAGCCGGAACCGGGTGGCGCCGGTGATCATGGTCGCGTCGGCGTCCACCCCGATCCGCAGACCGTGCTCGGCGACCAGCCGGGCGGCGAACGCGTCGTAGGTCATGATCAGCTGCTCGCCGGCCTCGTCGACCCCGCGCTCGTCGACCACGCCCGCCGAGAGCAACGCGGTGCGCACCCGCGCGGACAGCTCGGCCGCGGCCTTGCGGGTGAAGGTGAGCCCGAGCACCTCCTCGGGCCGCACCGCGCCGGTGCCGACCAGCCAGACCACCCGGGCCGCCATCACCGTGGTCTTGCCCGACCCGGCGCCGGCGATGATCACCCCCGGCTCGAGCGGCGCGGTGATCGCCTCGAGCTGTTGCTCGGAGAACGGGATCCCGAGCGCGTCGACGAGGTCGCCCGGCCCGGCGAGGACGCGGGCGTTCGACCGCCGCGGGACCGGCAACGCGGTGACGGTCACGCCACCACCATCCGGCCCTCGGTGCGGGCCGGGCAGCTCGCCCGGAACGGGCAGTAGCGGCACGACGGACCGGGCCGGGCCACGAACCGCTCGGAGCGGATCACCGCGGCCGCCTCGGCGAGCCGGCGGTGCACCCACGTCGGGTGCGCGGTGCCGTCGGCCGGGTCCGGGGCGCCGTGCGGGAACGGGACGTCCTCGAGCGAAGCCTGCCCGAACACCTTGGGCAGCCCGGTCTCGCCGTCCGGCAGCCGCAGGTAGACCAGCTCGGCGCCGCCGCAGCGGTGGTCGTCGCCGGTCACGTCCCGGAACGCGCCCTGGGCCACCGCGAGCTGGTAGACGCCGAGCTGGTCCTGGACCGCCACCTCGGCCCCGGTGGGAGCTCGCCTCCCGGTCTTGAAGTCGACGATCCGGATCCGTCCCGCGGCGTCCCGCTCGACCCGGTCGGCGGTGCCGGTCAGCCGCATCCGCTCACCGTCCAGCTCGAGCTCGCAGGCGAACGGGACCTCGGTGCCCAGCAGCGTGCGGTCGGTCTGCGCCTCCTGCCAGGCCACGAACCGCTCGTAGGCCGACTCGGCCTCGATCCGCTCGACGTCGGAGAGCCAGTTGGCGTCGAAGTCGAGCTGGTCCCACACGCTCTCCAGGTGGTCGCTGACCTGCTGCCGCGCCGCCGTCCGGTCCGGGTCGTCCCCGGTGCCGAAGTCGGCGCCGAACTCGGCCAGGACGTGCACCACCGACCCGAAGCTGGCCGCGGTGCTCCGGCTCGACTCGGCGGCCGCCCGCCGGGCCAGGAACCACTGCCGCGGGCAGTCGAGCACCGAGGCGAGCTGGCTGCCCGACAGCTGGACCGGGACGTCGGGGGCGAGCACCGGCCGGCCGACCTCGGTCAGCTCGGCCATCCCCCACCAGCGGGCCGGGTCGGCCCCCGGGGCCAGCGGCCGGCCCTCGTCGTCGACCGCGTCGGCGAGCCGGGCGAGCCGCTGGGCGGCCGCCTCGCGGAGGGCCGGGACCGTGTCGGGGTCGGTGCTGATCCGGCGGAGCTCGCCGACCAGGGCGGGCAGGGTGAGCGGCCGGGCCGGGCGCCCGCTGAGCCGTCGGACCGGCACCTCGAGCTCGGCGAGGAATCGCGACGGCTGGTCGCCCTCCCCCTCGGTCCCCTCGACGGCACTGACCACCAGCCGGCGCCGGGACCGGGTGCACGCCACGTAGAACAGCCGGCGTTCCTCGGCGATCCGCTGCGCGGTCGGCACCAGTTCGGCCAGCCCGGTGCGGCTCAGCCGGTCGGCCTCGAGCAGCGACCCGCGACGGCGGACGTCGGGCCAGCTGCCCTCCTGCACCGAGGCGACCACCACCAGCGGCCACTCGAGCCCCTTGGCCCGGTGTGCGGTGAGCAACCGGACCGCGGTGCCGCGGAGCTCGGACTCGGTGCGCGGGTCGGCCGGGATCTCCTGGGCCTGCACCTCGGCGAGGAAGCCGGTGACCCCGCGGAGGCCGGCCACCTCCTCCGAGCGCGAGGCGATGGCGAACAGCGCGCAGACGGCGTCGAGGTCGCGGTCGGCCCGGCGGGCCTGGTCGCCGCCGCCGGCCGCGCGGCGCTGCAGCCGTTCGGGCCAGTCGGTGCCGGTCCAGAGCTGCCAGAGCGCCTGCTCGGCGGTCCCGCCCGCGGCGATGGTGCCGGCGGTCTCGGCCAGCAGCCGGGCCAACGCCCGGGCGGCGACGACCTCGGGGCGGTCGAGATCGGCCTCCGGCAGCTCGTCGAGGACGTCCGGGTCGGCGAGCGCGCGCTGCAGCAGCTCGTCCGACGGCCGCGGCAGCCCGGTGCCGGCCAGCAGCTCGACCTCGGCCCGGCGGAGCACCCGGCCGAGCCGGCGGACACCCAGGCTGTCGAGGCCGCCGAGCGGTGAGGTCAGCAGCAGCTGCGCCTGCTCGCCGGTCAGGTCGCCGCCCGCGCTCGGCGCGGCCGCTCCGGGCACGCGGTCGGAACAGCGTCCGGCCGCCACGGACAACGCCACCAGCAGCGGCCGGACGGCCAGCTCGGCGACCAGCGGGATCTCGTCGCCGGCGACCTCGACCGGCACCCCGGCGGCGACCAGCGCCCGGGACAGCGCCGGGATGGTCTGCCGGCCCGAGCGGACCAGCACCGCCATCTCGTCCCAGCCGAGCCCGTCGTGCAGGTGCGCCCGGCGGAGCAGGTCGGCGATCTGGTCGGCCTCGGCCCCCGCGCTGGCGCAGGTCATCACCTCGACCCGGCCACGCGGCGCCGCCGGATCGGGCCGGGGGTGGCGGAAGTCGGTGAACACCTCGGCGGGCAGCGACCGCGGCATCCCCAGCCGGACCGCGATCCGCCGGGTGGCCTCGAGGATCTCCCGGCCGAACCGACGGGTGGTGCCGAGCGCGAGCACGGTGGCCGGCCGGCCGGAACGGGTCGGGAAGCGCTCGGGGAAGTCGAGGATCCCGCGGGCCTCGGCGCCCCGGAAGCCGTAGATCGACTGGTCGGGATCGCCGAAGGCGATCACGTCGCGGCCCTGCCCGGCGATCGCCTGGAGCAGCTTGACCTGCGCGGGGTCGGTGTCCTGGTACTCGTCGACGAAGACGCAGCCGATCTCGGCACGCAGGGTGGCCAGCACCTCGGGGTCGGAGAGCAGGATGCGGCACCGGTGCACGAGCTCGGCGTAGTCGAGCACCTGCTCGGCGTCGAGGACGTCGAGGTACTCGTCGAAGAACTGCCCGACCGCGCTCCACTCCGGACGTCCGGCGGCCAGCCCGGCGTCGACCAGGTCCTCGGGGTCCATCCCGAGCTGGCGGGTCTTGGCCAGCACCGCGCGCACCTCGGCGGCGAACCCGCGGGTCGGGAAGGCCCGGTCGACGCTCGGCGGCCAGTCGACCCGGCCGTACTCGGGGCTGCCGGCCAGCGTCTCGCGGACCCGGAACTCCTGCTCGGGCGCGGTCAGCAGCCGGAGCCGGCTGATCCCGTCGGGCTCGGGTCGGCCCGGGACGACCTCGCCGGCCACCGCGGAGAACCGCCGGAGCAGCGCGAAGCAGAACGCGTGGAAGGTCATGGCCAGCGGGGTCAGCGTCGACCGGCCCAGCCGGGCGGCGATCCGGGTGCGGAGGTCGGCGGCGGCGCGCCGCGAGAAGGTCAGCGCCAGCACGGCGTCCGGGGCCAGGCCGCGCCGGTCGATCCGGTCGACCACGGCCTCGACCAGCGTGGTCGTCTTCCCGGTGCCGGGGCCGGCGAGCACCAGCAACGGGCCGGACGGGTGGGCGACCACGGCCCGCTGCGCGGCGTCGAGCTCGGGCGCGGGACGCCGGACGTCGGCGGTGCGGACCAGCTCGTAGGCGGGTGCCGCGGCGCCGCGCTCGCGCCCGGCCTCCGCTGTTCCCGTCCGACCCGCGCCGACCCCCGTGCTCACCACCCGGTCATTGGATCAAACGGCACCGACACCGCCCGGTCGACCCGCGGCGCCCGCGGGATCCGGGCCACCCGGACCGGCGGAACCGGGCCGGTCGGGGCCCGGCTCCGGAGCCGCGCCGGTCGGGACGTCCTCCTCGACCGCGCGGAGGATCACCAGGAACGCGGCGGCCACCAGCGCGGTGCCGAGCACCAGGTCGCCGAGCTCGGCGTAGACGTCGGGGTCGGCGACGTTGACCGCGCTGCGGGCCAGCGCGGCATAGCCCACCACCAGCAGGCCGAGCAGGGTCTTGGCCAGCGCGAGCAGCACCCGGCTCGCGGCCGGCAGCCGGCGGCTCGACCGGTTCGCCCACTCCGACCCGGTCAGCAGGTCCCAGAACACGCCGAAGACGACCAGGGCGACCCCGGACACCCCGAGCGCCGCGCCGAGCGGGTCGGCGAGCACGTCGCGGGCCGAGAACAGCGCCGAGAGCACCAGCGCGGTGGCGAGCTGGACCGCGCACCGCGGGGTGAGCCGGTGGCGCAGCCACGCCGAGACCCCGATCACCAGCACCGCCAGCGTCCCCACCAGGTTGAGCAGGTCGGGGTCGAGGGTGGTCGGCCAGCGGAAGCCGGTGAGGAACCGGCTGCTCAGCCCGACCAGCACCACCCCGGTCAGCCCGAGCACCAGGCCCTGGCGGACGTCGCGGCGGCGGGCACGGCGGAAGCCGAGCAGCACCAGCACCACGCCGAGCACCAGCCGCGAGCCCGACGAGAGCGCGGTCAGCCCTGGCAGGTCGACGCTGCCGGTGACGCCGCTGAGCACCAGCACGCCGAGCGCACGGACGATGATCACCACGCTGGCCACCACCCCGAGTCCGGCCAGGGCCACCCCGACCGGGAGGCCGATCCGGTTCGCCTGCTCGGGCAGCTGCTCGGCGGTGCCGGCCGCCGGCCGTCCGGCGATCCTGATCACCGTCAGCCCGACGCCGGCGAGCAGTCCGGCGACGGCGAGCGTGGTGATCACCGTGGCCGGCCCGTCGGCCACCGGGTCCCAGCCGAGCAGCTGGACGACGGCCTGGGTGAGCCGGACCGCCGCGACCGCGCCGAGCACCAGGTAGGCCCAGCGCCGGCCGGAGACCCGGGCAGCCTGGGTGCCGGCCTGCACGGTCAGTCCGACGGTCAGCTCGGCCACCGACAGCCCGGCGGCGATCATGACCGGGACGGCGAGCAGCGCCGAGTCCTGGATCGAGGTGGCGACCAGCAGCGGGACGGCGTCGTAGCCCAGCGCCTGACCGGTGGCGACGAGCCCGCTGGTCAGCGGCCCGGCGGCGACGCCGATCCCGAGCACCGCCAGCACCGCCGGGAACTCCCACCAGGCCGGGCGTCGCGGGGCCCGCAGGACGACCAGCACGAGCAGCACGATGATCAGGCCCAGCGGCACCACCGGGCTGAGCCGGGCCAGCCCGTCGGCCTGGACCAGGCCGAAAAATCCCCACAGCAGCAGGGTTCCCACCGAGATCAGGGTGCCCAGCGTGCGCAGCCACCACGGGGCGTGCAGCGCCGCCGTCTGGACCAGCGCGAGCAGCACGATGATCGACAACAGCAGCGGCCAGACCGTCGCACGCGGGAGCACCGCCTCCTGGGCCTCGATCGTGAACAGCGGCAGGGTCGCGCGGAGCAGCGGCGAGGTGATCGCCAGCAGCGCGGACAGCACGCAACAGCCGAGCGCCACCGCGACCACGCTGCGCCAGCCCGGCGGCCAGTCGTGGGCGCGCGGGCGGCCGTCGCGGACGGGGTCGACGACCGCCCGCCGGACGACGACGCCGACGAACCGGCGGGTCCGGTCGACGACCCGGCCGGCGGCCGGGTCGCGCGTCACCGGCGTGCTCACGTGATCACCTGGACGGCACCGAAGACCGAGGACGTCATGATCACGCCGTCGCCGGCCCGCACCAGCGTCCGGGTCTCGTCGGCGCGGGCCGGGGCGACCGGTACCCGGGCGACCGTCCGGCCGTCCCCGGTGATCACCAGCAGCGCGTCACCGGACAGCCCGGCCACCGCCGTCCCGTCACCGACGGCGGTGGACAGCGGCGGAGCGGTCCAGCGCGGGGTGCCGTCGAGCCCGAGACCGGTGGTGGTCCGGTCGGTGCCGGCGACGACCGTCCCACCGAGCCCGACCAGCGACCGGACCAGGTCGGCGTGCGGCCAGCGCCAGCGCAGTCTCCCGTCGGCCAGCGACCGTCCCTCCAGCGTGCTGGCGTCGTCGGTGACCAGCAGCCCGTCGGCGGTGGTCATCCGGGACACACCGGGCTCCTGCGCCGTCCACCGCACCGTCCCGTCGGCGACCGCGAGCGCGGTCAGCGTGCCGGAGCGGTCGGCGACCAGCAGCTGCGCCCCGTCGGTGACCGGGGGCGCCGACGGGTCGGCCCCCACGTCGTGGCGCCAGCGCACCCGCCCGGTCCGCGGGTCGACCATGATCACCGTGCCGGCCGCGGTGGTGACGGCCAGGTCGCCCCCGACCGCCAGTCCCGGCAGCGTGATCGCGTCCGGGACCGCCAGCGTCCAGCGGCGCAGGCCGTCGGTGCCGTAGCCGACCAGCTCGCGCCCGGTGGTGGCGACCACCACCGCCGACCCGAGCGCCGTGATCATGGTCGGCAGCCCGCCCGGGTGCAGCCGGCGGACCAGCAGCAGGTCCTCGGTGCGGGGGGTGGTGATGATCACGTCGCGACCCTGCACGACCGGACGCGCCAGCAGTCCGGTGGCGGTGACCGCGGCGGACTGCTGGGTGACCGCGACGCCGAGCGAGCCGGGGTCGGCGCCGCCCTCGACCGAGCGCAGCGGCAGGGTGCGCGCCCGCCAGCGGGCAGGGTCGCCCCAGGGGTCGGTACCGGTCGCGGTGACCGGGATCTGCGGGAGCGCGGTGCGGGGGGCGAAGCGCTCGGTGCTGCCGACGTCCTGTCCGGCCGCGGAGCTGCGGTCCGCCAGCTGCACCGCACCCTCCCGGCGGCACCAGGTGCGGGTGAGCCGGTGCGGCGCCGTGTCCCCGGAGCCGGCGAAGGTCAGCGTCCCGGTGACCTGCAGGCAGCCGGTGCCGGCCGCGGCCGCGGACATCGAGGCGGTGTAGGTGCGGCCCGCCCCGGCGCTCCCCCGGCTGGTCCAGCGGTCACCGGGCTCCGGTTCGGCGGGCAGCTCGCGCAGCCCCGGGTCGAAGGTGGTGAGCCCGTCCGGCCCGCTGTCCAGCACCAGCTCGACCCCTCGGTCGACCCGGTAGAACCGGCTGCGCTGGGCGTCGGGCCGGGTGGTCGGGTCGGTTCCGGCGAGCCCGACCGGGGTCGAGGTCACCCGCCAGACCCGGGCCGGCGAGCGGGTGTCGCGGATGCCCAGGGCGGTCAGCAGCTGCACACCCACCTGGTTGCCGAGGGTCTGGGTGGCCTCGACCCCGCCCAGCCGGGCCGACTCGACCACCGCGACCGTGCGGTCGGTGCCGGCCGGGGTCGTCGACTCGACCACCGAGGTCCAGGCGGCCCCGTCGGCGGGCAGGTAGTCGCTGCTCGGCGCCTCACCGCCCGCCCCGGCGCGAGCAGCCACCCCGAGACCGGCGGCGACCAGCACGAGCACCAGCGCGACGGTGACCGGCGGCAGCAGCCGGTGCCGGAGTGCGGTGCGCCGGTTCTCCGGCCGGTGCGACGGCCGGGTCGGCGACCCGGTCGGCGGGCCCCAGCCGGGTGACGGGTCGAGCTCGCTCCCCGCGGCGGGCATCCGTGACCAGTCCTGCACCGGGAACGGCGCCCAGGGCGTCGGCTGGTCGTCGCCGGAGCCCGCGGTCATCCGCTCACCCCTCGTCGCTGCGGTCCACGTCGGCGCCGCGGATGCCGAGCATGAAGAGGATCGCGTCAAGATAGGGCACCGAGACGGTGGTGTCGGCCTGTCTACGGACCACCGGCTTGGCGTTGAACGCGATGCCGAGCCCAGCGGCGGCGAGCATGTCGAGGTCGTTGGCGCCGTCGCCGACCGCGACGGTCTGGGTCAGCGGGACGCCCTCGGCCGCGGCGATCTCGGCCAGCAGTTCGGCCTTGCGGGCGCGGTCGACCACCCGCCCGACCACCCGTCCGGTGAGCCGGCCGTCGACCACCTCGAGGCGGTTGGCGTAGGCGTGGTCGAGCCCCAGCTCGGCGGCCAGCGCGTCGGTGAACGGCGTGAACCCCCCGCTGACGACGCCCACGGCGAAGCCGAGCCGCTGCAGCGTCCGGACGAAGGTGCGGGCGCCCGGGGTCAGCCGGATCCGGCGCCGCACCCGCTCGATCGCGTCCTCGTCGAGCCCGGCGAGCAGCGCCACCCGCTCGGTCAGCGAGTCGGTGAAGTCGAGCTCGCCGGCCATCGCCCGGTCGGTGATCGCCCGGACCCGGTCGCGGCAGCCGGCCTCGTCGGCGAGCAGCTCGATCACCTCGTCGGTGATCAGGGTGGAGTCGACGTCCATGACCACCAGCCGCTTGGCCCGGCGCTCGAGCCCGTTGACCTGGACGGCGATGTCGCAGCCGTGCTCGCCGGCCACCTCGACCAGCGCCCGGCGCATCCGCTCGACGTCGCCGGCGATCACCACCAGGTCGTAGGCGGTGACCGGGTCGGTGGCCAGCCGGACGATCCGGTCGATGTTGCCGCCGGTGCCGGCCACCGCGTCGGCCACGGCGGCCAGCACCGCCGGCCCGAGCCGTTCGCCGAGCACGGTGATCGCGTGCCGGCGGAGGTTGGCCCGTTGCGAGCGGCGCTCGACCTGCTCGAAGTCGACGGCCAGGCCGTGGGTGAACCCCCAGAACAGGACGTCGCGGACCAGCGCCTCGTCGGCGCCGTCGAGCCGGACCAGGACGTCCAGGGTGAGCCGCTCGCGGACCACCAGCTGCTCCATGTCCTCGACCTGCGCGCCGGCCTCGGCCACCAGCCGGAGCAGGTCCGCGGTCAGCCGGGGACGGTCGCGGCCGGAGACCCGGATCAGCAGCGGCGACCGCGGACCGGCCGCAGGCTCACCGGCCGTGCGGGCGGGGTCGGCGGTGTGGTCGGTCATCGGAGCTCCCAGACCAGCAGCTCGCTGTCCCGGCGACCGGTCAGCCGGAGCGCGGCCGGCCCTTCGACGCGGAGGCTGTCGCCGCTGTCGAGCCGTCCGGCCCCCTCCACCCCGACAGCACCGCGGGCGACAAACAGGTGCACCCGGGGCGCCTCGGGCAGCACCCGGCGCTCCCCCGTCCCGAGCCGGGTGACCCACAGCGTGCTGCCCTCGGCACCCAGATCGATCGCCGCGTCCGGGTGCCGGCCGGAGGCCACCGGGACCCAGCCGGCGGCGAGGTCGGCGTCGGCGACGAGACGCTGGGCGTAGGACGGCTCCCGCCCGGGCTCGTCGGGGCGCAGCCACATCTGGACGAAGTGCACCGGCTCGGTCACCCGGTCCGGGTCGAGCCGCCAGCCGGAGGCGTCGCGGTAGGCGTCGGCACGCTCGGCGTGGCTGATCCCGCGCCCGGCCGACATCCGCTGCGCCAGCCCGGGGTGGACGACGCCGCTGCGGCCCTCGGTGTCGGTGTGCGCGAGCGCCCCGGAGAGCACCCAGGTGACGATCTCGGCGTCGCGGTGCGGGTGCAGGTCGAATCCGGTCCCGGCCGCCACCTGCTCCTCGTTGTGCACGAGCAGCGGGCCGAAGCCGACGTTGGCCGGGTCGTAGTGGGCGCCGAAGGAGAAGCTGTGCCGGCTGCTCACCCAGGACGTGCTGGTGCGGAACCGCTCGCCCGAGCGCAGCACCTGCAGTCGGGGGTCCTGACGCACCCGGTCACCGTAACCAGCGAGCCCGGGCCGGGCCAGGCGATCTCACCCGTCCCGTGCGGGGCGGCGCCTACGCTGGCGGCGTGTGGGGACGACGTCCGAAGCCCGAGCAGCCGGGCCCTGGTCAGGAATCGGTGTGGGACTACCCGCGGCCGCCGGCGCTCCGGCCGGCCGGGCAGCACGTGGTCGTGGTGCTCGGTGGGGTGCGGGTCTGCACCACCGACGCGGCGCTCCAGGTGCTCGAGACCTCGCACCCGCCGACCTACTACCTGCCGCGGACCGACTTCGTCGAGGGCTCACTGCGCCCGGCCCCGGGCCACTCGTTCTGCGAGTGGAAGGGCCAGGCCTCCTATCTCGACGTGGTCGGCGGCGAGCACGGTGAGGTGGTGGCCGCGCAGGCCGCCTGGTACTACCCCAGCCCGACCGCTCCGTTCGCCGCGCTGGTCGACCACGTCGCGCTCTACCCGGGCCGGATGGACCAGTGCCTGGTCGACGGCGAGGTGGTCCGACCGCAGCCGGGCGGCTTCTACGGCGGGTGGGTGACCGACCGGGTGGTCGGGCCCTTCAAGGGCGGGCCGGGCAGCACGGGCTGGTGAGTCCCTCGTCGCCGCCCGACCGGACGGGCCCCGACGGCGCCGACGAGCGCCGGGAGCGGTACGCCGAGACGGTGCTGGCCGCGGTCGAGCAGGTCCCGCAGGGACGGGCCACCACCTACGGCGCGCTGGCCGCGCTCGTCGCCGACGAGCTCGGCTGGGGCGGACCCCGCCAGGTCGGTGCGGTGCTGGCCCGGCACGGGGCCGCGGTGTGCTGGTGGCGGGTCGTGCGGGCCGACGGCCGCCCGGCCCGGGGACACGAGACCGAGGCGCTGCGCCGGCTGGCGGCCGAGGGCGTCCCGCTCCGCGACGACCGGGTCGCGCTGGCCCGGTGCCGCTGGCCCTGACCGCTCCGGCGCTCCCGAGCCCGATCCCGTCGTCGAATCCCGGTGTCACCAGGCGCGACGCCTGCGGAAAACCACGGAAAACCGGAAGAAGGCCGGACGGTGGTTACGCAGCGGCGCCAACTTGTGCCAGGCTAGGCCTGCTGTTTGCAAGTCTCTGTGTCGTGGTTCGTGCTACGCCCGGTGTACTTCATGGGCGTCACCCGTGTTTCGCCCGACAGCAATCGAAGCCGTGAGGTGCGGCTTCGAACGCCAGATGCTTAGGGAGATTTTCATGGCGCAGGGAACCGTCAAGTGGTTCAACGCTGAGAAGGGCTACGGCTTCATCGCCGTGGACGGCGGCGGCCCGGACGTTTTCGTCCACTACAGCGCGATCGACTCGTCCGGCTTCCGGACCCTCGACGAGGGCCAGCGGGTCGAGTTCGAGACGACGCAGGGCCCGAAGGGCCCGCAGGCCGACCAGGTCCACGCGATCTGAGGTCGACCGACTGAGTCTTCGGACGAACGCCGACGCCCCCGCACCGTGAGGTGCGGGGGCGTCGTCGCGTTCCGGGGGCCCGCTCCCCGCGGACGCCGACGCCCGAGACCTCAGGCCACCGGGCGTTCGGCCGGGCGTTCGGGGACGGGTCGTTCGGGGACGGGACGCCCGTTCGCGCCGTAACCGGGGCCGGTCCGCAACCACTGCTCGACGCCGGCGATGTGCACCGCGATCGCCGCGGCGGCGACGTCGGGCTGCCGGCTCCGCAGCGCGCGCACCACGGTGGCGTGCTCGGAGGCCGTCCGCTGCCGGACGTTGAGCTCGGTCACCCCGCGCCAGAGCCGGGCCCGCTGGATCGGACCGGAGATGCCGTCCAGCAGCGACATCAGCACGGTGTTGCCCGAGCCGGCCACCATCAGGCGGTGGAACTCGAGGTCGTGGGCCACCATCGCGTCCACCGAGGTGTCGTCGGACAGCAGGGCCAGGTGGACGTCGAGCGCGTCGAGGTCCGCCTCGGTCATGGCCTGCGAGGCCAGGGCGGCCGCGGCCGACTCGAGGATCCGCCGGACCTGGAGGAACTGCAGCACGGAGTCGTCGGTGTGGAAGTCGACCAGGAACTCCATGGCGCCGAGCAGCATCGAGGGCTCGAGGCTGGTCACGTAGGTGCCGGCGCCCTGCCGGACGTCGAGCACCCGCATCAGGGAGAGGGCCTTGACCGCCTCGCGCAGCGAGCTCCGCGACAGCCCGAGACGTACCGCGAGGTCGGCCTCACGCGGTAGCTTGTCGCCGGGTGCCAGCTCACCGCTGGTGATCATCTGCTTGATCTTGCCGATGGCGACGTCGGTGACCGCCGCGCTCTCCAGCACCGGCGTCCGGTTGGCCGCGGGGATCGTGACCATCGGCACCTCCTGACTGCAACGTCGATCGGTGGGCCGGCGTGGGGCAAACATCGGACCCTTGGTGGCGGACATGGTGACACGACACCCTCGGACTGTCCATCACCCACTCCGCAGCGATCCGCGCAAACCGTTATCCAACGGAGATACACGCGGGAGATGCGCTCGGATGCCGTCCTGAGGGCCTCGAAAAGACACCTCAGGAAGCCTTTGCAGAGATCTGGTCATCCGATCTTTCGTGTGCCACACTCCTGCCACACACGCCCGGTGTGAATCCACGGACGCATCAACGAGGAGCTCCCATGTCACAGGCCGACGGCACCACGCCGTTCACCCGCCGGTCACTTCTGAAAGCGTCCGCGGTGGGGACCTCCGCGCTCGCCGTCCCGTCGCTGCTGGGGGCCTGCAGCTCCAGCGGCAGCGACTCGGGATCCGGAAGCGACAACACCAACGGCAAGGCGCCGCTGGAGCTCCCGGCGGACGCGACCGACGGACCCACCTATCCCTCGCCCTACGTCGGACCGCGTGCCCGCGACCTCAAGCCGTTCGGGGATGGCAGCACCACCTTCAAGATCGTCGTCCCGACCGACGCCACCGTGGTGGGCAGCTGGGCGAACAACAAGGCGACCGCCTACTTCGAGAAGCTGACCGGGGTCAAGATCCAGTTCCAGGAGGTGCTGACCACCGCCTCGGACGGCTCGACCGACCTGACCAAGGTCAACGCGATCCTCTCCAGCGGCGACCTGCCCGACGCCTTCATGGGCATCCCGCTGACCCAGGCGCAGGTGTCGCTCTACGGCCAGCAGGGCGCCTTCACCGCGGTCGACGACCTGATCAAGGTCTACGCCCCCGCGGCGCGCAAGATGTTCGAGGAGGTCCCGGGCCTGCGGGCGCTCAACGCCAGCAGCGACAACAAGCTCTACCAGATGCCCGGCGTCAACGACTGCTACCACTGCCGCAGCAGCCAGGGCCGCGCCTGGATCAACAAGGAGTACATGGACAAGGTCGGCGGCCAGATGCCGACCACCACCGAGGAGCTCCGCCAGCTGCTGCTCGAGTTCCAGGGCAAGAACCCCTCGGGCAAGTCGGGCTTCCTGCCCTTCACCGCCGGCCAGGGCAACCCGCTGGACAACTACTTCATGCAGTCCTTCCTCTACAGCCCGCCCGGGTCGAACACCGGTGGCTGGCTGCGGCTCAACCAGGGCAAGGTCGAGCTGACCGCGCGGCTCGACGAGTGGCGCGAGGCGCTCAAGTACCTCAACCAGCTCAACAAGGACGGCCTGCTCACCGCCCAGGCGTTCTCGATGACCGGCGCGGAGCTCCAGCAGGCCGGCAACACCGGCCGGGTCGGATTCTCCCGCTCCTATTGGTGGGGTTCGTTCTTCAACCCGGTGCCGCTCGACGCCAACGCGCTCTGGCGCGACTACGTCGCGGTCCCGCCGGTCAAGGGCCCGAGCGGCGTCAACTACTCCCAGTGGGACTACTACAGCTACTCCACCGGCCCCGGCGGCGGTCTGGTCATCACCAGCAAGTGCACCAAGCCCGAGGTGCTGGTGCAGTGGGCCGACTACATGTACGACCTGCGCTCGATCATGTGGGCCTACGACGGCATCTACGAGAGCAACTGGTGGTGGGGCGACAAGGACCAGAAGGGCATCAACGGCAAGGGCGCCCTGTTCCGCGACAAGCAGTGGCCGGCCCCGGCGGGGATGTCCTGGAACCAGTACGCCCCGATGTACCGCTCGATCGACTTCCGCGGCGGCCAGCAGGTCGACCCGAAGGCGCCGACCTTCGAGGCCGGGCTCTGGGCGGCCGGCGAGGCCTACAAGCCGTTCGCCGAGCCGCAGGACATGCAGCTCCCGCCGCTGATCATCCCCGACGACTCGGCGGCCACCCAGGCCGACATCGCCACCTCGGTCTACCAGGCGGTCAGCGTGGGCCTGTCGAACTTCTCGCTCGGCAAGAAGGACCCCAACAACGACGCCGACTGGCAGGCCTACGTCGCCCAGTTCGACGCGATGAAGGTCCAGGACTACCTCGACATCTACCAGAAGGCCTACGACACCCGGCCCAAGTGATCGGCGCCGTCCGGGGTGGCGGGAGCATCCGCCACCCCGGCACGACGGCCGCCACGGACTGAAAGGGGACGGACGTGGCCATCCACGACTCGAGAAGCGACCGGGCCTACTACCTGGTCAACTACCTGGTGCTCGGCATCTTCTGCGCACTGGTGCTCTATCCGCTGATCTACGTGCTGAGCGCCTCGTTCTCCGACGCCACCGCGATCGCCAACAACGAGGTCTACCTCTGGCCGGTGGGGTTCAGCACCCAGGCCTACCAGGCGATCTGGGCGTCGCCGCGACTGTTGATCGGCTTCGGCAACTCGGTGCTCTACACCGTGACCGCGGCGCTGATCGGGACCACGCTGACCGTCCTGGCCGGCTACGTGGCCTCGCGGGAGGAGCTGCCGTTCCGGCGGGTGATCGTGGTGTTCTTCCTGCTCCCCACGCTGATCTCCGCGGGCATCGTCCCGCTCTACATCGTGATCAAGCAGATGGACCTGCTGGACACCCGGTGGGCGATCATCCTGCCGACCGCGATGAGCATGTTCCAGGTGATCATCACCCGGACCTTCTACCAGATCAACGTGCCCAAGGAGCTGGTCGAGGCGGGTCGGGTCGACGGGGCCAACGACTTCTCGATGTTCTTCCGGATCGCGCTGCCGCTGAGCAAGCCGATCATCGCGGTCAACCTGCTCTTCTACGGCCTGGCCCAGTGGAACGACTGGTTCAACGCCTTCCTCTACACGTCCAACCCCGACCTGTCGCCGCTGCAGTTCGTGCTGCAGCAGCTGCTGGCCGAGAGCTCGGTGAGCCCGTCGATGATGGGCAGCGGTGACGTGGCCGCGATCCTGGCCAAGAAGGAGCTGTTCGACAAGCTCAAGTACGCGATGATCGTGGTGGCGATGGTGCCCCCGCTGATCGCCTATCCGTTCGTCCAGAAGCACTTCGTCAAGGGCGCGCTGATCGGAGCCGTCAAGTGACCGCCACCCAACTGCCCCAGCTGACCCCGGCCGCCGCGGTCGTCAACGTCGAAAAGCGTCGCGGCCGCAACAAGGGCCAGTACCGGTCCCAGCTCCCGCTGCGCACCCGGATGGCGCGCTCCTGGCAGCTCTACGTGCTGGTCATCCCGCCGGTGATCTTCGCGCTGCTCTTCCTGTACTGGCCGATGTACGGGCTGCAGCTCGCGTTCAAGAACTACAACATCACCAAGGGCATCACCGGCAGCCCGTGGGCGGGCACCCGCTACGTCGAGCAGTTCATCAACAGCTACCTGTTCTGGCCGGTGCTGAAGAACACGCTGATCCTGAGCTTCTACAGCCTGGTGGCGACCTTCCCGCTGCCGATCATCCTGGCCCTGCTGCTCAACACGGTCCGCCGCTCGAAGTTCAAGAAGGCGGTGCAGATGATCACCTACGCACCGCACTTCATCTCCACGGTGATCGTGGTCGGCATCATCTTCATGCTGTTCTCGCCGAGCTCGGGCGTGGTCAACGTGGCCATCCAGGCCCTCTTCGGCCAGACCGTCGACTTCGTCAGCGCGGGCTGGTTCCGGCACACCTACGTCTGGTCCGGCGCCTGGCAGCAGATGGGCTTCGCGGCGATCATCTACCTGGCGGCGCTGGCCGGGATCGATCCCGAGCTGCACGAGGCGGCCCGCGTCGACGGCGCCGGTGTGCTCCGCCGGATCTGGCACATCGACGTCCCCGGCATCCTGCCGGTGATGATCACCCTGCTGATCCTAAGCATGGGCAACATCCTCAGCAGTGACTTCACCAAGATCCTGCTGATGCAGAACAACAACAACCTGGGCACCTCGCAGGTGATCGACACCTACAGCTACCAGATCGCCTTCCGCTCGGCGATCCCGCAGTACTCCTACGCGACCGCGATCGGCCTGTTCAAGTCGATCATCTCGTTCGTGCTGCTGATGACGGTGAACTTCCTCAGCAAGAAGATCACCAAGAACAGCCTGTTCTGACCGACTCCGCCCCGGACGCACGACGAGCCGCCACCCCGGTCGGGGTGGCGGCTCGTCCGGTGTCGGGCGGTGCGCTCAGTAGGCGGGCTGGCTCGGGTCGATCTGGCTGACCCAGGCGCTCACTCCCCCGCCGACGTGCACGGCGTCGGCCAGGCCCGCGCCGTGCACGGTGGCGAGCGCCTCGGCCGAGCGGGTGCCGGCCTTGCAGTAGAGGACCACCTGCTTGTCCTGCGGCAGCTTACCGAGCGCCGACCCGTTGAGGAAGTCGCCCTTGGGGATCAGGATCGAGCCGGGGATCTGGTTGATCTCGCGCTCGACCGGCTCGCGCACGTCGATCAGCACGAAGTCGCGCGCCCCGGTCTCCCGGTCGCTCAGCCAGTGCTCGAGCTGCTGAACGCTGATGGTGTGTCCGGCGACGGCCTCGGCGGCCTCGTCGGTGATCGCGCCGCAGAAGTCGTCGTAGTCGATCAGACCGGTGATCGGCTCGCTGGCCGGGTCCTTGCGCAGCTTGAGCGTCTTGTAGCTCATCTCGAGCGCGTCGTAGACCATCAGCCGGCCGATCAGCGGCTCACCGATGCCGGTGATCAGCTTGATCGCCTCGGTCACCATGATCGAGCCGATCGAGGCGCAGAGCACCCCGAGCACGCCGCCCTCGGCGCAGCTGGGCACCATCCCGGGCGGCGGCGGGACCGGGTACAGGTCACGGTAGTTCGGGCCGTGGTCGTCCCAGAACACGCTGACCTGGCCCTCGAACCGGAAGATCGAGCCCCACACGTACGGCTTGTGGCTGAGCACCGCCGCGTCGTTCACCAGATAGCGGGTGGCGAAGTTGTCGGTGCCGTCGACGATCAGGTCGTAGCCGGCGAAGATGTCCATCACGTTGTCGTTGTCGAGACGGGTGTCGTGCACGACGACGTTCACCAGCGGGTTGACCTCGGCGATGCTCTCCTTGGCCGAGAGCGCCTTCGACTTGCCGATGTCGGACTGGCCGTGGATGATCTGGCGCTGCAGGTTCGACTCGTCGACCGTGTCGAACTCGACGATGCCCAAGGTGCCGACCCCGGCGGCGGCCAGGTAGAGCAGCGCGGGGCTGCCCAGACCGCCGGCACCGATCACCAGCACCTTGGCGTTCTTGAGCCGCTTCTGGCCGTCCATCCCGACGTCGGGGATGATCAGGTGCCGGCTGTAGCGCCGGACCTCCTCGACGGTCAGCTCGGCGGCGGGTTCCACCAGCGGTGGCAGGGCCACGTCACTCCTCCAATGCGATCGCACTCGTCCGGGACGGCGCGGCTGTCGCCAACTCGCTCCTCGGTCCAACTGTGCGGTCAACGCCCCCGGCCGGGCCGCTATTCCGGATGCCGGACCCGGCGCCGCACCGCGGCTCGCCGCGTGCGCCGGCAGACCGGCTCGGTGGACCGGGCCGGAAGCTACCGGTCGGTAGCATGCCGACGTGGCCAGCCAGCGCGTCGTCCGGATGCCCCGGGACCAGCGTCGCGCCCAGCTGCTCGAAGTCGCGCGCGAGCTGTTCGCCGAGAAGGGCTACTACGCCGCCGCGATGGACGACATCGCCGAGGCGGCCGGAGTCTCGAAGCCGGTGCTCTACCAGCACTTCGGCTCCAAGCTCGAGCTCTACCTGGCGCTGCTCGACGCCAGCTGCGAACGGCTGACCGCGCTGCTCGCCCGTGCGCTCGCCTCGACCCGGGACAACGCCGAACGGGTGCGCGGCACCACCCGGGCCTTCTACGAGTTCGTCTCGCACGAGGGCGCCGAGTTCCGCTTCGTCTTCGAGAGCGACCTGACCGCCGAGCCGCTGGTGGCCGAGCGGCTCTGGCGGCTCAACGACGAGATCGCCGACTCCGTCGCCCTGGTGATCGCCGAGGACACCGCCCTGCCGCCCGCCAAGGCCAAGCTGCTGGCCATCTCGCTGGTCGGGGCCGCCCAGGTCAGCGCGCGCTACTGGATGTCCGAGGGCCGCGAGATCGACGCGGCCGAGGCCGAGCAGCTGATCGCCACCCTGCAGTGGCGCGGCATCGGCGGGTTCCCGCGCACCGAGCAGCACTGACCGCAGGTCGCCCGCGCGTCGGATCCGCGCCCGGGGTCGGGTGTCGGTGCTGCCGACTAGAGTCGAAGCCCTGCCGCCCGTGCACCCGACCCCGCGACCGAGGAGTGGGCCGATGTCGACCAGCGCGCCCGGCCCGACCGCCGGATCGCCCGACCGCCCGCCGGTCGCGCCCGCCGGGGGTGCCGGGCCCACCGACCCGTCCGCGTTGGATCCCGCCCGGCTCGATCCCGCTCGGCTGGATCCCGCTCGGCTGGATCCGGCCCAGCTGGACCCGGCCCAGCTGGAGGTCGGCGTGGCCGACGCCGGCGTCGGGGCCGCGCTGCTCGAGGCGGCGGCCGGCACGACCACGGCCGGAGGTGGTGGCGGTCCGGGCGCGACGGCGGGCGCAGAGGACGACGAGCCCCCGCAGCTGACCATGGAGCTGGCCCCCGCGGACCGCCCGGTCGGCGGTGCGCTGCGCAGCTGTCCGGTGTGCGGGACGCCGGCCGCCTTCGAGGACGTCTTCTGCGAGGCCTGCGGGCTGCAGCTGACCAACGACCGCGACCACTACAGCGAGCAGCCGAGCCAGTGGGTGGCGGCGGTCAGCGACCGCGGGATGCGTCACCCGCACAACCAGGACGCCGCCGCCACGGACGACCTCCACGCCCCTGACGGCACGGATGGCGACCCGTCCGTCCGGCGCGCGGTCCTGGTGGTCTGCGACGGGGTGACCACGGCGCCGGACTCCGAGCTGGCCAGCCTGGTCGGTGCCCGCGCGGCCCGTGAGGTGCTCCGCGACGGGCCGCTCGCCGACCGGACCGCCACCGTGGAACGGCTGACCCGGGCCGTCCGCGCCGCGCACGAGGAGGTGCTGGCCCAGACCGGGCCGGACAGCCGCGCCGCCACCACGGTCGCCCTCGCCGTGGTCGACCAATCAGTCGACCAACCAGTCGACCAACCGCCCGGCGAGGGTCCGGCGCTGGCCGGCTGGGCCTCGGTCGGGGACTCCCGGATCTACTGGCTGCCCGACGCCGGCGACCCGCGGCTGCTGTCCACCGACGACTCGATGGCCCAGCTCCGGGTCGAGGCGGGGGTGCCGCGCGCCGAGGCCGAGACCGGGCCGGGGGCGCACGCGATCACCGGCTGGATCGGCGGGGGCGACGCCCCCGAGCTGCGTCCGCGGGTCGAGCTGCTCGAGCTCGACGGCCCGGGGTGGCTGCTGGTCTGCAGCGACGGGCTGTGGAACTACGCCTCCGACCCGCGCGCGCTCCAGGCGCTGGTCGACGACCTCGCCGGCCGGGTGCGTCCCGGCGCGTTGGCGCTGGCCGACGCACTGGTCGGCTGGGCCAACGAGCAGGGCGGGCGCGACAACGTCACCGCCGCGCTGGCCCGGGTCGGGGCGACCACCCCGGCGTCCGCTCAACCCGGCTGAGTCGGGCCGCTGGGAACGGGTGGCTAGGGTTGAGCCCGCTCAGCGCGTCGAGGAGGCACAAGTGGAGATCAAGGTCGGGATCCAGAACGTCAACCGCGAGGTGGTCCTCGAGGTCAAGGAGGCACCCGCCGACATCGAGCAGGCGGTGCTCAGCGCGATCAAGGACGAGACCCTGCTCAGCCTGACCGACGAGCACGGCCGCCGGGTGCTGATCCCGGCCAAGTCGATCGGCTACGTCGACATCGGCGAGGAGAACGGCCGCCGGGTCGGCTTCGGCGCCGTCTGACCTCCGGGTCACCTGCTCGCGCGACCACCGGACCGGGTGTCCGGTGGTCCGTCGGCGTCTAGGCCGCGGCCGACCGGGCCGCCGGAGGACGGCGCCGCAGCGCCGGATCGGCGACCTCGGGCCCGCGGTAGACCATGTCCATCGCCCCGATGCTCTCGCCGGGAGGGACGATCGCGTCGATGCGGTCGAGGAGGTCGTCGCCCAGCACCACCTCGGCCCCGGCCAGGGTGTCCTCGAGCTGCTCCATCGTCCGCGGGCCGGGGATCGCGGCGGTCACGCCCGGGTGGCTGATCGCGAAGGCCATCGCCAGGTGGGTGAGCGGGACCCCGGCCTCGTCGGTGAGGGCCACCAGCTGCTCGATGACGGCGAGCCGACGCTCGTCGTGGAAGTGCCGCATCCCGGTCGAGGCCCGGAAGTTCGCGTTCTCCCCATCGGCCCGGTAGCGCCCGGTCAGCGCGCCGCCGGCCAGTGGGCTGTAGACCAGCGTCCCCATCCCGTAGCGCTGAGCCACCGGGAGGATCTCGCGCTCGATCTCACGGTCGAGGATCGAGTAGTTCGGCTGCTCGGTGCGGAACCGGGCGTACCCGCGGCGTTCGGCGGTCCACTGCGCCTCGACGATCTCCGAGCCGCGCATCGAGGAGGTGCCGATCGCCCGCACCTTGCCCTGCTGGACGAGGTCGGTGAGCGCTGACAGGGTCTCGTCGATGTCGGTCTCCGGGTCGGGCCGGTGCAGCTGGTACAGGTCGATCCAGTCGGTGCGCAGGTTCCGCAGCGAGCGGTCGACGGCCTGGACGATCCAGCGTCGCGAGGCGCCGCGGTGGTTGACGTCGTCGTCGACCGGCCCGAAGAACTTGGTGGCGAGCACGACCTCGTCGCGTCTGCCCTGCAGTGCCTCACCGACCACCTCCTCGGAGTCCCCGTAGCGGTCGGCGGTGTCGACCAGGTTGATCCCGGCGTCGAGGGCGCGCCGGATGATCCGGACGCCCTCCTTCCGGTCCGGGTTGCCGAACGAACCGAGCATCATCGCGCCGAGCGCGTAGGGCGTGATCTTGATCCCGGTGCGTCCCAGGGTCCGGTAGCGCATGGCGTCTCCTCTAGACTGATGCGGAACACCGTTCCGCTGCCTCTCAGCATACGGAACATTGTTCCGTTTCGGCAAGGGAGGTGAGCGCAGTGACGACAGCGCCCAAACGCGCGGCGCGCGCGGACGCACGACAGAACCTCGATGCGCTGCTCGTCGCGGCCCGGACCGTATTCGCCCGCTCGGGGGTCGACGCCCCCGCCCGCGAGATCGCCGCCGAGGCCGGGGTCGGCGTCGGCACGCTCTACCGGCACTTCCCGCACCGCGCGGCCCTGGTCGCCGCGGTGTTCACCAGCGAGATCGACGCGACCGCGGCGGCCGCCGACGACCTGCTCGCCGCCCACCCGCCGGGACGCGCGCTGGATCTCTGGGTCGAGCGCTTCACCCGGTTCGTGGCCACCAAGCAGGGGCTGTCGGCTGCGCTGCACTCCGGCGACCCGGCCTTCGACGCGCTCCCGGCCCACTTCACCGACACCCTCGGTCCGGCGATCAGCACCCTGCTCCGGGCCGCCGAAGCCAGCGGGGAGGTGCGGAACGGGGTCGATCCGCTCGACTTCCTGATGGCGGTCGCCGACCTCAGCCACCGAGCACCGTCGGTCGACGGCGTCCCCAACCCGATGGTCCGGCTGCTGCTCGACGGACTGCGCAGCCGCCCCGGGGTCCCGTCCGCGGGCGGCTGAGCGCGGTCGTGGACCCCGGCGGGACGCTCAGGCCTGCAGCCCGAGGTCGGACATCCGGGCCGCGTGCTTCTCCACCAGGCGGCTGAACATCCGGCTGGCCGCGGCCAGGTCCATCCCCGGCCGCTCGTCCGTCCCGGTCAGCAGTCCGGTCAGCGCGTCCCGGTCGGCCGCCACCCGCTGCGCCTGGCTCAGCGCCTCGCCGACCAGCCGCCGACCCCAGAGCGCCAGCCGTCCGGCCACGTCCGGGTCGGCCGCGATCCCGGCCCGGACCCGGTCGACCACGAAGGCGGCCTGCGCGTCCTCGGCCAGCACCTCGTCGACCACCGCACGGGTCCGCTCGTCGACGAAGGCGGCGATCTCGCGGTAGAAGTCGGCGGCGAACCCGTCCCCGACGTAGGCCTTGACCAGGCCCTCGAGCCACGAGTTCGGTGCGGTGTGGGCGTGGAAGCTGTCGAACGGCCGGTGGAACGGGCGCATCGCGGTCATCACGTCGGTGCCCAGCTCGGCCAGTCGGGCCTCGATCAGCCGGAAGTGCTCGAACTGGGTGGAGGCCATCGCGACCATGTGCACCTTGTCGGCCAGGCTCGGCGCCAGCCGGGCGTCCTCGGCCAGCCGGTCGAAGGCGGTCAGCTCGCCGTAGGCGAGCACCCCGAGCAGGTCCACCGCCCCCGCGGTGTAGCCGGGGTCGTCGGCCGCGACGGGCCCGGGCGCGGGTTCGGACACGGGCGCATCCTAGGGGGTCGCCCCGCCCGGCCCGCGCGCTCGTCACGGGTCGGTGGCGGGAACGGCTAGGATGGATAGGTACGCACACCAAGGTGCGTCCTTGGACGCAGCGACCGCTGCCCGCCGCTCCCCCTCCGGACGGGCCGGCCGGTCTCCGTCCAGGTCCAGTCCACCGCCCCGCGCGGGCGACGCAGATCAAGGCTCTGATCCTGACCGAGACACACACCGACCTGGCCGCCGACGCGGCCGAACCCGCCACCACCCCGGCGACCGACGAGGGAACGACCGAGGCCGAGCGCCCGCTCCCGGAGACCTTCGCCGACCTCGGCGTCCGCTCCGACATCGTGGCCGCGCTCGAGGACGCCAACATCCGGCATCCCTTCCCCATCCAGGCGATGGCCATCCCGATCGCGCTGACCGGCGCCGACATGATCGGCCAGGCGCGCACCGGCACCGGCAAGACGCTGGCCTTCGGCGTCACCCTGCTGCAGCGGATCCTGGTGCCCGGCGACCCGGACTTCGAGGCCCAGGCCAAGCCCGGTGCCCCGCAGGCGCTGGTGGTCGCCCCGACCCGTGAGCTGGCCAGCCAGGTCAGCAAGGACCTCCAGGTCGCCGGGGCCCGCAGCACCGCACGGGTGATGACGATCTACGGCGGCGTCGGCTACGACGGCCAGCTCGACAGCCTGTCCGACGGCGTCGAGGTCGTCGTCGGCACCCCGGGCCGCCTGCTCGACCTGGCCGACCGCGGCTCGCTCGACCTCAGCCACATCAAGGTGCTGGTGCTCGACGAGGCCGACGAGATGCTCGACCTGGGCTTCCTGCCGGACGTCGAGCGGATCCTCGCCAAGACCCCCGAGCTGCGCCAGACGATGCTGTTCTCGGCCACCATGCCGTCGGCGATCGTCGGTCTGGCCCGCCGGCACCTGCGGCACCCGGTCAACATCCGGGCCGAGTCCGCGGGCGACAGCACCACCGTCCCGACCACGGCGCAGTTCGTCTACCAGGCCCACGACCTCGACAAGCCCGAGGTGGTGGCGCGGATCCTGCAGGCCGAGGACCGCGACAAGGTGATGATCTTCTGCCGGACCAAGCGCAGCGCGCAGCGGCTCGCCGAGGACCTCGAGGAGCGCGGTTTCGCCGCGGCCCCGATCCACGGCGACCTGTCGCAGGTGCTCCGGGAGAAGGCGCTCAAGCGCTTCCGCGAGGGCAAGATCGACGTGCTGGTGGCCACCGACGTCGCCGCCCGCGGCATCGACGTCACCGGCGTCAGCCACGTGATCAACTACCAGTGCCCCGAGGACGACAAGACCTACGTGCACCGGATCGGCCGCACCGGTCGGGCCGGCGCCTCGGGCGTGGCGATCACCTTCGTCGACTGGCCCGACACCACCCGGTGGAAGGTCATCAACAACACCCTCGGGCTGCCGTTCGAGACGCCCGAGGAGACCTACTCGACCTCGGCCCACCTGTTCCACGACCTCGGCATCGACCCGGCGGTCAAGGGCCGGATCGTCCCGCCGAAGCCGGCCGCCGACCGCGACGACCGGTCGCGTGGTGACCGTGGTGACCGGGGCGAGCGCGGGGACCGCGGTCGCCGGTCGGGTCGGCGCCGTTCGGGCGGCGAGGGCCACGGCGACGCGCGCGACGACCGTTCCGAGACGCGGGCCGAGTCGCGACCCGAGGCCGCGGGCGACACCGACGGCGCGAACGGCGACGGCGCCACCGCCGCCAAGCCCCGCCGGCGTCGCAACCGGTCGCGGCAGCGACTGCACAACGGCGTCCCGGTCAGCCGCGAGGGCTGACCGGCCCGTCCGGATCGATCAGCCGAGCGGCTCGGCGACCACCACCAGGTTGCTCTGGTAGCCGCCCCGGCTCGGCAGATAGGCCCCGGCGCAGGTGAT
Source organism: Microlunatus kandeliicorticis (assembly GCF_014137855.1). Taxonomy (GTDB): domain Bacteria; phylum Actinomycetota; class Actinomycetes; order Propionibacteriales; family Propionibacteriaceae; genus Microlunatus; species Microlunatus kandeliicorticis. The sequence goes on from NZ_JACGWT010000005.1 coordinate 367,797, forward strand.
CAGCACCAGCCGCCGGGGCCCGTCCTGTTCGAAGGCCTGGCTGTCGCTGGACAGCGCGTCCTTGGCCACGGTGCGCACCGAGGTGATCCGGAAGGCCGCGTGCCGCACGGTGGCGTCCGGCGCGTCGGTCGCGGCCGCCCCGCGCACCACGACCTGCTCCCCCGTGCGCAGCGACAACAGACGCGAGAAGAACCCGAGCCCCTCGGTGGCCGAGTCGATGTGCCCGGCGATCACCGTGGCGCCGTACGGATCGCCGACCAGGGCGCTGCCGTCCCACCAGCCGACGTGCTGGACGTTCTCGGGCACGCTGAGCACCCCGTTGACGGTCGCGGCCGGCACCACCGCCGCCGACGATCCGCCGGGCAGTTCGATCCGGGTCGGCCGGAAGGCCAGGTTCGGGCGCGCCGGGCGCCCCTCGCGGACCGGCTCGGGGCTCGGCTCCGCCGGTGTGCTCGACGCGTTCGCGCTCGACCGGACGCTGGGAGCCGCGGGGGCCGGCGCCGCACTCTGCGGCCCGGCGCACCCGGACTGCATCACGACGGCGGCGAGCAGCGCGGCGGCCGACGCGCCGAGGCGACCCGGGTGACCCGGTCGGGACCGCGGACCCGGACGGTGCTCGCGGGCGGTCAGCGCAGCAGCTCCCCGATCGGCGCCGGCCGGCTGTCGAGCGCGAGACCGCCGGACCCGGTCGGGACCCGGTTCGGCGCGGACGAGCCGGAGTTGCGCACCGCGATGGTGTGCACGGCGACGTTCATCGTCTTGTCCGAGGGCCGACCGAAGGCGTAGACCCGGTTGAGCGATCCGGCCTTCACGCTGAGCTTCAGCGGGCCGAGGATCACCGGCGAGTCCTTGCCGGTGGGGACGATCTTCACCGAGTAGGTCTCGGCGGGGACGGTCAGGTTGAGCGACTCGCCGTTGGCCACGTTGGCGAACAGCACCTTGCCGTCCACCTGGATGTCGGCGGCGGGGACGGCGGCGACGTGCGCGACCGTCAGGTTGGCCTTGCCCTGCGGCACGGCGGCGAGGTCGTTGCGGAAGGTGGTCACCGTCTCGCCCGAGCCCTGCGCCGGCAGGTGCAGCACCACGTCGGAGTTGCTGCCCGCCTTGACCTCCATGGTGCGGGTCAGCTGCTGCTTGCCGTCCCAACCGAAGCCGAAGGTGACCTTGCCGGCGGACACGCTGAACGGTCCGACGACCTGCGCGCCGGCGACGTCGCTGGCCAGCGTCTTGCCGTTCACGGTGAAGCTGATCTTGTCGCCCGGCAGACCCTGGACCAGATAGAGCGTCGCCTTGTCCGAGGCGCCGCTGGGCAGCAGTCCGGCCGTGAGCAGCGCGCCGGCCAGACCGGCCGTGGCCAGCCCGCCGAGCACGGCGCGGCGGGTGCTGAGCGCGCGCGGCCCACGGGAGCGGATCCCCGGACGCACACCGGTACGGACGTCGTCAGCCATGTTCTCTTTCCCCCGAAAGTCGGGCCCGGCGACGGGCCCACGCGATACGACCCTGCGACCCTAGCCCGGATCGGGGCGTGCTGCGGACCGTCGGCGCAGATCGACGACGGCGGCTAGGGTGGATCGACACACCAGAACGCGAACCGGGGGGTGCGAAACGGTGTCTGTCCCGGGGACGACGTCGCGTCCCGCCGCACCGGGGACGTCGGAGCGCCGGGAGACCGACCGCAGCCCCGCACGTCGCCGACAGGTGCTCGGTCTGGCCGCCACCGTGCTCCTGCTGGTCGCGGCCGTCGTCTTCTTCCTGGTCACCCCGGACCCGGACCGTACGACGGGGCCCGGTGCGGGCGGTCCGGTGGCCGGGCCGGTCGACACCACCGCGGGACCCTCCGGGGCCGCCACCGCGTCGTCGTCCTCGACACCGGGCCCGCGGTCCGGCGCCACCGCGAGCTCGTCCGCGGGCGCGGACGGGACGTCCGCGCCCGGATCTCCCGGGTCGGGGCCGTCCGGGTCCGGGCCGGGCCTCACCACCGCAGGGACGAGCGTGGTGGCCAGCCCGCGCAGCGACGGCAGCTGGGACGTGGTCGAACAGGTCCGGTTGACCGAGCCGACCACCACGCTGCGGCTGGCGGTGCCCCGGATCTCCCGGCTCGGCGGCGACTTCGGCGGCCAGCGCGCCACGGTCACGGACCTCCAGGCCAGCGCCGACGGGCAGGCCGTGCTGATAGACCGCCGCGGTAGCGGCTGGCAGCTCGAGGCCCCGAGCGCGGGGCGCGACTTCCAGCTCCGCTATGTGCTCGGCGGGGTCACCGTGCGCAGCGTCCCCTCCACCGCCGGCCGGGCCCTCGCGGCGCTGGCCCCGCTCAGCCGCCCGACCGACGGCAGCGACGACGTCCAGGTCACCGCGGTCGGCACGGACGTCCACAGCGTCCAGTGCCCGCTGCTGTCCGGCGACGGCCAGCTGTGCCAGCAGGGCTCCGGCGGCGACCGGTGGACGACCCGGGCGCTGCCCCGCGACGAGGCCCTGGTGGTCGTGCAGTTCGACCTCCCGGCACCGCAGTGAGCGGCGCGACCGCCGGCTGGCTCGCGGCGCTGGTGCACGGGCTCGCGGTGCTCGGCTTCGCCCTCTGGGCCGGACCGCTGATCGGGTGGCTGACCACCGCACCCGGACGCCCCACGCCGCTGCTCGGCCGGCTGCACCGGCTCGGGCTGCTGGTGCTCGTGCTGACTGCCGCCGGCGCGCTGGTGCTCGGCCTGACCGGGTCGGACCGGTTGCTGGGTGCCGCCGCGCTGGCCCGGGTGGCCCTGCTGGTGGCGACCGCGGCGCTCCGGCCCGACCTGACCCGGCCGCCGGTGTCCACCCGGGCCCGCGCCCTGGGCCTGGTCCTGGTCGGGCTGGTCGCGGTCACCGTGGTGCTCACCGGGGCCGTCGTCCGTCGGCCCGACTGGCCGCTGGCCAGCTGGGCCGCGGGGCTGCTGCTGGTCGGAGTGGCCGGCTGGGCGGGGGCGCTGATCGCCCTGGTCGCCGGCTCCGAGCGTGACACCCCTCCTGGAGCGGATGCCGCGGTGCGGGGGGCCCGCGCCCGGCTCGCCGCGGCGACCGCCGGGGTGGTCGCCGCCCTCGGCGCGCTGGCCGGTGTGCTGGCCGCCCTGACCGCCCCGTCGGGTGCCGGCGCTGCTCCCGGGCCGGCCACCGCGGCGCTGGTCGGAGTCGGCCTGGCCGCGCTGTGCACCGTGCTCGCGGTCCGTCCGGCGAACGGCACCGGGACCTCCGGAGCCCTCACACTCCCGGTCGCCCGTCCCTGGCTGGCCGCCGCCCTGGTGCTGAGCCTCGTCGTGCTGCTGCTCGGCTCCGCCGCCTGACCGCTTCGACAAGCTCAGCGCACGAGCGCGAGCGCCGCGCCCTGAGCCTGACAAGCTCGGCGCGCGAGCCCGACCACCGTCCCCTGAGCCTGTCGAAGGGCCCGAGCGCCCACTTCCGGCCCAACGCCTCAACCAGCTCAGCGCACGAGCCCGCCCACCGTGCCCTGAGCCTGACAAGCTCAGCGCGCGAGCACGACCACCGTGCCCTGAGCCTGTCGAGGGGCCCGAGCGCCCATCCCCGGCGCAGCGCCTCGACATGCTCGGCGCGCGGACGGCGTGCGTCCCGCCCTCAGGCCAGGGTGAGGAACCGGTCGAGCACCCGGGCGCCGAACTCGAGCGAGGCGGTGGGGACCCGCTCGTCGACGCCGTGGAACATCCCGGCGAAGTCGAGGTCCGGGGGCAGCCGCAGCGGCGCGAACCCGAAGCATCGGATGCCCAGGCGGTCCCAGGCCTTGGCGTCGGTGCCGCCGCTCATCAGGAACGGCACCGCGCGGGCGCCGGAGTCCTCGGCCTGCAGGCAGGTCTGCATGGCCTCGACCAGGGCCCCGGAGAACTCGGTCTCGACGGCGGGCTGGTCGTTGATCACCTCGGCCCGGACCTTGTCCCCGATCAGCTCGTCGACGGTGGCGAGCAGCTCCTCGCGCCCACCGGGGACGAACCGGCCGTCGATCGAGGCGGTGGCCCGGCCCGGGATGACGTTCACCTTGTAGCCGGCCTCGAGCATGGTCGGGTTGACCGTGTTCGACATCGTCGCGCCGACCATCCGCGCGATGCTGCCCAGCCGGGCGAGGGTCTCCTCGGCGTCCTCGGGGTCGAGCTCGATCCCGAACGCCTCGGCCACGGCGTCGAGGAAACCGCGCTGGGAGTCGGTGATCCGGTTGGGCCAGCGGTGCGCACCGATCCGCGCCACCGCCGCGGCCAGCTCGGTGACCGCGTTGTCGTCGTTGCGGAACGAACCGTGGCCGGCCCGGCCGTCGGCGATCAGCCGCAGCCAGGCGATGCCCTTCTCGGCCGTCTGCACCAGATAGAGCCGCAGGTCGTCGCGGACGGTCAGCGAGAACCCGCCGACCTCGCCGATCGCCTCGGTGCAGTCCCGGACGGTCTCCGGGTGGTGGTCGGCCAGCCACTGGGCGCCGAGCCCGCTGCCGGCCTCCTCGTCCGCGGTGAAGGCCAGCCGGATCGGACGCCGTGGCGCCACGCCGGCGCGCGCCCGGGCCCGGACGACGCTGAGCACCATCGCGTCGAAGTCCTTCATGTCGACCGCACCCCGACCCCAGAGGCAGTCGTCGCGCACCTCACCGGCGAACGGGTCGACGCTCCAGTCGTCGGCGTTGGCCGGGACGACGTCGAGGTGCCCGTGGATCAGCAGCGGGGCGGCGTCGCGGTCGACCCCCTCGGGCTCCCAGCGGGCGACCAGGGTGGTCCGCCGCGGCTCGGACTCGTAGAGCTCGACGTCGATCCCGACCTCGTCGAGCAGCGCGGCGACGTGCTCGGTGGCCTTGCGCTCGCCCGGCCCGTCCGAGGTGCCGTAGTTCGAGGTGTCGATCCGGATCAGGTCGCGGGCGATCGCGGTGACCTCGGCGTCGGGCGCGTAGTCGGGGCTCGGCTGCGTCATGCCGTCATCCTCGCACCGGCCCCGCGGCGGCTCCGGTCGCGGGCCCGCGCCGGTCAGGATCAGCCGGCCGTCGCGGCGACCCGGAGCAGGGTGAGGTCGAACCAGTCGCCCTGCGGCTGCTCGAGCTGGTACAGCAGCGAGCTGACCGCCCGGGCCTGCACGCAGGCGCGGCACAGCTCGACATCGAGGCCGGCGACACCCGCGAACCGACGGATCCGCCGGTCGAGCTCGGTGGCGAGCCCGGCCGCGTCCAGCCCGCGGAGTCCCTCCCGGCCGGCTGCGACCACCGTGAACGTGTCGTGGGCGGCCGTTCCGGTCCAGCCCTTCGGGTCGATGGCCAGCCAGGGCTCGCGGCCGGCGGCCAGCACGTTGCCGGCGTGCAGGTCGCCGTGCAGCAGGGTGCTGGTCCGGTCGCCGGCGAGCAGGTCGATCGTCGCGCGGGCGCGCCGGACGGCGGCTGCGGGCAGCGCGTCGGGATACGCGGACAGCTGGTGGTCGAGCTGGTCGTGCCAGCCGGGGCAGGTGTCGGCCAGCCGGGTCAGGCCGGACCCGCGGCCGGGCGGGACCAGGACGGCGAGCCGACGGGCGAGCGCGCCGGCGATCTCGATCACCGCGTCGGGACGGTCCTCGAGAATGGTGAGCGCGGCGGGACCGACGCGTTCCAGCAGCAGGGCGTACCGCTCGGGGTCGTCGTCGAGCAACCGCACCGCCCCGCGGCCGCCGAGCAGCCGCAGTGCGGCTGCCTCCCCGACGTTGCCGGGGTGCGGCATCGAGACCTTGAGCACGGCGGGCTCGTCGTCCCGGCGGACCGGGACCACCAGGCCCACCCCACCGAACCCGGGCGGGCCGTCGGGGCGGCAGCCGAACCGGTCGAGCAGATCGTCGACGAGCGTCGGGAGGTTCGCCAGCCAGGATGCACCGGCGGCGCCTTCGCGCCGGGCGACCAGCTCGGCGAACGGGCGCGGGACGGTGATCACCGGGCCGAGTCTGCCCGGTTCGGCTCAGACGACCGTGCCGACCGCGGTGCCCACCAGATAGGTGACGATCATGGCCAGCGCACCGCCGACCACGTTCCGCAGCATCGCCCGGCGACCCGAGGAGTCGCCGAGCCGGGCGCTCACCGCGCCGGTCAGGGCCAGGGCCGCGATCACCGCGACGAAGGTCAGCGGCACCCGGATGCCGGCCGGGACCAGCAGGATCACCAGCAGCGGCAGCAGCGCGCCCACGGTGAAGGCCGCGGCCGACGCGGCGGCGGCGCTCCACGGGTTGGACAGGTCGTCGGCGTCGAGGTTGAGCTCGGCCTCGAGGTGGGCGCTCAGCGCGTCCTTGGCGGTCAGCTCCTCGGCGACCTGGCGGGCCAGCTCGGGCCGCAGGCCCTTAGCCGCGTAGATCTCGGTCAGCTCGTCGAGCTCCTGCTCGGGCATGGTCGCCAGCTCGTGCTTCTCCTTGGCGATCAGCGCGCGCTCGCTGTCGCGCTGAGTGCTCACCGAGACGTACTCCCCGGCGGCCATCGAGAGCGCCCCGGCGACCAGACCGGCCAGTCCTGCGACGCCGATGGTGCCGCGCGAGACGGAGGCACCGGCCACACCGACGACGATGCCGGCGACCGAGACGATGCCGTCGTTGGCGCCGAGCACGCCGGCTCGCAGCCAGTTGAGCCGTCCGTTGAGGCCCTGCGCGTGCGGCTCGCTCGGGTGCTGCGCATCCGTGGTGCCGGCGGCGGTCGAACTGATCTCGCTCATGGCCCTCAGCCTAGTGGTTTTCTGGAATGATTCCAGACAGGAAAGGCTCACCTCACCTCGCGCCTGGCCCGCCCGCCGGCCTCGCCGATTGGGTCGCCCGGGGCCGCGTTGCTATAGTTCACGGGCCCCGTCGACGCGTCGGCGGGTGACCCGGTCCGGGTGGCGGAATAGGTAGACGCGCTAGCTTGAGGTGCTAGTGCCCTTTGCGGGGCATGGGGGTTCAAGTCCCCCCTCGGACACACACGACACCAGCGAAGCCGGCGAACGACCGTTCGCGGTCAACGCCGCGCGGCGACCTCGTCGCCTGCGGTCCGCGGCAGCACCACCGCCTCCACCAACGGGATCAGCATCAGCACCGCCAGCGCGGCGAAGGCGATCCCGTACGCGCTGATCGACCCGCCGTCCGGAGCCAGGGCGTCACCGAACCGCAGCAGCAGGGCGCCGACCGCGACCCCGAGCCCGACCGCGAGCTGCTGGAGGGTGGCCGAGAGCGTGTTGGCGTCGGCCATGTCGGCAGGTTCGATGTCGGCGAACTGCAGCGAGTTGTAGCCGCTGAACCCGATCGAGCGGAACGCCCCGCTGGCCACCAGCACCGGGACGATCACCAGCAGCGACGTCGTCGGGGTGAACGCGGCGATCGCAGCCATCATCGCTGCCCCGGCGGCGACGCTGATGATCAGCACCAGCCGGAAACCGAACCGGCGGATCAGCGGCGAGGTGACCGGCTTGATGGCCAGGTTGCCGACGAAGAGCAGCAGCACCAGCAGGCCCGCCCGCACCGGGCTGAGCCCGAACCGCAGCTGGAAGAGCAGCGGCAGCAGGAACGGCACCGCGTTGATCAACATCCGGTAGACCAGTCCCCCGGCGTTGCCCGTCCGGAAGGAGGCGACCCGAAGCGATCCGAACCGGAGCAGCGGTTCCGGGGTCCGCCGCCACCACAGCACGACCGCCACGGTGAGCGCCGCGGCCAGCCCGAGCAGCAGCACCACGAGCGTCCCCGAGTCCGCCGCCCCGGCACTGACCGACTCGAGGGCGACCAGCGCCGACCCGAGCAGCCCGGCGCAGAGCAGGAAGCCGACCAGGTCGAGCCGGCCGACCCGCTCGGCGCGCTCGTCCGGGACGATCCGCCAGGCCACCACCGCGGCCACCACGCCGAGCGGGACGTTGATCAGGAAGATCCACGGCCACCCGGCCACGGTGACGATCCAGCCGCCGATCGCCGGCGCCACCACCGGCGCCAGCAGCGCGGGCCAGGTCAGGTAGGCGATGGCGTCGAGGAGGTCGGACCGCGCGGTCACCCGGAGCACCACCAGCCGGCCGACCGGGACCATCAACGCGCCGCCCGCACCCTGGACGATCCGGGCCACCACCAGCATCGGCAGGTTGACGCTCAGCGCGCACAGCACCGAGGACAGGGTGAAGACGGCGATGGCCAGCAGCAGGATCCGGCGGCCGCCGAACCGGTCGGTCAGCCAGCCGCTGACCGGGATGCCGATGGCCACGGTGACCAGATAGGCGGTCATCGCCGCGTTGACGTCGACCGCCGCCACCCCGAGGTCGCGGGCCATCGCCGGCGCGGCCGTGGCGATGATGGTGGCGTCGAGGTTCTCCATGAAGAACGTCCCGGCCACCAGCAGCGCGAGCGGCCGGTTCAGCGTCGACGGACGTCGGGTGGTGGCGGAGCCGGGCACCGGTCCATCCAAACCGGTGCACTCCGCAGCGCCGGACCCACCCCCGGATCGAGGGACGCCGGACCGGCCCGACAGACTGGCCGTTCACCGACTTTCCTCGCGGACCGGCTCGTGAACCCGGGCCCGCCGTCCGCGGATCCCTGACCCGCAAGGAGTTCCGCATGCTCTACCGCACCCTCGGCGCCAGCGGTTGCGCCGTGTCCAACCTCTGCCTGGGCACGATGACCTTCGGCAGCGAGAGCGACGAGGAGGTCTCCTTCGCCCAGCTCGACGCCTTCGTCGAGGCCGGCGGCACGCTGGTCGACACCGCCGACGTGTACTCCGGCGGCGTCTCGGAGGAGATCATCGGGCGCTGGTTCGCCGACCGGCCGGCCGAGGTGACCGACCGGGTGGTGCTGGCCACCAAGGGCCGGTTCGGCGGCGGCGAGCCGAACGCGCTCGGCCTCTCCAACCGGCACCTCACCCGCGCCCTCGACGCCTCGCTGCGCCGGCTCGGGCTCGAGCACGTCGACCTCTACCAGATGCACGCCTTCGACGCGCACACCCCGCTCGAGGAGACGCTGCGCACGCTCGACCGGTTCGTGGCCCAGGGCAAGATCGGCTACTACGGCTTCAGCAACTTCACCGGCTGGCAGCTGACCAAGGCGGTCCGGCTCGCCCACGAGCTCGGGCTGGTGGCGCCGGTCTCGCTCCAGCCGCAGTACAGCCTGATCGTCCGCGAGATCGAGTGGGAGATCGTCCCGGCCGCCATCGACGGCGGGCTGGGCCTGCTGCCGTGGAGCCCGCTCGGCGGCGGCTGGCTGACCGGCAAGTACTCCCGCGACCAGCGGCCGACCGGCGCCACCCGGCTCGGCGAGAACCCGCAGCGCGGCATGGAGGCCTACGACCGGCGCGGCACCGAGCGCACCTGGCGGATCGTCGACGCGGTCCAGACCGTGGCTGAGGGTCGCGGGGTCAGCATGGCCGAGGTCGCGCTCGCCTGGGTGACCGACCAGCCCGGTGTCACCTCGACCATCCTGGGCGCCCGCACCCTCGAGCAGCTGCACGACAACCTCAAGGCCGCCGACCTGCACCTCGACGACGCCGAGACCGCCGCGCTCGACGAGGCCAGCGTGCCCGAGGCCGCCGACTACCCCTACGGCGAGATGGGCGTCCAGCAGCGGCACCGCGCGCTCAACGCCTGAGCCATTAGGTCCGGAGACGACTCAGCCCTCCGACGGGCCCGAAAGGTGTCCCGGTCCGTCGGAGGGCTGTGTGGTCGTCGGGGTCCGGCGGCTCAGCCGACGGAGTTGCGGGTCTCCCGCCACTTCACGCTGGGCAGCAGCCGGTTCCGCTGCACCCGGTCCTGGTGCTGCTCGACGATCCCGAACATCGACTCGATCAGGGTGTCCGAGAGCAGGTGCGGCTGCAGGCCGAGCTCGACCAGCCCGGTGTGCTTGACGTTGTAGTAGTGCTCCGGGGCCTCGACCCGCGGGTTGTCGAGGTGCTCGACCCGCACCTCGCCCGGGTAGGTCCGCGAGACGATGTCGGCGATCTGGCTGACCGAGTAGCTCTCGGTCATCTGGTTGAAGACCCGGAACTCGCCGCGCTCGGCCGGGTGGTCGATGGCCAGCTGGATGCAGGCCACGGTGTCGCGGATGTCGAGCAGGCCACGGGTCTGGCCGCCGGTCCCGTAGACGGTCAGCGGCTCACCGAGCACGGCCTGGATGACGAAGCGGTTGAGCACGGTGCCGAACACCGCGTCGTAGTCGAACCGGGTGGCCAGCCGCGGGTCGCGCTCGGTCTGCGGCGTCTGCTGGCCGTAGACCACGCCCTGGTTGAGGTCGGTGGCGCGCAGCCCCCAGATCCGGCAGCCGAACTCGATGTTGTGGCTGTCGTGCACCTTGGACAGGTGGTAGAAGCTGCCCGGCTTCTTCGGGAAGAGCATCCGGTCGCGGCGGCCGTTGTGCTCGACCTCGAGCCAGCCCTCCTCGATGTCGATGTTCGGGGTGCCGTACTCCCCCATCGTGCCGAGCTTCACCAGGTGGATGTCCGGGTTGACGCTGGCGATCGCGAACATCACGTTCAGGTTGCCGATGACGTTGTTGTGCTGGGTGTACGAGGCGTGCGCCAGGTCGATCATCGAGTAGGGCGCGGACCGCTGCTCGGCGAAGTGCACGATCGCGTCCGGGGCGAAGTGCCGGACCGTCTCGGTGACGAAGTCGGCGTCGAGCAGGTCTCCGGTGTACAGCTCCATCGCCTGGCCGCTGAGCTCCTGCCAGACGTCCCGGCGCACCTTCAGCTCCTCGATGGGGACCAGGCTGCCGCTGCCCAGCTCCTCGTCGTAACCCCGGCGGGCGAAGTTGTCCAGGAGTCCGACGGTGTAGCCCTGGTCGGACAGGTGGAGAGCGGTCGGCCACCCGAGGTAACCGTCGGCTCCGAGTACGAGCACGCGCACGAGAATGATCCTTTACGATCTCGATCGTCTGGCGACCACCGTGGGCCGTCCTTCGGTGGGTTCTCCCGGCGTGGACCGGCACAGCGCCCCGGGGAAGACGCGGTCGCCGGCGACGACAGGACGAACTCGAGGGACATCTTGCCTGAGAAAACCGTGACCGCGCGAAACGGCGTGCCCGCGCGCCCGGCCCGGCGGCCACTCGCGGCCCGGTTCCGGTGGCGGATGCTCGGCAAGTTCGGGGCCAGCTCGCTGATCTCGACCGGGCTCAGCCAGGCGGTCTTCGCCCTCGTCTACTACCTGCACGGCGCGCCCACGGTGGCCAGCGTGTCGGCGTTCGTGGCGGGAGCCATCCCCAACTACTTCCTCAACCGCTTCTGGACCTGGAAGCGGCGGGACCGGATCCGCGGCGTCCGCGAGCTGCTGCCCTACGCGACCGTGGTGGTCGGCACCGCGCTGCTGGCGATCGCGGTGACGAACGTCACCGACCACCTGGTCGCCCCGGTGGGCTCGCACCTGGTGCGGACGGCCGTGGTCACCGGTTCCTACCTGGGCACCTACGCGGTGATGTTCGGCGTGAAGTTCGTGCTGCTCGACCGGCTGATCTTCGGTCCGACCGCCCGGCTCAACCGGCCGGCCGCGACCGCCGCACCGCCGAGCGACGACGCCGACCCAGCCGGGCCCACGTCCCCAGCATGACCCGCGCGTAGTTGGCCCCGTAGACCAGGCTGCCGCCCTTCTTGCTCGCCCCGCTGGAACGCAGCCGCATGCTCGACGGCACCTCGACCACCCGGGCCCCGGCCCCGATCACCCGCAGCAGCAGCTCGGAGGACTGGTACTGCGGCTCGCGCAGCGGCAGCTCGGCGACCAACGAGGTCCGCATCGCCCGGAACCCGAACGAGGTGTCGGTGATCCGGCGGCGGGTCAGCACCGAGGCGACCACCGCGAACACCCGCACCCCCAGCCAGCGCACCCGACTGTCGTGCTGCTCGGAGCCGAGCCGTCGCGAGCCGGTGACGAAGTCGGCCCGGTCCTCGACGATCGGGGCCAGCAGCCGGTCGAGCTCGGCGATGTCGTACTGGCCGTCGGCGTCGGTGGTGACGACCAGCGACGCCCCGTATCGGGCGGCCAGCCGGTAACCGAGCCGGAGCGCCGCGCCCTGGCCGCGGTTGACCGGGACGTCGGCCACCAGCGCGCCGGCGGCGCGGGCGGCGGCCGCGGTGTCGTCGGAGGCGCCGTCGACCACCACCAGCACCGACACCGGGCCGGCGACGCAGCGCGCAGGCATCCCGGTCAGCACCGGTCCGATCCCGGGGCCCTCGTTGTAGGCGGCGATCACCACGGCGACCGGGGCCAAAGCCAGGCCCGGGTGCTCACGGTCGAAGGCGGTGACCGCGGCCGCGTCGACCGGGTCGGGGAACGGGGCCAGCGGCGGACGGGCACGCCGACGACCGAGCAGCGCGCTCAGCCCGAGCGCGCCGCCGAGCGGCAGGGTCAGCAGACCGGGGATCTGGTACCTCCAGGAGAACTCGAACGCGTCCGCACCGAACAGCAGGGTGAGCCCGAGCCCGGTGGTCAGCGCCGCCGCCCGGGTCAGCCGCCGGACTTCCCGGGCCTGTCCGTCGTCGGGTCGGCGCCGCTCCCGGCGGGGCCAGCCTCCCACCACCCCGAGCACCGCGGCGACCGCCAGCGCCGGCCCGGGCGTGTGCCCGACCCCGAGCTGGTAGCTGCGCAGGAAGGACGCGATGCCGACGTCGACCGACGGCTTGATCTTGTCGTAGCGCTGCGACCAGTAGTCGGGCTGGGTGTCGCCGGGCGGGTCGTAGGGATAGCTGGTCTGGAACTGCCAGCGCTCGACCGGCAGCCCGTCGCCGAAGGTGATCTTCCAGGGCGAGAAGTTCTTGGCGAAGTCCCCGAGGATGCCGCCGAAGAAGCCGACCGGCTGGTGGGTCATCACGGTGATCGCGAACTGGCGGGCCAGGGCGTTCTTGTCCGCCCCGGCCGGCAGGTCGGCCGGCCAGTAGTCGTTGCCGAAGACGATGTTGGCGTAGTAGTCGATGTCGTTGCGCGCGTCGAGCCGCTCGACCGGGCAGAACATCCGCAGCGTCGGGTCGAGCGGCAGCCGGTCGCAGTCGGCGATGCTGGCCGCGCGGCCGTAGAGCGCGTTCCCGTGCGCGGTGGTCAGGCCCCAGTGGCCGGTCTGTTCCTTGTAGTGGTGGGCGTAGGCGAGCACCACGCCGCCGAAGGCCAGCGCGGCCAGTCCGGTGCGCAGCACCACCCGCGCCGCGCGGAGCCGGCGGCCGTGGACCGCGGCGGTCAGACAGAAGATCAGCACCGGCACGATCGCCACCCCGCCGATGATCCGGACGAACATCGCCGCCCCGATCACCGCACCGGCCAGCCCGGCACGCCACCAGGACAGCCCGCGGCCGGCGAGCAGCAGCCACAGCGCCACCGTCAGCAGCGCCAGGAACCAGGTCTCCGACATGATCATCTCTTCGATCTGGACCTGGTAGGCGTCGAGCAGGAACGGCGCCAGCCCCAGCGCGGCCAGCCAGGGCCGGACCCCGATCCGCAGCAGCAACAGGTAGAGCGCGAGCGCGATGCCCAGCCCGAGCAGGTGCTGCAGCCCCGCGACCGAGGCGAGGGTGCCGTCGTCGCGGCCCTGGCCGTCGGTGAGCAGATGGGCCAGGATCAGCGGGTAGCCGAGCGGGTCGATCGCGTCGGGTTGCGGTTCGGTGCTCAGGTAGAGATAGCGGAAGCTGTCGATGTAGAGGATGGCCGGCCGGTAGGCGGTCCAGGCCAGCCAGCGCAGCACGGCGCCGCTGACCAGCAGCACCGCGAACAGCAGGTGCGGCAGGACCCGGCGTCTCACCCGTCGGCCGCCGCGCCGCGGAAGTCGCGCCAGACCCCGGCCAGCCCCTCGTCGAGCCCCACCCTCGGGGCCCAGCCGAGGTCGGTGAGCGACCGGCGGACGTCGACCCGGACGGCGGGCATCTCGCCCTTCGGCGCGGGCACGTGCTCGGCGGGCAGCGGGCGGCCGGTGACGGCCCGGACCCGGTCGACCAGCTCGAGGACGGTGACCGACTCCCCCGACCCGATCACCGCCCGCCCGGTGAACCGGCGGTCGATCGCCGCGAGCACCCCCGCGGCCGCGTCGGAGACGTGGACGAGGTCGCGGCTCTGCCGCCCGGTGCCGTAGACCTTCACCGTGTCGCCGGACAGGGCGGCGCGCATCATCCGCGGGACGAAGCTGTCCTTGGCCGCCATCCCGGGTCCGTAGACGTTGGTGAACCGCAGCGCGGCACCGGCGAGGTCATAGCTGCCGGCGTAACCCAGGACGAGCATCTCGGCGGCCGCCTTGGTGGCGCCGTATGGGGTCAGCGGGGTCGGTGCGATCTCGGTGTCGATCACCCGCGTGCCGACGTCGCCGGTGACCGCGTTGGTCGAGGCCAGCACGAAGACCGCGATGCCGCGGGTCCGGGCCAGCTCGAGCAACCGCTGGGTGCAGGCGACGTTGAGCCGGAAGGTGGCCTCGGGTCGTTCCTTCGAGCCGAGCACCGAGGTGACCGCGGCCAGGTGGACGATCGCCGTCGGCGGCTCGGGATCCCGGTCGAGCCGTTCCTCCAGCACCCGGTAGGGCTCGTCGGTGGTCAGGTCGCCCGCGATCCGGTCGACCCCGGGATCCTCGTCGAACGGTGCGGGCACCGGTGCCAGGTCGAGCACGGTGACGCGGTCGCCGCGCTTGCGCAGCCGCGCCAGCACCTCCCGGCCGATGAAGCCCGAGCCGCCGGTGAGCAGCACGTGGGCCGGCCCGTCGGCACCTCCGGACCGATCATCGTGATGATCATGCTGCGCAGTCGCGTGCGCACCCGTCGGCACGTCGCCGGTCGGTACGGGATCGGTCGGGCGGACTGCTCCGGTCATCGGGCCAAGGTAGAGGACCGAGCCGTGGATCCCCGTGTCCGTACACGACCCGGGACGCCCGCCGCACCGCGAGTTCGGATCCCCGTCGAAGCTCCGCAATTAGTGCGGGACGGCGACAAAACCCTCAGGAACGCCTACCGGCGCTGGAACGACCGAATTGACCAAGAACTGAGAAGGAGCGAAGGAATTCCTGACCCGACACGGCACCCGTTCGCGACGTTCGACGCTACTGTCACTGCACGCCGCTCCGGTGACGATGCCGACCCGTGCATCGGCCGGGCTGCACCGCTCACTTCTGCACCACAGCGTTCTGCACCCACCGCAGGTGAATACAGATCGAGGCACCGTGAGTTCGAGAAAGGTGACTGACGTGCGCCCCTATGCCGCCCGCCGGGTGTCGAGTCCTGAGGGAACTCGACCGGTCCCGGTCCTCCGCCTGCCGTCCCACGGCCAGGCCCAGCCCCTCCAGCCCGCCGCGATGCGCGAGATGAACATGGGCTCGCTGCTGCGGGCTCTCCGCGTGCTCGGACCGCGGGCCCGGGTGGAGCTCGCCGAGTACACCGGCATCTCGCCGGCCACCGTCACCAAGCTGGTGGCCAACCTGACCGAGGCCGAGATCCTCGTCGAGCGCGCCGACACCCACAGCCTGCGGTTGACCGGCCGCCCGCGGGTGCCGGTCGACTTCAACCCGCACCGCCGGGCGGTGCTCGCCCTGCACCTCGGCCCGGACTCGATCACCGCCGCGGCTCTCGACCTGCGCGGCACCGTGCTGGTCGAGCGGAGCGCCGACTACCCGGACGGCTCGGCCGCCCGCTCGGTCCAGGCCGGCGCCCGGTTGCTGGCGCGGGTCGTCAAGGCGCTGCCCGACCAGTGCGTGGCCGTCGGCGTCGGCGTGACCTCGGCGGGCCGGGTCGACCGTGAGCACGGTGCGGTCCGCGGGCGGCGCGACCGCGGCTGGGACGACGTCCTCGTCTCCGCTCCGATCGCCGACCACCTGGGTCTGCCGGTCGAGCTCGACCAGCCGGTCCGGGGCGAGGCGCTCGCCGCGCTGGCCACCGACGAACAGGCCCAGCACCTCATCCACCTCTCGGTGGGCGAGGAGATCTCCGCCGCGCTCCTGATCGACCGGCACGTGCACCGTGGCCACACCGGCGAGGCCGGAGGCGTCGCCCACCTGCCCGTCCCCGGCGCCCGCGGCCCCGAGTGCGGCTGCGGCCAGACCGGCTGCCTCGGCGCGGTGGCCACCGACGTCGCGCTGGTCGAGGCGGCCCGGGCCAAGAAGGTCATCGGCGGCGAGGACGGCTACGCCGAGCTCGTCGCCGCGGCCGACGACCGGTCGCGGCCGGCCGTCGCGCTGCTGCGGACCCGAGCACGGGCCATCGGCCAGGCGCTCGCGGTGCTGGCCGACCTCGTCGATCCCGACCGCCTGCTGGTCGGCGGCTCCGCCCTCGCCTGGGGCGGCTTCCAGCCCGAGGTCGAGCAGACCTTCGTCGAGCTGTCCGGCCGTCGCGCCGACCTGCTCCGGTTCGGCCCGGGGCGGGTGGAGCCGGTGGTCGCGGCCGGGATGCTGTTCCTCGACCGCTACTTCGACGACCCGGTGCGGCACGAGCCCGAGCTGCAGCGGCGGCTCAACGCCTGACCCGGCGCGGTGCCCGGGCCCGCGCGATTCCGTCGTGCGCGACCGGATCGGAGCGGTGGGCACCCGTGTGCCGCGCGGGTGCTCCGGCCCTGACATAGCGTGAGCCCGTGCCCGCCGAGGTGATGACGACCGGGCCGCAGCAGAGCCAGGTCCGGCGGCTGCGGCTGCTCGTCGTGCTCGCCGCGGTGCTGGTGCTGGTGGTGGCCGGCGTCGTCGTCGGCCGGCGGGTCTACCGGGTGGAGACCGACACCATCAGCCTGGCCGAGCTGCGCGCCGCGTACGCCGCCTTCCTCACCCCCGACGGCCGGAACACGGTCACCGACCTCCAGCCCGCTCCCCCGGACACCACGCCGCTCTCGGTCCGGCCCGAGGCGTGCGCCCCGCTGGTGCTCACCGCGTTCGACGCCCGGTTCCCGGCCGGGGCCGCCCAGGGCGTCTCCACCTTCCAGGGCGGCGGCTACGGCTACTCGGTCTCGCTGTTCAGCTACCGCTGGGACGACGAGGCCGGGGCCGAGCGGGCCTTCGCCACGCTGCAGCGGGCCGCGGACTCCTGCCGCAGCACGCCGATCGTCGTCGGCAGCCCGTTCTCGGCCCGGCTCGCGCTGAGCCTGCTCGACACCACCGTGCCGCAGACCGACGCCAGCCTCGACCTGGTGCTCCGGCAGAGCCCGGACCAGCTCTACCAGGAGACCGTGGTTCGGCAGAAGAACGTGCTCAGCTGGGAGTACACCTACCGCAGCGGCCGCGGCGCCACCCTCGAACACAACCTGTTGACCGGCCTGTGCAGCCGCGTCCGGTCGCTCGACAAGGTGGGCACCTGACCCTGCCGGGTACCGTGTCCCCGTGCCGCCGATGCGACCCGAGGACCCCGAGACCACGCGGACGGCGGGTCCGGAGTCCGTGCAGCGGGACACCGGAGCCGAAGCCTCCGACACCACAGCCGAGCCAGCGACCGACAGCACGACCGACCCCACGAGCGACAGCACGACCGAGCGCGAGGTCGAGGAGAAGCCCTGGTGGGACGACCCGCGCCTGCCCTGGCGGGGCAAGCCCCGCCGCGCGGACATCGCCTGCTGGGTGGGCATCGTGCTGATCGGGATCTACTCGTTCGCCATGCTGCCGCTGCGGCCGGTGCTCATCGGCAGCTACCCGTTGCTGCTGGTGGGGCTGACCGGCTCCCGGTCCGGGCTGGTGACCATCGGGGCCCTGGCCGCGGTCGGTCGCGCCGACTGGTGGTGGATCGGGCTGGCGCTGGGGTGCATCAGCCTGGTCAAGTTCGACCTCATCTACTACGCGGCCGGCCGGCTCTGGGGCCGCGGGCTGCTCGAGATCGTCGCCGGCCGCTCCGCGCGTGCCCGCCGCAACGCCGAGCGCGCCGAGCGGCTGGCGCAGCGGTTCGGGGTGCCCGCGGTGCTGCTCAGCCAGCTGATCCCGGTGATCCCCAACGCGGTCATCTACGCCACCGTGGCCGCGGCCGGGATGCGGTTCCGCACCTTCGTGCTGCTCGACCTCGCCTCGGCGCTGGTGATCAACTCGCTCTGGGTCTACCTCGGCAGCCGGCTCGGCCAGCGCGCGGTCGACGTGGTCGAGGTGATCGCCCGCTACTCCACCTGGATCTCGCTGGCCCTGCTGGCCTTCGTCATCGCCAGCGCGGTCATCCGCTCCCGACGCCGCCAGGCGGTCTGACCACCGCCGTCCGACCCGTCGACCCCGCGCCCGCCCGGGATCAGACCCGGTGCAGCCCGGGGTGCTCCGAGCTCGGCCGACCGATCGCCACCGCGAGCCGGCCGTCGGCCCGAGCCAGCCGGTTCCGGGCCGCCGCCGCGGTCTCGTGCTGGATGAGCATCACCGAGGCCACCTTGATGTCGTACCCGGACTGCTCGAGCGCACCGACGGCCACCACCGGGTCGACCTCGGCGATCTTGGCCACCAGCTCGACCGCCCGCCGGCGCAGCTTGGTGTTCGACGGGTTCATGCTGACCATCAGGTTGCCGTAGGTGCGACCGGCCCGGACCATCAGCGCGGTGCTGATCATGTTCAGCACCTGCTTCTGCGCCGTTCCGGCCTTGAGCCGGGTCGACCCGGCCAGCACCTCGGGACCGGTGTCGATCTCGATCGCGTGGTCGGCGGCCGCGGACACCGCGGTGTCGACGTTGGCCGAGATCCCCACCGTCAGCGCGCCGGAGCGACGGGCCTCCTCGAGCGCTCCGATCACGTACGGCGTCCGGCCGCTCGCAGCCAGACCGACCACGGTGTCCGCCCGGCCCGGCCGCAGCGCCGCGAGGTCGAGGGCGCCCTGCTCGGCGTCGTCCTCGGCACCCTCGACCGCGGTGGTCAGCGCGGTCGGTCCGCCGGCGATGATCCCGACCACCCGGCTGGGATCGGTGTGGAAGGTCGGCGGGCACTCGGAGGCGTCGAGCACCCCGAGCCGCCCGGACGTGCCCGACCCGACGTAGATCAACCGGCCGCCGGCGCAGAACCGCGGCTCGGCCGCCTCGATCGCCCGACTGATCTGCGGCAGCGCCGCCTCGATCGCCCGCGGGACGTCGAAGTCGGCGGCGTTCATGGCGGCGACGATCTCGCCGACCGTCATCTCGTCCAGCCGGCCGAACCGCGGATCGGCCCGCTCGGTGGACGAGGGCAGCGAGCCGACGGTCCGGGCGGCCGGGCGTGCGGACGGAACGGCACCGGTCGCAGGACCGGTGCCGACGGGAGCGCGGTCGGGCCCCGAGGGGGCCGGCCGGACAGCAGTCATAGGGAGCCTCGTGCAGACGGGTCGGGTAGATGGACGTCATTTACCCGGAAACTGGGCCAAAGGTAACTTCTGTACAAGCCGATTTCAACGCGCCCGGCGGCCCGACGCGTCGCGGGGTCGGGACCGGCTCAGGATTGAGCTGAGGATCGGGCTGGGAAGAACGAGCGAAAGGATCGGGACGGACCGGCTCGCGCTGGAGGTCGGGAGCTGGGGCGCCGTGAGGACCGACCGGTCGGGTCGGCCCGGACTCAGCGCTTGCGGCGTCCGCTGCGGCGGCTCTGGACGGCCGCGAAGGTACTCTCCAGCGCCTCCACCGCGGAGTCGTAGGACCGCTGCGCGACGCCGGCGAACAGGCAGTCGACCAGCGCCAGCTGGGCGATCCGGCTGGACATCGCGCCCGAGCGGAAGGTGGTCTCCCGGGCGGCGGTGACCAGCAGCAGGTCGGCTTCCTCGCTGATCGGCGAGCCGTCGAAGTTGGTGATCGCGATGGTGGTCGCGCCCCGGCGACGGGCCACCCGCAGCGCATCGATCGTGTCGATGGTGGTGCCGGTGTGCGAGATCCCGATGGCCACGTCGGCCTCGGTGAGCAGGGCCGCCGAGGAGAGCGAGACGTGCGGGTCGGCCCAGACGAAGGAGATCATCCCGATCCGGTGCAGCTTCTGGTGCAGGTCCTGCCCCACCAGCGCGCTCGCGCCGGCCCCGATGATGTTGACCCGGCGGGCGGCGACGACCGCGTCGACCGCCTTCTGCAGGACGTCCAGGTCGAGCGCCCGGGCGGTGTCCTGGATCGCGTTGGCGTCCGCGTGGGTGATCTTGGCGACCACGTCGGACAGCGGGTCGGTGGCGCTGATCTGCCCGGTGATCGGCGCGCCGGCGTGGTCGCTCTCCTCCCACTGGGCGGCCCGGGCCAGTGCGATCCGGAGCTCGGGGTAACCAGCCAGACCGATCGCGCGACAGAAGCGCAGCACCGTCGTCTCGGAGGTGTTGCACTGCTTGGCGACCGTGGTGATCGAGCTCTCCGACACCGCGGCCGGGTCGTCGAGGACGGCGCGGGCGACCCGCTGCTCGGCGGGACGCAGGTTGGGCAGCGCCCGCCGGACACGGATCAGCACCGACAGGGTGGGGCGGGCGCGGGTGGCCGGCGCGCTCTCGGCGACCGCCTGTTCCTGGTCCTCCGCGACGTGGGTCATCTCGTCTCCTCGGTCGGACCGGCGCGACGGTTCCGGCCCCGGGACGCGGGTGTCGCGCTGGAGCGGGCAACCCGGCGGGACCGGTGCTCGTCCGAACTCTAGCGACCAAGCGCCCCCGGAGCGGTGCGTTGAGTCAAAAAGTGCCCACGCGTCCTGCCTGCCCGGTCCGTCGCGACCGGTCGTGTAGACACCTGTCGTGGAGACCGGACCGGCGACGCCGACGCCCGCCGCGCCGACCCCGCGCGAGCGGGTGGTGGTCGCCCTGTCCGGTGCTCCCGAGGGCGAGACGCTGATCCGCCGGGCCGCCGCGGTGGCCGGTCGCCGTCCGGACACGGAGCTGGTCGCCGTCCACGTCGAGCACGGCGTCGGCGACCGCGACCTCCGGGCCGACGCCCCCGGCGCCCTGCAGGCGCAGCGGGCGTTGTGCGAACGGCTCGGCGGCACCCTGCACCGGGTGACCGGGTCGCGGGTGGCTCCGGCGGTGATCGACTTCGCCACCGGCGCCCACGCCACCCTGCTCGTGGTCGGGCTCCCCCGCCGGTCGCGCTGGGCGCGGTCGGCCCGCGGTCTGCTCGGCGACGAGACCGGCGCCGAGATCGTCCGGCGCGCGGCCGAGCGCGGACCCGACCAGCGCGGGCCGCTCGACGTGCTGGTGGTCGGGCTGGATCCCGGTCCGGACGAGACGGGCCCGCTGCTGCGCGGACGGGACGGCCGCAGCAGCCGGCTGGTGCCGCGCTCCGTGCTCAGTCCCGGACGCCGGATCGCCGGTTGGGCGCTGGCTCTGCTGCTCCCGGTCCTCCAGGTGCTGCTCACCCGCGCGGCCGGTCATCCCGGGCTGCCGGTCGACCTGTTGCTGCTGGTCGTCGTCACCGTGCTCGCCGCCCTGGTCGGCGGTCTGGCGCCGGCGCTGGCCGCCGCGCTGTTCGGCTCGCTGCTGATCAACTACTTCCTCACGCCGCCGCTCCGCAGCTTCAGCATCGCGAGCCCCGAGAACGCGTTCGGGTTGGTGGTCGGCGTGCTGGTCGCGCTCGCCGTCGGCACCGTCGTCCGGCTGTCCGCCCGGCGGCTGCTGCAGGCCCGGCGGGCATCCGCTGAGGCCGAGGTGCTCAGCGAGCTGGCGGGCAGCGTGGCCCGCGGCGAGGACACCCTGCCCGCGGTGACCGAGCGGCTGCGGAGCACCTTCGGCCTCGCCCGGGTCACGCTCGAGGAACGCCGCACCGAGCCCGACGGCTGGGCGGTGCTGGAGTCGGCGACCGCAGACACCCCGCCGTCCGGTGCTGAGTCCGCGACCCCCCAGACCGCGCCGGGAACGACCCTTCAGACAGCGCCGGGGAGGGCGACGGTGACCATCACCGACCGGCTCCGGCTCGTCCTCACCGGACCGACGCTGAGTGCCGCGGACCGGCGGGTGCTGCAGGCCTTCGCGGCCCGGGTCGGCGCGATCGTCGAACGCGACCGGCTCCGCGAGCAGAGCCGCCGGACCGAGCTCGTCGAGGCCGGCGACGCGATGCGCCGCAGCCTGCTGGCCGCCGTCTCGCACGACCTGCGGACCCCGCTGGCCTCGCTCACCGCCGGGATCAGCAGCCTGCGGCAGACCGACGTCGACTTCGCCCCCGAGGACCGGGCGGCGCTGCTCGAGCTGGTGGCCGACTCCGGGCGGCGGCTGGAACGGCTGATCGACAACCTGCTCGACCTGTCCCGCCTCGAGGCCGGCATCGCCACCCCCACCCTGCGCACGGTCAGCGTCGACGAGATCGTCTGGCCCGCGCTGCCGCCGGGGACGGACGACCTGCCGGGGACCGTGCCGGTGCCGAACGGCGACCCGCCGCCCACGGTCGGCGTCGACCTGCCCGAGGGCCTCCCCCTGGTCCGGACCGACGCCGGGCTGCTCGAGCGGGCGCTGGCGAACCTGGTGGACAACGCCCGCAAGCACGCCTCCGGGCCGGTCGAGGTCCGGGTGCGGCTCGACCCCGGTGCCGACCCGGGTGCCGCCGAGCTCTCCTTCGCCGTGGTCGACCACGGTCCGGGCGTGCCGGTGGAGCTGCGGGAGGCGATGTTCGCGCCGTTCCGCCAGGTCGGTGACCGGCGACGCGACGGCGTGGGGCTCGGGCTCGCGGTCGCCTCGGGGTTCGCGCAGGCACTCGGCGGGCGGATCGAGGTCTCCGACACCGACGGCGGCGGGCTGACCATGACCCTCGTCGTGCCGGTCGGGCTGGGCCACGCGGCACCGGTCGCGGGAGACTGATCCGGTGGAGCGAGACCCCCGGGAACCGGACGCGGCGCGGACCGCGCTGGTCGTCGACGACGAACCGGCGCTGGCCCGGACGATGGCGCTCAACCTGCGGGCTCGCGGCTGGAACGTGGTCACCGCCGCCGACGGCACGGCGGCGCTCCGCGCCGCCACCGAGCTGGCCACCGGCGACGGGTCGTTCGACGTCGTGGTGCTCGACCTCGGGCTGCCCGACCTCGACGGGATCGAGGTCATCCGCTCGCTGCGGTCGTGGTCGTCGGTCCCCATCCTGGTGCTGTCGGCGCGGCACGACTCGACGGACAAGGTGACCGCCCTCGATGCGGGCGCCGACGACTACGTCACCAAGCCCTTCGGGATGGAGGAGCTGCTGGCCCGGCTGCGCGCCGCGGTCCGCCGTGGCCGGTCGGCCGGCGAGGCCGAGGAACCGGTGGTGGTGGCCGGCGACCTGGCCATCGACCTGGCCCGCCGCCAGGTCAGCCGCGGCGGTCGCGAGGTGAAGCTCACCCCCACCGAGTGGGCGCTGCTCGAGGCGCTGGTCCGCCGGCGCGGACAGCTGGTCCCGTCCCGGCAGCTGCTGGCCGAGGTGTGGGGGCCCGGCTACCGCACCGAGACCAACTACCTCCGGGTCTACTCGGCGCAGCTGCGACGCAAGCTCGAGACCGACCCGTCGGCGCCGGTGCACCTGATCACCGAGCCGGGGATGGGCTACCGCTTCGAGGTCTGACCCGCCGCACCGGGGCCGGTCAGCCCCGGCCGGGGACGGGGAGCTGTGCAGCCAGGAACGCGGTCGTGGTCCGCCAGGCCGCCATCGAAGCCTGCTCGTCGTGCAGCCCGGGCATCGGTCCGTCGAACGCGTGCTCGGCGCCCTGGTAGGTCTCGATGGTCACGCCGGGCCGGGCGATCGCCGCACGGATCCGCTCCTGCACCTCGGGCCCGAGATAGCTGTCGGCCAGCCCGAAGTGGTGCAGGCTCGGTGCGGTGACCTCGGGAGCCAGGTGCAGCAGGTCGGGCAGCGCCGACCCGTAGTAGGAGACCAGCACGTCGGGATCGCGGACCGCGGCGAGGTTGAAGGCGAGGCCACCGCCCCAGCAGAAGCCGATCACGCCGGCCCCGGTGACCTCGGGCCGGTGCCGCAGGGCGTCGAACGCGGCCGCGGCGTCGCCCACGGTCTGCTCCCAGTCGATCCGCTGGGCCAGCGCCATCCCGCGTTCGAGCACGCCCTCGCCGGTGCCCTCGACCGAGGTCTCGCCGAGCCGGAAGTAGAACTCGGGCACCAGCACCCGGTAGCCGAGGGCGGCCAGGTCGGCGGCCCGCGACGCGATGTAGTCGGTCACCCCGAAGATCTCCTGGATCAGCACCAGCCCGGGTCCGGGCACCGGCTGCGGCGGCGCGAAGAGCCGGGCCGGCAGCTCCTCGGCACCACGGGGGACGGTCAGGCGTTCGGGCGCGGCGTCGGGCACGTCGGTCACCCTACCGAGCCGGTGCGGGGAGCCGTTCGGCCAGATCTCTTGACATCGTGTATCTTGACATCAAGAGAATCTGTCGAGGAGGACCGATGGCCGGCTGGGACCCGACGCAGTACCTGCGGTACGCCGACGAGCGCGGCCGGCCGTTCGCCGACCTCGTCGCCCGGATCGGTGCCGAGCAGCCGGCCCGGGTGGTCGACCTCGGCTGCGGCCCGGGACGGCTGACCGCCGGGCTCGCCGCGCGCTGGCCGGGCGCGGAGGTGACCGGGGTCGACTCCTCCCCCGCGATGATCGCCGACGCCCGCCGCCAGGCCCTCCCGGACCGGGTGCGTTTCGTCGAGCAGGACCTGCGTGACTGGACGCCCGCCGAACCCGTCGACGTGATCGTCAGCAACGCCACCCTGCAGTGGCTCCCGGACCACCGGTCGCTGCTGCCGCGCCTGCTCGACCGGCTCACCCCGGACGGCTGGTTGGCCTTCCAGGTGCCCGGCAACTTCGGCGAGCCGAGCCACCGGCTGCTGCACGAGCTGGCCGCCGAGCCGCCGTACAACGCCTTCACGGCCGACGTCGAGCGTCCGGCCAGCGCCGAACCAGCCGACTACCTCGCCGACCTGCTCGCGCTCGGCTGCCGGCACGCCGACGTCTGGGAGACCACCTACCTGCACCTGCTGACCGGTCCCGACCCGGTGTTCGACTGGATCGCCGGCACCGGCGCGCGTCCGGTGCTCCAGGCCCTGCCCGAGGCGGTGCGTGCGACGTTCGAGGCGACCTACCGGCAGCGGCTCGCCGCGGCCTACCCGCCCGGCCCGGACGGCACGGTGCTGCCGTTCCGGCGGATCTTCGCGGTCGCCTGTCGCTAATCTGAACCGGTGCTGTCCACCTGGTCGGAGCTCACCGCCGGTCTCGACGACCACGACCTCGGTCTGCTCACCCTCTACCGCGAGGTCGCTCGCGCGCTCCCGGACACCGAGGAGCAGGTACACACCTCGCAGGTCCAGTACCGCCGTCGCCGGATCTTCACCTCCGGATACGTCAAGAGCCACTACCTCGAGATCGGTGTCGAGCTGACCCGGACGGCCGAGCACCCGCAGCTGCGCACCACCGTCGACACCTCGAAGCGGGTGACCCTGCACCGGATCACCCTGCGCGAGCAGGAGCAGTTCGACGACGCCCTCCGGGAGCTGATCACCGAGGCCTGGGAGACGGTCGGACCGGGCTTCCGGTGAGCTGCCGGCGCCCGGCTGCCATCATCGGGACATGAGTCCCGAGTTCCGCCGCGACGACACCGCCTCCCGCTACCTCGCCACCGAGGACGGTCAGCAGCTCGGCCTGATCGACTTCACGCTGAGTGACGACCGGGACAAGATCGTCATCCTGCACACCGAGACCGTCCCCGCCGCCCGCGGTCGCGGCATCGCCGACCAGTTGACCCGGTTCGCCGTCGACGACATCCGCGAGCAGGGGTTCAAGATCGTCCCGGTCTGCCCGTTCACCGAGGCCTGGTTCGACTCGCACCCGGACGAGACCGACATCCTCGGCGTCGTCTGAGCGGCGTCGTCTGAGCGCCGTCGTCTGAGCGGCGTCGTCTGAGCGCCGTCGCCCGGACCGTGGGTCCGCGTTCAGTCGTGGACGCGGAGCTGGGCCTGGTCGTCGATCCAGAGGTCGATCAGCCCGCGGAAGTGGGCGATGAACCGGTCGTGCTCGTGCGCCGGGTAGGTCGCCACCACGGTGTCGCGGAGCAGCACGTCGAAGTCGGGTGAGGTGACCCACTCGAGCACCTGGTCGTCGAGGTCGGGCAGCGCGGTGGCCCGGAACTCGCGGTAGCGGTCGGTCTCGAAGTAGGCGTCGGCCAGCTTCTGGTAGCCGGCCAGCTTGTCGCCGTAGTCGAGGTCCGTGTCGTCCGCGATCGCGAACCACGGCCGCGGGTCGACGTGCAGGTTCGAGGTCCGTCCGCTGGCCGCGCAGAACGCCGTCCAGGCCAGCAGCGACTTCATCGCCCAGGGGAAGTAGTAGTGCAGCGAGGTGATCGCCACGTCCGGGCAGGCGTTGGCGTAGTCGATCGGCAGCACCGTGTCGCCCTGGACCAGCATCTCGCAGGAGTTGAACTCCCAGCGGAAGAAGGCGTTGACGGTCTGGCTGATGGTGATCGCCTCCTGTCCGGCGCCCGGGGACAGGAAGTCGTGGTCGACGGCGTAGCGGTTGTGCATCGGCTCGTCGGGACGGAAGTGCATGACCATGGTGTCGGGGCCGATGCTCAGCGAGCGGGCGAAGACGTCGAACGGCTCGACCGACTTCTGCAGGTGCATGAGCATCTCGCCGGAGGTGTTGTAGGACTCCCACAGGTCGTGCTCGTCCTTGATCCGGCTGACCCCGCGCCAGCCGCCGCCGTCGAACGGCTTCATGAACAGCGGGTAGCCCATCTCGCCGGCGATCGCGGCCAGGTCGAACGGGTCGTTGTAGTTGCTGGCGGTGTAGGCCCACCGGTCGTTGTCGATCGGGTTCTTGTACGGCACCAGGACGGTGTCGGGGACGTGCATGCCCAGCCGCATCAGCGCGCAGTAGGCGGAGTGCTTCTCCATCGACTGAAACGTGAACGGGCTGTTCAGCAGGTAGAGGTCGTCCATCAGGGCGGCCTTTTTCAGCCACTCCCGCGGGTGGTAGTACCAGTAGGCCAGCCGGTCGATCACCACCTCGTGGCGGACCCGGTCGCGCAGGTTGAACGGCGCGATGTGCACCCGCTCGGTGGTCAGCTCGTGCCGCCGGCCGGCGTACTCGAAGACCCCGACGGTGCGGGCCAGCCGTTCGAACGCCCGCGGCCAGTCCTCCTCGGCACCCAGCAGCAGGCCGACCAGATGCGCGTTCGTGTCCACGGTGCCTCCCGAGCTCGTCCAGCGTGTTCGACCGGGCCTCTCCGACCTCGGTCGATTGTCCCCGACCGGTTCAGCAGAACCGCGGCAGGTGGTGCGCGAGCTGTCGCGCCCACCACTCCCAGTCGTGACTGACGTCGTAGCCCCACAGGTCGAGCTCGGAGCGGATCCCCTTGCTGCGCAGGATCTCCGCGAACCGGACGCTCGACGGCAGCGCCCCGGTCGGGTGGGTCTCCCAGGCGCCCTGGCCGACGACCAGCAGGATCGAGACCCGCTGCCGCAGCCACTCCAGGTGGTCGCCGTGCAGGTGCGGGACGTAGCTGGTGGGGTTGGCGAAGTAGAGCGCCTCGCCGGTCTCGCCCCAGGGCCGCCAGGTCGAGGGGTCGTAGTTGCCCGACAGCCCGATGGCCAGCGGAGCGAGGTCGGCGCGCTGCAGGGTGAACTGGACCGCGTGGTAGGCGCCGAGCGAGCAGCCGGTGGTGATCAACTCCGAGCCGGGGGCGGGCGGACCGCCGGAGTCGGCGTGCACGAACGGCACCACCTGGTCGATCAACCAGCGGGTGTAGACGCCGTGGCGCCGCGCCCGCTCCTCGGTGGGCAGCCACTGGTCGGACCAGGTCTCGGCGTCGAGCGAGTCCACGCAGTAGAGCTTCACCCGGCCGGCCTCGATCAGCGGCCGGACCGCCTCGATCATCCCGTTGTTCTCGAAGTCCCAGGCCCGGCCCGCCTCGCTCGGGAACACCAGCACCGGCCGGCCCCAGTGGCCGTAGCGGATCACGTGCAGGTTCCGGGTCCCCTCGTGGCCCGGACGGTGCTCGTGCAGCGGGAGCTCGACCTGGTGGCGGTTCACGCCGGTCATTCTGGCGGCCCGGGCGGAGTCGGGGCCAGCGCCGTCCGGTCCGGGGGACGCAGCCCGACCCGGCGCAGCTCGCTCTCGGCGAGCGCGTCGATCACCGCCCGGTCGCCGCGCCGCCAGGCCCCGACCGGGTCGTCGCTGATCCGGGCCAGCACGTGCATCGGCTGGTTGGTCATGGCGCGCAGCGCGAACAGATCGAGATCGGCGCGGGCGTCGACGAACCGCTGCGCGGCGCGCGACCGGCGGACGAACCGGACCCTCGCCGGGAGCCAGAAGGCCAGCACCACCGACACCGGGATGACGAAGACCAGCGCCCCGCCCCAGGTCGCCAGCCGCTCGACTGCCTGCACCTGCTGCTGCGCGGCGGCGACGATCGCCCCCAGCGACCCGGTGGCCTGGTCGAACGGCGTCCGCAGGGTGTCGCCGACGCCGGGAACCGCGCCGAGCCGGTCGGCGGCCGCGCGGAGGTCGGCGGCCAGCGCGCCCGCCGAGGACGCGGTGCGCCGGGCGGGGTCGGCGACGCCCCGGACGGCGGTGTCGGCGGCCCGGCCGAGCAGCCACCAGACCACCACCCAGACCACCACGAGCACGTCCGCGGTGACCTGACCGGCCAGCCGCCAGGAGCGGTGCGCGTAGAGGCTCACGGCCGCGTCCCGTCCGGGCGCGTGCGGTGGCCCCGGTCGGGCGGCGGTCCGGCCGTCGGGGTCCGCGCCGTCGGGGTCCGCGGCGTCGGGGTCCGCGGCGTCGGGGTCCGCGGCGTCGGGATCCGCGGCGTCGTCGAGGTCGTCGCCGTCGTCGAGGTCGTCGCCGTCGTCCAGGTCGTCACCGGACCATCCTCGCCGAGGCGGCCGGGTGGCTCGGATCGGGCGACCGCGGCAGGCACAATGGCGACGGTGACCCGACGTCGTGACGCCTCCCCCGCTCGCCGCCGTCCGCTCGCCCCGTGGTCGGCCGCGGGCACCGCGGCCCTGCTGCTGCTGGCCGGCTGCACCGGCGGCAAGGTCTCGCTGCCCGGGCAGGGATCGAGCGAGCCGGTGGCGCAGGCGGCGACCGCGCTGGCGACTGCGATGGCCAAGGACGACGTCTCCGGCGTCGGCTGGTCCCAGCTGAGTGGCCAGCAGGCCCAGAACGACTGGACCACAACGACCGCCGGGCTCACCGGCGCGAAGCTCGCCGCCACCGCGGGCACCGCGACCCGGGACGGGTCGAGCGGGAGCGCCACCCTCCAGCTGGTCTGGACCTTTCCCGGCGTCCCGCAGACCTGGAGCTACCCGGTCACCGCGCAGTTCACCCAGGAAGGTGACCGCTGGCTCGCCCGCTGGACCCCGACCCTGGTCCAGCCCGACCTGACCAACGGCGCACGGCTCGTGGTGGAGCGGACCCAGGGCACGCGCGGCACCATCCGGGCCGGTGACGGCACCGCGCTGATGAGTGAGCGCCCGGTGGTGCGGATCGGTATCGACAAGACCAAGGTGAAGGCGGACCAGGCGGCCGCGTCGGCGTCGGCGCTGGCGAAACTGGTCGACGTCGACGCCAAGAGCTTCGTGACCGCCGTCCGGAACGCCGGGCCGCAGGCCTTCGTCGAGGCGATCACGTTCCGTGCGAACGACCGGGACCGTCCGAGCGCGGCGCAGCTGGCGAAGATCGACGGGGCGGTCGGGATCGACGGCACCGCGGTGCTGTCGCCGACGCGAGGCTTCGCGGCGCCGCTGCTGGGCCAGGTCGGCAGCGCGTCGAAGGAGATCGTCGACGACTCGAAGGGCACCATCGCCGCCGGCGACCAGGTGGGGCTGTCCGGGCTGGAGCGGCGCTACGAGAGCCGGCTGGGCGGGACGCCGGGGGTGACGGTGTCGGTCCGGCAGCCGAGTGCGTCGGCCAGCCCGTCCGCCGGTTCCTCAGCCGGTGGATCGGCGACGCCGACGGGTGGTGGGTCGACGAGCCCGACGGCAGACCCCTCGGCGATGCCGGGGTCCAGCCGGACGGTGTTCGAGGCGGCGCCGAAGTCGGGCCGCGACCTCGATCTGACCCTCGACGAGGACCTGCAGCGGCTGGCCGAGTCGGTGCTGGCCGGGACCAAGCCGGACAGCGCCCTGGTCGCGGTGCGGCCGTCGACCGGGGCGATCCTGGCCGCGGCCAGCGGTCCCGGTGCCGACGGGGCCAACAGCGCGACCTTCGGGCAGTACCCGCCCGGCTCGACGTTCAAGCTCGCCAGCTCGCTGGCGCTGCTGCGGGCGGGGCTCAAGCCGTCGAGCCCGGTGAACTGCCCGAAGACGGTGGTGGTGAACGGCCAGACGTTCAAGAACTACAACGACTACCCGGCCTCGAAGGTCGGCCGGATCGACCTGCAGACCGCGGTGGCCAACTCCTGCAACACGGCGTTCATCGGTGAGCGCGACGAGCTGTCCGGCTCCGACCTCGCCGACGCCGCGGCGTCGCTCGGGATCGGCACGGACTACGACGTGGGCTTCCCGGCCTACTTCGGTTCGGTGCCGGCGCCGCGGTCGGAGAACGAGAAGGCGGCCTCGATGATCGGTCAGGGACGGGTGCAGGCCTCGCCGATGACGATGGCCGGCGCGATCGCCTCGGTGCAGGCCGGCCGGACGGTGCTGCCCTACCTGATCAGCGACGACAAGCCGACTTCGAAGGCCGACCCGCTGACCGCGACCGAGGCGAGCCAGCTGAAGCAGCTGCTCGGAGCGGTGGTCAGCGAGGGCAGCGGTGCCCGGCTGCAGGCGCTCGAACCGCCGACGGTGATCGCCAAGACCGGCACCGCCGAGTTCGGCACCGACAAGCCGCCGCAGACCCACGCCTGGATGGTCGCCGCCCAGGGTGACCTCGCGGTCTGCGTCTTCGTCGGCCTCGGCGACTCCGGCAGCGGGGTCGCCGGCCCCCTGCTCCAGGACTTCCTCGAACGCGCCCGCTGATCCGGCCGACTCCGCCCGCTGAGCTCGTCGAAGCGTGCCGTGCAGCGACCTTTTCGAACCGCTCGGACCCTTCGCCCTTCGACAGGCTCAGGGCACCGTGGTGCCGAACGCTGCCAAAGCGCACCCGTGCGCTGAGCTTGTGCAAGCGCATCCGTGCGCTGAGCTTGTCGAAGCGCGTCGGGCCCATGCCCGTCGACAGGCTCAGGGCACCGTGGTGCCGAACGCTGCCCCGGCTCGCGAACGCGCGCTGAGCTCGTCGAAACGCACTCGCCCCGAGCGCTGTTGAAGCGCACCGTGCGCTGAGCTTGTCGAAGCGCGCGGGACCCTCGCCCGTCGTCATGCTTAAGGCACCGTGCCCGCGCCGCGTCCTTCGACAGGCTCCGGGCACCGTGGTTGCGTCCGCCGGACTGGATCAGTCCCAGGCCGGCTGCGAGTGGGCCAGGCCGTAGGTCACCACCGACCAGGCGTGGTGGCCTGAGGTGACGGTGCGGTGCTCGAGCTCGCGGAGCCGTTGGCCGAGCTGGCGGAGCAGGCGGCGTGAGGCCCACGAGCGGGCGTAGATCGAGACCACCACGATGCCGCCCGGGGCGAGCCGCCGGGCGTGGTGCGCGACGGCGGCGAGCGGGTCGGGCAGGTAGTACAGCACCTCGTTGAAGACCACGACGTCCGGTCGCCGGTCGGCGACGAAGCTCGGACCGTCGGCGCAGACGAACCCGGTGCGCTCGTCGGCCTTGCGGGAGGCGATGGCGATCGCCTCGGGGAAGCTGTCCACGCCGAGGTAGCGGCGATAGCGCAGCCCTTCCTGGAGGATCCCCTGCGAGCACCCGATGTCGAGCACGAACCCGTCGGCTCCATGGCGCTCGACCGCCTCGCGGACGGCGGCGTACCGCTCCCGCTCCCCCTCGGCGCGCAGTCGGTTCCAACTGTCCTTGGCGTTCTCCAGGGCGTTGTCGCGGAGCATCGCCCCGCGAGCCAGCCGCAGCGGAACCGGCGCGCACGACATGGTCGCGAGCGCCACGCGACTCGCCAGCAGCCGCTCGACGAAGGTCGCCCCCTGCTGGCTCACCACGACGGCCGCCGGTCGACCGGTCGGGTGACGGCGTCGATCATCGCGGGCCTGTTCTGGTCGGGGGCGGTGGTCGCGGCCAGCCTGCCAGGTGCGTTCAACCCGGCCGCGCGACGCACCCGGCGGACGAGCCGCCACCACCGCGCTCACCGGCGCGCCACCCGCCAGCCCCGCTCGTCGCTCTCGGCCAGTCCCAGCTCGGCGAGCGTGGCCAGCTCGGCCAGGCACCGGCCCGGAGCCAGCCCGGCGAGCAGCGCGACCTCCCCGGCCGGGCGGTGGCGACCGACCGCGAGCGCCTCGTAGACCGACAGCGTGACCGGCTCGAGGCGGTCGGTGGGTCGCCCATTCGGCTCCTGCGCCGCGGCGGTGTCCGCGGGTGCCCGCGACGTCGCCGATTCGGCGGACCCGACCGGCGAGATCAGCTCGACCACGTCGGCCGCCGTGGTCACCAGCGCGGCCTGCTGATCACGGATCAGCCGGTGCGGAGCGACCGAGAGCGCCGAGTGCACCGGCCCCGGCACCGCCATCAGCACCCGGCCGCACGCGCTCGCCCAGCTCGCGGTGTTGCGCGCCCCGGAGCGGAGCGCAGCCTCCACGACCACCGTCCCGCCGGTGAGCGCCGCGATCAACCGGTTGCGGGACAGGAACCGCACCCGGGTCGGATGGGCCCCCGGCGGCAGCTCGGACACGATCAGGTGGTCGCGGGCCATCGCGGTGAAGAGGGCCGCGTTCCCCGGCGGGTAGGCGACGTCGACCCCGCAGGCCAGCACAGCGATCGTGTGGCCACCCGCGGCGGCCATGGCCCCGCGGTGAGCCGCCGCGTCGATCCCGAAAGCGCCACCCGAGACGACCGTGACGCCGGCGGAGGCGAGGTCGAGTGACAGGTCACCGGCCACGGTGTCGCCGTAGGCGGTGGAGGCACGCGAGCCGACCACGGCGGACGACCGAGCCGTCCAGGCGTCCAACCGGCCCGGTCCGCTCAACCAGAGTCCGAAGGGCTCGCCACCCCGGCGCTGCACCGTGCCGCAGAAGGCGAGGTCGCCGAGCGAGTCGGGCCACTCCGGGTCCCCGGGGACGACGAACCGGAACCGGCCACGGTCGACCTGTCGTCGCAGCGGGGCCAGGTCGAGCCGCGCCGCCCGCTCGGCCGGGGCGGCACCGTAGCGAGCGCGGCGGAGCTGTCGCCAGACCTCCGGTGCGCCGAGCCGGCCGACCTCGGCAGCGAGCTCGGGGTCTCCGGCCTCAGCAACACAGCTCAGCCCCATCCGGGCCATCCGCTCGTCCTCGGGAACAGCGGTCGGGGCCTCCGAGCCGCGGGTGGAACCGGCAGCGCAGGCGGTCGCCCGCGCCGCTCCTTCGGTCCGGCCGGTCACGGGAGTGCCTCCTCGACCGGAGCCCACGACTCGTCGAACGCCGCACCGGGTTCGGTGGCGACGTCCTCCGCGGCGGAGATCCCGCCCGGCAGGACCGCCGGAGTGTCCAGCCAGCTCTCGACCAGCTCGGACGACACGGCTCGGCCGTCCGCCGACGGGTCGCCCGAACGGAGCGCGAGCGCCGTGCGGACGTGGGCGCGGTTCGGGACGTCGCAGCCGTCGAGGTCGGCGAGGGTCCAGGCCACCCGGAGCACCTTGTCCACCCCGCGGGCGCTGAGCCGTCCGGACTCGCTGGCCCGGTCGATCAGTTCGGTGCCGTCGGGCAGCGGCAGGCGGCCGCGGAGGTAGGGGCCGGCCACTTCGCCGTTGCAGCTCCAACCGGTGCCGCGGAGCCGGTGCCGCTGCCGTTCGCGGGCCTCCTGCACGCGTTCGGCGACCGCAGCGGTCGTCTCCCGCTGGGCGAGCGCGGCGTCGAGCAGGGCGCGTCGGATCGGAAGCAGGGTGATCTGCAGGTCGAGCCGGTCGCGGATCGGCTCGGACACCTTCTCCCGGTAGCGACGGATCGCCTGCGGCGCGCACCGGCACCGGGCCCCGGGTGTGGCGGCGAGCCCGCACGGGCACGGGTTGGAGGCGAGCACGAGCTGGAACCGGGCCGGATAGCGCGTCTGGTTCTCACTCCGCCAGATGCTCACGGTGCCGGACTCCAGCGGAGTGCGCA
This sequence comes from Microlunatus kandeliicorticis, assembly GCF_014137855.1. GTDB lineage: Bacteria > Actinomycetota > Actinomycetes > Propionibacteriales > Propionibacteriaceae > Microlunatus > Microlunatus kandeliicorticis. The sequence goes on from NZ_JACGWT010000005.1 coordinate 401,622, forward strand.
GCGAGTCGAGCACCTTGCTCGGGAACTCCGGCGCCTCGTCCAGGAAGAGCACGCCGCGGTGCGCGAGCGAAACCGCTCCCGGCTTGGCGATCCGCGGGCCGCCGCCGACGATGCTCACCATCGAGGCCGAGTGATGCGGATCCGCATACGGCGGCACCCGGATCAGACCGCTCTCCAACGGACGACCGGCCAGCGAGTGCAGCGCCGACACCTCCAGTGCCTCGGCCACGCTCAAGCGCGGCAGCAACCCGGGCAACCGCTCGGCCAGCATCGTCTTCCCCACCCCGGGCGGCCCGAGCATGCCGAGATGATGCCGACCCGCGGCCGCCACCTCCAGCGCCCAGCGAGCCTCCGGCTGGCCCACGACGTCGAACAGGTCGAGCGGTTCACCGTCCTCGACCGCGGCCGACTCCGGGTGCGGCTCGTCCGGTGCCGCCTCCGGCACCGGCTCGCCCCGGAACAGCGCAATCAGCTGAGTCAGCGTCGCGATCCCGAAGACCTCGAGCTCACCGACCAGAGCCGCCTCCCCCGCCTGCTGCTGCGGCACCACCGCCCGCCGGAACCCGGCCCGCGAGGCCGCCAGCAACGCCGGCAGCAACCCCCGGACCGGACGCAACCGCCCGTCCAGACTCAACTCACCCAGGAACACCGTCCCCGCCAACTGCGCCTCGGGCAGCACGTCATCGGCGGCCAACACCGCCGCGACCACGGCCAGGTCGTAGTGCGCGCCCGCCTTCGGCAGCGCAGCCGGGCTCAAGTTGATCGTCACCAGCCGGTCGGGCCAACGGTGCCCGCTGTTGCCGATCGCCGCCTTGCACCGGTCCCGGGACTCGTACAGCGCGGTGTCGGGCAACCCGACCATCACCGTCCGCGGCAGACCCGCACCGATGTCGGCCTCGACCTCGACGATCCGACCCTCCAGACCCAGCAGCGCCACCGACCAGCTCGACGCCAGCCCCATCAGCCGACCGCCTTCACGTGATCGATCTCCGGGGTGCCGGTGCCGCCGTCGAGCAACACCCCCACCACATCGAGCCGGATCTCCGCCCACTCCCCGCCACCAGCCCGCCCACCCCGAGCCTCCAGCCAGTGCCCCGCGAGGCGGCGCAGCCGCTGCAGCTTGGCGTAGGTGACGGCCTCGAGCGGCGACCCGTAACCGCGGCCCGAGCGGGTCTTCACCTCGCAGAAGACCAGTCGCCGCCGGCCGTCCGGGACCGGCTCGGCGGCCACGATGTCGATCTCGCCCCACCGGCAGCGCCAGTTGCGGTCGACGATCGCGAGGCCCTCGGCCTCGAGGTGGTCGACCGCCAGCTGCTCGCCGCGAGCCCCGAGCGTCGGTCGGTCCGCGGGTGGCTTCCGATGGGGACCGGGTGGTCTGGGAGTGCTCACGACTGCACCTTGGGCAGGTGTGGCCGGCGGTGCCGACGGAGGCGGGGGGTCTGTGGACGGAGCTCCAGAGCGGCCCGGGTCTGTGGACGGGGCGGCGCGGCCGGCAACACCCCCGGCGCTTCGACAGGCTCAGCGCGCGTGGTGGGGCTCAGCGCACGTGGAACCGCCGCTTCGACAAGCTCAGCGCACGTGGAACCGTTGCTTCGACAAGCCCAGCGCACCTGGTCCGGCCCGGCGCACGTGGGACCGGCGCTTCGACGGGCTCAGCTCACGTGGGACCGGCGCTTCGACGGGCTCAGCGCACGTGGTCAGGCCCAGCGCACGTGGGACCGGCGCTTCGACAGGCTCAGCGCGCGTGGGCGGGCGCTTCGACAGGCTCAGCGCACGTCGTCGGGCGCTTCGACAGGCTCAGCGCACGTGGTCAGGCTCAGCGCACGTGATCAGGCTCAGCGCACGTGATGAGGCTCAGCGCACGTGATCAGGCTCAGCGCGTGCGGCCAGGCTCAGCGGCCGTCAGGAGTCCTTGGGGACCTCGAGGTCGCTGTGGGCGATCTCCTCGATCGAGACGTCGTGGAAGGTGAGGACCTTGGCGCTCTTGACGAAGCGGGCGGGGCGGTACATGTCCCAGACCCAGGCGTCGGCCATCGAGACCTCGAAGTAGGCGTCAGCGCCCTCGGTCCGCACCTTCATGTCCACCGCGTTGCACAGGTAGAAACGCCGCTCGGTCTCCACCGCGTAGGTGAAGATCCCGACGACGTCCTTGTACTCGCGGTACAGCTGCAGCTCGAGTTCGCTCTCGTACTGCTCCAGGTCCTCAGCACTCATCGCGGATCACCTTAACCATCGGCGGATAGACCCCTCGCTCCCGTCCGACCGCGGCGGTGCGGGAGACGTTCTCGTAACGCATGCGGTGGATGGGGCTCGGCCCGTAGGCGTCGAGCCGCTCCTGGTGCAGCGGCGTGCAGTAGCCCTTGTGCACGTCGAAGGCGTACTCGGGGTAGGTCTCGTGCAGCTGCGCCATCATCGCGTCCCGGGTCACCTTGGCCACGATCGACGCGGCCGCCACGCAGGCCGCCACCCGGTCGCCCTTCCAGACCGCGAGCCCGGGCGCGCCGAACCCGTCCACCGGGAACCCGTCGGTCAGCACGTACGCCGGCTCGACGTCGAGCCGGAGCAGCGCCAGCCGCAGCGCGGTGATGTTGGCAACGTGCATCCCCATCGCGTCGCACTCGCCGGGCTCGATGCTGACCACCGCCCAGGACAGCGCCTTCTCGACGATCTCGGCGTAGCACCGCTCACGCTGCGCCGCGCTCAGCAGCTTGCTGTCCCGGAGCCCCCGGATCTGCTTGCTCTTGGCGTCGGACAGGATCGCGGCGCCGGCGACCAGCGGCCCGGCGCAGGCACCGCGCCCGGCCTCGTCGGCCCCGGCCACCGGTGCGAGCCCGACCCGCTTGAGCGCACGCTCGTAGCCGTACAGCCCGCTGTCCTTGCGCACCACCACCCGGGGGACCTCGGTGATCGCCATCAGCAGCCCGCGTTCGGGGTGTTGATCTTGGGCTCCGCCGGCGCCGGGGAGGCTGGCGCCGGGACGCCGTCGAAGGTCGCCGGGGTGTGCAGGATCGTGGCCCGGCTGAACGGGAAGACGATCGCGAACGCGGGACCGACCACGTCGGTCTCGGGGACGAACGCGTTCGATCCGCGGATGCCGTCGAGCGAGACGTCGTTGAGGTGACACCGGGAGTCCGCGCTGTCGTCGCGGTGGTCGCCCATCACCCAGATCCGCCCGGCGGGCACCACCACGTCGAAGCGGGTGTCGGAGGGCCTGACCTGGTCGTCGCCGTCGCGGTAGAGATAGCTGGTCTCGTTCAGCGGGTAACCGTTGACCGTGATCCGGCCCCGGCTGTCGCAGCAGACCACGTGGTCACCCGGCATCCCGATCACCCGCTTGATCAGGTGGTTCGTGCTGGTGTCGGGCAGCACGCCGACGAACTCGAGCGCCTTGCCGACGGGGCCGCGGGGCTGGGCCTGCTCGTCCGCGCCCAGCCAGCCTCCCGGGTCGGCGAAGACGACGATCTGACCGCGGTGGAAGTGGGTCACCTTCTGCACGGCGACCCGGTCACCGATCTCGAGCGTGTGCTCCATCGAGCCGGACGGGATGACGAACATCTGCCCGAGGAACAGCCGGATCAGCGACGAGATGATCACCGCACCGACCACCACGATCAGCAGTTCCTTGATCAGGGACCCCACGCCGCGGCGCGGTGCGGGCTCCGCAGCGGTCTCGGCGGTGACGGTCTCCTCCGGACCGCGGCTCAACAGTCCGCGTCCGGTCCGGCCTGCACGCTGGCCCGTGACGGCGCCGGCGTCTGACCGGCGGGGACGTCCGCGAACGTCGACGGGATCTTCAGCGTGTCCAGGTGGGACAGCGGCCAGTAGATCGCCACCGCCCGTCCCACCACCAGGTTGATCGGCACGAAGGCATTATCTCCCCGCGGCTGACCGGGTCGGCGGTCGTCGAGGTGGCAGCGGGAGTCGCGGCTGTTCGAGCGGTGGTCACCCAGCACGAACACCCGGCCCGCCGGGACGACCACCGAGAAGCGGATGTCGGAGGGCCGGTCCTGCCGGCCGTCCGGTGCCGCGTAGAGGTAGGCGTCCTCGTTCAGCGGGTGCTCGTTGACCGTGATCCGGCCCCGGCTGTCGCAGCAGACCACCTGGTCGCCCGGCAACCCGATGATCCGTTTGGTCAGGTGGTCCGTGCCGGTGTCGGGCAGCAGCCCGACGAACTCGAGCGCACGGCCGACCGGCCCGCGCTCGTGGTGGGTGGTGGGCGGTAGCCAGCCACCCGGGTCGGCGAACACGACGACCTCACCGCGCTTGACGTCGCTCAACTTCTCGACGACCACCCGGTCGCCGATGCCGAGCGTCCGCTCCATCGATCCCGAGGGGATCTCGAAGGCCTGGCCGACGAAGGCACGCACCACGGCGGAGACGATCAACGCCCCCACGACGACGACCGCGATCTCCTTGACGAAGGTCAGCAGCCAGCGCAGCGGACCCCGAGGTCGGGTCCGCCCGCTCACCCCACCACCGCCGCGTCGCGGCGCGGTCGGTGATCAGCTCGCGTTGTCGCGCTTCTCCTTGATCTTGGCGGCCTTGCCGCGCAGACCACGGAGGTAGTAGAGCTTGGCCCGGCGGACATCACCACGACGGTCGACCTCGATCTTCTCGATGATCGGGCTGTGCACCGGGAAGGTCCGCTCGACCCCGACCCCGAAGCTCACCTTGCGCACGGTGAACGACTCGCGGACGCCGTCGCCGGAGCGCGCGATCACCACACCGGTGAACAGCTGGACGCGGGAGCGGTTGCCCTCGACGACCTTCACGTGCACCTTGACGGTGTCGCCGGGTCGGAAGTCCGGGACGTCGGTGCGCAGGCTCGCGCCGTCGAGCTCGCCGATCAGGGAACCGGTCGCCAACTTGGCCATGATGTTGTCCTCGCCGGGTGCCACAGGTCACCACAAGAATGTGTCCGACACGACAGTCGTCGCGCTGCGGACGATCCCCCTGTGGCAGGAGCCGCGACACGACGACAACAGCCGACCAGTCTGCCACAGCCGACCGGAGGCGACGAAATCGTCGTCGCCCGCCCCGATGCCGCCCAGCCGGCGCCAAGGTATTGACTTACCTGATCGGTGCCGCTTAGGTGAAAAGGCAACATGCCACAGCCGCCGGTTGTCGGTCCACGCGACGGCGGTGCCCGCGGGGGGATGTGGCGTGTGCCGTGCGGCGGCGGCGCACGGGTCCGGCCTGAAGGTGTCGACGGGGGTCGACCGGTGGTCCGGCGCCGTCGCCCGGCCACGGTCGAGCCGACCGACACCACCTTGACGACCTCCGGCTGCTCAGTCCGACCGCCGGAAGCTGCGCTCCTCCACGTCGTAGCCGACCGTCGTGGTGATGCCGATGTCCTCGAGGAACCGGGGGTCGTGGCTGACCACCAGCAGCGCGCCCGGGTAGGCCCGCAGCGCGCCGGTCAGCTGACCGAGGCTGGCCAGGTCGAGGTTGTTGGTCGGCTCGTCGAGGATCAGCAGCTGCGGCGCCGGCTCGGCCAGCATCACCGCCGCCAGCGTGGCCCGGAACAGCTCGCCGCCGGAGAGCGTGGCCACCCGCCGGGTGACCACGTCGGCGCCGAGCAGGAACCGGGCCAGCCGGCCGCGCAGCGTGGCGGTGTCCGCGCTCGGGGCGAGCGCGCCGACCGCCTCCAGCACCGTCCGCTCGGCGGGCAGCAGGGTCAGCCGCTGGGGCAGCTCGCGCCACGGCACCCGTAGCTCGGCCCGCCCAGCGACCGGCTCGAGCCGACCGGTGAGGGTGTCGATCAGGGTGGTCTTGCCGGACCCGTTCGGGCCGACGAGCGCCAGCCGCTCCGGCCCGCGGACCGGGAGGTCGGCGCGGACGCCGTTCCGGAGCACCAGGTCCTCGGTCCGGAGCACCTCCCGCCCCGCAGGCAGCTCGGAGGCGGCCAGGTCGACCGAGATCGCGTCCTCGTCGCGGAGCCGCTCCTCCGCCGCGGCGAGCTCCTCGCGGGCGTGCTCCACCTCACCGCGGTGGGTCTCGGTCAGCTTGGCCGCCGAGACCTGGGCCGACCGCTTGAGCGCGTTCATCGCGATCCGGGGCTGACGCTTCTCCGCGTACGCCTTGTCCGCCACCTTCTTGCGCCGGGCCAGCTTGGTCTGGTTCTCGATCAGCTCGCGCCGCTGACGGTGCAGCTCGGCCTCGGCACTGCGGACCATCCGCTCGGCGGCGGCCTGCTCGAGCTCGACCTGCTCGGTGTAGGCGACGAAGTTGCCGCCGTAGGTCGCGGCGCGGCCGTCGCGGAGCTCGACGATCTGGTCGCAGCGCATCAGCAGGTCGCGGTCGTGGCTGACCACCACCGCGATCCCGGACCACCGGGCGAGCCCGGCGTACAGCCGCTCCCGCGCCCCGGAGTCGAGGTTGTTGGTCGGCTCGTCGAGCAGGATCGCCGGGCAGCCGCGGAGGAACAGCGCGGCCAGCGCCAGCAGCACCGCCTCGCCTCCGGACAGCGTCCGGATCGGCCGGTCGAGAACGAGGTCGTCGAAGCCGAGAGCTGCGAGCTGCGCGGTGGCGCGCTCCTCGACGTCCCACTGGTCGGCGACCCGGTCGAAGTCCTCCGGACTCCCCTCGCCCGCCTCGATCCGCCGGAGCACCCGCCGGGTCTCGGCGATGCCGAGCACGTCGGCGACGCTGCTGCGGACGTCGAGGACGAGGTCCTGCGGCAGGTGGCCGAGGTCGTCGGGCCGGGTGACCGAGCCCGCGGTGGGCGTGAGCCGGCCGGTGAGGAGGCCGAGCAGGGTGGTCTTGCCGCTGCCGTTGGCCCCGATCAGCCCGGTCAGACCGGAGGGGAAGGCGAGCGTGAGGTCGTGGAGGACGGTCTGGCCGTCGGGCCAGCCGAACCCGAGGTGGTCGACGGCGAGCGCGGACAGCGCGGAGTGGCCGGAGGGCATGGTGCTCCTGAGGTCGATCGACGAGTGCCCGGGCGCAACGGCACCACGGGCGAGGTCAACGGGCCTCAGACCAACACCGGCGACTCCTCGGTCGACAACAGGACGGGGACGACGTTAGACCCGCCGCCACCGCCCGGCAACGGGTTTTCGCTCCGGACGCAGCAGAGCCCGGCGGAGGTCCGCCGGGCTCTGCTGGGAATGCGTGTGCTGGACTGCCGCTGCCCCGGTCAGCCGCGCGCTCGGTGGCGCCGGCTCACTCGTCGCCGCCGCGCACCAGTGCGCCGAGCAGGTCGCGGTTGAGCCGCGAGATCGTCTCGAGCGGGATGCCCTTTGGGCAGACCGCGGTGCACTCCCCGATGTTGGTGCAGTTGCCGAAGCCCTCGGCGTCGTGCTGGCCGACCATGCTGAGCACCCGCGACCGCCGCTCGGGCTGGCCCTGCGGCAGCAGCCCGAGGTGGGTGATCTTGGCCGAGGTGAAGAGCATCGCCGAGCCGTTCGGGCAGGCTGCCACGCAGGCGCCGCAGCCGATGCAGGTGGCCGCGTCGAACGCGTCGTCGGCGTCCTCCTTGCGGATCGGGGCGGCGTGCGCGTCGGGCGCGGCACCGGTCGGCGCGGAGATGAAGCCGCCGGCCTGGATGATCCGGTCGAACGCGCTCCGGTCGACGATCAGGTCTTTGAGCACCGGGAACGCCTCGGCCCGCCAGGGCTCGATGTCGATGACGTCGCCGTCGGAGAAGCTCCGCATGTGCAGCTGGCAGGTCGTCGTCTGCTGCGGACCGTGGGCCTTGCCGTCGATGACGACGCCGCAGCTGCCGCAGATGCCCTCACGACAGTCGTGGTCGAAGGCGATCGGGTCCTCGCCCTGCGTGGTCAACCGGTCGTTCAGCACGTCCAGCATCTCGAGGAACGACATGTCCTCGCTGACGTCCGGCACCTCGTAGGACACCATCCGGCCCTTGGCGGTGGCGTTGGCCTGTCGCCACACCCGCACCGTGATCTTCATTGTCTACTCCTTCGTCCTCGCTCGCGCCCGCTCGGCGCCTCACGTCTCCGTCTTCCTCGCTGCGCCCCGGGTTGTCCCGACCGGCTCCGCGGACGGCAGCTGCTGCTGCCGGGCCCGGGACCCGGGTGCTCACTCGTCCAGACGGAGCCCGGCGCCTCGCTCACCGACGCTCGCGAGGAGTGCTCCAGCACCTACTTGTAGCTGCGCTGCTTCATCTCGACGTACTCGTAGTGCAGGTCCTCCTTGTGGAGGACGGGCTTGCCCTCCCCGCCGTACTCCCAGGCCGCGACGTAGGCGAACTCGTCGTCGTGACGCAGCGCCTCGCCGTCCTCGGTCTGGCTCTCGGCGCGGAAGTGCCCGCCACAGGATTCGCGCCGGTGCAGCGCATCGATGCACATCAGCTCGCCGAGCTCGAGGAAGTCGGCCACCCGGCCGGCGCGCTCGAGGGCCTGGTTGATCTCCTCGTTGGCACCCAGCACCTTGACGTCGGACCAGAACTCGTCACGGAGCTCGCGGATCCGGCCGATGGCCTTGCACAGGCCCTCCTCGGTCCGTTCCATGCCGCAGTAGTCCCACATGATGTGGCCGAGCTCCTTGTGGAAGGAGTCGACGGTCCGGGTGCCCTGGATCCCGAGCAGCGTCTCGATCCGGCCCTTGACCGACTCGACCGCCTCGACGACCGCCGGGTGGTCCTCCTCGACCTTCGGGTACGGACCGCTGGCCAGGTAGTCGTTGATCGTGTTCGGGAGCACGAAGTACCCGTCGGCCAGGCCCTGCATCAGCGCGCTGGCGCCGAGCCGGTTGGCCCCGTGGTCGGAGAAGTTCGCCTCGCCGGCCACAAACAGACCCGGGATCGAGCTCTCCAGGTCGTAGTCGACCCACAGACCGCCCATGGTGTAGTGCACCGCCGGGTAGATCCGCATCGGCGTCTCGTACGGGTTCTCGCCGGTGATCTGGGCGTACATGTCGAAGAGGTTGCCGTACTTGGCCTCGACCGCCTTGCGACCCATCCGGTCGATGGCGTCGGCGAAGTCGAGGTAGACCCCGAGCCCGCCCGGCCCGACCCCGCGACCCTCGTCGCAGACGTTCTTGGCGGCCCGGCTGGCGATGTCGCGCGGCACCAGGTTGCCGAAGGCCGGGTAGATCCGCTCGAGGTAGTAGTCGCGCTCGTCCTCGGGGATCTCCCGCGGGTCGCGCTTGTCCTCGCCGCTCTTGGGCACCCAGATCCGGCCGTCGTTGCGCAGCGACTCGCTCATCAGAGTCAGCTTCGACTGGTAGTCGCCGCTGACCGGGATGCAGGTCGGGTGGATCTGCGTGTAGCAGGGGTTCGCGAACAGCGCGCCCTTGCGGTGCGCGCGCCACGTGGCGGTCACGTTGCAGCCCATGGCGTTGGTCGAGAGGTAGAAGACGTTGCCGTAGCCGCCGGTGCACAGCACCACCACGTCGGCCAGGTGCGTCTCGATCTCGCCGCTCACCATGTCGCGGACGACGACGCCGCGGGCCCGGCCATCGACCACGATCAGCTCGAGCATCTCGTGCCGGGTGTGCATCTCGACGGTCTTGGCCGCGATCTGCCGCTCGAGCGCCTGGTAGGCGCCGATCAGCAGCTGCTGGCCGGTCTGACCGCGTGCGTAGAAGGTGCGGGACACCTGGACGCCGCCGAAGCTGCGGTTGTCGAGCAGGCCGCCGTACTCGCGGGCGAACGGGACGCCCTGCGCGACGCACTGGTCGATGATCTGGGTGCTGACCTGGGCCAGCCGGTAGACGTTGGACTCCCGGCTGCGGAAGTCGCCGCCCTTCACCGTGTCGTAGAACAGCCGGTAGACCGAGTCGCCGTCGTTGCGGTAGTTCTTCGCCGCGTTGATGCCGCCCTGGGCGGCGATCGAGTGCGCCCGGCGGGGGCTGTCCTGGTAGCAGAAGCTCTTGACGTGGTACCCGGCCTCGCCGAGGGTGGCCGCCGCCGAGGCCCCGGCGAGCCCGGTGCCGACGATGATGACGCTCAGCTTCCGCCGGTTCGCCGGGTTGACGAGCTTGGCGTTGAACTTGCGCTCATCCCAGCGCTTCTCGATCGAGACGTGCGGCGCCTTCTTGTCCTCGATCGGCGCCCCGGCCTCGAAGACGCTGTCGGCGTCCAGCGAGCGGAAGCTGCTGCTGCCGTGCGAGCCGGTGGCCTGCGTGGAGGTCTCCATGGTGGTCCCCGTCCCCGAGTCGGTGGCGGTTGCGGTGCCGCCGCCGGTCGCGTCGCCGTCGTGGTGCTGCGCGAAGTCCTGCGCGGGTTCGCGGCGGTGCCGGTGCGGCAACCCGAAGCGACGACGCTGCTCACCGGTCGGAGGTGTGCTCATCATGACCATCCCTTCACTTCACGAGCCCGAAGACGATGCTGTAGGGCACCGACAAAAATCCGATCGTGATGATCGCGGTGACCACGTGGGCCAGGATGTTGAGCCGCTTCCGCGCCAGCGCCGAGGCGTTCGCGCCCAGCGTGGTGAGCGCGCTCCACACCCCGTGCCGCAGGTGGAAGCCGACCGCGAGCAGCGCCACCGTGTAGGCGAGCACCACCCACCAGACCTGGAAGCCCGCCACCAGCCGGCCGTAGGGCGTGTCCGCCGGGCCACCGGGGTTGACCACCCCGAAGGTCAGCTGGAGCAGGTGGAAGATGACGAACAGGATGATGACGATCCCGCCCCAGCGGAGCGTGAACGAGGCGTAGGTGCGCTGGACCCCGCGCTTGGCCTTCGGGCTGTGGTAGCGCTGGACGCCCCCGCGGGCCCGGGTCGAGCGGGCCCACAGCCGGAACGCCGAGAACATGTGCGCCAGCACCGCCGCCACCAGCACCACGCGGATCACCCAGAGGGCGCCGCCGTAGGGCAGGATCGGCTCGCCGATCGTGCGCAGGTGGTGGGAGTAGTCGTTGAACGCCTGCGCGCCCGCGTACGCCTTGAGGTTGCCGTACATGTGGGCGAGCAGGAACAAGATCATGATCACGCCGCTCACGGCCATCAGCACCTTGAGCACCACGGTCGAGCGGGCCGCTCTCTGATGAGCGGTCAGGGTCATCGTCGCCACGAACGTCAACATTAGCCCCAGGCTTCTCAGCCTCCCTCATCGCGAGGCGCTCAGCGCGGGCGGTGTGGCGAACGCCTCACTCCCGGTGGGCGCACACCTCACCCCGGGTGTGGCGCGGGTCTCACCGGCCGGGGTGCAACCCGCCCGGACGCAGCGGGGCGTGCGGGCTGACCCGGATCTCGGGCACCACGCCGCCGCTCCACTCGGCCGCCCGGATGGCCTCCTCGGCCGCGCGACGGGTCGCGGGGTCGAGCCGGTCGACGAACAGGATCCCGTCGAGGTGGTCGGTCTCGTGCTGGATGATCTGGCTCAGCCGGCCGTTGCCGTCCAGCCGCAACGGCTCGCCGTCCATGGTGAAGCCGGTGGTGACCACCTGCAGGTGCCGCCGGCAGTCGAACGGCAGCCCCGGGATCGACAGGCAGCCTTCCTCGGCGAGCTGCTCCTCGTCCCCGACGAACTCGACCGTCGGGTTGACCACGTGGCCGATCTCGTCGCCGAGCCGGTAGGTGAACACCCGCAGACCCACGCCGATCTGCGGCGCCGCGATGCCGCCGCCGTCGGCGTCGACCATCGTGTCCACCAGGTCGGTGACCAGTGCGCGGAGCTCGGCGTCGAAGTCGACCACCGGTGCCGCGCGCTCGCGCAGCACCGGGTCGCCGAAGAGTCGGATGCGACGGATCGTCATGGGGTCCTCCGGGAGTCGGGGGTCGACGGGTCAGCAGTCTGCTCGGTGGTCCGGCCGGCCGGGGTCACCGGGGTCACCGGGGTCGCCAGGGTCGCCACCGGCGCCGCGGGCCGGTCCGGCTCGGGCTCGCGGAGCGGGAAGTGGCACGCGGCCGCGTGCCCGGGTCCGAACGGCCGGAGCGGCGGCAGCTCCTCCGCGCAGATCGCCTGCGCGGCCGGGCACCGGGTGCGGAACCGGCACCCGGACGGCGGGTGCACCGGGCTCGGCAGCTCCCCGCGGACGCCGTCGCGCGGCTTGGACCGCTCGGCCCGCGGGTCCGGCACCGGGATGGAGTCGATCAGACCCGCGGTGTAGTGGTGCGCCGGGGCGGCGTAGATCTCCGCGGCCGGCCCGACCTCGACCAGCCGGCCGAGGTACATCACCCCGATCCGGTCGGCCAGGTACTTGACCACCGCGAGGTCGTGCGAGATCACCACGTACGAGAGCTCGTGGGTGGCCTGCAGCCGCTTCATCAGGTTGAGCACCTGCGAGCGGATCGAGACGTCGAGGGCACTGACCGGCTCGTCCGCCACGATCAGCGCCGGGCTGAGCGCCAGCGCCCGGGCCAGCCCGATCCGCTGCCGCTGTCCCCCGGAGAACTCGTGCGGGTAGCGGTCGACCGCCGAGCCGGGCAGCCCGACCTCGGCCAGCAGCTCGCGGATCCGCCGGTCCTGCTCGCGCCGACTGCCGATGCCCTGGATCTCGAGCGGTTCGCGCAGGGTGGCCCCGACCCGGACCCGCGGGTCGAGCGAGGCGTACGGGTCCTGGAACATCAGCTGGAGGTCGCGGCGCCGGCGGCGCAGCGGACGGCCGCCGAGGGTGGCGAGGTCCTCGCCGCGCAGCGCCACCGCGCCGCGGTCCGGGCGGTCGAGAGCGACCACCATCCGGCCGATCGTCGACTTGCCGCAGCCGGACTCCCCCACCAACCCGAAGGTCTCGCCCCGGCGCACGGTGAACGACACGTCGCTGACCGCCTTGACGCTGAGCCCGGAGCGCCCGAACAGCCCGCTCCGGACCGGGAACTCCCGGACCAGTCCGGTGACCGCCACCAGCTCGGCGCGCTCGTCCTCCTGAGGCCCGGTCGCCGGCCCCGGCGCCGGCTCGGTTGCCGGCCGGGCCGTCGCGGTCGGGCCCGGGGTCGGGGTCGCCGACGGCGCCGGGGTCGGTGCGGCCAGCCGCGGCAGCGGTCCCTCGACCGGGTGCCAGCAGGCCACCTCGTGCTCGGCGCCGGCCCGGGCGGGTCCGGTCACCGCCAGCGTCGGCTCGGTCTCGCACCGGGCGTCCGCGTACGGGCACCGGGCCGCGAACCGGCAGCCACGCGGCGGGTCGGCGAGGTCGGGCGGGATGCCCGGGATGCTGTAGAGCGTCGAGGCGGGCGGCTGGTCGAGCTGCGGGATCGAGGCGAGCAGCCCCTGGGTGTAGGGGTGGGCCATCGCGTCGAACAGCTCGGTGGTGCCGGCGCGTTCGACCAGCTGGCCGGCGTACATCACGTGCACCCGGTCGGCGCGGCCGGCCACCACCCCCATGTCGTGGGTGATCAGCAGCACGGCCATGCCGAGCCGCTTCTTGAGGTCGTCGAGCAGGTGCAGGATCTGCGACTGGATGGTGACGTCCATCGCGGTGGTGGGTTCGTCGGCGATCAGCACCTTCGGCCCGCAGGCCAGGGCCATCGCGATCAGCACCCGCTGCCGCAGCCCGCCCGACAGCTGGTGCGGGTAGTCGTCCAGTCGTTCGGCCGGGCGCGGCAACCCGACCAGGCCGAGCACCTCCAGAGCGCGCTCGCGGGCCTCGGCCTTGCCGGCCCCGAGGTGGCGGCGGACCGGCTCGGCGACCTGGTAGCCGATGGTCCGGGTCGGGTTGAGCGAGGTCATCGAGTCCTGGAAGACCATCGCGACCTCGTTGCCGCGGACCCGCTGCAGCTCCGGCTCGGGCAGCCCGACCAGCTCGCGGCCGTCGACGCGGACCGAGCCACCGACGATCGAGCCGCCCGGCGGCAGCAGCCCCATGATCGAGAGCCCGGTCATCGACTTGCCGCAGCCGGACTCGCCGACCAGGCCGAGCGTCTCGCCGGCCTCGATGTGCAGCGACAGGTCGCTGACCGCCTGCACGACGGAGTGGCGCAGGCGGATCTGGGTGCGCAGGTTCTCGATCTCCAGCGGGTACGACACGGCGCTCCTGCTCGACTCGGGTGACGGGAGGACGGGTGATCAGCGCCGGCGGAGCCGGACGTCGACGGCGTCGCGGAGGGCGTCGCCGATGAAGTTGGAGGCCATCACCACCAGCACCAGGCACAGCCCGACGGGGTAGATCAGCCACCAGTAGCCGGAGAGCAGATAGCTGATGCCGTTGGAGAGCATGTCGCCCCAGCTGACCTGCGGGTAGTTGAGCCCGAAGCCGAGGAACCCGAGTGCGGACACGGCCAGCAGCGCGTCGGCCACCTGGAAGGTGATGTTGACCACCACCACCCCGAGCGCGTTCGGGATCAGGTGCCGACTGATCAGCCGCCACCGGCCGGCCCCCATCACCCGGGCGGCCGAGACGAAGTCGCGGCTCCGCAGACTGAGCACCTCACCGCGGACCAACCGGGCCGGCACCAGCCAGGAGAAGGCGCCGAGCAACAGGCTCAGGCTGAGCACCGAGGCGTTGAACCGGGTCGCGATGATCAGCACGATGAACAGGAACGGGATGGCCAGCAGCACGTCGACCAGCCGCATCATGGCGGCGTCGAGCAGCCCGCCGGCCAGCCCGGCGAGCGCCCCGTAGAGGGTGCCGATCACGGTGGCGATCACCGCCGACAGGAAGGCGATCTCCAGCGAGGACTGACCGCCCTTCATCAGCCGGCCCAGCACGTCGAACCCGTGGCTCTCGGTGCCCAGCGGGTTGCCCGGCTGGGGTGGCAGGAAGGTGTTCGCGATGTCGGTGTCGACCTGGTTGGTGTGGTACAGCAGCGGGCCGACGAAGCTGAACAGCACGAAGAAGACCAGGATCACCACCCCGGCCACGGCGAGCCGGTTCTCGACGAACGACCGCAGCGCGAGCCGCCAGATCGGGATCGAGACGTGCACCGGGCCGCCCTCGGGGGCCGCGGTCAGGGTGGGTGGCGTGCCCGGCGGTTCGACGCCGGCGGTGATGCTCATGCGTGCGCTCCCATCAGTGCAGCCGGATCCGGGGGTCGGTGAAGGCCAGGGCCACGTCGGCGACGAGGTTGCCGAGCACAGTCAGCACCCCGACGATCAGGCTGTAGGCCATCAGTACCGGGTAGTCCTCCTTCTGCAGGCTGTTGAAGAACAGCAGCCCGAGCCCGGGGAAGTTGAAGACCGTCTCGACGATCAGGTTGCCGGCCAGCAGGGCGGGCAGCGACAGCCCGACCAGCGTGATGATCGGCAGGCAGGAGTTGCGGAGCAGGTGCCGCGACAGCACCTGCCGCTCGGTCAGGCCCTTGGCCCGGGCGACCCGGATGTAGTCCTGGGCCAGGTTGTCCAGCGCGGACGACCGCATGTACCTGGAGAACGCCGCCACCGAGACCGCGGTCAGGGTGACCACCGGCAGGATCATCGAGACCGGGTCCGCGACCACCCCGAGCACGGTCGTGGCCTGGCTGGCCTCGCTGGGCAGCAGGTTCAGCCGGAGGCTGAAGAACTCGATCAGCACCAGGCCGAGGAAGAACGCGGGGATCGAGTAGAGCACGAAGGCCAGCCCGGTCAGGCTGTTGTCGATCACCGTGTTGCGCTTGACCGCCTGGAGGATCCCGAGCGGCACCGCAATCACCACCGAGAGCACCAGGGAGACCGCCGACAGGAACGCGCTCCGGCCGGCGTTCTCGCCGAGCAGCGCGGTGACCGGCTGGTTGAGCTTGTAGGAGTAGCCGAGGTCGCCGTGCAGCAGGCTGCCGAGATAGCTCAGGTACTGCAACGGCAGCGGGCGGTCGTAGCCGTGGGCGTGGTTGAACGCGGCGACCGAGGCGGCCGAGGCCTGGACCCCGAGCACCGCCCGGCCGGGTGAGCTGGAGATGGCGTGCAGGAGCACGAACACCAGCACCGAGATGCCGAGCAGCACCACGAGCGAGACACCGGTCCTGCGGAGCAGGTAGACGCCGATGGGAGATCCTCCGTCCGGGTTGGCGAGTGCGGGCGACCGGTGACGACTACTGCTTGAAGTACCAGTACTCGGGGTTGAGCCGGTACTGGCTCAGCGCCGAGAAGCTTCCGGGCGGGCCCGAGAGCTTGCCGCTCCAGGCGTAGACGCTGTCCACGTTGGGCTGGAAGATCGCCGGCACGTCCTTGCTGAGGAAGGAGGCCTCGGTGGCCACCGCGTTCCGGTCGCTGCCGAAGACCGAGGCCTGGATCAGCTTGTCGGCCTGGGCGTTGCTGTAGCCGCCCTCGTTGTAGGAGCCGGTGGTGTTGAAGATCTGGTTGGTGGTCGGGTAGTTCGAGACCGAGAACCCGCCGAAGTCCATCATCGCCCACTTGTCGTTGTTGGACGGCGCGGACGGGACGCTGAAGTTCTGGATCAGGTAGTTGAAGGTCTTCGAGGACGAGTCGATCGTGATGCCGACCTGCTTGGCCGCGGAGATCAACGCGGTCACCTGCTGCTCGATCACCGCCGGCTGGTTGCCGTAGTAGATGTTCCAGGTCAGGGGGGTGCCGGCCGGGATGCCCGCGCCGCACTGGTTGGCACCGGTGCCGGGCGAGGTGCAGGTGGTCTGTCCGCCCGGGACGACCTTCCAGCCGTGGCTGGAGAGCAGCTTGCTGGCGGCGTCGATGCTGTACGGGTAGGGGTTCGTGCTCGCGTCGGCCGGGGTGAACTCGGTCTTCGGCACCGCCGGGACCGGGCCGTAGGAGGGCACCGCCGCGGTCCGGAAGACGCCCTTGATCAACCCGGGCTCGTCCTGCAGGTGCGCCAGCGCCTGCCGGACGTAGGACTGGGCGATGATCTTGTCGAAGTGCCCGGTGCTGTCGTGGAAGTTGAACACGACGTAGTTGAAGCCGAAGCTCGGGTAGCCGTAGACCGCGTAGCCCTTCTGCTGCAGCGTCGGGGCCTGCGCCAGGTCGGTGAAGGGCACGGCGCCGACCTCGAGCTGGCCGCTCCGCAGCTGGCTGAATTGGGCCGACTCTGAAGTGAAGGCCACCTCCTGCAGCTCGGCGATCTGGGCCTTCTGCGGGCCGGTGTACTTCTCGTTCGGCTTCATGGTCAGGCCGCTGGTGTTGGCGTTGTAGGCCGTCAGCCGCCAGGGTCCGTCCACCGTCTGCCAGAGCGGGTTGGTCGCGTAGGTCGCCACCTGCCCGGCCTGCTTGGCGAGGTAGTCGTAGATCGCCTTGGCGTTCTTCGGCTGGGTGAAGTCCAGGTGCGCGCCGCCGGTCGAGGCGACGTTCCAGACCGTCGAGGGCATCGGGGTGATCAGGGACAGCTGGTTCTGCAGGAAGAACTCGGGGTTGAACGCCTTGGTCAGCTTGAGGACCACCGTCTGGGAGTCCGGTGTCGAGACCGAGGCCACGCTGTCCGGGAAGTAGCCGGGGGTGTAGTTGCCGAAGTTGGCGGCGTTCTCCTTCACCGCGGCCTTGAGCACGTCGATGAAGAAGACCACGTCGGCGGCGTCGACCTTCTTGCCGTCGCTCCAGGTGTAGGTGTCGTTGAGCTTGATCGTCACCGTCTTGTTGCCGTCGCTGTAGGTGGGCAGCGCGGCGAGGCTCTGCGCGAGGTCGATCTTCGGGTCGACCCCGATCGCGTTGCCGTAGAGCGGCCGGAACATCAGGTTCTGGAACTGGTAGCTGTTGTAGACCGAGCCGTTCGCGGCCGGCGTCACCGGGAAGATGTAGTTCGGTCCGGCGCCGGGCGACTCGGCCACCCGCACCACCCCGCCGGGCTTGGGGGTGCCGCTCTGGGCGGGCAGGGTGCCGAAACCGGCACCGTCGGCGGCCACCTGCGGCTTGGGGGCGGTCGAACCGCTGCAGGCCGCCAGCAGGCCGGCGGCGGCGGTGGCGACGACCGCGGTGATCAGTCCGTGCGAGCGCTTCATCAGGGCTCCTTCCTGAAGACGACGCCCGGGCGCCAGATCATGGCGCGCGGGCACGACTCGGTGACGCGTGTCGATCCGTGGTCGCGGTGCGACCGGCGGACGACCGCGCGCGTCGGGCGTGAGGATGGGTGCCAGGTTCCGTCGGCATCGGGAGCCGGGGTCGGGACGTCCGTGATGCGGGCGATTCCGGTACGGAGGTCACCGGCTCGCCTGCGACTCCCAGCGCGGTCGGTGGCCGCACGGCGGCGGCGGTCACAACCTCCCAACTCGCGCAACCCGTGTCAACGGTCGTCGGTTACGAACGGGAGTCGAATTCTGAGAGACGCTCAGGGGAAGTGGAGGTGACCGGACCCACCCAGCCGTGAGGCGACCGCCGGTCGGACGTCGAACGAGGTTCAACCTCAGGTCGAAGCCGAGATGAAACGGGTGTGAAAGTAGTGACGGATCGGCACCGTCGTGCTTACCCTTCGTCCCGACCCGCTGCGCACGGGGAACGCGAGCTCATCGATCTGGGGAGATGTCGAGCTCGTTCGCGCCCGGGTCACACCGACACCTGTCCCAACTTAAGGACCATGATGCCCCCTACCCCCCTGTCCCCCGTGTCAAGCCTGCGCCGACGGCGTGTCGCACGTCTCGGCCTCGTCCCGCTGGCGGTCGCTCTGACCGCCGGCTCGCTCGGCCTGGCCGGCGCCGGTGCTCCGGCCTCGGCCGCTCCCGCCGGCGGCCCGACCCGCACCAACGCCTCGGCCCTGCCCTTCGGCTCCGGTTCGATGGGCTGGCGCTCCGAGGTGCGGCTCAACGCCTCCGGCGCCCAGGCCCGCTACAGCTACGCCGACAACGCCCGCACCGCCCTCCGCCGCGCCCCCAGCGGCGTCAAGGGCATGGACGTGTCGTCGTGGCAGGGCCGGGTCAACTGGTCGAACTGGCGGTCCGCCGGGATGCGGTTCGCCTACGTCAAGGCCACCGAGGGCTCCAGCTACCGGAACCCGTACTTCTCCAGCCAGTACACCGGTGCCGCCGCGGCCGGGATGCTCCGCGGCGCCTACCACTTCGCGGTGCCCAACCGCAGCAGCGGCGTGACGCAGGCCAACTACTTCGTCAACCGCGGCGGCGGCTGGACCGCGGACGGGCGCACCCTGCCCGGCGTGCTCGACATCGAGTACAACCCCTACGGCGCGACCTGCTACGGCAAGAGCAAGGCCGCCATGGTCACCTGGATCCGCAGCTTCGTCGTGCAGTACAAGAAGCGGACCGGCCGGGACGCGGTGATCTACACCACCGCGGACTGGTGGAGCCGGTGCACCGGCAACAGCACCGCCTTCAACCGGACCAACCCGCTCTGGGTCGCGCGCTACTCGAGCTCGGTCGGCACGCTGCCCGGCAAGTGGCCGTTCTACACGTTCTGGCAGTACTCCTCGAGCCCGATCGACCAGAACGTCTTCAGCGCCAGCGCCTCACGGCTGGGGCTGCTGGCCCGGGGCTGAGCCCACCGGTGGGTTCCCGGCGCGCCGGGGCGGTTCTCAGCATCCGCCCCGGCGCGGCCACCTACCCTCGGCGCGATGCCGACTCCCCGACGTTCGACCCCTCGGCGCACGGCCCGGCGCCGTGCGCTGGTGGTGATCCCCTCCCTCGTCCTCGTGCTGCTGGTCGGTGTGGTCGGCGTCGCCATCGCCCGCCGGCTGCACCAGTCGGTCGACTGGTCCGGCGCCGGCTCGCGGCCGACGGTCGTCGAGACGCCCACCGAGCGGGCCAGCCCGTCGCCGACCGCGACCGACAGGTCCCCGCGACGGACCGTCGCGCCGAGCAGCGACCCCACTCCCAGCGCGAGCCCGTCGCCCGCCGACTACCACCAGGTGCTCGGGCTCGGTGACTCGGTCACCGCGGGCACCAACTGCGGCTGCACCGACTTCGTGACCCAGCTCGCCGGGATGCTCGCCGACCAGCAGGACACCGACGTGTCGGCGGTCAACCGCGGCGTCAACGGTGCCACCGCCGCCGACCTGCTCAGCGACCTCAAGAACGACGACGACCTGCGATCGACGGTCGCCCAGTCCGACGTGATCGTGGTGACGATCGGGGCCAACGACCTGTCCCCCAGCCTGGACACCTACCAGCAGAACGGCTCGTGCTCCTCGTCCTGCTACCAGTCCGGGATCGACCAGATGGGGTCCGACCTCGACGACCTGCTCGGGGTGATCCGTCAGCTCCGGCACGGCAAGGCGACCGCCCTGCTGGTCACGAACTACTGGAACGTGTTCGAGGACGGCTCGGTCGGTGCCAAGGACGACGGCGGCCAGGACTATCTCGACTGGAGCGACGCGATCACCCGCGCCGCGAACACGGCGATCTGCGACGCCGCGGCGTCGAACAGCGCGACCTGCGTCGACCTCTACGGCCCGTTCAAGGGCGACGGCAGCCAAGACCCCACGGACCTGCTCGCCGACGACGGCGACCACCCGAACGCGGCCGGCACCAAGCTGATCGCACAGGTGCTCGACGCGCAGCTCGAGCGTCCGACGCCGCACGCCACCACCCAGTAGGACGCCGGTTCCCCGGCCCTGCGGCCGGCCGTCCGACGGTCCGCGGGAGGCTTCCGGAGGGGGTGACCCAGCCCCGGCTGTGAGGGGACCGGATTCACAGGGTCGACTCAGCGGGGCTCGCTCAGGATGAGGCTGCCCGGAGCGCGCGTCCGATGGGAAGACGCGACGCGGGCGGAGATCGGAGGATCGAACATGCGGGTGCTGGTGGTCGAGGACGAGCGGCGGTTGGCCGAGTCGATCCGGGTCGGGCTGACCGCGGAAGGCTTCATCGTCGACGTGCAGCACGACGGCGCGACCGGGCTGTGGGCGGCCACCGAGAACCCCTATGACGTGATCGTGCTCGACATCATGCTGCCGGCCAAGAACGGCTACGACGTGCTCAAGGAGATCCGCCGGCGCAAGATCTGGACGCCCGTGCTGATGCTCACCGCCAAGGACGGCGAGTACGACCAGACCGACGCGTTCGACCTCGGCGCCGACGACTACCTGACCAAGCCGTTCAGCTTCATCGTGCTGGTCGCCCGGCTGCGCGCGCTGATCCGGCGCGGGGCGCCGGAGCGCCCGAACAAGATCACCGTCGGCACCCTGATGCTCGACCCGGCCAAGCGCTGCGTGATGCGCGGCGACACCGAGCTGCAGCTGACCGCCCGCGAGTACGGGCTGCTCGGCTACCTGATGCGGCACGCCGGGGACATCGTCACCAAGGCCGAGATCCTCGACAACGTCTGGGACCCCGCCTACGAGGGCAGCGAGAACGTCGTCGAGGTCTACATCTCCTACCTGCGCAAGAAGATCGACATCCCTTTCGACCTGCACACCCTGCTGACCATCCGCGGGATGGGCTACCGGCTGGTGGCCGACCAGGTGCCGGCCAAGCAGACCGGCGAGGTGCAGACCGCCTCGGTCTGAGCCCCCGCTGCCCCGGGCCGCGGCCTCAGGGGTGGTGCTCCTCGATCTCGGTCTCGGGGTCGTAGCGGGCCACCTCGGCCAGCGGCAGGGTGATCGCGAACCGGCACCAGCCCTGCTCGGTCTCGCCGGTCTCGATCCGGCCGTGGTGCGCGTCGACGATCGCCGCGCTGATGGCCAGACCGAGCCCGCTGCCGCCGCTGTCGCGGTCGCGGGCGTCGTCCAGCCGGACGAACCGCTGGAAGATCCGGCCCCGCTCGGCCGGCGCGATCGGCGGGCCGTCGTTGTCGATGGTGATCACCGCCTGCACCTGGTCGGTGCGGACCGCGACCGCGATCGTCGAGACCGCGTGCCGGACCGCGTTGTCGGCGACGTTCCGGATCACCTGGCCGAGCCGGTCCGGGTCGCCGGTGACCCGCGCGGGCACCAGGTCGGACCGCACGGTCAGCCCGGACGCCTTGCGCAACCGACGGACCTCGATGTCGAGCAGGTCGTCGAGGTCGACCTCGACCTGGCGCAGCGCCAGCCCCTGCGCGTCGACCTTGGCCAGCACCAGCAGGTCCTCCACCAGCGCCCGCATCCGGCGGCTCTCGTCGAGCACGATGTCCTGCATCTCCACCCAGGTGCGCCCGGTCGGGTCGGCCGCGGCCACCTCACCGGTGATCACGAGGGTGGAGATCGGGCTTCGGAGCTCGTGGCTGGCGTCCGAGACGAACGCCCGCTGCGCCCGGTCGGAGGCCTCGATCCGGTCGAGCATCGTGTTCATGGTGGCGGCCAGCAGCTCGATCTCGTCCCGCGACGGCGGCACCGGCACCCGCTCGTTCAGCCGGGCGCCGTCGATCCGGGCCACCTGTTTGCGGATCCGGTCGACCGCCCCGAGCGAGCGGCCCACCAGCACCCAGACGGCGACCGCGACCACCACCAGCAGCAGCGGTGCCCCGCCCACCAGCAGCAGCCCGACGGTGCGGATGGTGTCGGACTGGATCTGGATCGAGCCGGCCACCTGCACGACGTACGGCTGCCGGTCGCGCTCGAACCCGTAGGCGACCACCAGGTAGTCGTCCTCGTCGCCGATCTGCGCGATCCCGGTGAGCCCGAGGTCGCGGTACTGGCCGGTGCTCGGGTGCAGCCCGGGCGCCAGCGCCGCGGCCAGCCGCTGGTCGCTGGTGGCCACCACCGCACCCTGGCCGTCGAGGATCTGCACCTCCTGGCCGCGGATCCGGTCGCGCTGCAGCTCGCTGCCCACCGCCCGCAGCCCCTGCTCGCTGGCCAGGATGGCCACGTCCCGGGCCCGGGCCTCGAGCGCGCCGCGGGTGGTGTTGGTGAGCGCCGACTGGAGCGCGAAGAGCAGCAGTCCGCCGCCGGCGAGCAACGCCAGACCCACCACCACCACTGCACTGAGCACCGACTGCTGCCGGACGCCGAGCACCACCCGGGTCGGCCGTTCCGTCCGGTCCGGCGTGGAGGTGGTGGCGGCCTGCGACATGGCGCCAGTCTCCCCCACCACGCCCTCGGATCGCTGTGACGCCGCGGCCCGGGCGGGCCCGCGGGCGAACGACGGCACGCAGCGCTGAGCCGAGCTGACGTCGGGCCCTGCCCTTCGACAGGCTCAGGGCGCGGTGGTGGGCGCTCAGGGCACGGTGGTGGGCGCTCAGGGCGCGTCCTCCCGACCACGGTGCCCTGAGCCTGTCGAAGGGCGTGCGAGGCGATTCAGCCCAGGGGCTTGCCGAGCACCACGACCGCGACGCCGCTGGCGGGGTCGACCTCGCGGCGGAGCTCGGTGTAGCCGTGCCGGGCGTAGAAGGCGAGGTTGTGGGTGCTGGCGGCTCCGGTGACCAGCTCGACGCGGGTGCAGCCGACGGCCCGCGCCTCGATCGCGGCCAGCAGCCGCGAGCCGAGTCCCTCGCCCTGGCGGTCCGGCACCACCATCAGCCGGCCGACCCGCCAGGTGTCGCCGTCGGCGCGGCCGCGGACGGAGCCGATCAGCCGGCCCGCCTGCCGGGCCGTCAGCACCAGCTGGTGCGGCAGCTCGGCGGCGACCTCGGCGAGCTCCTCGACCAGCGGCGGGATGGTCCAGCCCTGCAGCCGGCCCTCGGCGAGGTAGGCGGCCCGTTGCAGCGTGAACAGCTCGCCGGCGTCGCCGGGTCCGGCCTCGGCCACCACCACCGGCTGCTCGGCCGGCGGCAACAGGTCCGGACGCCGCTCGCGGGTCCGGGCCCGGGCCTGCTCCTGGCGCCAGGCGGCGATCCGGGCATGGTGTCCGCGGAACAGCTCGGCGGGCACGTCGAGCCCACGCCACGACGGCGGCTTGGTGTAGACGGGGTACTCGAGCAGCCGGTCGTGGCCGGGCGCGTGCGACTCCTCGGTCAGCGACTCGGGGTTGCCGATCACCCCGGGAACCAGCCGGACCACGGCCTCGATCACGGCGAGCGCGGCCACCTCGCCGCCGTTGAGCACGTAGTCGCCGACGCTGACCTCGTCGGTCCGCACCCGGGTCCGGGCGTGCTCGGCGATCCGGGCGTCGAAGCCTTCGTAGCGTCCGCAGCCGAACAGCAGCCGGCGCTCATCGGCCAGCTCGGCGGCCAGCGCCTGGTCGAACGGCCGTCCGGACGGAGTCAGCAGGATCAGCCGCGGCCCGTCGGCGTCTGGTGCAGTGTCGGGCCCGAGCAGCTCGTCGAGCGCCTCGCCCCAGGGTTCGGGCCGGAGCACCATCCCCGCCCCGCCGCCGTAGGGGGTGTCGTCGACGGTCCGGTGCCGGTCGTGGGTCCAGGTGCGCAGGTCGTGCACCCCGAGCTCGACCAGTCCGGTCTCGATCGCGCGGCCGACCAGCGACAGCCGCAACGGGCTCAGGTAGTCAGGGAAGAGGGTGAGGACGTCGATCCGCACGCGGTCACTCCGCCGCGGGCCCGTCGGCGTCGCCGAGCAGCCCGGGGACGTCGGCGAGCGTGATGGTGCCGGCGGCCAGGTCGACCCCGGGCACCAGCGCGGTGACGAACGGCACCAGCGCGAGCCCGTGCGGGGTGTCGACCTCGAGCAGGTCCTGCTCGGGCAGGTGCAGCACCGACCGGAGCGTTCCCGCGGGAACGCCGTCGGCGGTCCGCACGCTGAGCCCGATCAGCTGCCGGTCGTAGTACTCCGTCTCGTCCTCGGGACGCTCGTCGGCCGGGACGTCGGTGACCAGCACGGTGCCCCGCAACGCCTCGGCGGCGGTGCGGTCGGCGACGCCCTCGAAGGCCACCAGCAGCCGACCACTGTGCCACCGGGACGCGGAGACGACGAAACGCCGGTTCCCCGTCTCTGCGCGCAACTGCGCGCCGGCGGCGAACCGGCGATCGGGTTCGTCGGTGCGGGGCACCACGGCGAGCTCGCCGCGGACCCCGTGCGCCCGGCCGACCACCCCGACCGTCACCTCGACGGTGCCGGTGCGGGTGTCGTCAGCGCTCAGCGTCGGCCGTTCCGCGAACGGCCGTACCCGCGTCCGTCGCGCTGCGGCCGTCGGTCCACGTCGACGAAGTCGACCCGGACCTCCTCACGACCGGCCAGCGCACCGATCACGGTGCGCAGCGCGGAGGCCGTCCGACCGTTGCGGCCGATCACCTTGCCGATGTCCTCGGGGTGCACCCGCACCTCGAGCAGCCGGCCGCGGCGCAGGTCCTTGTCCCGCACCCGGACGTCGTCGGGGTTGGTGACGATGCCACGGACCAGGTGTTCGAGCGCGTCGGACAGCATCAGGACTCGGTCGAGCTGTCGGTCGCCTCGGCGTCGGTCGCGGCCGGAGCCTCGGCGGACTTGGCGGTGCGACCCCCACGGGTCCGCGGCTCGTCACCCTTGGCGGCGAGCGCGGCGTTGAAGGCGTCGGTCTTGTTCGGGCGCTCCGGCTGCGGGTCGATGCCCGACGGCGAGGTGTCGCCGGAGAACTTCTGCCAGTCGCCGGACCGCTTGAACAGCGCCACGACGGCCTCGGTCGGCTGGGCCCCGACCGACAGCCAGTACTGCGCCCGCTCCGAGTCGACCTCGATCAGCGACGGGTCGTTCTTCGGGTGGTACTTGCCGATCTCCTCGATCGCCCGACCGTCACGCTTGGTGCGCGAGTCGGCGACGACGATGCGGTAGTGCGGCGACCGGATCTTGCCCAGCCGCTTCAGTCTGATCTTGACAGCCACGTGGGTGGAAACTCCTGTTGGGAAACGACCGGGAACGGCCCCGGTCGAGTGCGGGTCGAGACGCTTGACCCGAGGTGGGGACCCAGCAGCGTCTCGGAGGACTCCGGGTCTCGCGGCGATGAGAGGGCGCCGCTCGACACAAAGCGCCCTCCATTCTGCCAGACCGGCAGCACCGGACGCGAACCGAGCCGACGCGACCTGACCGTCCGCCGAGAACGCGGGCGCTGCGACCCGGTCGCACGTCCTACCGTAAGCGCATGCAGACCCGACGGACCGAGCTCGCCATCGACCTGCCGGCCACCGCCGGCGGCGAGGCCGACCACGCCCGGGCCGTGCTGGTGCGGCCCGACGACGACCGCCGCCACCCCGGGGTGGTGATGCTGCACGAGATCTTCGGACTGGACGAGCAGGTGCTCCGTCAGGCCGACCGGCTGGCCGCCCGGGGCTATCTCGTCTTGGTGCCCGACCTGATCGGCGAGGGCAACCGGCTGGGCTGCATGATCCGGGTGTTCCGGTCGATCGCCGCCGACCAGGGACGGCCGTTCGACGTGATCGAGGCCTGCCGGCAGGTGCTGCTCACCCACCCCGACTGCACCGGACGGATCGGGGTGATCGGCTTCTGCTTCGGCGGCGGGTTCGCGCTGCTGACCGCGCGCCGCGGTTTCCAGGCCAGCGCGGTCAACTACGGCCGGCTGCCCGACGACCTCGACGCCGCGCTGGTCGGCAGCTGCCCGATCGTGGCCAGCTACGGGCTCGCCGACAAGAGCCTGCCCGGGGCCGCCCGCCGGCTCGGCGAGGCGCTCAAGGAGGCCGAGATCCCGCACGACGTCAAGGAGTACCCGGGCGCCGGGCACGCCTTCCTCAACGACGAGATGTCCGGCCCGAAGATGCTCCGCCCGGTGTTCCGCGCCACCGGTGTCGGTCCGGACCCGGAGGCTGCCAAGGACGCCTGGGCCCGGATCGAGCGCTTCTTCGAGCGCTACCTCGGCGACTGACGCGCTTCGACAGGCTCAGCGCGCGGTTCTCTCGACCCACCCACGGTGCCCTGAGCCTGTCGAAGGGCGGGAGGGCGCTTCGACAGGCTCAGCGCGCGGGGTCCGTGCCGCCCCGTCGGCGAGCGTCCTCTGAGCCGCGCCGGGTCGTTCTGCACGACGCAGGATCGCGGGACACGCTTTTGGTCCCGCGATCCCAGGAGGAAGAACGAGCCGTCACAGCGCGGCGTGCGCGAGCCGGCCCGCTCAGGACGTGACGTCCTTGCGAAGGAAGTGCCACCACGAGAGGGCCAGCAGGACGACGGTGTAGCCGACCGACCAGAGCGCGCCGGTGATCATCTGCGAGGGGTCGACGGTCGGGTTCAGGGCATCGGCCCAGGCGTAGGCGTAGTGGCCGGGGAGCGCGTCACGGAGCGAGCCGAGCGCGGTGATCGAGTCGAGGATGGCGCAGACGATCATGATCAGCACCGCCCCGCCGACCGCGGCCAGCGGCGCGTCGGTCCGGGTGCCGATGGCGAAGGCGATCGCCCCGACCACCGCGAGATCGACGATCAGGTAGGCCACGATCACCAGCAGCCGCAGCCCGAAGGTGGTCACCGGCAGCTGGTCACCGGTCGGGCCGACGTAGGGGCCGAAGCCGTAGGCCAGCCCGCCGATCACGAACGTCCAGGCCGGCAGCACGACCAGCGCGACCACCGAGCTCAGCGCCGCGACCAGCAGCTTCTGCCGCAGCAGCCGCTCGCGCCGCACCGGGGCGGCGAGCAGATAGCGCAGGCTCGACCAGCTGGCCTCCGCGGGCACCGTGTCGCCGGCGAACAGCGCGACGATCACGATCACCAGGAAGCTGGTCGAGGCGAACAGCGCGAAGACGGTGAGGTTGGCCCCGCTCTCCTGGGCCAGGTCGACGAAGCCCGGGGTGGCCGACGGCGTTCCGTCCCGGCCGAGCCAGAAGGCCAGCAGCAGCACCAGCGGCAGCACCGCGATGATCGCGAAGACGCCGATGGTCCGGCGGCGGCGGAGCTGGCGGAGGATCTCGGCGCGGAGCGGCAGCGAGCCGCGGACCGACGCCGTTGCCCGGTCCGGCCGGTCACCGGCCGACCCCTCGGCGGGCGGCACGGCGGGCGGCACGGTGGTGGCGGTCATCGCGCGGCTCCCGGTGACATCAGCCCCATGAACACGTCCTCCAGCGGCTGGCGGCCGTCGACGAAGTCGACCCCGATCCCCGCCTCGACGAGCGCGGCGACCAGCACCGACCGGTCCTCCGCGGCGACGACCCGGATCCGGTCGTCGGCCTCGGGCTCGGCGGTCCAGCCGCGCGCGGCGAGCAGCGCGAGAGCCCGGTCGCGCTCCCCCGGCCCCACCCCGATGAGCGCGACGTGGTCCCCGGCGGTCAGGTCGTCCATCGACCCGGTGAGCACCACCCGGCCGCGGTTCATCACCACCACGTCGCTGCAGGTCTGCTGCACCTCGGCCAGCAGGTGGCTGGACACCACGACGGTGCGGCCGGTGGCCGCGTAGTCGCGGAGCACCTGACGCATCGCCCGGATCTGTGGCGGGTCGAGCCCGTTGGTCGGTTCGTCGAGCAGCAGCAGGTCGGGCAGGCCGAGCATCGCCTGCGCGATCCCCAGCCGCTGCCGCATGCCCTGGCTGTAGCCGCGGACCCGGCGGTCCAGGGCGGCCACGAGGCCGGCGATCTCGAGCGCCTCCTCGAGGTGCGCCTCGGCCTCCGGCCGGCCGGTGGCCGCCCAGTAGCCGGCCAGGTTCTGACGTCCGGTCAGGTGGGGCAGGAAGCCGGGACCCTCGATGAACGCGCCCACCTCGCCGAGCACGTCGGCGCCGGCGTGCACCGGGCGTCCGTTGACCCAGATCGCCCCGCCGTCGGGCCGGATCAGCCCGACCAGCATCCGCAGCACCGTGGTCTTGCCCGCACCGTTGGGGCCCAGCAACCCGACCACCTGCCCGGCCTCGGCGCGCAGGCTCACCCCGTCGACCGCGCGGACGGCGTCGGTGCTGCCGCCGGAGACCCGTCCCCAGAGCCGGGACGGCCCGCGGCGCGGGTTGTAGGTCTTGACCAGCCCGTCGACCACCAGCGGGACGTCCGCGAGCTCGGCCACCGGGTGCACGGCCCGGCGCCGCAGCCAGAGCAGCACGAGCCCGACCGCGGCGGCGAGCACCAGCGCGGCCACCACCACGACCAGGGCGATCGGGACGTCCAGCGGCGTCGGGGCGGCGACCCCGCCGACCTGCGGCAGCAGCACCCCGCCACCGGTCAGGCCGACCGTCGCGGTGGCGCCGGTCCGGGAGCCCGCGTACGCCTGGTCGGTGGTCGAGACGACCAGCTGGACCCGGTGCCCGATCGGCACCTGGTGGACGACGGCGGGCAGCGCGACCTCGACCGTGGTGGGCCGACCGGGGGTGAGGCCGGTCAATCGGAGCGGCGCGACGGCCAGCCCGGGCAGCACCGCGGTCGCGGGCCGGCCGTTGCGGTCGGGCCCGAGGTCCCAGGCGCTGACGAAGAGGGTGAGGTCGGAGCTGCTGCTGGTGACCTGGAGCCGGGCGCGGCCCGCGCCGACCATCCGCAGCGGGCTGGTGAGCGCCGCGCTGGTGAAGGTGGCCGACTGTCCGGGCAGGACGCCGAGCTGGTAGCCGCCGAGGCTGGCCACCGCGGCCAGCGCCTGACCGGTGCCGGGCAGGTTGGTCAGGGCGGCGGGGCTGCCGCCCGGCGGGGCGAGCACCGGCTGGCTGCCGCCGGTCAGGGCCAGGGTGCGGGTCGGGACCGGGTCACCGCTCAGCCCGGGATAGCGGTCGAGCGAGACCTTCTCGGGCGGGCGGCCACCGTCGCCGTCCCGGCCGACCAGGGAGTCCTGGGCGATCGTGTAGCGGAAGCCCTGGTCCGGCTCGCCCCCGGTGCCGGGCTGGTCCTTGAGGTAGCGGTCGAACCAACCGGTGACCTCGTCGAGCACGCCGTCGAGGTCGATCCCGGCGTCGTGCCCGCCGGTCGTCCAGACCATCCGCTTGAGCGTGCTCGCCGGCAGCTCGCGGAAGGTGGCGTCGGCCTGGTCGAGCCCGAAGAGGGTGTCGTCCTCGCCCTGGATCAGCAGGGTCGGGGCGCGGACGCCGGACAGCCGTCCGGTCGGCCCGGAGGCCCGCAGCAGCGCGAGCAGCGCGGCGTCCGGACGCCCGCTGGCGGCCGCCTTCTGGTAGTCGGCGCAGAGCGCCGGGGCGAACCGGCCGCACGAGGACGTCGCCGCCGACCCACCGCCGTCGCCGGCGGTCGAGCCGCCGCTCGAGCCCGTCCGGCTGCCGGCACCGAGACCGCTGAGGAAGAGCAGCGAGGTCCAGCGCTGCTTGAACACCCCGGGGCTGTCGTCGGGCGGGACGTCGGCGGCGGTGCTCGGTGCGGTGCCCGCGTCCGCGGACAGCGCGTTCTGCGGGAACAGCGCCTGGGCCAGGTCGTTCCAGGTGTAGGCCGGGACCACGGCGTCCACCCGCGGGTCGAGCTCGGCCGCGAGCAGGGCCGCGCCGCCGCCGTAGGAGGCGCCGGCGACCCCGACCACCGGGTTGCCGCCGCGCTTCTCGACCTCCGGCCGCCCGGCGGCGAAGTCGATGATCCTGACCACGTCGCGGCCCTCGTAGTCGGGGCTGTCGAGGTGGATCAGCCCGCCGGAGGCACCGAAGCCGCGGGCCGTGTAGGCGATCACCGTGTAGCCGGCCCGGGCCAGCGTCCGGCCGAGCGGGATCGAGTCGGCCTTGGTGCCGCCGAACCCGTGGGCGAGCACGATCGCCGGCCGCGGCACCGACGGGTCGGTGGTCAGCAGCGCGACGTCGAGACGGACCGGTCGGCCGTCGGGTTCCGGCGTGCCGGGGACGAACAGGTCGGTCTCGACCACCGGCGCCTCGTCGGCCGCAGCCCGGGTCGCGGTGCCCGGCAGCACGCCGAGCAGCGGCAGCAGGGCCAGCGCCAGACCGGTGACCAGCAGGAGCACCCGGCGTACGGGCGGGACGCCGCGTCTCTCCTGCATGGCTCCATCCTGCGCGATGACCGAAACCGCGCCCCGCCCCGTCCGCAGCAGGACCGGTCGCGTCCGACGGGTGTCGACCTTCGGGTGGGGGTTGCCGTCGGTCCACCGACCTGGCTAGGTTGCTTTTGATCGTTCAAAAGACCGCTGCACGGGGCCTGCCTGCGCGCCGCGACCCGCACGGTCGACCGTCCAGAACACAGGAGTTGTGGATGCCGGATCACATCCGTCCGCCGATCGCGTCCCCCGCGCCCACCCGGCGCCGCCGCCGACCGCGCCGGCTGGTCACCACCGCGTGCGCCGTCACCGGCGTCGCCGCCCTGGTCGCCGGGTCGCTCCAGCCGCTGCCCACCCATGCCGCGCCCGCGGCCGAACCCGTCCTCGATGCCGCCCTGGTCCGCTCCCCCGAGCTGTCCGAGACCACCCGGCTGGCCGACCGGCGGTTCGTGGTCACCGGCGACCGGGCCTGGGAGCTCGGCGCCGCCGACGGTCGCTACCCGGCCGCCGGCTTCCACACCCGCGGCGAGATGGGTGGGTTCTGGACGCCGAGCATGAAGATGCTCGACGGGATGTGGTTCGGCATCGACGGCTCCTGGATCGGCGACGGCACCCGGACGACCTCGGGCTGGGGCTACGTCCGCACCGACCTGCCCACCACGCAGGGCGTCGCGGCCAGCCGCACCGACTTCGTCCCCGACGGTGTCGGCGGCGTGGTGGTCGGGCTGAGCCTGCGGTCGTCGACGGCGAGGACCGTCACGCTGAAGGTGGACGCCCACTCCGAGCTGATGAGCGCCTACCCGTGGGGCGAGAGCACCCCGAGCCAGAAGACCGAGAACCTGCCGGACACGGCCAGCTCCACCGGACGCAGCCTGCTGTTCCGCGACCGCGGCACCAACCAGGCCGGCTTCCACGACTGGGCGGCGGCCGTCGGCTCGTCGCTCGACCCGACTGGGGCCAGCACCGGCACGAACTTCCGCGGCCCGCAGAGCGGGGACGTCGTCTGCCCCGCCTCCGACAGCGGCGCCAGCCAGCCGACCTCCTGCGACGACACCGCCTACGGCCGGGGCGCGGGCGGCCAGCTGCGCTACCGGGTCCGGCTGACACCGGGCGCCACCCGGACCGTCTGGTTCGCGGTCGGCGGCTCGCAGAACGGCCCGACCGAGGCGCGGCAGCAGCTCGCCGCCGCGTTGCACCGACCCGCCGAGGCGCTGGCCGCGAAGGTCGCCGCGCGTCGTGCGGTGCAGGCGGCCAGCCGGGCCAGCCTGCCCGACGCCCCACTGCTCCAGCAGAGCTTCGCCTGGAGCAAGCAGATGCTCGCCGCCTCGGTCCAGCAGTCCGAGGACGTCCGGCTGCGGGTCACCAAGGCCGGCACCGCCTATCCGAAGCCGGTGGCCACGCTGCCCGAGATGCGCTGGATCGGGGCCGGTTGGCCCGACTACACCTGGCTCTTCGGCACCGACGGTGAGTACACCGCGTTCGCGGCCGTCGCCTCCGGTCAGTTCCAGGCCATCGAGGACCACCTGCGGGCCCTGCGCGACGTGTCGGACGCGGTCAACGACCGCAGCGGCAAGATCGTCCACGAGGTCACCCCGAACGGCGCGGTCTACTTCGGCGCCAACGCCGACGCCGGCAACACCGACGAGACCGCGAAGTTCCCCTCCACCGTGGCCCTGGTCTACCGGTGGACCGGCGACAAGCGGTTCCTGGCCGACATGTACCCGGCCAGCGTCCGGGCGATGCGCTACATCGACACCAGACTCGACGCCGACCACGACGGCTGGCCCGAGGGTCTCGGCAACGTCGAGCGTCCGGGGATGGGTCCGGAGAAGCTCGACAACGCCGTCTACACCGTCCGCGGGTACGCCGACCTGGCCGAGCTGGCGCGGGCCCGCGGGGACCGCGCGACCGCCCGCTGGGCCACCGGCAAGGCGCAGACCCTGATCGCGAAATTCGAGCGCGACTGGTGGTACGGCAAGGACGGCGCCCGCAGCTACGCCGACTCGCTCCAGGCCGACAACGCCAAGACCTTCCAGCGGCACTGGATCGGGCTGACCCCGACCGACGCCGTGCTGCCGGCGCTGCCCGCGGCCGCCGGGGCGACAGCGCGTCCGGCCGGCCCGCTGGCGTCCTCGGCGCACGCGAACACCACGCTCGACCAGCACGAACGCTCCTGCTACACCGGCGCGCTCGGGCTCTACCACACCGGAACCGGCGCGACCACGGACCCGGCCGGCAACCCGGGCGACACCTGCGACTCCGTCGTCTCCGCGGTGCCGTCGCTGACCGACGTCTTCACGCTGAACTCGTCGATCGCGGCGGTCAGCGAGGGCAACTACGGCCGGCTCGGGCTCGACCAGCAGCGCCGGTACCTGACGGGCAGCGCCAGGGCCCAGCTCGACCCGTCGCTGTGGGAGATGCCGGGAGCCATGCCGGAGATCGTGCCCGGCGGGGACGGCGACGCGAACATCGACAAGCTGTTCACCGAGCGGTCGATGGTGATGCAGGCCTGGGGCGCGTACGGCATCCTCTGGCCGGTCGTCCACCAGTGGCTCGGCGTCTCGCCCGATCTCGGCCACGGCCGCGTCGCGGTGGTGCCGCAGCTGCCGGCCGACCAGCAGCGGGCGGCGCTCTCCGACGTCCGGCTGGGCGGCAGCCGGGCCCTCGACGTCAACGCCCGGCATCTCGGGAACCGCTGGACCACCACGGTGACCCGGCACGGTCGGATCGGTCTGACGGTCGGCGCCGTGTTGCCCGCTGGTACTCAGGTGGTGCGTGCCACACTGAACGGAAAGGCAGTCCGGGTGCAGTCGACCCGCACGACCCGTGGCCTGGAGGTCACCCACAAGCTGCCGGAGGGACGTGGCACCACGCAGCTGGTCATCGTGACCCGCTGACGCCCGTCCCGGTCTCCGGCGAGTCTGGCGGGGGCGGTGGTCGATCGCCAATCCCCCGGCGACAGTCCCCACCCAGGAGCCACTCGCGGACCGCGGGCTCGCCGGAGACCACCGGTATCAATTCTCGTTCGCCTGCTCCCTTCGACAGGCTCAGGGCACGGTGGTGGGGCGCGCTCAGGGCACGGTGGTGGGGTGCGCTCAGGGCACCGTGGTGGGCAGGGCTCAGTACACGGTGGCGGAGCGCGCAGTTCCTGATGTCGGTCAGGGGCCGACCCGCACGCCGCGGAGCAGCACGTGCCGCGGACGCCGCAGGGCGGAGAGGTCGGCCCGCGGGTCGGTGTCGAGGACCAACAGGTCGGCGGGCGCGCCCGGGGCCAGTCGAGCGGCCCGGCCGAGCCAGGCCCGGGCAGCCCACGAACCGGCGGCGAGCGCACCGGCCGGGCCCAGCACCGTGCTCAACGCGTCGATCTCGTCGCGGATCCGACCGTGCGGTTGGTAGCCGCCCGCGTCGGTGCCGGCGTAGATCGGCACCCCGGCGTCGCGGGCCTGCCCGAACCGGTCGAGCCGGCTGCGGTAGAGCGACCGCATGTGCGCGGCGTAGGTCGGGAACCTGGCCTCGCCCGCGGCGGCGAAGCTCTCGAAGTTCTCCAGCTGCACCAGGGTGGGCACCAGCGCCACCCGGCGCTCGGCCATCCGCGCGATCGTCGGTGCGGTGATCCCGGTGCCGTGCTCGAGCCCGTCGATGCCCGCCTCGACCAGCTCGGCCGCCGCCTGCTCACCGAACACGTGCGCGGTGACCCGGCAGCCGAGTTCGTGCGCCCGGGCGATCGCCGCCCGGGCCACCTCGGTCGGCCACAGCGGCGCCAGGTCGCCCCCGGTCCGGTCGATCCAGTCCCCGACCAGCTTGATCCAGCCGTCCGAGCGGGCGGCCTGCCGCTCGACCGCGGCCACCAAATCCTCGGGGTCGACCTCGTCGGCGTAGTGGCGGATGTAGCGCTTGGGCCGGGCGATGTGCCGACCGGCCCGGATCAGGTGCGGCAGGTCGTCGCGGGCGTCGATCCACCGGGTGTCGGCCGGTGACCCGGCGTCGCGGAGCAGCAGCGCGCCGGCGTCGCGGTCGGCGAGCGCCTGCCCCTCGGCCTCGGCCCGCGGCACGGCCCCGGACGCGTCGAGCCCGACGTGGCAGTGCGCGTCCACCAACGCGGGCAGCAGCCAGCCGCCGTCGAGGGTGGTCGCGTCAGCGACCGGTTCGTCGGTCAGCGTCCCGTCGACCACCCAGAGCTCACGGTGCTCACCCTCGGGCAGCACCACCCCGCTCAGCCGCAGTCGCGCGGGCACCGTCCGTCCCGACCCGTGGTCGCGGTCGACCGGTCAGCCGCGCTTGCTCTGCTGGTCGAACATCTTCTGCAGCTCGGGCGGCAGCTCGAAGTTGCCCATCTGCTCGGCGAGCTCGGCCTGGCTGGGCTGTCCGAACGCGGAGCCCGGATCGGCGGCACGCGCCGCCGCCGGGGCGTTGCGCTTCGCCGGGTTCCCCGAGCCGCGCTTGGCCTTCTTCTTGGCCTGCTGCTTGGCGGGCCGCCGGGCTCCGTTGCCGCCCATGCCGGGCAGTCCGGGCATCCCCGGCATCCCCTTGCCGCCGGCCATCGCGCTCATCATCTTGCGGGCGTCGAAGAACCGGTTGACGAGGTTGTTGACGGCCGACACCTCGACCCCGGCGCCCCTGGCGATCCGGGCCCGGCGCGAGCCGTCGATGATCTTGGGGTCGTCGCGCTCGGCCGGCGTCATCGACTGGATGATCGCCTCGATCCGGTCGACCTCGCGCTCGTCGATGCCGGCGATCTGGTCCTTGATCTCGCCCATCCCGGGGAGCATCCCGAAGATCTTGCTCAACGGGCCCATCTTGCGGACCATCTGCATCTGCTGCAGGAAGTCGGCCAGGCCGAACTCCTTGCCGCCGGAGGCGAGCTTGGCCGCCGCCTTGGCCGACTGCTCGGCGTCGAAGGTCCGTTCGGCCTGCTCGATCAGGGTGAGCATGTCGCCCATCCCGAGGATCCGGCTGGCCATCCGGTCGGGGTGGAAGACGTCGAAGTCGCCGACCTGCTCGCCGTTCGAGGCGAACATGATCGGCTTGCCGGTGACCCGGGCGATCGACAGCGCGGCACCACCACGGGCGTCGCCGTCGAGCTTGGTCAGCACCACCCCGTCGAAGCCGACGCCCTCGGCGAACGCGTTCGCGGTGTTGACCGCGTCCTGGCCGATCATGGCGTCCACCACGAACAGCACCTCGTCCGGGTGCACGGCGTCGCGGATGTCGGCGGCCTGCTGCATCAGCTCGGCGTCGATGCCCAGCCGGCCGGCGGTGTCGATCACCACCACGTCGAACAGCCGGCGCTCGGCCTCCTCGATCGAGCGGCGCGCCACCCCGACCGGGTCGCCGACGCCCACCCCGGCGGCCTCGCTGGCCGAGGTGTTGCCGGGCTCGGGGGCGAAGACCTGGACGCCGGCGCGCTGGCCGACGACCTGGAGCTGGGTGACCGCGTTCGGCCGCTGCAGGTCGGCCGCCACCAGCAGCGGGCTGTGGCCGGAGTCCTTGAGCCAGCGCGCGAGCTTGCCGGCCAGCGTGGTCTTGCCGGCGCCCTGGAGGCCGGCGAGCATGATCACCGTCGGCGGCCGCTTGGCGAACCGGAGCAGCCGGGTCTCGCCGCCCAGGATCGCGACCAGCTCGTCGTTGACGATCTTGACGATCTGCTGGGCGGGGTTCAGCGCCTGCGACAGCTCCGCGCCGCGGGCCCGCTCCTTGACGTTGGCCACGAACTCCTTGACCACGGCCAGGTTGACGTCGGCCTCGAGCAGGGCGATGCGGATCTCGCGGCAGGTGGCGTCGATGTCCGCCTCGGAGAGGCGTCCCTTCCCCCGCAACGACTTGAACGTCGCGGAGAGCCGGTCTTGCAGGGTGTCGAACACGGGACTTCTCACCTCAGGGAGTGCGCGGGCGCGGGCGAATCCGACTCAGCCTACCCAAGCGGTGTGGCCGCGACGCCCGCCCGACCGGCACGGATCTGAGACAGTGGGGCCGTGCCGGAACACGATCTCGCCGTCGCGCCCGCCCCGACGGCCGCCCGCCCCTCCTCCCCCCGCCCCCGCGGCCGCCGCCTCACCGTGCTCGCCGCCGTCCTGGCCGGGACCGCCACCGCCCTGGTCGCACCCGCGGTCAGCCCGACCACCGCGGCCGCGGCGAGCTGCAGCGGCGACCCGGTGAGCAAGACCTACGCCCAGCCGCGGACCCTGGTCGTCGGCACCAAGGAGACCCAGACGACCACCCTGATCGTGGCCACCCGGACCGGTTGTGGGGTGAAGAAGGTCAAGGCCGAGGTCAGCAGCCCGCTGTTCGACGACAGCTTCACGCTGAGCAAGTACGACACCCAGGACGGCAAGGACTACTGGGGCGTGACCTACAGCCTGTCCCCGGACTCTCTCTACGACGTCGAGGCGGGCAGCTGGGGCGTCCGCTACGAGGTCACCGGCGACTCGCCGGACCACCTGCACAGCGCGGCCTCGCTGATCGTCCGGCGCGCCTCGCGGCTCACCACCGACGCCGGCCCGGAGCCGGTCCGGCGTGGGCGGACCCTCACCGTCAAGGGCACGCTGACCCGCGCCGACTGGGAGGACGGCAAGTACCGCGGCACGTCCAAGGCCAAGGTGCAGCTGCAGTTCCGGGCCGGGAACGGCAGCTACCGGACGCTCAAGACGGTGACCAGCAGCACCACCGGACAGCTGAGGACCACGGTCAAGGCCGACCGCGACGGCTGCTACCGCTATCGCTTCACCGGCTGGAAGAGCACCCAGCAGGTGACCTCCGCGGCCGACTGCGTCGACGTCCGGAGCTGACCTCGCGAGCCCGGCGCCACCCGCCCGGGCATGGCCCCGTCGACTGCCACACTGCGCGGGAACCGGGCCGGAGCGGGGTGCGTCCGATCCTGGTCGGCCCCCGCACCGGGCGGGGTGCCGGAGCGCGAGAGGACACGACGTGAAGATCAGCTGGCACCGCCAGGCCACCCCCTACCTGCAGCTCCCGCCGGTGTGCGCGGTGACCGGGCAGCCGACCCAGACGCGGATGCCGATCATCTACCGCAACAAG
Source organism: Microlunatus kandeliicorticis (assembly GCF_014137855.1). Taxonomy (GTDB): domain Bacteria; phylum Actinomycetota; class Actinomycetes; order Propionibacteriales; family Propionibacteriaceae; genus Microlunatus; species Microlunatus kandeliicorticis. The sequence continues at coordinate 438,991 of NZ_JACGWT010000005.1, forward strand.
ATCGCCACCTACGTCCCGCGGATCGGCTGGATCCTGGCCCTGGCCAACAAGCCGGTGGTGATGCCGACGCCGGTGCTGCCCGAGGTGCAGCAGCGGGTCACCAAGCTGCGGCTGCTGGCCCTGGCCGGGATCCTGGGCGGACTGGTGCTGGCCATCCTGCTCGCCGTCGCGGTCAACGGCGCGAGCGGCGCGGGCGCCCTGGTCGGTCTGGTGCTGTTCGTCGTGGTGATCGGCGGCTACGCGCTCTATCTGGTCTGCACCGTCAAGGCCGACGTGCTCAACACCGACGTCCGGGGTGACTCGATCTCGATGGGCAACGCGCACCCGGCCTTCGTCGAGGCGGCCGTCCGGATCAACCCGCCGGGCACGTTCCGGGTCGAGGACGCCCCGGCCGGGCAGCCGGCCGTCGCCGGTGCCCCGCAGGGCTACGCCGGTCCGTCGTACCCGCAGGCCGGCTACCCGCAGCAGGGCTACCCGCAGCAGGGCTACTCCCAGCCGGGCTACCCGCAGCCGAACGCGCAGCCGGGCTACCCCCAGCAGGGCCAGAGCTACGACCCGGTGATGGGCTACCGCGCCCCCGAGCAGCGCTGAGACCGGCCCACCCCGGGGAGGGCGCTCAGCCCTCCCCGCGGGTGAGGCCGTGGTAGACGCCGGCGAGGTCGTCGTCGCCGTGACCGCCGTCGGCGGCGCGCTGGAAGGCGCCGCGGACGGCGTCGACCACACCGGCGTCGATCCGCCCCTCGGCCGCGGCGCGGATCAGCCCGAGGTCCTTGAGCCCGCCCTCGACCGGGAACGAGGCGGTGAAGTCGCCCGAGAGGATCGCGCCGCCCTTGACGTGGGCGTACGGGCTGTCGGTCGCGGTGCCCTGGATCGCGTCGAGGAACAGCCGGCCGTCGAGCCCGAGCGCCTGGGCCAGCGCGATCGACTGGGCCGTCCCGGTGGTGAGGGTCAGCACCCAGGCGTTGGCGGCCAGCTTGAGCGCGGACGCCGGCCCCGGACGGTCGCCGACCCACACCGTCCGGCTGCCGATCGCGTCGAGCACCGGGCGGGCCCGGTCGGCCAGCGCCGGGTCACCTGAGGCCAGCACCACCAGCGCGCCCTCGGCCGCCGGCTTCTTGGTGCCGAGCACCGGGGCGTCGAGGAGCGCGACGCCGTGCTCGGCCGCCCAGGCCGCGATCCGGTCGCTACCCTCCAGCCCCACCGTGCTGGTCTGCAGCCACACCACGCCGTCGGGCAGCGACGGCCGGGCCCGCTCCATCACGTCGAGCACGGCGTCGGTGTCGAACAGCATGGTGATCACCACCTCGGCGCCGGCCACCGCCGACGCCGGGTCGTCGGCCACCGCCGCTCCCGCGTCGGCCAGCGGCGCCGCCTTGTCGCGGCTGCGGTTCCAGGCGGTCAGCTCGATGCCGTCGGTCCCGGCGAGCACCTCCGCCATCCCGTAGCCCATCAGTCCGGTCCCGAGGATCGCTACCTTCACGCCAGGCATTGTGCTTCCCATCAGCGGCTATGCATCGGGCGGGTCGGCTGTTAGCGTCGGCTCGCCGTACGTCGGGTGCGGCCCGCTCCGAGGAGAACCATGCGCCGTACCGCGCCCGTCGTCGCCGCCCTGGCACTGAGCCTCCCGCTCGCCTCGCTCACCGTCACCGGCCTGCCGGCCTCAGCGGCGGCCGTCCCGAAGGGCGGGTCCCCGGGCGCCACCTCGATCGGCGACCCGCTGTTCCCGACCATCGGCAACGGCGGCTACGACGTCCGGCACTACGACATCAGCCTCGACTACCGCAGCAACACCTCGATCCGCGCCACCACGACCATCGCGGCGCGCGCGACCAAGCGGCTGTCGCGGTTCTCGCTCGACCTCGAGGGTCTGCACGTCGACGCGGTCACCGTCGACGGGCACACCGCGCGCTTCCGCCGCGCCGGCACGAAGTTGATCATCACCCCGTCGCACCCGCTGGTCGGCAGCTTCACCACGAAGGTCCGCTACCACGGCGCGCCGGTCACCCACACCGACCCCGACGGCAGCCCGGACGGCTGGATCCGCACCACCGACGGCGCCACCGTGCAGAGCGAGCCGGTCGGTGCGGCGACCTGGTTCCCGAACAACAACACCCCACAGGACAAGGCCGGTTTCCGGGTCTCGGTGACCGCCCCGTCGGCGCTAGCGGTGGCCGGCAACGGCACCCTGGTCAAGCACCGGCACGGCGCCCGCACCACCTGGACCTGGACGCAGCCCAGGCCCATGGCCACCTACCTCGCGATGATCTCGGTCGGCAGGTACCAGGTCACCCACACCAGCGTGCGGCTGCGGTCGGGCAAGCGGATCCCGGTCTGGAACTTCGTCGACCCGATCTTCGGCAGCGCGAAGAGCGAGCGTGACCTGGTCGGCCCGATCATCCGGTTCGAGGAGGGCTTCTACGGCCCGTACCCGTGGAACAGCGCGGGCGTGGTGATCGACAACTCGAAGTCCGGCTACGCGCTGGAGAACGCCGGCCGGCCGGTGTTCGACGGCCTGCCCGACGTGCTCACCGAGGTGCACGAGTACGGCCACCAGTGGTACGGCGACTCGGTCACCCCGAAGCGCTGGATGGACGTCTGGCTCAACGAGGGCTTCGCCGACTACACCGAGAAGCTCTGGACGGCCAAGCACGGCGGCCAGAGCGTCCGCGCCCAGTACCAGACGATCTACGACGACACCCCGGCCGGCGGCCGGCTCTGGTCGCCCGCCCCGGCCCGGTTCAGCGACCCGGCCGACCTGTTCGGCGACCCGGTCTACACCCGCGGCGGGATGACCCTGGCCGCGCTCCGGTTCGAGATCGGCGACACCGCCTTCTTCTCGCTGCTGCGCCGGTGGGCGGCCGACCACCGGTACGGCTCGGGCACCACCGCGGAGTTCATCGCGCTGGCCGAGCGGGTCTCGCACCGTCAGCTCGACGGCTTCTTCACCACCTGGCTCTACACGGCGAAGAAGCCCGCGCGCTTCTGAGCCTCCCGACGTCCGAACCGGGCCCGGCCGGTCGGCGCTCAGCCGGGACGGTGGCCGGCGCCGAGGCAGACGAACCCGGCCGCGGTCGCCCGCGCCTGCGGCCCGTCGTCGAGCCGGGCCTGCTGCTCGGCGGCCAGCGCCGCGGCCGGCGAGGCGCCGGCCCGCAGCCGGCGGTGGTAGCCGGTCATCAGCCCGACCGTCTCCGCGTCGGTGACCGGGACCACCGGGGCGACCAGCGTGGCCGTCTGCCGGGTGAGCAGCGCCGCCGAGAGCCCGAGGATCTCCGGCCCGGCGGTGGTGTGGGCGAGCGCGGTGTTGCAGGCCGCCAGCACCACGTGGTGCGGGGTCGCGGTCAGCGCGTCGAGGTCGTGGACGGTGTACGGACCGTCGGCCAGCAGCACCGCCGAGAACTGCGGGTTGTCGGCCCGGACCAGACCGTGCGCGGCCAGGTGGGCCAGCGAGGCGCCGTCGAGCGCGGGCGCGACCCGGCCCGCCACCGCGGCGGCCCCGGTGAGCAGCCAGGCCCCCGGGTGCAGTGCAGCCACCTGCGCGGCCTCCCGGACGGCCCCGGGCAGCTGCGGCCCGGCCACCACCGTCACCGGCCCGGGCGCCGGCGTGCGCTCGACCGCCGCCTGCCAGAGCGCCGTCGACGGCGTCACCGCCACCGGTCGCCCGCGGGAGCGGGCCAGGAGTGCCCACGGCACCGACTGGAGCCAGCCGGTCGGGACCAGCACCAGCGGCCGGTCACCGAGCAGCCGGTCGAGCGGGGCCAGCAGCAGGGCGTCGAGCACCCGGGCCGCGCGGTCGACCACCGGGGCGGCCGCGGTCAGCTGCCGTTCCGGGGTGGCCGGATCGGCCATCCGGTGCAGCGCGAACGGCAGGTGCCGCATGGTGTCGTGGAGCGTCTCGGTCGACCCGAGCGTCCGGAGCCGGGCCACTCCGTCGGTGACGGTGACCGCGTGCAGCACCCCGTCGGACTCGACGTACTCGACCAGCGCGGTCTCCCCCAGCGCGGCGGCCAGCTCGGCGACGCCGGGCGGACGCCGCCACCGCAGACCGTCGCCGGGGGCGAGCCGGCGGGTGCGGTCCCGGATCGCGTGCTCGAGCTCGACCTGACGGGCCAGCAGCCGCGCGGTCGGGGCTCCGGCGCTGCGGGCCTGGTCGAGCTCGGCCACGGTGGTCCGGAGGTCCTGGAGCTCGGTGGCCAGCTCCGGGTCGGCGGGCGGTCGGGCCGGCCGCAGCTCGAGCGCGCGGGTGCGGCCGTGCTCGCTCCAGGTGTGCACGCCACGGGCGTCGCGGTCCTCGAGCGCCATCGCCACCCCGAGTCGCGCCAGCGCCCCGCGGTGCACCGAGGCGTGCGCCCGGAGCTCGCTGGCCCCCAGCGTGGCGCCGAACTCCTCGAGCACCCGCAGGCCGGCGCGGAGCGCGGCCCGGGCCCCGAGCCTCGACCCCTGCGAGCGTCGCAGCAGCGCCTCGCCGAGCCACGCCCGGGCCCGGACGTCGGCCGGCATCCCGCGCCGGACCCTGGCGGTCCGGGCCAGCGCGACCTCGGCGATCTCGACCCGCCCGAGGTCGAGGGCGAGCCGCGCGGCCAGCAGCCGGAGCTCCTGCGCCGGCACCAGCCAGCCGACCCGCTCGGCCTCGGCCGCGCCCTCGGTCAGCCGGTCGAGCAGGGAGGCCCGCGCCGCCTGGTCGGGGGCCTCTCCCCGGGGCTCGGCGGTCGCGCGGGCGGTCCGGCGGTACCCGGCCTGGAGCAGCGCCACCACGGCGAGGGCCCGCCACTCGGTCCGGTCGAGCCGGCTGAACGCCTCGACCGCCGCCCGCGCGGCGGCGGCCGCTCCGTCGGGGTCGTCGCCGAGCAGCGCGGCGGCCGAGGTCAGCAGCTGGGCCTCGGGGACGTTGAGCGCGCGGCCCTGGCGGGTGAAGACGGCGACGGCCTGCTCGGCGGCCGCCCGGCCCTCGCCGACCAGCCGGACCGCGAGCAGCGCCCTGGCCCGGTCGACGGACAGCGAGCCGACCTCGACGCCGAGCTCGCGGTAGCGCGCGGCGGCCCGGTCGAAGTGGGCGAGCGCGGCCGGGACGTCGCCGCGGTCGGCCCGGACGCAGCCGAGGTTCTGCTCGATGTAGCCGCTCTGCAACAGCAGCCCGGCCTCCAGGCACAGCGCGCGGGCCCGGACCAGGTCCGCCTCGGCCGCGGCGAACTGCCGGCGGGCGGTGAGCATCAGGCTCCGATTGGACAGCGCCTGCGCCTCCCACTGGGCGTCCCCGGCGCGCCGCAGCACCGGGAGGGCCAGCCGCAGGTCGGCGAGGGCCTCGTCGAGGTGGCCGAGCTCCTGGGCGAGCGCCGCACGCTGGGTCCGGGCCCGGGCCGCGGCCACCGGGTCGACCGGGCCGAGGTCGGCGAGGGCGGCGCCGATGGCCGCGCTGGCCTCGTCCGGACGTCCACGCAGCATCAGCGTCGAGGCCAGGCTCATCCGCGCCTCCCCGGCCAGGGCAGCGTCGTCGGCCGCCCGGGCCTCGGCCACCGCGGCCCGCAACCGGCGTTCGGCCTCCTCCAACCGACGGAGCTGCAGCGCGGCGACACCGGCGGCCCGGTGGGCCCGACTGGCCACGCCGTGGCGCCGGCGTGTCCCGTGGCCGTCGCGGACACGATCATCAGCGTCATGATCATCAGCGTCATGATCATCGGCGGCATGATCATGGTCACCGAGCGCGGCCAGCGCCCGGTCGGCGAGCGCGGTGGCGGCGGCCGGATCGGACAGCGCCAGCCGGAGCGCCTCCCGCGCGAGCGCGTCCGCACCCGCGGCGCCGTCCCTCGCGGGGACCGGCGTCGCGGCGGCGCGGCCGACGAGGTCGGGCACCGGCGGCTACCAGGCGGCCAGCGGGACGAACGGGGGCGCCGGGACCCGGCCGTCGGCGGCGACGGTGGGGGTGCCCCCGAGCCGGGCCAGCGCGGCGCGGAAATCGGCCAGGGCCTCCCGGGCACTGACCCGCCCCGGGTCGGTGCCCGCGGCGATCGCGCCGGTGACCAGCGCCGCCGCGAAGGACGTCCCGCTCCAGCGCGCCCAGCCGTCGAAGGCCGGAGCGGACCCACCGGCGACCACCCGCAGGTAGGTGCTGCGGACGTCGACCCCGGGTGCCAGCACGTCCACCCACGGCTGGTCGGGTGAGAACGGCGCCCGCCGACCCTCGGCGTCGCCCGCGCCGACCGCCAGCACGCCGTCGAGCGCGGCCGGGAAGGCCGGCAACGACCGCACCGGCACCCCGGCGACGTCCCCGGGCAGCGCACCGTGATTGCCGGCCGCGGCGACGACCACGAGCTGGGCGCTCAGCCGTTCGATCGCCCGGGCGATCAGCAGCGGAGGCTGGCCGTCCTCGGTGTAGCAGGCCAGCGACAGGTTGAGCACGTCGATGCCGCTGCGGGCGAACCGCACCGCCTCGGTGGCCACGGTCCAGGTGTCGGCGGAGCCGTCGGGACCGCGCAGCGCGCCGCGGACCTCGACGGTGGCGGCCGGAGCCTGGGCCAGCACCAGCCCGGTGACGAAGGTGGCGTGACCGTCGGCGTACCCGGCGCCCTCCGCGCCGAGCAGGTCGGAGAACCGCGCCCGCCAGCCGCCGGCCAGGAAGGGCTGCGGATAGAGGCCGGTGTCGAGCACACCGACGCGGACGCCCTGGCCGGGCCCGCCGGGACGCCGGGTCGGCGCCGTCCAGTCCCCCACGGCAGACGGGTCGCCGGCGCTGCCGTGGATGATCTCGCCGACCCCGTGGACGCGCCCCATCAGCCGGTTCTTGCCCAGCGTCGGCGTCCACCCACCGTGGTCGTGACCGGTGAGGTGGCGCAGGCCCCAGAGCAACCGGTCGAGCGGGCGGTCGGCGCCCGGGCAGCCGTCCCGCCAAGCATCCGGGTCGCCGGCGTGCCGGTCCGCACACCGGGTGAGCACGGCGTCCGCCGCCTCGGCGGTCGGACGCCGGAGCCGGACCCGGGCCAGGTCGAGGACGTCGTCGACGTCGGGCGGCGCGGTCGCCACGCCGAGTCCGTCGAGGAGGCCGAGCACCAGGGGCAGGTGGCCGGCCCCGACGACCAGTTCGTCGCCCCGGTAGCCGGTGCCCGCCAGGTCATCCGGGCTCGGCTCGGCGCTGTCGTGATCCGTTCTCGCCGGTGGTCGGGTCACGGCGTCCTCGTTTCTCTGGGCGGGGCGGCGGAGGTGGTGGTCGTGGGCGGCGGCTCGGTCACGGGTGGTGCGGCGGCAGACTGGTCCACTCGGTGAAGGTGATCGTCCGGTTGTGGCTGACCCGGAAGCGCAGCGGTGCCCGGCGGCCGCCTGGCTCGGTCCGCGGCAGGTCGAAGCTGAAGCAACCGAGCTCGTCGGTCTGCAGGGTCAGCCACTCCTCCCCCGGACGTTCGACGGTGATCGCGAAGTCCCCGGGCGGGGCGATCTGGCCGACCGCGACGTCACCGACGATCTCGATCTCGATCGACAGCGTCTCGGTCTCGAAGACCACGAAGCGCGAGCCCTCGGCGGCGCGCGCCCCACCAGCGGACGGCTCGAGCAGTGAGTCGTAGACCAGCGCGGCCACCTCGTCCTCGAGCCGGGCCAGCCCGAACGCGTCGGAGGCGTTCGCGACGATGAGCCGGCTCTGCGGGTGTCGGGCGGTGGCCAGCGCGTCGGCGAGCGCGGCGAACAGCTCGTCGTCGTCACCCAGCGGTGCTGGATCGGTGTGGGCCATGATCATCAGCCTTCCTGTCCCGGTCCTAGGCCCGGTCGTCCTGGAGCAGCGCCACCAGCGCGGGGGTGCGCCGGAGGCGGTCGAGCGCGCGGGCCCGGGTGGGACCGATCGCCCCGACCGGCATCCCGAGCCGGGAGCCGATCTCGGCGTAGCTCCACGGCGGATCGGCCAGCAGGAGCAGCAGCAGCTCGCGCTGCCGGGCCGGCAGCTCGGCGAACCCGGCCAGCAATGCCTCGTGCCGTTCGAGCCGGAGCAACCGCTCGTCGACGTCCGGCTCGTCGCGGTCGGCGGTCTCGAGCCGGTGGTCGGTGAACGGGTCGACGGCGCGCAGCCGGTCCCGGGCGCCGAGCGTGCGCAGGCACTCGTTCCGCGTGGTGGTGACGATCCAGCCGGGCAGCGCGTTCGGTTCGCGGAGCTCCCCCAGGTGCTGGAGCAGCCGCAGCCAGACCGTCTGGGCGACGTCGGCGGCGTCCGGCGGGTTGAGCCGGTACCGGTGGGTGACCGAGAGCACGAGCGGGGTGTAGCGGCTGACCAGATCGTCCCAGGCGCAGCGGTCGCCGGCCAGCGCTGCGCTCACCAGCGTGCTCACGGGGCTGTGCTCGTCCACGGGCGGGCTCCTGGTCGACGGGGGCAGGTGGCGAGCGCCCGGTCGGCCGCTCACCACCACAGATCGCCGTCGGTCCCGGCTGATACCTCGCGCGGAGTTTTCTCCCGGTCCCGGCGGTGACGGAGCGTGTTCGCTGGTCATGATCCCGCGCCCATCGGCCCGCTGACCAGAACCTGAGAGGCAGGACATTTCCCACCCCGGCCTGGGATCAGGGGTGATCGGTTGACCCGAGCGGGGTTGGGGGCCTCGACGTATCAGCGGGGCTGTCGGCCGGTCCGACCCAGCAGCAGGGCCGACAAGGCACGTCGGATCGGGAGGTCGACATGGACGCGGTGGACAAGCTCGGGGGCCAGCAGACGCTCTGGCTGGTGGGCGCGGCACTCGGGCTGGTGATGGTCTCGGGAGCCGTGGTGGTGCTCGGCCGCGTGCTGCTCGACCCGAAGCCGCGGAACGAACGCGACGGCGCCGCCAGCCTGATCCGCAGCACGGTGTTCATGACGCTGGTCGGGGCGCTGGTGCTCTTCGGCGCGGTCTCGTTCGGGCTGACCGACGCGACCCTGCGCAACACGTTGGTCGGTGGGCTGCTGGCCAGCTCGGGGACGGCCACCGCCTTCTACTTCGCCTCGCGCGCCTCGGACCAGGCGCGCAAGGACATCCTGGGAGCGACGACGGGTTCGGCCGCGTGGGTGCCCGAGCTCCGCGGGTCGACGGTGGCGACGGCGAAGACGCTGCTCGCCGCCTCCCCGCTGGTGCTGACGCTCGCCCCGGGTGTTCCCGACGACGCCGTGATCGCCGAGCAGCAACCCGCACCGGGCTCCTCGGTCGCGCGCGGTTCGGCGATCACGGTGTCCTCGGCTCCCGCCCCGGTGTCCTGAGCCGCACCGCGTGCCCCGAGCCACACCTCGTGCCCGTGCCCTGAACCGCACCCCGTGCCCTGAGCCTGTCGAAGGGCACTCGCGCCCGATCCACGCGCTTCGACAAGCTCAGCGCACGACCGACGCCAACACGCGCTTCGACAAGCCCGGCGCACGACCGACGCCAACACGCGCTCCGACAGGCGCAGCGCACGTCCTGGGCAGCCCGCGCTTCGACAGGCTCAGCGCACGTCCCACGCCAACACGCGCTTCGACACGCTCAGCGCGCGTCCGCGTCAGGCGTCGAGAAGGGCGCGGATGTCGTCGCCGTCGAGGGCGCCGGCGGGGAGACCGTCGGCGTCCATCACCGCGCGGAACAGGTCGGCCTTGCGGGCCTTGAGCTCCATCACCTTGTGCTCGATGGTGTCCTGGCTGACCAGCCGGTAGACCATCACCGGGCGAGTCTGGCCGATCCGGTGGGCGCGGTCGACGGCCTGGGCCTCGGCGGCCGGGTTCCACCAGGGGTCACAGACGAAGCAGTAGTCGGCCTCGGTGAGGTTGAGTCCGAACCCACCGGCCTTGAGGCTGATCAGGAACACCCCGGTCCGGCCGGACGTGAACTCCTCGATCACCGCCGCCCGGTTCCGGGTGCTGCCGTCGAGGTAGCTGTAGGCGACCCCCTCGGCGTCGAGCCGGTCGGCGATTCGCTGCAGGAAACCGGTGAACTGGCTGAACACCAGCGCCCGGTGCCCCTCCCCCAACAGCTCCGGGAGCATCTCGAGCAGCAGGTCGATCTTGCTCGACGGCACCCCGTCGTGCAGGTCGTCGACCAGCGCGGCGTCGAGGCTGAGCTGCCGCAGCAGGGTCAGCGAGGCGAGGATGGAGAACCGGTTCTCCTCGAGGTCCTCGATCAGCCCGAGCACCTTCTGCCGTTCGCGCTGCAGGTGGGTCGAATAGATCCGCGCGTGCCGCGGGTGCAGCGCCAGCTCGAGCGTCTGCTCCTGCTTGGCCGGCAGCTCGGCGGCCACCAGCTCCTTGGTGCGCCGCAGCATCACCGGGGCCACCCGGTGCCGCAGCCGCGCCAGCCGTTCGACCCGCTCGGCGTTGTCGCCGCGCTCGATCGGTGTCCGGTAGAACTCGGCGAACCGGTTCGGGCTCGGGAACATCCCGGGTGCGGTGAGCGACAGCATCGACCACAGGTCCATCAGGCTGTTCTCGAGCGGCGTGCCGGTGATCGCCACCGTGAATTCGACCCCGAGCCGGCGGATCGCGGCGTAGGTCTTGGCCTGATGGTTCTTCACGAACTGCGCCTCGTCGAGCACCATCCCCGACCAGTCGAGCGCCGCGTAGTGCTCGGCGTCGATACGCAGCAGCGTGTAGGTGGTGATCACCAAGTCGGCCTCGGCCACCGTCTCGGCCAGCTCGCGCCGGCTCTTGCGGGTCGAGGACTCGATGGTCACCACCCGCAGCCCCGGGGTGAACCGGGCCGCCTCGGCCGCCCAGTTGGGCACCACGCTGGTCGGGGCCACCACCAGGAACGGCGGTCGGCTCTCCCGGCTGGCCTCGTGCACGGCGCAGACTAGGGCCAGCGCCTGCACCGTCTTGCCGAGGCCCATGTCGTCGGCCAGGATCCCGCCGACCCCGGCGTTCCACAGTCCCCAGAGCCAGCCGAAGCCGTCGCGCTGGTAGCCCCGCAGCTCCGCCTTGAGCCCGGAGGGGACCGGCGGCAGATCGCTCGCGCCGCCGGCGGCCTCGAGGCTGCGCAACGCCTGCCGCCACCGCTCGGCCTGCGCCCCGACCGTGCCGCAGGCCACCAGGTCGTCCCACAGGCTCTGCTGGCTGACGTTGATCCGCAGCCCGCGGCGCTCGCGGTCCTGCAGCGCCCGGGCCTCGTCGATCAGCGTGGCCAGCTCGGCGAACTCGGGGCGGTCGAGGCTGAAGAACACCCCGGTTTCGAGGATGAGGTGATCATCACCGCGGGCCAGCGCGGTGAACAGCAGGTCGAAGGGCACCAGCTCGCCGTCGATCTTCACGTCGACCACCAAGTCGAACCAGTCGGAGGCCGCGCCGCCGTCCTCGATCTCCACGGTGCTGAACTCGATCACCGGCGCCGAGTCACTGCGCCGGTAGTCGCGCTCCGGCCCGAGCTGGCTGACCTCGACCCCGGCGGCGACCAGCGCGGGCAGCGTCTCGGCGCAGAACCGGGCGCCGTCGAGCCCGTGCAGGGTGGCGTCCGGACGCGGCTCGGGGTGGCCGCGCCGGTTGAGCAGCCTGGGCCAGTGCTCGAACAGCCCGGTCTCCTCGGCCACCCGGTGCCAGCCCCGGGTCTCCGCCGGCAGGTCACGGAGCGTCGTGCCGTCGGCGCGGTCGACCGGGTCGAGCCGGTGCACCACCTCACCCACCCGGTAGACCACCGACCACCCGAGCCGCACCTCGCCCGCCGCCCCGTGCCGGAGCTCGAGGCCGATCCGGGGCGCCGGCAGCTCGGGCAGCGGCACCGAACGGTCGTGGCTGGTCAGCGGTACCCGCCGGCCCAGCCGCGGGACGTACTCGGTCAGCAGCCGGTCGCGATCGGTGCCGGGCACCCGCAGCGACCCCTGTTGCTCCAGCCACTCCTGGAGGGCGGCGTCGAGCCCGTCGGTGAAGGCGACCAGCCGGAGCGAGCCGCGCTCGTCCTCAAGGGCGGCGCCGTGGGCGGGGTGGCCGACCAGGCCGAGCCGCTGCCAGCCCTGTTCGACCCCGTCGATCCGGACCAGCGGGGCGAGTTCGACGTCGCCGTCGAGGGTGATCGTCCGAAGGTCGAGGCTGAGCTCGGCCGGTTCGTCGACCAGCGCGACGGTGGCGTTCTTCCGGCCGCCGGCCGGGACCAGCGACACGCCGGCTTCGCGGAGCTCGGCCAGCACCGCCCAGACCGACCGGGTGGAGTCCGAGAGCTCGACCCAGTCGCCGCGGCCGTAGTAGGTGTAGCGGTCGGCGGCCCGGCCGAGCCGCGAGAGCTGGACCAGCAGGTCCCGCTGACCCGGGTCGTGGCGGGAGTCCCAGTCGTACTCGAGCAGGCTCCACGAGATGCCGTCCTGCACCCAGTTCCCGCTCGGCCCGCGCCGTACCGGGCGGCAGCGCAGCCGCAGCGGGCGGTCGGGGCCGCGGTCGGTCGCCTCGACCCGCAGCGCCAGGTCGTCGCGGACCACCGGGGTGGTGGTGCGGAACGCGGACAGCTGCTCCAGGCTGCGTTCCCAGGCCGGGCGGACCGCGGCCGGCGCGGCGGGTTCCGGTCGCGGCCGGGACTCGGCGAGCACCATCCGGAACCGCAGCAGCACCGCGGCCACGTGCTTGCAGTTCTGCCCGATGTAGCAGGAGCAGGTGCCGTAGTGCAGGCCCTTGCCGGTCAGGTTGACGTCCACCTCGACCGCGTACGGCTTCTCCACCGAGCCGGTGACCGAGCCGGTCAGCAGGTGTCGCTCGCGGTCGTACGCGAGCCCGTCCACCGCGCCCTGCTGGGCGTAGACGAAGCCGCGGGCGAGCGCCTCGTGACCCACGCACCGCGCGACGAAAGCGTCGCTGAGTGCGTAGCTGAGGTTCACCCTTCGAGACTAGTGCCGGCCACCGACAGCCCGGCCGGGTCGCGGACGGCGGCGGGCCGCGCCGGTCACGACCTGTCGGACCCGCTGTGAGACGGTGGCCGCGATGTCGCCGCTGCTGCTCCGCCCCACCCGCTACGACGCCCCGGCCGCGGTCGAGCTGACCGCGCTGGTGCAGGCCTGGTACACCGAGATCTACGGCGGGACCGACGACAACCCGATCGATGCGGACGAGTTCGTCCCGCCGCACGGTGAGTTCCTGGTGGGGTTCCAGCCGGACGCCGGCCGGCCCGGCGGCGAGCTCGCGGTGGCGATGGGCGGCTGGCGGGCCTGGACCGAGCCCTTCCCGATCACGGGTGCCCGGCCCGCCGAGCTGCGCCGGATGTTCGTCCGCGCCGAGCACCGGGGTCGCGGCCACGCCCGCACCCTGCTCACCGAGCTCGAGCGCCGGGCCGCCGCGCACGGGCACGACCTGATGGTGCTCGAGGCGGGCCGGGTGCAGACCGCGGCGCTCGGGCTGTACGCCGCCTGCGGCTACCGTCCGGTCCCCCGTTTCGGCTACTACGCGGCCTCGTCCGGGGCCGTCCACCTCGGCAAGCCGCTCGGCTCGGACCGGTGAGCCGACCGGTGCGTCGAGCCCGCCTAGGCTGACGACGGCCGGCGCCCCGGCCCCGTCGATGGGAGACCGCGTGAGCCCGGACCATGATCACCGACCGTCCGACCTCGACCGGACCGAGCGCCCCCCGCACGCGCTGGTCAGCGGGGCCAGCATCGCCGGCACCGCCACCGCGTTCTGGCTGCACCGGCTCGGCTGGCGGGTGACGATCCTGGAGCGCGCGACCGGCTTCCGCGCCGGCGGACAGAACATCGACGTCCGCGGCAGCGGTCGCGAGGTGCTCGACCGGATGGGGCTGACCGAGGCGGTCCGCGCCCGCACCACCACCGAGGTCGGCACCCGTTTCGTCGACGAGCACGACCGTCCGGTCGGCGAGTTCCCGACCGTCCCGGGCGAGGGCGACGGGCTGACCGCCGAGCTCGAGATCCTCCGCGGCGACCTGGCCACGTTGGTCGCCGACACCCTGCCCGCTGAGGTCCGCTGGCTCTACGGCGACCGGATCACCGCGGTCCGCGAGACCGCCGACGGTGTCGAGGTCGACCTGGCCGGCGGCGGCCGGGAGAGCGCCGATCTGCTGGTGGTGGCCGAGGGCGTCCGGTCGAGCACCCGTGACCTGATCATGGACGACGTCGTCCACGACCCGCTCGGGCTCTACCTGGCCTACGGCACCATCCCGCGGACCGACGACGACGACCGCTGGTGGCGCTGGTACACCGCACCCGGCAGCCGTCAGGCCACCCTGCGACCGGACAACCGCGGCACCGTCCGCGCCACCCTGGCCTACCTGTCGGACTCGACCGGGCTGGAGACCGCCGACCACGACGCGGTGGTCTCCTCGCTGCAGCAGACCTTCGCCGACGTCGGCTGGCAGGTCCCGCGGATCCTCGACGGGTACGCCGACACCGACGACCTCTACGTCGACTTCCTGGAACAGATCCGGCTGCCGCACTACGCCCGTGGCCGGGTGGTGATCACCGGCGACGCCGCCTGGTCGGTGACCCCGCTGGCCGGTGGCGGGGCCACCCTGGCCCTGGTCGGCGGTTACGTGCTCGGGGCCGCGCTGTCCCGGTGGGACGGCACGTCGGCCGGGCTGGACCGCGCGCTGTCCGGTTACGAGCAGTGGATGCGGCCGTTCGTCGACCAGGTGCAGAAGCTGCCGCCCGGGGTGCCGCGGCTCGCCTACCCGCACTCCCGGCTCGGTGTCAGCCTGCTCCGCGGCGCCACCACGCTGGCCGGCACCCGGCCCGGGCGGAAGGTCGGCCGGCTGCTGGGTTCGGGTCCGCAGGCGGACCAGCCGCTCCCCCCGTTCGGCTGAGGCGCCCCGACGCCTGGCCGGCGTCGGTCCGGCGAGCGCTCAGGCGACCTGACCGCGGTCGAAGTAGGCGATCAGCTCGGGGTCGAGCGGCGGCACCGGCCGGGTCGAGCCGTCGGTCCGCAGCGACTCGGTGGCCACGCAGCCGGCCGCGACCGCCTGCCGGGCGGCGATCGGCGAGGTCTGGGTCGGGCCGCCCTCGGCCGCGAACCGGAGGAACTCCGCGATCAGCACCGGGTCGGCACCTCCGTGCCCGCCCTCGCGCTCCTCGATGGTCACCGTCTCGTCGGCCGGCTCGTAGCCGTCGTGCCGGCGGTCCCAGATCTCGATCCGGCCGCCGGGTCCGTCGCCGATGTTCTCCAGCCGGCCCTCGGTGCCGATCACGGTGTAGTTGCGCCAGTAGTCCGGGGTGAAGTGGCACTGCTGGTAGGAGGCCAGCACCCCGTTGTCGAGCCGCATCTGCATCATCGAGACGTCCTCGACGTCGACGACCGGGTTGAGGCCCCGGAGCGTGGCCGGCGGCCAGTTGGCCAGGTCGAGCCACTCGGTCATCCGCTCGTCGCTGCGGTCCCGACGGTCGGTGATGTCGCCGTAGACCATCAGGTCGCCGATGGCCGACACCCGGTCGCTGTAGCCACCGGCCAGCCAGTGGATGACGTCGATGTCGTGGGCGCCCTTCTGCAGCAGCAGCCCGGTGGACCGACGCCGGTCGGCGTGCCAGTCCTTGAAGTAGAAGTCGCCACCGTTGCCGACGAAGTGCCGGCACCAGATGACCTTGACCTCGCCGATCCGGCCGGCGGTGATCAGGTCGCGCATCTGGGTGATCGCCGGCATGTGCCGCATGTTGTGCCCGACGTAGAGCCGGGTCCCGGTCTCGCGGGCCGTGGCCAGCACCGCGTCGCAGTCCTCGATGGTGATGGCCAGCGGCTTCTCGCAGAACACCGCCACCCCGGCGCGCAGCGCAGCCAGCGCGATCGGGGCGTGCACGTCGTCGGGGGCGGTGATCAACACCGCGTCGATCCCCGAGCCGAGCAGCTCGTCGAGGTCACCGGTGATCCGCGCCTCGGGCAGGGCCTCCGCCGCGTCGCGGCGGCCGCGGTCGCTGACGTCGCAGACCGCGGTGACCCGGCTCGGCCGCTCGGCGTCGTCCGGACGGTGGGCCCAGCGCCACAGACCGGCCCGCTGGCCGAACCCGACGACGCCGACGGACAGTTCGCGGCTGGTCATGATCACTCTCGTTCCTGGTCGCTGCTGCTGGTCGGGTGGCGCACGGACCTGGTGGTCCAGACCAGCACCGATTCAAGCACCCGCGGTCCGACCGCGAGAATCGGGTGATGACCGACCTGCCGCCGATCCGCCTGCACCGCGAGCCCGGCGCCTCCGTGGCGACCGGGTCGACGTCCGTCCGGTTCGCGCCCGGGGCTCCGGACTGGGTGCCGGTGCCGCTGGCGCTGCCCGACGGCGTCGCCGCGCTGACCGTCCGCTACGACTACCCGCGGGTGAAGGTGCCGGCCGGCCGGGCCGGGAACGCCTGCGACCTCGGGGTCCTCGACCCGGAACGGTTCCGCGGCTGGTCCGGCGGGGCCCGGACCGGCTTCACCCTGGCCGGTGACACCGCGACGCCGGGTTACCTGCCCGGTCCGTTGCCCGCCGGGACCTGGCAGCTGCTGCTGGCGCCCTACCAGGTCTCCGCGGGCGGTTTCGAGGCCCGGATCGAGGTCGAGGCCCGTTTCGGGCCGACGGCGCCCACCCCGGCGCCGGCCTACCCGGCCGAGTCGGTGCCCGGCCGCGGACCCGGCTGGTACCGCGGCGACGGCCACCTGCACTCGGTCTACTCCGACGGCCGCCGCCCCCCGGCCGAGATCGCCGCACTGGCCCGCGCGGCCGGGCTGGACTGGATCATCTCGACCGAGCACAACACCCCGGCCGCCCACCCGGTCTGGGGTCCGCTGGCCGGCGACGACCTGTTGATCATGGTCGGCGAGGAGGTGACCACCCGGAACGGTCACCTGCTGGCCGCCGGGATCGACCCGGGCACCTGGATCGACTGGCGGTTCCGCGCCCGGGACCACGCGATCGGCGCAACGGTGCAGCGGATCCGTGATCACGGCGGGCTGGCCGTGGCCGCCCACCCGCACTCCCCGATCGTCGCCGGACGGTGGAAGTTCGGCTGGGACCCCGTCGACCTGATCGAGGTCTGGAACGGCGTCTGGACGCTCGACGACGAGGCCGCGCTGGAGAGCTGGGACGCCCAGCTGGTCCGCCCGGACGGACGCTGGCGACCCGCGGTCGGCGACAGCGACGCGCACAGCGACCCGGACGTCGTCGGGCTGCCGCAGACCGTGGTGTGGGCGGAGGCCCTGAGCCGGCGGGCGGTGCTGGCCGGACTGGCGGCCGGCCGCTGCTGGATCGCCGACGCCGCCGAGGTCGCGGTCGGGCTGACCGCCACCGACGGCGAGCGCACGGCGGGCATCGGCGAACGGCTGGCCGTCGGTCCGACCGACCCGGTCACCGTCCGCGCCGAGGTGGCGTGCGTCCCCGACGGCGTGCTGCGGCTGATCACCGACGAGGGCGAGGCGCTGGCACAGCGGCTCGGCCCGGACGGGACGGCGACCGTGGCGTGGCGGACGTCCGCCGCGGTCAGCAGCTACGTCCGGCTCGAGGTCCGGCGGCCGCGGGCCGACGGCGAGGTCGGTCCGGGGACGCTGGAGACCCGCGAACTCCCGTACGGGCCGATGGCCGCCCTCACCAACCCGGTGTTCCTCGACCCGCGCTGAGCCGGGTGACCCTCGGTCCGGCGCCCTTCGACAGGCTCAGGGCACGGGGTCGGGCTCAGGGCGCGGGCCCTTCGACAGGCTCAGGGCACGGGGTCGGGCTCAGGGCACGGGGTCGGGCTCCATGATCACCAGCGCGGGTGGATGGCCGCGCGGAGGTGCCGGTCGTAGATCGCCTGCACGCCGTCGCGGAAGCCCTGCGGGAGCTCGGGGAGGTCACCGGCGGCCGCGTTGGCGCGGACCTGCTCCTCCGAGCGCGCTCCGGGGATCACCGTGGTGACGCCCGGCGTCTGCACCACCCAGGCCAGCGCGGCCTGCGCCGGGGTGACGTCGCCGGGCAGCTCGGCGACCAGCGCGGCGAACTCCTGCGCGGCGGCGACCCCGGTCTCGTAGTCGACCCCGGAGAACGTCTCACCGACGTCGAAGGCCTCGCCGTGCCGGTTGTAGGTGCGGTGGTCCTCGGGCGCGAAGGTGGTCTCGGCGGTGTAGCGGCCGCTGAGCAGCCCGCTGGCCAACGGCACCCGGGCCACGATGCCCACCCCGGCGGCCTGCGCGGCCGGCAGCACGTCGTCGAGTGGCTTGAGCCGGAACGCGTTGAGGATGATCTGGACGCTCGCGGTGCCGCGCCGGGCGATCGCGGTGAGCGCCTCGTCGCAGGTCTCGACGCTGACGCCGTAGGCGCCGATCACGCCCTCCTCCACCAGGGTGTCGAGCGCGTCGTAGGTCTGGTCGGCGGAGTAGACCGCGGTCGGCGGGCAGTGCAGCTGCACCAGGTCGAGCTGCTCGACGTTGAGGTTGCGCCGCGACCGGTCGGTCCAGGCGCGGAAGTTCGCCAGCGTGTACTCCGCCGGGTCGAGCGGCGCACGCCGACCCATCTTGGTCATCACCAGCACCGGCGGCGTGGTCCCGGCGGCCAGGAACCGCCCGATCAGCTGCTCGCTGCGCCCGTCGCCGTAGACGTCGGCGGTGTCGAAGACGCTGATCCCCGACTCGACCGCGGCCGCGAGCAGCCGCTGGGCGTCGGTCTCGTCGACCTCGCCCCAGTCGCCGCCGAGCTGCCAGGTACCCAGACCGATCACCGAGACCGGACGTCCGGTGCCGCCGAGGATGCGTTCGGGGAGCGTCGCCATGGGCCCGACCCTACGCACTGCGTCCGGACGCGGGCCCGGTGGCTAACCTCGCTGCATGAGCGATGAGCCGAACAACCAGGACGAGGGCGTGCAGAAGGTCGCGGAGCTGCTGGACAAGGCCAGGATCGCCCTGGTCACCACGGTGGGTCCGGAGGGGCAGCTGCTGAGTCGGCCGCTCGCGGTGCAGGAACACGAGTTCGACGGCAACGTCTACTTCCTGGTCCCCGACCCGTCGCCGAAGACCGAGCAGATCCGCAGCAACCCGCAGGTCAACGTCGCGGTCGAGGCCGGCAACGGTTGGCTGTCGCTGGCCGGGACCGGCACGGTCTCGAAGGACGCGGCGCTGATCGACCAGCTGTGGAACACCGCCGCCGAGGCGTGGTTCGACCAGGGCCGCGAGGACCCGGCGGTCTCGGTGCTGACCGTGCACGCCGACTCCGCGGAGTACTGGACCAGCAACACCCCGAAGCCGCTGGCGCTGCTCAAGTACGCCAAGGCGGCGGCCACCGGTGGTCAGCCGAACATCGGCGAGAGCGGCAAGGTCGACCTCTGACCGGTTGACGCACCGGCTCGGGCCACCGCGGGTCAGCCGGCGAGCTGTCCCGCGGCGGCCCGGAGCCGGGCGTGCACGCCGTCGTACGGACGACGCCCGCCGAGCACCGAGACCGGCAGCTTGCCGATCATGGTGAAGTTCGTGTCCACCATGTTGCCGACCGGCGCGAGCCCGGTCTGGCTGACCAGCTGGAGCGCGTCGAGCCGGTCCAGCCCGGTGAGGTCGGCCAGCCAGCCGATCAGCTCGTACTGGGCGATCCGGTTGGCGTCGGTCAGCCCGCGGACCGCGCCGGTGGTGATCAGGAAGTCGTCGTTCTCCAGCCGCGGCCAGTCCGGTGCGGCGCCGGGGACCACGTCGACGACGATCGTGGTCCGCATCGCGGCCTCCACCGCGACCCCGCAGATCTCGCTCTCGCCCTGCCGGCAGTGTCCGTCGCCGAGCGAGAGCATCGCCCCCGGGACGTTGACCGGCAGGTAGAGCGTGGTCCCGGCGCGCAGCTCGGGGGTGTCGAGGTTGCCGCCGTGCGCGGCCGGGGTCAGCGTGCTGATCACCTCGCCGCCGGCCGGCGCGACACCGACGGTGCCGTGCATCGGGTCGAGCGGCAGCACGACGTCGAACTCGCTGGCCCGGGCGTGGTAGGTCACCGTGCCGGCGGCGACGTCGACGTCGTAGCGCCAGACCCGCTCCTCCAGCGCGGGGTGCAGCATCGGCGTCTGGTGGCTGGTGGTGAGCGCGCCGAAGTGCGGGAAGGTGCTCGACATCGCCCAGTCCCGGGTGGGCGTGATCGCCGCGAAGTGCACCGCCAACAGGTCACCGGGTTCGGCCCCGATCACCTCGATCGGCCCGGTGACCGGGTTCATCGTGGACAGGTCGCAGACCCGGCTCGGCAGGTCGTCCACGCTGCGCACCCGGCCGCTGAAGCAGTCCTCGGTGGTCAGCGTGACCGCGGTCCCCGGCTCGACCCGCAGCTGCGGCGGCCGGCCACCGAAGGTGAACGCGTACTGCTCGGGCTCGAACTCGACGATGTCCATGGCTGTCCCCTCGACGTTCGACCCGCGGTGCGGGTCCCCGGTGGTGCGGCGGGTTCCACCCCCGCGGAGGCCGGAGCGGCCCTCGCGGTGATCGTAGGCAGCCGCCGTCGGCTCCCTAAGCTGAGGCGGTCTCGAGCGAGGAGGTAGGGGTGTTCGGCGTCGAGCTGCTGTTGGTGGTGATCGCCGCGATCGCGGTCAGCTCGGTCGCCGCCCAGCGCGGTCTGCAGGCCCCGCTGGTGCTGGTGACGGTGGGCGCGCTGGTCTCGTTCGTCCCCGGGCTGCCGCGGCTCGAGATCCCGCCCGAGGTGATCCTCTCGGTGGTGCTGCCACCGCTGCTCTACTCCACCGCGGTCGAGTTCTCGCTGATCAACTTCCTCCGCAACCTCCGGCCGATCCTCGGTCTGGGGATCGGGCTGGTGCTGGTCACCGCGTTCGCGGTCGGCGGGGTGACCGGCTGGCTGGTCCCCGGGATCACCCTGTCGGTCGGGCTGGTGCTGGGCGCCGTGGTCGCCCCGCCGGACGCGGTCACCGCGGCGGCGATCGGCCGCCGACTCGGGCTGCCCAAGCGGGTGATGACCATCCTCACCGGCGAGAGCCTGGTCAACGACGCCGCCGCGCTGACCATGTTCACCATCACCCTGACCGCGGTCACCGGCGGGCACGCGTTCATCGAGAACCCCGTGCTGTTCTTCGGCTGGACGGTGCTGATCGGGCTGGCCGTCGGGGTGCTGCTGGCGGTGATCACCCTGCAGATCCGCCGACGGCTCGACAACCCGGGGCTGGAGACGGTGCTCAGTCTGGTGCTGCCGTTCGCCGCCTACCTGGCCGCGGAGGAGGCGCACGCCTCCGGGGTGATCGCCGTCGTCACCGCCGCCTTCGTGATGGGGCACCGGTCCGACCGGGCCGGGTTCGCCGCGCGCCTGCAGGAGCGCTACGTCTGGCGCAGCCTCGACGTGCTGCTCGAGGCCTTCGTGTTCGCCTACATGGGGTTGCAGCTCAAGTTCGTGATCGCCGACGTCGTCGCGGGCGGCAGCCGGCTGTCCACCGTGCTGCTCAGCGCGCTGCTGATCCTGGTCGTGGTGATCGCGGTGCGGCCGGTCTGGGTGCTCGGCAACCACCTGCGGCTGGTGCTGGCCCTCCGGCTCCACCGGTGGCACCTGGCCCGCGACGCCCGGGCCCGTGCGGCGACCGCCCGGGCCCGGCAACGGGCCCGGGACCGCGGGCGCCGTCGCCCGGAGCCGCGGGTGCTGCCGCTCAAGCACGGCCTGGTGATCAGCTGGACCGGGATGCGCGGGGTGGTCACGCTCGCCGCCGCGGCCGGCATCCCGGTCCTGACCGAGACCGGTGGCCGGGTCGACGGCCGGGCCGACCTCCAGGTGATCGCGTTCGTGGTGGCGGTGGGGACGCTGTTGCTGCAGGGCACCACGCTCCCGCTGCTGATCCGCCGGCTGCGGCTCGACTCCTCGGCCGAGGACGAAGAGGAACGCCGCCAGACCGCCCACGCCGAGGAGGTGGCGCGGGAGGCGGCGCGGGCGATCATGCAGGACAGCTTCCGCACCCACACCGAGGGCGTCGACCCCGCGCTGGTGGCCCGGTTCGCCGACGGCTGGCGCCAGGCCCAGCAGGCCCGGCAGCGGCTCCGCGCGCAGACCGAGGAGGTCGAGGACGTCCGCGACCCGGAGACCGCGGCCCGGATCGCCGGCACCTTCGGCAAGGTCCGGCTCGACATGGTCGGCGCCCAGCGGCGCGCGCTCACCGAGGAGCGCGACGCCGGCCGGCTCGACGACGACCTCTACCGCAGCCTGCTCGAACAGCTCGACTACGACGAGGCGGCCACCGCCACCCGGACCGTCAGCCGGCTGAGCTGACGGCCGCGGGTGAGGTGAGCCCGCGGACTAGCCGCCCGGGGTGATCCGGCCGAGCAGGTCCTCGCGCCGGGCCGGCGGGTCGGCCAGCACCTGCTGCGCCTGCTCGACCGAGTCCCAGGTGTTCCAGAGCAGCACGCCGGTCGGGGTCTCGTTCTCGAGGTAGTAGACGACCGCGGCCGAGTGGTCCTCGGACCAGTCGACCAGGGTGTCGAGGCTGCCGTCGAGCCGCCCGATCGCCTCGTAGCCGTTGTCGTACAGGTCCGACCAGAAGAACGGCGTGTGGGTGTAGGCCGCCTCGTCGCCGGCCATCGCCCGCCCGGCCGCCTTGCCCGACTCGGTCGCCTGGTCGACGTGCTCGACCCGGGTGCGGCCGAGCACCGGGTCCGGGTACTCGGCGACGTCGCCGACCGCCCAGATCAGCGGGTCGGCGGTCCGCAGGTGCTCGTCGACGATTACGCCGGTGCCGACCTCGAGCCCGGCGTCGGCGGCCAGGTCGACCACCGGGGCCGCGCCGACTCCGACCACCACCACGTCGGCCTCGAGGTCGGTGCCGTCGTCGAGGGTGAGCACCAGGTTCTCGTCGGTCGCGACGCCGCGTGTCACCCGGCGGCCGGGGTGCAGGGTGACGCCGTGGTCGCGGTAGTCCTGCTCCACCCCGCTCGCGATCTCGGCGGGCAGGGTCTTGCTGCCGAAGGTGTCCTGGGTGAACACGACGCTGACCTTCGCGCCGGTCCGGCTCAGCCCGGCGGCCACCTCGGTGGCGATGTAGCCGCCGCCGACGACCACGGCGTGCTCGCCGGCGCCGGCCAGCGAACGGACCCGCTGGTAGTCCTGGGCGCTGCGGAAGTAGACCACCCGCTCGTCCTCGGGCAGCCCCTCGATCCGGTTCGGCCGGCTGCCGGTGGCAAGCAGCAGCTTGCCGTAGCCGACCAGCTCGCCCGACTCAGTGGAGACCTGGCGGCCGTCGCGGTCGATCCCGGTGACCACGGTGCGGAGACGGACGTCTGCGCCGGTGTCGTCGGCGGTGTTGAGCCAGATGGTGTCCAGGCCGCCGGTGTCGTCCGAACCCTCCTCGGGCTCCTGCCAGAGGTCCTTGCTCAGCGGCGGGCGCTGGTAGGGCGGGTCGGCGTCGGCGCTGAGGATGCCGATGGTGCCGGAGTCGTCGAGCTCGCGGATGCCGCGGGCGGCCGCGTCGGCGGCCATCCCGCCGCCGATGATCAGGTAGTCGTAGCGGTCGGTCATGGCCCTATGTTCTCCCCCGGCGCACGACCGGACGCGCGCGGACCGGTCGTGCCCGCACCGGTCGTGCGCGACCGCCGGGACCCGCTCCCCGGCTCAGGCGTCGAGAACGGCGTCCACGAAGGTGGCCGCGTCGAACGGGGCCAGGTCGTCCACGCCCTCGCCGAGGCCGACCAGCTTGACCGGGACGCCGAGCTCGCGCTGGACCGCGACCACGATGCCGCCCTTGGCCGAGCCGTCGAGCTTGGTCAGCACGATCCCGGTGATCGCCACCACCTCGGCGAAGATCCGGGCCTGGATCAGCCCGTTCTGGCCGGTCGTCGCGTCGAGCACCAGCAGCACCTCGGTCACCGGGGCCTGCCGTTCGACCACCCGCTTGACCTTGCCGAGCTCGTCCATCAATCCGGTCTTGGTGTGCAGCCGGCCGGCGGTGTCGATCAGCACCACGTCGACCTCGGCCTCGATCCCGGCGCGGACCGACTCGAAGGCCACGCTGGCCGGGTCGGCGCCCTCGTCGCCGCGGACCACCGGGACGCCGACCCGGCCGCCCCAGGTCTCGAGTTGGTCGGCGGCCGCGGCGCGGAAGGTGTCGGCGGCGCCGAGCAGCACGTCCTTGTCCTCGGCCACCAGCACCCGGGCCAGCTTGCCGACCGTGGTGGTCTTGCCGGTGCCGTTGACCCCGACGACCATCACCACCGCCGGCTGCTCGCCGCGCTCGACGGCCAGCGTGCGGTCCATGGTCGGGTCCACCAGCGCCAGCAGCTCCTCGCGGAGCACGGCGCGGGCCCGGGTGCCGTCGGCCACCCCCTCGACGCGCAGCCGGTCGCGGAGCCGCTCGACCAGTTCCATGGTCGGCTTGACTCCGAGGTCGGAGCTGAGCAGGACGTTCTCGAACTCCTCCCAGGTGTCCTCGTCGAGCCGGTCGCGCGACAGCAGCGTCAGCAGCCCGCGACCGAACGCGTTCTGCGAGCCCGCGAGCCGGCGACGGAGCCGGACCAGACGGCTCTCGGGGGTCTCCGGACGTTCGAGGGTGGCGGTCGGTTCGACCAGCTCGGCCTCGACGACCTCGTCCTCGGCCGGACGCTCCGGGGCCAGCGTGCCGGTCGGCCCGCCCGAGCCGTCGCCGGCCTCGGTGTCGGCACGACCACCCCGGTCGAGCTCGCGCTGCCGACGGCCGCGGCCGAGGGCGCCACGGCGGGTGCCGACCACCAGCCCGACGACCACGGCGGCCACCACGACGACCGCGCCGCCGATGATCAGGTACAGGGTTGTCAGGTCCACCGCGTCATCCTAGGGACGCACGCACGAACGCCCGGTCACGCGGTGACCGGGCGGACGACGGGTTCGGCTCAGACGCGCTCGCGGACCGGGACCTCGACCGGGCGCGCCTCGAGCGCCCCGGTGGTGCTGCGGGCGGAGGCCGGACCGCGGGTCTCGGCGGCCTCGCCGCTCAGGTGCGCGGCGGCCCGGGTGAGGAAGTGGGCGAGCTGCGGGTAGCGCTCGAGCTTGCGGCCCTCGATGCCGACGAGGACCATCCCGACGACGCCGGCGGCGACGGCGAGGACGACGAGCATCGCGATCAGGTAGACGATCACCTCGGTGACCTTTCGCACTGCAGTGAATCGGACGAAACGGGGAAGGACTGCGCTGCCATCCTGACAGCCGGATCTGAGAGGCCCGTGTGAATACGGCCCGCGGACACTGTGTGTCGCGGTCACAGTTGGGTCTCGTCCGCCCCCGCCCCGGTGGTCCGGTGAGGCCCCGTCGCCGAAGCGACCGGGCTCAGGCGACCGACTCGGCGTCGGTCATCCGCTGGCTGATCACCGCCGAGACGCCGTCGCCTCGCATGGTCACCCCGTAGAGCGCGTCGGCGATCTCCATCGTCCGCTTCTGGTGGGTGATCACCAGCAGCTGGCTGTTGGCCCGGAGCTCCTCGTAGATGCCGAGCAGCCGGCCCAGGTTGGTGTCGTCGAGCGCGGCCTCGACCTCGTCGAGGATGTAGAACGGGCTCGGCCGGGCGATGAACAGCGCGACCAGGAAGGCCACCGCGACCAGCGAGCGCTCGCCGCCCGAGAGCAGCGACAGCCGCTTGACCTTCTTGCCCGCCGGGCGGGCCTCGACGTCGACGCCGGTGGTGAGCCACGAGCCGGGCTCGGTCAGCACCAGCCGGCCCTCGCCACCGGGGAACAGCCGGCTGAACACCCGGTTGAACGCCTGCTCGACGTCGGCGTAGGCCTCGGCGAAGACCTGCTCGACCCGGGCGTCGACGTCGGTGATGATCTCCATCAGGTCGGCCCGGGTCCTGCGCAGGTCGTCGAGCTGCTCGGCCAGGAAGGCGTGCCGCTCCTCCATCGCCGCGAACTCCTCGAGCGCCAGCGGGTTGACCTTGCCCAGCACGCCGAGGTTGCGCTCGGCCCGACGGAGCCGCTTGAGCTGCTCGTCCCGGACGAACGGCACCGGCTCGGGGCGTTCGTCGTCCTCGCCGATCGCCGTGCCGTCCTCGCGGGTCAGCACCGGGATCGGCTGGTCGGGCCCGTAGTCGCGGGTCAGCGTCCCGGCGTCGAGCCCGAGGTCGTCCATCGCCTTGGCGGCCAGTGTCTCGATCCGCATCCGCTGCTCGGTGCGGGCCATCTCGTCGCGGTGCACGCTGTCGACCAGCTTCTCCAGCTCGCCGGCCAGCTCGCGGGCCGACCGGCGGGCCGCGGCCAGCGCCTGGTCGGCCTCCGACCGGGCCTGCTCGGCCTGCCGTCGCTCGGTCTCGGCGGCCGCGATCGAGGCCTCGGTCAGCCGGGCCAGGTGCTCGGCGCCGACCAGCACCGCACGGGCCACCTCGGCCTCGGCCAGCATCCGCAGCCGACGGGCCCGGGCCCGGGCCTGGGCCTGCCGCTCGTGCGCGGCGGCCTTGCGCAGCGAGTCGGCCCGGCCGGCCAGCGCGCGGACCCGTTCCTCGCCGGTGCGCAGCGCGAGCCGGGCGTCCATCTCGGCGGCCCGGGCCAGCCGGGCCTCCTCGGCGAGCCGGTCCCGCAGCGTCGGGTCGGGTTCCTCGGTGGTCTCGGTCGAGGCGGCGGCCAGCCGCTCCTCGAGCTCGGCGAGCCCGGCGATGTCGCGTTCGCGGGCCGCCTCGGCCTCCCCGATCGCCCGGGCCAGCCGGTCGGCCTCGTCGCGCGAGGCGCGGGCGCTGGTGTTGAGCTGGCCGAGCTGCTCGGCGACCGCGGCCATCCGCGCGTCGGACTCGTGCAGCCGCTCGAGGGTGTGCTCGACCCGCTCGGCGGCCCCGGTGCGCTCGGTGACCAGCTCGGCCTCGGCGAACCGGAACCGTTCGCAGGCGGCCGACGCCTCGGCCAGCCGGGCCTCGGCGTCGTCGACGGCAGCCTGCACCTCGATCAGGCTGGGCTGGGCGGTCGAGCCGCCGGCGGCCAGGTGGGCGGAGAGCAGGTCGGCGTCCCGGGTGACCGCGGTCAGCTCGGGACGCTGCTCGACCAGGGCGCGGGCCGCGTCGAGGTCCTCGACCAGCACCACCCCGTCGAGCAGCCGGTCGAGCGCCGGACGCAGCCGGTCCGGCCCCTGGACCAGGTCGACGGCCCAGTGCGCCCCGCCGGGCAGCGCGTCCCGGGCGACCGGGGCGACCGGGTCCGGGGCGCCCGCGAGCAGCAAACCGGCCCGGCCGAGGTCGTCACGCTTGAGCACGCCGAACGCCTCGACGGCGGTGGCGGCCGAGTCGGCGACCAGCGCGTCGGCGGCCGAGCCGAGCGCGGCCGACACGGCGGCCTCCCAGCCGGCCCCGATGGTCAGCAGGCCGGCCACGGCCCCGTCCAGCCCGGCGACGGCGTCGGACCCGGTCGGA
>NZ_JACGWT010000006.1 GCF_014137855.1 Microlunatus kandeliicorticis
CTGCTGGAGGCGATGGAGGAACGCCAGGTCAGCATCGACGGCACCCCGCGGCCGCTGCCCGACCCGTTCGTGGTGGCCGCCACCCAGAACCCGGTGGAGTACGAGGGCACCTACCCGCTGCCCGAGGCCCAGCTCGACCGGTTCCTGATGAAGGTGCGGATCGACCTGCCTCCGCGCGACGCCGAGATCGAGGTTCTCGACCGGCACGCCCGCGGGTTCGACCCGCGCAACCTGGCCGCGGCCGGGCTGACCGCGGTGGCCGGGCCCGACGACCTGGCCGCCGCGCGGCAGGCCGTCGGCGCGGTCGTCGTCCACCCCCAGGTGCTCGCCTACATCGTCGACGTGGTCCGGGCCACCCGGGACACCCCGACGCTCTCGCTCGGGGTCTCGCCGCGCGGGGCGACCGCGATCCTCAACGCCTCGCGCGCCTGGGCCTGGCTCTCCGGTCGGGACTACGTCACCCCCGACGACGTCAAGACGCTCGCCTTCCCCACGCTGCGGCACCGGATCCAGCTGCGTCCGGAGGCCGAGCTCGAGGGGGTGACCGCCGACGCGGTGATCGAGTCGGTGCTGGCCGCCGTGCCCGTGCCGCGGTGACGCCGTGGTACTGACCCGGCGGGCCGGGCTGGCCGGCGTCGCCGCGCTGGTGGCGGTGCTGCTCGCCGGTCTGGCCGGGCTGCCCGCGGGCTGGGTGGCGCTGGCGCTCACGGCGCTGCTGGTCGCGCTGGTCGCCGTCGACGTGGTGCTCGCCGGGTCGCCCCGGCGGGTCCGGGCCGTGCGCGGCGGCGAGACGTCGGTCCGGCTGGGCGAGCCGGCCCGGACCACGCTGCTGCTGACCAACACCGGCCGCCGTCCGGTTCGCGGATGGGTGCGCGACGCCTGGATCCCGTCGGCCGGGGCCGTCGACGGGGTCAAGCGGCTCGACCTGCCCGTCCGGCAGCGGCGGCTGCTGACCACCACCCTGCACCCGACCCGGCGTGGCGACCGGCACGCCGGACCGGTGGTCGTCCGCTGCCTCGGCCCGCTCCGCCTCGCCGGCCGGCAGGCGGCCCAGCCGGCACCGTGGACGGTGCGGGTGCTGCCGCCGTTCACCAGCCGCAAGCACCTGCCCGGCCGGTTGGCCCGGCTGCGCGAGCTCGACGGCCGTTCGGTGGTGCTCCAGCGGGGTCAGGGCACCGAGTTCGACAGCCTGCGCGAGTACGTCCCCGGCGACGACGTCCGGTCGATCGACTGGCGCGGCACCGCCCGCTCGGCCACCGTGGTGGTCCGCACCTGGCGACCCGAGCGCGACCGGCACGTACTGGTGGTGCTCGACTCGGGCCGGACCTCGGCGGGGCGGGTCGGTGACCAGCCGCGGCTCGACCACCTGATGGACGCCGCGCTGCTGCTGGCCGCGCTGGCGGCCCGGGCCGGCGACCGGGTCGACCTGCTCGTCGTCGACCGGACCGTCCGTGCGTCGGTGGCGAGGGTGTCCGCGGCCGACGTGCTGCCGGCGTTCGTCCAGGCGATGGCCGACGTCGAGCCGCTGCTGGCCGAGACCGACCACCGGCTGCTGGTCACCGAGGTACTGACCCGGACCAGCCAGCGGTCGCTGGTGGTGCTGCTGACCGGTCTGGACCGGGTCGCGCTGGCCGAGGGCCTGGTGCCGCAGCTCGGGCTGGTGCTCCGCAAACACACCGTGGTGGTCGGTGCGGTCTCCGACCCGGCGGTGGACGTGCTGGCCGCCGGCCGCGAGGACGCCGCCGCGGTGTACGCCGCGGCGGCCGCCGAGGTCGACCGGAGCGCCCGGGCCGAGACCGCGCGGACGCTGCGGCAGCGCGGCGTCCAGGTGGTCGAGGCGCCGCCGGACCGCATCGCCCCCGACCTGGCCGACCACTACCTCGCGCTCAAGAAGACCGGCCGGCTCTAGCGGCCGCGCTTCGACAGGCTCAGCGCGCGTTTCCTCCTGCGCCTTCGACAGGCTCAGCGCGCGTTTCCTCCCGCGCGCTCAGTTGAGCTCGGGGTCCTCGGTCCAGGTGGAGAACAGCGCCACCTCGTCCGGCTGGCGGCGCAGCGTGGTCCGCCACAGGTCGAGCGGGTGGTCGCTGAACACGTCGGAGTAGACCGACGGCACGACGTGCCACATCCCGCGGGTGATCTCGTCCTCGAGCTGGCCCGAGGACCAGCCGGCGTACCCGGCGAAGATCCGCAGGTCGCGGTAGGCGCCGGCGACGATCTCGATCGGGGTGTCGAGGTGCAGCAGCCCGATCGAGTCGAACATCGGCCGCCAGCCGGGCGGTTCCTCGGAGCGGTCGGCCACGCTGGCCAGGCAGATCGCGCCGTTGGGCGACACCGGGCCGCCGTGGAACAGGAACTTGGGTCCCGAGACCGCCGGCACCCAGTCGGGCAGCACCGACTCGAGCGGAGTCTGGCTGATCTCGTTGAGGATCACCCCCAGCGCACCGTCGCCGTCGGAGTCGAGGACGAGCACCACCGACTGGTTGAACACCCCGTCGTCGAGCAGCACGCTGGCCACCAGCAGGTCACCGGCCGCGGGCACCCTCTCCCTCATCCGGCGGCCACCCGTCGCTGGGCCCGTCGGCGTCGCGCCAGGGCGGCCCAGCCCGCGGCGGCGAGCAGCCCGAGCACGATCCCGCAGCCGTCGGCGACCGCGTCGCGCCAGTCACCGTCGCGGGTCGAGTAGAACGCGTACTGGAGCAGCTCGCTGACCACCGCGTGGACGGCGAACACCGCCGGGACCAGCCAGCGGGCCCGTGCCCCGAACCGGCCGCCGGTGGTCCGGGTGGCCAGCAGCAGCGCGGCGACCGGCGCGGCGAAGATCAGCAGGTGACCGAGCTTGTCGACGTCGGGGAACCAGCCCGGCGACGGCGGCGACGACGGCCGGTAGATCGCCCACAGCTGGACACCGACGGCGAGCCCGCCGAGCAGCCACCACAGCCGGTGGACGCCGGGGTCGGCGGACCCGGCCGGGCGGCCGGACCGCGTCGGGGTCGTCGTCACCGGCCTCAGAGCGCGACCTCGGTCTCGACCGGGAGCTCCTCCGGCCCGCCGGCGGCCAGCCGCACCGCGCGGGCCACCGTGGTGTGCACGTCGGGGTTGAACACGCTCGGGGTGATGTAGGCGGCGTTGAGCTCGTCGTCGGTGACCACCGAGGCCAGGGCCCGCGCCGCGGCGAGCAGCATCGGCGGGGTGATCTCGTTCGACCGGGCGTCGAGCAGGCCGCGGAAGACGCCCGGGAAGGCGAGCACGTTGTTGATCTGGTTGGGGAAGTCCGAGCGGCCGGTGGCCACCACCGCCGCATAGCGGGTGGCCTCGGCCGGGTCGATCTCCGGCTCGGGGTTGGCGAGGGCGAAGACGATGCTCTGCTCGGCCATCGCGGCGACGTCGTCGGCATCGATCACCCCAGGGGCGGAGACGCCGATGAACACGTCGGCGCCGCGGACCGCGTCCTTGAGCGAGCCGGTGACGCCGAGGGCGTTGGTGTGCTCGGCCAGCCAGGCCAGCTGGCCGGTGATGCCCTCGCGGTCGCGGTGCACGACGCCGGCGATGTCGGCGACCACGATGTCCCGGGCCCCGGCGTGCAGCAGCAGCTTGATGATCGCGGTGCCGGCCGCGCCGGCACCGGACATCACGATCCGGACGTCCTCGAGCCGCTTGCCGACCACCCGCAGGGCGTTGAGCAGCGCGGCGAGCACGACGATCGCGGTGCCGTGCTGGTCGTCGTGGAAGACCGGGATGTCGAGGCACTCGCGCAGCCGCGCCTCGACCTCGAAGCACCGCGGCGCCGAGATGTCCTCGAGGTTGATCCCCGCGAACCCGGGGGCGACCGCCTTGGCCACCGCGATGATCTCGTCGGTGTCCTGGGTGTCCAGGCACAGCGGCCAGGCGTCGATCCCGGCGAACCGCTTGAACAGCGCGGCCTTGCCCTCCATCACCGGCAGCGCCGCCTGCGGGCCGATGTTGCCCAGACCGAGCACCGCCGAGCCGTCGGTGATCACCGCGATGCTGTTGCGCTTGATGGTCAGCCGGCGGGCGTCCTCGGGGTTCTTGGCGATCGCCGTGCAGACCCGGGCGACCCCGGGGGTGTAGATCATCGACAGGTCATCGCGGTTGCGGATGGGGTGTTTGGTCTCCATCTGGATCTTCCCGCCGAGGTGCATCAGGAAGGTCCGGTCGCTGACCTTGCCGATGGTGACGCCCTCGACCGAGGCCATCACCTGCACCAGCTGGTCGGCGTGGGTGGTGTCGCGGGCCGCGCAGGTGACGTCGATCTGCAGCCGTTCGTGACCCGAGGCGGTGACGTCGAGGGCGGTGATCGCGCCGCCCGCCTGCTCGACCGCGGTGGTCAGCCTGCTGACCGAGGTGCCGCCGGCGGGAACCTCGAGCCGGACGGTGATCGAATAGG
This sequence comes from Microlunatus kandeliicorticis, assembly GCF_014137855.1. GTDB lineage: Bacteria > Actinomycetota > Actinomycetes > Propionibacteriales > Propionibacteriaceae > Microlunatus > Microlunatus kandeliicorticis. Next base: position 4,406 of record NZ_JACGWT010000006.1, read on the forward strand.
AGACGGACGGGACGGCACTCACGTCCGCGATCTTCTCACGCACCGCGACGGCCGACGACCGGCTGACGATCCGCCGCGCAGGCTGCTGTGCTTGGTGTGTCAGCAGCCCTTCGACAGGCTCAGGGCACCATGGGGAGCGTCGGGCTCAGAGCACCCTGGGTGGGTGTGGCGCAGGCGCCGGTTCAGCGGCGGCGACGGCTGCGCTTGTCGCCGGTCTTCGGCGACGTCCTGCCCTGCGCCTCGCGCGCCATCTCGGCGCGGACCTGGCTCTTCGCCCGGGCGCGGGCCTCGGCGAAGTAACCGACCGGGTCGGTGATGATGCGGCGGACCCGGTCGTCGTTGCTGACGATCGTGCTCACGGCACGTCCTCCCTCCACCGGCAGCGTGTGGTCCGGTCCCGTCGCGGGGCCGGCGACCGGCCCCCGGGATGTCCCGGCGGGTGTCCGCGACACCCTAGCCGTGACCACCGACAGTCGGTCTGGCGCCCATTCTAGCCCGGCGGCGACCCGCTCGGCGGGAGTCACCGGCGGTCGCGTTCGGCCAGTGCGGCGGCCAGCAGCTTGGCCAGCAGGGTCATGGTGAGCAGGTCGTCCTCGGTCAGCTCGCCGACCTCGAGCGCGTCGAGGGTGAGCATCCCGTAGGGCACGCCGTTGGTGAACACCGAGACCGAGATGAACGTCCGGTAGTCGCGGTCCCGCTCCGCGTCCCACCCGGGCGGGGCCTCGGTGTCGATGTCCCGGCAGATCAGCGACCGGTTCTCGTGGACCATGGCCAGGGTGGCGTCGCCGGCCACCGTGCCGGCCACGAAGGTGGTCTGCGCCGAACCGGTGCGGCCGAGCGAACGCACCGGGACCAACGTCTCGGGCGGCCCGGGCAGCAGCTCGAACCAGCTGGCCCGCGACCGGTCCGGGCCGATGTAGTTGGCCGCCGCACTGAGGATCACCTGGATCGCCTCGGCGCACAGGCTGCGCCGTCCGACCGCATCGGCCCCGGCCAGCTCGCCGAGCAGGTTGGCCATCGGGTCGAGCAGGTCGGCCAGCGCCACCCGGGTCTCGACCCGGGCCTCGAGCTCGGCCTCCTCGGCCGAGGCCTGCAGCCGCCGCGCCCGCCGGGTCTCGATCTTGCCCACCACGAAGATCAGCACCGCCGAGGCGACCTGGAACCAGAACCAGAGGTTGCCCGGCCGCCACTGGCCCGAGGCGATCGCCCCGGCCACCGGGTTGAAGGCGACGAGCAGCACGCCGACCACGAGCAGCGAGACGCTGCTGCCCGTCGTCTGCTGCCGCTCGGTCACCGGGTCCACGTCGCTCAGTATCGACCGACGCACTGACACCGCCGGTCCCGACAGGCTCGGCACCGGCGACCCGGTCCCGAAACCGAGAACTCGCCAAGAGCGTCCCGTGATTCACACTGACCTCTTGCGTGTCGCCTTGACATCGGTGACTGTAGGCCGGTCGCACCCCTTCCCCCCGATCGGACGGCCATGGCCCCCCACCTGACCGCCGCCCGGACCGAGGCTCCCCGCACCGCGCTCCGCCGCGGTCGACGGGTCCTGCCCGGACCGGCCGCGCTCCTGCTCACCACCGTGCTCGCCACCAGCCTGGCCGGCGCCGCCGCCTCGACGCTCCCCGCCGCGGCCGACACCAAGGCGCCGTCCGGCACCGGCACGTCGGCGAAGAAGGCCGCCACCCCGACCGCGTTCACGCTCCGGGGCCAGGGCTTCGGCCACGGGCACGGGATGTCGCAGTGGGGTGCCTACGGCGCCGCGACCCAGGGGCTCACCGCCGACCAGATCCTGGCGTTCTACTACCCCGGCACCACGCCCGCGCTGCAGAAGAAGAACGCCTCGATCCGGGTCTGGATCACCGCCGACGACGACAACGTGCTCCGGTTGGTCCCCACTCCGGGGCTGACCGTCCGCGACGCCAGCGGGCACAGCTACCTGCTCCCGGCCGGCGCCGGCTACCGCTCCTGGCGGATCAGCCGGTCCGGGGCCGGCTACAAGCTGACCTACCTCAACCCGGCCGGCGCCTGGAAGACCCAGGGCGGCACCGGCCTGACCACCACCACCTGGACCGCCAGGAACGACGCCGGAATCGTCAAGACGATCCTCCCCGGTGGCATCACCGCCGAGTACCGGGGCACGCTCTCGCTGGTCAAGCGCGGGACCGGCGGCCGGACGGTCAACACGGTCTCGATGGAGAACTACGTCCGCGGCGTGGTCGGCTCGGAGATGCCGACCTCCTGGCCGATCGAGGCGGTCAAGGCGCAGGCGGTCGCGGCCCGGACCTTCGCGGCCAAGAGCGCCACCTACGTGGCCAGGAGCAGCAGCTACGACGTTTGCGACACCACCTGGTGCCAGGTCTACGAGCCCTACGCCGAGAGCCGGCGCGGGCAGCGCTGGGTCAACGAGACCGCGCGGGGCAACCTGGCGGTGTCCGGGACCGCCCGCGAGGTGCTCACCTACGACGGGTCGTTGGCGCTGACCCAGTTCTCGGCCTCCAACGGCGGCTGGACCACGGCGGGCAACCTTCCCTACCTGGTCGCCAAGGCCGATCCCTACGACCAGCTGATCATCCGCAACGCCTGGTCGCGGACGGTCAGCGCCGCCACCCTGCAGCGGCTCTGGCCGTCGGCGGGCACGGTGACCGGGCTCAAGGTGGTCAAGCGCGACGGCCACGGGCGCTGGGGCGGCCGTCCGACCCGGATCCAGATCATCGGCAGCAAGCGCACGGTTACGGTGTCGGGGTCGAGCTTCGCGGCCACCTTCGGTTTCCGCTCGACGCTGTTCACCGTCACTTCCTGACCGGGGGGTGACCACCCCCAGGAGAGGCCGGGCGTCGAGGATGCAGCGCAGCACCAGCCGTAGCCAGCAGGTCAGCAGCACGGGTCGGACCCCCGGGACCGACCGGACGTCGAGCACCGACCGGGCGTCCGGGACCACCCGCGAGAGCCGGCGGCGGGTCACCCGCGCCGCCTCGCTGGCCGCGGCCGTCCTCGGGCTGCCGGGGCTGCTGGCCCTGCCGGCCGCCGCGGACGGGCGAGCCGCCACGGTCCCGGCCGCGAGCGCGCTGCCGAGCTGTGCGGTGCTGGCGACCCGGCTGAGCCTGCCCGAGCGGATCGGCCAGATGATCATGGTCGCGCAGGACTCGCAGCGGTTCAGCCCGGCCGGGCAGCGGGCGATCCGGCGGGACCACATCGGCTCGGTGGTGCTGCTCGGCAACAGCAGCGCCGGGGTCGCCGTCACCCGCAAGCTGACCAACCGGCTCCGCGGCACGTCGCACCCGGCGCACGTCTCGATCCTGCTGGCCACCGACCAGGAGGGCGGGCTGGTCCAGCGGCTCCGCGGGCCCGGCTTCAGCCGGATCCCGAGCGCGGTGCTGCAGGCCCGGCAGTCCGACGCGACGCTGCGGACGAACGCCGCCCGGTGGGGCCGTCAGCTGGCCGCCGCCGGGATCGACGTCGACTTGGCGCCGGTCGCCGACGTCGTCCCCAAGGCCGACCGGACCACCAACGCCCCGATCGGCCGGCTCGACCGGTGGTACGCCTCCACCCCGCTGACCACCTCGCACAAGAACGCCGCGTTCATCGCCGGGATGCACACCGGGAAGGTGGCGGCGACCGCCAAGCACTTCCCCGGGCTCGGCCGGGTGACCGGTAACACCGACACCGCCACCCGGGTGGTCGACACCGTGACCACCCGGCACGACCGCAACCTCGGCAGCTTCCGCAATGACGTCCGCGCCGGGGTGGACCTGGTGATGATGTCCTCGGCGACCTACCAGAAGATCGACCGGCACCACCCCGCGGTGTTCTCCCGGACGGTGGTGATCGACATGCTCCGCACCGATCTGGACTTCCACGGCGTGGTGATCTCCGACGACCTGTTCGGGCGGGTGCTGAGCGGGACGCCGGTCCGGCAGCGCGGCGTGCGGTTCGTGGTGGCCGGTGGTGACCTGGCCCTGGTCGGCGACCCGAGCCAGGTGGACGCCGTCTACGGCGGGCTGCGCGACCGGGCCCGGACCGACGCCTGGTTCCGGCGCCGGATCGACCAGAGCGTGACCCGGATCCTGTCGCTCAAGGCGACCTACGGCCTGGCCGACTGCACCCCGGTCAAGCAGGGCTGAGACGGCTCGCGAGGGGGCACAATCCGGCCGCTCTGGCACCCTAGGGTGATGGAACCCCTGATCGCCGAGGACCTGCTGCTGCTCCTGCTCGACGACGAGAGCGGGAAGCTGCAGCCCAACGTCTACCTCGACTTGGCGGTGGGCAGCGCGCTGCTGGTGCAGCTGGCGCTGGACGCCTACGTGCGTCCCGACGGCCAGGAGCGCCGCTGGACCGCACCCCGGATCGAGGCCAGCAGCACCACGCCGGACGACCCGGTGCTGGCCGAGGCGCTCGCCGTGGTCGCCGAGAAGCCGCGGACCGGCCAGGACCTGATCGGACGGCTGGGCAAGAAGCGTCGCGACGTGCTGCTCGACCGGCTGGTGCAGGCCGGGGTGCTGGAGCGTCGCGAGGACAAGCTGCTCGGGCTCTTCCCGCGGGACCGCTGGCCCACCCGGGACGCCTCCCGGGAGACCGCGCTGCGCGGCCGGCTGGCCGACGCGCTGCTGCGCGGCGGCACCCCCGACGACCGGACGGCGGCCCTGATCGGGCTGCTGTCGGCGCTCGACCTGGCGCACAAGGTGGTCGACCGCCAGGGCGTCCCGGCCGGCGACGTGAAGCGCCGGGCCCGGGAGCTGGCCGAGAAGTACTGGGCGGCCGGCGCGCTCCGCGACGCCATCCAGGCCGCGCAGTCGGCGGTGATCGCCGCCTCGGTCGTCGCGACCACGGCGGCCACCACGACGGCGACCAGCTGAGACGCGGGCCGGCGAAAGAGCCGCGAAACGCCGAACGGCCACGGACGATGATCGTCCGCGGCCGTTCGGCGTACAGGTCTCGTGGAGGTGGCGGGAATCGAACCCGCGTCCTCGAGCGACGAACCAGGTCTTCTCCGGGCGCAGTCAGCTCAGCGTTCTACTCGGCCCCTGCACTCATGCTGACAAGTTGCAGACAAGCCCAGCCACTCAAGGTGTCCTCGTCAGGCTCAGTGGCCGCTCCTGACGAGTGAGTCTCCTAGTCGAGGCCAGGGTCCGGGTCGGAGACGCACCCGGTCTGACCCTTCGGTCACTGCTCAGGCAGCGAGAGCGAAGTCAGTGCGCTTAGAGTTGGCACTTGTTGGTTTCCAAGGGACATTAACGAGTTGACCTTGGATTCTCGGCCCGCTTCTCCTGGAACTATCGTCCCAAGTCGAAACCGATCACCCCCTGTTGAGTTGTGCACCGAGGCAACGCCGGGCTCGCACCCGTTGTTCCCGCGGCCTCCCATGCTAGCGCCTCCCCCGTCCGGCGCCAGGCGATTACCGCTCCGGCAGCACGTCGAGCTTGATCACCGACTTCACCGGGTTCTTCCAGTCCGCGCCCTGCGCGGCCTTGGCGCCGCCGACGATGGTCAGCACGAACCAGCCGACCCACATCAGCGGGACCAGGAAGTCGAGGATGTCCCACGGTGCGACCGAGGACAGGATCGCGGCCAGGATGCCGGCCACCCCGGCGATCAGCTGGAAGTTGAACGCCTTGGCCGCCTCGCGTCGGGTGCGGGTGCCGGGGCCGGACAGTGCGTAGACCAGACCGGGGCCGAGGATCCAGGTGAACAGCCCGAGGAAGTGCGCGATCGCCCCGGGGCCGGTGCTCTGGTCGGCCGGGGCCGGGACGTAGGACTGCTGGTAGACGCCCATCGGGCGCTGCGGCGGGGCGGCGGCGCTCCAGCTAGACCCGAAGGTCTGGGCGCCGGACGTCTGCGGCGGCGGCACCAGCCCGTAGAAGGCCTCGTTGAGCTCGCGGCGGGTGCCGGCCGAGAGGACCCGGCCGATCCGCGAGTCGAACTCGGCCTCGCTCAGCCGGCCGTCGGCGTAGGCCTCCTGCAGCCACTGCTCGGCGCGCTCGCGTTGTTCGGGGGTCACCGGCATCCGCAGACTCGGATGCTCGAACGAGGTGTTCATGACCACCACGATCCGCCCGGCGAGCGCCACGGACCATCGGGAGCGACCCCCGACCGACCCCGAACCGCCCCTGCGTCCCGCTCGGCACCGATGCCCTAGGGTCGAGATCATGTCGAGCCCCAGTCCCGAGAAGCCCGAGGTCGATTTCCCCGGCGGTGAGCCGCCGAGCGAGCTGCAGATCACCGACGTCACCGTCGGCGACGGCGCGGAGGCGACCCCCGGCAGCCAGGTGTCGGTCCACTACGTGGGCGTCGCCTACAGCACCGGTGAGGAGTTCGACGCCTCCTACAACCGCGGCGCCCCGCTCGACTTCCCGCTGGGCGCGGGCCGGGTCATCCAGGGCTGGGACCAGGGCGTGGCCGGGATGAAGGTCGGCGGTCGCCGCCAGCTGGTCATCCCGCCGCACCTGGCCTACGGCGACCGCGGCGCTGGCGGCGTGATCAAGCCGGGCGAGACGCTGATCTTCGTGGTGGACCTGCTCGGCGTCCGCTGAGCCGCCGGGCGGCGGTCACCAACCGCCGCCCCCGCCACCACCGCCGCCGCCGCCGGAGAAGCCGCCGCCGCCGCTGAACGAGCTGCCGCCGCTGCCGAACCCGGTGCCGCCCCCGCTGCCGCTGGACACCGGCGGCGCCACGGCGGTGTCGAGGTTCGAGGCGATCAGCCCGACGTTGAAGGCGTTGAAGTTGAACCCGGTCCCCCCGTACCAGTACGGCGTGCGGTCCGGGATCCGTCCGAGGTCGACCAGCCGCTGGCAGATCGAGGCCCAGCGCTCGGCCAGGTTGAAGGCGATCGCCCAGGGCAGGTACTTGCTGAAGATGTCCTCGCCCTCCTCGAACCGGAGCTGCTCGGCCTCGGCGGTGGCCAGGTACTTCTTGAACCCCTCGACCTGGTCGCAGACCGCCCGGCCGTCGGGGGTGCGCTGGCCGCGCCGGAGCTTGTTCCGCACCACCGCGATGGTGATGATGATCGGCGCGGCGAACACCAGCAGCACGACCGCCCACTTGGCGATCTGGAAGAGGAAGACCCCGATCATCGCCAGGGCGAACACGCCGATACTGCCCTTCGCCTTGGCCGGCGGCAGCTCGCGGAACCAGCCGCGCTGCTGAACCTCGGCCCGCACCTGGGTGACCATCTGGTCGTGGGCGCTCCGGATCGCCGCCCGCTTGTCGAGCCGGACGGCGGTGACGTCGGAGTGCGGCGGGAAGATCCCGTTGAGCAGCACCGCCTCGTGCGGCGCGTTCACCCGTCGCCGGTCGAGCAGCTGGACGCCGTGCTCGTCACCGCCGAGGTCGTCGATCCGGATCGCCCCGTTGACCGCGAGCGAGATCAGCGTGGCCGCGGTCTCGCGGGTGTCGACCTGTCCGTCGACCAGCACGCCGGCCTCGGCGACGGTGATCGGCGGCGGGCTGAAGGCGACCGGGATCTCGATGTCGTGCGGGCTGAACCCGACCCGGCCGCCGGGCGCGAACGTCCCGGGCGGGACGTCGAGATAGCGCAGGTCGCGGCCGCGCTTGCGCCAGTAGAGCAGCCCGAGCAGCGGCGAGCCGACCACGGTGAGCACCCCGACCCCGACCGCCGCGCCGATCCCCGCCTTCTCCCCCGTGGTCAGCTTCGAGGCGTCCGGCTCGAGGTGCGGCTTGTTGTCGGCGATCAGCCCGGGCTTGATCTTGACGCCGATGGTCACCCCGTCGCCGGGCCGGATCGCGCCCTGGCTGAAGCTCGCCGGGTTGGACTCCGGGAGACTGCTGATCCCGCTGTCGCACCGGGTGGTCGAGCGCGGCGGGCCGGCGTAGCACTCGGTGGCCTGCGGGCCGCCCGGCACCGAGGCGGTGATCGACAGCGACTGGATCTGTTCCTGCCAGTTGAAGCCGGTGGCGTCCCAGTAGAGCTCGTCGTAGCTGCCCGAGGTCCGCATCGCCCCGGTCACCTCGTAGGTCAGGACGTAGGTCGCGGTGTCGCTGGCCACCGTCTCGTCCGAGCTGCCGATCCGGTAGGTGGTCGTCACGTCGCGACCGCCGTTCTCCTCGTCGGTGCTCTCGCTGACGTTCGTGTTGACGTTCGGGTCCGGGCTCGAGGCCGTGAACCGGTTGATCGTGTAGACGATGTCCTGGTCCTGGTTCGCCCCGGTGTCGGGTTCGCGGGTGACCAGGGTCCGCTCGATGCCGTGCCGGCCGGAGCTGCTGCCGAACCGGTAGACGATCGTCTCCTTGACGTCGAGGACGCCGGAGGACTGCACCGTGTAGTCGATCCGGTAGGAGTCGATCAGCGCGTCGGCGGCGTGCGCACGGCCGGTGCCGGCCACGGCCAGACTCAGCACCACGCTGGCCGCCAGTCCGAAGGCCATCAGCACCCGGACGACCCGCCCGGCGGCACTCCGCCACGGCGGGCCCGCGGGCCGGGTCGGGATCGGTCGGTCGGGTTCGCTCATCGGCTCGGGCCTCGTCTCGGTCGGTCCGGGTGGTGGCTCTCGGTGCTGGCTTCTCGCTGCTCGACCTGGGGTGCCGGCGGTCAGCGTTCGCCGCGGTTGCGGGCGGCCAGCGCCCGCTCGGCCTCGCGCCGGGCGTCGCGGCTGGCGATCGACTGGCGCTTGTCGTACTCCCGCTTGCCGGTGCCGACGCCGAGCTCGACCTTGGCGTAGCCGTCGACGAAGTAGAGCGAGAGCGGGACCAGTGTGGTCCCGGTGGAGGTCAGCTCGCGCTCCAGCCGGGCGATCTCGCGCCGGTTGAGCAGCAGCTTCCGGGTCCGCCGGGCGGTGTGGTTGGTCCAGGTGCCGTGGCTGTACTCGGGGATGTGTGCCTGGCGCAGCCAGACCTCCCCGTCGTCGACGGTGGCGAACGCGTCGGCCAGCGAGGCCCGTCCCTCCCGGAGCGACTTCACCTCGGTGCCGGTCAGCACAATCCCCGCCTCGTAGACGTCGCCGATGGCGTAGTCGTGCCGGGCCCGGCGGTTCTGCGCCACGGTGGTCCGCACCCCCTTCTCCGGCTTGGTCTTCGGCTTCTGCTTGCCGTTCTGGATCACGTACCCGGCCTTGCTCATGCCGACCATCATCGCGGACGGGGCAACCCGATTGGCCCGGCGGACCCCGGACAGCTGGTCGACAGCAGCTCAGTACCAGCTCATCGGGTTCACCATCGACCCGTCCAGCCACACCATCAGGTGCAGGTGGCAGCCGGTGGAGAAGCCCGTCTGACCGACGTAGCCGATCAGCTGGCCCTGCCGGACGCGCTGGCCGACGCCGACCACGTAGCGGATCGCGTGGTTGTAGCCGGTGGTGACGTAGCGGCCGTCCACCCGGCCGTGGTCGATCATCAGCCGGTTGCCGTAGCCGACGTTGAAGTAGCGCTCCACCACCCGTCCGGAGTAGGCGGCGCGGATCGGCGCGCCGCAGCCGGCGCCGAAGTCGGTGCCGTCGTGCAGCTTCCAGACGTGCAGCACCGGGTGGAACCGCATCCCGTACCCGGAGGTGATCGGGCCGGCCACCGGGTAGACGAAGCCGTGGTGGCTGCTGGCGTCCGCAGCCGGCGGTGCCGCTGCCGCGGAGGAGGCCCGCGCCGCCTTCTCGCGGGCGATCCGGGCGGCGATCCGCCGGGCCACCGACGCGTTCTCGGCCTGCAGGGCGGCGTAGTCGCGCTTGTCCTGGGCCACCGCCCGGCCGGCGGCGTCGGCGGCGCGCTGCCGGCTGCCGACCAGCGCGGCGACCGACGCGGCCTGCTCGGCGGCCCGCCGTTCGAGGTCCTGGCTGGTGCGCAACGCGCGCGCCGCGGCCGCCCGGTCGGCGGCCACCCGGCGTTCGAGCTCGGCCTGGGCGGCCTGGTCGGTCTCCAGCCGGTGCTGCAGGACGGTCAGCCGGTCGAACTCGACCTGCGAAGCGTCGAGCAGGGTGGCCGACATCTGCACCCGGGACTGGAACTCGGCCAGCGAGCTGCTCTGCACCAGCAGCGCGTACGGCATCAGGGTGGTCTGCTTCTGGTACTGCTCGCTGACCGCCTGCGCGGTGAGCCGGCGCTGGGCGTCGAGGTCGGCGGTTCCCTGCTCGACCTTCGCCCGGGCGGCGGCCAGGGCCCGCTGCTGCGTCGCCAGCTTCGCGGCGGCCGTGCGGTCGGCCTGCCGGGCCGCGGTCAGTTTGGTGCGCGTGCCCGCCAGCATGCTCCGCGCCTGACGGAGCGTGGCCTCCGCGTTGCGGAGCGCGGCGACCGCGCGGACGAGCTGCTGGCTCGACCCGTCGAGGTCGTCCTTCTGGGCGCTCAGCTGGCGGTCGAGCCGCTTCTTCTGGTCGTCGAGGCTGTCGGCGTGCGCGGGCGTCAGCAGGGCGACGGCCGGGACGACCGCGAGCGCGAGCGCCAGCCCGGTGCCGAGCAGCAGCCGCCACCCGCCCGCGAGCGCACGCCCCACCGGGCCCGTCCGTGTCGTCGGCACGGGTCGGCGCCGGACGAACGCCTCCCCGCTGCTGTCCGGAACGCCATCGGCGTAGGGAAGATCCGGAACCACAGCTGTCCCCTCGTTCGGTCGACCGGAACGGGACACCCCCGGTGCCCGCGTCGGCCGAATCGTTCAGGTGCTGTCCACCTGCTCCACACACATCGCCCGGGCGCCTCTCACACCCGGAGGTACTTCCTGGTCGTGATCAAGGTCGGCACGACCGCCAGCAACAGACCGACGAGCGCGACGAAGGCCATCGACAGCCCGGCCTGGTTCCAGCCGATCCAGCCGATCGACTGGATCGACACCCGGGCCTTGCGGATGACGATGAAGTAGACGCCGGCCGCGAGCGTCCCGCAGGCCAGACCGATGCCCACCAGCGAGGCGATCACCGACTCGAGCAGGAAGGGCAGCGTGATGTAGAAGTTGCTCGCCCCGACCAGCCGCATGATGCCGATCTCGCGTCTTCGGGCGAACGCGGCGAGCCGGATGGTGTTGCCGATCTGCAGCGCGGCAGCGGCCAGCAGCAGCACCGAGGCGATGATCGTCCCGCGTTGCAACAGGTTCACCCAGCTGAAGAACGGATCGAGGAACTTCCGCAGGTCCTGGACGGTCTGCACCCCCGGCAGCCCGCCGACCGCGCTCACCACCCCCTCGTACTGCTCGGGGTTCTTGAGCTTGACCCGGTAGGACTCCTGCATCTGGTCCTCGGTCAACGAGCCCTGCAGCGGGTTGCCCTCGTAGGCCTTCTGGAACTCGGCGAACGCCTCGGCCTTGCTCTCGTAGATGACCGTCGCGACCTCGGGGTTCGACTGCAGGGCCTGCAGGATCGTCGCCTTCTGCGCGGTGGTCACGTCCTGACCCGGGTCGCAGTTGTCGCCCTGCGTCACCTTGGAGCACAGGAAGACGGTGATCTCGATCTTGTCGTACCACTTGCCCTTGACCAGGTTGACCTCTTGCTGGGCGAGGATGCCGGTGCCGAACAGCGACAGCGACACCCACATGGTCATGATCACCGCGAGGGTCATGGTGAGGTTGCGGCGCAGACCAGCACCGGCCTCGGCGAAGATGTGACGGAGACGCATCGTTCCTGATCTTCCTTACGTCTGGTAGCCGTAGACGCCGCGGCTCTGGTCCCGCACCACCTCGCCGTCGTCGAGCTCGATCACGCGCTTGCGCATCTGGTCGACGATGGTGGAGTCGTGGGTGGCCATCAGCACCGTGGTGTCGGCACGGTTGATCCGGTCGAGCAGCTTCATGATCCCCACGCTGGTGGCCGGATCGAGGTTGCCGGTCGGCTCGTCGGCGATCAGGATCATCGGCCGGTTGACGAACGCGCGGGCGATCGCCACCCGCTGCTGCTCGCCGCCGGAGAGCTCGTCGGGACGCCGGTCGCCCTTGCCGTCGAGCCCGACCAGGTCGAGCACCTCGGGCACCACGCGCTTGATCGTCGCGTTCGACTTGCCGATCACCTGCAGCGCGAAGGCGACGTTCTCGTGGACGGTCTTGTTGGGCAGCAGCCGGAAGTCCTGGAAGACGGTGCCGATCTGGCGGCGCATCGCCGGCACCTTCCAGCTGTGCAGCTTGGACAGGTCGCGACCGGCGACGAACACCCGTCCGCGGGTGCTGCGGAGCTCGCGCAGGATCAGCCGCAGGAACGTCGACTTGCCGGAACCGGAGGCGCCGACCAGGAAGACGAACTCGCCCTTGTCGATCTCGACGTCGACGTTCGACAGCGCGGCGCGGCGCTGGCCGTCGTAGACCTTGGAGACGTTCTCGAATCTGATCACAGCTGCTCTGCCGGCCGGGGTCGGGGACGGGGACGACGCGCGGTTTCCGCGCCGGGTGACGGCCGCTCCGAGTGTAGGTGAGGGAATCTCAGGTCCCGGGATTTGCCGGGCCGGGGCGCGTCGGGCTCAGCCGGCGGTGGCGACCTCGTGGGTCTTGCGCCAGCGGATGCCGGAGTCGAGGAAGCCGTCGATCTCGCCGTCGAAGACGGCGTCGGGGCTCGAGGTCTCGAACTCGGTCCGCAGGTCCTTGACCATCTGGTAGGGGTGCAGGACGTAGGACCGCATCTGCGCGCCCCAGGAGTTGCCGCCGTCGCCGCGGAGCGCGTTCATCTCGGCCTCGCGGTCCTGGCGGGCCTTCTCCAGCAGCCGCGACTGCAGCACCCGGAGCGCGGCGGCCTTGTTCTGCAGCTGGCTCTTCTCGTTCTGGCAGGACACCACGATGCCGGTGGGCAGGTGGGTGATCCGAACCGCCGAGTCGGTGGTGTTGACGCTCTGGCCGCCGGGCCCGGAGCTGCGGAACACGTCGATCCGCAGGTCGCCCTCGGGGATGTCGATGTGGTCGGCGGCCTCGGTCACCGGGAGCACCTCGACACCGGCGAACGAGGTCTGGCGCCGGCCCTGGTTGTCGAACGGGCTGATCCGCACCAGCCGGTGGGTGCCCTGCTCGACCGAGAGGGTGCCGTAGGCGAACGGCGCCCGGACGGTGAAGGTGGCTGACTTGATCCCCGCCTCCTCGGCGTAGGAGACGTCGTAGACCTCGGTCGAGAAGTGGTGCCGCTCGGCCCAGCGCAGGTACATCCGCAGCAGCATCGAGGCGAAGTCGGCGGCGTCGACGCCACCGGCCTCGGAGCGGATGGTGACCAGCGCCTCGCGCGGGTCGTACTCCCCCGACAGCAGGGTGCGCACCTCGAGCGACTCGATCGAGCTGCGCAGGCTGGCCAGCTCCTTGTCGGCCTCCTCGAGCGACTCGGCGTCGCCCTCGGCCTGGGCCAGCTCGGCCAGCACGCCGACGTCGTCGAGCCGGCGGCGCAGCGAGGTCACCCGCTCGAGCTCGCCCTGCAGACCCGACAGCTTGCTGGTGACCTGCTGGGCGTTGTCCTGGTCGTCCCAGAGGTCCGGACGCGCGACCTCGGCCTCGAGCTCGGCGATCTCCTTGCGCTTGGCCTCGGGGTCGATCACCGCCTCGATCGAGGAGAGCGCCCGGCCGAGGTCGGCGAGCGCTGCAGGGAAGTCGGTAGCCACAAACGTCCACTCTACCGACCGGCAGCCACCGGTTAGGCTCTCCGCCGACCCGGACGGCCCGCCGGGCCCCGCACCAGCCAGGAGTGAGCACGCCGATGACCGAGCACGTCCTGGCGATCGACATCGGCGGCACCAAGATCGCGGTCGCGGTGATCGACGCGAGCGGCACGGTGGTCACCGAGGCCCAGGCCCCGACCCCCGCGACGCTCGACCCGGAGGCGATCTTCGCCCCGGCTGCCGCCGCGATCGCCCGGATCGCCGCGGACGCCTCCTGGGACGGGCCGGTGCGCGTCGGGATCGGTTCGGCCGGCCCGATCGACGGCCCGGCGGGGACGATCTCACCGGTCAACATCCCCGGCTGGCGTCGCTACCCGATCGTCGACCGGGTCCGGACGGTGGTGGCCGCCGCGGTCGACGCCGCACCGGAGACGGTGGCGGTCGGGCTGGCCGGCGACGGGCACTGCTTCGCCCTGGGCGAGCACTGGCTCGGCGCCGGCCGGGACTGGACGTCGATGGTCGGGATGGTGCTGTCCACCGGCGTCGGCGGCGGCGCGGTGATCGACAACCGGCTGTTCACCGGCGTCACCGGCAACTCGGTGCACCTCGGCCACATCAGCGTCAACGCCTGGGGCGAGCGGTGCGTCTGTGGGTGCCACGGCTGCGTCGAGATGTACGCCCGCGGCCCGGCGATGGTGGCCGAGGCCCGCGCCCGCGGCTGGGACGGCGGCACCGACGCCCAGGCGCTGACCGCGGACGCCCGGGCCGGGCACCCGGTCGCGGTGGCGGTGATCGACCACGGGATGCGTGCGTTGGCCGCGGGGATCGCCTCCACCGCCACCAACCTCGACATCCGCACCTTCGTGCTCGGCGGCGGGGTGTCCAAGGCGGGCGCCGTGGTCTTCGACCCGCTGCGCCGCCACCTCGAGGACTTCGCCGCACTCCCCTTCGTCCAGCCGCTCGAGGTGCGCCCGGCCGAGCTCGAGAACGCCGGGATCCTCGGCGCGGCCGCGCTCGCGCTCGGCGACGCGCGGTTCGGCACCGCCTGACCGGTCGTCGGGCTCAGTCGTCGCGACGCCAGCGGAGCGGACGCCGGTCGGCGGCCGCGGCGACGAGCAGCGGACCGCGCCGCAGCACGAGGTAGCCGGCCAGCGAGCAGACGAGCGCGAGCACCGGTCCGCCGGTCCCGAACCAGCCACCGACGGCACCGACGAGCACCAGGCCGGCCACCGTCGCGGCATTCCGGGGGCCGGTCCGGCGGAGCTCCGCCGTCCGGGCGGTGATTGCGCACCAGCCGAGCATCACCAGCAGCACCGGGAGCCACGCGAGCGGACTGGCGAACGCCGTGGCCACCAGCCGGACCGAGCCGAGCAGACCGACCAGCCCTGCCGCGGCCCCGAGGCCGAGACGCCAGCCGCGGTTCACCGCCGGGGTCAGACGAAGCCGAGCAGCTGCTGCAGCCGGTCGACCCGGGCCATGTCGTCCAGGAAGCCGTCCGGGCTGGTCAGGTCGTTGTCGTCGTCCTCGGTGTCGATGATGTACTGCACCGTCTTGACGATCTCGCGCTGCTCGTGGGCCGAGTAGGTGTCCCACTGGGCGAGGATGCGGGCCATGTCGGCGTGGATCGCGAAGGCCCGCCGGATGTCCACCTGGTCGTTGCCGGCGAGGGCCCCGGTGACCATCGCCTGGTGGGAGGTCAGGGCCTCGCGCAGGACGGCCACCTCGTCGTCGGACATGCCGCCAATCTAGTTCGTTGCGGTGCCGGAGCAATGGGTGATTCCCCCGATGCGCCCGGGCCCCGGTCAGCGCCCCGTCAGCGCTCGGGTTGCGCGCGCAGGCCGTCGAGGATCAGGCCGAGCATCCGTGGTGAGCGGTCGTCGGGTCCCGGCGCGGCACGCCAGAGCCCGGCGGTCAGCTGCAGCACGTCCCCGGCGTCGACGTCGGCCCGGATGGTGCCGTCGGCCCTGCCGGCGTCGAGGATCGCCGCGATCGCGGCGACCACCGGGCCGCGGTTCTGCTCGTTGGCGGCCGCCCGGGCCCCGGGACCGAGCGCGTCACCGAGGCCGTGCTTGCGACGCATCGCCTCGACCAGCTCGGTGATCCACTCCCGGAGAGCCTCGATCGGCGTCCGGGTCGCCAGCAGCTCGGGCACGGTGCCGACCAGCCGCTCGACCTCCTCCTGGTAGACGGCGAGCACCAGGTCCTCACGGGTCGCGAAGTGGCGGTAGAGCGTGCCCGGCCCGACCCCGGCCCGCTGCGCGACCTGGTTGAGCGAGGTCTGACCGTCGGTCGCGAAGGCTTCGCGGGCCACCGCCAGGATGCGGGCCCGGTTCTCCCGGGCGTCGGCTCGGACCACGGCTCCTCCTTGCTATTCGGAGAGCTCTCCGGTAACTTTCCGGAGAACTCTCCACCTAACCTAGAGGAGCACTGTGGACTACCTCAAGCTGGGCCGCACCGGCCTGGACGTGTCACCGATCGCCATCGGCGCGATGAGCTACGGCGAGCCCGACCGCGGCCACCCGGTCTGGTCGAAGGACGAGGACGAGGCGCGACCGCTGATCCGGCACGCCCTCGAGGCCGGCATCAACCTCTTCGACACCGCCAACCTGTACTCGAACGGGTCGAGCGAGGAGATCCTCGGCCGAGCGCTGCGCGACTTCGCCGACCGCGACGCCGTGGTCATCGCCACCAAGCTGCGTCACCCCATGCGGCTCGGTCCTAACGGCCGCGGCCTGTCGCGCAAGGCGGTGATGACCGAGGTCGAGCACTCGCTGCGGCGGCTCGGCACCGACTACATCGACCTCTACCAGATCCACCGCAACGACCACGCCACGCCGTGGGAGGAGACCCTCGAGGCGCTCGACGACCTGGTCCGGGCCGGTAAGGTCCGCTATCTCGGCGCGTCCTCGATGCACGCCTGGGAGTTCGCCAAGGCGCTGCACCTGCAGCGCGAGCACGGCTGGGCGCGGTTCGTCTCGATGCAGGACCACTACAACCTGCTGGCCCGCGAGGAGGAGCGCGAGATGATCCCGCTCTGCCTCGACGAGGGCGTCGGCGCCATCGTGTGGAGCCCGCTGGCCCGGGGGCGGCTGGCGCGGGCCTGGGACGAGGCCCGGTCGACCGCCCGGTCGGAGACCGACGGCGCTTACGCCGACCTGCTCTATCCGCCCACCCAGCAGGAGTCGGACCGGGCCGTCGTCGAGGCCGTCGGCCGGGTCGCCGCGGCGCGCGGCGTGAGCCGGGCGCAGGTGGCCCTGGCCTGGCTCCGGCACCAGCCGGTGGTCACCGCTCCCCTGGTCGGCGCCGGCACCACCCAGCAGATCGACGACGCGGTCGCCTCGCTGTCGATCGAGCTGACCGACGACGAGCTCCGGGCGCTCGAGGCGCCCTACACCCCGCGGTACGACTGGCAGGGCGTGTCCGACGAGGCCGAGCTCGAGGCGATCCGTCGTCGGGTGCCGGGGATGGCGCTGTCGTCCTGAGGGACGGACCCGCCCCACCGCCGGGGTGGTCGGTGGGCGCAAAGGGACTCGAACCCCTGACCCCCTGCTTGTAAGGCAGGTGCTCTAACCAACTGAGCTATGCGCCCGCGGACGTCGCCGGGTCATCCAAGCAGGTCGGCGGGCGCCGATCCAGCCGCGCGATCGTCACGAGCGAGCCGCTCGGAGTCTGCAAAGCAGAGGCTCGGAATCCGACACGTCCCGCGTGCGCCCCAGTGCATCACTGGTTGGAGCACGACGTAGGCAGCGTGCTGCACTCTCGGCGGGAGGCGACTCCAGCGCGCGGCGCGACGCAGCCGGCGCTCGAACATCCGGGCCAGCGGGTCGTCATCCGCCACCTTCACACGCCGCTCCTGCCCGCCAACCGGGCCAGCTCGGCGGTGATGTCGCGGGTGGCGCTGATCCGGGCGCGGTCGACCGAGACGATCCGCTGCTCGGCGTCGAGCAGCACGGTGGCGCGGGTGGCACAACCGCGGCCGGCGTCGAAGGCGTGGAAGCGCTGCGCGACCGCCCCGTGCGGCCAGAAGTCGCTGAGCAGCGGGAAGACGAAGCCCTCGGTCTCGGCGAAGACGCGGAGCGCGTACCGGGTGTCGGTGGAGATCGCCAGCACCTCGGCACCCGCCTCCCGGACCGCCGGATAGCCGGCGGACAGCTCGCGCAGCTCACCGGTGCAGACCGCGGTGAAGGCGAACGGGAAGAAGACCAACGCCACGGGCCGGCCGCGCAGCGCGCTGAGCCGCCGCTCGACCCCGTGGGTGTCGGGCAGCGAGAAGTCGCGGACGGCGTCCGCCGCGAGGCGGTCAGCGACCACGGGTCACCGGCGCGACCCCTTCGGCGGCACCAGCTTGCTGGCCGACCAGTCCGAGGAGAGCGAGAAGGTACTGGTCACCGCCAGCCCGGCGGTCACCGCGCCCTCGGCGACGTCGGTGGCGTCGACGAACCCGTCCCGACCGACCTTGGGCGTGAGCAGCCAGATGTAGCCGGAGTCGTCGAGGTCGGTCAGCGCGTCGACCAGGCCGTCGACCAGGTCGCCGTCCCCGTCGCGCCACCAGAGCAGCACGACGTCGACCGCCTCCATCGCCTCCTCGACGAGCTCGCCGTCGACGGCGTCCTCGATGGCCACCCTGATGTCGTCATCGGCGTCCTCGTCCCACCCGAGCTCCTGAACCACCAACCCGGGCTTGAGGCCCATCTTGCTGACGACCGAGGTCTCACCATCCCCGGGCCGTGCCGTCGCACTCAACGAACTCCTGCCTTTCCTCCGGCTGCTGCGGCCGCCGGTGCCCCGCCGGCCGCTTCCTTAGCGCTCAGCCTGCCAGAGCCGACCGGAGCGGGGAAGTCTGCGCCGCATCGACGGCCGATGTCCTCGGGCGTCGTTTCACCGCTGTCGCGCGTGCCGGATGCGAGCGGCGGGGCTCAGGAGAAGGCGCTGATCCCCGTGACGGCCCGCCCGACGATCAGCGACTGCACCGAGTCGGTGCCCTCGTAGGTGAAGACCGCCTCGACGTCGGCGTGGTGCCGGGCGACGTGGTGGTCGAGCAGGATCCCGTTGCCGCCGAGCACGTCGCGGGCCAGGGCGCAGACCCGGCGGGCGGCCGCCGCGGTGTGCAACTTGGCCAGCGCCGCGTGCTTGAGCTCGGCACGACCCCCGGTCTCGAGCTGGCTCATCCGGACGCAGACCTGCTGGGCGCTGGTGATGTCGACCAGCATGTGGCTCAGCTTGTCCTGCACCAGCTGGAACGAGGCGAGCGGCTTGCCGAACTGCTCGCGCCGCAGGGCGTAGGTGAGCGCGGCCTCGTAGGCGGCGACGGCGTGCCCGACCGCCTCCCAGGCCACGCCCTGCCGGGTGCGGGCCAACACCCGGTTGGTGTCGGAGAACGAGTTCGCCCCGGCCAGCCGGGCGTCCGCGCCGACCTCGACGCCGTCGAGCCGGATCTGGGTCTGCCAGACCGCCCGGTGCGCGGTCTTGCCGGTGATCGGACGCGCGGTGTACCCGGGCACCGGGTGCTCGGCCCCGTCCGGGTGCTCGACCACGAACGCGCCCACCTTGCCGTCGTCGTCGCGGGCCCAGACCACCACCAGGTCGGCGATGCTGCCGTTGCCGATCCAGCGCTTCTCCCCGGTCAGCCGCCAGCCGGACCCGGTCCGCTCGGCCCTCGTCTCCAGCGCGACCACGTCGGAGCCGTGGTTCGGCTCGGTCAGCGCGAAGGCCCCGAGCTTCTCCAGGGTGGCCATGGCGGGCAGCCAGCGAGCTCGCTGCTCCTCCGACCCGAGCAGGCCGATGGTCCCCATCGCCAACCCGGAGTGGACACCGTGGAAGGTGCTGAAGCTGCCGTCACCGCGGGCCAGCTCGGCGATGATCATGCCGTCGGCGAGCGGGCTCAGCCCGGCCGAGCCGTGCCCGCTGACCGTGCCGCCGACGATCCCGAGCCGGCCGTAGCTCTTGAGCAGGTCCCACGGCAGCTCGGCGCGCTCCCACAGGTCGCCGGCGACCGGGATCAGCTCGTCGTCGCAGAACGCCCGCACCCGGTCGCGGGTGGCCCGCTCCTCGTCGGAGAGCAGGTCGTCGACGGCGTAGAGATCGGTGCCGCGCGACCGACCCAGGTCGTCCCCGTTCGGGAAGACGGGCTCGGTGCCCGGGTCGCGGACCTGATCGGCGGGGTGGGACGGCTCGGCCATGATCGACTCCTTCGTCGGCTGGGATCCCAGCCTAGGCGGGCCCGTCGACGCAACACCGGGTCAGCTGCCGCACCAGGCCAGCAGCTCGTCGACCGGCCAGGTGTTGACGATCCGCTCCGGCGGGATGCCCATCGCCTCGGCCCGTTCGCAGCCGTAGGCGACGAAGTCGAGCTGGCCGGGCGCGTGTGCGTCGGTGTCGATGCTGAACAGGCACCCCATCTCGAAGGCCAGCCGGAGCAACCGGGTGGGCGGGTCGCGCCGCTCGGGCCGCGAGTTGATCTCCACCGCGGTGCCGAACTGCCGGCACGCCTCGAACACCACCTCGGCGTCGAACGACGACTCGGGCCGGGTGCCGCGCTCGCCGGTGATCAACCGGCCCGTGCAGTGGCCGAGGACGTTGACCCGCGGGTTGGCGATGGCCCGGACCATCCGGTGGGTCATCGTCTCCGAGTCCGAGCGCAGCTTGGAGTGCACGCTGGCCACCACCACGTCGAGCTCGCCGAGCAGACCGGACTCCTGGTCGAGCCCGCCGTCCTCGAGGATGTCGACCTCGATCCCCTGCAGCACCCGGAACGGTGCCAGCTCGGCACCGAGCGCGCGGGTCACGGCCAGTTGCTCGCGCAGCCGCGCGGCGGTCAGCCCACGGGCCACGGTCAGCCGCGGCGAGTGGTCGGTGATCACGCAGTACTCGTGGCCGAGCGCGCGGGCGGTGGTCATCATCTCCTCGAGCGGGCTGCCGCCGTCGCTCCAGGTCGAGTGGGTGTGCAGGTCTCCCCGCAGCACCGCCCGGACGGTCTCGCCGCCCGCGGCGAGCGGCTCGGCGTCGTCGCGGAGCTGCTGCAGGTAGTCGGGCACGCGCCCCTCGACGGCCTGGGTGATCACCGCCGCGGTCTTGGGCCCGACGCCGGTCAGCCCGCTCCAGTCGGCCGAGGCGGCGTGGGCGGCGTAGTCCTCGGGAGCCAGCGCCTCGACGGCGTCGGCGGCCCGGCGGTAGGCCTTGACCCGGTGCGTGTCGGCCCGTGACCGCTCGAGCCAGAAGCCGATCTCGCGCAGCGCCTCCACCGGCGAGGGTCGCGTCGCGCTGCCGATCGCCCCGAGCTCCACGGTCCCCGAGCTTAGGGACCCCGCTGTCGGAGCCGTGCCCTAGGCTCACCGGTCGTGGCGGCCACCTCGCGGGGGATTTCGAAGTCGCTGCTGCCCCCGCCCAAGACCCGGGCCTCGATCGCCAAACGGCTGTCGGCGGTCACCGGGCAGCTGGCCACCGCAGCGGTCACCGCGATGGAGGCCCGGCACGAGTGGTACTCCCAGCTCGACGCCCGGCACCGCAGCTGGATCACCCTGGTCGCCCAGGCCGGCATCGACGGCTTCGTCCGCTGGTTCGCGGACCCGGACCCCAGCCGGCCGAGCACCACCGAGGTGTTCGGGTCCGCGCCCCGCGAGCTGGCCCGCCGGATCTCGCTGTTCCAGACCGTCGAGCTGGTCCGGACCACGATCGAGGTGGTCGAGGAGCAGATCGACGAGGTGATGCCGAAGAACGACCGGCCGTTCCTGCACGCTGCGATCGTGCAGTACAGCCGCGAGGTCGCCTTCAGCGCCGCCGAGATCTACGCCCGCGCGGCCGAGCTGCGCGGCGCCTGGGACGCCCGGCTGGAGGCGCTCGTGGTCGACGCGGTGCTCCGCGGCGAGACCGACGAGACCGTGCTCTCGCGCGCCTCGACGCTGGGCTGGAAGACCACCGCCGCGGTGGCCGTCGTGGTCGGGCCGGGACCGACGGCCGAGGCCACCCCGACCATCGAGTCGATCCGGCACGAGGCGGCGATCGCCGGCATCGACCTGCTCGGCGCCGTCCAGGGCGACCGGCTGGTGCTGCTGCTCGGCGGTGACAGGCTCACCGAGCCCGACCACCCGTTGGTCGTGGTCCGCCGGTTCGTCGACGAGTTCGGCCCCGGACCGGTGGTGGTCGGCCCGGCGGTCGAGCACCTGATGGAGGCCTCGGTGAGCACCCGGGCGGCGCTGTCCGGTTTCCGGGCCGCGGTGGCCTGGCCCGAGGCACCGCGGCCGGTGAGCGCGCAGGACCTGCTGCCCGAACGCGCGCTGTCGGGCGACGGGCACGCCCGCCGCTCGCTGGCCCGCGACCTGTACGGCCCGCTGGCCGCCTCCGGGGTCGACCTGATCGACACCCTGGTGGCCTTCTTCGACCAGGGGTCCTCGGTCGAGGGCGCGGCCCGGACCCTGTTCGTGCACGCCAACACCGTCCGCTATCGGCTCCGCCGGGTGGGCGAGCTGACCGGCTACAGCCCGACCGACGCGCGGGACGCCTACGCCTTGCGGCTCGCGCTGACCCTGGGCCGGCTGCTGCCCCCGGCCGAGACCGCCTGACCAGCCCGCCTGACCAGCCCGCCTGACGAGAGGACGCTGCCGTGCCCGATCCGACCCCCGACCCGACGCCGGACCCGACGCCGGAGCAGACCTTCACGGCGGTGGTCGAGCTCAACGGGAAGACCGCCACCGGGATCGAGGTGCCGGCCGCCGTGGTGGAGGCACTCGGCGGCGGCCGCCGGCCGGCGGTCCGGGTGCGGATCGGGTCCCACACGTTCCGCACCACCCTGGGCAGCATGGGCGGCCGGACGATGATCCCGCTCAGCGCGGAGCACCGGGCCGCGGCCGGGGTCGCCGCGGGCGACACCGTCGGGGTCGCGCTGGTGCTGGACAGCGCGCCCCGCGAGACCGAGGTGCCCGAGGACCTCGCGGCCGCGCTGGCCGGCGACGAGCCGGCCCGGACGCACTTCGCCGGCCTCACCGCGAGCCAGCAGAAGGACTGGGCGACCTGGGTGGCGTCGGCCAAGAAGCCGGAGACCCGCGAGCGCCGGGTGCAGGCCACCCTCGACGGACTCCGGGCGGGCCGCAAGACGCACTGAGGCCCGCTCGCGGGTCCCTCCTCCCGGCGGGGATGGTCAGAGCCGTTTGTAGGGATCCCACAAACGGCGCCGAGCAGATTCGTCGTGTCGCTGCGCGGCGTTCACCGTCAGGTCACGAAAGAGTAAACGCGTGCTCGCCATCGTCGCGCCCGGTCAGGGTGCCCAGACGCCCGGCTTCCTCTCGCCCTGGGTGAAGGAGTCGAGCTTCGCCGAGCGTCTCGACTGGCTCTCCGCCGTCTCCGGGCTCGACCTGGTCGATTACGGCACGACCGCCGACGCCGCCACCATCCGCGACACCGCGGTGGCCCAGCCGCTCCTGGTCGCCTCCGGCCTGCTCGCCGCGCTCGAGCTGTTCCCGCACCCGGCCGACGCGTTCCCGTTCATCGGGGTCGCCGCGGGCCACTCGGTGGGCGAGATCACCGCCGCCGCCGGCGTCGGGGTGCTGTCCGCCGAGCAGGCGATGGTCTTCGTGCGCGAGCGCGGCCGGGCGATGGCCGCGGCCAGCGCGGCCCGGCCGACCTCGATGACCGCCGTGGTCGGGGGCAAGCCGGAGGAGGTGCTGGCCGCGATCGAGAAGCACGGTCTCACCCCGGCCAACCACAACGGCAGCGGCCAGATCGTCGCCGCCGGCACCGTCGAGCAGCTCGAGGCGCTGGCCGGTGACCCGCCGGCGCGGGCCCGGCTGATCCCGCTGAGCGTCGCCGGCGCCTTCCACACCGAGCACATGCGTCCCGCGGTCGAGCGGCTGACCGCGCTGGCCCGCTCGATCTCCACCCACGACCCGCGCACCCGGCTGCTGTCCAACGCCGACGGCCAGGTGGTCGGCGACGGCAGGCAGGTGCTCGACCGGATCGTCGCCCAGGTCGCCAACCCGGTGCGGTGGGACCTCTGCCTGGCCACCATGGCCGAGCTCGGCGTCACCGGGCTGCTCGAGCTGCCGCCCGCCGGCACCCTGACCGGGATCGCCAAGCGCAACCTCAAGGGCGTCGAGCTGTTCGCGCTCAACACCCCCGACCAGCTTCCCGACGCCGCCGACTTCGTCCGCAGCCACGGCGGCATCGCCGCCGAGACCACCATCGCCTGCCACGCGTCACGCTGGCAGATCAGCGCCCCGGCCGACACCGGCGACCCGGTGCCGGCGGGCCTCTGAGCAGCCCGTCGCCGCCGCTCAGCCCCCGTGCCCGGTGCCCGGCTTCGGCCGCGCACCGTCCGGCTCGACCCGGCCCGGTTTCCCCCGGGACGGCCGACCGGGCAAGATCGACCCGCGAGTTCCCCAGCAGACCCAGCACCATCCACGAGGAGACCAGCAGCCATGCCCAGCACCGAAGAGATCCGCACCGACCTCGCCGACATCGTCAACGAGGTGGCCGGTGTGCCCGCCTCCGACGTCCAGCTCGACAAGTCGTTCACCGACGACCTCGACGTGGACTCGCTGTCGATGGTGGAGATCATCTACGCGGCCGAGGAGAAGTTCGGCGTGAGCATCCCCGACGAGGAGGCCAAGAACCTCAAGACCGTCGGCGACGCCGTCGCCTACATCGAGCGCGCCGCGTCCTGAGCTGACGCGCTCCCGCGCCAGCCAGCCGTTCCCGTCCGCCGTTCCCGTCCGCCGTTCCAGGGAGACACCGAGCATGAGCCGCAGCACCGTCGTCGTCACCGGGCTGGGGGCCACCACCCCGCTGGGTGGTGACGTCGCCAGCACCTGGGAGGGCATGCTCGCCGGCCGTTCCGGGGTCAGCGCCATCACCGCGGACTGGGCGGCCGATCTGGCCTCGCGGATCGCCGGCCAGCTGGCCGTCGACCCGGCCGAGAAGCTGGAACGGGTCGAGGCCCGGCGGCTCGACCGGTTCTCGCAGGTCGCGGTGGTCGCGGCCCGCGAGGCCTGGGAGGACGCCGGCTTCGGCTGGGGCGAGGACAACCCGGTCGACCGGGACCGGCTCGGCGTCTCGGTCGCCACCGGCATCGGCGGGATGCACACCTTCCTCGGCCAGTGGGACGCACAGAAGGAGCGCGGTCCGCGCCGGGTCAGCCCGCTGACCGTGCCGATGCTGATGGCCAACGCGGCCGCGGCCAACATCAGCCTCCGGCTCGGCGCGCGCGCCACCGTCCACACGCCGGTCTCGGCCTGCGCGTCGAGCAACGAGGCGCTCAGCGACGCCCGCGACATGATCGAGCTCGGCCGCGCCGACGTGGTGGTCGCCGGCGGCGCCGAGGCGTGCGTGCACCCGTTCACCGTGAACGCGTTCAGCCAGATGCAGGCGATGAGCCGACGCAACGACGACCCGGAGCGGGCCAGCCGCCCCTGGGACACCGGCCGCGACGGCTTCGTGCTCGCCGAGGGCAGCGCGATCTTCGTGCTCGAGCGGCTCGAGCACGCCCAGGCACGCGGCGCGCGGATCTACGGCGTGCTGGCCGGCGCCGGGATCACCGCGGACGCCTACGACATCGTCCA
Organism: Microlunatus kandeliicorticis; assembly: GCF_014137855.1. Taxonomy (GTDB): domain Bacteria; phylum Actinomycetota; class Actinomycetes; order Propionibacteriales; family Propionibacteriaceae; genus Microlunatus; species Microlunatus kandeliicorticis. The sequence goes on from NZ_JACGWT010000006.1 coordinate 29,443, forward strand.
GCCCGACCCGAGCGGCACCGCCCAGGCCAAGGCGATGAAGCGGGCGCTGGCCGAGTCCGGGCTCGAGGCCCGCGACATCGTCCACGTCAACGCGCACGCCACCTCGACCCCGGCCGGTGACGGCGCCGAGGCCGGCTCGATCCGCGAGGCGCTCGGCCAGGACACCACCGCGGTCGTCACCGCGACCAAGTCGATGACCGGTCACCTTCTCGGGGGCGCCGGCGCGCTGGAGTCGATGGCCACCCTGCTCGCCCTGCACGACCGCAAGGTGCCGCCGACGATCAACCTCGACGATCCCGAGCCGGGTCTCGGGATCGACATCGCCACCAGCGTCCGCGAGCTGCCCGAGGGCGACCTCGCCGGGATCAACAACTCGTTCGGCTTCGGCGGGCACAACGTCGCCGTCGCCTTCACGAACCAGTACGCGTCGAACCGCTGACCGTCGCCGGCTGCATCCGGGCCCGCCGTCGCGGGTAAGGGTGGGTCATGAAGGTCGGAGACCGGGTCAGCTGGGGCACCTCGCAGGGACGCACCCAGGGCAGGATCGTCGAACGCAAGACCAAGCCGTTCACGTTCGCCAAGCAGAAGTTCGACGCGAGCGAGGACGAGCCCTACTTCATCGTGGAGAGCGAGAAGACCGGCGCCAAGGCCGCCCACGACGGCAAGGCGCTGCGCCAGCTCAAGTCCTGACCGCGCTTCGACAGGCTCAGCGCGCGTCCCGACGCCATGCCCTGAGCGCGCCCACCGTGCCCTGAGCCTGTCGAAGGGCGGCTCAGTCGAACGTGGTGAGGTCGAGCACCAGCCGGCCCCGGACGCCGCCGGCCTCGAGCCGCCGGTGTGCCTCGGCCGCCCGGCTGGCCGGCAGCACGTCGGCCACCCGGAGCGGCAGGGTGCCGTCGGATGCCTGCTCGCGGAGCCGCTCGAGCTTCTCGGTCTTGGTGGCGTGCTGGCCGACCATCACCGGGTGCACGGTCACGCCCACCGGTGCGGGGGCATCCCAGCCGCGGACCACCGCCAGCCCACCGCCGGGTCGGACCAGTGGCAGCGCCTGCTCGTTGAACAGCGCACCGTCGAGCACCGCGGCGACCCCCTCCGGCGCCACCTCGCGGACGGCGGCGGCGAACCCCTCGCCCCGCGGCAGCACCACGTCGGCGCCCAGCCGGCGGACCAGGTCGACGTCCTCGGGCTTGGCGTCGGCCAGCACCCGCAGCCCGTCGGCCTGAGCCAACCCGACCGCGTACCCGCCAAAGGCACCTGCCGCCCCGGTGACCAGCACCGTCTCCCCCGCGCCGAGCGCGACCGCGTCGAGCGCCAGCCGGGCGGTCAGCGCGTTCATCAGCAACGTCGACGACTCGGCCTGCGTGGCGCCCTCGGGCTGGTGGACCACCGACGCCGCCGGCAGCACGACCTGTTCGGCGTAGGCGCCACCCGTCGGCGAGGCCGGCACCAGCAGCGCGACCACCCGGTCGCCCACCGAGAACCGGTCCACGTCGGGCGCGACCTCCTCGACCACGCCGGCCGCGTCCATCCCGGGGATCCACGGCGGCTGCCGCCCCTCGAACCGGGCGGCCTGTGCGCCGGCGCGGAGCAGCGTGTCGGTCGGGTTCACCGCCGCGGCGTGCACCCGGATCCGGACCTGGCCGGGACCCGTCGTCGGCTCGGGCAGCTCCACCACCTCGAGCGCGTCAGGGCCACCCCAGCTGCGCACACCGATCGCTCTCATGACCAGGACAATCGTCGCCGGCGGGCGGGCATTCCCGCCGTCCGGGACCGTCCCGGTTCCCGCTCAGCGACCGACCGCGTACCCCTGCATCCCGCGCGGGTTGGCCGCGGCGCGGAGCAGCCCGGTCGACGGGTCGTGGCTCAACGCCGAGATCCGGCCCAGGCTCCAGTCCGGTGCCCGGCGGACCCGGTGCCCTCGGGCGGCGAGGTCGTCGATCACCGCGGCGGGGAACCGGCCCTCGATCTCCACGCCGGCCGGCAGCCAGGTCCGCGGGTCGAACGAGCTGACCATCGCCGTGGTGTTGAAGCTGGGGTGGTCGATGGCGGCCTGCAGGTCGAGGCCGCCGAGCGCGTGGGTCAGCCAGAAGACCAGCGGCCACTGGTCCTGCTGGTCGCCGCCGGGGGTGCCGAAGGCGGTGACCGTCCCGTCGGGGTGCAGCGCGAGCGACGGGCTCAGCGTGGTGCGCGGCCGCCGTCCCGGCAGCAGGGTGGACGGCAGCCCCGGCTCGAGCCAGGTCATCTGCAGCCGGGTCCCGAGGCAGAAGCCCAGGGCCGGGATCGTCGGCGAGCTCTGCAGCCAGCCGCCGCTCGGGGTCGCGGTGAGGACGTTGCCCCACCGGTCGACCACGTCGAGGTGGCAGGTGTCGCCGCGCGCCGGCCCGGGCCGGGCAGTCTCCCGGGAGCTCTGCGGCGTCCGGGTGTCCGCGGTGGTCGGGTCGTCGGTGCGCTCCTCGGACCGCCGGACCGCGGCGGCCATCCGGGGCTCGTGCCCGCCGAGAGATCCGGGCCGCAGGTCGGTCGAGGCCTCGGCGCCGATCAGCCGGCGGCGCTCGTCGGTCCGCGCCGGGTCGAGGAGCGCGGCGAGCCGGGCCGCCGCCTCGTCGGTGCCCGGGGTCAGGTCGGCGTCGCCGTACCAGGCGTCGCGGTCGGCCAGCGCGAGCTGGAGCGCCTCGAGCACGGTGTGCACCAGCGCGCCGTCGTGGGCGAACGCGTCGAGCAGCTCCGGGCCGTCGGGCAGCAACGGGTCGAGCAGCCCGAGGGTCTGCAGGAAGCTCGGACCCTGCGACCACAGCCCGGCTTTGACGATCGTGTGGCCGCGCCAGTCGGCGTTGGCCGGCGGCTCGTAGCCGGGACGGAAACCGGCGAGGTCGGCGCCGGTCAGCACCCCGGCGTGCGGGCTGCCGCTGGCGTCGACCACCGCGGTCCGGACGAACGCCTCGATCTCCTCGGCGACGAAGCCCTCCGACCAGGCGGTCAGCATCGCCTCGCAGCGGGCCTCGCGGGTCGGCCCCACGGCAGCGTCGAGCAGCCGGCGGTAGGTGGCGGCGAGCGCCGGGTAGCGGACGATCGTCCCGGTCCCGCCGTGCCGGCCGACGGCGTCGAGCACCGGCAGCCAGTGCGCGGCCGAGGTCGGCCAGTGGTCGCGGAAGGTGCGCTCCATCCCGCGGACGGTGCGGACGACCTGGTCGAGCACCGGGTGGCCGTCCTCGGCGTACCCGAGCGCGAAGCGGAGCACCCGCGCGGGTTCGAGGGTCCCGTGGTCGCGCAACAGCGTGAGCCAGGCCGGCGTGGCGCCGGGGATCGCGGCGGCGAGCAGCCCGGTGCCCGGCACGACCTCGAGGCCCTCGGCCCGGTAGCGGTCGACGTCGGCGGCGGCCGGCGCCGGTCCCTGTCCGCACAGCACCACCGGCTCCCCGCCGGCCGGACGCAGGATCAGGGTGGCGTCGCCGCCGGGTCCGTTGAGGTGCGGCTCGACGACCTGGAGCACGAAGCCGGCGGCCACCGCGGCGTCGAAGGCGTTGCCGCCCTCCTCGAGGACGGCCATCCCGGCCTGACTGGCCAACCAGTGGGTGCTGCCCACCATGCCGAAGGTGCCGCGGAGCTCGGGTCGGGTGGTGAACACCCGATCGAGCCTAGGCAACGCCGTCCGGCCCGCTCACCCGCCCCTGCCTGGCCGAACCCAGCCCGCCACCTCGCACCGGCTGGTGCCACGTCGCACGCCCTATACGCGGTGCGAGGTGGCCGCAGGGTGTGCGACGTCGGGTCTGGGGGTGGGTGCGAGGTCGCCGCAGGGTGTGCGAGGTGGTCGCAGGGTGTGCGACGTCGGATCGAAGGACGGCGGGCGAGGCGGGAGGACGCGAGGGCGAGGGCAGTCGGACGGTCTCAGCCGACCTGGTGCAGCCAGCGGACGGGGGCGCCGTCACCGGCGTGCCGGAAGGGTTCGAGCTCCTCGTCCCACGGACGCCCGAGCAGCTCGTCGAGGCTGGTGGCCAGGTCGGCGCCGCCGAGCGCCTCGGTGAGGATCGCCTTCTTCAGCCGGTCCTCGGGCACCATGATGTCGCCGTGCAGGCCGGTGACGGCGTGGAAGATGCCGAGCCGCGGGGTGTAGGAGTACCGCGCCGCCTCGGTGGCCGCGGTCGCCTCCTCGGTGACCTCGAAACGCAGGCGCTGCCAGCCCTTGAGCGCGCTGGTCAGCCGCGCGGCGGTCCCGGTCGGGCCGCTCCAGGAGTACTCCGTGCGGTACGAGGCGCGCTCGGCCGGCTGCCCGGTCCAGTCGAAGTGGACGGGCAGGCCGAAGACACCGCCGACGGCCCACTCGACGTGCGGGCACAGCGCCGACGGCGCGGAGTGGATGTACAGGACACCACGGGTCGTGCTCATGCGCTCCTCCAAGGCTCGAGGTCTGCCTTCCCCTGCATCCTCGAAACCGCGGTGGACCGCTGCGGCCCATTGTGCCTCATCCGTCACAGCCGCACCAGGCGTCGAGCGCCACCCCGGCCGCGGCCCGCGCCCGCCTCGGTACGGTGAGCCCCATGGTCGAGACCACCACCCGCACGCTCCCGTACGGCTCCTGGCCGTCCCCGGTGACCGCCGAGCTGATCACCGCGAGCAGCACCGGGCTCGGTGACCCGGTCGCCCTCGGCGACGCGACGTTGTGGACGGCTGCGCTGCCCGGCCGCGCGGGCCGGGTCAGCCTGCTCCGGCGGGCGGCGGACGGCACGGTCGAGGAGGTCGTCGGCGGCGACTTCTCGGTCCGGAGCCGGGTGCACGAGTACGGCGGCGGCGAGTGGGCGGTCTCCCCCGCCGGGCCGGAGGCTCCGCCCGGAGCCGCGGTGGTGGTGTTCGCGCACTTCGACGACAACCGGCTCTACCGGGTCGACCTCGACGCCGACGGACACGCCGCGGCGCCGGTCGCGCTGACGCCCGCGGACCCCGGGCTGCGGTACGCGGCGCTCGAGGTACACGGGGGGCTCGGGGTGCTGCTGGCCGTCCGCGAGGACCACCGCGAGCCGGGCGAGGCGGTCACGACGGTCGTCCTGCTCGGGCTGGACCCCGACGACGCCCGGACGCGCGAGGGCGGCCGGGTGCTCTGCTCGGGCGCCGACTTCTACGCCGACCCGACGCTCGGTCCGCTCGACGCCGACGGCGCACGGCGGCTGGCCTGGGTCGAGTGGGACCACCCGGCGATGCCGTGGGACGCCACCCGGGTGCAGACCGCGGTGCTCGACCCGGCCACCGGCGAGCGCGGTCCGGCCACCCAGGTGGCGGGCGGGCCGGCCGAGTCGGCCGTCCACCCCGGCTGGACGCCGACCGGCGACCTGCTGCTGGTCTCGGACCGCACCGACTGGTGGAACCTCTACCGCTCGGCCGGCGGCACCGCCGAACCCGAGCCGCTGTGCCCGCGCGAGGCCGAGTTCTGCCCACCGCCCTGGACCCTCGGCGGACGGCCGTACGCGTTCGCCGGCGAGGACCGGCTGGTCTGCCGGTGGACCAGCGACGGCACCGACCGGCTCGGCGTGCTCGACCTCGGCAGCGGCGAGCTGACCACGCTCGAGACCGACGCCGTCGACGTCGGGGCGCCGAGTGTGTCGGGACCCGTCGTCGCGCTCGCCCTCGGGTTCGCCGACCGCCCGCGCGAGGTGGCGCTGCTCGACCTGGCCGGAGGCGACTGGACGACGCTGGCCCGCTCGAGCGACACCGACCTGCCCACGGGCCTGGTCTCGGTGGCCGAGCCGGTCAGCTGGGACGGCGCGGCCGGGACGGTGCACGCCTGGTACTACCCGCCGACCCACCCCGAGGTCAGCGGGCCGGACGACGAGCGGCCGCCGCTGATCACCGTCTCGCACGGCGGTCCGACCTCGGCCTCGCTGCCCACCTTCAGCCTCGCGCTGCAGTACTGGACCTCGCGCGGCTTCGCCGTCCTCGACGTCAACTACGGCGGCAGCACCGGGTACGGGCGCCCCTACCGGGACCGGCTGCAGGGCGCCTGGGGACTGGTCGACGTGGCCGACTGCGCCGACGGCGCGACCGCGATGGCCGACCAGGGCCGGGCCGACCGCGAGCGGCTGGCCATCCGCGGCGGCAGCGCGGGCGGCTACACCACGCTGCGGGCGCTGACCGCGACCGACGTGTTCACCGCCGGGATCAGCCTGTACGGCATCGGCGACCTCGAGGTGCTGGCCCGCGACACCCACAAGTTCGAGTCGCGCTATCTCGACGGGCTGGTCGGGCCCTACCCGGAGCGGCGCGACGTCTACCTCGAGCGGTCCCCGATCCACCACGTCGACGAGCTGTCCTCGGCGATCCTGCTGCTCCAGGGCCTCGAGGACGCGGTGGTGCCGCCGAACCAGGCCGAGCTGTTCGCCGCGGCCGCCCGCGACAAGGGGCTGCCGGTGGCGCTGATCCTGTTCGAGGGCGAGGGGCACGGGTTCCGTCGTCCGGAGAACGTCCGGGCCAGCCTCGAGGCGCAGCTGTCGTTCCTCGGCCAGGTCTTCGGCTTCGTGCCCGCCGACCCGGTGGAGCAGGTGGAGATCGAGAACCTGCCGGCGCGCTAGGCCGCGGGCGGGCGGGCGCCGAAGATCGCCTGTCCGACCCGGACGGTGGTGGCGCCGTGGGCGATGGCCAGCTCGAAGTCGCCGGACATCCCCATCGACAGCTCGACGGCACCGGCCGGCGCGAACCCCGCGTCGGCGACCTCGGCGGCCAGCCGCTGCATCAGCACGAAGCAGTCGCGGACCCGGTCCTCGTCGTCGCTGTTGGCGGCCAACGTCATCAGCCCGCGGAACTCCAGCCGGTCGGCCTGGTCGACGGCCCGGACCAGGTCGAGCACCTCGGCCGGACCGACCCCGGACTTGGTGTCCTCGCCCGAGGAGTTGACCTGGACGAAGACGTCGAGGGTCCGGTCGGCGGTCTCGAGCCGGCGGTCGAGCGCCTCGGCCAGGCGGACACTGTCGAGGGCGTGGAACTCGGTGGCGAAGGCGGCCACGTCCTTGGCCTTGTTGGTCTGCAGGTGGCCGATCATGGCGAACCCCAGGTCGGGCAGGTCGGCGAGCTCGGCGGCCTTGGCGGCCGCCTCCTGCACCTTGTTCTCCCCCAGCACCCGGACGCCGGCCGCGTAGGCCTCGCGGAGCAGCGCGGTCGGGTGGGTCTTCGACACAGGCAGCAGCCGCACCGCCGCCGGGTCGCGTCCGGCCGCCCGGCAGGCCTCGTCGATCCGGGCCCGGACCCGGGCCAGGTTGGCGGCGACCCCGCTCACGGTTTCGACACTGGTCACGGCTCCACTCTAGGAAGCCGCCGGCGGACGCCGGTCAGCGCGGCGGGCGGCGGAGGACGACGTCGCCGTGCCGGGCGAGCACCGGCCAGCTCGTCCAGACCGCCCAGCTGCGGGCGGCGGCCGGGCCCGAGCCGCGGTTGCGCACGTGGAACGCCCCCGATCCGGTCGCCAGGTAGGCCCGCAGGTCGGCCTGCCAGCCGGCGGTGTCGCGGATCCGGCGGAGCTGCCGGGGCGTCCGCGGGCCGTGCGGCCCGACCGTCAGCGCCGGTGGTGGGTCGTAGGCGTACCCGCCGTAGTCGACGACCACCCGGCACCCGCGCTCGACCGTCCGGCCGACCTGGTCGAGCTCGATCAGCACCGTCGGCTCGTCGCTGGTCAGGCAGCCGGGCAGCGTCCGGACGACCGGCGCGAGGGCGGCCGCCGGGAACCGGGTGCCGAGCCGCTGACCGAGCCCGGGCAGCCCGAGGGCGAGGACGGCGACGACCAGCAGGACACCCGCCGCGGCGCGCGGACCGCGTCCTCGCCGCGGGACCCGGCAGCGCAACCCGAGCAACCGGGCCGCCGCCGCGGCGACCACCAGCGCGGCCGGGCCGGCCAGCACGGCCGGGTACTGCCGGAACAGGTTCGGGGTCAGGGCGAACAGCAGCAGCCCGTAGGCGAGCGCGAGCAGCACCGGCAGCCGGGCCGTCGGGACGCCGGCCGCGAGCGTCAGCGCCACGACCGCGAGCAGCACCACCCCGGCGAGCACCGGGTGCGCGGGGCGCCACGGCTCGAGCCCGCCGATCAGCGTCAGCCGGTGCCACACCGTGCTCGGCTCCCCGCTCCGGCCGAGCTGGACGGTGACCACCTGGTGCCACATGGCTCGCGGGGCGGCCACGAAGAACGGCAGGTAGACCAGCGCGCCAGCGGCGGTGAACCCCGCCAGCAGTCCCGGCAGCCGACGACGCCGCTCCGGCGCGAGCTGCCAGACCGCGACCAGCAGCGCAGCCAGCACGCCCCAGATCTTGACCCCGGCCCCGAAGCCGAGCGCCAGCCCGGCCAGCAGCGGCCACCCGGACCACGAGCGGTGCCCGGACGAGACCCGGTCGGCGCGCGCGAGCGCGAGCAGGGCGAGCAGCAGGGTGACGTTGCCCAGCCCCTCGAGCATGGTGGTCCGCTCGACGTAGACGGCCGGCCACCAGACCGCGTAGAACAGCCCGCCGAGCAGCGCGGGCCACGCGCCGAGAGGGCGGGCGATCCGCGTCACCAGCACGGCGTTCGCCGCGCCCATGGCCACCCAGGCCAGACGGGCGGCCGCGAACCCGAGTCCTTCGTGGGTGAGCGCACCGAGCGTGGCGAACGGGGCGAGCGCGACCAGCACCCCCGGCGGCTGGAGGAAGAGGAAATCGCGGTACGGCGTCGCGCCGTGCACCCAGGCCAGCGCGGCGGCCATGTGCACGCCGTCGTCGTAGCTGCCGAGACCGAACAGCCCGCCCCCGCGGAGCAGCGGGACCAGCCGGCAGACCAGCGCGACCGCCGCCACCAGGACGGCCGGGCCGAGCGCCCCGACGACCCGGCTCACCCGCCGGGGCGGGGAGGTGCCGGCCCGCGGCCCGGCGGGCGCCGGGTCCGGCGGGCCGGTCCCGGATCCGGACAGTGTGCTGGTCACCGGGCCGGAGGTTAGGGAGCCGCCCTCACGACGACGGTGACAGGCAGGTCCGCGCCGGGTGAACGCCGACCCAACTCTGGGCGACCGCCCTCAGCCCCCGCTCGGGAACGGCGGACGGATCAGGGCCACCGAGCGCCGAGCGAGATCAGCCCGAGCGCGGCGAGCACCGCGAACCCGAGCCCGAACCCGGCGTAGCGCGAGCTGACCTCGCGGTCGACCTTGTCCTTGCCCACCGAGGAGCCGATGTCCTTGTAGACGTCGCGGAGCTGGCCGGCCGACTGCGCGGTGTAGGCCTTGCCGCCGGAGATCCGGGCCACGTTGGCCAGCTCGGCCCGGTCCACCGGGACCGGCTCGCGCTGGCCCTGCACCTCGATATAGCCGTCCGGAGTGCCGTAGGCGATCGTGTAGATCGGGACGTCCTGGGCCTTGGCCGCGCGGGCGCCGTCGGCCGCCGAGCGCCCCACCTGGGTCTTGCCGTCGCTGAGCAGGACGATCCGGCCCGGCGGCTTGCTCTGCGGATTGCCCGGGTCGGCCGGCGCCTGAGCCAGCGCGGCCAACGAGGCGAAGATGCCGTCACCGATCGCCGTCGACGGACCGAGCTCCATGCTCTGGATCGCGGCCAGCGCGGCCGGGCGGTCGAGCGTCGGTGGCAGCAGCACGCTCGCGGTGCCGTCGAAGGCCACCACGGCGACGTTGTACTTGGGCGGCAGGGACTGGACGAACGCCTGCGCCGCGGTCTTGGCGGCCTCGAGCCGGCTGGGTTCGACGTCGGTTGCGGCCATCGAGTTGGAGACGTCGATGGTCACCACCACGGTGGCCCGCTCGCGCGGCACCTCGACGGTGGCCTTGGGTCGGGCGATGGCCAGGGTCAGCGAGACCAGACTGGCCAGCGACAGCGCGACGGCCAGGTGCCGGCGCCAGTTCGCCTCGCGCGGGATCACCAGGTCGAGCATGGTCCGGCCGACCTGCCGGTTGCGGTTGGCCTTGCGCCGCAGCAGACCGAGGTAGAGCCCGATCAGCACCGGGACGGCCAGCAGCAACCAGAGCCACTGCGGGGCCAGGAAGGACAGCATCGGGACGATCAACGGGCTCATCGTGCCCTCCAGTGTGCCTGCGCCGGGGTCACGGCCACCTCGCCGCCAGGGTGACCGCGCCGAGCGCGGCGAGCACGGCGAAGACGAAGCCGTACAGCGCGAACCGCGAGGTCACCTCGCGCTTGGCCGGCTCGGAGCCGACCGAGGAGCCGATCCGCTCGTAGACCGTTTTGAGCTCGTCGGCCGAGGCGGCCTGATAGGCGATCCCGCCGGTCTGCTCGGCGATGCCCTTCAGCTGCGCGTCGTTCGGCGGGACGGCGTAGCGCTGCCCGTCGAGGTCGACGAAGCCGTTCTCGGTGCCGTAGGCGATCGTGTAGACCGGCACTTTCTTGCTGGCCGCGTCGGCGGACGCCTGGGCCGGCGCCTTGCCGGTGGTGTTCTCGCCGTCGCTGAGCAGCACGATCGCCGCCGGGGCGGTCGAGTTCGGGTTCTTCGGGTCCTTGGGCGCCTGGCTGACCGCCTGCAGCGCGGTGTCGATCCCGGCGCCGATGGCCGTCGAGTCCTGCAGCTCGATGGTGTCGACCGCCCGGATCGCCACCTGGTGGTCCTGGGTCGGCGGGGTGAGGATCGTGACGTTGCCGGCCATCGAGACCACCGACACGTTGAACTTGGCCGGGAGGCTGGTGATGAACGCCTTGGCCGCGGTCTTGGCTGCGTCGAGCCGGGTCGGCTTGACGTCGGTGGCCGCCATCGACCGGGACGCGTCGAGCACCACCACCACGGTGGCCCGCTCGCGCGGCACCTGGACGGTGGCCTCGGGACGGGCGAAGGCCATGGTGAGCGCGCCCAGGCTGAGCAGGGCCAGCGCGACCGAGAGGTGCCGCCGCCACTGCGACTGCTTGGGCATCACCACCTCGAGCATCGAGGTGTTGGTGAACCGCATCCCGCGCCGGTTCTTGCGCCGGTTGAGCAGCACGTAGACCGCGATCAGCGCCGGGATGGCCAGCAGGATCAGCAGCCGCAGCGGCGAGGCGAAGTCGTCGGGGACGAACGGCAGCGAGGCCATCGGGGTCGGCAGGCCGGTCACTTGGCCACACCCTGCGGCGGGGCGTGCAGCATCGAGGCGACCCGGCGGTAGGCCAGCACGAACCGGGCGATGTCCTGCACCCAGTCCCGGTCGGTGCGCAGCTGGATGTGGCCCACACCAGCACGACGCAGGGCGATCCGGATCCGTTCCCGCTGGGCGGCACTGGCCGCGTCCATCCGGGCCCGGGCGTTGGCGTCGGCGGTGTTGATGTAGCGCTGGAAGTTGGTTTCCGGATCGCGGATGAGCATCTCGCCGACGTTGGGGAACTCGATCTCGCGGGTGTCGACGACCTCGATGGCCAGCACCTGGTTGCGCACCCCGAGCCGGCGCATCGAACGCTCCCACGGCGGCTCGACGTTGGGGTCGAGCTCGTGGTCGCCGGGGGTGAGGAAGTCGCTGACCACCACCCGCAGGCCGCGGCGGCGCTGGGTCCGGGCCAGCTGGTGGATCGCGGCGGGCAGGTCGAGCGGGCCGGTCGCGTGGTCGGGGACGAAGGGCTCGTCGAGCATCTTGCGGAGCAGCCCGTAGAGCGCGGAGCGACCGGAGCGGGCGGGCAGCCGGCGCAGCGTGTCGGGGCGCATGACGTAGCCGCCGAACCGGTCGCCCATCTTCTGGCTGAGGAAGCCGATGGTGGCCACCGCGGCGATGCCGAGGTCGCGCTTGGTGACGCCCTCGGTCCCCCAGTTCATCGACGGGGTGACGTCAAGCAGCGCCCAGACCTCGAGCTCGCGGTCGGCCATGGTGTCGCGGACGTACGGCGTGGTGGTGCGCGCGGTGACCGCCCAGTCGATCTTGCGGACGTCGTCCTCACCCGGCCGGTACTGGCGGGCGTCGTTGGCGTCGGTGCCCGGGCCGGGCAGCAGGCCGAGGTGGTCGCCCTGGAGGAAGCCCTCGAGCCGCCGGACGATCGTCAGCTCGAGCCGACGCAGCGCCGCCTCGGGGGCCAGCTTCTTGAGCGGGATCGTCGGCCGGGTCGGCACCCCGAGCACCGAGGCCGCGGCGCCGACGTCGGGCGGCGGCGCGCTGAACGCCGGGCTGCCGCTCGGGGCCGGATAGGACGGGTAACCGGACGCGCCAGTCGGCGGCGGGTACTGACCCGGGGCCGGGTAGCCGCCGGGTGGCGGGTAGGAGTCGGGCGGCGGGTAGGAGCCGGGCGGCCCGGGTGTCGGGCCCGGTGGTGGGTAGGACAAGACGGTCCGTTCAGCTGAAGTCGGGCTGGCGCTGCATCGGCCGCTGACCCGGGTGGGCGCCCTGGCCCTGCTGGCCCTGGTTCCAGACCGGAGTGGGCGGCGGCACCATCGCCACGATCCGCTCGACCACCTGCGACGGCGGGATGTTGTCGGCGACGGCGTCGAAGCCGAGGGTGAGCCGGTGGCTCATCACGTCCTTGGCCACCGCCTGCACGTCGGTCGGCAGCACGTAGTCGCGGCCGTGGATCAGCGCCAGCGCGCGCGACGCGGCGACCAGACCGAGGGTGGCGCGCGGGCTGCAGCCGATCTGGATCACCGAGGTGAGGTCGGGCATGTTGAACTCGGCCGGCGTCCGGGTGGCCAGCACCAGCCGGACGATGTACTCGGCGACCAGGTTGTGCACGAACACCTCGGAGGCCTGCCGCTGCAGGCCGCGGACCAGGTCCGGGTTGAGGATCGGGGTCGAGGTGGGCGGGTCGACGCTCATCCGGCGGAGGATCTCGAACTCCTCGTTGCCGCGCGGGTAGGGCACGTCGACCTTGAGCAGGAAGCGGTCCCGCTGCGCCTCGGGCAGCGGGTAGACGCCCTCGGACTCGACCGGGTTCTGGGTGGCGATGACGATGAACGGGTCCGGCGTCGGGTAGGTGTGACCGCCGATCGAGACCTGCTTCTCGGCCATCAGCTCGAGCATCGCCGACTGCACCTTGGCGGGCGCGCGGTTGATCTCGTCGGCCAGCACGAAGTTGACGAACACCGGGCCGAGCTCGATGTCGAACTTCTCCTGGCTCGACCGGTAGATCCGGGTGCCGACGATGTCGGACGGCACCAGGTCCGGGGTGAACTGGACCCGGGAGAACGAGCCGCCGACCACGGTGGCGAAGCTGCGCACGGCGAGCGTCTTGGCCACACCCGGGACGCCCTCGAGCAGGCAGTGCCCCTTGGCCAGCAGCGCGACCATCAGCTGCTCGACCATGTGCTCCTGGCCGACGATGACCCGCTGGACCTGGGCGATCGCCTCCCCGAGCAGGCGGGAGGACTCCTGGTTGCTCCCGGTCGGGTGCGGACTGCTCACGCGATCTCCTTCGAGTCGGCTGGCGGGCGCCGCGGGCCCCGATCGGTCGCAGGTGCCGGCGGGGTGTCCGGAGCGCGGTCATTCTCGCAGACCATTCCATCATCACCACGGGGCACAAACCCGGGTCGGCCCGGCGGCCGCGCCGGGCCGATCGCGACCGCGGCACCGGGGCCCGGCGGCCGCGTCGAGCTGTGGGGCTGCTCCCGGCGCCGTGCAGAATGGGCCCCCTGCCGACGGGTGCCGGTGCCCGCAGACGGGAGTGGAGATCGCGATGTCGAACGACGCGGCGGGCTGGGGCGCGGGCCCCGCGGTCCCGCTGACGCCGCTGCTCCCCGACGACCCGCCCAAGATCGGCGACTACTGGATCGACGCCCGGCTCACCGCGACCCCGGCCGGGGTCGCCTACACCGGGCACGCCGGCTCGTCGGCCGACCCGGCCGGCGAGACGCCGGCCATGGTCATCTTGCTGTCCGAGGGGGCGGCCGCCGACCCGGCGGCCCGCGACCGGCTGGCCGGCGTGGTCAACCAGATGTGGATCGACACCGTGCTGGCGCGCGGCGGCCAGGGCCAGGACACCGGGAAGTTCGCCCGCAAGTACCGCGCCGACACCGACGACCCGATCGCCCCGGACGACCGGCAGCCGGCCCCGTGGGTGGCGCTGGCCTACGACGGGTCGCCGGCTGCCGCGCAGGAGGCCGCCCGGGTGCTCGACGAGGTCGAGCTGGCCACCCTCCCGCCGTCGGGGTCGCCGTCCGGACCCGACTACCGGCACTACTGGCGTGACCGCGTCCAGCCCGGGCTGGCCCGGATGTGGCCGCTGCCCTGGCCCGGTCGCTACGACCGGGCCGGCTGGCGGACGATCCTGGTCTCCTGGCTGCTGATGCTGCTGCTCGGCGCGCTGGCCGTGCTGATCGCCATCCTGATCTTCCACAACCTGCCGCCGCAGGCCCCGCCGACGCCGACCGGCGGCTCCGGCAGCCCGCCGCCGCAGTCCAGCTCGTCGTCGCCGCAGTCCGGCTCACCGTCACCGCAGTCCGGCTCACCGTCCCCGCAGTCGGGCTCCCCCTCGCCGCAGTCCGGGTCGCCGTCGGCCGCCTCGCCGTCCGGGTCGCCGTCGCGGTCCGGGACCCCGACCGGGTCGCCGTCGTCGTCGCCGAGCCCGAGCGGGACCCAGTCCGGCCCCGGCCAGCCGAGCCCGACGGAGTCCGGGACCGCCGGGTCGAGCCAGTCGCCCCCGTCGCGCTTGTGAGTGGGCGCGCTCGTGAGTGTCCGGCGCAGCAGGAACCGGAGCCGAGGACGACGGCGGCCGGGCGCGCCAGGATGACCCTCACCGGCCGGGGATGAGACCATCGCCGCTGTGACGGGCACCGGCGAACAGACCGCGGCACCGCCGACGGCGCGCGCCGGACACCGGACGGGCGAAGGGGCGTCCGACCGGCCCCCGAAGCTGATCGTCTCCGACCTCGACGGCACCTTCCTCTCCCCCGACGGCACGGTCAGCCCGCTCAACGCCGAGGCCGTCCGGGCCGCCGAGGGGGCCGGGATCACGGTGATGTTCGCGACCGGACGCCCGATCCGCTGGCTGACCCCGGTCGCCGACCTGCCCGGCGTCCACCCGCTGGTGATCGCGAGCAACGGGGCCGTGCTCTACGACCTGGCCCGCCGCGAGATCGTCGACCAGCAGCTGATCGCGGTGGCCGCCGCGGCCGACGCGGTGGCCGAGATCCGCACCGCGCTGCCCGACGTCGCGTTCGGCGTCGAGACCGGCGAGGAGGTCGGCTACGAGGAGCACTACCAGCTGACCCACCGGCTCGACGCGGGCACGGCCGGCGGATCGACCCCGTGGGTCAGCCGCGGCCGGGCCGAGGACCTGGTCCGGGCCGGCGACTTCGTCAAGCTGCTGGTCCAGCACCCCGAGCTGAGCGCCGACGCCCTGGTCGCGGAGTTGCGGACGCTGGTCGGTGACCGCTTGACCGTCACCCACTCGGTGCTCAGCGGGCGCGCCCTCGCCGAGGTCAGCGCGCTCGGGGTCAGCAAGGCCACCATGCTGGCCCGGCACGCCGCACGGCTGGGGATCGAGCCGGCCGACGTCGCCGGGTTCGGCGACATGCCCAACGACGCCGACCTGCTCGGATGGGTGGGTCGGCCGCACGTGATGGCCGACGCGCACCCGACGCTCGACGGGCTCGGGCTGCGGATCGGCAGCAACGCCGACTCGGCCGTCGGCCGGGTGCTGCTCGGCTGGGTCGGCCGGTGACCGACACCGCCGACCGGACGACCACGCCGACGACCAGGGCCGCGGATCCGACCCCGGTGGCGCCGCCGACCGGCACGGGGTCCGCGCTCCCGGGCTGGCTGCGCGCGCTGCTGGTCGGGCTGCTGCCCACGGTCGTCGGGCTGTACGTGGCCGCGACCACGCTCGGCGGCCGAGCCTGGCCGTGGCGGCCGAACATGGCCGACCTGGCGGTCTACCGACGGGCCGGCGCTGCGCTGCTGACCGGCCAGGACATCTACCACCTGCCCGACTCGCTGCCCTTCCTCTACCCGCCGTTCGCGGCGGTGATCGCGGTGCCGCTCGCGCTGCTGCCGAGCACCGTGGTGGAGATCGGCTGGACGGTGGCCAACGTCGCCGCCCTGCTGGTGATCATGCACCGGTTCGGGGTGCGCGGCTGGGCGCTGAGCCTGCTCGGCACCGCGGTGATCTGGTTCGTCGAGCCGGTCAACCAGACCCTCGGCTACGGGCAGGTGGGGATCTTCCTGGTCGCGCTGGTGGTCGTCGACCTGGTGCCGCGGTCGAGGACCGACACCTTCGTCGCCGACGACCCGGCGCGGGCCTCGGTGCGGCAAGGCCGACTGGTCGGCGTGCTGACCGGGCTCGCGGCGGCGATCAAGCTCACCCCCGGGCTGTTCTTCCTGCTGCTCGCGGCCGGGCGGCGCGGCCGGGCGGCCCTCGGGGTGCTGATCGGCTTCCTCGCGGTCACCGTGGCCACCGCGGCGATCGTCCCGGGCGTCTCGCTCGGCTACTGGACCCGGTTGGCCCGCGGTGACACCGGGCTGGGCCACAGCATCATCTACACCACCAATCAGTCGGTCTACGGCGCCTGGCTGCGCGACTTCGGGCTGGGCCGGGCCAGCAGCCTGTCAGGGCTGGCCGTGTGCGGCCTGGTCGCCCTGCTCGGCGTGGTCGTCGGGGTGGTCTGGCTGCGGCGCGGCGACGCGCCGACCGCGGTGGTGCTCGGCGGGGTGGCCACGCTGCTGGCCTCGCCGGTCTCCTGGTCGCACCACTTCGTCTGGGTGGTGCCGCTCGGGCTGGTGCTGTTCCGGCTCCGCGGGCACCCGGTGCTGCGGACGATCGGGTTCGTCTTCGTCGGCTGGGTGGTGGCCGCGCCGTTCAAGGTGCTGCCGCGGGGCGGGGACGTCGAGCTGACCTACCGGTGGCCGGCGGACCTGCTGGCCTCGATCACCCCGATCCTCGGGGTGCTGCTGCTGGTGGCCGCCGGTCTCGCCGCCCGACGGCCCCGTCCGGAGGGTGCGATCCGTCCAGACGGGTCGTGACAAGCCTCACTCCCCCGCGACCGCCGACGAGGCGACGATCAGTCCATGATCATGAAGCGCGTCGGACCGGTGCTCGTGCTGGCCCTCACCTCGGCGATGACGGCGGAGTACCTGCTCGGCGACCAGTACCTGAGCAAGCAGGGCGTCGGGCAGCAGCTCGCCGCGCTGGCCCTTTTCGTGCTGTTCTACGGCAGCGCGGCGGTGCTGATCCGCGAGGTGGTCCGTCGCCGGGGTCTCGGGTGGCCGAGCCTGCTCTGTCTGGCGCTGGGCTTCGGCATCGCCGAGGAGGGTCTGGTCACCCAGTCGCTGTTCAACCCCGACTACGCCGGACAGCACCTGCTCACCCTCGGTTACCTTCCCAGCCTGGGCATCGGCGCGGTCTGGACGATCTTCGTCCTCACCCTGCACGTGGTCTGGTCGATCGGTTCCCCGATCGCGCTCGTCGAGGCGAACGCCGGCACCGCACCTCGGCTCGGCCGGGTCGGGCTGGTGATCACCACCGGCTGCCTGCTGATCGGCGCGGCCGGGACGTTCGCGGCCAACCTGGCCATGAGCCCGACCCGGTTCCTGGCCTCGCCCTACCAGCTGGCCGGGGCGTTCGTGTTCGCGGTGATCATGATCACCGCCGGGCTGCTGCTGCCGCACCCGGCCGGTGATCACCGCGAGGTGGGCACGAAGCGACTGGCCGCCGCCGTGCTGGTGGGCCTGGGCGCGACCAGTTGCTTCCAGCTGGCCCGCCAGCTCGACCATCCGGCGTGGCTGGTCTGCCTGGTCATGATCGCGCCGCTCATTGCGGGGGCCTGGGCCACCCGCCGGTGGGGGCTGCCGGCCGCCGGGCTGGCCGTCGGCGCGTTGCTCACCTACGCCTGGGTGGGACTGGGCAACGCGGTCCGGGCCGGCCGCGCCGAGACCCTCGAGCAGAGCGTGATCGTGCTGGCCTATCTGGTGGTGCTCGCGGTCACCCTGATCCGGACGGCGCGGCGGGCCGCAGGTCGTAGACTCCTCGCCCAGCACGGGGCGGTAGCTCAGCCGGTCAGAGCAGGGGACTCATAATCCCTGGGTCGCGGGTTCGAGCCCCGCCCGCCCTACGACGCTGACCCGCCGGTCGCGCCGCCGTCGGGTAGAAAGGCCCGCATGCCTGCGCGGTCGTCGACGACATCGGTGTCCTTCGAGTACGGGGACGGGCGGGTCGAGGCCGAGCTCCCCGCCGACACCCTGGTGCTCCGGGCCGGGATCACCCGGCCCGAGCCGGAAGCGCTCCCCGACCCGGTCGCCGCCACCCGCGAGGCGATCGCCCACCCGCTCGACGCGGCTCCGCTGGGTGACCAGGTGGGCCCCGGGTCGACGGTGACCGTCGCCTTCCCCGACCGGGTCAAGGGCGGCGCCCACGCCACCGCGCACCGCAAGGTCGCGCTGGCCGCGGTCCTCGACGAGCTCGACCGAGCGGGCGTCCGCGCCGCCGACGTCCGGCTGGTCTGCGCGATCGGGCTGCACCGCAAGAACCGCCGCGACGAGTTCGAGAGCTACCTCGGCGCCGAGACCCTGGCCCGGCTCGACCCGGCGCAGGTGGTCAACCACGACAGCGAGGACCCCGACGGGGTGGTCGCCTTGCCGGACTCCGCCCTCGGTGACACGGTCGAGGTGAACCGGGCGCTGGTGGAGTCGGACCTGACCGTCCTGATCGGGCACACCGCCGGCAACCCCTACGGCGGGTTCAGCGGCGGCTACAAGATGCCGGCCACCGGGCTGACCACCTGGCGCTCGATCCGCACCCACCACACGCCCGCCTCGGTCGACCGCGACGACTTCGTCCCGGTCTCGACCCGGAGCCGGTTCCGCGACCAGCTCCGGGCGATCGGCGAGGCCACCGAACAGGCGATGCCGCGGCCGTTCTTCGCGGTGGACGCCGTACTCGACGCCTCCGCCCGGCAGCTCGGCGTGTTCGCCGGCGCGATCCCCGCGGTGGAGCAGCAGAGCTGGCCGCTGGCCACCGCCCGCACCGAGCTGGCGGTGCCCGGCCCACCGGCCGACGTGCTGGTGATCGGGCTGCCACGGACCTTCCACTACGGCCCGGGGATGGGTGCCAATCCGATCCTCGCGATGCAGGCGGTCGGCGCCTCGCTGGTCCGAGCCCAGGGCGCGCTGCAGCCGGACCCGGTGATCATCGCCACCGCCGTGCTCGACGGCTGGGACGACGCCGCCGAGTTCCCGTCCTACCGGGCCACTTACGAACGACTGGTGGAGACCGGCGACCCGGCCGCGATGACCGCGTTCGAGGACGAGTTCTGCACCAACGCGGACTGGGTGCGCCAGCACCGCGAGGCCTTCACCTACCACCCGTTCCACGCCTTCTCGATGGTCTACGTCGGTGGGCTGGCCCGCCGACGGGCCCGGGAGGTGATCATCGCCGGCGCCCGCGACCCCGGGCTGGCCCGCGGGATGGGCGCGGTGCCCGTCCCCGACCTCGACGCCGCGCTGGCCCGGGCCCGCGAGCTGGTGGACGGCGCACCGCGGGTGATCGCCGTCCCGGAGCTGTCGACGCCCGCCTACCACCTGGTGCCCGGAGCCGACCGGTGACCGGCCCGGTCGTCCCGGCGTCCGGACCGGCCACGGTCGCGGTGGTCGGGCTGGGGGCGATGGGCGGACCGGCGGCCGCCGCGCTGGGCGCGGCGGGTCACCGGGTGCGGGGGGCGGACCCGTCCGCGCGGGCCCGCGACCGGGCGGCGGGTGCCGGCGTCGACGTCCACGAGGACCCGGCTGCGGCGGTGCGGGGTGCGGAGCTGGTGCTGCTGTCGCTGCCCACGCCCGCGGTGGTCCTCACCGTGATCGACGAGCTCGCCGACGCCCTCGCCGACCGGGTCGACGGCGTGCTGGTCGCCGACCTGTCGACCACCGGACCCGAGGCGGCGCGTGAGGCCGCCGCGCGGGTGCGGGCGGCCGGTGGCCGGTTCGTCGACGCGCCGATCCTCGGCCGACCGGCCGCGTGCGGACGGTGGACGCTGGTGTGCGGCGGCGACGCGACCGACGTCGACCGGCTGCGGGCGCTGTCCGTCGGCGTGCTGGCCGCCGGCGTCGAGCGGATCGGCGCGGTGGGGGCGGGCGCGACGCTCAAGGTGCTCAACAACCTGATGTTCGGGGCGATCAACGCGGTCACCGCCGAGGTGGTCGACCTCGCCGAGCGGGCCGGGCTCGACCCGGCCCGGTTCGCCGCCGTGGTGGCGGGTTCGGGGGCGGCCACGGTCTCGCCCCTGTTCGCCGACCTGGCCCCGCGGATGGCCGCCCGGGACTACGCGCCGACGTTCACCGTCGACCTGCTGGCCAAGGACGTCGGGCTCGGGGTGCGGCTGGCCGACGGCCTCGGGGTCGAGGCCACGGTCAGCCGGACGGTGGCCCGGCTGACCGCGGCGGCATCGGCGGCCGGGCTGGGCGCCCGGGACACCGCGGCGCTGGTCGAGCCGCTGCGGGACCGCCCGGCCGACGGACCGGCGGACCCTGCTCGCTAGGGTCGGGATCACGGACGCCGGAGCCCGCCGCGAACGTCGGGGCCGGCCGCGTCCGTGGAGGAGTTGATCATGGAGTACCGGCAGCTCGGACGGTCCGGCCTGATGGTCTCGACCCTGACCATGGGGACGATGACCTTCGGCGGCAGCGGCAACTTCGCGGCCATCGGCGCCACCGACATCGACGGCGGGCGGCGGCAGATCGACATGTGTCTCGACGCCGGGGTGAACCTGATCGACACCGCCAACATGTACAGCCGCGGCGTCAGCGAGGAGATCGTCGGCGCCGCGATCAGGGGCCGCCGCGACGACGTGCTGCTGTCGACCAAGGTGCGGTTCCCGATGGGTGAGGGACCCAACGACGAGGGGCTGTCGCGGCACCACATCCTCAACCAGGTCGAGGCCAGCCTGCGCCGGCTCGGCACCGACCACATCGACATCTACCACGTGCACGAGTGGGACGGCCTGACCCCGATGGAGGAGACCCTCCAGACCCTCGACACGCTGGTCACCTCGGGCAAGGTTCGCTATCTCGGCATCTCCAACTACGCGGCCTGGCAGCTGATGAAGATGCTCGCCCTGGCCGACGCCCACGGCTGGCAGCGGTTCGTCAGCAACCAGATCTACTACACGCTCGAGGCGCGCGACGCCGAGTACGAGCTGGTGCCGCTGTCGATCGACCAGGGGCTGGGGATCATGGTCTGGAGCCCGCTCGCCGGCGGGCTGCTGTCGGGCAAGTACCGGCGCAACCAGCAGGCCAGCGAGGGCCGTCACCTCGGCGAGTGGAGCGAGCCGCCGGTCCGCGACCAGGAGAAGCTCTACGACACCATCGAGCTGGTCGTCGAGATCGCCGACGGCCACGGGGTCTCCCCCGCTCAGGTCTCGCTGGCCTACCTGCTGACCAAGCCGGGCGTCACCACGTTGGTGATCGGCGCCCGCAAGGACGAGCAGCTGGCCGACAACCTGGCCGCCGCCGACCTGGTGCTGACCACCGAGGAGATCGACCGGCTCGACGAGGTCAGTGCTCCCCCGCTGACCTACCCGCACTGGCACCAGCTGGCGGCCGCGCAGGCGCGGTTCAACACCTCCGACCTGGCGCTCTACGGCCCGCGCCGGCCGGCCTGACTCGGGCCGTCGGCGGTGCTGACCCCAGCCCAGGCCGCCACCAGCGCCGAGACCGTCGGATAGCGGTCCTCGGGCGCGTCCGCGCAGGCGCGCTCGGCCATCGCGGCCTGCGCGGTGCTGCCGCGCCACCCACCGTCCGGCGAGGCCAGCAGCTGCTGGACAGTGCGCCCGAGGGTGACCACCGTGCTGCGCTGGTCGATCAGCGCACCGCGGACGCTCTCCTCGGGTGCCAGGTACCGGCTCGACCCGTACAGCCGCTCGCTGTCGAGGACGAACGGGCCCGGGCGGTACTCGTCGAGGTCGATCAACCGGATCCGCCGCGCGGCGGCGTCCCAGAGGAAGCAGCTGTCGTAGAGGTCGCCGGCGATCCAGCCCGCGGCGGCGATGACGCGGTGCGCGTCGAGCAGGTCGCCGACCGCGGCGGTCACCGTGGCGACCGGCAGGCGGCGGAACCGGTCGAGGGCGCTCGGGCCGCCCTCCGCCTGCGGACTGAGCACCTCCCCGTCGCACCAGGGGTAGACCAGCGTCGGCCCGTCGAGCCCGTCGAGCACCCCGACCAGCGGGACGACGACCGGGTGCCGGACAGCGGCGTGCAGGGCCGCGGCCCGCGCCAGCGAGGCGGCCAGGGTCGGCGAGGGCGTACCGGGACCGCGGCCCTTGACGAACCACCGCCGTCCTGCGTGCTCGACGCCGAAGGCGAGCGCGCCCGAGGTCTCGTTGGCGAACCGGACGAACGCGCGGGACGGGTCGAAGGCGCCGGCGTGGACCGCGGCCCGGAACTCGTCCGGGCCAGGGATCGGCTCGCTCACCAGGCGCGACGGCCGAGGAACGCCAGCAGCCGGGTCTGCTCGTCGGCGTCGGCGGGCGGCTCGAGCTCCGGCCCGAACACCCCCGGCATCCGGGCCGCGTCGCCGTAGACCTCGACCTTGGCGCGGGCGAACTCGAGCTCATCGGCGCTGAGGCCGGTGTCGCCGCCGGTCGCCCGGGCGAGGTCCCAGCGGTGCACGATCAGGTCGAAGCAGTAGTAGTCCTCGATCGACTGCTCGAACGTGGTCGGGCCGAAGTGGCCGTCGAACCCGCGCCGGGCGGTGTCCGGGTCGTCGAGCAGCGCCTGGAGCCCGTCGCGGGTCTCGGCCCAGGCGGCGACCGGGTCGTCGTCGGCCGACGTCGGCGTCTGCAGGGTCAGCCCGGCCGGGGTGACGGAGGCGCGCTCGGCCCCGACGACGTGGACCAGCACGTCGCGGGCGGTCCAGTCCTCGCACGGCGACGGCGCGTCCCAGGCGTCGACGGGCACCGCCTCGACCGCGGCGGTGAAGCGGGCGGCCAGGCTCCGGTAACGGTCTGCTGGAGTGCTCATGCCCCCGAGTCTGGCCACGTCCGGCCCGGTCCGCTTGAAGATTCCCGACGTCCTCGCCCGCCCGGTGGCACCCGCACTGGGCTGGTCGACGCGCCCTTCGACAAGCTCAGGGCGCGAACTACGGCCGCTGAGCTGGTCGACGCGCTCCCGTTCCCTGCCCTTCGACAGGCTCAGGGCGCGAACTACGGCCGCTGAGCCTGCCGGCGCGCTCCCCTTCGACAAGCTCAGGGCACCGTGGGCGGGGTGTTGCTCAGGGAACGTGGGTGGGGGTGCTGCTCGGGGCACCGTGGGCGGCAGGCCCGAGGAACGCGCGCTGAGCTTGTCGAAGCGCCGGAGGCGTCAGGCGCCGAGGCGGTCGGCGAGGGCGGCGAGCCAGTCGGCGACGCCGGCGGGGCCGTCGACCACCACGTCCGCCTGGTCGGACAGGGCGCGTTCCTCGGTCGAGCCGGAGCAGACCAGCAGGCCGCGGACACCACGGGCGGCCAGGCCTCGGACGGCGGCGAAGGCGGGCAGGTCGCCCAGGTCGTCGCCGGCGAAGACCACCTGGCGGGCGCCGCGCTCGGCGACCAGGGCTTCGATCGCGTGGCCCTTGTCCATCCCCGGCAGCCGGATCTCGAGCACCTGCTTGCCGGGCTCGAGGTGCAGCCCGTGCTGCTCGGCCAGCGCCGTGACCGGCCCGCGCAGCCGCTCGAACGCCGCGGCCGCGTCGGGGAGCTCGCGGGTGTGGATCCCGATGGCCCGACCCTTGTCCTCGACCCGCGCCCCCTCGGCGTCATGCGCGGCGAGCAGCGCGGGGACGGCCTCCGCCACGGCGGCGAGCTCGGGCGGGTCCGGCGGCACGTCGTAGCGGTCACCGTCGGCGTCCCAGCGCTCGACGCCGTACTGGCCGAGCACCACCATCGAGCCGAGTCCGTCACGGCCGGCGAACCCGCCGAGCCGGACCGCGGTCCGCACCGGTCGCCCGGTGATCACCGCCACCGTCCCGACCACCCGGCCGAGCCGGGCCAGCGCGTCGACCGCGGCCGGGTCGGCGAACGCTCGCTCGGGGTCGTCGACGATCGGGGAGAGCGTGCCGTCGAAGTCGGCGGCGACCAGCGTGGTCGCCGGCTCGGCGGTGATCGCGGCCAGCACTTCGTCCGCCCCGGGCCCCTGCTGCACGGACCACACTCTTCCAGAGCGCGCGCGGTCCGGTGATCTTGGGCCGGAGGTGGTCCCGTAGGGTCGAGGTCACCGACGAGGAGGTGCCCGCCATGGCCGCCCAGCGCACCGAGCGCACGCCGTCCACGACCACCGACCCGCAGCTGCCCACCTCGAGCTTCGTGGTGGTCGCCAACCGGCTCCCGGTCGACCGGATCGAGCACCCGGACGGGAGCGTCGACTGGCGGACCTCCCCCGGGGGCCTGGTCACCGCGCTCGAACCGGTGATGCGGAGCCACGACGGCGCCTGGATCGGCTGGCACGGCGCGCCCGACGAGAAGCTCGACCCGTTCGAGGACGGCGGGCTCCAGCTGGTGCCGATCCCGCTCAGCTCGTCCGAAGTCGAGGAGTACTACGAGGGGTTCTCCAACGGGACGCTCTGGCCGCTCTACCACGACTGCGTCGCCCACCCGGAGTTCCACCGGGAGTGGTGGGACGCCTACGTCGAGGTCAACCAGCGGTTCGCCGACGCGGCCGCCCGGGTCGCCGAGCACGGCGGCACGGTCTGGGTGCAGGACTACCAGCTCCAGCTCGTCCCGCAGATGCTCCGGGCCCAGCGGCCGGACGTCCGGATCGGCTTCTTCCTGCACATCCCGTTCCCGCCCACCGAGCTGTACCAGCAGCTGCCGTGGCGCCGCCAGATCCTCGAGGGACTGCTCGGCGCCGACCTGGTCGGCTTCCAGATCCCCGGCGGGGCACGGAACTTCCTCCGGCTGGTCCGCGAGCGCACCTACCTGGTGCCCAAGCGCGACCGGGTCGAGATGGACGACGGGCGCACCGTCACCGCCCGCGCCTACCCGATCTCGATCAACTCCGCCCAGTTCAACGAGCTGGCCCGCGACCCGAAGACCGTCCAGCGGGCCGCGGAGATCCGGCACGACCTCGGCGACCCGAAGTACCTCTTCCTCGGCATCGACCGGCTCGACTACACCAAGGGCATCTTCCAGCGGCTGCGGGCGTTCGGCGAGCTGGTCGAGGACGGCCAGATCGACCCGGAGGAGGCGGTCTTCGTCCAGGTCGCCACGCCGTCGCGCGAGCGGGTCGACTCCTACCGGCTGCTCCGCGACGACATCGACCGGCTGGTCGGGCGGATCAACGGCGAGATCGGCCGGATCGGCCGCCCACCGATCACCTACCTGCACAGCTCCTACCCGCGCGAGGAGATGGCCGCGCTCTACCGAGCCGCCGACATCATGGTCGTCACCCCGCTGCGCGACGGGATGAACCTGGTGGCCAAGGAGTACCTGGCCTGCCGCCAGGACGACACCGGCGCCCTGGTGCTGAGCGAGTTCACCGGCGCGGCCAAGGAGCTGCGGCAGGCGTACATGGTGAACCCCTACGACATCAACGGGCTCAAGGACACCATGGTGCGCGCACTCACCGACGACCCGCGGGCGCGGGCCCGGCGGATGAAGGCGCTGCGCAAGCAGGTGTTCGACCACGACATCGACCGGTGGGCCGAGGACTTCCTCACCGACCTCGGCAAGGCCGACCCGCAGGACCGCCACGAGAACCGCTGAACCGCAGTCCCGAGCCGCCCGGAGGCCGCTCCGACCGGCCGCCGACGTCCGTCGCGGCGGATTCGGAGCGGACCGGGCCGGCTGGTATGGTTCGTAGCCGCGCCAGCGCCCGGTCCGACCTCGGTCCGGACGGTCCGCGATCCCCTGTAGCTCAATTGGCAGAGCATTCGACTGTTAATCGAAGGGTTGTTGGTTCGAGTCCAACCGGGGGAGCACCTCACACCACCGTCCGTCCTGGACGGCGACGCGCGCCCGTAGGGTGACGCCGTGGATCTCCAACTGACCGGTCGGGTCGTGCTCGTCGTCGGCGGCAACGGGCTGATCGGCTCCGCCGTGGTCACCCGCCTCGAGGAGGAGGGGGCGACGGTCGTGGTCGGATCGCGCAGTGCGACCCGTGGCCTGCGGCTCGACGCGACCGACGACGCCTCGGTCACCTCCGCGGTCTCGGCGGTGCTCGCCGAGCACGGTCGTCTGGACGGTCTGGTGGTCACCGCCGCGCCGGCCGCCCAGACCCTCGACCCGGCCCGACAGGCGGACCCCGCGCAGGTGATCGAGGCCGTCGACGCCAAGGCCGTCGCCTTCCTGCGGGTGGCGAACGCCGTGCTGCCCACCATGGTCGAGGCCGGCTACGGCCGGATCGTCGGGGTCAGCGGGCAGAACGCCTTCCTCACCGGGAACGTCACCGGTTCGGTCCGCAACGCGGCCCTGATCATCGCCGCCAAGAACCTGGCCGACGCGGTCGCCGGCTCCGGCGTCACGGTCAACACGGTGAGTCCCGGCGCCGTCAGCCCCACGCCGGCCCGCGAGGTCCAGCAGGGTGCGCCCGGCCAGTCGAGCCCGGACCAGATCGCCGACCTCATCACGTTCCTGCTCTCACCGCGGACCGCCGCGGTGTCCGGCGAGTCGATCGCGACGGGCCACCGGGTGCGCGGGGTCGTCAGCCTCTGAGCCGGGTCAACCGGCGTGGCGGCGCCCGCGCCCGGTCCAGCCGAGCGCCTCGCCGATCGTCGAGAGGCTGGCGTGGTAGCGGACGGCGAGCGTGGTCACCGAGGTCCCGTCGGCGTACTCGGCCCGGATCCGCTCCGGCTCGATGGGCAGCAGGTGCCGCTGGTGGTTGCGCTCGGGCGGGATGCCGGTCTGCGCGAAGTGCCGCTGGACGGTCTTGCCGCTGATGCCGTAGTCCCGACCCACCGCCGCGGGCGGCTCACCGGCGGCCAACCGCTCCGCCATCACCGGCCACGGCAGACCGGCCAGCCAGGCGCGGTAGGCGGCGGACTGGGTGGGACCGTCCGGTCGGGGGGACGGCGACGTGGTCACGTCGACGAGCGTGGCACGCGCCGGGGGCAGCCACGGACGGCTCGGGTAGCAATTGGCCGAGAACCTGATCAGCGGCTCTCATCTGCGGCCGGAAGGACGCCCGAGCAGCGGTCGGACCAAGACGACGCCCCGCGACCGCTCCCTCCACAGGCCGACCGCGGGGCGCCGCCGCTTCTCCCGAACACCGGCGGATTCGGACGTACGCAAACGAGGGCCGGAACCCTCGCGGCGAGAAGTTTCTCCCGCGTCGGACCTGGTGGGGCGGCTTTTGCTCACCTTGTCGCGATCGACCGGGTTCCTGACGGAATCGCACCGTCAGCGGGCGCCGGGTCCGCGGTCCGGCGCTGCCCGAGACGTCGTCCGCACGCCAGCACCAGCCCGACCAGCAGCAGGTAGAGCCCGGCCGCCAGCACGACGAGCCCGGCGGCCTCGAGGGTCAGCCAGACCCGGTAGGCACGCTCGACGTCGGCGGTGTCGATCGGCGGGTAGGTCCGGCGTGCCTGCTCCCAGGCCGCCCAGGCCGCGGCCTGATGCCGGCCCCCGACGAGCAGGACGGCGGCACCACCGGCGACCACCAGCGCGCCCAGCACCGCCACGGCCCGGACCACCCGGGACCGCACCCTCACCGGCCGTACTCCGCGCGCAGCCGCTCGAGGGTGGCGTCGGCCTGCTCGGCCACGCCGGCGTGGGCCCAGCTGACCCCCCGGCCGAGCGTGGTGTGCCAGAGCAGCGGTCGGGTCGGGTACGACAGGTCGCGGCGTCCGCTGACCGTGATGGTCTGGCCGGCCCCGACCCGCACCGTCTCCTCGACGGCCACCGCGGCGGCGATCCGCTCGCGGAACAGGTCGGGCACCCGTCCGGGCTCGACCAAATCGACCTGGCCGCGGGTGTGGTCGTCGAGCCTCCAGCTGAGCCGCCGCAGCTCGGCGTTCCAGCTGCCCTGGTCGATCCGGTGCCAGCCGACCGCCGTCCAACCGCCACCGTCGGGGACCCAGAGCCGGCCGCGGGTACCGATCACCGCGGTCTCTCCCCCGCCGGACACGGTCGCCCAGGCCAGCACCGGCTCGTCCGGTTCGCCGGCGGCGACCACCGCGGCCCGCCAGGCGGCGTGCGTCGGCGCGGGCAGCCCGCGACGGCCCAGACGTCGGATCACCCCGCCATTCTCCGTCACCCCGGGTCTGTGGACGTTCCTCCTTCTCACGCGGTCCGGGACCGGCCCACCGGCTCCGCGCCGATGGGGACCGCACTCTGCGGCCGTTACGCAGACCTTGCGTCTGCTGCAGCGGACGCAAGGTCCGAGTTCCGGCCGCAAGGTCGGGCCCGGACCACGGCGGGCCCGGATCCCGTCGGACCGCCCGACGTCCGACGCGGCCCCGGACTCAGCCGGCCAGGTGCAGGCGGGCCTGTGCTGGGCACAGCCCGCGGAGCAGCTCGAGACCCTCGCGCTCGAGCCGCCGGACCTGGGCCTTGTCGAGCCCCAGCAGCTCGGCGGTCCGGCCCGCGGGGTGGGCCGCGCCGTCGACCCCGAACCCGTACCGCAGCCGCAGCACCGCCCGGACCAGCGGCGGCAGCGCCTCGAGCAGCTCGGCTCCGGGCATCGTGCCGGTCAACGCCGCCTCGAGGTCACGCTCGGCGCGCCGGTCTGCGAGCTGGACGGCACCCAGGTCGACCGGTGCCGGCTCGCGGTGCTCGACCACCCGGCGGGTCCACTCGACGCTCCGGCCCAGGCGGTCGGCGAGCTCGGCGACGCTCGGACTGCGGCCCAGCTCCTGCTCCAGCCGGGCGCCGAGACCGCGGACCCGGCGCAGGGCGGCCGCCTGCTGCCCGGACAACCCGGGGCCGGCCTGCGCGCGGCCGGCGGCCTCGCGGACGGCCGCGCGCACCCAGTGCAGCGCGTAGGTGGCGAACCGGCAGCCGCGCCGGTGGTCGAAGCGCCGGACCGCCTCGATCAGCCCCAGGCACCCCTCCTGGAACAGGTCGGGCTCACCGGCCCGCCGGCCCTGCTCGCGGAGCACCAGACCGACGAGGGCGAGGTTCGCCTCGACGTAGCGGGCCGCGGCGGCGCGACCCAGCCGGTCGAGCTCGGCGAGCTCGGCCGGGTCGCAGACGACGGCGGGCGTCCAGGTCCCGTCGAGCACGGCGCGGGCGGCCAGCCCGGTCTCGATCCGGCGGGACAGTTCGATCTCCTCCTCGGCGTCGAGGAGGTCGGGATGGGTGCGGTCGCGGGTCGCCTGGTCACTGGTCACCTGGTCAGCCTCGGACGCGGGACGGCGTCCCGGTGTTGTCCGTTGCCGTGGGCTGTGGACAACCCGCGACGGACGACGTGAGCCTGGGTCAGGCGTCGGCGCCGAGGCTGAGGTTCTGCAGGTCGGTCCGGCGGGCCTCAAGCACGACCAGCTCGGAGAACATCTGGTTGTAGGTGCCCTGGGCCTCGACCGGGTTGGTCCGCTGCAGCTTCGACTTCACGTCGGCGATCCGGCGCATCACCGTGAGCAGCCGGAGCCGTGCGGTGTGCGCGGTGACGTAGCGGCGGACCGGCTCGACGCTGAGCAGCGGCTCGACGGCCAGCGCCACCACCAGCGACTCGACCCACGGGTTGTCCTCGGCGGCGGCGACCCGGCGCGGCCAGTCCGAAGACGCCGACACCCCGCCGTCGGCGGCCGCGCGGCGGGCGTGCCGGAGCACCGCGGCGTAGGCGGGGTGGGTGAAGTCCTCGGCGGTGAGCCCGTCGAAGTCGTCGTCGAACAGCTGCGGCGCCTGCACCAACAGCTTCGCCGTCTCGCGCTCGGTGCTCAGCCGCCGGTCGTGCGGGTCGGGCAGCACGTCCGCGGTCCGGGTGGCCGGACCGGTCGGCTCCCCCGCCGGGTCGGCGCGCGTGGGCTCGGGCTCCTCGTCGGCGGTCCGCTTCGAGGCCCGCGCCGCGGCCCGGTTGACCTCGGCCCGGACCTCCTCGGCGTCCATCCCGAGCATCCCGGCGAGCTCGCGGGCGTACCCGCCGACCATGCCCGCGTCGCGGACGCTGGCCACCAGCGGGGCGGCCTCGCGCAGCGCGCCGAGCCGCCCGTCGGCCCGGTCGAGGTCGTAGCGGCTGAGCACGTTCGACATCACGAACCGGTAGAGCGGGATCCGCCGGCCGACCAGCTCGCGGACCGCCGCCTCGCCGTGCTGCAGCCGCAGGTCGCACGGGTCGAGCCCGTGCGGGTCGACCGCGACGTAGGTCTGGGCGATGAAGCTCTCGTCGTTCCGGAACACCTTGAGCGCGGCGGCCTGGCCGGCGTCGTCGCCGTCGAAGGTGAAGATCACCTCGCCGTGGAAGGCGTCGTGGTTGCCCATCAGCCGGCGGAGCAGCCGGGCGTGCTCGTCACCGAACGCCGTCCCGCAGCTGGCCACCGCGGTGTCGACGCCGGACAGGTGCGCGGCCATCACGTCGGTGTAGCCCTCGACGATCACCGCCTGGCTCTTCTTGCCGATCGGCAGCCGGGCCAGGTCGAGCCCGTAGAGCACCTGCGACTTCTTGTAGAGCGGGGTCTCGGGGGTGTTGATGTACTTCGCCGGCAGCCGGTCGTCGTCGAAGATCCGGCGGGCGCCGAACCCGACCGTCGACTTCCCGCTGTCGCGGATCGGCCAGAGCACCCGGCCGGTGAAGAAGTCCCAGCCGCCCTTGCGGGTCAGCCCGCCGGTGATCAAGTCGGCCTCGCTGTAGCCCCGGGCCTTGAGATGCTGGGTCAGGGCGCGGCCCTCGCGGGGGGCGAACCCGACCCCGAACCGCTCGGCCGCGGCCCGGTCGAAACCGCGCTGGGCCAGGAACTGCCGGGCCGCCAGCGCGTCGGGGCGGGACAGCTGGTCGGCGTAGAACTCGGCGGCCTCGCGGTGCGCCTCGAGCAACCGCATCCGCAGCCCCGGCTCGACCCGTGGCCCGCTGTCCTCGGTGAACCGCAGCTGGATGCCGACCCGGTCGGCCAGCCGCTGCACCGCCTCGGAGAACGACAGGTTCTCGATCTTCTGCATGAACCCGATCGCGTCGCCGCCCTCGCCGCAGGCGCCGAAGCAGTACCAGAAGCCGCGGGAGGGGGTGACGTGGAAGCTCGGGCTCTTCTCGTCGTGGAAGGG
This sequence comes from Microlunatus kandeliicorticis, assembly GCF_014137855.1. Taxonomy (GTDB): domain Bacteria; phylum Actinomycetota; class Actinomycetes; order Propionibacteriales; family Propionibacteriaceae; genus Microlunatus; species Microlunatus kandeliicorticis. Next base: position 60,431 of record NZ_JACGWT010000006.1, read on the forward strand.
ACACAGGCCCTTGAGCGAGCCGCCACCGGCGCTCCTCAGGGCGACGTAGGACCCGACGACGTCCTCGATCCGGGCCCGGTCACGGACGGCGGCGAGATCCTCGTCGTTGATCCGGCCGGCCACCCGCGGGAGTCTAGTCGGCGCTCCGGGCCCGGGTCCGGGTCCGTCCGGCCGAATCCGCCGGTGACCTGGCCCGTTGGTGCCACCATGTGGCCGTGACCAGGGGGCCCGGACCACGGCGGACGGCCGCCGCGGTGCTGCGCGGGCTGTCGGCGATCGGGGCCACCGGTTCCGGTGGGCCGCCGGCCAGCTGGGAGGAGAGCGTCGACCGCGGCCTGCGGCGGCTGTTCCTGCTGTCCTTCGCGGCCAACCTGGTCAGTTCGGTCGCCTCGCTGGGTCCCGAGCGCAGCGACGGGGCGGCCGGGCTCGCGGCCGACGTCGCCCTGGTGCTGCTGACCGCGGCCGCCGCGGTGACCATCGGGGCCGGACGCGAGGGACCCCGGGCCGCACGCTGGTTCACCGCGCTGACCGTGCTGGTGCTGCTCGTCCAGGTCCCGGTCGGGTTGCGCGACAACTGGTCGGTCAACCTGGTCACCCACCTGCTGGCCTTCGCCCTGGTCTCGCTGCCCGCCCGCCGGCGGTGGTGGCCGGTGCTGCTGATCGGGGCGGCCTACGTGGTCCCCCGGCTGGTCCGCAGCGACCACGTCGGCGGACCGGCCGGGCTGTCGGTGCCGGTGGTGGTGACCGGTGCGGTGCTGGCCACCATCGTGCTGATCCTCGACGGGCTGCGCGGGTTCGCCCGCCAGGCCGACGCCCTCAACGCCGCCGCCCGCGCCGCGGAGCGCGCCGAGCTCGAGGCCGACGTCCGCAGCCGGCAGGAACGCGAGAGCGAGCGGATCATCCACGACCACGTCGTGCACGGGCTGCGGGCCGTCGCCGCCGGGCCGGGCGTGGTCCCGGCCGAGGCGGCCCGCCGGGCCTGCGCGGAGGCGGTGGCCGCGATCGGCCCGGCACCCGGGGCGACACCGGAGCCGGAGACGTCGTTGGGGACGCGGCTGCGGGCGGTGGCCAGCACCGCGCTGGCCGACGTCCGGCTCGACGGTGATCTCGACCTGCCGGCCCTGCCGCCCGACGTCGTCGCGGCTCTCGCGGCCGCGGCGACCGAGGCGTTGCGCAACGTCGACCGGCACGCCGACACCGGGACCGCCGCCCTCACGGTCACCGCGCTCGAGCACGGCGTCCGGGTGGACGTCACCGACGACGGCGCCGGATTCGACCCCGACGCCGCGGCGCACCCGCGCAGCCTCGGGGTCGACGGCTCGATCCGCCGGCGGATGGAGGAGGTGGGCGGCTGGTCCTCGATCGAGAGCGCGCCCGGCCGGGGCACCCGGGTCACGGTCGGCTGGCAGGACACCGGCGCGACCCGGCGCACCCGCGAGGCGGTGGACGCGACGGTGGTCGGCGCCCGGTCGACCTTCTGCCTGGCCTTCAGCCCCAACCTGCTGGCCGGGGTGTGGATGGCCGTCTACACCGCTCCCGAGCTGGCCTGGCCGCCCGGCGGGCCGATCGCCGCCTTCGCCGCGCTCGTCTTCACCGCGCTCGCGGTCGTCCCGCTGCGGCGGTACGGGATGAACCGGCTGCTCGCCGTGAGCGCGCTCGCCGTCGGCGTCGGCGCGGTGCTGGTCAACGGGCTGAGCATCGCCCCGGGCACCACCAACGGCTACACCTTCGCGCTGGCCGGTCCGGCCTCGGCGGTGGTGGTGCTGATCGTCTTCCTCCGGCCCTACCGCGAGGGTCTGGTCGCCTCGCTGCTGCTGATCGCCTCGGTGGTGGCGATGACGGTCCGGATGGCCGACGGCAGCGCCGCGGCGACCCTGACGCTGGCGCCGACCTGGCTCGCCCCGGTGGTGCCGCTGCTCGGCGGGCTCGTGCTGCGGATCACCATCGACCGGCTGGGGGCGCGGATGGTCTCGACCGCCGAGCAGCTGCGCCGGCTCGAGCAGCACCGGGTCGCGCTCGGCGTCCGTACCCGGGTGCTGGCCGAGCGGATCGGCCGGCTGCACGGTCCGGTCACCGGGCTGCTCGACGGGGTGGCCACCGGCGTCCTCGACCCGGCGGACCCGGCGGTCCGGGACCGGGCCGCGGTGCTCGAGGCCTCAGTCCGCGACGACCTGGTGCTCCCCGGCGACCGCTACGAGACCCTGCGCCGCGACATCCGGACCTGTCGCGAGCAGGGGTGGCGGATCCGGCTGCTGGCCGAGCCCGACCAGCTCGCCGACTCGCGCGACGTGCTGACCGCGGTGCTCGAACGACTCGCCGCCCTCGGCACCGCGGGCGCGGTCACCATCTCCGCACTGCACGACGACGCCCGGGTCGAGCTGACCGCGTTCGTCTCCGAGCTGCCGGCGGCCGTGGTGGCCGCGACCGCCGACGCGCTGGCCCGGCTCGGCGGCCGGGTGGACGCCGCGGAGGGCCACGTCCGGGCCCGTTGGCGGATCGCCTGACCAGGGCCTTCACCGGGGCCCCGACCTGCCTCACCGACTGCTCCCGCCGTGAGCACTGTCCCTCTGCGGAAGGACTGCGCACCGCGGTCGGGGCTGCCACGATGACCGGATGAGCAGGTCCGCGGGGGACAGGGTCCGGCTGGGGGTCGTCGACGACCACGACGTCGTCCTGGTGGGGGTCGGCGCGATCGCCCGGGCCAACCCGGGAGTCATCGCCGAGTTCATCCCGGCCGGCTCGGTCGACGAGCTGCTGGCCGACCCGGCGGTGCCCGACGTCGTGCTGCTCGACGTCAACCTGGCCGACGGGACGGACGTGGCCGACTCGGTCCGGCGCCTCGTCGAGCGCGACCTGGTCGTCGTCCTCTACACCTCCGACGTCCGGCCGGTGCCGATCCGCCGCGGGATCCGGGCCGGGGCCCGCGGGGTGGCGCTGAAATCCGACCCGGCCGACACCCTGATCGACACCGTGCTCGACGCCCGGGCCGGCGACTTCGCCGTCTCCAGCGAGCTGGCCCACGTGCTGGCCACCGACGAGACGTTGTGCGCGCGACTGGCTCCGCGGGAGCTGGAGGCCCTGCGGCTGCTGGCCACCGGGATCCCGAAGAAGCAGCTCGGCCGCTGGATGCAGCCGCCGGTCGAGGTGACCACGGTGAACACCTACTTCAACCGGATCGCGCAGCGCTACGCCGAGCTCGGGCGCAATGTCGGCAACGTCTACCAGGCGCTGCGCGAGGCCGAGGCCGACGGCCACCTGGACCGGTGACCCCGGTCGGGCCGGGACGACCCCGCACTAGGGTGGATCCGTGGACCAGCCCGCACCCCAGATTCCCCGCCTGATCTTCGACGGCGACTGCGCGTTCTGCACCTCCGTGACCACCTGGATGGAGGAGCGGCTGCACCGGCCCGACGGCCTGAACGCCGAGACGGTGCCCTGGCAGTACACCGACCTGGCGGCGATCGGGACCGACGAGCGGCGCGCCCGCCGCGAGGTGCTGTTCGTCGACCACCGCGGCCAGCTGCACGGCGGCGCGCAGGCGTTCGCGCAGTGGCTGATCTTCCGCGGTCTGCCCTACTCGCTGCTCGGTGAGTTCATCACCCTGCCGGTGGTGCGGACGATCGCGGCCGGGGTCTACCGGCTGGTCGCGGCGAACCGGTCCCACCTGCCCGGCGGGACGCCGGCCTGCGCGCTGCCGCCGCCGGGCGCCACCCCGCGGTCCTGACCGCGCTCCCGCCGCCCCCGTCCGCTTCCTGAAGCAGGAGTCCGGTGCCCACCCAACCGGGGCTGCCGCTGGCGCTCGCGCTGGTGGTGCTGCTGGTGCTCGCCGTGGCGGCCTCGTTCGTCGGTCGGCTGCACCAGCAGACCAAGATCGCGACCGCCGCCGGTCGGGCCCTGCTCCAGCTCGCGCTGGTGTCGCTGGTCATCACCGCGGTGCTCAGCCACGTCGCCTGGTCGGCGCTGTTCGCGCTGGTGATGTTCGGCGTCGCCGTGTTCACCACCACCCGGCGGATCGGGGCGCCGAGGGCCTGGCCGTGGGCGGCGCTGGCGATGGCCTGCGGACTGGTGCCGACCCTCACGGTGATCTTCGTCTCCGGTGCGGTGCCGTGGACCGGGGCCTCGCTGGTGCCGATCGCCGGGATCGTGATCGGCAACACGATGACCGCGCACAGCCTGACCGGCCGGCGGACGTTCGCCGCGCTCCGCGACGAGCACGGCAGCTACGAGGCCGCGCTGAGTCTGGGACTGACCCGCGCCGAGGCGATCGGCGAGGTGATCGAGCGGCACCTGCCCGAGGCGCTGGTGCCCGGCATGGACCAGACCCGGACCGTCGGACTGGTCACGCTGCCGGGCGCGTTCGTCGGCGTGCTGCTCGGTGGCGGCAGCCCGTTGCAGGCCGGGGCGGCCCAGCTGCTGGTGCTGGTCGGGCTGCTCGCCGCCCAGACCATCACCGTGGTGGTGGCCGACCGGCTGATCCGCTCGGGCCGGCTGCTGCCCGCCGACCTGCAGGCGTCCCTGCGGGTCTGAACCCGAGCACGCGCGGCCGCTGACAGGATGGTGTCGTCCGGCCGGCCCGCGCGGGAAGGAAGACCATGAGCGCACCCACCGTCGACCCCACGGCGAACCCCACGGCTCCGGCCGGGGTCGAGCTCAACGGGATCAACACCATCGCCGAGTCCGAGCGGCACGGCCGCCCGTCCGGGCTGTTCTGGCCCTGGTTCGGCGCCAACGTGTCGGTGCTGGGCATCGGCTACGGCGCCTTTGTGCTCTATCTCGGCGTCTCGGCCGTCCAGGCGATCGTGGTCGGGATCATCGGCATCGCGATCTCGTTCCTGCTCTGCGGCTTCGTCTCGCTGGCCGGCAAGCGGGGCTCGGCACCGACCATGGTGCTCAGCCGGGCGGCGTTCGGGGTGAACGGCAACCGGGTGCCCTCGGTGATCTCCTGGCTGCTCACGGTGGGCTGGGAGACGGCGCTGACCGCGCTGGCGGTGCTGGCCACCTCGACGGTGTTCACCGAGCTCGGCGCCGGCGGCGGGACGGTGACCAAGATCGTCGCGCTGGTCGTGGTGGCCGCCCTGATCGTGGTCAGCGGGGTGTTCGGCTTCCGGTTGATCATGCGGTTGCAGGTGCTGATCACCGTGGTGACCGCGGTGCTGACCGTGGTCTACGCCGTGCTCGCGCTCGGCAAGGTCGACCTCGGCGCGGTGGCCGCGATCCCCTCCGGCTCGGTGCCCGCGGTGATCGGCGCCCTGGTGTTCATGATGACCGGGTTCGGGCTCGGCTGGGTCAACGCGGCCGCCGACTACAGCCGCTACCTGCCGCGGAGTGCGGGCAGCGCCGGCGTGGTCGGCTGGACGACCTTCGGCGCGGCCCTGGCCCCGGTGCTGCTGCTCGCCTTCGGCGTGCTGCTGGCCGGCTCGTCGGAGCCGCTGCGGGACGCGATTGCGGCCGACCCGATCGGTGCGCTGACCACGATCATGCCGACCTGGTTCCTGGTGCCGTTCGCGGTCGTCGCGGTGCTCGGGCTGGTCGGCGGCGCGGTGCTCGACATCTACTCCTCCGGCCTGGCCCTGCTCACCGCCGGGCTGCGGATCCCCCGGTTCGTGGCCGCCGGGGTCGACGGCGTGATCATGATCGTCGGCTCGGTGTGGATCGTCTTCTTCGCCTCGGACTTCATCGGGCCGTTCCAGGGCTTCCTGATCACGCTGGGGGTGCCGATCGCCGCCTGGTGCGGGGTAATGCTGGCCGACCTCGCGCTGCGCCGGACCGACTACGCCGACACCGAGCTCTACGACGCCCGCGGCCGCTACGGCGGCGTCCGGTGGCTGTCGGTGCTGCTGATGATCATCGGCTCGGTGGTCGGCTGGGGTCTGGTGACCAACACCTACGCCGCCTGGCTGGGCTGGCAGGGCTATCTGCTCGGCCCGCTGGGCGGGCGGAAGGGTGCCTGGGCCGGGGCGAACCTCGGGGTGCTGGCGGCGCTGGTGATCGGCTTCGTCGGGGTGCTGCTGTTCGGGCGGCGCGCGGTCCGCACCCAGGAATCGGTGCCGGCCCGGTGAGCCGCTGGCTGGTGGCGATCGACCTGCAGCACGTCTTCGCCGACCCGGACAGCTACTGGGCGACCCCACGGTTCGCCGAGGTGCTGCCGGTGACGCTGGCGCTGGCCGAGCGGTTCGAGGGCCGGGTGCTGGCCACCCGCTTCGTCGCGCCCGCCGAGCCCACCGGGGCCTGGGTCGACTACTACCGCGACTGGCCGGACGCGCTCACCCCGGCCGACCACCCGCAGTACGACCTGGTGCCCGAGGTCGCCGCCCTCGGGCCGCGGGTGCTCACCGCCCCGACCTTCGGCAAGTGGGGTGCCGAGCTGGCCGCGCTGGTCGGGCCCGATCCCGAGCTGGTGGTCACCGGGGTGTCGACCGACTGCTGCGTGCTGTCGACGGCGCTGGCCGCGGCCGACGCCGGCGCCCGGGTGACGGTGGTGGCCGACGGCTGCGCGGGGGCCACCGACGAGGACCACGCCCGCGCGCTGACCGCGATGGCCCTCTACGGTCCGCTGATCACGGTCGTCGACCACGCGGCGCTCGACGCCGACGGCAGGATCTGACCGCTCGACCGCGCGCGGCGGCCGGCGCCCGCGGGCGCCGGGCCCCGCCACCGCGGCGAGCGGTCAGATACTGCCGAAGGGCTCAGGCGATCCCGAGTCCGCGGCGGCCGATGTCGTTGAGGTCGGCCTCGGTGAACCGGCCGGTCCAGTCGGCTTCGTAGTCCTCCTCGGGGAAGTCGGCCGGGCTGCGACCGGCCCGGAACGCCTCCCGGACGGTGGCGACGTAGGCCTCGTTCTTGGCGCACCAGGGCGCCGCCGGGATGTACATCACGTTGCCCCAGCCCTGCTGGTCCTTGACCGGCGCGACCGAGTGGATCATGTCGCAGTGCCACCAGACCGAGTCGCCGGGCACCACGTCGGGGATCGAGGAGACCGCCGGCAGCAGCAGCTCGTGGAACCGGCTGTTGACCGGGAAGGTCCGGTTGATGGCCACCCCGCACATGTCGGTGTCCTCGACGTCGTCGAGCAGCGGCCGGAGCATCAGGTAGGCCATCGCCTTGGGGATCGGCACGGTGTGCAGCACGCCCTGGTCGTTGCGCATCTCACTCAGCGCGGTCCAGCCCTGGAAGGTCCGGAACGCCGAGCACATCGTGCTGCCCGGGTACTGCGCGGCCTCGGTGCGGTAGGCGGCGTCCCACGGGTCGTAGGCGGCGACGTCACCGTCCCACAGATGCCGGAAGTGCTGCTGGTAGCCCTCGGTCATCCAGAGGTCCAGCGTGCCCGGGTCGAGGTGGGTGCCGAGACCGCCGGAGTCGGTGCCCGGCGGACGGCGCCGCAGCCGGTCCGGGTAGAGGGTGTCGCGGTCCGGGTCGAACCAGGTCCGGCCCTCCGACTCGTGGGTCCAGCGGGCGTTGAGGAACGACTGCACGGTGGCCATCCGCGGGTGCTGCCGGGCCTCCATCTGCGAGGGCGACCAGTAGATCGGGTAGATCTCGGGCTTGCTCATCTCCGAGCCGAGGCTGGCGAAGAAGTCGTCGGCCGGCCCGCGGTAGGTCTCGAAGAACCGGTTGGAGTCGACGTAGTCGACGGCGGCCCGGTCCCAGGCCTCGGCCTGCTCGCGCGGGAAGTGCCCGCGGATCACCGCGCAGCCGCGGCGGGCCAGCGCCGCCAGCTGCTGCTCGCTGACCGTCCCCGCCTCGATGTCGGCGTACTCGATGACCGGCCAGACGTCCTCACCCCGCGTCCGGGTGGCCTCGATGTCGGCGATCTCGCCGCGGAGGAAGTCCTCGATCTCGGCGGCGACCTCGGCCACCGACCGGCCGGAGGCCTCGATCCGCGCCCGGATGGCCCGCTTGACCTCGGCGATCGCCCCGGGCAGGTCCTCGGGGATGGTCTCCCAGTGCGGCAGACCGCTCAGGTCGCTGATCACCGGCTGGTCGGACGTCGTCGTCATCGGGCTGTCTCCTCGAGCTTTTGGTTAGGACTCCTTACAGAAGAACGTTAGAGCGGCGGTGCGGTCCGCGTCAAGAGCCCGGCGCGGTGCGATCATGGCGCGGTGACCACCCCGGCCGAGCGTCGTCGTCCCTCGCTCGGCCTGCTCCGCAACCTGACCGACGCGCACGTGCTCGACCAGCTGCTCGAGGCCGGCGCGCTCACCCGCGCCGACATCGCGGCCCGGACCGGGATCTCCAAGCCGACGATCTCCGAGGCGGTCCGCCGGCTCGGCGAGTCGGGCGTGATCACCGAGGTCGGCGAGGCCGACGGGCGCGGCCGCCGTGGTCCGGCCGGCACCCTCTACCGGCTGGCCGACGGCGTCGGCGTGGCCTTCGTCCAGTACGCCGGCCCCGAGGGGGTCCGGACCGAGCTGCTCGACCTGCGCGGCACCGTGCTCGCGGCCCGCGACCACCCGGTCCCCTCCCCGACCACCGCCGACCGGCTCGGGCCGGTGCTGGTGAGCGAGGCCGACGCCGTGCTGACCGGCGCGCCGGGGCCGGTGCTGGCCGCCACGGTGAGCGTGGCCAACCCGGTGGACCGGCGGACCGGTCGCCTGGTGCGGCTGCCCGACTCGCCGTTCCTGCTCGACGAGCTGGTGCCCGCCGAGCTGCTCGACGACCGGCTCGGGGTGCCGGTCCAGGTCGACAACGACGTCAACTGGGCCGCGCTCGCCGAGCACCGGGCGGGTGCGGCCACCGACCTCGAGGACGTCGTCTACTGCTTCCTCGGTCCCGGGCTCGGGCTCGGGCTGGTGCTCGGCGGCGGACTGGTCCGCGGGCACCGCGGGCTGGCCGGCGAGCTGGCCTACGTGATCACCACCGGGCCGGACGGGCGCGGCCGACGGCTGCTCGAGTCGCTGGGCGACCACGGCCTGCTCCGCGAGGGGTCGTGGGCGATCGACGTCGAGGCGATGGCCGCGCTGCTCGGCCGGCGCGACGCCGCGGCCGACCGGGTGCTGGCCGCGGTGGCCGGGGCGATCGCCACCATCGCGGCGCTGGTCGACCCCGAGGCGGTGGTGATCGCCGACCACTGGAGCGCCGACGCCGACCTGGCCGACCGGCTGGCCGGACCGGTCGCCGCCGCGGCGCCGGTCCCGGTCGCCCTGCGCGCCGCGATGATCACCGAGCACGCACCGCTGGTCGGCGCGCGGACCGAGGCCCTGGCCGCCGCGCACCGGCGGCTGACCGCGCGCCCGGCGGCCGCGTCCGGCTGACCGAGCCGCGGGCGACCCCAGGGAGGGTCAGACCGCCTCGAGCTTGATCAGCACCGCCTGCTCCGGGGCGAGCCCCGGCGGACGGAGACCCTGTGCGGCCAGCGTCGCTCCGGTGACCACCAGCTCGCCGCTCTGCCACCAGCCGGTCGGACGCAGCCCGACGACCCGCTCGCCGATCCGGACCGGGAGCGCCCGGTAGGCCCGCTCCGGGTCGAGACCCGGCAGCCGCACCGTGCCGATGCTGCTGACCTCCGAGCGTCCGACCGCAGCGAAGGTGAAGACCGCCCGGCTCCGGTCGCGGGCGACCACCCCCGAGGTCCACAGCGTCTCGTCGGGGTGGTCGACCCGGACCAGGTCGCCGCCGAGCAGCAGGTCGCGGTTCTCCTTGTAGAAGGCGATCCAGGCGGCCAGCTCGGTCCGCTCCTCGTCGGTGGCCTCGGTCAGGTCCCACTCGATGCCGAGGTGGCCGAACACGGCGGTGGCCGCCCGGAAGGCCAGGTCGTGCCGACGACCGGTCGTGTGCGACCGACCGGAGGCGATGTGGCTGCCCATCAGCTCCGGCGGGATCAGCTGGGTGGTCCAGCGGTTCATCTGCTGCCGGTCGAGCGGGTCGATGCAGTCCGAGGTCCAGACCCGGTCGGTGTGCTCGAGGACACCGAGGTCGACCCGGGCGCCGCCCGAGCTGCAGGACTCGATCTCCAGGCCGGGGTGGCGTTCCTTGAGCTCGGCCATCAGTCGGTAGGCCGCCAGCGTCTGGGCGTGCACCCCGGGCTCCCCGCCGGGCTGGGTGCCGGCGTCGATCAGGTCGCGGTTGTGGTCCCACTTGATGTAGCTGATCGGGTACTCGGTGAGCAATGTGTCCATCGCGTCCCGGACGTAGGCGTAGCACTCGGGGATGCCGAGGTTGATCACCTGCTGGTGGCGGGCCTCGACCGGCCAGCGACCGCCGGTGGCCATCACCCACTCGGGGTGCGCGCGGGCGACGTCGGAGTCGGGGTTGATCATCTCGGGCTCGAACCACAAGCCGAACTGCATCCCCAGCTCGGTGACCTTGTCGGTCAGCGGGCTCAGCCCGTCGGGCCAGACGTCGGCCGAGACCTGCCAGTCGCCCAGCCCGGAGTGGTCGTCGCGGCGCGAGCCGAACCAGCCGTCGTCGAGCACGTACCGCTCGACGCCGAGGGCCGCGGCCTGCTCGGCCAGCGCGACCAGCCGGTCCAGCCGGTGGTCGAAGTAGACCGCCTCCCAGACGTTGAGGGTGACCGGGCGACGGGTGTCGACGTGCTGGGGCCGGTCCCGCAGCCAGCGGTGGAACCGCCGCGCCACCGCGTCCAGCCCGACGCCGTAGCTGCCGTAGACCCAGGGGCTGCGGTAGCTCTCGCCCTCGGCGAGCCGGACCTCGCCCGGCAGCAGCAGCTCACCGCCGCCGATCAGCTGCTCGCCGGTGGCCACCCGCTCGGCGTAGTGGGTGTGGTTGCCGCTCCACCCGGTGTGGACGCCCCAGACCTCGCCGTGCTCGAACCCGAAGCCGGGGACGCCGACGTGCAGCACGGTGGCCGCGTCCGCGCCGGTCCGGCCCCGCCGGCCCTCGCGCAGGTGCGTGCCGACCACCAGCTCGCGGCGCTGCGGCGTGCGCTCCTTGGCCCAGCGGCCGGCGAAGTCGAGGATCTCCCGGGCCCAGGACGGCACCGGGAAGGCCAGCACCAGGTCGTCGAGCTGGTAGACGTCCGCGCCGGTGTTGGTGACCTCGGCCCGCGCCCGGAGGACTCCGCCGGCACCGACCTCGAGCTCGACCCGGAGGGCCAGCTCGGCCTCGGGATCGGCGGCCTCGACCGCCAGCCGGCTGCCGGTGGCGAAGCTCCCCGGTTCGAGGCGGGCGTCGTCGAGGGTGGCCGCAGTGGTGACGAAGGCGGGCGACCAGCCGCGGCCGGCCCGCGACCCGCTCAGGCCCGGACGCCCGGTCCAGCCGGTGCGGTGCTCGGGCAACACGGCCAGCCACCCGGCGTCGTCGACTCCGCTGGGCACGCCGGTGGCGGCTCCGGCGGCGACCAGCGCGGCGAACCCGTCGGCGTCGGTCACGCCCGGGTCGGCGCCCCAGTGGACGATCACCGGCAGATGCCCGCCGGACAGGTCGACGAGGACGGCGACGTCGCCGCCCGACCCGGGGTCGCGCAGCACCACCCGGGCATCGGCGGTGGCCTGCGGGTGCGGTGCTGCCTGGTTCGGGGTCTCGGACACGGGCGGGATCCTCTCCTGGACGGTCGGAGTGCGCGGGCGCTGCCCGCGGGCTGGGCGGTCGGTGAGCTGGGCGGTCGGTGAGCTGGGCGGTCGGTGAGCTGGGTCAGCGGGCGCCGAAGACCGGCAGCAGCAGCCGGGTCGGCCGGTCGCCGCCGTGCAGCACCTGGGTGCGTCCGGCCACGGTGCGGACGGCGGTGGCGATCGGTTCGCCGGTCTGGTGGTTGCGGACGTAGTTGGGCAGCGCGCCGCCACTGACCTGGACGCGGATCCGGTGGCCGGCGCGGAACCGGTAGGCGGTCGGCCAGAGCGGGAAGCTGACCGGCCGGGTGCCGAGGTCGTCGACCGGTGCGGGATCGGCCAGCCGCAGCCGGCGCAGCCGGTCGGTGACGTTGGTGGAGCAGCCGCGCGGGTCGACGTCGCAGACCCGGACGAAGACGTCCGCGTCGGGGTGCTCGGTGCGGACGGCCAGCTCGGCGGTGATCTCGCCGATCACGTCGAGGTCGCGGTCGAGCACGTCGCTGGTCCAGGTGAGGACGTCGTCGCGGCCCTCGACCGCCCGGTTGTCGCGGGAGCCGGCCTGCTTGCCGAGGATCGGACCGCCGACGGTCGGCGTCGGGTCGGCCGGGTCGTAGCGGAAGGCGCGGGCCCCGGCGACCGGCTCCCCCGGCCCCACCCGCCCGTCGGCACCCAGCGACCAGGTCTGCTCGGTGGTCGGCAGCGGCCACCGCTCGGCGGTCAGCCACTGCCGGGCGCCCTGCAGGTAGAGCCGGACCCGCGGGCGCTGCAGCGCGGCGGCGTCGTCGAGCAGGTGACCGGCCAGGAACTCGACCTGGTCGCGGAACAGCGACGGCACCGAGGAGAGCTGCCCGTGGTACCACGGCCCGACGGTCAGCCGGACGTCCGCGCCCGCGTCCTGGAGCCGGGTGAAGTCGCGCAGCTGCAGGTCGGCGAACAGGTCGTGCCAGCCGGTGATCATGCTCACCGGGGTGTCCAGGCCGGGCAGGTCGCCGTCGTGGGCGTCGGCCCGCCAGAACGGGTCGCCCGGCTCGGCGTGCGAGGCCACCTCGCCGAGGAACGTCACCCGGCGGCCGACCGCGGCCAGGTCGGCGTCGATCACCGGGACGGTCGCCATCGCCGCCCGGATCCGGCCCTCGAGCCGGTGCCGCGCGATCGGGTCGAGCTCGTCCTCCTGGGTGGCGATCAGCGCGCTCCAGCTGAGCATGCTCCACAGCGACATCGAGCCACCGGGATAGAAGCTGGGACCGAAGTCGCTGGTGGTGATGGCCAGCGCCATCGCCGACAGCCGCGGCTCGGCGTACGGCCCGATCGCCCACTGGGTGTGCCCCACGTAGCTGGCGCCCGCAGTGGCCACCCGGCCGTCGCACCAGGGCTGGTCGCGGATCCAGGTGAGGGTGGCCAGCCCGTCGGCGCTCTCGTGGTGGAACGGCTCGAAGACGCCCTCGGACCCGAAGGTGCCGCGGACGTCCTGGACGACGACCCGCAGGCCGCGGCGGGCGAGCAGGATCCCGTAGGCGGCCGAGAACGGCCCGGTCCGGTCGTACGGGGTCCGGACCAGCACCACCGGGCCCCGCGGCTCCGCACGGTCGGGCGCGTAGACGTCGGTGGCCAGCCGGATGCCGTCGGGCATCGCCACCCGGACGCCGGTGTCGCGGCGGACCGCCGCGTGCCGTCCCGGGGGCAGCCCGAACAACCGCTCGAGCACCGGCCCGAGGAGCGACTCCTTCGTCGACAACCGCGTAGCGACCACGGCAGATGCCTACCACGCGGCGCCGAACGCGCCCCAGCCCCGGTCGGGACCGCCCGCCGCCCCGGCCGGGGCGGCCGGTGCCGTCACTCGATCGCGCGCGGGAGCCGGCGCGGGTCCCAGCCCAGCTCGCGGACGGCGACGTCGAACGCGTACCGGTCGGTCATCCCGGCCACGTAGCTGACCGCCCGGTGCAGGATCTGGGCGTCGGGGTCGGTCGGCTCGGCCGTCCCGCCCGGGAAGGCGTCCGGGACGATGTCGGGGTGCTCGGCGTAGTGGTCGACCAGCGCGCGGAGCACCGCGACCACCGCCCGGGACTGCGCCAGCGACTCCTCGCGGACGTAGATCCGCTCGTAGTTGAAGGCGCGCAGCTCGGCCAGCGCCCCGGCCGGCTCGGCGGCCATCCCGACCTCGCCGTACGTGTCGACGGTGGCGACCACGGCCCGGACGAACGTCCGCAGCTGGTCGCGCCGGGTCGCCCCGCAGACCGCGGTGATCTCGGCGGGCAGGTCGGCCAGGTCGACGATGCCGGCGTGTGCGGCGTCCTCGAGGTCGTGCGCGCAGTAGGCGATCCGGTCGGCCCAGCTGACGATCTCGCCCTCGACGGTGGCCGGCGGCGGCGAGGACCAGGAGTGCCGGCGGATGCCGTCGAGGGTCTCGGCGCAGAGGTTGAGCCCGGTGAGCACCACGTCGGCGCCCCACGGGCCGTGGTCGTAGCCACCGGGGACGTAGGGGTCGAAGGCGTCCTCGCTGGCGTGCCCGCCGGGGCCGTGCCCGCAGTCGTGGCCGAGGGCGATCGCCTCGGTGAGCGCGACGTTGACCCCGACCGCGCGGGCGATCGAGGTCGCCACCTGCGAGACCTCGAGCGCGTGCGTCAGCCGGGTGCGCTGGTGGTCGGTGGGGTGGACCACCACCTGGGTCTTCCCGGCCAGCCGACGGAAGGCGGTCGAGTGGACGATGCGGTCGCGGTCGCGCTCGAAGCAGGTGCGCTCGGGATCGGGCTCCTCGGGACGGGCGCGATGGCCCGCGCCGCGGGCCAGGGTGGCGCCCGGCCGGAGCAGCTCGGCCTCGCGCTCCTCGCGCCGGGCCCGGTCGATCACCGGACCCTCACCGAGCGTCGCGTGCGACCCGCGGTGGGCGCGGACGAGGTCCCCGCCGGGGTGGCCGGCCATGGTGGTCGCCCAGGCGCGGGCGCGCGGCGAGACCCCGACGTCGGACACCGCGTCCCCGGGTGCCCCGTCGTCGGCCGCGGCGGCGGGGGTCGGCTCGGTCACGACCGGTCAGCCTAGAGGGCGCCGTCGGCCCCGACGGTGACGCGAGCGGTTCGGGACGGATCGAGGAGTCGCCGGCACCGGGGAGAATGGCCCGGTGCCGAGCGCTGCTGCCCCGACCGTCGAACCCCTCGCCGAGGAGCGCCGCCGCCGGCTGGCCGGCGAGTCGCTGACCTACGCCGAGGTTGGGGCTTCGACCGACGACCTGCCGCTCGGCTACGGCCACGTCGACCGGGCCCGGCTGATCGGGCACGGCGCCGAGCGGTTCGCCGCGGCCGCCGAGCGGGTGCTCGGGTGGGGCGTCCAGACCGGGGCCGGACTGCGGGTCCGGGCCGAGCGGCCGCGGGTCGGGCGGGGTGACCTGGTGGAGGTCGGCTTCGGCGTGGGCGGGCTGCGGATGTGGTCGCCGTGCCGGGTGGTCAGCGTGGTCGACGAGCCGGGGCGCCGCGGGTTCGCTTACGGCACGCTGCCCGGGCACCCGGAGTCCGGCGAGGAGGCGTTCTTCGTCAACCGGGACGCCCACGACCAGGTCTGGCTGCGCGTCCGGGCGTTCTCCCGGCCGGGGACGCTGTGGTCGCGGCTCGGCTCGCCCGCGGTCCGCCTGGTCCAGGCCCGGGTCACCGACCGCTACCTCTGCGCACTCGACTGAGCCCGCTCGGCACGCCGGGGCTCAGCCGCCCGAGACGCCGATCTCGTCGAGCTCGAGGCTGAGGCCGGAGGTGTCGTCGAGCCAGCCCTCGGGAAGGGCGACCCGCGCGCGCGGCGAGCCCTGCCGGCCGCGCGGCAGCCCGAGCTCCTCGGTCGGGAACGGGACGGCCGGGTCGAGCCGGCCGAGCAGGACGGCGAGCTCGGCCAGACTGCTGACCGTGCCGAGACCGCGGCGCAGCTCGCCGCCGACCGGGAAGCCCTTGAAGTACCAGGCCATGTGCTTGCGCAGGTCGGCGCACCCGCGGGGCTCGCCCATCAGGTCGCAGAGCAGCTCGGCGTGCCGGCGGACGGTGGCCGCCACCCCGCCCAGCGTCGGAAGGGTGCGCCGGTCGCGCCCGGCGAAGGCGTCGGCCAGGTCGCGGAACAGCCACGGCCGGCCCAGACAGCCGCGACCGACGACCACCCCGGCCGCGCCGGTCCACTCGACCATCCGCAGCGCGTCGGAGGCCTCCCAGATGTCGCCGTTGCCCAGCACGGGGATGTCGACGCTCTCCACCAGCCGGGCGATCGCGTCCCAGTCGGCGGTGCCCGAGTACGCCTGCGCCGCGGTCCGGCCGTGCAGCGCGATCGCCGCGCACCCGGCCCGTTCGGCGATCCGGCCGGCGTCGAGATAGGTCTGGTGGTCCGCGTCGATCCCGATCCGGGTCTTGCAGGTCACCGGGACGCCGTGCCGGGCCCCGGCGGCCACCACCGCGGTGAGGATCGCGGCCAGCCGGTCGCGCTTCCACGGCAGCGCCGCGCCGCCGCCCTTGCGGGTCACCTTGGGCACCGGACAGCCGAAGTTGAGGTCGATGTGGCCGACGCCGTACTCGACGCAGAGGATCTCCGCGGCCCGGGCCATCACGTCCGGGTCGACGCCGTAGAGCTGGACCGATCGGACCGTCTCGCCGGGGTCGAAGACCAGCATCTGGAGCGTCTTGCGGTCGCGCTCGACGATCCCGCGCGAGGTGATCATCTCGCAGACGTAGAGCCCGGCCCCCTGCTCGCGGCAGAGCTGCCGGTAGGCGGCGTTGGTGATGCCGGCCATCGGGGCCAGCACCACGGGCGTCCCGACGGTCAGCGGTCCGAGCTGCAGGGGTGTTCCAGTCATAATCGGTCCCCGAGTCTACGGCCGGGTCGGCCAGCCGAACGGGTCGTCGCGGTCGTCGTCGCCGGTGACGAACGCGCTCGGCTCGTCGAC
Source organism: Microlunatus kandeliicorticis (assembly GCF_014137855.1). Lineage (GTDB taxonomy): Bacteria > Actinomycetota > Actinomycetes > Propionibacteriales > Propionibacteriaceae > Microlunatus > Microlunatus kandeliicorticis. The sequence continues at coordinate 76,841 of NZ_JACGWT010000006.1, forward strand.
GGCCAGGCTGAGCAGCGGGACCACGGTGACCTTCGCCTCGTAGCCGCCGAGCGCCCGCCGCCAGGCGCCGACGTTGGTCCAGCGGGTGGCCAGCACCCACAGCGCGGGGTCGTCGACGTTGGGGCCGAGGTCGGCGGAGAGGAACCCGTCGCGGCCGGACAGCACGGCTACCGCGGCCTCGGCGCGGGCGCGGAAGTCGGGCGCCTGCTCCTCGGGCACCCGGAACCGGCAGACCGCGATCACCCTCCGACCCTACGAGGTCGGCCGGTCCGGCGGTCGCCCGGCGGCGGGTGGCGCTGGCAGACTGGGGCGGTGCCGAGCCAGCCCCGTTCCCGGACCCCGCAGAACCGGCGGAGACCGCCGAACACCCGCTCGACGCCGGGACAGGCCCCGGGACAGCGCTCGGCGCCACGACCGTCGTCCCGGCCGGCCCCGACCGCCGGGACCAGTACTCGGGGCAGTTCTCGGACCAGTGCCCGGGCGAGCCAGCGGGCTGCCGCTCTCCCGCCGGCCTCCCCGCTGCGCGAGCGGGTGGCCGCCCTCAGCAAGCCGGTGCTGGTGCGGCTGAGCGCACTGCCGCGGGTGGTGGTCCCGCTGCTGATGGTCGCGTTGGCCGCGGTCGGGCTGTTCGCCCCGGTCCCGGTCGCGGTGGTGGCCCTGGTGGCGCTGATCCTCTTCGTGGGCTGGTTGGCCTATCTCTCCTGGCCGTTGCTCAGCACCGGGTCGCGGGCCCTGCGGGTGATGATGCTGGTGCTGCTGATCGGCTACGGGGTGCTGCGGGTCACCCGCTGACCGCACCCGGCACCCGGCGACCTCAGCGCCGGGCGGGCAGCAGCCGCCGTCCGAGCAGCCGGCAGACCACCCAGATCAGGAACGAGATGGTGGTCACGAACGGGCTGATCGGCACCGACCCGCCGAGCGCCAGCATGATCCCGCCGACCATCGCCACCACCGCGAACACCGTGGACAGCACCGGCACCAGCACCGGCGACGCCGAGACCTGACGGGCGGCCGCGGCCGGGGTGACCAGGATCGAGAGCACCAGCAGCGCGCCGACGATCTGCACCGACACCGCGGTGGCCAGGCCGAGCAGGATCATGAACACCACCGCGAGCACCCCGTTGGGGACGCCGCGGGCGGTGGCCACCTCGGGGTCGACGCTGTTGAAGGTCAGCGGTCGCCAGATGATCAACAGGCCGATCACCACCACCGCGGCGATGATCAGCAGCGAGTGCAGCCGGGGGTCGTCGACCGCGACGATCTGACCGGTGAGCAGTCCGAACTTGTTGGCCGAACGCCCGCTGTACAACGAGAGACAGAGGATCCCGAGGCCGAGCCCGAACGGCATCAGCACGGCGATCACCGAGTTGCGGGTCCGCGCCCGGGTGCCGAGCACGCCGATGATCAACGCCGCCAGCAGCGACCCGGCGATCGACCCCTCCACCACCCCCACCCCGGCCAGCAGCGCCGCCGAGGCCCCGGCGAAGGACAGCTCGCTGATCCCGTGCACCGCGAACGCCATGTCGCGGGAGATCACGAACACCCCGATCAACCCGCCCACCAGCCCGAGTACCGCGCCGGCGATGATCGAGTTCTGCACCAGCAGCAGCAGCTGGCCGTAGTCGTCGAAGTTGAAGATCTGGTGCCAGAGGTCGTTCACCGCAGCCCCCCGTGCTCGCCGACGGACCGCGCGGCCGGCTCAGTCATGGTGACCACTGCCGTGGACGTCGTGCGCGATCGGGTCGTGCGGGTCGCCGGTGTCGTGCTCGAGCTCGCTGTGCGCGGCGGCGCCGACCACGATGATCCGGCCGTGGGTCCGGATCACCTCGACCGGTGTCCGGTAGAGCTCGCTGAGCACCGCGGAGGTGAAGACCTCCTCGACCGGGCCGACCCGGGCCTGACCGCCGGCCAGGTAGACCACCCGGTCGACCATCCCGAGCACCGGGTTCACGTCGTGGGTGATGAACAGCACCCCGCACCTGGTCCGCCGGCGGCTGTCGTCGATCAGCTCGCTGACGATCCGCTGCTGGCTGAGGTCGAGCGAGACCAGCGGTTCGTCGGCCAGCAGCAGGGTCGGCTCCCCGACCAGCGCCTGGGCCACCCGGACCCGCTGCTGCTCACCACCGGACAGCACGCCGATCGGCTGCCGGGCGAACCGCTCGGCGCCGACCGCGGCCAGGGCGGCGTCCACCGCGGCCCGACGCGACCGGTTGGGCAGCCCCGTCCCGAGCCGGTGACCGGCCAGCCCGAGCGCGACCAGGTCGCGGGCCCGGACCGGGGTGCCGTCGTTGCCCAGCCGCTGCTGCGGCAGATAGCCGATCCGCCGGTCGCCGCGCCGGACCCGGTCGCCGTGCAGCCGGATCTCCCCCGCGGTCAGCGGCTGCAACCCGAGCACCGCGCGCAGCAGGCTGGTCTTGCCCGAGCCGTTGGCGCCGAGCACCGCGACGAACTCCCCCGGCCGGATCTGCAGGTCGAGACCGGCCCACAGCGTCCGCTCGCCGAACCGGAGGGTCGCACCGCGCACCTCGAGCACCGGGTCGGTCGCAGGCTGGTCCACCGGGACAGCTTCGGGCATGGCGACGGTCCTCACGCACCCACCCCGTTCCCTCGTGTCGCTCCGCTCGGATCGTCGGCCGTCAGCCCAGCGCCCGCTCGACCGCGTCGAGGTTCGCGCCCATCCAGCCCAGGTAGTCCTGGCCCTCGGGCAGCGTCTCGGTGACCGGCACCACGGCGACCCCGCCCGCCTTGGCCGCCGCGAGCACCTGCTCGGTCTGTGGCCCGGTGGTCTGGGCGTTGTAGGCGAGCAGCTTGACCTGCCGGCCGCTGAACAGCGCCAGGGTCTGGCGGAGCACCGCGGGGGCGACGTCGCGCTCCTCCTCGATCGCCTCGCTGAACGCCTCCGGCGTCTTGTTGTCGAGCCCGCAGGCCTCCAGCAGGTAGAGCGGGACCGGCTCGGTGATCGCCACGCCGGCCCCGTCGTGCGCCTTCTTGATCGTCGCCTCGCGGGCCTCGAGCCGCTCGAGCTTCGCGGTGAACGCCCGGGCGTTCTGCTCGAACGTGGCCCGGTCCGCCGGCGCCTTCGCCGCCAGCTCGGTGCTGATCCGCGACGTCAGCTTGACCATGGTCGGGAAGTCGTACCAGAGGTGCTCGTTGAACTCGCCGTCGGAGGGCTTCTGGTCGTAGCCGGACACGTCGGCGACGTCGATCACCGTGCGACCGGGCACCTCGCGCGCCTTGAGCAGCGTCTCCATGAAGTCGTCGTAGCCAGCGCCGTTCTCCACCACCAGAGCCGCCCGGCTCAGCGCCAGCTGGTTCTGGGCGTCCGCCTCGTAGGAGTGCGGGTCCCGATCGGGGTCGGTGATGATCGAGGTGACCTGGACGTCGCTGCCGCCGATCGCGCTGACGATGCTGCCGTAGACGTCGGTGGAGGCGACCACCCGCACCGGACCGTCTCCCCCGGTGGTCGTCGCGCCGGTGCTCGTGGACCCCGAGCCGCAGGCGGACAGCAGGGTGAGCGAGAGCAGGGCGGTGGTGGTGGCGGCTGCGGCCAGAGCTCGACGGATCACGGCACGAGCCTATATGAAAATGAATGTCATGTACGAACAGGGTCGGGTCTCCGTCTCAGCTCCGTCTCGGCGTCTAGAGTCGACGGCGTGACCCCGACCGACGTGCCGCAGCGCCGGACCCGGCAGCGGACCGCGATCGCCGACGTGCTGGCCGGCCAGCGTGACTTCCGCACCGCGCAGCAGATCCACGACGAGCTGAGGGCGCACGGGATCAGCACCGGGCTCACCACCGTCTACCGGACGGTGCAGATGATGGCCGACAGCGGCGAGCTCGACGTGATCCGCACCGACGGCGGAGAGAGCGCCTACCGCCGCTGCTCGCGCGAGCACCACCACCACCTCGTCTGCCGGCAGTGCGGCCGCACCCTCGAGGTCTGGGGTCCGACCGTCGAGGACTGGGCCCGCCAGGTCGCCGCCGAGCACGGCTTCACCGACGTCCAGCACGACCTGGAGATCTTCGGGGTCTGCGCCGACTGCACCGCCCGCGCGGCCACCGGCGGACGGGGTGCCGGCGCACCGCCCGGGACGACCGGCTAGCGCACCTCGTTGGGCACGGCGCCGCCGTAGCGCCGGTCGCGGTCGGCGTAGAGCTCGATCGCCCGCCACAGGTCCCGGCGGTCGAAGTCGGGCCAGAGCCGGTCGAGGAACACCATCTCGGCGTAGGCCATCTGCCAGACCAGGAAGTTCGAGGTCCGCTGCTCCCCCGAGGACCGGACGAACAGGTCCACATCGGGCACGTCGGGCTGGTAGAGGAACTGCCGGAACCGCTCCGGGGTCAGCCGGTCCGGGTCGAGCCGGCCGGCCGCCGCCTGCCGGGCGATCTCGCGGACGCCGTCGACGATCTCGGCCTGGCCGCCGTAGTTGACGCAGAACTGCAGGGTGAGGACGTCGTTGTCGACCGTTCGGGCCTGGGCGTCCTCGAGCTCGGAGATCACGCTGCGCCACAGCCGCGGCCGGCGGCCGGCCCAGAGCACCCGGACCCCGAGCGCGTCGAGCTGCTCGCGCCGGCGCCGGATGACGTCGCGGTTGAAGCCCATCAACCAGCGCACCTCGTCCGGCGAGCGCCGCCAGTTCTCGGTGGAGAACGCGTACGCCGACAGGTACTTCACCCCGACCTCGATGGCGCCCTCGATCACGTCGAACAGCGACGCCTCGCCGGCCGCGTGCCCCTCGGTGCGAGGCAGGTTGCGGGCCTTGGCCCAGCGCCCGTTCCCGTCCATCACGATGGCCACGTGGCGCGGCACCCGGTCGGCCGGCAGCTGCGGGGCACGAACCCCGGACGGGTGCGGGGTCGGCGCGACCCGCGCCGGACGCGGGCCGAACCGGTCAGGGTCGCGACGTCGGCTCGGCACGCCCCGAAGGCTAACCGGTCGCCCTGGTGCGAGCGGGGAGAATGGCCGGGTGCCGACCTACCGTGACGAGGCCGTCGTGCTCCGCACCCACAAGCTGGGCGAGGCCGACCGGATCATCACGCTGCTCAGCCGCGAGCACGGCAAGCTCCGTGCGGTGGCCAAGGGGGTCCGGCGCACCTCGTCGAAGTTCGGGGCCCGGCTCGAGCCACTGAGCCACGTGGACGTCCAGCTGGCCACCGGCCGCAGCCTCGACATCGTCACCCAGGTGGTCTCGCGGAACGCCTTCGGCGAGCACCTGATCGGTGACTACCCGCGCTGGACGACCGGCCAGGCCATCGTCGAGACCGTCGACCGGCTGGTCGCCGAGGAGCGCGAGCCCGCGCTCCAGCAGTACCTGCTGCTGGTCGGGGCGCTCCGCGCGCTCGACCAGGGCACCGCCGAGGGCCCGGTCCCGGCCGGGCTGATCCTCGACTCCTACCTGCTCCGGTCGATGGCGGTGGCCGGCTGGGCGCCGTCGTTCCACGACTGCGCCCGGTGCGGGGTGGTCGGGCCGCACGGTTCGTTCTCCCCCGCCGCCGGCGGGGCGGTCTGCGAGACCTGCCGGCCCGCGGGTTCGGCGCGGCCGTCCCGGGCCACCTTCGCGCTGCTCGCGGCGCTGCTCGAGGGACGCTGGGACGCCACCCAGGGCCTCGACGCCCAGACCGTCCGCGAGGCCAGCGGGATCGCGGCCGCCTACACCACCTGGCACCTCGACCGGAACCTCAAGTCGCTGGCGCATGTCGAGCGCTGACGTCCGGCCTCGCGGCGCCTTCCGCGCCGGCCTGGTGCTCGGCGTCCTGGTGCTGGTGCTCCAGCTGGCGGTGCTGGTCGCACTGCCCTTCGCCGTCCGCCCGCTGGCCGGCGCCCTGCCGGCACCGGTCCCGGGCGGTTCGGGCGCCCCGGTCGGCCAGGGCACCGACGGGGTCGGCGACCCCTACTTCCCCGACTACGGGGCCGGCGGCTACGACGCCCAGCGGTACGCGGTCGACGTCAGCTGGAACCCGGCCGACGCCCGGCTCACCGGCCGGACCGTGGTCACCGCGCGGGCCACCCAGCCGCTGACCGGCTTCTCCCTCGACCTGGCGCTGACCGTCACCGCGGTCCGGGTCGACGGCCGCCCCGCCACCTTCCGCACCGACGGGTTCCAGGACCTCCGGATCACCCCGGCCTCGACGATCCCGACCGGCGCGACCTTCCGCGTCGAGGTGGAGTACGGCGGCCGGCCGGCCACGATCAGCCGGGACGGGATCCGGCCGTTCAGCATCACCGGGGACGAGGTGCTGGTGGCCGGTGAGCCGGAGAGCTCGGCCTGGTGGTTCCCGGCCAACGACCACCCGTCCGACCCGGCGCTGATGGACGTCACCGCGCGGGTGCCCACCGGCTGGCAGGCGGTCAGCACCGGAGCGCTGGCCGGCCACACCGCCGACCCGGTCCGCGGGCAGGACGTCTGGCACTGGGTCTCCGACCGGCCCTCGGCCACCTACCTGAGCTTCCTGGCGCTCGGCCGGTTCGAGGTTCGCCAGGGCACCGCGGACGGCCGGCCCTACGTCTACGCCGTCTCGCGGCGGCTGTCGGCGGGCGAGCGGCGCCGCGCCTTCGCCCAGCTCGAGCGGACGCCGCAGGTCATCCGGGTGCTCGAGGGGCTGTTCGGGCCCTATCCGTTCGGCCAGATCGGCGGGCTGGTCCCGGCGGCGCGACTGTGGTTCGACGGGCTCGAGACCCAGACCCGCCCGGTCTACGCCGCCGGGGCGATGACCCGCGGGGACGCCGGCGAGCTGCTCAGCCACGAGCTGAGCCACATGTGGTTCGGCGACAACGTCACCCTCGCCCAGTGGAACGACATCTTCGACAACGAGGCGTGGGCCTCCTGGGGCGCCTGGGCCTACCGGGAGCGGACCGGGGGCCCGACCGCGGAGCAGCAGTTCCTGGAGCTCTACGGCCGGGCCGAGGACAGCACCCGCTTCTGGCGGGTGGGACTGCTCGACCCCGGTCGGGACCACCTGTTCGACGTCGTCTACCTGCGCGGGCCGATGACCCTGCAGGCGCTGCGCAACCGGATGGGCGACGCGGCGTTCCTGGCCATGGCGCGGGACTGGGCGCAGACCCCCGGCACCCGCAGCCTGGAGAACTGGATGGTGACCACCCAGCACGCCGCCGACCGGTCGGGCTCCGGCGTGGACCTCACGTCGTTCTTCCAGGCCTGGCTGGTGACGCCGGCCGCGCCGGCGCGGACGGTGGCCAACGGGTTCCCCCGCTGACCCGCCGACCCCTGACCCGGCTCAGACCCGGTAGCGGTTGACCGCCGAGGTGACCGCGCGGAGCGAGGCGGAGACGATGTTGGTGTCCAGCCCCACACCCCAGAGCACCTGGCTGTCGTCGCCCTCACCGACCTCGACCTCGACGTAGGCGGCGGCCTGGGCGTCGCCGCCCGCGCTGAGCGCGTGCTCGTGGTAGTCGAGCACCCGGACCCGGTAGCCGAGCGCGCTGATCGCGTCGCAGAACGCCGACACCGGACCGTTGCCCTCGCCGCTGATCCGGCGCTGCCGGCCGTGGTCGGTCACCACGGCCTCGACCGAGTCGTGGCCGTTGCTCGCGGTGCTCACCTTGTCGAGCACCAGGGCGCCCTCGGCCAGGTAGGTCCGGGTGAAGATCTCCCAGATCTGGTCGGCGGTCACCTCACCGCCCTGGGCGTCGGTGGTGGTCTGCACCACGCGGGAGAACTCGATCTGCATCCGGCGCGGCGGCTCGAGCCGGTGCTCGCTCTTCAGCAGGTAGGCGACCCCGCCCTTGCCGGACTGGCTGTTGACCCGGATCACCGCCTCGTAGCTGCGGCCGACGTCGTGCGGGTCGATCGGCAGGTAGGGCGCCTCCCAGTCGATCTCCGAGACCGGGACGCCCTGCTCGGCGGCGCGCCGTTCGAGATCCTCCAGCCCCTTCTTGATCGCGTCCTGGTGGGACCCGGAGAAGGCGGTGTAGACCAGGTCGCCCGCGTAGGGGTGGCGCGGGTGGACCGGCAGGTTGGTGCAGTACTCGACGGTGCGACGGATCTCATCGATGCCGCCGTCGACGGCGAAGTCGATCTTGGGGTCGATGCCCTGGCTGAACAGGTTCATGCCCAGGGTGACCAGGTCGACGTTGCCGGTGCGCTCGCCGTGGCCGAACAGACAGCCCTCGACCCGGTCAGCACCGGCCATCAGCGCCAGCTCGGTCGCGGCCACCGCCGTGCCGCGGTCGTTGTGCGGGTGCAGCGAGATCGCCACGTGGTCACGGTTGCGGACGTGCCGGCCGAAGTACTCGATCTGGTCGGCGTAGGTGTTCGGCGTCGACATCTCCACCGTGGCGGGCAGGTTGAGGATGATCTCCCGGCCCGCCTCCGGCTGCCAGACGTCCATCACGGCGTTGCAGACCTCGACGGCGTAGTCGGTCTCGGTCTGGGTGAAGATCTCCGGGCTGTACTGGTAGCCGAACGCCACGTCGCCCAAATGCTGCTCGGCGTACTTCATCACCAGCTCGGTGCCCCGGGTGGCCAGCGCCATGCACTCGGCCTTGTCGACCTTGAAGACCACCCGGCGGAACAGCTCGGCGGTCGCGTTGTAGAGGTGGATCGTCGCCTGGTGGGCCCCCACCAGCGACTCGGCGGTCCGGGCGATGAGGTCTTCACGCGCCTGGGTCAGCACCGAGATCGTGACGTCCTCGGGCACCTTGCTCTCGGTGATCAGCTGCCGGACGAAGTCGAAGTCGGCCTGGCTCGCCGAGGGGAAGCCGACCTCGATCTCCTTGTAGCCCATCCGCACCAGCAGGTCGAACATCCGCTGCTTGCGGGCCGGGGTCATCGGGTCGATCAGCGCCTGGTTGCCGTCGCGCAGGTCGGTGGACAGCCAGCGGGGCGCGTGCTCGATCCGCCGGGTCGGCCAGGTGCGGTCGGGCAGGTCGACCGGGACGAACGGGTGGTAGCGCCCGAACGGCATCGGGCTCGGCTGCTGCACCGGGACGCTCTGCGGCTGGGTGCCGTGGCTGTTGACCGGGGTCCGGGTGACCGGGGTCCGGTCGGGAGTGGTGCTCATCGGGTGTCAGGTCCTCGCTGATCGGGTGGGTGCCGGGCACGACCGAACTCCGCAGCGAGGATGCCGGCCCTTAGCGGGACTCGCTGCGGCAGCGAAGGAGGAGGCTGAGAGACGCCACGGATGCGACGCTACGCGCACCGGGCGGTCACCGCAACCCGCGGGCCGGAGCACGCTAGGTTGACCCTCATGAGCGATGCGATCCTTCCGTCCTTCGGTCGCCGCAAGGCGCTCGGCTACGGTCTCGGCGCGCTCGGCGTCGCCGTCGGGCTGTCGGCCTGCTCCGGCGGCAAGACCTCGGAGAAGCTCAGCGGCGGCTCCTCGAGCAGCAACAACGCCTTCGACGACCTGATCGCCAACGGCGAGACCGGCGACGCCTCGGTGATCTCGGCCAGCGCCTGGGCGAGCAAGATCAAGTCCGCCGGCACGCTGCGCTGGGGCGGCACCGACGCCGGACCGCTGTTCAGCCTGCTCGACCCGACCACCGGCAAGATCCGCGGGTTCGACGCCGGCATCGTCCAGCTGCTGGCGAAGTACATCATCGGTGAGCCGAAGTTCGCGCTGACCCAGACCACCGTCGACACCCGCGAGACGCTGATCCAGAACGGCTCGGTGGACGTGGTGGTGGCCACCTACTCGATCACCCCGGAGCGGGCCAAGAAGGTGAACTTCGCCGGGCCGTACTACGCCTCCGGCACCGCGATCATGGTCATGGCCGACAACAACGACATCACCAAGGTCGAGGACCTGGTCGGCAAGAAGGTGATCACCGAGTCGAACTCGACCGCCATCCTCGCGCTCCAGCAGAAGGTCCCCTCGGTCAAGCCGATCCTCTTCACCGAGAACGCGCAGTGCGTGGCGGCGCTCAAGCAGGGCCGCGGTGACGCCTTCGTGCTCGACCAGTCGATCCTGCTGTCCACCGCGGTCAAGGACAACACCGTCAAGGTGGTCGGCGAGCCGTTCTCCACCGACGACTACGGCATCGGCTGCACCCGCGAGAGCGACGACGCGAAGAACTTCATCAACGCCTGGCTGAAGAAGATGGAGGCGGCCGGCACCTGGAAGAAGCTGCACGACCTCACCGTGGGCACCGTGCTGAAGAGCAACAGCCAGCCGCCGGCGATCGCCTCCTGACCACCGGCCCAACCGACAGCGACCGCGCACCCGGAACCGGCACCCATGCAGCTGTTCTTCGACCACATCGGCGAGTTCGGGCCGGCTGTCCTGATGACGCTGGCGCTGACCGTGGTCGGCTTCGCCGGGTCGATGGTGATCGGGTCGGTGACCGCGATCTTCCGGGTCAGCCCGATCGCCCCGATGCGCGCGGCCGGAGCTCTCTACGTCGAGGTGTTCCGGAACATGCCGCTGCTCAGCCTGCTGATCATCATGGTGTTCGGGTTGCCCGACATCGGCGTCCGGTTGTCGCTGTTCTGGTCGATGGCCGTCTCGATGATGCTGGTCGGCGGCGCCTTCGCTGGTGAGGCGATCCGCTCCGGGATCAACGCGGTCCCGGTGGGCAACGCGGAAGCGGCGCGCTCGATCGGGCTGACGTTCACCCAGTCGCTGGCCTTCGTGATCATGCCGCAGGCGCTGGCCTCGATGGTCCAGCCGCTGACCAACGTGCTGATCGGGCAGCTGCTCGGCTCGTCGCTGGCCGCGGCGGTCAACGTCGACGAGATCACCTACCGGGCGCAGTTCCTCAACCTGCAGTACGCGGGCGGGCTGGCGCTGTTCGTCCCGGCCGCGGTGATCTACATCGTGCTCGCGCTGCTGACCGGCCAGGGCGGCGGCTGGCTCGAGCGCCGGCTGATGGTGCACCGGTGAGCGCCGACGGCAGCGCCACCCGGGTGCTCTTCGACGCCCCCGGTCCGCGCGCCCGGGCCCGGATCCGGCTGGCCACCGTGGCCTCGGTGCTGGTCGCGGCCGGGCTGCTGGCGCTGGTGCTGGTCCAGTTCGGTCGCCGCGGTCAGCTGCAGGCCGAGAAGTGGGCGCAGTTCGGCGAGCTGCCGATCCTGACCTTCCTGGCCAAGGGTCTGGGCAACACGCTGCTGGCCGCGGCGGTGTCGGCGGTGATCTCGATCCCGCTGGGGGCGCTGTTCTCGGTGCTGCGGCTGAGCCTGACCCGCTGGGTGCGCTGGCCGGTCACCGCCTACATCGAGGTGTTCCGGTCGATCCCGACCATCCTGCTGCTCTACTTCTTCATCGCCGGGCCGTTCTCGGGGTTGCCGATCTTCTGGAAGCTCGTCATCCCCATCGTGCTCGGCAACATCGCCATCCTGGCCGAGATCTTCCGGGCCGGGGTGCAGGCGCTGCCCCGCGGCCAGTTCGAGGCCGGGCAGGCGATCGGACTCGGCTACTGGGCCAACATGACGACGATCGTGTTCCCGCAGGCGCTGCGCCTGGTGGTGCCGGCGCTGGTCACCCAGCTGGTCGCGCTGATCAAGGACACCACGCTCGGCTACGTGGTCAGCTACGCCGAGCTGATGAAGTCGGCCACCAACCTGACCGCCTACACCGGCTACCTCATCCAGACCTACCTGGTGGTCGGGCTGATCTACGTGCTGATCAACTTCGCGCTGTCCAAGCTGGCCGAGAAGCTCGAGCGGACGATCAACGGCGGCCGCCGCGGTGTGCGGCTGGCGCGGGTGCTCCCGCCCACCGAGTGAGACCCCCGGCGTGAGCCGAGCCGCGTGAGCCCGGTCGTCCCGCAGGACCTGCAGACCTGGTTCGAGGGCTACCTGCGGGTGTGCAACCGGCACACCTTCGAGGAGCTGCGGCACTTCGTGGCCGAGGAGCTCGTGGTCGACGGCCGCGCGGTCGGCCGGTCCGCCTGGATCGACGAGCTGCGCGCGTTGGCCCGCGGGTTCCCCGACTACCGCTGGACGCTGCAGCACCTGTTGATCAATCCCGACGGGTGGCTGGCCGCCCGGCTGATCACCTCGGGGACGCACCTCGGCACCTTCCGGGGTCGCCGGGGCACCGGGACCCGGGTCCGGGCGGAACAGGTCAGCCTCTACCGGCTCGACGGGTACGTGATCACCGAGCTCTGGACCGGCACCGACCGGTCCTGAGACGCTCACCGTCAAGTCGAGCTTCAGACGGCAACTCTCAGAGATGGTTCAGTTCTCAACCACGATGGCATTCTGCGCGGATGACGCGACCCCCCCACTTCCTCGTCAGCCTGTTCGCCGCGCTCGGTCTGGCCGCTGCGGTGGCCACCCTCGCTCCGGCCTCCCCCGCCTCTGCCGGCGCACCGTCGGGCACGCCCACCGCGTTCACCTCGCAGGGCTACCGCGGCACCGGCCCGCTGTTCCCGCACGGCACGTCGTCGCGGCACAGCTGCACGGCCAGCGTGGTGATGTCCGCCAGTCACGACCTGATCATGACCGCGGCGCACTGCCTGTCCGGCTCGGTGAACGGCTGGAAGTTCGTTCCCAAGTACATGGCCGGCGCCGCGCCCTACGGCGTCTGGACGGTGACCGAGTCCTACCTGCCCGGGCCGTGGCTCAGCAACCGCGACTCGCACTACGACTACGCCGTCCTCCGGGTCGCCCGGCAGACGGTCAACGGCCGCTCGGTCGGCATCCAGGACGTGGTCGGCGGCTACACCGTGGCCGCCCCGCGGGCCGGTGAGGCGATGCGCGTGCCCGGCTACAACGGCGGGCTCAATGACCGCCCGATCAGCTGCGCCGTGACCGGCAACAGCTCCGGCGGGTACCCGTACTTCAACTGCCACGGCTACCTCGGCGGGACCAGCGGGTCCCCCTGGCTCGTCGAGGTCGGTGCCCCGCAGCGCGAGATCCACGGCCTGATCGGCGGGTTCCACCAGGGCGGCTGCTACGAGTACACGTCCTACAGCTCGCCGTTCAACGCCCAGACCCAGGCCCTGGTCGCCCGCGCGGCCGCGCACCAGCACCCCGACATCGCCCCCGGTCCGGGCGGGGACGGCTGCTGATCGTCCGCTGAGCCTGTCGAGGGTCGGAGAACGCGCGCTGAGCCTGTCGAAGCGCCCTTCGCCGGGCTCAGGGCACGTGGTCCCGCCCGCTGAGCCTGTCGAAGCGCACTCCTCACGCCCTTCGACAGGCTCAGGGCACGTGGTCCCGCACGCTGAGCTTGTCGAAGCGCCTACGACGGGCTCAGGGCACCGGGGTCGGGCTCAGAAGCCGAGGCGGTTGAGGTGCTTGGTGTCGCGCTGCCAGTCCTTGAGCACCTTGACCCGCAGGTCGAGGTAGACCGGGGTGCCGAGGATGGCCTGGATCTGCGCGCGGGCGCGGGTGCCGACGTCCTTCAGCCGGCTGCCGCCCTTGCCGATCACGATGCCCTTCTGCGACTCGCGCTCGACGATCATCGAGGCAAAGACGTCGAGCAGCGGGCGCTCGGGCGGCCGCCCCTCGCGGAGCCCCATCTCGCTGATCTCCACCGCGATCGAGTGCGGCAGCTCGTCGCGGACACCCTCGAGCGCGGCCTCGCGGATCAGCTCGGCGACCAGCGTCTCCTCCGGCTCGTCGGTGATGTCACCGTCGGGATAGAGCGGCGGCCCCTCCGGCAGCAACCCGACCAGGGTGTCGGCGAGCACGTCGACCTGGTCGTCGGCGGTGGCCGAGACCGGGACGATCGAGGCCCACTCGATCCCCACCGACTGCTCGAGCGCCTGGACGGCGACCAGGTGCTCGGCGATCCGGGCCGGGCCGGCCAGGTCGGTCTTGGTGGCGATGGCCACCAGCTGCGGGCGTCGGGTCAGCTGGGCCAGCTCGGTCACCAGGTGGGTGTCGCCGGGACCGATCCGCTGGTTGACCGGCAGGCAGACGCCCACCACGTCGACCTCGGTCCAGGTGGTGCGGACGACGTCGTTGAGCCGCTCGCCCAGCAGCGTCCGCGGCCGGTGCAGCCCCGGCGTGTCGATCAGCACCAGCTGCGCGTCGGGCCGGTGCACGATCCCGCGGACGGCGTGCCGGGTGGTCTGCGGCTTGTCCGAGGCGATGGCGATCTTCTGCCCGACCAGCGCGTTGGTCAGGGTCGACTTGCCGGCGTTGGGGCGCCCGACGAAGCAGGCGAAGCCGGACCGGTAGTCGTCGGGACGCTGGACGCCGTCCGCCGGCCCCACCGGCTCAGACACCGGGAGCCTCGAGCACCGCACCGCGCGGGTCGACCACCCAGACCGGCACCGGCGCGCCGGCCAGCTCGGTGAGCGCCGCGGTGTCGGTCCCGTCGGGGCCGGCGCCGGTGACCGCGACCGCCTCGACCCCGGCGGCGCCCGAGGAGACCGCCATCGCGACGGCGACGCTGATCGCGGAGAGCCGCAGCGAGGCCAGGGCGACGTCGGTCGCCGCGTAGGTCCGGCCGTCGGTGTCGCGCAGGCAGGCGCCCTGGGTGGCGCCGGTCCGGGCCCGGGCCGCGGTGGCCAGGGTGATGATCTTGCGGTCCTCCGGGTCGGACGGCGTGACCGGCTCGGCCTGGCGGTCGGCCGGGTCGGCTGCGGGGTCGGTCATCGGTCAAGCCCTCCCGGCGCTGTCGGCGTGCACCTGTTCGGAGCCCTCGGACTCCCCCGACCCCTGCGGGTCGATCCGGCTGACCACCACGGTGCCGATCCGGTTCCGGCGCCCGGTGGAGCGCTCGGCCACCAGCTCGAGCCCGTGGTACTTCACCACCGAGCCGGCGATCGGCACCTTGTTGAGCTGCTTCGCCATCAGCCCGCCGACCGTCTCCACGTCCTCGTCGTCGAGCTCGAGCCCGAACAGCTCGCCCAGCTCGTCGACGCCGAGCCGCGAGCTGATCCGGAACCGGTGCTCGCCCAGCTCAGTGATGTCGGTGTTCTCCTCGTCGTACTCGTCGGTGATCTCGCCCACGATCTCCTCGAGGATGTCCTCGATGGTCGCCATCCCGGCGGTGCCGCCGAACTCGTCGACCACGATCACCAGGTGGATCCGCTTGAGCTGCATCTCCCGGAGCAGCTGGTCGACCGGCTTGGAGTCCGGGCACCACTCGGGTGCGCGCATCATCGAGCTGACCCGCTCGGTGCTCTCGGCCCGCGGGTTGTCGTAGACCCGCTTGATGGCGTCCTTGAGATAGAGGATGCCGACCACGTCGTCCAGCCCGTCGCGGACCACCGGGATCCGGCTGAACCCGGAGCGCAGCGCCAGCGAGACCGCCTGCCGGAGCGTCTTGTGCTCCTCGATGAAGACCATGTCGGTCCGCGGCACCATCACCTCCTTGACGATGGTGTCGCCGAGCTCGAAGACCGAGTGGATCAGCCGGGCCTCGCCGGACTCGATCAGCTCGCTGGCCTCGGCCAGGTCGACCAGCTCGCGGAGCTCGGCCTCGGAGGCGAAGGGCCCCTCGCTGAACCCCTTGCCCGGGGTGAGCGCGTTGCCGATCAGGATCAGCAGCTTGGGGAACGGGCCGAGCACCCGGGTGGTCGCGACCAGCGAGCCGGCGGCCGCGCAGGCCACCCGGTCGGCGTGCTGGCGACCCAGCGTCCGGGGCGCGACCCCCCAGAACACGTAGGAGATGATGATCATGGAGCCGGCGGTGAGCAGCACCCGGAGCCAGGTCTCGGGGAACAGCCCGAACACCACCAGCGCGACCAGCACGATCGCGGTGATCTCGAAGACGGTGCGCAGGAACAGCGCGGTGTTGAGGTAGCGCGGCGGGTCCTCGGCGATCTGCAGCACCCGTCGGGCGCCGGAACGGCCGGCCTCCACCAGGTTGCGGGCGCGGGTCCGCGAGAAGGAGTAGAGCGCCGCCTCGGCGGCGGCGCCTCCACCGGCCAGGACCACGAGCACCAGGGCGACCCCGAGCTGCAGCCAGTCGGTCGTGTTCACCGGGTCTGCCCAGCCCCCGTACGGTCACGGCCGCGCTGCTGGTCCCAGGCGGCCAGCAGCCGGTCCTTGAGCCCGAACATCGCGGCCTTCTCCTCGGGCTCGGCGTGGTCGAAGCCGAGCAGGTGCAGGATGCCGTGCACCAGCAGGTACTCGGCCTCGGCGTCCGGGCTGCGGCCGTGCTCGGCCGCCTGCGCCGCGGTCACCGCCGGGCAGAGCACCACGTCACCGAGCAGACCGAGCGGCGGCTCGGCGTCGTCGTCCGCCGGCGGGCGGAGCTCGTCCATCGGGAAGGAGAGCACGTCGGTCGGGCCGTCCTCGCCCATGTACTTCTCGTGGTAGGCGGTCATCGTCGGCTCGTCGACCAGCAGGATCGACAGCTCGGCCTGCGGATGGATCCGCAGCTCGGAGAGCACGAACTCGGCCAGTCGGGCGAGACCCGGACTGTCGGCCTCCAGACCGGACTCGTTGTTGATCTCGACGGTCACCGCTGGCTCCGGCCCCGGCCGCGGGCGTTGCCCTGCTGGCCCTCCTCGAACTTGTCGTAGGCGGCGACGATCCTGCCCACCAGCTTGTTGCGGACCACGTCGAAGTTGGTCAGCCGGCAGAAGGTGATGTCGTCGACCCCCTCGAGGATGTCCTGCACACCGCGCAGCCCGCTGCGGGCACCGGTGGGCAGGTCGACCTGGGTGACGTCACCGGTCACCACCATCTTCGAGTCGAACCCGAGCCGGGTCAGGAACATCTTCATCTGCTCCATCGAGGTGTTCTGCGCCTCGTCGAGGATGATGAACGCGTCGTTGAGGGTGCGGCCCCGCATGAAGGCCAGCGGGGCGACCTCGATGGTCCCCGAGGTCAGCAGCCGCGGGATCGAGTCCGGGTCGACCATGTCGTGCAGCGCGTCGTAGAGCGGCCGCAGGTACGGGTCGATCTTGTCGTTGAGCGTGCCGGGCAGGAAGCCCAGGTGCTCGCCGGCCTCGACCGCGGGCCGGGTCAGGATGATCCGGTTGACCGTCTTGTTCTGCAGCGCCTGGACCGCCTTGGCCATCGCCAGGTAGGTCTTGCCGGTGCCCGCCGGGCCGATCCCGAAGACCACCGTGTGCTTGTCGATCGCGTCGACGTAGCGCTTCTGGTTGAGCGTCTTGGGCCGGATGGTGCGGCCGCGGCTGGACAGGATGTTCTGGGTGAGGACGTCCGAGGCGCTGGTGCTCGAGGCGCTGTTGACCATCGAGCAGACCCGCTCGACGACGTCGGCGGTCAGACCCTGACCCGTGCGCAGGATGGTCAGGATCTCCTGGACCACCTCGGCCCCGCGGCCGACCGCGGCGGCGTCACCGCGCAGCGTGATCTCGTCGCCGCGGACGAAGACGTCGGCGTCGAGGTCGCGCTCGAGGATGCGGAGGAACTCGTCGGCCGGACCGAGGAAGTTGACCATCTCGACCGAGGCCGGGATGGTGATCTTGCGGACCTCGTCGGGTTCGTCGACTCCACGGGCCGAGCTCTCTGGGTTGCTCAGGATTCCTCCGGTGCACTGGACGGCGGGACGCCGGGTCCGGCGACCGGACCCGACGCTCCATCGTAGTGACACGTCCGGACAGTTCCCAACGGTTACCCGGGGCGGATCGGCCCCGAGCGCCGTCGGTTCAGCGCTGC
Organism: Microlunatus kandeliicorticis; assembly: GCF_014137855.1. GTDB lineage: Bacteria > Actinomycetota > Actinomycetes > Propionibacteriales > Propionibacteriaceae > Microlunatus > Microlunatus kandeliicorticis. Next base: position 94,330 of record NZ_JACGWT010000006.1, read on the forward strand.
GGCAGCAGGTCGGCCAGCCGGGTCGCCGGGCGTCCGGTCAGCTGCTCGACCGCCGGGCTGACCGCGGCCAGGTAGCCGAGCCGGGTCGAGCTGCCGAACGAGGCCAGCAGCCGGGCGACCTCCTCGGGGAGCCCGGCCCCGACCAGGCCCTGGACGTAGCTCTCGTCGTCGAGCCGGACGACCTCCACCGGCTCGCCGCGCAGCGTGCTGGCCAGCGCGGCCAGGTCGTCGGCCGAGACCGCCTCCGGGCCGGTGACGTCGACGACGTGCTCCCCCGCCGACGGCACCTCGGCGGCCAGCACGGCGGCGGCCACCGCGGCGCAGTCCTCGCGGGTGACGAAGGCGGCGGCGCCGTCGCCGTAGTTGGTGACCAGCTGCCCGCTCTGGGCCGCCTGCTCGACGGTCGGCACCTGCATCTCGGTGTAGAGGTTGTTCCGCAGCGACGTCCAGGCGTGCACGCCGCTGTCGCGGAGCGCCTGCTCGGTGGCGGCGTGGTCGGGGACGACCGCGGCCGGGTTGGCCTCCACCGGCTCGCTGATCGAGGTGTAGAGCAGGTGCCGGACGCCCGCGTCGACCGCCGCGGCGATCGCGTTCCGGTGCCCGTCGAGCCGGCTGCCGACCTGGTCGCCGGAGATCAGCAACAGCTGCTCCACCCCGGCGAAGGCGGCGGGCAGGGTCTCGGGCCGGTCGAAGTCGGCGGCACGCACCGTCACCCCGCGGCCGGCGTACTCGGCGAGCGCGTCGGGGTTGCGGGTGATCAGGACGACGTCGGCGGGGTCGACGCGCTCGGGCAGGCGGTCGGCGGTGAGCCGGCCGAGCTGGCCGGAGGCGCCGGTGAGGGCCACGGTCATGACAGAACCTCAATTCGTGATTGACGTGATGACAGATAAATCGTAGCCAGCACGATGGCGATATGGCAAACTGGGGGGCGTGCCCTCACCGACCAACACCCAGTTCGCGGTGGCGGTGCACGTCCTGACCTACCTGGCCGGCGCCGCCGGTCGCCCGGTGAGCTCCGAGGAGCTGGCCGGCAGCACCAACGTCACCGGCGTGCACATCCGCCGGGTGCTCGGGCCGCTCCGCGACGCGGGACTGGTGCAGTCCCGGCCCGGGCCGGGCGGCGGCTGGGCGCTGGCGGGCAATCCGACCGCGATCACCCTGGACCGGGTCTGGACCCTGCTCCAGGGCGACGACCCGGTGCTCGGGCTGCACGGCCCCAACCCGGCCTGCCCGGTCGGCCGCGGCATCCGGTCGAGCCTCGAGGCGCTCGACGCCGAGGTCGCGCTCGCGCTCCGCCGACGGCTGTCCGCGGTGACCGTGGCCGACCTGCTCCGGGAGGCTGCGGACGAAGCCGGCGACGAGCCGGGCGCGGCTCCGGGCGGGGATCAGCCGGCGAACCGGTCGGTGGCCGCCACCAGCTCGGCGAGGATCCCCGGCTCGGTGTAGGCGTGCCCGGCCGTCTCCACGATCCGGAGGTCGGCGTCGGGCCAGCGGCGGTGCAGCTCCCAGGCGGTTGCCGCCGGGGTGGCGAGGTCGTACCGGCCCTGGACGATCACGCCCGGGATGCCGGCCAGCCGGTCCACGTCGGCCAGCAGCTGGCCGGGCCCGTCGGGACGGAACCAGCCGCCGTGGACGAAGAAGTGGTTCTCGATCCGCGCGAAGGCCAACGCGTAGGTCGGGTCGGCGAACGCGTCGATCAGCTCCTGGTCGCGCTCCAGGGTGAGCGTCGCCGCCTCCCAGGTGGTCCAGGCCACCCCGGCCGGTCCGTGCACCGCGGGATCGGGATCGGCGAGCAGCTCGTGGTAGGCGGCGATGGCGTCACCGGGGAAACCCGGGCCGCCCAGCGGGGCCAGGAACCGCTCGCGCCACTCGGGCTGGAGCATCCCCGCAGGGCCGTTGTAGTACCAGTCGAGCTCGACCCGGCGGAGCGTGAAGATCCCCCGCAGGACGAGCTCGGTGACCCGCTCCGGGTGCTGCTCGGCGTAGGCCAGGGCCAGGGCGCTCCCCCACGAGCCGCCGAACACCTGCCAGCGGTCGATGCCCCGGTGCTCCCGCAACCGTTCGAGGTCGGCGACCAGGTGCCAAGTGGTGTTGGCGCTCAGGTCGGCACCCGGTTCGCTGGCGTGCGGGCGGCTGCGCCCGCACATCCGCTGGTCGAGCAGCACGATCCGGTAGCGGTCCGGGTCGAACAGCCGGCGGTGGCCCGGTGTGCAGCCGCCGCCCGGCCCGCCGTGCAGGAAGACCACCGGCTTGCCGTCCGGGTGCCCGCACTCCTCCCAGTGGACGGTGTGCCCGTCGCCGACGTCGAGGTCACCCTCCGCGTACGGCTCGACCGGCGGGTAGCGGGGATCCGGCGGCACGGTCGCTGCGGCCGGGCTCAGGGCTCGTCGACGATCCGGACCGCGGCCTCCTCGGCGCTCGCGGCGGCACCGTCGATCCCCACCTCGTCGCCGATCAGCTCGCTGTCGACGTCGGCGCCGATGCCGCCGTTGGGGTCGACCAGCCGGCCGGCCCGCTCGCGGCCGACCTCGCCGTCGTCGAGGTCCTCGGCGGCCAGGTCCTCCGCGGTCAGGTTGACCGAGCTGAGGTCGGCGGTGTTGAGGTCGGTGCGCGGCGCCGCCTCGGGGTCGACCTGCTCCTCGGGCTCCTCCTCGGCGAGCCGCTCGTCGAGCGTCTCGTGCTCGCCCTGGCGGATCAGCGCGGACGGCTTCTCCGGCGGGCTGTAGCCCTCGTCGAGGAAGTCGTCGACCCCACGGTCCTCGAGCGAGTTGTAGGGCTGCATCTGGTCCTGGTCCAGCTGGTCGATCTCGTCCGGGATGCCCTCGGTGTATTCGCTCATGTCCCCAGCCTGCCATGCGCCGGGTGAGGCTCCGCCGCTCCGTTAGGCTCCCGGACCGTGACAGCCCTCGACCGGCCGGTGGTGACCGCTGCGCCGCGGTACGCCGACGGCCGCAGCTCGATCTTCGCGGTGATCATCGCGCTGTTCTGCACGCTGCTGGTGGTCTCCAACATCGCGGCCACCAAGCCGATCGCCTTCGGTCCTGACCTCCCCCCGGTGCTGCCGATCATCACCGACGGCGGGGCGTTCCTGTTCCCGCTCACCTACATCCTCGGCGACATCCTGGCCGAGGTGTACGGGATGAGGCGGGCCCGGTTGGCGATCATCGTCGGGTTCTGCCTGGCCGCGCTCGCCTCGGTGACGTTCCTGGCGGTCGGCGCCGCCCCGCCCGCCCCCGGCTACACCAACGACGCCGCGTTCGAGGCGGTGCTGGGCTTCGTCCCGCGGATCGTGATCGCCAGCCTCTGCGGCTTCCTGGCCGGTCAGTTCCTCAACGCCTTCGTGGTGGTGCGGATCAAGCGGCTGACCCGCGAGCGCCGGCTCTGGACCCGGCTGGTCGGCTCGACGGTGGTCGGCGAGCTGGCCGACACCGCGATCTTCTGCACCATCGCCTTCGCCGGCATCCTGTCCGCGCGCGACCTGATCAACTACACGGTGGTCGGCTACCTCTACAAGTGCGCCGTCGAGGTGATCTTCCTGCCGATCACCTACGCCGTGATCGGCGCGATCAAGCGGCACGAGCCCAGCTACGGAGCGGTGCGCGATGTGCCGGTTCCCGACCGGGCCTGAGACCGTCCTGGCCGACGACCCGCACCGGCGGGTGGTGCGGATCGGAGACACCGTCCGGCGGCCGCTCGAACCCTGGTCCGACGCGGTGCATGCCCTGCTCGACCACCTGGCCGGGGTCGGCTTCACCGAGTCCCCGCGCTTCCTCGGCGTCGACGAGCAGGGACGCGAGGTGCTGACCGCGATCGACGGCGACTCGGGTCCCGCGGGCTGGGCACCCGCGGCCGACCCCGAGGGCCTGCGGGCGATGGCCCGGCTGCTCCGGCGCTACCACGAGGCGGTGGCCGGCTTCGATCCCGGAGCGCACACCTGGGCCGGCCAGCAGGCACCGGCACGCGAGGGCGACGTGGTCTGCCACGGCGACTTCGGCCCCTGGAACCTGGTCTGGCGCGGCACCGAGCCGGTCGGGATCATCGACTTCGACTACGCCTGGCCGCAGCCGGCCCGGCACGACGTCTGCTACGCCCTCGAGTACGTCGCTCCGTTCCGCGACGACGCCGAGGCCGTCCGCTGGCTGCGGCACCCGGGACCACCGGACCGGCGCGCCCGGACGGCGGTCTTCGCCGAGGCCTACGGGCTCGAGGGCGGTGCGGCCCTGGTCGAGGAGCTGGTCACCGGGGTGATCGCGCAGCAGCGGCTGGTGGCCGACCGGACGCTCCGGCTGGCCGCGGAGGGGCACCAGCCGCAACGTGACTGGCTGGCCGCCGGCGACCTCGACCGCCTCGCCGACCGGATCGCCTGGAGCGAGGACTTCGCCTCCACGGGGAGCGAGGGCTTCCGGTGAACCGGACGGACGGCTTCGGGCCGGACGCCCGCCGGTTCCTGGCGGAGCTCGCCGAGCACAACAGCCGGGAGTTCTTCACCGCGCAGCGCGAGCGGTTCGACCGTGAGCTGGTGGAGCCGATGGCCGCGCTGATCGACAGCCTGCCGGAGCGCCACCAGCCGTTCCGGGTGGTCCGGATGAACCGCGCCGTCCGGTTCGCGCCCGACAAGCGGCCCTACAAGACCCAGTACGCGGCCATCCACTCCGCAGGCGGAGCGCACCTCTATCTCCAGGTCGACGCCGAGGGGTTCCTGGCCGGCAGCGGCAACTACCAGTTCAGCGCCGCCCAGCTCGACCGCTACCGGGCGGCGGTGGCCGACGACGGCCCCGGCGCGCAGCTCGCGGAGATCATCGGCCGGCTGCGGCGGAAGCGGTCGCTCGTTATCGGTGCGGGCGGCGAATCGCCGCTGCGCACCACGCCGCGCGGCTACCCCGGTGACCATCCGCGGATCGACCTGCTCCGGCTGCGCGGGCTCGTGGTCAGCGCCGAGGTGGACGGGGACGGTCTCGGCCGCCGGGCCGCGCTGCGCCGGTGCGCGGTGCAGGTCTTCGAGGCCGCTGCCCCGCTGGCGGACTGGCTGACCCGCCACGTCGGCGGCGCCGACGACCACGAGCGCGGCGGCGACCGGGGCTACCGGAGCCGCAGCCGGGTGGTCAGCGGGCGTAGTAGCGGCCGAGGAACTCGGTCTTGAAGTCGTCGTAGCGGCCGTCGCCGATCGCGGTCCGGATGTCGTCGACCAGCCGCACCACGAACCGCTCGTTGTGGATGGTGCCGAGCGTGGCCGACAGCATCTCCTTGGCCTTGAACAGGTGGTGCAGGTAGGCCCGGGTGTAGTGGGTGCAGGTATAGCAGTCGCAGTCGTCGTCGATCGGGACGAAGGCCCGCCGGTTGGCCGCGGTGTCGACGTTGAACCGGCCGTCGCGGGTGTAGAGCGCCGCGTTTCGGGCCACCCGCGACGGCGAGACGCAGTCGAAGGTGTCGGCGCCGTTCTCGACGCAGGCGAAGACGTCGTCGGGCTCGGAGATCCCCAGCATGTGCCGGGGCCGGTCCTCGGGCAGCTCGGAGGCCACCCAGCCGGTGATGGTGCCGAGGTTCTGCTTCTCGAGCGCGCCGCCGATCCCGAAGCCGTCGAACCCGGCGCGGACGCCGTCGGGACCCTCGACCTCGAGGGCGGCCAGACCGCGGGCGGCCCGCCGACGGAGGTCCTCGTACTGCGCGCCCTGGACCACCCCGAACAACGCCTGGTAGGGCCGGTCGGCGCGCTCGACGGTCAGCCGGCGGTGCTCGCGCAGACACCGCTCGGCCCAGGCGTGGGTGCGCTGCACCGAACGCTCCTGGTAGTCGCGGGTGTTCATCAGCGTCGTCAGCTCGTCGAAGGCGAAGGTGATGTCCGCGCCGAGCCGGTGCTGGATCTGCACGGACACCTCCGGGGTGAACCGGTGCCGGCTGCCGTCGAGGTGCGAGGTGAAGGTGACCCCGTCGTCGTCGACGGCCGCCCGCCGGGTGCGGCCCTCGGCGATCACGTCGTCGTCGGTGAGCCCGCTGACGTCCATCGCCAGCACCTTCTTGAACCCGACGCCGAGGCTCATCACCTGGAAGCCGCCGCTGTCGGTGAAGGTCGGGCCGGGCCAGTGCATGAAGGCCCCGAGCCCACCCGCCTCCTCGACGATGTCGGCGCCGGGCTGCAGGTAGAGGTGGTAGGCGTTCGCGAGCACCGCCTGCGCACCGACCGCGGCGACCGCCTCCGGCAGCACCGCCCGGACGGTGGCCCGGGTGCCGACCGCGACGAACGCCGGGGTGCGGACCACGCCGTGCGGGGTGGTGATCGTCCCGGTGCGGCCGAGCCGGCCGTCGAGCCGGTCCTCGACGGCGAAACCGAACCCCGTCCCGCTCACCGGAGCAGCAGCCCGGCCATCGCGACCACGCCGGCGGTCGAGGTGCGGAGCACGCCGTCGCCGAGGCTGACCGTCCGCGCACCCGCGGCGGTCAGCGTGTCGAGCTCCTCGGGGGCGATGCCGCCCTCGGGCCCGACGACCAGCAGCACTGACCCGTGGCGGGGGACGCCGGCCCCGGCCAGCGGCAGGGCGGCGTCCTCGTGCAGCACCAGCGCGGCGTCGAAGGCGTCCAGCCCGGCGGCCAGCGCCCGGGTGTCCCGGGCGACCTCGACCGGCGGCACCCGGAAGCGGCGGGACTGCTTGGTCGCCTCGCGGACGGTGCTCTGCCAGCGCGCGCGGGACTTCTCGGCCCGGTCTCCGCTCCAGCGGACGACGGCCCGCGCCGACTGCCAGGGCCAGATCCCGGAGACCCCCAGCTCGGTGGCCATCTCGACCGCCAGCTCGGCGCGGTCGCCCTTGGCCAGCGCCTGGGCCAGGGTGATCCGCAGCGCCGGCTCGGGTGAGGTCAGCTGCTCGGCGACCTCGACGGTGAGCTGCTGCTTGGTCGCCGCGGTCACCGGGCCGCGGACGGCCCGACCGGCGCCGTCGGCGAGCAGCACGGTCTCGCCGACCCGGATCCGCCGGACCGCGGCCGCGTGGTGGCCCTCGGGGCCGCCGAGCTCGACCGCGGCGCCGACCGCGGGCAGCGGCGCCCCGGCCAGCGTCTCGGCCAGGAAGAGCGGGTCGGTCACGCGGACGGGCGGCTTACTGGTTGGCGAACGCGTCGCGGAGTCGGCCGAACACGCCGCGGCCGTGCTTCTGGACGCTGACCTCGGGCCGGGTCTCGTCGCGGAGCTCGGCCAGCTGGCGCAGCAGCTCGCGCTGCTGGTCGTCGATCCGGCGCGGGGTCTCGACCAGGAAGGTGACCACGAGCTGCCCGCGGCCGCCGGCGCGGAGCCGCGGGACGCCGCGTCCGTCGAGGGCGATCCGCGTCCCGGACTGGGTCCCGGCCGGCACCTCGACCCGCACCGAGGTGGAGTCGGGCTCGGGGTCGGGCAGGTCGGCCTCGAGGGTCGCCACCTCGACCTCGGTGCCCAGCGCGGCGGCGGTCATCGGGATCCGGACGATCATCTCGAGGTTGTCGCCGTCGCGCTTGTAGGTCTCGTGGTTGAGCACGTTGAGCTCGACGTAGAGGTCGCCGGCCGGGCCGCCGCCGGGGCCGACCTCGCCCTGCGAGGCCAGGTGGATCCGGTTGCCGGTGGTGACACCCGGCGGGACCTTGACGCTGAGGGTGCGCGACGAGCGGACCCGTCCGTCGCCCGAGCACTCCGGGCACGGGGAGGGGATGACCGTCCCGTAGCCCTGACAGGTCGGGCAGGCCTGGGTGGTGCGGATGTCGCCGATGAAGCTGCGCTGCACGTGGGTGACCTCGCCCTGACCGTGGCAGGTGGCGCAGGTGGTCGGCTTCGAGCCGCGGCTGGCGCCCGAGCCGTTGCACCGCGGGCAGAGCACCGCGGTGTCGACCCGGAGCGGCTTGGTCACGCCGAACGCGGCCTCCGCCAGCTCGAGGTCGAGCCGGATCAGCGCGTCCTGGCCGCGCCGGACCCGCGGCCGCGGGCCGCGCGAGCTCTGCTGGCCGAACATGGCGTCGACGAGGTTGGTGAAGTCGAAGCCGCCGCCGTTGAACCCGGCGCCCCCGTTGAAGCCCCCGAACCCGCCGCCGCCCATCGGGTCGCCGCCGCGGTCGTAGATCTCCCGCTTGCGCTCGTCGCCGAGCACCTCGTAGGCCTCGGCCACCGCCTTGAACTTCTCACCCGCGTCGGGCTCGGTGGCCACGTCCGGGTGCATCTGGCGGGCCTTCTGGCGGTAGGCCTTCTTGATCTGCTCGGGCGTCGCGTCGCGGGCGACGCCGAGCGTCTCGTAGTAGTCGGTCATCGTGTCTGTGTCACGCATTCCCTGGTTCGGTGTTCGGGGCTCGGTGAGGTCGGGCGGGCCGTTGGGGCCGTGGTGTGTGGTTCGGCGGCGGAGCGGTGGGCGGACTCATCCCTCGGCCAGGAAGCGTCCCACGTAGCGGGCCACGGCCCGTACGGACGCCATCGTCGAGGGGTAGTCCATCCGGGTCGGCCCGACGATGCCGAGGGTGGCCCAGGCGTCCTCCGGGCCGGCCAGCGAGCCGCCGTACCCGGTGGAGACGATCGAGGTCGACTGCAGCTCCTTGTACGGGTTCTCCTGGCCGATCCGCACGGTGACCACGTCCGGTTCGGTCTCGCCGAGCAGCTTGAGCAGGACGACCTGTTCCTCGAGCGCCTCGAGGACCGGCCGGACCGAGGTGGCGAACTCGTCGGTGAACCGGGTGAGGTTCTGCACCCCGCCGACCACGATCCGGCTGTCCCCGTCGGCGCCGAGCATCTCGACCAGGCTGGCGGCGAGCGAACGGAGCACCGGGTCGGACGCGGCCGCCTGCTCCCCCGGGGTCGCCGCCGCGGGCTCGCTCTCGTCGGTCACCAGCCCGCTGAGCCGGGTGGCGGCCTCGAGGGTGCTCTCGCCGACGGTCAGCGCGTTGAGCCGGGCGCGCAGGTCGGCGATCTGGTTCTCGTCCAGCGCGGGCACCTCGAGCGAACGCTGCTCCACCCGGCCGGTCGAGGTGATCAGGATCAGCATCACCCGGTTGGTGGAGAGCGAGACCAGCTCGACGTGCCGGACGACCGCGCGGCTCAGCCGCGGGTACTGGACGATGGCGACCTGGTGGGTGACCTGGGCGAGCAGCCGGACGGTGCGGCGCAGCACGTCGTCGAGGTCGAGCGAGCCCGCCAGGAAGGTCTGGATCGCGCGCTTCTCGGCCGGTGACAGCGGCTTGACGCTGCCCAGCCGGTCGACGAACAGCCGATAGCCCTTGTCGGTGGGGATGCGGCCCGCACTGGTGTGGGGCTGGGTGATGTAGCCCTCCTCCTCCAGCGCGGCCATGTCGTTGCGCACGGTGGCCGGGGACACCCCGAGGTCGTGGCGCTCGACCAGGGCCTTCGATCCGACCGGTTCCTGGCTCGAGACGTAGTCGCTGACGATCGCCTTCAGGACGGCGATCTTGCGGTCGTCCAGCACCTGGTCACCTCCCGCCGTCGCGTCGCTTCCGCCTCGTCGTTGGCACTCATCACAGCCGAGTGCCAGTCTAGCCTCATGTCCGATCCGCAGCCGGAGGCCGCGACACCGCCGCACCCGCGCCGGCTCACCCTGGGCGAGCCGGCCGAGATCGCCCCGGGCGTCTTCACCGTGGTGGCCGAACCGGCCGGCGTCACCCTCGGGATCGTGGCCGGCACCGAGGCCGCGCTGGTGATCGACACCGGCTCGGCGCCCGCGCAGGGCCGCGAGCTCCGCGTGCTGGCCGAGCGGCTGACCGGCCTGCCGGTCCGGGCCGCGGTGGCCACCCACGCGCACTTCGACCACGCGTTCGGGCTGGCCGCCTTCGCCGACGTCGCCACCTACGGCCACGAGAGCCTGCTGGAGACGGTGCCGGGCTCGGAGGCGGCCGGCCCGGCGGGCGCCGAGTTCGGCTTCGACCCGGACGAGCTGGTCGGCCCGAACCACCCGCTGGTGGTGGCCGCGGTGGTCGAGCTCGGTGAACGCCGGGTGGAGATCGTCCACCTGGGTCGCGGGCACACCGCCGGCGACCTGCTGGTCGTGGTGCCGCCCCGCGCGCCGGGCGACCCGGACCTGGTCTTCGCCGGCGACCTGATCGAGTCGGCCGGGCCGCCCTGGTACGGCCCCGACAGCGTGGCCGACGAGTGGCCGGCCACGCTGGACGGGCTGATCGGGCTGATGACCGAGGACACCCGCGCCGTTCCCGGGCACGGACCCGCGGTGGACCGGGCGTTCGTCTTCACCCAGCGCGGTCAGGTGGCCGCGGTGGCCGGCGAGCTCGCCCGGATCGCCGCCGAAGGCACCGGGCGGACGGACGCGCTGGATCCCAGTCGGTGGCCGTTCCCGCCCGCGCACGTCGAGGCCGCCGTCGACCGCGCGCTGGCCGTCCCGCCGCCGGGCTCCGGCGCGGACGATCGCGCGCGACGGACCCTGCCGCTGGTCTGAGCCGCGCCCTCGGTCCGCCCGGCCGGTGACCCCGTGGATCCCTACATTCGTGGGGCCCCTGCCACCGAACCCCAGGAGTCGACCCGCCGTGTCCCGCAGGATCTCGACCATGATCGTCGGTCTGTCCGCCACCGCCGCGCTCGCCCTCGGCGGCTGCTCGGGGACCTCGACCGGCAGGGAGTCCCGGGCGACGCCGGTGGCCGCGCCGGCGAGCGCGAGCAGCCCGGCGGACGCACCGTCGAGCAGCGCGGCCAGTCCGTCCGGCGACGCGTCCACCGCGGGCTCCTCCGGCGGCGACAGCACCGGCAAGCCGTCGAAGGGCGAGATCGTCGACGGGCTGACGAAGTTCTACACGACCAAGCAGAACCTCTCGCAGACCAAGGCGAAGAAGTTCGCCACCTGCATGGTCGACAAGATGTACGACAAGGCGAGCGCCAAGAGCCTGCGGGCGATGGAGGCCGGCGACCCGAGCCAGCTCGACCCGGCCGACGCCTCGCTGCTGACCTCCTCGGCCGGAGCCTGCGCCAGCATCCTGCAGTGACCGCCGGAGGGCGGCCTCGATCCGGGCCGCTGCCCTAGGCTCGCACGATGCGGGTACCCGAGGGCTCGAGCGAGCCGGTCGTCGAGAGCTGGGCCGAGGTCGACGTCGCCGAGCTGCTCGGCCACCTCGGCCTCGAACCCGGCGGACCCGGGACCCGGGTGCTCGCGGTCGACGGGCGGAGCGGGGCGGGCAAGTCGACCACCGCGGCCCGGCTGGCCCGGCTGGTCCCCGGCTCGGCGGTGGTGGCCACCGACGACATCGCCTGGAACCTGGCGATGTTCGACTGGACGCGCGAGCTGATCACGCACGTCGTCGAGCCCGTCCGGGCCGGTCAATCGGTCGCCTACCGGCCGCCCGGGTGGGTCGCGCACGACCGGCCCGGGGCGGTCCGGGTCGAGCCGGCCCGGTCGCTGCTGATCATCGAGGGCGTCGGCAGCGCCCAGCGGGCGATGAGCGCCGTGCTCGACGCCGCGGTCTGGGTGCAGTCCGACCGGGAGGCGGCGCGGGCGGCCGGGCTGGCCCGCGACGTCGCCAGCGGGGTGAACGGCGACCCGGACGGAGCCGCGGCGTTCTGGGACCAGTGGGAGGCCGAGGAGCTGCCGTTCCTCGAACGCGAACGTCCCTGGGAGCGCGCCGGAGCGATCCTCGCCGGCGTCCCGCTCGGCTCGCCCGACCGGCTGCTCTGGCGCCCGGCCGCCCGTCCCGGCCTCGCACCCCCGCCGCCACCCGGGCTGGATCCCCGGACGTTCGTGGTCGGCGACGCGGTCTTCGTGGTCACCCGGGTGCCCGGCTCGTCCGGCGGCTACCAGGCCGACTGGACCAACCACCCCGACGGCTACGGCTTCGGCTGGTCCGGTCCCGGACCGCTGGACGACGAGGCGATCACCGCGCAGCTGCGGGACTTCCTCGACCAGGTCGACCCGGAGACGGGCTTCCTGCGCGACTGAGCAGCCGGCCGCCCGGGACGATCCGGGCCGATCGGGCCAGGGTCGGTACCGTGGGCCCTCGGACCGGTGCCGGAGCAGAGCAGGGGCAGAGCCGGTGTCAGTGCCGATGTCAAAGCCGGTGTGTCAGTGCCGGTGTCGGAGCCGGGAGGAGAGAGGAGGGTCAGTGACCGCGACTACCCGGGCCAAGGTGACGATCAAGACCCTCGCCCACGAGCTGGGCGTCTCCCCCGCGACCGTCTCGAACGCCTACAACAAGCCCGACCAGCTCTCCGAGGAGCTGCGGATCCGGATCCTGGCCAAGGCCGAGGAGCTCGGGTACGGCGGCCCCAGTGCGGCGGGCCGGTCGCTCCGCAGCGGCAAGGCCAACGCGTTCGGGGTGATGTTCGTCGGCCGGCTCTCCTACGCCTTCTCCGACCCGTTCGCCGCGGTGTTCCTCGGTGGGCTGGCCGGTGCGGTCGAGGAGACCGGGATCTCGATCGCCCTGCTGCCGGTGCTCGGCACCGCCGACGACCCGGACATCACCAGCGTCCGGCAGGCCAACATCGACGGCCTGGTGACGATGTGCGTCGAGCTCGACCACCCGGCCGTCCAGCTCACCCGCGCCCGCGGGCTGCCGGTGGTCAGCACCGACGTGACCGACGAGCCGGACGCCTGGTGGGCGGCGATCGACGACGAGCAGGCCGGCGCCGACCTCGGCGCGCACCTGGCCGGCCTCGGCCACCGCGAGATCGCCGTCGTCGTCGACACCCATCGTCCGGTCAGCACCTCGGCTCGGCTGATCGCGCCCGCGGAGGTGCTCGAGACCGACGCCCGCGCACGGCTCGCCGGGCTGCAGCGCGCGATGCCCGGCGCCCGGATCGACGTGATCGCCGCCGGCCACAACGCCGTCGAGTCCGGCCGGGTGGCCGGCGGGTTCGCCCTCGACGGCCTCCCGAGCCGGCCGACCGCCGTGGTCTGCCTCAGCGACGTGCTGGCCCTCGGCGTGCTCGACACCCTCCGCGCCCGCGGGCTGCGCGCCCCCGACGACCTGTCGGTCTGCGGTTTCGACGACGTGCCGGCCGCGGCCGAGGCCGGTCTGACCACGATCCACCAGCCGATCGAGGAGAAGGGCCGTCAGGTCGGGCTGCTGCTGCTCGACCTCGACTCGCCGCAGCGCCAGGTGCTGCTGCCGCACGAGCTGGTCGTCCGGGCCAGCAGCGGGTCCGCCCCGCGCTGAGCTCCGGCCCGCCACCGGTCCCGCTCAGCCCTCGGGCGGCTCGGGCGGCTCGGCCGCGGCGATCCGCAACAGCTCGACGCCGGCGGTGGCCTGCTCGGCGACCTCCTCGCAGAGCGCCCGCAGGTTGTCGGCGCGGAGCAGCCGGTAGGCGTCCAGCGGGCCGGCCGGGATGATCCCGGCGAGCTGCCAGCACCGCGACCGCGGGTCGTCGTCGAGCTCGATGTCGGCCGGGTAGCCGAGGTCGGTGAACTCGCTCGCCTCGGCCAGGCAGCGCCGCACCGTGCGTTCGGTGGTCTCGAGCACCGGCCGCCAGGCGTCGTCCCAGCCGAGCGGCTCGAGCCGGCGGACCCGCGCCTTCGGGTACGGGACCTCCTCCAGCCACTCCTCGACGACGATCCGGTCCTGGCCGACGGCGAGCATCTCGAGCGAGTCCGGGCCGGGTTGCAGGGTCTGGATCCGGGCGACCGTCCCGTGGTCGAAGCGGTGGTCGCCGCCGCCGACCTCGAAACCGCGCTCGATCAGCACCACGCCGAACTCGGTCTCCTGCCGGTCGAGCATCTCGAGCATCATCTGCAGGTAGCGGGGTTCGAACACCCGCAGGCCGAGCGGCATGGTCGGGTAGAGCACCGATCCGAGCGGGAACATCGGCAGCACGGTCACGGGGTCAACTCAAGCAGCCCGGCGGTCGGTCGCGCACGCCGCGGTCGGCGCGGGCGAGACGTCGGCGGTGTGTCGGGACGGGCCGACGGACTCGCGTCCGTAGGCTCGGTCGGTGAGCGATCCGCGCGGCCGACAGGGTTCGATCGACCGGTACGGCAGCGACGTGCTGGCGGCCGGCTGGCAGCGCGACGGCAGCCATGCGCTCCGCAAGCAGAGCGTCGACGAGCCGCTGGCCGTGGGGCTCGTGGTCGAGGACGCGACCAGCGGGTTCTGCGGTGCGGTGGTCCGCTGGGAGAACGGCGTGGTGCTGCTCGAGGACCGGCACGGCAAGCGGCGGGGGTTCGGCATCGGGCCCGGTTTCCTGCTCGACGGCCGCCCGGTCCGGCTGGTGCACCCCCACCGCGTCCCGGACCGGCTCAAGCCGCCCGCGCGCGACGCCTCCGGCTCGGTGGCCGCACCGACCGGCCGAGCCCGGACCGCACTGCCGAGCCGGATCTACGTCGAGGGCCGTCACGACGCCGAGCTGGTGGAGAAGATCTGGGGCAACGACCTGCGCCACGTCGGTGTGGTGGTCGAGTACCTCGGCGGCGTCGACGACCTGCCCGCGGTGGTCGAGGAGTTCGCCCCCGAGCGCGGGCGCCGGCTCGGCGTGCTGGTCGACCACCTGGTGCCGGGCAGCAAGGAGTCGCGGATCGTCGACCGGCTCGCCGGGAGCCGGTGGTCGGAGTTCGTGCTGGTCACCGGGCACCCGTTCATCGACATCTGGGAGGCGGTCCGGCCGGCCGCGGTGGGGATCCCCGCCTGGCCGCAGGTCCCCAAGGGCACCGACTGGAAGCACGGCGTCTGCGCGGCCCTCGGCTGGCCGCACGCCGACCAGGCCGACATCGCCCGCGCCTGGCAGCACGTCCTGGGCCGGGTGAACCGCTGGACCGACCTCGAACGGCCGCTGCTCACCCAGGTGGAGACGCTGATCGACTTCGTCACCCAGGACCACCCGGTCGGCGACTGAGCGCGGCGCCTCAGTCGAGCAGGTCGCGGATCACGCCGTCGGCCAGCAGCCGGCCCGGCGCGGTGAGCACCAACCGGTCCGCGGTCTCGGTCAGCAGCCCGCGGGCGACGAAGTCCGGGACGCGGGCGGACTCGCGCGCCGTCAGCACACCGCGGTCCAGGCCGTCGGCCAGCCGCAGCTCGAGCAGCACCCGCTCGACCCGCCGGTCGTCGGCGCTGAGCTGTTCGCGGGCCTGGGCGGGCGAGGTCCCTCCGCCGAGCCGGGTCGCGTAGCTGCGCGGGTGCTTGACGTTCCACCAGCGCACCCCGCCGACGTGGCTGTGCGCCCCCGGTCCGATGCCCCACCAGTCACCGCCGGTCCAGTAGAGGAGGTTGTGCCGGCAGCGCGCGGACGGGTCGGTGGCCCAGTTGCTGATCTCGTAGTTGGCGTAGCCGGCCTCCGTGAGCACCTGCTCGGCCAGCTCGTACTTGTCGGCCAGGTCGTCGTCGTCGGGCATCGGCAGCTCGCCGCGGCGGATCCGGGTGTGCAGCCGGGTGCCGGGCTCGACGATCAAGGCGTACGCGCTGACGTGGTCGGGGCCGGCGGCCACCGCCGCCTCCAGGCTGCGGCGCCAGTCGTCGAGCGACTCCCCCGGGGTGCCGAAGATCAGGTCGAGGCTGGTGTGCGCGAAGCCCGCCGCCCGGGCCTGCGCCACCACCTCGGCCGCCCGGCCGGGCGTGTGCACCCGGTCGAGGGTGGCCAGCACTTCGGGCACCGCCGACTGCATGCCGAACGAGATCCGGGTGAACCCACCCGCCCGCAGCGTCTCGAGCCCCTCGGGTCCCACCGATTCCGGGTTGGACTCCGTGGTCAGCTCGGCGTCCGACGCGAACCCGAACCGCTCGCGCACCCCGGCCACGAACCGCACCAGGTCGCCGGCCGGCAGCAGGGTCGGCGTGCCGCCACCCACGAAGAGGGTCGACACCGCGGGCGCCCGGTCGCCGAGCACCCGATCGGCGAGCGCCAGCTCGGTCAGGGCGGCGTCGACGTAGTCGTCGCGGTTCGCACCGGGCTCGGTGCCGAGCTCGGCGGCGGTGTAGGTGTTGAAGTCGCAGTACCCGCACCGGGTGCGGCAGTAGGGCACGTGCAGGTAGATCCCGAAGGGCCGGGCGCCGAGCTCGGCGAGCGCGTCGTCCGGCAGCGACCCGTCGGCCGGAGCCGGATCGCCCGGGGGCAGCGTCGACGGCATCAGGGCAGCAGCACGACCTTGCCGCGGACGTGACCCTCGGCGACCAGCGCGAACGCGTCGGAGGCCTGCACCAGCGGGTACTCCTTCTCGATCGGGATGGTCAGCCGGTCGGCCAGCGCGGCCACCGCGGCCAGCGAGGTCGCAGCGTCGGTGACCCCGTCCCCGCCACCGGTCACCCGGGCCCCGTGGGCCGGGGCGTCGAAGTTGGCGATGCTGACCACCTGCTCCGGGCGCGGGGCCAGCGACACCAGCACCTCGGCGGGGGTCTTGCCGACCACGTCGAAGACCGCGGTCACCTCGCCGAGACCCTGCTCGGCGCGCACGGCGGCCACCCGGTCGGCCAGCCCGTCGCCGTAGCGGACCGGGATCGCGCCGAGCGAGCGGAGGTAGTCGTGGTTGCGGTCGCTGCCGGTGGCGATCACGGTGGCGCCGCGGGCGACGGCGAGCTGCACCGCGAAGGTGCCCACCCCTCCGGCCCCGCCGTCGACGAGCACCACGTCACCCGCCGAGACCCCGAGCAGCGAGAGCCCGCGGTCGGCCGTCTCGCCGGCCACGCCGGCGGCCGCCGCCTCGGCCCAGCTCCACACCGCGGGCTTGCGGGCCGCGGCGGTGAGCACCGCCCGGACCGCGTGGGTCTGCTGACCGAGTCCGAACACCTCGTCGCCGGCCGCCAGGTGGTCGACCCCCTCGCCGACCGCGAGCACGACACCGGCCGCGTCGTAGCCGGTGCCCGCGGGCAGCTCGACCTCCCCGAAGCTGCCGGCCACCCGCTTGACGTCGGCCGGGTTGACGCTGGCCGCCCGCACCTCGATCAGCACCTGGCCCGCGCCGGCCTGCGGCTCGGGCCGGTCGCCGAGATGGAGGACGTCGGGATCCCCGGTCTCCTCGAACACCACAGCCTGCACGTCCGCACTCCTTTCGTCGGGGCCACCTCACGGACAGTCCGTAGGCCCTGAACTACGCTCCGAAACATGTCTATTCCCGGACCGGTCCCCCGGCGCCGTTTCCTCGCCCTCGGTGGCGGCCTGGCCGCCGCCGCCGCGCTGACCGCCTGCGGCTCCAACACCGGCCGTCCGTCGTCGGGCGGCGCGAGCGGCGGGTCGTCCGGCGGCGGCCCGACGCTGACCCAGTGGTACCACCAGTACGGCGAGGACGGCGTCGAGGACGCCGTCAAGCGGTACGCGGCGGCCTACGACAAGGCGAAGATCGAGGTCGTCTGGAACGTCGGCGACTACGAGAAGGCGGTCGGCGCCGCGCTGCTCACGCAGAAGAAGCCGGACGTCTTCGAGTACGGCAACGGGCCCACCCTCGACATGATCAGCGCCAACCAGGTGCTGGACCTGACCGAGCAGATCAGCTCGGCCAAGGACGACTTCCCGGCCTCGGTGCTCGCGCCGATGACCTGGAAGGACAAGGTCTGGGCGGTCCCGCAGACCATCGACATGCAGATGCTCTACTACCGCAAGTCGATGCTGTCCAAGGCCGGCCAGCAGCCGCCGCAGACCTTCGACGAGCTGATCAGCGTGGCCAAGGCGGTCGCCACCAAGAGCGTCGGCGGGTTCTTCGCCGGCAACGACTCCGGCTTCGGGGTGCTGGCCAACCTGATGATCTGGTCGGCGGGCGCCGAGCAGATCAACAGCAGCAACGACGGCCCGGGCTTCGTCACCTCCGCGGTCGCAGCCGGGCTCGAGCAGTACCGGGCGCTCAAGGAGTCCGGCGGACTGCTCGGCAGCGCCTCGGGCGACTGGTCGGCACCGGACCCCTTCGTCAACGGCGAGTGCGCGATGATGTGGAACGGCCTGTGGAACATGCCGATCTTCACCAGCGAGCTCAAGGACGACTTCGGCGTCATCCCGTTCCCCAAGATCGGCAGCGGCGGCCGGCAGGCGGTCCCAATCGGCGCGTTCGCCTCCTGCGTGACCGCCCAGGGCACCAACCCGGACGCGGCCAAGGAGTTCGTCCGCTGGCTCTGGGTGGACAACACCGCCGACCAGCTCGACTTCTCCACCAAGTACGGCTTCCACATCCCGGCGCGCAAGAGCCTGGTGGCCAAGGCGACCAACCTGACCCAGGGCCCGGCCAAGGACGCGGTGAGCTTCGTGGAGCCGCTCGGCCACGGCCCGAGCCAGCTCTGGACACCGGCCACCAGCGACGCCTTCCTGGCCGCGTTCAGCAACGTCGTGCTCAAGGGCGCGGACGCGCAGAAGCAGCTCGCCTCGGCCGGTGAGACCTGCACCAAGGAGATCAAGAGGCTGACCAGCTGATGAGCGCGGCCGTGGTGCCGCGTCCGGACGTGGTCGAGAACCGACCCGGGGTCCGGGCGCGGCGCCGGCACCGGGCGCTGTGGTTCTGGATCTTCACCGGGCCGTTCTTCGCCGGGCTGATGATCTTCATCTACATCCCGATCGTCTGGAGCATCTACCTCAGCTTCTTCGACGCCCGGAACACGGTCACCCCGACGAAGTTCGTCGGCCTGGCCAACTACACCTACCTGCTCACCGACCCCACGTTCCTGCGCAGCCTGGGGACGTTCGTGGTGTTCGCGGCCTTCATCATCCCGGTCACCTGGGCCAGCTCGCTCGGGCTGGCGCTGCTGCTCAACCGGGTGCGGGTGGCCAAGGCCTTCTTCCGGTCGGTCTTCTTCCTCCCCACCGCCTGCTCCTACGTGATCGCGGCGATGATCTGGCGGCTGTCGATCTTCAACGGCGCCCGGTTCGGCCTGATCAACATCGCGATCCGCGCCCTCGGCGGCGACGACGTCAACTGGCTGGGCGGGGACGGCTACTGGTACTGGGTGGCGCTGGTCAGCCTGCGGCTGTGGCTGCAGGTCGGGTTCTACATGATCTTGTTCGTGGCCGGGCTGCAGCGGATCCCGGCCGACACCTACGAGGCCGCGGCGCTCGACGGTGCCACCGGCTTCCGGGTGTTCCGGTTCATCACCCTGCCGCAGCTGCGCTCGACCTCGGCCGCGGTGCTGCTGCTGGTGCTGATCGCGGCGTTCCAGGCGTTCGACGAGTTTTACAACAGCCTGATCACCGTCGGTGGCTACCCGCCGTACGCCAAGCCGCCGCTGGTCTACCTCTACCTGATCTCGCTCGGCGGGAACAGCCAGGACCTCGGGCTGGGCAGCGCGGGGACGATCATCCTGACGATCATCATCGCCTTCGTCGGGCTGCTGCAACTGCGGTTCTTCGGGCTCGGACGCAAGGAGGACCGGGCATGAGGGGGCTGACCTCGTGAGGGAACGCACCGCGACGATGGCGCTGCGCTATCTGGTCCTGATCCTGCTGGCCATCGTCTTCCTGATCCCGTTCTACGTGCTGCTGCGCAACGCGTTCTCCACCCAGCAGAACATCGCGGCGGCCACCTGGCACTGGCTGCCCGACAACGTCGGGCTCTCCGGGCTGACCGACCTGTTCGGCAACAGCAACGTGCCGATCGCCCGGTCGCTGCTCAACTCGGTGGTGGTCAGCGTGGTGCAGACGGTGGCCACGGTGATCATCTCGGCCCTGGCCGGTTACGGCCTGGCCCGGATCGACCACAAGGCCGCACGGCTGGTGCTGGTGATGACCGTGCTCACCCTGATGGTGCCCGCCGCGGTGACGTTCATCCCGAGCTTCGTGATGGTCTCGAGCCTCGGCTGGATCTCCTCGCTGAGAGGTCTGATCGTGCCCGGGCTGTTCAGCGCGTTCGCCACCTTCCTGTTTCGGCAGTTCTTCCTCGGCTTCCCGCACGAGCTCGAGGAGTCCGCGCAGATCGACGGCGCCGGCTACTGGCGGACGTTCTGGCGGGTGGTGATGCCGAACACCTTCGGCATCTGCGCCGCGGTGGGGACCATCGTGTTCATCGGCAGCTGGAACGCGTTCCTCTGGCCGCTGCTGATCGGTCAGGACGACGCCCACCGGACCATCCAGGTGGCGCTCAGCCAGTTCCTCACCTCGCAGCGGATCCTCTATCCGCAGCTGTTCCTGGGCTCGTTGGTCTCGATGATCCCGGTGCTGCTGGTGTTCGTCTTCCTCCAGCGCTACCTGGTGCAGGGGGTCGAGCGGTCGGGCATCGACTAGGGCGCACACTGGATGCATCGGCGGGATAGGCAATCCGCCGGTCCGTCGTGCCCGACCCGAGGAGGCTCACCCCCGTGACCAGCGCCGAGATCAGCACCGAGCTGCCGCAGCTGCCGTTCGACCAGCCGAACGCGCTCGAGGTCGCCCCGGAGTGGGGGCTGCTGCGGGCGCAGGCACCGCTCGTCGACGTCCGGACGCCGGTGGGCGACCGGGTCTGGCTGGTCACCCGCTACGAGGCCGCCCGCGAGATCTGGTCGGACCCCCGCTTCGGCCGCAGCCACCCCGAGCCCGAGCGTGCGGCCCGGCTGTCCGAGGCCGCGGTGATGGGCGGCGCCGCGGACAACTACGCCACCGAGCAGGCCGACCACACCCGGATGCGGAAGCTGCTGGTGCCGGCTTTCTCGGCCAAGCGGATGCGTGCGCTCGAGGCGCGGGTGCAGGAACTGGTCGACGGCTGTGTCGACGACCTGGTCGCCGCGCGGGAACGCGCTCTGAGCGACGGGGACGGCACCGTCGACCTGCACGCCCGGCTGTCGTTCCCGCTGCCGGTGCTGGTGATCTGCGAGCTGCTCGGCGTGCCCTTCGCCGACCGGGCGCACTTCAGCGAGCTGTCGGACCGGATGAGCCGGCTCGACGGGGGCGACGACGCCCAGGCGGCCCGGGCCGAGTTCGTCGCCTACGTCGGCGGGCTGGCCGAGCAGAAGCGCCGGGACCCGCAGCCGGACGTGATCAGCGACCTGGTGGCCGCGCAGCAGGCCGACCCGCGCTTCGACGACCTCGCGGTGGCCAAGCTGGCCACCGGGCTGCTGTTCGCCGGGCACGAGACCACCGTGACCCGGATCGACTACGGGATGGTGCTGCTGCTGACCCGGCCCGAGGCGTACCGGCGGCTGGCCGAGGAGCCGGGCAGCGTCGACGGCACGGTCGAGGAGATCCTCCGGCTCGCCGCGCCGGGCGGGCTCGGCGTGCTCCGGTACGCCCACGAGGACGTCCGGCTCGGGGAGCAGCGGATCGCCCGCGGCGACGCGGTGGTGCTCAGCCCGACCGCCCCGAACCGCGACCCGGCGGTCTTCGAGCGGCCCGGGGAGTTCGACCCGACCCGCTCACCCAACCCGCACCTCGGCTTCGGCCACGGCGCACACTTCTGCATCGGCGCGAGCCTGGCCCGGACCGAGCTGCGGACCACCGTCGCCACCCTCGCCCGGCGGCTGCCCGACCTGCGGCTCGCCGTGCCGGTCGACGCGCTCGAGCTGCGCAGCAGCCAGTTGACCGGCGGGCTGGTGGCCCTCCCGGTGCGCTGGTGAGCTGATCGGGCTCAGTCGACCAGCTCGCGACCGGAGGCTGCCCGCCAGACGACGTGGTCGAGAACGCGGGCGCTCACGCCGAGGTGGTCCGCGGTCGCGGTCACCAGCGCGACGGCGTCATCCCTGGTGATCGAGCGGCCGAGCGTGTCACCGAGAAAGCGCAGCACCATCCGGTCGGGCTTCACCGACGGCAGCCCGGCGAGGATCAGCAGGTAGTTGTAAGTGACGCCCGAGCTCTGGCTGGGCAGCCGCTTCCAGCCCGTGTGGACCGGGTTATCGGTCGGGCTCGGACGGACGACGGCAACCAGGTCCTGGACGGTGTCGATCGCGAGACCGGTCATCAGCTGCGCCGCCTGCTGCACGACTTCGGCCTTGAGCGGTGCGCCCGGTCTGGTGTTCGCGGGCTTGACGTTGCCGGCCACCTCCCGTGCCCACGCCTGCGGACCACCGACGGCGTCGATCGACTCCAGCAGGCCGCGAGCGCCGTCAGCCGAACCGCGCTTCTCCCGGTACCGATCGACCACCTTGACGACCGAGGCGTAGTGCGAACCAGTCGAGTAGACCGAGTCGATGATGCACAGCGCCAGGCTGTCCGGGTAGCCCGGAGGTGCCTCCCAGACGTGCGGGTCACCGAGATGCTGCTCGCAGTAGCTGACGAGGGCTGTGACGTCGGACGGGTCGGAGGTCACGGGGGCTCCTTCTGTGAGGGGGAGCCCTCATCCTGCCGGACGGCTCACCGCGCGTCCTCGGTCCCGGTGTCGACCCGGCGGAGCACCTGGAGCAGGTAGTCCTTGCGCCGGTAGGCGTCCGGTCGTCGGCGCGGTCGCCGCGGCGCCGGTCCGCTGGTGACCGGGGCGTAGCGGGCGAAGGTGGTCTCGAGCAGCCCGGTCCCCCGGGTCAGCCCGGGCAGCCGCCGACGAACCTCCTGCACCCGCGCCGCCGGGACCTCTCCCTCGACCCGGCACCAGTGGCGGGCGTCGACCACCGGGGCCCATGGCACCGCCTCGTGCGCGACCAGCACCGGCAGCACCGCCCCGAGCACGTCGGCCGGGAACTCGGCGACGAAGCGGTGCACCGGCTCGCAGACCACCGTGCCCGCCCGGGACACCGCGGCCGCCAGCACCAGCGGGGTCAGCCCGCGGAAGTCGGCTCCGGTGCTGGACATCGACTTGTCGAACTTCTGGTGCGCGTGGCTCTGCCGCGGCAGGTACCGGCTGTGGGTCATCACCACCCGCGCGTCCGGCACCGGCCAGCCGGCCGGACCCTGCTCGAGCTCGGCCCGGACGGTCGCCTCGGTCGCCGCGAAGAACGCGGCCGGCATCGCCCCGAGCTCGACCTCGAGCGCGAACGACACCCCGCTGCCGACGGGAGCCGGCTCGACCCGGAGCCCGACGGTGGCCAGGAACGGGTTGTCCCCGCCGACGTGCTCGACCGCCTCGCCCGTCGCGGCCAGCCGCTCGACGCAGAGCGTCCGGGCCGCCCGGACGTCGACCTCGAGCCCGTAGTCGGCGGCCAGGGTGGCCTCGAGCACCTGCTGCTGGACCTCGCCGTAGAGCGAGACCAGCAGCTCGTCGTCCTGCCGGCGGAACGCGATCAACGGGTCCTGCTCGGCCAGCTCGGTGAGCGCGGCGAACAGCGCTCCGGCCCGGGCCGGATCGCGGGGTGCGACGACCGACTCGAGGGTCGGCGGCTCGAAGGCGGCCGGACCTGCGGCCGTCGCGGCGCGTCCCGGCCGCGCCCCGGCGTCGCCGGAGCCGACCACGTCGCCGATCCGGACCTCGTCGAGCCCGGACACGGTGCCGATCTGGCCGGCGGCCAGCTGCTCGAC
Organism: Microlunatus kandeliicorticis; assembly: GCF_014137855.1. GTDB lineage: Bacteria > Actinomycetota > Actinomycetes > Propionibacteriales > Propionibacteriaceae > Microlunatus > Microlunatus kandeliicorticis. The sequence goes on from NZ_JACGWT010000006.1 coordinate 117,530, forward strand.
GGCCACCCGGCCGCCGTCGGCGAACCAGGACAACGCGGTGATCTTGGCCCGGCGCCCGCCGCCCACCCGCACCCGGTCGCGGACCGCCAGCCGGCCCGCGTCCACCCGGACGTAGGCGACCCGTCGTCCGGCCGGGTCCCGCTCGATCTTGAACACCCGGCCCGACGCGGTGGCCCCGCCGTCGTCGGTGGCCGACGGGGCCGGGCTGGCCGGCAGCAGGTCGGGCAGGACGCTCATCAGCTGGTCGACGCCGGCACCGGTGATCGCGGAGCCGTAGAGCAACGGGTGCACCCGACCGGCCCGGCTCTGGCGGCGCAGCGAGGCGAGCACCCGGGCGGGGTCGAGCCGGTCGGGGTCGGCCAGCCAGGCGGTGGCCAGCCGGTCGTCGGCCAGCGACAGCGGCTCGACCAGCGCGGCCCGGTCCGCCGGGTCGACCGGGTCGACCGGGATCGACCGCGCGTCGCGGGTGCCGAGCCCCACGACGCGGGCCAGCGGGACGACCACCACGTCGAGCGCGGCGGCCAGCTCGGCCGCCAGCGCGTCGGCCCGCGCACCGGTGCGGTCGATCTTGTTGACGAAGACCAGCGTCGGGATGCCGAGCCGACGCAGCGTGCGGAGCAGCAGCCGGGTGTGGGCCTGGACGCCCTCGACCGCCGAGACCACCAGCACGGCGCCGTCGAGCACGGTCAGCGCGCGCTCGACCTCGGCGACGAAGTCGTGGTGGCCGGGGGTGTCGATGACGTTGACCGCGACCTCGCCGGGCGGGCGCACGGTCGGCAGCCGGAACGAGGCCACCGCGGCGCGGATGGTGATGCCGCGCGCCCGCTCCAGCGCGAGCGTGTCGGTGGTGGTGGTGCCGTCGTCGACGCGGCCGGGTGCGTCGATGGCGCCGGCCGCGTAGAGCAGCCGTTCGGTGAGGCTGGTCTTACCGGCGTCGACGTGGGCGACGATCCCCAGGTTGAGCGTGGGACGGTCCGGGTCGGAATCGGGAGTGGAGAGGGCTGGGTCGGGCAGCTGCACAGAGGGTCCTGGGCTCGGCGAGATGGGCCTGGTGGATCACCTGTGCTGCTCGCATGCCTCTGAGACCTCTCCGGACGCCTGGTGCGGGTCGCGGAGCAGTGAACCGCTCCGGCCCGCACCGTGGCAACCGGTTTTCGTCCTCCGCCGCCCGGGCGGCGCTCACTTCGCCGGGCGGAACCCCGGGACGTTGGTGCCCAGCCAGTGCAGCGCCTCGGGGAGCATGTCGATCCACACGCTCATCCGGTGGCCGGCGTTCTGCAGCACCTTGGCGGTCACCGCGGTGGGGCTGCGGACGTCGCGGAGGAACTGTCCTGTGGTCGGCCAGCTGTCCCGGTCGGCGTGCGAGGACTCGAGCCAGATGGCCACCGGCGGCGGCGACTTGCGGGCCATGGTCAGCAGGTCGTAGCTGCGGCCCAGCGGGCTGTTCGGCTCGAACGGCCGGTAGTAGGGGCCGAACCACGGCTTGTAGTAGCCGGCCATCACGATCGCCGCCGAGTAGGTGCCGGGGTGGCGCATCGCGGCCATCGCCGCGCACCACCCGCCGGCCGACAGCCCGATCGTCGCCCAGGACTGGCGGTTGGTCCGGACGTGGAAGTGCTGGATCACCCAGTTCGGGACGTCGCTGGTCACCCAGGTCTCGACCTTCGGGTTGCCACCGCCGCCGTTGACGCACTCGGAGTCGACGCCGATCGGCACCTCGGTCTGCGGCGACACGATGATCGGCGCGACCAGCTGGTGCGCGGCGGCGTCGGAGTCGACCGCGTCGCCGAGGTGCAGCACGTTGAGCCACTGCGTCGGCTGGCCCGGGTAGCCCTGGAAGGTCTCCAGCACCGGGTACTCGGTCGCGGACGACTGGTTGTAGCCGGGCGGCAGCTGGACGACGACGGTGCTGGTGATCCCGCTCAGCCGGCCGTGCACCGTGTAGGTGATCCGCGCGCCGGAGCCGGAGCCGGCGCTGGACGGCAGCGCCGGCAGCTTGCGCGGCGCGGTCACGGTGATCGAGCGGCCCTGACCGGGACGGAGCGCGACGGTGGCGGCCTTGGCGGCGTTCCCGCCGCGGCTGATCATGGTCTGCTTGGGGGTGCCGCCGAAGCTGTTGGCCAGGTCGGTCCAGCTGGCGTAGAAGAGGAACTGCTGGTTGAGCAGCACGGCCGCGAGGAAGACCACCAGGACGTTGATCCCGAGGATCCCGAAGATCCGGCCGGCGATCAGGTGCGGGCGGTTGCGGGAGAGCCGCTTCCACCCCACCACCAGGCCGATGATCGCCAACACCGCGACCGTCCCCACCAGGGCGGGAAACGGCCACCCGATCAAGCTCATGTCCTCTGGTCCCCTTGCGTGCTCCGCGCCCCGCCGACTCTGCGCGGCGGGAACCGCGGGACCAAGATCACCCCTCAGACCTGTGCGAAGTCTGAGTGCGCGGACCCTGTCTCAGGAACTCTGCGGACGGGGCTCGGTGGTGGCCAGCGCGGCGACGAACGCCTCCTGCGGGACCTCCACTCGGCCGACCATCTTCATCCGCTTCTTGCCCTCTTTCTGCTTCTCGAGCAGCTTGCGCTTGCGGGTGATGTCACCGCCGTAGCACTTGGCCAGGACGTCCTTGCGGATCGCCCGGATCGTCTCGCGGGCGATCACCCGAGCGCCGATCGCGGCCTGGATGGGCACCTCGAACTGCTGCCGCGGGATCAGCTCCTTGAGCTTCTCGGCCATCATCACGCCGTAGCTGTAGGCCTTGTCCTTGTGGACGATCGCGCTGAAGGCGTCGACCGGGTCGCCGTGCAGCAGGATGTCCACCTTGACCAGGTCGGACGGCTCCTCGGCGGCCGGCTCGTAGTCGAGGCTGGCGAACCCCTTCGTGCGCGACTTGAGCGCGTCGAAGAAGTCGAAGACGATCTCGGCCAGCGGCAGGGTGTAGCGGATCTCCACCCGGTCGGCCGACAGGTAGTCCATCCCCTGCTGGACGCCGCGTCGGGCCTGGCAGAGCTCGAGGATGGTGCCGATGTACTCGGCCGGCGACAGGATGGTCGCCCGGACCACCGGCTCGTAGACGGCGGCGATCCGGCCGTCCGACGGGTACTCCGACGGGTTGGTGACGGTCAGCTCGCGGCCGTCCTCCATCACCACCCGGTAGACCACGTTGGGCGCGGTGGAGATCAGGTCGAGGTCGAACTCGCGCTCGAGCCGCTCGCGGACGATCTCCATGTGCAGCAGCCCGAGGAAGCCGATCCGGAACCCGAAGCCGAGGGCACCGGAGGTCTCCGGCTCGTAGACCAGCGCGGCGTCGTTGAGCTGCAGCTTGTCGAGCGCCTCGCGGAGCTCGGGGTAGTCGGCGCCGTCGATCGGGTAGAGCCCGGCGAAGACCATCGGGTTGGGGTGCCGGTAGCCGCCGAGGTCGGAGCCGGCCGGCCGGACCGCGGTGGTGATGGTGTCACCGACCCGGGACTGCCGGACCTCCTTGACCCCGGTGATCAGATAGCCGACCTCCCCGACGCCGAGGGCCGGGGCCTTGACCGGCTCGGGCGAGATGACACCGATCTCGAGCGCCTCGTGGGTGGTCTTGGTCGACATCATCAGCACCCGGTCGCGGTGCTTGAGCTCGCCGTCGACGACCCGGACGTAGGTGACCACGCCGCGGTAGGTGTCGTAGACCGAGTCGAAGATCAGCGCCCGGGCCGGGGCGTCGGCGTCCCCGACCGGCGCCGGGGTCTGGGCGACGATCTGGTCGAGCAGCTCGGCGACGCCCTCACCGGTCTTGGCCGACACCCGGAGCACGTCCGAGACGTCGCAGCCGATGATGTTGGCCAGCTCCTCGGCGAACTTCTCCGGCTGGGCGCTCGGCAGGTCGATCTTGTTGAGCACCGGGATGATGTGCAGGTCGGCGTCGAGGGCCAGGTAGAGGTTGGCCAGCGTCTGCGCCTCGATCCCCTGCGCCGCGTCGACCAGCAGCACCGCGGCCTCGCAGGCGGCGAGCGAGCGGGACACCTCGTAGGTGAAGTCGACGTGACCAGGGGTGTCGATCATGTTGAGCACGTGGGTGGCGCCGGCGAGGTCGGTCGAGACCTGCCACGGCATCCGGACCGCCTGGCTCTTGATGGTGATCCCGCGCTCGCGCTCGATGTCCATCCGATCGAGGTACTGGGCCCGCATCGCCCGGGCGTCGACGACCCCGGTGAGCTGGAGCATCCGGTCGGCCAGCGTCGACTTGCCGTGGTCGATGTGGGCGATGATGCAGAAGTTCCGGATCAGGGCAGGGTCGGTCCGTCCGACCGGAGGGGTGGCGACCGCGGAACTCACAACGTCCGATCCTGTCACGTTCCGCCAAGCCGGGCCGAATCCCGCACGGCGGGTCAGACCTGCTGCGGGTAGAAGCCGAGCCGGGCCAGCGGCTCGACCAGCTGGTCCTCCTCGTAGGAGAGGTGCGACAGCAGCGTGTCGGTCAGCCGGTCGAGGGCGTCCTGCAGCCCGGTGAAGTCGTCCGGGTGCGCGATGAAGTCGACCAGCCGGGCGTCGAGCAGCTCGAGCACGTCGTGGATGGCGTGGTGCTCGACGGTCAGCCGGTCGAGCACCGGCGCGAGGTCGTCCTCGGCGCGACGGAGGTGCGGGAAGATCGAGGCGTCCTCGAGGCTGTGGTGGCCGGTGACCACCCGGCAGTACTGCGCGCAGTAGGCGCCGAGCGTCCAGTCGTTCTGCCGCATGGTGAGGTCGTTGAGCACCGACCGGGCGGCTCCGGCCTGCATCGTGCCACGGCGGACCTGGTCGAGCACCGAACGGACCTCGGTCAGCTCGCTGCGCAGGTGGTCGTGGACGTCGATCAGGTGCTGACCGACGGCGCGGCCGCGGTCGGTGTAACGGCCGGCGGCGGTGGGGCGCCGGCGCGGGCGGGCGGTCTCGTCCCACGGCAGGTCGTCGGTGAGGAACGCCTCGGGCGGCGGGGTGGGGCGCAGCCCGAGTCGGTCCCACTGCTCGCGCTCGGCCTCCTCGGGCGCCTCGGTGGACGTGTGGTTCGACGTGTCGCTCGCGGTCTCGCTCGCGGTGTGGGTCGAGGTGTCGGACCGGTTGTCGGCGTTCCCGCGGGAACGCTCGGCCTCGACCACCGCGCGGACGGCCGGGGCGATCTCCTCGGCCCACAGTCCGACCGTGGCCGCGTCGTCGGCCGGGACGATGAAGGTGTCGACACCGTCGAGCGCCAGGGCGGCGAGCTGCTCGATCCAGGCCTCGGCCTCCCGCGCGGGGTCGTCGGGCCGGTTGACGTTGAGCAGCCGCCGGACGTCGCGCGGGGACCGGCCGGCGGCGGTGGCGGCCTCGTCGATCGCGGCGTGACCGCGCTCGAGATCGCCGTCGGCCAGGTAGCCCTGCGACGGCAGCCAGCCGTCGGCGACCCGACCGGTCAGGGCGAGCATCCGCGGCTTGTAGGCGCCCAGCCAGATCCCCACCGGGTGCGCCGGCGCCGGGCCGCGCTTGGCGCCGTGGACGCGGTAGTGCTCGCCGTCGACCCGGACGCCGCCGCGCTGGTCGACCGCCCAGGTCTGCCGGATCACCTCGATCGCCTCGGCGAGCGCGGCCACCGACTCGCCCCCTCGGCGGCGGGGGACGCCCATCGCCTCGATCGCCTCCCAGAAGGCGCCCGCGCCGAGCCCGAGCTCGACCCGGCCGCCGGAGAGCAGGTCGAGGCTGGCCACGCTGCGGGCGAGCACCGCGGGTGGGCGCAGCGGCAGGTTGAGCACGTTGCCGGCCAGCCCGATCCGTTCGGTCCGGGCCGCGGCGTAGGCCAGCAGCGTCCAGGTGTCGAGGAACGCGGGCTGGTAGGGATGGTCTTGGAAGGTCAGCAGGTCGAGCCCCGACCGGTCGGCCAGCTCGGCCAGCGCGACCACGGTCTCGGGCTGCGCGGCGGCCGGGGTGACGAAGACACCGAAGCTCAGAGGTCGTCCGTAGTCGGGCACCGGACCATCCTCGCCGGGCCGCGGAGGATTTGGGCCGTCGTGCCACCCACTGGTAACGTGAGCGGTCGCGTCCGGACACGGATGCGACCCGAACACCAGACGACCGAGAAGCTCAGAGGCCTGCTCCGTGGCGAACATCAAGTCCCAGATCAAGCGGATCAAGACGAACGAGGCGTCCCGTCAGCGCAACAAGGCGGTCAAGTCGGCGCTGCGGACCCACGTCCGCCGGTTCCGCGAGGCTGCCGAGGCCGGCGACGCCGAGCTCGCGCAGACCGCGGCTCGCAACGCCAGCCGTGCGCTCGACAAGGCGGTCTCGAAGGGCGTCATCCACAAGAACCAGGCGGCCAACCGCAAGTCGGCCATCGCCGCCCGCGCCGCGAAGATCGGCTGACCCAGCCGGTCCGCTCCGCACACCGTCCCGGTTCCCGCGAGGGGGCCGGGACTTTCGTGTGTCTGGGGACAACGCCCCCGTCAGCGACCCTTGTCGGTGCCCCTCGTCGGCGCACCTCGTCAGCGCATCTCGTCAGCGACGGCTGCGGGCCACCCCGAGCACCGCGCGCTCGAGCGCGAACCCGGCATCGTCGCTGGCGCCCTTGACGTCGGCGTCGGCGGCGGCGACCAGCTGCAGGGCGCTGGCCACCGAACGGGCGTCCCACCCGCGGGCCTGCGCCTTCATGGTCCGCAGCTTCCAGGGCGGTACGCCGACCGCCCCGGCCAGGTCGTTGTCGCGGAGCCCGGAGGGTGCGGAGACCAGCTTGCCCATCCCCCGCAGCCCGCTGGCCAGCGCGCTGGTGACCAGCACCGGCGCCACGCCGGTGGACAGCGCCCAGCGGAGCTGCTCCATCGCCTTCCCGGTCTCGCCCGCCAGCACGGCGTCGGCCACCGCGAAACTGGTCACCTCGGCGCGGCCGCCGAAGTAGCGCCGGACCAGCTTGTCGGTGATCTCGTTCTCCTCCGCGTCGGCGACCAGCTGGGCCACCGCAGAGGCCACCCCGCGCAGGTCGTGACCGACCGCGTCGACGAGCTGCTGCGCGGTCTCCTTGGCGATCCGGCTGCCCTGCCGGCGGGCCTCGGCCACCACGAACTGCGGCAGCTCCCAGGGCTTGAGGCTCGGACAGTCCACGACCTCGACCTTGGCCTTCTTGAGCTTGTCGAGCACGGCCTTGCCCTTCACCCCACCCCCATGGACGAGCACCAGCCCGAGCTCGGCGTCCGGCGCGACGGCGGTGGCCAGCAGCGGCTCGGCCACCTCGGCGGGCAGCTGGGCGAGGTCCCGGACCACCGCCACCCGGGCCGTGGAGAACAGCGACGGGCTGGTGATCTCGGCGAGCCGACCCGGGTCGAGCTCGGCCGCGGTCACCTCGGAGATCTCGACGTCGGGCGCGGACGCCCGGGCCACGGCCAGCCGCTCGGCCACCGCGCGGTCGGCGAGCAGGCCCTCCGGACCGCTGACCAGCACGGTGTGGCCGAACACCGTCGGGGCGGCGGGGCTGCGGCTCGGCATGCCGGTCATCCTGCCACCGGCGACCGACAGCCCCGACCACCTCGCCGGCCCGCTGCTCCGGTGCGGCGTGGCGCGGTGCGCGGTCGTCCGGACGAGGCGGTCCCCGGGTGGCGTCATCCCGGTGGCGCCTGCTTCTGCGCGAGCGCGACCAACCGCCCGCGGTCACGACCGACGGCCACCGAGCCCTGCCGGTCGGTGCGGAGCAGCGTCATGCCGTCGCCCTCGACCAGCCGGACAGTCCGCGGCGCCGGGTGGCCGTAGTCGTTGTGCAGGCCGGCGCTGGCGATGGCCACCGCCGCCCGGCTGGCCGCGATGAACGCCGGATCCTGGTTCGCCGAGCCGTGGTGCGGGATCTTGAGCACGTCGACCGCGAGGGTGCCGCCGGCCGCCTCGGTCGCCGCCAGCACCGCCGCCTGCTGCAGCGGTTCGACGTCGCCGGTCTCGAGCAGGGTCAGCTCGGGGGTGGTCACCCGGACCACCAGGCTCTCCTCGTTCTGCTGCGAGGAGGAGTCCTCGGCGGCGATGGGGCCGAGCAGCGGAAACCGGATCACCGGGCCCACCACGTCGAGCCGGACCGGTCCGACCGCGATCTGCTCGCCGACGGCCGGGACCCGGACCGCGATCCCCCGGCTCGCCGCGGCGGCCGCGACCGCGGCGGCGCCCTCGGGTGGCGACGGATACGGGCAGGTCCAGATCTGGCCGACGCGGCGGCCGGCGAAGACGCCGGTCAGCCCGCCGACGTGGTCGGCGTGGAAGTGGGTGAACACCAACAGCGGGACGGCGCGGACGGCGAGCTGGTCGAGACAGGTCCGCATCGGCGCGGGGTCGGGACCGGCGTCGAAGACGACGGCCTGACCGGCGCCGACCCGCACCACCACCCCGTCCCCCTGGCCGACGTCGCAGGCCACCACCGCCCAGTCCGCGCCCGGCCAGCCCGGGACGACGGCCGGCCGCAGCACCACCACCAGCATCAGCACCGCCACCGCGCCGGTCAGCCAGCGGCTCCGGAGCACCACCGGCATCGCGGTCGCGACGAGCAGGGCGGCGACCGCGAGCAGGGTGATCGCGACCGGCGTGGTCGGCCACGGGGTCGAGGCCCCGGGCAGCCGCGCACCGGCGTGGGCCACCCAGAGGATGAGCTGGGCCGACCAGGCGGCCCCGAACCCCGCGAGCGCGGCGAGCGGCGCGGCCGCCAGCGAGAGCCCGGCCGCGGCGAAACCGAGCACCGTGGCGGGCGCGACCGCGGGCGCGGCGCAGAGGTTGGCGAGGACACCGACCAGGCTGACCCGGCCCGAGAGCACCGCGACCACCGGCAGGGTCGCCAGGTGCGCCGCGACCGGCACGGTGACCGACTCGGCGAGCAGCCGCGGGCACCAGCCGGCGAGCACCTCGGTCCACCGCCGGGCCCAGCAGACGATCCCGCCGCTGGCCAGCACCGACAGCACGAAGCCGTAGGAGGTGGCCAGCCAGGGGTCGACGAGGAGCAGCACCACCGCGGCCAGCGCGAGGTGGCGCAAGGCGCTCTCCCCCGCGCTCAGCCCGAGCGCCACCAGCACCACCAGGCCCATCGCCGCCGCCCGCAGCACGGACGGTTCGCTGCGGCACAGGCCGACGAACACCGCCACGGTCAGCACCGCCAGCGCGCGGAGCCACCACCCGCGTACCCCGAGCCACCGGGCGGCGACGAGGACGAAGGCGAGCAGCAGCGTCAGGTTGGCGCCGGAGACCGCCATCAGGTGGGTGAGCGCGGTGATCCGGAAGTCCTCGCGGAGCGCGTCGGTGACCGCGGAGGTGTCGCCGAGGACCAGCGCCGGGACCAGCGCCCGTTGCTCGGCGGACCGGTGCGCGACCGCGGCCCGGAGCCCGGAACGGACCCGCTCGACCGCGGAGGCGGCCGGTCCTGGTGACCGGACGACCGCGGTCGGGCCACGGATCCGGGCAGTGGCAGCCACCGCGGCCCCGGGGTCGGCGGGCTCGAAGCGCACCGTCGTGGTCAGCTCGGTGCCGAGCGGGGCGCGCTCCCACACGGACAGTGCGTCGCCGGAGACGGTGAGGTCGACGGCAGTACGGGTGCCCCAGCGCTGGCCACGACCGTCGACCTCGCGGACCAGTCCGCGGCGGATCAGGAACGGTGGGCGCACACCGCCGGACCGGACGGTGGGATCGCCGGTCAGCTCGACCCGGACCGTGGCCACCGCGCGCGTCGCGGCGAGCGCGGCCACCGGTGAGGCGTCGAGGGCCTGCCGGTGCAGCAACCCGTCCCCGAACGCCACCGCGAGCGCCACCGCGCTGGCGACCAGCAACCAGCCCAGCCGGCGTGCGCGGCCGGTGACGATCAGCAGCACCGCTGCCAGCACACCGGCGGCCAGCAGCGCCGACAGGGCGAGGGCGAGCGCTCCCCCGAGCGAGGCGCCGGCCCCGCTGACCGCTGCCGCCGCACCGGCCCAGCAGGCGAGGGCGACCGGCACCAGCCGGGCGTCCGGTCGCGCCTTTCGGGCCTTGCGGGCTCTCGGTGGTCGTCGCGAGCGGCGGGCGGGCCGGTCCGCGGTCGACGGGTCGTCCGGGCGGGGTTCCACGACCTCACCCTGGGGTGGTCCACCCGGTTCCGGACGTCATCGGCCCGGGGCTGTGGACGCGGCTCCCGGCGCCCGCCCCGCTGTGGATCAGGGCGAGTGCCGGATCCTCCGGAGGGAGCCGCGTGAGCTGCAGTCGCACGGCGTCGGGCGAGGACTCAGCCCGGTTCTTCCGTGACCCGCTCCGTCACTTCAGGGCTTGGTCGATCCGCCGGCCGAGCGCGATGAGCGCCAGGTCGCTCCCGCGCGGCCCGACCAGACACAGCCCGACCGGGGCGGAGGCGTGCAGGGTGGTGATCACCAGGCTCGGCACCGACAGCGCCGGGTAGCCGCCCAGGCCGGCGATCGAGGTGAGCCGCAGGATGCCGCGGCGGACGTCGTTGAGCTCGGCCGCGTTGCTGGTCAGTGGCGGCGCCGGCGACGGCGCGGTGGGCAGCAGCAGCACCCGGCCGTCCAGCCGCTCGTCGAGGCAGCCGCGCAGCTCGGCCGCCCGGGCCCGCGCCCGCTGTTCGGTCCCGGGGTCGACGTCGGCGGCCACGGCGAACCGTTCGGAGACGTCGGGTCCGAGCGCGCCGGGATGGGTCGCCACCCAGCGGCCGTGCGCCCGCCAGGCCTCGGCCGCCTGGACCACCCGGAAGCACTCGGCACGGGTCCCCGGGTCGCCGAGACGCACCGGCTCGACCGGGCCGAGCCCGGCGTCGGCGGCGATCCGCTGGAGCGCGGCGCGGAACAACGCCCGCACCGGGTCGCTGACCGCGGCCAGGGCGTCGGTGTCGACGACGAGCGGGAAGGTGCCCGGCTCGGGATCGTCCTCCGCCGCGTCGCCGCGTCGCGCGTCGGTCGCGGTCCCCAGCAGCGCGTGGGTCGCGGCCGCGAGGACGTCGGCGGTCCGGGTGAGCAGCCCGACGGTGTCGAAGCTCGGGGCGAGCGGGAGCACGCCGACGGTGGGCACCCGACCGTGGCTGGTCCGCAGCCCCCAGAGTCCCTGATAGGAGGCCGGGATGCGCACCGAGCCGGCGGTGTCGGTGCCCAGCCCGACGTCGGCGAGGCCGAGCCCGACCGCGGCGGCGGTCCCGCTGCTGGAGCCCCCCGGCACCGCGCCGGGGACGGCGGCGTTGGGCGGGGTGCCGTAGTGGGCGTTCCGCCCGACCATGCCGTAGCCGAACTCGTCGGCGTGGGTGATGCCGCGGACCGTCGCACCGGCCGCGAGGAGCCGCTCGAGCGCGTCGGCGTGCGTGGTCTCCGGCGCCGCCTCGGCCAGCCAGCCGGGGACGCCGGCGCCCCGACGGTGACCGGCGACCGCGAACAGGTCCTTGACCGCGACCTCCGCCCCGGTGAGCGGGCCGATGGCCTCGGCCCGGACCAGCGGGCGGCCGTGCTCGCGCCAGATCGCCGGGTCGACCGTCGTCCGGGACGCCGTGTCGGCGGGCCCGCTCCCGACCGTGTGGTCGCGGCCGGTGCCGCGGGCCGACCAGCTCTGCACCCGGGACGGGCCTGACCCGGGCGCCACCCACTCAGCCACGGCGACCCGTGCTCAGGACTTCCTCGCAGGTGTGCATGCCTGCCTCCTCCCGGTGACCGGGACGCTAACCGCGCCCGACGCGGACCGGGAGACCCGCGAGACCCTGCGGCACCACTCTTAGCGAGGTCGGAACCTGTGGTTACACCGCCGACACACCCGGCCGGCACGGGCGGCAGCGCGGTCATCCGACGGTCACGTGCGGAGCCAGCTCGGCGAAGGTCTTCGGCCCGATCCCGTCGACCTCCTGGAGCTCGGCGACCGCACTGAACCGGCCGTGGGCGGTGCGCCAAGCGATGATCTTGCCCGCGGTCACCGGTCCGACCCCGGGGAGCGCGTCGAGGTCGGCCTCGGTCGCGGTGTTGAGGTCCACCGGCGCACCGGCGGGCGATCCGGATGCCGAAGGCGAGCCGACGGCCGAGCCTGCCCGGCCCCCCGCGCCGGTCGGCGCGGTGGAGACCGGGTCGCGGACCTCGCTCGACCCCGGGTCGCCGCGCCGGGCCACGAACACCTGTTGCCCGTCGCCCAGCGGCTGGGCCAGGTTGAGCCGACCCAGCTTCGCGCCGCCGACGATCCCGCCCGCGCGGGCGATGGCGTCGGCCACCCGGGACCCGATCGGCAGCCGCACCACCCCGGAGCGGCGGACCGCGCCCAGCACGTGCACCTCGATCTCCGCACCCGCGCTCGGCCCGGTCGTCGTTGCCCCCGTGGCTGCCCCCGTCGTTGACCCCGTCGTTGATCCCGTCGACGCTGCTGGGCCCGTGGCTCCCGTCGACGCTCCAGGGGCCGCCGAGCCAGCGGTCGGCCCGGTTCCCGGCGCCCCCGGAGCTGCCGTTGCTCCCACCACGGCCCGCGGTTGGGCCAGCGCGACCGGCCGGGCGCGGAGCAGCGCCCACCCGGCACCGATCAACCCGATCGCGAGCAGCGCCACCACGACCAGCAGCTGCCGCCGGCCGAACCCCGCCGCCGGTCCCCGTCCGGAGCGGTCAGCCGACCTGTGCCCGCCGCCGGTACCTGGCCCGTCGCCGAGATCGTCAGCGAGGTCGTCGTCGAGATCCTCTGCGAAACCGTCGGGCCAGTCGTCCTGATCGTCCTCGCCCGGGTCGCGCAGCCGCCACTCCCCCGACGGACGTCCGGGACCGGGCGCACCGGTGCGCGCCGCGGTCAGCGCCCGGATCCGACGCGCCGCCACCTCGGCCCACCCCTGGTCCGCACCCGCTCCCATGTCCGTCACGGTGGGACGGTCCGTCCGTGCCGGTCGCCGCTCCGTCGGCGGCTGTGGACGACGCTCGGAGCCCGCCTCCGGGTGTGGACGATCGGGCCGGGGCCGCCGCCGACCACGACGCCGGGCCGAGCGCCGGGCCGAGCGCCGGGCCGAGCGCCGGGCCGAGCGCCGGTCGTTCACCCGGTCCGACGGCGTCCGCACGGCATAATCAGCGCAGCGTCGCCCCGGCCGACGGACTCCCCGCTCCGTCACCCCCGCTCCGGACCGGCGCCCGACAGAACGGAAGCTCCGATGGCCGATCCGCGCCGCCAGACCTGGCGCGCGTCCCGGGCCGGTCTCGCCCTGATCGGCCTGTTCGTGCTGATCTGCCTCCTCGGCCTCCCGGGGCTGGCCTGGTACAGCTGGAGCCTGCGCGAGCACCTCGCGGTCCCGCTGCTGCTGCTCGTCCTCACGGTGGCCGGGCTGCTCTACGCCTGGCGGTTCGGCCTGCACCCGCGGATCACCGCCGACGACGAGCAGCTGGTGGTCCGCAACCCGTTCCGCACCCACCGGCTGCCGTGGGACCAGATCAGCCTGGTCATCCCCGGCGGCAACGGGCTGGTGGTCGCCGGACCCGAGACCACGGTCGAGGCCTGGTGCGTGCAGAAGTCCACCCGGGCGCAGGCCACCGGCCGCCGGACCCGGGCCGACGCGGTGGCCGACGCGATCTGGCGACGCTGGGAGGAGCACAACCCACCGGTGCGGACCAGCGCGGGCGACGTCGACCTCACCCTGCGACGAGCGCGTCCGGGTGCGGAGGCGCTGCTCGCGGACCTCGAGCGACAGGCCGGCATCGAGGCCTTCCCGCACGTCTTCCCCGCCGAGACCTACCCCTTCCCGCTCGAGCAGGTCACCGACCGGTGGCGCGACGTGCTCCGCGATCCCGCCCTGCAGACCCTGATCGCCGTGGCGGCCCCGGCCACCGGTCCGGACCCGTCCGCCGAAGGCACGGCGGGCGAGGGCACGGCGGGCGCCGCTCCCGAGCCGGTGGGGTTCGTCGCGCTCTCCGCGAGCTCGGTGCTCCACCTCGGCGTCCGCCCGGACCGGCAGGGCCGCGGCGTCGGCGGGTGCCTGCTGACCTGCGCCGAGGACGAGCTGTTCGCCGACCCGTTCCTCGCTGAGGCCAGCCTGTGGGTGCTCGTCGACAACGACCGGGCGCGTCGGTTCTACCGCGATCATGGATGGCACGAGAGCGACAACCGGCGACGGTCGCCCTACCCGCCCGGTCCGCCCGAGCTGCGGATGACCAAGCCCAACCCGCGGGCTGCGCGGCGTCGACGGGTGCCGGAGCTCTGAGGCCGGCCGATCGCCGGCACGACGGGATCGCCTGCACGAGCGGATCGAAGGGGCGGGAGGGGACGCGATGAGCCGGCCGACCGCCCCGGGAACGGCCGTTCCTGCGCCCGGCCCGACCGGTTCGGCCCGCGGTCCGGTGCGGATCGACCGCTCACCGATGCCACGCCGGTTCCAGGCCTTCTGGGTCGGGCTGGCCATGCTGGCGTTCTTCCCCGGTCTGTACGCGGTGATCATGCGGGTGCTGGCGCCGAACGAGGACCTGCTGGCGCTGACCGCCTCGTTCATCCCCTACGGCATCCTCTTCAGCCTGGTCAGCGTGCTCGGCTTCCTGGTCGCGCTGATCCGGGCCCGGCGACGGCGGGCGCTCGCCGTCACCACCACCATCGCGGCGCTGATGCTCGCCCTCCAGCTCGGCTGGCAGGCGCCGTTCTTCGTCGCCGACCACCGCCCACTTTCCACCCGGACGATCACCGTGCTCAGCCTCAACCTGCGATCCGGTGGCGCCGACCTCGACGCGCTCAGCCGTGAGGCGTCCGGTGCCGACGTGCTGGTGCTGGTCGAGGTGACCCCGTGGGCGATGCAGGGTCTGCGCAGCGGCGCCCTGGCCGCACGCTTTCCCTACGCCGTCCCGGACGGGCAGCAGGCCAGCACCCGCAACGGCTCGGCGATCCTGTCCCGCTTCCCGCTCAGCCAGGCGCGTGCGCTGCCGCCGACCTCGTGGCAGATGTGGAGCGCGGTGGCCGACGTCCCCGGGATGGGCGACCTGACCGTCGTGGGTGCGCACCCGTGCAACCCGTTCTGCGGCACCAACCGCTGGTCCGACGAGCACCGGGTGCTCGACGACTACCTGGACACGCTGGGCACGGACCGGCGGGTGCTGGTCGCCGGGGACTTCAACGCCGTCGACGACCACGCGCCGATGCTGGCGCTCAAGCACGCGGGCTACCGCTCGGCCACCGACCTCGCCGGTGCGGGCTGGCTGCCGACGTATCCGGCGAACTCGGTGGTGCCGCCGCTGATCCCGATCGACCACATCCTGCTCGACGACCGCCTCACCGCCACCCGGGTGACGGCGTTCACCGTCCCCGGCACCGACCACCGCGGACTGCGCGCGGTGATCGGCGGGACCCGGTGAGCGGCGATCGCGGCAGGCGCACCGCGCGGGTGGCCACCGCGGTGGCGGTGCCGTTCGGACTGGTCGGTGCGGCGACCACGGTGGCTCGCTCGCTGCCCGAGGACGCCAGCGGTCTGCCGTCGGACACCTGGGTGATGATCACCTCGTTCAGCGACTACGGCCTGCTGTCCTACGCGGTCGCCGGGGTGGCCGCGGTGGTCGGCATCGCCGCTCGGCGCCGCCCGGCCACCCTCGCCGTCGGCGGCCTGGTGCTCGCGCTCGCCGCCGTGCACGCGTCCTGGCTGCTGCCGCGCTTCGCCGGACGCGGGCTCGACGCCTCCGGCGCCCTGGCCGGTCGACCGGCGGCCGCCGGGGACCCCGGTTTCCGGCTGCTGAGCCTGAACATGGAGCTCGGGCACGCCGACCCCGCTGCGGTCACCGACGCCGCGGCCGCCGCCGACGTGGTGGTGCTGACCGAGGCGACGAAACCGACGGTCTCCACGCTGGCCGCGGGTGCCTTCGGCGCACGCTTCCCGCACCGGACGCCGAACACGCTGCCCTGGTCGGGCGCCGCCGGCACCGCGGTGTTCAGCCGCTATCCGCTGACCGACGTCCGCGCCCTGCCGGGGCTGGTGCACCAGACCTGGGCGGTCACGGTGCGGCTGCCCGACGCAGACCCGGTGACCGTGGTCGGCGTCCACCCCGCGCGTCCCTATCTCGGCGGCCACGACTGGCTCGGCGAGCAGCAGCGGCTGCGGGAGCTGGTCCCGCCCGGCGAGCGGGTGGTGGTGGCCGGCGACTTCAACGCGGTCGACAGCCACCGCCCGATCCGCGCGCTCCGGGCCGCGGGCTACCGGAGCAGCACCGAACTGGCCGCCGCGGGCTGGCAGCCGACCTACCCTGCCGACCGCGCCTTCCCCCCGCTGCTCGAGATCGACCACGTGCTGCTCGCTCCGGGGCTGACCGCGACCGCCTCCCGCGCGGTGCCGGTCCGGGGCACCGACCACCGGGGCGTGCTGGCCACCCTCACCACCGCCGCGCGCGCCTGAGGCCGGGACACGGGCGACCCTCGCGCACCCATTCTGCAGGGGATTTCTCGAACCCCCTTCGACAGGCTCAGGGCACGTCGATGGGCTCAGGGCACGTCGACGGGGCGTCAGGCCGGGACGATGCTGACCAGCTTGGGGGCCCGGACGATCACCGTCCGCACCTCGCGGCCGTCGAGGGCCCGGACCACCGCGAGGTCGGCCAGGGCCAGCTCGCGCAGGGTCGCCTCGTCGACGTCCGGCGGCACCTGCAGCCGGCCGCGCACCTTGCCCTGCACCTGCAGCACGCAGGTGACCGACTCGGTGACCAGCAGCGCCGAGTCGACCGTCGGCCAGCCGGCGTCGGCGACCGAGGGCTGGTGGCCCAGTTGCTCCCACATCTCCTCGGCCACGTACGGCGCCACCAGGCTCAGCGTCACGGTGATCATCTCGGCCGCCTCGCGGACCGCCGGGTCGGTGGCCCCGACACCGGTGTCGATGGCCTTGCGGGTGGCGTTGACCATCTCCATGATCCGGGCCACCGCGACGTTGAACCGCTGGCCCTCGACCAGGGTGCCGATCTCGTCGACGTAGCGGTGCACGGTCCGGCGCAGCGTCCGGTCCCCGGTCGCCGGATTCGTCCCGACGGGGGTGCCGGCCCCGGCCTCGACCGCCACCCGGTAGGCCCGCTGCAGGAACTTCAGCGACCCGGCCGGCGAGACGTCGGCCCAGTCGATGTCGTCCTCGGGCGGCCCGGCGAACACCACGGTCAGCCGGATCGCGTCGACGCCGAACTCGTCGATCTGCGCACCCAGGTCGACGCCGTTGCCCAGCGACTTGCTCATCGACTTGCCCTGGTTGATCACCTGGCCCTGGTTCAGCAGCCGGCGCATCGGCTCGGTGAAGTCGACCAGCCCCATGTCGAACAGCACCTTGGTGAAGAACCGCATGTACAGCAGGTGCAGGATCGCGTGCTCGACCCCGCCGACGTACTGGGCCACCGGCATCCAGGCACGCACCTGGTCCGGGTCGAACGGGGCCTCGGTGTCCTGCGGGCTGCAGTACCGGAAGAAGTACCAGGAGCTGTCGACGAAGGTGTCCATGGTGTCGGTGTCCCGGCTGGCGGGACCACCGCAGGACGGGCAGTCGACGTTCACCCACTCGGTCGCCGCCGCCAGCGGCGAGGTGCCCTTCGGGGCCAGGTCGGCGCCCTTCAGGTAGGGCAGCTCGACCGGCAGCTGGTCGTCGGGCACCGGCACCTCGCCGCACCGCTCGCAGTGGATGATCGGGATCGGGCAGCCCCAGTAGCGCTGCCGGCTCAGCAGCCAGTCGCGCAGCCGGAAGATCGTGGCCCGCCGACCGACGCCGTCCGCCTCCAGCTGGTCGGTGATCGCCGAGACGCCGGCGGTCTTGTCGGTCAGCCCGTCCAGCACCCCGGAGTTGACGTACTGCCCGTTGCCGGGCGCCGCGACGCCGCTGGTCGCCGGGTCCTCGGCGCCGGTGTCGACGACCACCCGGACCGGCAGGTCCAGGGCGCGGGCGAAGTCCAGGTCGCGCTGGTCGTGCGCCGGGACGGCCATCACCGCGCCGGTGCCGTACTCGGCCAGCACGTAGTCGGCCGCGTAGACCGGGATCCGCTCGTCGTTGACCGGGTTGACCGCGTGCACGCCCAGGAACACCCCGGTCTTGGGACGCTCGGTCGACTGCCGCTCGATCTCGGTGGCCCGCTTGGTCTGCTCCAGGTAGGCCTCGAAGGCCGGCCGCTGCTCGTCGGTGACGATCTCGGCGGCCAGTGCCGCCTCGGGGGCGACCACCACGAAGGTGGCGCCGTACAGGGTGTCGGGCCGGGTGGTGAACACGGTCATCGGCTCGGGCCGGGCGGTCCCGTCGGGACCCTCGACGGCGAAGTCGACCCAGGCGCCCTCGGACCGACCGATCCAGTTGCGCTGCATGGTCAGCACCCGTTCGGGCCAGCCGCCCTCCAGCTCGGCCATGTCGTCCAGCAGCCGCTGCGCGTACTCGGTGACCTTGAAGAACCACTGGGTCAGCTGGCGCTTGGTCACCACGCTGCCGCAGCGCTCGCACAGCCCGCCGACCACCTGCTCGTTGGCCAGCACGGTCTGGTCCTTCGGGCACCAGTTGACGAAGCTCGCCTTGCGGTAGGCCAGCCCGCGCTCGCGGAACCGCAGGAACAGCCACTGGGTCCAGCGGTAGTACTCGGGGTCGGAGGTGTGCAGCCGCCGGGTCCAGTCCAGGCTCAGCCCGTAGCGCTTGAACGAGCGCGCCTGGGTCTCGATGTTGGCGTAGGTCCACTCGGCCGGGTGCGCGTTGCGTTGGATGGCTGCGTTCTCGGCGGGCAGCCCGAAGGAGTCCCAGCCGATCGGGTGCATCACCTCGAAGCCCTGCGCCCGGAACCAGCGCGCGACCACGTCGCCCATCACGAACGCCTCGGCGTGACCCATGTGCAGGTCACCCGACGGGTAGGGGAACATGTCGAGCACGTAGCGCCGCTCCCGGCCGGTCTCGCCGTCGTCGGCGACGAAGGTGCCGTGCTCCTCCCAGTACGCCTGCCACCGCTCCTGCGCGGCGACCGCGTCGTAGCGCTGCTCGGCCGCGGGGGCCTGCTCGGCTCGCTCCACCTGCTCGGTCACGTCTCTGCTCCTCGTCGTCTGCGTCCTGCTGTCCGTCGGGTCACCGCCGGGGACCGCGCATGAAAAAACCCCTCGGCCGGTGGCAGGAGGGGTTGGCCGCGCGGTCCGCGCGGCTAGGCAAGGAGAGCAGTGCACTGCACGGGTCCCACCCTAGACCATCGGCGCGAGCGACTTGTGCCCCCGGACCCGGGCACGGACGGCCAACCAGCCGAGCGCGGCGAGGAGCGACCCGAGGGTGCCCATCACCAGGTCGCCGAGGGTGTCGGCGTACACGGCGGCGGGCAGCGAGCTGTACCGGTTGAAGGACGCCCACTCCATCAGCTCCCAGACCAGCGCGGCCGGGCAGCCGAAACCGAGGGCGACGACGACCACCACGCCCGCGGTGGCCCGCCGGGCGGTCCGCCACAGGGCGAGCACCCCGGCGGTGAGCAGCAGCCAGTTGAGCGCGTGCATCAGCTCGTCCCACCAGGAGACCCGCTCGAACAGCCCGAACCGGTTGCCGATCGTGTCCAGCAGCCAGGGCAGCGAGGTGAGCAGGTCGGCCGGCCACGGGAACGCCGGCCCGGGGCGGTGGCGGGCCCGCCGGACCGCGGTGAGCAGCAGCCAGCCCAGCGGCAGCACCAGCACGCCGACCGGGTAGGCGACCAGCCGGGCGGTGCCGGCCCGCGCCTTGTTGCCGACCAGGTCGGGTGCGGCGACCGCGAGCACCAGCAGCACGCCGAGCGCGATCTTGACCGCGACCGCGGCGACCGGCAGCGCGCGCACCGAGGTCACCGGCCGGGCTCAGAAGGCGCGGACGCCGGCCACCAGCCGGTCGAACAGGGCGTCGAGCTCACCGTCGAGCTCGGCCGCCTCCGGGTGCGCGTCAAACCAGGCGACCTGGTCGGCGGCCACCCGGTCGTAGCGGATCGTCGGGGCGAACTCCGGCACCAGGGCCCGCAGCTTGCTGCAGTCGAAGATCATCGAGTGCGCCTTGTCGCCGAGCAGCGGCGGACCGAGCTCGGGCTCGACGGCGGCGATGGTCTCCGAGGCGACGTGCACCAGCTCCGGCTCGACGCCGGCGGCCCGGCCGAGCCAGGTGTAGATCTCGTTCCAGGTCGGCGCGTGGTCGCCGGTGATCGTGAACGCCTCCCCCAGCGCCTGCGGGTGGGCGAGCAGACCGCAGAAGCCGACCGCGAAGTCGTCGGAGTGGGTGAGCGTCCACCGGGTGGTGCCGTCGCCGTGCACCACCACCGGCTTGCCCGCCCGCATCCGGGCGACGTCGGTCCAGCCGCCGGTGGTGGGGATCAGGGTGTGGTCATAGGTGTGCGACGGCCGGACGATGGTGGCCGGGAAGCCGGTGTCGCGGTAGGCGGTGTCGAGCAGCTGCTCGCAGGCGATCTTGGCCCGCGAGTAGTCCCAGAACGGGTTGGCCAGCGGCGTCGACTCGGTGACCGGGCTGCGGGCCGGCGGCTTCTGGTAGGCCGAGGCCGAGCTGACGAAGACGTACTGGCCGGTCCGGCCGGTGAACTGCTCCACGTCGGCCCGCACGTGGCCGGGGTCGAAGGCGCGGAACTGGGCGACCACGTCGAACTCGCGGTCCCCGAGCGCCTCCCGGACCGCCGCCGCGTCGGTCGCGTCGGCCACCAGGCTCTCCACCTCCTCGGGCAGGCTCCGGGTCGACGAGCGGCCGCGGTTGAGCACCGCGACCTCGTCGCCGAGCTCGACGCACCGCCGTACGCACGAGGTGCTGATGATGCCGCTGCCACCGATGAACAGAACCCGTCGCGCCGCCATCCGATCATCCTCGCAGGTGGGTCCGGCCGGGATACGATCGCGTCGATGAGAAGGCCCACGGTGGCCGACGTGGCCGCCCGCGCCGGTCTGTCCGCGCAGACGGTGTCGAACGTGATCAACGCCCCCGAGCGGGTGCGCCCGCAGACCCGGGCCCGGGTGATGGACGCGATCGCCGCGGTCGGCTACCGGCCGAACACCGCGGCCCGCCAGCTCCGCACCCGGCGTTCCATGATCATCGGGCTGCGGCTGCGCCGGCGGCGCGACGGGATCAACGGCAACGTCCTCGACCGCTTCCTGCACGCGCTCACCGAGCTGTCCGAGAGCGCCGGCTACCGGGTGATGCTCTACACCGCCCGCGACGACGCCGCCGAGATCGAGGCCTACGAGGAGCTGATCGACAGCGTCGGACTCGATGCGTTCGTGCTCACCGACACCGGGCGCGACGACCGCCGGCTGGCCTGGCTCAACGAGCACGGGGTGGCCTGCGCGGCGTTCGGGCGTCCCTGGCTGGCCGGCTCCCGGCCACCCGGCGGGCGGGAGCGGGTCGACGGCGACGCCGACCAGGTCGACCGGGCACCGCACGCCTGGGTCGACGTCGACGGCCGCCGCGGCACGGCGGCGGCGGTGCGGCACCTGCACAGCCTCGGTCACACCCGGATCGGCTTCCTCGGCTGGCCCGCGGGCTCGGGCCTGGGTGACGAGCGCCGGGCCGGCTGGCGCCAGCAGCTGATCAGGTTCGGGCTCGAGGACGCCCTCGCGCTCGACCGCGGCAGCCAGGACGGGGTGCCGCAGGGGGCGCACGGGGCCCGCGAGCTGATCGCCGCCGGCGCCACCGCGCTGGTCTGCGCCAGCGACTCGCTGGCCCTCGGCGCCCGCAGCCACACCCGGGCGGTGATCGGCTTCGACGACACGCCGGTCGCGGCGGCGGTCGGGATGAGCAGCATCGCGCAGCCGGTCGAGGCGGCGGCCGCGCACGTGGTCGCGCTGCTGGCCCGGACCCTCGGCGACCCGCTGCCGGCAGGGCTGCAGAATCTCGCCGACGGCCCGCGTCACGTGCTGCTCGAACCCGAGCTGATCATCAGGGAGGACCGATGACCACCGTGGAGACCCCCGTGGAGACCCCCGGGACGCCGGCGGGCGGCGTGAGCCCGCGCCGGGGACCGCAGACCGTCCGGCTGGGCATCGGCCAGCTCCGCATCGACGTCGACGACCCGGCCGGCACCTGGCATGCCGTCGAGCAGACCGCCGCCCGGGCGGCGGCCGAGGGCGTCGAGCTGCTGGTGCTGCCCGAGCTGGCCGCCTGCGGCTACGTCTTCGCCGACCACGCCGAGGCGCTGGCCCGCAGCGAGGACCTCGACGGCCCGACGGTGGCCGCCTACCGCGAGCTGTCCCGCCGGCACGGTCTGGTGCTGGCCGCCGGGTTCGCCGAACGCGGCGAGGCGGGGCGGGTGCACAACAGCGCGCTGCTGGTGGAGGACGGCGAGCTCCGGGCCGTCTACCGCAAGGCGCACCTGTGGGACGCCGAGAAGCTTTACTTCACTCCAGGTTCCGCACCGGCGCCGGTGGTCGACACCCGGGTCGGCCGGCTCGGGCTGATGATCTGCTACGACCTCGAGTTCCCCGAGTTCGTCCGCGACGTCGCGCTCCGCGGCGCGGAGGTCCTGCTCGCGCCGTCCAACTGGCCGACCGAGCACTCCCCCGGCCCCGGGCTGGTGGCCGAGACGATCAAGTCCCAGGCCAACGCCGCCTGCAACCGGATCTGGATGGTCGTCGCCGACCGGACCGGCGTCGAGCGCGGCCAGCACTGGGTCGGCGGCAGCATGGTCTGCGACCCGCTCGGCGCGATCGTCACCGAACCGGTGCTCGGCCGGGAGGGCTGGCTGGTCGCCGACCTCGACCTCGCCCGCGCCCGGGACAAGACGGTCACCAGCCGCAACCACGCGTTCGGTGACCGCCGGCCCGAGCTGTACGGCGGCATCCTCTCCCCGTGAGCGCTGCCGACCGGCCACTCGACGCCGACCGGCCGCTCGACGCCGACCGGCTGCGGGCGCGGACGCTGGCCCGGCAGTTCCCCGCCGGCGAGCCGCCGGCCGGCGGCTGGACCGAGACCGAGCTGCTCGACGTGGTCGCCCGGGTCGGGCCGGTGCAGAGCCAGGTGCCGCGCACCCCGTTCCTGGTCGCCGCGAGCCGGCTGCCCGGGATCGACCGCGCGGTCGTGGAGACGGCGTTCTCCCGGCACCGACTGGTCAAGACCTCGAGCCTGCGCGGCACCGTCCACACCACCGTCGCGGCCCAGCACCCGTGGGTCGACGCCGTCGCGCGGTCCACCCGGGCCGCCCAGCTGCGCCAGCTGCTCGGACTGTCCGCGGACGAGGTCGACGCGCTGGTGGCCGCGCTGGAGACCTTCGCCACCGACGCCTGGCGCGAACGCACCGACCTGGTCGCGCACGCCCGCGACTGGCTTGGGCGTCGGCGTCCCGAGCTGGTCGCCGCCCTCGACCGCGAGGTCGCGGTCAGCGCCGTCTGGGGCCACAGCGGGCTGCTCCGCGCCCCGCGCGACGGCCGGTGGGACCGCCGGACCGACACCCGGCACCGCACCGCGGTCGCCCTCGACCCTGCGCTCGCCCCGGCCGACCCGGCGGCAGCGGTCCGCGCGCTGGTCCTGGTGCACCTGGGGGCGTTCGGCCCGGCCACCGAGACCGACGTCGCCTGGTGGCTCGGGCTCCGGCTCACCCCGGTCCGGCGCGCCGTGGCCGAGCTCGGCGAACGGATCGTCCGGCTCACCGGCCCGGACGGGCGACCGCTGCTCGACCGGGCCGAGCTGGCCGCGCGCGACGACGCCGCCGAGCGGGGCGGCAGCGAGACCGACCCGGGGCTCCGGCTGCTGCCCGAGTTCGACGGCCTGACGCTCGGCTACCACGCCGAGGGCCGGGACCGGTTCGTCGACGCCGACGACCTCGCCCGGGTGTGGTCGAAGACCAACGGCGTCTGGCAGCCGGTGGTGCTGCACCGGCGCCGGCTGGTCGCCGGCTGGAAGGTGGTCGCCGCCGGGGGCGGCCGGTCCCGGATCGAGCTGACGTCCTTCCGCGCCGGCCTCCGGCTCCCCGCCGACGAGCTCGGGGTGCGGGTCGACCAGACCGCCACCGTGCTGGGGCTGACCGTCTCCGACGTCGCGGTCCTGCCGCCGCCGGATCGCTAGAGTGCCGGGCATGAAGGTGCTGCTGACCGGCGGAGCGGGCTACATCGGATCGCACACCGCGGTGGTGCTGCTCGAGGCCGGGCACGACGTGGTGGTGCTGGACAACCTGGCCAACTCCAGCCCGGAGAGCCTGGTCCGGGTGGCCGAACTGACCGGTCGGGAGGCGCCGCTGGTGGTCGGCGACATCGCCGACCGGAAGCTGGTCGAGCGCACCCTGCGCGATCACGGGATCGACGCGGTGATCCACTTCGCCGGGCTCAAGGCGGTCGGCGAGTCGGTGGCCAAGCCGCTCGACTACTACACCAACAACACCGGCGGCACCCTCGAGCTGCTGCACGCGATGGACGCCGCCCAGGTGCGGACCATCGTCTTCTCCTCCTCGGCGACCGTCTACGGCGCGCCCGAGCAGGTGCCGTTGATCGAGAAGATGGAGCTCGACGCGACCAACCCCTACGGCCGCACCAAGGAGCAGATCGAGGACATCCTCACCGACGTGGCCGCGGCCGACGACCGCTGGCGGGTGGCGCTGCTGCGCTACTTCAACCCGGTCGGCGCACACCCGTCGGGACGAATCGGCGAGGACCCGACCGGCATCCCGAACAACCTGATGCCGTTCATCGCGCAGGTGGCGGTCGGCCGCCGGGAGAAGCTGGTGGTCTTCGGCGACGACTACCCGACGCCCGACGGCACCTGCATCCGCGACTACATCCACGTCCTCGACCTGGCCGCCGGCCACCTGGCCGCGCTGGAGTTCCTGGCCGACCACCAGGGCCGGCACAGCTGGAACCTCGGCACCGGGCACGGGTCGAGCGTCTACGAGGTGCTGCACGCGTTCGAGCGGGCGGTCGGCCGGCCGATCCCCTACGAGGTCGGTCCGCGGCGGCCGGGTGACGCCCCGGTCAGCTACGCCGACCCGTCCGCCGCGCTGGCCGACCTCAGCTGGTCGGCGAGCCGCGGGCTGGACGAGATGTGCGCCGACCACTGGCGCTGGCAGCAGCAGAACCCGCACGGCTACACCGGTTAGACCCGGCTGAGCAGCCCCGGGCAGACCCCGCCGAGACCCCGGATCGGGTCTCGTTACGATGCCAAGATGTTCGTGGTGACGCTGACGTACACGGCCGAGCTGGCCGAGATCGACGCCGCACTGCACGACCACGCCGAGTGGCTCGACCAGCAGTTCAACGACGGGATCTTCCTGGCCTCCGGTCGACAGATCCCGCGCAAGGGTGGCGTCATCCTGGCCTCCGGCACCACCCGCAGCGACCTCGAGCACCGCATCGCCGAGGACCCGTTCAGCGAGCGCGGTCTGGCCAGCTACGAGATCGCCGAGTTCAACGCCACCCGGGTCGTCCCGGGGCTCGAGCTGCTCCAGGCCTGAGCTCCCGCCCGGGCCACCGGCGGATGACCCGAAACACGGCTGTCACGTCCTGAGGGGTATCTGAAACGCACGCGTAACCCGTGCGGCGCTGTCCGCAACACGTCGGCAGCAGAGTATGCGCCAGCAGCGGCGCGGCCCCCTTCCCTTTCACCGAGGCGTTCCCCGGGGTTCCTGCGCGGCTGCGTCCCTCCAGTCATCTCGTCCACCTCACCGAAAGATGTGACATGACTCCACTCGAGATCGACACCGGGACCACGGCGTGGCTCCTGGCGTCCGCGGCGCTCGTGCTGCTGATGACCCCGGGCCTGGCCTTCTTCTACGGCGGCATGGTCCGGGTCAAGAGCGTGCTCAACATGATGATGATGAGCTTCGGGGCGCTGGGCTCCATCTCCGTCATCTGGGCCCTGTGGGGCTACTCGATGGCCTTCGGCGACGACATCGGCGGCGGGTTGCTCGGCAACCCGGGCCAGTACCTCGGCCTCAAGGGCCTGATGAGCGCGACCAGCGAGGTGACCGCGGGCATCAGCGGTGACCAGGCCGGGACCTACCCGGCGATGGCCTTCGTCGCCTTCCAGGCCGTGTTCGCGATCATCACCGTGGCGCTGATCTCCGGCGCCATCGCCGACCGCGCCAAGTTCGGCACCTGGATGATCTTCACGGTGATCTGGGCGACCGTCGTCTACTTCCCGGTCGCGCACTGGGTCTTCGACTTCTCCGCGGGCGAGCACGTCGGCGGCTGGATCGCCAACAACCTCAAGGCGATCGACTTCGCCGGTGGCACCGCGGTCCACATCAACGCCGGTTCGGCCGGTCTGGCGCTGGCCCTGGTGCTGGGCAAGCGGATCGGCTTCAAGCGCGACCCGATGCGGCCGCACAACCTCACCCTGGTGATGCTGGGCGCCGGTCTGCTGTGGTTCGGCTGGTTCGGGTTCAACGCCGGTTCGGCGCTGGGGTCCGGCATGGCCGCGGCCACCGTCTGGGTCAACACCATGGTCGCCACCGGTGCGGCCTGCCTGGCCTGGTTGATCACCGAGCGGATCCGCGACGGCCACGCCACCTCGCTGGGTGCCGCCTCGGGCATCGTGGCCGGTCTGGTCGCGATCACCCCGTCCTGCTCGTCGGTCAGCCCGATCGGCGCGATCATCCTCGGCGCGGTCGCCGGCGTGGTCTGCGCCCTGGCCATCGGCCTCAAGTACAAGCTCGGCTACGACGACTCGCTCGACGTGGTCGGCGTCCACCTGGTCGGCGGCCTCTGGGGCACCCTGTCGGTCGGCCTGCTGGCCACCGACGCGGCGCCGGCCGGGGTCAACGGCCTGTTCTACGGCGGCGGGCTGGACCAGCTCTGGCGGCAGGCCGTCGGCGCGGTCGCGGTGCTGGCCTTCAGCTTCGTCCTCACCTTCATCATCGGGACGATCCTGCAGAAGACCATCGGCTTCCGGGTCAGTGAGGACGACGAGCGGCAGGGCGTCGACGAGATCGAGCACGCGGAGACCGCCTACGATCTCGGCAGCTTCGGCGGCGTGCTCCGCTCGACCCTGAGCGGCAGCGCCGGCGCTCCGCGTCCGGACGCACCGAAGGACGACAGCACCCCGACCCACGGCAAGCACGAGGAGGTGTCGGCATGAAGCTCGTCACCGCGATCATCAAGCCGCACATGTTGGACGACGTGAAGACCGCGCTCGAGGCCTTCGGGATCGAGGGCATGACGGTCAGCGAGGCCAGCGGCTTCGGCCGGCAGCGCGGACACACCGAGGTCTACCGGGGGGCGGAGTACACCGTCGACCTGGTGCCGAAGGTGAGGCTTGAGGTGCTCGTCGACGACGGTGATGCTGCAGACATCGTCGACGTGTTGGTCAAGAGCGCACGGACCGGCCGCATCGGTGACGGCAAGGTCTGGACCGTTCCCGTGGATGACGTCGTCCGCGTGCGAACGGGCGAGCGCGGGCTGGACGCGCTCTGAAGCGTGACCTGACCAGCGAGTGCCTCAACGTCGCGATCCGGTCCTCCTGGGAAACCAGTGGGGGGCCGGATCGTCGGCGTTCCGTCACCCGGGTGATGGAGGAGGCGCTCGAGGAGCTCTGGGCTGAGGCGGGCGGGCCCACCCACGGGGTCGGGCTCGCCTGCGTCGGCAGCCTCGCGCGCCGCGAGCTCGGTCCCCGTTCCGACCTCGACCTGGTGCTGGTGCACGACGGCCGGACCGCCGGGGTCGAGGCGCTGGCCGAACGGCTCTGGTACCCGCTGTGGGACTCGCGGGTGCGGCTCGACCACGCGGTCCGCACCCCGGCGGAGTGCGCATCGATCGCGGGCAGCGAGCTCAGTGCCGGGGTCGGGCTGCTCGACCTGCGTCCGCTGGCCGGGGACCGCGACCTGGTCGGGTCGGCCCGGACGGCCCTGCTCGCCTCCTGGCGCAACGGCGCCCGCAAGCGGCTGCCCGAGCTGCTCGACTCGATCGACGAGCGACGGCGGACGTTCGGCGACGCCGCCTATCTGCTCGAGCCCGACCTCAAGGAGGCCCGCGGCGGGTTCCGCGACATGAGCACGCTCCGCGCGCTGGCCGCCACCTGGCTGACCGACCTGCCGCACGGGTTGGTGACCGAGCCGTACCACCGGCTGCTCGACGTCCGCGACGCGCTGCACGTCACGGCGGGACGGACGCTGGACCGGCTGCTGGCCACCGAGGTCGACGAAGTGGCCGCGCGGCTCGGCTACCCCGACGGCGACGAGCTGCACCGCTACGTCTCGCTGGCCGCCCGGCGGATCGGCTACGCCGTCGACCTGACCGCCCGCGCGGCCCGGCAGGTGCTCCCGGTGCGGCGGGTGATCAGCTTCGCCCGGCGCGAGCGGAAGCCGGTGCTGTCCGAGGGGCCGCACGGACTGATCGTCCACGCCGGCGAGGTCGGGCTCGGCCAGCGCGTGTCGGTCGCCGACCCGCTGCTCGGACTGCGCGCCGCCGCCTACGCCGCCCGCGAGGGGCTGGTGCTCTCCCCGGTCACCGCGGAGAACCTGGGCCGCGCGCTGGCCGACGGGACCACCCCGCCGCTTCCCGACCCGTGGCCGGCCGAGGCGCTGGAGGCCCTGCTCGAGCTGTTGTCCGCGGGCCGCGGGCTGCTCGGACCGTGGGAGGCGCTCGAGCTCAACCGTTGCATCGGGGTCTGGCTGCCGGACTGGACGTCGATCCGGGCCAAGCCGCAGCACAACCCGATCCACCGGCACACCGTCGACCGGCACTCGGTGCAGACCGTGGTGGAGTGCGCGCCGTTCCTGACCGCGGTCGAACGTCCCGACCTGTTGCTGCTGGCGGCGCTGTTCCACGACATCGGCAAGGCGACGGCGGGTCGCGACCATCCGGCGGTGGGAGCCCCGGTGGCCCGGGCCGCGGTGCTGCGGCTGGGGCTGAGTGCCGAGGACGCCGACGTGGTCGCGCTGCTGGTCCGCGAGCACCTGGCGCTGGCCGACCTGGCGACCCACCGCGACCACACCGACCCGGCCACCGCCGAGACGCTCGCCACCGCGGTCGGCGGGCGGGCCGAGAACCTGCGGCTGCTCCGGGCCCTGACCGAGGCGGACGCCCGGGCGGCCGGTCCGGCGGCCTGGTCGCCGTGGCGGGCGCAGCTGATCGACGCCCTGGCCGACCGGGTGCTCGGCCGGCTGACCGGCGCCGAGCGCCCGGCGCCCGCCCAGACCGCGCGCGGCGTCCGGCTGGCCGCCGCCGTGGCCGGTGACGGGCGGCCGCGGGTCGAGGTCGAGCCGGTGCCCGGCGGGGTCGAGCTGGTGGCCGCCGAGCGTGACCGGGTCGGTCTGTTCGGCGACATGGCCGGGCTGCTCGCCGCGCACCAGGTGACCGTGCGCTCGGGATCGCTGACCACCGAGCACGGCATCGCGGTGAACACCTGGCGGCTGGAGGTCGACGACCCGGCCGACCTGCCCCCGGCGTCGGTGCTGCAGACCGAGCTGCAACGGCTGGCCGAGGGTGACCACCGGGTGCTGCAGGGGGTGCGGCGGCGCGACCTGCGGAACCGGGCCGGCGCGCCGACCCCGTTCGTCGCCGCGCTCCCCGGGGCCAGCGAGACCGCCGCGGTGCTCGAGGTCCGCGCCGGCGACCGGAGCGGGCTGCTCTGGGCCCTCGGCGAGGCGGTGGCCGGGATCGGGCTCAACCTCCGGTCGGCCCACGTCAGCACGCTGGCCGGCCAGGCCATCGACACGCTCTATCTGACCGAGCCCGACGGTCGCCGTCCGGACGACGACCGGGTCGCCGAGGCCATCACCGTGGTCCGCGCCGCCGCCGGACTGCCCGAGCCGGACAGGCAGGCGACCACGGCGACCGCCGACAGGCACGGAGACCCGATCACGGCGCCCTGAGCCTGCCGAAGGGCGAGGAGCCAGCGCTTCGACAAGCTCACCGCACGTATACGCGCCCACGCTCCCTGAGCCTGTCGAAGGGCAAGGAGCCAGCGCCTCGACAAGCTCAGCGCACGTATACGCGCCCACGCTCCCCGCGCCTGTTGAAGGGCAAGGAGCCAGCGCTCCGACAAGCGCGCGTCCTCGCGCCCACGCTCCCCGCGCCTGTCGAAGGGCGAGGAGCCAGCGCTTCGACAAGCTCAGCGCACGTCCTCGCGCTCACGCTCCCTGAACCTGTCGAAGGGCAAGGAGCCAGCGCTTCGACAAGCTCAGCGTGCGTGCTCGCGCTCACGCTCCCTGAGCCTGTCGAAGGGTGGGCAGCGAGCGCTCCGACAAAGTCAGCGCACGTGCTCGCGCTCATGCTCCCTGAGGCTGTCGAAGGGCGAGCAGCCAGCGCTTCGACAAGCTCAGCGCACGTCCTCGCGCCCACGCTCCCTGAGCCTGCCGAAGGGCGATGGCCACGCGCCGGCTCGCGCTTCGACAAGCTCAGCGCACGCGCTCTCGCTCACGCTCCCTGAGCCCGTCGAAGGGTGAGGAGCCAGCGCTTCGACACGCTCAGCGAGCGTTCGAGCGGACACCCTCCGACGGCCCAGGGTCAGGGGTCGGCGGCGACGATCCGGTCGACGGCGCGGGCGGCGGCCGCGCGGACGCGGGCGTTGGGGTCGACACGGAGGGCGTCGAGGGGTTCGAGCAGGTCGTCGAGGCGGTGGCGGGCGGCGACCTTGGCCGCCATCTCGCGGACCCGCCAGTGGTCGTCGGTCAACGCCGTGCGCAGCTCGGGGAGAGCGTCGTCGTGCCAGGACCAGAGCAGGCCGCGGGCCGCCCAGGTCCGGAACCAGTAGCTCTCGGGATCGCGGGCCAGCTCGTGGTCGGCGAGCGGAGCGCCGAGCATCCGGACGAGATCGACCAGCCCGGCCCGGTCGGGTGACTCGCCAAGCAGCAACCGGCGACAGCCGTCGACGACCGCCGGGCGACCCCAGCGGGCGCAGGCGCGGTCGACCAGCGTCCGCGGCAGCGGCCGGTCCGAGGAGCCCACGGCTCGACCGTAGACCCCGGGGACGCCAAAGGACCGGCGCTCGCGACTCAGGGGGAAGTGAGACGTCAGTGCCGGTCCGTGGCTGGTGCTCGTCATCGAGCGATGCGGTTGTGGGGTGCTGCGGGGCGGCGCCGGTGGACGTCTCGCGGTGTCGGGGGCCACTGCGGTCGGTCGGGGGCGACGTCATGGTCGAGCGTCGGGTCGTGCGTGCGGAGGTTCGGTCCTGATCGGTGTCGGGGGCCACCGGCCGGGGACCTCGGTCCGCGGTGTCCGTCGGTGCGGGTTCGGGTGACCTTCTCCTTCGGCGTCGGGGGCCACCGTCGGTGTCGGTCGTCCGGAGCGTTTCCGTTCCGTGCTGACACCCAGAACACTACGGGCGCCAGCGGCGGCCGTCTCGGCTGCTCGTGCACACCCGATCGGCATTCCGTGCAGAGCTTCGGACCGCGTCAGCGGGCGAGCTCAACGGTCCCGAGTCAGTGGTCCCGAGTCAGTGGTCCCGGGTGGCCACCAGCGCATCGACCTCCTCGGTGCTGGGCGGCTGGGCGCCCTTGCGTCCGCAGACGATCGAGGCAGCCGCCGCCCCGCGGGTGAGGGCGTCGGACAGCCCGGCGCCGCGCGCGACGAAGCCGTCGAGGAACCCGGCCATGAAGGTGTCCCCGGCGCCCACCGTGTCGAGCACCTCGGTCGGGAAGCCGGCCACGTCGACCCAGTCGCCCTCGTGCGGCAGCGCCGACGCGCCGCCCTCACCACGGGTGACCAGCACGTGCCCGACCCCGTGCTCGGTCCGGTAGCCCTCGGCGAGCTGCTTCCAGTCGGCGCCGCCCCCGGCCCGGGCGAGGAAGGCGAGGTCGTCGTCGCTGGCCTTGACGATGCCGCCGCGCTCCCCCACCAGCGCGACCCACGGCTGCACCCGGCGCCAGTACTCGGCCGGGTCGGAGATCACCGTCGGGCGGACGTTGATGTCGATGCTGATCGGTGCGGACGTGCCGCGCACCCAGTCGAGCAGCACCTCCGCGCCCGGTTCGACGACCAGGGCCAGCGAGGCGATGTGCAGCCAGTCGTCGGCCGAGAGCGCGGGGAGCTCGTCGGGCTGCCAGCGGAAGTTCGCGGTCTGGTCGAAGTGGAAGGCGTAGGACGCCTTGCCCTGCTCGTCGAGGCTGACCACGGCCAGCGAGGTGAACTCGTCGGTGGTGACCGCCAGGTCGAGCTGCACGCCGGCCCGCTCGATGTGGCCGCGGAGCTGACGCCCGAAGTCGTCGGTGGAGATCCGGCCGAGGAAGTGCGTCGGGTTCCCGAGCAGCCCGAGCGCGACGGCGGTGTTCATCGGACCGCCCGCCGACAGCGCGAGCCAGCTGCTGGAGAACGTGTCGCTCGGCGCGTCCTCGTCCTTGACCAGGTCGATCAGGGTCTCGCCGCAGACTACGAAGCGCGTCATGGCGTCAACCTATCGAGGTGGGCCTGCCGAGTCCGGCACCGAAGACGAGCCGGTCAGCCGGCCCCAGGTCTCGGGCGGGAGCTGCTGGTCGAGCACGGCGTCGATCAGACCGGCCAACCGGTGCACCGGGTCGGACTCCAGCACCCGGTCGACGCAGCACCGGGCCAGCGTGCCGTCACCGCACTGCCAGGCCGCCACGGCCAGCACGCAGAGCGGACCGGCCGCCAGCTCCGGCGGGCTGACGGCGACGACCCGTTGCCACAGCTCGGCCTGCTGCCGTGCTCCGGGACGGTCGACCAGCACGAGTGCGGCGTCGCGTCCGGCCACCCCGGCGACCAGCAGCGCCAGGCCCAGCAGGTCGTCCTCGCCGGGCCCGCCGGGGACGTCCCGGTCGCCGGAGGAGGCGTCCCGTCTCCCGGCCATCGCGTCGAGCGCACGAGCGACGGCACTACCCACCGGGACCGCCGGGTCGTGCTCCACCGCCCGCGTCGTGTCGCGGAGCGACCCCTGCAGGGCGCGAAGCCGGCGCCGGAGCCGGGGCAGCTCGCGCGCCGGCGGTCCGGCCGCCGACCGGGCCACCGCCGCCCGGTCGCCCCGCACCGCGCACCCCGCCAGCACCGCCTCGGCGACCAGCGGGCTGTCGCCGACGTCGTAGCCGACGCCCTCGGGCGGGCACGGGTCTCCCAGCCGCGACCACCACCGCGTCCCGTCCGCATGGATCGCCACCCGCACCGCGACCCCGGTGCCGTGCAGGGCGAACGCGGCCCGGTCGAGCACCCGGGCGCACCGGCGTCCGTCGGAGCCGTAGGCGATCAGCACCACCTCGGCGGCCCGCTGCTTCCGGGCCACCGCGACCACGGTGTCCACCACGGCCAGCTCGGCCTCGGGGTGCCCGGCCGGCGGCAGGTCGAGCCGGGCCGACAGCCCGAGCCTGCTCGCCCCGCCGTCCGGGTTCGCCACAAGCACGGACAGCACCAGCGACTCGTACGGGTGGTAGCCGAGCAGGTACGGGATCAGCAGCACCAGGTCGGTGTGGTCGGTGGCGCGCAACCGGACCGGTGCCTCCGGTGGTCCACCGGACCCGGGCAGGTCGTCGAGGATCCTCATGCCCGCACCCTGGGACGGTCGTCCGGCGCGGTCCGCTCCGCCGGATCCGCTGTGGACGACGCTCCCCGACCGCCGCGGGCTGTGGACAGGCTGCGGCGCGGCGAACGCTGAGCGGTTGCGCGCCCCGCCGACGGTAGGTTGGCCCGGTGAGCGACCGCGGCCCCGACTTCCAGCCGCCCGCCACTCCCCCCGGTCCACCCGCTCCGTTCGACCCGCGGCAGCCGATCGTCCCGACCGGCCCGGACCGCAGGGTGCCCGCCGGCACCGCCCCGGGCGCCCCGCGTCCGCCGCGGCCGGCCCGGCCGCCGCGGCGCTGGGGACCGACCGTCATCACCGGCGCGGTGCTCGCCGTCGCTGCCCTGCTGATCGTCACCGGGGTGCTCGTCGGGCGCTACCGCGACCAGCACGCCACGGCCGCGGCCACCCCGACGCCGGGCGCGCCGGCACCGGTGACGCCACCGCCCACCGACGCCAACGGCGACGCCACCGCGACCGCGTTCGAGGCCGAGACCGGCTCGGGGACGCTGTCGATCGTCGGCCACGCCTGGACCACCGGCGGCAGCCCGCCGCCGCAGTTCGGCGCCTACCTGCTGATCGAGATCCAGGTGAAGGTCGACACCGGTGACCTGGAGCTCGGTCCGCCCTTCTTCTCGGCCTTCGACGCCGACAGCCAGTCCTACGCGGCGACCACCACCGAGCTGCGCCGACCGGCGCTCGAGGACGCCGTGGTGCACGCCGGCCAGACGGCCCGCGGTTGGATCGCCTTCGACATCGACCGCGGCCGCACGCTCGTGATGCTCGCCGGTCAGGACGCCCGCCCGATCGCCGCCCTCAAGGTCGAGGGCTAGCAGGTCGAGGCACGAGGACGCAGGAGAGAACACCCATGACCGACCGTCTCGACCGCTCCGTGCTGCGCGGGTGGGAGGTGCTGACCCTCCGCAGCGAGGCGCTGAGCGTCGGCGTCGTGCCGGGGCTCGGCGGCACGCTGGTGGGCCTGACCCGGGCCGGCGACGACACCCCCGTCAGCTACGCGACCCCGTGGGGGCTGCCGGGGGCGGGCACCGGGCTGCTCGGCGGGTCGGCCGAGGAGCTGCGGGCGGACGCCGACCCCGGCGGCTGGCAGACGCTGTTCCCCAACGCCGGTGACAACGCGGTGGTCGACGGCATCGAGTGGGGTGTCGACGGCGAGGCCCGGGTCACCCCGCTCGAGGTCACCGGCACCCGGGCCGAGAACGGTGCGGGCGAGAACCGCACGAACGAGGACGGCACGGGCGAGGACACGGACCCGGTCTCGGTGACCATGACCGGGCGGCTGCGCCGCTCGCCGTTCCGGCTGACCAAGACGATCGCCCTGGCCGGCGACACCGTCACAGTGACCGAGGAGGTCGAGAACCAGGGCCGCCAACGCTCGGACGTGCTCTGGGGCTCACGGATCTGCCTGGGCGCCCCGCTGGTCGCCGAGGGCACCGAGCTCGACTGCGGCGCCAGCCTGGTCCACCCCGACGCCGCCGAGGTCTACGACGCCGACTACGCCGACGTGTTCCCCTGGCCCCGGGTGCTGGGGCGGACGGGGATGGTCAACCTGCGCTATCTGCCCGAGCCCGGACTCGGCGGCGACCGGACCGCCTATCTGACCGCGTTCTCCGACGGCTGGGCCGAGGTGCGCAACGAGACGCTCCGGCTCGCCGTCCGGGTCGAGTGGGACGCCGAGACCTGGCCGCACCTCTGGTACCGGCTCGAGGACGGCGCCGAGCGCGGCCACCCGTGGTTCGGGCGCGAGCACTTCCTCACCCTCAGCCCGTGCAGCGGCTGGCCGGCGCGCGGGTTGCACGACGCCCGCCGGATCTCGGGCAGCAGCCTGGCCCTCGACCCCGGCGAGTCGCTGACCACCACCCACCGGGTCCGGGTACGGACGCTCGACGCACACTGAGCCGCACCGCCCGGCCGGAGGGATCAGCGGCCGAGCGCCAGCCCGGCGGTCAGCCCGAGCAGGGCGAGCAGCCCCGCCCCGACGAGCGTCCCCAGCCCCTGGGTCGCTGCCGCTCCCCAGCGGCGCTGGCCGAGCAGTCGCACCACCTCCACGCAGGCTGTGCTGAAGGTGGTGTACCCACCGCAGAAGCCAGTACCGGCCACGCTCTGCAAAGTCGCGGGCGCGCCGGACAGCACCAGTCCGGCGAGCAGCCCGAGCAGCAGCGAGCCGCTCAGGTTGATGATCATGGTCCCGGGCGGGTGCGCGTCCGGGCGCCGGGACCAGCGGGCGCGGAGCCAGCCGTCGAGCGCGAACCGGGCCACCGCACCGACGCCGCCGGCCAGCGCGACGACCACGATCATCATCGGCGCGCTCACCGCGCTCCGCCGCGTCGTCGGGGCAGCCGGCTGCCGATCAGCACGCCGGCCGCGGTCACCAGCAATCCGAGCACCAGACTGAGCGCGGCGTAACCGATCCCCTGCCAGGGCAGCGATCCGCGCAGGTCGAGGGCGACGTCGAGGGCGAGCGTGCTGTAGGTGGTGAACCCGCCACAGAACCCGGTGCCCAGCCCGAGCCGGAGCAGCCGTCGACGTCCGACGTCCGGGCCACGGCGGGCCAGCGCCTCGAGCAGCACCCCGAGCACCAGGCAGCCCACCAGGTTGATGATCAAGGTCGCACCGGGGCTGCCGAGCCCCGCACGGACGCCGAGCAGGTCGGTCAGCGAGACACGGGCCGCCGTGCCGACGGTCCCGCCGACGAACACCAGGGCGAGCAGCGCCGGCCGCCGGTGCGGGGCGGCCGGGCTCGGCGACGAGGCGCCGGGGATCGGGATGGGAGGACCCGGTGACTCAGTCGAGCGCGACCGGCTGCCCGCTGCGCACCGACGCGTAGCCAGCCTGCACCACCCGCAGGCTGCGCAGCCCCGCCTCGCCGTCGGGCTGCGGCCGACGACCGGTGGACACCGCGTCGAGGAACTCGTTGATCATCAGCTCGTCGGCGTTGGTGCCGTAGGCCAGCCAGAGCCCGTTGCGCCGGGTCTCGGAGTGCCCGTCGACCCGGCTGGCGAAGGCGTCCAGGTCGGCGATCCCCCCGCTGGCCACCAGCTGGAGGGTCAGCCCACCCCAGGTCGGGTAGGAGTCGGGCTTGGACCAGCTGCAGTCCACGGTGGCGATCACATCGTTGGCGTACTCGACCGAGACCATCCCGCCGGTCTCCACCGACACCCGGTCCCCGTGCAGGATCTTGTTGGTGCTGGCGTAGACGCTGCGGGCCGGGACGCCGTCGAAGAGGCAGTCGATCAGGTCGGCGACGTGGACGGTG
The DNA here is from genome assembly GCF_014137855.1 of Microlunatus kandeliicorticis. Lineage (GTDB taxonomy): Bacteria > Actinomycetota > Actinomycetes > Propionibacteriales > Propionibacteriaceae > Microlunatus > Microlunatus kandeliicorticis. The sequence continues at coordinate 154,054 of NZ_JACGWT010000006.1, forward strand.
TGGTCGGTCAGCGACCCGCCACCGGCCAGCTCCGGGTCGACGAACCAGGCGCGCGCGTCCATCGGGATCTGACCGTTGTTGGTGCCGGTGATCGCCAGCACCTGGCCGAGAGCGCCGGCGTCGACGGTCTGCTTGAGCTGGACGAAGTCGGGGCTGAACCGCACCGGGTAGGCGACCATCAGCGAGACCCCGGCCTCGGCGCAGGCCGTGATCATCGCCTCGGCGTCCTCGACGCTGGTGGCGATCGGCTTCTCGCACAGCACGTGCGCGCCGCCCGCCGCGGCCAGCTCGGTCAGCCGGCGGTGGTCGGAGTTCTCCGAGCAGATCACCACCGCCTCGGCGCCCCAGTCGAGCGTCGCGGCGTAGTCGGGCAGGTAGGTGACCCCGAGCTGCGCGGCCAGGGCCTCGCCACCCGGCTCGTTCCCGCGGCGTCCGTGGTCGGGGTCGGTGACCACCAGCTCGACGTCGGCGCGCTGCGACAGCACGTGCCAGTAGGACAGGGCGTGGGTGTGCGCGAACGACCAGAGCGCGATCTTCATCAGGCGGTCCTCCCGGCGGTGATGCCCTCCATGACCTCGGCGACCGCGACCGCGCGGCCCTCGGCGATCGATCGGACGCCGGCCTCGGCGACCGCGACCGCGCGCAAGCCGTCCGCCGCGCTCACCCGGGGCGGTGGGCCCCCCGCGAAGGCGGCCGCGATCTCGCGGATCTCGGTGAGGAACGGGCTCTCCCCCGGCATGGCCGGCAGCAGCCCGGTCCCCTCGCCGTCCCCGGCGGACGCGTCCGCGGCTCCGGTGTCGACGGTGATCGCGGGGTGCGCGGTCGAGTCGTGCCGCAGCAGGCCGTCCGGCCCGGCGATCTCGAAGGTGGTCCGGAACACCGTGCCCGGACGGGCCCAGGTGCCGGTGACGTAGCTGACCGTGCCGTCGACGTGGGTGAGCACCAGCTGGGCGGTGTCGACGCCGGTCTCGCGGCTGCCGGTCCGAGTGGCGCGACCGAAGACGGTGGCCACGTCACCCGCGTTCCAACAGGCGAAGTCGATGTCGTGGATGATCTGGTCGAGCACGATCCCGCCGGAGATCGCCGGGTCGTGGAACCAGGCCCGGACCGGCCGCGAGCCGGTGCGGCTGAACCGCTGGACGGCGACCCGCCCGACCGCCCCGTCGGCCACCGCGGCGTGCATCGTGGCGTAGGCCGGGAAGAACCGCACCACGTGCCCGGGGTACAGCTGGACGCCGGCGCGCTCACAGGCGTCCAGCACCGCGGCGGTGTCGGCAGCCGTCCGGCAGATCGGCTTCTCGCACAGCACGTCCAGCCCGGCGGCGGCCGCGGCCTCGACGATCTCCCGGTGCGCGTCGGTCGAGGTGACCACGTCGACGGCGTCGCGGTCGGCGAACGCCTCCTCCAGGCTGCTGCACGCGGTGCCACCGCCGCAGTCGGCGATCAGCTGCTCGGTGCCCTCGAGCGAGTAGACGTTCACCTGCGCGCCGAGCGCGAGCCAGGCCGGCAGGTGAGCGCGGGCGATGCCGCCGGCGCCGATCATCGCGATCCGCAGCGGCCGGTCGCGGCCGGGCCGTCCCGTACTGTCCTCGGTGCTGTGCTCGGTGCTGTCCTCGGTCTGCGCCGCCACGCTCTCCCTCGCTTCACCCGGAGTCGTCCGGACCCGGTCGGGTCTGGACTAGACCATGCGGCTCAGAGGCTAACAGCGCAGCCCCGCGTCGTGTCCGGATCCCACGCCGACGGCGCGAGCGCCGGCGAACCGGGGCCCGGCGGGCGCGTCCGATCCGCCCGTCCGGCTGGAAGAATGCCCACGTGGCGGCGCCCGACGTGGATCTCCAGACGTCCCTCCGACCTTCCGCACCCGAGCTCCCCGACCCGCCGGACCGGCTGCGGCTCGGTCACCGCACCTTCCCACGCACCCAGCCGCTGGTGATGGCGATCGTCAACCGCACCCGCGACTCCTTCTACGACGCGGGCGCGACCTTCGACCTCGGCCCGGCGCTGGAGCGGGTCGCCGCGGTGGCCGCCGACGGGGCCGACATCGTCGACATCGGCGGGGTCAAGGCCGGGCCGGGCGACGTGGTCGACGAGGCCGAGGAGATCCGCCGGGTGACCGGGATGGTGGCCGCGGTCCGTGCGTCGCACCCCGAGCTGGTGGTCAGCGTCGACACCTGGCGCTCGTCGGTGGCCCGCGAGGCCTGCCGGGCCGGCGCCGACCTGCTCAACGACGTCTGGGCCGGGCACGACCCCGAGCTGGCCGGGGTCGCCGCCGAGTTCGACGTCGCCCTCGTCTGCGCCCACACCGGTGGGCTCGCGCCGCGGACCGGGCCGTTCCGGACCGGCTACGACGACCTGCTCGGCGACGTGGTGGGCGGGGTGGTCGGGCTGGCCCGGACCGCGCTGGCCGCCGGTGTCGCCTCCGACTCGATCGTGCTCGACCCGGCGCACGACTTCGGCAAGAACACCTGGCAGAGCCTCGAGGTGACCCGGCGGCTCGACGAGCTGACCGGGCTCGGCTGGCCGGTGCTGGTCTCGGTCTCCAACAAGGACTTCGTCGGCGAGACCCTCGACCTGCCGCTCGACCAACGACGCGAGGGGACGCTCGCCGCGACCGCGGTCTGCGCCTGGCACGGCGCCCAGATCCACCGGGTGCACGACGTCGCGGGGACCCGCCGGGTGGTCGACTTCGTCGCCGCGGTCCGCGGCGACCAGCCGCCGGCCCGGACCGTGCGGGGGCTGGCGTGAGCGCCCGCGGCGCCGTCCTCGTCCCCGGTGCGCCGGTGCTGCTCGAGGGTCTCGGCGGACGGACCGATCCCGGGGCCGCCGTGCGGGCGGTCGCGGTGACGCGGCTGACCGCCGCCCTGGAGGCGATCCGGCCCGACGTGGTGCTGGTGCTGGCCGCCGACCCGGTCGTGCGCGACTGGACCGGGACGCCGTTCTCGGTCGGTCGGTTCCTCGGCACCGCGCAGGCCTCGGACCCGCACCTGCCCACGGCGTTGGGCGTCGGTCAGGCTCTGCTGGCCGCGGCCGGCTGGACCGGTGAGGTCCGCAGTGTCACCACCGACGGCACCGGCCCCGACGACGCCGGGCTCGGCGCCGCCGACCTGGTGGTGGTGGTCGGCGACGGCAGTCCGCTGCGTCGGTCGGGCGGGCCCGACCGGCCCGACCCGCGGGCCCCCGAGGTCGACGACCGCGTCCGCGCGGCCGTGGCCGCCGGCGACACGGCAGCACTGCGTGACCTCGACCCCGGGCTGGCCCGGGAGCTGATGATCACGGGCGCGCCGGCCTGGCGCCGGCTCGCCGCGTGGGTCGGGGACGCCGCGGTGCGGGCGGAGCTCGACTACGCCGACGACCCCTTCGGGGTGTTCATGATCATCGCTGGCTGGCGCTGGACGACCTGATCAGGCGGCGGTGGTGACCGGCGTCCGAGCCCGGTCGCGCACCCGGTCGTAAACCGCCTCGAAGGCGTCGAGGGTGTCGGCCAGCGCGTGCGGGGCGACCATCCGCCGGCTCTCCTCCCCCATCCGGGCACGGAGCCCGGCGTCGCCCAGCAGCGACGCGAGCCGGTCGCGCAGCCCGGCCACGTCCCCGGGCGTGAACAACCAGCCGTTGCGGCCCGGGTGCACCAGGTGCGGCAGGGCCATCGCGTCGGCGGCGACCACCGGCTTGCCCGCCGACATCGCCTCGAGCGTGACCAGGCTCTGCAGCTCGGCCACCCCCGGCATGCAGAACACGTCGGCCCGGCCGTAGGCGCGGAGCAGCTGCTCGTCGTCGACGAACCCGAGGAAGCGAACCCGGTCGGGTCCGAGGCCGAGGTGGGCCGCCAGTCGGTGCAGGTCGGCGCGGCGGTCGCCGTCCCCGATGATCTCGAGCCGCGCCGGCAGCTCGGCCGGGAGCCCGGCGAAGGCGCGGAGCAGCTCGTTGACCCGCTTCTCCTGGTCGAGCCGACCGACGAACAGTACGGTGGGCACCGCGCGCTCGGCCGCGGTGCCCGCGGCCCGGGCCGTCAGCGTCGCGTTCCAGTAGAGGTTGACGTCGATGCCGCAGGAGATCGCCTGGGCGTCGTCGCCGATGTCGGTCGCGGTCCGCAGCAGCTCGACGGCCCGCGGGGTCGGCGCGGTGATCGCCGCCGCGCGGCCGTAGACCCGGGCGAAGTCGCGCCACGCGAGCCGGCCGACCAGCCGGTCGAGCGCGCGCGGGATGTTGAAGTAGCCGGTCAGGTTCTCCGGCATGAAGTGGTTGGTGGCCACCAGCGGCAGCCCGAGCTGGTCGGCGGCGTAGGCGATCCCGCGGCCGACGATGAAGTGCGACTGGACGTGGACGAGATCGGGGTCGATGGCCGCGACCAGTGCCCGGGTCTCGGCCTTGGCCTGCCAGGGCCAGCTGACCCGGAAGGTCTCGTGGATCGGCGTCTTGTGCGAGCGGACGCGGTGCACGGTCAGCGTCCCGCCGCCCAGGTGCCGGACCGGCTCGGGTCCGGCCGGACCGGTCGGGGACGGGCAGATCACGTGGACCTCGTGCCCGCGCTCGGCCATCCCGTGGGCGAGGCGTTCGACGAAGCGCGCGGCGCCGTTGATGTCCGGGGCGTAGGTGTCGCCACCGATCAGCAGTCTCACTGCGGTTCCTTTCCGGTTCCCGAGGGGATCGGGGTCGCGTGGGGCTGGGCCGCGCCGACGGCGACGGGTTCGCCGTCGGCGTGCTGAGGGAGGTCTGAACCGGTCGGTACGGCGACACCGTAGCCAGCCGGGACGGCCGCGACCGGGCTCGGCACGCCACCGTCACCGAGGTGTCGCTTGCGGGCCTCCGGGTGGTCACGGGCCAGCACCACGACCGACACCGCGGCCAGCAGCCCGCAGACGGCCATCGCGGTCCGCACCCCGGTACCGAGCGCGGCGCCCTCGCCGAGCACGGTGAAGCCGATCAGCACAGCGACCATCGGGTCGACCACGGTCAGGCAGGCGATCACCACCTCGGGCGGGCCGGAGGCGTAGGCCCGCTGGACCAGCCAGCCACCGATCGGCGCGGACAGCGCGAGCCCGGCGATCGTCGCGATGCCGACCGGGGTGAGCAGGGTGGCGGGCCCGTGGGAGAGCTGGTCGGTGATCGCCTTGATCAGCGCCGAGGTGAGCCCGAGCCCGACCGCCCCGGCCAGCGCGCTGCTGAGGCACCGCGCCCAGCCGTGCAGCCGGCGCGAGACCAGCACGAAGACGATCATCAGCGCGGTGATCACCGCCTCCACCACCAGCAGGCCGCCGAGGGTGCTGGGGACGCCGCCGTCCTGCCCGGAGGCCAGCCAGACGAAGCCGGCGATGCTGGCGACGCAGCCGGCGATCGGGACCGCGATCATCGCCGACGGGCGGTGCCGGGCCAGCACGGCGGCGGCCAGTACGGCGATCGGAACGCCGAGCACCCCGACCGGTTGGATCAGCGAGACCGGGGCCAGCGCGAGAGCGACGATGTGGAGCGCACCGCCGAGCAGCACGAGCCCGCTGCCGGCCAGCCAGGAGCGGCGGCGGAACAGCCCGAGGCTGCGCCGCAGCCCGAGACCGTGGTGGTGCCGCCGTTGCACCGCGGTGGGCCGCAGGTCGAGCGCGGGACGGCCGACGGCACGCCGGACCGCGCGGTGCTGGAACACCGCGGCCAGTCCGAAGCAGGCCGCATCGAGCACCGCCAGACCGAGCGCCACCGCGGTGGCCGCGTCCGGCGGGATCATCGTGGCTCCTTCCTGGGCCGTCCGACCCGGCCACGGTAAGTCGCACGGGACGGACCGCGCCGGAGCCGGGCCGCCGGGCTCAGGGAGCCCTCAGCGGTCGCGTCCGCAGCGGGACGCGTCCGCTCGGGACCGGGCCGGATCGCCATGGCAGAACCCTCGCACCGGCGGCGCGTCCGCGTCAGTCCGTCAGGTCCCTGATTCGCGGGCTGCGGCTACGACCACGGGACTACTGGGACGGCCCCGACGCCACCCCGGTCGGGCTCGACCGGGTGAGGCGGGAGCGCGAAGCTGTGGACGGACGTGGGCGCTCCCTACCCTGGACAGGGTGAGCACGAACCCGTGGGGACCGCCGACTCCGTACGCACCGCGGCCGGTCGCGCGGCGGACCGGGGTGTCGCCGCTCGGCGCCGCCGGGCTGATCCTCGGTCTGCTCGCCCTGATGTGGCTGCTGGAGATCCTCGACGCCGGCACCGGCGGAGCGCTCGACCAGTTCGGGATCCGCGCGCAGGACCTCGACGGGCTGCCCGAGATCTTCACCGCGCCGTTCCTGCACGCCGGGTTCGCGCACCTGATGAGCAACTCGGTGCCGTTCGCGGTGCTCGGCTTCCTGGTGCTGCTCGGCGGGCTGGCCCGTTGGCTGGTCAGTTCCCTGGTCGTGGTGGTCAGCTCGGGGCTGACCGCCTGGCTGCTCACCCCGGCGAACACGATCGTGCTGGGCGCCAGCGGGGTGATCTTCGGCTGGCTGACCTATCTGCTGGTCCGCGGCGTCCTCACCCGTCGGCCGAGCCAGATCCTGATCGGGGTCGCGGTCCTGCTGGTCTACGGCGGGATGATCTGGGGCGTGCTGCCGGGCACCTACGGCGTGTCCTGGCAGGCCCACCTGGGCGGCGCGGTCGGCGGCGTGGTCGCCGCAGTGCTGCTGCACCGCCGGTCGCGACCGGCACCCGCGCCGGGCCTCTGACCCGAACGGCTCAGCGCTCGCCCGGGAGCACCTCCTGCAGCTCGCGCGCGGCGGCCATCACCTCGTCCTGGAGCGGGCCGATCGCCTCGTAACCGGCCGGGATCGGGCCGGTGAACACCGGACGCACCTCGAAGGCGAGGTCGATCAGACCCTCCCGGGTGGGCGTGCCCTGACGCAGCTGCATCGCGGTGCCGGCGACCCGGTTGTACTCGTTCATCCGCTCCTTCCAACCCGGCAGGTCGAACCGCGACTCGTCGGAGCGCATCTCGGCGGTCAGCGCGTCGCAGGCCTGCTCGAACCGGCGGAGCTGGGTGCGGCGTGCCTCGACGTCGAGGCTGATCGGGACCGCGGTCCCCTCGTCGTCGTCGTTGCGGCGGAACAGCTTGTCCAGGAGCCCCATGGCCCGAGTCCTCCTCAGCGGCGGGCGCCTCCCGCCGGGCGGCCAACCTACCCAGCCGCGCCGACCCGGCCGCCCCAGCCCGACCGGCGCAGCACACCGAGCACCAGCAACAGCTGCGCGACCACGTAGGTGGGCATCACCAGCAGGTCGAGCGCCGAGGCGAGCGGCCCGCCCGCCTCCGCGAACACCGTCAGCCCGAGCGACAGGTCGCTGACCAGGAACACCAGCCCGCCGAGGCCCGCGACCCGGTTGAGCCCGCCGGCCAGCACCGCCATCGTGCCGAGCGCGACGCCGTACAGGACGACGGCGGGCAGCAGCGGCCCCGCCGCCCGCCCGACCCACAGCACCAGCACCCCGACGCCGACGGTGACGGCCGCGAGCTGCAGCGGCCGGGCCACCGGGCTGTGCCGCCAGTAGGGCCGGAACGCCGCGACGTAGGCGAGCTGGGCGAGCAGGAACAGCCCGATCTTGGCCAGCAACGCGACGCCGCCGACGGTGTCGCCGAGCCAGGAGAACAGCAGCGCCAGGAGCACCCACCCGGTCAGCCGGTCCCGGCCCGGCCGGGCCGCCAGCAGGAACCCCGCCAGCAGCGGCATCAACGCGACCAGGCAGCCGGCGTCGACCCACCGCCAGGCCGCGCCGGACAGGTCGGAGACCACCAGCTCGAGCACCGCGACCGCCAGGTAGGCCCCGAGCAGCGCCCGGGCGACCAACGGCCGGCGGGCCGACACCAGCGCCGGCACCCCGGGCGCCGGCTCCCCGGACGGAGGGCGGCGGGCGGTCATGCGGTCAGGCTACGACCGGGACCCGACACCGCCCCGGACCCGCGAGGACGGCCCGGATCGGGCAGCATGACCGTCATGCCCGAGCCTGCGTTCCCGGTCCCCAGCCCGCTGGTGCTGCCCTACGACGGCGTCGACCCGGTGATCGATCCCGACGCCTGGCTGGCTCCGACCGCCACGGTGATCGGCCGGGCCGTGGTCGAGGCGCGCGCCTCGGTGTTCTACGGCGCGGTGATCCGGGCCGACATGGACCGGGTGCGGCTCGGCGCCGGGAGCAACCTGCAGGACAACGTGGTGGTGCACACCGACACCGGCTTCCCGACCCTGATCGGCACCGGGGTCAGCGTCGGCCACGGGGCGGTCGTGCACGGCTGCACCGTCGAGGACGACTGCCTGATCGGGATGGGGGCCACCGTGCTCAACGGCGCGGTGATCGGCACCGGGTCGCTGGTGGCCGCCGGGACGGTGGTGCTGGAGGGCACGGTCGTCCCGCCGCGTTCGCTGGTCGCCGGGGTGCCCGGCAAGGTCCGGCGGAGCCTGGACGACGACGAGGTGGCCAAGGTCGTCCGCAACGCCGAGCACTACCTCGAGCTGTCCGCCGGGCACCGGGCCACCCTCGGCGGCTGATCCCTCGGCGCGGTCCGGATCAGCCCTCGAGCCCGGGCCCGTGCGGCATCGGCAGCCGGGTGGTCTCGAGCACCAGGTCGGCCCGGTCACGGGTGGCGCGGATCAGCCGGGCGTTCGGCTCGTCGTTGGCCAGCACCCAGGCCCGCGCCGCCTCGGGGCTCTTGCCGTACTCGACGTGCCGGGCGATCAGCCGGTCGAGCCGGACCCCGTCGTCCATCGCCACGAACCAGACCTGGTCGAAGCGCGCGCGGACCGCGGGCCAGGGGTCGGCGTCGAGCAGGAGGTAGTTGCCCTCGCTGACCACCACGGTTTGCGCGGGCGTGACCGGGACGGCGTTGGCCAGCGGCTGCTCGAGATCGCGCTCGAACTGCGGTGCGTAGACGTCGTGGTCGGTCTCCGTGCGCAGCCGGTCGAGCAGAGCCAGGTAGCCCCAGCCGTCGAAGGTGTCCGGCGCGCCCTTGCGGTCGCGGCTGCCGTGCAGCTCGAGCACCCGGTCGGCCAGGTGATAGCCGTCCATCGGCACCTGGACCGCCGTGGCGCCGAGCGCGGCGACCAGCGCGGCGGCCACCGTGCTCTTGCCCGCGCCGGGTTCGCCGACCACCCCGATCAGGATGCGGGTGCCGGCCTCGCGCGGACGGACCGCACGGGCCAGGTCGGGGACGAGCGGGTCGAAGGCGGTGACCTCGACCACCGGCGGCGGACTGGCGGTCATGGGCGACGAGGCTAGTGGGCAGACTGGCCCCGTGTCCGCACCCAGCACCGCCCGTCCGAGTGAGCCCGCTGTCGCCTCCGGGGGCTCGGCCGCCCCGGCCTTCGACGTGGCCGCGTTCCGCGCCGGCTTCCCCTCGCTGACCTCGGGCATCGCGCACTTCGACGGGCCGGGCGGCACCCAGACGCCGTCAGCGGTGGGCCGCGCGATCGCCGAGACCCTGACCGGACCGCTCTCCAACCGCGGCACCCGGGTGGCCTCGGAGCGCAACGCGTCGGCGGCGGTGGAGGCGTTCCGCTCCGCGTACGCCGACCTGCTCGGCGCCGCCCCGGAGACCGTGGTCTTCGGACGCAGCGCCACCCAGCTGACCTACGACTTCTCCCGCCACCTCAGCGGCGACGCGATCAGCCGCTGGCAGCCCGGCGACGAGGTGGTGGTCAGCCGGCTCGACCACGACGCCAACGTCCGGCCGTGGGTGCAGGCGGCCTCCCGCCGCGGCGCCACCGTCCGCTGGATCGACCTCGACCCGGCCACCGGCGAGCTCGACCTCGACAGCCTCGCGGCGGCGCTCTCCCCGCGGACGCGGCTGGTCGCGGTGACCGCCGCCTCGAACCTGATCGGCACCCGCCCGCCGATCGCGGCGATCGCCGAGCAGGTGCACGCGGTCGGCGCCCTGCTCCACGTCGACGCCGTGCACTTCGCCGCGCACGGACTCGTCGACCGCGAGGCGCTCGGCGCCGACCTGCTGGTCTGCTCGCCCTACAAGTTCTTCGGGCCGCACTGCGCGGTGCTGGTCGGCGATCCGGGCCTGCTCGACCGGATCCGCCCGGACAAGCTGGTGCCGTCGACCGACCGGATCCCCGAGCGGTTCGAGTTCGGCACGATGCCCTACGAAATCCTGGCCGGCGCGACCGCCGCGGTCGACCTGATCGCCGGGCTGGCCGGCGACCCGGCGCCCACGGACCGGCGCGCGGCGCTGGTCGCCGCGCACGCCGCGATCGGAGCGCACGAGACCCGGCTCCGCACCCGGATCGAGGACGGGCTGGCCGCGCTCGCCGACGAGACCGGGGCCGGCATCACCCTGCACGCCCGGGCGGCCGACCGCACCCCGACCCAGCTGGTCACCGTCGCCGGCCGGTCGATGGCCGAGGCCGCCGACTTCCTCGCGACGCGGGACGTGCTGGCCCCGGCCGGCACCTTCTACGCCGTGGAGCCGGCCCGGGTGCTCGACCTGCCGGACCCAGCGCCGATGCGGATCGGCGTGGCCGCCTACACCGACGACGCCGACGTGGACCGGCTGCTCGACGGGCTGCGCGACTGGCTCACCGGCTCCTGAGATCGGACGCGCTTCGACAGGCTCAGCGCGCGTTCCCGCCCGTTCCCCCCCGCTCCCCGAGCCTGTCGAAGGGCGCCCCCTCACGCTTCGACAAGCTCAGCGCGCGTTCCCACGCCGTTCCCTGACCGCGTTCCCCCACCCGTTCCCTGAGCCTGTCGAAGGGCGTCAGCCGAAGGCGGCCGCGCCGTGGTCGAGGACGTGGCGGCGGAGCACGGCCGCCGGGGCGGCCAGTGACCGGTCGGCGGCCCAGACCGCGCTGATCGTCCGGACCGCGGTCGGGTCGGCGATGGCCACCTCCCGCGTCAGCCCCGGGTCGCCGGACCCGGTGGGCACCACCGCGATCCCCAGCCCGGCGGCCACCAGCCCGGCGACGGTGGCGAGGTCCTCGGACTCGAAGGTGTAGCGCGGGGTCAGACCCAGCCGGGCGAACAGCGCGTCGCCCAGCGTCCGGAGCCCGAACCCGGGGCGCATGGTGATCATCGGCTCGGCGCCCAGCTCGGCGGCCAGCCGGTCGGGCGCCAGCCGGGTCCGGCCGGCCCAGCGGTGCTCGGACGGCACCAGCACCACCAGGTCCTGGCGGGCCAGGTCGCGGCGACCCAGCCGGCGGTCGTCCGGCGCCGGGGAGATCAGCCCGACGTCGACGGCGCCGGCCAGCACCCGCTCGACGATCACCCCGGCCGCGTCCTGGACCAACCCGACCCGCAGGTCGGGGTGGTCGGCCCGCAGCCCGCGGACCAGCCGCGGAACGGCGACCGGGCCCATGCTGTGCAGGAACCCGAGCACCACCCGGCCACTGTCCGGGTCGGTCTCCGCCGCCACCGCGGCCAGCCCGGCGCGCAGCTCGCCGGCGGCCCGGCCGGCGTGCTCCGCGAGCAGCCGCCCGGCCCGGGTCAGCCGGACCCCGCGGCCGTCCGGAGCCAGCACGGGGGTGCCGAGCCGCTGCGCCAGCCGGGCCATCGACCGGCTCAGCGTGGGCTGCGGTATCCCCAATTGCTCGGCCGCGCGGGTCAGGTGTTCGGTGGCCGCGACCGCCTCGAGCTGCGCGACCACCGGGGCCAGCTCGTCCAACTCATGCACGAATGCATGATAAGTGCAGGTCTCTTCCAGTAGGTGTATCGGACTTCTCGGTCGTAGCGTCGGCGTCGTGACCAGCCCGACCCTCGCCTCCGACCCGACCTCCCCGGCGCCACCGGAGCGGGTCGCGGACGATCCGGGTCGCCGCGAGCTGCGGCGGCTGGAGGTCGCGATGCTGGCCGCCGCCGTGGCCAGCTTCGGGGTCATGTACTGCACCCAGGCGCTGCTGCCCGAGATCGGGGCCGACTTCGGCGTCGGGCCGGCGGCGGCCGCCCTGACCGTGGCGCTGACCACCGGGGGGCTGGCGCTCGGGGTGCTGCCGATGTCGTCGCTGGCCGAGAGCTTCGGCCGCGGCCGGGTGATGCGGATCGCGCTGGTCGTCGCCGCCGCGCTGGTGCTGGTCGGGGCGTTCGCCGGCACCTTCGGGCAGCTGCTGGTGGTGCGTGCCCTGGTCGGGCTGGCGCTGGCCGGGGTGGTCGCAGTGGCCATGGGCCACCTCGGCGACGAGGTCCCGCCGCGGGTCGTCGGGTCGGTGATGGGCCTCTACGTCTCGGGCAACAGCCTGGGCGGCGTGCTCGGCCGGCTGATCCCCTCCGGCGTCGGCGAATTCGGCAGCTGGCGGCTGTCGGTCGGGGTGATGGCCGCGCTCGCGCTGCTGGCCACCGCGGTCTTCGCGGTGCTGCTGCCCGCCCCGCGCCGGTTCGTGGCCAAGCCGTTCGCACTCCGGGTGCACGCCGCGGCCGTCGCCGACCACCTGCGCAACCCGGACCTGCGCCGGCTCTGCCTGGTCGCGCTGCTGCTGATGGGCGGCTTCGTCGCCGCGTACAACTACCTCACCTACCGGCTCGAGGCGGCGCCGTTCCGGCTCACGCCGTCGGTGACCGGGCTGGTGTTCCTGGCCTACCTGGCCGGCACGGTGACCTCGACGGTGGCCGGCCGGCTGGCCGACCGGTACGGCCGCCGCCCGGTGCTGCTGGCCGCGGTCGGCGTCGCCCTGGCCGGGCTGGCGCTGACCCTGCCGGACGTCCTCGGCTGCGTGGTCGCCGGGCTGGTGGTCTTCACCGGCGGCTTCTTCGGCGCCCACGCGGTGGCCAGCGGCTGGGTGTCGCGCCGGGCGACGCACAGCCGCGCGCAGGCCTCCGCGCTCTACCTGATGTGCTACTACCTCGGCTCGAGCCTGGGCGGGACGCTGATCGGCTTCGCCTGGACGGCGGGCGGCTGGCCGCTCACCGTGGCCACCGTCGGGACGCTCTTCGTGCTCGCCGGCGTGGTGGCGCTCAGGGTCGGCAGGCGGCCGGTGCCCGCGCGACCGGGGCCCGCGTGCCAGACTGACGCGCCAGCTTGAACCGCAGGAGAGGGAGGGCCACGGTGGCCGAGCAGTCCAGCACCGCGAACGGGGACCGCGACGTCCTCGCCCACATCCACGAGCTGATCGAGACCGAGCACCGGCTCCGCTCCGGCGCCGAGCAGGGCACCGGCTCGACCACCCACGACCTGGCCGCGATCGAGCGTCAGCTCGACCAGTGCTGGGACCTGCTGCGGCAGCGCCGGGCCCGGCAGGAGTTCGCCCAGGATCCCGACGAGGCGCACCTGCGCCCGGAGAACGAGGTCGAGGGCTACCAGCAGTAGCCGGCCCGGACCGCACCCGGATGACCCGGCTCGAGGACTGGCTGCTCACCAAACGCGAGCGCGCCAACGCCCGCTCCGTGCTCGACGCCCGGCACCCCGGCCAGGACGCCTGGTCGCACGGCAACCACGTCCGGCCGCTGATCCACGGCGCCACCTACTTCGCCGAGCTCAAGGCGGCGATCGAGGCCACCCGCGACGGTGACCTGATCTACTTCACCGACTGGCGCGGCGACCCGGACCAGCGGCTGACCGACGACCCGGACTCGGTCGCCCGCGACCTGCTCGCCGCCGCCGACCAGCGGGGCGTGGACGTCCGCGGGCTGATCTGGCGCTCGCACCTGGACAAGCTCAGCTTCTCGGCCGAGCAGAACCGCCAGCTCGGGCTCGAGCTCCAGGCCCGCGGCGCCGAGGCGCTGCTCGACATGCGGGTCCGGACTTTGGGCAGCCACCACCAGAAGATGGTGGTGATCCGCTACGCCGACCACCCGGCCGACGACGTCGCCTTCGTCGGCGGGATCGACCTCTGCCACTCCCGCCGCGACGACGCCGAGCACCGCGGCGACCCGCAGCCGCAGGCGATGGCGCCGGTCTACGGCCCGACCCCGGCCTGGCACGACGTCCAGGTGGCCATCCACGGCCCGGCCGTGCACGACGTCGAGAGAGTCTTCCGCGAGCGCTGGCTCGACCCGACGCCGCTGAGCCGCAACCCGGTGTTCTGGCTGCACGACCTGCTGACCGGCACCGACCTCGAGCCCGATCCGCTGCCCCCGCAGGCCGACCCGCCGCCGCCGGTGCCGCAGGGCACCCACGTCGTCCAGCTGCTCCGCACCTACCCGAACCTCCGGCACGGACGGGACTACCCGTTCGCCCGCGGCGGCGAGCGCAGCGTGGCCCGCGGCTACAGCAAGGCGCTGGCCCGGTCGCGCCAGCTGGTCTACATCGAGGACCAGTACCTGTGGTCGGTCGACGTCGCGCGGGCGTTCGTCGGCGCGCTGCGGTCGAACCCCGAGCTGCGGGTGATCGCCGTGCTGCCGCGGGTGCCGGACCAGAGCGCGCCGCTCTCGCGGGTGCCGCAGCAGTGGGGCCGGGCCGAGGCGCTCGCCCTGCTCCGCGAGGCAGGCGGCGACCGGGTGGCGGTCTACTCGATCGAGAACCACGTCGGCCGGCCGGTCTACGTGCACGCCAAGGTCTGCGTGATGGACGACGTCTGGGCCACCGTCGGGTCGGACAACTTCAACCGTCGCTCCTGGACGCACGACTCCGAGCTGTCGGCGGTGGTGATCGACGAGGCCGAACCGGTGCCCGACGGGCTCGACCTCAACTACGCCCGACGGCTCCGACTGACCCTGGCCGCCGAGCACCTCGACCGGGAGGTCGGGCCGGCCCGGTTCCCCGGCGACACCGCGCACCTGCTGCCGCCGCGTCCCGGGACGCCGACCGAGGCGGCCCTGGACGCCGCCCTGCTCGACCAGCTGGCCGACTGCGTCGACCCGGCCGACGCGTTCGAGACGTTCGCCGCCTCGGCCCGGCGGCTGGAGGCCTGGCACGCGGGTGGGATGCGCGGACCGCGTCCGGCCGGCCGACTGCGTCCGATCCCCGAGGTGCACTTCTCGGCCTGGACGCGACGCTGGGCCGACGTGATGTACCGGCGGGTCCACGACCCCGACGGCCGACCGCGGGTGCTCCGGCAGCGACGTCAGTTCTGAGCCCGGGTCACGGACGCGGCGCGGACGGCCGGATGTCCGGACCCAGCGCTACCGTCCGGTACGTGAGCACTCCCGTCCGCGTCGCCACGCCCTGGCCGGTGTTCGACTTCGGTGCCTTCGTGGCGGCCTACGACCGCGAGCGCCGGGTCCGCGGGCTGACCTGGTACGCCTTCGCCGACGAGCTGTGGGACCAGTCGGAGGTGCTCAACGCCGAGCTCGGCGACCACCCGTTGTGCGGTGGCGCGGTGTCCCGGCTCGGTGCCCGGGGTGAGACCTCCTGCCAGTACGCGCTCTTCCTGCTGCGGTGGCTCGGCCGGCCGCCCGAGGACTTCCTCCGCGGACCGGTGGTGGACGTCGGTGACACCACCCTGCCGACCGCGGGGCCGGACCAGCGGCTGCGCTGGGACCTGCACCAGCTGCACGGAGAGCTCGACGCGCAGCGCCGCGACCGCGGGCTCACCTGGGCCGCGCTCGGCGCCCGGCTCGGCTGCACCCCCAGCCGGCTCACCAACCTGCGGACCGCGCGGATCGCCGACCTGGCCCTGGTGATGCGTCTGACCCAGTGGCTCGGCCGGCCCGCCGCCGCCTTCGTCCACCCCTCCCGCGGGTGAACGCCCGGCTCAGATCGTGTGGCCCCCGTTGACCGAGAGCACCTGACCGGTGACGAACCCGGCCGCCGCGGAGGCCAGGAAGGTGACCACCGCGGCCAGGTCGGCCGGCTCCCCCATCCGCCCGAGCGGCACCTCGGCGCGGTAGCCGTCGACGTCCGCGCCGGCGTGCCGCTCGACCGGGATCCAGCCGGGCTGGACCAGGTTGACGGTGATCCGGTCGGCGCCGAGCTCCTTGGCCCACACCTTGACCAGCCCGACCTGCGCCTTCTTGGCGGCGACGTAGGCCGACCAGCCGGGATCGGCGCGGTCGGCCAGGTCCGAGCCGATCAGCAGCACCCGCCCGCCGCCGAGGCCCCGCATCGAGCCGAGCGCGGCCTGCACCAGCAGCGTCGGGCTGAGGACGAACGGTTCGAGCTGGTCGAGGTACTGCCGCCAGGTCACCTCGGCCACCGTGGCGGTCGGCTGCGGCCCGGTGGCGTTGGCCACCAGCACGCCCACCGGGCCGAGCCGCTCCTCGGCGGTGGCCACCAGCCGGCGGACGTCCGCCTCGACGGTGACGTCGGCCTGGACCGCGATCGCGGAGCCGCCGGCGCCGGTGACGTCGTCGACCACCCGGGCGGCCCCGTCCGGATCGGTGCGGTAGTTGACGCAGACCGGGTGACCGGCGGCGCCGAGGTGCCGGGCGAGGTGGGCGCCGAGGCCGCGCGAGGCTCCGGTGACGACAGCGGTGGGCAGCACGCACCGACCCTAGAGGGTGGCTCCACCACCGCTGCGGACTAGCGTGACCGCCATGCCCGACAGCAGCACGTCCACCCCTAGCGACCGGGTGCCGGTCTACCTCGACTGCGACACCGGGATCGACGACGCCCTGGCTCTCGCCTACCTGCTCGGCCGGCCCGACATCGACCTGGTGGGGATCGGCTCGGTGAGCGGCAACATCGACGCCGAGCGCGGGGCCCGCAACACCCTCGACCTGCTCGCCCTGGCCGGCCGCGACGCCGTCCCGGTCGCGGTCGGTGCGCACGACCCGCTGACCGGGAGCTTCGCCGGCGGCGCCCCGCACGTCCACGGCAGCAACGGCATCGGCGACATCGACCTGCCGGCGGCCGGACGCGGCCCGGTCGACGGCTCGGCCGCCGACCTGCTGATCCGGCTGGCCCACGAGCACGCGGGCCGGCTGCAGGTGATCGCGGTCGGGCCGCTGACCAACCTGGCGCTGGCGCTGCGCACCGAGCCGCGGCTGGTCGACCTGGTGCCGCGGGTGACGATCATGGGCGGGGCCGCATTGGTGCCCGGCAACGTCACCCCGGTCGCCGAGGCCAACATCGCCAACGACCCCGAGGCGGCCGCCGCGGTGGTCGAGGCGAGCTGGCCGGTCACCCTGGTGCCGCTCGACGTGACGCTCGAGCACGTGCTCGACGAGGACGACCGGTCGGCGTTGCTGGCCTCCGGTCACCCGCTGCCCCGCGCGCTCGGCGAGATGCTCGACCTCTACTACGGCTTCTACGTCGAGCTGTACGGCGAGCGCTGCTCGGCGCTGCACGACCCGCTGGCCGCCGCCCTGGCCCTCGACGGCGTCGCGGCCACCGTGGCCCCGGCGGTGCCGGTGACGGTCGACGCCACCGACGGCCCGGGCCGCGGCCAGACGATCTGCGACCTGCGCAACCAGCGTCAGCGCTGGGTCGACCGCGACGGTGCGCACGTCCGGGTCGTGCTGGAGGCCGAGCCGCCGCTCGGCCCGCACCTGATGCAGACGATCCTCGGCGCGTTCGGCTCCTGAGGCCCGGCTACGGCCGGCGGCTCAGCGCGCGTGCCCGCGCCGGTCGGCGTGCGCCTGGGCCTCGAGGGCGAGCCGCATGACCTCGAAGGTGTGCGCCTGCGGGCAGGCGGTCTCGGTCCGGTTCCGGACGTCGGCGACCACGTCGTCGTAGTAGGTGAGCGGCGCGTCGGAGCAGTCGACGTGCTCGGTCCCGTTCGCGTCCACCACGAACAGGTGGTCGCCGCCGTCGCGGCCGGCGATGTCGACGTACTTGCGCATCTCCAGGTAGCCCTCGGTGCCGAGCACGAACAGCCGCCCGTCGCCCCAGGTCGGCAGCCCGGCCGGGGTGAACCAGTCGACGCGCACGTAGCCGGTCGCCGTCTCGCTGCGCAGCAGCAGGTCGCCGAAGTCCTGGAAACCCGGGCTCTCGGGGTGGGTGTAGTTGGCCACCGTGCTGGCCCCGATCTCGGCCCGCTCCGAGCCGGTGAACCAGAGGAACTGGTCGATCTGGTGGCTGGCGATGTCGACGAGGATCCCGCCGAACCGGTTCTCGTCGTAGAACCAGTCCGGACGGCCGGCACCGCCGGCGAGGTGCCCGCGGTCGCCCTCGCGGTGCGGGCCGAGGCCGAGGGTCTGCACGACCCGGCCGATCCGCCCGGACCGGGCGATCTCGCCGGCCCGGGTCACGCACCGGACCCCGAACCGCTCGGAGAAGGTGACCGACCAGAACCGCCCGGTCTCGGCCACCGTGGCCCGGAGCTCGTCGAGCTGGGCGAAGGTCGTGCACCCCGGCTTGTCGGTGACCACGTCCTTGCCGTGCCGCATCGCGGTGATCGCGATCGGGGCCCGGCGGTCCGGCACCCCGGCGGTGGTGACCAGGTCGACGTCGTCGGCCTCGAGCAGCTGCTGCGGGTCCTCGACCCACGGCGCGTCCGGCCAGCGCTCCCGGACCTGCCGGGCCACCGCCGCGTCCGGGTCGTCGGAGGCCAGCCCGACCAGCTCGCAGCCGGCACCGAGCAGGCCGGCGATCTGGCCGAAGATGTGCGCGTGGTCGAGTCCGACCGCGGCGAACCGCAGCGGTCGCCCGGCCGTCGCGTCCGCTGTGCTGGTCTCGCTGGTCTCGCTGGTCATCGCGGGTGGCCTCCTGTGCGCCGTCGCCGGTGGGGTGGGACGGTGGTGGGGTGTGATGGTCTCGTCCGGCCGTCCGACGCTAGCCAGCGAGCGGCCGGAGCGACAATCGCTTGCCAGATCTTGCCAACGGACCGACCCCTCCTGGAGGACTCCATGCCCGACCGGATCGTCAGCGCCGACGTGATCGTCTGCAGTCCCGGACGCAACTTCGTCACCCTCAAGATCACCACCGCCGACGGCGTGGTCGGCTGGGGCGACGCGACCGTCAACGGCCGCGAGCTCTCGGTCGCCTCCTACCTGCGCGACCACGTCGCCCCGCTGCTGCTCGGCCGGGACCCGCAGCGGATCGAGGACACCTGGCAGTACCTCTACCGGGGTGCGTACTGGCGCCGCGGGCCGATCACCATGGCCGCGATCGGTGCCGTCGACCTGGCCCTGTGGGACATCGCCGGCAAGATCGCCGGCCAGCCGGTCTTCAACCTGCTCGGCGGTGCGGTCCGCGACCGGATCCTCTGCTACACCCACGCCAACGGCACCGAGCTGCCCGAGGTGCTCGACGCCGTGGACGCCAAGCGGGCGGCGGGTTTCGTCGCGGTCCGGGCCCAGTTCGGCGTCCCGGGACTCGACCAGGTCTACGGCGTGCACGCCCCCGAGGGCATCGACGATGATCATGGAGCAGGAGCCGGGCACGGCGGCTACGAGCCGGCCGGGCGCGGCGCCCGGCCGGTCGAGGAGGTCTGGGACACCGGCGCCTACCTGCGGCACGCGCCGGCCACGCTGGCCGCGGTGCGTGATCACGTCGGCCCCGAGCTGAAGCTGCTGCACGACGCCCACCACCGGCTGCGTCCGGTGGAGGCGGCCCGGCTGGCCCGCGAGCTCGAGCCGGCCGACCTGTTCTGGCTGGAGGACGTCACCCCGGCCGAGAACCAGCAGGTGCTCCGGCTGGTCCGCGAGCACTCGACGACCCCGCTGGCGATCGGCGAGGTCTTCAACACGATCTGGGACTGCCAGCAGCTGATCATCGAGCAGCAGATCGACTACATCCGGGCCTGCGTGATGCACGCCGGCGGGATCAGCCACGCCCGGCGGATCTGGGATTTGGCCGCGCTCTACCAGGTGCTGGCCGGGCCGCACGGGCCCTCGGACGTCTCCCCGATCACCATGGCGGCCTCGCTGCACCTGGCGCTGGCCACCCCGAACTTCGGCATCCAGGAGTACATGGGCTACGAGCCGGTGACCGAGGAGGTGTTCGGCCACGGCTGGTCGTTCACCGACGGCTACCTGCACCCCGGCGACGCCCCCGGGCTCGGCGTCACGGTCGACGAGGAGGCGGCGGCGGCCCACCCCTACCAGCCGGCCTACCTGCCGGTGGCCCGCACCCGGGACGGGGCGATCACCAACTGGTGAGGCACTCGCCCGGGCCACCCCTCCGGCCGGGCCGACCGGACCCGCCGTTTGGGCCGGCCGCCCGGCGGGAAAGATGGGGCGCATGGATTCGACGCAGAACCTCGACTACGCCCAGCCCGCGGTCCCCGTCACCGGCGGGTCGATGCCGCTGCTGGGCTTCGGCACCTGGCAGATCCCCGACGAGGACGCCACCCGCACCACCGCCTTCGCGCTCGAGAGCGGCTACCGGCACATCGACACCGCGACCGGCTACGGCAACGAGGCGGGCATCGGCAAGGCGATCGCCGCAGCCGGCCTGCCCCGTGAGGAGCTGTTCGTCACCACCAAGATGCCGCCCGACCACGTCGGTCGCGAGCGACAGACCCTGGAGGAGAGCCTGACCAAGCTCGGGCTCGACCGGGTCGACCTGTGGCTGGTGCACTGGCCGCCGAACAAGCAGGCCACCCCCGAGGCGTGGGAGCACTTCGTCGCCGCCCAGTCCGAGGGGCTGGCCACCGCGATCGGCGTCAGCAACTACAGCCTCGAGCAGATCGACGAGCTCACCGAGGCCACCGGGGTGACCCCGGCGGTCAACCAGATCCGCTGGGCGCCGGCCATCTACGACCCGACCGTGGTCAAGGGACTGTCCGACCGGCACGTGGTGCTCGAGGGCTACAGCCCCTTCCGGGCCAGCGATCTGGACGACCCGACGCTGACTCGGATCGCCGAGGAGACCGGGGCGACCCCGGCCCAGGTGATCGTGGCCTGGCACGTGGCGCACCAGTTCGTGGTGATCCCCAAGAGCAGCCAGGAGGACCGGATCCGCAGCAACGCCGAGGGCGCGCGGATCACCCTCACCCCGGAGCAGGTCAGCGCGATCGACGGCCTGGCCGGGTGACCGACCGCCGCACCGTCGTCCTCACCGGCGCGGCCGGCTACGTCGCCGGGCAGCTGCTCGACGCGTTCCGGTCCCGCTACGACCTGCGGCTGGTCGACGTGAGCGACACCGACCGCGACGGCGGGCGGGTCGAGGGCATCGAGCTGCTCGACCCGCTCGCCGACCCGGCGGCCTTCACCCAGCGGTGCCGGGGCGCGGACGTGGTGGTGCACTGCGGCTACGTCCGGCCGCAGGGCCCGCCTTCCTACGCGGCGGAACGGCTCAACCTCGACCTCACCGCGCAGGTGTACGCCTCGGCGGTCGAGGCCGGGGTGCCCCGGGTGGTGTGTGCCAGCACCAACCAGGCGAGCAAGTGGTACGAGCAGCCCTGGTACGCCGGGCGGATCGACCGCGTCGGTCCGGAGGACTACCCGAAGCCCGACACCTTCTACGGCTGGGCCAAGGCGGCCTACGAGTCGCTCGGCTTCCTGCACGCCTGCGGCGGTCTGGGCACCCGGCTCGAGGTGGCGCAGATCCGGGTGGTGGCGCCGCGACCGATCCGCGCCGAGGCCTTCGCCGACCGGCCGCTCGCGCACTACCTCCGCGACATCGCCGGCTGGGTCAGTCCGCGCGACCTGGCCCAGCTGTTCGTCCGCGCGGTGGAGGCGCCGAGCCTCGAGGACGCCGACGGTGTCCCCTTCCAGATCTTCTACGGCGTCTCGAACAATGCCCGGACCTTCTGGTCGATCACCAACGCCCGGCAGCTGATCGGCTATGCGCCGGTCGACGACTCCGAGGTGGAGTTCGCCGACGAGATCAGGGCGATGGTGGCGCGGGGCTGACCGTCCCGGTCCGGCCGGCCCCGTCCGCGCGTCCGACCGGACGCCCGAGCCGGGCGAACAGCGCGACGGTCGGGGCCTGCACCACCGCGGCCACCAGCAGCGCCAGCGGGATCGAGGTTCGGGTGGCGAGCGCGCCGAGCGGCGGACCGCCTGCCACCTGACCGAGGGCGTCGGCCTGGGTGACCACCGAGCCGACGGTGGCCCGGGTCGCCGGGTCGAGGTCACGGTGCAGCCAGGCGTTCTGCACCGGTTCGGCGACCGCCCGGGTGGCGTCACGGACCCATAGTGCGAGCAGCGCCGGCAGCAGCAGACCCGAGACGGCGAAGCCGACGACAGCGGCCACCTGCAGCCCGGTGAGCACCGCGAGCAGCCGGTGCGGGCGGTCGCCGCCGGCCACCGCGGGGCTGATCCGGTTCGCCAGCACCGAGGTGCCGAGCGCCAGCGCCTGCCCGACCAGCGCGAAGCCGGTGAACCAGACGGCCGACGCGTGGGGCAGCCCGTCGAACCAGGGCGGCAGCCCGAGCTGGTTGACGACCCGGGCCGTCCAGAGCCGGTCGACGACCTCGCTGGACAGGCCGGTGAGCAACCCGATCAGGCAGAAGGCCCGGACCAGCCGGCTGGCCCGGCTGGCCCGGACCGCCTCGACGAAGGTGTGGCCGGCCGCGCGGAAGGCGGACCGCAACCCGGGACCCGACGCCGCCGCCGGACGCCAGGTCTCCGGCATCCGGAACAGCAGCCAGCCGGCCAGCAGCACCATCCCGGCCCCGGAGACGACCAGCGGCAGCCCGAGCCCGAGCAGGCCGAGCGCCCCGGCCGCCACCGTCCCGACGAGCCCGGCGGCCAGCGCGAGCTGGGTGCCGCGGACGAGCACCGGCTGCACCCGGTCGCCGCCCACCTCGTCGACCACCCAGGCGACGTCGGCGCTGGAGACGAAGGTGTAGCCGATCCCCCACACCACCTGCGCGGCCAGGATCGCCCCGAAGCTCGGCACCGCCTGGAGGGCGAACCCGACCCCGGCGACGACCAGCCCGATGATCACCGAGGCGCGGCGGGAGAACCGGTCGGCCACGACCGAGGTGGGGATCTCACCGAGGAAGCAGCTGGCCTCGAGCACGGTGCCGACCACGACCAGCTGCACCGGGTCGAGCCGGGCGACCTGCACCTGGAAGAGCAGGCTGAGGGTGGTCATCAGCGCCCAGCAGAAGGCGAACCCGGCCCGGTAGACCCAGAACGCTCTCGGCGCCGACACCGGGCGGGACCACGGGCGGGTCATCCACCCGGTCGAGGGCCGCGGCACAGCAGAACGCTATCGAGCGCGTCCAGCGGATTGCGCGGGTCCGGTTCGGGGCCGTTTCGCGGCCGCGCGCTCGATGCGGAAGGTTCTCGGCCGCATCGGTCCGTAGCGTTCCGGGCATGACGACGAACACCCGCGAACGCGCCGACCTGCTCGAGAGCCTGGCCCGGCACCGCTACTTCCTGACCCACACGGTCCGGGGGCTGACCGACGAGCAGGCGCGGCGACGCAGCAGCCCGCCGAGCGAGCTGACGCCCGGTGGCCTGATTAAGCACGTCAGCGCGACCGAGGCGCAGTGGGCCGACTTCGTGGTCCGCGGCCCCGAGGCGATGGCGATGACCCCGGAGAGCTACCAGGCCCACCTGGACGCCTTCGTCCTCGGCGAGGGCGAGACCCTCGCCGACGTGCTCGACGGCTATGCAGCGGTGGCCGCCCGGACCGACGAGCTGGTCCGCACCGTCGACCTCGACGCCGAGCAGCCGCTGCCCGAGGCGCCGTGGTTCGAGCCCGGCGCGGCCTGGTCGGCCCGCCGGGTCTTCCTGCACGTGATCGCCGAGACCGCGCAGCACGCCGGGCACGCCGACTTCCTGCGCGAGGCCATCGACGGCCAGAAGACGATGGGCTGAGCCGGGCGCTCGGCGGCGCCCGCACCGCGTCCCGGGGCCGGGACCCCGGGGCGGCGGCGCGGGCGTACGGGCGGGTCAGCGGTAGGCGCGGGCCTGCAGCTCGAACAGCTCCGCGTACCGGCCGCCCGCGGCGAGCAGCTCGGCGTGGCTGCCGCACTCGCTGATCCGGCCGTCGGCCACCACCACGATGAGATCGGCCATCCGGACCGTGGAGAACCGGTGCGACACCAGCACGGTGACCGCCCCGGTGGTCCGGGCCAGCGCCCGGGCGGTCTCGCCGTACTGGGTGTAGACGGCCTGCTCGGCCTCGGGGTCGAGCGCGGCGGTCGGCTCGTCCAGCAGCATCAGCAGCGGGTTGGTCCGCATGAAGGCCCGGGCCAGCGCCAGCCGTTGCCACTGGCCCCCGGACAACCCGACGCCGCCGTCGAACTGGGTGCCGAGCTGGGTGTCGAGCCCCGAGGGCAGCCGGTCGACCACCGCGGTGGCCTGGCCCGAGACGACGGCCGAGGCGACCCGGTCGCGGTCGGCGCGGGCGGTCAGGTCGCCGACACCGACCGACTCGGCGGTGAGGAACTCGAGGCTGGCGAAGTCCTGGAACCCGGCCGAGATCCGCTCCCGCCAGGCCAGCGGGTCGATCTCGGCCAGGGGGACGCCGTCGATCCGCACCGCCCCGCGGGTCGGGTCGTAGAGCCGGGCCAGCAGCTTGACCAGCGTGGACTTGCCGGCCCCGTTCTCACCGACGAAGGCCACCGTCGACCCGGCGGGCAGCAGCAGGTCGACGTCGTGCAGCGACAGCTCGGCCGGTTCGGTCGTGTCACCGAGGCGGGCGGTGACCTCGGCCGACGGATAGGCGAAGTCGACGTGGTCGAACCGGATACCTTCGGTGAGGCGGTCCGGGAGCGCCGGGGAGGCCTCGTCGGGCACCCAGGTGTGACGGACCGAGTAGTCGCGCAGCCACCGGTAGCGCCCGAACGTCTGCAGGGCGTTGAGCACCATCCCGAGGTTGCCGGCCACCGCCTGCGCGGTGGCACTGATCTGCCCACCGATCAGCAGCAGCAGCGACACGTTGCCGACGGTCGCCCGTCCGTCGCGGGCCTGGCCGAACAGCCAGACCACCGCCCCCGCGTAACCGGCGGCGAACAGCAGCCAGCCCGCCGCCGACAGCCAGGCGTACTTGCGGGTGCTGGCGATCCAGGGCCGGCTGCGGGCGTCGAAGGCCCGGGCCGCGACCAGCAGCAGCGCCTGGGCCATGCCCAGGCAGCGGATCTCGACGCCCTGCCGGGGCTCGACCAGCACGTCGCTGATCTTGGTCCCGAGCCGGCGGAACCGCTCGTTCTGCTTCCAGAGCAGCCCGCGCCGGTGGATGCCGAGCGCCGAGATCACCGCCGGCACCAGGGCGAGCACGAGCAGACCGGCCAGCGCCGGGCGGATCGAGACCAGCAGTCCGACCACGGTGACGATCCCGGTGGCCGCGCCGATGATCGACAACAGCCGGTAGATCCCGCCCAGCTGGTGCGCGTCGCGCTCGATCAGCGACAACCGGTCGGCGAGCTCGGGGTGCTCGTGGTGCGCGATCGACCAGACGTCGCCGGTGAGCCGCATCAGGTCGGTGTGGACGTAGCGCCAGATCCGGTCGTCGACGGTGTCGCCGATCGGGCCGGCGAGCGAGTTGGCGATGCCGGTGACCAGCAGCGAGGCGGCCAGCAGCCCGATCCCCGGCAGCAGCGAGGTGCCGCGGGTCACCGCCTCGACGGCCAGGCTGATCCCGAGCGCGGTGATCGGGCTGAGCGCGGTGGTCAGCACCGTGGTCAGGCACATCACCGCGGTGAGCAGCGGCGCCGCCCGGAAAGCGGTGCTGATCCACAGCCACAGCGTCCGGACGCCGGTCACCGGGACACCTCCGCGACGTCCTGCGCGGCCTCGACGTAGCGGCTGGCCTGCAGGGTGAACATCGTCCGGTAGCGGCCCGGACCGTCGGACTGCATCAGCTCCTCGTGCGAGCCCTGCTCGACGATCCGGCCGTGCTCGAGCACGCAGATCCGCGGCACCGGGCGGACCACCGAGAACCGGTGCGAGATGACCAGCGAGGTGACGTGGCGGGCCAGCTCGAGGTAGCCGTCGACCAACCGCGACTCCGACTCGACGTCGAGAGCGGCGGCCGGCTCGTCCAGCACCAGCAGATCGGCCCCTTGGTCGACCGCGCGGAGCGCCCGGGCCAGCCCGATCCGCTGCCACTCCCCGCCCGACAGGTCGGTGCCGCCGGGCAGCGTCTTGTCCAACGGAGTGGCCCATCCGGCCGACAGCCGCCCGACCAGGTCGCTGATCCCGGCCCGGGCGGCCAGCCGGTCGAGGTCGGTGGTGTCCGGCCACGGATCGAGGTCGATGCCACCGGCCCAGGGCAGCCCGGTGCCGAGCTCGACGTTGTCGCCGGCCGGCAGCGGCAGCCGGATGAAGTCCTGGGTCACCGGCGCCATCCGGCGCTGCCAGGCGATCCGCTCGTCGCGGTCGAGGGTGGCCAGGTCGACCCCGTCGACCGTGATCCGGCCCCGGGTCGGCAGGTAGCCGGCGGCCAGCAGCTTGACCAGAGTCGACTTGCCCGCGCCGTTGACCCCGACCAGCGCGGTCGCGGTCCCGGCCCCGAGCTCGAGGTCGAGACCGCTGAGGATCTCGCGGTCGGCGTGCGGATAGCGGAAGCCGACGTCGTCGAACACGATCGTCGGCGGGCGGCGCCGCTCCGTCCCGGCGACGACCGCGGCCGGCGACGGCTCGGGCTCGCGGACCACGAGCCGGGCGCGGTCCGGCGGCGAGAGCTCCTCGAGCCAGGTCAGCGCCAGGTGCCCGCGCTGCATCTGGGCGATCGACCACACGTCGGTGTCGCCGACGGTGAGGATCAGCGGCAGCGCGGTGGCCAGCGCAGTCAGCCCGAGCCGCCCCTGGCTGGCCTCCCACCCGGCGTAGCCGGCCGCGGCCGCGGTGACCGCGACCCGGCCGCCGAAGACCCCGAGGTTGGTCACCGACTGACGCGAGCGCACCTTCCAGTAGGGCGCGAAGGCCTCGGTGGTCCGGTCCCAGTAGCGCTGGCGCAGGAAGCGCGAGAGCCCGAAGATCCGGACCTCCTTGGCCGAGGCACCCATCGCCTGCTTGAAGGCGTAGTCGGCGTGCTTCTGCGGCTCGGTGCCACCGACCCAGACGTCGAACTGCGCGACGATCGTCCGGCGGATCCGTTCCGCGCTGCCGATCGCAGTGGCCAGCATCAGCAGCGCCACCCACCAGTGGAAGTTGATCGCCAGCGCGACCACCGAGCCGAGCAGGCTGAGGATCGACTGCGGCGCGAAGCTGACCATCATCCGCGAGCCCATCTGGATCTCCCAGCTGCGGGTGCGGAGCTTCTCGACCCGGGCGGCCACGTCCGGGTCGTCGATGGTCTGCAGATCGGGATCGGTGGACAGGGCGGCGCCGATCCGGACCGCCGCGTCCTTCTCCATCGTGCTGCCGACGGCCTCCCAGATCGCCTGCCCGACCTGGCTGAGCGCGTTCGAGAGCAGCATGGCGACGAGCAGGGCCACCACCACGCCGACGAACCTGGTGCCCGGACCGTCCGCGACCGCCCGCGGCAGACCGCCGATCGCCTGGCCGAGCAGCAGCGGGATGGCCACGGTGAGCGCGGCGGTCACCACCGCACTCAGCAGGCTGAGCACGGTGCCGACCGGGGCCAACCGGAAGCTGTAGCGGGCGAGCCGGAACACACCCCTCCTCGTCGTCGAGGCCGACGCGACACACAAAACTTCGCCAGCCTAACTGTCCGTTCCAGCGCGCGCACGGGGTTTTGTCGCACCCCGGTGCACGCCTGGTCGAGCTCATCCTGGAGGCGGGGTCGGACAGTTTCCCGGCCAGGCTCGGCGTGGTAGGCAGGACCATGGACTGGACCGGGCTGCCGTACGAAGAGTGCCTGCAGGGCGACGAGGTCGCGATGCTGCAGTTCGCGCTCGACCGGGTCCGCCGGCAGTTCGCCTGGAAGACCGGGAACCTGACCGCGGACCAGCTGCGTCGGCCGCACCCGACGAGCAGCATGACGCTGGCCGGGCTGGTCAAGCACCTGGCCCTGGTGGAGGCCGGGGCCGCAGCCCGCGCGGCGGGCCGGCCGATCGGGGCACCCTGGGACGAGCGCAGCGAGGAGCAGAACGAGGCCTGGACCTGGGCCTCGGCCCTCGAGGACGAGCCGGACGAGCTCTACGCGCTCTGGTACCGCGAGGCCGAGCGGGGCCGCAGACTGTGGGCCGAGCTCAGCCGCGACGGGGGCCTCGACGCCACGATCGACGAGGGCGACCCGGACTGGGTGACCAGCCGGCGCCGGCTGCTGGTGGACCTGCTCGAGGAATACCTGCGGCACACCGGGCACGCCGACCTGCTCCGTGAGGCCGTCGACGGGCTGCGGGGCAACGACCCCGACTGATGGCCCCGACGTCGTCGAGAGGCTCAGGAACCGAACCGCGCAGCCCTCTCGACAGGGCCGGACCGCGCGCTGAGCCTGTCGAAGCGCAGGTTCCGGCCCTTCGACAGGCTCAGGGCGCTGAGGGTCTGGTCACGGGTGTGCGAAACGGCTGTGCCGGTCGAGCCCGGTGACCGCCCGGTAGCGGTCGAACCCGGTCACGGTGCGGCCGAGCGAGCCGAACGTCGCGGTCGCGCGGGTGCCGGGACCGGCCCAGAACGTGTTGTGGTCCGAACGGAGTCGGGTGCTCAGCCCGTCCCGACCCGCGCCGGGAACCGTCCCGATCACCGCGTGGGCGGCGTCGGTGGCCCAGACCGTGTTGTGGTCGAAGCTGTTCCGGTAGGCGTAGTACTGCACCAGTACCTCGGGTGACCCGTCGTCGAACCGGTTGTTGCCGCGCAGGGTGTTGTGGGTGAAGCGGTTGTCGTGCGACCGGCCGGTCTTCACGCCCCCGCAGGCCTCGCTGCCGTTGCAGTAGCCACCGGTGGCCAGCCCGACGTAGCCGCTGCCGGTGATCGTGTTCCGCTCGACCAGCACGTGGTCGGCGCTGCCGCGGGGGTTCTCGGCGGCGACCTCGATCCCGATGTCGTTGTCGCGCACCGTGTTGTGCCGGATGGTGATCTTCGTCCCGCCGTCGACGTAGATGCCGTCGGCGCAGTTGCACCACGACCCGTCCTCCCAGTAGGAGGGGTTGCCCTTCGAGACGATGTCGCGGACGGTGTTGTCCGCGATCAGTCCGTTCCGGGCGCGGTTGCGGTCGGTGTAGCGGTACTTCGCGGGCAGGGTCGGCTCGTAGCCGATCGCGTCGATGCCGATGTTGTTGTTGTCGTGGATGTGGTTGCCGGTGATCGACCACCCGTCGACGTTGCCGTTGACCACGACCGACTCGCTCGCGCCGAGCTTCAGGTGATCGACCTCGTTGCCGGTGATCATCAGATCCCGGATCGGGTGCGCCACCGAGTCGCCGTAGACCGCGATCCCGTGCGCGTTGAGGTCGAAGCTGCCGAGGGTCCGGTTGTCGTTGCCGAGGTGGTGGACGTGGTTGCCGGCCAGCCGGACCGAGGTCGCGGCCCCGTGGACGTAGATCCCGATCGGCATGGCGTCGATCGCGGTCGTCCGGTAGCCGGTGACGTCGAGGCCACGGATGGTGACCCGAGTGCTCCCGTCCACCGTGATCATGGCCGAACGCCCGGTCGGCGGGGTGAGGCTCGACCCGTCGAGCACGGGGTGCTCGTGACGGTAGGGCCGCACGGTGAGGTCGTGGACCCGGTGGCCGAGGGTGAACCGCTGCGCGTACCGCCCGCCGCGGAGCAGCACGGTGCCGCCGTCGGGGAGCCGCCGGACGGCGGCAGCCACGGTGGCCAACGGGTGCGCGACGGTCCCCGACGCAGCGTCGTCCCCGCCGGGAGCGACGACCAGGGTCCGCGTCGCGGGACCGGCCGCAGCCGGACGCGGGACCGCTGCACCCGTCGGCGCAGCCTGGGCGCGCCCGAGCGGCAGCAGGGTGAGAGCGGCGACGAGCGCGGTGGCCAGCAGCACCACCAGCGCCACCAGCACCGCCGTCAGCCCGGACGAGGGCAGCGGGTCGGTGGCCGGAGCGCTCTCGGACACCGCGAGGCGGCGTGGACGGTCGTGGTACATCGGCGGTCCTCTCGGGCGTGCACCGTCCCCGTCGACGGCACCGACGAGCGCAGTCTGCCCCACCGGCGGCCCCGGTGGGACCGATCCGCGCCGACCGGTGGGAGAGGAGGCTCAGGCCGCGGGCTCGGCGCCGATCAGCGTGCGGGTGCCGTCCTGCCAGACGACCAGTCCGGTGCGACCGGGACGTCCGCGGAGCCAGGAGGCCGCCTGCCAACCCTGGGCCCAGGCGGCGGTCGCGTCGACGTCGGCGGCGGTCAGCGAGTCGGCGACCACGGTGACCGACGCCACCCCGACGGGCGGGCGTCCGGTGCGGGCGTCGAGGACGTGCGCCCCGCGGTGCGCCGCCCCCGAGGTGGCGACGGCACCGCGGCGGACCGGGACGGTCGCCACCAGGACCGACGGCCGGCGCGGGTCCTCGATGCCGATCCGCCAGACCGGCCGCCCGGGCGCCGCCGAGCAGACCAGGTCGCCCCCGCCGGACAGGCAGTGGTCGACGTCCTCGAGCGCGGCCAGGTGCCGGGCGGCGCGCTCGATCGCCCAGCCCTTGACCACCCCGCTCGGGTCGAGCCGGTCGTCGCCGACGGCACGGCGGTAGCGCACGTCGAAGGCGCCGGCGGTGTCGCGGCGGGCAGCCTCGGCGAGCTCGAGCACCTCACGCAGCTCGGGCGGTGCCTGCGCGGTGGTCAGCTCGCCCCGGTTGATCCGGCTGACCGCCGAGTCGTCGCGGTAGGTGCTGAAGGTCGCGTCGACCCACCGCAGCTCGGCGAGCACCGCCTGCCAGGCCGTCTCGACGGCCGGGTCGTCGGCGCCAGGGCCGCGCACGGCCAGACTGACCGGCATTCCCATCAGCTGTTCGACCCGCCGCCGCACCGGGTGCTCGACGACCCGCCCGACGGTCGTGATCATGACAGCCCCGCCTGGTCGAGGGCGGACTGCAGCGACTGCAGGTAGCCGCCGCTGGTGACGGTGGCCCCGCTGACCATGTCGATCTCGGCGTTCTGCGCGGTCAGCGTCTCCTGCACCAGGGTCGGCAGCGCGTAGGCGTTGATCTGGGCGTCGCGAGGGTTCTCGTTCGGGTACTCAGGGACGTCGACGGCGGTGATCTTGCCGGCCGTGACGGTGATCCGCACCTGGACGATGCCCCACTGGGTCTGGGCTTCCGCGCCGGTGTAGCTCTTGCTGGCAGCCGATCCGGAGCTCGTCGCGCTCGGCGTCGGGGAGGCACCCGAGGGCGAGCTCGCCCCACCGGACGGAGCACCGGACGGGGCACCCGACGTCGCACCGCCCGGGGTGACTGGGGCGGTCGCCGACGGGACGCCGACCGACGCGGTGCGGTTGGTCGAGGTGTGGTAGCCGAAGATCAGCACCAGGATCGTGACCGTCGAGGCCAGCCAGATCACGATGCGCCTCATCGTCCGCTCCCCTGCTCTTCGGTGATCATCGTCAAGCCCTCCTGCTGCGTTCCGGCCATGATCACCATCCGAAGCTCTCGGTGTGGATCTGGTCGGCCGGGACGCCGAGCGAGCGGAGCAGCCGGACGAACCCCGCCGTCCACGAGTCCGGGCCGCAGAGGAACACGTCGTGCTCGGCCAGATCGGGCAGCACCCGGCGCAGCGCGGTCTCCTCGGTGATCCCGCTGCGCAGCGGTCCGAGCACCGAGTCCGGCCGCGGCCGTCGTCCGGGCAGGTGGAACACCCGCAGCCCGCGGTGCTGCTCGAGGAAGCGGAACTCGTCGTCGAACAACGGCTGCTCGGTGAACCGGTAGAGCAGGGTCGCCTCGCCCGGGGCGTAGTCGAGCCCTTCGGCCAGCGCGCGGAGGGGGGTGATCCCGACGCCGGCCCCGGCCAGCAGCACCTTGCGACGGCTCCGGGCCCGGCTGCTCAGCCGCCCGTAGGGGCCCTCGAACAGCACCCGGGTGCCGGGCCGCACCGCCGCCAACCGGCTGCTCCCGTCGCCGAGCGCCTTGGCGGTGACCCGGAGCCGGCGCCCGTCGGGGGCGGCCGAGAGCGAGAACGGGTTGCCGCGGCTCCAGCCCGGGCCGTCGAGGAAGCGCACGGTGAGGAACTGCCCGGCGCGGACCGGCAACCGGTCGAGCCGCCGCCCGCTCAGGTGCACCGAGACGACGCCGGGTGCCTCGGTGACCACCGCGGTGACGCGGAGCCGGTGCCGCAGACCCCGGGCCAGCGGGAGCCCGACCCGCCAGACCAGCACGGAGGCGGCCGCGGCACCCCACAGCGACCACCAGAAGACGGTGGCGGCCGGACGATCGAGGAACTCCTGCCCGGTCCACAGCTGGTGCGGCAGCGCGAGCCCGACGCCCAGGTAGGCGTAGAGGTGCAACAGGTGCCAGGACTCGTACCGCAGCCGCCGCCGTGCGGCCCGCAGGCTGGTGGCGACGACGATGATCAGACAGATCAGCGCCGCGACCGCCAGCAGCATCCCGCCGTAGGCGGTGACCAGCTCCCAGACCGTCGCGGGCACCAGCGACCAGCGCGCCGAGGCGTAGCCCCCGACGATGGTGACGACGTGCGCGAGCATCAGGTCGAACGACGTGAAGCCCACCACCCGGTGGATCCGGGCCAGCCGGTCCCGCCCCCAGGCGTGCTCGAGGAACGGCAGCCGGGACATCAGCAGCACCTGGACGAGCAGCAGCTCGGCCGACCACAGACCGGTGATCCGGCCGACCGAGGTGAGGCCGGTGACCCAGTGGGCCAGGTCGCGCACCCCGCCGTCGACCAGCCACCAGTAGGTGACCAGCAGCAGCCCGGCCCAGAGCGCCAGCCCGGTGAGCAGCCGGACGGTGCGGTCGGTGCGCGCGTCGGCGTCGAGCGGGCGTCCGGCGCCGACGGGCGGCGTCACGGGCTCGGCTCGGGTCACCGGCCTCGCGCCGGCCCACGTCTGGGTCACGATATATCTCTACCTCCACGATCTAGGAGGATTCTGGGAGCACCGGCTGGGCCGGGCCTCGCAGGGTCCTGTGGGTCTGCTGTGACCGCCGCCCAGGGGTCCGCCGTCCGCTGGCGCCGCGACCTCGACCGCCCCGGGCAAGCCGGTGTCCGACCCGCTGGCTAGCGTCGGACCATGGTCGACGCCACCGAGGTCACTCACGCTCTGCACGCCTGGTCGCTGCACCGCACCCTGGGCGGCTTCATCGCCCCCCACGCCAATCCTGACGGCAGCGAGCAGCTGACGCCCACCCCGGCCGCCGCGGGGGCGCTCGAGCTGCTCGACCTGCCCGCCGAGCTGGTGGCGCGGGGCTACGACACCGTCCAGATCTGCCACTTCCACCTGCCCAGCCGCGACCCGGGCTATCTGGCCGAGCTGCGGTCGGCGCTGGCCACGGCGGGCGTCCGGCTCGACGCTCTGCTCGTCGACGCCGGCGACCTGGTCCACCCGACCGATGCCGACGCCCACGAGGCCTGGATCGCCGGCTGGCTCGAGGACGCGGAGACCCTGGGAGCCACTAGGGCCCGGGTGATCGCCGGGCAGGCCGACCCGACGCCCGAACGGCTCGACGCCAGCGCCCGGCGGCTGGCCCGGCTCGCGGCGAGCACCTCGGTCCGGCTGGTCACCGAGAACTGGATGGCGCTGCTGCCGTCGGCCGCCGAGGTGGTCCGGTTGCTCGAGACCGCGGGGGACGGCGTGGGACTGCTGGTCGACCTGGCCAACTGGACGGTGCCCGACCGCGACGCGCAGCTGGCCCGGATCGGCGGCCTGGCCGAGACCTCGCACGCCAAGTGCCGGACGACGCCCGACGGCGCTCTGGACACCGAGAACTACCGCGGCGCTCTGCGCGCCGTCCTCGACGCCGGTTTCACCGGCCCGCTCTGCCTGGTCTACGACGGTCCCGACCCCGACGAGTGGGGCCAGCTCGCCGGCTGCCAGCGCGTGGTCGAGCAGGAGCTCGCGGTCGCCGTCCGACCCGGAGCCTGAGCCCGCGCACTGAGCCATTCGAAGCGCCCCACGTGCGCTGAGCCCTTACGTGCGCTGAGCCCTTACGTGCGCTGAGCCCGTCGAAGCGCCGCCACGCGCGCCGGTGATCCGGGTCCGTGCGTCGAGGGCCGGGCTCAGGCGTCGGGTGTGCGATCGATGCTGAGGACGTTGACCACGACCGAGCCGGCGACGAGGCCCTGCTCCTCGAGGGCGTGCAGCAGCCGGAGCCGGAGGGTGCGGGCGATCACCCGGGCCTGGTGGCCGGCCCGGACCGAGACGTCCACCTCGACGTCGACGACGCCGTAGTGGTCGACCACCCGGGCGGAGCGGAACGGGACCCCGTCCGCGAAGGGGTGTGCGCCCGCGCGCAGCGACGGCTCGATCCGTGCCACGCCCGGCGTACCGGTGACCAGCTCGCTCAGGTGGGCAGCCAGGGCGGCCGGGGTCGGACGCACGACGCTCGTCCCCGCACCAGCAGGGCTTGGACCGGGCCGACGGACTGACGGCGCGATCCCCGTCGGGTCGAGGTGCCGGAGCGCGGGTCCCGGCTCACTGGTCGCGAGCGGCGCGCCCGACGGGCTGCTCGGGTCGTTGCGGGGGAAACGGTCGGAGGGGCGGAGTGACCGCTCACTCATCGTGCAGGTCCTGCACGCTGATGTCGATCTTCACCGGATCCATCCCCACCTCGTTCTCGACGGCCTCGCGGACGACCTGCCGCAGCTCGCTCGTGACCGCGGGGATCGACGCCGAGGCGGCGACACTGATCTGCAGCAACAGTGCCACACGCGCCGGACGCGGCTCCGGATCGGGTCCTGGGGTGGACGTCGTCAAGCCGGTTCCGTCGGGCGCGACCGAGTCGTCGGCGACCGCATCGGACGCAACCCAGGGTCGCCGGCGGGGCAGCTCGATCCGCACCCGGCGCACCTCGACCCCGCGCACCGTGTCGCCCGCGCTCCGGACCACCGAGGCCAGGGCCTGCTCACTGACCGTCAGGTCGGCGGTCGGGCGGTGCGGCTCGGGCTCGTCGAGCGGCAGCCGCCGCCCGTGCCGCACCTCCGCGCGGGCGATGTCCATGATCCGCTCGAGCACCTGCGGGCTCGGCTGCAGCTCGGGGTCCTCGACGTCACGACGCCGTTGCTCGGCGGTGACCTCGGCGAGCTGCGACAGGCTCGCGCGGGCGGCTCGGCAGTCCGGGCAGGTGCGTTCGTGGGCGTCCGGCGGCCGGTCGACACCGGCCCACACGTCGTCGATGTCGCGGCCGCAACCCAGGCGGGTCGACGTGCTCACCGCCATGAGTCCATTCCCTTCGTGAGGTTCTGCCGGGCGCGTGCGATGCGACCGCGGACGGTCGAGAGCGGGAGGTTCATGGCGTAGGCGATCTCGGGATAGGTCAGTTCGTGCAGCTCGTGCAGCACCCAGCAGATCCGTTGGTCCTCCGGGAGGCCGGCGAGCAGGTCGGAGAGCCCCCGCAGCTGGGCGGACAGCTCCGCCGCCGAGGCCGGGTCGTCGTCGCGCGAGCCGAAGAGCGCCGCCCGGTCCCCGAGCACCTCGGCGAGCTCGTCGCCCTCGGCGGGATCGGTGCGGCGGCGGCCCCGGGTGCGGAGCACCGACAGGCACCGCCGCGTGACGATCTGGTAGATCCAGCTGTGGAAGGCCTCGGGATCGGTGAGGATCGGCAGCCGGCGCCAGGCCTGGACCAGGGCGTCCTGCAGGACGTCCTCGGCCTCTCCCCGATCGCCGAGCAGGCGGTACGCGAGTCGGAAGAGCGGCCCCTGGTAGCTGCGGGCGAGCTGCTCGAAGGCGTCGACGTCACCGTCCTGGGCGCGGCCGACGACGGTCGCCTCCCTGAGCTGCGCGGCACCATCGTCTCCCGTCCGCTCCTGCGTTCCCCTGGACTCGTCGGCCCCGTGACCGGATGGGCTGACGGTCATCCGACCCTACTGTTCGCCCGTCCCGCCACGACGGCGGCAGACCCCCGCCCGCACTCCGTCGTGGTGGTCCTCATGCCCCGAGCTTCCGGAGCTTCTTCCGCGCCTCCTTACGAGCCTCCTTGGCCTGCCCGAGCCGCTCGTCGAGCTTGTCGAGCAGCTCCTCCGAGGCGCGGAGCGACTTCTTGACGTTGCGGGCCCGCTGGGCGTCGGCGGAGAGCTTCTGAGTCACCCGGGTCTCGAGCTTCTGGACGGTGGCCAGCTTCCGGTCGGCCTGCTCGAGCTGCTCGCGGGCCCGGGCCACCGCCTTCGGGTTGGCCACGGGCTGCGCCGACGTCTTCGCGGCCGGGCGCTTCGAGGCGGTCGTCGTTCCCGTGCTCGTGCCCGTGCTCTTGGTCGAGCTCTTCTTCGACGACGGCTTCGCGGCGGACGTCTTCTTCGCGGTGCTCTTCGTGCTCCTGCTGGCGGGCTTGGTCGCGGCGGCCATGATCATCTCCTGTCGGTCGGTGTCGGTCTGCACGCGGTCGGTGTCGCGTCAGTGGTCGCGGCGCTCACCCTCGTGGTGGTCGCCCTCGTGGTGATCGTGCTCGAGGTGCCCGACCTCGTGGTGCTCGTGCTCGGCGTGCTCGCCCCCGGCGTGCTCGGTCTCCGCCGGGGCGACGGTCACGGTGCGGGTCTCGGTGACGGTCACCGTCTCCTGCGGCGTGTCCTGCAGCCGTTCGACGATCTCTGCGGCGAGATCGGCCGCCGGCTCGCTCGCCTCGGCGCGGCGCTCGTCGAGACGGTCGACGCCCGCGTCGATCGCCGCGGCCGCGGAGTCGGCGGCGTCGGCCGCCGCGTCCTTGGCCTCGGCGGCCTTCTCGGCGGCCACGTCCCGGGCCTCGGCGGTTTTCTCGGCCGCGGCGTCACGCGCCTGGCTCGCGGTCTCCCCTGCTCGCTCGGCGGCGTCGGACGCCGCCTGCTTGGCCTTGCGGGCCGAGTCGCCGGCAATCTGCCGCACCCGGTCCGCCTGCTCGGCGGCCAGCCGGCGCAGGTCCTCGTCCCAGCGGTCCTGCTGCTCCTGCGGAAGTTTGAGGTCGTCGACGGACACGTCGACCCGGACCACGTCGAGACCGGTGCGGGTGTGCACCGCGTCGCTCACCGCCTGGCGGACCCGGTCGCTGACCTCGGGGGCGGAGGTGCCGTAGTCGATCACCAGACCGAGGTCGAGCGCGATCGCGCCCCGACCGACCTCGGCGCTCATCCCGGTGGCCGACACCAGCCGGGAGCCCTGCACCCGGCGCACCGACCCGCTGAGCCGGCGTCGGAGGGTGGACCCGAGATCGTGCACCCCCGGCACCGCCACGGCGGCGGCGCGGGCCGCCTCGAGAGCCTTGGTCTCGGGCTTGGGTGCCTCCTGGCCCACCGGGGCGAGTGCCGGTCGGGTCTCCTGCCGAACGTCCTGCGTCGTCTCCTGCCGGGTGGGGTCAGCCATCCGTCGGTCCTCCTTCCGGACCCGTGAGGGTCCTGGTGTCGGCCGGAGCCGATCCGGCCGTTCGTCCTGCGTGTTGGGTGCTTGCTGGTCGTCGCGCGGAGCGTCAGACGGTGACCGCGCGCTCGCTGCGGCGGCCGCGGTCGACCTCGACCAGCACGCCGAACCGCTGCACCGGGGCTTCGAGCGCCTGACCGAGGCCGGCCGCGACCGTGCTCTCCAACTGGCCCATCAGCCCGCTGAGATCGGCCCGGTCCGCGCAGGTCACCTTGAGGGTGAGCTCCGGCCGGTCGGCCGTGCCACGCAGCACCGCGGACGCGTCGGTGACGCCAGGGAACGCCTTGGTCTGGGTCTCGACCGCGTCGGTCAGCACCTTGGGTTCGCACCGGGTCAGCCCGTGCTCGGTCGAGTCGTGCAACCGGAACGGCCGGGCCTGGTTGGTGCGGGGCACCTGGGCGATCAGCCACGCCAGGCCGAGCAGCGCCAGCACCACGCCGACGAGGATGACCACCACGATCACCCAGCTCTGGTTCCAGACGCTGCCGCCGGGCAGCAGCTTGGTGCCGTCGGCCGGAGCCCGGAGGCTCAGCCCGGTGGCCCGGCCGATGCTGGGCAGCAGCCCGGCCCGGGCGATCCCGGCCACAGCGGCGGCGATGATCAGCACCAGGCCGATCACGGCGAGCCAGCCGCGGTTGAGTGCGGAAGCCGTCTGTCGCATCAGATCCCCCTCGTGTGGACGCTCACGCTGACCCGCGCGGCGGGCTGCACCCCCGCGGCGGAGAGCCGCTGGCTGACCGCCTGCTGCACCCGGTCGCGGAGCTGCCGCGCCTCGGCGTCGGTGGCGGTCGTGACGGCGACCCGGACGCGGTGTCCGCCGGCCGAGGCCGAGACCCGCTCCACGCCGTCGATCTCCTCGGCGGTGGCCGCGGCCAGCCGGGCCAGCCCGCGCTGCGAGATCACGAACTCGGTCTGGGCGGCGACCCCGGCGCCGCCGGCGGCCAGCCGGGCCGACGTGTAGCCGCCCGGGATGATCGCGGCCAGCAGCAGCACCAGACCGATCACGCCGACACCGATCACGATGCCCAGGAAGGCGCCGGAGCCCCAGGTCAGGCCGGCCAGGCCCTTCGCCCCGGAGCGCACCGGAGCGGCCCAGCTGCCGTCGATCAGGCGGAAGACGCCGGCCAGCACGGCCAGCACCCCCGCGGCCAGCAGCACCAGCGCGACGATCGAGGCCGGTACGGTCCGGCTCGGGCGCCGACGCAGTCGGCGCGAGCGCGCGTCCGAGCGACTCATCGCAGTTCCCTCCTGCCGTCCCGGCCCTCAGCGGCGCGCTCGGCGCCGGGGACGGCCAGGAACTCCACGTCGATGTCGACCCGCCGGACCTGGACGCCGGTGAGCCGGGCCACCCGCTCGGCGACGACGGACCGGATCTGGTCCGTGGCCCGTCGCAGCGAGGCCGGGTAGGCGATGCCGACGCTGATGGCCAGGTCGGCGGTGTTGGTCGCCGTCGACAGGTCGACGTCGACCTTGGGTCGTGCACTGCGGTCGGCCTTGGCCCCGATCCCGAGGAAGCCCCCGGAGGTGCCGTAGGAGACCCCGACCTCGGCGACGACCTGCGCGGCGATCTTCTCGACCACGCCGTCCGCCAGGACCAGTCGTCCGCGACGGGCGGCGTCCGAGGTCCCCCGGCCGGGGTGTCCGGCCAGGGCGGGCGCCGCGGTGCTCATCGCTTCTCGGTGCTGCGCCCGAGGACGCCCTGCACGTCGAGCCGGCCGTCGAGGACCAGACCGACCACCAGGCCGATCGCCCCGAAGACGGCGACGATCACGAAGGACCCGAAGGTCCCGAAGGCGGCCGTCACCCCCAGCACCAGGCCGACGAACAAGGCCACTGTGACTCGCGACATCTCGTTTCCTCCTCGCTCGACGACGTGCGTCGATCAGACTGCTCGTGGTCCGGTCACCAGGTGTTCGCCCGATCGCCATCCGGTGGTCACGGTCGGGTGATCATGACCGCAGGGTGGAGATCGGGTGATCATCGCGAGACTCGCGCGGTGACCGGGGTTTCGCGGGAGCGGCCCTTCGGGCCCTCCCTGCGCGGCCCGGACCGGTATCGAGCCGGTCCGGGCCCAGGGATCAGCGCTGAGTCAGCGCAGCCCCTCCGACGAGGACGAGCCGGTGTCGGCGTCGTCGTCGTCCTCGGGCAGGTGGACGTCGGTCACGTTGACGTTCACGCCGACGACCTCGAGGCCGGTGCCGTACTCGACGGCGTTGATCACGTTCTCGCGGATCTGGTCGGCCACGTTCACGATGGAGACGCCGTAGTCGACGACGATCGCGATCTCGATGGCGGTCTGCCGCTCACCCTTCTCGACCGAGACCCCGCCGCTGACGTTGGTCTGGCCGCCGGGGATCCGCTGCGCGAGCTGGTTGATCGCGCGGCGCGCGGCGTTGCCCATGGCGAACACGCCCGGCACCTCGCGAGCGGCGATGCCGGCGATCTTGGCGACGACGGTGTCGGCGATGCTGGTGTCACCGTGCTCGGTGTGCAGCGCGTCGAGCTCCTTCGGCTGCTGCTGCTCCTGGGCCTTCGCCTGCTCCTTGGCCGCCTTGGCCTCAGCCTGGCGACGCTCTTCACCCGTGGCCGGGACAACGGACTGCGACATGTTCCGAACTCCTTCGCTGTGTGAGGACCTTGCACCCATGAAGACGCTCCCGGCGGGAGCTTCGTCACGGGCCGGCACGAACTTTTTCCGATCAGGTGTTGATCTTGGTGCCGGAGCTGAGACGAGGCTCAGCTCCGGGCGTGGGTGGCCAGCCGGTAGCCGAACGCGGCGATCGCCCCACCGACGAGCGGCGCGACGATGAACAGCCAGACCTGCGAGAGCGCGGCGGGACCGGCGAACCAGGCCACCCCGAGCGAACGCGCCGGGTTGACCGAGGTGTTGGTGACCGGGATCGAGATCAGGTGGATCAGGGTCAGGGTCAGGCCGATCGCCACCGGAGCCCAGGAGAGCGCGCGACGGGCCTCGGTGACCAGCAGGATGACCAGCACGAACACCGCGGTCAGCACGATCTCGGTGACCGCGCCCGAGGCGAGCGAGAACCCGCCGGGTGAGCGGTCGCCGTAACCGTTGCTGGCGAAGCCGGACCCGACCGGGTCGAAGCCCGGACGACCCGAGGCGATCAGGTAGAGCACACCGCCGGCGACGCTGGCCCCCAGCACCTGGGCGATCCAGTAGAGCGGCACCAGCTTCGGCTCGAGCCGTCCCGCGATCGCGGCACCGGTGGTCACCGCCGGGTTGAAGTGCCCGCCGGAGATCGGACCGACGGCGGCGGCCATCACCAGCACGGTGAGGCCGAAGGCGAGAGCCACGCCGACGTAGCCGACGCCCACCTCGATCTTGGTCGGGGTCTGCGCGGTGGCCGCGAAGATCGCGGTCCCGCAGCCGCCGAAGACGAGGACGAAGGTGCCGATCAGCTCGGCCCCGAGCTTGGCGGCCACCGACGGAGTGGGCTCGGCGGCAGCGGTCGGGGCGTTCCCGGCCGCAGCCGCACCGGCGTCAGTGCGGTTCTTCATGAGTGTTCCTCCTGTTCTGCGGGTTCCGCTGGAACCCGCCGGGTGGGTGACTCCGTGGGTCGGGTCAGGACACCCGGGTGCGGCTCACCCGGGTGCGTGGACAGCCGTGACCGGAGCCCGGGACGCGAGGCGCTCCGGCTCCGGATCAGGCGCGCGCGACCGGTCAGCCGGCGACGCGGTGGATGAGGTCGGCGATGAAGGGCAGCACCTGGTGCGCCTGCGACACCGCCGCCGTGGCGGTGGCGACCAGCGGGTAGACCGAGACGATCAGCGAGACGACGCACGCGATCACCGCCGAGACCCAGGCGCGCACGAGCGACCGCGACGTCGCGGTGAGGACGAGCAGGGCCAGTGTGATCAGGTAGCCGAGGACCACCACCAGGGTGATCTTGCCGACCGGGACGCGCAGCATCCCACCGGTGACGCCCTCGCCGCTGCCGATCAGCCCGATCACCGAGATCAGCACGACGACCGACACGACCACGCCGAGGACTCCGACCCCGAAGGCCACCCAGACCCCGCGGGGACGTCCACCCAGACGCCGGTGACCGGTTCGCCCGGTGAACTGCCGACGTCGCACCATGATCCGACTCCTCCCGTCCGTCCCACCGGCCGCAGGGCGCGCGTCAGCGCCCGTCGGATCCGCGGCTTCCGGCCGACGGCCGGGCCCGCGGAGGGCGGTGGGTGTTCGCTGTGACATCAGTGAGGACGCCACGAGCCGGGTGGTCGTCACGCGGACCCGCGGACGGATTTCACGCGGGTTCCGGTGCAGGGGCCGAAAGCGCGCCGACCTGCCACCCGGTGCTCCTCGGGTGACAGGTCGGGGCGTTGCGAAAGGTGTGCGCGGGGCTCAGTCCTGCTGGTGCTCGGCCTCCACCTCGTCGTTGTGGACGTAGCCGGGTGCCCCGGGGCCACTGGGCGAGGGGCTGCCGTCTCCCCCGCCCGGCAGCTTGTCGCGGGCCGCCGCGGCCGCCTCGCCGATCTTCTGCTTGACGCGGTCGGCGGCGCCGCCGGTGTCCTGCTGCTCGTCGGAGGCCGTCCCGTCGGGGGTCTGCTCGGTGGACTCGTCGGGCTGCGTCATGGTCGACCTCCGTCGTCGGATCGCGGATTGGGTGCCTGGATCAGCTACCCCGCCGGTCAGTACCTCACACCCCGGTCAGGCCCGGGCACCCGGCCCGGACCGTGGCGGGCGAGCCGCGGGCGGGAGGGTGACCGTGAAGACCGCACCGCCGCCGGGACGGTTGTCGGCGCGGACCGAGCCCCCGTACCGGGCGACGATCTCGCTGACCAGCGAGAGCCCGAGCCCGTAGTGACGGCGCGGACCGGTCTCGCCCCGCCGTTCGCCGCCGAACCGGTCGAAGATCTGGTCGAGCTGGTCGGCCCGGATCCCGGGCCCGTCGTCGGACACCACCACCCGGGGCCCCGGACCGCGGCGACCGGCCCGGCCGGCGC
Organism: Microlunatus kandeliicorticis; assembly: GCF_014137855.1. Taxonomy (GTDB): domain Bacteria; phylum Actinomycetota; class Actinomycetes; order Propionibacteriales; family Propionibacteriaceae; genus Microlunatus; species Microlunatus kandeliicorticis. The sequence goes on from NZ_JACGWT010000006.1 coordinate 196,010, forward strand.
GCACCTCGACCTCGACCGCGCTCTCGGCGTGGTCGACGGCGTTGTCGATCAGCGCGGTCAGGGCGCGCAGCAGCGCCGCCCGCGAGGCCCGGACCACCAACGGCGACGCCGGCTCGCTCACCACCCGGAGTCGTACCCCGGCCTGCTGCGCCTGCCCGGTCGCGGCCGCCACCGCGGTGGCGGCGGTCGCGGCCAGGTCGACGTCCTCCGCGGGCGCGGCGCGGACGTCGGCGGAGAGCAGCAGCTCCTCGAGGATGGCGGTGAGGTTGGCTGCGTCCTGGACGAGGCCGTCGAGGTCGGCCAGCTCGGCGGGACGCGCCACGCCCGCGCGACCGTCACCCGCGCGGATCCGCCGGGCCAGCAGCTGCGCCCGGGTGCTGAGCAGGGTCAACGGGGTGCGCAGCTCGTGGGCGGCGTCGGAGACGAAACGGCGCTGCATCCCGAGCGCCTCGACCAGCGGCGCCACCACCCGGCCGCCGAGCCAGGCCGAGGCGGCGGCGACCACCACGATCCCCGCCAGCCCGGCCACGATCATCGCCTGCACCAGCCGCCCCAGCTCCGAGCGGTCCTCGGAGAGGTCGAGCACGGCCTGGACGGTGTCGTCACCGGTGCGGACGGTACGGACGGCGTAGTGCCGCCCGTCGAGCTCCACCGTTCGCTGGTCGGTGACGCCGGTCCGGGCCACCGTGTCCATCACCGCCCGGTCGGGCAGGCCGGCCGGCATCGCCCCGTCGACGGCGAAGTGGTGGTCGTCGGAGACCGCGACCGAGACCGAGCGGATCCGGGCGTCGTCGCCGTCGGGCCGGTCAGGTCGGCCACCGTGGGCCGCGGCCACCGCCTCGTCGAGCACGTCGACGGTCTGGGCGTTCTGCCCGCGGACGACCTGCACCACGACGATCGCCGCGAAGAGCGCCAGGATGGCCAGCAGCAGCGCAGCGGCCTGGGCCCCCAGGGTCCGGGACGCCCGGCGGAGCTCGGCGTCCGGGCGGGGCCGGACTCGTCGGCGCGTCATCGCTGACCGAGCTGGTAGCCGATCCCACGGACGGTGCGGACCGCCCCGCGGCCGAGCTTGCGGCGCAGGTAGTGGACGTAGGTGTCCACGACGCCGGGTTCGTCGGCCTGGGCGAAGACGGTCGAGAGCAGGGTGGCCCGGCTGAGCACCTGGCGCGGCTGACGCGCCAGGGTCGCCAGCAGGTCGCGTTCCCGCTCGGAGAGGTCCACGCGGGCGCCGTCGTCGAGCTGGACGACCCGGGTCTCGAGGTCGAGCCAGCCACCGGGCACCGCCAGCCCCTGCGCCTCCTCGCGGTGCCGCCGGGTGAGGGCGCGCAGCCGGGCCAGCAGCTCGTCGACGTCGAAGGGCTTGCCGAGGTAGTCCTCCGCTCCGGCGTCGAGGCCCTCGATCCGGTCGGTGACGAGGCCGAGCGCGGAGAGCACCAGCACCGGGGTGACCACCCCGCGCTGCCGGAGCCGACCCAGCAGGTCGAGCCCGTCGAGGGCGGGCAGCCCGCGATCGAGCACCATCAGGTCGTAGTCGCGGGTCAGGGCGAGGTGCAGGCCCCGCTGCCCGTCGAGCGCGGGTTCAACCTCGTAGCCCTCGTCGCTCAGCAGCTGGACGAGCATCGCGTTGAGCTGGCGGTCGTCCTCGACCAGCAGGAGCCGCGGCCTCACGGTGTCACTATGCACGACCGGCGACCCGTGGCGACGGCGCTGCTTCCCACCTCAGTTGCTCTGCCAGACCGCCTCGGCCCCGCTGTGGCCGACGAGCACCACCCAGACGAGCGTGCCCACCGCGGCGACCACGCCGAGCACCGCGGTGACCCCGGCGAGCCAGCGCGGCACCACCCGACCGCCGAGCGGACGCATGCCCGAGTAGCGCCAGGCCACCACGCCGATCGCGGCCACCGCCAGCACGATCAGCCAGGGCAGCAGCCCGTCGGCCAGCTCGGAGTGCCTCTCGATCAGCGGGTTGGGCCCGAGCTTGTGCTCGAGGGTGTCGCCGGACTCGGTGGTCAGCGGGTACAGCACGATGGCCAGCAGCGAGAGCGCGGCCGGGCCCCAGGCGAACCACTGGCGGAACCGCGGCCAGAGGGTGGCCAGCAGCACGCTGACGGCGGCGGTCGGGATCAGCACCACGGTGGCGTGCACGATGAGCGGGTGGGCCGGCAGCCCGAAGATCGACGGGAACATGGCGCCGATGCTCCGTGCCGAAGATCAGAGCTTTCTGTGAGCCGGTCGCGCCCGACGGGGCTGCCGCGGACGACCGCTCCTGCTCGACGGGTGCGGGTCGGCACCCCGAGCCGATCATGATCGGCTCGGCGAGCCCTCTGCTGAACCCGCCGAGCCTGTGACCGGGACGTCTCCGCCGCCGGTCGTCGGCACCCTACGACAGCGGATCGCCCGGTTGCTGAGAGTCACGCCCGCACCACGCCGCCCACGCGGGGCGCTCGATCCGCAGCCGCCGGAAAGCGAAGCCGTCGGTCGCGTTTCGCGGCTCCGTCTCGGTCAGCCCGAGTCGCCGCAGGATGCGGAGGGACACCGGGTCGTCGCTCTCCGCCCACACCGCCCGGAAGGCGAGGACGTCGAAGGCGTACGCCAGCCCGGCCTCCGCCGCCGCCGTCCCGAGACCGGCGCCCCAGCGATCCGAGGGGCCGATCAGATAGCCGAGCTCGCGCTCGTGCGCATCCCGTCCATGCAGATCCACGTAGCCGACCAGATCCCCGGCGTGCACCACACCGAGCCGGAGCAGGTCGCGCGCCGGCGTCGCGACCTGACCGTGCCAGAACGCGCTGAGCTCGGGCCCCGGTCCGCGGCTCCAGCCGGCCCGGGACCGGAAGGTGTCGTCGGCTGCCCAGCCGACGAGGACGGGGACGTCGTCGACCTCCAGCGGCCGGAGGCACACCCGCGGCCGTTCAGCTCGGTGGCCGTCGGTCGTGACCAGGCGAGCCGTCACGGGGCGAGCCGTTCGGCGATCGCGGTGGTGCGGCGCAACCCGTCGAGCTCCCAGCGGTCGGGTTGGCGACCAGCCGCCAGGTGGACGAACGCCAGACCCAGCAGCAACGACCACCACCGCAGCAGCAGCACCGGCCACTCGTCGTCGGCGAGCGGACGGGCCGCGTGGTAGGCGAGCAGCCGGTCGTCGTAGCGGCACCGCCAGACGTTGACCAGCTCCGCGGTCCGGTGGTCGACCGTGGCCAGCTCGAAGTCGAGCAGTCCGGTCAGCCGGCGACCGGTGAACAGCAGGTTGTGGGTGACGAAGTCGCCGTGCACCAGGTGACGCGGCCCTGCACCGAGATCGCAACGGGCAGCCAGCTCACGGGCCTGACGGAGCCGCAACGTCAGCCAACGGCGGTCCTCCGCGTCACGGCAGGCGTCGATCACCGCCTCGGGATCCCGCCAGCTCAGCGCAGCGAGCTGGTCGAACGACCCGGGCTGCGGTCCGAGACCGGTCACCCCCTCGAGTCCGTGGAACTCGGCCAGCAGGCTGCCCCACCGCTCGGCCGAGAGGGTGTCCGGGACCGATCCGGGCAGGAATGCCTCGAGCGTCCACCAGCCGTCGCCGACCGAGACCGGCTCGGCGATCGGCTCGGCGGCGGGCCAGTCTCGGTCGCGCACGACCGACTGGGCTCGACGGCGCCAGTGCACCGCGGCCGCGTGGGTGTCCGGCGTCTGCCACGGCATTCGTAGTGTCTCCCGCAGGACCAGCGCCCGGCCGTCACGGCGGACCTGCCAGTTGCGGCTGGCGCGACCGCCGAGGGAACGCTCGACGGTGACCCCGAACGCCACGGCCACGGCACCGGGCACGGCGGGGGCCTGCGGGTCGGGGTCGGACGGCACCTCCCGAGTCTGACAGCGCCGATCAGTACCCCAGCGGAAGGGCCGGACGCCGGTCAGCGGTGAGCAGGGACCGCCTCGGCCGTCCCGCGCACGCCGTCCCGCGGCGCCGCCGGTCGCCACGCCTCGGCCACCGCGGCGAGGACGTCGCGCTGGGTGACCCACCCGACGAGAGTGGCGCCCTGGGCGATCGGGACCGCGCCGAGGCCGTCGTCGATCAGCCGGATCGCCGTCGAGACCGGCGCGTCCGGCTCCAGCGGGTCGACCAGCCGGCAGAGGTCGAGCGGGTCGCTGTCCTCCCCCGCCGCCAGCGCGTCGAGGACCTGCCGGGTGTCGAGGACGCCGAGCAGCCGGTCGTCCCCGTCGACCACCGGAACCGTCGGTGTCGTCCCGGTGGCCAACCGGTCGGCCAGTTCGCGCAGACCGGTCCCGGCGCGCACCGGCTCCGGCGCCGGTCCCATGATCATCTGCACCGGCCGGGTGGCCAGCTCGGGCTCCGCCGGTGCGTCGAGATCGATCCCCCGCCGGAGCAGCTTGCGGGTGTAGATGGTGTCGGCCGACACCAGCCGGCTGACCGCCGTGGCCAGCACGATGGCCAGCATCAGCGGCAGGATGATCGAGTACTCACCGGTGAGCTCGAACATGATCACCACCGCGGTGATCGGCGCCCGCGCGGCACCGGCGAACACAGCCCCCATGCCCACCAGTGCGTACGCCCCCACCGAGCCGCCCGCGCCCGGCAGCACCAGGTGGACGACGTCGCCGAACGCGGCACCGGCCATCGCGCCGCAGAACAGCCCCGGCGCGAACACCCCGCCCGAACCGCCGATCCCGATGGTCAGGCTGCAGGCGATCATCTTGCCGACCAGCAGCACCAACAGGAAGCCGATGGCGTACCCGCCGGCCACCGCCCGGCCGAGCACGGGATAGCCGACGCCGTAGAGCTGCGGCAGGGCGACCAGCACCCCGCCGAGCAGCAGACCACCGACCGCCGGCCGCAGCCACTCCGGGCCGCGCCAGACGTGGTCGCAGACGTCCTCGACCAGGTAGAGCACCCGGGAGAAGCCGACCCCGACGAGTCCGGCGACCACCCCGAGCAACGCGAACAGCGGGTACTGCACCAGGTGCCCGACCGTGAAGGCCGGCAACCGGAGGAACGGCTCGTCCCCGAGCGCCGCCCGCCCGATGACGCTGGCGGTCACCGAGGAGACCACCACGAGCCCGAACGCCTCGACCGTCCAGGCCCGGAGGATCAGCTCCATCGCGAAGAACACCCCGGCCAGCGGCGCGTTGAAGGTGGCCGCGATCCCACCCGCGGCACCGCAGGCCACCAGCAGGCGGATCCGGGCCTCGTCGAGCCGGAACAGCTGGGCGAGCGACGACCCGAGCGCCGAGCCGATCTGGACGATCGGCCCCTCACGACCGACAGATCCGCCGCCCCCGATGCACAGCGCACTGGCCACCGCCTTGACCACCGCGACCTGGGGGCGGATCCGGCCCCCGGACCGCGCCACCGCCAGCATCACCTCGGGGACGCCGTGACCGCGGGCCTCGCGGGCGAACCGTTGGACGAGCGGCCCGTAGACCAGCCCGGCCAGCACCGGGGTGAGCAGCACGAACCAGCGCCCGAGGCCCGGCAGACCGGGGTGGGCGGCCCCGGGGTGGGCGGCGTAGTCGTCGAAGCCGGTCAGCAACCGGGTCAGGCCGAGGATCAGGTAGCGGAAGCCGACGGCGCCGAGACCGGCGCCGGCCCCGACCAGCAACGCGAGCCCGCCCAGCTCGACCCGCCGTCGGTACCGGCCGCCCCACGTCCACAGCGGCATCACCCGCGCCGTCGCCATCGCCACGCCCACCTCTCCTCGCACACGCCAACTTTTGCATTGTGCAATGTTTGGTGTCAGCACGCCAGTCGGCCTAACCTCGTTCTGTGCCGAGCAGGAGGACGAACGCGCGCACGGTCGCGCCGCCGGTGACCGACGAGCTGGTCGACAGCGTGCTGGCCGCCTCGCGCGCGCTGGTCGCCCTGTCGGCGCGCTCGATCGCCACCGCCCCCGAGGTGACGCTGCCCCAGTTCCGGATGCTGGTGGTGCTCGACAGCGGGGCGCGCAACCTGAGTGCGCTGGCCGAGGCCCTCGACGTGGCCCCGTCGACCGCGATGCGGATGGTCGACCGGCTGGTCGACGCCGGACTGGTGGAGCGGCGGGTGCAGCCCGAGGACCGCCGTCAGACCCTGTTGCGGCTCACCACCCGCGGACACCGCACCGTGCAGAAGGTCACCGGCTACCGACGTCGCGAGCTGGCCACCGTGCTGGCCCAGGTCGACCCGGCGCAGCGGGAGGCCGTCGGCCAGGCGCTCACCGCCTTCGCCCACGCCGCCGAGACCGTCTGGGGCAGCGTCGCGACCGACGAGACCGTCGCCACCCTGCCCTGAGCGTCCTGCCGGTCAGCCGGTGGCGGCCGACCGGATCGCCACAGCGACCAGCTGGCGCACCGGACCGGCCGGCGGGCGGGTGTCCCCGACCCAGACCGCCCGGAACGTCCGACGGGTGTCCAGGCCGGTGGTCGCCACCCGCACCAGGGACCCCGCGGCGAGATCCCGGTCGACGGTCGCCCGGCTGAGGAACGCGGGGGCCCCGCCGGCCAGCACCGACTCTCGCGCCGCGGTCGCCGTACTCACTTCGACCGCCGGCGCCACGCTCCGCAAGCCGTGCGCGGCCAGCGCCTGGTCGACCACCTCGCGGGTCCCCGACCCCGGCTCGCGTGAGGTCAGGGCGAGCGCGGCCACCTCGGCGGGACCGAGCGGGCGCCGCCGCCGGGCCAGCCGGTCCCCGGGGGCGACGACCAGCACGAGCTCGTCGTCCGCGATCTCGCAGGACCGCAGCTGACGGGGCCGCTCGGCTCCCTCGACGAAGCCGAGGTCGGCGCCGCCCGAGGCGACCAGCGCGACCACCTCGGCGCTGTTGGCGGCGCGCAGGCTGACCGAGGCGTCCGCGTCGTCCGTGCTGCGTTGCTGCCGGAAGACCGCGAGCCAGCGCGGCAGCAGGTGCTCGGCCACGGTCATGCTCGCCGCGATCCGCAGCGTCCGGTCCCGTTCGTCGCGGAGCGCTCCGATCGCTGCGTCCACCTCACCGGCCACCGCCAGCAAGCGGGCGCTCCACTCGACCAGCACCCGGCCCGCGGCGGTCAGTCCGGTCCCCCGGGCGCCGCGGTGCAACAGCGGGACGCCGACCTGGCGCTCCATCCCGGCCAGTCGCTCGGACGCCGACTGCTGGGTCAGCCCGACCGCGCGGGCGGCACCCCCGATGCTGCCGGTGCGGGCGACCTCGGTCAGCAACGCGAGCGACTCGAGCGGCGGCAGATGCGGTCCCGGACCCACAGGGTGACCCTACCCCTACCCACAGGCCGTGCCTGTGGACGCACAGGGCGGCACCGGCTACCGGCTGGTAGGGACGAGCAGCACGCTGGATCCATGAGCACCGTCCGGACCCACGTGACCCCGCTGCCGGCCGTCCTCGAGCGGGTGAGCGACAGCACCGCCGGTACGACGGGCGAGGCGCCGGCGTCCCGGCTCACCGGCCTGTTCGCCCGGCTCGAGGGTCAGTCGCCGCTCGGGGCGATCACCCCCAACTGGTTCGCCTCGGTGATGGGCACCGGGATCGTGGCCAACGCGGCGGCGACCCTGCCCGTCCGGCTGCCCGGACTGCTCGACGTCGCCCGGGTGGTCTGGGCGCTCGACCTGGCCCTGCTCGTGATCATCTCCGCGGCCACTCTCGCGCACCGGCTCCGACACCCCGGCCGGCGCTACCTCGCCGACCCGGTGATGGCGCACTTCTACGGGGCACCGGCGATGGCGCTGATGACCGTCGGGGCCGGCGCGGTGCTCGTCGGCGGCCCATGGCTCGGACACGAGCCGGCGCTGGTGCTCGACGCGGTGCTCTGGTCGGCCGGCACGCTGCTCGGGCTCGGCACCGCGGTGACGGTCCCCTACCGCGCGTTCACCGAACACCGCATCGGACCCGAGTCGGCGTTCGGCGGCTGGCTGATGCCGGTGGTGCCGCCGATGGTCAGCGCGGCCACCGGGCCGCTGCTGCTCCCCCTGGTCACCGACCCGCAGACCCGCGCCACCCTGGTGCTGGCCTGTTACGCGATGTTCGGCCTCACCCTGGTGGCCAGCCTGGTGATGATCACCCTGATCTGGCACCGCCTGGTCCACCACAAGCTCGGCGCGGCCGCAGCCGTCCCGACGCTGTGGATCGTGCTGGGACCGCTCGGCCAGTCGATCACCGCCGCCCACGTCCTCGGCGTCCAGGCACCGGCCGTCCTCCCGGCGCCGTACGGGCGGGCCTTCGAGGCGTTCGGGCTGGTGTACGGGGTGCCGGTCTGGGGCTTCGCGCTGCTCTGGGCGGCGCTGGCGCTCGCGGTGACCGTGCGGACCGTGCGGGCCGGGCTGCCGTTCAGCCTGACCTGGTGGTCGTTCACCTTCCCGGTGGGGACGGTGGTCACCGGCACCTCGGGACTCGCCGCCGCGACCGGGCTGCCGCTCTTCGCCGGAGCCGCGGTCGCGATCTACGTCGCGCTGGTGGCGGCGTGGCTGGTCGTCGCGGTGCGCACGGTGCGCGGCGTCTTCGACGGCCGTCTGCTGCGGGCGGTCTAAACCGCGGACGTTGGAACGGGGGTGATCCGCACCGACGTCGGTGCGGATCACCCCCGCTGTTCGCCGGGGGCGGCGAGGATCCGGTCGACGGCGTCGGCGAGCCCGAGGACCCGTCCGTCGGCGTCCGGCGTGCGGACCAGGAGAGCCGGGATGCCGGCGGCGCGCGCACCGGCGACGTCGGCCACCGGGTTGTCCCCGACCATCCACATCACCCGCGGGTCGCCGGCCACGTGCCGGGCCAGGACGTACATCGCGGGGTGCGGCTTCTCGTAGCCGGTGACGGCGGAGGTCAGCACCTGGTTGACCACCCCGGCCAGCCCGAGCTGTTCGACCAGCACGGACAGCTCGGGGACGTGGTTGCTGAGCACCACGTTCTGCCAGCCGTGGGCCTGCAGCCGACGCAGCGCGGGCAAGACGTCCTCGTAGACCGTCCAGGCCGCCGGGTCCAGGTAGGCCGACCGCACCGCGGAGGCCGCCCGCCGCGCCGCGGGTTCGTCGATGCCGGCGTCGAGGTAGGTCTGCAGGAACAGCGACGCGTGGTGGCCCCACCACCGGTCAGGAGTGTCCAGGTGCGGGTGCGGCTGCTCGGGCGTGTGCCAGAGGAAGCCGTCGCGGAGTCCTTGGCGGAGCTGGTCGAGGCTGACCTGGTGCGTGGGGTCGACGGCGTCGAGGGCGGCCAGCAGCGCCCCGCGCCAACGGTCGGCCCGGAACGCCAGGGTGCCGTCGAAGTCCCACAGCACCGTCGGCGCGGCGGTCACCTGGGGCTCCGGCACGGCCGCGAGACTAGCCGCGGCCGCTGCGGTCAGCTCGGACGGGCCAGCGGGGTCTCGTCGAGGTGGTCGCGGAGCTCGGTCAGCGAGTCGAACACCCGGACCGCCCCCGCCTCCTCGAGCTCCTCGACCGAGAAGCCGCCCGAGCGGACCGCGATGGTCGGGATGTCGAGCTTCTTGGCCGCGAGCACGTCGTAGGTGGAGTCTCCGACCATCACGCCCGATCCGCCGCCGACCTTGTCCAGCGCGGCGGCGACCAGATCGGGCGCCGGCTTGCTGGTCTCGGCGTCCTCCGACGTCGTCCAGGCGTCGGCGAGCCCCTTGCCGTCGATCAGGTCGAGGAACCGTTCGACGTGGTGGCGCTGACCCGAGCTGGCCAGCACCAGACGGAACCCGCGCTCCTTGACCTCGCAAAGCAGCTCGTGGGCACCCTCCAGCGCGGAGACCTCGTCGATCATCGGGTCGAACTCCTCCACCCAGGCGTCCCGCAGCGCGTCGCCGTGGACGCGTTCGACCTCCTGCTCCGCCAGGGTGGGGACGAAGGTGTCGCCGCCCATCCCGATCCCGCGGTGCAGCCGCCACAGCGGCCGGACGATGTCGAAGCGCCGGAACGCCCGGTACCAGGCCAGCGCGTGCTGGTAGTTGGTGTCGACGAGGGTGCCGTCGACGTCGAAGATCGCGGTGTCGGCCATACCCTGCGGGTACCCGCGGCCGGCCCGGCGGAACCACTCCGACCGGTCGGGATCGGCTGACCCGACGTGTCGCGCGGTTCAGGCGAGCGGCGCTGCGCCGGTGACCCAGTCCACCAATCGGGTGGCGAAGTCCGCGTAGGCGGCAGGACCCCAGCTGGCGGTGGGCGCATGGCCCTCCCCGGGGTAGCGCCGCAGCTCCGCGGACCGGCCGAGGCGGCGCAGGCCGGTGAACAGCTGTTCGGCCTGGGCCTCCTCACCCGGCAGCCCCGGCCCGCCCACGCCGATCAGCACCGGCGCGTCGACGCGGTCGAGGAACAGGTAGGGGCTGTTGACCACCCAGGTCTCGGGATCGGCCCACGGCGGTACCCCGAGCCGGCCCTGGCCGCTCTCCCACAGACCGTCGAGCGTCCGGCCCTCGGGGTACATCGCGCCGTACGAGGCGATCGGGTTGATCAGAGGCGCCGAGACGGCCGCCGCACAGAAGGTCTCCGGCATCGTGACGAGCAGGCTCAGCGTGGTGTAGCTGCCGTAGCTGTTGCCGACCACCGCCACCCGGCGACGGTCGACGGGCAGCACGTCGGGCAACCGATCGAGGACCTCGCGGACCATCGGTGCGAACTGCCGCATCGGGTCGCGGTCGGTCATCGGCAGGTCCGGGAAGGCGACGGCCCAGCCCCGCGAGGTCAGCAGGCCCGGCTCGACGATGCCGTTGTCCGGCTCGTACCGCTCGACCAGCTCCGAGGCGCGCGCATTGCCGCCGTAGACACTGATCACCAGCGGCCAGCCGTCGGCCGGGGGTGAGCCGAGCGGCACCAGGAGGCCGACGCCGGGCCGACTCCGGACGTCACCCCGGACTCGCTGCACGGTGTGGTGCCGGGGTAGCCCGGGGTTGAGCGCCGCCAGCCTGCGCAGTCCCCCGCCGCTCGCGAGCCACAGCTCACCGGGTTGTTCGGCGGAGGTCATCAGGAACACCCCCGCCGACGGCCCACCGCCGACGTGCAGAGCCGAGGCGGAGATCGAACCGGGGTGGACGGCCACGGTGTCGCGACGGCCGCGGACGAGATCGATCCGGTCGAGCGCGACCTGTCCGTCGGTGTTCCGGACACTGAGGAGCGCACCGTGATCATCGGTCACGATGCCGGAGCCGTCCGGCTCGACCAACCACTGCTCGACCTCGCCGACCGGGGTCGGGACCTCGACCGGGTCACCGCCGGAGACCGGGACGGCGACGAAGCCGTGACCCTCCTGGTGCCGGACGACCGTGGCGGCGTCGAGCCACCGGGGAGCCTGGTAGTCGGAGACGCCGGAATCGGTGCCGTGCGGGCCTTGTGCGCTCGTGCCTCCGGTGAGCCGCCGGGCGCCGGTGCCGTCGGCGGCGGCGACCCACAGCTCGTCGGCCCGCCGACGACCGGTGACCAAGTAGGCGAGCGCCGATCCGTCCGGTGACCACGACCAGCCCAGCCCGTACTGCTGGGCGATCTCCTCGGCCAGCGTCGTCCGTGCTCCGGAGACGAGGTCGATCACCACCAGAGCGAACCGCAGCTCGTGCCCTGCGGTGTCCACCCGGGTCACGCGCAGCCCGCCGACGCGACGGCCGTCGGGTGAGACCTGCCAGCTGCGGACGGTCCAGTCCTCGGCCAGCACCCGGACGTCACCATCGGTCCCGACCAGTGTGAGGTCGGAGGCGTCGAGCAGCGTCCGCGCGCGGGCGTCGTCCGGATCGTCCTGTGACCGCAGCACGCTCGGGGTGCGTGGGGTGTCCGTCGGATCGGTCCGGGGGCGCCGGGTCTCGACGAGCAGCGCCGTCCCACCGAGCGCCCACTGGGGCCGCTCGAACGGGTACTGGCTGCCCACCCTCACGGCGAAGTCGCGCACCGCGCCGTCCGTGGCGTCCCAGACCGCCAGGGTGGCGGGGTGACCGTCGCGGTGCACGCAGGCGGCGAGCCGGCGGCCGTCCGGTGACCAGTGGCCGCCCCAGCTCGTGCTCCACGCCGCGAACGGTTCGAACCGACTGCCGTCGTCGGTCCGCCACACCCGCACCCGCTGCCCAGCCGTCATCTGCTCGGGCAGGTCGTCGCCGTGGGCGCCAGGCCGACCGGCCGGTGAACGCGAGCCGCTGCGGATGCGCACCGTCATGGCCAGCAGGGCTCCGTCCATGCCGAGCGTCGGCAGCGCGGCACGGTCGGGCCGGACGACATCGAGCAGGTTTTCGACCCGCATCGGCGTCGACGGACGGGCAACGGGTTCCGGCACCCGCTCAACCTAGGCCGATGCCCTGCGCTCGGCTGAGGGCTGCCTCAGCCTGTACCGAGGGCGAAGGTCTTCTGCATCACGGCCTGGACGACCACGCCACTGACCGACTCCACGCGCCTCCGGAGCGCAGGATCACCGGGCTCGTCGAGCCACAGCTGGGGGTGTCCCTCCCAGCACGACAGTCGCACGGTGTGCCCGGCGAGCACCCCGTCGACGAGCATCTCGATCACGGCGCTCGGGTCAGCGATCCTCGGGTCGACCTGGATGAGCCACCGGCCGGTGTACCCGCACCGACGGTAAAAGGCGAGGGCCTCGTCAACGCTGCCCAGCGTGACACGGTCCGCTCCTCGAGCCGCGAGGAGACCCTCGGTCTCCTGCAGAAGCCGGCGCCCGACCCCTCGCCCGCGCCACGAGTCGCGGACGGCGACCACAGTGATGACGTCGACCCCGTCGCTCGCCACGCAGCCGACGACCTCCTCGCCGGCGCACGCCATCGCCAGCAGACCGGGATCCGCGCGAAACGATGCCTCGAGCTGGGACCGTCTCCTCCGCCACGGGGTGCCCGCTCCCCACGCGGCGTCGAACACAGCCAGTGCGGCGTCGACGTCCCGTCCCGTACACCCCCTGCGGAACTCGAGATCCTGAGGATCGTCGGGGCCGCCGCCGCAGGTCACGGTCCGACCCGTCCGTGGAGGTGCATGTCGTGCCACCCGTCGGCATGCAGCCCGGCGGCGCGCCGGGTGCCCTCTGCCGCGAAGCCGACGCTGAGAGCGACCCGGCAGGACGGCTCGTTCCTGGTCGAGTGCTGGAGCTCGACGCGGTGAAAGCCGGTGCGGAAGGCCCAGGCGACGGCGGCTTCCAGGGCTCGCGGAGCAACGCCGCGACCGCGCGCGGTCGGAACCGTCCAGTAGGCGGCCTCGGCCGTCCCGCCCGCAAGGTTGAGCCTGAGCGTCATCCGCCCGGCGAAGAGGGTTTCTTGCTCGACCGCCCAACTGGCCCGCCGCGCCTCCTGCCAGGCTGCCTGTTCGGAGGCGACCCAGGCCCGAGCCTCGTCCGCGTCCATCGTGCGTGTATGCCAGTGCCGGATCGCTGGGTCGGCGTAGGCCGTCACCAGCGAACCCACGTCGGACACTCGCCACGGTCGCAACGCGAGGCTGCCGTCGACAAGGATCGGTTGTGGGGTGCCGACGACAGCACGCGGGTCGACCACTGGCTCGATCTCGGCTGGCACCACCGCATCGTCGCACCCTCGCTCGGCCCACCGACGTGCGCAGACGGCCGGCGGTCACGAGAATGTGCTGGTGATCATCACCGCGGACACGTCGGGTTCGAACGGGGTGTACGTCGACCCGGTCTGGCGGGTCGAGGTGGCGCTCACACCGGTGGAACAGGCCCTGCTCCGGACGTGGTGGGTGCGGCGGCTCGGCTTCGTGAGCCACGCCGGGGCGGCGGTGATCACCACGGCGCAGACGTACACCCGGCTCGAGCACTCGCTCGGGTTGCTCGCGCTGGTCGCCCACTTCCGTCCCGATGATCACGTGGCACGCGTGGCCGCACTGGTGCACGACGTCGGGCACCTGCCGTTCAGCCACACCCTCGAGCACCTCGGCGGACTGGACCACCACGAGCTCGGCGCCGCGCGGATCCGCGACCTCGCGCCGGTCCTGCAGGCCCACGGGTACGACGCGGAGACGGTGATCGCCGTGGTCGACGGGGTCCGCCCGTCCGGTCTGCGTGGATCAGGCCCCGGCCTGCGACTCGACCACCTGGAATCGTTCGTCCGCAGCGGTCACGCTCACGGGCGCACCGGGGAGCCGCCGCGCGAGACCCTGGAACGGCTCCGGCTGATCGACGGCGTGATCGACACCGACGCCGCCACGGCCGGCTACCTGCGCGCGTTGATCATCGCCGAAGCGCACGCGCAGACCGCCGACGCCAACCTCGTCCCGGTCGCGGTGCTCCGCGAGCTGGCCGGCCGCGTGCTGGACCCGGCCGACCCGTCGCGGCGCGATCAGATCGCTGCGCTGACCGACGACGGTCTCTGGTCGCTGCTGCTCGGCGGTCCGGCCACCCGGGACGACGCCGAGCGGCTCCGTCGAGCCCCGTGGTCGTGGCGCACCGACCCGACAGCGGACGGCGGGCTGGAGGTGCGCAAGACGCGCTACTACCTCGAGCTGCCCACGGTCGACGGCGTCTCGATGCCGCCGCTCGTCCCTGCCGAGGTCGGCCTTCCCGAGCTGCCGTACTCCGTCCGCGTGGTGGCCGAGCCAGTGTCCTCCTGATCATGGTCCACCGGTGATCATGGAGCGCACGATGCCGGACCGCCGATGATCGACCGCGCCGCCCGAACCGGGACGGCCGCCGGGAGGGCGACACCTCCGGCAGACTTCCGTCCGTCCGGCTGACCCGTCCCGAGGAGCTGACCGTGAACCGTCCGAGTGTCCCCGCCGCGGCGGGCCGACCGCACCGCTGAGGTCGCCGTGCGCATCCTCGTCGTCAACGTCAACACCACCGCGTCCATGACCGCGGGCATCGGCGCGCAGGCCGCCCGCGTCGCCGCGCCGGGCACCGAGATCGTGCCGCTCACGCCGCGGTTCGGCGCCGAGTCGGTCGAAGGGAACCTCGAGAGCTACCTCGCCGCGGTCGGGGTGATGGACCGGGTGCTCTCCTACGACCAGCCCTACGACGCGGTCATCCAGGCCGGCTACGGCGAGCACGGGCGGGAGGGGTTGCAGGAGCTGCTCGACGTCCCGGTCGTCGACATCACCGAGGCCGCGGCCTCGACCGCGATGTACCTCGGTCACCGCTACAGCGTCGTCACCACGCTGGACCGGACGGTGCCCTTAATCGAGGACCGGCTGCTGCTGGCCGGTCTGGACCGCCGGTGCGCCTCCGTCCGGTCGACCGGTCTGGGTGTGCTTGAGCTCGAGTCCGATCCCGAGCGCGCGGTCGAGGCGATCGTGGCCCAGGCCGAGGCGGCGGTGCACGAGGACCGTGCCGAGGTCATCTGCCTGGGGTGCGGCGGGATGGCCGAGCTGGAGACCGCGGTGCGCGAACGGACCGGAGTTCCGGTGGTCGACGGGGTCGCCGCGGCGGTGACCGTCGCCGAGTCGCTCGTCCGGCTCGGGCTGTCGACGTCGAAGGTACGCACCTACGCGCCACCCCGGCCCAAGCGCATCGACGGCTGGCCGCTCGCCTGAGTCCACTGCCTCAGGCGAGCCCGAGCTCCCGCAGGCTCGCGACGGTCTCCGTGATGGTCTCGATCGCGGACCGGGGACGGAAGCCGAGCTCGGCCTTGGCGCGGTCGTTGCGAATGATCAACGGCGGCGGGTCCTCCCCCTCGGCCTCGGTCACCTCCACGCCGATCACCTGCGCGACCTCACGGAAGGTCATCGTCGGGCCGTCGGCGAGCAGCAGGTAGCGCCGGCCCGCTGCCGACGCCGTCCGCATCGCCGCCAGATGGGCGCTCGCGAGATCGCGGACGTCCACGATCCCGAACCGCTGGCGCGGGACGACCGACAGCGACCCGTCGAGCATGCCGGTGAAGAACGCCAGCGACGACCGGGCGGCCGCGGTCAGGGTCGGGCCGGCCACCCAGGTCGGGTTGAGGACGACCAGCTCGAGCCCGCCACCCTCGTCGCGGACGAAGTCCCACGCCGCGCGCTCGGCGACCGCCTTGGACAGCGGGTAGGCCGGCAGGCCCGGCGTCTCCGGGTCGGTCCAGTCGCTCTCGTCGTAGTCCCGGACCGCCTTCGGGGTGTACCCGACCGCGGCGAAGGACGAGGTCAGCACGACCCGCCGGGTCCCGGCGTCACGGGCGGCGCGCAGCACCCGCAGCGCCCCGTCCCGGGCCGGCACCACGACGGCGTCGCGGTCGGCCGTCTGGACCATGGGTGAGGCCACGTGGTGCACCTCCGCGACCCCGTCGAGCGCCGCGGCCCAGCCGGCGTCCTCGGTCAGCGACGCCTCGACGAAGGAGAGCCCGTCGGCGCCGACGCCCGCCCGCCGGACGGCGTCGCGAACCTCGTCGGCCCGGTCGAGCGAGCGCACGGTCGTGCGCACCGGCATACCGGAGGCGAGCAGGTCGGCGATCAACCGGGTGGCGACGTAGCCGGTCCCGCCGGTGACCAGGGTGTCGGTCATCGGATGCTCTCCTCGAGCCGGGGCAGGATCGCTTCGAGCGCGGCGCGCGCCGCCTGCTCGTCGGCCCGGTCCGCGCGGTCGCGCGCGTCCCAGAGCTCCGCCTTGGTCCGCAGGTAGTCCAGGTGCACCGTGAGGGTGGCGATCTGCTGCTCGACCCGCGCGGCGTGGCGCACCATCAGGTCGCGCTGCTCGCCCGCGGCGGCCCGGCCCCGGGCCCGGTTGGCCTGGTAGGTCCGCATGTCGTCGATCCCGACTCCCATCGCCCGCAGGCAGGCGAGCACCTGCGCGTCGTCGAGGTCGCGGTCGGCGTAGCGCCGGTGCCCGCTGCGGTCGTCCCGTGCGATGGGGCCGAGCAGCCCGACGTCCTCGTAGTAGCGCAGCGTCGGTTCCGGCAGACCGCTCTGCCGCGACACGTCCTGGATGGTCCATGTGGTCACGCCGCTAGCTGACCAGACCTCAAGCGCTTGAAGTCAAGGGCGGATCCGGACCGGACCAGCGCCACTCGTGCGGTGGGGATGGTGGAGCTTAGGGGATTCGAACCCCTGACCTTTTCCATGCCATGGACTCCGGAGAAGCGTCGGCGATGCCGCTTCACACTCAAATTTGTGCACTGACAGGTGTCTGGATGTAGTCAGATGCGGGGTCGTAGTCACCCAGTTGGTCACCCAGTGGCCATTCGGCGGCGCTTATTCGAACAGTCCCAGCCAGATCTGGCGCGCCGCCATTTTCGTCGCTTGGCGCGGCCGATCCTCCGCCATGGTGAAGGATCGCCCTTAGGCTCTCCTCGCGGCTACGACTGCCAATCGAGTGGCGACGAGGCAGCCGAGGCCGGATCGTCGAACCGAGCCGGATCCCCCACCAGCTCGATTCCCTGTGCGAAACGTACACCTGGGGTGGCCCGGCAGTGCTGTCAGCCAGAATCTAAGGCAGCCAGCTGGTGGTCGAACCTGCATCCGTTGGTCAGTGATGGGCACGGGTGCTATAGCTCGGAGTTTGGTGCCTCTCGACCGGCGCGGGCCGCAGCGGAGCGAGGACCCGCGCGGCGCGGCGAGCGCAGCGAGCCGCCTTGATCCATGAGAGGCAAATTCAGCAGAGGCGCGTGGAGCCCGTCGACCTCGAGCGGCGCACCACCACAAGTCGACTGCACGGTCTTGCACTCGCGCGACGCTAGCTCTACATTAAAGTAGTTACTTGAACGTCGGGATGAAGGGCGGGCCTGGATGAGTGTCGGCGCAGTACCGGCGGCGGCGATGACCTTTGCTGCGTTGGGTGATCCAGTGCGCTTGGCCATCGTGGACAAGCTGAGCGAGGGCGAGGCGACGGTCGGTCAGCTCGCCGCACTTTTCCCGATCACCTTCCAGGCTGTCTCTCAGCAGATACGCAAGCTGGAACAGGCCGGCATCGTCACTCGGAACCGCGACGGTCGCCACCAGCGCGTCCGCCTGGAGGTAGCACCCCTCGGCGAAGCAGCCCATTGGATGGAGGCGCGTCGTCAGCGGCTTGAGCAGCGTTACCAACGACTCGACGCCGTCCTCGAGGAGCTACTCGAACAAGAGCGGACCACCGATTGACCGGGGCATCCCGCGGACCACATACATCTTGCGTTGAGCACGAGCCTCAGCGCCTAAGTAAGGAGGAACACCTCATGGCCAAAGAACAGCTTGCGACGGCCGACCTGGACGCGGATCGGCCCGATGGGACGACCGGCCACGACATCCGCGAGCCCGGGCTGACCGAGCACGTCAGAGTTGGTGAGCAGAGCATCCGCCACCGCCGGGAGTTCCGAGCGCCGGCCCGGCTGGTACAGCGAACTCACACCGACCCGGACCTCTTCACGCGGTGGATGGGACCACGGGGCACGACCGTTCGGCTGGACCGCTTCGATGTCGTGACTGGTGGCGCATTCCGTTACGTCGTCGAGGCTGCGAACGGGTCGAGCTGGGCGTTCCGAGGTTCGTATCACGTGGTGCAAGAGGGGCTCCTGGTCCATACGTGGGAGTTCGAGGACGAGCCTGGAGTGACCCTGGAAACGGTCCGTTTCATTGAGCTGGACGGCGGGAGAAGTGCCTTGGAGATTGTCTCGACGTATAGGAGCCGCGACGCTTGCGACGCCATGCTCGAATCCGGGATGGACGCCGGCATGGATGAGGACTTCGAACGACTTGACGCTGTTCTCGCTGATCAGGCTCTCGCCGACTGAGCTTCGCGAACCTTGGGGCCGTGCCGCGTTTGCTAGCTGAGCATCTCAGTTGAGTACTGGCGGCCTCTGACCTTTGCTCGAAGCTCCCCGTGACGTGCCGCCTAATGATGTCTCGCGCTAGCTCGTTATGTAGACCGACCCTCTATGCGATATGGACGCGGCCCGGCCACTTGAAGTCGGCCGGGCCAATATCTCGTCGCCGCCCGTGTTGACGCCGCTCCCCCGATGCTGACTGACAAACAGATCAGGGCGGGGCTGCTTCGTGAGCAAAGGCTTTCGACCTCGAGAGTGTTCGAACTGTACGCCCGGCGCGCCCAAGTACCTAGAGCCAGGCCGGTTTGTTCCGAATAGAGGCTCCGGGGCTGGTGCAGCGAACCGGCGGCCGCCGAGGATGGTGACGACCCTTCTGATCAAATGAGCCGGTGGCGGATGCGCATCTGCTTCCTCCTGAGGCTCGATGCGGGTAGGACTCCTGCACGCTGGGCTCAGACCGGGGTTGCAGCGGCGTCGGATCGGTGTCTTGAGCTGGTGTGCGCTGAGCCGGCGCCGCTGCCTCACAGCCCGAACCGGTTTGCGGCCGAGTTCGGGGGGTAACGCTTAGCCGAGCGCTCGTTCTGGACACAGGTTCGGGCGGCTCAGACGAGGGCTTGGTACAGCAGCGCGCCCGGCCCTCGTTTCAGTTTCCGACCTACTAGTGCGGGGCTTTCTGAGGCGCAGCCTGCGACTTTATCGAATGGAAGCGCTAGAAGTTGTGCGGCTGATTGCCACAGGGCTTTCATAGGGGCATGGCACAGAAGATCGTGACGCTTCTCTCCGACGATATTGACGGAACCGAGAGCGACGACATCAAGACCGTCACCTTGAGCTTCGAGGGCCGGTCGGTTGAAGTTGACCTGACACCGAAGAACTACGACAAGCTGGCCAAGGCCGTTCGCCCCTACCTCGAGGCCGGACGGCGCGTCGCCGCCGGGGGTGGGCGTTCCGGTGGCCGCCGTTCCTCGACGCGCAGTACTTCGGGCGGTAGCGATACCCAGAAGATCCGCGAGTGGGCTGAGGCAAACGGCGTCGAGGTCTCGTCTCGCGGCCGGATCAGTGCGGCCGTGCGCGAACAGTACGAGGCGGCCCACTGACCTAGCGCGATCAGAGCCCAGCTTTACGGTCTTGCATCGACCGCGAGGCTGGGCTTCGCGCTGCCGCGTCGGCGGCATGTCGGGGTGTCGTTTGTTTTGCACTGGTCTCTGTCGGCTTTGGATCGGGTGAGTCATCTGGGGCATCAGACCCGACGGAGATTGCCTACCTCGGCCCTAAATCTCTTGCGCAGGAGTGTGATCTCCATCACATTAAGTTTGGTCGGGCGGGTCAGCAAGCCGGTTTGCGGTTGTTTCTCGTTGTTGTGTGTTGGCGTTCGTTGACGTGCGTTCCTGTCCATGGACGTTCGTGGAAGTTCGGTCAGTTTGACGCTGGAACGTGGATGCTGGTGGCTGTCCGCCTGGGTGGCCGTTTTGCGGGTCCTGTTTTGTCGGTGGGCGATGTGCATACTGGTGATCAGCAAGGCCGCCCCACACCCCAGCAAGATCAACAATCTTTGGCCACGGCCCACCCTCAGACCTCCTTCTTCGTGTGTGGCGTCAGATATATGAGTGATTTCGGCGTTGATCGACTCCGGACGCCGATCATGATCAGACCAGCTCGGCTGGTCTCCCCGAACGGGATGTGCCGCACGGCATGGAGTCGAAGCTAGGACCGTGCGGCACATCCTTCGGAGTGTGCGTGATGTCGACCCAGCCGCTCGACCAAGATCAACACCGCCAACCAGCTGACGCTGCTCCAGCGTCGAAGTGGCCGGTGATCACCGTCGACATGGCTTATGAGGTCGCAGTCGCGCACAAGGTGTGCGTGCGGCCGCTGATCCGCCGGGTCATCGACCAGGAAACCGGGACCGAGTCGAAGGTCGCGCTGCCGTGCGGATCGACCCGCGAAGACGTCTGCCCCTCGTGTGCGGACAAGGCGAGGAGGCTTCGGATGCAGCAGTGCGCCGAGGGCTGGCACCGCACCGACGAACCAGAACGCCAGCCAAACCGTGACCCGAGCTTTGCCGACACAGGAGAGGGCGAGGCTGGGTCTGAGTATTCGGCTGCAGCTGGTGATCGTCGGGTGCGGTCGACCCGTCGCCGCCAGGACGCTGCGGACCTGCCCCGGGTGCCGGTGGAGGACCGCACGGTCGGGCGGACGTTCGAGTCGCCAGACGGGAAGGTCTACCGGCCCTCGATGTTCCTCACCCTGACCCTGCCCTCCTACGGCCGGGTCAAGCCGAACGGGGCGCCGCTGGATCCGGCCCGCTATGACTACCGTCGGGCCGCACTCGACGCCCTGCACTTTCCGCGGCTGGTTGACCGGTTCTGGCAGAACCTGCGCCGGTGCGCCGGCTACCGGGTCCAGTACTTCGCCGCGGTCGAACCGCAGAAACGGCTAGCGCCGCATCTGCACGCGGCGGTGCGGGGTGCGATCCCGCGGGCCGTCATCCGCCAGGTCGTCTCGGCCACCTATCTGCAGTTGTGGTGGCCCCGCTTCGACCGCCCGATGTACGTCCACCGCACCCCGGTGTGGAGCGGCGATGGCTACTGCGATCCCGACACCGGGCTGATGTTGCCCACCTGGCACGAAGCCCTCGACCAGCTCGACCAGGCCGACGACCCCGACGATGGCCGCTCGGGGTTGGGTGCTTCACATGTGATGCGGTTCGGCCGGCAACTCGACCTGGCCGGGATCATCGCACCGTCCGAGGACGCCGACCGGGCGGTCCGGTACCTGACGAAGTACCTCGCCAAGTCCGTGGCGGGCACCTTCGCCCATCCCGGCAACGCCGACAAGCTCGACGATGGTGACCGATTCGACGCCGACTACGTGGCGCACATCGATCGGCTGCACGCCGAGCTGCGCTATCTGCCGTGCTCCGAGCACTGCGCGAACTGGCTCCGGTTCGGCGTCCAGCCCAAGCATCCGGGTCCGGGTCTGCGGCCGGGTGAGTGTGGGAGCAAAGCCCATGATCGTGAGCACCTCGGCCTCGGTGGCCGCCGCGTCCTCGTCTCGCGGCAGTGGTCGGGCAAGACGTTGCGTGAGCACCGCGGTGACCGAGCTGCCGTGGTGCGGGAGGCTCTGCTGGAGTCCGGGATCGTGGCCCCGGAGATTGAACGCCTCGCTGCTTCGGTCACGATGCCCGATGGCACACCCCGGTATGTCTGGACCGACACGCTCGCGGATCCCACCACCTACGCGATGGTCATCAAGGGCTCGGTCGTGGAACGCTCGATTTGGCGAGCCCAGTACGAACCCGCGAAGCAGGCCCGGGCTGCTGGGCAGTCTCGTTCGGCAACCGGATCAGACCCCGACGTTCCTGACGGCTGACCAGTGATCCGAGGGGCTGCGTGTCTGCTTCGGCCTCCCCGACCACTGCGAAGTCTGGTCTCCGACCGGCTGGTCAAGGGTGAGCGAAGCGAATCCAACGGACACGAAGTGCCCTTGACGAGCCGGTCGGAGACCGCACCATCACCCACTCGGGGAGGCCGAAGCCCGGCGTCCCCCGGTCGAGAGGCGAGTTTGACGTCATGGTTAGACAGACGCGGTTGATAGCTCCGATCCTCTACGAGGTCGATGAGGCGGCGGAGGCATTGCGCCTGAGCCGGTCGCGGATCTATGAGCTCATTCGTTCCGGACAGCTGGAGTCGGTGAAAGCCGGGCGTCGGCGGTTGGTGCCGGTGGCCGCCCTGCAGGCATACGTTGCCTCATTGGGAGCAGCAGTATGACGCGACGGGCTCGCGGCGATGGCGGGCTGCGATGGGACGAGCGCCGCCAGCGTTGGATCGCGACCGTGACTACGGGTTACGACAGCCGCGGGAAGCGTGTGGTGCGGAAGGCGAGCGGTCGGTCACGGACCGAGGCGTCCTCGAAGCTGCGAGCCATGGTGCGCGACCAGGAGAACGGGGTCCTCCTAGCCAGGGACTTCTACACTGTCGGTGAGGCTGTCGAGGACTTTTTGAACTTCGGTCTCCCTCGCCAGGATGCTGCCACGGTCCGGACGCACCGGAGTTTGGCGCACCGCCACCTTCTTCCTCACCTCGGCCGTCGCCGGCTACGGGCGCTGACTGCAGGCGAGATCGAGGCCTGGCTCTCGACCCTCGCGCCGTCGTTGAGTACCGACACGCTTCGCCGGCTGCATGGCTGTTTGAACCGTTCGGTACGTCGGGCGATGGCTCGGGATCTGGTGAGCCGGAACGTGGTCGAGCTGGTGAGTGTGCCGAACGGGCGTACGGGTCGGCCGTCGAAGTCGCTGACGCCGCAGCAGGTCGACGCGGCGCTGACGGTGACGGCGTCGGATCGACTGCACGGCTACATCGTGTTGTCGTTGTTGACGGGGGCGCGGACGGAGGAGATGCGGGCGTTGCGGTGGGAGCACGTGCATCTCGACGAGGTGGATGGCGTGCCGCCCCACATGGAGGTGTGGCGTTCGGTCCGTTCGGGCGGCGATACGAAGACGCGGCGGAGCCGGCGGACGTTGGCACTGCCGGGTCGAGCGGTGGAGGTGCTGCGCCGGGAGCGGGTGCGTCAGCTCGAGGACCGGCTTGCGGCCGGTGATCGGTGGCAGGAGTCCGGTCTGGTGTTCACGACGTCGGTGGGGACCGCGATGGATTCAGCCAACGTGCGTCGTGGTCTGCGTCGGGCGTTGTCGCTGGTGGATGGGATCGATCCGGACGACTGGACTCCCCGGGAGCTGAGGCACTCGTTCGTCTCGGTGCTTTCCGATGCGGGCGTGCCGTTGGAGGAGATCTCGCGGTTGGTGGGTCACAGCGGGACCACGGTGACTGAGTTGGTGTATCGCCATCAGCTTCGGCCGGTGATCCAGACTGGAGCGACGGTGATGGATCAGTTGTTTGGCGTGGACGCTGCGGGGACTTAGTCACCCAGTTAGTCACCCAGCGCTGGTTGCACTCAGATGGCGCTGAGTGTTTCCCCTTGTCAGATGGGTGGAGCTTAGGGGATTCGAACCCCTGACCTTTTCCATGCCATGGAAACGCGCTACCAACTGCGCCAAAGCCCCAGCTGTGCACCGTCCGGTCTCCCGAACGGCCCGAATGAGTCTAACGGGTGAGGCCGGGGAGAGTGAAATCCGGTCAGGCCACCCGGTCCTCGGGGGCCGGCATCCCGGTCTCGGGCGCGGTGGCGTTGTACTCGCGGACCAGCCAGTGGCCGAGCCGGTGCCGCTCGAGGTTGATCCAGCCGCAGTTGCGCATGCCGCCGAACCGGTTGGGTTCGAGGTCGAGGAACCGCGCCATCCCGACCCGGCCCGCCAACCCGTGCATCACCGCGACGACCACCGCGTCGTCGTCGGCCGCCCCGACGATCTCGGTCAGGGCAGCCGCCACCCGGTCGGCGACCTCGCCGGCGGTCTCCCCCGTCGCCGACCGGCGGAAGTCGGCGCCGAGGTGGTGGTCGTGGACGTGGCCCGGGTCCTGCTGCTCCACCGTGGCGACGGTCAGTCCCTCCCAGGACCCGACGTCGATCTCCCGCAGCCGGCGGTCGTAGGTCACGGTCAGCCCGGTGACGCGGGCCAGCGCGTCCGCGGTCTCGGCCGCGCGCGAGAGGTCGCTGGCCACGATCGCGGTCGGCCCGAGCGCGGCGATCCGCGGTGCGGCGGCCGCGGCCTGACCTCGTCCGACCTCGTCGAGCGGGATGTCGGCCTGGCCCTGGAACCGCCCGGTGGCGTTCCACGCGGTCCGGCCGTGCCGCCAGATGATCAGCCGGGCGGCGGTCACCAGGTCGGTCCGGCCGCGTCCTGCGCGGACGGCCGGGCGAGGTGCTGGTCGAGCTGCAGGTCGATCTCCGGGCAGTCGTGCCAGAGCCGTTCGAGGGCGTAGAACGCGCGCTCCTCGCTGTGCTGCACGTGCACGACCAGCTCGTAGTAGTCGAGCAGCACCCAGCGCTGCTGGCGGTCGCCCTCGCGGCGCAACGGCTTGGCGTCGAGTCCGCGGAGCGCCTCCTCGACGCCGTCGACGACCGCGCCGACCTGGCGTTCGTTGGTCGCGGTGATCACCAGGAAGACGTCGGTGATCGCGAGCTGCTCGGAGACGTCGTAGGCGACGATGTCGCTCCCCAGCTTGTCGGAGGCGGCCTGCGCGGCCGCCCTCGTCAGCTCGACGGCGTGGTCGGTGGCGGTCAGGATCGGCTCCCCTCGAGATGGTCGTGCGGCTGGGTCTGCTGGTCGTAGAGCGGCGTGCTGATCATCGGCGGCTCGGCGTACAGGCCGCGCTTGGCGATGTACTGGACGATCCCGTCGGGCACGAGGTACCAGATCGGGTCGCCCTGTCCTACCCGCGCGCGGCAGGCCGTGGACGAGATCGACAGCGCCGGGATCTCCAGCAGGGTGATGCGGTCGGCCGGCATCGCGTCGATCGCCGGCCGGGTCAGCTCCACCCCCGGCCGGGTGCAGCCGACGAAGTGCGCGAGCCGGAACAGCTCGTCGACCCGGCGCCAGCTGAACATCTGGGCGAGCGCGTCCGCGCCGGTGATGAAGAACATCTCGACGTCGTCGCCGCGCTCGGCGCGCAGGTCGGTCAGGGTGTCGTAGGTGTAGGTGACGCCCGGCCGGTCGATGTCGACGCGGCTGACGCTGAACCGCGGGTTCGACGCGGTGGCGATCACCGTCATCAGATAGCGGTCCTCGGCGCCGGACACCTCGCGGTCGGTCTTCTGCCACGGCTGCCCGGTGGGGACGAAGACCACCTCGTCGAGCGCGAACCGGCTGGCGACCTCGCTGGCCGCCACCAGGTGCCCGTGGTGGATGGGGTCGAAGGTGCCACCCATCACCCCGAGCCGATAGCGCCGCCCGGCGCTGGCCCGGGGATCGCGGACGAGCCCGGTCGGCCGCGGTGGGATCACCGGCACGATGCGGTTCCTCCGCTCCTCAGCTGTGCGGCCGGCCCTTGCCCGCGGCGAGGGTGATCAGCAGCAGCGACACGAGGATGCCGAAGGCGATCAGCCCGAACGCCCACGGCGGCAGCGGCAGCTCCGTCTCGAGGGCCGTCTGCAGAACGGTCAGGCCAACAGTCATGGCCGCAGCCTACCGCCGGAGCTCTCACGCCCGGGTCTGGCCAGTGCCGGTGATCACGTACTTCGTCGACGTCATCTCGGGCAGCGCCATCGGACCGCGGGCGTGCAGCTTCTGGGTGGAGATGCCGATCTCGGCGCCGAAGCCGAACTCGCCGCCGTCGACGAACCGGCTGGACGCGTTGACCAGCACGGCGGCGGCGTCGATCTCCGCGGTGAACCGGCCGGCCGCGGCGGTCGAGTCGGTGACGATGGTCTCGGAGTGGCCGGTGCTCCAGCGGCGAATGTGGTCGATCGCCGCGTCGAGGTCGTCGACGACGCCGACGGCGATCTCGAGGGCGTGGTACTCGGTGGCCCAGTCCTGCTCGGTGACCGCGACGGTGGCCAGGTCGCCCGCGTGCGGCCGGGTGCGCTCGTCGACGTGCAGCACGACGCCGGCCTCGGCGAGCCGGGCCAGCGCGGTGGGCAGGAAATCGGCGGCGGCGTCGGCGTGGACGAGCAGGGTCTCGACGGCGTTGCAGACGCTCGGACGCTGCACCTTGGCGTTGAGCAGGATCGCGGTGGCCGTCTCGAGGTCGGCGCCGGCGTCGACGTAGAGGTGACAGTTGCCCACCCCGGTCTCGATCACCGGGACCACGCTGTTGCGGACCACGGTCTCGATGAGGTCGGCGCCGCCGCGCGGGATCAGCACGTCGACCAGCCCGCGGGCGGCCATCAGCTCGGCGGTCACCTCGCGCGGCCCGGGGACGAGCTGGACGACGTCGGCGGGCAGCCCGGCGTCGACCACGCCGGCCCGGAGCGCCTCGACCACGGCCGCGTTCGACGCCGCGGCCGAGGACGAGCCCCGGAGCAGCACCGCGTTGCCCGACTTGAGCGCGATCCCGGCCGCGTCGGCGGTCACGTTCGGCCGGGCCTCGTAGATGATCCCGACCACGCTGAACGGCACCCGCACCTGCTGGATCCGGACGCCCTGGGCGGTGGTCCAGCCGCGGACGACGTCCCCGACGGGGTCGGCCAGCCCGGCCAGCGCCCGCAGCCCGTCGACCATCTGCTCGACCCGCGTCGGGGTCAGCCGCAACCGGTCGACCAGCCCGGCGTGGGTGCCGGCGGTCTCGGCCCGGGCCACGTCGTCGGCGTTGGCCTCGAGCACCGCGGTCTCGGCCTTGGCCAGCGCGTCGGCCATCGCGTGCAGCGCGGCGTCCTTCACCCCGCGGGTCGCGGTGGCCAGCGCCCGCGACGCCTCGCGGGCGGCCAGCGCCCGCTCGCGGACGGAGAGCTCGGTGGTCATGCGGAAACCCTACGCAGCCGACCCGGTAGATCGTGCGGCTCGAAGCCCCGGTGGACGGCTCGGGGGCCATCGGGAGCCATCGAGCCGCAGGATCAACCGGGTTGCTCGCGGGACACCGTCACTGACGGCAGGAACCGACCGCTCGGTCGGAACAGGCGCGGTCCGTCAGGCGTGGCGGCGAGCGCATTGCCGATCGAGCGGTCAGATCCTGCCCGTTCGGCGGGCAAACCCGGTCGCGTCGGGCGGCGCCGACGCCTACGGTGACGCCGGTGGACCCCGACCGGCTGATGGCGCTGCTCCCGGCGCTGCTGGCCCGGGCGTGGGACACCGCTCCCCTCGCGCTCGGCCCGCTGCCGGCCGGGATGAACTCGGTGGTGGCCCGGGTGGACCTGCCCGACGGCAGCTGGGTGGCCAAGTGGGCCCCCGACGCGACCGCCGACGCGCTCGACCACGGCTCGGCGATCGCCGAACGACTGGCCCGGCACGGGCTGCTGACCGGGGCTCCGCGGCGGACCACCGCGGGCGAGCTGTCCGCCGCGGCGGCGGACGGCCGAGTGGCCCTGCTCGCCTTCGTCGACGGCGTCGAGCTCACCGGGGAGACCGCCGAGGAGCAGCGGGCGATGGCCGAGGCACTCGCCCGGGTGCACGCGGCCGAGCACCGGGTCCGCGACGACGCCCGCGCCCGGCCGTTCCTGCGCGGCTGGTGGTCGGAACCGGCCGCCGAGCCGGCCTGGCTGGCGCCGCTGCTCGCCGACCTGCTCGACCGTTACGACGCGCTGCCGCCGCTCGGGTGGGGTGTGGTCCACGCCGACCCGGCTCCGGAGGCGTTCCTGCGCACCCGGTCGGGTGAGGTCGGGATCATCGACTGGAGCGCCGGGCAGGACGGTCCGCTCGTCTACGACGTCGCGTCGGCGCTGATGTACCTCGGCGGGCGCGAGCGCGGCGCGGCGTTCCTCGACCGCTACCGGGAGATCGGTCCGCTGCCGCCGGGTGAGCTCGACGCCCACCTCGACCTCTTCGGCTTGCTCCGGGCGGGGGTCCAGGCCGAGTACTTCGCCGGGCGGCTCGCCGCGGACGACCGGACCGGGATCGACGGCCCAGAGGGCAACCTCGAAGGTTTCGCCGACGCCCGGGCGATGCTCGCCTCGTTCGGGCTGGAGACCCGCGGATGACCACGCTGTGGCTGGTCGTCGGGCTGCCGGGCGCCGGCAAGACCACCACCGCGCGACGGCTGGCCGCGGAGCGCCGGGCGCTCCGGTTCACCCCGGACGAGTGGATGCTGCCGCTCTTCGGACGGGAGTTCGCCGACGAGGCCTGGGCCGCGAAGCGCGACCTGGTCGAGGCCCGACTGATCACCGTGGCGCGCCAGGCCCTGCGTCTCGGAACCGACGTGGTGCTCGACTTCGGCTTCTGGGGACGCGAGGAACGCGAGGCGCTCGGCTGGCTGGCCGCCCGGCACGACGCCGTCGCGGAGGTGGTCTATCTGCCGGTCGACCCGGCGACCCAGCTCGAGCGGGTCCGGCGGCGGTCGGCGGAGCACCCGGACACCAACTTCACGATGACCGCGGCCGACCTCGAGACGTGGCGTGAGCAGTTCGAGGAGCCGGACGCGGCCGAGCTGGCCAGGGTGCCGTTCCGGGCCGAGGTCGACTGGGCGGGCTGGATCCGCGATCGCTGGCCGGGAGCGCTCGACCCGATCTAAGGGGTGCCGGCGCTTCGACAGGCTCAGCGCGCGGAACCAGCGCTTCGACAAGCTCAGCGCGCGGAACCAGCGCTTCGACAAGCTCAGCGGGCGGAGCTCAGAGGCGGTGGCGGTCCAACAGGTCGTCGAGGTCGTCGGCGACGGCCTCGGGGTCACGGACGCCGGTCTCCACCTCGGCGTAGAGCGCGGCCACCCGGTCGGCGACCGCGCGGTAGCGGTCGGCATGACCGGGGTCGCGGCGCTGCCAGTAGCCCGACACCGCGTAGCGGTGGGGCGGCCAGCCGGCGGCGCGGAGCCGGCGTCGGACCGCCCGTGCGGCCGGGACCTCCGCCCCCAGCCACAGGTAGCCGGGACCGTCGGGCAGCTCCAGTCCGTCGACCGTGGCGGCCAGTGCGCTGGGCTCGGCGAGATCCGGGCGGAAGACCCGGACCACGGTGGCTCCGGCCGGCTCGGGCGCCGGCACGTCGGCGTCGTCGGTCTCGAGCACCAGCAGCAGCCGGCGACCCGGCGGCGACCCGGCCACGATCCGCCGGGCGGCGGGCAGTCCGGTGTGGTCGGCGACCACGACCTCCCAGCGCGCGTCGCGTGGAGGACGGTGCCGTCCCGCGGGCTGCGAGACCAGCACCCGGTGCCCCGCCGCGGCCCGACCGGCCCAGCGGCCCGCGGGTCCGGGGCTGTGGTGGGCCAGCTCGAGGGTAAGCGGATCGACGTCGACCACGCTGTAGAGGCGGCGCGGGCCGTCCCCGCCGGACCGGCCACCCGGTCCCGGCACCCACAGGTGCACCCACTCGTCGGCCAGCCCGGTGCTCCGCCAGCCCGGTGCGTCGAGCACGACCGTGGTCGCGTCCGACCGCCGACGCACGGCGACCACGCGAGCCGGATGCGGACGGGGGACGAACACGCAGGCATCCTCCCGAACCGGTGCTGTGGACGACGGCCGACGATACGCTCGCGGCCGTGACGAGTGAGGCCACGCCCGGGCGGGCCACCGACTCGGTGGCCGAGGACGAGCGCGAGCGGATCGAGGCGGACGTCGAGTTCGCCGCCGCCGAGCGGCTGACCTTCTTCTCCGACGCCGTGGTGGCGATCGCGCTGACCCTGCTGGCGCTCGAGCTGCCGGTGCCCGAGGGTGACTCGATCAGGGAGGTCCTCCGTGGCCTCCAGGACGGGATCGGCGAGTACATCGCGTTCGCGATCAGTTTCGCGGTGATCTCCGGGCACTGGAGGAACCACCACCGGGTGTTCCGCTACGTCGCCCGCGTCGACCGCCGGTTCATCCAGCTCAACCTGCTCTGGCTGTTCCTGGTGGTGATCACCCCGTGGAGCACCCGGTTGCTCAGCGACGGCGAGATCAACATCCTCCGGTTCGGGCAGTACGCCGCCATCCAGACCGTCGAGTTCTCGTTGCTGGCGATCATGATCAACGTGCTCATCCGCAGCGACATGCTCCGGCCCGGCACCGACCCCGCCCGGCTCGAGGAGTCACTGCACCGGGTGGTCCCGGTCGCCGTCGGCTTCGGGCTCTCCATCGCCTGCTATCCGCTGCTCGTCCTGCTCGGCCTCAGCCCTTATCTGTCGTACGCGCTCTGGGGGGTGCTGCCGACGGTGGTGGGTTTCGCCGGCCGGGCGCTCCGCCGGCAGCCGACGGCGCAGCTGCCCGACGGCCCCACCCGGCCGCCGAAGCGGTACCGCGGCAACCGCTGAGGTCGGCAGACCGAGCGCGCCCGGGCTCCGGGCCCGCTGGGGTCAGCCGAGCCGGGGTCAGGCGAAGTAGTAGACGGCCAGCACGATCAGCACCACCAGCGCGGCGACCAGTCCGAGCGCCACCGGTCGCGGCAGCCCGTTGTTCTGCTGGACCACGCCGGGCTGAGGCTCGGGAACGTCGACCGCGGAGGAGGGATAGCCCGGGGCCGCGGACACCGGCGGGCCGGAAGGGACCGTCGGCATCGCCGCGGCCGGGGTCGCTCCCAGCGGAGGCGGCGGGAAGTCCGGTGCCGCGGGCGACCCGGTGGGCGGCGGGTACCCCGCCGGCCCCGCCGGGTCGGTGTTCCCCGAGCCGGCGGACGACAGCGCTCGGATGACCAGGTCGAGCCACTGGTCGACCTCGGCCTCGTGGTACCCGCGGAGACGGGCCCGCGAGAATTGCACCCGTTCGACCTGCTCGGGACCGATGGTCGGCGGGTCCGCGGCGGTGGCTCGGTCGAGGGTGTCGATGAAGGCGTCGACCTCGGCGGGCTCGTACCCGCCGAAGGGCATCACGCTGAACCGCGGCTCGGGGATCTGCACGACCGGCACGCTACGCGCCGGCCGGGCCGTCGCGGTGGTCACCAGAGCGTCGGTGGCAGCGCCTCCTCGTGTTCGAGCAGCCAGAGCTTGGTCTCGCGCTCCCGGCCGCGGTCGCCACCGGAGAAGCCGCCGAGCCCGTCGGCCGCCAGCACCCGGTGGCACGGGATCACCAGCGGCACCGGGTTCGACCCCATCACCGCGCCGACCGCGCGCGGCGGCAGCCCGGTCCCGCTCCGCCGGGCCAGCTCGCCGTAGGTCACCGTCTCTCCCCAGGCGACGGTCTCGGCCAGCGCGGTCAGCACCGCCCGGGTCGCGGGTTCCAGCCGGCTCAGGTCGTAGCCGAGGGCGAACCGACGGTGCTCGCCGGTGAAGTAACGCCGCAGCTCCTCGACCGCCGCCTGGGCGTGGTCACCGCCCACCACGGCGTCGGCCGGGCGCCGCATCCCCCAACCGACCCGGTGCAACCCGGCCGCGTCGGCGAGCACGCCGATCGTCCCGACCGGGCTGGGCAGGCTGGCGAACTCCACCCGGGCAGTGTGCCGCAGCCCGCCGACAGCCGCTCGCGTCCGGGACTCAGTCGGACAGGGCGCGGAACTCGGCGCGGCGCTGGGCCTGCAGCTGCGGGTCGGGCACCGGCAGCGAGGCCAGCAGCCGCCGGGTGTACGGGTGTTCGGGGGCGCCGAGGATCTGTTCGCCGGTCCCCTCCTCGACCAGCCGGCCGCGGTGCAGCACCGCGATCCGGTCGGACAGCAGGTCGACCACCGCGAGGTCGTGGCTGATGAACAGGGCGGCGAACCCGAGCTCGCGCTGCAGCTCGGTGAACAGTTCGAGCACCCGGGCCTGGACCGACACGTCGAGCGCGGAGGTCGGCTCGTCGGCGATCAGCAGCCGCGGCCGCAGCACCAGCGCCCGGGCCAGGCTGGCCCGCTGCCGCTGTCCTCCGCTGAGCTCGTGCGGGAACCGGTCGCCGTAGCTCGCCGGCAGCTGCACCGCCTCGAGCATCTCGTCGACCCGCGCGCGGGCCGCCGCCAGATGGCGCCCGCCACCGTGGATGATCAACGGCTCGGCCACCGCCTCGGCGATCGTGAGCTGCGGGTTGAAGCTCGAGGCCGGGTCCTGGAAGACGAAGCCGAGGTCGCGACGGTGCGGGCGCAGGGCGCGTTCGCGGGCGCCGTTCAGTTCGGTGCCGAGCACCCGCAGCGACCCGCCGGTGACCGCGGTCAGCCCGGCCACCGCGCGGGCGATGGTGGTCTTGCCCGAGCCGCTCTCACCGACCAGGCCGAGCACCTCGCCGGGACCGACCGTGAACGAGACCCCGTCGACGGCGAGGAAGCCGGGCCGCCCCAGCCGCCCCGGGTACTGGATCCGCAGGTCGGTCGCGCTGATCACCGGACCGCTGGGGGTCGTCTCCCCCGCCGCGGCAGCGCGCTCGGCGCGCTCGGCCCGCTCGCCGGCCCGCACCCGGGCGCGTTCGCCGCCCTGCCCGACCGACGGGACCGCGGCCAGCAGCCGCTGGGTGTACTCCTCCTGCGGGTGGGCGAACAGGGTGACCGCGTCGGCCTGCTCCACCACCCGCCCCTGGTACATCACCGCGACCCGGTCGGCGAGGTCGGCGACCACCCCGAGGTTGTGGGTGATCAACAGGATCGAGGCGCCGAACTCGTCGCGGCACCGGCGCAGCAGGTCGAGGATCTCGGCCTGCACGGTGACGTCGAGGGCGGTGGTCGGCTCGTCGGCGATGATCAGCCCCGGGTCGAGCACCAGCGCCATGGCGATGACGATCCGCTGCTTCTGCCCGCCGGAGAACTGGTGCGGGTAGTGGTCGACCCGCCGGTGCGGGTCGGGGATCCCCACCCGGCCGAGGATGTCGACGGCCCGCGCCCTGGCCTCGGACCGGCTCAGCCGCCCCGACGCGTGCGCCCGCAGCCCCTCGGCGATCTGCCAGCCGACGGTGAAGACCGGGTTGAGCGCGGTGGACGGCTCCTGGAAGACCATCGCCGCGTCGGTGCCCCGGAGCTGGCGGAGCCGGTTCCGCGAGACCCGGACGACGTCGTCGGCCCGGCCGCCGTCGCGCCCGGACAGCATGATCACGCCGGACGAGGTCGCGGTCTGCGGGAGCAGCCCGAGCACCGACTTGGCCGTGACCGTCTTGCCGCTGCCCGACTCGCCGACCACGGCCAGCACCTCGCCGCGGCCGACGCTGAGGCTCACCCCGTCGACCGCGCGAACCGGGCCGGCGTCGCTGGCGAAGGTGATCGCGAGGTCGCGGACCTCGAGCACCGGGTCGGACACCGGGTGGTCCGAGTCGTCCGAGCGGTCGTGCACCGTGCTCATCGCGTCGCTCCGTCCCGGACCCGCGCCCGCCGCCGCAACCGCGGGTCGGCCAGGTCGTTGAGGCTCTCGCCGATCAGGGTGATGCCGAGCACGATCAGCACGATGGCCAGCCCGGGCCAGATCGCGGTCCACCAGATGCCGCTGGTGACGTCGGCGATCGACTTGTTGAGGTCGTAGCCCCACTCCGAGGCCGCGGTCGGCTCGATGCCGAAGCCGAGGAAACCGAGCCCGGCCAGGGTGAGGATGGCCTCGGAGGAGTTGAGCGTGAAGATCAGCGGCAGCGTCCGGGTCGCGTTGCGGAACACGTGGACGCCGATGATCCGCGAGGTCGGCGCGCCGATCACCTTGGCCGCCTCGACGAACGCCTCGCTCTTGATCCGCGTCGTCTCGGCGCGGATCACCCGGAAGTACTGCGGGATGTAGACCACGGTGATCGAGATCGCGGCCGCGAAGATCCCGCCCCACTTGCTCGACTGCCCACCCGAGATGACGATCGACATGACGATGGCCAGCAGCAGCGTCGGGAACGCGTAGACCGCGTCGCAGACCACCACGAGCACCCGGTCGAGCCAGCCGCCGAGGTAGCCTGAGACCAGCCCCAGGGCGATTCCGACGAAGATCGACAACAGCACCGCGACGACGATCACCTCGAGCGCGGTCTGGGTGCCCCAGATCACCCGGGAGAAGACGTCGTAGCCCCCCACGGTGGTGCCGAGCAGGTGGTCGCCACCCGGCGCCTGCTGGGTCGGGAAGGCGCCGCGGGCGTCGGACAGCTGGGCGTAGCCGTAGGGCGCAATCACCGGCGCGAACACCGCGACCAGCACGAACACCGCGGTGATCACCACCCCGATCACCAGCATCACCCGCTGGACGCCGACGCTCTCGCGGAGCTGGCGGACCACCGGCAGCCGGCGCCAGCTGAACCGCGGCCGCCGCCGCAGCGCGTTGGTCCCGTCGCCCGGGGCGACGCCCGGGGTCGCCGTCTCCGCGCTCATCAGTACCGGATCCTCGGGTCGATCAGGGCGGCGATCACGTCGACCACGAAGTTGGTCACCGCGACGATCACCGCGAGCAGCACGACGATGCCCTGGACGGCGACGAAGTCGCGCGCCTGCAGGTACTCGACCAGCTGGAAGCCGAGCCCGCGCCACTCGAAGGTGGTCTCGGTCAGCACCGCACCGCCGAGCATCAGCGCGATCTGCAGCCCCATCACGGTGATGATCGGGATCAGCGCCGGACGGTAGGCGTGCTTGCGGACCAGCCGCAGCTCGCCGACCCCCCGCGAGCGGGCGGCGTCGACGTAGTCCATCCCGAGGGTGCCGATGATGTTGGTCCGGACCAGCCGGAGGAAGATCCCGGCGGTCAGCAGCCCGAGCGCGACCGCGGGCAGCACCGCGTGCCGGAGCACGTCCGGCACCGCGTCCGCATCACCCGAGCTGATCGCGTCGATCAGGTAGATCCCGGTCCGGTTCGGCAGCAGCTGCAGGGTGAGCTCGGTGGAGGTGCTGGCCCGGCCGGACACCGGCAGGATCCCCAGCCAGGTGGAGAAGACGAGCTTGAGCAGCAGGCCGGCGAAGAACACCGGCGTGGCGTAGCAGAGGATCGCGAAGACCCGCAGCACCGCATCGGGCCAGCGGTCGCGGAGGTAGCCGGCCACCATCCCGAGCGGGATCCCGATCACCAGCGCCACGACCAGCGCGTAGACGGTGAGCTCGAGGGTGGCGCTGCCGTAGGTGGTGAGCACCTGGGTGACCGGCCGGTTGTCGCTGATGGTGGTGCCGAAGTCGCCGCGGAGCAGGTGCGACAGGTAGTCGCCGTACTGCACGAGCAGCGGCCGGTCGTAGCCGGCCGCCCTGACCCGCGCGGCGAGCTCGGCCGGCGGCAGCCGACCCCCGAGCGCGGCGGTGATCGGGTCACCGGTGGTGCGCCCGAGCAGGAACACCAGGGTCACCAGGATGAACACGGTCGGGATGATCAACAGGAACCTGACCACCAGGTAGCGGCCGAGCCCGCCGCCCGCCGACCGGCTGGTCGGCGTGACGGCGGGCACGGTCTCCTCGGTCAGCGCGGTGGTCGACACCGGCGGCGACTCCTCGTCGGTCGTGGGACGGGCGGCTCGGCGGCGGGCTCAGCTCGCCTTGGACAGCGCCCCGTAGCGGAACTTGAACGACGCATCGAGGGTCTTGTCGGCTCCGCTCACGCTCGAGGCGACCACGGCCACCTGCGCGCCCTGGAGCATCGGCAGCGTGGACAGGTCCTTGGCCTCGTCGGTCTGGATCTGCTCGATCAGCGCGGTCCGCTTC
This sequence comes from Microlunatus kandeliicorticis, assembly GCF_014137855.1. Classification (GTDB taxonomy): domain Bacteria; phylum Actinomycetota; class Actinomycetes; order Propionibacteriales; family Propionibacteriaceae; genus Microlunatus; species Microlunatus kandeliicorticis. The sequence goes on from NZ_JACGWT010000006.1 coordinate 231,567, forward strand.
GCCTTGTCCTTGGTGCTGACCTGCTCGGTGATCAACTTCTGGATCGCCGGGTTGTCGTAGTGGTTGGCGAGGAAGTTGTCCTTGCTGAAGAACGGCGTCAGGTAGTTGTCGGCGTCGGAGTAGTCCGGGAACCAGCCGAGCTGGTAGACGGGGTAGACGTCCTTGACCCGGTCCTTGGAGTACTGCACGTACTCGGTGGACTGCAGGTCGACCTTGAACAGGCCGCTCGACTCGAGCTGGTTCTTGATCTGGCCGTACTCGTCACCCGAGCTCGGGCCGTAGTGGTCGGTGTTGTACTGCAGCTTGAGCTCGACCGGGGTGGTGACCCCGGCGTCGGTCAGCGTCTGCTTGGCCTTGTCGGCGTCCGGCCCGCCCTGGCCGTTGCCGTAGAGCGACTTGAGCGCCTCGTTCGCGCCGGTCAGCCCCTTCGGGACGAAGGAGTAGAGCGGGGTGTAGGTGCCCTTGTAGACGCCCTGCGCGATCGCGTCGCGGTCGATCAGGTCGGCCATCGCCTGCCGGACGGCCAGCGCCTTGCCGGCGTCGGCGTCGTCGGTCTTGGCCCCGTAGGGCATGGTGTCGAAGTTGAAGACCAGGTAGCGGATCTCCCCGCCCGGTCCGTCGACGACCTTGACCTTGCTGTCGCTGCGGAGGCTGGCGATGTCGGTGGCCGAGAGGCTGCGGAAGGCCACGTCGATCGCGTTGCTGGCCACGTCGAGCTTGAGGTTCGAGGCGTCCGAGTAGTACTTGACGTTGACCGTGCCGGTGGCGGCCGGCCCGAGCAGCCCCTGGTAGCCGGAGTAGGCCTTGTACTGCACCAGGTTGTTGAAGTTGTAGCTGGTGATCGTGTACTGCCCGGCGAAGGCGTTGGCCTTGACGATGTCGGCGTCCGGGGTGAGCTTGTCGGCGCTGAACGACTGCTCGTCCACGATCGGGCCGGCCGGGCTGGACAGCACCTGCGGGAACGTCTGGTCGTTGGGCGCCTTGAGGGTGAACACCACCGTGGTCGGGTCCGGGGCGGCCACGCTCTTGAGGTTGCCGAGCAGCGACGACGGGCCGTTGGGGTCGGCGATCTTGAGCTGGCGGTCGAAGGTGAACTTCACGTCCGAGGACGTCAGGTCGTTGCCGTTGGCCCACTTCAGGTTCGGCTTCAGCTTCACCGTGTAGGTGGTGGGGGTGGTGAACGAGGCCGAGGTGGCGATGTCCGGCTTGACGTCCGGGCTGCCGTAGGGCGTGTTCATCAGGAACGGGAAGACCTGGTTCATCACCGCGAACGAGCCGTTGTCGTAGGAGCCGGCCGGGTCGAGGACGGTCACCTTGTCGGTGGTGCCGATGGTCAGCGTGCCCCCGCTGCCGCCGCTCGAGCCGCTGCCCCCGCTGCTGCTCGACCCGCCCCCGCAGGCCGCGAGGACCAGCGAGGCGGCGACCGCGGCCGCGGCCAGACCGAGAGCCGCGACGGGACGGCGGCGCGACGGGGTGATCGGTGGTGTCATGAACGCTCCTGGGGCATCTCTGGCGTGGTGTCGGCTCGGCCGCAGGATGTCGCGGACCGGGTCCCGTCGCCGCGGGGATCTCCGCCGGGCGTCGGGTGCGCCGCGAGGAATCCTCGCACGGATCCTGAGAAATCGCTCAGCGACCGGCGGTCCGCCGAGAGTTGTGGCGGAGTTGTGACCGAGCGGCAACCTGACCGGAACCCGCGCCGTCCGACCCGGTTGCAGCCCGTTCCGGCGGTGCGGTGTGATGGACGCTCCCCCGGCCCGATGCCGGGACCGCCCCCGTCTCGAGGAGGAGACCGTGTCCGCGTCCGCGACCGACCACCCGGTGCTCGATCTCAAGGAGGCCGGCCGCGACGGCGCCGTCGCGCCCGACGGGGTGCTGCTGCCCGACTACGACCGCGACGGCCTGCACGCCGGGATCGTGCACTTCGGCGTCGGCGGCTTCCACCGCGCCCACCAGGCGATGTACCTGGACCGGCTGCTGCGTGATCCCGACACCTACGCCGAGGCCAGCCGGTGGGCGATCTGCGGCGTCGGGGTGATGCCGCCGGACCTGCGGATGCGCGACGCGCTGCGCGACCAGCACGGTCTCTACACGCTCGTGGAGAAGAGCCCGGACGGCGAGCAGAGGGTGATCGTCGTCGGCTCGATCGTCGACTTCCGCTACGCCCCCGACGACCCCGAGGCGGTGATCGAGAAGATCGCCGACGCCGGCACCCGGATCGTCTCGCTGACCGTCACCGAGGGCGGCTACAACATCCACAACGTCACCGGTGAGTTCGACCCGAAGAACCCGAAGATCACCGCCGAGGTGGAGGCGATCGGCCGCGGCGAGGCACCGACGAGCGTGTTCGGGCTGGTGTGCGAGGCGCTCCGGCGGCGGCGCGACCGCGGCACCGGGCCGCTGACGATCATGTCCTGCGACAACATCCAGGGCAACGGCGAGACCGCGAAGGGGAGCTTCGGCGGGTTCGCCCGGCTGCTCGACGCGGCCACCGGCGACGACCTGGCCGCCTGGATCGACGCCGAGATCCCCTTCCCCAACTCGATGGTCGACCGGATCACCCCGGCCACCACCCCGGACGACATCGAGGCGCTGGAGCGCGAGCACCACGTCCGCGACGCCTGGCCGGTGGTCTGCGAGGACTTCGACCAGTGGGTGCTCGAGGACCACTTCGTCGACGGCCGCCCGCCCTACGAGAAGGTCGGGGTGCAGGTCGTGGACGACGTGATGCCCTACGAGCTGATGAAGCTCCGGCTGCTCAACGCCGGCCACCAGGCGCTCGGCTACTTCGGCTACCTGTCCGGGCACCGCTACGTCAACGACGCGGCCACCGACCAGCCGCTGGCCACCTTCGTCCGGGCCTACATGGACGAGGAGGCGACGCCCACGCTGCGTCCGGTGGACGAGGACCTCGACGCCTACAAGGACACCCTGCTGGCCCGGTTCGCCAACTCCCACGTCCGCGACACCGTCCAGCGGCTCTGCCTGGAGGGCTCGGACCGGATCCCCAAGTTCCTGCTGCCGGTGGTCCGCGAGCAGCTCGCCGAGGGCGGCCACGGCGAGGTCCGGCGCTCGGCCGCGGTGGTGGCCAGCTGGGCCCGCTACTGCGAGGGCGTCGACGAGCAGGGCGAGCCGATCGAGATCAACGACCGGATCGCCGACACCCTGCGCGAGTACGCGGGCCGGCAGGACGAGGACGAGCTGGCCTTCCTGCGCAACAGCGACCTGTTCGGCGACCTGGTCGACGACGAGCGCTTCACCGCGCCCTACCTCGAGACGTTGCGTTCGCTCAAGAGCGTGGGGGCGAAGGAGACGGTCCGCTCGCTGGTCTGAGCCCGCGAGCGGGCGCCGGGAACTGTCGGAAGGAACGTCTAGGGTCGCCAGCAATCGAACACGAGAACGAATCCGCCAGCCGCACCCGAAGGAGCACCCCGATGACCCGCACCCCCGCCACCCGCCGACCGCTGGCCTGCATCCTCGGTCCGGACGTCCTGCTCCGGTTGGCCGAGAACGCCTCCCCCGAGGACCGGCTCCGGCTGATGCGTTCGCTCGCCCTCGACCACAGCTTCCGGTCCGCGCGGGTCGAGCGCGGACTGCGGGCCCGGCTGGCCGGTGCAGCGGGGCCGGCCGCCGGGTCGACCCCGGGGCGACCGAACCGGGCGATCTACGACCAGCACAACTCCGACGCGACGACACCGGGCACCCTGGTCCGCGCCGAGGGCCAGCCCGCCGTCGAGGACGGCTCGGTCAACCAGGCCTACGACAACTTCGGCTTCACCTACGCGCTCTACTGGGACGTCTTCCAGCGCGACTCGATCGACGGCCGCGGCCAGCGGATCGAGGGGCTGGTGCACTACGGCCAGGCCTACGACAACGCCTTCTGGGACGGCGAGGGACACATGTTCTTCGGCGACGGCGACGGCCGGCTGCTGACCGACACCACCAAGGGGCTCGACGTGATCGGCCACGAGCTGACCCACGGCGTCACCCAGAACACCGCCAACCTGACCTACCAGGACCAGGCCGGCGCGCTCAACGAGTCGGTCTCGGACGTCTTTGGGTCGCTGGTCAAGCAATACCACCTGCAGCAGAGCGCCGAGGCCGCCGACTGGCTGATCGGCGCCGACATCGTCGGGCCCGAGCTCGCACCGGCGCTGCGCTCGATGAAGGCCCCGGGGACCGCCAACAGCCAGGACACCCAGCCCGCCACCATGGACGGCTACGTCCGGACCAGCGACGACAACGGCGGCGTCCACACCAACAGCGGCATCCCCAACCACGCCTTCTACGTGATCGCCACCACCATCGGCGGCAACGCCTGGGAGGCCCCCGGGAGGATCTGGTACGCCACCCTCAACGACCCCGACCTGCAGCCGTCGGCGACCTTCGCCGACTTCGCGGCGGTGACGCTCAAGCAGGCCAAGGCGATCTTCGGCGACACCAGCGCCGAGGCGCAGGGGGTCCAGTCGGGGTGGGAGGCGGTCAAGGTCGCCCCGGCCCCGGGCTCGACCGCGTGAGCGCGCAGGACGAGGACCTTTGGCCGCGGATCGCCGCCAACCGACGCCGGGCGGCCGACCTGCTCGCCGACCTCGACGACGCCGGCTGGCGCACGCAGAGTCTCTGCGGAGCCTGGACCGTGCAGGACCTGGCCGGCCACCTGCTGATGCCGATCGAGGCGTCCTTCCCCAGGGCGATCATCCGCACCGTGCTGGCCCGGGGCGACTTCGACCGCGTGACCGACGCGATCAGCCGCGAGCTGGCGACCGCTCCCCGGGACGAACTGGTGCGCCGGCTCCGCGACGGGGCCGACGTGCGCCGGAGCCCTCCGTTCGTCGGGGCGCTGGGGCCGATGGTCGACAGCTGCATCCACCTGCGGGACGCCGCGCGGCCGCTCGGGTCGTGCACCGACGCCCCGATCGACGACTGGCGGATCGTCCTCGACTTCCTGGTCGGCCCGAAGGCCCGGACCGGCTTCGTGCCCCGCGGCCGCCTGGACGGTCTGGCGCTCCGCGCGACTGACCAGGAGTGGGTGCACGGCAGCGGGCGCGAGGTTGCCGGTCCGAGCGAGGCCTTGGCGATGGCGGCCGCCGGCCGACCGGCCGCGCTGGCCGAGCTGACGGGACCCGGGATGGCCGTCCTGCGCGACCGGCTCAGCCAACCGCGCGGGTGATGAGCTCGGCGATCCGGTCGAAGTCCTTCTCCGTCGGCTCGGTCAGGGCGTAGGCGGTCGGCCACATCGCGCCGTCGTCGAGTCGGGCCGCGTCGTTGAACCCCAGGGTGGCGTAGCGGGCGCCGAACTTCGAGGCCGGCTGGAGGAAGAAGACCACCTTGCCGTCGCGGGCGTAGGCCGGCATCCCGTACCAGGTGCGCGGGTCCAGGTCGGGGGCGACCTCGGTGACGATCGCGTGCAGCCGCTCGGCCAGCGCTCGTTCGTCCGGGGCGAGCTCGGCGATCTTGTCGAACAGCGCCTGCCGCTCGGCCGCCTTCTTGTCGCCGCCACCGCTGGCCCGCTTGCGCTCGGCGGCGTACTCCTTCATCGCCGCCCGCTCCTCGGCGGTCAACCCGACCGAGCTGCTCTTCCGTCCCGCGGTCTTCGCCGGGGTCTTCGCCGTGGTCTTGGTCGTGGCCTTCGCAGCGCCGGACTTCTTCGCGGCGGACTTCTTCGCGGCGGACGTGCTGGTCGCGGCGGACTTCTTGGCCGGTGCCATCGGTCGGGTTCCCTTCTCGCGGTGGGCAGCAGCCTAGGGGCGGTCCGCACGGGTTGTCTGCGCTCCGCAGGGTCGCGCTGCGGCGGGGACGGCGGCCTCGGCGTGATCCTGCGAGAGCGATCGCTACCGAGTCCCATGGGGATCCGTGCCGGGATCCGTGGCGGGCACGGATGTGCCACCCCCACCGCTCGCGGAACCGTCGGGACAGCCGGTCACCGGGACTGGCGACGACAGGTCGGGAGGCCGTCATGAGCACCACGCAGATCACCACCGAGACCATCCCCGCGACCACCGCGGACCCCGCTCCCCAGCCGAGCGGGCCGGACCTGGGAGCGGTCAAGGCCAAGCAGCGCACGGCCTGGCAGTCCGGCGACTACCCGCGGGTCGGCAACACCCTGCAGCCCATCGCCGAGCGGCTGGTCGGCGCCGCCGCGGTCCACGCCGGCGAGCGGGTGCTCGACCTGGCCTGCGGCCAGGGCAACGCCGCGCTCGCCGCGGCCCGCCGGTTCGCACTGGCCACCGGCGTCGACTACGCCCCGAACCTGCTCGAGCAGGGCCGGGCGCGGGCCGCCGCCGAGCAGCTGCCGGTCCGCTTCACCGAGGGCGACGCCGAGGCACTGCCCTGCGACGACGGTGACTGGGACGTCGTGCTCAGCACGGTCGGGGTGATGTTCGCGCCCGACCAGCAGCGGGCCGCCGACGAGGTCGTCCGGGTCACCCGGCCCGGCGGCCGGATCGGGCTGGCCAGCTGGACGCCGGACAGCCTGGTCGGAGCGATGTTCGCGGTGAACGGGCGGTACGCGCCGCCGCCGGCCGGGCTGGTCTCACCGATGCGCTGGGGTACGCCCGAACGGCTGGCCGAGCTGTTCGGCGACCGGGTGGTGTGGACGTCGCTGCGGATCCGCACGTTCGACTTCTGCTTCCGCGACGCCGAGCACTTCGCCGCGACCTTCCTCGACCACTACGGCCCGATCACCACCCTGGCCGCCGGGCTCGACGAGCCGACCCGGGACCGCTTCGCCGCCGACCTCGCGGAGGTGGCCACCCGGTTCGACGTCAGCACCGACGCGACGCTGGTCGCGTCGAGCCGCTACCTGGAGGCGGTCGGCGTCCGACGCTGATCGGTGTCCGGGGCTGACCGGCGTCCAGGCCACCCACCGGAGCCGGGCCGGCTGTGCTCGGGCGGCTCGGGCGGCCCGTGCCCGGCCCGGGCGGCTCAGGCCAGCCGCTCGGCGAGCCGGCGGCTCCGGGCCGCCTGGTAGGGGCACCCGGCCGCGGAGAGCACCGGCGCCTCCCGGGCGACCGCGCTCGGGTCGCCGGCGGCGAACGCGGTGGCCCGCCGGACCAGCGCCTCGGCGATCCGGTTGCCGACCGCCACCGCCCCGGCCCGGGTCAGCCGGTCGGCGGCGTCGGCGACGCCGGCCAGCACCGACGCCTCCGCCCAGAGGGCGGCGTGCCAGGGCCGCCAGAGCCCGTCGTGCCACCCGACCAGCTGTTCCGGGGTCAGGGTCGACGCCGCCAGCGCCTCCTCGGGCCGGCCCTGGTCGAGCAGCCGGAGCGCGTCGAAGGTCTCCTCGCAGCGCCGGTCGCGGTCGGCCAGCGCCGGGGTGAGCAGCGCGTCGTGGACGGCCCGCCAGGTCTCCTCGGCGTCGGTGTCGCCCCGGAGCGCCGCCACCGTCATCGCGGCGTAGACGCCGCGGTTCTGGTCACCGTCGGTGGGACGCCCGGCCAGTTCCCAGCCCTCGCGGAACGCCGCCGCGTTCGCCGAGGTGGCCTGCCAGTCGCCGGCGAGCGCGGTCACCACCATCAGCCGGCCGGCGGCGATGTGGCTGTTCTCGCTGTAGAAGGGCAGCCCGGCCACCCGCTCCGCGTACCGGCGGGCGGCGGCCAGGTCGCCGACGCCGATGGCCGAGTCGGTGGCCATGTTGAACCCGTCGGAGAACTCGAGGCCGTTCTCGGGCCGGACCTCGAGTCCGTCGAGCAGCTCGGCGCGGCGCTCGGTGGTGGCCGCGGCGGCCACCACCCGACCGCGGCGCAGCTCGGTCGCCATCAGCAGGTCGAGCGCCACGCAGGCGGTCACCGGGTCCCCGGCGGCCTCGGCACCCGCGCGGGCGCGGTCGGCGTCCTGCCCGGTCGCCGGGTCGTCCTGCGGCTGTTGGTAGGCGCGGGCGACGAGCAGCGCGGCCGCGAGCGCCGGGTCGTCCGGGGTCCACCGTTCCGCCTCGGTCAGCGCCGCCAGCACCTCCTCCGGCGCCGGCGGGCGGGTGATCAGCCCGGGACCGCGACCGACCAGCTGACCCCAGCGGGCCACCGCCTCGGCCGCCTCGCGGTCGGCGCCCGTGTCGTGCAGCGCGGCGGCCGCGGCGCGGAAGAGTCGCAGGGCCTCGTCGCCGAAGTGGCGGGTCTCGGCGGCGCCGGCGGCGGCCCGGAGCGCCCGTCCGGCGGCCAGGGTGCCCGGCTCGGACGCCGCCGCCTGCTCGAAGCGCCGCTGCGCCGCCTCGGGCCGCCCCCGGAGGAACAGCAGCTCGCCGAGCAGCCGCAGCACCGGCCCGGTGCGCCCCCGCGCGCCGAGCGCGACCAGCCCGGCGCCGGGGGCGGCCGCGGCCCGCAGTTCGTCGACGACGCGGTCGGTGCCGGCCCGCCACCCCAACCCGGTCGGACGTCCGCCCGGCGGCACCTGCTCCCGGAGGCGTCGACCGCTGGACAGCGCCCACTCCGCGTGCCGGAGACGGAGTTCGGGCAGCGCACCGGCCGACGCGGCCTGCTCGTCGGCGTACTGCCGGATCGTCTCGAGCATCCGGTAGCGCGGCCCGCTCCCCTCCGTCGCGACGGTGGTCAGCAGACTCCGGTCGCAGAGCCGGGCCAGCCGGACCGCAGTCGGGACCCCGTCCCGTCCCGCAGCCTCGCCCTCGCCCGCGTCGGCCTCGACGTCGAGCGCGGCGGCGTCGACGGCGGTGAACGGCGCCGCGAACCGGGCGGCCGCACAGAGCGTCCGCCGCTCCGCCGGGTCGAGCAGCTCCCAGCTCCAGGCCAGGGTGGCCCGCAGCGAGCGGTGCCGGCCGTCGGCCCGGGCCCCGCCGCTGAGCAGGTCGAGCCGGCGCCCGATCGCCGCCTCCAACCCGTCGAGGCCCAGTCCGGGGAGCCGGGCGGCGGCCAGCTCGATGGCCAGCGCCATCCCGTCGAGGCGGTCGCACAACCGGCCGATCCGCTCGCCCGCCTCGGTGCCGGCGAGCTCGGCCTCGTCGACGCCGGCGCTGACCGCGCGCTGCCGGAACAGCTCGACCGCGTCGCCGGTGGCCACCGAGAGGCCGGGCACCGGGCAGACGCGCTCGGCGGGCAGCAGCAGCCGTTCCCGGCTGGTCGCCAGCACCACCAGCCGCGGGCAGCGGTCGAGCAGGGTCTCGAGCAGCGTGGTGACCCCGCCGAGCAGGTGCTCGCAGTTGTCGAGCAGCAGCAGCGCCCGGCGGTCGCGCAGCCGGTCGACCAGCGTCTCGCGCGGCGTCCGCCCGGGTTGCTCACCGAGCCCCAGCGCGTCAGCGACGGCCCGGTCGACCACCCGTTCGTCGGTGACCGGGACCAGGTCGACGTACCAGGCCCCGTCGGGGTGCCGGCCCGCGGCCAGCCGGTCGGCGACGACCCGCAGCGCCAGTCGGGTCTTGCCCACCCCGCCGGGCCCGACCGCGGTGACCAGCCGGTGCGTCCCGAGGGCCGCGTCGAGCGAGGCCCGCTCGCCGTTCCGGCCGACGAACGAGCTCGCCGGCTGCGGCCAGTCGATCACCGGGGGCACTCCGCCGGCTGACCCGGGCGGGTCCGAGGACGCAGACGCAGAGTGGGTCGGGGACGCTCCGCGGTCCACCAGCTCCGGCCGCTCGGACGCCAACCGGGCCAGCGCCCGCCGGTCGGTGACCCCGAGCTTGCGGAGCATCGAGGTGACGTGGCTCTCGACCGTCCGCACCGAGATCACCAGCCGGTCCGCGATCTCGGCGTTGCTCAGGTGTCCGAGGACGGCCGCCAGCACCTCGCGCTCGCGCGCGGACAGGCCCTCGCCCACGCGGGGCTCGTGCGCTGGTCGGTCCATCGGCCCGCCCTCGACTCGCGACCGCGGGCGGTCCGGGTCGCACCGGGCGAACCGCCCCAGGAAGCGCTCAGGCTAGCGCCGGGCGGCCTCAGCGGGCCAGCACCACCAGGGCGTCGCGGTGCACCACGGTGCGGTCGTAGCCCTCGCCGAGCTCGGCGACCAGGTCGGCGGTGTGCCGGCCCAGCAGCACCGGGAGCTCCTGCGCGTCGTAGTTGACCAGACCGCGGGCGACCACCGCCCCGTCCGGACCGCAGAGGTTGACCGGGTCACCGGCGCTGAAGCTGCCGCGGACCTCGACCACCCCGGCCGGGAGCAGCGACGCCTTGCGCCGGACCAGCGCGTTCACCGCACCGGCGTCGAGGATCAGCGCACCCCGCGCGTCGGTGGCGTGGGCCAGCCAGAGCAGCCGGGTGGGCCGACGCTTCCCGGTCGGGTGGAACAGGGTGCCGACGTCGTCGCCGGCCAGCGCCGCGGCGGCCTGGTCGGCCCGGGCCAGCACCACCGGGATGCCCGCGGAGGTGGCGATCCCGGCCGCGCTGATCTTGGTGGTCATCCCGCCGGTCCCGACGCCGGCGGACCCGGCCACGCTGGTGTCGATCGCGGCCAGCTCGTCGGGGCCATGCACCTCGTCGATCCGCCGGGCGCCGGGCAGCCGCGGGTTCGCGGTGTAGAGCGCGTCGACGTCGCTGAGCAGCACCAGCGCGTCGGCGTGCACCAGGTGGGCGACCAACGCGGCCAGCCGGTCGTTGTCGCCGAACCGGATCTCCTGGGTGGCCACGGTGTCGTTCTCGTTGACCACCGGCACCACGCCGAGCTCGAGCAGCCGGCCGAACGTCCGGTAGGCGTTGCGGTAATTGGACTTGCGGGTGACGTCGTCGACGGTCAGCAGCACCTGCCCGACCTCGAGACCGCGTGCGCCGAACAGGCTGGTGTAGCGACCGACCAGCAGCCCCTGGCCGACGGAGGCGGCCGCCTGCTGGGTGGCCAGGTCACGCGGCCGGGCGGAAAGTCCGAGCGGGCTCAGTCCGGCGGCGATCGCCCCGGAGCTGACCAGCACCACCTCGCGTCCGGCCAGCCGGAGTCCGGCCAGGGTGTCGACGAGCGCACCGATCCGGTCGGGGTCGATGCCGCCGGCCGCGGTGGTCAGCGAGCTCGAGCCGACCTTGACCACCACCCGGTGTGCCGTGGCCACGGCCCGGCGACCGCTCCCCTCAGTCGTCGGGGTCGTCATCCCCGTAGTCCCAGTTGGCCCCGACATCGGGTTCGGCCTGGTAGGCGGCGTCGCGCTCGCGACGCCGCTGCACCGACGGACGGTCGGTGATCAGGCGCTGGTCCTCGCCGCGACGGCTGAGGATCTCGGCGCCGATCTCGACCTGCGGCTTGAAGTCGAACACCACCGGGTCGGCGCCACCGATGGCCACGCCGTCGCCGGCGCGGGCGCCGAGCTCGAGCAACCGGTCCTCGACGCCGAGCCGGTTGAGCCGGTCGGCCAGGTACCCGACCGCCTCCTCGTTGCCGAAGTCGGTCTGGCGGACCCAGCGTTCGGGCTTCTCGCCGTGCACCCGCCACAGCTCGTTCTCCCGGGTGACGGTGAACGCGGCCGTTCCACCGCGGCGCGACCCGACCGGCTCGGGCCGGAGCACGGTCCGCGGCGCGGCGGGCGCCGGGCGCTCGGCCCGCCGCCGGGCCACCAGCTCGGCGAGCGCGTAGGTCAGCTGTCGGAGGCCCGCCCCGCTCTTGGTCGACACCGCGAAGACGGGCAGCCCGCGGGCTTCCACCTCGGCCCGGACGATCTCGGCCAGCTCGGCGGCGTCGGGGATGTCGACCTTGTTGAGCACCACGACCCGGGGCCGGTCCTCGAGCCCGCCGTGGGCGGTCAGCTCGGCCTCGATCACGTCGAGGTCGGTCAGCGGGTCACGCCCGGGCAGGTAGGTGGCGGTGTCGATCACGTGCACCAGTGCGGCGCACCGCTCGATGTGCCGGAGGAAGTCGTGGCCGAGCCCGCGGCCCTCGCTGGCCCCCTCGATCAGCCCGGGGACGTCGGCGACGGTGTAGGTGACGTCGCCGGCCACCACGACGCCGAGGTTGGGCACCAGGGTGGTGAAGGGGTAGTCGGCGATCTTGGGCCGGGCGCGGGAGATGGCCGCCACCAGCGAGGACTTGCCGGCGCTGGGGAAGCCGACCAGGCCCACGTCGGCGACCACCTTGAGCTCGAGCGTGACCGTCCGGGTCTCGCCCTCCTCGCCGAGCAGGGCGAAGCCGGGTGCCTTGCGGGCGGCGGTGGCCAGCGCGGCGTTGCCGAGCCCACCCCGGCCGCCGTGGGCGACGACGAACTCGGTCTGCTCACCGGTCAGGTCGACCAGCTGCTCGCCGGTCTCCGCGTCGGTCACCACGGTCCCCTCGGGGACGGCGAGGACGATGTCCTCGCCGTTGGCGCCGTGCTGGTCGTCACCCTTGCCGGGTACGCCGTGCCCGGCGCGCCGTCGCGACTGGCGGTGGTAGTCGACCAGCGTGGTCAGCCCGGGGTCGACCCGCAGGATGACCGACCCGCCGTGGCCGCCGTTGCCGCCGTCCGGGCCACCGAGCGGCTTGAACTTCTCCCGGCGCACCGAGGCGCAGCCGTGTCCGCCGTTGCCGCCGGCCACGTGCAGGGTGACGGAGTCGACGAAGGTCGGGATGGCCATCGTCGTCCTCCTGTCGTCCCGGCCCGGTCGAGGGAGCGGGCTGGGAAATGCCGCGAGGGCGGACCGGATCGTGTCCGGTCCGCCCTCGCTGAGTTTGTCGGGTGCTGCTTACTCGGCGCCGACGGTGGCCGGAGCCTCCGCCGGGACGATGTTGACCACGCGCCGACCGCGCTTGGTGCCGAACTCCACCGCGCCCGGGATCAGCGCGAAGAGGGTGTCGTCACCGCCGCGGCCGATGCCCACACCCGGGTGGAAGTGGGTGCCGCGCTGGCGGACGATGATCTCGCCGGCGTTGACCTGCTGGCCGCCGAAGCGCTTGACGCCGAGCCGCTGGGAGTTGGAGTCACGACCGTTGCGGGTCGAGGACGCGCCCTTCTTGTGTGCCATCTCGCTTCTCCCTCAGCTCTCGATCCCGGTGACCCGGACCTGGGTGTACTTCTGCCGGTGGCCCTGGCGCTTCTTGTAGCCGGTCTTGTTCTTGAACTTCTGGATCCGGATCTTCGGACCCTTGGTCTCGGCCAGCACCTCGGCGGTGACGGACACCTTGCCGAGGTCGGTCGCCGCGGAGGTGACGGTCTCGCCGTCGACCAGCAGCAGCGGCTGGAGCGACACGCTGTCGCCCGCCCCCTGCGTGATGCGGTCGATCTCGATGACGTCGCCGACGGCGACCTTGTGCTGGCGGCCGCCACTGCGCACGATCGCGTACACGACTGACCCTCTTCCTGGTGACTACCCTGACGTCCTGCTGTTTCGGTGGTCCTGCACGCCGTGCCCGGCTCGACGACTGCTCGCAAGCGGAGGGCGCAGAACAGGGCACGCCGGAGCGCGCACCGAGGGTCTAGGTTACGCGGCGGGCCGGGCGGGAGCAAACCCGCCGCCCGGCCGGGTGCGGCGGGGGCGGCTACGGTGTCCGCGTGCTCGCCCGGATCGCCGCCACCGCCTACCTCACGCCGCTGCGCGAGGGCGGGTCGCTGCCCGGGGTGATGGAGGCCGACGACCTCGGAACCTATGTGGTCAAGTTCAGCGCGGCGGGCCAGGGCACCAAGGCGCTGGTGGCCGAGATCGTGGTCGGGGAGCTGGCCCGGCGGCTGGACCTCGCCGTCCCGCGGCTGGCCCTGATCGACGTCGACGCCGAGATCGGCCGCCGGGAGCCCGACGAGGAGGTCCAGGAGCTGGTAGCGGCGAGCGCCGGGCTCAACCTGGCCGTCGACTTCCTGCCGGGGGCGATCGGGTTCGACCGCTCGTTCGAGGTCGAGCGCGACCTCGCGTCCCGGATCGTCTGGCTGGACGCGCTGGTGGCCAACGTCGACCGCAGCGCCCGCAACACCAACCTGCTGGTCTGGCACCGGGTGCTGCACGTCATCGACCACGGTGCCTGTCTGCGGTTCCACCACAGCTGGGGCCGGCCGGAGCAGTTCTCCCGGGCCGCCTACCGCTACGACGACCACGTACTGGTGCCGCGGGGTCGGCCGCGCGACGTCCACGATGAGCTCGCCGCCCGGGTGACGCCGGCGCTGCTCGACGAGGTGACCGCGCTGGTCCCGGACGTCTGGCTCGAGCCGGACCCACTGCGCCCCGATCCGAACGCCCCGGCCACCCCGGAGCTGGCCCGGGCCGCCTACCGCGACTACCTGCTGGCCCGGCTCGCGGCGGCCGACGCCTGGCTGCCGGAGGACTCGGCGTGAGCGGCGGGTCGACGGAGGCCCGGGTGGCCTTCCAGTACGCGGTGATCCGGGCGGTGCCGCGGGTCGAGCGCGGCGAGTTCGTCAACATCGGGGTGCTCCTCTACTGCCAGACCCACGACTTCCTGCGCGCCGCGGTGGCCGTCGACGAGACCCGGGTGCGCTGTCTGGACCCGGGGGCCGACCTGGTGGGGATCCACACCGCCGCGGACTCGCTGGTCGCCGCCTGCTCCGAGCCGGTGGGCATCGCCCGGGAGAACGCCGGTCTGGCCACCCGGTTCGGGATGCTCACCGCCCCCCGGAGCACGGTGGTGCAGCCGTCCCCGGTGCACGCGGGTGTCACCGCCGATCCGGCGGCCACCCTCGACCTGCTGCTGCACCGGCTGGTCCGCTGATCGGCTGACCGGCGCCGGAGGTCGCGACCGCCGGCCGAGCGGCTCAGCGGTGGCCGACGGGCTCCGGCTCGCGGACCGCCTCCGAGGAGGCCGCGGTGTCCGGGCTCCCCGTCTCGGCACGCAGCGCGGCCGAGCGCCGGAACGGCGCGGCCAGGGTGGCCAGGATGGTCCGCCGGTGCACCACCAGCACGACCAGCGCGATCGCCGCGTAGACCGCCGAGACGATCAGCCGGCCGTGGGTGCCGGGGATGGCGAACTGGACGGCGAACAGGGCCAGCAGGGTGATCGCGGCCCAGCGCGGGAAGCGCAGCGCCAGCAGGATGGCCACCCCGAGCACGGTCTGGGTCGCGGTGAGCAGGAACTCCTCGACCTGCCGCGGGTCGAGCGCGAGCGAGGTCGACCCGCCGCCGAGCAGGTAGGCGATCGGCAGGCTGCCGATCAGCAGCGTCCACTGGTTGACCTTGGCCGAGATCAGCATGCCGAGCGCGGCGCCCGGCTTGCCGCGGACCGCGAACAGGATCGCCACGATGAACTCGGGGGCTTCGGAGGCGAGCGGGGCCAGCCACTGCACCAGCAGGAACTGGTCGATGCCGAGCGCGGTGCCGCTGCCGATCAGCGCCTCGGCGAACGGCTCGGCACTGAGCAGGATCACGCCGGCCGCGACCACGAACATCGCGACCGTCACCGGCCGGCGGCGGTTCGACGGCAGCGCGGCGAGCCGGGCGGCCGGGCCGACCAGCTCGTGCTCCTCGACGTCGTCGGCGGTGCTCACCCGCACCAGGTAGAAGACGAAGAAGGCCAGCAGCACCACCCCGAGCACCACGTGGATCTGCCCGGTCAACGGGATGAGGAAGGCCATCAGCGAGGCGATGGCCAGGAAGCCCAGCTCCATCCGGTAGCGCGGGTCCAGCACCACCGCGCGGACCGGCCGGCCGGCCCTGCGCGAGGCGATGACCAGCGAGACCAGCACCACGCTGGTCCAGCCGAGACCCAGCAGCAGCCGGTTCGACCCGGTCATGTTGGCCGCGGCGAACTGGACGTAGTCGGGGTTGCCGCCGGCGGTGTAGGCGAAGTAGAGGTCGACGGCGTACTCGGGGAGCACGGCGATCACCGCGAGGACGGCGATGGCCAGCCCGCCGGAGATGTCCACCTCGGCGGTCTCGGCCGCCCAGGCCAGCACGAACGAAGCCGCCACCACGGCGGCACCGAAGACCAGCAGCGCGACGGGCGCCGGCAGGTGCAGTCCGCCGGCCCGGACCACCACGGCCGGGAGGGCGACCAGCAGACAGAGCAGAACGGGGCGGAGAGCTCTGGTCATGCCGACCATCCTGCCGACACTTTGATGATTGCGCAAATGAGCAGGTGTCGAAACGTCGTGAGGCGGATCACACCGGGCGGAGGGCGGCGGCGAGAATGGGACGGTGATGCCTGAACCGAGCCGACCCCAGCTGGACGTGGCGGCCCGGACCTTCGCCCTGCTGGCCGCCCCGGTCCGACTGCACCTGGTCGCCCTGGCCGCCGCGGGCGAGTACGACGTCGGCACGCTCAGCGAGCACGTCGGGGTCTCGATCGCCACCACCAGCCAGCACCTGACCAAGCTGCGGCTGGCCGGCGTGATCAGCGCCCGCCGGGACGGACGCCGGCAGATCTACACCGTCGACGACCCGCACGTGCTGACCATGGTCGAGCAGATCTTCGAGCACATCGCCCCCGACGGCACCCTCGCCCCCGACCCGCCGCTCGAGGACCGCCACCGGCGCTGACCGGCCCTTCGACAGGCTGAGGGCACGTTCTCGGCGCGCTTCGACAGGCTCAGCGCGCGTTCTCGGCGCGCTTCGACAGCGCTCCGCGCGCCTCCTGGACGTGCGCTGAGCCTGTCGAAGCGCGTTTGCTCGTGAAGTCGCAGGACCAAACTTGAAAATAGATCTTTCGAAAGATACCTTTCGATTTATGACCCCACGCCGGCCCGAGATCGTCGAGGACCACGGCCTGCCGTTGCGCCGACTGCGCAGCCCCGAGCAGCTCCGCGCGCTGGCCCACCCGCGACGGATGCAGCTGATCGACCTGCTGGTCGCCGAGGGCCCGCTGACCGCGAGCGAGTGCGCGGCCCGGCTCGAGGACTCGGCGGCCTCCTGCTCGTACCACCTGCGGCAGCTGGCCCGCTTCGGCTTCGTCGAGGAGGCCGACGGCGGGCAGGGGCGCAACCGGCCCTGGCGCTTCGTGCCGGTGGGCAACCGGATCGAGACCTCCGAGGACGCCACCCCGGCCGAGCGCTCGGCGCGCGAGTCGGTCGAGAACGTCCTCGACGGCCGCGCGGACGACCGCATCCGGCGGTGGCGGGCGCACCGGGCCGCCGACCCGTGGCGGGACGCCGCCGAGGCCTCCGACTACACGCTGCGGCTGACCGAGGACGAGCTGCGCACCCTGGGCGAGCAGATCGCCGCGCTGCTGATGCCGCTGCAGCGCCGCACCTTCGACGGCGAGGCCCCGGCCGACGCCCGGCTGGTCGACGTCTTCACCTACCTGCTCCCCCGTCCGGAGGACCGTCGTGCGTGAACTGCTCCGGCACCGCGACTTCCGGCTGCTGCTGGCCGGCCAGACCTGCTCGATGTTCGGCGACTGGACGCTGCTGCTGGTCTTCGGGATCTGGGCCAAGACCCTGACCGGGAGCAACGCCGTCGCCGGCCTGATGATCTTCGCGATGGCCGCGCCCGGGCTGCTCGGGCCGGTCGGCGGCGTGCTCGTCGACCGGCTCCCCCGCCGGTCGGTGATGATCATCCTCAACCTGCTCAGCGCGGCCGCGGTGCTGAGCCTGTGGTTCGTCCACGACCGCCGGCAGCTGTGGCTGCTGGTGCTGGTCGCGGTCTGCTACGGGCTGAGCTCGGTGGTCTTCAACGCGGCGATGGCCGGGCTGGTCCAGGCGATGCTGCCGACGGGCCTGGTCGGCCCCGCGAACGGCGCGCTGGCCACCGTCCGGCAGGGGTTGAGGCTGATCGGCCCGCTGATCGGGGCCGGGCTGTTCGCGGCGGTCGGGGGCCGCTGGGTGGCCACCGTCGACGCAGCCACCTTCGTGCTGTCCACCTTGGCGCTGCTGGCGCTCCGGCACCGCGAGGTCCGCGCCGCCCGCGCCGCGGTCGCGTTCCGGGCCGAGCTGCTGGCGGGGCTCGACCACCTCTGGCGGACTCCGGTGCTGCGCCGGCTGGCCACCAGCACCGTGGTCTGGGCGGTCGCCTTCGGGCTGACCGAGGCGGCGGTCTACGCCCTCGTCTCCGACGGGCTGCACCGTCCGCCGGAGTTCGTCGGCGTGCTGGTGAGCGCCCAGGGCGTCGGCGCGGTGATCGGCGGGATCGCCGTCACCGCGGCGATCCGGCGGACGCCCGAGCCGGTGCTCCTGATCATCGGACTGGCGCTGATGACCGTCGGCGCCGGGCTCTGCACCGTCCCGGCGCTGCCCGCGGCGGTGGCCGGCTTCGCGGTCTTCGGGCTCGGGATGCCGCTGCTCACCGTCGCCGCCGGCACGCTGCTGCAGCGACGGACCCCGAACGCGATCATGGGCCGGGTGGCCAGCGGGTACGAGGTGGTCTCCTCGGTGCCCTACACCGCCTTCATCGCGGTCGGCGCGCTGCTGGTCGGGGTCTGGCCCTACCAGGTGATCATCGGGTTGGTGGCGGTCGGCTGCGCCGCCGCGGCCCTGTCGCTGCTCGCCGGCCGTCGGGACTGGACGAACCCGTCCGCCGACGCCCCGACGACACCGGAGCCGGCGGCGGACGTCACTACAGTGAGCCGGTGAGCACCGGACCGGCCCCGCACCGCGTCCGGACGGTGGTGGTGCTCGGTCTGCTGTCCACCTTCGGCCCGCTGTCGCTCGACCTCTACCTGCCGTCACTGCCGCACCTGGCCACCGACCTGGCGACGTCGACGTCGGCGGCCCAGCTGTCGATCACCGCCTGTCTGGTCGGGCTGGCCACCGGTCAGCTGATCGGCGGGCCGCTGTCGGACCGGTTCGGCCGCAAGCGCCCGCTGGTGGTCGGTCTGCTCGGCTACCTGCTGGCCACCGTGGGCTGCGCGTTCGCGCCGAGCATCACCGCCCTGGTGCTGGTCCGGCTGGTGCAGGGGCTGGCCGGAGCCACCGGGCTGGTGGTCAGCCGGGCCATCGCCCGGGACCTGTTCGGCGGCCGCGAGCTGATCACGGTCTTCGCCCGGCTGACCCTGGTCTCCGGGCTGGCGCCGGTGGTCGCGCCGGTGCTCGGCGGCCAGCTGGCCCGGGTGATGAGCTGGCGCGGCGTGTTCGGGGTGCTGGCCGGGTTCGGGGTGCTGCTGCTGGTGGCCGGGACGTTCGGACTGGCCGAGAGCCTGCCCACCGAGCGTCGCAGCACCGGAGGTCTGGCCGCCGTCGGCCGCAGCTTCCGGGGGCTGCTGGCCGACCGGCTGTTCGTCGGGCTGGTGCTCGCGGCCGGACTGGCCATCGCCTCGATGTTCGCCTACATCTCCGGCGCGACCTTCGTGCTGCAGGAGATCTACGGCCTGTCCCCGCAGGGCTTCTCGTTCGTCTTCGGTGCGAACTCGATCGGGTTGATGATCATGAGCCAGCTCGGCGGCCGGCTGGGCCGGCGGCTCGCCCCGGGCCGGGTGCTGGCCGCTGGGCTCACGGTCAACCTGGCCGGCGCGCTGGGTCTGGCGGTCGCCGTGCTCACCGGCGCGCCGCTGCCGGTGCTGGTCGTCTCGCTGTTCGTCATGGTCAGCGCCGTCGGGCTGGTGCTGCCCACCGCGATGGGGTTGGCGCTCGCCGACTACCCGCACGTCGCGGGCGCCGCGTCAGCGTTGATCGGGCTCGGACAGTACGTGATCGGCGGGCTGGTGGCCCCGCTGGTGGGGATCGCCGGCGAGGACACCGCGATCCCGCTCGGTCTGGTGGCCCTCGGCTGCAGCCTCGGCGGCAGCCTGGTCTTCTGGGCGGTCACCCGACCGGCCCTGCGCCGCCGGCACGCCGCGGGCTGAGGCGCCGACCAGCGGGGATCGTCAGCACGGCGTGTTCGGTCCGATCCGCCGACATCCCGCCCGCCGGGCGCGGGCACTGCCCTCCGCGGACGGGCTGCAGTACCGTCGGATCCCGGCGCACCGCCGTGGGACCCGACCAGGGAGGGTGATCATGGACGAGACGGCAGCGACCCCCGAGCCCGACGGCGGCGAGACCGCGATCCCGCAGCCGAACGTGCTGGTCGGCGTGACCCCGGGGCAGTCCGAGGTGGTGCTCCGTGAGGCGACGCTGCTCGCCGACCGGCTGGGCGCCGCCCTGGTCTGCGCGCACGTCGACGCCAGCCGCTACATCACCGACGTGCTGCCCGACGGCAGCGTGCTGTCGGTGCCGCTCGACCCCGACCTCGGCGACGCCGAGAGCCCGCAGTTCGACCCCGAGCTGGCCGAGCACGTCCGGGACGTTGTCGGGCGCGAACCGGCGCCGGCGGGCCGTGAGCGACAGCTGATCTTCCGCGCACTGGTCGGCGACCCGGCGCTCGCGCTGGCCCAGCTCGGGGAGACCGCCCAGAGCACCTACTTCGTGGTCGGCACCCGGCGCTCCGGGCTGCGGGCCGGGATGAAGGAGTTCTTCGGTGGGTCGGTCGCCGTCCACCTGGCCCACCGCCAGATCCGCCCGGTGCTGGTGGTGCCGACCGCCCCGGTCCGGCAGAGCGACCATCCGCTGCCCTGGGAGCCCGGGCCGGACGCGCCGGCCTGATCGCCGAACGCTCGGAGGGGCTCACCGGGCTCGTTATCCTCGGCTGTCCGTCCGCGCCGCCGGCGCGGACCGGCGAGAGGAGACGGTGGGTGAGCCGAGCAGTACCGGTCCGCAGGACGCCGCGGGCAGCCGTCCGCGCCGCCGTCGCGGTGGCGGTCGTCGCGGTCGCGGCGACCGGGTGCAGCGGGTCCGGCACGACCGCGGGCGGCACGCCCGCAGCGACGTCGTCGGCGACCTCGGCCGGCACGTCGACCTCACCCTCCGCTGCCCTGCCGACCGCGCCCGCCTCGTCGGGCGCCGCCGCGCCGTCGGCCCAGCCGTCGGGGTCCGCCTCCGTCCCGCCCGGACTGTGCGCGGTCGTCAGCGTGGCGGAGATGAGCCGACTGACCGGGTTCCGGCTCGGCGCGGCCAACCCGTCGGGCGACACCGCGGGCAACCTCTCGTGCACCTACACGCCGAGCGAGGCCGGCAAGAAGACCGATGTCGCCCTGATCGTCGGGGAGGGCACGCTGACCAACACCCTCGACGCGGCCGCGAACGGCGCGAAGTCGACCTTCGACCTGTCCACCGTCGGCCACACCACGGTGACCGGGGCGGACGGGGCCCGGGTGGCCACCGGCCGCACCAGCGGGGTCACCACCGTGTTCGTGGTGGCCGCCAAGGGCGACCGCTACTACACCGCGCTGACCGGCGGCAGCCGGAGCGCGGCCGACTACACCGCCGCCCTGCAGAAGGTGCTGGCCCGGCTGGTCCGCGGCTGAGGACCGGCCGGGTCGGGCCGCGGTCAGCGCCGGTCGGCCATCCGTCCGGCCACCTCGGGGTGCTCGGCGCCCTCCTCGGCGGCGGCCAGCAGCTCGGACCGGTGCACCAGCGTCGAGCGGGGACGACCGTGGCTGACCCCGCGCTCGATCTCCGCGGCGTCGATCCGGTGCCACGCCGGCATCCCCAGCGGGTGCACGCCGCGGCCCTCGAGCAGCTCGGTGAGCTCGCGCAGGTCGTGCTGCGGCGCCTGCGTCCCGGCGGCGAGGTCGGCCAGCAGCGCGGTCACCGTCTCGACGGCGTCGTGCTTGTTGGTCCCGATCACGCCGGTCGGTCCGCGCTTGATCCAGCCGGTGACGTACTCGCCGGGCGCGAAGGCGCCGTCCCGGATCACCCGGCCCTCGGCGTGCGGCACCCGGCCGGTCGAGGCGTCGTAGGGCACGCCGGGGAGCTCGACCCCGCGGTAGCCGACCGAGCGGACCACCAGCTCGGCCGGGATGCGGGAGAACGCACCGGTGCCCCGGACCCGGCCGTCGGCGTCGAGGCCGGTGGACTCGAGCTCCACCGAACTGACCCGGTCGCCGTCGGCGGCGTGCAGCGCCACCGGTCGGCGCCAGAAGTGCAGGTGGATCCGACGACGCGCCCCGGTGCGCGGACGGTCGAGCCACCCGCGCATCACCGTGACGTTGCGCGCGGCGACCTTCTCGACCGCGAGCACGGCCTCGCTCGAGGCGTCGAGCACGAAGTCGGACGGGTCGAGCACGAGGTCGACGTCGAGCTCGCCGAGCTCGCGGAGCTCCTTGGTGGTGAAGGCGGTGTAGGCCGGCCCGCGGCGTCCGACCAGGTGGACGTCGGTGACGGTCGAGCGGTCGAGCCCGTCCAGCACCTCGTCGGCCATGTCGGTGTCGGCGAGGTCGTCGGCGGACTTGATCAGCACCCGGGCCACGTCGAGCGCGACGTTGCCGACCCCGATCACCACCGCCGAGCGGGTGGTGGTGATCAGCTGCTCGATCTCCGCGGTGGTGAGCCCGCTGCGCGCCGTACCGGGCACGTCGGCACCCGCGACGGCCGGGTCGTCGGGGTGGACGTCCGGGTGCCCGCAGTACCAGGCGACCAGCTCGGGCGCCGCGACGCTGCCGTCGAGGTCCTCCCCCGGCACGCCGAGCCGCTGGTCGGTGCCGGAACCGTAGGCGTAGACCACGGCGTCGGTACGGGCCCGGAGCTCCTCGACGGTCAGGTCGCGACCGACCACGACGTCGCCCAGGAAGCGCACCCCGGACCTCTCCAGGGTGCGCTCGAGCGTGTTCCGGATCGACCGGATGCTCGGGTGGTCGGGCGCGACGCCGTAGCGCACCAACCCGAACGGGGTCGGCAGCCGGTCGATCACCACCACCTCGACCGGCACGTCGGTCTGCTGCACCAGCGCCTCGGCGGCGTAGATGCCGGACGGCCCGGCCCCGACGACGGCGATCAGGTACGGCCGGCCCGCGGTGCTGGTCATGCCGCCATTCTGTCCGGTCGCACCAGAGCGCCGGCCGTCAGGCGGACCGGTCGCCCTCGACCGGCCTACGCGTCCGCGGAGCCCGGCTGCGCGGCCGGTTCCGGCTGCGGCGCGGGCGTGCTGCCCGGGGAACCGGCCGGGCGGGTGGCCCGGCCCCGGCTGCGACGCCGAGCGGTGCGCCCGGTGGGCTGGTCACCGCTGGGCTGGTCACCGCTGGGCTGGTCACCGTTCGCTCCCGGCGTGGTGTCCGGCTGGGCCCGCTCGGCCGGCTGGGCCTGCTCGACCGGAGCCTGCTCGACCGGGTGGGCCTGCTCGACCGGCTGGGCCCGCTCAGCCGGAGCCGACTCGGCCGGAGCCGACTCGACCGGAGCCGACTCGACCGGAGCCGACTCGACCGGAGCCGACTCGACCGGAGCCGACTCGACCGGAGCCGACTCGACCGGAGCCGACTCGACCGGAGCCGACTCGACCGGAGCCGACTCGACCGGAGCCGACTCGACCGGAGCCGACTCGACCGGAGCCGACTCGACCGGAGCCGACGGCTCGGTCTGGTCGCGAGGCTCGTCGTGCTGCTGACCGTTCTGGTCGTGCTGCTGATCGTCCTTGCGGCCCCGGCCCCGACGCGAACCGCGACCGCCGCCCTCGGTCCTGCCGTCCTGGCGGCCGCCGCCCTCGTTCTTGTCGGTGCGGTCGTTCCTGTCGGTCTTGTCGTTCTTGTGGTCGTGGCGGTGGTCGTTCCGGCCACCCCCGCGACGGCCGTGGTCGTCCCGGGCGCCGCCGTCGGCCTGCTTCTGGGTGTCCACCGGCACGTCGTGCAGCTCGACGCCGCGGCCGTGACAGGTCGGGCACTCGGTGCTGAACGCCTCGAGCAACCCGGTGCCGATCCGCTTCCGGGTCATCTGCACCAGCCCGAGGCTGGTGACCTCGGCCACCTGGTGCCGGGTCCGGTCCCGGCCGAGGCACTCGACCAGCCGACGCAGCAGCAACTCGCGGTTGGCGGGCAGCACCATGTCGATGAAGTCGATCACGATGATGCCGCCGAGGTCGCGGAGCCGGAGCTGCCGGACGATCTCCTCGGCCGCCTCCAGGTTGTTGCTCGTGATCGTCGCCTCGAGGTTGCCCCCCGACCCGGTGAACTTGCCGGTGTTGACGTCGATCACGGTCATCGCCTCGGTGCGGTCGATGATCAACGAGCCGCCGCTGGGCAGGAACACCTTGCGCTCCAGGCCCTTGGCGATCTGCTCGTCCAGCCGGTAGGCGCCGAACAGGTCGCCGTCGGCCTCGGCGTCCCACTTGCGGATCCGGTCCTTGAGGTGCGGCGCGACGTGCGCGGCGTAGGCCTCGACCGCGTCGTAGGCGTCGGCCATCGAGCCGTTGCCCTGGATGATCAGCTCGGAGAAGTCCTCGGTGAACAGGTCACGGACGATCCGGATGGTCAGGTCGGGCTCGGCGTACAGCAGCTGCGGCGCACTGCCCGACTTGATCTTGGTCTCGATGTCGGCCCACTGCGCCTTGAGCCGGTTGACGTCGCGGACCAGCTCCTCCTCGCTGGCGCCCTCGGCCGCCGTGCGGACGATCACGCTGGCGGTGTCGCCCACCGGCCCGGCCAGGATGTCCTTGAGCCGCTTCCGCTCGTTCTCGGGCAGCTTGCGCGAGATCCCGGACAGGTGCCCGTTGGGGGCGTAGACCAGGTAGCGGCCGGGGATCGACACGTGGTTGGTCAGCCGGGCGCCCTTGGCCCCGACCGGGTCCTTGCTCACCTGGACCAGGATCGTCTGGCCCGACTTGAGGACGCGCTCGACCTTGCGCTCACCGCCCTGGGCGCCGAAGGACTCCCAGTCGACCTCACCGGCGTAGAGCACCGCGTTGCGGCCACGTCCGATGTCGATGAAGGCGGCCTCCATCGACGGCAGCACGTTCTGCACCCGGCCGAGGTAGACGTTGCCGATCAACGACGTCGCCGACTCGCGGTCGACGTAGTGCTCGACCAGCACGCCGTCCTCGAGCACGGCGATCTGGGCCAGGTCGTCGCGCTGGCGGATGATCATCTTGCGCTCGACCGCCTCGCGGCGGGCCAGGAACTCGGCCTCGCTGAGGATCGGCGCGCGGCGCCGACCGGCCTCGCGGCCCTCGCGTCGCCGCTGCCGCTTGGCCTCCATCCGGGTCGAGCCCTCGATGCCGGTCGGGGTGTCGTTCGCGCTCGAACGCCCGCCGCGGCTGCGGCTACGCGACTCCCGCGGCTCGCGGACCCGCTCGACCACCTCGGTGGCCGGGTCGTCGGGTGCGTGGTCGCCGTTGTCGCTCTCCCCGCGACGCCGACGCCGCCGGCGGCGGCGACGCGAGCCGCCCTCGCCCTCGGAGCCGGACTCGTCGTCGTGGTCCGCGTCGTCCTTGGTGTCGTCCTGCGCCGAACCCGGGGCAGCCTGCGTGTCATCCTTCGCGGTGGTCTCGCCCCGGTCGGAGCCGGCGTCGCCGGACCCTGCCTCGGAGCTGCCGCCCGACCCGTCGGACGAGCCCTCGCTGTCGTCGTCCGACCCGTTGCGGCGCCGCCGGCGGCCGCCCCGGCGACGGCGGCGACGGCGTCCGTCGCCCTGCCCCTCGACGCGGTCGTCGCTGTTGTCGTCGTCCTTGTCGTCGTCGTTCTCGTTGGCGATCTCGTCGGCAGTGTCGTCGGCGGTGTCGTCGGCGGTGTCGTCGTCCTGGTCGGATCCGTCCTCGTCCTCGGAGTCCGCGGTGACGTCGGAGGTCGCGGCCGGGCGCGCGGTCAGCGCGCTCACGTCGATGTCGGGGACGGCGAACGGGTCGGTCACCCGGACCGGACGCGGCGCGGCGGGCTGCTCGGCGACGGCGTCGGGCGTCTGCTCCCCGGCGGTCTGCGCCAACTGCGGTTCGACCTCACCGGGGGTGACCTGCTCGGGCGTGATCTCGGCCGGGCCGCCGCGCTGCGGGCTCGCCGGCTCGGCTGCACTGGTGTCCGGCGTGGGCGTGTCGGGCGCGGGCGTGTCGGGCGTGGTCGTGTCCGGAGTGGTCGGCTCGGGCGCGACCTCGGCCGCGGGGGCGGCTGCCTTGCGGGTGGCCCGCTTGCGTGCCGGCTTCTTGACCGGCGGCTCGACCGGCTGCTCCGCGTCGGCCGTCAGCGCGACCGGGGCGTCCGGCGCGGTCTCCGGCGCGGTCTCCGGCGCGACCTCGGCGGCCTTGGCGGCCGCCTTCTTGGTGGTCCGCTTCGCCGCGGTCTTGCGGGCAGTCTTCTTGGCCGGCACCGCGGCCGGCTCGACCGGCGCAGCGTCCGCAGCCGACGGCTCCGCCGGGGCGTCGGCCGGCGGTGCTGGCGTCTCCTCGGCGCCCACGGCCGGTCCGGCCGGGCGGCTCGCGGCCCGGCGGCGGGTCCGCTTGGCCGGCGGGGCGGCGCTCTCGGTCGGCGCGCTGTCGTTCGGGGTGGTGTCGGCAGGGGGGTTGCCGGGCTCGGGATCGAGCATCAAGGCTCCTCTGGGTGCGCGTGGCACCGCGGTCTCGGTTCGCCGTGATCGGCAGCGCACGGGCTGGCCGACCGGCGGAAGCTTCTGGTCTGCGGCGCGTTCGCAGCCGGGCAGCTGCCGCGGTCGCTGCCCGCGTCCTCGCAGGCAGTCGTCGCGGTGCAGATGCCACCGGCCCCCGGTCGCGAGCTGTCACCTCGCTCGGGTTGACGCACCGGTCCGGCAGGTCGTCGGACCCGCTGGACGGTGTCAGTATCCCACAGGCCCGCAACGAACCGCGGCGAGCGCGCCGCGGCTCACCCGGCGAACGGGTCGGCGATCTCCGCCGTGTCGGGGTCGAGCACCCCCTGGCTCAGCCGGTGCAGCACCGGCGGGTCGACCGGGGCGAAGTCCGGCGTCAACGCGGTCAACGCGCTCAGCACGTCGTCGGGACGGACCAGCGGGACCAGGTGCGCGAGCACCAGGTGCAGCGCGGTGCTGCCCTCGGCCACGTCTCCCCCGCCGCCCGGTTCGAGCGGGGCCAGCCGCCGGACGGCGGCGCGGGCGTCGAACCGGCGCATCCCGGTCTTGGTCAGCCGCTCCACCTCGACCGTCTCGGCCGCGAGCAGGGCGGCGCAGGCCCGCGCAGCCACCTCGGCGGGCGCGACCGCGGACAGGGTCAGGTCGATCCGCCAGGACGACCCGGAGAGCAAATCGGCCAGCGGTGTCGGACCGGCGGGCACCGCCGCGGTCACGTCGAGCCCGGGCGGCAGCGCGGCGTCGAGCGCGGCCCGCACCTGCTCGGGGTCGCAGACCCGGACCAGCCCGATCTCGAGGTACTCGGCCTCGCTGGCCGCGCCGGTGGGCGCCGCGTTGGCGTAGGAGATCCGCGGGTGCGGGCTGTAGCCCGAGCTGTAGGCCATCGGCACCCCGGCCCGACGCAGCGCGCGCTCGAAGGCACGGCTGAAGTCGCGGTGGCTGGTGAACCGGGCCCGGCCGCGCTTGGCGTAGCGCAGCCGGAGCCGCTGGACGGGCGGGGCCTGCTGTTCGCGGGGTTCGGCGTGCGGCACGGTCGCTCAGTAGAGCCCGCGGGAGTAGCTGGCCTCGTCGTAGTAGGCGCGCAGTTCGTCGAGCGAGGCGTCGCGCCGGTCGAGCTGGTGAGCGATCTCGGCGCGCGACGCGAGCGCGTCGGGGTCCCAGGTCTCGGGCTTCCAGAGCTGCGAGCGCAGGAACGCCTTGGCGCAGTGGTGGAAGACCTCCTCCACCTCGACCACCAGGGCGAGCAGCGGACGCCTGCCGCGCACCTCGAGGTCGGCGAAGAACGGCGCGTCGCGGACCAGCCGGGCCCGGCCGTTCACCCGCAGCGTGTCCCCGCGGCCCGGGATCAGGAAGAGCAGCCCGACGTGCGGATTGACCAGCACGTTGCGGTAGCCGTCGACCCGCTTGTTGCCCGGACGCTCGGCGATCACCAGGGTGTGATCGTCGATCACGTGCACCAGCCGTCCGGCCGGGTCGCCCTTGGGCGAGGCGTCGAGCCGGCCGTCGGCGTCGGCGGTGGCCAGCACGCAGAACGGGCTGGCCGCCAGCCAGCGACGGTCGAGGTCGTGCAGCGCGGGACGGACCTTGTCGCGGACGGCCTGCGTCGGCTCCCCGACCAGCGCGGTCAGCTCGTCGAGGTCGGTGATCTCGTCCCAGTCGTCGACGCGGGCCGAAGGCCCGCCGCTCGTGGTCTCGGCTGCGCTCACGCCCCGACCCTACGGAGCCGGGACCCCGACGGCCAGCGCATTCGACCCGGCGGTCGCGGCTTCCGCCACCGAGCGACGCCCAGCGGACGGGGAACGGGGCTGTGGGCCCGCGTTGCTACGGTCGAAGCGAGACCGGGCCCGACCGAGCGCCCGAGGCCGCCGCCCCGAGGACGTCCGTGACCGATCAGCTGACCGCCGTCAGACCGGCGACCGAGCCTGCGCGGGTCCCGAGGTCGCTTCCGGGCCGTCGCCGCGCCGAGCTCTGGCCCTACCTGGCCACGACGATGGTGCTGAGCGTGCTCTACGCCCGCACCCTGCAGCCGAGCACCGGGAACGCGGTCTCGATGGACACCACCAAGTTCGACTTCCTCGGCCTGGTGCTCGGCACCGGCCACCCGCCGGGGTATCCGGTGTACACGCTGCTCAACGCGCTGGCCGTCCGGGTGCTGCCGTTCGGGTCGGTGGCCGGGCGGGCGAACGCGCTGTCGGCGGTCTTCGCGGTGGCCTGCGCCTGCCTGCTGGTCGCGGTGTTCCGGAGTCTCGGACTGCGTCGCTCGACGTCGGCGGCGGGGGCGACGGCGATCGCGCTGCTGCCCGCGGTCTGGCAGTTCTCGGTGGTGGCCGAGATCTACACGATGGCGCTGCTGTTCGTGGTCGGCGTGTTGTTCTGCCTGGTCCGCTACGAGGTGACCGGCCGCCGCGGCTGGCTGCGCGCCGGCGTGCTGGTGCTGGCGTTCTCGTTCGCGCACGCGATCTCCAACGTGCTGCTGGTCCCGGGGCTGCTGCTCTATCTCGCCGTCCGCCGCGTCCGATGGCTCTTCCGCGCC
Source organism: Microlunatus kandeliicorticis (assembly GCF_014137855.1). Lineage (GTDB taxonomy): Bacteria > Actinomycetota > Actinomycetes > Propionibacteriales > Propionibacteriaceae > Microlunatus > Microlunatus kandeliicorticis. The sequence continues at coordinate 260,129 of NZ_JACGWT010000006.1, forward strand.
CGCGAGCTGGCCTGGCTGCTGCCGACCAGCGCGGTGCTGGCGGTGGTCCCGTACTTCTACCTCTGGTGGCGGACCGTCGCGCCTGCGCTCTACGTCGACGTCCGGGTGGACTCCGTCCCCAGCCTGGTCGACGCGATCACCGGCGCGCGGTACGGGCCACGGATGTTCGCGGTGCCGTCGGCCGACCTGCCCGGCCGCGTCGACACGCTGCTCGCGATCGGCTGGGAACAGTTCGGCGTGACCCTGCTGCTGGTCGTGCTCGGGCTGGTGACCGCGCTGGCGGTGCGGCGGCGCGCCCTGCTCACCGGCGTCCTGGCGCTCTGGGTCGTCTGCACCGTGGTGTTCCTGCTCGACTACGACGTCGACGACTGGACCACGATGCTGCTCCCGGTCTGGACGGTGCTCGGGGTCTGGGGTGTCCTCGGTCTCGACCACCTGCTGACCGCGGTGACCGCCAGGATCGGCGACGGCACACCCCGGCGTCGTCGGGTCACGGCGCTGCTCGCCCCGGTGGTCGGGGTGGCGCTGGTGCTGTCGGCCGCCGTGCACGGCTTCGGCACCGCCGACCGGAGCTGGTACGACCCGCAGCCGCCGGTCGACGCGGCGATCAGCCGGGCCGGGCACGACGCGATCATCTTCACCGCCGACTACTCGACCCGGTTCCAGTTCCACTACCGGCTGCTGCCCGACCGCTGGGGCGAGCGACGCCGGCTGTGGTCGGCCAAGGGCGCGGTCTACGACCCCGGACCGCACCACTGGACCGCGGTGATCCGCGCCTACTGCGCGGCGAACGCCGACGGCGCGGACCCGGCGATCGGCGACGTCCCTCAGCACCTGCGGACCTACGTCTTCGGGTCCGACTACGCCGAGCGGGTCGCGGGAGAGAAGCTGCGGACCACGCGGGTGAGCGGAGAACTGTACCGGGTCTCCTGCCCCGGCTGACCCGGCAGGATCCGACCGCTCGATCGTGCGCCGGACGGTGTCCACGCCGGGCAGCACCGGTCGTCCACACGTGAGCGGTCGTTTCCTGCCCCGTCCACAGCCCGAGGACGGGCAGCGCCGCCCGTGCGGCAACCGTCCCAGGTTGCTGGCGTGCACCCCGAGATCGCCGACGTCCTGCGCGCGGCCGGAGGACTGGTCTGCCGCCGCGAGCACCCGCACCTGGCGGTCCGGCTCGACCACCTCGCCCGGCGCGGTGAGCTGCGGGTGGTGCTGCCGGGGGTGTTCGCGCTGCCGGGGCTGCCCGAGCCGGAGGTCAGCCTCCGTGCCGGCCTGCTCTGGGCCGGCCCGGACGCGGTGCTTTGTCACCGGGCCGCGGCGCGCAGCGGCTTCTGGCCCGGCTGCCCGGTCCCGGTGATCGAGCTCGCCCGCCCGGGCCGCGCGAAGCGGCCTCGTGCGGGATGGCGGGTGCACGACCGGCGGATCCCGCCGGACCTGGTCTGCGAGGCCGGCGGGCTCCGGTTCACCCATCCGGCCCTGACCGCGGTCGACCTGGCCGCCGGCCCTCTCGGCGGCGAGGCGATCGACCGGGTGCTGCGGACCCGCTCCGCCGGGCTCGACCAGCTGTGGGAGGCGCTGGCCCGCACCCCGGGGCGGCGGGGCAACCGGAGGCGGGCGCAGCTGCTGCACGACTCGCGCGACCTGCCGTGGTCGGAGGCGGAACGGCTGCTGCACCGGCTGATGCGGGCGGACGGCCTCACCGGCTGGCGGACGAACGTGCCGGTCGCCGGGACGCCGTACCTGGCCGACGTCTGCTTCGACCGCGAGCGGGTGGTCGTCGAGGTCGACGGCTGGGAGACCCACGGCGGTCGCGAGGCGTTCGAGGCCGACCGCGTCCGGCGCAACCGGCTCGAGCTCGCCGGCTATCTGGTGCTCAACGTCACCTGGCGGCAGCTGACCGAACAGCCCGGGCTGGTCCTCGGCTGGATCCGCGCCGCGCTCGGCAGGATCTGACCGCTCGCAGCCACCGGCCGGGCTCCTGCACGCTCGGCGATCCGGAGCACCGGCGACGAGCGGTCGGATCCTGCCTCAGAGCTTCTCGACCGGGGTGATCGGCAGCAGCGAGCGCCCGGTCGGCCCGATCTGGATCTGGGTGCCGAGGTCGGGGCAGACGCCGCAGTCGAAACACGGCGTCCAGCGGCAGTCGTCGAGCTCGACCTCGTCGAGGGCGTCCTGCCAGTCCTCCCAGAGCCAGTCCCGGTCGAGCCCGGCGTCGAGGTGGTCCCAGGGCAGCACCTCGGCGTACTCCCGCTCGCGGGTGGTGTACCAGGCGAGGTCGACCCCGGTGCCGGCCAGCGCCTCGGTCGCGCAGCGCTCCCAGCGCTCGTAGGAGAAGTGCTCGCTCCAGCCGTCGAACCGGCCGCCGTCGGCCCAGACCGCCTCGATCACCCGGCCGACCCGGCGGTCGCCGCGACTGAGCAGTCCCTCGACCGTGCTCGGCTTGCCGTCGTGGTAGCGGAACCCGATCGCCTTGCCGTAGCGGCGGTCGGACCGGATCGCGTCGCGCAGCTTGGCCAGCCGGGCGTCGACCACCTCGTGATGGTCCTGGGCGGCCCACTGGAACGGGGTGTGCGGCTTGGGGACGAACCCGCCGATGCTCACCGTGCAGCGGATGTCGCGGCGCCCGCTGACCTCGCGCCCGGTGGCGATCACCCGCTTGGCGAGGTCGGCGATGGCCAGCACGTCCTCATCGGTCTCGGTCGGCAGCCCGCACATGAAGTAGAGCTTCACCTGCCGCCAGCCGTGGCTGTAGGCCGTGGCCACGGTGCTGATCAGGTCGTCCTCGCTGACCATCTTGTTGATCACCCGGCGGAGCCGTTCGCTGCCGCCCTCGGGGGCGAAGGTCAGCCCGGAGCGCCGGCCGTTGCGGGACAGCTCGTTGGCCAGGTCGATGTTGAAGGCGTCCACCCGGGTGCTGGGCAGCGACAGCCCGACGTTGCTGCCGTCGTAGCGGTCGGCCAGCTGCCGGGTCACCTCGCCGATCTCGGAGTGGTCGGCGCTGGACAGGCTGAGCAGCCCGACCTCCTCGAGCCCCGTCGCGGCGAGGCCCTGCTCGACCATCGCGCCGATCGTCTCGATGTTCCGCTCGCGGACCGGCCGGGTGATCATCCCGGCCTGGCAGAACCGGCAGCCGCGGGTGCAGCCGCGGAAGATCTCCACCGAGTAGCGCTCGTGCACCGTCTCGGCCAGCGGCACCAGCGGCTGCTTGGGATAGGGCCACTGGTCGAGATCCATCACCGTGTGCTTCGTGACCCGGAACGGCACCCCGGGACGGTTCGGCGCCACCCGGCGGATCCGGCCGTCGGGCAGGTAGTCGACGTCGTAGAACCGCGGCACGTAGACGCCGCCGCTCGCGGCCAGCCGGAGCAGCAACCCGTCGCGCCCGCCGGGTCGACCCTCGGCCTTCCACTCGGCGATCACGTCGCTGATCGCGAGGGCGACCTCCTCGCCGTCGCCGAGCACGGCCGCGTCGAGGAAGTCGGCGATCGGCTCCGGGTTGAACGCCGCGTGCCCGCCGGCCAGCACCACCGGGTCGTCCTCGGTGCGGTCGGCGCTGTGCAGCGGGATGCCCGCCAGGTCGAGGGCGTTGAGCAGGTTGGTGTAGCCGAGCTCGGTGGCGAAGCTGACCCCGAGCACGTCGAAGGCGCGCACCGGGCGGTGGCTGTCCAGGCTGAACTGCGGCACGCCGTGCTCGCGCATCAGCGCCTCGAGGTCGTGCCAGACCGCGTAGGTGCGCTCGGCCAGCACGTCGGACCGGTCGTTGAGCACCTCGTAGAGGATCTGCACGCCCTGGTTGGGCAGTCCCACCTCGTAGGCGTCGGGATACATCAAGCACCAGCGGACCGCGGTCGCCGCCCAGTCCTTGACTACCGAGTTGAGCTCGCCACCGACGTACTGGATCGGCTTGCCGACCCGGGCCAGCAGCGGCTCGAGCCGCTCGAAGACCGACTCCGGGACGGGCTCGCGGACGGGTGCGGGGCTCAGGGCAGTCATGGCCCGACCAGCTTAAGACCTGTCCTGTCCGGCGCCGTCGTCCTCGCGCGGCTCCTGCTCCGGCTCCCCGTTCGGTTCCTCGGCGTCGCTGCTCAGCCGGAAGCCGGCGGTCCGCAGGTCGTCGGCGAGCTCGTCGCGGTCGAGCAGGTCGGTCCGCAGCTGCGCGGTCCGGTAGGCCGTCCGGCCCACCAGGTGCGCGGCGACCGGAGCGGTGAACAGTTGCAGGACGGCGATCAGCACCAGCAGCCCGGTGGCCCGCAGGTCCCGCAGGGTGAGCCCGATCCCCAGCAGCACCAGCAGCAGCCCGAGGGTCTGCGGCTTGGTGGCGGCGTGCATCCGGGTCAGCACGTCGGGCAGCCGGACCAGCCCGATCGCCGCGGCCAGGCAGAGCAGCGCGCCCGCGATCACGCAGACGCCGCCGAGCACGTCGAGGACGCCGGTCACCGGTCCCTCCCCGCGTCGCTGGGCTGCTCGGCTCCCGGCTCGCGGTCGGACGCGCCCGGGTCGACCGGTTCCCATCGCGGCTTGGGGCGTCCGGCCGGGTCCCAACGGTGCGCGCGGTCGCGGTCGGCGACGAACCGGGCCACGCTGAGCGATCCGGCGAACCCGACCAGCGAGAGCACCAGGATCACCGGCAGCGTGGTGGCGTGCCGGTTCACCACCGCCTCCAGCCCGAGCGCGGCGATCACCACCGCGACCAGGACGTCCGCGGCCACCACCCGGTCGAGCGTGCTCGGGCCCCTGGCCAGCCGGACGACGGTGAGCAGCGCCGAAACGCCGAGCACCGCGATCCCGACCGCGGCGACCACCACGGTGAACGCGTTCACCGCGCCTCCCCCGCGGGTTCGTCGCCGCGTACGGCTGCGGGGACGGCTGCGGGGACGTCTGCGGGGACGTCTGGGGGCAGCGGCAACGGCCGGCCCTCGCGGAGGGCGGCGACCTCCGCCGCGCTGCCGAAGGCGCGGATCACCCGTTCCTCGGCGGCCAGCACGTCGGCGCGGGTCCGCTCGAGGTCTGCGTCGGAGCGGACGTCCATCACGTGCAGGTACAGCGTGCTCGAGCTGCGCCGCGCCTCGATCACCAGGCTGCCGGGGACCAGCGTCACCAGCTCGGCGGTCTGGGCCAGGTAGAGGTCGGAGCGGCTGCGCAGCTGGACCCGGACCACGGCGTTGCGCGGGGTGCGGCCGAAGCGCAGCACGGTGACCAGCACCGCACCGCTGGACCGGACCAGGTCGACCAGCAGCCGTCCGGCCGCCGCGGCCACCCCGAGCGGCCGGAGCCGTCCCGGGGTGTCGATCACCGGCATCGGGAAGACCAGCCCGATCACCACGCCCAGCAGCGCGCCGACGATCAGGTTGGCCACCGAGAGGCTGCCCCACAGCAGCACCCAGGTGAGGGCGCAGACGATCACCAGCGACGGCTGCGGCCGCCGGGCGCGGAGCCGCGCGGCGCTCACCGGATCCCCAGCGGCAGCACGGCGTCGATGTACACGCGTGGGTCGAGCAGGTCGCCCGCGGCGCGGACGGTGTAGCCGTAGAGGGGGCCGGCGACCACGGTCAGCCCGATCCCCAGCAGCACCAGCACCGCGGTGGTGAGCACCATCTGCCGCGGCAGCCGCCGGGCCGGGGTCACCGTCCGGGCCCGGGTGGCCAGCGCGGTGCCCGCCGCCGACGGCGCCGGCTCGTCCGGCTCGGCGGCCGGAGCCTCGTCCGTCGCGGTCTCGCCCGTCGTCGGCAGCTCGGGCTCGGCGACCTCGGCGGGCACGCTCCGCCAGAACGCGCGGTTCCACACCTTGGCCATCGTGTAGAGGGTGAGCAGGCTGGTGAGCACGGCGAAGACCACCACCGTCCAGGCCAGCACGCCACCGTGGGCGATGCCGGCCTCGAGCAGCCCGACCTTGCCGATGAAGCCCGACAGCGGCGGGATGCCGGCCAGGTTCATCGCGGGGACGAAGAACAGCACCCCGAGCAGCGGCGACAGCGCGGCCAGCCCGCCGAGCTTGTTGAGTGAGGTCGAGCCGCCGCGTCTCTCGACCAGCCCGGTGACCAGGAACAGCGTGGTCTGGATGGTGATGTGGTGCACGGTGTAGAAGATCGCGCCGGCGTACCCGGCCCGGCTGGCCAGCGCGATCCCGAAGATCATGTAGCCGATGTGGCTGACCAGGGTGAAGGACAGCATCCGCTTGATCTCCGACTGGGCCACCGCGCCGAGGATCCCGATGATCATGGTCAGCAGCGCCGCCACCAGCAGCAGGGTGGACAGGTGGCGGTCGGGGAACAGCACCGTCTGGGTGCGGATGATCGCGTAGACGCCGACCTTGGTCAGCAGCCCGGCGAACACCGCCGTCACCGGCGCCGGCGCGGTCGGGTAGGAGTCGGGCAGCCAGGCGGACAGCGGGAACACCGCCGCCTTGATCGAGAACACCAGCAGCAGCAGGAACTGGAGCAGCTGCTGGACGTCGGGCGGCAACGCGGCCAGCCGCACCCCGAGCTGGGCCAGGTTGACCGTGCCGGTGGCCGCGTAGCAGCAGGCGATGGCGATCAGGAACAGGCTCGAGGAGAGCAGGCTGACCACCATGTAGGTGGTGCCGGCCCGGACCCGCTGGCCGGTGCCCCCGAGGGTGAGCAGCACGTACGAGGCGAACAGCAGGATCTCGAACCCGACGAAGAGGTTGAACAGGTCGCCGGCCAGGAAGGCGTTCGAGACGCCGGCGCTGAGCACCAGGAACGTCGGGTGGTAGATCGAGACCGGGGTCTCGCGCTTGCGCTCACTGAGCTCCTGGCCCATCGAGAAGATCAGCACCGTCACGGTGACCACCGAGCTGACCAGCAGCATCAGCGACGACAGCCGGTCGGCGACCAGCGCGATGCCCAGCGGCTGCGGCCAGGCGCCGACCCACAGGACGATCGTCGAGTAGCGGTCGGTCAGCACGACCAGGCTGGCCGCCACCGCGACCACCCCGAGCAGCGCGACCAGCGCCACCGCCCGCTGGACCCGGGGACGGCGGCCGGTCACCAGCGCGATCGCGGCCCCGATCAGCGGCAGCAGCACCGGCAGCGGGAGCAGGTTGTTCACCGGTCCTCCTCCCCTCCTCCGGTCGGCTGGTCGTCGGGCTGGTCGTCGGGCTGGTCGTCGGGCTGGTCGTCGGGCTGGTCGTCGGTCTGGTCGTCGGGCTGGTCGTCGGGCTGGTCGTCGGGCTGGTCGTCAGGGTCCGGGCGGTCGGCGGGCAGCGGGTCGGCCAGGTCGGCCGGCCGCTCGTCCTCCGGGCGTTCGAGCCGGCGACCCTCCTCGTCGGGCAGCGAGGTGTCGCTGCTGTCGAAGCTCTGCGACTCGAGGTCGGCGAGCGCGAGCTGCCGGATCCGGGCGTCCTCGACGTCGTCGGCGACCTCGTCGTGCCCGTTGAGCTGGAAGCTGCGGTAGGCCAGGGTGAGCAGGAAGGCCGAGACGCCGAGGGTGATCACAATCGCGGTCAGCACCATGGCCTGGGGCAGCGGGTCGCTGGTCCGGCCGCCGGCGCCGACGAAGGGCGCCGCCCCGGCCGCGCCGGAGGCGACCAGGAACAGCACGTTGACGCCGTTCGAGCAGAGCAGCACCCCGACCAGGATCCGGGTCATCGACCGCTCGAGCAGCAGGTAGACGCCGGCGGCGACCAGCACGCCGGCGACCACGATCAGCGCCAGGTTGGGGCTCATGCCTGCTCCCCGCGGCTGACGACCTCGCGGCCGGAGCGCCCGAGGGTGACGCCGGCGCGGGCCCGCAGCGACGGCTTCGGGCTCGGGGTGGCGTTCTCGTCCTCGTGCCGGTCGATCCCGGCACCGAGGCTGCGGGTCAGGTCGAGCATCACGCCGACGACCACCAGGTAGACCCCGATGTCGAAGAACAGCGACGTGACCAGGTGGAACTCGCCGAGCAGCGGGACCGTCCCCCACGGGGTGTGCAGCTCCGACAGCGGACCGAAGGTCACGTAGGCCTCGTAGCTCTGCAGGATCCGGCCGCCGAACGGGATCGGGGCCAGCGCGCTCAGCCCGGCGATCAGCAGCCCGAGCCCGAGCACCAGACCGGCGTCGACCGGCGCGGCCTCGTCGAGCTCGCGGGCGCCGGCGGCCAGATAGCGGACCATCAGCGCCAGCCCGGCCACCAAACCGCCCGCGAACCCGCCGCCGGGGGCGTTGTGCCCGGCGAACAGCAGGTAGAGCGAGACCAGGATCATGATCGGGAACAGCAGCCGGGTGACCACCTCGAAGATGATCGACCGGGCCAGCGGCGACAGGCTCTCCCCCGCCCGCAGCCAGGTGATCCGGCCCGGCGCCGTCGGCTCGGGCGCCGGTGCGGACGACGGCCGGCGCAGCTGGGTGTAGCGGGTCCGGAGGAAGATCAGGCTGGCCACGCCGGTGGCCGCCACGACCAGCACCGAGATCTCGCCCATGGTGTCCCAGGCGCGGATGTCGACCAGGGTGACGTTGACGATGTTCTTGCCGTAGCCGAACTCGTAGGCCGCCTCGCCGTAGGCCGCCGAGACCGGCGTGGCCACCCGGGCCCCGCTGGCCACGTAGGCGGCCAGCGAGACGACCGCGCCGACCCCGACGGCGACCGCCATCCGCCACCAGCGCGAGCTGTGCAGCGGGCGGTCGGTGAAGTACTTGGGCAGCTTGCGCAGCACCAGCGCGAAGATCACCACGGTGACGGTCTCGACCAGCGTCTGGGTGAGGGCGAGGTCGGGGGCGCCGTGCAGCGCGAACAGCAGGGCGACGCCGTAGCCGGTGACCCCGACCAGGATCACCGCCTTCAACCGGCCGCGCGAGGTGGCGGCCAGGAACGCGGCCATGATCATGACCAGGGCGACCACCGCCTGCGCCGGGGTGTCCCAGGCGCGCGGACGGCCGGGCCAGGCGCCGAGCCCGACCAGCGCCGCCCCCGGCAGAACGATCAGGACGATCAGGATCGCGCCGAGATAGAGCGGCAGCGAACCGCGCTGGCTGACCGCGGTGACCTCGACGGCGAGCCGGTCCACCCCGCGCATCACCGCCTGGTAGACGGTCTCGGACTCCCGCACCCGCGGGAAGGTGGCCTGCACCCGGGCCACCCAGGTGCGGCGGCCGAACAGCACCAGCCCACCGGCCACGGCGATCGCCGAGACCAGCAGCGGCACGGTGAACCCGTGCCACAGCGCGAGCCCGTGCGATGGCTCACCGATGGTGAACGCGGACGCGTACGGCTCGAGCGCCGCGGTCAGCGGGTGGCCGAGGAACCCGCCGACCAGGCAGGCCAGGGCGAGCAGGGCGGGGGCGAGCTCGAAGCCGCGCGCCGGGCGGTGCACCGGCGTCGGGGTCGGGTCCCACTCGGCGTCGGGGGCCGGCGAGGCGCTGGCCGTCGCCTGGGTCTTGGTGGCGAAGGCGCCCCAGACGAACCGCAGCGTGTAGGCCACCGTGAGCACCGAGCCGAGGGTGAGCGCCACCAGCAGCAGCACCGAGGCGAGCGGCCCGATCCCGGTACCGTCGCCGTCGGCGTTGCCCACCAGGTAGCCGACGGCCTCGAAGGCGCCCTCCTTGGCCACGAAGCCGGTCAGCGGCGGCACGGCGGCCATCGAGGCCCCGGCCAGCACCGCGGCGACGAAGGTCACCGGCAGCTGGCGTCCGACCCCGCTGAGCTTGCGCAGGTCACGGCCACCGGCCTGGTGGTCGACCACCCCGACGACCAGGAACAGCGCGGCCTTGAACAACGCGTGCGCGACGACCATGGCCAGCCCGGCCAGCGCGCCGGCGCGGGTGCCGAGCCCGACCAGCACCATCAGGAAGCCGAGCTGGCTCACCGTGCCGTAGGCCAGCAGCACCTTGATGTCGTACTGCCGGAGCGCTCGCCAGCCGCCGACGATCATGGTGGCCGCGCCGAGCAGCAGCAGCACCGGTCGCCAGCCGGGGGTCCCGGCGAACGCCGGGGCGAGCACCGCGACCAGGTAGACCCCGGCCTTGACCATCGCCGCGGCGTGCAGGTAGGCGCTGACCGGGGTGGGCGCGGCCATCGCGCCCGGCAGCCAGAAGTGGAACGGCACCTGGGCCGACTTGGTCAGCGCGCCGAGCAGCACCAGCAGCACCGAGGCGGTGACCAGCGGACCGCGGGGCGGGTCGGCGAGCAGGCCGGAGAGGCTGAACGTCCCGGCGGCGTGCCCGAGTCCGATCAGCCCGATCAGCATGGCCAGGCCGCCGAAGGTGGTGACGATGAGCGCGGTCATCGCGGCCCGGCGGTTGGCCTGCGCCGTCGGGTTGTGCCCGACCAGCAGGTAGGAGAAGACCGTGGTCAGCTCCCAGAACACGTAGAGCGCGATCAGGTCGTCGGCGGTGACCAGGCCGAGCATCGCGCCGGCGAAGGCGACCAGGATGCCGCCGGTGCGGGCGGGGGCGGACTCGCCGAAGTACCACCGGCAGTAGAGCAGGACGAGCGCCCCGATCCCGGCGACCAGCAGCGCCAGCACCCACTGCAGGGTGCCGACGGCGTAGGAGAGGTCGATGCCGAGCGCGGGGATCCAGGCCACCCGCTCGACCACCGTCCGGCCGGCCAGGATCTGCGGCCCGAGCGTGCACAGCCAGACGAACGCCGCCGCCGGGGCCAGCGCGAGCACGAAGAACGCCCGCCCCCGCAGCCACCGCACCAGCAGCGGCGTCAGGCAGCCGATGCCGAAGTGGACGGCGATGAGCAAACTCACGCAGGGCCTCTCGTCGTGGTGGGCGAGGTCGGGCGGTCGGGTCAGGCAGGTCGGGCGGGCTCGGCGGCACCCCGGCGGGAGGCCACCTCGGGCTCAGTCCATCACGGCGGGCACCGGGGACACCGCTGGTCGGGCCCGTCCGCGCCGGTGGGTGCGGGCCGTCGCCGCAGCCGGGTGCCACGGGTGGACGGCAGAGTCTAGCCAGCCGCGCCGGAGGGACCGGGGTGTCGCGCCCGGCGTCCGAGGGCCCGCGGCGGCGTCAGCGGTGGGCGGCCAGCACCGCGTGCGCCGCCCGGCGGCCCGAGACCAGCGCGCCCTGGATCGAGGCGGTGTCGCGGTGATCGCCGGCGACGTACAGCCCGTGGTCGAGCCGGACCGGCTTGCGGACCCGCAGCGGCGCCTCCTGGGCCGGCAGCGCCTCGGTGATCCGGTGGGTGTGCACCAGTTCCCAGCCCGCGACGTCGGCTCCGCGGTAGAGCAGCCCGAGCTGGCGCCGGACCACCGGCTCCGCGCTGTCCGCACCGGTGCCGTCGCCGACCACGGTGCTGGCCACCAGGTGGCGTCCCGCGGGGGCGTAGGACGGGGCGACCGCGGTCATCACGGCCGAGTTGACCAACGGCCCGCGGTGGTCGGCGTCGAGGTGGAGCAGCCGCGCCTCGGCGGCCGGGGCCGGGGGCTCGTCCGTACTGTGCCAGTAGGTGGTGAGGGCACGCATCGGCGGGGCGTCGACGTCGGTCAGCCGCTCGGCGGTGACCGGGTCGGTGGCCACCACCACGGCGTCGACCCGGTGCTCGCCGTCCGCGGTCCGCACTCGTCCGGGCGCGACCTCGTGCACCTCGACCCCGAGCCGGAGCGCACCGTCGGGCAGCCCGGCGGCGAGCTGCTCGGGCACCCGACGCATCCCCAGGGAGGGCACCGACGGCTCTCCCAGCAGGAACGAGCGGACCAGCAGCAGCGCGAACGTCGCCGAGGTGCGCTGGTCGTGCTCGCCGAGCACCCCGGCCAGGAACTGGTCGACGACGCCGGTGCGGAGCAGCCCGCGGACGCCGGCCTGGTCGAGCGCCTCGGCGAGCGTCCGGTCGTCGCCGGCCAGCAGCTTGGGCACCGGGAGCAGCGCGCGCATCGCCCAGCAGGCGAACGCCATCTTCTCGGTCAGCGTGCCGACCGGGGCGAGCACGGTGTCGCCGACCGCGCTCGGCAGCCGGCGCGGGTCGGCCAACCGGTAGCCCTGCGACCCGTGGGCGACGAAGACCCCGGCGGCGAAGGCGCGCAGGTCGAGCGCGGGCACGTCGAGCTCGCGGGGCACGGCCGGATAGGCGGGGTTGATCAACTGGAAACCGCGGTCGCAGCGGTAGCCGTCGACGACATCGGTGGTGACCCGACCGCCGACCCGGTCGGCGCGCTCGAAGACCGTGACCTCGGCCCCGGCCCTGGTCAGGTGACGGGCGCAGACGAGCCCGGCCAACCCGGCTCCGACCACGGCCACCCGGAGCCCCGCCGCCTGCCCCGTGCTCTCCGCCCGGTCAGCGTCGTCGCGGCTCGGCCCCATTCCCGGAAGCTTAGTGACGGGCTCCCAAACCCACCCCGCGCTTCGACAGGCTCAGCGCGCGTCCTCGCGAACCACCACCGTGCCCTGAGCCCGTCGAAGGGCAGGGCCGCGCATCGACAAGCTCAGCGCGCGTCCTCGCGAACCACCACCGTGCCCTGAGCCCGTCGAAGGGCAGGGCCGCGCTTCGACAGGCTCAGCGCGCGTCCTCGCGCGGCGTGCGCGAGCCGGCCCCGCCGGCGAGCGTCGCAGCCACCAGCGAGCCGGCCTAAACCAATAGTCAGTGGGGCTTGACCAGACCGGTCCGATAGGCCAGCACGACCAGGGCGACGCGGTCGCGGAGCCCGGTCTTGCCGAGGATGCGGCCGACGTGGGTCTTGACCGTGGCCTCGCTGAGGAAGAACTTCGCGGCGATCTCGGAGTTGGACAGACCCTGGGCGATCTCGAGCAGCACCTCGCGTTCGCGCTCGGTGAGGTCGGCGATCCCGGCCGGGTCGGGCGCCTCGTGGTCGGGCACCTCCTCGACGTAGCGCTCGATCAGCCGCCGGGTCGTGCTCGGCGCCACCACCGCGTCGCCCCCGTGCACGTCGCGGATCGCGGCCAGCAGGTGCGCCGGCGGGGTGTCCTTGAGCAGGAACCCGGCCGCACCGGCCCGGAGGGCGGAGAACGCGTGCTCGTCGAGGTCGAAGGTGGTCAGCACGATCACCCGCGGCCCGCCGCCGGACGCCTTGGCCCGCTGGGTGAGCATCCGGGTGGCGGTGACCCCGTCCATCCGGGGCATCTGGACGTCCATGATCACCACGTCGGCCGCGGTCACCCGCAGCCGGTCGAGCGCCTCGGCGCCGTTGCCGGCCTCGCCGACCACGGTCATGTCCGGCTGCGACCCGATCACCATGGCGAAGCCGGTCCGCACCAGCTCCTGGTCGTCGACCAGGAACACCCGGATCGGGGCGGCCGCCTGGTCCGCGCGGCCCCCGCTCGTGTCGCCTGTCTGCATCACACCCCTCCCGCCCGGTGCCGATCATGCTCCGGATACGGCAGCCGCGCGAGCACCCGGAACCCGCCGTCGGCGGTGGGTCCGGCGGTGACGCTGCCGCCGAGCGCGGCCACCCGCTCGGACATGCCGGTCAGCCCGTGCCCGGGCTGCTGGGTCTGGGTCCGCCGGCCGGGGTCGGCCGGCCCGTTCCGCGCGCTGACCTCGAGGTGGTCGCGGGCGAATCGCAGCCCCAGCGTGACGTCGTCGCCGCCGTGCTTGCGGGCGTTGGTCAGCGCCTCCTGCACCACCCGGTAGACGGTGAGCTGGGTCATCGCCGGCAGCGGCGGCGGCGTCCCGTGCCGGCGGACGTCGACCCGCAGCCCGGTCTCGGCGGCCTCGGTCAGCAGGTCATCGAGCTGGTCGAGTCCCGGTTGCGGCCCGCTGGCCGGGCCGGCGTCGGCGTCCACCCCCGCCTCCCCGGAGCGCAGCAGCCCGAGCAAGCCGCGCATCTGGGTGAGCGCCCCGCGGCCGGTCTGCGAGATCCGGTCGAGGGCCTGCTTGGCGCTGTCCGGGGCGTCGTCGATCACGTACCGCGCCCCGTCGGCCTGCGCGATCATCACCGACAGACCGTGGGCGATCACGTCGTGCATCTCACGGGCGATCCGGGCCCGCTCGGCCGCGGCGGCCAGTCGCGCCTGCTGCGCCCGCTCGCGCTCGAGGGTGGCGGCCCGGTCGGCCAGCGCGGCCAGACCGATCCGCGACGACCGCAACCGCTCCCCCGAGGCCCAGGATGCGGTGGCGAGCAAGATCATCCCGACGGTGGTCAGCGCGTGCACCAGCGGGTTGCCCGGACGGCCGAGCAGCCGGTCGTCGATGAACCCCCACCAGTCCGTCGCCGACCCGGTCAGCGCGGCCAGCACCGTTCCCGCCAGCCCGGCCAGCCCGATCCGGCGGTTGGTGTAGCCGGCCAGCGAGTACAGCGAGAACAGCAGCCCGGCGTCGTGGATGCCGATCGGGCTCAGCGTGATCATCTGCGCGAGCGCGGCCAGCACCACCAGCGCGAAGCTGACCCGCGGCAGCCGGCGGCGGAGCAGCAGCGGGGCGTCGACCAGGGCGACGAACAGGAAGTCCCGGCCGGTGGCCGCCGGGTAGAAGACCGGCAGGAACGCCGACCCGACGCCGACGAAGCCGACCGCCACCACCACGTCGAAGAGCCAGCCTCGCAGCGGCAGGTCGCGGCCGACTCCGGTCTCCTCGCTGGCGTCGAGCAGGTGCGACCAGGCCCGCCGGCCGGCCGGGCGCGGCATGCCGACGCCGCCCGGTTGACTGCGGCGCGGGAGGTTGATCGCCACGGCGGCAACCTATCGCGCCGGACGACTCCGGGGCCGGTGCGACGGGGAGCCCGACGGGACGGTCAGCCGAGGTCGGGGAACCAGAGCGCGATCTCGCGCGCGGCCGACTCCGGGGAGTCCGAGCCGTGCACGAGGTTCTCGCGGTTGGAGAGCGAGTAGTCGCCGCGGATGGTGCCGGGGGCGGCCTTGCGTCCGTCGGTCGCGCCGTTGAGCGCGCGGACCACCTCGATGGCCTGGTCGCCCTCGACGATCAGCGCCACCGACGGGCCCGAGGTGACGAACTTCCGCAGCGGCGGGTAGAAGTCGCGGTCGACGTGCTCGGCGTAGTGCTGGTCGGCCAGCTCGCCGGTGACGTGCCGCAGCTCGAGCGCGACGATCCGCAGACCCTTGGCCTCGAACCGGGCGAGCACCGCGCCGACCAGGCCGCGACGGACCGCGTCCGGCTTGAGCAGGACGAAGGAGCGCTCGACGGGGGGCTGCGGTGCGGCGGCATCGGTCATGGCGGACACCCTAACGACCCGACGCCGGCCCGGACGCCGCTCGGTAGCGTCGGGTCCGCCCGATCCCGATCCGCGCCTGATCCGGACCCCGACCCCGCCCGAGGAGCCCGACCGATGCCGACCCGTCCCCGCCCGTGCCCCTACGACGGAGGCCGCCCGTGACCGGGCGACGCCCCGCCGCGAAGGGTCCGATCGGCACGCGTCGGATCGGCACGAGTGCGGTGGTCGCGGTCGCGCATCGCGGCGACCCGTGGCGGCACCGCGAGAACACCCTGCCGGCGGTGGCCGAGGCCGTCCGCGCCCGCGCCGACGTGGTGGAGATCGACGTCAAAACCAGCGCGGAGGGCGACGTGGTCGTCCTCCACGACGACACCCTGGACCGGTTGTGGGGCGACCCGCGGGCCGTCACCGCCTGCAGCTACGTCGAGCTCGCCGCACTCGGCGGCGGTGGGCCCGGCATCCCGACCCTCGACACGGTGCTCGCCCTGCTCGGCGGCACCGGCACCGCCCTGATGATCGACATGGACGCCCCACGGTGGGCGGAGCCGGCCTGGACGACGGTGCAGCGGGCGATCGAGACCCGGGTGATCACCCGCGACGAGGTGCTGTGGTGCGGCCGGACCGACGCCCTGGCCACCGTGCGCGGGCTCGACCCGGACGCGCGGATCGTGCTGTCCTGGGACGAGTCCGACGGGGCCGACCACGACGGACCCGGCACGCTGCCGCCCGACGCACACCTCGAGACGCTGCGGCCCGAGGCGGTCAACCCGCACTGGCCGATGATCACCGGCGAAGCACTCGCCTGGGCACGTGATCACCGGATCCCGCTGTGCTGCTGGACGGTCGACGACGAGGACACCATGCGCGCGCTGATCGCCGCCGGCGTCCGGGCCATGATCAGCAACGACATCCGCACCCTGCGCCGGGTGATCGACGAGACCACCGAGGAGACCGCATGACCACCCCCGCCCCGCCGCCGGAGACCGAGGTCGATCTCGACCGGGCGCTCGAGGTCGCCCTCCGCGCGGCCGACCGAGCGATCGCGATCACCCGCGACACCCCGCTCGGGGAGATCCGCACCAAGCAGCACGAGGCCGACGTGGTCACCGAGGTCGACACCGCCGTCGAGCGGGCGGTCCGTGAGCTGATCGCCGCCGAGCTGCCCGGGCACGGCGTGGTCGGCGAGGAGTACGGCACCGACCTCGCCGGGCGCGACGGCGGGCCGGACGGCACCGCCCCGACCTGGTACTGCGACCCCGTCGACGGGACCACCAACCTCACCGCGGGGCTCCCGTGGACCTCGTTCTCGCTCGCGCTGGCCGTCGGCCGCACCCCGCTGGTCGGGGTGGTCGCCGACCCGTGGCGGGGTGAGGTGCTGCACGCCGTGGCCGGCCGCGGCACCCGGGTCGACGGCACGGCGCCGGTGCTCGGCGCCGGACGCGACCGGCTGACCGGCGGCGTCGTGCTCACCGAGTGGGCGGCCGACCAGCCCTGGCCGGGGATGCTGCCGCTGCTCGCCGGGCTGGCCGAGCGCCGCTGCACCACCCGGGTGATGGGCTCCTCGACGCTGACGCTGGCCCAGGTGGCGGCCGGCCGGGCCACCGGTGCGGTGGTCGGCGCGTTCCACCCCGAGGACCACCTGGCTGCCACCCTGCTCGCCCGGGAGACCGGGCTGGCCGTGTGGGACGAGACCGGCAGCCCGAACCCGTTCCCGGCCCGCGGCGGGATCATGGTCGCGCGGCCCGCGGTGGCGGCCGAGCTGTTCGCCCTCTGGCGCCCCTGACCGGGCCGCTTACCCGCGAGGCGGGCTCGCGCCGCGGCAAACGGTTGGCGCCGGTCGGGTCGCTTCCGGTTGAGTGACCCCGTGAGCACCGACGACGTCCGCCCGACCACCGACCAGCCCACCCCTCCCCAGACGGCCGCGCCGGAGCCCGCCCCGTCGGCCCCCACGATCACCACCCCGCCGCACCGCGGGACGCCCGCGATCGTCACGGTCGAGGGTCACGACGAGACCTTCGCCCGCGCCTTTGCCCGCGGCTTCCACGAGACGTTCCGCCCCGAGGAGTTCGCGCTCGAGAGCAAGCTGGTCGAGGGCGGCCGGATGTTCGGCCACCAGGTCGACGGCCGCTGGGTCTCCACCTGCGGGGACTTCGCCCGCACCATGACCACGCCGGGCGGCCAGGTCGACGTCGCCGCGGTCACCGTGGTCACCGTCGCGCCGGGCTATCGCCGTCGTGGTCTGCTCCGCGAGCTGATGCACCACCAGCTGACCCAGGTCCGTGCGACCGGCACCCAGCCGCTCGCCCTGCTCTGGGCGTCGGAGTCGTTGATCTACGGCCGGTTCGGCTACGGCCGCACCACGGCGAAGCTCCGGCTGAGCGGTCCCACCCGCGCGACCGCCTTCCTGCCCGAGGTGGCCCCGAGCGGCGGTTCGGTCGACGAGGTCGGCCGCGAGCAGTTCGCGGCCGCCGCCTACCCGCTCCGCGAGGCCTGGCTGCCCGACCGCCCCGGTCACCTGAACCGGACCGAGGCCTGGTGGGACTTCTACCTGTTCGACGCCGAGCACCGGCGCAACGGCGCCGAGGAGCTGCGCTACGCGCTGCACTTCGCCGAGGACGGGACCGTCGACGGCTGGGCGACCTTCCGCACCAAGTACGGCGACACCGTCGTCCCCGACGGCGGCGACGTGATCGTCACCGGGATCGACGCCGCCGACCCGCGGGTCTACGCCGCGCTGTGGCGCTGGCTGCTGGACCTCGACCTGATGCGCGGGTTCCGGTTCGGGCACGCCGCGACCGACGAGCCGCTGCGGCAGCTGGTCGCCGACCAGCGCGCGATCAAGACCGAGCTCCAGGACGCGACCTACGCCCGGATCGTCGACGTGCCGGCCGCCCTCGGCGCCCGCCGCTACACCAGCGCGGTCGGGATGACGGTCGAGCTGACCGACACCTTCCTGCCCGACCTGGCCGGCCGCTACCGGCTCGAGCTCGGACCGGACGGCGCCGAGGTGACCCGGACCGACGCGGCCGCCGACCTGACCCTCGACGTCCGGCACCTCGGCGCGATCTACCTGGGCGGCACCGCGCTGACCGACCTGCACCGGGCCGGACTGGTCGGCGAGCACAGCCCCGGTGCCGTGCTCGCGCTGTCCGCGGCGTTCGCCAGCCCGCGGGCGCCGTTCTGTCCTGACTTCTTCTGACCGGACTTCCTCTGGCCGGACTTCCTCTGGCCGGACTTCCTCCGGCCGGGCCGCTCCAGGTCGGAGGGGCCCGCTAGCCTGAGTCGTCCAGCACACGACCCACCGCAGGAAGGTTGCCCATGCCCGCACCGGAGATCTCGGTCCAGCTCTACTCGGTCCACGAGGCGCTCGACGCCGACCTCGACGGCACCCTCGGCAAGCTCGCCGACATCGGCCTGACCAAGGTCGAGGCGTTCGACTTCGTCCGTCGGGTGCCCGAGCTCAAGGCCTCGTTCGAGAAGTACGGGCTGAGCTCGCCCACCGGGCACGCGATCCTGGTCGAGGACGCCGGTGTCGAGACCCCGGACGGGCTGCTCTCGGTGCCGCCGGCCGAGGAGACCTTCAAGGCCGCGGCCGAGCTCGGCGTCGGCGTGGTGATCGACCCGTTCGTCCCGCCCGCCAAGTGGCAGACCCGCGAGCAGGTCGAGGCCACCGCGAGCAAGCTCAACAGCCGGGCCAAGGAGGCCGCCGAGCACGGCCTCAAGGTCGGCTACCACAACCATGATCACGAGTTCCGCTCGGTGATCGACGGGCGTCCGGCCTACGACCTGTTCGTCGAGCTGCTCGACCCCGAGGTCGCTCTCGAGGTCGACCTCTACTGGGCGACCGCCGGCGGGGTGGACCCGGCCGAGCTGCTCGGCCGGCTCGGCGACCGGGTGGTCGCGGTCCACATGAAGGACGGCCCGATGCGCGAGGGCATCACCGCCGCCCAGCTGCCCGACGACCAGTGCCCGGCCGGTCAGGGCGACGTGCCGCTGCTGCCCGCCGTCAGCGCCGGCAGCGGGGTCGAGTACGCCGTCATCGAGTACGACCACTACGCCGGCGACATCTTCGACGGCATCGCCCAGAGCTACCGGTACCTCTCCGAGCAGCTCTGACCCCTCGACGGCGTTCCCCGGGTCGCCCGGAGCGAGCCCGCCGCGATCAGCACACCGCCCCCGGACCGCAGGATCCGGGGGCGGTGTCGTTCTCGTCGGGTCGCGGGCAGCGCGGCCCGCGGCGGCGCGGGGGCTCAGCGGCGCAGGCTCTCCACCCGCTCGACCACCGTGTCGCGGGCGGTCCGGAGCCCCGACAGCGGCCGGAAGGCGCGGGCCGCCGCGGTCAGCTCGGCCACCTCGGCGGCGTCGAGCCGCAGGTCGGCGGCGGCGACGTTGAACTCGAGCTGCTCGACGCTCGAGGCGCCCGGGATGACCACCACCCGCGGCTGCGCGAGCAGCCAGGCCAGCGCGACCTGGGCCGGTGCGGCGTCGTGATCACGGGCGATCCGGCGCAGCAGGTCGAGCAGCGGGCCGATCCGGCGCAGGTTCTCGGTGCCGAACAGCGGGTTCGACGCGCGCACCCCGCCGGGCTTGTGGTCGGGTCCGTACCGGCCACCGAGCAGACCCTGGGCCAGCGGGCTCCAGGCCATGATCATCCGCTGCTCGGCCGCGGCGAACGGCACCAGCGTGTCGAGGGGCTCGGGCCGGGCCAGCGAGAACTGCACCTGGTTGCTGACCACCGCGCGGCCGAGGGCGGCGTCGGCGGCCTTCCAGCGGTCGAGCGGGTAGTTGGAGACGCCGACCGCGCCGATCCGGTGCCGGTCGAGCAGCCGCCGCATCCCGGGCATGATCACCGTGTCCGGGACCAGCGGGTTGGGCCAGTGCACCTGGTACAGGTCGATCCGGTCGACACCGAGCCGGCGCCCGCTGCCCGCCGCGCGCCGCTGGACCACCGGCGGGAACGGTGCCACCGGGAACAGCTTGCTGGCGATCACCGCCCGTCCGCGGTCGGCCCCGAGCGCCTCGCCGAGGATCCTCTCGCTGCGGCCGACCCCGTACACCTCGGCGGTGTCGAACAGCGTCACCCCGAGCTCGAGCGCCCGCCGGACGATGTCGCGGGCCGCGCCGTCGGCGTACGCGTCGCCGTAGCCCCACTCCCGCGACCCGAACTGCCAGCACCCCAACCCGACCCGGCTGACCGGGGCGAGACCGTCCACCTCGAGGAAGTCCATGCCGGCAGTCTTCCCGCCCGGCCCAAGCCGCAGCCGCGGAGAATCCAAGATCAGGCCGAGGCGCGGACGACGACGTCGACCAGGTCGGCGTCCTCGTCGGCCGGGGGCTCGGTGCCCTCCAGGTCGGCCATCAGCCCGGCCACCACCCGCTGGGCGATCCAGCTCGTGTCGTTGACCACCGTGGTCAGCGGCGGGTCGGTGAGCGCGGCCAGCGGGATGTCGTCGACGCCGATCACCGCGACGTCGTCGGGGACGGCCAGCCCGGCTCGCCGCAGCGCCGCCAGCAGCACGATCGCCTGCTCGTCGTTGTAGGCGCAGACGCCGTCGACGCCGGCCTCGCGCCAGGCCGTGACCGCGCCGGCGGCTTGGTCGGCGTCGAGCCCGACCGTGCAGACCAGGGGCTGGGCCAGCCCGAGGTCGGCGCAGCCCTGCCGGGCGCCGAGCAGCCGCGGACGGGAGAACACGTCCACCCGCGGGTCGGCGGGCAGCGCGTAGCCGATCCGCCGACGTCCGGTGGTGGCCAGGTGCTCGACCTGGACCCAGCCGCAGCGGACGTCCGAGCCGCCCTCGCGCCGCGAGGTCCCGACCGCCCGGAGCGGGTGGCTGACCAGCAGCCCGGCGGCGCGGAGCTCCTCGGCGTCGCCCGCGTCGAGCTCGTCGAGCACCAGCACCGCCGCCGGCGTGATGGCCTTCCACAGCTCGCGGAGCGGACGGCCGTGGGCCGGACGCTGGTGGGTGACGAAGGTCAGCCCGCGGGCCTCGAGCCCGCTCGACAGCTCGGTCAGCAGCCCCGACACCGCCGGGCCCATCGGCCAGTCCGGCAGCAGACCGAGCACGAGGTCGGAGCGTCCGGTGCGCAGCGAGCGGGCCGCGGCCGACGGGCGGTAGCCGAGCCGTTCGGCGGCCTCGATCACCCGCCGCCGGGTCTGTTCGGGGATGGTCTGGTGCGGGACGTCGTTGAGCACGTACCCGACGGTGGCGCGCGACAGGCCGGCCTCTCGGGCGACGTCTGCGCTCGTGGGTCGCCGGCTGCGGTTCACGCCGCTCACCCTAGGGGCGGACCGTAGGGATGCCGCGGTGTGATCCTCACGACACTCACGGCTCGCTGATTGCTGGACCCGGGTCACCTGCCCTACCTTACTTGCACGAGCCACTTGCACGTGTAAGTGCTTGCGAATCAGCACCAGCACCTCGACGAGGAGAAGCATGACCACCACCCCGACCGCGCCGGAGATCCCGACGGATCCCGCCACCGGCCCCTCCGCGGGCCTCGCCGCCCTCGAGCTCGACGCCGACCGCGCCGCGCGCGAGCACGGCGGCGTCGACCCGGTCACCGGGATCGCGCTGCCCACCGAGAAGGCCGGTTGGAAGCTGGTCGTCCCGTTCGCGATCGCCCAGTTCACCCTCTTCATCGCGCTGCTGGGGCCGGTCATGGTCAGCATGGCGATCAAGGTGCAGTCGCTGGTGGGAGCCGAGAACGCCACCACCGCCCAGGGTGTGGTGCTCGGCGTCGGGGCGATCGCGGCACTGGTCGCCAACCCGATCGCCGGCCGGCTCTCGGACCGGACCCGCGGCCGCTTCGGTCGTCGCCGCCCCTGGATGATCGGCGGCGCGGTCGGCCTGGCCCTCTGCCTGCTGGCCATCGCGCTCGCCCCGAGCGTCCCGGTGCTGATCGTCGCCTGGTTCTGCGCGCAGCTGTCGGCCAACGCCGCCTTCGCCGCCTACCTGGCCACGGTGGCCGACCAGATCCCGCCGAAGCAGACCGCGACCATCACCGCACTCGGTGGCGTGATGCAGAACGTCGGCGTCCTCGGTGCGCTCTTCCTGGCCCAGCTGCTGACCACCAACATGATCGCCCTGTTCATGGTGCCCGGCGTGATCGGCGTGATCGGCATGGTCTTCTACGCGCTGGTGCTTCCCGACGCCGAGCTCAAGCGGCGGCCGCCGAGCGAGGGCTGGCGTGCGTTCCTCTCCACCTTCTGGATCAACCCGCTGAAGCACCGCGACTTCGGGCTGGCCTGGATCTCCCGCTTCCTGCTGATCCTCGGCACCTTCATGTTCACCACCTTCCGGTTCAACTGGATGGTCACCGAGATCAAGATGGACAGCGCGACCGCCGTCTCGACGATCCTCGTCGGCACCCTGATCTACACTGGCGTGCTGGTGGTCTGCGGGCAGATCGCCGGCGTGGTCTCCGACAAGCTCGGCCGTCGCAAGTTCGGCGTCTTCCTCTCCGTCGCGCTCACCGCGGTCGGCCTGCTCGCCCTGACCCAGGTGACCACGGTCGGCCACTTCTACCTGGTCGAGGCCGTCCTCGGCGCGGCGTACGGCATATACATGGGTGTCGACCTGGCCCTGGTGCTCGCCGTGCTGCCCAACCAGAAGGACGCCGCCAAGGACCTCGGCGTGTTCAACATCGCCAACGCCGCCCCGCAGTCGCTCGCCCCGTTCCTTGGTGCCGCACTGCTCGCCCTCGGCGCCGGCAACAACTTCGACGCCCTCTACGTGGTCGCAGCGATCGTGACCTTCGTCGGCGCCCTGGCCATCATCCCCGTCAAGAAGGTGAAGTGAGCATGACCACGACCGTCTCCCGCAGCACCGAGAGCGCCACCAGCAGGTACGACGCCCTGCTCGACCGGCTCGATCTGGAGGCCAAGGTCGCCCTGCTCACCGGCGCCGCCGTCTTCACCATGGCCGGCAACGTGGACATCGGGCTGGCACCGATGAACCTGTCCGACGGCCCCACCGGGGTCCGCGGGCTCAAGTTCTCCGGCGGCCGCGAGGTCACCCTGTTCCCCAACGCCACCCTGCTGTCGGCGTCCTGGAGCACCGAGACCGCCCGCGAGGTGGGCCGGCTGCTCGCCGAGGAGGCGATGGTCCAGGACGTCTCGGTGGTGCTCGGCCCGACGATCAACCTGCACCGGTCGGTGCTCGGTGGCCGGCTGTTCGAGGCCTACTCCGAGGACCCGCTGCTCACCGGGCGGCTGGCCGCCGCTTACGTCGAGGGGCTGCAGGCCTCCGGCGTCGGCGCCTGCCTCAAGCACCTGGTGGCCAACGAGTCGGAGACCGACCGCAACAGCGTCGACTCGGTGGTCGACGAGGCCACCCTGCGCGAGCTCTACCTGCTGCCGTTCGAGATCGCGATCGCCGAGAGCGACCCGTGGTCGCTGATGGCCGCCTACAACGACGTCAACGGCCAGGCCGCCACCGAGCAGGTCCACGTCAACAACGAGATCGTCAAGGGTGAGTGGGGCTACGACGGGCTGATCATGTCCGACTGGTTCGCCACCAAGACCACCGCGGCCTCGGCCAACGGCGGTCTCGACCTGGTGATGCCCGGCCCGCACGGCCCGTGGGGCGAGGCGCTGGTCGCCGCCGTCCGCGCCGGTGAGGTCGCGGAGTCGGTGATCGACGACCACGTGGTCCGGGTCCTCCGGCTGGCCGATCGGGTCGGCAAGCTCGGCGAGCCGCGCGCGCTGCCCACCGACCTGCCCACCCCGGACTCCCCCGTCCGCCGGGAGCAGCTGACCCGGCTCGCCGCGGCCGGGATGACCGTGCTGACCAACGACGGCACGCTCCCGTTCGCCGCCGGCCCCGAGGCGCCGAGCGTCGCGCTGATCGGCCGGCTCGGCCTGCAGACCACCCTGATGGGTGGCGGCTCGGCGCAGGTCAACCCGCCCTACCAGGTCTCGATCGCCGAGGGGCTCGGTGCCGTCCTCGGCGACCGGCTGACCGTGACCGACGGCGTCGAGGTGCGGTCGCGCCCGACGCCGGCCGGCGCCGACGTGCTCCGGCACCCCGAGACCGGCGAGCCGGGCGTCCAGGTCGAGGTGCTGGCCGCCGACGGCCGGGTGCTCGACGTCCGCGCCGCGAGCAGCGCGAGCGGGATGGTCGGGTTCGACGACGACTACGACGTGCCGGCGACGGGCGTCCGGTTCATCGCCCGCAGCGCGCTCGGCGGTGAGGTCGAGCTCGGCGGCACGGGCGCCGGCGTCTGGACGCTCGCCGCCGGCGACCAGCAGCACGCCTTCACCCTGACCAGTGCGGGCGGCATCGGTGCGGTGATGCTCGCCCCGCCGGCCGAGCTGCGCCGGACGATGCTGCACGAGGGTGACCTGATCGAGGCCACCGTGCGGCTCGAGACCGCCGACGGGGACAACCCGTTGGCCGGGGTCGGGCTGTTCAGCCTGGTGCTGCGACCGGTGCCCACGCCGCTCGAGCAGGTGCTCGGCCGGGCCGCCGCGGCCGCCCGCGCCGCCGACGTGGCGGTCGTCGTGGTCGGGCTGACCGAAGAGCAGGAGACCGAGGCCGTCGACAAGGCGACCATCGCGCTGCCCGGCGACCAGGACGCGCTGGTGCACGCCGTGGCCGCGGCGGCCCGCGAGGCCGGACGCCGGTCGGTGGTGCTGGTCAACGCAGCCACCCCGGTGCTGATGCCCTGGCGCGACGAGGTGGACGCGATCGTCTGGATCGGGCTGCCCGGTCAGGAGGGTGGCCACGCCGTCGCCGCCGCGCTGACCGGGGCGATCGAGCCCGCCGGCCGGCTGGTCACCACCTTCCCGGCGGCCGACGGTGCCGCCCCAGCCTGGGAGGTCGTGCCGACCGACGGTGCGCTCGCCTACGCCGAGGGCACCGCGATCGGCTATCGCGGCCACTTCTCCGGGACCGTCGACGGCCCGGTCGCGGCGCCGGCGTTCTGGCTCGGCCACGGGCTCGGCTACGCCGACTGGTCCTACGACGCGGTCGCCGGCGACACGTCCGCGGTGCGGGTGCGGGTCACCAACACCGGCAGCCGGGACAGCCGCGAGGTGGTCCAGGTCTACTACGCCCCGGCCGAGCCGGGCCAGCCCGTCCGGCTGGTCGGCTGGACCGCGGTCGAGGTCGCGGCCGGCGCCTCCGCCGAGGTCGAGGTCGTCCCGGACGCCCGGCTGTGGCGCCGCTGGGACACCGCGGCCGACGCCTGGGGCGAGCCGCTGACCGACGGCGAGCTGCTGGTCGCCCGCGGCCTCGGCGACGTCCGGGCCCGGCTGGCGGTCTGACCCCGGGCTCGACCCCGACGTCGCACCGTCGCCGGGCTCAACCCCCGCCCCGACGTCGCACTGTCGCCGGGCTCGACCCCGACGTCGCACCGTCGCCGGGCTCGACCCCCCACCCCGACGTCGCACCGTCCGCGGCCACCTCGCACCGCCTATACGTGGTGCGAGGTGGTACCGGGCGGTGCGACGTGGGGTGTTCGGGCGGCGTCGGCTGCCAGACTGTTCGGGTGCGCCACGTCACCGACACCGAGCGCCGCGCGCGACTGGCCCGGCGCCACGCGATCGCCCCGCCCCACCGGGTCGCCGATCCGGAGGAGGCCACCCGCGCGGTCGCCGTGCTGCACGCCACCGAGCCGGCGACGGTCTACCTCTCGGTGCACGCGCGGGTCGACGGCGTCCGGGTCGAGGACGTCGATCGGGCGCTCTACACCGACCGCAGCCTGGTCAAGCAGCTGGCCATGCGCCGTACCCTCTTCGTCTTCCCGCGCGAGCTGCTGCCGGCCGCCTGGGGCAGCGCCTCGGCGCGGGTGGCCGAGGCCGAGCTCAAGCGGATGGCCAAGGACGTCGAGAAGGCCGGGCTGACCGCGGACGGGACCGGGTGGGTGCTCCGGGCCCGCGAGCTGATCCTCCGCGAGATCGGCACCCGCCCGGACGGGATGACCGCGCTCGAGATCCGTGACGGGCTCCCTGAGGTGGCGGTGAAGTTCGACGTCACCGCCGGTTCGGTCTGGAACCACAGCCGGGTGCTCACCCACCTCGGGCTGACCGCCGACCTGGTCCGCGGGACGAACACCCAGCACTGGCGACTGTCCCGGCCGCGCTGGACGCGGATGGCCGACTGGCTGGGCGAGGTGCCCGAGGCCTGGCCGGTCGAGGACGGCTACGCCGAGCTGGTGCGGCGCTGGCTGGCCCGGTTCGGACCGGGCACCGAGGCCGACCTGGTCTGGTGGCTCGGAGCGACCAAGGGCGCCGTCCGGGAGGCCCTGACCCGGCTGGAGGCGGTTGCGGTCACCCTCGACGGTGGTGGCCGCGGCTGGCTGCTCCCCGAGGACCTCGAGCCCGAGCCCCCGGTCGCACCCTGGGCGGCCCTGCTGCCGGTGCTCGACCCGACGGTGATGGGGTGGAAGGAGCGCGACTGGTACCTCGGCACCCACGGTCCCCAGCTGTTCGACAGGAACGGCAACGCCGGCACCACCGCCTGGTGGGACGGGCGGATCGTCGGCTGCTGGGTGCAGGACGACGCCGGCGTGGTCGAGGTGCGGCTGCTCGAGCCGGTGCCCGCAGTGGCGCAGCGGGCGCTGCGGACCGAGGCCGAACGCCTCACCGCCTGGCTCGACGGCGTCCGCATCGGCACGGTCTACCCATCGGCCGCGATGAAGCCGGTCGCCACCGTCACCGGCTGAGCAGCTCCGGCTCTGGAGCGCCGCGACGCGGCGCGATCGGCGGTGCGATTGCACCCGACGCTCTCGCCGCGAGCGACTTTCTTTCCTTTCCGTCACAACCGGTGGGGTCTCGCTACCGTCGGGTCCATGAGAACCCTTCGCGGCGCGGGCGCGGTCCTGACCCTGCTCGTGCTGTGCGGCTGCTCGGGCGGGGCACCGGACGGACCGGCGACCCCTCCCGCGACCGACGCCCCGTCCGGCTCGACTCCCGGACCGGGCCCGGCGTCACCGTCCCCCTCGGGCTCCACCGGCGACCCGGCCCAGCAGATCATCGGACCGGTGCCGATCGGCACCGTCGCCCGGACGCCTGACGGGGTCAGTCTGCAGCTGATCACGATCACCGCGGCGGCCCCGGACAAGGTCAGCTTCGTGCTCCGGCTGACGAACCACTCGGCGTCGACGGTCTTCGCCGATGCCGGGCAGATCCAGGTGACCCCGGACGAGGGCGCCACCAGTTACCCGGTGCTGCACCCTCTGGGTGCGCGACCTGAGGAATGGAGCGTGACCGACGGCGTGCCGCCGGGAGCCCGGGCCGACGAGGTCTTCGTGGTGAGCAAGGAGCCCTCCGCGCTGCGTCGGGTCGACGTCGCCGTCGGGGGCCCGGCCGCCGCCGGCGCGGCGGACCCGCCGCCGGTCGTGTTCCGCGGCAGCCTGGTGCCCGAGCCCGGACGCGGCTGACCGCGACGCGGCCGGTGAGCCGGCGACGCGCAGCGGGACGTCAGTCCCGTCGGTGGGCGTCCAGTCGGCGGCCGAGCACGAAGCTCAGCACATACAGCGCGAGGAACATGATCCCGACCACGAACATGCTCGGGGTGAGCACGCCGAGCGCGATCCCGGCCAGCTGGGCCAGCCACCCGAGCGGATAGCCGAGCGACGTACGGAACAGCCCGGCGGCCACCGCGCAGAACGCGGCCACCGCTCCCCCGGCGATCGCCGCGGTGCCGGGGTCGACCGACGACACCTTGATCATCACCGGGATCGACAGCGCGAACGCGATCACCTCGAGCAGCAGCGTGGTCATCAGCACCCGCCCCATCGGGTTCCCGGCGGACAGCGCGATCGGCGACCGGGACGCGGTCACACCGATCCCCCGCGCCCATGATCGGGACCGGCGTCGCGACCACGATCAGGACCGTGATCAGGACCGTGGTCATCGCGGGCGGTGCCGTCGGAGTCGGTGTAGTCGCGGGCCCCGATCTCGTCGAGCAGCCGGCGGTCGTCCTCGGTGAGCTCGTCCTCGTCGAACTGCTCGCCGTACTCCGGCCCGTAGCTCAGGTCCTTCTCGCCGTCGTCGTCCTCGTCGTCGAGCTCGTCCTCGTCGTCCTCGTCCTCGTAGCCCTCGTCGTAGCCCTCGTCGTCAGGCCCGTCGACGGTGTCGTCGTAGCCGTCGAAGCTGCGTGCCCCGAAGGCATCCGGGCCGTCGACGCCGTCGACCGCACGGACCTCGGCGAAGTCGGCCAGCTCGGCCCGGTCGGGCTGCTCGTCCTCCTCCACCGGCCGCCGGTCCTCACCGGCGCCGACCAGCAGCGTCCGGGCCTCACCGACCGCGACCACCGAGCCGGTGATCAGCACGCCCGGCGACTCGGCGGCGTCGTTCTCGGCGATGGTCACCGCCCGCTCGATCGCGTCGTCGAGCCGCGGCACCACCTCCACCCGGCCCGCGCCGAAGATCCCCTCGGCCAGCTCGCCGAGCTCCTCGGCCGGCGTCCCGCGCTCGGTGGAGGCGACCCGGGTGATCACCACCTGGTTGAGCAGCGGCTCCCAGATCCGCAGCATCCCCTCGGCGTCCTTGTCGCGCATCGCGGCGATCACGCCGACCAGCGGCGAGAACGCGAACGACTCCTCGATCGCCGCGGCGGCCGCGGTCGCCCCGTGCGGGTTGTGCGCGGCGTCGAGCAGCACCGGTGGGGACCGCCGGACGATCTCCAGCCGCCCCGGCACCCTGACCTGCGCGAAACCCTCGCGGACCAGGTCGGGGTTGATCGCCTTCATCCCGAGGAACGCCTCGGCGGCCGCCAGCGCCTGAGCCGCGTTCGCCGCCTGGTGCGCACCGAAGAGCGGCAGGAAGACCTCGTCGACCGGGCCCTCGGCCGCGTTGAGCCGGAGCATCTGGCCACCGACCGCGACCCGGCGATCGAGCACCCCGAACTCGAGCCCTTCGCGGTGCACCAGCGCACCGACGTCGGCGCACCGCTGGAGCAGCACGGTCGCGGCCTCCGGGTCCTGCCCGGCGAGCACCGCGTTGGCGCCCGGCTTGATGATCCCAGCCTTCTCGGCAGCGATCTCGGCCACCGTGTCGCCGAGCAGGTGGGTGTGGTCGAGGTCGATCGGCGTGATCACCGCGACCGCGGCGTCGGCGACGTTGGTGGCGTCCCAGGTGCCACCCATCCCGACTTCCATGATCGCCACGTCGACCGGAGCGTCGGCGAAGGCGGCGAACGCCATCCCGGTGACGATCTCGAAGAAGGTCATCGAGACGCCGTCGATCGCGCGCTCGTCGACCATCCGGACGTAGGGCTCGATGTCGTCCCAGGTGCGGGCGAAGTCCTCGCGGCTGATCGGGGCGCCGTCGATCTCGATCCGCTCGGTGACGTCCATCAGGTGCGGGCTGGAGAACCGGCCGGTCCGCAAACCCGAGGCCCGCAGCAGCGATTCGATCATCGCGCCCGTGCTGCCCTTGCCGTTGGTGCCGGTGATCGCGATCACCGGGTAGCTGTGCTGAGGGTCGCCGAGCAGCTCGCAGAGCGCCTGGATCCGGCCGAGCCCACGGGCCACCCGGTGCTCGGGCCAGCGGGCGGTGAGAGCGGCGACCAGCTCGGCGTGCGCGGCGTCGTCCGCCGGTGACGCCGAGGAGGACGGGGACGGGGATCCAGACAGTTCAGACATGGCCTCTCGAGCTTAGTGGGACCGACGTATCCAGCGGCCGTCCCGGCGCTCCGTCCGGGTGAGGCACCGACCGCACACCGCACCCACCAGGAGGACCCGATGACGTTCCCGCGACCGACCCACTCGATCTCCCACTCCGGCCACACTGCCGGCCGCCACTCCGACCAGCGCTCGCGCGCCGCCCGGCTCGTCCCGCTCGGGCTGGCCACCGGCGCCCTGGTCGTCGGCGGACTGAGCCTGGGCGGCCCGACCGCCCAGGCCGCCCCGTCGGCGCCGGCCTTCGCCACCGGACGCGTGGTCGCCACCGGCGGGGTGACCGCGCGCAGCCTGCCGACGACCGCCTCGACCGGGTACGGCGCCTACCCGCACGGCGACCGGCTGACCCTGCTGTGCAAGGTCCGCGGCTCGACCGTGGCCGGCAACGCCACCTGGTACCTCGTGCCGGCCGAGGGCTGGGAGTTCGTGTCGGCGCGGTACGTGGCCAACGTCGGCCCCGCGCCCGCCTTCTGCGGCCGCGCCGGCGACGCCGCCGGGCGCACCACCGGCGCCGTCCGCACCCGGGTCGCACCGACCACCCGTGCCGCGGCTGCGGCCACCCTGCCCCGGGGGACCCGGGTCTCGCTGCGCTGCGAGGTCGAGGGACCGGCCGTCCAGGGCAACCGGACCTGGTACTACCTCGACAACCACCGCTGGGTCAGCGCCCGCTACGTCGCGAACGTCGGCCACGCCCCGCGGTCCTGCTCTCCGGGCTGACCGGGGACCGCGGCTTGAGTCTGGCCGGGAAGCGGGCACGATCGCAGGGTGACCGAGCCCGCACCCCGGACCGCCGAGCCCCGCCGCCCCGCACGGATCGTGGTGGTCGGTGCCGGGCTCGCGGGGCTCTCCACCGCCCGCGCGCTCCGGTCCGGGGGCCACGACGGTCCGCTGACCGTGGTCGGGGCGGAGCCGCACCGCCCGTACGACCGGACGCCGCTGTCCAAGGAGCTCCTCACCGGCGCGCTGACCGAGGCCGACCTCTTGCTCGAACGGCCGCACGAGGACCTCGACGTCGACTGGCGGCTCGGTCGTCCCGCCGTCCGGCTCGAGACCGGGCCCGACGGCCACCGGGTGGTGCTCGCCGACGGCACCGCGCTGTCCGCGGACGCGGTGGTGCTGGCCACCGGCGCCCGGGCCCGCAGTCTCGGCGCCGAACTGCCGGAACCGGGCAGGCGGACCGGCGTGCACACCCTGCGCACCCTCGACGACGCCCGCGCGCTGCTCCCCGAGCTGGAGCCCGGCCGACGGCTGGTGGTGATCGGAGCCGGCTTCGTCGGCTCGGAGATCGCCTCGTCGGCGCACAGCCGGGGAGTCGACGTCACCGTGCTCGAGGCCGCTCCGGCTCCGCTGTCGGTGCCGCTCGGGGCCGAGGCCGGAGAGCTGGTCGCCGGGTTGCACGCCGCACACGGCGTCACCCTCCGGGTCGGCGCCGCGGTGGCTGGGATCGTCGGGGAGGACCGGGTCACCGGGGTCGCGCTGGCCGACGGCGAGGTGGTGCCGGCCGACGTGGTGGTGATCGGGATCGGCGCCCGGCCGGACGTCGACT
Organism: Microlunatus kandeliicorticis; assembly: GCF_014137855.1. Taxonomy (GTDB): domain Bacteria; phylum Actinomycetota; class Actinomycetes; order Propionibacteriales; family Propionibacteriaceae; genus Microlunatus; species Microlunatus kandeliicorticis. Next base: position 291,370 of record NZ_JACGWT010000006.1, read on the forward strand.
GGCTGGCCGGCTCGGGCGTCCGGACCGGCCCGGACGGCGTGCGGTGCGACGCCACCGGTGCCACCACGGTGCCCGGCGTGTACGCGCTCGGCGACTGCGCCTGCTGGTTCGACCCGGCGCTCGGCCGGCACCACCGGGTCGAGCACTGGACCGACGCCAAGGACCGCGGGCCGGTGGTGGCCGCCGCACTGCTCGGGGCCGCCCCGGTGGCGCCCAGGGCGCCGTACTTCTGGTCCGACCAGTACGGCACCAAGATCCAGTTCGCCGGGCGTCGCCACGGGGACGAGACGCTGGTGGTCGAGCACCGGGACGACGACGGCCTGTTCGCCACCTACCGGCGCGACGGGGCGGTCACCGCGGCGCTCGCGGTCGGCCGGCAGCCGGAGTTCGCCCGGCTGCGCAAACGACTCGCGGCCGGACCGGTCGTTCTGACAGCCTGACGCGGTGCCGGAGCTGATCACCGTCCCGCTGACCGACGACCTCTTCCACGGGGCCGTCGAGCTCGAACGCGTCGACGACGCGGTCGTCCCGCACCGGCTGCCTGCGCGGGCCCGCGCGCAGGTGGACGACCCGCAGCTGGCGATGGCCGAGTCGCAGCCCTCGGGCGTCCGGCTCGTCGTCGACACCGAGGCGACCGTCCTCGAGCTCGTCACCCGCCCGACCAAGATCGTCTACGTCGGGGCGCCGGCCCGGCCGGACGGCGTCTACGACCTGCTGCTCGACGGCGTCCTGCACACCCGGGCCACCGCGGCCGGCGGCCGCACCCTGCGGATCGACTTCAGCGACGGCTCGTTCACCCCGGTCGACGGCCCGCCCGCCGTGGTCCGGTTCGCCGGCCTGCCCGCCGGTGACAAGCGGGTCGAGGTCTGGCTGCCGCACACCGAGGCGACCCAGGTGCTCGGCTTGCGGTGCGACGCGCCGGTCCGGGCCGCGACCAGCACGCGTCCGGTCTGGGTGCACCACGGCAGCTCGATCAGCCACGGCTCGAACGCCGACTCCCCCACCGGCACCTGGCCGGCCCTGGCGGCGGCGGCCGGGGGCGTCGAGCTGGTCAACCTCGGTTTCGGCGGCAGCGCGCTGCTCGACCCGTTCACCGCCCGCGCGATCCGCGACCTGCCCGCCGACCTGATCAGCGTCAAGCTCGGCATCAACCTGGTCAACGCCGACCTGTTCCGCCGCCGCGCGCTCGGGCCCGCGGTGCACGGGTTCCTCGACACCATCCGCGACGGTCACCCGGACACCCCGCTGCTGGTGGTCTCGGCGCTGCTCTGCCCGATCCAGGAGGACACCCCCGGGCCGCTGGCCCCGGACTTCTCCGCCGCCGCTGAGGGGGTCGTCCGGTTCGTCCCCACCGGCGACCCGGCCGAGGTCACCGACGCGCCCACCGGCCGGCTCTCGCTCCGGGTGATCCGCGCCGAGCTGGCCCGGATCGTCGCCGAGCGAGCGGCGACGGACCCCGCCCTGCACTACCTGGACGGCACGACCCTCTACGGCGCGGCCGATGTCGACACCCACCCGCTCCCCGACGCCCTGCACCCGGACGCCGCCACCCACCGGCTGATCGCCGAGCGGTTCGCCGCCCACGCGTTCGCCCCCGGCGGCCCCTTCGCCGCCCCCACCTCAGCTCCCTGAGCGAGCGCCGCCCTTTGAGCACCCCCCCATCCCCGCCCCCTGAGCCTGTCGAAGGGGTGAACGCGCTTCGACAAGCTCAGCGCACGGATCGGGCTTCCACAAGCTCAGCGCACGGGCTCCCGCGGTGCCCTGAGCAACCCACCCACGGTGGTGCTCTGAGCAACCCAGCCACGGTGCCCTGAGCCTGTCAAAGGGCGAGGAGCGCACGACTCGACCGGCTCAGCGCTCGGGGCGGGCGGCGCGCGGCGCCACAACCCATCGGGCAGCCTGGGACGGTGAGCGACCGACGGGTGGCCGAGGGGCCCGAGGACGTGGCCCGGCTGGCCGGCAGCGCGCCGGACGCGTCCGCGCTCGAGGCCGGGATCGTCGGCTGCCGGGCCTGCCCGCGACTGGTCGCCTGGCGCGAGGAGGTCGCGGCCTCCAAGCGCCGCGCGTACGCCGACCAGACCTACTGGGGACGCCCGGTGCCCGGCTTCGGCGTCGAGCACCCGGCGATCATGATCGTCGGGCTGGCGCCGTCGGCCCACGGGGCCAACCGGACCGGCCGCAACTTCACCGGCGACCGCTCGGGCGACGTGCTGTTCGCCGCCCTGCACCGGACCGGCCTGGCGAAGCTGCCGATCTCGGTCTCCCGCGACGACGGCAACCAGCTCCTTCACACCCGGATGAGCGCCGCCGTCCGGTGCGCGCCACCGGACAACAAGCCGACCGCGGCCGAGCGCGACACGTGTCTGCCGTGGCTGGTCCGCGACCTCGAGCTGGCCTGGCCGAGCCTCCGCGCGGTGGTGGTGCTGGGCGGGTTCGGCTGGCAGGCGCTGTGGCCGGCGATCGCCGGGCTGGTCCCGCTCCCGACCCCGCTGCCGCGGTTCGGCCACGGCACGGTGGTCGACCTGGACGAGCGCCGGCGGGTGTTCGGCTGCTTCCACGTCAGCCCGCAGAACGTCAACACCGGACGGCTCACTCCGTCGATGCTCGACGAGGTGCTGACCACCGCGCGGACCTGGGCCGGGCTCGGCCCGCCGGCCGGCTAGAGGTCGAGCTCGCGGCGCAGGAACCGCAGGCTGTCCCGCATCGCCGCGCCCCACTGGATGCTGAACGTGTGTTCCTCGCCGCGCCGCTCGCTGAGGATGACCCGCACCCCGGCCTGCTCCATCAGCGCGGCCGTCCGGCGCGACCACCGGATCGGGCAGGTCGAGTCGCTGGTGCCGTGCTCGATCCGTACCGGGACGGCGATCCCCGGTCGAAGAAGCTCCGCGGCGACAGGTCCGCATAGAACGGCTTCGCGTCGTCGGGTGTCCCCCACCGCCGGCGCAGCTCGTCGGCCGTCCCGCCGCGCTTGGGGGCGGTCCAGCGCTCGTAGTTGTCGGTGAAGCTCGAGCTCACCGGCGCCCAGACCAGCCCGGCCCGGACGACCTCGGGAGCCACCACCAGCGCGCTGTAGGTCACCCCGCCGCCCATCGACCGACCGAACATCGCGATCTTGTCGTCGGCGACCTGCGGCATCGCGCGCAACGCCTGCGCGGCGTTGACCGCGTCGACCGCGTACCCCAGTCGCAGCTCGCGTTCGAGGGCGGAGGCGCGGCTCGACCGGGCGTGCCCGCGGTAGTCGGTGTGCAGTACCACGAACCCGCGGTCGGCCAGGTAGCGCTGCTCGCGCGGCATGCCCTGACCGCTCCAGTAGGTCCGCGGATCGATGTAGCCGTGGTTGAGCACTACCGCCGGGTGCGGCCCGTCGCCGCGCGGCGTCCAGAGCACGCCGCTGATTGTTGCGTCCCCGCTGCGGTAGCGGATCGCCGTGGACGTCCACCGGTCGTTCCGCTCGAGCGTCCGCACCCGGCGCGGTGCCGCGCTGCGGTAGGTCCCGCGCATCAGCGCGGGCAGGGACCGCGGGTCGCGGACCGGCGGCAGCTGCTCCTCGGCCGGCGCGGCCGACCCGGTCGAGGGGGCCGACGGCGTCGCCGGCGTGGCGGAGCCGGTGGCGGACGGGGTGGCGGACGGGGTGACGGACGGGGTGACGGACGGTGTCGTCGAGGCGGAGGCACCGGGCGTCGCGCTCGTCCCGGCCGGGGGCACGACCCGCGACGGGCTCGGTCTGCCGGACCCGTCGCCCGCCGGGCTGCACCCGGCGGCGACGCCCACCGCGCTCGCTCCGAGCAGCCCGGAGCCGAGCACCAGCAGGTCGCGGCGGCGGAGGCGGTTCACCCCGTCCACGGTAGCCAGCCGGGCCACCCGCCCTCGGCGGCCGGGAGCTCCGCGGGCCCGCAATCGATGTGCGACCGGCGTGGCCCGCTCCGTAGGATCGGGACCATGACGACCACCGATTCCGGCACCCGACCCGACGCACCGCTCCCCGGCGCGCCGGTCGTACCGGACCGCCCCGCGCTGGAGGGGCTGGAGTCGGTCTGGCGCGAGCGCTGGGAGAACGACCAGACCTACGCGTTCGTGCGTCCCGAGGGTGACCCGGCGGCCGCGCGTGCCTCGGTGTTCAGCATCGACACCCCGCCACCCACCGTGTCCGGGTCGCTGCACGTGGGCCACGTGTTCTCCTACACCCACACCGACCTGATCGCGCGCTACCAGCGGATGCGCGGCAAGCACGTCTTCTACCCGATCGGCTGGGACGACAACGGGCTGCCCACCGAGCGCCGGGTGCAGAACTTCTACGGCGTGCGGTGCGACCCGAGCGTGCCCTACGACCCCGACTTCACCCCGCCCGCCAAGCCCGACCCCAAGCGCCAGGTGCCGATCAGCCGGCGCAACTTCGTCGCGCTCTGCCACGAGCTGACCTCGGTGGACGAGAAGGCGTTCGAGGACCTGTGGCGGACCGTCGGGCTGAGCGTGAACTGGCGGGGGCTCTACACCACCATCTCTGACGACAGCCAGACCGTGGCGCAGAAGGCGTTCCTGCGCAACGCGGCCCGCGGCGAGGCCTACCTCTCCGAGGCCCCGACGATGTGGGACGTCACCTTCCAGACCGCGGTCGCCCAGGCCGAGCTCGAGGCCCGCGACTACCCCGGCGCCTACCACCGGGTGGCCTTCCACCCGACCGCGGCCGGGGATCCGGTGTACATCGAGACCACCCGGCCCGAGCTGATCGCGGCCTGCGTGGCGTTGATCGCCCACCCCGACGACGAGCGCTACCAGCCGCTGTTCGGCACCACCGTGACCAGCCCGGTGTTCGGCGTCGAGCTGCCGGTGCACCCGCACCCGGCGGCCGAACCGGACAAGGGATCCGGGCTGGTGATGTGCTGCACCTTCGGCGACCTGACCGACGTGACCTGGTGGCGCGAACTGCAGCTGCCGGCCCGGGTGATCATCGGCCGCGACGGCCGGATCCTCCGCGACACCCCGGACTGGATCCCGTCGGGCGCGACCGGTGCCTACGACCAGCTGGCCGGCAAGACCACGTTCAGCGCTCGCGAGGCGATGGTCGCTCTGCTGCGCGAGAGCGGTGACCTCGACGGCGACCCGAAGCCGACCCAGCGGATGGCGAACTTCTACGAGAAGGGCGACAAGCCGCTGGAGATCGTCTCGACCCGGCAGTGGTACATCCGCAACGGCGGCCGCGACGAGGACCTGCGCCGGCAGATGCTGGCCAAGGGCGACGAGCTCGCCTGGGTGCCGCAGCACATGAAGTACCGCTACGACAACTGGGTGAGCGGGCTCAACGGCGACTGGCTGATCAGCCGGCAGCGCTTCTTCGGGGTGCCGTTCCCGGTCTGGTACCCGCTCGACGCGAACGGCGAGCCGCGTCACGACAGCCCGATCTTCGCCGCCGAGGACAGCCTGCCGGTCGACCCGAGCAGCGACTGCCCGCCCGGGTTCGACGAGCAGCAGCGCGGCGTGCCCGGCGGGTTCGTCGGCGACCCCGACGTGATGGACACCTGGGCGATCAGCTCGCTGACCCCGCAGATCGTCTGCGGCTGGGAACGCGACGACGAGCTGTTCGCGATGACCTTCCCGATGGATCTGGCCCCGCAGAGCCACGACATCATCCGCACCTGGCTGTTCTCACGGGTGGTGCGGGCCTGGTTCGAGAACGGCTCGCTGCCCTGGGCGCGGGCCTCGATCTCGGGCTTCGTGATGGACCCGGACCGCAAGAAGATGAGCAAGTCCAAGGGCAATGTGGTGGTGCCCACCGACGTGCTCGAGACCTACGGTGCCGACGCCGTCCGCTGGCGGGCGGCCCGCGCCCGGCCGGGGCTCGACTCCCCCTTCGACGAGAAGGAGATGAAGGTCGGCCGGCGGCTCGCGCTCAAGGTGCTCAACGCCAGCAAGTTCGCGCTCGGCTACGGCACCCCGGATCCCGACGCGCCGATCACCGAGGCGGCCGACCTGGCGCTGCTCGCCCAGCTGCGTCGGGTGGTGGTGGAGGCGACCGAGGCGTTCGACCGGTTCGACTACACCGGGGCGCTGGACGCCACCGAGCGGTTCTTCTGGCAGTTCTGCGACGACTACCTCGAGCTGGTCAAGGAGCGCGCGTACGGGTCGATGGGCGCCGGTCCGGCGGCCAGCGCGCACGCCACCCTGCGGCTCGCCCTCGACGTGGTGCTGCGCCTGCTCGCGCCGATCATGCCCTTCGTCACCGAGGAGGTGTGGTCGTGGTGGAAGACCGGATCGATCCACACCGCGTCCTGGCCGACCGAGGCGGAGATCGACGCCGCACCGACCGCCGGGAGCGCCGATCCGCTGCTGCTCGACGACGTGGCCACCGCGCTGATCGCCATCCGCGGCGCCAAGAGCAAGCAGAAGGTCTCGATGAAGACCGAGGTCGAGCGGATCGAGTTCTCCGGTCCGGGTGAGGCCCTCGAGCGGCTCCGGCTGGTCGAGGCCGACCTGCGCGCCGTCGGCCGGCTGACCGGCGAGGTGCTCTGGGCCGAGTCGGACACCCCGGTCACGGTCGAGGTCGAGCTGGCCGAGGCCACCGCCTGACGCTCGCTGAGCCGGTCGACGCCCCCTCCGCCCGCTGAGCCTGGCGAAGCGCCCTCCGCCCCTTCGACAGGCTCAGGGCGCGTGGGTGGTGAACGCGCGCTGAGCATGTCGAAGCGCCCCGCCGCCCTTCGACAGGCTCAGGGCCCGTGGATGGTGAACGCGCGCTGAGCATGTCGAAGCGCCGTCACGGGTGCATGCGCGCACCCTTGGTGATCTTGTCGACGGCGCTCCGCGGCCCGTGCACGGCCAGCCCCACCAGGTCGAGGTCGGCGGTGCGGACCCCGCGCACCGCAGCCCGGTTGGCGGAGTCGTGGCCGGTGGCGAACAGCTCGGCGGTGAAGATCGCCGGCGTCAGCCCGCGGGCGAGCGCCCGCGCGTGGGCGGCGGCCAACCGGGTCGCGTCGGCCTCGAACACGAGGGTCGGCTGCCGGAACATCGGCAGGTACTCGACGTCGTCGGCGTCGCGGTAGGGCTCACCGACCAGGTCGGGGTGCCGCGCGGCCAGTCCGCTCACCAGGAACGCGGTGACGTTGAGCCGCTGCCAGACCGCGAGGTCGTCGCGGACCAGCACGGCGAGCTTGGTGTCGAACCGGACCGGCGCGTCGGGGTCGTCGGCGCTGGGGACGGGTGTCGTGGTCACCGCCCCAGTCCAGCCCGGGTGGGCGCGTGCTTCTTGTACGTTCTTCGCATGCCCGCCGCCAACCGCGTCCGAGCCTGGCGGCCGCAGACCGCGGGGATCCGCGAGGTGTTCTGGGCCGAGTTCACCGACCACGCCTACCCGATGCACACCCACGACAGCTGGACGGTGCTCACCATCGAGACCGGCGCGGTCCGCTATGCCCTCGACCGCCGTGAGCACGGTGCGCTGACCACGCTGGTCACCGTGCTGCCGCCGCACGTCGCGCACGACGGCCAGGCCGCCCAGCCGAGCGGGTTCCGCAAACGGGTGCTGTATCTCGAGCCCGCGACGCTCGGCGAGCGCCTGATCGGTTCCGCCGTCGACCGGCCCGAGATCGACGACGCCGCGCTGCAGCGCCGGATCGGTGCGCTGCACCGGTCGCTGGCCGCGGCTCGTGACGGCCGGGCGGACGGCTGGGAGACCGACAGCCGGCTGGCGCTGGTGACCGGTCGGCTCCGCGACCACCTCACCGGAGATCCGGAGCGAAGGGGGCCGGTCCGCACCCGGGCCGGCGACCGGCTGGCCGACGGGCTTCGCGCCCTGCTCGACGCCGACCCGGTCGCCCCGCCCGACCTCGTCACGGCCGGGCGGCTCCTCGGCGCCGACCCGCGGCACCTGGTCCGGACCTTCAGCGCCCGGTTCGGGTTGCCACCGCACCGCTACCTCACCGGGGTGCGGGTCGACCGGGCCCGCCGGCTGTTGCTGGCCGGGGTGCCGGCCGCCGACGCGGCGACGGGTGCCGGCTTCTACGACCAGTCGCACCTGGCCCGGCACCTGCGGACCATGATCGACACCACCCCGGGGCGGTACGCCGGGGGCATCGGGCGCAGCCGCTGAGGCTCCGCCCTTCGGCGGGCTCAGGGCACCGTGGTGGGGCAGAACGCGCGCTGAGCCTGTCGAAGCGCCCCCGCCGCCCTTCGACAGGCTCAGGGCACGTGGGTGGGTGGTGAGCCCCTGCGCGTCGCTCCTGGTCAGCGCTGGTGAAAAGCCCACCGGGAGTGCTGGACAGGGGTGAACTTCCGGCGTTTGATGGTCCCGCCGCTCGCTGTCCCCCGCGGGGCGTGACGGCACCGGATCGTGACACGAGGGAGTGTTGTCGATGGGAGCCACGCTGACCCGTCGCCGGCTGCTGGCCGGCGCGGCCGGGGCAGCCGCGGCCGCCGCGCTCGGCGGCTGCGGGACGGACGACCCGAACACCCTGGTGGTGATGGGGAACAACCCGGCCGAGGTCACCGACCAGGACGTCGCCGAGTTCGTGCACGCCCATCCCGGGGTCACGGTGAAGTTCGTCGCGGTCGACCAGAGCCTGCTCACCGCGATGTTCGCGGCCGGCAACCCGCCGGATCTGGTCCGCGACCAGGGGGTCAACAACACGCCCTATCTGGTCGCGCGCGACCTGGCCGAGAACCTCGACCCCTACTTCGCCCGCAGCACCGCGCTCAGCGTCGACAAGCTCGCCCCGGCCAACGACGTCTGGCGCTACGACGGCAGCCGACAGGGCTCCGGTCCGCGGTACGGGCTGGTCAAGGACTACTCGCAGGACGCGATGTTCTGGTGCAACACGACGGTGTTCGACGCCGCCGGGGTGGACCTGCCCTCGACCACCGAACCGATCGACTACGACGAGTGGCTCGACCTGGCGCGTCGGCTGACGAAGCGCAACGGCGCCCAGTACCGCACCTACGGGCTGGTCCCGCCGTTCGACAACAGCCTCTCGGCCGGGTTCATCAACATGGTCTCCTCGGCCGGCGGGTCGATCTTCAGCGAGGACTTCAGCACCGTCGACTTCAGCTCGCCCGAGGCTGCCGCGGCGCTCCGCTGGTACCTGACCTACGCCGCCGACCAGGTGGGCAGCACGGTGGCGCGGCCGCTGCCGGCCGGCTCGTCGCCGACCTTCAGCGCCGACCAGCTGGCCATGCTCGGCTACGGCTACTGGTTCTCCGGGCTGGTCAGCGCCGACGACACCCTGGCCAAGGACGTGATGTTCTTCCCGGCGCCGCGGTTCGGGCCCAAGCGCACCAGCCCGTGCCTGGCCGGGACGGGCTTCTGGATCCCCAAGCGGGCCAAGCACAAGGACCTGGCCTGGGCCTTCTGCGAGCACTACTTCGGCGGCCCGCCGGCCACCCGCCGGGCCCAGTCCGGCTGGGGGCTGCCCGGGATCACCTCGCTGCTGTCCGACCTGCCCTCGGACAAGCCGTACCAACGGCAGGCCCTCGGCGTGCAGAAGACCGAGCTCGACCACTTCTCGGTGCTCGACTTCTCCCCCTACGTCGCCTACACCGCGCTCGACGCGTCACTCTCGCAGCAGCTGCGCAAGGGCATCGAGGCCGGGCTGCCCGCCGGCAAGGTGGCGGACCTGATCAACGACACCCTCAACCCGCTGCTCAAGCTCGGGAAGGAGCTGGTCTCGTGACCGCCACCCAGACCGGCGGGACGCTCCGGGTCCCGGCCCGCACCACCGCCGGCACCTCGTCTGCGGCCCGCGGCTGGCGCCGCTACCGGCCGGCCACCTTCTACGGCTTCATCGCGCCGTGGCTGGCCGGCTTCGTGCTGCTCACGCTGTTCCCGCTCGGCTACGCGCTCTGGCTCAGCACCACCAACTACGACGGCATGACCGGCCGGTACCGCTATGTCGGGCTGGACAACTACACCGCGATCGCCAGTGACCCCGACGCGCTGCACGCCCTGGCCCGCACCGGGCTCTACACCCTCGGCACCGTCCCGCTGAGCATCGCCTTCGGGCTGCTGCTGGCCGTCCTGCTCAACCAGCAGATCCGGGCCCGCGGAGCCTTCCGGGCCCTGATCTACCTGCCCGCGGTGGTGCCGATCGTCGGGTCGGCGCTGTGCTTCAAGATGCTGTTCAACGCCGACTTCGGTGCGGTCAACGCGGTGATCGGCCTCGTCGGGATCCCGCCGGTGGACTGGCTCTCCGACCCCGGGGTGTTCGTGGTGCTGGTCGCGGTCACGCTGTGGGGCGTCGGCGCGAGCATGATCATCTCGCTCTCGGGTCTGCAGGGCATCCCGCGCGAGCTGCAGGAGGCAGCTCGGGTCGACGGTGCCGGGGCCTGGCAGGTGTTCAGCAAGATCACCTTGCCGCTGCTCAGCCCGATCATCCTGTTCCAGGTGATCACCGGGATCATCGGCTCGGTGCAGGGCTTCGTCGCACCGCTGCTGCTGACCGCGAGCTCGGGCACCGCCTCGGTCACGTCGGTCCCGCAGAGCACCTACCTCTACATGATCCACGTCTACGCCCAGTACTTCGCCTACGGCCGGTTCGGGTACGCCTCGGCGCTGCTCTGGGTGCTGTTCGTGCTGATCCTGCTGCTCACCGTGGTGATCTTCCGGGTCAGCGCCCGCGCCGTCTTCTACGAGAACGCGCCGGACACCCCCACCCGACGACGCCGGACCCGCGAGACCCCGGAGGTGACCCGGTGACCGTCCTCGAACGCCCCGCCACCCTGCCGACGCCGGCGCTCGGCCCGGCCCCCTCGCGGCGCGCCGGTCGCCGCCGGCGCCGGGCCGTCTACGTCCCGCTGGTGGTGATCGCGGTGGCGTTCCTGATCCCGCTGGTCTGGCTGGTGTCGATCTCGCTCAACGACGACGCCGGGCTGGCCAGCGGGAGCCTGCTGCCCAAGACCCTGCACTGGTCGAACTACCGCGACGCGGTGACGCTGATCCCGTTCGGCCGGTACGCGGTGACCTCGCTCCTGCTCGCCGGCGTGCACGCGGTGCTGGCCACCCTGAGCTCGGCGATGGTCGGCTTCGGGTTCGCCCGGCTCCGGGCGCGGGGCAAGGGCGTGCTGTTCATGATCGTCATCGCGACGATGATGGTCCCGGCCATCGTCACGCTGATCCCGACCTACCTGATCTTCGCCCGGATCGGTCTGGTCTACACCTACTGGCCCTGGGTGCTCTGGGGCCTCGGCGGGTCGGCGTTCCTGATCTTCCTGTTCCGGCAGGCCTTCAGCGCGATGCCCTCCGACCTCGAGGACGCCGCCATCATCGACGGCTGCGGCTGGATGCGGATGTTCGTCTCGGTGTTCCTGCCGCTGGCCAAGGCGCCGTGCCTGGCCGGGTTCATCCTCACCTTCACCGGCGGCTGGGCCGATTTCATCTCCCCGTCGCTGTTCCTGTCCAACGACCAGACCACCCTTGCCGTGGGGCTGTCCGCGGGCTACACCACCCCGGCCGGGACCCCGCTCTACACCACCCTGGCCGCCGGCGCGGTGCTCTACATCCTGCCGGTGCTGGTGATCTTCCTGGTGCTCCAGCGCGGCTTCGTCAACGGCTTCGTCACCTCCGGGATGAAGTAGGGGCACTCGCTCCCCCGCCGGGCTCCGGCGCGCCACCCACCGCTCCACGCCCCCGCTGGCTAGCCTGCGACCAGGATCGTTGGACGCCAGGAGGCGGCGATGAGTGCCCACACCCTCGGTTCTGCCCGCCCGACCGGGCCCGACCCGGCGCACGCACCCGGGGCGAGCGTCGAGGCGGTGCTGCCCGCCCCCGAGCCACCGCCGGTCGTGCTGCACCGGCCCACCCCGCCGGCCGTCGCGCTGGCCGTGGCCGGGCTGCTCTTCGCGCTGTTCCCGGTGCTCCGCCCGTTCGCGGCCGACGCCGCCGGGCTGACCGCCGCCGACGGCTGGTCGTCGCCGGCCTGGCTGGTCGCCCACCTCTGCGCGATCGTCGGTTACGTCGCCGCCGGGTTCGGGGTGCTCGGCCTCCGCGACGCGCTCGCCGGATTCCTCGGTGGCCGGGTCGCCGGGGCCGCGCTCGCGGTCTGGTGGGCCGGAGCCGGGCTGGTGCTCGCCGCGCTCGGCGCCGAGGCGTTCGGGCTCGGCACCCTCGGCGACTGGATCGAGCGGACCCGGCAGTTCGACCTGGTCGCCCTCGGCGGTGCGCTGGACCACGGGCAGCCGCGGTTCGGGCTGCACCTGGCCGGGCTGGCGCTGCTCGGCGTCGCCGGGGTGCTGGTCGCGCTCGCGGTGCTCCGGTCGGACGCGATGCCCCCCGGCGCCGGGGTGCTGTTCGGGCTCGCCTTCGTCGCCGCGCCGGTCCAGCTGGTCGCGCCGACCTGGGTGCAGGTCCTGCTCGGGATCGTCACCGCGCTCGGTTGCCTGGTGCTGGCCCTCCAGCTTCGCCGGCTCGGCGCCCCGGTCACGGTCGCCACCGAGGAGGCCGCCGGGGACGACGGTCTCGACGACCCCGACGCCTGACCGGGATCAGCCCGCCGCCACCAGTCGACGGGCGGCCGCGCCGTGCTCGGCGAGCACCGCGGGCAGGTCGAGACCGACCACCGCACCGTCGGTGACCCGCCAGCGGCCGTCCACCATCACCCGGTCCGCCCGGTGTGCCCCGCACAGCAGCAGCGCGGCCACCGGGTCGTGGCTGCCCGAGAACGCCGGCTCGTCCAGCCGGAACAGGGCGAGGTCGGCCGGACGGCCGGGCGCGATCACCCCGAGGTCGTCGCGTCCGAGGGCCCGGGCGGAGCCGCGGGTGGCCCAGCCGAGCGCGCGGGCCGGGCTGACCGCCTCGGCGCCGTACCGCAGCCGCTGGAGCAGCAGCGCCTGCCGAGCCTCGACCATCAGGTTGGAGTGGTCGTTGGACGCCGACCCGTCGACGCCCAGCCCGACCGCGCACCCGGCATCCTCGAGCTCGACCGCCCGGGCGATGCCGGAGGCCAGTCGCATGTTCGAGCTCGGGCAGTGCGCGACGCCGACGCCCGCGGCACCGAGCCGGGCCACCTCGTCGTCGTCGAAGTGGATGCCGTGGGCCAGCCAGGTGCGGTCCTCCAGCCAGCCGACGCTCTCCAGGTAGTCGACCGTGCGCAGCCCGAACCGCTCGCGGCAGAAGTCCTCCTCGTCCAGCGTCTCGGCCAGGTGGGTGTGCAGCGCGAGTCCACGCGCGCGCGCCAGCTCGGCGCTGTCGATCATGGTCTGCCGGGTCACCGAGAACGGCGAGCACGGTGCCAGGGCGACCTGAACCATCGCGCCCTCGCCGGCCTGGTGGTAGCGGTCGACCACCCGTTCGCAGTCGGCCATGATCACGTCCGGGTCCTGGACGGTCGACTGCGGCGGCAACCCGCCCTGGTCGCGGCCGAGCGACATCGACCCGCGGGTGACCACCGCCCGTAGCCCGAGCGTCCCCAGGGTGGCGACCTCGACGTCGATCGCCTCGGTCAGCTGGGCCGGGAACAGATAGTGGTGGTCGGCCGCGGTGGTGCAGCCCGACAGCAGCAGCTCGGCGGCGGCCACCGTGACCGCGAGCTCGAGGTCGCGCGGCGTGATCCGGGCCCACACCGGGTAGAGCCGCTGCAACCAGTCGAACAACGCGGTGTCGATCACCGGCCCCCAGGCCCGGGTCAGGGTCTGGTAGAAGTGGTGGTGGGTGTTGACCAAGCCGGGCAGCAGCACGTGCGCCGAGCAGTCGACGACCTCCGCGCAGGCCTCCGACGGACGTCCGCCGGTCGGCACCAGCTCGGCCACCAGCGAACTCTCGACCACCACCCCACCGCCGGCGTCTCCCCCGCCGTCACTCCGCGGACCACCTCGGCTGTCGAACGAGTGGCCGGACGGGTCACCGGTCCAGACGGCCAGTGGGTCGCGCAGCCAGACACGCCGCCGGGGACCGGCAGCGTGCGCGTCGAAGGTGGGGGCGGTCATCGCCGGTCCTCTCGTCGGGGGAACCGGGGCCGGCTCCCGAAGGTGCCAGCTCAGTGACCTGTCTGCTGATCCAGGGACGCACCGGCGGGCCGGACGTCGCCGTCACTGAAGCAAAACCACGCCCGGTCGTCAAGAGCGGACCGGTCCGGACGGCGCCACCGGTCACGGCCCCGGGAGCCCCGGTGCGGGGAGGTGTCGGACCCCTCCGGCAGGATGGACCGAGTGACTCCGAGATCAGTCCCCCACCCGCGGGGCGTCAGGTTGGTCGAGGGCGGCGCAGACGTTGCCGTCTACACCGAGTCGGCTGAGGCGGTCGAGTTCTGCCGCTTCGACTCCGACGGCAACGAACACCGCACCCGGCTCGACCAGCGCACCGGCCACACGTTCCACGGATTCGTCCCGGACGTGGAGGTCGGCACCCGCTACGGGCTGCGGGTGCACGGACCCTGGGACCCGGCCAACGGGCTGCGGTTCAATCCGAACAAGCTGCTGCTCGACCCCTACGCCACCGCCGTCGAAGGCGGCTACGACTGGGGTCAGCCGGTCTTCGGCCACGACATGAACAACCCCGACCAGCTCGACGAGTCCGACTCCGCCGGCTCGGTCCCGCGCTGCGTGGTCACCGACCGGCACAGCTTCGACTGGGGCGACGACCGCCCGCCGCGGACCCCGCTGGCCGAGACGATCGTCTACGAGACCCACGTCAAGGGCTTCACCCAGCGGTTCCCCGGGATCGACGAGTCGCTCCGCGGCACCTACGCCGGCCTGGCCCAGCCCGCGGCGATCGAGTACCTGACCGACCTCGGCGTCACCGCGGTCGAGCTGCTGCCGGTGCACCAGTTCGTCCAGGACAGCCACCTCGGCGAGAAGGGGCTGCGCAACTACTGGGGCTACAACTCGATCGGCTTCCTCGCCCCGCACAACGAGTACGCGGCCGGCGGCGACGGCGGCCAGCAGGTCGACGAGTTCAAGGCGCTGGTCAAGGCGCTGCACGCGGCCGGGCTCGAGGTGATCCTCGACGTGGTCTACAACCACACCGCCGAGGGCAACCACATGGGCCCGACGCTGGCGCTCAAGGGCATCGACAACGCCTCCTACTACCGGCTGGTCCCGGACGATCGGGCGCACTACTTCGACACCACCGGCACCGGCAACAGCCTCAACGTCGGCCACCCGGCCGCGCTGACGCTGATCATGGACTCGCTGCGCTACTGGGTCACCGAGATGCACGTCGACGGCTTCCGCTTCGACCTGGCCACCACGCTGACCCGGCAGGGCGGCGACGCCGACGTGCACAGCGCCTTCCTCGACCTGGTCGCCCAGGACCCGACGCTGGCGCCGATCAAGATGATCGCCGAGCCCTGGGACACCGCCGGCTATCAGGTCGGCGGTTTCCCGGCCGAGTGGTCGGAGTGGAACGGCAAGTTCCGCGACGACGTCCGCGACTTCTGGCGGAGCGCCGACTCGGTGCTCGGCACCGTCTCGCAGCGGATCCTGGGCAGCCCGGACGTGTACGAGCCGACCCGCCGCTCGCCGCTGTGCAGCGTCAACTTCATCACCGCGCACGACGGCTTCACCCTGGCCGACCTGACCTCCTACGACCAGAAGCACAACGAGGCCAACGGCGAGGACAACAACGACGGCGAGAGCGACAACCGCTCGTCCAACAACGGCGCCGAGGGGCCGACCGACGACCCGGAGATCAACGACCGGCGCAACCGGCAGCGGCGCAACTTCCTGGCCACCCTGCTGCTCTCGGCCGGGGTGCCGATGATCCTCGGTGGCGACGAGATGGGCCGGACCCAGGGCGGGAACAACAACGCCTACTGCCAGGACGACGAGATCTCCTGGTTCGACTGGGACGCCGCCGACCAGGGTCTGCAGGAGTTCACCCGGATGCTGATCCGGCTGCGTCGGCGCGAGCCGGCGCTGCGGCCCGAGTGGTACCGGCGCGGCCCGCGGGACCGCAGCACGCCCGACCGGGTGCAGATCCTGCGCAGCGACGCCAAGGGCTTCGACCCGCCGGACTGGAACAACCCGACCGCGAGGACGATCACCTTCGTCTTCCACCACGACGACGCGGACAGCTTCGCGCTGCTGCTCAACGCCGCCGAGAACGGGGTCGAGTTCACCGTGCCCAAGGCGCCCGGGCAGGAGTGGCGGCTCGAGCTGAGCAGCGACGACGCCCAGCGGGTCGAGGGCAAGGTGACCACGCTCATCCTCGAGGGCCGCTCGTTCACCCTGCTCCGGTCGGTGACCCGCAAGGACGTTCGCGGTTGGGCCCGCGCGCACGGGTACGAGGTGAGCAGCAAGGGCAAGGTGCCCCGCCAGGTGCAGCAGGCCTTCGACGACGCCCACCGCTGAGCCGGGGCCGCTCCCGGCCACCTCCGGCCCGCTCCGGAGGAGGTCATCGTCGTGGTCCGACGGCCGAGCCGGCCGCGAGGGTGGTGCCCTCGCGGCCGGCTCTTCGCTACGGTGTCGTGGTCGATCACCACCGTCGTCGGATCGAGGAGTCGTGATGGCCGTCTTCCGGACCAAGAGCATCGAGCAGTCGCTGGCCGACACCGACGAACCGGAGTACTCGCTCAAGAAGAACCTCAGCGCGCTCGACCTGACCGTCTTCGGCATCGGGGTGGTGATCGGCGCCGGCATCTTCACCCTGACCGGCAAGGCGGCGGCCACCATGGCCGGGCCGGCGATCGTGATCAGCTTCGTGATCTCGGCGGTGGCCTGCGCCCTGGCCGCGGTCTGCTACGCCGAATTCGCCTCGACCGTCCCGGTGTCCGGCTCGGCCTACACGTTCTCCTACGCCAGCCTCGGCGAGATCATCGCCTGGATCATCGGCTGGGACCTGATCCTCGAGCTGCTGGTCGGCGCGGCCAACGTCGCGCAGGGCTGGAGCGCCTACGTGATCGCCCTGCTCGACCAGGCCGGGATCACCTTCCCGAAGGCGATCGGCAACGAGGGTGGCTTCAACCTGCTGGCGGTGCTCCTGGTCGCCGCGCTGAGCGTGCTGATCACCATCGGGGTCAAGGAGTCGCTCCGGGTCAACATGGTGCTGGTCGCGGTAAAGCTTTTCATCGTCGTCTTCGTGATCGTCGCCGGGCTGTTCTTCGTCAGGGCCTCGAACTACTCGCCGTTCATCCCACCCACCCAGCCCGGCGACGGTGAGACCGGGCTGACCCAGCCGCTCATCCAGGCGGTGCTGGGGTTGCAACCGACCGCCTTCGGCGTCGGCGGGATCTTCGCCGGGGCCGCCCTTGTCTTCTTCGCCTACATCGGGTTCGACGTGGTGGCCACCACCGCCGAGGAGGCCCGCAACCCGCAGCGCGACCTGCCGATCGGCATCATCGCCTCGCTGACCATCTGCACCGTGCTCTACGCCGCGGTCTGCCTGGTGATCACCGGCATGGTCAAGTACGACCGGATCGACCCGAGCGCGGCGCTGGCCAAGGCGTTCAGCTCGGTCGGCCAGGGCTGGATGGCGGTGGTGATCTCCGCCGGCGCGGTGGCCGGTCTCACCACGGTGGTGCTCACCCTGCTCACCGGCGCGGCCCGGGTGGTGTTCGCGATGTCGCGCGACCACCTGTTGCCGCCGACGCTGAGCAAGGTGCACCCGCGGTTCAAGACGCCGTACGTGATCACCGCGGTGCTCGGGGTGCTCGGCATGCTGATCGCCGGGTTCGTGCCCTTCGACGCGCTCAGCGAGATGGTCAACATCGGCACCCTGACCGCGTTCATCCTGGTCTCGATCGGGGTGATCGTGCTGCGCCGCACCCGGCCCGACCTCAAGCGCGCCTTCCGGGTGCCGGGCGTGCCGGTGGTGCCCGCACTGGCCGCCCTAGTCTGCTTCTATCTGACGATCAACCTCTCGGTGGAGACCTGGATCCGGTTCCTGGTCTGGATGGCCGTCGGCTTCGTGATCTACGCGATCTACGGCTACCGCAAGGCCCGGCTCGGCACCGGCGAGACACTCCAGCAGATGTCGGCCGAGCACGGTCTGCACGCCGAGACCGACACCAAGCTCTGAGGGTGCCCGAACTGATCGAGCCCCAGCTGGTCGAGCCCGAGACCGAGCGGCTCCGGCTCCGCCGGTGGCGCCCGGAGGACCGCGAGCCGTTCGCCGCGCTCAACGCCGACCCGGTGGTGATGGAGCACTTCCCCGCGGTGCTCACCCGCGAGCAGTCGGACGCGACCGTCAACCGGATCGAGGCGGCGATCGCCGGGCAGGGCTGGGGGCTGTGGGCGACCGAGGTCCGTGAGACGAAGGAGTTCATCGGCTTCGTCGGGCTGGCCCGGCCGAGCTTCGAGGCGCACTTCACCCCGGCGATCGAGATCGGCTGGCGGCTGGCTCGGCCGTTCTGGGGCCACGGCTTCGCCACCGAGGCGGCCCGCGCGGCACTCGACGTCGGCTTCGACCGGCTGGGTCTGGACGAGATCGTCTCCTTCACCGCGGCCAGCAACCTGCGCTCGCAGGCGGTGATGCGCCGGATCGGGATGACCCACGACCCCGCCGACGACTTCGACCACCCCCGGCTCCCCGAAGGCCACCCGATCCGCCCGCACGTGCTCTACCGGATCCGCCGCCCCCGCGGCTGACCCCGCCACCGTGCCCTGAGCCCGTCGAAGGGCGCGAGCCTGGGTCAGAGCAGGTCGCGCCAGCGGGTGCCCGGACCCGAGCCGGGCTCGGGGAGGCCGAACCCGGGCAGGTCGGGGGCGCCCAGGCTGCGGCCGTCGAACCGGTAGGCCGACGTGTCGAGGCCGTCGACCCGGCCGGGCACGGCCTCGAGCTGGACCACGGTGCCGAGGCCGCGGGCCAGCTGCGCCGCGTAGAGCGTCTTGGGCAGCTCGCCCCAGGCGTGCGGCGAGGAGGCGACCCCGAGCCCGGCGAGCCGCGGCACCAACGAGCGCCAGGCGGTGAAACCGAATCCGATCACGTCCATCAGCAGCACGTCGACCAGCCCGTCGGCGGCCAGCGCCACCACCGCCTCGACGTCCGGGCAGGTCTCGCCGTCGGCGACCAGCAACGACGACCCGTTCTCGTCCCGCCAGCGCCGCAGCACCTCCAGGTCGGACCGGTTCTCGACGAACGGCTCCTCCAGCCAGAACAGCCCGCAGTCGGCGGTCGCGTCCAGGTAACGCAGCGTGGTGGCCAGGTCGTAGCCGTCGTTGGCGTCCACCAGCAGCACGGCGTCGGGGTGGGCGTCGCGGACCGCGCGGGTGACGGCCACGTCGCGGGCCAGACCGTCCGCCGGATCGGTCCAGCGGTGACCGCGACCGATCTTGAGCTTGAACGCGGCGAAGCCGTCGGTGGCGTCCTCGGCCACGTCGGCCAGCACCACGCCCGCGGCCGGGCGGTCGCGGGCGTCGAGGTCGGAGAAGTAGATCCCGCCGTCGTAGACCGGGGTGGTCTGCGGGCCGGCGGTGCCGAGGAGGCGGTGGACGGGCAGGTCGAGCGCTCGACCGGCGAGGTCGTGCAGCGCGAGGTCGAGCGCCCGCGCGTCGGGGTCGACGACGCCGGTGACCGGGTCGAACAGCTCGCCCACCGTGCGTCCGACGAACCGCTCGACCGGGCCCGGGACCGCCCCGGCCAGACCCCACCCGCGCAGCCCGTCGGTGGTCTCGACGGTGACCGTGGTGCTGACCGGTCCGCGGCCGTGGTCGCCCAGCCGGGCGTTCTTGCCGATCAGCCGCGGGTAGCGACCGGTCAGCGAGCCCGTCTCCACCCGCCCGATCCGTCGACGGCCGAGCTCGTCGCTCACCCCGCCGCGTCGCCGTCCGACTCGGCCGGGACGGGCTGGGTGGGTGCCGGGCCGAGCTCGTCGAGCAGCTCCTGGAGCCGGACGTAGGCCCGGTTGCGATAGCTGATCAGCTCGGGCACCTGCTCGGCCGTCAGCGGCAGGAAGCCGCCACCGGTCTTGGTCCCCAGGTGACCGCCCTCGACCAGCTCGGCCAGCGCCCGCGGGGTCGCGAACCGCTCCGGATAGGTCTGCTGGAGCGAGCGGTAGCAGGCGGCGTAGACGTCGAGCCCGGCCATGTCGGCGATCACGAACGGCCCGAAGAACGGCAGCCGGAAGCCGAAGGTGGTGCGGACGATCGCGTCCACCTCCTCGGCGCTGGTCACACCCTCCTCGACCAGCCGGGACGCCTCGGTGAACAGCGCATACTGCAGCCGGTTGAGCACGAACCCGGTCACGTCCTTGATCACCGCACCGCGCTTGCCGGCCTCGGCGACGATCGCCACCGCGAGGTCGGTGGCGGCCTGCGAGGTCCGCTCGTGCGGGATGATCTCGACGCCCGGGATGAACGGCGCCGGGTTGGAGAAGTGCACCCCGAGGAAGCGCTGGGCGCCCTCGACCGCCTCGGCGAGCAGCGCGATCGACAGCGTCGAGGTGTTGGAGGCGATCACCGCGTCGGTGTTCGCCCGGCTGATCCGGGTGAGGATCGGGTGCTTGATCTCGACCTGCTCGGGCACCGCCTCCATGACGAACTCGGCACCCGCCACGGCCTCCTCGATGCTGTCCGACGCCTGCAGCCGGGCGGTCAGCCGCTCGACCGCGTCGGCCGGGAACAGCCCGTCGGCGGCGAACTGTCCGGCCTCGGTCAGGAGCCGGTCGTAGCTGGCGTGGGCGGCGGCCGCGGACACGTCGGCGAGCTTCACATCGGCCCCGGCCAGCCCGAGCACCTGGGCGATGCCGCCGCCCATGTAGCCGGCGCCGACCACGGCGATCTGCCGGCCGGCGCCGTCGCCCGGGCTCCCGGACGGGACGTGCGTGGGTGCGGTCGCGGCCTCGTCGGCGGCGGGGGTGGTCACAGGGCCTCCATCGGCTCGGGTTGGGTGACGTGGCTGGTGCCCAGCGCGTAGCCGGGACGCTTGGGCAGCGCGTGACGCCGCAGGTAGTCACGGTTGGTGGCGCTGACGCTGAGCCCGTCGCCGCCGTAGTGCTCGCAGCAGATCGCCCCCTGGAAGCCGCCGGCCAGCGCGATCTTGACCGCCTCGCGGTAGCTCATCACGCCGGTCTCCAGCGGCGTCGGGACCGCGGTGTAGAAGTCGCGGGCCTCGTCCTCGTCGCGGGCGTAGTTCTTGACGTGCCAGTAGTTCGCCCACGGCAGCGTGGCCTCGCACAGCTCGCGCCACGGCTCGATCGGCCGGTGCAGCCGGAGCAGGTTGCCGAGGTCGGGGTTGAGCCCGACGTTGTCCATCCCGATCTCGCTGACCAGCCGGACCGAGGAGGCCGAGGTGCCGAGGAAGGTGTCCTCGTACATCTCCAGCGAGACCAGCAGCCCCAGCTCGGCGGCGTGCCGGCCGAGCTCGCGGAACCGCGCGACCGCACGGTTCCAGGCCTCGGCGTCGTCGCGGTCGTCCTGGTGCCCGACGACCGTCCAGAACCAGAGCTGCTGCTTCTGCTCCTCGCTGAGCGCCTGGTGGAGCCCGAACGAGACCAGCGGGATCCCCAGTGCGGCCGCCGCCTCGAGCGTCCGGTGGCTGTAGGCGAGGTTGTCGTCGCCGTGCTCGGCGTCGATCACGCTGCGCCGGATCGCCGACACCGCCGGCGCCCGCAGCCCGGCCTCGTGGATCGCCTGGGCCAGCTCGACCAGCCGCTCCGCGCTCAGGTCCCCCGGCCGGATCGCCGCGTCGGTCAGGTCGACGAAGTCGAACCCTGCGTCCTTGATCTCGGTGAACGCCTCCAGCCACTCCTGGCCCGAGGCCTCGGTCAGCGGCGGGAACTGCAGCATGGCGGCCGCGATCGGCCAGTCCTCAGCGGTGTAGGTCATCGGCCCTCCTGACGGTGGACCTCGATCCTGTCAAAGCGACGAACGGCGTCCACCACCACCCCGGAGCGACAGCCCGCACGCAGTGCGGTCCTCCTCGGCCACCCACCCGGACGAGAGACAGGCCGAGACCGAGGAGGTCGGGTGCTCGGCGTCCCCGAGGGAGCGTGGATGGGCCTGGCCGTCGACCGAGCCTGCGAGGGAGACTGGTTGCGAACGAGGGGACGCCGAGCACCAGGCCGACGACCGCACCCACCGCGCTTCGACAGGCTCAGCGCACGTGCCACCGCGCTTCGACAAGCTCAGCGCACGTCCCACCGCGCTTCGACAAGCTCAGCGAGCGGTATCCCGCGCGAGCCTCAGGCGCTCTTGTCGCGTCGCTCCCGCTTGGCCAGCTTCTCGCGCGGCACCAGCGTCGGGAGGACGTTGTCGTTGACCACGTCGGCGGTGATGATGACCTGGGCCACGTCCTCGCGGCTGGGCACGTCGTACATCACGTTGAGCAGCACCTCCTCGAGGATGGCCCGGAGCCCGCGGGCGCCGGTGCCGCGGAGCAGCGCCAGGTCCGCGATCGCCTCGATCGCCTCGGGGGTGAACTCGAGCTCGACGCCGTCGAGCTCGAACAGCTTCTTGAACTGCTTGGTCAGCGCGTTCCGCGGTTCGACCAGGATCCGGATCAGCGCGTCCCGGTCGAGCGGGGCGACCGAGGAGATCATCGGCAGCCGGCCGATGAACTCGGGGATCAGGCCGAACTTGACCAGGTCCTCGGGCCGGACGTCCACGAACGGGTCGTCGGAGACCGGCTTGCGGGTCTCGAGGTCGTTGTTGAAGCCGAGCGGGCGCTTGCCGACCCGGCTGGCGATGATGTGGTCGAGCCCCGCGAACGCACCCCCGACGATGAACAGCACGTTGGTGGTGTCGATCTGGATGAAGTCCTGGTGCGGGTGCTTGCGGCCGCCCTGCGGCGGGACGCTGGCCGTGGTGCCCTCGAGGATCTTGAGCAGTGCCTGCTGGACGCCCTCACCGGAGACGTCGCGGGTGATCGACGGGTTCTCGCTCTTGCGGGCGATCTTGTCGACCTCGTCGATGTAGATGATCCCGGTCTCGGCCTTCTTGACGTCGAAGTCGGCGGCCTGGATCAGCTTGAGCAGGATGTTCTCGACGTCCTCGCCGACGTAGCCCGCCTCGGTCAGCGCGGTGGCGTCGGCGATGGCGAACGGCACGTTCAGCATCTTGGCCAGCGTCTGGGCCAGATAGGTCTTGCCGCACCCGGTCGGCCCGATCAGCAGGATGTTCGACTTGCCCAGCTCGACGCCGTCGTCCTCGGGACGCCGGGCGCCGCTGCCGGCGTGCGCCTGCACCCGCTTGTAGTGGTTGTAGACGGCCACCGCGAGCGCCCGCTTGGCGCTGTCCTGCCCGATGACGTACCCGTCGAGGAACTGCCGGATCTGCTGGGGCTTGGGCAGCTCCTCGAGCAGGCCGACGTCGGAGCCCTCGGAGAACTCCTCCTCGATGATCTCGTTGCAGAGGTCGATGCACTCGTCACAGATGTAGACGCCGGGACCGGCGATCAACTTCTTGACCTGCTTCTGGCTCTTGCCGCAGAACGAGCACTTCAGGAGGTCGCCGCTCTCTCCGATGCGGGCCATCACCTCTCCTCTCGGGGAGCGCTCCGGTGCGGGTTCAGGGCCCCCGACCGACGTGGACGGATCAGCCCACCCTAACCGGGTGGGAGTCCGACGGACAGGATTTTCTGCTGTGCGTCCGTGCCGCCCAGCTCAGGCCGGGACGGCCTTCAGCGAGGTCAGGACGTCGTCGATGATCCCGTACTCCTTGGCCTGCTCGGCCGTCAGGTACTTGTCGCGCTCGATGTCCCGGCTGATCTCGGTGACGTCCTTGCCGGTGTCGGAGCTGAGCATGTTCTCCATCAGCTCGCGGATCCGGAGGATCTCCTTGGCCTGGATCTCGATGTCGGAGGACTGCCCGTAGCCGCCCTCGGTGGCCGGCTGGTGGATCAGGATCCGGCTGTTCGGGAGCGCGAGCCGCTTGCCCTTGGTGCCGGCGGCCAGGATCACCGCGGCGGCCGAGGCGGCCTGCCCGAGGCAGACGGTCCGGACGTCGGGCTTGATGTAGCGCATCGTGTCGTAGATCGCGGTCAGCGCGGTGAACGAGCCACCCGGGCTATTGATGTAGATCTCGATGTCGCGGTCGGTGTCCATCGACTGCAGGCAGAGCAGCTGGGCCATCACCGCGTTGGCGATCTCGTCGCTGATCGGGGTGCCGAGGAAGATGATCCGGTCCTCGAACAGCTTGGTGTAGGGGTCGATGCGGCGCATCCCGTAGGAGGTGCGCTCCTCCCACTGCGGGATGTAGTAGTCCATCTGCGGCGCGAAGGGCTGCCCCTCGGCGAAGGGCGCGCCGAACGTGTTGCTTCTCATCACAGGCTCTCTCACTGGTTGGGCGCGTCGGCCGAGTCGGGGATCTGCGCGGCCGAGCTGAAGACGTGGTCGATGAAGCCGTACTCGAGCGCCTGCTCGGCGGTGAACCACCGGTCGCGGTCGGAGTCGGCCTCGATCTTCTCCAGCGTCTGGCCGGTGTGCTCGGCGATCAACTGCTGCATCACGTTCTTGATGTGCAGGCTCTGCTCGGCCTGGATCCGGATGTCGCTCGCGGTGCCGCCGAGGCCGCCGGACGGCTGGTGCATCATGATCCGGCTGTGCGGCTGGGCGTAGCGCTTGCCCTTGGTGCCGGCGCTGAGCAGGAACTGCCCCATCGAGGCGGCCAGCCCCATCGCCACGGTCGCGACGTCGTTGGAGATCCACTTCATGGTGTCGTAGATCGCCATCCCGGAGTCGACCGAGCCACCCGGGGAGTTGATGTAGAGCCAGATGTCCTTGTGCGGGTCCTCGGCGTTCAGCAGCAGCATCTGCGCGCAGATCGCGTTCGAGTTCTCGTCCTTGACCTCGGAGCCGAGGAAGATGATCCGGTTGGCCAGCAGGGCCTGGTAGACGTTGTCGTCGAGTCCGTAGCCCTGCGGGCGGGTCGCCATCCGCGGGCCGGGGAACGGGGTCCCGCCGGTCGGGTCGATGTGGTCGTTCACACCGGCGAACC
This sequence comes from Microlunatus kandeliicorticis, assembly GCF_014137855.1. GTDB lineage: Bacteria > Actinomycetota > Actinomycetes > Propionibacteriales > Propionibacteriaceae > Microlunatus > Microlunatus kandeliicorticis. The sequence continues at coordinate 316,156 of NZ_JACGWT010000006.1, forward strand.
TACAGCCGGGTGGGGACGAACCCGAGGGGTGTCTTGCCGTGTTCGCTGTGGGCGCACGACCCCGTCCGCACGACCGCCGCGGCCCCCGGGAGCGCGGTGCCCGCGCACTAGATTGGCGCCATGACGTCTCTCGCCGATTTCCGCGCCCGCAGCATCGACGGGCGCGAGGTGTCGCTGTCCGACTACCTCGGTCAGGTGGTGCTGGTGGTCAACACCGCCTCGCAGTGCGGCCTGACCCCGCAGTACGAGGGCCTGGAGAAGCTGTACCGCGACTACGCCGACCGGGGTCTGGTGGTGCTCGGCTTCCCGTGCGACCAGTTCGGGCACCAGGAGCCGGGTGACGACGCGAGCATCAGCGACTTCTGCTCGATGAACTACGGCGTGAGCTTCCCGATGTTCGCCAAGGTGGAGGTCAACGGCGACGACGCGCACCCGCTGTGGAAGTGGCTGCGCGACGAGAAGCGCGGGATCCTCGGCGGCGCCATCAAGTGGAACTTCACCAAGTTCCTGGTCGGCCGCGACGGGCAGGTGCTCGACCGGTACGCCCCGACCACCACGCCGGACAAGATCGCCCCCGACATCGAGAAGGTGCTCGCCGAGCAGGCGGCCTGAGCGCCTGACGGCCGGGAGAGCCGACGAGCCGGTGAGTTCGCCGCGATGTCGCGGCCGAACTCACCGGACAGTCCGGCGCAGGCTCAGGCCACGAGCCGGCAGCGGTGGCACCGGCTCGGCCTGCCGGGCCAGCCCCGGGCGGCCAGCACCCCGGCCACCTGGGCGGCGACCACGCACGGCCGGGTCGACACGTCGCGGTGGCCGTAGCGGAGCGTGACCAGCCCGTCGAGCGGGGCGACGTTGTCGCGGTCGAGGTCGCGGAACCGGGCCTCCCCGGTGTGCCCCGCCCGCCCGTCGAGCTCGACCAGGACGCCGAACTCGCGGGAGAGCGCGTCGGCCACGGTGCTGCGGCGACGCACCTGCCGTTCGGCCGCCGGCAGCCCGTGCGCCCGCTCGACGTCGTGCAGGTAGGCGATCTCGAGGGCACTGTGGGCGCCGGTCGCCAAGTCGTCGAGCAATCGGAGCACCAGCGCGCGGTGCCGTACCCGCTGACGCGCCTCCGCAGCGACCCGGAGCCGCTGGGGTGTGGTCCGGTGGCTCTGGACGGCGGCCGACAGCCAGGTCACGACGTCGTCCACCGCTGCCTCGCCGACCAGGTCGAGGGCGGTGTCCTCGACGGTGGTCCGTGGCGGGGAACCGGGTGAGCGCGGGCTCCGCACGCCCTCCTGCTCGCGGCGGAACCGCCAGCGGCCGTCGCGGCTCGGCGCCGAGCCCGCACCGGGGACGAGGACGTCGATCGGCTCCGGCGGGCTGCCGGTCCAGCCCCACGCGTGGGCGGCCGCTGTCCCACCGAGACGAGCGCGGTCGCCACCCAGGAGCACACCCGCCCAGGCGAGCGCCGGCCACCCGGCCGGACCGCCGCCGACCAGGTAGACCCCACGCGCCAGCGGCACCCAGAGGCCGTCGCGGACCAGCCGGACGATCGCGTGCCGGCCGAGGCCGCACCCGAGGGCCTGCTCGCGGGTGACCACCCGGTCCTGCAGGGCGGCCAGCCGGAGCAGCGCGGACGGAACGGGCTGGCGCGGGTGCACCCGTGCATCGTGGCCAGCGGACCGGCCCGGCGCCACCGCCCCTGTGGACAACCCCCGGAACGCCGACGAGCCGGTGAGTTCGCCGCGTTGTCGCGGCCGAACTCACCGGCTCGTGGTGAGGAGTCCGGGTCAGGCCTTCGACTCGACCTCTTCGGTGGCCTGCTCGGCGTCGCCGTCCTCGACGGTCGCCTCGTCAGTCGGCTCCGGGCTCGACTGCTCGGTGGACTCGTCGGTGGACTCGTCGGTGGTCTCGTCGGTGGTCTCGTCGTTCGTGGCGACCACGGCGTTCGGGTCGGCCAGCGAGCCGTCGGGCTGCAGGTTGACCAGGTCGACCGGCTCACCGTTGCTGTCGACGACCTTGGCGGCCTCGACCACCATGGCCAGCGCCTTGCCGCGGCGGATCTCGGTCATCCACTCGGCGGTGTGGTTGTGGTCGACCATGTGCCGGGCGACCTCGTCGGGGCTGACGCCCTCGGCCTGCGCGCGCCGGATGACGTGCTGGGTCAGGTCGTTCTGGTCGACCCCGATCTGCCGGTCGTCGGAGATCTTGTCGAGCACCATCTGCGCCTTGAGCGCGTCGGCGGACCGCTTCTCGCTGTCGGCCCAGAACTGCTCGGGGGTCTCGGCAGTCTCGTCCTCGGCGTCCTTGAGGTAGTCCTCGAGGGTCATCCCGGCCTGGCTCAGCTGGCCCTCGATCTGCTCGCGGCGGGCCGCGGTCTCGCTGGTCAGCAGGTTCTCCGGCACCTCGGCGTCGACCTTGGCGATCAGGTCCTCGAGCACCTTGTCGCGGGCCTGGCTGGCCTGCTCGAGCCGGGCCATGTTGGTCAGCCGGGCGCGCAGGTCGGCCTTGAGCTCGTCGATGGTGTCGAACTCGCTGGCCATCTGGGCGAACTCGTCGTCGGCGGCGGGCAGGTCCTGGACCTGCACCTTCTTCACCGTGACCTCGACGTCGGCCTCCTCGTCCTTGAGCGGACCGCCGACCAGGGTCGAGCGGAACTCCTTGGACTCGCCGACCGACAGCCCGGTCACGGCCTCGTCGAGGCCCTCGAGCATCGAGCCGGAGCCGACCACGTAGCTGAGGCCCTCGGCGGTGGCGTCCTCGAGCGGCTCGCCGTCCTTGCGGGCGACCAGGTCGATGGTCAGGTGGTCGCCGTCCTCCACGGGGCGGTCGACCTCGTCGAGCGAGCCGAACCGGCTGCGCAGGGTGTCGAGCTGGCTGTCCACCAGGTCGTCGGGGACGTCCAGCGCGTCGACGGTGGCGGTCAGGGTGTCGAAGGACGGGACGTCGAAGTCAGGCCGGACGTCCACCTCGGCGGTGAACTCGATCAGCTCACCGTCCTCGAGCTTGGTGACCTCGACCTCGGGCTGGGCCAGCGGGTTGAGGTTGTTGTCGGTGATGGCCTGACCGTAGAAGTCGGGCAGCGCCTCGTTGAGCGCCTCCTGCAGGATCACCCCGCGGCCGAACCGCTGGTCGATGATCCGGGGCGGCACCTTGCCCTTGCGGAAGCCCGGGATGTTCACCTGCTGCGCGATGTCGCGGTAGGCCTTGTCCATGCTGGGCTTGAGCTCGGAGAACGGGATCTCGACGGTGAGCTTCACCCGGGACGGGCTCAACTTCTCGACAGTGCTCGGCACGTGCTACTCCTGCGGGCTGCTGGTGGTGTGGTGCTGTCTGGTGGTCTCTGGTCTGGTTCTGCGGGCGCCGCGGGTCCGGCCGGAACACGGCGCGGAGGACGGTGCGCGACCGCCGGCAGCGGCGGCGCGGTCGACGTCCGGGCGTGACACAGGACGGCCCGAGGGCCTTCGCCATCCTACGGACGCGCGCAGGAGCGGCCAAAACGCGCGGGCAACGCGGTTGGTCGGCCGCGCGTCCACCGCTTAGGATCGAGCGCGCACCGCGCCCGCCGTCGCCCTCGGTCAGTGCCAGAAGGCAGCGGGGACCGGTGAGTGCGGGGCGTAGCGTAGTGGCTAGCGCGTCTGCTTTGGGAGCAGAAGATCGCAGGTTCGAGTCCTGTCGCCCCGACCGCGGACCCGGCGCGCCGGTCGTTCCGCCCGCGGGTGTAGCTCAATGGCAGAGCCCCAGCCTTCCAAGCTGGTCATGCGAGTTCGATTCTCGTCACCCGCTCCATCACCCACTCCACCGCCTGGTCACCGCCGGCGGAGCGCCTCCGGCGGCAGCACCGCGTGCACGCCCCAGGTCTGATTCGCGACCTGGGTCACCCGCAGGTCGACGCAGGTGCTGGCCAGGGCCAGCGCGGTCGTCCGCTCCACCGCCAGGTCGGCGGCCATCCAGGTGACCATGTCGTCGAGTGCGTCGCCCATAGCCTCGTTCAGATCGGCGGAGAACCCGAAGGTGATCGCCCCGGCCGGGGTCTCGGCGTGCACCGACCGCAGCGGGCGGTCGGACGCCAGGTCCACCGTGAGCTCGGTGGTCATCGGGCACTCGATGGCCGTCCCGCCGACCTCGCCGTCGCCCTGGGCGGCGTGGCCGTCCCCGAGATAGAGCAGGGCGCCGTCGACCTGGATGGGCAGGTACAGGGTGGAGCCGACGACCAGCTCGCGGCAGTCGATGTTGCCGCCGGTGCCCGGTCGCGGCGGGATGGTGGAGTGCTCCCCCGGTTCGGCCGGGGCCAACCCGACCACGCCGAGGAACGGGGCCAGCCGGCGCTCGAAGCCGTGGGTCTCCACCCCGGTGCCCGCGGCCGCGTCCAGCTCCCAGATCAGCCGGGCCGGCTCCGCCCCGGACACCCCGAGCCGGTCGTTCACCGGGGTCGGGAACCCGCCGGCCACCGTCCAGCCCCAGGCCCCGGGGGTCAGCGCATCGAACCGCACCGCGAGGACGTCCCCGGCGGTGACCCCGGTGACCGCGATCGGACCGGTGAGGCAGTGCCCGCGCCCGGTGGGGAACATCACCGGCGGATGGTGGTCCGGTCCGGTCGGACGCTCCAGAAAGCCCGACGCGTCCAGCGATCCGACGGTGAGCGTGTCGCCCGGCCGGATCTCCAGGACCGCGTCGTGGTCGCGGGAGAAGTGCTGGACGGTGGTCTCCGCGCGGGCGACGAGGCGGTGCGTGCTCATGCCCCGATGCTCGCAGCCGTCTCCGGCGCGGGTCGACCAGCCCGCGCAGGGGTCAGAGCTTGCGGAGCTTCCGGAACGGGCTCGGCACCCGGATCCCGCGGCCCTCGAAGTCGACGGTCACCCAGGCGGTGTCGACAGCGACCACGCGGCCGAGGCCGTAGGTGTCGTGAGTGACCCGTTCGCCCACCTCGAACACCTCGATCGGTGTCTCGGCTCGCGGCTGGAACGGGCTGCTGGGTAGGTGCGGTCGTCGCGCTGGCGTGCTCATCACCCCTCAGTCTGCGCCCAGTCGCTCACCGCAGCGACGCCAGGGCCGGACATGAGAACGAGTGTCGCGCCGAGAGCCCCACCTGGTTCATGTACCGCAGCACGATTCCCCAGGCCGAGACCAGGTTCGTCTCGGTGTAGGCGACGTCGTGGGCGCGGCAGTGCTCGCGGACCAATCGCCGGGCGGCGGCCAGGTGCGGCCGGGCCATGCTCGGGAACAGGTGGTGCTCGATCTGGTAGTTGAGCCCGCCCATCAGCGCGGTCGCCCACCAGCCCCCCGAGACGTTGCGCGAGGTGCGCACCTGCTTGCTGAAGAAGTCGAGCTTCTCCTCGCGCGGGACCACCGCCATCCCGATGTGGTTCGGGGCGAACGAGGCCCCCATGTAGAGCCCGAAGACCGCCAACTGCACCCCGAGGAAGGCGAAGGCCATCCCGAGCGGCAACGAGGCGAACACCACGGTGAGGACGACCACGAAACGTCCGGCCAGCACCGCCAGCTCGACCCTCCGGCCCGGCTGGGTGCGGGTGCGCCACAGGCTGCGGACCGACTTCGCGTGCAGGTTGAGTCCCTCGAGCAGCAGCAGCGGGACGAAGAAGAGCCCCTGGTGCCGGGTGATCCAGCGCAGCAGGCCGCGCGAGGCGGCCGCGTCCTCGGCGATGAAGGACACGGTGTCGACCTCGATGTCCGGGTCCTTGCCGATCCGGTTGGGGTTGCCGTGGTGCCGGGTGTGCTTGTCCATCCACCACGAGTAGCTGATCCCGACCAGCGCGACGGCGAGCCACCAGCCGACCCGGTCGTTGCCCTTGCCCGAGCTGAGCACCTGGCGGTGCGAGGCCTCGTGGCCGAGGAAGGCGACCTGGGTGAACAGCACGCCGAACGCGCCGGCGATCAGCAGCTGGAGCCAGGAGTGGTCGAGCAGGACGAACCCGGTGACGGCGCCGCCCAGCCCGAGCAGCAGCCCGGCGCCGAGGGCCAGGTAGAAGCCGCGGGCCCGCCGCAGCAGCCCGACCTCGCGGACCTGCTGGGCGAGCCCGGTGTAGACGTGGACCGCCCGGTCGGTGACGCGACGGCGTCCCGGGGCCAGGGCGGATGCGGTGATGAGTGCCCCCATGGGGTACCCCGATCGTGGTCAGGCTCCGCGGAGCCGGCGATGCCGCGCCCACCGTGAACGGTGGTCGACCGACCGGGCACGGGTGCCGGACGGGAAACACAGGCAAATCGCTCCGACGACCCACTGCATGACGACTCCTCCACGGTAGCAGTCGCTGCCGCACCCCGGGCCGCCTTCGCCCGGACGCTGGGTCGTCCCTCAGCCCAGGCTCGCGGCGGCCTCGCGGTAGCGGTCGAGCGCGGCGACGGCCATCGGGGCCAGCTCGTCGCCCTCACCCTCCGACCAGGCCGCGAACGCCTCCTTGAAGGCCAGCACGCCGAGCTCGGCGGCGGTGCTGGCCACCGCCTCGGCCACCCCGCGGGCGCGGAGCGCGTCGGCGATCGCCGCGGCCATCCCGACCTTCTTGAGCAGGGCGCGCTCCTGGAGCTCGGCGCTGGTGGCGATCACCGCCTCGATCCGCGGGCCGATCTCGCGGTTGAACGAGGTCATCGCGCCCGACGCGCGGACCAGCCCGGCCGAGACCGCCTCGAGCGGCGTCGCGGTCCCGGGAGCCGCCGCGATGCCCTCGGCGAACAACCGCGAGAGCGTCTCCTGACCGGCGGCCAGCACCTCGCGCTTGTCGCTGAAGTGCCGGTGGAACGTGCTCCGGGTCAGTCCGGCCCGGTCGGCGATCTGGGCGACGGTGGTCTCGTCGTAGCCCTGCTCGGAGAACAGCTGCAACGCGGCGGCGACGAACCGCTCACGCGCGTCCGGTTCCCAACGTGGCACACCGGAACGGTACCCGATGCGACATCTGTCGCATGACGTCGTACAGTGATGGGACAGATGTCGCATCACCGTCGGCGACCCGATCCGGGCTCCGACGTCAACAGCTCGTGTCAGGAGTCATCCCATGCGTGTTCTCGTCACCGGCGCCTCGGGCGCCATCGGCCGCGCCGTCACCGAGGAGCTCGTCGGCCACGGTCACCAGGTGCTCGGCCTGGCCCGCTCCGACCGCGCCGCCGAGCTGGTCAGCGCGGCCGGCGGCACCCCGCTGAGCGGAGGACTCGGCGACCTCGACGTCCTCGGCGAGGCCGCCCGCGACACCGACGGAGCGATCCACCTCGCCTTCAGCAACGACTTCTCCGATCTCGAGCGGAGCATCGCCGAGGAGGGTGCGGCGATGGACGCGATCGGGGACGCCCTGGTCGGGACCGACAAGCCGTTCGCGATCGTGTCGGGCACGACCTTCTCGGAGGGCCGGTTGGCCACCGAGCAGGACCCGCTGTCGACCACCGGACCGGTCGGCGGCCGCGGCACCAATGCGGCCCGGATCGTCGGGCTCGCCGACCGCGGCGTCCGCGCCACGGCGGTCCGGCTCCCCCGCTCGGTGCACGAGCGCTACGTCGCCTACGGCTTCGCGGGCATCCTGATCGAGGCCGCCCAGCGGTCCGGCGTCTCGGCCTTCGTCGGCGACGGCAGCCAGCGCTGGCCGGCGGTGCACCGCCGCGACGCCGCCAGCCTGTTCCGGCTGATGATCGAACGCGGTGAGCCCGGCACCGCGGTCAACGCGGTCGCCGACGAGGGCGACACCATGCTCGAGCTGGCCACGGTGATCGGCGAGCAGCTCGGGGTGCCGGTCCGCCGGGTGCCGACCGAGAGCTTCGGGCCGATCGGTCCGCTGTTCGCGATGGACCAGCCGGCCTCGAGCGCCTGGACCCGCACAACCTACGGCTGGCAACCGACCCACCCGAGCCTGCTCGCCGACCTCGCTGCGGGCGACTACCCGCCGCCGGTCGGCTGAGACGGCCGACCGCCCGTCAGCGGGCTGGCGACGACCAGGCCCGGAGCTTCTCCGGGTTGACCTGGAGCCAGACGTCGGTGACCACGCCGCCCCGGACGCCGAGGTTCAGCACGGCCCGGACCCCGGTGCCGTCGCTGAGCAGCAGGGCTGCGCCGTCACCGGTGCTGACCTCGCTGAACGCCAGGTCGGGGCTCTTGGTCCGGACGCCGGCCAGGAACCGGGCGACCTTGTCCGCCCCGAACACCGGGCGGCGGGCCGCCGAGACCACGCCGCCGCCGTCGGACCGCAGCACCACGGCCGGGTCGAGCAGGGCGGCGAGGGCGCCGAGGTCGCCCTCGCGGCTGGCCCGGGCGAAGGCCCGGACCACCTCGTCGTGCCGGGCGCGGTCGACCTCGCCGGGGGTCTGGCTCCGCACCCGGCGGCGCGCGGCGCTGGCCAGCTGCCGGACCGCCGCGGGGCTGCGACCGACGATCCCGGCGATCTCCGGGAACGGCACCGCAAACACGTCGTGCAGCACGAAGGCGACCCGTTCCGCCGGCGTCATCGACCCCATCACCACCAGCAGCGCGGTGCTGACCTCGTCGTCGAGCGTGACCTGCGCGAGCGGGTCGGCCCGCGGCGACGGCTCGGCCGGCGCCGGGACCGTGCCGCGGAACAGGTCGGCCGGCACCGGCTCGGGCAGCCACTCGCCGACGTAGCGCTCGCGGCGGGCCCGGGCCGAGCCGAGCAGGTCGAGGCAGATCCGGCTGGCCGTCCGGGTCAGCCAGCCCTGCGGGTTGAGCACGGCCTCGCGCTCGCGCTGCTCCATCCGGTACCAGCGGACGTAGGTCGCCTGGACGGCGTCCTCGGCCTCGGCCAGCGAGCCGAGCATCCGGTAGCAGAGCGCGAGCAGCCGCCGGCGCTCGGCGACCACCGCCTCGAGGTCGACGTGCTCGGGGTCGTCGTCGAGCTCGCCCGCGGTCACCGCCGCTCCCCCGCCGGTTCCGCGGCTCGCTCGCCCGTCTGCTCGGCCGCCCGGACCGCAGGTCGCCGCGGCACCCCGCCGCGGACGAACGCGTCGCGGGGCGCGGCGAGGTCGGCGAGCGAGACGATGTCGCGCCCGGCCACCAGCTGGCCGAGCCAGACCAGCAGCACCCGCACCTTGCGCTCCCACGACGGCACCGCGAGCACGTGGTAGCCGCGGTGCATCAGCCAGGCCAGCGGCCCGCGGATCACCAGCCGGTGGTACTCGAAGACGCCGTGGCCGACGCCGAGGGTGGCCACCGTGCCGAGCGAGTGGTGGACGTACGGCCGGGGCGGCCGTCCGCGGAGCGCCGCGACCAGGTTCTCCCCGAGCACCCGGCCCTGGCGGACGGCGTGCTGCGCGTTGGGGACGGTCCGCGCGCCGGGCCGGTCGGCGGCCAGGTCGGGCACCGAGGCGTCGTCGCCGGCCGCCCAGGCGTGCGGGACCACCACCGGCTCGGCCCCGTCCGCCCCCAGCGCGACGACCCGCAGGTCGGCGCCGACGGTCACGAACCCGCGCTCGTCCAACGGCAGGTCGGTGTGCCGGGCCACCACCGGGTTCGCGCCGTTGCCCGCGGTCCAGACGACGAGGTTCGCGTCGAACGCGGTGCCGTCGGACAGCACGACGTGCCCGTCGACGGCCGAGACCAGCTGGGTGCCGAGGTGCACCCGCCCGCCGCGTTCGCGCAGGTGCTCCACCACCCACCGCCCGGTCCGGGGAGCGACCTCGGGCAGGATCCGGTCGGTCGCCTCCACCAGGTGGATCGAGACCTCCTCGGCGCTCAGCTCCGGATAGCGCGCCAGCAGCGCGCGGGTGAAGGCCAGCGTCTCACCGAACCCCTCGACGCCGGAGAAGCCGCCGCCGACGAAGACGACGGTGAGCAGCCGCGACCGCTCGGGCCCCGGCGGCAGCCCCGCAGCCCGGTCGAACGCGGTGAGCACGCCGTTGCGGATCGCCACCGCCTCCTCGATCTGCTTGAGCCCGATCGCCTGCTCGAGCAGCCCGGGGACGGCGAAGGTGCGGGTGACCGCGCCGGCGGTGACCACCAGCTCGTCGTAGTGCTCGGTGCGCTCGCTGCCGTCGGGCAGCGTGATCACCGCCCGGCGTTCGGCGTGCACCACCTCGGTGACCCAGCCGCCGACCACGCGGGTGCGACGCAGGTGGCGGCGCAGCGAGACCGCCGCGTGCCGGGCCTCGACGCCGCCGGCGGCCACCTCGGGCAGGAACGGCTGGTAGGTCATGTAGGGCCGCGGGTCGACCACGGTGACCCGCGCCTCACCGTGGCGGAGCTGCTTCTCTAGCGTCCAGGCCGTGTAGAGCCCCGCGTACCCACCGCCCACGATCAGGATGTGCCTCACATCGTCCCTCCTCGTCACCGTCGCTCACCGAGCGCCGTCACCGTGGTGACGAGACAGCCGGGCCGGGTGTGAGGTCGGGCCCGCGGGCGGCTCAGGGGCGCGTCGCGCGGGCCGCCCGGGCCAGTGCCCGGAGGGTGAAGGGCCCCGACGGCCGACCGAGCCGGTCGTCCAGCGCCGCCCGGATCGCGGCGCGACGCTCCGCGTCCTGGGCCAGCAGGTAGCTCCCGGCCGGCCCGATCCCGGCCAGCAGGGTGTCCCAGAGCTCGTCCACGTCGCGGTAGGTCGACTCGACCCGGAGCAGGTGCTCCTCGGCGTCCACCAGCCCGCCGGCGGTGAGCAGGTCGGTGATCTTGTGCTCGCCGCCGAACCGCAGCGTCCGTGCCTCGTCCGGCGCGGCCGGGTCGACCCGGAGCGCGGCGTCCCAGAAGAACCGGAGCAGCTCCATCCCCTCGGCGAAGTCCCACACCGCCGCGGCGACGGTGCCGCCGGGCCGGGTGACCCGCGCCATCTCGGCGACCGCGACCTCGGGCCGGTCGACGAAGTGCAGCACCAGCTGGGCCGCGGTGACGTCGAAGGCGGCCTCGCCGAACGGGATCGCCTCGGCCGGTGCCTGCCGGACGTCGACGCCGGGGAAGCGGCTGCGGTAGAGCTCGACGAACCCCGGGGTCGGGTCGAGGGCGCACAACGCGTCCGGTCCGACCCGCTCGACCGCCACCGCGCTCAGCGCACCCGGGCCGCACCCGACGTCGAGCACCCGCATCCCCGGTGCGATCCGGCAGACGTCGGCGAACAGCGTCGCGAGCGGCGTCGCGTAACGGCCCATGAACCGGTCGTAGGCGCTCCCCGCGTGCGCGAACGTCCGGGTGCCCGGTACCTCGGTCATCGCTTCTCCTCCCCACCCCGATCGTTCGGACGGCTCACCGCGATGATCCGGACGCTAGCCCCGGGCCCGCCCGCCGTCATCCACCCGGGGACGGACCTGCCCGGGAGCCGGTCGGGTACGTTCAGCACCGGATCGCGGAAGGAGCCGACGCCAGGTGAACCAGTACGAGGTGACCGTCCATCCGAGCGGCGAGGGATTCCCCCGCGACCAGGAGCTCGCCTGGCGGCTCGCGGAGCTCGCCGCCGACCCGGCCGAGGTGACCGACGCGGTCGCCGAGATGGTGATCAACCGGGTGATCGACAACGCCGCGGTGGCGGTCGCCTCGCTGGGCCGCTCACCGGTCGTGGTGGCCCGCGACCAGGCCGACGCGCACCCGGCCGGTCCCGGCGGCGCCGGGGCCACGGTCTTCGGTCAACCGGCGAGCCGACGGGTCGCCCCCGAGTGGGCGGCCTGGGCCAACGGCACCGCGGTCCGCGAGCTCGACTACCACGACACCTACCTGGCCGCCGAGTACTCGCACCCGGGCGACAACATCCCGCCGCTGGTGGCGGTCGCCCAGCACGCCGGGCGGGACGGCGCCGCGCTGGTCCGCGCCATCGCCGTCGGCTACGAGGTGCAGGTCGACCTGGCCACCGCGATCTGCCTGCACGCCCACAAGATCGACCACGTCGCGCACCTCGGGCCGTCGGTCGCCGCCGGGCTCGGCACCCTGCTCGGTGCCCCGGTCGGGACGACCTACCAGGCGATCGGGCAGGCGCTGCACACCACCACCGCCACCCGGCAGTCGCGCAAGGGGGCGATCTCGAGCTGGAAGGCGTTCGCCCCGGCCCACGCCGGCAAGGCGGCGATCGAGGCCTTCGACCGCGCGCTCCGCGGCGAGGGGGCCCCGGCCCCGATCTGGGAGGGCGAGGACGGCGTGATCGCCTGGCTGCTCGACGGCCCGGACGCCCGCTACACCGTCCGGCTGCCCGGACCCGGCGAACCGCGCGACGCGATCCTGCGGACCTACACCAAGGAGCACTCGGCCGAGTACCAGGCGCAGGCGCTGATCGACCTGGCCCGCAAGCTCCGCGACCGGGTGCCCGACACCGACCGGGTGCAGAGCATCGTCATCCACACCAGCCACCACACCCACCACGTGATCGGGACCGGGGCCGGCGACCCGCAGAAGCTCGACCCGCACGCCAGCCGCGAGACGCTCGACCACTCGATCATGTACATCGTCGCGGTCGCCCTGCAGGACGGCCGCTGGCACCACGTCGACAGCTACCGGCCCGAGCGCGCGCAGCGGCCGGACACCGTCGCGCTCTGGCACAAGATCACCACCGTCGAGGACCCGGAGTGGACGCGCCGCTACCACGACCCGGACCCCGACCGGCGGGCCTTCGGCGGGCGGGTGGTGATCACCCTCGACGACGGCACGGTGATCACCGACGAGCTCGCGGTCGCCGACGCGCACCCGGCCGGGGCCCGGCCGTTCGCCCGTCCCGACTACGTGGCCAAGTTCCGCACACTGGCCGAGGGCGTCGTCTCCGCGGCCGAGCAGGACCGGTTCCTCGGGCTGGTCGCCCGGCTGCCCGAGCTCGGCCCGGACGAGCTCGACGGGCTGACCGTGGTCGCCGACCTCGTCGAGCTGCCGACCGGCGCCGCGGGGCTGTTCTGATGACCGCGGTCCCCGCCGGGACGGGCGTCCCGGCCCCGCACCCGGCGAGCGCAGCCCGGCGCGCCTTCCGGGCCGGGCTGGAGAGCGGGCGGCTGCTCCGCTTCCCCGGCGCGTTCACCCCGCTGTCGGCGAAGTTGATCACCGAGCTCGGCTTCGACGGCGTCTACATCTCCGGCGCGGTGCTCTCGGCCGAGCTCGGCCTGCCCGACATCGGGCTGACCACGCTGACCGAGGTGGCCGGCCGGGCCGAGCAGATCATCACCGCCACCACGCTGCCGACGCTGATCGACGCCGACACCGGCTTCGGCGAACCGCTCAACGTGGCCCGCACCGTCCGCACCCTGGAGGCCAAGGGCGTCTCCGGCTGCCACCTCGAGGACCAGGTCAACCCGAAGCGGTGCGGCCACCTCGACGGCAAGGCGCTGGTCGGGCCCGACGTGATGGTGCAGCGGATCGCGGCCGCGGTCGCCGCCCGCACCGATCCCGACTTCGTCATCTGCGCCCGGACCGACGCCCGCGGCGTCGACGGGTTCGACGCGGCGGTCGAACGGGCCCGCGCCTACGTCGCCGCCGGTGCCGACCTGGTCTTTCCCGAGGCGCTCTCCGGCCCCGACGAGTTCGCCGCCTTCCGGGCCGCGGTCGACGCCCCGCTGCTGGCCAACATGACCGAGTTCGGCAAGTCACCGCTGCTCGACGAGGCCACCCTGGCCGACCTGGGCTTCAACCTGGTGATCTATCCGGTGACCCTGCTCCGGCTGGCCATGGGAGCGATCGAGGACGGGCTGCGGACGATCGCCGAGCGCGGCACCCAGCGCGACCTGGTCGACCGGATGCAGACCCGGGCCCGGCTCTACGAGCTGGTCGGCTACGCCGACTACACCGCCTTCGACTCCGAGATCTTCGCCTTCGACGTCCCTGCCGGCGTCGAGCCGCCCACCACCGACGAACAGGACCCCGCATGAGCGAGCAGACCGAGCCGACCATCCACCGCGGGCTGGCCGGGGTGGTGGTCGACACCACCTCGGTGTCGATGGTCAACCCCGAGACCAACTCGCTGACCTACCGCGGCTACCCGGTGCAGCAGCTGGCGGCCGCGTGCACGTTCGAGGAGGTCGCCTACCTGATCTGGCACGGCGAGCTGCCCGACCCCGGCCAGCTCGAGGCGTTCACCGCCGACGAGCGGTCGCGGCGGGCGATCAGCCCCGAGCTGCAGCAGGTGCTGCTGGCGATGCCCACCGACTGCCACCCGATGGATGTGCTGCGCACCGCGGTGAGCTGGATCGGCGCCGCCGACCCGACCGAGGAGGACGCCTCCCCCGAGGCCAACCTGGCCAAGTCGGTCGACCTGCTGGCCAAGCTGCCCACCGTGGTCGCCCTCGACCAGCGGCGGCGCCAGGGCCGGGAGCCGATCGCGCCCGACCCCGAGCTCGCCTACACGCCGAACTTCTTCCGGATGTGCTTCGGCGAGGTGCCCGGCGACGACGTGCTGCGCGCCTTCGACGTCTCGCTGATCCTCTACGCCGAGCACAGCTTCAACGCCTCGACCTTCACCGCGCGGGTGGTCACCTCGACGCTGTCGGACCTGCACAGCGCGGTCACCGCGGCGATCGGCGCGCTCAAGGGCCCGCTGCACGGTGGCGCCAACGAGGCCGTGATGCACACCCTGGACGAGATCGGCACCGCCGACCGGGTCAGCGGCTGGCTCGACGAGGCGCTGGCCACCAAGCGCAAGATCATGGGTTTCGGCCACCGGGTCTACAAGAACGGCGACTCCCGGGTGCCGACCATGCAGGCCGAGCTCGACAAGATCACCGCCGACGGCCGGGCCGGCGACCTGCGGGCCACCTACGACGCGCTCGGGGCCGAGATGCTGGCGCGCAAGAGCATCCACCCCAACCTCGACTACCCGAGCGGGCTCGTCTACCACCTGATGGGGTTCGAGACCGCGGTGTTCACGCCGATCTTCGTGATGAGCCGGATCACCGGCTGGACCGCGCACGTGATGGAGCAGCTGGCCGGGAACGCGCTGATCCGGCCGCTGAGCAGCTACGTCGGACCGGCCGAGCGCGCGGTCCCGCCGCGTTCCTGACCGTCCGGCGGCAGCACCGCCGGCGGCTCAGCCGTGCCGGCCGGTCTCGTGGTCGGCGTGCCCGGCCGGCTCGAGCTGGAAGGTCGAGTGCTCGACGCTGATCGGGAAGTGCTCGGCCACGCAGCGCTGCAGGCTGTCGAGCAACCGGGGGACGTGCCCGTCGTAGAAGCAGTCGGGGTCGACCACCACGTGCGCGGTCAGCACCGGCAGCCCGGTGGCGATCTGGGTGGCGTGCAGGTCGTGCACCTCGCGGACGTGCGGCAGCTCGACGATGTGCGCGCGGACGTCGTCGAGGTCCAGCCCGGCCGGGGTCGACTCGAGCAGCACCCCGGCGGTCTCCCGGAGCAGCCGGACGGTGCGGGGCACGATCAGGGCGGCGATCAGCAGCGACACCACGGCGTCGGCGCGCAGCCACCCGGTCAGCGCGATCACCGCGGCGGCCACGATCACCGCCACCGACCCGAGGGCGTCGTTGAGCACCTCGAGGAAGGCGGCCCGCAGGTTGAGGTTGGCGCCGCGCCGGGCCGACAGCACCGCCATCGAGACCGCGTTGCCCACCAGCCCGACCACGCCGAAGACCAGCATCCCGGTGGAGGCGACGGACTCCGGGCTGATCAGCCGACGGATGCCCTCGACCAGGACGTAGCCGCCGACGCCGAGCAGCAGCAGGGCCTGGGCCGCCGCGGCCAGCACCTCGGCCCGCCGGAACCCCCAGGTCCGGGCCTTGCTGCTGGGCAGCCCGACCAGGTGGGCGGCGACCAGCGCGAGCACCAGCCCGACCACGTCGGTGAGCATGTGGCCGGCGTCGGCGAGCAGCGCGAGGCTGCCGGTGAGCCCCGCCCCGACCACCTCGGTGACCAGCACCACGCTGGTGATCCCCAGCACCACGGCGATCCGGCGCCGGTCGGCCGGGTCGTGCGCGTCGCCGTGGCTGTGCCCGTGTCCTGTCCCGTGTTGGGGACCCTGCGCGTGGTGGTGCCCGTCGTGGGCGTGACCGCTCATCGATCCATCCCGGCGTCGACCCGGTGGGCGGGATCGACCACCAGCGCCAGGTCGACCAGATCGCCGAGCGCGTGGGCGATCCGGGCGTCGGCCAGCTCGTAGCGGCTGCGACGGCCCTCCGGCGCCACGACCACCAGTCCGCACCCGCGCAGGCAGGACAGGTGGTTGGACATCTTCTGTCGGCTCACCCCGGCCAGCTCGGCGAGGTCGGCCGGGTAGGCGGGACCGTCCCGGAGCGCCAGCAGGACCCGGGTGCGGGTCGGGTCGGAGAGGGCGTGGCCGAAACGGGCCAGGGCCTCAGGACCGGCCGTGAGCACCGGGATCGCTGCGCGCACGGCGCTACGGTACATCCGAAGCTGTATCCAGCCGATGCTGTGGCGCTGCTCGAGCGGAGGCGTTCCGGCCCCAGAAACCCCGAAGGGCCCTCGCGCCTCCACACGCGAGGGCCCATCGTGAACCGCCACCGTGGCCGGGGACGATCAGTTGGGGTCGGCACTGCCGATCGGGTGACCAGGGAGAACGCTCAGCATCCGCTCCGGCTCCGTCCTCCCATTCAATCAAAGGAGAGCGCCCGGACCGAAGTCGAGGTCCGCATCCCGGCACCCGACCCGGTCAGCCGGCCGGATCGGGGGTGCTCCCGGCCGCGGCCGGCGGACGGGTGACCCCGGTGATCGCCACGGCCAGCGCGAGCAGGGCGGCGACCACGACCACGGCCCGCAGCACCCCGACGTGGTCGCCGAGGAAGCCGACCAGCGGCGGCCCGCCGAGGAAGGCGCAGTAGCCGACCGAGGCGATCACGCTGACCCGCGGCGCCGCCATCGCCGGCTCGTCGGCCCCGGCACTCATGCCGACCGGGAAGCCGAGCGACGTCCCGACACCCCACAGCACCAGGCCGAGGAACGCGACCACCGGGAGCTGACCGAACACGAACAGGGCCACCCCCAGCACCGCGAGCCCGGCCATCACCCGGATCACCACCACCCGGCCGTGCCGGTCGAGCAGCCCGGGGCCGAACCAGCGTCCGGCGGTCATAGCGGCCAGGAAGACCGCGAACCCGAGGGTGCCGAGGCTGGCGGGCAGCCGGTAGCCGTCGATCAGCGCCACGCTGGTCCAGTCGTTCCCGGTGCCCTCGGCGAACGCGAAGGTGAGCACGAAGACGCCGATCAGCACCGTCCGCGGCTCGCGCCAGGCGCGCAGCGCGTGCAGCCGAACGGCCGTCGGCCCGGGGGCCGCCTCCAGTGCGGACGCCGTGGCCGGCTCGTGGTCGTGGTCGGGCAGGAAGCGGCGGACGCCGAACGGCACCACCACGGCGACCAGCACGCCGACCACCAGCAGGTGCGCGCTCACCGGCACCCGCAGCGCGACCATCGCCGCCCCGGTCAGGGCGCCGGCCACGGTGCCGACGCTGAAGCCGGCGTGGAACCGCGGCATGATCGCCCGCCCCAGCCGGCGCTCGGCGAGCGCGCCCTGGACGTTCATCGCGACGTCCCAGGCCCCCTGGCCGAACCCGAAGAGGAACAGCCCGACCACCACCACCGGGACGCCGAGCAGGAACCCGGCGGACACCACGAGCAGCGCGACGCCGTCGAGCACGGCCATCAGCCGCACGGTCCGCCGCGAACCCAGGTGGCTGACCAGCACCCCCGACAGCGGCAGCGCGATCAGCGACCCGGCCGCGATGGCCAGCAGCACCAGCCCGAGCTGGGCCGGATCGAGGCGGAAGTGGTCGCGGACCTGCGGGATCCGCGAGGCCCAGCTGGCGAAGGCGAACCCGGTCGCGATGAAGGCCAGGTAGGTCGCGCCGACGGCGCCCCGTACTTCCGCGGCCGGTCGGGTGCCGGTCGCCGGGGCTCCGTCGGTGCCGCTCGTCATCACCCCAGCCAACACGATCGTCGCGGGAGCGGGCGACCCGGTTCCCGGGTCGGAGTAGGTTGCCGGGCACAGCCCCACAGCCGATCCAGGAGGTCAGCGATGCCGAAGAAGAGCGCCGATCCCGGCCCCAGCGTCAAGGACCCCGAGCTCTACGAACGGCTCCGCGACGAGGGCAACAGCAAGCAGAAGTCGGCCCGGATCGCCAACGCCGCCGCCAACAGCTCGCGGAGTGCCGTCGGCAAGAAGGGCGGCCGGTCCGGGGACTACGAGGACTGGAGCAAGCAGGACCTCTACGACCGGGCCAAGGAGATCGGCATCGACGGCCGGTCCTCGATGAGCAAGAGCCAGCTGATCGACGCGCTCCGCCACAGCTGAGCCGCCGGTTCGGCCGGCTCAGGCCGTCGGCAGCCGGTCGCGGGCGGCCTCGTCCAGCGGGGTCCCGGCCCGCGCGGCCGCGGCCAGCGCGGCGCCGATCACCGGTGAGAACCTCGGCTCGGTGATGGTGTAGCCCTCCTCGCCGGACCCGGCCTCGAGCCCGCGGCGGAAGGCGTCGCGGACCAGGTCGGCCTGGAAGACGCCACCCGAGTAGGACACCGGCACGACCTCGCCCTCGGCGAAGTCGAGCCGGTGGCGGGCGGTGCGGACCAGCGTGATCAGCTCGACCGCGGCGTCGGCCAGCACCTCGGCGGCGGCCCGGTCGCCCGCCTCGGCGGCGCGGACCACCAGCGGGGTCAGCGCGGCGATCCGGGCCCGGTCGCCGCCCCAGCGGTGGTGCACGAGCTCGACGAGGTCCCAGGGGCTCGGCAGCCCGAGCTCGTCCTCGAGCAGCTCGAGCAGCGGCCCGGCCGTCCGCCGGCCGTCGCTCATCCGGGTGGCCTGGGCCAGCGCGCGGACCGCGATCCAGTACCCCGAGCCCTCGTCGCCGATCAGCTCGCCCCAGCCGCCCACCCGGGCGGTGGCCTCGCCGCGCTGGCCGTAGGCGATCGAGCCGGTCCCGGCCACGACGTTGATCCCGTCGGCCAGCCCGAGCGAACCGGCCCAGCCGCAGACCATGTCGTTGTCGACGGCGTACCGGTCGTGGCCGAGGATCCCGGCCGGGATCGCGTCCAGCGCGGCGACGTCGCCGCTGGCCTCGCCGTAGCCGGGCAGGGTCACGAACGCGTAGTCGAGCCCGGCCGGCGTGAGCCCGGCGTCCGCGCAGACGGTGGGGATCGCCTCGCCGAGCACCCGGGCGACCAGCCCGGTCCCCTCGGTGGACCCGGCCTCGAGGTAGTAGCAGGTCGGGGCACGGTGCTCGGCCAGCACCCGGCCGGTCTCGTCCACCACGGCCAGGGCCGTCTTGGTGCCGCCGCCGTCGATCCCCAGGTAGCTCCGCACCCGCCCATCCTGCCCGGTGGCCGGAAGCGGCGTCGCCGGGCTCAGGGCTCGAGCGGGTGGATGGTGACGCCCTGGACCACCCGGTTCACCTGGCCGCCGGGGAACGGGTTGTCCGGGGTCAGCCCGGCGCGGACCGAGCAGGCCAGCGCGAAGAGCTGCACCGCGACCGCGAACGGCACCGCGAGCACGGCGTCGTCGAGGCCCTCGAGCCCGGGGAGCACCAGGTCGTGCTCGCCCGCCGGGCCGTCCGTCCGGGCGGTGAGCCGGAGCACGTGGTCCGACCCGACCGCACCGACCAGCTCGGCGGCGATGTCGTCGTCGTAACGCGCGGTGTAGGCGTCGTCGGACCGGAAGGCGATCACCAGCGTGGCGTCGTCCAGCACCGCCTTGGGTCCGTGCCGGAAGCCGAGCGAGCTGTCGTGGAAGCTGACCGTCCGGCCGGCGGTGAGCTCGAGCAGCTTGAGCGCGCCCTCCTGGGCCAGTCCGGCCAGCCCACCGCTGCCCAGGTAGACCACCCGGGCGTAGTCGCGGGCGGCCAGCGCGGTGACCGGTGACGGGTCGGCGAGCAGCGGCTCGACCGCGATGGCCAGCCGGTCGGCCAGCGCGGCCGGCTCGGCCGCGCCGGTGAGGGTCAGCCAGCAGCCGAGCACCATCGAGGTGAAGCTCGAGGTCATCGCGAAGCCGGTGTCGTTGGTGGCCGGCGGCATCAGCACGACCAGCGATCCGTCGCGCGGGCCGGCGTCCGGGTGGTGCCGGCTGGCCAGCTCGCCACCTGGGTTGCAGGTGATGATCAGGTGCGCCACCGAGGTCAGGCACTGCTCGGCCAGCTCGGTGGCGGCCACCGACTCGGGGCTGTCGCCGGAGCGGGCGAACGAGACCAGCAGCGTCGGGACGTCGTCGGCGAACACCTCGCGCGGGTTGGAGACGATGTCGGTGGTGGGGACGGCCTCGACCCGACGGGCCAGCTCCCGGCTCAGCGACGGCGCCAGCACCCGACCGGCGAACGCCGAGGTGCCGGCGCCGGTGAGCACGATCCGGGTCCGGGCGTCGGCCAGCAGCGGGGCGAGGAACGCCGCCCGCTCGGCGGCGTGCTCGGCATGATCACGACCGACCTGGCGCCAGACGGCGGGCTGCTGGGCGATCTCCCGGGCGGTGGCCACCTCGGGGCCGCCAAGGGCGCCGGCACCGATCACCGGCTCGCTGCCCGTCGTGGTCGCCGCCTGTGTCGTCGGGCTCGTCATGATCGTTCCTTCCCCTCGCCAGCGTCGTCGTCGTGGTCCCCGTCCCCCGGTGCCGCCCCGAACACCGCCGGGACGGTGCCGGCGGCGACCGCGTCGTCGATGATCCTCGCCGCCACCGCCGGACCCGGCACCAGCGGGTCGAGGGCGAGCGCCTGCACCGCGAGCGCGCGGTCACCGGTCAGCGCCGCACGCACCACGATCTCCTGCTGCGCCGCGCGGGCGGCCAGCACCGCGGTGATCCCGGCCGGCAGCGCGCCGACGGCGAGCGGGGTGACGGTGCGGCCGATCACCGCCGGCACCTCGACCACCGCCTCGTCGGGCAGCCCGGCGATCGCCCCGCGGTTGGGCAGGTTGACCGCGAGCTCGAGCCGGTCGGCGCCCTCGACCAGCGCCGCGCAGATGGCCACCAGCCGCTCGGCCTCCTGAGCGTCGGGCGCCGCGGGTAGCGGCTCCATTCCGGCGGCCTGGGCGCGCAGCCGGTCCCACAGGTCGGTCTTCTCGTCGATGTAGCGGTCGGTGTCGTCGCGGCCGTGCTGGAGGCCCCAGCGCAGCGCCCCGGGGTCCTCGCCGGTCAGGTACCAGCCGAAGAACTCCGAGACGTGGCGGTCCCCCGGCGCCGGGTAGCGACCGAAGGTGCGCAGCAGGTCGGCCGACACCGGCTGGGCCAGGCCCTCCCCCTGGCTCGGTGGCGCGTCGATCCCGCCGGCGCGCTCCTCGACCAGGGCGAGCACCCGCGGGTAGAGGTCCTCGGCCCCGAGCCGCAGGTCGAGCAGCCAGCAGAGGTGGTTGAGCCCGGCGAAGGTGGCCCGGACGTCGCCGCTCCGGTCGGTCAGCCCGAGGTCGCGGACCAGGGCCGCCAGCGTGTGCATGGTGCCGTGGCACAACCCGATCACCGCCAGGTCGGTGGTCGAGGTCACCGCGCGGACGTTGGCGGTCAGCGGGTTGGAGTAGTTGATCATCGTCGCGGCCGGGGCCAGCTCGGCCACGTCGGCGGCGATCGCGGCCAGCTCGGGGACGTGCCGGAGCGCGCGGAGCACCCCGCCGGGCCCGACGCTGTCGCCGACGGTCTGGGTGATCCCGTGCCGCTGCGGGAGGTCGAGGTCGGCGCGCCAGCCGTCCGCCCCGCCGACGGCGACGGTGGTGGCCACGAACCGGGCACCGAGCAGCGCTTCGCGCCGGTCGGTGTGCGGCTCGAACCGGAGGTCGGCGCCGGTTGCCGCGGCCATCCGGGTGCCCAGCCGGGCCATCACCTCGGCCGCCTCGGGGTTGAGGTCGACCAGGTGGACCGTCCAGCCGGCGAACACCGGCGTCCGGGCCAGGTCGGCCATCAGGCCCGGAGTGAAGACCGTACTCCCGGCGCCGATCAGCACCAGCGACCGGCCGGCCCCTGAACGCGGGGAGGTCCCTGCGCGGCCGGTCACCGGGTGCTGCCGGCGAGCAGGCCGTTGACGATGTAGCGGTTGAAGGCCAGCGCCAGCACCGCCGGGACGATGATCGCCAGCACCCCGGCCGCGTTGAGCAGGCTGGCCGGGACGACGTGCCGGCCCTGGAGCGAGGCGATCACCACGGTCAGCGGCTGGGTGGAGAGATCGCTCGAGAGCACCAACGGGAACAGGAACTGTCCCCAGGCGAACAGGAAGGTGATCAGGGCGGTCGAGATGATCCCGGGCCGGGCCAGCGGGAGCAGCAGGTGCCAGAGCACCTGCAGCCGCTTGGCGCCGTCGACCAGCCCGGCCTCCTCGATGCTCTCGGGCAGGCTCGAGAAGTAGTTGTGCAGCACCCAGGTGGCCAGCGGCAGGAAGCCGGAGACGTAGACCAGCACGATGCCCGTGTAGGTGTTCACCAGACCGAGCAGGCTCATGATCCGGTAGAGCGGGATCAGCGTGGTGTACGGCGGGAAGGCCATGGTGGCCAGCACCGCGTAGAAGAGCACGTTGCGGCCGCGGAACCGCATCCGGGCGAACGCGTAGCCGGCCAGGGTGGCCAGCAGCACGGTGACGACGGTGGCCGCACCGCACTCGACCACGATGTTCAGCGCCGCCCGCCGGATCTGCCCGGGCACGTCCGAGTCGGCGGTGAGCAGCGTCCGGTAGTTCTCCAGCGTCGGCCGCAGCGGGACGTACTGCGCCGGGTTGGCGCGGGCGTCGGCGTCGGTCTGGAAGCTGGTCTTGACCGCCCAGTAGATCGGGATCACCGACCACAGCAGGGTGAGCGCGACCCCGATCCCGCGCCCGGTGTTCCCGGCGCGCGCGCCCGGCCGGCTCACAGCTCCACCCGCCGGTAGATCGTCCGGACCACCACCAGGCTGATGATCAACGTCACCACGGTGATCATGAGGCTGAGCGCGTAGCCCTGGCCGAAGTCGAGGTCCTGGAAGCTGATGAAGTAGGTCTGCATGGTGATCGAGGACCCGGTGGCCGCGGCGCCGTTGAGCACGTAGGGCTGGTCGAAGACGTTGAGGGTGGCGATCACCGCCTGCACCATGCAGACCGCGATGCCCGGCCGGGCCAGCGGCAGGGTGATCCGGCGGAAGGCGCCCCAGCGGGTGCAGCCGTCGATCTCGGCGGCCTCGTAGAGCTCGCCGGGGATCAGCTGGAGCGCGGCCAGGATCAGCAGCACCGACAGCGGGGTGATCTGCCAGACCTGGACCAGCTCGATCAGGCTGATGGTCAGCAGCCGGTTCTGGCCGAGCAGCAGCGTGGTGCCGCCGGCGCCGGTCCCGAAGATCTGGCCGACCTGGGTGACGATGCTGTTGATCAAGCCGGCGTTGGGGTCGAAGATCCCGGTCCAGAGGATGCCCTCGACCACCCCGGGGAGCGCCCAGGGCAGGATCAGCACGGCGATCACCAGGCTGCGGCCACGGAACGGACGCTGCAACAGCACCGCCATCGCGATCCCCAGCACGGTGGAGAGCGTCACCCCGACCACCACGTAGAACGCGGTGTTGCCGAGGCTGCCGATCACCGCGTCGTCGGCGAGCAGGGCACGGAAGTTGCCCAGCCCGGTGAACCGGGTCGGCGGGTCGAGCGGGTTGACCTTGAAGAACGACTGCACGACGGTGAACACCGCGGGGATCAGCGCGAGCCCGACGATGAAGATCGCCACCGGGGCGACCAGCAGGTAGGGCAACGGGTCGAAGCGGCGTCCGCGCCGGCGGACCGGGGCGGTCGGCCGGGCCTCGGCAGTCAGGCCGGGGCCCGGCGTCGCCGAGCGGGTCAGGCTCACGAGCCGCTGGCCAGCCGATTGGCGGTGTCGGCGATGGTCTTGATCGCCGCGTCGACCGTCATCGACCCGGTGGCTGCCGCGTGCAGGTTGGTGTAGACGGCGTTGGAGAACTGCGGGTACCAGGCCGGGGCGCCCTCGGGGAACACCGGCTTTGAGCCCTGCAGCATCGGCACCAGCGACTTGCCCTCGGGCAGCGTCCCGGACTCGCTCATCTTCTGCAGCACCGACAGGTGCGACGGCAGCGCGTAGCCCTGGAAGATCTTGTCCTGCCCGTTGAGCCCGGCGAAGTCCTCCTGCTTCTTGGCGCTGGTGAACCACTCGATGAACTTGGCCGCGGCCTGCGGGTACTTGGCCTGCTTGGGGATCCCGATGCCGTCGGGGTTACCGAGGTTGGCCGCGGTGCCGGTGACGCCGGGCGTCGGGATGTACTTGACCTGGTCGACCACCGACGAGGCCGACTTGATGTTGTACAGCGTGCCGATCCCGCCCGAGTAGTCGGAGAAGATGCTGGCGACCTGGCCCTTGGCCATCAGGGTCTGCGAGCCCTGGCTGTCGGTGACGTTGATGTTGCCGGGCGGCACCAGGCCGTTCTTGATCGCGTCGACCATCCAGGTGGCGGCCTTGTAGCCGGCCGAGTCCGGGGTGGTGAACTGCGGCTTGCCGGCGCCGTCGAGCACGGTGCCGCCGAACGCGCCGGTGGTCTCGTACCAGTAGGTCGAGAGCCCCTCGGCAGCGGCGAACGGGATGTTGAGCGGGTACTTGACCACGCCCGCGCTCTTCACCTTGTTGAGCGCGGCGGTGTAGTCGTCGATGGTCTTCGGCATCTCGGTGACGCCGGCCTTCTGGAACATCTTCTCGTTGACCGTGGTAACCATGAACGAGGCGTCGTAGGGGATGCCGACGACGTGGCCGTCCTTGGTGAACGAGGTGAGCTGCGGCATGTCGGAGGCCATCGTCTTGGTGTCGACCATGGTCTCCATCGGGTAGAACCAGCCGAGCTTGCCCAGCTGGCCGACCCGCGACCAGTCGACGTCGGTGGCGTCGGCGAAGTAGGTCTTCGCGGTGGCCGCGGCGCTGATCTTGGTCTGCAGGCTGTCCCAGTCGATGTTGACCCAGTTGACCTTGATCCCGGTCTCCTTGGTGAACTCGTCCAGCGCCGCCTTGGGCGGCGGGTCCGAGGCCAGCGCGACGGTGATCGTCACCCCGCTGGTCTGGCTCGAGCCCCCGCTCGCGCTGCCGCCGCTGCTCGACCCGCCGCAGGCCGACAGGGTGAGCGCGAACGCCGCCGCCCCGGCCGCCCCGGCCAGCAGGGCCCGACGAGATGTCCTGGTGATCATGACTGCCTCCGTCTCCCCGAGCGGGGGGCGCTCGCTGCGCGATGCGCAGATGAGCAGCCGTGAACGGCCGCCTGCGCACTTGATGGCCTGAACGTAAGGCTGGTGCGCGAAGCGGTCAACACAACTCCCCAAACGAGCACAAACTTGCACACTTGTCCACGAACTGCGCACTCGAATGTGTCAGGACTGTTACCGTGACGACGTGCGACGCGAGCAACGCCTGAGCGCGATCCTCGACCGGGTCGGCGCCGACGGACAGGTCGACGTGGCCACGCTCGCCGACCAGCTGGGCGTCTCGGGGGCGACCGTGCGCCGGGATCTGCAGGCCCTGAGCCGGAGCCAGCTGCTGGTGCGGACGCACGGCGGCGCGACCTCGGCGCAGAGCGGCGAGGAGGTGCCGATGCGGGTCAAGGCCGCGCTGCGGCTGCCCGAGAAGCGCCGGATCGGACGCGCCGCCGCGGACCTGATCGCCGACGGGTCGGTGGTCGGGCTGACCGGCGGCTCGACCACCCGCGAGCTCGGCCGGGCGCTGGCCGGCCGGCGCGGGATCACCGTGGTCACCAACGCCATCGACATCGCCGGCGACCTGGCCAGCGGGCACCTCGGTGCGCTGGGCATCCGGCTCGTGGTGATCGGCGGGATCGTCCGGCACTCGCTCGAGCTGGTCGGACCGGCCGCCGAGGCGATGCTCGCCAACTACCACCTCGACGTCGCCTTCGTCGGAGCCGACGGGCTGACCGCGCAGGACGGCTGCACGACCTACGACGAGATGGAGGCACAGACCGACGCGGCCTTCCTCCGCCGGGCCGACCGCCGGGTGGTGATCGCCGACAGCACCAAGCTCGGCCGCGCGACTTTCGCCCGGATCGCCGACCTCACCGACCTCGACGACCTGGTCACCGACCGCGGCGCCGACGAGGCCCGGCTGGCCGAGCTCCGCGCCGCCGGTCTCCGGGTCACCACGGTGTGAGCCCGACCCCGTCGGCCGAGCCTGCCGAAACCGGCCGAAGCCGACTCCGCCGGCTGAGCCTGTCGAAGCCGGCCGAGCCCGTCTAAGCCGGTTGAGCCTGTCGAAGCCAGCTGAGCCTGTCGAAGCCGGCTGAGCCCGTCGAAGCCAGCTGAGCCCGTCGAAGCCAGCTGAGCCTGTCGAAGCCGGCTGAGCCCGTCGAAGCCAGCTGAGCCTGTCGAAGCCAGCTGAGCCCGTCGAAGCCGGCCGAGCCGACCCCGCCGGCTGAGCCTGTCGAAGCCGCTACCCCGCGACCGCGTCCAGAGTGGCCAGCAACCGGGCGACCGCACGGGTGAACCCGTGCTCGGGCGGCGTGCCGTAGCCGACCACCAGGGCGGGCGGGCGGCTGGCCACCGGGCCGGGGAGCAGGGAGGACGATCCGGTCAGCCGGTAGTGGTCGAGCCCGTCGAGGTCGACCCCGTGGCGCCGGCCCGCCTCGACCGCCTCCGCCTCGGAAACGCGCGACGGGAGGCCGACCACCAGGTGCAGTCCGGCGTCGAGTCCGGTGACCGGCAGTCGCGGGTGCCGCCGGGCCAGCGCCTCGACCAGCCGGTCGCGGCGCCGTCGGTAGGCCAGCCGCCTCGCCCGGACCTGACGGTCGTAGCCGCCCTCGGTGATCAGCTCGGCGAGGGTCAGCTGCTCGAGGGTCGGGCTCAGCCGGTCGGCGAGCTCCTTGGCGGCCAGCACGGGACCGACCAGCGGCTCGGGCAGCACCATCCAGGCCAGCCGCAGCGCGGGCGCCAGGCTCTTGCTCGCGGTGCCCAGGTAGACCACCCGGTCGGGGTCGAGGCCCTGCAGCGCCGCCACCGGCTGCCGGTCGTAGCGGAACTCGCCGTCGTAGTCGTCCTCGATGATCATGCTGTCGGTCCTCCGCGCCCAGGCCAGCAACGTCCGGCGGCGGTCGGGTGACAGCGCCGAGCCGAGCGGGAACTGGTGCGCGGGGCTGACCAGCACCGCGCCGTGCGGCCCTCCGCGCCGACCGTCGCGGGTGACGAGCGGCTCCGGGTCGACCCCGTCGTCGTCGGCGTCGAGCACGGTGGTGCCGAGCCGGTGCGCGCCCGCGATGCGCGGCACCACCGGCAGTCCGTACGGCTCGAGCGCGAGCACCGCTTCGGCCCGGCCGGCCAGCACCCGGGCCAGCAGGTCCATCGCCTGCACGAAGCCGCCGCACACCACCACCCGGTCGGGCGTGGTGGTGACGCCGCGCACCCGCGCCAGGTAGTCGGTCAGCGCGGCCCGCAGCTCGGGCCGCCCCTGCGGATCGCCGTACCCGAACGCCTCGGCGGGCGCCCGGTCGAGGGCCTTGCGGCTCGCGGCCAGCCAGGCCGCGCGGGGGAAGGCCGCCACGTCGGGCGCCCCGGGACGCAGGCTGAGCCGGGCCGGTTCGCGGGCCGCGACCTCGGCAGGGGCCGGCGGCCGGGCGGCGGGAAGGTCGTCGGCGACCGCCGTGCCCGACCCCTGCCGGGCGGTCAGCCAGCCCTCGGCGACCAGCTGGGCGTAGGCCTCCGCCACCGTGTTGCGGGCCAGACCGAGGTCGGCGGCGAGGGCCCGCGACGGTGGCAGCCGGGCTCCCGCCGGCAGTCGTCCGCTCCGGATGGCGCCGCGCAGCGCCTTCTCGAGCCGGACGCGGGACCCTCGCGCCGGCCCGCGGACCACCCGGAGGTCGAGCGGCAGGTCGACTCCGGTGGTCATCGATTGGCCCACGAACTTCGCACAGAAGTGGACCTTACTGCCGGGCCGCCCGCCCGTTAGCGTCGTCGTCATGACCACCACCGATGACCCCACCCGGACGACCGCCGACCGGGCTGAACGGGCCGCCGACCAGGCCGTCGAGGTGCCGGTGCGCCTCGAGGTCGACCAGCTGGCTGCGAGCTTCCTGCGGGCGATGGGAACCCTCGACGCGGCCGCGACCCGCGAGCTCGACCGGGCCGGCATCGACCCCGGCCTCCGCGAGCTGGTGCGCGTCCGCGCCTCGCAGCTCAACGGCTGCGCCTACTGCGTCGACCAGCACACCCGGGACGCCGCGGCCGGCGGTGAGTCCGCGCAGCGGCTGAACGCCGTCGCGGTCTGGCGCGAGTCGCCGTGGTTCACCGCGCGCGAACGGGCCGCGCTGGCCCTCACCGAGTCGATCACCCGGCTCAGTGAGACCCACGTCCCCGACCGCGACCACGCCGCCGCGGCGGAGCACTTCGCGCCGCCCGAGGAAGCCGCCCTGATCGCGCTGATCACCACCATCAACGCCTGGAACGCGCTGTCGGTGGCCACCCGGGCCTGGACCCCGGTGCTCGGTGCCGCCTGAGCGACCCACCCGACGAGAGGAGACGACGATGACCACCACCCCACGCGAGCTGGCCACCGACTACTTCGAAGGCTGGCGGACCGGCGACTTCGACCGGGTCGCCCGCACCCTGGCCGAAAAGGTGACCTTCCGCGGTCCGCTGGGGAGCGCCGACGGTCGCGAGGAGTGCCTCCGCGGGCTGCGCGGCATGGCCGCGATGATCACCGGGATCGACGTCCAGACCATGATCACCGCCGGGGACGGCGACCAAGGCGAGGTGATCACCTGGTACGACCTGCGGACCAGCGGCGCCGACCCGCTTCCGACCGCCAACTGGAGCCGGGTGCGCGACGGACGGATCGTGACGATCCGGGCTGCCTTCGACCCGCGGCCACTGCTCGGCTGACGTCGATCCACCCGGACACGGATCGCCTCCGGCACCTCCCCACGGCGAGGCTCAGCGGACGCTAGGGTTCCTTCACCGGTCGCACCGCAGCGGCCCGACCGAAGGGCGCGTCATGGGTATCGGAGTGGGCATCTTCCTGCTGGTCGTGGGCGCGATCCTCGCGTTCGCGGTGGAGTTCAAGGTGAGCGGGATCGACCTGCAGACCGTCGGCTACATCTGCATGGTGATCGGCGTGATCGCGCTGGTGCTGTCGCTGGTGCTGCAGCTGCGGCGTCGCAAGACCGTGCACACCTCCGTGGTGGAGCGGCACGACGACCGGACTCCCCCGCCCGTCGTCTGACCACGAACGACCGAGCACGACGAGAGTCGTCGATCGAACGGGGGTGCGATCGTGTCCGTGCTGAGCTCACGCCGGCGGGTGTCCGCGCTGGCCTGGCTGGTCGCCGTGGTGACGGTGGCCGGCTGCGGGTTGACCGGTCCGACGGCCGGCGGCGGTGCCGACCCGACCACGTCGGCGGCCGCTCCGCCGAGCAGCGGGCCGAACTCGACGTCGAGCGCGTCGTCGAGCGGGACGCCCAGCGAGTCGTCCAGTGCCGCGTCGTCGAGTGCCACGTCGCCCAGCGCGTCGGCGTCCTCGAGCGAGACGCCAGGGATCGGGGCCACCGTCCTGCCCGCACCGCCGAAGGCCAACACCGGCGTGCTCGCGGTCAAGGCGGCGGTGCTCACCGGTCGCGAGCGGAACCTGCGCTGGACCATCCGGGTGCCGCAGTTCTCGGGCACGCCCCGGGCGCAGACGGTCAACCAGCGGATCCGCGCCTCGGCCGGGGACGCGATCACCGCGGCCCGGCGGACCGCCCGCGAGAGTCCGAACGACCGGGTCACGCTCGACGGTCGCTACACCCTGAGCACCAACGACGGCCGGACGGCGCAGGCCGCGTTGACCTTCGACACCTACACGGCGGGCGCGGCGCACGGCAACGGATTTGTCGGCACCACGGCGATCGACGTCACCACCGGGAAGCCGATCCTGCTCACGGACGTCTTCCGCAGCGAGTCGGCCGCGCTCCGGGTGATCGCGCCCAAGATCAAGGCGATCGCGGAGAGCGAGGGCGAACCGGTCTCCGACCCCTCGGGGCTGCGTCCGGTGCACGCGAACTTCGCCAACTGGCAGAGCACCGGGGCGGGCATCACCTTCTACTTCCAGGACTACCAGCTCGGCGGCCACGGCCTGCGGATGTACACCGTCGGCTGGAACGACCTCAGCGGTCTGATCACCGACTACGCCCGCCGGACGCTGGCCCCACCGCGCCGCTGACCAGCCGCGCGCTGAGCCTGTCGAAGCGCGCACTCGCACGCTGAGCCTGTCGAAGCGCGCACTCGCACGCTGAGCCTGTCGAAGCGCGCCCCGCACGCTGAGCCTGTCGAAGCGCCGGTTTTCCACAGATGCGAAAGCACCAGGCCGTGGTGCCGGTAGGACGGGTGACGATGCCGGTGTGCCGTACACCTACCTCCTCGAGTGCTCCGACGGTTCGTACTACGTCGGCAGCACCCGCAACCTCGACCAGCGCTTGGCTCAACACGCCGCCGGTGTCGTGGACGGTCACACCGCCGCACATCGACCCGTGACCCTCGTGTGGTGGCAGGAGTTCGACCGCGTCGACGAAGCGCACGCGATGGAACGTCGAATCCACGGCTGGCGTCGGGCGAAGAAGCAGGCGCTGATCGAGGGGCGACTCGCTGACCTCCCTCGTCTGTCGCAGACGAGCGCCACCTCTCAGCGCTTCGACAAGCTCAGCGCACGTAACCCCGCAGGCTGAGCCTGTCGAAGCCCACCGGCCGACTCTTCTCCACGTCTCGCTTCGACCAGCTCAGCGCACGCTCGGCCCTTTCCGCGGGCTGAGCCTGTCGAAGCCCACCGGCCCGAACCCTCCGCGCGTCGCGCTTCGACAAGCTCAGCGCACGAAGCCGCGCTTCGACGAGCTCAGCGCACGTCACCCGCTTCGACAGGCTCAGCGCACGGAACCGCGCATCGACGAGCTCAGCGCACGGAGCCGCGCATCGACAGGCTCAGCGCACGGAACCGCGCATCGACAGGCTCAGCGCACGGAACCGCGCATCGACAGGCTCAGCGCACGGAACCGCGCATCGACAGGCTCAGCGCACGGAGCCGCGCTTCGACAGGCTCAGCGCACGTCATCCGCTTCGACAAGCTCAGCGCACGTGACTCCGCGGGTCAGGCTTCGGAGCCGTTCTCGCCCTTCTCGTAGAGCTGGGTGGCGGGGCCGACGATCAGCGGGTCGGGGGTGCCGACGATGTCGTCGTCGCGGCCGGTGTAGTCGTACTTGCTGAGCACGAAGCGCATCGCCTCGAGCCGGGCGCGCTTCTTGTCGTTGCTCTTCACCACGGTCCAGGGCGCCGCCTTGGTGTCGGTGGCGGCGAACATCTCCTCCTTGGCCGCGGTGTAGTCGTCCCACTTGTCCAGCGAGGCGAGGTCCATCGGGGAGAGCTTCCACTGCCGGACCGGGTCGATCTGGCGGATCAGGAAGCGGGTGCTCTGTTCCCCGCGGGAGACCGAGAACCAGAACTTGGTCAGGTCGAAGCCGTCGCGGGTCAGCAGCTTCTCGAACATCGGCGCCTGCCGGAGGAAGCGCTCGTGCTGCTCGTCGGTGCAGAACCCCATCACCCGCTCGACACCGGCGCGGTTGTACCAGGACCGGTCGAAGAGGGTCATCTCGCCGCGCGCCGGCAGGTGGGCGACGTAGCGCTGGAAGTACCACTGCCGGGCCTCGAGGTCGGTGGGCTTCTCCAGCGCCACCACGTGCGCGTGCCGCGGGTTGAGGTGCTCCATGAACCGCTTGATCGCCCCGCCCTTGCCCGCGGCGTCGCGCCCCTCGAACAGCAGCACGTGCCGGCGTCCGGTCGCCTTGATCCAGTTCTGCAGCTTGAGCAGCTCGATCTGCAGCAACCGCTTGGCGTACTCGTACTCCTTGGCGCTCATCCGCTCGTCGTACGGGTAGTCCTCGCGCCAGGTGTCGACGACGTCGCCGCCGACCGCCCGGAGCACCGGGTCGTCGTCGTCGAGCTCCTCGACCACGAAGTTCTCGGCGCCGTACCGCTCCCGCAGCTCGCGCAGCTGGCTCTCCAGATCGGCCATGTCCCCTCCCCCTCTCCGGCGGCGCGTCCCACCGCGGACCCGGGCCGATTGCCGGGTGCGCCGCGGACTGCGAGGGTGGCACCGCCGGACGAACAGCAGGTTACGTTCGCCGCTCGTCACCAGCTCCGGGAGGACCGATGACCACCGCCGACACCAGCCGCGCCGCCCACCTGGTCGGGAGCCTGCCGGGCGCCACCGCGGCCGAGGCGATGGCCACCGCGCTCGACGTCCTCGGTCCGCACCTGCGCTCGATCCCCGACGGCGAGACCGGCGAGCGCCGCAACTGGGTCATCTCGATCGTCGAGTCGCTCCGCGACCACCCGGACCTCGAGCTGGTCCGGCAGGGCCACTGGACCGACTACGACGACCTGCCCCGGCTCCGGGTCCGCCCCGGCCACCGGCTCTACGGCGCCAACCTCGACTTCGGCCACGTGGCGGCGGTCCGCGACAGCTACCCGGCGCTGGAGGAGCTCCGCACGCAGCACGGCCGGCCCGACCTGGCCTTCCAGTCGGGCGTCCCCGGCGACTTCGACCTGGCCATGTTCACCCTCGGTCCGGTCGGCGCGCTGACCAACCGGCGTCCGTTCACCGAGGCCACGCTGACCGAGATCCGCGGGGTCGCGGCCGCCACCCGGCCCGACACCGTCTTCCAGATCGAGGTGCCGGTCGAGCTGGTGCTGCTGACCAAGCTGCCGCCGCGGGCCCGGCCGGCCGCCGCCGCCCGGTTCGGCGCGGTGATCGCCGGGCTCGCGCAGGCCAGCCCGGCCGGCACCCGCTTCGGGTTGCACCTGTGTCTGGGCGACATGAACAACCGGCCGTTCGGGACCATGGGCGACGTCTCGCCGCTGGTGCTGCTGAGCAACGCGGTGACCCGACGCTGGCCCGACGGCCGTCCGCTGGAGTACGTCCACGCACCGTTCGCGGCCGCCGACCAACCGGCGCCGGTCGGAGCCGGTCACGAGGCCTACTACGCCCCGCTCCGCGACCTCCGGCTCCCGTCGGGCACCCGGTTCGTCGCCGGCTTCGCCCACGAGTCCCAGGACCTCGCCGACCAGCTGCGGATCCGGACGCTGGTCGACGAACTGGTCGGACGCCCGGTCGACGTGGCCGCCGCCTGCGGACTGGGCCGGCGGAGCGTCGAGGACGGACGCCGGGTGCTCGAGCGGACCGCCGAGCTGGTCACCGCCTGAGATCCGGCCGCGCCCGCCGCCGGTCCCGCCAGGCGATTTGATAGCTTGACGCTGAATCGATACAGCGAGCCCCGGCAGCAAGGCGACGTGAGCACTCCCAGCAGCAGGCCCGGCAGGGCCGACCGGTCCAGCACGACCGACGACCGTCCGTACGACCCCGCAGCGGAGTCGACCGTGGAGTCGGCCGTCGAGTCGGCCGTCGAGCTCGGCTCCGATCCGGCGGGCGCGACCGGCGCCGCCGACCCCGGTCCGGCGGTCACCCGGCCGTCCGCGCTGCGGATCGTCCTCAAGACGCCGTTCTACCGGTCGGCGGTGATCGCGCTGATCATCTCGGGCATCGCGGTCTCCTCCACCACGCCACAGCTCACACTCTTCCTGGTCAACGACCTGCACGCCTCGGTGCCGGTGGCCGGGCTCTACTACCTGGTCAACCTGGTCGCCCCGGTCGCCGGGTTCGCGCTCGGCAGCCTGTCCGACCGGTCGCGCGACCGGTTGCTGCTCTACCGCGTCTGCGCGGTGGTCGGCACGGTCGGCTGGCTCGCGATGGCCGCCGCGACGCGGATCTGGATGCCGTTCGTGATCGGCGCGCTGGCCCTCAGCGTGGCCGGTGGCGCGATGGGCCAGATGTTCGCCGCGGTCCGCGACGAGCTCAGTCGGCACCCGACCGGGGTCGACAACCAGGTGATCGCCACGGTCCGGATGGCCTTCTCCGGGGGCTGGATCGTCGGCCCGGTACTCGGCAGCTGGTTCGGTGCCGCCTTCGGACTGCGCTCCCTGCTGGTCGCCACCGCGGTGTTCAGCCTGCTGCAGATCGTCGCCCTCGGGCGCCGGGTGGTCCCGCGGTACGTCCCGGTCGGCACCACGGTCGCCGACGGGTCGCTGACCGCGGTGGCGCCGCCGGACCGGAGCTGGCGGGCCCGTCGACCGCTGTTGATCTTCGCCGGGTGCTGCGTGCTGGTGATGTGCGGCGACACCATGAAGTACGCGTTCCTCCCGATCTACATGGCCGACCAGCTGCACGTCTCCGACACCGTCCGCGGCAGCGTGATCGCCATCCAGCCGTTCCTCGAGCTGATCCTGATGGGACCGTTCGCCCGGCTGGCCCAACGGCTGAGCGCGGCGCGGATGGTGACCCTCGGGGCGTTGTTCGGGGTGGGCGCGCACCTGGCCTACGCGACCAGCACCGGTGTCGCAGGCCTCTACCTCGGCCAGACGCTGATGTCGTGCCTGTGGGCGGCGATCGCCGGGCTCGGGGTGACCGTGGCCCAGCAGCTCTACCCGCAGGGCATCGGGCTGGCCTCGTCGGTGTTCATGAGCTCGATCGCCCTGGCCGGCGGGCTCGGCGGCGCGATCGGCGGGCTCGGCACGGCCTGGCTGGGCCTGCCGCACGTCTTCTTCCTACCCGCGGCGCTGTCCAGCGTCGGCGTGGTCGGGCTGTTCGTGACCACCCGGCGCTACCGACCCGACGACGCCGCCTTCGCCCGCGCGTCCGGGGCGGCGGCTTCCTCGCGCAGGTAGAGCGCGCGGACCGGGCAGATCCGGACCGCCTCGAGCGCGGTGCCGCGGTCGAGCGGCCGCGGGTCGACGACCGGGTAGCCCCACTCGTCGAGCCCGATCCGCTCGGGGAGCAGCGCGGCGCACAGGCCGCGGCCGTCGCAGGCGATCCGGTCGACCGCGACGGTGGCGTCGGCCGACGTGCGGGCGACGGTGATCCTGGGCATCTCAGACTCCTCGGGTGGCGGGACAGGCCGGACGGCCGGCGCTGCGTCCACCGCCCTGAGCATGGGTCGGCAGGTGGTCGGCGAAGACCCGGAGCGCGCTGGCGGCGTTCCTCGCCGCCCCGTCGGGGTGGTGACAGCCGCCGCGGCCGGGCAGCAGCCCGAGTCGACGGCGCAGCCGGTCGAGGACCCCGGGCTCGCCGGCAGTCAGGCGGCGCCAGTCGTCGGCCACCGCGGGCAGTCCGAACAGGCACGGGCCGCACTGTCCTGCCGAGGCCCGGGCCAGCGCGTCGAGCTGTGCGCCGACCGCGACCAACGGGCAGACCGAAGCGGGCAGCAGGTGGACGATGCCGTTGCCGACGCCGGCCCCGAGCGGACGCAGGCCTTCGTCGGACCACGGGACCAGACCGGCCTCGGCCCAGCCCAGCCAGCTGCCGGACCAGCCGCTCGCCAGCACGGCGCGGACCGGCTCGGTGTAACCCCCGACCGCGGCGACCAGCTCGGCCAGCCCGACGCCGGCGCCCGCCTCGACCACCCGGGGACCACCGGCGACCGCGCCGGACAGCGAGAAGAACCGCGGGCCCGGCTCGTCCGGCGTTCCGTGCCGACGGAACCAGTCGACGCCGCGGTCGAGCAGCTGCCCGACCCGGTAGACGGTCTCGGCGTTCTGGACGACCGCCGCCGGGTGCCGGCGGTCACCCACCGCGAGCGGGGCGCGGTGGGTGACCGGCACCGCCGGACCGCCGTCGAGGAACGACACGAGCGCCGACGCCTCGCTGGCCACGTAGCCGCCCGGCGCGCCCAGCAGCTCGATCCCGTGACCGTCCAGGTCGAGCCGCTCGGCGGCGCGGTGGGTCGGCGAGCCCTCGTGGACGGCGAGCAGCACCCGTCGGGCGCCGACGGCCCGGGCCAGCGCGGTCGCGCCCGCCAGCAGCGGGCCGGGATCGTTCTCGACGATCCAGCGGTCCTTGACCGACCA
Source organism: Microlunatus kandeliicorticis (assembly GCF_014137855.1). GTDB lineage: Bacteria > Actinomycetota > Actinomycetes > Propionibacteriales > Propionibacteriaceae > Microlunatus > Microlunatus kandeliicorticis. The sequence continues at coordinate 351,820 of NZ_JACGWT010000006.1, forward strand.
CGGCTCGCCCTCGCAGGCGTTGACGACCAGCCGCGGTCGGCGGCCGACCGCCGCGGTCAGCTTGCGGTGCACCGGGAAGGAGCCACCACCCCGGCCGGTGAGCCCGGACTCGGCGACCAGGTCGATCACCCGGGTGGACGCGGGCGCAGTCAGGACGCTCATCGGCCCGCTCCGGTCGTGACCAGCGAACGCCGGGGCCCGGGCTCGGCCCCGAGCTCGCGGAGGGCGCGGCGGCGCGGATCGCGGAGCGCGGCGACCGTGCGGTACCCGAGCGCGGCACCGCCGACCAGCAGGCACCCGAGGCTGACCGCGCCGACCCATCCGCCGTCGACGCTGGCCGCCCGCCAGCCGTGCAGCAAGCCGATCGGCCAGAGCGCGTAGGTGGCCCAGTGGACCGCCCGGAAGAGCCGCGGCGGGATCCACGGCCGCAGCAGCCCGGTGATCATCACCGCGAGCAGCAGATCGAAGGCGACGGTGCCGAGACCGACCCAGAGGGTGCGGTATCCGGACGTGAACGGCACCAGCGCGCTGATCCAGTCGATCGAGACGTAGGTCTCGACGATCGAGGTGGCGATGTGCACCAGCAGGAAACTGAACGCCAGCAGCGAGATCGACCGGTGGGTGCGCAACAGGGTGACCGCCACCTCCGGGCGGCGGGCGCGCCGGACGGCGACCACGCAGCCGAGCACCACGACGGCGGTGAGCAGCAGGATGCCCACCACCGCGGTGGCCCGGGTGGCGTACCAGAGCAACAGGTTGAGCGTGGTGCTCACGACGAGGTCCTCTCGGGGTCGGTGGCCGTGCCGGTGGTCGTGCCGGTCTCGATCTCGGTGGGAAGGGGCGCGACATCGGCGGGCCAGCCGCCGACCAGGACCGGCCGGTGATCGCCGGCGCGGGCCGGCACCAGCCGGGCGGCGAAGCCGTGGGCGGCCAGCCAGGCGGGAGCGGTCTCGCCGAGCACCACCGCCGCGGTGCTGGCGGCGTTGGCCGTCCGGCAGTCGCCGGCGTGGACGCTGACGCACCGCCACACCGGCTGGGCCGGCAGCCCGGTCCGCGGGTCGAGGACGTGGTGGCGACCGACGCCGCGGCTGCTCCACACCCGCACCGCGGTCGAGGAGGTGGCCAGCCCGCCGGTGCCGATCCGCACCGCGGTCCGGGGCGGCCGCGGATCGTCCCGGCCGGACTCGTCGATCGCGATCTCCCAGGGCGCACCCGTCTCCGGCCCGGGCAGGACGGCGAGGTCGCCACCGAGGTTCACCAGGCCACCGGTCCCCGCCAGCTCGTCGGCGGCGAGCAGCGCGGCGATCCGGTCGGCGCTCGCCGCCTTGCCGATCGAGCCCAGGTCGAGGGCGACACCCGCCGGGACGCGGACCGTGCCGGAACCGTCCGGCCCGGTGCGGTCGAGGACGATCCGGCGCCAGCTCTCGGCCGGCGGCCGTTCGGCGGGCAGGGCCCGCGCCGCCGGCGTGCCGGTCGCCCCGTCCGTCACCCGGACCGGGAGCAGGGCGAGGTCGCGGTCGTAGCCGAGCCGGACCAGCGGGCGTCCGAGGGTCGGCACCACCAGCCCGCCGGTGCGACGGGCCGCGTCGAGGGCGTCGGCGAGCAGGTCGAGGAACAGCGCCGAGACCGGGTGCGGGACGTCCGGACGGGCGTTGACGGCGGTCAGCTCGCTGTCCGCGCGGAACCGGCTGATCGCCCGGTCGACGGCGTCGAGCTCGCGGCGCATCCGGGCCACCGCGCGGTCGTGCCGGCGCGGGTCGGCTCCCCGGGTCACCAGGGCGACCTCGCATCCCCAGGTCCGCCAGCGCGTCGTCAGCACAGCGGGCTCGCTCGGCGAGGTGCGGCGGTCGACACCGACGGTCGCGCTGGTCACGATCCCCCGCTCGAGCTGTGGGAGGTCGAACCCGAACCGCTGCTGACCGACCCGCCGCCCGAGGAGCCCTGCGACGAACCGCCGGACGACCCGCTCGACGAACCGGTCGCGCGCGACGTGTCACCACCCGACCGCTGTGACGTGTGGGTGCGGGTGTGCCGGCCGGAGGTGGAGGTCCCGTCGGACGCCGCCGGGGTCCGGGTGTCCGAGGAACCCGGTGCTCCCGCGTCCGAGGACGCGGAGGTGTCGGGAGCGCCACCGGCGGCGGCACCGCTGCCGGCCGCCAGCCCGATCCCGAGCGCCCCGGCCCCGGCGACCGCGCCGGCCGCGGTCAGGGTCGTGACCCACCGGGTCCGGCGCCGGATCCTCGTCCTCGCGTCCACCTGCGACTCCTCGCTGCTGCGGGAGCCTGCCCGGCTCCCTGGTACGGCGAGTATCGAGAGAGCGTCTGTGCGGTTTCTTTGCCCTCACAGTGAACTCTCGGTGAGTCCGAGCGGGCGTCGACGCCATCCCGCGCCAGAGCCGTAACACGGGCGTCACCCGTCGCGCTCGGCAGGCTCCTAGGTTGCCGGACAGAGCACCTGACCCCTCGCCTCCCGGGAGAACGCCATGGCCGACACCGTCGACATCGGGACCGCCACCGGAGCGGTCGGCGCGCCGCCGTCACCCAGGCCGGGTGATCATCCCGCCGGCCCGGGCGTGCTCAAGCCGTCGTACTCAGACCGACTGGCCAACGAGGACCTGGCCCCGCTGAGGAAGCAGACCTGGTCGTCCTACAACATCTTCGCCTTCTGGATGTCCGACGTGCACAGCGTCGGCGGCTACCTGACTGCGGGCACGCTGTTCAGCCTGGGCATCGCCAGCTGGCAGGTGCTGATCAGCTTGCTGGTCGGGATCACCATCGTGATGGTGTTCTGCAACCTGGTGGCCAAGCCGAGCCAGATCACCTCGGTGCCCTACCCGGTGATCAACCGTGCGATCTTCGGGGTCCTCGGGGCCAATCTGCCAGCGATCGTCCGCGGGTTGATCGCGGTCGCCTGGTACGGCGTCCAGACCTACCTGGCCAGCCAGTCGTTGATCATCATCTTCCTCAAGTTCATCCCGGGATCGGCCGCGCTCAACAGTCCCGAGCTCGCCTTCCTCGGTCTGCCGCCGCTCGGTTACATCGCCTACGCGATCCTCTGGGTGGCGCAGGCCGCGGTCTTCTGGCGCGGCATGGAGGCGATCCGCCGGTTCATCGACTGGGCCGGACCCGCGGTCTACGTGGTGATGGTGATCATGGCCGTCTACCTGGTGGCGAAGGCGGGCCTGGGCAACCTCGACCTGTCGCTGGGCTCGCGACCGATGGGCGTCGGGGCCCAGCTCGCCACCATGCTGGTCGGCGTCGCCATCGTGGTCAGCTACTTCTCCGGTCCGATGCTCAACTTCGGCGACTTCAGCCGCTACGGCCGCGACTTCCGCACCGTGCGGCGGGGCAACCTGCTCGGCCTGCCGCTGAACTTCCTGTTCTTCTCGCTGCTCACCGTGATCACCGCGGCGGCCACCGTGCCGGTGTTCAAGGAGCTGGTCACCGACCCGATCGAGACCGTGCAGCGGATCGGCACGCCGTTCGCGGTGCTGCTCGGCGGGCTGACCTTCGTCACCGCGACCGTCGGCATCAACATCGTGGCCAACTTCATCAGCCCGGCCTTCGACTTCTCCAACGTCAGTCCGAAGAAGATCAGCTGGCGGATGGGTGGGATGATCGCGGCCGTCGGTTCGGTGCTGCTGACGCCGTGGAACTGGTACAGCTCCAACACCGGCATCCTGTTCAGCCTCGGCATCCTCGGTGCGCTGATCGGTCCGCTCTTCGGCATCCTGATCGCCGGCTACTTCCTGGTCAGCAAGCAGCGGGTCTGGGTCGACGACCTCTACACGCTGGACCCGAAGGGCCGCTACTGGTTCCGCAACGGCACCAATCCCAACGCGATCCTCGCCGTGGTGCTGGCCGGCGTCCCCTCGATCGCCATGACGCTGATCGCCGGGATCGTCGACGGCGGCCGGCACCACATCGGCGAGTTCAGCTGGTTCCTCGGCTGCGGCCTGGGGTTCGTCTTCTTCACCCTGCTCGAACGGCGGCGTCCGATGATCGGCCGGCTCGAGGAGGACCGGGTCTCGGCCACCGACGGGACCGTGCTGCCCTCCGGCGTGGTGCCCACGCTGCCGCACGCGTCCGGGGACAGCCAGGGCTGACCGGCACCGCCCCGCCGGGCACCGCGCCGTCACACCGTCAGCGCGGCGTTCGTCATGATGGCGTGGTGAGCGACGCGGAGACGCTGGCCCGCAGGTTCGAGGTCGAACGGCCGCGGCTGCGGGCGGTCGCGCTGCGGGTGCTCGGCTCGCCCGACGAGGCGGACGACGCGGTGCAGGAGGCCTGGGTGCGGCTGAGCCGCCAGGACGCCGGCACCATCGACAACCTGCCCGGCTGGCTGACCACGGTGACCTCACGGATCTGCCTGGACGTGCTCCGGAGCCGGCGCAGCCGACGGGAGGAGGCTCTCCCCGAGCACGGTGACCCGGAGCCCGGGCGCGCCTCCGAACCTCCGCCGTCGGACCCGCAGACCCAGGCGGAGCTGGCCGACGGCCTCGGGGCCGCCCTGCTGGTCGTCCTCGACACGCTGGCGCCCGCCGAGCGACTGGCGTTCGTGCTCCACGACCTCTTCGACGTGCCCTTCGACGAGATCGCTCCGATCGTGGACCGGACCCCGGCCGCCGCCCGGCAACTGGCCAGCAGGGCCCGGCGTCGGGTGCGGGGCGGGCCCGAGCTGGCGTCCGGCACCGAGACCGGTCGGCAGCGGCGCCGGGCCGTGGTCGACGCCTTCCTGGCTGCGGCCCGGGCCGGCGAGTTCACCGCACTGGTCGCCCTGCTCGACCCGGACGCCGCGATGCGCGCCGACGCCACGGCAGCGCAGATCGGGGCCAGCCCGGAGCTGCGCGGAGCCGAGTCACTGGCTCAGCTGCTCGCCGGCGGTGCCCGGGCGGCCCGGCCGGCCAGCCTGGACGCCGAGCCCGGGCTGGTCTGGGTGCACCGTGGTGCGGTCCGGGTCGCGTTCGTGTTCGGCTTCGACGATCCCGAGCGGCCGTCCAGGATCACCGCGATCGACCTGGTCGGCGATCCGACCGTGCTGGCAGGGATGGCGATCGAGCACTGGGCACCGCCGCCGGTCGCCGCGACCCGCGCCACCGACAGCCCCTGGAGCGGTCCGCCGCCACCCTGACTCCCGCGTCGGCCCGCCTCCCGCGGCTCCGCCCTGCTCGGCCCCGGACTGTCGGTGGGATGAGGAATCATGGGGCGGAGATGAGATCCCAGCCGTCGGTCCTGCACCTCGACCTCGACGCGTTCTTCGCCTCGGTCGAACAGCGGGACAAGCCGTCGCTCCGCGGCAAGCCGGTGATCGTCGGCGGGGTCGGGGCCCGCGGGGTCGTCTCCACCGCCTCCTACGAGGCGCGGGTGTTCGGGGTGCACTCGGCGATGCCCGGCCACGAGGCCCGGCGCCGCTGCCCGCACGCCGCGTTCCTCTCCGGCCGCTTCGATGCCTACCGGGTGGCCAGCCGACAGGTGATGACCGTGCTCCGCGACCTGAGCCCGCTGGTCGAGCCGCTGAGCCTCGACGAGGCCTTCGTCGACCTGGCCGCCGCCCGACGCCCGGTCGACCTGAGCGTCCCCGGGCTCGAACGGCTGATCGGCGAGCTCAAGGCCGAGGTCGCCGCGGTCACCGGCGGGCTGACCGCCTCGATCGGCGTCGGCAGCTCGAAGTTCATCGCCAAGGTGGCCACCGAGCTGGGGAAGCCGGACGGGCACCACATCGTCCCGGCCGGCGGCGAGGTCGCGCTGCTCAGCCCGATGAGCGCGCGGGTGATCCCCGGCGTCGGACCGGTGACCGGCGAGAAGCTGCGCCGGATCGGCGTCGAGACCGTCGCCGACCTGCAGCGGATCGCGCTGGACGACCTGGTCCAGGTGATCGGCCGGGCGCACGGCACCGGGCTCAAGGCGCTGGCCTTCGCCGAGGACGACCGGGCGGTCGAGCCCGAGCGCGAGGCCAAGTCGATCTCGGTCGAGGACACCTTCGACCGCGACCTGGTCGACCTCGCCGAGCTGGCCACCATCGTCGACCGCGACGCACACCAGGTGGCAGCCCGGCTGACCGCGGCCCGGCTGCTGGCCCGGACGGTGACGATCAAGATCAGGCTGCACGGCTTCGTCACCCACACCCGGAGCCGGACGCTCACCGGCGGCACCGACCGCGCCGCGCTGATCAGCCGGATCGCCACCGACCTGCTCGGCGAGGTCGACCTGACCCCCGGCGTGCGGCTGGTCGGTGTCGGGGTGGCCGGGCTGACCGACGTCCTGCAGGAGGACCTGTTCAGCACCGACGACCCGGAGGCGGTCGCCGCCGAGCCCGAGGTGGCCGACGACGTGCCGGCGGACGGACCGGTCGCGGTGGATCCGGATCCCGCCGCCGGGGCGGACGCGGACCGGCCCGCGGTGACCGAGCACCGGGCGGCCCGGTCGGCGGGCTGGCCGCCGGGTGCCGACGTCGAGCACGACGTCCACGGCCGGGGCTGGGTCTGGGGGGCCGGACGCGGCCGGGTCACCGTCCGGTTCGAGACCGCCGACACCCCGCCGGGGCCGGTGCGCACGTTCGCCGACGACGACCCCGCCCTGCGCCGGGTCTGAGCCGGACCGCCCCGGTAGCGTGGCCGGCATGTGGATCGGGTGGATCGAGTTCGACCTGATCATCGAGCAGGCGAGCTCGCTCAAGGAGAAGCGGGCGGTGGTCAAGCCACTGGTCGCCGACCTGCGGCAGTTCGGGGTGAGCGTCGCCGAGGTCGACCACCTCGACCGGCACCGCCGCTGCGGGATCGGCGTCGCTGCGGTCTCACCCGACCGGTCGCACCTGGTCGACCTGCTGGACCGCTGCGAGCGCACGGTCGCCGCGCGCTGGGACACCCAGCTGCTGCGCGCCGAGCGGACGCTGCGGCGCTCGACCGACGTGTGAGCCCGGCCCGGCTCAGCCGGCGCGGTCGCGCAGCCGGAGCACCGCGTCGACCACGGCGTCGGGCCGGTCGAGCATGATCATGTGGCGCGAGTCGGGCAGCACGACGTGCTCGGCGTCGAGCATCCGGGCGTACCGGGCCTGGTCCTCGGCCCACCCGGCGTTGTCGCCGGCCGCCCCGGTGACCACCACCGTCGGGACGTCCGGCCAGTCGCCCTCGGCGCGCAGCGCGTCGAGGTCAGCGAGCTGGCGTCCGTAGGCGGCCTGCTCGGCGATCACCATCGCCACCGCCTCCGGGTCGCGGTAGGCCCAGCCGGCCCACGGCGGCATCAGCGCCACCTTGGTCCGGGTGCTCTGCGCGCCGATCATCATCCGGTCGGCCCAGACGGCCAGCGCCTGCAGCGGGGCCACTCCCATCGACGCGTGCGCGGTCCGCGCCGCGCGCAGCCACGCCGTCTCGAACCGGCTCGGGCGCGGCCGCCACTCGTTCGAGCCGTCGAGCAGCACCAAGCCGGCCACCAGGTCGGGACGCCGCCGCACCAGCGCCTCGCCGTGCGGGCCGGCCATCGAGTGCCCGACCACCACCGTGGGGCGGCCGATCCGCTCGATGATGGCGACCAGGGTGTCGACCTCCTCGGCGAGCAGCGGCAGCCGCCCCGGCCAGCGCGAACCGGCCATCCCCGGCCGGTCCATCAGCACCGTCCGGACGTGGTGCTCGTCGCGGAGCGTCTCGACCACGAAGTCCCAGAGCGTGTACTGGACGCCGCAGCCGCCGAGCAGCAGCACCGGGGGCTCGTCGCCACCGATCTCCAACCAGTGCACGTCGCGGCCACCCAGGTTCTCGATCACCCCGGTGGGCAGGCGCGGGCGGTCGGTCGCGTCGGTCGCATCGGTCGCGTCGGTCGACGGGTCAGTCATCGCACTCCTCGGTCTCACCCACCGCTCGCTCCCCGCGGCCCGCCGGTCAGCCGCGGGTGCGCGGCCGGACCAGCGGGAAGGCGATGGTCTCGCGGATGGACGTCTCGGTCAGCAACATCACCAGCCGATCGATTCCCATCCCGAGCCCGCCGCTCGGCGGCATCGCGTACTCCAGGGCGGTGAGGAACTCCTCATCGAGCTCCATCGCCTCCGGGTCGCCCTCGGCGGCCAGCAGCGACTGCTCGGTCAGCCGCTCGCGCTGGACCACCGGGTCGACCAGCTCGGAGTAGGCCGTGCCGATCTCGGCCCCGAAGGCCACCAGGTCCCAGCGCTCGGCCAGCCGCGGGTCGACCCGGTGCTGTCGGGTCAGCGGCGACACCTCGGCCGGGAAGTCGGTGTAGAAGGTCGGCTGCACGGTGCGGTCCTCGACCAGGTGCTCGTAGAGCTCGAGCAGCACCGCGCCGCGGGTCCAGGTCGGATCGACCCCGATCCCCAGCCGGTCGGCGAACCGGACCAGCGCCGCCCGGTCGGTGTCCGCGGTCACCTGCTCGCCCAGCGCCGACGAGATCGCGTCGTTGACCGTGATCACCGGCCACTCGCCGGCCAGGTCGACCTCCTGCCGCACCCCGTGGTGATCATGACCGCCGAGCACCGTGCCCCCGGTGGCCGCGAGCGCGGCGTCGGTGATCAAGGAACGGGCGACATGCCGCATGGTGGTGTAGTCGCCGTAGGCCTCGTAGGCCTCCAGCATGGTGAACTCGGGGTTGTGGGTGGCGTCCGCGCCCTCGTTGCGGAAGTTCCGGCCGATCTCGAAGACCCGGCCCATGCCGCCGATCATCAGCCGCTTGAGGTAGAGCTCGGGGGCGATCCGCAGATAGAGCGGCAGGTCGTAGGCGTTGATGTGGGTGCGGAACGGACGGGCGTTCGCCCCACCGTGGATGGTCTGCAGGATCGGGGTCTCGACCTCGAGGAAGCCGCGGCCGAGGAGTCCCTCGCGGACCGCGCGGATGGCCGCCGACCGCGACCGCAGCTGGCGCTGCGACCCGGGATTGGTGGCCAGGTCGAGATAGCGCTGACGGACCTTCGCCTCGGGGTCGGTGAGCCCGCGGTACTTGTCTGGCATCGGGTGCAGCGACTTGGCCGTGATCAGGAACTCGGCGACGCCGACCGACGGCTGGCCGGTCCGCGACAACGCCACCACCCCTTCGGCGCCGAGATGGTCGCCGAGGTCGACGGTGGACCGGAACCGGGCCATCAGGTCGGCCCCGATCCGGTCGCGCTCGAGCAGCAGCTGGGTCTCGCCGTCGGCGTCCCGCAGGGTGGCGAACAGCACGCCGCCGTGGTCGCGGACCCGCATCACCCGCCCGGCCACCGAGACCGCCGCGCCGACCCGGTCGGCGGTGATCCCGGTGCTCGCCGTGGTCGGCCGGAACCACGGCGGGTACGGGTCGGTGCCGGCCTCGAGCAGCCGGGCCCGGACGTCCATCCGGTTGCGGGTCTGCTCGTCGAGCCGGACGCCGTCGGCGGCCGAGCGGTGCACCCGCTGGTGCCGGGTCGGCTCGGACAGCCCGGTCGGCAGCTCGGCGGCCACGGCGCCGCCCGCAGCGGCGGTGGCGGCGACCCGCGGAGCGGTGGTCCCGGCGAGTGCCCGGGCCGGCGGCACCGGGGGCCGGAGGAAGCTCGGCAGGTCGATGAAGCCCTCGGCCACCCCGCTGGCCGCGCCCACCAGGGCGATGTCGCGGGTCTCGGCGAAGCAGAGGAAGCGGGGCACCCAGTCGGGTCGGTACTTGACGTTCGAGCGGTAGAGCGACTCGATCTGCCACCAGCGCGAGGCGACCAGCAGCAGCCGCCGCCACAGCCGCAGCACCGGGCCGGCGCCGATCCGGGCGCCCTCCTCGAAGGCGGACCGGAAGACCGCGAAGTTGAGCGAGATCCGCCGCACCCCGACGTCGCCGGCGCCCTCGGCCAGCGCGGTCACCATCAGCTCGGTGACCCCGTTGTCGGCCTGCGGGTGCCGGCGCATCACGTCCAGCGAGAGACCGTCGCTGCCCCACGGGACGAAGGAGAGGATGCCCGCCACGTCGGCGGTGGGGTCGCCCGCACCCGGACCCGGCGCCGGCGTGGCGCCGTCGCTCCCGGCCGGTGCGCTCGGCGCCTGGCCGCGCGCGAACAGCGCCTCCACCATCAGGCAGTCGCCGTCGGCCGGGTCGCCGAGCCGGCTCAGCGCCATCGAGAAGCCGCGCTCGGTCTCGGTGTCGCGCCAGGCGTCGGTCTTGCCGATCAGGGCCGCCAGCTCACCGGGCTCGATGTCGCGGTGCCGCCGGATCCGGGTCCGGTAGCCCTGCCGCTGCAGCCGGTTGACCGCCTGCCGGACCGGACGCATCTCGCGTCCCTCCAGGCTGAACCGGGCCGGCTCGATCACCGCCTCGTCGCCGAGCCGGATCACCCGCAGCCCGGCCTGGGAGTAGGCCCGGGCGCCCGCCTCGCTGGCCCCGATCACCGCGGGCGTCCAGCCGTACTCCTCGACCAGGCGCAGCCACGCGTTGATCGCGCTCGGCCAGTGGTCGGGGTGTCCGAGCGGGTCGCTGCTGGCCAGACAGACCCCGAGCTCGACGCGGTAGGTCACCGCGGAGCGCTGGTCCCTGCCGAAGATCACCGACTTGTCCCGCCGGGTGGCGAAGTAGGCCAGCGAGTCCGCCGAAGAGGCCGGCAGCAAGGACCGGACGGCGGCCTCGTCGTCGGCGGACAGGAAGGCCGCCCGCCGCTGCGACCGGGTCAGGACGATCATGGCCGCGACCAGCGACGCGCTGATGAACAGGCCGGTGATGGTGCCGGTCCAGGTCGGCGGCGCGGTGGTCGTGCGGCTGAGGTCGTCGTTGTCGAAGCCGAAGACCTGGTTGGCCAGCCAGGCGATCCGGCCACGCGGCCGGAGCAGGTCACCCGGGAACACCGTGGTCAGCAGCAGCCCGACGCCCGCGCTGATCACCATCCCGACGGCGAGGGTGAGCACCGCCTTGCGGACGTTGCCGGCCTGCCGGCGGGCCCGGAACTCGCCGCGGTAGCGGATCAGGACGGTGACGACCGCGCCCATGGTGGCCAGGTTGAACGCGAACCGGGCCAGCAGCAGCGTGTTGCCGACCCCGATGGTGACCCCGCGGATGATCAGCACGGTGAAGAACACGACGAGCACCAGCAGCGCGGCGAGCCAGACCAGGCTGATCACCGTCGTCACCCACCAGGCGACCCGTTTCCGGCGGGCCATCGCACCGCCGAGGATGATCGCGAACGCAGCCAGCCCGATCCCGGAGGAGTCGATCGGGATGAAGATCGTCGAGTAGACGTCGGCGGCCCGGCCGAACCAGAAGACCCCCGGGAACAGCGCCTGGAGCACCAGGATCGCCGCGGCGAGGAAGTAGATCCGGCTGGCCAGATAGGGCAACCGCCGGATCCGGCCCGGAGGCGCGGTGCGCGTGCTGGTGGTGTGCCGCAGCGCGGAGCCGGGGACCGTCAGCTCAGTCACCGGTCAAGAATCGCAGACCCGACCTGTGAAACCACCGTCATCGGGCCGCCCGCCGCCATGATCATCCGGCCTGCCCCGGGCCAGCGGCCGGCGGGTGCCGGCACCGCTCAGACCGGCGGCTGACCGAGCACCAGCCAGGCCAGGGTCGGGGCGAGCACGGCGTCCGGAGGTTCCGCGCCCGCCGGCGGCGCGTCGAGCGCGGCCAGCGCCCGGCGGCGGACCTGGTCGGCCAGTGCCTGCGGCCCGAGCAGACACCAGCGGGTCAGACCGCCCGCACCGGCCTCGGGGACCATCCCGAGCACCGCGGCGACGTGGGCCAGCCGGTCGGCCGGCCAGGGCACCGGCGGGCCGCCGGGCAGCCCGCCGCCGACCGCGGTGCCCAGCTCGCGGACCAGGCCGATCAGGTCGTCGCCGACCCGGGCGGCCTGCCGGCGGCTGATCAGCACCAGCTCGAGCCGGGCGGCGACGACGCCGGCGCGCTCGGTCGCGTCCGACGGGTCGGGGCTCGGACCGGTCGGGTCGACGGCCAGTCGCCCGACGTGGTCGACCAGGTCGCCGATCGGACGTCCGGCCGCCAGCGCGGCCAGCCCGACCCGGGTGGTGGCGAGCCCGAGACCGGGCACCGGGCGCTCCGCGGCCAGCACCCCGGCCCGGGCGGCGGTCGCGCAGTCGGGGTCGCCGGTGCGGAGCGCCTCACCGGCGAGCAGCGCCAGCTCGAAGGCGTCGGGCTCGGGCCCCGGGTCACGGTCGAGCAGCCGGGCGGTCAGCCGCTGCAGCGCCTCGGCGGCCGGACCGTCGGGATCGGCCAGCCGGCCGTGGTCGGCCTGGAGCACCAGCGCGGCCGCCGCCCCGGGCAGCCGCACCACTCCGGACGGCGTCCGGTCCCCGGTCAGCCAGCGCTCGCCGGCCGCCCGCACCCAGTCCCCGACCGGACGGACCCAGCTGACCGCGAACCGGACGGTGCCGCGCGCGGCCCGGAGCTCGACGCGGTGGGTGCCGCGGTCCCCCTGCAGCACCGTCACCTCGCCCTCGGTGCCCACGGCCACGTCGGCGGCGACCACGGCCGCGTCGGTGCCCGCGATCTCGCACGGCTCGTGCTCGGGGAAGATCGTGCGGGCCGGCAGCACCGAGGCCCGGCGACGCTCGAACACCCCGGCCGAGGCGCTCCAGTCGAGCTGCCACTGGAGCACGAACCGCCCGCCGGGCTCGAGCCGCACCGGACCCGTGCGCCAGCCCTGCGGACCGAAGCCGTCAACCTCGCCGTGCTGCAGGACCGCGGCGAGCACCGGACCGGCGCCGTCGGCCGGCTGGGTGAGCCAGAACGCCTCCGCTCCGGCGGCGAGCGCCCAGACCGCCGCAGACCCCGAGTCCCCGCGGGGCTCCGGTCCGACGGTCAGCCGGTCGACGACCAGCGGCTCGGGGCCCGCGTGGTCGAGGGTGTAGCGCTGCAGCCAGGTGCCCCCGACGCTGTGCCGGACGAGCAGCCGGAGGGCGGGCAGGCCGTCGACCACCCAGGTCAGGTCGACCTCGTCGAGGTCGGCGCCGTGGCGTTCGAGCCGGCAGGTCCGCTCGACGCCGTCGACCACCAGCCGGGGCGTGCCGCCGCCGGCGTCGTAGCGGTGGTCCGGGCGGTCGGGGTGGGTGGCCGCGCAGCCGTCGGCCGCGACCAGCGCCTCGCCGTCGCCGAGCGAGAACCGCCAGCCGTCCGGACCGCGCTCCGGGATCAGTGGCGTCGTTGGCACCGGCCGCACCAGAACAGGTTCCGTCCGGCCAGCACCTCGGTCCGGACCTTCGCGCCGCAGACGAAACAGGGCATCCCGGGTCGGCGGTAGACGTAGACCTCGCCGCCGTGGTCGTCCTCGCGCGGCGGCCGCCCCATCGCCTCGGGCGTGTGCTCGGGACGGACGGTGTCGATCGTGCCGCTGGCCACCCCGAGCGGCATCAGCTCGACCAGGTCGGCCCACATCGCCGTCCAGCTGCGCCGGGTCAGCTGCTTGCCCGGGGTGAACGGGTTGACCCGGGCGCGGAACAGCACCTCGGCGCGGTAGACGTTGCCGACGCCCGAGAGCACCGCCTGGTCCATCAGCAGGGCGGCCACCGGACGCGACGAGCGCTGGATCCGGCGCCAGGCGAGGTCCGGGTCGGCGTCGGCGCGCAGTGGGTCGGGGCCGAGCTCGGCGATCACCGCGCTCACCTCGGCCGGGCCGACCAGCCGGCAGATCTGCGGCCCGCTGAGGTCGGCGACCGCCTCGTCGGTGGCCAACCGGAGCCGGATCTCCCCCCGCGGCGGCTGCGGCGCCGTCCGCTCGACCCGGAGCTTGCCGATCAGCCCGAGGTGGATGTGCAGCACCCGGTCGCCGGCGAAGTCGCAGAACAGGTGCTTGCCGTGCGCCGACCCCGACAGGAAGGCGGTGCCGTCGATCAGCGCGGCCGACTCGGCGAACCGTCCCTGCGGGCTGCTGACCCGCGGCCGGGTGCCGGCGAAGGCCGCGTCGAGCGCGCCGGCGAGCCGGTGGAGGGTATGGCCTTCGGGCACCGGGGCAGCGTACGCGGTGCGGCCGGGGCGCCTAGATTGGCGGAGTGGACAAGCGGGGCGACGGCGGGGACTGGCCGCGCGACTTCGGCCGCGACGGCGTCTCGGGGCTGGTAGACCACGACCGCGCGATGCGCGCCCGCGACGTCTCCCGCCCCTCCGCCGCGGACGAGGACGCGGCCGCCGCGGTCATCGACGACCTGATCGCCCGCGCCTCCGGTCGCCGCCGCCGCTGAGAGCATTCATGGCCGGCTCGCGGAGGAGAGGACGCTCGCCGGCCGGCCGGCTCGCGGAGGATGGGCCGCTCGCCGGCGGACCCTGGGCCGCTCGTCGGCGCTTCGACAAGCTCAGCGCGCGTCAACGGGCTCAGCGCGCGTCAACGGGCTCAGCGCACGTGAGCCGCAACTCCGGGCCCTGAGCCTGTCGAAGGGCGGCTCAGCGACCCCGCTCGTACTCCGCGAGCAGGTCGATCCGGCGCTGGTGGCGCGGCTCGTTGCTGAACGGGGTGGCCAGGAAGGTCCGGACCAGCGCGGTGGCCTCGTCGAGGCTGTGCATCCGGGCGCCGATGCCGAGCACGTTGGCGTCGTTGTGCTGGCGGGCCAGGGTGGCGGTCTCGGTGTCGTAGCCGAGCGCGGCGCGCACCCCGGTCACCTTGTTGGCGGCGATCTGCTCGCCGTTGCCCGAACCGCCGATCACGATGCCCAGGCTGCCCGGGTCGGCCACCACCGCCTCGGCCGCCGGGATGCAGTAGGCCGGGTAGTCGTCCTCGGCGTCGTAGCCCGGGGCGCCGTGGTCGACGACCTCGTGGCCGTCGGCGCCGAGCACCTCGACCAGATGGTTCTTCAGCTCGTACCCGGCGTGGTCGCTGGCGATGTGGACGCGCATGCGCCGATTGTGGCAGCCGCCACCCCTCCCCGAGCTGCGACCCGACCCTCCACCCCAAGGTGACGGTGCTGTCACGGTCGCTGTGCCGTCCCGGCCGCTCCCACTAGGATGCACAGCGAGCTCGGGGGCTCGGCACGGGACGCAGGACGCGGTCCCGTCGACGCTGTTCGCCACGGCCGGTCCGCCGGCCACGACCTGCAGAACGGATCCCCCCGATGTTCTGTGCCGCACGTCCCTGCGCCGACCGGTCGACCCCTCGCCGTCGGCCCGCCCTCCGGTGGGCCGACCGATGAGCACCTCGATCCACCCCGCCCGCGCCGACGCCCGGCGCGCCCGGGTCGCGCCGGTCGCCCCGCTGGCCAGCTGGGCCGCGCTGATCGGTCCGCCCGGCCCCGAAGGACGCCGGTCCCGGCTGCTGGCGCGGTTCGGCGGCTTCGTCGCCGTCACCGTGCTCGCCGTCTACGTGACCTGGCGGATCCTCTTCACCCTGCCCTCCGGCACGTTCAACCTGGTCGCCGCCTGGCTGCTGATCGCCTTCGAGCTGCTGCCGCTGCCCGCGCTGGTGATCCGGCTGGTCAACCAGTGGAACATCGACAACCGAGCCCCGCGCCGGGTGCTGACCGCCGAACCGGACCGCCGGACGGTGATCTTCATCCCGACCTACAACGAGCCGGTCGAGGTGATCGCACCGACCATCACCGCCGCCTGCCGGCTCGAGCCCGCGCACCAGACCTGGGTGCTCGACGACGGCGACCGGCCCTGGGTGGCCGACCTCTGCCGCAGCCTCGGCGCCCGCTACGTCACCCGGACCGTGCACGACCACGCCAAGGCCGGGAACATGAACCACGCGCTCGAGCTGATGGCCGAGGAGGAGGCCGCCGGCGCGGAGCCGCTCGACGTCGTCGCCGTGCTCGACTGCGACCACGTGCCGCTGCCGACCTTCCTCACCGACACCCTCGGCTGGTTCGACGACCCGCGGATCGCCCTCGTCCAGGGGCCGCAGAACTACTACAACGCCGGCGCCTTCGACGACGACGGCGAGACCGGCGAGCAGGGCGTCTTCTTCCACGTCCAGCTCGCCGCCCGCAACCACGACGGCGCCGGGCCGTTCTGGTGCGGCTCGACCGCACTGGTCCGCACCGCCGCGCTCCGCGAGATCGGCGGCGTCGACACCCGGACCATCGTCGAGGACATGCACACCACGCTCGGCCTGCTCAAGGCCGGCTGGAAGACCGCCTACCACCACCAGACGCTCGCCGTCGGGCTGGCGCCGGACACGCCCGGACAGTACCTGCTGCAGCGCCGCCGCTGGGGGCTGGGCTGCATGCAGGTGCTGGTGCTCGAGAAGCTCTGGGCGGCCAAGCGCTGGCTCGGCTGGCGCAACTTCTACGAGTACCTGACCGCGACCGTCTGGTGGCTCGAAGGGGTGGCCACCGTCTTCGCCTTCCTGGTCCCGGCGATCGTGCTGGTCAGCGGGGCCACCACCTCGACGCTCAACCCGCTGCTGTTCACCGCGGTGTTCCTGGTCCAGTTCGCGATCCGGATGTGGGGCGTCCAGCGGCTCTTCCGCGGGCACCTCAAGTGGCGCTCGGCGTTCGCGCTCCGGATCCTGCGGATCCCGATCGGGCTGTCCTGCGCCTGGTGGCTGCTGACCCGGCGCGAGCTGACCTTCCAGGTGACCCCGAAGTCCGGCGCCGACCAGCGGGTCCGCGGCACCGTCCCGCGGATCCTCTGGTGGCTGCTCGGCGTCAACGTCCTGGTCGTGGTCTACGCCTTCCTCGGGCTGACCGACGCCGTGCCGTGGAAGGTCAGCCCGCCGAGCGTCGGCGCCTCGGGCGTCTGGCTGGCGCTGTCCGGGCTGGTGCTGGTGCTCGGCATCCGGCGAATCCAGCAGGACCAGTACCTGACCTCCCGGCGCAACGCCTACCGGGTGCCGGTGCGTGCCCGGGTGAGCATCGGCGGCCGCCAGGCCGAGCTGGTCGACGTCTCGATGGGCGGGGCCGCGGTGCTGGCCGACGCCGATCTCGCCGACGCCGTCGCCACCCAGGGCGCGCTCGATCTGGTGCTGCCCGGGGCCGACCCGGTGCTGCTCGACGTGATCCGGCAGCGGCCGCACCCCGACGGCGGGACGCTGCTCCACCTCCGGGTCCGCGCGGGCGACTGGAACTCGTTCCGGGCCCTCGCGGTGTGGCTGTTCCACACCCCGGCCGGCGTGGTCGAGGGGCTGCCGCCCGGCGTCCCGGCGGTGGCCGCCATCGACCCGGAGGCCGGGCTCAACCCGCGCACCCTGATCCGGCAGCAGACCTGACGAGCCGCACGTGACGACGACGAGCAGCACGGCCCGCACCGAGGGCGGACCGACCGGTCCCGAAACCCCGCCGCCCGTGGAGGGTCCGCCGACCCCGGCGCCCCCGGCCGGGACGCGCCGGGTGCCGCTGTGGGCGGGCTACGCCGCCGGCGGGGCGCTGCTGGTCGTCGTCCTGCTGCTGCTCCCCCACGGGCTGGTCCGCGACGGCGTCTACCTGCTGATCGGGCTGCTCGGGATCGCCGGCGTCCTGGTCGGCGTCCGGCTGCACCGGCCGAGGCAACGACTGCCCTGGTACCTGATGGCCGCCGGCCAGGGCTTCTGGGTGGCCGGTGACCTGCTGACCAGCGTCCAGGAGGACGTGCTGCGGGTGACGATGTTCCCCTCGCCCGCCGACGTCGTCTACGTCCTCGGCTACCCGCTGATCCTGGCCGGGCTCAACCTGCTGGTCCGGGCCCGGATCGTCCGGCAGGACAGCGGCGGCGTGCTGGACAGCCTGGTGGTGACCACCGGGCTGGCCCTGCTCGGGTGGGTGCTGCTGGTCCAGCCCACCGTCGAGAGCTACCGGACCGACCCGGTGGCCGCGGCGGTCGCACTGCTCTATCCGGTGGCCGACATCGCCGTGCTCGGGACGCTGGTCCAGCTGCTCACCCGCTCGCACGGCCGCAACCGCTCGGTCCGGCTGCTGCTCGCGGCCGTCGTCCTGCTGGTGCTGGCCGACGCCGTCTCGACCTCGCTCAGCCTGTTCGGCTCCGACACCGGCCCGCTCGACGCACTCTGGCTGCTGTCCTATCTGGTCTGGGGCGCCGCCGCGCTGCACCCGTCGATGCGCGAGGCCTGCGAACCCGCACCGGCGCCGCAGGAGCGGCTGAGCCGGACCCGGCTGGCGGTGCTCGGGGCGGCGGTGCTGGTGGCCCCGGCGATCCTCGCCGTCGAGGCGGCCCTCGGGCTGCGGCTGTCGGTCTGGCCGGTGGTGGTCGGGGCGACGGTCGCGTTCGGTCTGGTGGTGGCGCGGATGGGGGCGGCCAACGCCGCGCTCGCCCGGGCCAACGACGCCCGCGAGCAGGCGCAGGCCGAGCTGGTGCGGCAGGCCGCGCAGGACCCGCTGACCGGGCTGGCCAACCGGGCCCAGGCCCGCCAGCTGCTCACCCAGGCGCTCAGCCGGGCCCAGCGGACCGGTGCGCTGATCGGCGTCCTCTTCGTCGACCTCGACGGCTTCAAGGCGGTCAACGACAACCTCGGCCACCGGGCCGGCGACGAGGTGCTGCAGACCCTGGCGCAGCGGATGCAGACCGCCGTCCGGACCGGCGACGTGGTCGCCCGGCTCGGCGGCGACGAGTTCGTGGTGGTGCTCGAACCGCTCGACGAGGAGGCCTCGGCGGTGCTGGTCGGCGAGCGGCTGATCGCGGTGATCTCCGCGCCGATCACCCTGAGCAGCGGACGCAAGACCTGGGTCGGCGCGAGCGTCGGCGTCGCGCTCAGCCAGGACGCCCGGATCGAGCCCGACCACCTGCTCAACGAGGCCGACGTCGCGGTCTACCGCGCCAAGGAGGCGGGACGCGGCCGGATCGAGGTGTTCGACGACCGGCTCCGGGCCGAGCTGGCCGAGCGGAGTGCGCTGGAGAACGGGCTCGCCCGGGCGATCGAGAACGACGAGCTGGTGCTGCACTACCAGCCGATCGTCGGGCTCCGGACCGGCGAGGTCGAGGGCTACGAGGCGCTGGTCCGCTGGCAGCGCCCCGGGCACGGGCTGCTGCTCCCCGGCGCCTTCCTGCCGGTGGCCGAGCGGTCCGACCTGATCTGCGAACTCGACGCCTGGGTGCTCCGCGAGGCCTGCCGGCAGCTGGCGGTGTGGCGCGCCGCCGACCCGGCCACCGACCTGGTGGTCAGCGTCAACCTGTCCCGCCGGCACGTGGCCCGGGCCCGGGTGGTCGAGGACGTCGCGCTCGCGCTGGCCGCCGCCGGGCTCGAGCCGCGCCGGCTGGTGCTCGAGGTCACCGAGGACGCGCTGGCCGAGGACCTGACCGCGATCGGGCACCTGGCCGAGATCCGCGAGCTCGGGGTGCGGATCAGCATGGACGACTTCGGCACCGGCTACAACTCGCTGGCCCGGCTCGAGCACCTGCCGGTCGACGAGGTCAAGATCGACCGCAGCTTCCTCACCGGCACCGGCGCCTCGGACCGGCTGCTCCGGCTGGTCGTCCAGGCCGCGCACGCCTTCGACCTGGCGGTGGTCGCCGAGGGGGTCGAGCGCCCCGAGCAGCTCGACACGCTCCGGGCCATCGACTGCGAGGCGGCACAGGGCTATCTGCTCGGCCGGCCGGAGGTGGCCGGCCGGGCTCAGTCGCGGGTCGCCGAGCTGGGCAACCGGCCGTCGACGGTGGACGCCAGCATGGCCACCAGGTCCTCGACCGGGACGGCCGGCGACCAGAGGTAGCCCTGGGCGTGGTCGCACCCGAGCGCCCGGGCCAGCTCGGCCTGCTCGGCGGTCTCGATCCCCTCGATCGTCACCTGGAGCCCGAGCTCGCGGGCCGCGGCGATGAGCGCCCGGATGATCGCGTCGTCGGCGTGGCTGCCGAGCTCGTCGGCGAACGACCGGTCGAGCTTGATCCCGTCCACCGGCAGCTGCATCAGGTCCTGCAACGCCGACCAGCCGGTGCCGAAGTCGTCGAACCAGATCTCGAATCCCTGGTCGCGGACCCACTGCATGGTCGCCGCGCCGCTCGCCGGGTCGGCCGGCCTGGCGGTCTCGGTCAGCTCTAGCTCGACGGTCTCGGGGGCCACCCCGGCGGCGCGGGTCAGCGCCAGCACCTGCTCGGCCCAGTCCCGCCGGTCGAGCTGCCGGCCGGACAGGTTGAGGCTCATTCGCAGCCCCGGGTAGCCCTCCTGGAGCACAGCCAGGTCGGTCAGCGCCCGCCGGATCACCGCCAGGTCGAGGTCGACGATCTGGTCGGTCCGCTCGGCCAGCGGGATGAAGGTCTGCGGGCCGACCACCGCCCCGCTGGGCATCCTCCTCCGGGCCAGCGCCTCGACCCCGATCACCCGGCCGGTGGCCAGGTCGAGCATCGGCTGGTACCAGGGGACGATCTCACCGCCGCGGATGGCCGCGGCCAGCTCGGCGCCCGCCCGGTGGTCGTCCTCGAGCGCATCGGCCCGCCGGAGCAGGTCGAGCTGGTCGCCGGTGATCGCCGCCAGGTCGCGCACCAACCGCAGGTGCCGGTCGCGGAGCACCCGCGGCTGGCCGTCGGAGACCGCGAGCACCCCGATCGGCAGCCCGGCGCTGTCGCGGACCGGGACGCCGAGGTAGGCGCCGGACAGGTCGCTCCGCCCGGTCATCGGCTCTCCCGTGGCTGGCCCGGCGTGCTCGAGGGCGGTCGCGACCTCGGGTGCGGTCCGGTCGAGCGCGGTCAGGTCGCCGGCCAGCACCGGCCGGCCGTGCCCGGCGACCCAGGCGTCGAGCGCGTGCAGCCGCGGCGGACGGTCGTCCCCGGAGGCGGCGAGCACCCGCCCGGCCGGACCGTCGACGAAGACCAGGACCGCGGTGGACAGCCCGGTGATCTGGACGGCGAGGTCGGTGATCCGGTGCAGCGGGTCGTGCCCGCCGGCCCGGTCGATCCGGTCGCCGGTGACGAGCAGGGGCCGACCGCCTGCCGGGGTGGGAGTCGGGGTGGGATCCGGCGCGCGGTCCGGCGTCGGGTTCGGGGCGGGGGGCGGGGTCATCGCGGGGGCGGGGTTGTCGTCGGTTCCGGGCGGCCGTCAGTCGAACGCCGGGTCGGCGGTCCGCGAGCGTTTGAGCTCGTAGAACCCGGGGGTGTCGAGCAGCGTCCGCACCGCGTCGAAGGCCCGGCCGGCCGCCTCGCCCTTCGGCCGCGGGGTGAGCACGGGCCCGAAGATCGCCTGGTCGCCGATCCGGATCACCGGTGTCCCGACCTCGGTGCCGACCAGGGCCATCGCCTCCTGGTGGGCGGCACGCAACGCGTCGTCCTCGTCCCCCACCTCGCCGACCTCGGCCAGCTCGGCGGGCAACCCGACGTCGGTCAGGGCCGCCTCCAGGGTGGCGCGGTCGCGGGCCTCGCCGCGGTCGTGGAACCGGGTGCCGATCGCGGTGTAGAACGCCCGGAGCTGCTCTTGTCCGTACTGCTGGCCGACGGCCAGCGCGATCCGGACCGGGCGCCACGCGTCGTCCATCTTCCGCCGGTAGTCCTCGCTCAGACCCTCGCGGTCCTGATTGAGCACCGACAGGCTCATCACCTTGAAGACGGTGCTGACCGGGCGCACCTGCTCGACCTCGAGCATCCAGCGCGAGGTGATCCAGGCCCACGGGCAGAGCGGGTCGAAGTAGAAGTCGACGCTGACCGTCTGGGCGGCCACGCCGGCGGGGGCCGCGGGACGGTCCTCGCCGCGGAGCCGCTCGACCACTCGGTCGGCGACCAGGGTGGCGAACGTCTCGGCGGCCGCCTTCCTCCCCGACTTCCGGGACGTCGACGCGTGCCGGTCGGCCTTGCCGGGCTTCGCCGACTTCACTGGCTTGGCCGACTTCGCCGACTTCGTGGACTTCTTGGGCGTGGCGGACGCGGGCTTGCGGGGGTTCTTCGCCGACGGGGCCATGGCGGCAGCGTACTGAGCGGGTCGAGGTTCCCGACCCAACCACCCGGGAGGGCTGGTCGCACCGCGGGTCGCGCCGGTGACAGCGCCGCCGAGAACGCGGTCGGTACGGCCCGGTCGCCGGCTGAGGTCAGGGCTGGGGTCGTGGCTGGGGTCGTGGCTGAGGTCGTGGCTTGGGCCGGGGGTCGGGTCGCGTGATTGGATCGCCCCCATGTTCGCCCACAACCTGACCCGGGCCGAGGCGACCGAGCGTTCGGCGCTGCTCCGCGATCCGGAGCACCCCGTCGACTACAGGATCTCGCTCGACCTCACCGGCGCCGACGGCGCCGGGCGGCCCCTGCCCCAGCCCGAGACCACCTTCGCCAGCACCACCGCGGTGACCTTCCGCAGCCGCGACGCGGGCGAGACGCACCTCGACCTGATCGCCGAGCGGGTGGTGGAGGCCAGCCTCGACGGCGAGCCGCTCGACCCCGCCTCCTACGACGGGGCGCGGCTGCCCTTCCGGGTCACCCCGGGCGAGCACCGGCTGGTGGTCCGGGCGGTCTGCCGCTACAGCCGCAGCGGCCAGGGTCTGCACCGGTTCGTCGACCCCGCCGACGACCGGCTCTACCTCTACACGCAGTTCGAGGTCAGCGACGCCCGGCGGGTGTTCGGCACCTTCGAGCAGCCGGACCTCAAGGGCCGCTACACCCTCGACGTCCGCGCGCCCGCCGACTGGACGGTGATCGGCAACACGGTTCCGGAGCAGCAGCCGGCCGACCCGGACCCGCAGGGCGCTCCGACCGCGCTCTGGCGGTTCCCGACCAGCGCCGTGTTCTCCACCTACCTGGTCGGGCTGGTGGCCGGGCACTACGCCGTGGTCACCGACGAGCACACCACCGCGGCCGGGCGGCTGCCGATGTCGGTGCTCTGCCGGCGTTCGGTGCTCGACGACCTCGACGCCGACCGGGTGTTCGCGATCACCAAGGCCGGCTTCGACGTCTTCGAGGAGGCGTTCGGCTTCGCCTACCCGTTCGGCAAGTACGACCAGGCGTTCGTGCCGGAGTACAACATGGGCGCGATGGAGAACGTCGGCTGCGTGACTCTGCGCGACGACCTGGTCTTCCGGTCGCGCACCACCCGCGCGTCGTACGAGTCGCGCGACAACACGATCCTGCACGAGCTGGCGCACATGTGGTTCGGCGACCTGGTCACCATGACCTGGTGGGACGACCTGTGGCTCAAGGAGTCGTTCGCCGAGTGGGCCTCGCACCACGCCCAGTCGCAGATCGACGCGACGACGACGAGCGCGGACGGGCGTCCCGGCGACGGGCTGCACGCCTGGGCGACCTTCGCCAACGGCCGCAAGACCTGGGCCTACCGGCAGGACCAGCTGCCGAGCACGCACCCGATCGCTGCCGACATGGTCGACCTCGAGGCGGTCGAGTCGAACTTCGACGGGATCACCTACGCCAAGGGTGCCTCGGTGCTCCGCCAGCTGGTGGCCTACGTCGGGCGCGACGAGTTCCTGGCCGGCGCCCGTGCGTACTTCGCCCGGCACGCCTACGGCAACACCCGGCTCGACGACCTGCTCGCGGTGCTGACCGAGGCCTCCGGGCGGGACCTGTCCGGCTGGTCGGGCCAGTGGCTCGAGACGTCCGGGGTGAACACGCTCCGGCCGGTCTTCGAGACTGACGACGCCGGGGTGATCACCCGGTTCGCGGTCGAGCAGGACGGCGCCGTGCTCCGCGACCACCGGGTGGCCGTCGGGCTCTACCGGCGTACCGCGGACGGCCGGCTCAGCCGGGCCGAGCGGGTGGAGATCGACGTCACCGGGGCGCGGACCGAGGTGCCGGACCTGGTCGGGCTGGCCCGTCCCGAGCTGTTGCTGGTCAACGACGACGACCTCACCTACGCCAAGGTGCGGCTCGACGCCGTCTCGACCACCACCCTGACCACCGACCTGCACCGGCTCGACAGCTCGCTGGCCCGCGCCGTCTGCTGGGGCGCGGCCTGGGACATGTGCCGCGACGCCGAGCTGCCGGCCACCGACTACGTCCGGATCGTGCTGGCCGGCGTCGGGGTCGAGGACGACCTGACCGCCGTCCGCGCGGTTCTGGCCCAGGCGCAGACGGCGATCGACAGCTACACCCCGGTGGCCGACCGACCCGGGCTGGCCGAGGAGTGGGAGGCCGGCCTCGCCGGGCTGCTGGCCGCCGCCGAGCCGGGCTCGGACCACCAGCTGGCGCTGGCCCGGGCCTACGCGTCGGCGGTGACCGGCGACTCCGGTGCGGCGGTGCTGTCCGGCTGGCTGGCCGGGGACGGGGTCCCGGGCGGATTGGTGGTGGACACCGACCTGCGCTGGTGGGTGCTGATCCGGCTGGCCCGGCTCGGTGCCGCGACCTCGGCGCAGATCGACGAGGAGCAGTTCCGCGACGCCACCGTCACCGGGGCCGAGCTGGCCGCCGCGGCGCGCGCCGCGTTGCCGGACGCCGGGGCCAAGGCGGCGGCCTGGCGGGCGGCGGTCACCGACAACGCGATCTCGAACGCCCAGCAACGGATGGTCTGCGCGGCCTTCTGGCAGCCGGGTCAGGACGAGGTGCTGGCGCCCTACCGCGACCGCTACCGCGACCTGGCGCTCGACATCTCGCGCGGCAGCAACGGCTGGGCGGCCAAGGGCACCGCGCTCCAGGAGAACGCGCTGGGCGGGCTGTTCCCGCGGTTGGCCGACGACCCGTCGGCCGTCGAGGACCTGGCGGCGTGGGCCGAGCGGGTCGAGCTGACCCCGAAGGTGCGGCGGCGGATCGTCGAGGGTCTGGACGACGCGCGGCGGGCCGTCCGGGCCCAGCAGGCCGCGGCCCGCGTCGGCGCCTGAGCACCGTCCTGGGCCTGTCGGAGTCGGCGGTCTCCGCCCTTCGACAGGCTCAGGGCACGGTGGTCGGGTCCGGGAGGCGCGGGAGAGGTCACGCGCGCTGAGCCTGTCGAAGCGCTCGGAGATTGGGTGACTCGCTGACAGCCTCCGGCTCCCACAGCCGAAGACCGACAGCGACCGCGTCGTTTCTGATCCCCCCGGTCAGAACCGACATCGGACGCGCGCTGCGCCACGTCTCCGACAGAGCCGCAGGAGGCGCACACGCTTGACGGGAGAATACCGCCGCCGTCACGACTCGCCCAGAGCGTGCCGGTTATTTCTGATAATGAATAAAGTGCCGCTGCCGCGTCAGCCGGTGCTGCGATCCAGGTGCAGGGTGCGTGGGCGGCTCGCCGCCTGCCCCAGCTGGACGAGCCCGGCCACCAGTCCCCCGGTGATGTCGCCCGCGGCCAGGTTTCCCTGCATCGAGGCGGCCGCGAGCCGGCACGCGTAGTCGTCGAGCACCCGCCGGGACTGCTCGCCGGTGACGATCTCGAGCGCCCGCTGCGCCGGGTCGCAGAGCACGACCACCGATCGCTCCGGATCGTCCAGCTCGCCGAGCAGCCGCAGCGCGGTCCGTCGCGGCGTGGTGTCGGCCAGCCCGATGTGGACGGCGAAGGTCAGGCCGGAACGCTGCTCGGCCAGCCGCCGGGCGCGGTCGATCCGTCGTTGGTCGACCTCGGCGAGCTCGGGGGTCGGCAGCAGGCCGCGCTCACCAGCGGGCACCGGCACCCCCGGCACCCTGCGTCCCGGCGCCCTGGGCCTCGGCGGCCTCGGCGGTGTCCGCGTCGGCGGAAGCGTTGCGGGTGACCACCTCGGTGTCACCCGACTGCTCGGCCGGCAGCGCCGCCGCGGCCCCGGAGCCGCCGAGCGTCTCGGGGCTCGGGGTCGGGCCGACGGCGTGTTCCTCCCACGCCTCGCGCGGGCGGCTGGCGGCGACCTTGTGCCCGACCAGCCCGATCGTCGTGATGATCGCGATCGCGATCGCCGGCAGCACGATCAGCAGCCCGATCGCGTCCAGAGGGGTGACCGCCGGCGCCACCGGCCACCCGGGCAGGGTCTCCAGGGGCACTAGCATGCTCACGAGTTCGCTCACCAGGCCAACGGTAGCCGCATTCACCCGAGTCGGCGTCGACCCAGAACGGAGATCGTCCATGTCGGTGCCCGGGTCCGCTCCGGTGCCGCCGCCCGGTGGCGAGACCCCCGGTGACCGGGTGGTGCTCGACGCCGAGGACATCAGCCGGGCGCTGACCCGGATGGCCCACCAGATCCTCGAGGCCAACCGCGGCGCCGACGGCCTGGTGCTCGCCGGGATCCCCAGCCGCGGGGTCCCGCTCGCCCACCGACTGGCCGCCGCGATCGCCGCCGCCGAGCCGGGTTCCGGAGCCGGCTCGGTCCCCACCGGCGCCCTCGACGTGACGATGTACCGCGACGACCTGCGCAGCCAGCCGACCCGGGCGGTCGGGCCCACCCGGCTGCCGGTGTCGGTCGACGGCGCGGTGGTGGTGCTCGTCGACGACGTGCTGTTCTCCGGCCGCACCGTCCGGGCCGCCCTTGACGCGCTCGGCGACCTCGGACGGCCGCGGGCGGTCCGGCTCGCCGTGCTGGTCGACCGCGGCCACCGTCAGCTGCCGATCCGCGCCGACCACGTCGGCAAGAACCTGCCCACCGCCGCCGACGAGCGGGTGCTCGTCCGGCTCGCCGAGACCGACGGCGTCAACGAGGTGCGGATCGTCCGCCCCGGCGGCGCCCCGACCCGACGAGAGGTCTGATGCGCCACCTGTTGTCCGCCGCCGACGTCGACGCCGCCACCGCGAACCGGATCTTCGACCTCGCCGAGGAGATGGCCGACGTCCAGAACCGGCCGGTCAAGAAGCTCCCCGCCCTCCGCGGCCGCACCGTGGTGAACCTGTTCTTCGAGGACTCCACCCGGACCCGGTCGAGCTTCGAGATCGCCGGCAAGTGGCTGTCCGCCGACGTGATCAACATCTCGGCCAAGGGGTCCTCGGTCTCCAAGGGCGAGTCGTTGCGCGACACCGTGCAGACGGTGGCCGCGATGGGCGTCGACGCGATGGTCATCCGGCACGCCGCCTCGGGCGCGCCGTGGCAGGCCGCGCAGTGGACCAGGGCGCAGATCGTCAACGCCGGCGACGGCACCCACGAGCACCCCACCCAGGCGCTGCTCGACGCGTTCACGCTGCGCCGGCACTTCCGCGCCGCGGCGAATGGCGGCAGCACCGGGACCGACCCGTTCGCCGGCCGGACCGTCGCCGTGGTCGGCGACATCACCCACTCCCGCGTCGCGCGGAGCAACGTGCTGCTGCTGACCACCCTCGGCGTCCGGGTGGTGCTGGTCGCCCCGCCGACGCTGCTGCCGTCGGGGGTGGAGACCTGGGGGTGCGAGGTCACCGGCAACTTCGACGCCGCCATCGCCGAGGCCGACGCGGTGATGATGCTGCGGGTCCAGCGCGAGCGGATGTCCGGCGGCTACTTCCCGACGCCGCGCGAGTACACCGTCGGCTACGGGCTGACCCGCGACCGGGTCGCCGCGTTGCGGCCGGGGACCGCGATCTGTCACCCGGGCCCGATGAACCGCGGGCTGGAGATCTCCGCCGACGCCGCCGACGCGGCGAACTCGCTGGTGCTCGACCAGGTGGCCGCGGGCGTGGCGGTCCGGATGAGCGTGCTTTACCAGCTGTTGGGCGGCGACGACGCGTGGGTGAGCCAGGGAGGCCAGGGCTGATGGGCGAGACGACGACCGACCTGCTGATCACCGGGGCCACCCGGGTCGGCGGGCTGGCCGACGAGGGCGGCGACCTGCTGGTCCGCGACGGCGTGCTGCTCGACCCGGCCGAGGCCGGCCGCGACGGCAGCCGCGAGCTGGTCCGGATCGACGCCGACGGCCTGCTCGCCGTCCCCGGGCTGGTCGACCTGCACTGCCACCTGCGCGAACCGGGCCGCGAGGACGCCGAGACGGTGGCCACCGGCGCCGCCGCGGCCGCCCGCGGCGGGTTCACCGCGGTGCTGGCGATGGCCAACACCGTCCCGGTCACCGACACCGCCGAGGCCGCGCGGCACGTCCGGGCGCTGGGCGAACAGGCCGGGCTGGGCGCGGTGGTCCCGATCGGCGCGGTGAGCAAGGGCCTGGACGGCCAGGAGCTGGCCGAGCTCGGATTGATGGCCCGCACCGGCGTCCGGGTGTTCAGCGACGACGGCCACTGCGTGTCCGACGCCCGGCTGATGCGCCGCGCGCTCGAGTACGTCCGGGCCTTCGACGGCGTGATCGCCCAGCACGCGCAGGACCCGCGGCTGGCCGGGCCGGACGCCTGCTGCCACGAGGGCGAGGTCTCCGGGCGGCTCGGGCTGGCCGGCTGGCCGGCGGCGGCGGAGTCGACGATCATCGCCCGCGACGTCCAGCTGGCCGCACTGACCCGATCCCGGCTGCACGTCTGCCACGTGTCCACCGCCGAGTCGGTCGAGGTGCTGCGCTGGGCCAAGCAGCGCTATCCGCAGGCCGACATCACCGCCGAGGTCACCCCGCACCACCTGCTGCTGACCACCGACCTGCTCGCCGGTTACGACCCGACCTTCAAGGTCAACCCGCCGCTGCGGCCGGCCGAGGACGTCGAGGCGGTCCGGGCCGCGCTGGCCGACGGCACCATCGACGCGGTGGCCACCGACCACGCCCCGCACGCCCGGCACGACAAGGAGCACGCCTTCGCCGACGCCGCGTTCGGGATGGTCGGGCTGGAGACCGCGCTCGGGGTGGTGGTCGAGACGATGGTCCGGACCGGGCTGGCCGACTGGGAACGGGTGGTCGAGGCCACCTCGACGACCCCGGCCCGGATCGCCCGGCTGACCGACCAGGGCCGCCGGCTCGCGGTCGGCGCCCCGGCCACCCTGACCCTGGTCGACCCGACCGCGCGGGCGGTGGTCGACGCGGCCGACACCCGCTCGCTGTCGCGGAACAACCCGTGGCACGGGCGCGAGCTGCCCGACCCGGTGGTCGCCACCGTCGCCGCGGGCCGGCTGACCTACCGACGCTGAGCGTTCTCCGGGACCCCTCGGGTCCTCGGCCGGGCCCGCGTTAGGATTCACTTAGCCCTGCTAAGTTCACGATGGTGTGGCGTAGCACCCGCCGCCCCGAAGGAAGCTCTCCGTGACCGTCACCGAGACCCGCGTCGTGCCCCGGCACGCGCTCGACCTGCCGCGCCACTCCTCCGCCCCGGAGCACCGGGGCGTCGACTACAAGTGGATCGCCCTGACCAACACCACCCTCGGCGTCTTCATGGCCACGGTGAACTCGTCGGTGGTGCTGATCTCGCTGCCGGCGATCTTCCGCGGCATCCACCTCAACCCACTGGCCGCCCAGAACGTCAGCTACCTGCTGTGGATGCTGATGGGCTACATGCTGATCACCGCGGTGCTGGTGGTCTCGCTCGGCCGGCTCGGCGACATGTACGGCCGGGTCAAGATCTACAACGCCGGATTCGCGGTGTTCGCGCTCGCCTCGGTGGCGCTCGCGCTGGTCCCGTTCGACGGCGGCGCCGCCGCGCTCTGGCTGATCGGGTTCCGGGTGGTCCAGGGCATCGGCGGCGCGATGCTGATGGCCAACTCGACGGCGATCCTGACCGACGCCTTCCCGGCCCACCAGCGCGGCATGGCGCTGGGGATCAACCAGGTGGCCGCGCTGGCCGGCTCGTTCGGCGGCCTGGTGATCGGCGGCATCCTCAGCGAGTGGCACTGGCGGGCGGTGTTCTGGGTCAGCGTCCCGGTGGGCGTCGTCGGCGCGATCTGGGCCTACCGGTCGCTCCGCGAGATCAGCCAGCGCCGGGCGGGCCGGATCGACTGGTGGGGCAACCTCACCTTCGCGGTGGGCCTGATCGCGGTGCTGGCCGGGATCACCTACGGCATCCAGCCCTACGGGGGTTCGGCCGAGGGCTGGGGCAACCCGGCGGTGGTCGCGGCGCTGGTCGGTGGCGTGCTCGTACTGATCGCCTTCGTGGTCATCGAGCGTCGGGTGGCCCAGCCGATGTTCCACCTCGAGCTGTTCCGGATCCGCACCTTCTGGACCGGCAACTTCGCGACCCTGATGAGCTCGGTGGCCCGCGGCGGGCTCCAGTTCATGCTGATCATCTGGCTGCAGGGCATCTGGCTGCCGCTGCACGGTTACGACTACGAGTCCACCCCGCTGTGGGCCGGCATCTACCTGCTGCCGCTGACCGTCGGCTTCCTGATCGCCGGTCCGCTGTCGGGGTTCCTGTCCGACCGGTTCGGCCCGCGGCCGTTCACCGTCGGCGGGCCGCTGCTGGTCGCGGTCAGCTTCGTCGGGCTGCTGCTGCTCCCGGCCGACTTCTCCTACCCGGCGTTCGCGGCGCTGCTGGCCCTCAACGGCATCGGCTCCGGGCTGTTCTCGGCGCCGAACACCACCGCGATCATGAACGCCGTCCCGCGCGAGCAGCGCGGCGCGGCGGGCGGGATGAGCTCGACGTTCATGAACGCCGGCATGGTGCTCTCGATCGGGGTGTTCTTCTCGCTGCTGATCGCCGGGCTGGCCGGCAGCCTCCCGCACGCGATGCAGACCGGTCTGGCCGCCCAGGGCGTCCCGGCCTCCTCGGCGGCCTCGATCGCGGCGCTGCCCCCGGTCGGGATCCTGTTCGCCGCGTTCCTCGGCTACAACCCGATCGCCCAGCTGCTGACGCAGACCGGCGCCGTCCACCATCTGTCCTCGGCCCAGCTGGCCGTGCTCACCGGCAAGGAGTTCTTCCCGCACCTGATCGCCGACCCGTTCCGCTCGGGGCTGGTGCTGGTGTTCGCCATCGCCACCGTGATGGTGCTGCTGGCCGGGGTCGCGGCGGCGCTGCGCGGCAAGAAGTACGTGTACGCCGAGCCGACCGACGCCACCGACGAGCAGGCGCACCAGACCTCCTGATCCCCCTCTAGGGTTTCGGCCATGCCCGATTGGCTGAAACAGGTTCCGGACACCTGGCTGTTCGTCCCGATCAAGATCGTCGTGCTGCTGGCCGCCGGCGGCATCCTCCGATGGGTGCTGCACCGGGTGATCGACCGGGCGATGCGGCAGGCGCTGGCCTCGCAGCCGCGGCACCGGCTCCGGGCCGCCCAGGCGCTGGCGGCCGCGGCGAGCCTGGGCCACGAGCGTCGGAGCCAGCGGATCCGGGCGCTCGGGTCGCTGGCCAAGAGCCTGGTCACGGTGGTGCTGCTGCTGATCGTGGTGCTCGAGGTGCTGGACCTGCTGAGCTTCCCGGTG
This sequence comes from Microlunatus kandeliicorticis, assembly GCF_014137855.1. Lineage (GTDB taxonomy): Bacteria > Actinomycetota > Actinomycetes > Propionibacteriales > Propionibacteriaceae > Microlunatus > Microlunatus kandeliicorticis. Next base: position 382,653 of record NZ_JACGWT010000006.1, read on the forward strand.
ACCACCATCGTCGCCTCGACCACGGTGATCGGCCTCACCGTCGGCTTCGGGGCCCAGAACATCGTCAAGGACCTGATCAGCGGGGTGCTGCTGCTGGTCGACGACCAGCTCGGGGTCGGCGACTACGTCGAGATGGCCGAGAGCTCGGGCGGCGCCAGCGGGATCGTCGAGGCGGTCGGCTTCCGGGTCACCCAGCTCCGCGACGACGACGGCACGGTCTGGTACGTCCGCAACGGCGAGGTGCTCCGGGTGGGCAACTACAGCCAGGGCGGCGCCGGCCGTCCCCCGGTCAAGCGCGACCTCAAGCCGATCGCCGTCCGCCCGCCCGGCCGACGGCTGCTCCGCACCCGCTGACCCCGCAGCCCCGAGCCTGGCTCGCACCCCCGTGCCCTGAGCCTGTCGAAGGGCGCTTGGACCGGCTCAGCGCGCGTCCGAAGCACCGCCATGGCCCAGAGCCGCGAGGATCTGGGCCAGCACCAGCTCCGGGTCGTCGGCGAGCATCCGCCAGGTGAACCGGAGCACGGTCCAACCGGCGAGGACGAGGGCGTTCTGGCGGGCCCGGTCCGACTCGAACGCCTCGGCGGTGTCGTGGACCGCGCGACCGTCCACCTCGACGGCGAGCCGGGCCGCCGGGAAGGCGACGTCGAGGAAGAAGCGTCGGCCGCCGACCACCACCTCGTGGTTCGCCCTCCACCCACCGCACCCGGCGCTGCGGAGCAGCCGGTGCAGGGTCCGCTCGGCGGCCGACCAGGGTTCGTCGCGCGAGTCGAGCAGCAGCGCGCGTCGGAGCCGGTGACCCCGGCGGCCCGGCACCGCGTCGAGCGCCGCGCGCATCCGGGCCAGCGTGCTCGCCCGCGTTCGCAGGGCCGCGTCGATACCGTCGACGCCGACCTCGTCGCACAGGTCGACGGCGGTCAGCGCCGGGTCGGTGTACCGCACCGCTCCGCGGACACAGACCCAGTCGGGCGGGATCCGGCGCCGCACGCCGAGGAAGCCCGCCCGCGGAGCGACCTCCGCCGCGGCAGCGAAGGTGATCGTCGGCAGCGGCACCGAGGGCCAGAACACCCGGGCGGCCGCGGCCCCGGTGAGCACCGCGTCGGGGTGCCGTCGCATCAGCGCGGCGATCCGCACCCGCGGGTCCCGGGCCACCGCGGCGCTCGCGTACACCCCCGGAAGCACGGCGACCAGGGTCCCGGCGCGGAGCTCACGGTCCAGCGCCGCCGCGAGGTGCGGGTGGTCACGGCGAGCCACGACCCCTCCGCCCTCGCGCAGCGCGGCGACCACCACATCCCTCACACCAGGGAAAGGCCCGCCTCGGAGCCCGGATGTGAGCCGACCCGTTAAAATCCCGCACTCGGGACCGGCGGGACGCTGGCCGCAGGCGGGCAGGTCCGCGATGGGCGGCGTCGAGTGCGGGTTTCTCAGCGTGCGGGAGAATGGCGGCGATGGCTACCCCGAATGCGCACCCCACCTTCTACGAGGCGGTCGGCGGACACGAGACGTTCGCCGGCATCGTCCGGCGGTTCTACCAGGGCGTCGCCGGGGACCAGCCGCTGCGCGCGCTCTATCCCGAGGAGGACCTCGGGCCGGCCGAGGAGCGGCTGCTGCTGTTCCTCGAGCAGTACTGGGGCGGCCCGACCACCTACAGCGAGCAGCGCGGCCACCCGCGACTACGGATGCGGCACGCCCCGTTCGCGGTCACCCCGGACATGCGCGACCGCTGGCTGACCCACATGCGGGCGGCGGTCGACGGGGCCGGGTTGCCGGCCGAGCTCGACGCGATCCTCTGGGAGTACCTCGCACGCGCCGCACAGGCGATGGTCAACAGCTTCGGCGAGGAGGAGCCGGCCTGGCGCCGGTCGCTGCTCTGACCGCTCCCCTCACCGCCCGAGCGCGGTCCGCTCGTCGTCGGTCCACGGGGTCGACCGGCCCGTCCCCGGGTCCACGCGGACCACCACGCTGACCGCGCGGGCGAACCGGCGTCCGTCGTCGGGGTCGACGATCTCGGCCGCCAGCCGCGCCGACGAACGCCCGACCTGCTCGACCGCGGTCCGCACCTCGTACGGCGCCCGGCGGAAGTCGATCGGGAGCAGGTAGTCGAGGTCCTGGCGGGCCACCACCCAGCCGACCTCCGGGGTACCCGGTGCCGCTGGGTCGAGACCGGTCACCGCGGCCAGCAGCAGGTTGCGGGCCTCGGAGACGTAGTCGAAGAACTTCACGTTGTTGACGTGGCCGTAGACGTCCATCTCCGACCAGCGGGTCCGCGCCGACGCCCGGTGCGCGTCAGCCGGCAGCACCCCGGGTCGCGGCAGCGGGCTCAGCTCGACCGGCGGCTCGGCCATCGCGGTCAGCTGCTGCCGCTCCTCGGCGGTCAGCCGCCGCATCGCCCCCGCGCGCAGGTCGTAGGAGACCAGGAACGTCCGGGCCCGGGCCACCAGCCGCGGCTCCGGGCCGGACACGTCGCTGAGCCGGTAGCTGATCGAGAACCGGGCCCCGCCGACCTGGTCCACCCACAGGTCGATCCGCAGCGGGACCGGCCCGGCGAACACCTGCTCGAGGTACTCGACGTGGTGCGCGGTGACCAGCACGCCCTCGTCGAGCATCACGCCGAGCGGCGCGGGCTGCGAGGTGAGCAGCTCGACCCGGGCTTCCTGCAGGTAGTCGACCACCACGCAGTGGTCGACGTGCCCGGCGGCGTTCAGGTCGGCCCAGCGGAGCGGGCAGTCGTAGCGGTGCGGCACCCGGGCATTCTGCCGACCGGCGTCCCGACGCTCGCCCGCGGGCGACCGGTTAGGGTCGCGCCATGAGCGACGACGCCAGCACCCGGACCGCCCTTGTCACCGGCGGGGCCCGCGGGATCGGGGCGGCGATCGCCCACCGGCTCTCCCGTGACGGGTTCGCGGTCGGCGTCGTGGACCTGGACGAGGCGGGTGCGGTGGCGACCGCCGAGGCGATCACCGCCGCCGGCGGTCGGGCGGTCGGGGTGGGCGCGGACGTCGCCGACGAGGCCCGGGCGAACGCGGCGGTGGCCACGGTCACCGACCGGCTCGGGCCGGTGCTCGCGCTGGTCAACAACGCCGGCGTGATCCGGGACAACCTGCTCTTCCGGATGAGCGTCGACGACTGGGACACGGTGCTCGGCGTCCACCTGCGCGGGGCGTTCCTGATGACCCGCGCGGTTCAGGCGCAGATGGTCGAGGCGGGCTGGGGCCGGATCGTCAACCTGTCCTCGACCTCGGCGCTGGGCAACCGCGGCCAGGTCAACTATGCCGCGGCCAAGGCGGGCATGCAGGGCTTCACCAAGACCCTGGCCATCGAGCTCGGCCGGTTCGGGGTGATCGCCAACGCGATCGCGCCGGGCTTCATCGAGACCGAGATGACCCGGGCCACCGCGGCTCGGGTGGGCGCCGACTTCGACGCGTGGGCGCAGGCCGCCGCGCAGGAGATCCCGGTCGGACGGATCGGTCGCCCCGACGACATCGCCGGGGTCGCCTCGTTCCTGTGCAGCGAGGACGCCGCGTTCGTCTCCGGCCAGGTGATCTACGTGGCCGGCGGCCCCAAGGACTGACACGGCCCGGCTGGGTCAGTCCTTGTCGTAGAGCCCGTCGAGCACGTCGGCGTACTTGGACTCGACCGACTTGCGCTTGACCTTCATGCTCGGCGTGACCTCGCCCTCCTCGACGGTGAGGTCCTGCGGCAGGATCGCGAACCGCTTGATCGTCTCCCACCGTTCGAGCTGGCCGTTGGCCTGGTTGACGTAGCCGTCGATCAGCGCGTGCACCTGCTCGGTGCGCGCCAGGTCCTCCGCGCTCCTGCCACCGAGCCCGTTCTGCTCGCCCCACTCGACGATTGCCTCGGGGTCGAGGGTGATCAGGGCGGTGACGTACTTGCGGCCCTCGCCGTGCACGATCACGTTGCTGACGTAGGGGCAGACCGCCTTGAACGCGCCCTCGACCTTCTGCGGGGCGACGTACTTGCCGCCCGAGGTCTTGATCAGGTCCTTCTTGCGGTCGGTGATCGTCAGGTAGTGGTCGGCGTCGAGCTCGCCGACGTCACCGGTGGCGAACCAGCCGTCGACCAGCGTCTCCGCGGTGGCCTCGGGCAGCTCGTGGTAGCCGTCCATCACGCCGGGTCCGCGGACCCAGATCTCGCCGTCCGGCCCGATCTTCACCTCGGTGCCGGGGACCGGCGGGCCGACGGTGCCGAACCGCGGTCGGTAGGGGTCGTTGACGAAGGTGGCGGCGGAGGTCTCGGTCAGTCCGTAACCCTCGATCACGGTGAGCCCGGCGGCGTAGAACCACTCCTGCACCTCGCGGCTCAGGGCGGCCGACCCGGAGACGAAGAACCGGATCCGGCCGCCCATCCGCTCCTTGATCTTGCTGAACACCAGCCGGTCGGCGAGCGCGTACTGGGCGGCGAGCGCCCCGGTCAGCGGCCGTCCCTCACGGCGGATCGGCACCGACCGCGCGCCGACGCCGAAGGCCCAGCCGAAGATCCGGCCGCGGACGCCCTTGCTCGCCTGCAGGGTGACCCGGGCCTTGACCTTCTCGAAGATCCGCGGCGCGCCGGCCATGAACGTCGGCTTGACCACGGCGAGGTTGTCGACGATCTGGTCGATGTTGCCGTCGACGGCGGTGCTGAACCCGATCCGCAGCTGGATGGCGATCAGCAGCTTGCCGAACACGTGCGACAGCGGCAGCCACAGGTACTGGACGTCCTCGGCCGAGAGGATGTTCATCTCGTCGATGGCCGCGGCCTCGTAGCTCCAGCTGTCGTGCAGCAGCCGGACGCCCTTGGGCTTGCCGGTGGTGCCCGAGGTGTAGATCAGCGTGGACAGCGTGTCGGAGCGGACACCGGCGATCCGGTCGGCGACCGCCTCGGGGTGCTCCTCGAGGTGCCGGCGGCCCCGGTCGGCGAGCTCGGCCCAGCTGATCACCGGCGCCTGCTGGCCGTCGGCGCCGGCGGGCGGGGTGCCGTCGATCTGCACCACGGCGAGGATCCCGTCGAGCTCGTCGAGGTGCCGGAGCACCTTGGCCGTCTGGTCGGCGTCCTCGGTGATGATCACCCGCGAGCGCGAGTCGCGGAGGATGTAGGCGACGTCGGCGTGCTGGGTGTTGGGGTAGACGGTGGTGGTGGCGGCACCGGCGCACATGATCGCCAGATCGGCGAGCACCCACTCGATCCGGGTGCCGGAGGCGATCGCCACCCGGTCCTCGCGCTCGAGGCCGAGCGCCAGCAGGCCACCCGCGATCGCGTACACCCGGTCGCGGGTCTCGGACCAGCTCAGCGAGACCCAGCGGTCCCCGTCGCGGTAGCGGAACGCCTCGCGCGGACCCGAGCGCTCGACCTGGCTGGCGAACATCTCCCCGACCGAGGACGGACGCGCGGCGATGCGCTCGGCTGCTTTGTCCACGACCGAAGCCTAGTCGAGGGGCGCCCCCGGGTCAGGGCAGTGTGTTCCGGGTCGGGACCGTGTTCGGATCAGGACAGGCGCTGCAGCACGAGGGCCATGCCCTGCCCGCCGCCGACGCAGAGGGTCTCGAGCCCGAAGGTCGCGTCGCGCTGCTGCATGGCGTTGAGCAGGGTGGTGAGGATGCGAGCGCCGGTGGCCCCGAACGGGTGACCGAGCGCGATCGCCCCGCCGTGGACGTTGAGCCGGTCGAGGTCCATCCCGAGGTCGGCGGCCGAGGCGAGCACCTGGACCGCGAACGCCTCGTTGATCTCGTAGAGGTCGATGTCGGTGATCGACAGCCCGGCCCGGTCCAGCGCGCGGCGGCTGGCCTCGACGGGGCCGAGGCCCATGATCTCCGGGCTCAGCGCGCTGACGCCGGTGGAGACGATCCGGGCCAGCGGGGTCAGCCCGAGCTCGTCGGCACGGACGTCGCTCATGATCACCACCGCGGCGGCGCCGTCGTTGAGCGGGCAGCAGTTGCCCGCGGTGACGGTGCCGTTCTCGCGGAACACCGGCTTGAGCGCCGAGACGGCCTCGAGCGTGGTTCCCGCCCGCGGGCCGTCGTCGGTGCTGATCACCCGGCCGTCGGGCAGGGTCACCGGGGTGATCTCGCGCTCGAAGACCCCGTTGGCGATCGCCTTCTCGGCGAGGTTCTGACTGCGGACGCCCCACTCGTCCTGCTCGGCGCGGGAGATGCCGCGCAGGGTGGCGACGTTCTCGGCGGTCTGGCCCATCGCGATGTAGACGTCGGGCAGCTCGCCGTCGTCGCGCGGGTCGTGCCAGCGGCTGTTCGCCTCGGCGGTCGCCCGGGTCCGGGCCTGGGCGTCGGCGAACAGCGGGTTCTGGGTGTCGGCCGGGTCGACGCCGGCCGAGCCGAAGCCGCGGTAGCGCGAGACGCACTCGACCCCGGCGGCCACGAACGCGTGACCCTCACCGCTGCGGATGGCGTGGTAGGCCATCCGGACGGTCTGGACGCTCGAGGCGCAGAACCGGTTGACGGTGGCGGCCGGGACGCCGTCGAGACCCAGCTGCACGGCGATCCGCCGCGCGACGTTGCCGCCGTGCTCGTCCCGCGGCTCGGCGCAGCCGACGTAGATGTCGTCGAGGGTGCGCGGGTCGAGCGCGGGCACCTGGGCCAGGGCGGCCCCGACCGCGCCGGCGGCGAGGTCGTCCGGGCGGACCGAGACGAGTGAACCCTTGCCGGCCCGCCCGATCGGGGTCCGGGTAACGGCGACGACGACGGCCTCAGGCGACATTGCCTGTTCCTCCTGCGCTTCGACGGTGCGTGAACCGCACCAGTCTCCCCCGCACCCGGCCGAAACACCGACCGGGGCGGCGCGGACCCGGCAGTTTCTCAGCCGGCCCGCCGCCGACGACCCGCGCGAGGACCGTGACGCCGGTCATGGCGGCTGACCCGTCGGTCGGCTTGGCTGGAGCCATGACCGACCCGACCGCCGACCGCGCCGCCTCGAGTGCACCCCTGTTCGCCAACGCGGTGACCGCATTCGTGCTGGCGGCCTCGGTCGCGGTGACGCTGCACGAGACCGCGCACGCGTTGGCCGGGCTGGTGATGGGCAGCCCGGTGCGGCTGCTGAGCTTCGCCGCCGGCGCCCTCGGCCCGCTCGACGCGGAGCAGGACGCGGTGATGGCCGCCGCCGGCCCGCTGTTCTCGCTGGTCCTCGGGCTGGTGGTACTCGCGCTCACCGGTCGGGCCGGGCGCGGCTTCGGCCGGCTGTTCTGGCTGTGGCTCGGGTTCGTCTCGACGATGAACTTCGTCGGCTACCTGATCATCACGCCGTTCGGCGCCGGCGACACCGGCGAGATCGTCCGCGACCTGCGGCTCGGCACGCCGGTCGCCGCGCTGATGTGCGCGGTCGGCGTGCTGGCCTTCGTCGGCCTGTCGCTGCTCTTCGTCCGCCGGCTCGGCCGCTACGCCACCGACGACGGCGCGATGCGCCGGCTGGGGCTGATCCCCTGGCTGGCCGGTACGGCGTTCGTGGTCGTGCGCACGCTGGTCGAGCTGGCCATCGGGGGCGCCGACGGCACGACCGCGGCGACGGTGGCGGCCGGGGCCGCGGCCTGCGGGGTGTTCGCGCCGGTGTTCAGCACCCGCTGGCGTCGGCTGGCCGACGGCCACGAGACGCTCGCGCTGCGGCGTCCGATCGGCTGGGCGGTGCTGGCCGCCGTGGTAGTGGTGCTCCAACTGGCCGTGCTGGCGCCGGGGGTCCGGCTGGGCTGACGGGTCCAGCCGGGCGGTGACCGCCGGGCCCGGATGGGCCGGCGGTCACCCGCACGTCGTCAGGCCTGGCCGCCCTCGGCGTCCCGGGTGGCCTCGATGGTCAGGGTGATGTCGATCTTGTCGCCGATCAGCAGCTTGCCGCCCTCGAGCGGGACGTTGAAGTCGATCCCGAAGTCCTTCCGGTTGATGCTGGTGGTGGCCTCGGCGCCGAGCCGGGTCACGCCGTAGGCGTCGGTGGCCACGCCGAGGAACTCCGCGGCCAGCTCGACCGGACGGGTGACGTCCTTGATCGTCAGGTCGCCGTGGATCACGTAGCCGTCGGCGTCGCCGGTCACGCCGGTGCTGACGAAGGTCATGGTGGCGTGCCTCTCGGCGTCGAAGATCTCGGCCGAACGCAGGTGGCCGTCGCGCTGAGCCTGGTTGGTGTCGATCGAGGAGAGCACGATCTCGGCGCGGACGGAGGAGTCGGTCGGCTGGGCGCCGGTGCTCACCGAGCCGGAGAACTCCGCGAACCGGCCGCGGACCTTGCTCATCAGGTGCCGGACGGTAAAACCGACCTCGGAGTGGGCGGCGTCGATGGTCCAGGTGCCGGGGACGAGCTCGCCGGCGGTCAGGGTGTCGGTGCTGGGCGTGGTCATGCGGAGTTGTCCTTCCAGGGCGGTAGTTGACTTTTCAACCAGTTGGCACGATAGACCCATTTGCTTCAAACTTCAACCATTCCCGTGTTCTGCGCTAAGCTGAGAGCGTGCCCACCACGACCAGGACGCGTTGGCTGACCAAGGACCAGCAGCGGATCTGGCGTACCTACCTGCTGGGCAGCGCCCGGCTCACCGAGCGGCTCGGCGCCGACCTGCGCCAGTTCGGGATCGACCTGCCCGAGTACGAGATCCTCGTCGCGCTCTCCGAGTCCCCCGACCGCCGGATCCGGATGTCCGAGCTCGCCGACGCCGTGCACCAGTCGCGGTCGCGGCTCACCCACACCATCAGCCGGATGGAGCTGGACGGCCTGGTCGTCCGGACCACCTGCCCGACCGACCGGCGCGGCGTCTGGGCCGAGCTCACCGACGCGGGGATGTCGCTGCTGGAGACCGCCGCCCCGAGCCACGTGGCCTGCGTCCGGAAGAACTTCGTCGAGGCCTGCGACCCCGAGGACTTCGCCGCCCTCGGCCGCGTCTTCGCCGCGGTGCTCGCCGCCGGCCAGGACTGACCCGCACCTCGTCCACCGCACCTGGTCCGCCCGGGCCCGGCTCGGTGCGGCGCTGAGAGCCGCCGGGCCGGACGCCGCCGCCCGATTAGGCTGAGCGGCGATGGCCATCCTGCTGCGCACCGACCCGACCGGCTCCGAGGTCGGTGCCGATCTGCTCGCGGCGATCCGCCGCCACCGGCTCGACGACCTAGTCGACACCAGCACCCTGACCCGCGGGTTGTACTCGACCGACGCCTCGCTCTACCGGGTGGTCCCGCAGGCGGTCGCGCACCCGCGCACCGAGGCCGAGCTGGTCGACGTCCTCGGGGTGGCCCGCGAGGTGGGGGTCCCGGTGACCAGCCGCGGGGCGGGGACGTCGGTGGCCGGCAACGCCGTCGGCCCGGGTCTGGTGATCGACTTCCGCCGTTCGCTCAACGGGATCCGCCGGATCGACCCGGAGCAGCGGCTCGCCGTGGTGCAGCCGGGCGTGGTCCAGGCCGCGCTGCAGAAGGCGGCCGCGCCGCACGGGCTGCGGTTCGGGCCGGACCCGTCGACCCACACCCGCTGCACGATCGGCGGGATGATCGGCAACAACGCCTGTGGTCCGCGGGCCCTCGGCTACGGCAAGACCGCCGACAACGTGCTCGGCCTCGACCTGATCACCGGGTCCGGCGAGCGGTTGCAGGTCGGCACCGACAACGCGCCGTCGGGGTCGCCCACGCTGACCGCGCTGCAGCGGCTGGTGCAGGACAACCTCGGCACCATCCGCACCGAGTTCGGCCGGTTCGGCCGGCAGGTCTCCGGCTACAGCCTCGAGCACCTGCTGCCCGAGCGCCGGTTCGACCTGGCCCGCTTCCTGGCCGGCACCGAGGGCACGCTGGGCACGATCGTCACCGCCACCGTGCGGCTGGTCGCCGACGCGCCGCACCACGTGCTGGTCGCGCTCGGCTACCCGAGCATGCCCGAGGCGGCGGACGCGGTGACCGCGGTGCTGCCGTTCGGGCCGACCGCCTGCGAGGGGCTGGACTCCCGGCTGGTCGACGTGGTCCGCGAGCGCCAGGGCACCGGTGCGATCCCGCCGCTGCCGCGCGGCGAGGGCTGGATGTTCGTCGAGCTCAGCGGCGACGACCCGGGCGAGCTCGCCGACCGCGCCGCCCGGGTGCTGGCGGCTGCCGAGCCGCTGGACGGCCGGGTGGTCACCGACGTCGCCGAGGCCGCCGCGCTGTGGAAGATCCGTGAGGACGGCGCCGGTCTGGCCGCCGTCGGTCTGGGCCGGCCCGCGCACGCCGGCTGGGAGGACTCGGCGGTGCCGCCGGCGCAGCTGGGTCGCTATCTGCGCGACTTCGACGCGCTGCTCACCGAGCACGGTCTGGCCGGGCTGCCCTACGGCCACTTCGGCGACGGCTGCACCCACATCCGGATCGACTTCCCTTTCCAGGACTCGTCCGGTCCGGCGGTCTACCGCGGGTTCGTCGAGGCGGCCGCCGATCTGGTCGCCGGCTACGGCGGGTCGATGTCGGGCGAGCACGGCGACGGCCGGGCCCGCTCCGAGCTGCTGCCGCGGATGTACTCCCCCGCCGCGATCGCGCTCTTCGGACAGGTCAAGACGATCTTCGACCCGCAGGACCGGATGAACCCCGGCGTGCTGGTCGCGCCGCGTCCGCTCGACGCCGACCTCCGGGTCGCCGAGTCCGTCCGGCGCCCGCTGGCGCTCGCCGATCCGCACTTCAACACCGACGTGCACCGGTGCACCGGCGTCGGCAAGTGCCTGGCCGACACGACGCCCGGGCTCGGGGTGATGTGCCCGTCCTACCAGGCCACCGGCCGGGAGAAGGACTCCACCCGCGGTCGCGCCCGCGCCCTGCAGGAGATGATCAACGGCGAGCTGGTCACCGGAGGCTGGTCGGCCCCCGAGGTGCACGAGGCGCTCGACCTCTGCCTGTCCTGCAAGGGATGCCGGCGCGACTGCCCCACCGGGGTCGACATCGCGGCGTACAAGGCCCAGGTGCTCGACCGGACCTACGCCGGCAGGCTGCGCCCGCGCAGCCACTACGCGCTCGGCTGGCTGCCGCGCTGGGGCCGGATGATCACCCGGGTGCCCGGACTGGCCGCCCTGGTCAACCTCACCACCGGGCTGCCCGGGCTGCGTTCGCTGGTCCGCTGGAGCGCCGGCGTCGACCAGCGTCGCAGCCTGCCGAAGTTCGCCGACCGATCGGCCCGCGAGCGGGTCAGCCCGCCCACGGGGGATGCCCCGCTCGGCGAGGTCGTCGTCTGGGTCGACTCTTTCTCCGACTCCTTCACCGGACACGGCGTCGAGGCGGTGACCGGTCTGCTGGCCTCGGTCGGGTACGCGCCACGCTTCCTCGAGCGCGACGCCTGCTGCGGACTGACCTGGATCAGCACCGGCCAGCTCGACGGTGCCCGCCGCCAGCTGCGACAGGCGCTCGACGTGCTCACCCCGTACGCCCGCGCCGGGGTCCCGATCGTCGGGCTGGAGCCCTCGTGCCTCGCGGTCTGGCGCAGCGATGCCCCCGAGCTGCTCCCCGACGACGACCGGGTGCCGCTGGTCGCGGGCGCGGTCCGGACGCTGGCCGAGCTGCTCACCGACCTGAGCGACCGCGGGCAGTGGCAGCCGCCGGACCTCGCCGGTCTCGAGGTGGTGGCCCAGCCGCACTGTCACCACGCGTCCGTGCTCGGCTGGCAGACCGACGCGCGGCTGCTGGAGGCCACCGGCGCGACCGTCACCACGGTCGGCGGGTGCTGTGGGCTGGCCGGCAACTTCGGCGTCGAGAAGGGCCACTACGAGGTGTCGCTCGAGGTGGCCGAGCACGACCTGCTGCCGGCGGTCCGGAAGCACCCGGACGCCGTGGTGCTGGCCGACGGGTTCTCCTGTCGGACCCAGCTGGCCGAGCTCGGCGGCAAGGACGCGGTCACGCTGGCCGAGCTGCTGACCCTCAGGAGCTCCTGACCGCCTGCAGCGTGTAGCTCAGCGGCAGCCGCTCGGGACGGTCGACGAGTCGGTACTCGCCGACGCCCACCGGTTCCATCTGGTCGCCGAAGGCGCGGAACGGCGCGGTGTCGTGCTCCTCGAATGCGGTGAGGCGCAGGTCGTGGCCGAGCACCGCGGTGATCAGCTCGCCGAGGCCGTGGCTGAACCAGTGGCTGCGGGTGGCGGTCAGCGCGCGGCTGGTGGCGACGTAGCTGACGGCGACGTCGTCGATCTGCGCCTCGGGCTGCTCGAACCACGGCTGCTCGACCGCCAGCCGGCCGTCGTCGGTGGCCACCACCGCGGTCGCCGCCGGGTGGAGCTCGCGGAGGAACAGCCGACCGCCGGGACGGAGCAGGTCGGCGACCACCGCGGCCCAGCGGTCGACCGACGGCAGCCAGCCGAGCGAGCCGAGGCTGACGTAGACGAGGTCGTACGCACCGCGCGCGTCGCCGGTCCCGAGCGTCGGCCCGAGCGCGGCGACCGCGTCGTACACGTCGCTGACCACCCAGGCGACCTCCGCGCCGGTCCGCTCGGCCAGCTGCTCGGCCTGCCGGATCGACCCGGGTGAGAGGTCGAGCCCGGTCGGCCGGGCACCGAGCCGCGCCAGGCTGACGGTGTCGGTGCCGATGTGGCACTGCAGATGGACGGCGCGCAGACCGCCGACGTCGCCGAGCCGCGGGAGGTCGAAGCGGACCGCGTCGCTGAGGACGGTCGGGTCGGCCAGGAACTCGGCCACCCGGTAGTCGGGGCTCTCGGCGTGCAGGATCGCGCGGTCGTCCCAGTTGGCCCGGTTGTCGCGCAGGTAGTCCGGCTCGGCCGTCCGGTCATGGCTGGTCACGGGGCGCGATGCTGCCACGCCGCTCGGCAAGACGGTGCCCTGAGCCTGCCGACGGGCGGTCGCGCTCGCTCGACCAGCGTCAGTTCGCCGCCGGGAGCGGGGCGAAGAGGTCGACGGGGTTGCCGTCGGGGTCGTGGACGACGGCGTACCGCATGCCCCAGAAGGCGTCCCAGGGTGCGAGGTGCGGTTCGCCCGGGCCGGCGACCAGCGAGGCGTAGGTGGCGTCGACCTCGGCCGAGCTGGCGCAGGCGAAGGCGAGCGCCTGGCGGTGGCCGCCGGTCGGCGGGGTCCAGTCGGGGTCGAAGCTGTGGATCACCGCGACCGTGTCCCAGGCCAGCCGCAGCCCGCCCGGCAGGGTCACCTCGGCGTGCGGCGCGTCGTCCGCCTCGGCGGGGACGTCCAGCCCGAGGGCTCGGTAGAACGCCAGCGACCGCGCCATGTCCTGGACGACGATCTCGATCACGGCCAGTTGTGGAGTGCTCATGCCGCTCACGCTAGGCACCCGCACTCCCGGTGTCTTGAACGAATCGGCCACAGCCGCGCGCCCGCAACCGGGACGACCGTGCTCGAACCAACCGGACCGAAGAAAGCGCGCTCAGCCCGTGGAACGCCCAGCACGCCCCTCCGCGCGCTGAGCCTGTCGAAGCGTCCAGCTCGCCCGTCCGCGCGCTGAGCCTGTCGAAGCGCCGAGCATGTTCGTCCACTTGCCCTTGGACAGGCTCAGGGCACCGTGGTCGCGACCCGCGCTCAGGGCGCCGTCGTGGGGAACGCGCGCTGAGCCTGTCGAAGCGCCGAACACACCCAGTCGCCCTTCGACAGGCTCAGGGCACGGTGGTCGCGAGCCGCGCTCACGGCACCGCGGGGAGGAACGCGCGCTGAGCCTGTCGAAGCGCACGGCCCGCCCGCCCGCGCGCTGAGCCTGTTTGAAGCGCCCGGGCCGCCCGTCCGCGCGCTGAGCCCGTCGAAGCGCACGGCTCGCCCGTCCGAGCTCAAGGCGTGGTGCGAAGAGCGGTCGGCGTGCGGCCGGTGAGCGCGCGGACCTCGCGGGTCAGGTGCGGTTGGTCGGCGTACCCGGCGGCGGAGGCGATCCCGGCGAGCGAGTCGCCGGCGCGGAGGCCGGACAGGGCCTGCTGGAACCGGAGGATCCGGGTCAGGGTGCGGGTGCCGTAGCCGAAGGCGGCGAGGGCGCGACGGTGCAGGGTCCGCTCGCTCCAGCCCGTCCGGGCGACGATCGCCCGGTTGCTCAGACCGGCTCGGCACCAGGCGGCGACCCGCGGCATCGCCGGGTCGGCGGTCCGGTCGGCCAACAGCCCGAGCGCCACGGTCTCGAAGCAGCCAGGATCGCGAGCCATCCGGTCGCGTCGGCGGTGCACCGTGCCGCTCGGCCAGAGCTCGTCGAGCGGCACCCGGCGGTCGCGCAGCGTTCCCGCGGGAACGCCGAGCAGACACGGCAGCAGCCCGGACCCGAACCGCAGCCCCGTCACCGGACCGGGGACACCGTCGGAGGTCTGCGGGCGGGTGTCCGGCCCCGCGACCACGAGGTCGCCACCGAGCCAGAGCAGGTCGACGCAACCGTCGGGCAGGACCACGCCGTCCTCCGGCGCGGCCGGATCGTCGGCGGTCGTCGTCCAGAGCCCGGCCCCGGCGAACGCCGACGGCCGTTCCCGATACATGACGCCATCCTGGCAGCCCGGCCTGACACCTGCTGCGGGGCTCGTCCACCTGCCCTTCGACAGGCTCAAGGCACCGAGATCGAGAACGCGCCCTGAGCCTGTCGAAGCGACGGTCCGCGCACCGCACTCGCCCTTCGACAGCCTTCGGGCACCGTGGGTCGGCCCTTCGACAAGCTCAGGGCACCGTCGGTCGGCCCTTCGACAAGCTCAGGGCACCGTGGGCCCGCCCTGCGACAGGCTCAGGGCACCGTGGGCGGGAAAGTCCGCTGAGCACCGAGATCGAGAACGCGCGCTGAGCCTGTCGCAGCGCCGGCCCGCGCACCGCACTCGCCCTTCGACAGGCTCAGGGCACCGTGGGCCCGCCCTTCGACAGGCTCAGGGCACCGTGGGCCCGCCCTTCGACAGGCTCAGGGCACCAGGGGTCGACCCTTCGACAAGCTCAGGGCACCGTCGTCAGCTGCGGGTGAGGCGGCGGTGGGTGGCCCGGTGCGGGCGGGCGGCTTCGGCGCCGAGGCGCTCGACCTTGTTGGCCTCGTAGTCGGCGAAGTTGCCCTCGAACCAGAACCACTGGGACTGGTCCTCGTCGTCGCCCTCCCAGGCGAGGATGTGGGTGGCGACCCGGTCGAGGAACCACCGGTCGTGGGAGATCACCACGGCGCAGCCGGGGAACTCGAGCAGGGCGTCCTCGAGCGACTGCAGGGTCTCGACGTCGAGGTCGTTGGTCGGCTCGTCGAGCAGCAGCAGGTTGCCGCCCATCTTGAGCGTGAGGGCCAGGTTCAGCCGGTTGCGCTCACCGCCGGAGAGCACCCCGGCCGGCTTCTGCTGGTCCGGACCCTTGAAGCCGAACGAGGCCACGTAGGCCCGCGACGGCATCTCGAAGTTCGCCACCTTGATGAAGTCCAGCCCGTCCGAGACCAGCTCCCAGACGTTCTTCTTCGGGTCCAGGCCGGCACGGCTTTGGTCCACGTAGCTGATGCTGACCGTCGAGCCGACGCTCAGGCTGCCCTCGTCCGGGGTCTCCTCCCCGACGATCATCCGGAACAGGGTCGACTTGCCGACGCCGTTCGGGCCGATCACGCCGACGATGCCCGCCCGCGGCAGCGAGAAGCTCAGCCCGTCGAACAGCTTGCGGTCCCCGAACCCCTTGACCAGCTTGCTGACCTCGAGCACCTGGCTGCCCAGCCGCGGGCCACCGGGGATGTTGATCTCCTCGAAGTCGAGCTTGCGGGCGCGCTCGGCCTCGGCCGCGAGCTCCTCGTAGCGGGCCAGCCGCG
Source organism: Microlunatus kandeliicorticis (assembly GCF_014137855.1). Classification (GTDB taxonomy): domain Bacteria; phylum Actinomycetota; class Actinomycetes; order Propionibacteriales; family Propionibacteriaceae; genus Microlunatus; species Microlunatus kandeliicorticis. The sequence continues at coordinate 398,304 of NZ_JACGWT010000006.1, forward strand.
CCCGGTTCTTGGCCTGTCGCGCCTTCGGGTTCGACCGCACCCAGTCGAGCTCGCGCTCGAGGATCTTGGCCCGCTTGGCGTCCTTGCGGCCCTCGAGCTGGAGCCGGGAGCGCTTGGTGTCGAGGTAGGTCGAGTAGTTGCCCTCGTAGGGGTAGGTGCGGCCGCGGTCGATCTCGAGGATCCACTCGGCCACGTTGTCGAGGAAGTACCGGTCGTGGGTGACGGCGAGCACCGCGCCCGGGTAGCTCTTGAGGTGGCCCTCGAGCCAGTTCACGCTCTCGGCGTCGAGGTGGTTGGTCGGCTCGTCGAGCAGCAGCAGGTCCGGCTGCTGGAGCAGCAGCTTGCACAGCGCCACCCGGCGCCGCTCGCCACCCGAGAGCACGTCGACCTGGGCGTCGCCCGGCGGGCAGCGGAGCGCGTCCATCGCCTGCTCGAGCTGGCTGTCGATCTCCCAGGCCCCACGGCGGTCGAGCTCGGTCTGCAGGTCGCCCATCTCAGCCATCAGCGCGTCGAAGTCGGCGTCCGGGTCGGCCATCGCCGCCGAGATCTCCTCGAACCGCGCCATCATCTGCTTGGTCTCGGCGACGGCCTCCTCGACGTTCTCCAGCACCGTCTTGCCCTCGGTCAGCGGCGGCTCCTGGAGCAGGATGCCGACGCTCGCCTCCTTGGCCAGGCGGGCCTCGCCGTTGTTGGCGTTCTCCAGCCCGGCCATCAGCTTGAGCAGGGTCGACTTGCCGGTGCCGTTGGGACCGACCACGCCGATCTTGGCCCCCGGCAGGAAGTCGAGGGTGACGTTGTCGAGCACGACCTTGTCGCCGTGCGCCTTGCGGACGTTGCGCAGCGAGTAGATGAACTCAGCCATGGTGGGTCGGATCCTTCACAGACGATCGAGGTCGGGTGCCGGCCGTCGCCCGGGCTCCAGCTTCTGCCAGGGCGGCGCGGAGCGCCACGGACGGCCGGTGGACCAACCTATCGCGTCCCCCAACCCTGACGCCCGTCCGCGGGGAGGGCTGCCCCGGGGCCGCCGCGGCGGGGCCGGGATCCGTCGAGCTCAGGGAGCGGGGACGAGGTCGACCCGGTCGTCGAGCTCGTCACCGGTCTGCTCGCCGGCCTGCTCCGACGGCGTGACCCACGGGTCGGCGGAGACGACGCCCGCCCCGGCGTCGGGGTCGCCGGTGTGCTCGCCGGTCCCGGCCGCCTCCGTCGCCGGCCGGTCCGAACGCCGGAAGTGTGTGGTGCCCCGGGTGAGGTCGTGGCCGACGCTGGCCGCGTCGATCTCGGCCCGCTCGTGCCGGACGCCCTTGTCGTCGTTCCAGACGCTGGTCCGGAGCCGCCCGACCACGACGACCGGGTCGCCCTTGCGCAGGCTGGTGGCCACGTTCTCGGCCAGCCAGCGGTAGCAGCGGACGGTCATCCAGGTGGTGTCGGTGTCGGTCCACTCGCCGCTGCTGGCCCGGTAGCGCGGGGTGCACGCCACCCGGAAGGTGGCCATCGACTGCTGGTTGCGGGTGGCGCGGACCTCCACCTCGGTGCCGACGTTGCCGGTGATGCTGATCTGGGCGTCCATCGCCGTCCCTCTCGGTCGTCGCGGGCCGGGTGGCACCGCTCTCGACCAGCACCCTGGGACGGTCGGCCGAAGGGCAGCACCGGAGAGAGCGCGCCTGTGGACGGCACTTCGGGGGTGAGTGGAGCTGTGGACGGGCTCAGCCCGGCGGCGGCTTCCACTCGGGGTCGACCTCCGAGTACTGCACCGCGGCGGGACCGATCGGCGCGCTCCCCGGCAGCTGACCGGGCGGCGGCGCCGGATAGCCGGGGTAGGCCGGGTAGTTGCCGCCGATCCCGGCCGGGCCGGGGTAGGCCGCGGGCGCGTAGCCCACCGGTGCCGTCGCCCGGCGCCGCAGCCGCGGGTAGGCGGCCCGGCCCTCGGGCCGGAGGACCCCGGAGCTGCCCAGGCGGCGCAGCCGGGCGAGCAGGTACTTCTCCCGCTCGAGCCCGGCCCGGTCGACCAGGCCGCGGGTCATCGCGTCGCGGAGGTAGGCCAGTTCGGTCAGCGACCGTTGCAGCAGCACGGTGTCGACCAGCGTCCGCGGACCGAGGAAGAGCGCGTGCCACAGCGCCCGGAGCCGGGTGCGCAACCGGCTGCCCGGGACGACCCACTCGGTGGGCACCCAGCCCATCCGGGCGTAGTCGGTGAGCCGCTCGCGGATCAGCCGACCCTCGCGGAAGATCTGCCGGACGGTGAAGATCACCACGCCGGCGACCAGCGGCAGCGCGACCGCGAGATAGATGATCACCAGCTGGGTGCCCTGGGCCAGCGACGCGGTGGTGTTGAAGCTCATGTGCAGGAACGCGGCCGCGCAGTAGCCGGCCAGCGGGGCCACCACGCGGACCACCTTGCTCTTCGACCGCATCCCGATGGCCAGCCCGATCCCGGTCATCGAGGTGAAGAGCGGGTGCCCGAAGAACGTCTTGACCCCGCGGAGCCAGAACAGCTCCTGGATCGCCTGATCCGGCGTGACACCGATCGTCTGGGACGCGTAGTGGTAGGCGCGGCCGTAGTAGAGGATGTTCTCGGTGAACGCGAAGCCGGCACCCGACAGCCCGGCGAGCACGATGCCGCTGACCCGGCTGACCCACTGGTAGCGCATCAGGATGGCCAGCCAGAACAGCACGGTGGCCTTGCACGCCTCCTCCACCCACGGCGCCACGTAGATCGCCGCGCGGGTGGCGCTGGCGGGATCGCCGTCACCCTGGATGGAGAGGTAGCCGGCGGCCCAGGTGTTGACCTGGGCGGCGATGAGGGTGGCCACGCAGGCGCCCCAGCCGAGGGTCATGAACCAGACCCAGAACCGCTGCGGGCGGAACCGGTCGGTGATCACGAAGAGCAGCGAGAGCGGGATCAGGGTGATCGCCGCGTACTTCGCCGCCAGCGGCACGGCCTCCTCCCCCAGCCCGGGGACGATCCCGGTCCGCGTCCGCTGGTCGGGGACGATCTGCTGGTAGAGCAGCACCAGCAGGGTCGCGTAGACGACCAGCATCACCACGGTCAGCCAGAACATCCGCTTCCGGAGCAGCTGCCGGGGCAGCGGCTCGCGCGGGTCGGGCGGAATCGGCAGGCCGTTCCGGGCGGCCTGGCGACGCGGGTCCTGCGGGTCGCGGCGGAACGGCAGCGGCAGGCGGCGCGAGCGGCCGGACGGCCGTCCGGTCGGGGCCGGGAAGTCCGGTCGGGTCAGCTCGCCTGCAGACACGCTCGCCAGCGTACCCAGCCCGAGGTCGAGCGCCCGGCGCTCAGGGCCCGGGCTCGGACGCCGTCGCCACTAGAGTGGAGTCGAGGCCCCGGTGGCCAAATGGATAAGGCAGCGAGCTTCTACCTCGCCGATTGCGGGTTCGATTCCTGCCCGGGGCGCCGGAGTGCGGCTGACTAGAGTGTCGTCAATGAGCGGCGAGCACCTGGTCTGGATCGACTGCGAGATGACGGGTCTCGACCTCGGTGTCGACGAGCTCGTCGAGGTCGCCGCTCTGGTCACCGACAGCGAGCTCCGGGTGCTCGGCGAAGGCGTCGACGTGGTGATCAAGCCGTCGTCCACCGCGCTGGACCAGATGAGCGACTTCGTCCGCGACATGCACACCCACTCGGGGCTGCTCGACCAGCTCGAGGCCGGAGTCACCCTCGCGGATGCCGAGCAGAAGGTGCTGGACTATCTGAAGCAGTACGTCCCCGAGGGCCGCCGCCCGCCGCTGGCCGGCAACTCGATCGGCACCGACCGGGCGTTCCTGGCCAAGCAGATGCCGACCCTCGAGGGCTACGTCCACTACCGCAACGTCGACGTCTCCAGCGTCAAGGAGCTCGCCCGCCGCTGGTACCCACGGACCTACTACCAGACCCCCTCCAAGCACGGGAACCACCGCGCCCTGGCCGACATCCAGGAGTCGATCGAGGAGCTCCGCTTCTATCGCGAGGCGATCTTCGTCCCCGCACCCGGTCCCGACTCCGCCACCGCCCGCGACATCGCCGGCCGGCACGGCGGCTCGGTCACCGGCACCAAGGCCGCGATCGAGCCCCCGACCGAGCCCGCGACCGAGACCCCGACCGAGGCCACCTCCGAAGGCTGATCGACCTCCGCCGACGGATTTCCGGCCCGCGCCGTCCAGCCGCTACACTTCTCGGGCTGCGAGGCCCTCCGAGGCGCTCGAGAGCATGGTGGGCGTAGCTCAGTTGGTAGAGCACCTGGTTGTGGTCCAGGAGGTCGCGGGTTCGAGACCCGTCGCTCACCCCACCCCCTCCGTTCCGGTCGGTCCGCCCTGGGTCACGACTCGGCATCGAAACCTTGCAGCGCTGCACACGCGCTCCGCGGCGCGGGCGACGATGCCTCCGGGACCAGCCGGTCCCTGGACCCAGGAGTCACCCGTGAGCCAGCCCCCGTACGGCTACGTCCCGCCCACGCCCGTCCCGGCCGTCTGGTCGGTCGTCGCCCCGCCGCACCGGTCGTCGACCGCGCACGTGGTGATCGCCTGGGTGCTCGCGGTGGGGACCGCGCTCTACCTGCTCCCCTGGGCCGTCGCCGCGACCCGCAACAAGCGCAACGTGGTGGCCATCGCCCTGATCAACCTGTTCCTCGGCTGGAGCCTGGTCGGCTGGGTCGCCGCGCTGGTGATGGCCTGCCTCAACGACGACCGCCCTGCGCACGGACCGGTCCTGGTCGCCGCCCTGCCGCCGCAGCCGGCCCTGCCGCAGTACGGGATCGCCCCAGCCCCGCCGGCCCTGTACGGCCCCAACCAGCTGCACCAGAGCAGCCCGACCTGGTCGGCGGCGACCCCACCGCGGCTCGACCAGCGTCCGGTGCCCGAACCGCCGGTCGGCTACTGGCCGCCGACCGTCTGACCCGCCCTCCGCCCGCCGCTGACCGGTCCGGGCGCCCGGGTCGGGAACAATGACGCCATGAGCGTCACCACCCGACCGAGCGCGACCGGCCGGCTGCGGCTCCGGCTGGCCACCCTGGCCGGCAGCGCCGCGGCGCTGGCCTCGCGCGCGGCCGGACGCGGCAGCGGGGCCTCGATCAAGGGCACGCTGCTGCTCCGGCTCGCCCCGGGCGCGCTCGGCACCCTGCTCGCGGGCAAGCGGGTGGCGATGGTGTCGGGCACCAACGGCAAGACCACCACGACGCACCTGCTGGCGGCCGCCGTCCGCGAGCAGCTGCGGGCCACCGGCGTGCCCGAGGACCGGCTGGTGCACAACGCCGACGGCGCCAACCTGCACCACGGGATCGCCTCGGCTCTGTCGGAGCGCCCCCGGGCCACCACCGCGGTGCTCGAGACCGACGAACGGGTGGTGGCCGACCTGATCCGGCTCGGGCGGCCCGAGGTGCTGGTGCTGCTCAACTTCAGCCGGGACCAGCTCGACCGGCACCACGAGATCACCGCGCTCGGACGCAGCTGGCGGATCGCCCTCGAGCGCGCCGGCGCCGACGGCCCGGTGGTGGTGGCCAACGCCGACGAGCCGCTGATCGTGTGGGCGGCGCAGACCGCACACCGCGTCGTCTACGTCGACACCGCCACCCAGTGGACCCAGGACGCCTCGCTCTGCCCGGCCTGCGGGGCGATGCTGCTCCGCGAGCAGCCCGACCACGTCGGCGGACGCGGGGGCTGGTGGCGCTGCTCGAGCTGCGACCTGGCGCAGCCCACCGCGTCATGGCGCGTCGTCGAGGACACCGTGGTCGGCCCGGACGGCCGGGTCTGGAGACCCGAGCTCCAGCTGCCGGGCGCCTTCAACGTCAGCAACGCCGCCTGCGCGCTGGCCGGTGCCGACGTCTTCGGGGTCGATCCGGAGATCGCGGTGCGCGGGATGCGGACGGTCACCGCGCCCGCCGGCCGGTTCGGCACGGCGCGGTTCGGGGACGTCACCGCCCGGCTGCTGCTGGCCAAGAACCCGGCCGGTTGGGCCGAGGCGCTCCCGCTGGCCCGGACCGGCACGGTGGTGCTGGCCATCGACTCCGCCGCCGCCGACGGCCGCGACGTGTCCTGGCTGTGGGACGTCGAGTACGAGCAGCTGGCCGGACGCACGGTGGTGGCCACCGGCCCGCGCGCGCAGGACCTGGCCGTCCGACTGACCTACGCCGGGGTCGAGCACCGCTGCGTCCCCGACCTCGCCGAGGCGCTCGCTGCGGCCGGAGCAGGCGACCAGGACGCGCCGGTCGACGTGATCGCCACCTACACGCCGTTCCAGCGGCTGCGCAAGATGGGAGGGCTGTGATGGCGAGCGCCGGGCGCGGTCGGGTCGAGGTGGTGCTGATCTACCAGTCGCTGCTGGGGATCTACGGGGACCGCGGCAACGCCACCGTGCTGGCCCGGCGGCTGGCCTGGCACGGCTTCACCCCCGAGCTCACCGTGGTCGAGCCGGGCGAGGCGCTGCCCGACACCGGCTCGATCTACCTGCTCGGTGGCGGTGAGGACGCCGCCCAGATCACCGCCGTGCGCGGGCTGACCGCCGACGGGGCGCTGCACCGGGCCGCCGACCGCGGCGCCGTGGTGTTCGCGGTCTGCGCGGGGTACCAGATCGTCGGCAACAGCTTCACCGTCGGCGCGGACGACACCGTGATCGACGGCCTCGGCCTGCTCGACGTCACCACCACCCGCGGCCCGGTCCGCGCGGTCGGGGAGATCCTCAGCCGCTGGGAGGACGACTCCCGGCCCGACGAGGAACGCTGGCTGACCGGCTTCGAGAACCACGGCGGCTACACCCGGCTCGGCGACCGCGCACGACCGCTGGCGCGGGTGGAGGTCGGCATCGGCAACTGCGGCGACGGCACCGAGGGCGCCGTCCAGGGCACGGTGATCGGCAGCTACCCGCACGGACCCGCCCTGGCCCGCAACCCGGCGTTGGCCGACCACCTGATCGCCACCGCGACCGGCGTCGAGCTCGCACCGCTCGACCGTCCGGAGATCACCGAGCTGCGCCGTCAGCGGCTGGCCGCGGTCCGCCGCTCCCCGCGCTGACCCCGAGCTGACTGCGCGCTGACTCCGCGCTGACTCCCGCGGTGGGAGGTCGGGGCGGCGCGCATAGGGTCGGGACCATGCAGACCCGCACCCTCGGACCGTTCACCGTCTCCGCCATCGGCCTCGGCGCGATGCCGTTCTCGATGGGCGGCAACGTCAAGCCCAGCGAGGAGCAGGCGATCGCCACCGTGCACGCCGCCCTCGACGCCGGGGTCACCTTCATCGACACCGCCGACGTGTACGCGCCGAGCTGGGACACCATGGGCCACAACGAGAAGATCGTGGCCAAGGCGCTCAAGAAGCTCGGCGGACGTCCCGACGGCGTGGTGATCGGCACCAAGGGTGGGATCACCCGCAGCCAGTGCGAGGAGTGGGGCCGCAACGCCTCGCTGGACTACCTGACCCAGGCGGTGGAGAAGTCGCTGGCCGCGCTCGAGGTCGACGTCATCGACCTCTACCAGTGGCACCGGCCCGACCGCTGGATGGTCTACGGCGACGCGATCGAGAACTTCAAGAAGCTGCAGGAGCAGGGCAAGATCAAGGCGGTCGGCATCTCCAACGCCAACGTCGAGGAGATCGACATCGCCGTGCAGGTGCTCGGTGAGGGTGGCCTGGCCAGCGTGCAGAACGAGTTCAGCCCGCGGTTCCGGTCGAGCCAGGACGAGCTCGACCGCTGCGGCGAGGTGGGCGCGGCCTTCCTGCCGTGGAGCCCGCTCGGCGGCACCAGCGGCGGCGCCACCCAGGTCGGTGAGGAGTTCGCGATCTTCGGCGAGATCGGGCAGGCGCACGGCGTCAGCCCGCAGCAGGTCGTGCTGGCCTGGGAGCTCTCGCTCGGCCGGCACGTGATCCCGATCCCCGGCGCCAGCCGGCCGGCCTCGATCACCGACTCGGCCCGGGCGGCCGATCTGCAGCTGACCGCCGACGAGCTGGCGGCGATCAACGCCACACGCTGACGGACAGGGTGTCCCGATGAGCGAGACCCGCGCCGACGTGGTGGTGGTCGGCGGTGGCCACAACGGTCTGGTCGCCGCCGCCTACCTGGCTCGGGCCGGACGCCGGGTGGTGGTCTGCGAGGCGAGGGACCGGTTCGGCGGTGCGGTGGCCGGCGACGCGGTCTTCCCCGGCGTCCCGGCCCGGCTGTCCCGGTTCAGCTACCTGGTCTCGCTGCTGCCGCAGCAGCTCGTCGACGACCTCGGCCTCGAGCTGCGGCTGCGCTCGCGCGCGGTGGCCAGCTACAGCCCGTACGAGCGCGACGGCCGGGCCGACGGGCTGCTGGTCGAGCGCCCGGAGGGTGAGGCCACCCGCAGGTCGTTCGCGACCCGCACCGGCGACCAGGCCGAGCACCGGCGCTGGCAGGAGTTCCACGACCGGATCGGCACCCTGGCCGCCGCGATCGCGCCGACCCTGACCGGCCCGCTCCCCCGTGCTGCCGAGCTCGCCGACCGGGTCGACCCGGAGCTGTGGTCGTTGGTCACCGAACGGCCGCTCGGCGAGCTGGTCGAAGGCACCTTCGCCGACGACCTCGTCCGGGGCACGGTGTTCACCGACGCGCTGATCGGCACCGAGAGCGGAGCCCACGACCCGACGCTCCGGCAGAACCGGTGCTTCCTCTACCACGTGGTCGGCCGCGGCACCGGGGAGTGGGCCGTGCCCCTCGGCGGGATGGGCGCCGTGGCCGACGCCCTCGTCGCCGCCGCCCGGCGGTCCGGCGCCGAGCTGCGTGAGCGGGCCGCGGTGACCGCCCTCGACGGGGACGGCCGCCGCTGGCGGGTCGTGCTGGCCGACGGTGACACCGTGGTCGCGCCGACGGTGCTGCTCAACTGCGCCGACGCCGTCACCGATCGGCTGCTCGGGCTGGAGCCGGACGACGTCCCCGAGGGCAACCAGCTGAAGATCAACATGCTGCTCCGCCGGCTGCCCGCGCTGGCCTCGGGGATCGACCCGCGGGTCGCGTTCGCCGGCACCCTGCACGTCGGCCAGGGCTACCGACGGCTGGCCGAGGCGCACGCACTGGCCACCGCCGGCGCACTGCCCGACCCGTTGCCCTGCGAGGTCTACTGCCACACCCTGACCGACCCGACGATCCTCGCTCCGGAGCTGGTGGCTCAGGGCTGGCAGACGCTCACCCTGTTCGGGCTGCACACGCCGGCCGGGCTCTTCCGCGCCGATCCCGACGGCGCGCGGGACCGGGCCGTGCGGGCGGCGCTCGAGGGGCTGCAGGCCGTGCTGGCCGAGCCGCTCGAGGACTGCCTGGCCCGCGATCCGGAGGGTCGCCCGTGCCTGGAGGCGATGAGCCCGCTCGACGTCGAGGCAGAGCTGGGGATGCCCGGCGGCCACATCTTCCACGGCGACCTCAGCTGGCCGTGGCTCGACGACGACGAGCCCGCCGGTAGTGCTGCCGAGCGCTGGGGCGTCGCCACCGACCACCCCGGGCTGCTGCGGTGCGGGTCGAGCAGCCGACGCGGCGGCGCGGTCTCCGCTCTGGGCGGTCACAGCGCCGCGATGGCGGTGCTGGAGGCCGCCGGCTGAGCCCGGTGTGCGCGTCCGAGTGCGGCGATTTCGGGTCCACCCGGTCGGCTGGTAGTGTCTTCCCTCGCGCGCCGCTAGCTCAATAGGCAGAGCAGCTGACTCTTAATCAGCGGGTTGGGGGTTCGATTCCCTCGCGGCGCACCATCCACCAGAACCGCCGGAGCCAGCAGGCTCCGGCGGTTCGTGCGTTTCTGGCGACCGTGCAGGGCACGACCTGGGAGCCCGCCCTCACGCGGGCGAAGCATGCTGGAACACAGCGAGCGACCCGGACTGCACTGGGCGCGGATGTCGACCGTCAGCAGCAGTCGCAGTCCGGGCCACACCCGGCGCAACCGTCGGCGGCCCGGACACTGAGCCCTGCAGGCGCACAACAGGCATCACCCCGCCAGGCGGTGATCCCCTCCCGGATCGCCAGCCCAGCGATGGCCAGAGCCACGACCGGATCGACCCAGGACCAGCCGAGCAGTGCGTTCACGACGAGACCGACGAGCAGTGCGCCCGACAGGTAGGTGCAGATCAAGGTCTGCTTGGAGTCGGCCACCGCGGTAGCCGACCCCAGCTGACGACCGGCGCGGCGCTGAGCGGCGGACAGCACCGGCATGATCAGCACCGACAAGGCCGCGAGCACGATGCCCGGCAGCGACGTACCTGCCTGATGACCGCGAAGGAGGGCCGTCAACGCGTCCACGCTGACGTAGGCGGCGAGAGCGAAGAACGACAGCGCGATGACGCGGAGAGCGCGGCGTTCACGGCGATCGCGTTGCTCAGGCGTGCGAGCCGCGAACTGCCACGCGACCGCGGCGGCCGAGGACACCTCGATGATCGAGTCGAGGCCGAAGGCCACCAACGCCACCGAGGACGCCAGCGCTCCGGCCGTGAGGGCCACGACGGCCTCCACGACGTTGTAACTGATGGTGGCCGCCACCAACCACCGGATCCGCCGGACCACCGCCTCACGTCGGGCCGGACTGAGCGGGCGAAGGCCGATCTCGATCGCCATTAGCAGCAACCCTCGCGGTCGGCGTCGACGCACTGCGGATCGGTGGCGACGGCGAGAACCGCCGAACGGACATCGGCGATGGCGTGCCCCAGACGCCGGTCAGCGAGCTCGTAGCGCTGCCTTCTCCCGACCGGAACGGCGACGACGAGTCCGCAATCGCGCAGACAAGCCAAGTGGTTCGACAGCCTGGCCCGGCTCACGCCCAGTTCCTCAGCCATGTCGGACGGGTAGGCGGATCCGCTCTGCAGGATCAGCAACAACCGACAGCGGATCGGGTCGGCCAGGGCCCGCCCGAACCGCGTCATCGCCTCGATCTCGTCAGCCAGCACCAGCACTCTGCTGACGTTACAGAGATGCCTTAATTCAGACAATCCTTGATCCGGGCACAGTCCGACGTGCAGCCAGCCCTGCCTTATTATCTGCGCATGATCGAAGGCATGCAGTCAAGCGAGGATGCCTACGTCGAGTTGGCAGTCGAGGTGTTCGCCATGCTTGCCGACCCCACGCGCGTGCGCATCGTCCTCGCCCTCGGCGACGGCGAGCTCTCGGTCAACACCATCGCCGACCTCATCGGCAAGTCCCCCACCGGCGTCTCGCAACACCTGGCCAAGCTGCGGATGGGTCGCATGGTCACCACCCGGCAGGAAGGCACCCGCGTCTTCTACAAGCTCGCCCACGACCACGTCAGCCAGCTCGTCCGCGACGCCATCCACCAAGCCGAACACGCGATCGACGAGATCCCCCGCCACCACCGCACCCCGAGTGAGACCGCGCCCGCTGGCCGGAGCACCGAGGGGGCCAGATGAACAGCCGCCAGCCCGTCGACAGCTCAGAGACCACCGAGGACCACCGCCACGGGCACGACCACGGGCACGACCACGGGCACGACCACGGGCACGACCACGGGCACGACCACGGGCATGCGCACCCGAAGGGGGTCAAGGGCTTCTTCCACGGACTGTTCGTCCCGCACAGCCATGATGCGTCCGACTCGATCGACGACGCGCTCGAGGCGAGTGCCGCCGGCATCCGCGCGGTCAAGCTGAGCCTGGTCGCCCTCGCCGTCACCGCCGCTCTCCAGACCGTCGTCTTCCTGGTGAGCGGCTCGGTCGCGCTACTCGCCGACACCATCCACAACTTCTCCGACGCCCTGACCGCCGTCCCGCTGTGGGTCGCCTTCGTCCTCGGCCGGCGCACCGCCACTCGCCGCTACACCTACGGCTACGGCCGCGTCGAAGACCTCGCCGGGCTCTTCATCGTCGCGATGATCGCGCTGTCCTCGATCCTGGCCGGTTACGAAGCCATCCGTCGCTTCTTCGCACCCCAACCGCTGGACAACCTCGGGTGGGTGCTGGTGGCCGGATTGATCGGCTTCGCCGGCAACGAGCTGGTGGCCGTCTACCGGATCCGCGTCGGCAGACAGATCGGATCGGCCGCACTCGTCGCCGACGGCATCCACGCCCGCACCGACGGCTTCACCTCACTCGCCGTCGTCCTCGGCGTCATCGGGGTCTGGCTCGGCTTCCCCCTCGCCGACCCGATCGTCGGACTCCTCATCAGCATCGCCATCGTCGTACTGCTGATCGGCACCGCCCGCGACATCGGCCGCCGGCTCCTCGACGGCGTTGACCCCACCCTGGTCGCCCGCGGCGAGAACGTGCTGCGAACCGTGCCCGGGATCCTCGACGTCCGCGAGGTCCGCATGCGCTGGCTCGGGCACCGCCTGTCCGTGGAAGCCACCGTGACCACCGATCCGACACTTCCGGTGGGGCGCTTTCACCAGCTCGAACACCAGGCCGACCAGGCCATCCACTCCGCCCTGTCAGGCGTGGACGTGGTGCGACTCCATCCCGCGACCCACCACGAGGCTCAACAGATTCCTGTGAAGCTCTGCTGAGTCTGGCCCTCATGGATGGCAAGAGCAGCGAACCCGTCCTGAGCGGACCAGCAAGCGGCCGCCGGCCCCGGCGAGTCGATTATACCCCTGGGGGTATATTCGGGTCATGACCTACGCGCTGCGCACTACCGTCGAACGACCTCACGCGACCGTCCTGGCCGACACCCGTCGAGCCCTGGCGGACCAGGGCTTCGGCGTGCTCACCGAGATCGATCTGCAGGCCACGCTGAAGGCCAAGCTCGACGCGGAGATCGCCCCCCAGGTGATCCTCGGCGCGTGTCGGCCCCCGCTGGCCCACGCCGCGATCGAGGCGGAACCGTCGATCGGCCTGTTGCTGCCCTGCAACGTCGTGGTGAGGGCGAGCTCGGACACCACCACCGTGGTCGAGGCGGTCGACCCGCAGATGATGCTGGCGGTGACAGGCAACCCCACGCTCCAGGCGGTGTCCGACGAGGCCGCTGGTCGGCTGCGCACCGCACTCGACGCCCTCGGTGGCACTCGTGTGGAGCAGGCTTGATGGTCCAGCTCGACCAGTCGGCCGTCCGGCCGGCAGCCAATCGACTCAAGCGAGCGCGCGGCCAGCTGGACGCGGTGATCCGCATGCTCGACGAGGGCCAGGACTGCGAGGACGTCGTCACCCAGCTGGCTGCGGTGAGCCGAGCGCTCGACCGGGCCGGATTCTCGATCGTGGCCACCGGGCTCAAGCAGTGCATCGCCGACGACGGCGTCGAGAGCCTGGACGTCCAGAAGATGGAGAAGCTGTTCCTCTCCCTCGCCTGAAGCCCGGGTCAGAGCCCTGGAGCCCTATACCCCCCGGTGGTATGTGAACTGCGCGGTACGGTGAGTGGGTGGAGACGTTCGGTCGGCACCGTGCCGGTCGGTCGCGCGCGCTCCTTCTGCTCGCCGTGATCCTCACCGCGCTGGGCGTCATCGCCATGCACCAGCTGTCCGGTGACCACGGCGGGATGAGCGTCGCCGCACCGGAACAGGCCGTCGCCGCGGGGCCGAACGGGATGACACCGCACAGCTATCGCGGCGATCCGAGTGCGTCTTCTCCGGGCATCGGCACGGACCGCGCGCCGGCGGGCCTCGTGGGACGTCCTGATCAGCAGGTGACGCAGATGACCTGCCTGGCCGTGCTGCTGCTCCTGGTCGTTGCGGTCTGGCACCGGAGCTCGCTCCAGCCTCGCGTGTTCCGTGCGTTCGCCGCCTTGAGGACCGTCGGCGTCCTCACCGGTCGTCGTTCACGCGGACCAACTCTCCGCGAGCTGTGCATCAGCAGGACCTGATCCCGTCCCACCGACGTCCCCGCCGAGCCCGTCCCGGGCTCCGCGGCAGCTCCGTCGGCACAGACCGACCAGACCCTCTGATCACTCTCGAAAGGCACCACACCATGCGTTCCACCACGTCTCGGCAGACCCGGCGTCTTGCCGTGGCCGCCCTCACCGCGGCCGTCACCCTGCTGGCCGGAGCCTGCAGCAACACCTCCACGATGTCGGGCATGCCCGGCATGGGCGCGAACACGCCGACCACCAGCTCCACCGCCGGGACGGCAGCACCGGCGACCGGAGCGCACAACGATGCGGACGTGATGTTCGCCCAGATGATGATCCCGCACCACCGCCAGGCGGTCGAAATGAGCGACATGATCCTGGCCAAGTCCGGGATCGACCACGACGTCACCGCCCTCGCCACGAAGATCAAAGCCGCTCAGGCACCGGAGATCACCATGATGAGCGGCTGGCTGGCCGGCTGGGGAGAGGACCCCAGTCCGTCTGCCGGCGGCATGGGCGGGATGGACCACGGCGGCACGGGCGACGGCATGATGAGCCAGGCCGACATGGACAAGCTGAAGAACGCCTCCGGGAACGAAGCCGCCAAGCTCTTCCTCAACGGCATGATCACCCACCACAAGGGCGCCATCACCATGGCCGAGAGCGAGCTCGCCAACGGCCAGAACGCTCAGGCCAAGACACTCGCGCAGAGCATCGTCACCAGTCAGTCGGCCGAGATCACGACCATGACCGAACTGCTGGCTGACGTGAGATAGCCGGCTACTGGTTCTCGCCGAAACGCGGTGGGGTGCCCGTCAGTGGCGGGCACCCCAGGCGGCGGACGGGGCTCAGGCAGCCGGACGTCGCCCCACGGTGCTGAGTCTGGCTCTGTGGGGTGAAGGGCGGCGCTGGGCACAGCCGGGCGGCGGCCAGGTCCTCGCTCCGCCTCGGGCGGTCCTCCGGTCGACGCAGTGTCACGACCTGTTCCACACCTCCACGCCGGGTCCGGAACACTCGGCCGCCGCCACACCACGGCCTGCCGTCAGCATCAGAAGCGACTCGACCGGGCCGCGGACCTCAGGCCCGACGCCGTGAACCCAGTCAGCATCCGAGGCCACGAGCCGGACTCTCGACACGCGGCGCCGGCTGGGCAGGGTGGGTGCGCGCAGGGCGATCCGCAACGCTGCCAGAACCCGTTCGATCGGGATCGTCCGCGGTTTCCCGAGCGGACGACGGATGTCCTGCTGATGGATCATGCCGTCGGTGAGAGCGATTCCGCCTCCGAACCCCGCCGTGAGCCCGGCCGGTCGCAGGTGCTCACGCATCCGTGCGGTCAGATCAGCGGGCGACGCAGGTGTGAACGGCGCCATCGCGAGCTCGTTCGCCGACGTCCGCCCGACCTTGCCGCGCACGATCAACCGCATCGCCGCCGGCAGGGACAGGTCCTCGAAGCTCAGGACGTGCGCAACGACGTCACGCACAGACCACCCCTCACACAGGGTGGCAGCTCCCCAATCCGTCTCCCGCAGCTCGTCGAGCAGCCGCAGGAAGTCTGCACGCTCGTCTACCGCGAACGACATCAAGGAAGGAGCCACCTGGCCAGGATGCCGCAGAGCGGATGCGGAGTTCGATCCCCTCGCGGCGCACCGCCCATCGGAACCGGTTCCGTTCCGCGAGCCCCTCTGCCGTACCGAACAGGGTGCGCGGCTCCGCCGGCGACACTTCTGTACCGACGGAGCCTGGGCACGCACCGATCCCGGGATCTCCGGCGCACCTGAGCCATGCCTAGCCGCTCCACAGAGCACCGCCAACCAGCCGCCGACCGATCGGACGCCAGAGGTAGCCAAGGCTTCGTTTTCTGGCATAGTCGACGTCGTCCGTGGCCGAGCCACCCGCCCGGGCTGCCTGCGACACCGTGCGGGAGGACGTCGTGGAGTTCGCTTCCAGAAGCTTCAAGATCGTCCGCTTCAGCACCACCAGCCCCGACGAGGGACACGCCTACCTGCGCCGGACCTACACCGACTTCGCGCTGGCCATCCGTGGGTCGGAGCAGGACTTCCGCTTCAGCAGTGACTTCACCCGGATCGCCACCGGCTCGATCAGCCGGGTCCGGCACTCGATGGCGGTCGCCCTGCACGCCCGCGACGGCATCGACCGGCTCGGCGTCCACCAGCGCGGTCGCCGACCGCCGGCTACGAGGCGACCCGGCGCGAACACCGGCTCGGCACCGGTGCGGCGGTGGTACTGCCCCCCACCGTTCCCTACCGGGTGAGCTGGCGCAGCCTCGACGCCTCGATGGTGCTGCTGGACGCCAGTCTCGTCGACGACGTCGCCGCCCAGGCCGACCCCACCGGGCAGGGTCCCGGGCACGTCGAGTTCAGCTTCGACAGCGCGGTCTCACCGGTCGCCGCGCTGCAGTGGAACCAGGTCGTCACCCTGGTGCAGCGGGTCGCCGTCGCCAACGCCGGCCACCCCGACGGAGCGCTGCTCGCCGACAGCCTCAACCGCCTGCTCAGCGCCACCGCCCTGACCTGCTTCCGCAACACCAGCCTCCGCGCCGACGACGTCCCGGTCGGCGGCTGCCCCCCGGCCTCGCTGCGTCGAGCCGTCGCGTTCATCGACTCCCATCTCGACCGGCCCGTGACCCTCGGTGAGATCGCCGCCGCCGCCCGGGTCACTCCGCGTGCCCTGCAGCCCACCTTCCGCCGCCATCTCGGGACCACGCCGATGGGCTATCTCCGCCGGGCCCGCCTCGCCGCCGCCCACCACGACCTGCGGAACGCCGAGCCGGGAGACGGGCAGACCGTGACCGCCATCGCCGCCCGGTGGGGCTTTCCCAGCCTGCCCCGCTTCGGGGTCGCCTACCGGCAGGCCTACGGTCAGCCGCCCAGCGTCACCCTGAGGAAGGACTGACGTGGACGACCGCGAAACCGGGGTGAGGCGGACCGCCTTCTCCTCGACCGACCCGGATGTCATCCACCAGCACTGCCGGTCGATGTTCGGCCCCCGGCTCGCGGTCGAGAGCAGCGACGGAGCCTGGAGCATCGACGCCTCCTGCGCCGATACCGACGGCCTGGGTCTGGCCACGCTCCGGCTGGGGGTCGACGTCCGCTACGTGTCGGTCGGCGACGACACCGTCCTGGTCGAGACCGTTCGCGAGGGGCGGGTGGCGACCACCGGCCGCTCCGAATTTCGCCAGGCCAGTCGCGAGGTCGTCGCGGTGGTCTGCAACACCGCCCGTCGCGCGACGGTTGTCACGCTGACGTCCTCGGCGCCCGGCACCAGAGCGGCCACCAGCTCGACGCCCCGCCGCAGCCGTCCCCGCGAGTCGGTGTCCACCCCGATCTCGCGGGAGAAACGGGCTCCGGCGTCGCCGCGGCCGGCGACGAAGCGACCGTGATGCATCCTGCCTCCGCCCAAGCCGAACCGGCCCGAGCGCTCGGCTGGACTCCGGACCCGAAGATCATTGCAGACCACCACGGCCCGGCGAGGACCCGCTGACGCCCGGACGTGTCGCCGGTCGGCCAGAATGGCCGTCATGACCGATCCCAGCCCGCGCACCGAGGGCGCCGAGCGGGCGACCACCCCGGAGGAGGTCGCGCCCGGGCTGATGCACATCGGCGCGGTTGCGGACCGGACCGAGATGTCGATCCGGACGCTCCGGCACTACGACGAGGTGGGCCTGGTCCCGCCCTCGGCCCGGAGCGCCGGCGGGTTCCGGCTCTATACCGAGGCCGACGTCGACCGGATCCGCACCATCCGACGGATGAAGCCGCTCGGCTTCAGCCTCGAGGAGATGCGCCAGCTGCTCGAGGCCGTCGACCTGCTCTCCACCCCCGGTGCGGACCACGACGCCGCCCGGCAGACCGTCGACCGCTTCCACCGCCAGGCGGTCGCCAACTACGAGCGGCTGCAGCTGCACCTCCGGTACGCCGCGGAGTTCGTCGGCCTGCTCGACGGCATCCGGCTGCGGGACTGAGCCACCCGGGCCGGCCCGAGGGCTGCCGCCGCACGAAGAAACCTCCAATCCTGAGAGGTTAGTGTGTGGATCGCGGGCGTGACCCGTGACCGATGCTCATGCGATCCAGCGGACCAGTGCTCCGTGGGAGGCCCCCGATGCCCGTCCAGCAGGTCCCGACTCCGTGCGGTGTCGGTGACGACAACTCTCCGGCAACGGTCGAGTGGCCCGCCGCGAGCGTGGTGATCCCCGCGCGTGACGCGGCCACCACGCTCGGCGAGGCGCTGGCCGCGCTGGCCACTCAGGACTACCCGGGCTGGTGGGAGGTGCTGGTGGTCGCCGGCGGGTCCACGGACGCCACTGCCGCGCTGGCCCGCACCTACGCCGACCGGCTGCCCCGGCTGACCGTGCTCGAGGACGCCCTGCCCGCCGGCGCCGCGGCGGCGCAGAACCGCGGGATCGCGGCGAGCCGGGGCGACGTGCTGGTCTTCCTCGACGCCGACGACGTGGTCGAGCCCGGCTATCTGCTGGCCATGGGGCGTGCGCTCGCGACCCGTGACTTCGTCGCCGGACGGCTGGACCTCGGTCGGCTCAACGCTCCGGAGGCGGTGCGGCGGCAGCGGCCGCTCCAGTCCTCTGGGCTCGACGTGTTCTGCGGCTGGAGGCCGGCCGTGGTCGGCGCCGCGATGGGCGCCCGCCGCACGGTCGTCGAGCAGCTCGGCGGGTTTGACGAGGAGCTCACGACCCAGCAGGACCTCGATCTCTCGTGGCGACTGATGGACGCCGGTCACGACCCGCTCTTCGTCCGCGACGCCGTCGTCCAGTACCGGTACCGGGCCACTCCGGCCTCGGTGTTCCGCCAGCAGCGGTCCTACGGCGAGGGCGAGGTGCGGCTCTTCCGGAAGCACCACGCCGAGGGGATGCCGCGGCGCACCGTGCTGCAGGTCGGCGCGTCCTACGTCCGGTTGGCCCGCGCCGCGCTCGGGCTCCGCACCCCCGCCGGACGGATGCGCTGCGCCACCATGGCGGGTCTGCTCTGGGGACGCCTGCGCGGCAGCATCACCCAGCGCACCCTCTATCTCTGACCCCGATCCGGCGCCCCGTCCGCCCGCACGGACGACCTCCGTACCGGATCGGGGTCAGACCACCACGGACAGCGCCAGGGCGATCAGCGCGAGCAGCGCGAACGCCATCTGGGTCAGCGCGGCCCGCTGCTTCGAGCGGTCGCTGGTCAGCAGCACCAGCGCGGCGGCAACCATCGAGCCGCAGCCGGCGACCACCAGCGTCGTACCGACGACGGTGACGCCCGCGAACGCGAGGACCACCCCCAGCACCGCGAGCACGGCGAGGAACAGGTTGTAGAAGCCCTGGTTGTAGGCCAGCTGGCGGGTCGCCGCCGCCTCGGCCTCGGTGGTGCCGAACACCGCCCGCGCCCGCGGGGTCGTCCAGAGCAGCGACTCCAGCACGAAGATGTAGACGTGCAGCGCCCCGGCGAGCAGCGCGAGGACCAGCCCGACGACCACCACGACCGACCCCTCTCTCCCACCGGTCCGGGTAGTCACCATGCGACGGCACCGGCCCCGAGGGCAAGCCCGACACGAGGGCGGACGACGGGTTGCCCCACCAATCGGTAAGCAGTAGCTTACCGTTTGTGACGGCTCATCAGGCAGCGCTGACCGCGCTGGCCGACCCGACCCGACGGTCGATCCTCGAGATCGTGGCCGCCGGCTCCCGGTCGGTCGGTGCTCTCGCCGCCGAGCTGCCGATCAGCCGGCCCGCCGTCTCCCAGCACCTGCGGGTGCTCCGGGAGGCCGGGCTGGTCCGCGCCGAGGCCCAGGGCACCCGGCACGTGTACGCCCTCGACCCCACCGGGCTGACGGCGCTGCGCGACTACCTCGACCGGTTCTGGTCGGACTCGCTGGCCGCCTTCGCCCGCGAGGCCGAGGCCCGGCCGCCGCACCACCCATCGCACGGATCCGACCACCAGGAGAACCGATGAGCACCGACCAGCAGCCCGGCCATCTCGACGCGTCCAGCCCGGACGACACCCTGGACGACACCCCTGCCGCCGACGCGGTGGTCCGCGAGGTGGTGGTGGCCTGCTCGGTCGACCACGCCTTCGAGGTCTTCACCGCCGGCATCGACCGCTGGTGGATCCGTCGGCACCACCTGCTGGACGGCGAGCTCGCCGAGATCGGGATCGAACCGGAGGTCGACGGCCGGGTCTGGGAGCGCAGCCAGTCGGGCGCCGAGTGCACCTTCGGGCGGGTGCTGGCCTGGCAGCCGCCGACCGTGTTCGCCTTCAGCTGGCAGATCGGACCCGACTGGGCGCCGCCCGCCCCGGACGCGCCCGGGAGCCGGGTCAGCGTGCGTTTCACCGCCGTCCCCGGCGGCACCCGGGTGCGCCTGGTGCACGACCAGCTCGCGGCGCACGGCGAGGGCTGGGACACGCTCTACGGTGCGGTCGGGGCGGACGGCGGTTGGGCCGCCCTGCTGCGCCAGTTCGCCGCGACCTGCTGAGCCTGCCACGGCGGGACGGATCCCCGACCACAGCCGCCCGGACCGCCGTCTCAGAGTCGAATCACAGTCGCGCCAGCTAGCCTCGGCTGACGTGGACCAGCTCCGCGCTCACCTGCTGCTCGCCCTCTCGGTGCTGCTGGGCTCCGCCATCCCCTTCGTGCCGACCGGCGAGATGGTCAGCGGCGCCGCCGCGGTGGCCGTCCACTCGCGGCTCAACGACCTGCTGATCTTCCTGATCTGCTTCGTCTGCTCCGTCCTCGGCGACCTAATCATGCTCGGCGAGGCCCGGCTGTTCGCCCCGCGGCTGCGACGGGCGCTGGCCGGCCACAAGCTGGGCGTCCGGGTCGACCAGGCGCAGCAGGCGCTGTCGCGGAACGTGTTCAGCGCCGTGGTCACCGGCCGGTTGATCCCCGGCGGCCGGACCCCGGTGATCGCCGCCCTCGGGCTGAGCCGGATGCCGGTCCGGCAGTTCCTCGGCGCCGACGTCGTCGCGTGCGCGCTGTGGGCGGCGATCTACTCCACCCTCGGGTCGATCGGCGGCCGGATCTCGCACCACCCGGTCTGGGCGATGGTGATCGCCATCGCCTTCGCCGTGTCGGTGGGGCTGCTGGTGCAGCACCTGGTCCGGTTCGTCGGCTGGCTCCGTGCCCGCGCCGCCGCCCGCCGGGCCGGGACCCCCGCCGCGCTCGAGGCCGCGCCGGCCGACCGACCGGAGACCGCGGTGACGACGGAGCCGGCACACCGGTCCCACAACGCAGAGATCCGGCGCAGAGCTTGAGCTCCACGCCGGATCCCGTCGTGCGGTGAGGAACGCCGGGCGTCCCTAGCCGATCGTGTTCTTCCCTGGCCCGCTCACTTCACGCCACCGGCGGTGAGGCCGGCGACGATCCGACGCTGGAAGATCAGCACCGCGGCGAGCAGCGGGACGGTCACGATCACCCCGGCGGCCATGATCGTGCCGTACGGGGTGTCGAAACCGGTGGTGCCGGTGAACTTGCTGATCGCCACCGTGGCGGTCTGCATGTTCGCGTCCTGCAGGAAGGTCAGCGCGATCAGGAACTCGTTCCAGGCGCCGATGAACACGATGATCGCCGTGGTGAAGACGCCCGGGGCGGCCAGCGGCACGATCACCTTGCGGAACGCCTGGCCCGGGGTGCACCCGTCGACCATGGCCGCGTGCTCGAGCTCGACCGGCAGCTGCCGGAAGAACGCGGTGAGGTTCCACACCGCGAGCGGGAGACCGAAGGCCAGGTAGGGCAGGATCACGCCCTGGTAGGTGTTGATCCAGTATGGGAACCACTCGAACGGGTCCGTCTGCGAGAACATCTTGAGCAGCGGCACGATCAGGGTGATCTGCGGGAACATCGAGCAGGCCATGATGATCCACAGCACGCCGCCCTTGCCCTTGAACTGCAGCCGCGCCAGCGCGTAGGCGGCCACCATCCCGACCAGCAGGGTGATGATCGTCGTCGCGCCGCTGATGATCACCGAGTTGATCAGCGACCGGCCGAAGTTGTTCTGACCGGAGAAGACGCCCTTGAAGTTCTCGATCGAGGGCGGGTCGGGCAGGAAGCTCGTGCTCAGGCCCATGCTCGGCAGCCGGAGCGAGGACACGATCATCCAGTAGAACGGCAGGATGCAGTAGATGACGATCAGCGCCATCCCGACGTAGCTGGCGACCACGCCGATCTTGGCGCCCAGCGGCCGGCGCGGCTTGGCCAGCTGCGCGACCTCGGCCTGGGACAGGTGGTGCTCGACGACTCCGGCGGCCATCAGTGGGCCCCTCCTGCCAGCTCGATCCCGGACACCGGCGCGGCTTGCGTGTCGTTCCGGTCGTTCTTCTTGACCTTCTTCTTCTTCGGCGCCTTCTCCCCGATCACGTCCGCCCCGAGCACCCGGACGAACAGGTAGGCGACCAGGAGGACGTAGATGAACAGCACCATCGAGTAGGCCGCCGCTGACCCGAACCTGGTGGCCTGGGTCTCCTGGTAGGCGAACACCGAGAGCGTCTCCACCCGGTACTTGCCCGGGCCGATCATGCCGTAGGGCAGGTCGAACATCCGCAGCGTGTCGAGGGTGCGGAAGAGCACCGCCACGACCAGCGTCGGCTTGACCATCGGCAGGGTGATCTGGGTGAACTGCTGGATCGCGCTGGCCCCGTCGACCTTGGCCGCCTCGTAGACCTCGGCCGGGATGGTCTGCAGACCCGCCAGGGTCAGCAGACCGATGAACGGCGCGGTCTTCCAGGAGTCGGCGATCACGATGGCCCAGAACGAGCTGAAGGTGTCGGACAGCCAGAGGATCTGCTGCCCGAGGATCTTGTTCATCACGCCGTTGGCGTCGAAGATCAGCTTCCACATCAGCGCCGAGACGATGGTCGGGATCGCCCAGGGCACCAGGATGCCGGCCCGGACGAAGCCGCGGCCGCGAAAGGCCTTGGACATGATCAGGGCCATCGCCACGCCGAGCACCGTCTCGATGACGACGCAGACGATGGTGATCATGCTGGTGTTGAGGAACGCGTTCCAGAACCGGTTCATCGTGCCCCAGTTGCCCTGGACCACGTCGGTGCTGGTGAAGATCTGGGCGAAGTTCTTGATCCCGACGAAGCTCTCGCCCTGCTTGATCAGGCCGGTCGTCGGGTCCGGGGCGTTGTCGTTGGCGAAGAAGGACTCGCGGATCGACATCACCACGGGGATGCCCGCCATCACGAAGATGACCAGCAGGGTCGGTGCGAGCAGCATCCAGGCGAGTCGACCCTGCCCGTCGCTGAACGCGTTCTTCTTGCGCTTGTGGCCATCTCCGGTGGCCGTGGACGGCTTGCTCACTGCTGTCGCAGTCGCCATGCGCCCAACCTCCTCTGTGCAGACGGGAAGCCCCGGCGCGGCCCGCGGGCCGCGCCGGGACTCACAATGCTCCTAGTCGCGGGGTGCGATCAAGAGGTCACTTGATCAGGCCCTGGAGCTTCGTCTGGAGCGTGGAGAAGGCCTGGTCGACCTGCTGCTGACCCTGCAGGGTCGAGTAGCCCGCGTCCTCGATGGCCAGGGTCACGTCGGTGTAGTCGACGGCCTTGGGTCGGGGCTTGGCGGTCTCGATCGACTTGAGCAGGATCGGCATGTACGGGTACTTCTTGGTGATGTCGGAGTCGGTGTAGAGCGAGGTCAGCGTCGGCGCCGCCGAGGTGGCCAGCACGTTCGACTTCATCGTCTGCTCCGAGGTCATGAACTTGATGAAGTCCGCCGCGGTGCCCTTGTTGGCCGCGTTGGCCGCGATCGCCATGTTGTGGCCACCGAGGCTCGAGACACCCGGGCCGTTCAGACCCGGCAGCGGGGCGACGCCGAACTTGCCGACGATCTTGGAGCTGCCGTCGTCCTTGCTGGCCAGCGCGTACACGTACGGCCAGTTGCGGAGGAAGATCAGCTGGCCGCTCTGGAACGCCTGCCGGCCCTGCTCCTCCTGCCAGGTGATCGCCGCCTTGGGGATGTAGCCCTTCTGGTACATCGAGACGATCTGGCTCCAGCCCTGCTTGGCCTGATCGGTGTTGACGTTCGGCTTGCCGTCCTCACCGACGATCACCGCACCGGCGCCGTTGACGGCCTCGGCGAAGTTGACCGTCAGGCCCTCGTACTTCTGGAACTGCCCGGCGTAGCAGCCGAGGCTCGCGTTGCCGGCCTGCGCCTTGATCTTGTCGCAGTCCTGCATCAGCTGGGACCAGGTGGTGGGCGGGTCGGAGATGCCGGCCTTCTGCAGCAGGTCCTTGCGGTAGTAGAGCAGACCGCCGTCGGAGCTGGCCGGGTAGCCGTAGAGCTTGTTGAAGTAGGTGGCCGAGCTCACCGTGGCCGGCAGGAACTTGTCGGTCGGGAACTGGTCCTTGGGCAGCGCGACGACGTAGCCGTTGGCCGCGAACTGCGCGGTCCAGACGACGTCCATGCTGATCACGCCCATGTTCGGGTTCTTGGTCGTGGTCGCCTGGATCATCTGCTGCTGCTGCTGGTCGGCGTTGTCGGGCAGCTCGTGGAAGGTGACCTTGCCCTGCGGGTGCTGCGCGTTGAACTGGCTGATCAGCTTGGCCAGGTTGCCGGAGGTGTCCTTGCCGGCCCAGTACTCGGTCGGACCCTGTTTGGTCAGGTCGACCGCGGCCGCGCTGCCGCTCCCGCTGCCACCACTGCCGCTACTCGATCCGCCGCTACCGCCACAGGCCGCGGCCAGGAGCACCGCGCTGAGCGACGCGGCCACGACGAGGACGCCGCGCTTGGGTCGAACGAATGACATAGAGCCTCACTTCTGTGTGAACCTGGACACCGTGGCCCGGCGCCTCTCGACACCCTAAAGCCGGCGTTCCCGATTGCCACTCGGCGAGGCGCAACCTGATCGAACCGTTATCTTCAGCGCCCGAACAAGATCATCTGAACCGGTTAAGATGATCTTGGTAAGCCCATTCCGCCCCGATCGGTTCAGAGGTACAGACCAGTGCTGCCGTCCTGGGAGGCCGCGGCGACCGCGTGCAGGTCGCGTTCGCGGAGCAGCACGTAGTCCTTGCCGCGGACCTCGACCTCGGCGCGGTCCTCGGGATCGAACAGGACGCGGTCGCCGACCTTGACGGTGCGGACATTGGTGCCGGCGGCCACCACCTCGGCCCAGGCCAGTCGGCGGCTCATCGACACGGTGGCCGGGATCAGGATGCCGCCGCCCGACCGGCGTTCCTGCGACTCCTTCTCGGTGGAGACCAGCACCCGGTCGTGCAGCATCCGGATGGGCAGGTCGGCCACGTCAGCGCTTCCGGCGGACGCCGACCCGCGGCGTCGGCCCGGCGGCCAGCCGGCGGCGGCGGCCGCGTCGCCCGACGGCCCGCAGCACCGAGACCAGGGTGATCAGACCCGCGATCCCGCCACCGGCCAGCGCGACCCGCTCGGTGCGCAGCTGGCCGCCCGGCGTGAACACGAGACCCTTGGCCTGGTCGACCTTCTCCTGCACGGCCGCACGGATCCGCGCGATCGTCCGCTGCTTCACCCGGTTGGGGTGCACCTGGTCGATGAAGGCCTCGATGGAGCCGGTCAGACGGTTGCGGACGGCGGCGCTGTCGGCCTCGATCTGCTCGGGACTGCGCGCGTCGCTCGGTGCCACGTCTTCTCCTCGGTCGCTCGGGGGATGCCCTCGGCTGGTCGCGACAGACTATTGCACCGGCGACGACCGCAGCGGTTGCAGGGTCCGGCCGGACAGCGGAGCGGCGGCGGAGCGTGCGACGGCGGATCGTAGGGTGCAGCCATGACCACCGCCCACCTCTCCGCGGGAGACACCGCGCCCGCGTTCCGCCTGCCCGACGCCGACGGCAAGGAGGTCGCCCTGGCCGACTACGCCGGCGGCCGGGTGATCGTCTACTTCTACCCGGCGGCGATGACCCCGGGCTGCACCACCCAGGCGGTCGACTTCACCGGCGCCAACGAGGACCTGAGCGCCGCCGGGCTGGCCGTGGTGGGCATCTCGCCGGACCCGGTCCGCAAGCTCGCCGCCTTCCGGGCCCAGCAGGAGATCAGCTTCCCGCTGCTCTCCGACGAGGACAAGACGGTGCTGACCGCCTACGGCGCCTACGGGGAGAAGCTGCTCTACGGCAAGAAGGTGGAGGGCGTCATCCGGTCGACCTTCGTGGTCGACGTGGCCGAGGACGGGGTCGGGACGGTCGCCGTCGCCCAGTACAACGTCCGGGCCAAGGGCCACGTCGACAAGCTCCGCAAGGAGCTCCAGGTCTGAGTCCGTGCGCGAGGGGGGACTCGAACCCCCACGTCCGCGGACACCAGAACCTAAATCTGGCGCGTCTGCCAGTTCCGCCACTCGCGCGCAGCGGTCAGCCTAGTGGGCCCGGCCCGGACTCCCCTGGTAGCCGGGCACGCCGAGCAGCTCGGCGACGGTGACGAACCGGTAGCCCTCGTCGCGGAGCCTCGGCAGCAGCGCCGCCACCGCGCCGACGGTCTGGTCACGGCGACCGCCCCGGGCGTCGAAGCCGTCGTGGAAGATCAACACCCGACCGGGGCGGGCCAGTCGGTGCGCGCTGTCGGCCATCCCGGCCGCCGCGGGCTGGAAGACCTCGAGCGGGTGACCGAACAGCCCCGAGACCGGGCGCAGCCCGTGACCGCGGACCGACCCGAGCACCCACGGCCAGTGACACAGCCACGGCGGCCGGTAGAGCGCCGGGGTGACCCCGGCCACCGCCTGCAGGGTGCGCTGGGCACGGGCGATCTCCTGCTGCTGCCGCGGCTCGCGCAGATAGCGGGTGAACTCGTGGTGATAGCTGTGGTTGCCGAGCAGGTGGCCCTCGGCGACCACCCGCCGGGTGGCCGAGGGGAACCGCTCGGCGCAGCGTCCGACCTGGAAGAAGGTCGCCCGGGCACCGTGCTCCCCCAGCACGTCGAGCAGCCGCGACGTGTACGGCTCGTTCGGGCCGTCGTCGAAGGTCAGCGCGATCCGCCGGTCCTCGGGCGAGACCTCCGTGGTCGGTCGGTCCAGTCCGGGCCCGCGCCAGGGGAAGTCGCCGAACACGCTGCCCTGGGGGGCGAAGGCCAACCGGTAGCCGGCGGCGACCACGGCCCCGGAGGCAAGCGCGACCAGCCCGACCGCCGACGGGCGGCGCCCGGCCCGGCGGCGGTGCGCCGGACCGCGTGCGGGCGGGGTCACGGACGCAGCCGCCGGGCGAACTCGACCGCCTGGTCGGGCCAGGCCCAGCCGACCAGGCCGAGGGTGACCAGCAGCAGGGCGCCGAGGGGCAGGCCGATCCGGAACAGCCGCCGCCGCGGTCGGTCGCCGCGCACCGGGGGTGCCATCGGGAGCACGGTGCGGCCGGCCACCCGGTTCAGCGCGTACCCGAACAGGTAGTAGAAGACGAAGGTCACCAGCACGCTGTGGACGAAGCCGGCCTCGAGCCGGCGGGCCGAGGTGGTCACCACGATCTCGGGGTCCCAGACCATCCGGCCGCGGCCGCGGAGGGCGTGCAGCAGACCGAACTCGTCGCCGCCCTGGGTCTGGGTGACGTCGTAACCGGGGAAGACGGCGCGGCGGAACGCGCTGTTGGTGGCGGTGGCGTAGAAGACCCGACCGGTGCGGGCGTACCACCAGCCCACCAGCCCGAACAGCAGCCGCGGATAGCGCCGCGACCACCAGGTGGGGTGGTCGTAACGGCAGGGGCCGCCGACCAGCACGACGCCCGGATCGGTGAACCGGGCGTCGAGGCGGCGGAGCCAGTCACGCGGCTGGCGGGTGTCGGCGTCGGTGGAGACCACGATCTCGCCGCGGGCCGCCTCGGTGCCGGCCTGCCGGGCCGGGCACACTCCGGGACGCGTCTCGCTGATCACGCGGACACCGGCCGCCCGGGCGATCGCGGCGGTCGCGTCGGTGCTGTTGTTGTCGACGACGAGGATCTCCACCCCGCCCGCGAAGTCCTGCTGCTGCAGCGACCGCAGCGTGGCGCCGAGATAGGCGGCCTCGTTGTAGGCCGGCACCACCACCGAGAAACGCGGCGTGGCGTCTGGCTCCGCCATGCGAACTCCAGCTCTGGGCGACGGGTCACGGATGTTCGAGGATCTTAACGACTCGCGACCACCGCGGCCCCCTTCCGCGAGGGGTGTCCCGGGCCGGGCCTCAGTCTCGTCGCCGGTAGCGGACGACGGTGTAGTGCTCGCCCGGGTCGCGGTCGACCACGGCCCAGTGGGCGGGGTCGACGGCGGGGAAGAACACGTCGCCCTCGGGTTCGAGCGGGACCTCGGTCAGCTCGAGCACGGTGGTCGCCGGCCAGGCCGCGCGGTAGATCTCCGCTCCCCCGGCCACCATCACCGGGCGGTCCGGGAGCAGGGCGCGGGCCCGGGCGAGCGCGGTGTCGACATCCGGGCAGACGCTCACCAGCCCGTCGGGATCGGTCCGCGGCCGCCACCCGCGGTCGCGGGTGACCACCACGCTGCGGCGACCGGGCAGCGGCCGTCCGATCGACTCGTAGGTGCGTCGGCCCATCACCAGCGCGAGTCCGAGGGTCAGCCGCTTGAACCGGGCCTGCTCGCCCGGCAGCCGCCACGGGATCTCCGCGCCGCGGCCGATCACACCGTTGCGCGCCACCGCGGCGACCGCGACCACGTCGGAGGGGCGCAGCACGGCCGCGCCGGTGGCCGGACCGCCCGCGGACGGGCCCTCAGACGGCAATGGGGGCCTTGATCGCCGGGTGCGGGTCGTAGCCCTCGACGGTGATCGACCCGACGGCGAAGTCGTCGATCCGGCGGACCGACGGGTCGAGCCGCAGCCGCGGCAGCGGCCGCGGGGTGCGGGTCAGCTGTTCGCGGGCCTGGTCGAGGTGGTTGAGGTAGAGGTGCGCGTCCCCGAGGGTGTGGACGAAGTCGCCGACGTCGAGGTCGCAGACCTGGGCGACCATCGAGGTCAGCAGCGCGTAGGAGGCGATGTTGAACGGGACGCCGAGGAAGACGTCGCCGCTGCGCTGGTAGAGCTGGCAGGAGAGCTTCGCCCTCCCGCCGTCCTGGGCCGGGGCGACGTAGAACTGGAACATCGTGTGGCACGGCGGGAGGGCCATCTCGTCGAGCTGGGCGACGTTCCAGGCATTGACGATGTGCCGGCGCGAGTCCGGGTTGCCGCGGATCGAGTCGATCACCGCCGCGATCTGGTCGACGTGGCGTCCCGACGGCGTCGGCCAGGACCGCCACTGGTAGCCGTAGATCGGCCCGAGCTCGCCCTCGGCGTCGGCCCACTCGTCCCAGATGCTCACCTTGTGCTCGTGCAGCCAGTCGACGTTGGTCGCGCCGCGGAGGAACCACAGCAGCTCGACGAACACCGAGCGGGTGTGGATCTTCTTGGTGGTGACCAGCGGGAAGCCCTGCGACAGGTCGAACCGCATCTGGTGGCCGAACACGCTGAGCGTGCCGGTCCCGGTCCGGTCCTCCTTGCGGACGCCGGTGGTCAGCACCCGGTCGAGCAGGTCGAGATAGGTCTGCACGACGCTCCTCACTCCGCGGCGTGCGCCGCGGTCGTTGCACGATCTGGTTCGAGCCCCCATTGTCGGTCAGCCGGCTCTCGGTCAGGCGACGTGCGCGGTCAGGGTCGGCAGGATGGCCCGGACCGCCTGACCGCGGTGGCTGATGGCGTCCTTCTCCTCGGCGGTGAGCTCGGCGTTGCTCCGGGTCTGGCCGTGGGCGCGGAAGAGTGGGTCGTAGCCGAACCCGTTGTCGCCCACCGGCGCGCGGAGCAGCATCCCGTGCATCTCGGCGATCTCGACGAACTCCTCGCCCCCGGGGAGCACCAGCGCGACCGCGGAGACGAACCGAGCGGTCCGCCGGTGGTCGGGGACGTCGTCGAGCTGACGCAGCAGCAGCGTGTTGTTGGCCTCGTCGTCGCACTCGGGACCGGCCCAGCGGGCCGAGCGGACCCCCGGCATCTGGTTGAGCACGTCGACGGCCAGCCCGGAGTCGTCGGCCAGCGCGGGGAGCCCGGTCCGGGCGACACAGGCGCGCGCCTTGAGCAGCGCGTTGCCCTCGAAGGTGCGCTCGGTCTCGTCCGGGGCCGGGTACTGCAGCTCGGCGGGCAGGTCGGACAGCCCGAGGACCTCGATCCGGGCGCCGGCCTCGGCGAGCATCCGGCGGAGCTCGTCGAGCTTCTTGGCGTTGTGGGTGGCCAGCACCACCTGCGGCCCGCTCACCTGGTCACCGTGGCGGGTCAGGCGCCGAGCGCGGCGCGCTGGAGCTCGGTCAGCCGGGCGCACCCGCCGGCGGCGAGGTCGAGCAGCCGGTCGAGCGTGGCACGGTCGAACGGCTCCTGCTCGGCGGTGCCCTGGATCTCGATGAACTTCCCGGAGCCGCTGACCACGACGTTCATGTCGACCTCGGCGACCGAGTCCTCGCTGTAGGGCAGGTCGAGCACCGGACGTCCGTTGACCACGCCGACCGAGATCGCCGCGACGCTGTCGCGGAGCGGCTCGCCGGCCAGAAGGTTGCGGTCGCGCAGCCAGCCGACGGCGTCGCAGAGCGCCACGTAGGCACCGGTGATCGAGGCCGTCCGGGTGCCCCCGTCGGCCTGGAGCACGTCGCAGTCGATGACCACGGTGTTCTCGCCGAGCGCCGCCGTGTCGATGATCGCCCGCAGGCTGCGGCCGATCAGCCGGCTGATCTCGTGGGTACGACCGCCGACCCGGCCCTTGATCGACTCGCGGTCGGAGCGGGTGTCGGTGGCCCGCGGCAGCATCGCGTACTCGCTGGTCACCCAGCCGAGCCCGGAACCCTTGCGCCAGCGGGGCACGCCCTCGGTCACGCTGGCGGCCACGAGCACCCGGGTGCGACCGAACTCGACCAGCACCGAGCCCTCGGCCTGCTCGAGCCAACCGCGGGTGAAGCAGACCTCACGCAGCTCGTCGTCGGCACGTCCGTCGGGTCTCGAGGTCACGGTCGGAGAGCCTAACCGGTGGGTCCGACAGCGCCGCCGGGCGACTCAGAGCGTCCAGCGGGCGCCGGAGGTGGCGACCTCGACCGGCCCGTCGAACGCGCTCGCGGCGGCCCGGGCGGCCTCGTCCGGACGGTGCCAGGGCGGTACGTGGGTGACCACCAGCCGGCCGACCCCGGCGTCGGCTGCCGCCCGCCCGGCCTCGCGACCGGTGAGGTGCAACCCGGGCGGGTTCGGCTCCCCGCCGGGAGCCGGGTCGGTGAATGCGGCCTCGCAGAGCAACAGGTCGGCGCCGCGGGCCAGGTCGACGAGCGCCGGGCTCGGGCCGGTGTCGCCGGAGTAGACGAGCGAGCGGCCGCCGGTCTCGAACCGGGTGGCCCAGCACGGTGCGGGGTGCGCGACCCGCGCGGCGGTGACCGTGAAGGGGCCGAGCTGCTGGTGCGGCTCCCAGGTGTGTGCGGTGAACACGGTGCCGAGGTCGGTCGCGTCGTCGCCGGCCATCGGGTCGTAGGCGCGACCGAGCCGCTCGAGCGCGTGCGGCGGCGCCCAGAGGTCGACCGGCTCCCACGGTGCGGTCGGGCTGTAGCGGGCGGCCACGGAGAACGCACAGAGGTCGAGGCAGTGGTCCGGGTGCAGGTGGCTGAGCGCGACGGCGTCGATCTGCTCGGGCGGCACGTAGCGGGACAGCTGTCCGAACGCGCCCGGCCCGCAGTCGAGCAGCACCGTGTAGGTGCGTCCCTGCCAGGGCGCCTGGAGCAGGTAGCTCGAGGCCGGGGAGTCCGGGCCGGAGGTCGAGCCGCTGCAGCCCACCACGGTCAGGGTCATCGCCGCGTCGCTCATGCGGTCACCGTACGGCCGGGTGGGCGCCCTTCGACAGGCTCAGGGCACCGGGTCGGGAGCTCAGGGCACACCG
Organism: Microlunatus kandeliicorticis; assembly: GCF_014137855.1. GTDB lineage: Bacteria > Actinomycetota > Actinomycetes > Propionibacteriales > Propionibacteriaceae > Microlunatus > Microlunatus kandeliicorticis. Next base: position 429,807 of record NZ_JACGWT010000006.1, read on the forward strand.
GGGTCGGGAGCTCAGAGCACCGGGGTCGGGAGCTCAGAGCACCGGGGTCGGCAGCTCAGGGCACCGCGTCCGGTGCTCAGCTGAACTGCTCGACGTCGGTGACCAGACCGGGGAGCAGGCGGCGGCCGATGCCCTCGAACGACTTGGGGCTGCCGGTGGTGAGGAACCGGTGGCGGGCCGCGCGCGGCCGCGGGTGGACCAGCCCCCGACGGGTCAGCTGGACGTAGACGTCCTTGGCGCACTCCTCGGCGCTGGAGACCAGGGTGACCCGCTCCCCCAGCACCAGGCTGATCACCCCGGTGAGCAGGGGGTAGTGGGTGCAGCCAAGGATCAGGGTGTCGATGTAGGCCCGCCGGAGCGGTTCGAGGTACTGCTCGGCGGCCGCGATCAGCTCGGGACCGCCGGTGATGCCGCGTTCGACGAAAGGGACGAACCGCGGGCAGGCGGCGGTGTGCAGCTCGATGTCGACCGCGGCGGCGAACGCGTCGTCGTAGGCCATCGAGGTCGCCGTCGCCTCGGTGCAGATCACGCCGACCCGGTGGTTGCGGGTGGCGGCCACCGCACGCCGGGTGGCCGGGATGATCACCTCGATCACCGGCACCGGGTAGCGCTCGCGGGCGTCGCGCAGGGTCGCCGCGCTCCCGGAGTTGCAGGCGATCACCAGCGCCTTGACCCCGAGGTCGACCAGGTGGTCCAGACACTCGAGGCTGTACTCGCGGACCTGCGCGATCGGCTGGTCGCCGTAGGGAGCGCGTGCGGTGTCGCCGAGATAGATGACGTCCTCGTGGGGCAGCTGGTCCATCACCGCCCGGGCCACGGTCAGCCCGCCGAACCCCGAGTCGAAGATGCCGATCGGGGCCTCCGTGGCCGTCCCCTCCATGCCGCCAGCCTAGGCCGGGCGGGTCCGGCAACCCGGGAGCTCAGGCCCAGACCTGGGTGTCCAGCGACTCCTCGGCGCTGTCCAGGTCGGTGGTGTACGCACCGGTCGAGAGGTACTTCCAGCCGGCGTCGCAGATGATCAGCACGATGTCCGCGCGCTCACCCGCCTTGTGCGCCTTGACCGCCTGGGCGAGCGCGGCGTGCACGATCGCCCCGGTGGACAGCCCCGCGAAGATCCCCTCGCGCTCGAGCAGCTCGCGGACCCGGCGGACGGCGTCGCGCGAGCCGACCGAGAATCGGGTGGTGACCAGGGTCGGGTCGTACAGCTCGGGGACGAAGCCCTCGTCGAGGTTGCGCAGCCCGTAGACCAGCTCGCCGTAGCGCGGCTCGGCGGCGACGATCTTGACGTCCGGCGCGTGCTCGGCCATGTACCGGCCGATGCCCATCAGGGTCCCGGTGGTGCCGAGACCGGCGACCACGTGGGTCACCTCGGGCAGGTCCTCGAGGATCTCCGGGCCGGTGCCCAGGTAGTGCGCCTCGGCGTTCGCCGGGTTGCCGTACTGGTAGAGCATCACCCAGTCGGGGTGCTCCTCACCGAGCTTCTTGGCCACCCGGACCGCCTCGTTCGACCCGCCCGCGGCGGGGGACGAGACGACCTCCGCCCCCCACATGGCGAGCAGCTGACGACGCTCCACCGAGGTGTTCTCCGGCATCACGCAGATCAGCCGGTAGCCGCGCAGCTTGGCGGCCATGGCCAGCGAGATCCCGGTGTTGCCGCTGGTCGGCTCGAGGATGGTCGACCCCGGCCGGAGCAGACCCTGCTCCTCGGCCCGGGTGATCATGTTCAGCGCCGCGCGGTCCTTGATCGACCCGGTCGGGTTCTGGTCCTCCATCTTGGCCCACAGCCGGACGTCCGGCGCGGGCGAGAGGTTGGGCAGACCGATCAGCGGGGTATGACCGACCGAGTCGGCCAGCGAGGCGTAGCGGACCATCGAGCGGTCAGCCGCCGGCGACGGCCGGCAGCACCACGACGACGTCGTCGTCGGAGAGGGCGGCGTCGAGCCCGCCACTGAACCGGACGTCCTCGTCGTTGACGTAGACGTTGACGAACCGCCGGAGCCCGTCGCCCTCGACCAGCCGGTCCTTGAGACCCGGGTGCCGGCTCTCGACGTCGTCGATCAGCTGCTTGAGCGTCTCGCCGTTGCCGGAAACGGCCTTCTCGCCCCCGGTGTAGGTGCGCAGGATGGTCGGGATCCTGACTTCGACGGGCATGTCTCTCCTTGCGAGGTTCCGGTCACGGGCGCGGTCGCCGCCCGGTCACCAGCAGAACGTGCGGACCGGCGGGGCTATTCCGGGTCAGTCGACCCGAACCTCCTCCTCGGTCACCACACCGTCCAGGATCCGGTACGAGCGGACCTCGACCGGCCCCTCCTGCTGGCCGCTCTCCCGGGTCGAGACCAGCAGGTAGTGCGCCTGCGGCTCGGCGGCGTAGGAGATGTCGGTCCGCGACGGGTACGCCTCGGTCGCGGTGTGCGAGTGGTAGACCACCACGATCTCCTCGTCGGCGTCGTCCATCGCGCGGTAGAGCCGGAGCTGCTCGGCCGGGTCGAACCGGAAGAAGGTCGGCGACCGGTCCGCATTGATCATCCGGACCACCCGGCTGCCGCGGTCGGACCCGGCGGCGCCGACAACCACCCCGCAGGCCTCGTCCGGGTGGTCCTCGCGGGCGTGGGCGATGATCTCGTCGAGGTGGGCGCGTTCGATCGTCAGCACGAGCCCGAAGCGTAGCCGCGGGAACACGCGCCCCGACGGGTCCGGGGCACCGTGGGACGGGCGCTCAGAGCGCGGCGAGCAGGGTCTCCTGGGCGAAGCCCAGCCAGTCGTAGACGCTGGCCAGCCAGGCCCGCGGGTCCTCGTCGGGCAGGTCGGCGAGCTGCTCGGCGACGTCGGCGTCGTCGATGCCGAGCCGGGCGGCGACCGCGAGCCGCAGGCTGGTCAGGGTCCGCAGCCAGGGGTCGACCTCGTCCTTGGGGATCCGCAGCTCCTGGCGGCCCTGGTCGGTCATCGCCAGGTGCTGCAGGGCGACCTGGGCGTCAGCGACCTTCTTGTCGCGCAGCGACCGCTCGGTGAACCGGCGGAAGTCGGCCGCCGCCTCCGGGTCGTCGCGGTAGGCCTCGGGGAACAGCCGCTGCAGCGCCGGGTCGTCGGGCGGCGCGGTGGTGCCGGGCGGCTCGAACTCCTTGGCCCACACCGCGAACGGGTCGTCGCCGGAGCCGCCCGGTGCGGTCGGGTCGCCGCCCGTCGGGCCGTCCCCGTCGGCGCCGTCGGTCTCGTCCTCGCCGATCATCTCGACCAGCTGGGCGATCAGCGACTGGAGCAGCATCACCTCGTCCGGGCTGAGCTGGGTGGTGATCACGATGCCCTGTCGGCGGAACTTCCGCACCCGCTCACCCCTCCCCTGCGCCCGGCTCGCCGCCGGGACACGACCTCACGCCTCGCCGTCGGACTTCTCCAACGTGGCCCACAGACCGTACTCGTGCATCGCGGCGACGTCGCGTTCCATCTCCTCCCGGGTGCCCGACGACACGATCGCCTTGCCCTCCAGGTGGACCCGCATCATCAGCCGGTGCGCCTTGGTCTTGGAGTAGCCGAAGTAGGTCCGGAACACGTGCGTCACGTAGGACATCAGGTTGACCGGGTCGTCCCAGACGATGGTCACCCAGGGGGTCTGCTCGAGCTGCTGGGCGTCGGCCCGCTCCTCCACCGCCGTCCCGCCGGCGGGCGTGATCGTCGGAGCATCGGGGACGGACATGCCGCCATTCTGGCAAACCGCCCCAGGCCCCCCACTAGCCTGACCGCGTGACCGAGCCTGACCGGGTGACCGGGGACTCCGACGGCGGCGGGGCCGAGCCGAGCTGGGGTCCCAGCGAGGTGCCCACCACCGCCCTGCTGACCGACCAGTACGAGCTCACCATGGTGCGGGCCGCGCTCCAGGCCGGCACCGCGAGCCGGCGCTGCGTCTTCGAGCTCTATCCGCGCCGGCTGCCGCCCGGACGCCGCTACGGCGTGGTCGCCGGGGTCGGCCGGGCGCTCCGTGCGCTCGGGCACTTCCGGTTCGACGACGAGGCCTGCCGCTTCCTGCTCGACCAGCAGGTGGTGGACGAACCGACGGCCGAGTGGCTCGCCGGGTTCCGGTTCGGCGGCACGATCACCGGCTACCCCGAGGGTGAGCTCTACTTCCCGGGATCGCCGCTGCTGGTGGTGGAGGCGACCTTCGCCGAGGCGGTCGTGCTCGAGACGCTGCTGCTCAGCATCTACAACCATGACTCGGCGATCGCCTCGGCGGCCTCGCGGATGATCCTGGCCGCCGAGGGCCGGCCGTGCATCGAGATGGGCTCGCGCCGCACCCAGGAGCTGGCCGCGGTCGCCGCCGCCCGGGCGGCCTACGTCGCCGGCTTCGACGCCACCTCGAACCTCGAGGCGGGCCGTCGGTACGGGGTGCCGACCACCGGCACCGCGGCGCACGCCTTCACCCTGCTGCACGACACCGAGCGGGACGCGTTCGCCGCCCAGGTGGCCGCGATGGGCGTCGACACCACCCTGCTGGTCGACACCTACGACGTCGAGAACGCCGTCCGCACCGGCGTCGAGCTCACCGGCGGCCGGCTCGGATCGGTCCGGCTCGACTCCGGCGACCTGCCGTTGCTGGCCCGCCAGGTGCGCGCCCAGCTCGACGGCCTCGGGGCCACCCGGACCAAGATCATCGTCACCAGCGACCTCGACGAGCAGAACATCGCCGCGCTGTCCGCCGCACCGGTCGACGCCTACGGGGTCGGCACCGCCCTGGTCACCGGGTCCGGCGCCCCGACCTGCGGGTTCGTCTACAAGATGGTGGCCCGGTCCGGCTCGGACGACCCGTCGGGACCGCTGCAGCCGGTGGCGAAGCGGAGCGCCAACAAGGTCTCGATCGGCGGGCGCAAGTACGCGGCCAGGCGGCTGCTGGCCAACGGCGTCGCGGAGGCCGAGGTGATCAGCATCGACCGGCCGAGCGACGACCCGCGCGACCGGCCGCTGCTGGTCGACCTGGTCCGCGACGGCGAGATCGTCGGCCGGGAGCCGCTGACCGCGGCCCGCGAGCGGCACCGCCGGGTGCGCTCCGAGCTGCCGCAGGAGGCGCTGAAGATGTCCCGCGGCGAGCCGGTGATCGAGACGCTGGTGGTGCACCCGGACGGGGTCAGCGAGTCGACCAGCTACCGGCGGGGCGTGTGAGCGTGACCGAGGGCCCGGTGACCGCGCTGATCGTGGTCGACGTCCAGCGCGACTTCTGCGAGGGCGGTTCGCTCGGCGTCGCCGGCGGCGCCGCGACCGCTGCCCGGATCGACGCGCTGCTCCGTGCCCCGGACCGCGCGGACCGCTATCCGGTCGTCGTGGCTACCCGCGACCACCACATCGACCCGGGCCCGCACTTCTCCGAGCACCCGGACTTCGTCGACTCCTGGCCGCCGCACTGCGTGGTGGGCACGCCGGGGGTCGAACTGCACGACGCGCTGACCTACCGCGGGTTCGACGCGGTCTTCGACAAGGGCGAGTACGCCGCGGCCTACTCCGGTTTCGAGGGCCGCGCGGGTGGGCGATCGCCGGCGGACTGGCTGCAGGAACGCGGGGTGACGGCGGTGGACGTCTGCGGGATCGCCACCGACTACTGCGTCCGGGCCACCGCGCTGGATGCGGCCGCTGCCGGCTTCCGGACCCGGGTCCTGCTCGACCTGACCGCCGCCGTCCACCCCGAGCACACCGCGGCGGTCGCCGCGGAGCTGACCGCCGGCGGCGTCGAGGTGGTGGGCGGCTGAGCCGTCGCCCGGTGCGGGTCCCGGGTCAGCCGAGCCGGGTGCGGAGCGGCAGCCAGTCGAGCACGGTGCGGATCTCGGAGTCCCAGACGCCCCACTCGTGCTCGCCGGGCGGGAAGGCGCTGGTCAGCTCGACCCCGGCGTCGGCGCAGGCGGCGACCAGCTTGCGGTTGTCCTCGAGCAGCACGTCCTCGGTCCCGCAGGAGAGGTAGAGCGCGGGCAGCGCGGCCGGGTCGGCCTCGCGGACCAGGTGGAACAGGTCCGCGCTGTCAGGGATCGGCGCGTCGCCGAAGATCCGCTCGAACATCCGCGGGTCCTCGTCGCGGAGCCGCGAGGTGCGCAGCCCGGTGATGTTGACCGCGCCGGAGAGCGAGGCGGCCGCCGCGAACCGGTCGGGCGCGCTGAGCGCCCACTTGAAGGCGCCGTAGCCGCCCATCGAGAGCCCGGCCACGAAGGTGTCCTCGCGGGCCTCGGAGACCCGGAAGAACTCCGAGACCAGCCGCGGCAGCTCCTCGGAGAGGAACGTCCAGTACTTCCCGCCGTAGGCCTGGTCGGTGTAGAAGCTCCGGTGCACCTGCGGCATCACCACGGCCAGCCCGAGCGGGCTGGCGTACCGCTCGATCGAGGTGCGGCGCAGCCAGATCGTGTCATCGTCGCTGAGCCCGTGCAGCAGGTAGAGGACGGGCGGCGGCGCCTCCGAGGCGGCACCGGTCATCCCGATCTGGGTCTCGGTGCGCTGGGGCAGGATCACCGTCATCGAGGTGCTGAGCCCGAGGGCGTCGGAGAAGAAGTCGCAGCGGAG
>NZ_JACGWT010000007.1 GCF_014137855.1 Microlunatus kandeliicorticis
AGCACGGCGTTGACCAGCAGGCCGATCAGCCAGATGGTCAGGATCCGCACCGGGCTGAACCGGTCGGCCAGTCGCCCGGTCAGCGTGTTGCCGATCAGGCTGGCCATCCCGTAGCCGAACATGATCACGATCACCGCCCAGCCGCGGGCGAAGCCGAGGATGAGCACGGCGTAGGTGAAGCAGGTGTAGCTCGCGGTGAGGATGCCGGTGCTGACCAGCAGCCCGGCCAGCAGCCGCGGCTGGCGCAGCGGACGCAGCCGGCCGCGCAGCGAGCCCGGCGGCAGCGACAGGTGCGGGAGCTTGATCAGGATCCCGATCAGGGCCACGGTGCCGACCACCGCGACCATGATCAACGGGAACCGCCAGTCCGACTGGCCGAGCAGCAGACCGACCGGGACCCCGAGCGCGGTGGCGGTCATCCAGCCGCCGAGCACGAACGAGAGCGCCTTGCCCCGGTGCTCGACGGGCGCCAGGTGGATGACGTACGCGGTGATCGCCGCGTTCATCACCGCGGCGCCGAGGGCGGCGACGACCCGGCCGGCCAGGGCGACGCCGTAGGCGGGGGCCAGCGCCACCACCAGGTTGCCGAGCACGAAGACGGCGAGCGAGAGCACGATGGTCCGGCGCCGCTCCCAGCCGCTGGTCAGCGCGCCGAGCACCGGCGCGCCGAGCGCGGAGGTGAGGGCGAACACCGAGACCAGCTGGCCGGCGGCGGCGGTGCTGACCTGGAGGCCGGCGGCGATCTGCGGCAGCAGCCCGGCGAGCACGTAGCCGTCGATCCCGTTGGAGAAGGTGGCGACCGCCAGCCAGATCAAGGCGCGGTAGGGGAGGACGTTCCGGGTGGCACCGGCCGGGGACGTGGACATCGGCGCCCAGCATCGCAGCCGCTCGGCGGGACCGTCGGGCGGGGTCGGCGAGCGGGTCCGGCGAGCGGGCCGGGCCGGCGGATCGCGGGCGAGGTCAGCGCAGCGCGCGGAGCAGCTGGTGCCGGTGGCCCTCGCCCCAGAGCACGGCGTTCTGCTCGCGCTCGAGCTCGCCGTCCTCGATCTGCCGGGTCTGCCGGAGCCGGCCCCGGCTGGCCATCTCCTTCATCAGGGTGACGCCGGCCCGCTGGGCGGCCAGGACGTCCTCGACCAGCGACTCGTCGAGGGCGATGCCGTAGGCCTCGGCGAAGATCCGCAGCCGCTTGTGCCGCCGCGGACGCCGGGTCATGCCGAGCAGGTCGTGCCAGTAGCTGCGGTCCCGGAGCGGGATGAGGTAGTGGAGGGCATAGCCGATGTCCTCGCGGCGGGTGCCGACGGTGGCGTACTCCCAGTCGATCAGCCCGACCAGCTCGCCGTCGCGCCAGACCATGTTCCACGGGCCCGGGTCGCCGTGGCAGACCAGCTCACCCGGGCCTCCGGTGCCGCGGCGGCCGTCGAACCAGACCGGCTCCTCCTCGGGCTGCCAGCCCTCGACCGCGTCGTGGTAGCGACGCAGCAGCTGGGCCACCTCGGCCACCTTGTCGTCGTCGGCCACCACTCGGCAGGCGTCGTCGCCGGAGGTCCCCGCCATGAACGAGACCTCGTCGTCGGTCTCGGTCAGCCGGACCGGGAGCGGCGCCTGGGTGAACCCGGAGTCGTGCAGGTGCCGGAGCAGCGCGTGCACCGAGGACGACCACGGGTCGCGCGGGTGCCGGACCACGTCGCCGATCCGGACGACGGGTCGGTCGTCGCGCTGCTGCAGCACCTCGGGGGCGCTCGGGTCGGTCGGCACCGGCCGACGCTAGCCCACCGGGTGGTCGCGCAGCCAACCGAGATAGCGCAGGACGCGGTGGGCTCGCACGGCGTCCCGCACCCCATCGACGACGCACCAGACCGAGACGCCCATCATGACGAGGACGTAAGAGGGGTCGCCGAGCTGCGCGGCATTGACCGTGAGGACGACCGGCCACCCGACGCTCCGCAACACGTGCCCGACCGGCCGACCGCGCTGCTCCGCCACCCCGTCCACCACGCGCAGCCACGGCGTCGGCAGAGGTTCGTGAGATCGGAGCGCCTGCTCGAGACGGCGGCGCCAGGCCCCGGCGATCGCCACCGTGGCATCCCCCGCAGGTCGGCGGCTGGCCCACGAGCCCGGATCACGAGTGTTGATGATGAGCCCGGCCAGGTTGAGGCCGAAGCCGACGAGGAACAGAGCAACCGTCACAGGGAACGGCAGAAAGGACCGGAAGGGGGTGCCGGTGGCGTCCCGCCCCATCCAGTCCCAAACGAGAACCACCAGCACAAACCCAGGGCGATGCCGAGCGCCACCCAGCTCTGGATGCGGCGCCGGCGGCGACGAGCGCGAGCGGATTCGGTGGGTCGATCGTCCAGAAGAGACCAGGCGTCCTCGCAGGCTTCGACCGCCTCCGGGGTGAACCACACCGGATCCGGTCGGCTCGGGGCCGTCGTCTGCACCGCCACGGCGTGAGGTTAGCGCTGGAAAAGCGCGCTCGCGTCCTTCTGCAGGTGGGGAAGGGTGGCTGGCGGTCAGCCGGCGGAAGGGCCCGCCGCGCCGTCGGGGTCGAGGGCCAGCCGGACCAGGGCGGCCAGGTCGCCGGTCAGCTGTGTCTCGCCGACCGTCGCGGACCGGCCCGGGGCGTCGATCGAGTAGACGAAACGATCCGGGCGTCCGGGCACGCCGCCCGCGAACGCCGTGAGGTCGACCCGCTCGAGCAGCTCCCGGGCCTGCCGGCCGCGGTCGTCGCCGTCGAGGGCGATCCGACCCGTCCGGCTGACCCCGGCCAGACCACCCGACCGGCGCACCACGAGCTCGTCGGCCGTCGTCGGTGCATCGTCGGTCATCGTCGTCCTCCTGATCCGGAACACCGTCCATCCATGATGCTCCCGGCGCGCGGGTCGGCGCACCGCTGGTCTGTGGGTCGGCGGAGGCGGAGATGTCCGAACGATGAGACGGACACGCCTCGGGTCGGCGGCTGATTCGGACCCCAGGGAAGAGCGCGAGCGCGGCGGCCCCGGGCTCTTGTCCAGAACCGGACATGTCCAGAAGAGGACCCGGAATCCGGGTCAACGGTGGTCCCGGCACGACTAGGTTGGTGAACGGCGCCGAGCGATCGGCGTCCCGCCGGTACACGAACCGGCAGATCGTCGTGGCGAGGTTGTTACGGAGGACGACCGAGCGACACGGGACGACGAGGGGGCATCCTCGTCGTCGGCGTGATCGGTCGTCGAACGCTTCTACGCCGGCCCTCGTGACGGATCTGCGGCGAGTTGTGTCGGATGGCCGTCGTCTTCGGGGGAACACCCGCTGAGTTCCCGCGAGTTCGACGGAGGGGCCACATCGGGACCCGATCCCGAGTAGGATCCCGAACGAAGGCATGCAGCATTGCTGCAGCCGTGAACCTGGCGACTCAGTCGTGGTCGACGCCGCAGATCGGGCCGTCAGTCGATGAGTGACCATCGAGACGATGGGCACTGATCACATCCCCCCGGGTGGCGCCCGCGGTTCTGTTCCCAGGACCGCGGGCGCTGCCGGTAGAGGAACAGTAGCACGCCTGGGGCCGGTTTGTCCTAAACCGGACATGTCCGGTTTTGGACAGTTTGCGGCTGGGTCGCTCGGGTGCCCGCTGATTAAGTTGTGGCCACGAGCGCCGACTGACCATTTCAACTAGCGGGGTTGAAGGGTCGGCGCCAAGAAGGATGCCCAAAATGTCTCACTTCGTGAACGCTTCAGCGACCCCTCTGGCCCTCGTCGAGGGGTCTTCCACGCTCGTTTTCCGGAGCGGAAACGATTCCCTCCCCACCGGGTACGCCCTGGAGGCCATCAACGGTGTCAAGCCGGTGTCGGTGGCCGAGGCGATCAACGGTGTGAAGGCGATCAACGGTGTGAAGCCGGCGCAGATGATCAACGGTGTGAAGGCGATCAACGGTGTCCGTCCGCAGGTGGCCATCAACGGTGTGAAGGCGATCAACGGGGTGGAGCCCGTCGAGATGATCAACGGCGTCAAGGCGATCAACGGTGTCCGAGCGCACGTCGCCATCAACGGCGTCAAGTCGATCAACGGTGTGCGGCCGGTCCAGATGATCAACGGGGTCAAGGCGATCAACGGTGTGCGTCCGCACGTGGCCATCAACGGTGTCAAGGCGATCAACGGTGTGCGTCCGCACGTCGCCATCAACGGTGTGAAGGCGATCAACGGTGTGCGGCCGGTCGAGATGATCAACGGTGTCAAGGCGATCAACGGTGTCCGTCCGCACGTGGCCATCAACGGTGTGAAGGCGATCAACGGTGTGCGGCCGGTCCAGATGATCAACGGGGTCAAGGCGATCAACGGTTTGCGTCCGCTGTCGATGATCAACGGCGTCTGAGGTTCGTCGGCGAGGCCGCGACCGCCCGCCGGTCGCGGCCTGTCCCGAGTCGCTGACGGCGCGAACCACTGACGACGGGTCCGCGCGCCAGGCCCACCCGTCAGCGCAGCTCCGGGCCCTCCTGCGGGGCCAGCCGCTGCATGTCCTCGCGCATCGCCTCGCTCCGGGCCAGCGCAGCCCCCAGCTGCAGCCGGGTCTGCACCTCGAGCTCGTCCATCAGCTCGGCGATCCACCGGCGGACCGAGCGCTCGGTCACCCCGAGCTGACCGGCGATCGCCACGTCGGTCGCGCCGGTCATCAGCAGGTTGATCAGCGAACCCCGGCGAGGGTCGCGCCGGGGGCCGTCCTGGCCGGCCACGATCGTCACCGACCGGTCCCAGACCGCCTCGAAGAGCGACTGCAGCGCGTCGACCAGGATCGGGTGCCGGACCAGGGTGGCCCGGATCTCGCGGTTCACGTAGGAGCTGGGCGCCGGGATCAGCGCGACGGAGTGGTCGACCAGCACCAGTTTCATCGGGACGTCCCCGGTCCGGGCCCGTTCGCCGTGACTGATGAACAGGCTCATCTCCTTGAGCCGTTCCGGACCGAACCCCGGGTGGTAGACGCCCCGGAGCTCGACCCCACGGTTGAGCGCCTGGTACTCCGCCGAGTTCGCCTCGAGCCACTCGCGGGTGGCGGAGCGGGTGGTCACGTAGGGCGGCTTGTCGAAGCCGCAGATCTCCTTCTTCGCCTCTTCGCAGATCCGGTTGAGCATGCCCTGGACCTCGCTGGGCCCCATCACCGACTGCAGCCCGTCGCCGTTGCCGATCGACCCGAGCAGCCGGGAGTGGAGGGCGTCCGCAGCCTGCAGTGCCGACTCGAGCTCGGCGTCCCGACGAGCCTTGAGCACCCGGACCGCCTCGGGCAGCGGGATCGCCTGCCACTCGCTGCCCATCCGTGCCGCCAGGCCGAGCCGCTCCAGCTCCTGGAGGTCGCGCTCCAGCTCCTCGGGGCACCGTCCGGTGCTGCTCAAGGCGTCCAGATCGGCGCCGCGGCGGAAGGCGAACAGGGCCGTGTAGCAGGCCTCAGCCTCGGGTGACACCCCGAGTGCCTGCAGCACGTCGCGCCTCCTGAGCCTCCGCTTGATCCCAGTGTCTCAGATTCCGGCCCGAACGGACCCGCGAGCGCGTCGTCGATCTCGCGGGGCGGTCCCCCACGCACCGCCGCGCTGGTGCCGGACGCGATGATGGGCGCCGGGCGGGAGGCCCGACGAGGACGAGCAGCGAGGAGCGGACGATGGCGGAGCTGGCACAGATCGGGGTCACCGGGCTGGCGGTGATGGGGCGCAACCTGGCCCGCAACTTCGCCCACCACGGCTACCGGGTGGCGGTGCACAACCGCACGCAGGCCCGCACCGACTCGCTGCTCGCCGACCACGGCGACGAGGGTGACTTCGTCGGCTCGTCCTCGCTCGAGGAGTTCGTCCAGTCGCTCGAGCGGCCGCGCCGGATCATCATCATGGTCAAGGCCGGCGCCGGCACCGACGCGGTGATCGAGGAGCTCATCCCGCTGCTCGAGAGCGGCGACATCGTCATCGACGCGGGCAACGCGCACTTCCCCGACACGGTCCGCCGCGAGAAGCTGCTCGCCGAGCACGATCTGCACTTCGTCGGCATGGGCGTCTCCGGCGGCGAGGAGGGCGCGCTCAAGGGCCCGTCGATCATGCCCGGCGGCCCGGCCGAGTCCTACGAGTCGCTCGGCCCGATGCTCGAGGAGATCTCCGCCCACGTCGACGGGGTGCCCTGCTGCACCTACATCGGCCCCGACGGCGCGGGCCACTTCGTCAAGATGGTGCACAACGGCATCGAGTACGCCGACATGCAGCTGATCGCCGAGGCCTACGACCTGCTCGGCCGCGGGCTCGGGGCCGACGCCGCCGAGATCGCCGGGATCTTCCGGACCTGGAACGAGGGCGACCTCGAGTCGTTCCTCATCGAGATCACCGCCGAGGTGCTCGCCCACACCGACGACCGCACCGGCAAGCCCTTCGTCGACATCATCCTCGACCAGGCCGAGCAGAAGGGCACCGGTCGCTGGACCGTCCAGAACGCGCTCGACCTCGGGGTGCCGATCACCGGGATCGCCGAGGCGACCTTCGCCCGGGCGCTCTCGGGTTCGGTGCCGCAGCGCGAGGCGGCCCGCGAGGCGCTCCCCGCCGACGCCGAGGAGTGGGTGATCGAGGACCGCGACGCCTTCATCGAAGACGTCCGGCTCGCCCTCTACGCCTCCAAGGTGGTCGCCTACTCCCAGGGCTTCGACCAGATCGCCGCCGCCAGCCGGGAGAACGACTGGAACATCGACCGCGGCGCGATGGCCCGGATCTGGCGCGGCGGCTGCATCATCCGGGCCCGGTTCCTGAACCGGATCACCGAGGCCTACGAGCGCGACCCGGAGCTGCCGCTGCTGCTGGCCGACCCCTACTTCACCGAGGCGGTGGGCAACGGGCTCGCCGCCTGGCGCCGGATCGTCGCCGGGGCCGCCCGCGCCGGGGTGCCGACCCCGGCGTTCAGCTCGTCGCTGGCCTACTACGACGGCATCCGGGCCCAGCGGCTGCCCGCGGCGCTGATCCAGGCCCAGCGCGACTTCTTCGGCGCGCACACCTACCGCCGGGTCGACGACGAGGGTGCCTTCCACGTCGAGTGGAGCCTCGACCGCAGCGAGACCAGCGAGGGTCGGCCGGCCGGGAAGAAGGAGGACACCGGGATGGCGCAGGCCGAGAAGGCCGGTCCGGCGCAGTGACCGCGTCGCGGTGAGTCCGGACGCCGACCCGGCGCGGCCGGTCGCGTTGGTCCTCACCGGCGTCTCCGGCGTCGGGAAGAGCACGGTGGCCCAGGTGATCGCCGAGCGCACCGGGTGGGCGTTCTGCGAGGCCGACGAGCTGCAGCCGGCCACGAACGTGGCCCGGATGAAGGCCGGGATCCCGCTGACCGACCTCGACCGGCACCCGTGGCTGATCGCGGTCCGCGGCTGGATCGACGCCCAGCCCGGGCCGGTGGTGGTGAGCTGCTCGGCGCTGCGGCGCAGCTACCGCGCGCTGCTCGCCGAGGCCCGCCGACCGGTCTGGTTCGTCGAGCTGACGGGGGACTTCGATCAGGTGTGGCCGCGGCTGAGCTCCCGGGCCGCGCCGTACATGAACGCGACCCAGCTCGAGTCGCAGTACGCGGCGCAGCAGCCGCTGACCGTCGACGAGCCGGGCGCGCGGGTCAGCGTGGACGGTGACCCGGACACCGTCGCCGACCGGGTGCTGGCCACCCTCGACCGGACCTCTTGACCGCTCACGCCCAGCGGGCGGCGTCCTCCGGGGTGTCGATGTCGTCGGTCAGGGCCGGCTCCAGCGGCAGCCGCACGGTGGCCGGCAGCAGGGCGAGCAGGTCGCGGGCCCGCCCGCCGCTTCGGTCGCCGGCGTCGGCCAGCCGGCGCAGCGACTCCCCGCAGACCGCGAGCTGGAGCGGCTGGTCCCGGCCGTCGGCGTCCACCGCCAGGCAGGCGGTCGCCTCGACCGCGTGCAGCCGCTCGACCAGCGCCACCGCCGATCGACCGCCGGTCGGCAGGTCGCCCGGGACCACCACGACCAGGTCGGCGCCCTCGTCGCGGGCTGCGCGGACCCCGGTGACCAGCGCGGCCGCCGGACCGCCGCCCGGAGGCTGCTCGCGGACGAACCGGAACCGACGTCCCGACCCGCTGGTCGCCCCGGTCGCTCCGGTGATCCCGGAGCCGCTGACCGCGAGGTCGCGCTCGGGCCCGACGATCACCACCAGCCAGTCAGCGGGCAGGTCGTCGAGGCAGCGCTCGAGCAGGGTCCGCCCGGCCCACCGGTGCACGAGCTTGTCGGAGCCGAAGCGCCGGGAGGCACCGCCCGCCAGCACCACGCAGGCGACGCCGGTCATCGTGCCGGTCCCGCGATCAGGACGCGCTCAGAGGCCGCGGAGGAAGTCCGGGTCGTCGTCGGGGGTGCGCGGACGGCCGACCCGCTCGTTCTCGCGTCGCGACTCGGCGTTCGGGCGCCCGAAGACCAGCCAGCAGACCGATCCGGCCAGCGGCAGGCAGATGATGGCGGTGGCCCACAGCCAGCGCGGCATCCGGCGGACGGCGTACGGCTCGGCCTGGGCGACCTCCACGATGCAGTAGATCGCCAGCAGCACGATCATGATCACCGGGAGATACCTGCCCATGAAAACAGGTTAAGCCCGGAGGGCAAGACCGCGCACGGGTTCGGTCGGACCCGTGGGGGCCGCCGCTCAGCCGTCCGTCAGGGCCGGCTGGGGGCTCGTCGGTCCCGGGCCGGGCCGCCGGCCCGCCCTAGGATGACGCGCATGTCCGAGCGGCCCGCGTCCCCTGCCGACGCCGGGCCCGGGTCGGCGGTGCGCGACAACCACCCGTCGCTCGCCGAGCTCCGCGCCGTTGCCCAGCCGCCCAGTGTGGTCGGCCGCCGCAACTCCGAGCACTGGGCCGGCAGCTACCTGCGCCGCGGTTCGATCCACCTGACCCGCCTGCTGCTGCCCACGGGGATCAGCGCCAACGGCGTCACCTGGATGTTCATCGCCGTCGGGATCCTCGGGGCGCTGGTGCTGGTGCTGCCGGGTTGGTGGCCGTTCCTGGCCTGTGCGGTGCTGATCCAGCTGCACATCCTGATCGACTGCTCCGACGGTGAGGTCGCCCGCTGGCGCGACCAGCGCTCGGCCAGCGGCGTCTACATCGACCGGGTCGGGCACTACCTCGTCGAGTCGCTGCTCCCGGTCTGCCTCGGCGTCCACCTCGACGGCGGGATCGCCGGACTGCACGACGGCCGGCTCGGCTGGACCACCATCGGCGCGCTGGTCGCGGTGGTGGTGATCCTCAAGAAGTCGTTCGGCGACCTGCTCCACGTGGCCCGCAACGCGCACGGCTGGACGAAGATGAGCGAGGACGCCGAGATCGCGGCACCCCGGTCGGCCGGACTGCGGTCGCTCCGCGGGATGCTGCGGTTCTTCCCGTTCTTCCGCGCCTTCGGGGCGATCGAGTTCTCGCTGATCCTGCTCGTGGTGGCGACCCTCGACCTGGTGCTCGGGCTCGCCGGTGCCGAACCGGCCGGCGCGCAGCGGGCGCTGCAGGTCTGGATGGTCGTCTGCATCCCGCTGGCGTTGCTCACCGCGGGCGGCTACCTGATCTCGATCCTCGCCTCGAGCCGGCTGCGCCAGCCCTGAGCGGCCCCGTCGCGGACGCTCAGATGATCGGCGGCTGACCGAGCCGGGTCAGCTCGGCCACCGTCCGCCACTTCATCGGCCGCCGCGGGCCCGGGTCGCCGCGCCAGCCCTCGCGCCAGCCGGCCACCCAGGTCTTGGTCGACTCCCAGTCGCCGCGGTTGCGCAGCAGCGAGATCGCCGTCCAGACCCCGACGTAGGCGGGCACCAGCGGGGCGGGCAGGTTCCGACGGGCCACCCAGACCCGGTTCCGGGCGTTGAGCCGCAGGTAGTAGGTGTGCCGCCCCGGCGCCGTCGCCGGGTGGTGGACGATGAGGTCGGCCTGGTACCAGGCGTCCCAGCCGTGGTCGCGGAGCTTCCAACACAGCTCGACGCCCTCGTGACCGAAGAAGAAGTTCTCCGGGAAGCCGCCGACCTCGTCCCAGGCCGACCGGCGGTAGAGGGTGACGCCCTCGGGGCAGGTGAATGCCGGCCCCGACCGGGCCGGGTCGCCGACGTGCGCGCGCGGCACCCAGCGACGCAGCGTGGTGCCGTCGACGTCGGCGATCCGCGGGGCGAGCAGCCCGAGCCGCGGCTGGGCGTCGAAGATCTCCATCGCGCGGCGCAGGAAGCTGCGGTCGCCGAGCCAGCCGTCGTCGTCGAGGAACATGAAGACCTCGCCGGTGGTCTGCGCGACGGCGAAGTTGCGACCGGCCGGGATGCCGAGGTTCTCGGTCAGCCCCATCGTCCGGACGCCCTCGGGGATGCCCGTCGGCTCCCAGGCCTGGCCGAGCAGGAAGACCTCGAACGAGTCGTAGTCCTGGTCGAGGGCGCTGGTCAGACAGCGCCGGAGCTCACCCGGACGGTTGCCCATCGACATCACGACGACGCTCACCCGTGGTCGACCGGCCATCCGGACAGCGTACGAGACCGGCCGTCCCCTGCGAGGATGCGCGCTGTGGAGCCGCTGAACCGAGACGACCCGCGCGGCTGGGTGTCCTGGGCCATCGCCCGGGTCGAGGCCGACGCCAACCGGAGCGCCGACACCCACCTGCACCCGTTCCCGCTGCCCGCGGCCTGGGGGGTCGACCTCTACCTCAAGGACGAGTCGGTGCACCCGACCGGCAGCCTCAAGCACCGGCTGGCCCGCTCGCTGGTGCTCTACGGGCTGTGCAACGGCTGGATCGGGCCGCACACCCTGCTGGTGGACGCCTCGTCCGGGTCGACCGCGGTCAGCGAGGCCTATTTCGCCCGGCTGCTCGGGCTGTCGTTCGTCGCGGTGATGCCGGCCAGCACCGTGCCGGAGAAGTGCGAGCTGATCCGGTTCCAGGGCGGCCGCTGCCACCTGGTCGACGACCCGACCACGATCTACGACGTGGCCGCCGGGCTGGCCGACTGCGAGGACGGTTTCTTCCTCGACCAGTTCACCTACGCCGAGCGGGCCACCGACTGGCGCGGCAACAACAACATCGCCGAGTCGATGTTCGCCCAGCTGAGCCGCGAACCGCACCCGGTGCCGCGCTGGATCGTGGTCGGCGCGGGCACAGGCGGCACCAGCGCGACCATCGGCCGCTACCTGCGCTACCGGCGGCTGCACACCAAGCTCTGCGTGGTCGACCCGGAGAACTCGGCCTTCTACGCCTCGTGGACGACCGGCGACCCGACCGTCCGCGCGTCCGGGTCGCGGATCGAGGGGATCGGACGGCCGCGGGTCGAGCCGAGCTGGGTGCCGACCCTGGTCGACCGGATGATCCCGGTGCCCGATGCCGCCTCGATCGCCGCGATGCGCCGCGGCAGCGCGCTGCTCGGACGACGGGTCGGCGGCTCGACCGGGACCAACCTGTGGGGGGCGTTCACCCTGATCGCCGAGCTGGTCGCCGAGGGAAGGCGGGGGAGCGTGGCCACCCTGATCTGCGACGACGGCCACCGCTACGACCACACCTACTACGACGACGGCTGGCTGGCCGAGCGCTCGCTCGACCTCGCGCCGCACGACGCGGTGCTCGACGAGTTCCTGGCCACGGGCCGCTGGACGGGTTGAGTCCCGACCGCCTGGACGGAGTGCGAGGTCGGCCTCAGGCGCCGGCGGGTCAGAGGCGCTGGTCGGGTCAGGGGTGCTGGCGGGTCAGGGGCGGGCGAGCTCGGCGCGGACCCGGTCGGCGACCGCGGCCGGGTCGAGAGCGGTGGTGTCGATCACGGTGGTCTCCCGGGCCAGCCAGCCCAGCGCGGCCTCGTAGTCGGCCCGGCGCTCGCGCCGCCAGCCGCCGGCGTGCGGTTCGACCTCGTCGGCGGCGATCCGCCGCTCGTGCTCGGCGGCGTCGACGTGCAGGGTGAAGGCCCGCACCCGCTGGCCCGCCGCGGTCAGCCCGGCGCGCAGCTCGCTCCAGTAGGCCTCGACCACCACGGTCTGCGGGACGACCACCGGCCTCTCCCGCTGGCGGGCCACCGCGGCCACGGCGGCCACGCTGACCGCCCGCCAGGCCGGCCAGTCCTGGAAGTCGGGCACCGGGCAGGCCCGCTCGAGCGCGTGCCGGAGCATCAGCCCCACCCTCTCGGTGTCGAACAGGCCCCAGGTCCCGTCCGCGGTGAGCAGGCCGGCGGTCGTCGTCTTGCCCGCGCCGAACGGTCCGTTGAGCCACACGATCACGGTGCTCAGTCTCACAACAGGTCCGCGCCCGCGTGTTTGTTCCGGCGTTCACAAGCTCACTACAGTGGGGATGTTTGCGTCCCGGGCCAGCCGACCCGGAGGAGGGAGGCCGCCGGATGTCGTCCGCGCTGGTGGGCCCCCAGACCGCGAAACGGGCCAGCGCGAAGCGGGCCGCCAAGGAGTCGCGTCCGGCCCGGAGCGTCCCGGAGGCCACCGTCGCCCGGCTGCCCGTCTATCTGCACGCACTGACCGCGCTCGCCGACACCGGCGTCCGCACGGTGAGCAGCGGCGACCTGGCCCGGGCGGCCGGGGTCAAGCCGGCCCAGCTCCGCAAGGACCTGTCGCACCTCGGCTCCTACGGCACCCGCGGCGTCGGCTACGACGTGGTCAACCTGGCCGCGCAGATCGGGCTCCGGGTCGGGGACAGCCAGCCGTGGCCGGTGATCATCGTCGGGCTCGGCAACCTGGGCCGGGCGCTGGCCAACTACGCGGGCTTCCGGTCCCGCGGCTTCCCGGTGGTCGCCCTGGTCGACGCCGCGCCCGAGGTGGTGGGCGGCCGGATCGAGGGTCTGCCGATCACCTCGATCGACGACCTCGACGCCACCGTGGCCGCCACCGGCGCCACCATCGCGGTGATCGCGACCCCCGCCGAGGCGGCGCAGCGGGTCTGCGACCAGCTGGTCGCGGCCGGGATCACCAGCATCCTCAACTTCGCCGCCACCGTGCTGACCGTGCCCTCCTGGGTGCGGGTGCGGAAGGTCGACGTCGGCCAGGAGATGCAGATCCTGGCCTACCACGAGCAGCGGAAGGGGCCGGCCGGGCTGCCCGGCGCACCCGCCGTCGCCCACTTCGCCGAAGGAGAGTCGTGAGCATTCTGGCGGTCAGCGTCTCGCACCGGACGACCGGTATGGACGTCCTGTCGCAGGTCGCGATGGACGCCGACGTCGCCGGCAAGCTGGCGCTCGAGCTGACCGGGTCCGAACACGTCGACGAGGCGGTCGTCCTCTCCACCTGCAACCGGACCGAGCTCTACACCGCGGTCAGCCGGTTCCACGGCGGGCTCGACGACGTCACCCGTGCGCTCGCCGAGGTCAGCGGGCTCGACCCCGCCACCGTCACCCGCAGCTGCGCCGTCTACTTCGACGAGGGTGCGGTCGCGCACGCCTTCGACGTCGCCGCCGGGCTCGACTCGCTGGTGGTCGGGGAGAGCCAGATCCTCGGCCAGGTGCGGACCGCGCTGATCCAGGCGCAGCAGGCCGGCACCGTCGGGCCGGTGCTCAACGCGCTCTTCCAGCAGGGGATCCGGGTCGGCAAGCGGGTGCAGACCGAGACCCGGATCGGGACCGCCGGACGTTCGCTGGTCACCGCCGCCCTGGCCGAGCTGGTCGCCGAGATCGGCCCGCTCGACGGGCTCCGGGTGACCGTGGTCGGCGCCGGCGCGATGGCCGGGCTGGCCGCCCGGACCGTGCACCGCGACGGCGCCGTGCTGACCTGTCTCAACCGCACCACCGATAAGGCCGAGCG
The DNA here is from genome assembly GCF_014137855.1 of Microlunatus kandeliicorticis. Lineage (GTDB taxonomy): Bacteria > Actinomycetota > Actinomycetes > Propionibacteriales > Propionibacteriaceae > Microlunatus > Microlunatus kandeliicorticis. The sequence goes on from NZ_JACGWT010000007.1 coordinate 13,719, forward strand.
GCTCGCCCAGGCGGTCGGCGGACGCGGGCTCCCGCTCGGCGCGCTGCCCGAGGTGCTCGCCGACACCGACGTGGTGATCACCTGCACCGGCGCCCGCCACCAACTGCTCTCGGCCGCCGACCTCGACGGCACCCCGGTCCGCGGGGTGATCGACCTCGCGCTGCCCGCCGACGTGGACGGCGGCGTCGGGGCCCGGCTGCCGCTGGTCAATCTGGCCCGGCTGCTGACCGCCGGCACCGCCGGCAGCGACGCCACCGCGCCGGCCGCCGAGGTCGAGGCGGCCCGCACCCTGGTCGAGGGCGAGGTCCGCGACTTCCTCGGGATGCGTCGCGCGGCCCAGGTCGCGCCCACCGTGGTCGCCCTCCGGACGATGGCCTCCGAGGTGGTGGCGGCCGAGATGGCCCGGCTCGACGCCCGGTTGCCGCAGCTCGGCGGCCGGGAGCGCGAGGAGGTCGGCCGCACCGTCCGCCGGGTGGTGGAGAAGCTGCTGCACCAGCCGACGGTGCGGATCCAGGAGCACGCCGCGGACCCCGGCGCGATGGACTACGCGGCGGCGCTGCGCGAGCTGTTCGCGCTCGACCCGCAGACGGTGGCCGCGGTGCTGTCGCCCGACGTGCACCGGTGACCGGCGCCCCCCGGACGATCCGGATCGGCGCCCGGCGCTCGCCGCTGGCCCGGGCCCAGGCCGAGCTGGTCGCCGCCCGGTTGGAGGCCCTCGGCCACCCGACCCGCTACGTCCCGATCGTCACCCACGGCGACACCGACCGGCGCGAGCTGACCCAGATCGGCGGCACCGGGGTGTTCACCAGCGCGGTCCGCGACGCGCTGCTGGCCGGCGAGGTCGACGTCGGCGTCCACTCGCTCAAGGACCTGCCCACCGCGCCCGCCGACGGCCTCCGGCTGGCCGCCGTGCTCGAGCGTGAGGACACCCGCGACGTGCTGGTCGGGCTGCGGCTCGACGACCTGCGCGACGGGACGACGCTCGGCACCGGTGCGCCGCGCCGGGCCGTCCAGCTGCACGACCTGGCCGGCCGCCGCGACGCCGCCGTCCGGGTGCTCCCGGTCCGCGGCAACGTGGACACCCGGATCGGGCTGATCCTGCAGGGCCGGGTGGACGCCGTGGTGCTGGCCGCCGCCGGGCTGCGGCGGCTGGGCCGGCTGCCGTCCGGGGAGCTGCCGGCGGACGGCGTGGTCGAGGTCGCCGGACTGCCCGCGCAGCTGCTCGGGCACGACGTGATGCTGCCGGCGCCGGGGCAGGGGGCGATCGGCTGCGAGATCGCCGAGCGGCTCGACCCCGCGCTGGCCCAGGCGATCGGACGGCTCGACCACCCGTTGACCAGGATCGAGACCACGGCCGAGCGGGCCTTCCTGCGCGAGCTCGAGGCCGGCTGCACCGCGCCGGTCGGCGTCAGGGCGACGGTCACCGGGCCGACGACGTACCCCAGAGGTGACGAACCAACGGACGGGGGCGGTGACCTTGTCAAATCTGTCCGTGATACAACCGCCGATTTGACTCTGCGTGCCGTTGTTGGCAAAACCATAGGAGACACATTCGACGAACCGACCGAGGGCAGTCCTTCGACTCAACGGGACCCGGCTTGGCCTTCCACCACGCCGGAGCTGATCAACACCGAGGTGATCAGGATCGAAGGGCACGGATCATCGTCCGCTGCCGCCGACGTGGGGAGACGTCTGGCTCGGCTGGCACTGTCGCAGTGAGTCGACCGGAAAGCATGCACGTCTGCGAGCCCGACCGGAGACCCTGGCCGGGATCGCGTTCCACGGGTCACAGACACTGACCCGGCCGCTCAGAACAGAACGTGAGATCTCACCCGTGAGCACTACTGCTGCCCGCAAGTCCCGATCCTCCTCAACCTCAGCCCGGACCTCCACTCCCGTCACTCCGGCCGGCCGCGGCCGGGTCATCTTCGTCGGTACCGGACCCGGCGATCCCGATCTCCTCACCCTCGGCGCGATCGCGGCGCTGGCCGAGGCGAACGCGGTCATCCTCGACAGCGACGGCCAGAACGAGATCCTCGGCCATCCGGCGATCACCCTCGCCGAGGGGGCCGAGGTGGCCTGCCTCGGTCTGTCCGAGGCCGGCAAGCCGCTGACCCCGTCGGCGCGCGCCAAGGTCGTCATCAAGCACGCCCAGGCCGGCGCGCGGGTGGTCCGGCTGGTCACCGGCGACCCGTTCCTCGACAGCGCGGTCTCCGACGAGGCGGCCGCCTGCGTCCGGGGCGGCATCGACTTCGAGGTGGTGCCGGGTGTCTCCAGCCTCACCGCGGTCCCGGAGTACGCCGGCATCGCGCTCAACAACGCGGGCGGCGTGCACTTCGTCTCGGTGACCGAGGGCCGCTTCGCCCGGAGCAGCTCGGCCGAGTGGGCCTCGGCGGCGACGCTGGTGGTCAGCACCCGGGTCGGGATGGTGGCCGACTTCGTCGACGTCGCGCTGGCCGTCGGCCGGTCCGGTGACGACCCGGTGCTGGTCACCTTCCACGGCGGCAGCACCGAGCAGACCTCGGTGGCCACCCGTCTCGACGACCTGGTCGGCACGGTCAAGGCCGTCAAGGCCCCGGCCGTCGACCTCGTCCACATCACCGTCGGTGCCGCGGTCGAGCACCGCGAGGAGCTCAGCTGGTACGAGACCAAGCCGCTCTTCGGCTGGCGGGTGCTGGTGCCGCGGACCAAGGACCAGGCGGCCTCGCTGGCCGCCCGGCTGCGGACCTACGGCGCGCACAGCGACGAGGTGCCGACCATCTCGGTCGAGCCGCCGCGGAGCCCGATGCAGATGGACAAGGCCGTCCGCGGCCTGGTCGAGGGCCGCTTCGAGTGGGTGGCCTTCACCTCGGTGAACGCGATCAAGGCCGTCCGGGAGAAGTTCGAGGAGTACGGGCTCGACGCCCGGGCCTTCTCGGGGCTCAAGGTGGCCGCGGTCGGCGAGCAGACCGCGCACGCGCTCCAGGCCTGGGGGATCGAGCCCGACCTGGTGCCCTCGGGTGAGCAGTCGGCGGCCGGGCTGGCCGCCGAGTGGCCGCCCTACGACGAGGTGCTGGACCCGATCAACCGGGTCTTCCTGCCCCGCGCGGACATCGCCACCGAGACGCTGGCCGCCGGGCTGATCGAGCTCGGCTGGGAGGTCGAGGACGTCACGGCCTACCGGACCGTCCGGGCCGCCCCGCCGCCCGCGCCGGTCCGCGAGGCGATCAAGACCGGCAAGTTCGACGCGGTCGTGTTCACCTCGTCCTCGACCGTGCGCAACCTGGTCGGGATCGCCGGCAAGCCGCACACCTCGACGGTGATCGCGGCCATCGGGCCGGCCACCGCCAAGACCTGCGAGGAGCACGGGCTCCGGGTCGACGTCATCGCGGCCAAGCCGTCGGTGCTGGCCCTGGCCGACGGCCTGGCCGGGTTCGCCGCCGAGCGCCGGGACGCGATGCTCGCGGCCGGTGAGCCGGTGTCCAAGCCGTCGCAGCGCAAGACCCCGGTCCGCCGGCGGAGCTGACCGGGACGAGCTGACCGGACGACGCACGACCCTTCGACGGGCTCAGGGCACCGTGGCCGCGGTGCCCTGGGCCCGTCGTCGTCCCGGGGCCCGTCGAAGGGCGCAACGAAGAGAGAAGTGATTGTGGAGCTGACCCACCGACCCCGCCGGCTGCGGACCACCCCGGTGCTGCGGGCGATGGTCGCCGAGACCTCGGTCGAACCCCGGCAGCTGGTGCTGCCGGTGTTCGTCGCCGACGGCATCGACGAGCCGCGACCGATCGGATCGATGCCCGGGGTCGTCCAGCACACCCTCGACAGCCTGCGGGCCACCGCCGCCGCGGCGGCCGAGGCCGGGCTGGCCGGGGTGATGCTGTTCGGCGTACCGAAGCCCGAGGACAAGGACCCGACCGGCAGCCAGGCGCTGGCCGAGGACGGGATCCTCAACCGGGCGATCGCCGCGGTCCGCGCCGAGGTCGGCGACACCACCCTGGTGATGAGCGACGTCTGCCTCGACGAGTTCACCGACCACGGGCACTGCGGGGTGCTGACCACCATGGCGACGGGTGCGGTGGTGGTCGACAACGACGCCACCGTCGAGCTGTACGCCGAGATGGCCCGGGCGCACGCGGCCGCCGGCGTCCACCTGGTAGCCCCCAGCGGGATGATGGACGGCCAGGTCGGGGCGATCCGCGCCGCGCTCGACGCCGACGGCGCCCAGGACGTGGCGATCCTGGCCTACGCGGCGAAGTTCGCCTCGTCGTTCTACGGGCCGTTCCGCGAGGCGGTCGCCTCCTCGCTGCAGGGTGACCGGCGGGCCTACCAGCAGGACGGCGGCAACGTCCGCGAGGCGCTCCGCGAGGTCGCGCTCGACGTCGAGCAGGGCGCCGACCTGGTGATGGTCAAGCCGGCGCTGCCCTACCTCGACGTGATCGCCCGGGTCCGCGACCTGGTCGACGTGCCGGTCGCGGCCTACAACATCTCCGGGGAGTACGCGATGGTCGAGGCGGCCGCCGCGCACGGCTGGATCGACCGCGAGGCGGCGATCAGCGAGACGCTGACCTCGATCCGCCGGGCCGGCGCGGACGTCGTACTGACCTACTGGGCGCTCGAGTGGGCGCTCGGTCGGGAGCAGGGCCGGGGTCGCCGGGCCGGTGGCCGCTGACCGTCGGCTGAGTCGGGCACCCGGGCGCCGGGGCCACGGCCAGTAGTCTCGAGGACGATGACCACCACCTCGAGCACGTCCTCGGCCCGCGCCCTGCCCGACACCGCGAAGGACGCCCGGTCGGCCGAGCTGTTCGCGCGCGCCCAGCAGGTCACCCCGGGCGGGGTGAACTCGCCGGTCCGCGCGTTCAACGCGGTCGGCGGCACCCCGCGGTTCATCGCGCACGCCCACGGGCCCTACCTGGTCGACGTGGACGGCAACGAGCTGGTCGACCTGATCTGCTCCTGGGGGCCGCTGCTGCTCGGCCACGCCCATCCGGAGGTGCTGGCCGCGGTGGCCGCCGCGTCCGGCCACGGCACCTCCTACGGCGCCCCGACCCAGGCCGAGGTCGAGCTCGCGGCCGCGATCGTCGACCGCACCCCGGTCGACCAGGTCCGGCTGGTCAACAGCGGCACCGAGGCCACCATGACCGTGCTCCGGCTGGCCCGCGGCGTCACCGGCCGGGACAAGATCGTCAAGTTCGCCGGGTGCTACCACGGGCACGTCGACGCGCTGCTCGCCTCGGCCGGCAGCGGGGTGGCCACGCTCGCGGTGCCCGGCACCCCCGGGGTCACCGCGGCCACCACCGACGACACCATCGTGCTGCCCTACAACGACCGTGCTGCGGTGCGGGCCGCCTTCGAGCGGTACGGCGACCAGATCGCCTGCGTCATCACCGAGGCGGCCTGCGGCAACATGGGCGTGATCCCGCCCGGGGTCGAGGACGGCGTCGGGTTCAACACCTTCCTCGCCGAGATCTGCACCTCCCACGGCGCGCTGTTCGTCTCCGACGAGGTGATGACCGGGTTCCGGATCACCCCGTCCGGCCAGTACGGCATCGACGGCGTGGTGCCCGACCTGATGACCTTCGGCAAGGTGATGGGCGGCGGGTTCCCGGCGGCGGCGTTCGGCGGCCGGGCCGAGCTGATGAACCACCTGTCGCCGGTCGGCGGGGTCTACCAGGCGGGCACGCTGTCGGGGAACCCGGTGGCCACCTCGGCCGGGCTGGCCACGCTCCGGCTGGCCACCGCCGAGGTCTACGCGGCCGTCGACGCCGCTTCGGCCCGGCTGCAGGCCGAGGTCGGTGCGGCCCTCGACGCGGCCGGCGTCCCGCACGTCATCCAGCACGCCGGCAACCTGTTCAGCGTGTTCCTGGTGCCCGAGGGGACGACGTCGGTGCCCGACTACGCCACCGCGCAGACCCAGTCGACCCGGGCCTACGCCGCGTTCTTCCACAGCATGCTCGACCACGGCGTCTACCTGCCGCCGAGCGCGTTCGAGGGCTGGTTCCTCTCCGCTGCGCACGACGACCGCGCGCTCGACCGGGTGGTCGACGCCCTCCCGGCCGCGGCCCGGGCGGCGGCCGAGGCGGCCGAGGCGGCCTGAGGCGCAAACCAGTTCGGACGACGGCGCGGGCGTGGGGCAGGACACACAGGCCGACCGTGTAAGACAGCACCCGGCCCGGCGCCCCGGGCGGAACAAGGAGACAGGCCGGCACGCACCGGCCCGAGGACGAAGGAGACGGCGAGCCGATGAGCGGTGAGCGCACCGTGGTCCACCTGATGCGGCACGGCCAGGTGGAGAACCCGCACGGCGTGCTCTACGGCCGCCTGCCCGGCTACCACCTGTCCGAGCTCGGCCGCCGGATGGCGCTCCAGGCAGCGGAGTCGTTCCGCGGGCTGGATCTGGTCCACCTGCGCTGCTCGCCGCTCGAACGCGCCCAGGAAACCATCGCGCCGGTGGTCGAGATCGTCGACCTCCCGGTGATCACCGACGGCCGGGTGATCGAGGCCGACAACTACCTCGAGGGCCGCACCTTCAGCGCCAAGAACTCCGCGCTCAAGGACCCGCGCACCTGGCGCTACCTGCGCAACCCGCTCAAGCCGTCCTGGGGGGAGCCCTACCGGCAGATCGTGGCCCGGATGCGGGCCGCGATCGCCGACGCGCGCGAAGCCGCCGCCGGGCACGAGGCCCTGATCGTCAGCCACCAGCTGCCGATCTGGATGGCCCGCTGCGACGCCGAGGGCCGCCGGCTCGCGCACGACCCGCGTCGCCGCGAGTGCACGCTGGCCAGCGTCACCAGCCTCACCTTCCAGGGCAGCCGGCTGACCGCCGTGAGCTACCGGGAACCCGTCGCCGACCTGCTCCCGGGCAAGGAGCGGTCCACGAAGTTCGTCGCCGGAGCCTGATGGCGCACCCCGTCCAGACCGCCCGTCCCACCCGTCGGTCCCGGCGCACCGGTCTCGCGCTGCTCCTCGCCGGGCTGCTCGCGCTCACCGGCTGCGCGGCCAACAGCGGCGCGGAGCAGACCCGGACCGGCTCGCAGACCGGCTACGTCGGCACCCGCCAGCTCACCCGGGTGCCGGTCGGCGACCGCGAGAAGGCACCGGTGGTGAGCGGGCCGCGGCTCGGCGGCAGCGGGACGATCTCCAGCGCCGACTACGCCGGCACGGTGCTCGTGATCAACGTCTGGGGCTCGTGGTGCCCGCCGTGCCGGGAGGAGGCGCCGGGGCTGCAGAAGGCCGCCGAGGAGACCCGCGGCAAGGCGCAGTTCCTCGGCATCAACAACCGCGACTTCGGTGAGGCCGCGCCGGCCGCGTTCGTCCGGGCCAACAAGATCAGCTACCCGAGCATCTTCGACCCGTCCGGCACCCAGCTGGTGAAGTTCGCCGGCAACCTGCCGCCGAGCGCGATCCCGTCCACCCTGGTGATCGACGCCCAGGGCCGGATCGCGGTGCGCATCCTCGGCCCGATCAGCGCCGACACTCTGGTCGACATCGTCGACGACGTGGCCGCGGGCCGGTGACGGGGCTGGTCGCGATGGACGTCGGCAGCTGGGCGCAGAGCGCGGTGGGCGGCACGATGCTGCTCGCCCTGCCGGTGGCGCTGCTGGCCGGCCTGGTCTCGTTCTTCTCGCCGTGCGTGCTCCCGCTGCTGCCGGGCTACCTCTCGTACGCGACCGGTCTCGGTGCCGCCGAGGTGGTCGAGGGCAGCCGACGCCGCGGCCGAATGCTGGCCGGCTCGCTGCTCTTCGTGGTCGGATTCGCCTTCGTGTTCGTCTCCGGCGGGCTGGTCTTCGGTGCGGTCGGCCAGCTGCTGTACGCCCACCGCCGGGCGATCTCGGTGGTGATCGGTGCGGTGACGATCGTCCTCGGGCTCGTGTTCAGCGGGCTGCTGCCGCTCGGGCGCCGCGAGCTCCGGTTGCGCTGGACGCCCAAGGTGGGGGTGGCGGCCGCCCCGCTGCTCGGGGTGGTCTTCGGGATCGGCTGGACCCCGTGCCTGGGTCCGACGGTCGGCACCGTGCTCACCCTGGCGCTCAACGAGGCCAGCGCGTTCCGGGGCGCACTGCTGGCCTTCGTCTACGCGCTCGGGCTCGGCATCCCGTTCGTCGCGGCGGCGCTGGCCTACGGCCGGATGGCCCGGACGGTCGGGGTGGTGCGGCGTCACCAGCGGGCGCTGATGCGCGCGGGCGGTCTGATGATGGTGCTGGTCGGGGTGCTCCTGGTCAGCGGACTGTGGGACAAGGCGATGATCTGGCTGGTCAGCTGGGCCGGCCGGTTCACGCCGGTGATCTGAGGACGAGGCGATGAGCAGCGATCTGCAGACCGATGCGACCCGGACGGTCGAGGAGACCGAGCCGGGGCGTCCGGACGGCACCGGCGGGTCGGACGGGGCCGGCGGCGGGGACGGCAACGGCCGCGACCCTGGCCCGTCGAAGGGCGCGCCCGCGCTCGGGCTGGTCGGCGGGCTGCGGTTCCTCTGGACCCAGCTCACCTCGATGCGCACCGCGTTGGTGCTGCTGTTCGCGCTCGCCGTGGCCGCGATCCCCGGGTCGGTCATCCCGCAGCGCAAGATCTCGCCGATCGCCGTCGACGACTTCATCAGCCAGCACCGCACGCTCGGCCCGCTCTACGACAAGGTCGGACTGTTCGCGGTCTACAGCTCGCCCTGGTTCTCCGCGGTCTACCTGCTACTGTTCGTCTCCCTGATCGGCTGCATCGTCCCTCGGGTGCTGACCTACGCCAGGGCCGTCCGCGCCAAGCCGGTGCGGACGCCGCGGAACCTCGGCCGGCTGCCGGTCGCGGAGAGCTGGGAGAGCGCCGACGAGGCCTCGGTGGTGCTGGACCGGGCCGAGGCCGAGCTGCGGCGACGCCGCTACCGGGTCGCGCGCCGCACCGACGCCGGCGGCGAGTCGGTCTCGGCCGAGCGCGGCTACCTGCGCGAGGCGGGCAACCTGGTCTTCCACCTCAGCCTGCTGTTCGTGCTGCTCGGAGTGGCCATCAACGGGCTGACCCAGTTCCGCGGCAGCAGCGTGGTGGTGGTCGGGCAGGGCTTCTCCAACAGCCTGAGCCAGTACGACGACTTCAGCGCCGGCGGTCTGTTCAGCGAGCGGCAGCTGGTGCCGTTCAGCCTGCAGCTGACCGACTTCCAGGTGCGGTTCGAGACCGGGCCGGTGCAGACCGGGGCGGCGCGACTGTTCAAGGCCACCCTCAAGGTCACCGACGCCCCCGGCGAGCCGGCCCGGACCGAGACCCTCGAGGTCAACCACCCGCTCAACATCGACGGCACCGACGTCCACCTGATCGGCCACGGGTACGCGCCGGTGGTGACGGTCAAGGACGCCCAGGGCAATGTCGCCTTCTCCGGGCCGGTGGTGTTCCTGCCCCAGGACGGCAACTTCACCTCCTCCGGCGTGATCAAGGTCCCGGACGCCCGGCCCGAGCGGCTGGCGTTCCAGGGGCTGTTCCTGCCGACCGGCGCGATGACCCCGGCGGGACCGCAGTCGGTGTTCCCCGACCTGCTCCAGCCGCAGCTGCTGCTCAACGCCTGGGAGGGCAAGCCGCAGGCCGACACCGGCGTCCCGGAGAGCGTCTACACCCTCGACACCAGCGGGCTGACCCAGGTGCGGGACCCGAAGAACCCGAACCAGCCGTTCCGGTTCCTGCTCCGGCCGGGCTACGAGCAGAAGCTGCCGAACGGGCTGGGCACCATCCAGCTGACCGGCGTCCAGCGCTGGGTCAAGCTGCAGGTCGGCGACAGCCCCGGGGTCGGGGTCGCGCTGGTCGCGATCGGGACCGGCGTGCTCGGGCTGTGCTTCTCGCTGTTCGTCCGGCCGCGCCGGGTGTGGATCCGGGTGCGCCCGGCCGCCTCCGTCGGCGGCCCGGACCCGAATCATCCTGAGGACGGGGACGCGACCGGTGCGGCCGCCGACCCAGCCGCGACTAGGGAAGGGCGTCGTACTGTGGTCGACGTCGGAGCCCTCGACCGGGCCGATGCCCGGACCGGTCTGGCCGAGGACGTGGCCGAGCTGGCCACCACCCTCGGCCGGCCCGCCACGACGCAGAAGGACGTGTGATGAACGAGCAGGTGCTGTCGAACCTCAGCATGGTCACCTCGGTGGTGGTCTATCTGCTGGCGATGTTCGCGCACGCCGCCGAGTGGGCCTCCGCCCGGCGGCTGGACCCGGCCGCCGAGACGGTCGAGGGGTCCGTTACCGAGACCGCCAGCCAGCGGGTCGCCGAGCGCGAGCTGGTGGCTGCGGGTGCCGGTGGCGGCAGCGTGGTCGAGGCGCCGGCCGCCGAGACGCTGGACAGCCACCCGGACGGGACCGGCGGCGCGGACGCGCCCGCCGAGGCCGGTGCGGTCCGGCAGCGGGTCGAGTCGTTCGGACGGATCGGGTTCGCGCTCACCGTGATCGGGTTCGCGCTCAGCGTGCTCGGGGTGGTGCTCCGCGGGGTCGCCGCCGGGCGGGCGCCCTGGGGCAACATGTACGAGTTCACCACCGCCGCGATGGTGTTCATCGTCGCGGTCTACCTGGTGCTCGCCGGCCGGTTCCGGATGCGCTGGCTGGGGCTGCCGGTGACCCTGCTGGCCGCGATCGGCAACGGGCTCGCGGTGACGGTGTTCTACGTCGCCGTGGCGCCGCTGGTGCCGGCGCTGCACTCGGTCTGGTTCCTGATCCACATCGTCGCCGCGGCGATCTCCGGTGCCGCGTTCAACGTCGGCGGGGTCGCCTCGATCCTCTACCTGATCAAGCGGCGGGCCGAGAACAAGGGCGCGGTGCGGGGCTATCTGACCCGGCTGCCCGAGGCCCGCAAGATCGACGTCATCGCCTACCGGTTCAACGCCTTCGCCTTCCCGCTCTGGACGTTCACCGTGGCCGCCGGGTCGATCTGGGCCGAGTACGCCTGGGGTCGCTACTGGGGCTGGGACCCCAAGGAGACCTGGGCCCTGGTGACCTGGGTGATCTACGCCTGCTACCTGCACGCCCGCGCGACCGCGGGCTGGCGGGGTCGGAACGCCGCGATCATCGGGATCATCGGGATGGCGTCGTTCTGGTTCAACTTCATCGGGGTCAACCTGCTGTTCGCCGGCCTGCACTCCTACGCCGGGGTCTGATCCCCGCAGCCTCCGACCGGGGCGGATCGACCGCGACTGCGCGGTCCGATCCGCCCCGTTCGCGCGTTCAGGCGGCTCGGCGGCAGCGCGAGCAGCGGGTCGGTACCCCCGACCAACCCCGCAAGCGTAGGTTCTCGGCGACCTGTGCGGCCACGGCGCAGGGCGACCCGTGCACGTCGGCCCAGCCGAAACGGAGGGTGGTGAGGCCTGCGGTGGCCGCGGCGTTGTCGCGTCGCATGTCGCGGAAGCGCCCGGCGCCGGTGTGGCCGAGCCGGCCGTCGAGCTCGACCAGCACCCCGAAGGCGCGGTAGAAGACGTCGGCAACGGTCGCTCCGCGCCGGACCTGGCGCTCGGCGACCGGGAGCCCGTGGGCTCGTTCCACCTCGCGCAGGTAGGCGAGCTCGAGTGCGTTGTGCGCTCCGTCGGCCAGATCCTTCAGCAGGGCGGTGATGCGCGCCCGGTACCGGAGGCGGCTCCGCCGACGCACAGCGGCGAGCAGCCGTCGTGGATCGGTCCGGTGGGTCTGGACCGCGGCCGTCAGCCAGTCGACCACCTCGTGCTCCGGTCCGGACGACGCCAGGTCGACGGCGACGTCCTCCAGGAGTGCGCGCGGTGGGTCGCCCGGGCTGCGCGGGTCGCGCACCCCCGGGCGTTCGCGGACGAACCGCCAGGGCCCGTCGACCGTCGGTGGTGCGGTCGCGGACGGCACGAGGACGTCGATCTCGCCCGGTGCCCGGTCGAGCAGGCCCCAGCAGAAACCGGCGGCCCGACCGCCGAGCCGCGCGCGGTCGCCGCCGGTCAGCACCCCGGCCCAGGCCCAGGACGGCCAGGGCACCGGCCCCGGGAGCGTCCGGGCCACGCCGGGAGCGAGCCGGGTCCACAGCCCGTCCCGGGTCAGCCGGGTCCAGGTGTGCCGACCCAGACCGCACCCGAGCGCCTGCTCGCGGCTGACCACGTCCGCCTGCGCGCGGGCGAGCCGCAGCAGGATCGCGGGGACGGGTTCGCGCCGGTGCACGCCCCGAGGCTGCTCGATCCGGGGGTGTCCGCACCAGACCCCCTGTGGACAACCGTGACCGGGGCGGATCGGCCGCGACTGCGCGGTCCGATCCGCCCCGTTCACACGTTCAGGAGCGGTCGCGCGGGACGACCCGGGCCAGTGACCGGTCGACCACGGTGATCACCACGAAGAGCCCGGCGGCGACCAGCATGAACCAGGCGAGGTCGTGCAGCCCGGCGCTGTCGGCCCCGCCGGCGAAGAACCGGCCCGAGGCCACCGAGGCGCTGATCGCGCCGAGGTAGAAGAACGTCCGCAGCAACCCGGCCGAGCTGCCGATCCGCTCGGGGTCGGCCTGGAAGTAGACGGCGTTCTGGTTGGCCAGGTTGACGAGTCCCTGCGGGATCCCGGCGAAGAGGGCGAGCGCCAGCAGCGCCCAGACCGCGGTGTGCGGTCCGAGCAGCAGCAGCGCGGCGGCGACCAGCGCCTGGGTGACCGACCCGACCAGCAGCTTGTTCCTGATCCGCGGGTTCCGCCCGGTCAGTGTCGACACCGCGATCGCCCCGGCGAAGATCGGCAGCAGCACCAGCCCGGCGGTCGAGGCCGACAGCCCGCGTCCCTCCTCGAGCCACTGGGTGTAGCCGTAGAGCAGCGCGTACGAGACGCAGGCGCCGAGCAGCGACCGCGCGTAGGTCAGCAGCAGCGGCACGTTCCCGGTGAGCACCGCCAGGTCGACGAAGGGGGTGGCGGCGCGGCGCTCGCGCAGGACGAACCCGACGGCCGCGGCGGCGGTGATCACCAGCAGCCACCAGTCGGAGGCCTGCGGGCGGAGCAGGAACAGCAGCAGCGAGACCAGGGTGGCCACGAACAGCGCGATCCCGGCCAGGTCGATCGACGAGACCAGCCGTGCCCGTGGGGCGTCGCTGGGGTCCTCGGGGCGGTGCTTCGGCAACCGGATCGCCCCGAGGGTCAGGCAGACCGCGGCCAGGGGGACGTTCACCGCGAAGATCGCCCGCCAGCCGGCCAGCCCGATCAGGAACCCGCCGACGGTCGGCCCGATCACCGAGACGGTCTGGGCCGAGACGGCGAGCACGGTGAGGATCCCCGCCGGGCTCTGCCGGCCGGTGCGCTCGGCCTCGCTGCGGATCAGGTACATCGCCGACGGGTAGCCGGCGCAGGTTCCCAGCCCGATCAGCACCCGGGCCACCACCAGCACACCGACCGACGGTGCCAGCAGCCCCAGCACGCCGCCGAGCCCCACCAGCGCGGAGCCGATCAGGAACAGCCGCCGCGGCCCGTACAGGTCGATCAACCGACCGACCACCGGCTGCCCGACCGCGGTGGCCAGGTAGAGCGCGCTGACCAGCCAGGCGGTCTCCGACGGCGGCGCACCGAGCGCGATGCCGATCGGGATCAGGCCGACCGCGATCATCGAGGAGTTGACCGGGTTGAGGATCGAGCCGAGGACCATCGGCACGATCAGCCGCCGGTCGAAACCGTCCGGATGATCGGATCGGCGGTCGGCCCGGTGCCGGGTGACGGTGTCGCGCAGGCTCACCGGTCGGCGACCCGCTGGAGCAGCCGCATCGCCTCGGCGATCAGCGCGATCTGGTCGGGGTCACAGGTCTCGGCGATCCCGTCGGCCAGCCAGTGCTCGCCCTGGCTCCGCGCGCCGGTGACGAAGGCGCGTCCCTCGGCGGTCAGGGACACCAGCTGGCGGCGTCCGTCGTCGGGGTCGGGACGGCGTTCGACCAGACCGCGCTCGAGCAGGATGCCGAGCGTGGTGGCCACGGACTGCGGCCGGACCCTCTCGGCGGTGGCCAGGTCGCTCGCCGAGCTGGGGCCGCCCTGCTCCAGCCGGCTGAGCAGCGAGATCTGCGAGGGCGTCAGCTGCTGCCGGTCGTAGGTCTCGCGGAGCCGTCGTCGGACCCGGCTCACGGTGATCCGCACCTGCTCGGCGCACTCGGTGGCAGTCAGCTGCGTGGTCTGGGGCACGGCACCAGCCTAGATCGACAGTCTGGACTGTTCAATCTGGACTGATGGTTTGCCCTTCGACAGGCTCAGGGCACGTTCGCGGAACGCGCGCTGAGCCTGTCGAAGCGGCCACTCCGGGCGGCCGGAACGCACGCTGAGCCTGTCGAAGCGCGGGTGCTAGAGCGAGCGGAGGGCCTCCCAGCCGCCGATGACGTCGGTGGCGCGCCAGACGCCGAGCTGCTGGAGCGCGGCGGCGGCCAGGCTCGAGGTGTAGCCCTGCTGGCACAGCACCACCACCCGGAGGTCGTAGTCGGCGATCGGCAGCCGGGCGTCCGAGGCCGGGTCGAACCGCCACTCGAGCACGTTGCGTTCGACGACCAGTGCCTGCGACCAGGACCCCTCGGCGGCGCGCTGGGCGGCCGGTCGGATGTCGACCACCACCGCACCCTGGTCGACCGCGGCGAGCGTCTCGGCCGCGGTCAGCCGGTCGAGGCCGGCGCGGGCGTCGGCCAGCAGCTGGTCGATGCTCCGGCGCGGGGCCAGGTGCGGTCGGTCGGCGCTCACGGCCTCCAGCCTGCCGGGCGCGACGGCGAGCGCGCTCACCAGTTCGCCCCGGCCAGCTGCGAGGTGGTCAGCTGCAGCCGGCTGCCCACCGGGGTGTACTCGTTCATCTCGACCAGCGCGGGCGCGTAGACGTGCAGGCTGACCGCAGGGCGGAGGTGGTCGTTGGTCACCCGGTGCAGGTGCCGGGTGCCGAACGCCCGCACCTCGCCGGCGTCGAGATCGCGGAACCCGGCGTCGATCCGTGGGGCCAGATCACTGCGGGGGTCGATCGAGGCGGTCCGCTCGGTGAGTCGGCCCTCGAGCACGGTGAACGCTCCGGCGCTGCCCCCGTGGTCGTGCCATGCGGTGCCCTGGCCGGGGAGCCAGGTGAGCACCCAGGCCTCGAAGTCGGGCTCCGCGGCGAGCCGTTCGTAGTGGCGGTGGGCCGGGTCGAAGGCGACCAGCGGCTGCCAGAGCCGCTGCTGACCGGCGAGCCGGGTGGCCAGCTCGACCAGGTTGATCCGGGGCCGCGTGCTGCGGGAGCCGCGGGTCGGGGCGGTGAAGCGGTCGGTGTGCCTGCTGGCGGGCGTGCGGGCAGGGTCGGAGGCGTAGGGCATGGGAGTTCCTCGAGGGTGGCGCGCGAGAGCGCGCGGGCTGACGGTGGGACGAGCGGCGAGGTGGAGCACCGGACGCGGCGGGAGCCGCGTCCGGTCAACACATCGAGCTGGCCGTCAGCAGCAGATCGACGTGCCGGCGCGCGTGGAGCAGCAGCCGGCGGGCCCGGGTGGGCTCCTCGGTGATCGCGTTCATGGTCGTCCTCGTCTCGGCGCTTGCCGGCCCTCGCGGACCGGCCGGGTCGTCACCCGGAGCACCCCGCCGCCGTGACCACCCGGATCCGTCCGGGGGTCAGGAGAGGGTTGCCGTCGAGCCAGCCGGGGCTTCGCGCTCGATCTCGTGACCTGGCCAGAACGGTAGGGCGGTGGCCACGCCGGACGCAATCCCCTGTCTCACGATAGGAAATAGCGGCATTGCTCTGGTTCGCTGTGGTGCCTGTCGAAGGCTCAGAGCACGGGTTGGGGCGGTCAGGAGGCGTGGGCCGGCTGACCCGCGGTCGTCCCGACCAGGCCGCGGATGTCGGCGGCCATGATCCCGCGGCAGCCGAGCCGGAGCGCCCGGTCGCGGTCGGCGGTGTCGGTCGCCGGCCAGGCCACGGTGGGCTTGCCGTGCGCGTGGGCGGCGGCGACCACCGCGGCGATGAACGCGTCGCTCTCGGCCAGCGGCGCCCCGAGCGCGTCGAGGTCGTCCGAGGCGGCGAAGCGCGACAGGTTCGCGCCGAGGTGCGAGGGCTGGTCGAGCACGTAGCCCCAGGTGCGGAAACCGGCCCGGCGCGCGGCGGCGAACGCGGTCGAGTCGACCGGCTGCTTCCACACCACCTGCCCGGGCCGGCCGGCGCGTGCGAGCACCCGCATCAGCGGCTCCCGGGCCGGGCCGACCTTGGGCTCGGCGAAGACCACGAAACGGTCGAGGTGCGGGAGGACGTCCTCGATCCGGCTCAGCGGCCGACGTGGCTGCTCGGGGTCGAGGGTGCCGGCGGCGCTGACGGTCAGGGTGCGCAGCTCGGCCCAGTCGGTCTCGGCGATCACCCGGCGCACCCCGGTGGCGGCTAGCGTGTCCGCGTCGTGGCAGCAGACCAGCACGCCGTCCCGGCTCAGGCACACCGACACCTCGAGCGCGCGGAGTCCCGGGAGCCGGACCGCCTGGTCGTAGGCGTACGCGGTCATCTGGGGCCAGTCGCGGTCCCCACCCCGGTGCGCGACGTAGAACGGGTCCCCGGCCAGCAACCGCTGCGCCGACGGCGGGCCGGACGACGCGCACCCACCGAGCCCGGCGGTGGCCAGTCCGACTCCGAGCCCACCGGAGAGCCCGCCGATCACCAGCGAGCGGCGGGAGATCCGGGCGGGCACGATCGGCGTCCTGTCTGGTCGGAGGTCGGTCGTCTGTGGTCAGGACAGACGGCGAGGAGTCCAGGGTGCGCACGGCCGCTGTGAACCGGCTGCGAGATCGGCGTTTCGGGCCCGTGACACGATGATCGGCATGCGTCGGTACGACCTCTGCATCATCGGCTCCGGCTCCGGCAACACCATCGTCGACGACCGGTTCGCCGACTGGGACGTGGCCATGGTCGACAAGGGGATCCCCGGCACCGGGGCGTTCGGCGGCACCTGCCTGAACGTCGGCTGCATCCCGACCAAGATGTTCGTGCTGCCCGCCGACCACGCCCGCGCACCGGAGGAGGCGCGCCGGCTGAACGTCGACCTCGACTTCCGGCAGGCGCACTGGGAGGCCATGCGCGACCGGATCTTCGGGCGGATCGACCCGATCGCCGCCGGTGGCGAGAAGTATCGCGCCGAGGCCGACAACGTCACGCTCTACCGTTCGGAGGCCCGGTTCGTCGGCGAGAAGGAGCTCGCGATCGGTGACGAGGTGATCACCGCGGAGACCTTCGTGCTGGCGGCGGGGAGCCGGGCGACCATCCCTCCGATCGAGGGCCTCGACGACGTCACCGTGCACACCTCGGACACCGTGATGCGGCTCGACCGGCTGCCCGGCTCGATCGTCATCGTCGGTGCCGGCTACATCGCGGCCGAGTTCGCGCACATCTTCTCCGCCTTCGGCACCCGGGTGACGGTGGTCTCCCGCGGCGAGCGGATGCTCCGCGCCGAGGACGACGACGTCTCGGCCCGGTTCACCGAGCTGCTCGGCGCCCGGATCGACCTGCGCGCCGGCCAGACCGCCAAGCGGGTCGAGCCGCGCGCCGCGGGCGGTGTGGTGCTGACCACCAGCGCGGGCGACCGGATCGAGGCCGACGTGCTGCTGGTGGCCACCGGGCGCAAGCCGAACGGTGACCTGCTCGACCTCGGGAAGACCGGGATCACCCTCGACGAGGACGGGCGCGTCCCGGTCGACGACCAGCAGCGGGTCCGGCCGGGCTTCTACGCGCTCGGCGACGTGTCGTCGCCCGACCAGCTCAAGCACGTGGCCAACCACGAGGCCCGGGTCGTCCAGCACAACCTGTTGCACCCGGACGCGCCGGTCACGGCCGACCACCGCTACGTCCCGCACGCCGTCTTCTCCGACCCGCAGGTCGCCTCGGTCGGGCTGACCGAGCGCCAGGCCCGCGAGCAGGGGCTCGACTACGCCGCCGTGGTGCAGGACTACGCGACCGTCGCCTACGGCTGGGCGCTCGAGGACGAGGGTCACTTCGTCAAGCTGCTCGCCGACCGCTCGACCCGCCGGCTGCTCGGCGGGCACATCATCGGCCCGCAGGCCTCGACCCTGCTCCAGGTGATCATCCAGGCGATGAGCTTCGGCCAGACCGTGCCCGAGCTGGCCCGCGGGCAGTACTGGATCCACCCGGCGCTGCCCGAGGTGATCGAGAACGCGCTGCTGGCGCTCGACCTGTCCTGACGGGACGCCCGGTGGGCCGGTGACGGCCGGGGGAGTGTCGGACCCAGCCGCCACCCAGCGGGGCTGCTTACCCTGAACCGGCCCGCCCGTCCTTCCCCAGGAGCGCCATGCCCGCACGTCCGCGCCGTCGACCGATGCCGCGCCCCGGCCGAACCCGGACGGCCGCCACCCTCGGCAGCCTGGTCGTCGCCGCGCTGCTGGCGGGCTGCGGGACACCGCCGCCGAGCACCGGTCCGGCCGGTCCGACCGGTGCCGCCTCGGCCAGCAGCGGGACCCCGTCGACGGCGACGAGCGCGAGCCCCAGCGGGTCGGCCACCTCGGCGGCCAGCCCGTCGGCGAGCCGCAGCGCGTCGGCGTCAGCGAGCGCGACGTCCGGCGGGAGCTGCCAGGCGCTGGCCGGCCGGCTCAGCCGGCCCGAGCAGGTGGGGCAGCTGTTCATGGTGGCCGCCAACTCGGTCCGGGTGACCCAGGCCGACCTCGACCGGCTGGCCGGGCTGCACATCGGCTCGGTGCTGCTGCTCGGCAACACCGACGGCGGCGCCGCGGCCGTGCAGAAGCACATCGGCGTGGTCAAGGACGGGGTCGGCTCGGTCGACGGGATCGAGCCGATGCTGGCCGTCGACCAGGAGGGCGGCCTCGTCCAGCGGCTCTCCGGACCGGGCTTCTCGACCATCCCGTCGGCCACCGTCCAGGGCACCTGGTCGAGCAGCACGCTCGAGTCGCGGGCCGCCGGCTGGGGACGTCAGCTGCGCGCGGTCGGTGTCGATGTCGACCTGGCACCGGTCGCCGACGTCGTCCCGGCCTCGTTGACCTCGGTCAACCAGCCGATCGGCGTGCTCAAGCGCGAGTACGGCACCACGCCGGGCGCGGTCGCCCCCAAGGTGGCCGCCTTCGTCCAGGGGATGCGGTCGGCGCGGATCGGCACCTCGGTCAAGCACTTCCCGGGACTCGGCCAGGTCCGCGGCAACACCGACTTCGACACGAACGTGGTCGACTCGGTCACCACCCGGCACGACGCCGACCTGGCCGGGTTCGCGGCAGGCGTCAAGGCGGGCGCCGACATGGTGATGATCAGCTCGGCGACCTACGCGAGGATCGACGCCGACCGTCCGGCCGCCTTCTCACCGACGGTGATCCAGGGCATGGTGCGCGGCGACCTCGGCTTCGACGGTGTGGTGATCTCCGACGACCTGGCCGGCAAGGCGCTCGGCGGCTCCTACGGCAGCCGGGCCACCCGGTTCTTCGCCGCCGGCGGCGACCTGGCGATCATGGGCCAGCCCGCCTCGGCCTCGGCGATGACGCAGGCGACCCTGGCCAAGGCGAACTCGGACCGGCAGTTCGCGGCCACTGTCGAGGCCGCCGCGGCCCGGGTGCTGGCGCTCAAGGCGCGCTACGGGCTCGCCGACTGCTCCTGACCTCCGCCCCCTGAGCCTGGCGCAGGGCCGCACGACCCCTCAGCCTGTCGAGGGGCCCGCTTCGACAGGCTCAGCGTGCGTGACCGCTGGGCGCTTCGAGAGGCTCAGCGTGCGTGACCGTTCGGCGCTTCGAGAGGCTCAGCGGGCGTCACCGCTCGGCGCTTCGACAGGCTCAGCGCGCGGATGAGGTCAGTCGACCTGGAGGCCCTTCAGGGCCTCCTCGGCGGGCTCGAGGTACTGCTTGCTGGTGTCCGGGATCGAGGCGTAGAAGATGCCCGAGGTGACCCCCGCGTTGACGATGACCACGATCATCGTCTCGCCCTTGGTTCTCAGGTTCGGGATGTCGAAGCTCAGGTGGCTGCGGACGATCCAGGCGTCGTGCCCGTCGACCTTGGTCGCCTTGTTCTCGGTGTCGTCACGGGTGACCACGGCGTTGCCGTAGAAGGCGCCGATGATGCACCGGACGACGATCTTCGAACCCTCCTCGGGCGAGTAGAAGCCGTCACCGGCGATCAGCTGGCCGATCAGCACCGAGGCGACCCAGTTGGCGCCCGGCTGGTAGTTGGCCTCGACCGTGATGGTCTGGCTGAGCACGTCGCTACCGAACGGGATCCGGTCGTCCGGCGTCGGAGCGCTCCACGGCGAGCCGAGCAGCGGGTAGGACACCGGGCCGCCGTGCACCCGGCCGTCGTTCGGCTCGTTGCTCTCGGTCGGGGTCTTGGAGACCGTGGGGCAGACGTCGCTGCTGCCCTGGCCGGACGGCGACCCGAACAGCCCGCCGCCGGTCACCCCGCGGACCACCAGCACCACGACCACGGCGACGATCGCCACCACCGCGCCGATGCCGATCCACCACGGCCAGCGCCGGGGCTTGCTGCCCGCCTGCTGGTAGGCCTGGTAGGCACCGGCCGGCTGGCTCTGTCCGTACGCCGGGCCGGTGCCGCCGGGCCGGTAGCCGGTCTGCTGGCCGTACGCGCCGCCGTAGGCACCGCCGGGCCCGCCGCTGGACTGGCCGCCGTAGGGCCCGCTCGACCCGGCGCCGTACGGGCTGCCGGTCGCGCCGGGCTGGGGCGTGCCGCCGAGCGCCTGACTCGGCGGCGGGGAGGCCGGGTTGGTCGACGTCCCCGCCGACCAGGCCTTGCCGTCCCAGTACCGGTAGAGACCCGGCTGACCGCCCGGATCCGGATACCACCCCGCTCTCGCCACGCCGCGATCCTACGTGGGGCCGGGGGCGGCGCCCCGGCTCGACAGCGGGCGCACAGACGGCGCACAAGCGCCGGGGGTGGGCCCGGCGGGCCTCAGCCGAAGCGCCCGGTGATGTAGTCCTCGGTCGCCTTCTTGGTCGGGTTGGAGAAGATCGTCTCGGTCGCGCCGACCTCGATCAGCCGGCCCGGCTTGCCCTGGGCGGCGAGGTTGAAGAAGGCGGTCTGGTCGCTCACCCGGGAGGCCTGCTGCATGTTGTGGGTCACGATCACCACCGTGTAGACCTCCTTGAGCTCACCGATCAGGTCCTCGATGGCCAGCGTGGAGATCGGGTCGAGCGCCGAGCACGGCTCGTCCATCAGGATCACCTCCGGACGGACCGCGATGGCCCGGGCGATGCAGAGCCGCTGCTGCTGGCCGCCCGACAGCCCCGAGCCGGGGGAGTTGAGCCGGTCCTTGACCTCGTTCCAGAGGTTGGCCTGGCGCAGCGACCGCTCGGCGATCTCGTTGGCCTGCGCGGCGGAGATCCGTCGGCTGTTGAGCCGGACGCCGGCCAGCACGTTCTCCTTGATCGACATGGTCGGGAACGGGTTCGGCCGCTGGAACACCATCCCGACCTCGCGGCGCACCATCACCGGGTCGACCTCGGGGGCGTAGAGGTTGTCGCCGTCGAGCTCGACGCGGCCCTCGACGTAGGCGCCCGGGATCACCTCGTGCATCCGGTTGAGCGTGCGCAGGAAGGTCGACTTGCCGCAGCCGGATGGCCCGATGAACGCGGTCACCGTCCGCGGCTGGATGGAGAGGTTGACCCCCTCGACCGCCTTGAACTTCCCGTAGTAGACGTTCAGGTCGGTGACGTCGATGCGCTTGCTCATGGTCTCTCTCTCGGGACGGATGCTCGCGACGGGCGATGGGCGACCGCGGTCGGGACGACGCGCGGGATTCGTCGAGCAGGGCGGCGCTGCGGTCCGGCGACGCCACGATGGTAGTGGAGGATCCGGCTGTTCCGCCCCGTCGCGGACGGCCTCGACCCGGGCCGGGATCCGTTGTGGGCAACGGGTACGCGGATGCGGGGCCGAGCGGCCACCTGCTGTTCACCGTTCGTTCACCGGGCGCGGCCCGAGTGGACATGAGGCGTCCCTAACTTCGCGCTCAGCAGGGTGCCGGTCCGGGGGCGTCTCGGGTATCCGCGCTGCACCCTGCGCACGGAAGGTGTTCAGACACGTGAACCGAAAGACCCTCGGCCGGATCGTGCTTCCCGCCACGCTGGCCCTGTCCCTCGGCCTCACAGCCTGTGGCGGCGCTGCCAACGAGGCGAGCAGCGGCGGCGGCAGCAGCAGCGGCGGGTCCTCCGCCCTCTCCGGCAGCATCAACGGCGCCGGGTCCAGCGCGCAGAGCGCGGCCATGACCGCCTGGATCGCCGGTTTCCAGCAGGCCAACAGCGGGGCGCAGGTGAACTACGACGCGGTCGGCTCCGGCGCCGGCGTCGAGCAGTTCACCAACAAGGGCGTCGCCTTCGCGGGCAGCGACAAGTACCTCACCTCCGACCAGCTGACCGCGGCCAACGCGGCCTGCGCCGGCGGTGCGGCCCTCGACATCCCCACCTACGTCTCGCCGATCGCGGTCGCCTACAACCTCAAGGGCGTGGACGACCTGCAGCTCAGCCCGACCACCCTGGCCGGCATCTTTGCGGGCACCATCACCAGCTGGGACGACGCGGCGATCAAGGCCGACAACCCGAAGGCCGACCTGCCCTCGACGAAGATCACCCCGGTGCACCGCAGCGACAAGTCGGGCACCACCAACAACTTCACCGACTACCTCAACAAGACCGCGCCGGAGACCTGGACCAGCGCGGCCACCGAGACCTGGCCGATCAACGGCGGCGAGTCCGCCAAGGGCACCTCGGGCGTCGTGGCCGTGCTCAAGGGCGGCGACGGCACCATCGGGTACGCCGACGAGAGCCAGGTCAGCGGTCTGCAGACCGCCAAGGTCAAGGTCGGCAGCAGCTGGAACGGCCCGACCGCCGACGGTGCGGCCAAGGCGCTGACCGACTCCAAGGCGGTCAGCGGGCGTCCGGACGGCGACCTGGTCTTCGACGTCAACCGCACCACCACCGCCGACGGTGCCTACCCGGTGCTGCTGGTCTCCTACGAGATCTTCTGCACCAAGTACGCCAACGCCGACCAGGCCAAGCTGGTCAAGGGGCTGCTGACCTACATCGTCAGCTCCGAGGGCCAGCAGGCCGCGGCCAAGGCCGCCGGCTCGGCGCCGCTGCCGAGCGAGATCGCCAGCAAGGCCAAGGAGTCCGTCGACAAGATCAGCACCGACAGCTGATCCCGCCGGTCCCCGACCGACAGCCCCGGGGCGGGTGTGGTCCGGTCCGCGCCCGGCGCAGACTTGGATCCGCCCGCCCCGGTCTGTCAGCATCGTCGGGACGTCGCCCACGGCCGTCCGCGCGTGACCGCTGGGCCCTGAACTGGGAGTGCCCGTGACCACCATCAGCAGCCCGTCGGCCCGCCGGGGCCGGCGCGCCCGGCAGAGCGGTGGCGACGCCGTCTTCGCCGGCGTCTCGCTCGCCGCCGGCATCGCCATCCTGGTCGTGCTGGCCGGGGTGGCGGTCTTCCTGATCGTCCAGTCGGTGCCGGCGTTCTCGGCCGCGAAGAGCGACATCCCGGGCGCCGGCTCGCTGCTCGGGTACCTCGCTCCGCTCGCCTTCGGCACCGTGCTGTCCGCGGTGCTGGCGCTGCTCTTCGCGGTGCCGCTGGCGGTGGCGATCGCCCTGTTCATCACCCACTACGCACCGCGCCGGCTGGCCCAGGCGCTGGGCTACCTGGTCGACCTGCTGGCCGCGGTCCCGAGCGTGGTCTTCGGTCTGTGGGGCATCTTCTGGCTGGCCCCCAAGCTGGTGCCGCTCTATCTCTGGCTGAACGACAACCTCGGCTTCCTGCCGATCTTCGGCTCGCCGTCGGTGACCGGCCGGACCATCCTCACCGCCAGCCTGGTCCTCGCGGTGATGATCCTGCCGATCGTCACCGCGATCTGCCGCGAGGTGTTCCTCCAGGCCCCCAAGCTGCAGGAGGAGGCCGCGCTCGCGCTCGGCGCCACCCGCTGGGAGATGATCCGGATGGCGGTGCTGCCGTTCGGCCGCGCCGGCATCGTCAGCGGCGCCATGCTCGGGCTCGGCCGCGCGCTCGGTGAGACGCTGGCCGTCGCGCTGGTGCTCTCGGTCGACCCGACCCTGATCACCGCGAACCTGATCGGCACCACGAACCCGTCGACCATCGCGGCGAACATCGCCCTGCAGTTCCCCGAGTCCTTCGGGGTGTCGGTGAACATCCTGATCCTGTCCGGTCTGCTGTTGTTCGTGATCACCTTCGTGGTCAACCTGGCCGCCCGGACGATCGTGGCCAAGAGTGCGGTGAAAGTGTGACGTACAGCTCGACGGCAGAGAGGACGACCTTGTCACCCCGGGGCCCGCGGTACGGCAGTCGCACCCAGCGGCAGCTGCCGAACTGGTTCCTCGGCGTCACCGGCGTCGGGTCGGTGGTCGTCGGCACGGCCGGGGCGCTCGGCCTCGGCGGCGGGCCGGTGGCCTGCGTGGTGCTGGCGCTGGTGATCTTCGTGATCGGCAGCAGCGGCATCGCCATCGCGGTGGAGGGACGCCGGCGCGGCATCAACCGGCTGGCCACCATCCTGGTCTGCACCGCCTTCGGGATCGCCATGGTGCCGCTGGTCTCCGTGGTCTACGTGGTGATCAAGAACGGCCTGGCGCGCTTCGACGTCCAGTTCTTCACCTACTCGCTGAGCGGGGTCATCGGCGCCGGCGGCGGCGCCTACCACGCCATCGTCGGCACCGTCTACATCACCCTGCTCACCGCGGTGATCAGCGTGCCGATCGGCATCCTGTGCAGCATCTACCTGGTCGAGTACGGCCGCGGCCCGCTGGCCCGGGCGATCACCTTCTTCGTCGACGTGATGACCGGCATCCCGTCGATCGTGGCCGGTCTGTTCGCGTTCGCGCTGTTCGAGCTGGTCACCCAGGACCCCGGCTACCGCAGCGGCCTGGCCGGTGCGGTCGCGCTGAGCGTGCTGATGATCCCGGTCGTCGTGCGGTCGACCGAGGAGGTCCTCCGGTTGGTGCCCGCCGAGCTCCGCGAGGCGTCCTACGCGCTGGGCACCCGCAAGTGGAAGACGATCGTCCGGATCGTGCTGCCCACCGCGATCGGCGGCATCGTCACCGGCGTGACGATCTCGATCGCCCGGGTCACCGGCGAGACCGCTCCGCTGCTGCTCACCGCGGGCTTCAGCAACGCGACCAACACCAACCTGTTCGACGGCCGGATGGCCAACCTGCCCGAGTACATCTACTTCCAGTTCACCAACCCGGGCGTGCCCGTGCAGGCCGGTGTCGACCGTGCCTGGACCGCCGCCCTGGTGCTGATCATGATCGTGATGCTGCTCAACCTGCTGGCCCGGCTGGTGGCCCGGATCTTCCGGCCCAAGATCAGCTGACCGCGCCCGGCGGCACCGTCCGTGCGGTGTCCGCTCAGGCCTGCTCGGCGAAGATCTCCGCGAACCGGCCGCCGGCCACCAGCAGTTCGTCGTAGCGTCCCTGCTCGACGAGCCGGCCGTGGTCGAGGACGTAGATCCGGTCCATCGACCGCAGCGTCCAGGCCCGGTGCGAGACCACCACGGTGATCCGTCCGGACCGGGTGCGTCCGAGCTCGGCGAAGATCTGCTGCTCGGCTTCGGCGTCGATGGCCGAGGTCGGCTCGTCGAGCACCCACACCGCGGCGTCCCGGAGGTAGGTGCGGGCCAGCGCGAGCCGCTGCCACTGCCCGCCCGACAGCCCGACACCGCCGAACTGCGTGCCGAGCTGGGTGTCCAGCCCGTCCGGCAGCGCCCGCACCAGGTCTCCGGCGTGTGCCGAGTCGAGCGCCGCCCAGATCCGCTCGTCGTCGACGTCGGGATCGGGGCTGCCCAGCCGGACGCTCTCGCGGACGGTGAGCTCGTAGCGCCCGAACTCCTGGGTCAGCAGGCCGAAGCGGGCCAGCCGCTCGGCGGGCGGCAGCCGCGCGGCGTCCTCGCCGTCGAGCCGCACCGTGCCACGCTCGACCTCGACGATCCCCAGCAGCGCGTTGACCAGGGTGGTCTTGCCGGCCCCGTTGACCCCGACCAGCGCCACCATCCGGCCGCGCTCGACGGACAGGCTCACGCCGTTCACCGCCGGGCCGGCGGCACCGGGGTAGCGGACGACGAGGTCGTCGACCTCGATCCGGTCGACCCGCGCCACGATCCGCTGCGGTGATCCCGGCGCGACCCCGGCCAGGAAGCGGCGGTAGGCGGCGACCTTGGGAGCGGCCGAGACGACGTCGCCGAAGGCGAAGCCGGCCGACCGGGTGGCGGCGATCCCGGCCAGCACCCCGACCACGCCGGCGGCGATCCCGGCGCCCGAGGAGCCGCCCACCACGACACCGAGCAGCGCGCTGCCGAGCAGCACCGCCGAGGCGGCCCCGCCGAGGGCGTCGGCGCGGATCAGCAGCACCAGGATCCGGTCCATCACCCGGTTCGCGGCGTGCTGGTGACGGTCGAGCAGGTCGGCCACCCGGCCGCCCGAGCCCAGGGTGGCCAGCTCGGTGCCGGTCCGCAGCTGGACCAGCTGCTCGGCGTGGTAGCCGACCTGGCGCTCGTGCCTCCCGAGCTCGACGAACGCGCGGTCCTGCAGCTGAGCCTCCCACCCGAACACGACCAGGAACGGCACCAGCGCGGCCACCGCGAGGACCCCGGCGACCGGGTTGATCACCGAGACCGAGACGCAGAGCGCCGCGGCGGTGACCAGCGCGCCGACCGCGGCCAGGGTGGCGCTGATCAGCCGGGCCATGCCGAACAGCTCGTCCCGGCAGGCCTGGATGGTGGCGTTGGTCTCGGGCCGGGCGAGCTGCTGCGGCGCCAGCCGGGCGACCGCGTGCATCAGCTCGGACTGGAAGCGGAGCTTGAGGCGGAACGCCGTCCGCTGGCCGGTCAGGTCGCTGGTCTGCCCGAGCGTCTGGCCCAGACCCACGAGCAGCACCAGCGCGAGCAGCGGGAGGGCGGTGGCACCCAGGCCGCGCGGCGCGGCGAGCACCAACCGGCCGACCGCGACCACCTGGAGCGCCGGGGTCACCGCCAGCACCACCGCCGCGGCGACCAGCCGGACCAGCCCCGGGCGGTCCCACCGCCACCCGCGGTGCAGCACGAAGGCCGCGGAGGAGACGGCGGCCCGCAGCGCGCCGATCCGGGTCGGCGGGGGCTCGGAGGACATCCGCACCACCCTCGCACGCGAGCGCCGTGGAGGCAGCGCCATTTTCGCGTGCGCGCTTCGACAGGCTCAGCGTGCGTGGGGCGCTTCGACAGGCTCAGCGAGCGTGGGGCGCTTCGACAGGCTCAGCGTGCGTGGGGCGCTTCGACAGGCTCAGCGTGCGTGGGGCGCTTCGACAGGCTCAGCGAGCGTGGGGCGCTTCGACGGGCTCAGCGAGCGTGGGGCGCTTCGACGGGCTCAGCGAGCGTGAAGGGCGTGTGGCGAGGCGGACGTCAGGTCGGCGGGCGGTGTCGCTCGAGCGCGTGCACCTCGCCGGTGCTGGTCAGGTGCGCGACCAGGCACTCGGCGGTGGCCATCGGGCGGTCGGGGATGTCGAGCGCGGCCAGCATGTGCGGGAGCACCGGACGGTGGCCGCAGACGGCCGCCGGGCGTCCGCTCAGCACCACCCGCTCGCGGACCCGCTCGAGCACGGCGGCGACCGCCTCGGCGTCGCCGGTGCCCTCCTCCTCGGTCAGCCGCTGCTCGCGCTCGGGCTCGATCGCGTAGCGCTGGGCGTAGGGGAGCACCGTGCTCAGGCACCGGCTGGAGGACGAGCTGACCAGGTCGACCACGCCGTAGGCGGCGAGCAGCGGCACCAGCCGGCGCGCCTGCACCCGCCCGGCCGCGCGGAGCGGACGTCCCTGGTCGGGGTGCGTCCAGTCCTTGCGGTCCATCGCCTTGGCGTGCCGGACGATGATCAACGGGGTCGTGGGCGGCTGGTCGAGGGCCTGCTCGACCAGTGCGCGGTCCTCCTTGTAGCTGAGCCGTTTCAGGGCGAGCTTGATCGGCAGCCAGGACACCATGTCGATCTCGCGGTCGGGTGCCCGCTTGTGCACCTCGTGGGCGATCCCCACCCACCAGGCCACGTGCTTGCGGGTGTCCTTGTCGAGCGCGTAGACGGTGCGGTCGAGCGGCGTCCCGAGCCGCACCCGGGCCGCCGCCTCCTCCCACAGCTCGCGCACGGCGGCCACCGGGACGGTCTCGCCGTTCTCGGTCTTGCCCTTGGGCAGCGACCAGTCGTTGTACTTCCGCCGGTGCACGATCGCCACCTCGCGGCGACCGTCGTGCTCGCGGAGGACGACCGCACCACCGGCGTGGACGATCTTGGTCCGGGCCATCGCTGCGCTCAGCCTCGCCGGGGACCGCGGGTCGGACCGGTCACTTCGACCGACGCCGGTTGGCGTGCGCGATCAGGAACTCCTGGAGGTCGACCAGGGGCTCGCCGTCCACCTCGGTGCGCTGGGTCCACGTCCCGTCGGGGTTGAGCAACCACGACGCCGTCCGGTCGTCGAAGGCCAGGTCGAACAGCTGCTCGATCTCCTGGACGTGCGACGGGTTGGTGATCGAGGCCAGCACCTCGACCCGGCGGTCTAGGTTGCGGTGCATCAGGTCGGCCGAGCCGATCCCCACCGACGGGTGCCCGCCGTTCGCGAACCAGAACAGCCGGCTGTGCTCGAGGTAGCGGCCGAGGATGCTGCGGACCCGGATGTTCTCACTCAGCCCGGCGATCTGCGGCCGGATCGTGCAGATCCCGCGGACCCACAGGTCCACCGGGACGCCGGCCTGCGAGGCCCGGTAGAGCCCGTCGGTGACCGCCTCGTCGACCAGCGAGTTGACCTTGATCCGGATCCCGGCCGGCCGCCCGGCGCGGTGGTGCTCGATCTCGTTCTCGATCCGGGCCAGCAGCCCGGTGCGGATGCCGTGTGGGGCGACCAGCAGCCGCCGGTACGACGTCTCCTGGCTCATCCCGGAGAGGTGGTTGAACAGCCGGCCGATGTCCTCGGTGATCACCGGGTTGGCGGTCAACAGCCCCATGTCCTCGTACATCCGGGCGGTCTTCGGGTTGTAGTTGCCGGTGCCGACGTGGGCGTAGCGGCGCAGCCCGTCGGGCTCGTCGCGGACGACCATCGACAGCTTGCAGTGCGTCTTGAGCCCCACCACGCCGTAGACCACGTGGCAGCCGTGCCGTTCGAGCCGGCGGGCCCAGGCGATGTTGGCCTGCTCGTCGAACCGGGCCTTGATCTCCACCAGCGCCAGCACCTGCTTGCCGGCCTCGGCGGCGTCGATCAGGGCGTCGACGATCGGGCTGTCGCCGGACGTCCGGTAGAGCGTCTGCCAGATGCCGAGCACCTGCGGGTCGTCGGCCGCCTGCTCGATGAAGCGCTGGACGCTGGTGGCGAAGCTGTCGTAGGGGTGGTGCAGCAGCACGTCGCGCTGCTTGAGCGCGGCGAACAGGTCGGCCGGCTGCGCGGTCTCCACCTCGCTCAGGTGCGGATGGGTCTTGGGCAGGAAGGTCGGGTACTTCAGCTCGGCCCGGTCCAGGTCGGCGAGGGCGAACAGCGCGCCGAGGTCGAGCGGCGCCGGCAGCTTGAACACCTCGCGCTCGCTGACGTCGAGCTCGCTGACGAGCAGCTCGAGCATCTTGGGGTCGATGTCGTCCTCGACCTCGAGCCGCACCGGCGGCCGGCCGATCTTGCGCCGCAGCAGCTCCTTCTCCAGCGCGACCAGCAGGTTCTCGGCGTCGTCCTCCTCGACCTCGAGGTCCTCGTTCCGGGTGACCCGGAAGACGTGGTGCTGGACGATCTCCATCCCGCTGAACAGCTGGTCGAGGTGCCGGGCGATGACGTCCTCGAGCGGGACGAACCGGCCCTCGTCGAGCTTGATGAACCGGCTCAGCACCGTCGGCACCTTGACCCGGGCGAACTGCCGGACGCCGGTCTCGGGGTTCTTCACCAGCACCGCGAGGTTGAGCGACAGCCCGGAGATGTAGGGGAACGGGTGCGAGGGGTCGACGGCCAGCGGGGTCAGCACCGGGAAGATCCGCTCCGCGAACAGCTCGCGCATCCGGTCCTTCTCACCCGGCTCGAGCTGGTCCCAGCGCAGGATCTCGATGCCCTGGGCGTCCAGCTCGGGGCGGACCACCTCGGTGAACACCCGGGCCTGCTCGGCGACCAGCTCGCGGGCCCGGTTGAGGATCGCCTCGTGGGTGTCGCGCGGCATGGTGCCGGTCACGCTCGGCACGGCCACGCCGGCGGCGATCCGGCGCTTCAGGCCGGCCACCCGCACCATGAAGAACTCGTCGAGGTTCTGGCTGAAGATCGCCAGGAACTTGGCCCGCTCGAGCAGCGGGATCCGGGTGGTGTCCTTGGCCAGGTCGAGCACGCGGTTGTTGAACGCCAGCCAGCTGATCTCGCGGTCGAGATAGCGGTCCTCGGGCAGCTCGGGGTCGGCCCCCGGCCCGTCCTTGTCGGCGTCGATCAGGTCGGCGGCCAGGTCGAAGTCGACCGCGGCCAGCGACTGGCCCGACTCCTGGGTGGTGTCGACACCCGAATCCAACGACTCCATCCGACTCTCCCTCCCGGTCACCCGATCAGCTGGCCCCGGGCTGACGCTAGCGGTTCGAGGTGAACGCCCCTGAGCGCGGTCCAGCGACGGGACGTCCACGGCACGCCCGATCCGGCGGTCGCGCCGGCCGCGGGCCGACGGTCAGACCTGCGGGGCCCGTCCCGGCTCGTCGGCGGCGGGCAGCACCAGGTGCTGGGCGTAGAGCACGTCCCGCTTGACGGTCCGGAAGCCGTACTTCTCGTACAGGCCGATCGCCTTGTCGTGGTCGCCCTCGACGTAGAGGATCGCCCGCCGGCAGCCGTGCTCGCGGAGCCGGGCCAGCCCGCGGACCAGCAGCGCCTTGGCCAGCCCGCGCCCCTCGGTGTCCGGGTCGACGCCGAGCACGTAGACCTCGCCGACCCGCTCGCCGCCGTCCTCGTCGACGTGCTCCTTGGTCCAGTGGAACCCGACGATCCGGCCGTCCTTGGTCAGCCCCGGGACCACGGTCGCCCCGTCCTCGTCGTCCCCGTCGTCGTCCCCGGTGACGTACTCGCTGGCCGGTGCGCCGGTCGCGAACGAGGGGGCGACCGACGGGTCGACGGCCAGCAGGAACCCCGAGCGGTCGAACCACGGCTCCCTGATCTTGGTCCGCAGCCCGGCCGCACCCAGCCGACCCTGCTCGGGATGGTCGGCGAAGGCGCGCGCGTTGACCTCGAGGAAGCCGGGCTGGTCGCGGCTGATCACGAAGTTCCTGATCTTGAGCCCGGCCGGGACCGGGGCGCGCGGCAGCGGCTCCTCCAGGGAACGACCCATCACCAGCAGCTCGCGGACCGGCACCATGTGCGCGGCCCGGGCCAGCCGCTGGGCGGCCGCGGAGTCGTTCGGCGCCCACAGGTGGACGTTGCCGGCGGTCGCCTCGTGCATCCGGGCGACCAGCGCCCGACCCAGACCCTGCCGGCGGTGGTCGGGGTGGACGAACAGCGTCCCGGTCGGGCGGTCCCGGTCGGCCGGGCTCAGCCCCTGCTCGATCAGCTGGCCGTACCCGACCAGGTCGCCGGTGGCGTCGTCCCGGTCGACGGCTTGGCGCATCGGGAAGTGGGTGACCTCGGCGTCGGCGGGGAGCCCGCCGGGGTGCTGCAGCGCCATCAGCTGCTCGTCGTTGAGCGGTGGCGCCGCGTCGGTGGACTCGGCCGCCTGGGCCGCCGCCAGCACCCCCGCGGTGAGCTCGGCGCTCAGCCGCGGAGCGGGGTCCACCGACAGCCGACGCAGTTTCCGGCCCGCATCCATGAACAGAACCTAGGCGATGCCGACCGTGGTTCGGCGGAACAGGGGCCTCGCTGGGGCCGCCGCGTACAGTGGCCGGTCGTGGTGAGCGCGACGGCCGAGCGGATGCGACCCCAGCTGCAGCTGACCCGTCTGGGCGCGGTCGCCGGAGTGCTGGCTGCCGGGCTGTGCGGTGCGGCGGTCGCCAGCTACCCGCCGGACGCCGGTCCCGACCTCGTCTTCCCGCTGCTCGCGCTGGCCGCGGCGGTGGTGCTGCTGGCGGTCTGCGTCCTCCAGCTGGCGCTCTGGTCGCGGGTCTTCGACGTCTGGAACCACGACCGCGACTACACCGACACCCGCACCGTCCGGGTCTCCTGGTGGACGCACTGGCTGTCCTACCCGGTGCTGCTTGCCGGTCTCTACCTGTGCA
This sequence comes from Microlunatus kandeliicorticis, assembly GCF_014137855.1. GTDB lineage: Bacteria > Actinomycetota > Actinomycetes > Propionibacteriales > Propionibacteriaceae > Microlunatus > Microlunatus kandeliicorticis. The sequence continues at coordinate 45,759 of NZ_JACGWT010000007.1, forward strand.
TCGAGGCCAGCGCGCTCGGCGGGTTCAGCGAGCTGCCCGGCTTCTGTCTCGGCCTCGCCGCGCTGGCCATGCTGGTCGCCCAGACCACCTCGGCCGTCCAGTACCTGCGGGAGGACGGCCCGCCCGGGACGGTGCCCACCCACGTCCGGCGGCTGCTCGCCTGGGTGCGCAGCCAGCGCTGAGCCGGTTGTGTGACAAACGTCAGGTCGCACCGGTGAAGCGGTCCCGCGGCCTGGTGAGGCCGGGCACTGCCGGTCGGCCGGGCGCGGCCCGAGGCTGGATCCATGACCGCGAACACCTACGACCCGACTCCCACCGTCGTCCCTGCTGCCGAACCCGCCCGCCCCGACCAGGGCCACCGTGACCGGCCCTACCCGATCGGGCTGGGCCGTCCGGGACTGCGTCGCTGGCGCGGCCTGGTCGCCGTGCTCGGCGTCCTCGCCGGCTACCTCCTCGTCAGCATCGGGCTGAGCATCGGGGCCGTCGCCCTTGACGCCGCCCAGAGCCGCCCGTCGGGCACCGTCACCCCGTGGCTGTTCCTGGCCAACAACCTGTCGCTGGCCGCGCTCTGGCCGATCGCCATGCTGCTGCAGTGGGCGCTCTTCGGCGTCCGGCCGGGCCGGCTGAGCTCGGTGGCCGGCCGGTTCCGCTGGGGCTGGTTCGGCCGGGCGGCGCTGCTGGTGGTGCCGTTCTGGCTGCTCTACGGCGGGCTGTTCACCTGGCTCGGTCGCGACCGGCTGACCGGGCTCAGCCCCGACGCGCTGCTCTGGGCTCTGATCATCCTGCTCACCACCCCGCTCCAGGCGACCGGTGAGGAGTACGGCTTCCGCGGCCTGATCACCCGGGCGGTCGGCTCGTGGGCGGTCCGACCGGCCATCGCGCTGGTCCTCGGCCTGAGCGTCGGCAACCTGCTGTTCATGGCCGCGCACCTGGCCACCGATCCGTGGCTGATCGCCTACTACCTGGTCTTCGGGCTGAGCCTGGGGCTGCTGAGCTGGCGCACCGGCGGGCTCGAGGCCGGCGTCCTCATCCACGTCGTCAACAACGTCGTCATGCTGGTGCCGGCCGCGGTCTTCGGTGACATGAGCGGTGCGTTCGAGCGCGGCCCCGGGGCCGGCGGGCCGGTCATGCTGGTCCCGATCGCGATCCTGGCCCTGTCGGTGCCCGTGCTCGGCTGGTGGGCCCGTCGGCACGGCGTGGCGCAGCCTTGGTCGACCGGTGTGGAGGCTGACAGGATCACCCGGTGAGCACCGCTGCAGGACCGCCGGCGGGCGGTCTGCCGGGCGTCCCGCTGGGCACCAGCGCCCGCCGGTTCGAGACCTACACCCGGTTGTCGCTGTACGTCCTGCTCGGCTTCGAGCTGTTCTTCTCGGTCGGGCTGCTGGCCGGGGCGGTCCGGGACGACGCCTCGCTCTGGCTGCTGTTCGTGCTGACCGTCGCGCAGACCGGGCTGGGCATCGCCGTCTGCCGGTGGGCGCTCGGTGCGATGCGGGCCGCGCGACGTCGGCCCGAGGGAAGGACCCGGTGGCTGTTCCTGGCCTGGGGGCTGGTCACCCTGGCCAGCTGGGCGGCCGCGGTGCTGCTCCCGGTCGACGACCGGGCCGCGGACCTGGTGGTCCGGCTGGTGGCGGTCGCGCCGTTCTGTGCGGTCGCCCCGGTGCTCGGACGCCGCGGGATGCTGCTGGCCGGGGCCGGCTGCGTCCTGGTCACCGCCGCCCTGCTGGTGCCGGTGCTCGTCGACGTCCGCGGCTGGGGCTACCTGGTCGGGATCATGGTCGGCTGGAGCTTCGGGATCTTCGCCATCGGCTTCTCGTTCTGGGCCTCGGGCTGGATGCTCCGGGTGGTGTGGGCGCTCGACGCGGCCCGCGGGCAGGCGGCCTCGCTGGCCATCGCCGAGGAGCGGCTGCGGATCTCCCGCGACCTGCACGACGTCTTCGGACGCACCCTCACCGCGGTGGCGGTCAAGAGCGAGCTGTCCGCCGAGCTGGCGCGCCGCGGGCGGCCCGAGCAGGCGGCGGACGAGATGGCCGCGGTCCGGCGGATCGCCGACGAGGCCGCCCGCGAGGTGCGTCAGGTGGTCAGCGGCGTCCGGCACGCCGACCTCACCACCGAGCTGGCCGGCGCCCGGTCGCTGCTCGACTCCGCCGGCGTCCGCTGCCGGGTGACGGGCGGGCCGCCCGACGGGCTGCACCCGGCTGCCGCGGCCGCGCTGGCCTGGACGCTGCGCGAGGCGGTGACCAACGTGATCCGGCACAGCCGCGCCACCTGGTGCGACGTCGAGTTGGGCGGCACCGACCCGGTGCTGCTGCGGATCCGCAACGACGGCGCCGCCCCGGACCCGGCGGCTCCGGTCGACGCCGGCGGTCGTGGCGGTCACGGGCTGGTCGGGATCGCCGAGCGGCTGGCCGCCGTCGGCGGTCGGGTGCGGCACGGGTGGACCGACGGGGGCGTGGTGTTCGCGCTCGAGGCGGCGGTGCCGCTCGGGCCGACCGGTTGGGTGCCGGTGGGTCCGGACAGGCTGGGTGGGGTCCGACCGGGGGAGCCGGTCGGCGCCGGACGGAACGAGGAGCGTGCACGGTGATCCGGGTGCTGGTGGCCGACGACGAGACGCTGATCCGGGACGCGTTCGTCACCCTGCTCGGGCTGGAGGACGGGCTCGAGGTGGTCGCCCAGGCGGCCAGCGGGCCGGAGGCGGTCGCCGCGGCCCGGCACCAGCGTCCGGACGTGGCGCTGCTTGACCTGCAGATGCCGGGGCTGGACGGGATCGCGGTCGCCGAGCGGCTGGCCGCCGAGGTGCCCGAGTGCCGGTGCCTGATCGTCACCTCGCACGGGCGTCCGGGCTATCTCAAGACGGCCCTCGCGGCCGGGGTGCGTGGCTTCCTGCCCAAGACGGCGTCGTCGGCGCAGCTGGCCGAGGCGATCAGCGTGGTGGCCGGCGGCGGGCGGTTCGTCGACCCGCAGCTCGCCGCCGAGGCGATCGGCGCCGGCGACTCGCCGCTCTCGCCGCGCGAGGCGGACGTGCTGGCGCTGGCCGCCGAGGGCAGCCCGGTCGAGGAGATCGCCGACCGGGCCTCGCTGTCGGCGGGGACCGTCCGCAACTACCTGTCCGCGGCGGTCACCAAGCTCGGGGTGGCCAACCGGCACGAAGCGGCCCGGCTGGCCCGCGACCGCGGCTGGATCTGAGCCGGTCCGCCCGCCGGCTCAGCGGACGGGGTGGGCGGGCCGCACCAGGAAACGGCCGACCAGCCAGACCAGCAGATAGCTGCCGAGCAGCAGCGTGCTGGTCAGCAGCCCGAACTTGAGCAGGAACGGGTTGCCCAGCGGGTCGGTGAGCCGGTGCAGCACGGTGGCGAGCAGCCCGTGCGGGTTGGTGATCACGTCCCAGGAGTTGAACCGCGGGTAGCGACCGAGGTAGATCCCGACCGCGCTGAGCACCAGCGAGCCGACCGCGACGCACCAACCCCACAACCGGCCGAGCCGGGCCTCGACCACCCGGTGGACGATCAGCAGCGAGGCGAGTCCGAGCGCCAGCCCCGTGCCGGCGAACAGCGCGATCAGGCCGGCGTCGAACCACAGCGGCGCGCCCCACGCGGTCCCCAGGTGGATCACGTCGGTGACCAGGTACGGCGCGTTCGGCAGGAACAGCAGCCAGGCCAGTCCGAGCGCGACGAGCAGCGGGCGCGGACCACGGCTGCGGTGGACGGCGGCGATCAGCAGCGCCAGCAGATAGGGGATCCAGGCCAGGAACAGGTTCCAGGGCATGAAGTCGAAGGCTGACACCCCGACGTGGTGGGCGCGGAACGCGCGGAGCCCGAGCGCGGCCACCGAGAGCCCGGCCACCAGCACGGTAAGCAGCACCAGACCACCGACCGGCCCCAGTCCCCACACCGGCCGTCTCGCCTCGTTCGCACCCCCGCTGGCCATGCCTCTCAGCCTAGGGCCGCTCGGATCGGTTCACGCTGAGTTCGGCCGACCCACCCCGACTTCGCGCGCTGAGCGCTCGGTGTCGGGGATCTGGCCGGGTCGTCGCGGTCGAATCCCCGACGCGGCCGTCAGGACGGCAGACTCGCGTGGTGCGACCAGCGACGAGCGCGGCGGTGACGGAGACGGTCCGGAGGGCCTACGGCTGGTCTCCTGCCGCGATCGAGCAGATCCACGCGGGCACCGCCACCGACAACTTCGCGCTGACCGACGGTGCCGGCCGCCGGTGGTTCGCCAAGGTCTACCGCGAGGCGGACCGTCTCCCGCTCGAGGAGGCGGCGATCGGCCTGGCCGGCTGTGCCCGCGACGGTGGCGTCCCCGTCCCGGCGCAGCACCCTGACCTGCAGGGCCGGACCTTCGGACGCAGCGGGCCACTGGTGCTGTCACTCTGGGACTTCGTCGAGGGCGCCGAAACCGCCGAGGGCGGGCTGCGCGGACCACGGTGGGCGGCCGTGGGGTCCGTGCTCGGCCGGCTGCACCGGCGCCTGGCCGGTCATCCGGCCGGTCCCCCGGTGCTGCGTCCGGCCGTCGAGCTCCGCGACGGCAGCGGCGCCCGCCGACGGTACGACCGGCTGATCGACGCCTACCGCACACGCCGGAAGCTCTCCGACTTCGAGGCGTGGGCCCTCGAGGCCGCCGTCCAGCGGCGGGCGATGCTGCCACGGGTAGAGGCGATCCTCCGCGGTCTGCCGGCGCTGACCACGCAGATCGTCCACGGCGACCTCGCCTCGCCCAACCTGCTGCTCCGGGGTGACGAGATCGCTGCGGTGATCGACTTCCAGCCGCCGGCTGCGCGTTTCGCAGCGTGGGAGATCGCCAGGATCGGGTGCGATCCGCGCACGGTCCTGGGCACACCCACCTGGGACGCTGAGCTCGGTCGGCTGATCGACGCCTATCGCGAGGAGAACCCGCGGCTCCCCGAGGCGGATCTCGCCGCCGTGGTCGCCGTCGGCTGCGCTTTCACGCTGTCTTCGATCTATCCGCTGGCCGTGCCCCTCGAGCACCCCCAGGAGCTGGACGAGAGTCTGACCACCTACGCGAGGGCCCGGCACGAGGCCGCCCTGCAGATGCTGGACGCGATCGGCGGCTGAGCGGTCGTCGTGTCGGGGATCTGGCCGCCTCGTCGCGGTCGGATCCCCGACGCGACGGGTTCCTCAGGCGTCGAAGACGTTCCAGCACAGCGGGTTGCGGATCCGCTGGTCGTCGAGCACCAGGTCGCGGACGGCGTCCGGCAGCCGGTCGCGTTGCCAGCGGCACTCGGCGCGGCCCGCCTCGACCGCCTGGTCCGCGGTGGCGCCGTCGGCCTCGGCGGCGGCCCGGACGGCCTTGATCGCGTACGCCGCGGCCCCGAGGTCGTGTGCGGCGACGTGGGGGACGACGCCCGCCTGCCCGGCGGCGTAGGCGGCGAACCGGGCGGCGCCGCGCAGGTCGCGGGCCGCACCCATGGCGTGCCCACCGGAGGCGCGGGCGACCATCATCCGCACCTCCCCGCGGGTCCAGGCCCGGTTGTGCGCGATCGCCTCGCGCGGACGCGGGTCGTCGGGCCGGGCGGCCTCGAACAGACCGAGCACGTGCTCGGCGCACGACGCCGCCCAGAGCGCGAGCCGGTGGTGGTCGGGGTCGGTCAGCGAGCCGCCGCGGCGAACCGTGATCAGCCGCGGGTCGCGGTCGGGGGAGAGGATCACCGCCGGTCGAAGCGAGCGCCGGCGGGGCTGGGACCTTCGATGCAGAGGACCAGGACGATGAGGCCGCCGACACCGACGATCAAGCCGACGACTCCTTGCAGGACGAGTGTCGGGCTCAGACCACCGCTCAAACCTGCCGGTACGAACGCATCCGGCCGGACGATCGAAAACAGGCTCACCGCGTCGCCGGGGACGCACAGAACGTAGAACCATCCGCTGCGGCCGGCATCGTGCAACCGTCGGATCGTCACCGCGATCGAGGGGCACAGCGTCACCACGGTCCACAGGTCGGCCGGCACGTCCTCCATCCGCGGGCCGGTGGCCGTGGCCATCCATCCCCCGGGAGAGAGCGCTGCCCCTGCCAAGCCGAGCGCCACGCTCACGATCAGCGAGATGAGCGTCCACCACCAGAACTCGCTGCGGCTGGCGCGACCGGTGAACGTCGCGTACTTGAGCCAGAAGCGCTTGGTCGCCTGCCACGGACTGGCGCCGTAGAGCGGCAGGAGCAGAGCTCCACCGTCAGGCGGGTCGGGCTGGGACACCACAGGCTCCGCTCCCGGGCACGCGGCGTGCCCGACGAGACATCTTGACCCGACGGAGGCTCCCTCGCAGCGTCCCGAAGAGCTCAGGACCGCGAGGCGGAGCTGCTCTGCTCGTCCGAGGGTGCCGGGGTGACGAACCGGTAGCCGACGTTGCGGACCGTGCCGATCACCGACTCGTACTCGGCCCCGAGCTTGGCGCGGAGCCGCCGGACGTGGACGTCGACGGTCCGGGTGCCGCCGTAGTAGTCGTAGCCCCAGACGTCGCTGAGCAGCTGCTGGCGGCTGAACACCCGGCCGGGGTGCTGGGCCAGGTACTTGAGCAGCTCGAACTCGGTGTAGGTCAGGTCGAGCTGCTGGCCGTTGAGCTTGGCCGAGTAGCCGGCCTCGTCGATCACGATGCTGCCGGTGTGGATCAGCTGCTCGGACTCGGTCTGCTGGGCCGGGCTGGTCACCAGCCGCAGCCGGACGTCCACCTCGGCCGGGCCGGCCGAGGTCAGCAGCAGGTCGTCGAAGCCCCAGTCCGAGCTCAGCGCGGCCAGCCCGCCCTCGTTGACGATCACCACCAGCGGGGCCTCCTTGCCGGTGGTCTGGATCAGCCGGCACAGCGACCGGGCGCCGACGAGGTCGCGACGGGCGTCGAGCAGGATGACGTCGGCGGTGGGCGCGTCGAGCAGCGCGGTCGGCTCGGCGGAGAGCACCCGGACGTGGTGCGGGAGCAGCTCCAGGGCGGGCAGCACCTCGGTGGAGGCCTGCATGTCGTTGGTCAACAGCAGCAGGGTGGCCATGGCGATCCTGCCCTTCGAACGTGGGGCGCCCCGAGGGTCCGGCGCGGACGGACAAGTGGCAATCAGCTGGCAGTCAGCGGCAGCATGCGGTGAACCGAGGTCAAACTAACAGGAAACGATGCGAGGCCCGGAGCTGTCGCTCGGGCCTCGGTGCTTGGGGGTGACGATAGCAAGATGACGCGGGTGGTGGTGACGTTCTGGGGTGGCGCCCGTGCCGCCGCGGGCTGCGCGAGCGAGCAGCTCGAGGCCGACACCGTGGCCGACGCGCTCGCCGTGCTCCGCGACCGGCACCCCGATCCGGGCTTCGCCCGGGTGCTCACCGCCTCGTCGGTGCTCGTGGACGGGCACGCGGTCCGGCCGGACCGCCGACGGGACGCGCTCACCCCGGATGCGGACGGTTGCGTCCGGCTCGAGGTGCTGCCACCGTTCGCCGGCGGTGCCTGAGACCTCGATCACCGGTCCAGCATCCGGACCATCGTCTCGGATGCTGGCAGTACCGCTGGGCGGCGCGCACGGCGATCCGTACAGTGGAAACGTGACCGTGACGAACCCGGGTGCCTCAGGGCTGACCCGGCGCCTGGCCGTGGACTACGGCCTGATGCGTTCGTCGCTGTGTCGAATGATCTAGAGACGCGCCGTACCCGGCCGTCCCGCCGCGCCCGACCGGGTCGGTGTGGAACGCCCAGGCAGCGTCTCGCCTCCGCCGGCCCGTGACCCGGGCCCGATCGCGCGGACGGCTCCGGAGTCTCGACCCGTCCGCGCCGCCACCGATCACCGCAGCCGACCGGCCCGCGCACCCGTGCGGACCCACGATCACCAGGAGACACCGGATATGAGCAGGCAGGAAGTCCTCGTCGACGCCGACTGGGTGGCCGCCCACCTCGACGACGACAAGGTGGTGCTCGTCGAGGTCGACGAGGACACCACCGCCTACGACGGCGGCCACATCAAGGGCGCGATCAAGCTGGACTGGAAGGAGGACCTCCAGGACCCGGTGCGGCGCGACTTCGTCAACAAGGAGCAGTTCGAGAAGCTGCTCAGCGAGCGCGGGATCGCCAACGACGACACCGTCGTGCTCTACGGCGGCAACAACAACTGGTTCGCCGCGTACGCCTACTGGTACTTCAAGCTGTACGGCCACTCCGACGCCCGGCTGCTCGACGGCGGCCGCAAGAAGTGGGAGCTCGACGCCCGCGAGCTGAGCAGCGAGACCGTCACCCGCCCGGCCACCGAGTACAAGGCCTCCGAGCCCGACACCTCGATCCGCGCGTTCCGCGACGAGACCGTGGCCGCGATCGGCACCAAGAACCTGGTCGACGTCCGCAGCCCCGACGAGTACGCCGGCCGGCTGCTCGCCCCGGCCCACCTGCCGCAGGAGCAGGCCCAGCGCGGCGGCCACGTGCCGACGGCGGTCAACGTGCCGTGGAGCAAGGCGGCCAACGACGACGGCACCTTCCGCTCCGACGACGAGCTGACCAAGCTCTACGGCGACGCCGGGCTCGACTTCGAGCAGGACACCATCGCCTACTGCCGGATCGGCGAGCGCAGCGCGCACACCTGGTTCGTGCTGCACGAGCTGCTCGGCCAGCAGAACGTCAAGAACTACGACGGCTCGTGGACCGAGTACGGCTCGCTGGTCGGCGTCCCGGTCGCGGTCGGCGACGAGCCCGGCCAGGCCTGAGCCCCGGAGACAGGAGAACACCATGTGCGGAGCCACTCAGGGCGGTCTGAGCGTCGAGGGCCTCAACCTGACCAAGGAGGCCGTGATCCAGGGCCGGGTGCTGCGGGAGGGTGAGCCGGTCGCAGGCGCCTACGTCCGGCTGCTCGACTCCACCGGCGAGTTCACCGCCGAGGTGCCCACCTCGGCCACCGGCCACTTCCGGTTCTTCGCCGGCGACGGCTCCTGGACCCTGCGCACCCTCGCGCCGGGCGCCCAGACCGACCGCAAGGTCGTGGCCAGGCGGGGCAACGTCGCCGAGGTCGAGGTCGAGCTGGCCACCAGCGCCGCCTGACCGTCGGACCGAGCCGCACGAGCCCGTCGGGACCTCCCGGTCCCGGCGGGCTCGCGGCGTTCCGGGCCCGGACGACGGCTCGGTGCACGCCGTCGGTCCCGATAGCCTGACCCACCGATGTCCGAGCCCACCCAGTCCCCGCCGACCCCGTCCGAGCCCGCGTCCGAGCCCGCGTCCGAGCCCGCAGTCGAGCCCGGCACCGAACCCGCGCCCGCTGCCGGCACCGACGCGCCGGAGGCGCTCCCGGAGGCCCCGGTCGAGCCGCGCCGTGCCCCGCGTCCGAGCAGCGCCCAGTGGCACGCCGGACTGCTCTACGACCTGCGCTCGGTGATCGAGGCGCACCCGCAGGACGCCCAGCCCGGGTCGGCCTGGACCACGCACGGCACGGTCACGCCGGTCGCGGGCGACGAGCCCGGCTGGTTCCGCACCGGCCGGCTCACCGAGGCCCAGGTCGACCGACTGGACCGCGCGGTCCTCGCGCCCGCCGGCCAGCCGGACCGCCGCCGCTACGGCGTCCTCGGCTTCCGCCGGGGCGAGTCCGGCTGCCTGGTCCGGGTCCAGCCCGGAGCGCCGGAGGACGGGCTGGTGCTCTGCCTGCCGCGGCGCGAACCCACCGCGGTCTACCGGACGCTGCTCCGCGGCCTGAGCACCGCGGAGGCGGTCAAGCCGTTGCAGCCGTTCGCCCGCGGCGACCTCGACCGGCTGCCCCGGCAGCCCGAGGACGCCGCCCCGCACACCCGGGCCCTGGCGGCCGCGTTCGCCGCCGGGCTGAACGCCGTCTGGGCGCCCCCGGCCACCGGTGCGACCACGGTCATCGCCGACGCGCTGGGCCGCGCCCTCGACACCGGTCAGCGGTGCCTGCTGGTCTCCGCCGACCCGTTCGCCGTCGACGAGGCCGTGCTCCGGCTGCTCGCCGCCCGGCACCCGCGCGCCGGGGCGGTGGTGCGGGTCGGTCCGGCGCACCTGGCCGGTCTGGCCGAACGGTCCGACGTGCTGGCCGACGCGCTGGTCGAGGCCGCCCAGCCCGAGGCGCTCGCCGCCCGGGACGCCGCCACCGCCCGGGTGGTCGGGCTCCGCGAGGCGGCCGCGCTGGTCGAGCTGCGCGAGGCCCGCACCCGGCTGGCCGCCTTCCGGCCGTCCGGCTCCGAGGACACGTCGGCGCAGGGGTTCGACCTCGAGGAGTACCGCGCCGCCCGGCGTCGGCTGGACGACCGGGCCGAGCGCGAGCGGACCGCCGAGCAACTGGTGCTCGCGGAGGCCGAGACGGCCCGGCGCCGGACCGCCGAGACCGATGCGCACACCGAGCTGCTGGCTGCCGCGCGCCAGCTCCAGGACGCCCGGACCCGGACCGCGGAGGAACGGCTCGAGCGGACCCGGGCCGAGCTCGCCGGGCTGCCGCGCGGCCCGCGGCACTGGCGGCTGCGCCGCGAGCTGACCACCGACGCCACCCAGGCGGAGAGCGCCGCCGCCGAACAGCGGCGTCGGAGCGAGGGCCTGAGCGCCGAGCGCCCGGCCGCCGACCTGCTCGACCGCGTCCTGGACGCCGGTGACCTCGCCGGGCCCGGCGACCGCGGGGCCGCCGGCCCGAGCGGGACCGGCGCCGGCGAGCGGGCGCTGCCCCGCGCCGCCGCCTGGACCCGCGCCGCCGACCGGGCCCGACCGGCCCAGGAGCGGGCCCGCGCGGCCCGGTCCGCGCTGGCCGCCGCGGAGGACGCCGAGTCGGCGCTCCGCACCCGCGCCGCCGAGCTCGACGCCCGCCCGCGGGTCACCGACGGTGACGAGGAGCTGTGCGCCCGCGCCGAGGCGGCAGGGCTGCCCGCGCTGGCCGAGCAGCTGCCGGCGCTGGTCGAGGCGGGCCGGCAGGCCGAGGCCGATCTGGCCGAGGCCGCCGAGGCGCTCGAGCGGGCCCACCAGGCGCTCCGCGACGCCGCCTCCCAGCACGAGCCGCTGCTGCTCGAACGGGCGGTGGTCACCGCGACCACCGTCGACCGGCTGTTCGACGATCCGGTGCTGGCCGGCGGCCGCTGGGAGCTGGTGATCGTCGACCGCGCGGCCGCGGTGCCGCTGCCGCAGGTCGCCTACCTGGCCACCCGGGCCACCCGCGGCTGCCTGCTGGTCGGCGACCACCTGCAGCCCGGCCCGCCGCGACACCCGGTCTACGAGCGCGGGCACTACTGGGACCACGACGTGTTCGAGCACGTCGGGCTGCTCTCGCCGCGCGCCGCGCAGCACCACCCGGGCTGTGTGCTGCTCGACGTCCAGCGCCGCTACGGCGAGGAGGCGACCGAGCTGGTCAACCGGATCGGTTACCAGGGCGTCCTGACCGGACGTCCGCAGCCCGAGGCCGGACTGGTCTGGGTGGACACCGACGGGCTGCCCGACGGCCGGGTCGCCGAGGACGGTCCGGGCGGACGCAGCTGGGCCGCGGGAGCGCGGATCAGCCGCGCGCTGGCCGAACGGCACCTCGCCGAAGGCCGCACCGTGGCGATCGTGACGCCCTATCCGGCGCAGGTCCGGCTGACCCGGCAGCTGCTCGACGCGGGAGGCCCGGCGCTGGCCGAGGTACCGGTGGGGACCGCGGCCGAGCTGGCCGGACGCAGTGTCGACGTCGCCGTCCTCGACACCGTCGAGGACGGCCGTGGCTGGGTCGCCCGGGCCCGCCGGGACGCGGTCGGCCCGGACGCCGACCACCGCCGGGACGCGTTGCGCGAGGTGGTGGTCGGGCTCACCCGGGCCCGCCGGACCGGCTACGTGATCGCCGCCGGCCGGGCGCTGCGCGGGGACCGCGGGACGCCGCTCGGCGAGCTCGCCCAGCTGTGCGCCGAGGGCCGGGTGCCCCGGACCGGGGCGCGCCGCGCGCTCGACGACGCCGGCCGCGGGCCGACCGGGGCAGGGTCAGCGGGCCAGGTCGGCGGAGTCGATGACCAGGGTGACCGGACCGTCGTTGACGCCTGACACCTGCATGTCGGCGCCGAAGACGCCGGTGGACACCTCGGCGCCGAGCCCGCGGAGCGCCTCGACGAAGGCCGCGACCAGCGGTTCGCTGACCGGGCGCGGGGCGGCCGCGTTCCAGGACGGCCGGCGGCCCTTGCGGACGTCGGCGTACAGGGTGAACTGACTCACCACGAGCACCGGGGCACCGAGGTCGGCCGCCGACCGCTCGTCGGCCAGGATCCGCAGCGTCCAGAGCTTCTCGGCCAACCGGGACGCCACCCGGGCGTCGTCGTCGTGGGTGACGCCGACCAGCACCAGCAACCCGGGTCGGTCCAGCGCCCCGACCACCTGACCGTCGACCTCCACCGACGCGGAACTGACCCGCTGCACCACCAGACGCACCGGCGGGCTCCTCAGCGCACCAGGCAGAACGGGTGGCCGTCGGGATCGGCCAGGACCCGGAAGCGTTCGCCCCCGCCGGGCAGCCGCCGGGCGCCGAGCGCGAGCGCCGCCTGCTCGGCCGCGTCGAGGTCGTCGACGGCCACGTCGAAGTGTCGGTACTGCGGGCGTTCCGGCTCGGGCCAGGTGCTCGGCGGCTGACCGGTCGCGCGCTGGAAGGCCAGCCCGGGCCGGTCGGGCGCGTCGCCGATCACCGCCCAGTCGGGCTCGTCCTGCACCCGCTGCATCCCGAGCACCTCGGCCCAGAACCGGGCTGCGGCGTCGGGGTCCGGGCTGTCGATCACGATGCCGTGCAGACGTCCGATCATCGACCCAGTGTGGCAGCCGGTCCGGTCCGGGCGGATCGCGCCGGCCGGACCCCGGCGGCTACTGTGCCGCCACACGATCGACGGCGACGGGGGAGTCCGATGGCGGGAGCAGGCAAGCAGCACAAGATCACGCTGGACGAGTCGGAGATGCCGACCCGCTGGTACAACGTCGTGCACGACCTGCCGACGCCGCCCCCGCCGCCGCTGCACCCCGGCACCGGCCAGCCGGTCGGGCCCGACGACCTGGCGCCGCTCTTCCCGACCGAGTTGATCATGCAGGAGGTCACCGGCGAGCAGTACGTCGACATCCCCGAGGAGGTGCTCGACGTCTACCGGCTGTGGCGGCCCAGCCCGCTCTTCCGGGCCCACCGGCTCGAGGCGGCGCTCGGCACCCCGGCCCGGATCTACTACAAGTACGAGGGTGTCAGCCCGGCCGGGTCGCACAAGCCGAACACCGCCGTCCCGCAGGCCTACTACAACGCCCGGGCGGGCATCACCAAGCTCACCACCGAGACCGGCGCCGGCCAGTGGGGGACCGCGCTGGCCTTCGCCTGCGCGCAGTACGGGATCGACTGCGAGGTGTGGCAGGTCCGCGCCTCCTACGATCAGAAGCCCTACCGCCGCCTGATGATCGAGACCTTCGGCGGCACCGTGCACCCGAGCCCGTCGGAGCTGACCGCGGCGGGCCGCGCCATCCTGGCCGAACACCCCGACTCGACCGGGTCGCTGGGGATCGCGATCAGCGAGGCGGTGGAGATCGCCGCCCAGGACCCGTCGACCAACTACGCGCTGGGCAGCGTGCTCAACCACGTGCTGATGCACCAGACGATCATCGGCGAGGAGGCGCTGCTCCAGCTGGCCAAGATCGGCGAGACCCCGGACCTGCTGGTCGGCTGCACCGGCGGCGGCTCCAACTTCGGCGGGCTGATGTTCCCGTTCCTGCGGGAGAAGTGGGCGGGCTGGATGAACCCCGAGGTGCGGGCGGTCGAGCCGAGCGCCTGCCCGAGCCTGACCCAGGGCACCTACGCCTACGACTTCGGCGACACCGCGGGGATGACGCCGCTGCTCAAGATGCACACCCTCGGGCACGACTTCGTCCCCGACCCGATCCACTCCGGCGGGTTGCGCTACCACGGGATGAGCCCGTTGATCAGCCACCTCTACGAGACCGGCGAGATCGGCGCGGTGGCCAAGCCGCAGAGCGAGTGCTTCGCCGCCGGCGTGCTGTTCGCGCGGACCGAGGGCATCGTCCCGGCGCCCGAGCCGACGCACGCGCTGGCCGCCGCGGTCGAGGAGGCGCTGGCCTGCAAGGAGTCGGGTGAGGAGAAGGTGATCGTCACCGCGCTCTGCGGGCACGGTCACCTCGACCTGCCGGCCTACGGGGCCTACCTCGAGGGCAAGGTCACCGACACGGGCTGGGACGACGCCGAGCTGCAGGCCGCGGTGGCCGAGGCGCTGACCCGGCTGCCTGCACTGGCCTGACCCGCGCGCTAAGCCTGTCGAAGCGCAGGCGTATGCCGTTCGACAGGCTCAGCGCACCGGCGGGAACCGGTCGGCCTCATCCGTGCGCTGAGCTTGTCGAAGCGCGTGGGTGCGCCCTTCGACGGGCTCAGGGCACGGTGGTGGGTGGGTGTTCGGGGCGTTGAGTCGGCTGCCCCGTTGGCCTCATCCGTGCGCTGAGCTTGTCGAAGCGCGTGCGTGTGCCCTTCGACGGGCTCAGGGCACGGTGGTGGGTGTGTGTTCGGGGCGCTCAGTCGGCTGCCCCGTTGGCCTCATCCGTGCGCTGAGCTTGTCGATGCGCGTGCGTGTGCCCTTCGACGGGCTCAGGGCACGGTGGTGGGTGGGTGTTCGGGGCGCTCAGTCGGCTGCCCCGTTGGCCTCATCCGTGCGCTGAGCTTGTCGAAGCGCAGGCGTGTGCCCTTCGACGGGCTCAGGGCACGGTGGTGGGTGGGCTCTGGGCGTTGAGTCGGCTGCCCCCGTTGGCCTCATCCGTGCGCTGAGCTTGTCGAAGCGCAGGCGTGTGCCCTTCGACGGGCTCAGGGCACGGTGGTGGGTGGGCTCTGGGCGTTGAGTCGGCTGCCCCCGTTGGCCTCATCCGTGCGCTGAGCTTGTCGATGCGCGTGCGTGTGCCCTTCGACGGGCTCAGGGCGCCGTGGTGGGTGGGTGCTCAGGGCACCGTGGTGGGTGTTCAGGGCGTTGAGTCGGTTGCCCGTTCTGGCCTCATCCGTGCGCTGAGCCTGTCGAGGCGCGTGCGTGCCCCTTCGACAGGCTCAGGGCGCCGCGGTGGGTGGCTGCTCAGGGCACCGGCGGGAAGCGGTCGTCCGGGAAGGGACCGCCGACGGCCAGCCCGAGCCCGTCGGTGCAGACGTGCGGGCGGCCGTCGTAGCGGGTCTCCCGGTCGACGTAGATGTTGACGTGCGCGAACCGGAACTCGTCGGTCTCGTTGGCGTTCGCGGTGTGCGGCGTGTAGCCGTTGTGGAAGGTGACGTCGCCGGCGCGCAGCGGGATGGTGATGCGCCGGGTCCAGACCAGGTCCGGCGCGGCCTCGAACAGGTCGGTGGCGTCGGCGAGGTCGATGGCGCGGATGTCGTGCCGGTCCTGCTGACCGGGGATGAAGGTCATGCAGCCGCGCTCGACCGGGACGTCGACCAGCGCCACCCAGGCCGACAGCGCGTGCCGGCAGCCCGCGTGCGGCCAGTACGGCGCGTCCTGGTGGTACTCGGTCGGCGTGGCGTTGTGTGGCCGCTTCATCAGCAGCTGGTCGTGCCAGATCCGCAGCGGCATCCCGGCCAGCTCGGTGGCCAGCGTGGCCAGCCGCGGGTGCAGGGTCAGGTCGCGCAGCACCGGGTCCGTGCGCCACACGTTCACCACCTGCTTGAACATCGCGCTGTCCGGGTCGAGGGCCTGGCCGTGCTCGTAGGCCTCCGCGGCCGCGGTGCGGTAGCGCTCGACCTCGGCGGCGTCGAGCACCCCGGGCAGGTGGACGAAGCCGTCGGTGCGGTACTGCTCGACGACGGCGAGGTCGAGCAGCGGGCTGGTGAGGGTCTCGGTCATGGCTCGATCCTGCGGCGCCGGGCCCGGGGGCCGCTAGCACCGGACTCGCCGAAACCAGCACGATCCTGCTCTGTCCCTACGGACGTCCGCGCGTCGCCGTGCTAAGCCTGGTTCCGTGATCCCCGAACGCCGCACCAGAGCCGACGTGTTCGCCCCCGGCGCCTACCCGGTGTCCGCGGCCCGGCTGACGCTCGAGCAGGACGTTCCTGCCCACGGGCACGACTTCTGCGAGCTGGCCGTGGTGGTGGACGGGGCGGTCGGGCACCGGACCCGGCACGGTGCCCGCGAGCTGGTGGCCGGCGACGTGGTGGCCGTCCGGCCCGGGGCCTGGCACGAGTACCGGGTCAGCACCCGGGTCGAGGTGGTCAACGTCTACGTCGGTCCCGAGCTGCTCGCCGCCGACCTCGACTGGGTGCTCGACTACCGCGCGCTGACCGAGCTGCTGCTCGGCACCGGCGAGGCCGAGCTCCGGCTCGATCCGGACGGCCTGGGCCGGGTGGTCGGCTGGCTCGACCAGCTCGCCGAGCGGGCGCGGCGGACCGGTGCCCTCGGACCGGTCCAGCTCCGCGGGCTGCTCGGCTGCGTGCTCGCCGAGTGCGCGGCCGCCCGGCACCCCGGCGAGGACGAGGGGGTGCTGGCCCGCGACGTCCGGGCGGTGGTGCGGGCGATGGCCGCCGACCCGGCGCGGGCCTGGACGGTCGGCGAGCTGGCCGGGATCGCCGCGGTGTCGGTCTCGCACCTGCACCACCGGTTCGCCGACCAGCTCGGGATGAGCCCGCTGCGCTGGCTGACCCGGCACCGTGCCGAGCAGATGGCGCTCCGGCTGGTGGGCACCGACGACCCGGTCTCGCGGGTCGGTGCCGCCGTCGGCTGGCCGGACCCCAACTACGCCGCGCGGCGCTTCCGCGCCGAGTTCGCGCTGTCGCCCACCTCCTACCGCGCCCGGTTCACGGTGACCGCGCGCTGAGACCTCAGAGGCCGAGCCGGGCGGCGAGCTCCTCGGCGCTCAGCGAACCGGGGCCGGTGCCCTGCTTCGCCGCGGTCCGGGCCAGCGCGGCCAGCCGCTCGTTGACCGGGGCGGCCAGCCCGTGCTCACGGGCGAGCCGGGCGATCTCGCCGTTGAGGTAGTCGGTCTCGATGGTCCCCGTGCCACGGGCCAGCGACTGCCACGAGGAGCCGCCGAGCCGGTCGGGCTCCCCGGCCACCGGCGCGACGCTGAACGAGTCGTCGCGCGCCGCCTGCTCGGTGGCGTCGTCGGTGTAGGCGATCCCGCAGCCCTCGAGCACGGCGCGCGCCTCGCGGTCAGCGGCCGCCAGCACCGGGGCCGGATCGCCCTCGCCGACCAGCGCCTGGACGCTGTTGCCGAGGTTGCTGAGCAGCTTGCGGTACTTCCAGGCCATCACCTCGTCGGTGACGACGACCTCGCAGTCGGCGGCCCGCCAGTCGTCGCGCAGCGTGTCGAGCAGGGTGGCGTCCGCCTGCCGGGCTGTCTCGTCACCCGATCGGTGGTAGGCGCCGACGTGGAAGATCCCGCGGCGCGGGGTGGCCCGGACGATGACCTCGCCGGGTTCGAGGTAGACCGCGGGCATCCAGACGCAGACGGCGAACACCCGGGTGAAGTAGCGCAGCGCCATGCTCTCGCTGGTCACCCCGTTGAGTGCGGTGCAGACCGGCAGCCGCTCCCAGGCGGCCCCGACGCGTTCCCCGCTGTCCGGGTCGACGACGTCGGCGTCGGCCCACTCGGCCAGCGCGGTCACCGCCTGGTGGGTCTTGGTGCTCAGCACCAGCACGTCGTCGGTGGTGAGCCGCAGCTCGTCGGGACCGGTGACCGCCTCGACCGGCACCCGGCGGTCGGACTCCGGGGTGCGGACCCGCAGCCCCTGGCTGCGGACGGCGTCGACGTGCGCCTGGCGTCCGACCAGCACGGCCGACCGGCCGGCCGCGGCCAGGCAGCCGCCGACCGCGCTCCCGATCGCCCCGGCCCCGATGATCACGTAGCGAGTCACCGGATCACCCTAGGCTGACCTCTCCACCGACCGTCCGGGAGGACTGATGGAGCTGCGGGTCCCGCTGGCCGTCCGCGACCTCGAGTTCGACGACCTGAGCGAGCTCGAGTGGAGCGGCGGGCCGAAGCACGTCGAGGCGCTGGCCGAGGCGATCGGGCTGCGGCTCGAGGGGCGCGCCGAGCTGCTGCTGGTGACCGCCGGCCGCCGCGCCCAGACGGTCGGCTGCGGGGCGGTCGACTACCGCAAGGCCGAGGACGCCGGCGAGCTCTGGATGCTCTCGGTGCACCCGGCCTGGCAGTCGCTGGGAGTGGGCACGGTGCTGATCGGCGCGCTCGAGGACCGGATCCGCGAGCGCGGGCTGCCGCGCGCCCGGCTCGGCGTCGAGCACGACAACCCGCGGGCCCACGCGCTCTACCGCCGGCTCGGCTACGTCGACGACGGCACCGAGCTCGACGGCTGGGGCGAGGGCGGCGGCCGCACCTACGTCACCGTCTGCACGATGATGACCAAGCCGCTGGCCTGACGCGACGTCGCGAGCCGCGCGGCACGCCTCCCCGGCCCGACCGGCGTCGCTGCCTAGGCTCGGTCCATGACCTCCGCGCTCGTCCTCACCGTGGTGCTGATCGCGGGCGTGGGTGTGCTCGGGCTCGGCTGCCTCGGTCTGCTGGTCCGGCTGCTCCGCCGGAGCTGAGCCGGTCCCGCTCCGGCGCCGGTCGGTGGACCGGACCGGTCGTCGTGGTGTGACAGGCTTGCCCGCATGCCGTTCGAGATCCCGAGTGACCTGCACCCCGACCTGGTGGCCCTGGCCTGGATGCTGGGCCGGTGGGAGGGCACCGGCAAGGGCAGCTACCCGGGCACCGAGGACTTCGAGTTCGGCCAGCAGGTCGACTTCAGCCACAACGGCGAGAACTACCTGCACTACCTGTCGCAGACCTTCGAGGTCGGTGAGGACGGCACCGCGGTGCGCCCGCTGACCATGGAGACCGGGTTCTGGCGGCCGCAGCGCGACGGGACGGTCGAGGTGGTGCTCTGTCACCCGACCGGGATCGCCGAGATCTGGTACGGCAAGATCACCGGCGCCCGCATCGAGCTGGCCACCGACGCCGTCGCCCGGACCCCGGGCGCCGAGGAGTACACCGCCGGCCAGCGGCTCTACGGCAACGTCGACGGCGAGCTGCTCTGGACGTTCGACAAGGCCTCCGGCGGCCACGAGCTGCAGAACTTCGTCTGGGCCCGGCTCCAGCGCGGCTGACCCGAGCCGGCCGCGCGCCGGGGCTGCCCGAGGGGAAGAACCCCGGCCGCCCGGTGGTTGTCGCTGTCGGCGGGACTACACGCAGAGCCGCAGGGTGCGGACGAGCAGGGGGAGGCACGGCAGTGACGGTGGTCAGCAACGAGGGCCCGGACACCGGCGTGGCCTGGCACCACGGCGACCCCGCCCGTGAGCAGCGCGCCCTCGACCGGCCGGGTGCCGTGGTCGACCGGTCGCACCGCGGCGTGCTCACGGTCAGCGGTCCCGACCGGTTGACCTGGCTGCACTCGCTGACCACCCAGCACCTCGAGTCGCTCGCCCCGGGCGTCGGCACCACCGCGCTGGTGCTCTCCCCGCAGGGTCACCTCGAGCACGTCCTCTACGGCGTCGACGACGGCAGCACCTTCTGGGCGCACACCGAGCCGGGGGCCGCTCCCGCGCTGGTCGGCTGGCTCGACCGGATGCGGTTCATGATGCGGGTCGAGGTCGCGGACCGCAGCGACGACGTCGCCCTGGTCTGGAGCTCGGGCGGACAGGCGCCCGCCGAGGTGCTGGTCACCCGGACGGCCCCGGATTCGCTCGGCGGCACCGACTGGTTCGTCCCCCGCGACCGGCTGGCCGGGGTGCTGGCCGGCGGGATCGCCGCCGGCACCTGGGCCTACGAGGCCCGGCGGATCGCCGCCGGGGTGCCGCGGATCGGGATCGACACCGACCACCGGACCATCCCCAACGAGGCCGGGCTGCTCGGCGTGGCCGTCCACCTCGACAAGGGCTGCTACCGCGGGCAGGAGACGGTGGCCCGGGTGCACACGCTCGGACGCCCACCGCGGCGGCTGGTCCGGCTGCAGCTCGACGGCTCGGCCGAGCGGCTGCCCGAGCCCGGGGCCGCGGTGACCGTCGCCGGCGACCCGACCGGTCGCAGCGTCGGCTTCGTCGGCAGCTCGGCCCGGCACTGGGAGGAGGGGCCGATCGCGCTGGCGATGATCAAGCGGTCGGTGCCCACCGACGCCGGCCTGGTCGCCGACGGGATCGCGGCCAGCCAGGAGGTGCTGGTCGACCCGGAGATCGGCGAGCACGTCCGCGCCCGCCTCTGAGCCCCGGCTGAGCCGGTTCCGCGGCGTCGGCGGCCCCGCCGACACGCCGCGACGGAAAAATTCGGGCGCGACGCGTGACGTTTCCCGGCCCGGTCCCCTCCTTGTAGGTGTCGAACCACACCATCGAGGCAGGGAGTGACATGAGCATCGGCGATCAGGCCAAGAACAAGGCGCAGGAGTTCGAGGGCAAGGCCAAGGGTGCCGTCGGCGACCTGACCGGTGACCGGAGCCTGCAGGCCGAGGGCAAGGCCGACGAGGCCGCCGCCAACGCCAAGCAGCTCGGCGAGAAGGCCAAGGGCGCCGCCTCCGACGCCAAGGACGCCGCCGCGGACGCGGTGCACGACGCCAAGGGCGCCGCGCAGGACGCTGCCCACGACGTCAAGAACGCCGCGCAGGACGCCGCCCACGACGTCAAGAACGCCGCGCAGGACGTCGTCGACGACGTCACCAAGGCCGCCCGCAAGGGCCACGGCGTGATCAACCGGCTGTCGCGGGCCGGCTTCCGCAGCGAGTACGCCTACATCGCCGGCTTCGCGTCGGTGGGGGTGTCGCTGGCCAGCTGGCTGATCAGCCGGAACAAGACCGGCGACGACAAGGCGCAGTCCGACCGCTGGGGCATCTTCATCGGGCACTGGGCGCCGACCTTCATGGCCCTCGGTGTCGCGCTGAAGCTCGAGGAGGACTGAGTCCGGCGGGTCCGGAGCCCGATCCGCCGGACCCACCCGGACCGTTCCGTCCGCACCCGAGCAGGAAGGCACCGATGGCCCAGAAGAGCGCCGCGGAGAAGCTGAAGGACAAGACCCTCGACGCCCTGGAGGACGTGGCCGGTCCGGTCGCGTCCGACCCGAAGGACGGGTCTGACCAGGACAAGAAGGCGAAGAAGGGCAAGAAGGACAAGAAGGGCAAGGCGAAGAAGGGCAAGGAGGCGAAGGAGACGAAGGAGGTCTCCGGCGCCGAGGCGGCCGAGCGGGCCAGGAAGCGCGCGCAGCTCGAGGACCGGATCGAGCACGCCGACAAGGCACTGGCCAAGGCGCAGCGCCGGGAGCTCAAGCTCGGCCGCAAGCTGGCGGTCGACGAGCAGCGCGCCCGCCGGGTCCGCAAGTCGATCCGGTCGGCGCAGTCCGACCTCGACAAGCTCGGCGAGAAGCTGAGCACCGCCAAGGCGGAGCGCAAGAAGGCCAGGAAGAAGCTGGCCGCGCTCCGCGACTGACCGCGCTCCGACGGGCCCGGTGCACGCTCCCGATGTCGGCGGGACGCGGTGCGCCGGGCCTGTCGAAGGGCTTCCCGGCCGACGCCGTTAGCCTCCTGCCGTGAGCAGTGGCTTCGAATCCGACCCGATCCTGGTCGAGGTGACCCGCGGCGACGTGGTGGAGAGCGTCCACCGCGGTCGGGTGGCGGTCACCGGTCCCGACGGCGAGCTGATCGCCTCGATCGGTGAGCCGTTCGCCCCGATCTATCCCCGGTCGTCGCTCAAGCCGCTGCAGGCGGTCGGGATGCTCCGGGCCGGGCTCGACCTCGACGGCGCCCTGCTCGCGCTGGCCTCGGCCTCGCACTCGGGCGAGCCGTTCCACCTCGACGGGGTCCGCGAGGTGCTGTCCCGCAGCGACCTCGACGTCGACGCCCTGCAGACCCCGCCGGACTACCCGCTCGACGACGAGGCCCGGACGGCCTGGATCGCCTCCGGTCGCGGCAAGGAGCCGCTGGCGATGAACTGCTCGGGCAAGCACGCCGGCATGCTCCGTACCGCGGTGTTGCGTGGCGACGACCCGACGCGCTACCGCGACCCCGGGCAGCCGGTGCAGACCGCGATCGTCCGGACCATCGACGACCTCGCCGGCCAGCAGGCCCAGAACCTGACCGTCGACGGCTGCGGCGCTCCGCTGTGGTCGATCGAGCTGTACGGGCTGGCCCGGGCCTTCGGCCGGATCGCGCAGGGCGCCCCGGGGACCGAGGAGGGGCGGGTGGCCGAGGCGATCCGCGCGCACCCGGAGTTCGTCTCCGGCACCCACCGCGACGAGGTCGAGCTGCACCGCGCCGTCCCCGGGCTGATCGGCAAGGGCGGTGCCGAGGCCGTTCACGCGGTCGGACTTCCCGACGGACGCGGGGTCGCGCTCAAGATCGCCGACGGTGGCGCCCGCGGCCGGGCCGCCCTGATGGCCGCGGTGCTCAACGCTCTCGGCTACGACGACCCGATCCTCACGGCGCACCAGCAGCTGCCGACACTCGGCCACGGCGAGCCGGTCGGCGTGATCCGCCCGGTCGCCGACCTCGCCGCCCGGCTGCGCGGCTGACCTCCGGCGACACCGGCCCGCCGGTCGCGTCTTCGCTGTTTCACACCGAACGTCCTTAGGCTGAGCAAGTGACCGACCTGGGACGGTTCCGCGCGGTCCTCTTCGACCTCGACGGCGTGCTGACGCCGACCGCGGAGGTCCACATGCGCGCCTGGCAGCAGCTGTTCACCGACTACCTCGCCGGTCGGGACGGCGTCGCTCCCTACGCGGAGACCGACTACTTCGACCACATCGACGGCAAGCCGCGCTACGACGGCGTCCGCTCGCTGCTCGCCTCGCGCGGCCTGACCCTGCCCGAGGGCAGCCCGGACGACCCGGCCACCGCCGAGACGGTGTGCGGGCTGGGCAACCGGAAGAACGACGTCTTCGCCGCGGTGCTGCACGAGGAGGGTGTCAGGCCCTATCCGGGCTCGGTCGCCTTCCTCGACCACGTCGAGCGGCTCGGGCTGGCGCTCGCGGTGGTGTCGAGCTCGCGCAACGCCCCGGCCGTGCTCGCGGCCGCCGGGCTGGCCGACCGGTTCCCGGTCGTGGTCGACGGAACGGTGGCCGCCGCCGACGGGCTGCCCGGCAAGCCGGCGCCGGACACCTTCGTCGCCGCGGCCGAGCGGCTCGGCGTCGCGGTGCCCGAGGCGGTCGTGGTCGAGGACGCGATCTCCGGCGTGGCCGCCGGTGCGGCCGGCGGGTTCGGGTTGGTGGTCGGGGTCGACCGCGGGGTGGGCGCCGACCGGCTCCGCGAGGCGGGTGCCGGCCTCGTGGTGGCCGACCTGGACGAGCTGGTGCCGGCGTGAGCGACCACGACGACGTGCTGCGCGCCGACCGGACCTTCCTCGACGAACCGCGACCGGGGGACCCGGCGCACCCGCCGCTGTTCCCGCCCGGGCCCGACGGGATGCCCGGCGCCGGGCCGGACCACCCGCCGCCGGTGCACGACCACCTCGACCGCTCCCGGTTCCCGGTCGACGAGTGGCGGCTCTCCGAGCGCGTCTACAGCTCGGCCGACCTCGGCGTCACCGAGACCATGTTCGCGGTCGGCAACGGCTACCTGGGGCTCCGCGGGAACGTCGAGGAGGGCCGCGAGAGCCACACCCACGGCACCTTCATCAACGGCTTCCACGAGACCTGGCCGATCCGGCACGCCGAGGAGGCGTTCGGCTTCGCCCGGGTCGGGCAGACCATCGTCAACGCCCCCGACACCAAGACGATCAAGCTCTACGTCGACGACGAGCCGCTGCTGCTGTCGGTGGCCGACCTGGAGAGCTACGACCGCTCGCTCGACTTCCGCGACGGCGTGCTCACCCGCGAGATGATCTGGCGGACCCCGGCCAACAAGCGGGTGCAAATCAAGAGCACCCGGATGGTGTCGTTCGCCCAGCGGCACCTGGCGGTGATGACCCTCGAGGTCACCATGCTCGACTGGCGGGCGCCGGTGGTGATCAGCAGCCAGGTGCTCAACCGGCAGGACGGGCGCGACGAGTACCACGTCACGGCGGCCGCGATGGGGGAGGGCTTCGACCCGCGCAAGGCGGAGGCCTTCGCCGACCGGGTGCTCCAGCCGCAGTCGCACTGGAACGGCGACGACCGGATCATCATGGGCTGGCGGACCACCAACTCGAAGATGACCCTGGCCGTCGGCGTCGACCACACCATCGAGACCGAGAACGCCTACGACCAGCGGACCGACGCCGACGAGGACCTCGGCAAGATGGTCTACCGGGTGCAGGCCAAGCCCGGTGTGCCGATCCGGATCACCAAGGTCGCGGCCTACCACACCTCGCGCGGGGTGCCCGTCCGCGAGCTGGTGGACCGCTGCCGCCGCACCCTCGACCGGGTCCGCGAGCAGGGGATCGAGCGCCAGCACGTCGACCAGCGCGAGTGGCTGGACGCGTTCTGGCTGCGGTCGGACGTCGAGGTCCCCGGTCATCCGGCGCTGCAGCAGGCGATCCGCTGGAACCTGTTCCAGCTGGCCCAGGCCTCGGCCCGGGCCGAGCAGTCCGGCGTCCCGGCCAAGGGGGTGACCGGCTCCGGCTACGGCGGGCACTACTTCTGGGACACCGAGATCTACGTGCTCCCGTTCCTCACCTACACCTCACCGTGGATGGCCCGCAGCGCGATGCGGTTCCGCTACAACATGCTCGACGCGGCCCGCCGCCGGGCCGAGGACCTGACCTCGCGCGGGGCGCTGTTCCCGTGGCGGACGATCAACGGCCACGAGGCCAGCGCCTACTACGCCGCGGGCACCGCGCAGTACCACATCGACGCCGACATCGCCTTCGCGCTCTGGAAGTACGTCAAGGCGACCGGGGACGACGACTTCATGTGGCGCGAGGGCGCCGACGTGATGGTGCAGACGGCCCGGATGTGGGCCGACCTCGGCTTCTGGCGCGAGGACGGCGACGGCGCGTTCCACATCCACGGGGTGACCGGCCCGGACGAGTACACCACCGTGGTCAACGACAACCTGTTCACCAACGTGATGGCCCGGTTCAACCTGCGGCAGGCGGCCGAGACCGTGCGGACGATGGAGGCCTACCACCCGGAGGAGTACCGCCGGCTGGTCGACCGGCTCGACCTCTACCCCGAGGAGGTGGAGGAGTGGGCCCAGGCGGCCGACCTGATGGCCATCCCCTACGACGAGACCACCGGGATCCACCCGCAGGACAGCCAGTTCCTCGAACGCGAGGTGTGGGACCTGGCCAACACCCCGGCCGACCGGCGGCCGCTGCTGCTCTACTACCACCCGCTGGTGATCTACCGGTTCCAGGTGGTCAAGCAGGCCGACGTGGTGCTCGCGCTGTTCCTCCAGGGCGACCACTTCACCCTCGAGGAGAAGAAGGCCGACTTCGACTACTACGACCCGATCACCACGGGCGACTCGACGCTGTCCGGGGTGGTCCAGTCGATCATCGCCGCCGAGGTCGGCTACCACCGGCTGGCGCTGAAGTACTTCGTGTCCTCGCTGTTCGTCGACCTCGCCGACCTGCACCACAACGCCTCCGACGGCGTCCACGTCGCCTCCACCGGCGGCGTCTGGACGGCCCTGGTCTTCGGCTTCGGCGGGATGCGCGACGACAACGGGCTGCTGACCTTCGACCCGCGGCTGCCCGACGGGTGGGACGCGCTGGTCTTCCGGTTCACCAGCCGCGGCAGCCGGGTGCGGGCCGAGGTGCGGCACGACCAGCTCTGCTTCGCGCTCGAGACCGGGGCGCCGGTCGAGGTGCGAGTGCGCGGGGAACGGGTGGTGATCGACTCGGCCTCGGTGACCGTCCCGCTGGCCGACCAGGGGCCGCGGATCGACGCCGAGGTCGCCTTCTCCCGCACCGGTCGCCGCGAGGACGGCAGCCTGATCACCGCCTCGGTGCCGCACTCCGGCCGCGCCCGCGGCTGAGCGCTCCCGACCGGTCACGGAAAAAACTCGTGATCGGACGTGACATCTCCGGCCGACGTACGTCTTCCCTTGCGTACGAGGTTGTTCCACCTACCAGTTCAGGAGATGCCATGTCGCAGTCCGTTGTCCCCGCCACCGGCGAAGAGCGTCGTCAGGCCGAGCGCCAGGCCGAGCGGGACGCCGCCAAGCAGCAGGAGCAGGCGCAGCCGAAGACCCTCGACGCGCTGCACACCGAGCACGGTGACACCACCATCGCCGACACCGTCGTGGCCAAGATCGCCGGCATCGCCGCGCGCGAGGTCCAGGGCGTGTTCGCCATGGGCAACGCCGCCCGCCGGGCCATCGGCAACCTGACCCAGCGGATCCCGGGCGCCAGCCAGACCAACGTCACCGGCGGTGTGTCGGTCGAGAAGGGCGAGTCCCAGACCGCCATCGACATCTCGGTCGTCGTGGAGTACGGCGTCTCGATCGTCGACGTCAGCGACCAGATCCGTGAGAACGTCATCCGCGCCGTCGAGTACGGCACCGGCCTCGAGGTCGTTTCGGTGGACGTGAACGTCTCCGACGTGCACCTCCCCGAGGACGACGACGCCGCCGACCAGGGTGGCGTCAGCGCCGGCAACGACGAGCTGCGCTGATCACCACCCTGATCACGAGCGCTGCTCGTCGGCGCTGATCAGCCGGGTTGACCACCTCGACACCGGATCGGCAACGGGGCCGGGCCGGCGGAGCGATCCGCTGCCCGGCCCCGGCCGGTCCCGAGGACCGATCGACCCTGCTTCCCACCCTCTTCTGCACCACGCTCTTGGAAGGGCACCCGTCATGACCCGCACCACCATCGCCCTCTTCGTCGGGCTCGTGCTCGGCCTCACCGCCGCGTTCGGCTCGTTCGGCTCGTTCGTCATCGTCGTCGTGTTCGGCGCAATCGGTCTGATCGTCGGTCTGATCCTCGACGGCCGTCTCGACGTCCAGGGCCTGATCGGCCGCGCGACCGAGAAGCGATGAGCGCCCCGTCCGACGGCCGGGTCGACCCCCGCCGGCGCGGGCGGCTCGAGCTGAACGACCGGGTCGTGGAGAAGATCGCCGGTCAGGCCGCGGCCGAGATCGGCGCCGCGCACGGCCGGTCCGGCGGCTTCCTCGGGATCGGTGCCGAGGCCGACGCCGCCGCGCGTCCGAAGGTCGACGTCGACCTCGGCAGCGACTACGCCGACCTGGCCATCACGGTGGGCATCGCCTACCCGGGTTCGATCCGCGCCGCCGCCCAGCAGATCCGCGACCACGTCACCGAGCGCGTCCAGACCCTGACCGGGGTCCGGGTCCACCGGGTCGACATCGACGTCACGTTCCTCACCGTGGGCGGTTCCACCCACGACGACCACCAGGAGGTCCTGCGATGAGCCGCAACGACGGCCGCTCGCGGTCGCTGCGTCGCCGGCCCAGCCGGACCGTGGCCGCCAGCATCGTGGCCGTGGTCATCACGGCGATCGGGGCGCTGGCCGCCATCGCGGCGATCTTCGCCCTGACCCGCGGCGGCTGGCCGACCGCGGTGACCGGCCCGGCCCGCGCGGTCGCCGGCTCCAGCTGGGGCTCGGCCGCGGTGATCGCCGCGGGCGCGGTGATCGCCGTCCTCGGCCTGATCATGCTGATCGCCGGCATCAAGCCCGGCCGGCACAAGACCGCGGTGCTCCGTGCGCCGGGTCAGACCACGGTCCCCGACACCGAGTTCGTGCTCTCCTCGCGGGCCATCGCCCGGCTGGCCGCGTCCCGTGCGGACGGCATCGACGGGGTCGAGTCGGTCTCGGCGTCCGCCGACCCGAAGACCGTCCGGGTCAGCGTCACCACCTCGTCCGAGCAGTCGGCCGCGATCCGCCAGCGGGTCCAGCAGGAGGTCACCTCGGTGCTCGAGGCGGCCGGTCTGCAGCCCGTCCCGCGGGTCCGCGCCACCGTCCATGTGAAGGGGATCTGATGCGCCAGACCGCCATCCGTCTCAACCGCACCTGGTTGACCATCCTCGGCATCCTGATGCTGCTCGGCGGGCTCGCCGTGCTGCTGATCGGGACCGGCCTGCTGGCGCCGACCGCCCGGGCGATCGGCCGCAGCCTCGACCGGCCGACCCCCTCGACCAAGCTGTTCGCCGCCTCCGCCGGGAGCCTGTTCGCCCAGACCTGGGTGATCATCGTGGTCGCCGTGGTCGGCGTCGTGCTGGGCCTGCTCGGTCTCGGCTGGCTGCTGGCCCAGATCCCGCGGAGCAATGAGGCCAAGCCGTTCCGGCTGCAGGACAGCGCCGAGGCCGGTCTGACCCGGATCGCCCCGTCGGTGCTCACCGACGCGGTCGAGGACCAGATCAAGGGGCTGCCCGGCGTGGTCAACGCCTCGGCGGTGCTCCGTGGCACGGCACAGGCGCCCGACCTGACCGTCAAGGTCACCGCCTCGGACCGGGCCCGGATCCCCGAGCTGCTGCAGACCCTGCAGACCCGGGTGGCCGACGACTTCGGCCGCGCGCTCGACACCCGGCTCACCCGGCTCGGCGTCCAGGTCGAGGTCGACACCGCTCGGTCGCGCACCAACCGGATCGCCCTCTGACCAGCGGCGACGACCCGACGCCGATGAGTCAGGACCACGAGACCGCCCCGGAGGAGCTTCCGGGGCGGTCCTCCGTCTCCGAGACCGCTCTGGTCGCGCGGGCGCAGGACGGCGACGTCGAGTCGTTCGAGATCCTGCTCCGCCGCTACCAGGGCCGGGTCTACCGGCTGGCGGTGCGGATGCTGTTCGACCGCGCCGAGGCCGAGGACGTCGTCCAGGACACCTTCGTGCTGGTCTGGCGACGTCTGCCGACCCTCGCCGACCCCACCGTCTTCGCGACCTGGGTCTACCAGATCGCCACCCGGCGCTGCCTCAGCCTGTTGCGCACCCGCGGTCGCCGACAGACCGACCCGACCGAGCAGGAGACGCTCACCCGGGTGCAGGACGAGCAGCAGCCCGACCGGGTGGAGGGCGACCCCGAGGCCGCAGCGACCTACGCCGCCCAGCTGCGCGGGCTCGACCAGGTGCTCAGGACCCTCAGCGACGACCAGCGGGCCTGCTGGGTGCTCCGCGAGCTGCACGAGCTGAGCTACGCCGAGATCGCCTACGCCATGCAGCTGCCGGTCTCGACCGTCCGCGGGCGGATAGCCCGAGCGCGCCAGAACATCGTGGAAGGGATGCGCTCATGGAGATGACCCCCCCGTCGCGCCGGCTCGGCTGCGGACGCGACATCGACCAAGTGTGGGACGGGATCGACCGCGAGCCCGACGCCCACGAGCGCGGCTGCCCGTTCTGCACCGCCGCGCGGGCCGACCTGCGGCGACTCCAGGACGCGACCCGCAGCCTCCGCCAGGAGGAGCTCGACGACCCCGCGCTCGAGCCCAGCCCGGGGGTGACCGAGCGGATCCTGGCCATCGCCCGCGCCGAGGTGCGGCGCGGCCGGCGGCTGCCGCTCGACCGACCCGGGCCCGATCAGACCAGCGACCTGACGGTGAGCGAACAGGCGGTGGCCACCGTGATCCGCCGGGTCGGCGACCGCGCCGGCCGGGTCGAGATCCGGTCCTGCGCGGTCCGGCTCGTCGATCCCGGCGACCCGTCGCTCGCGACCGATCTCGCTGAGGACGCCGGCGACGCGGCCGCGGACGTGCCACCGGGGATCCCCTCCGATGTGACAGTCTCTGTCCGGGTGAGTGTGCTGAGCACCGCCGGGAACAGGGCGTCGATCCCCGCCGTGGTCCAGGAACTGCGCGACGGCATCATCGGGGCCGTCCGACAGGAGGTCGGGGTGAACGTGGTCCAGGTGGACGTGGTGGTCGAGGACGTGCACGGTGACTGAGCTCGCGGGCACGGCCGACCGGGCGGCCAAACCGGTCGCGCCCGACGAGGTGCTGCCGGCCATCGCGGCCGCGGTGCTGGCCGTCCCCGGGGTCACCGCGCTCTCCCCGACGCTCAGCTCGGCCGGCCTCCGCTCGGTGATCCACCGCCGGGCCACCGACGGGATCCAGTTGGTCACCCGCACCGGGCTGGTCGAGGTCGACGTCAACGTCGCCACCGCCGGCACCCGCTCGGCCCGTGCCGTCGCCCACGAGATCCGCGACCGGGTCGGCGCCGAGCTGCGCTCCCACGGGTCGACCCCCGGCACCATCGCGGTCAGCGTCCTCACCATCGGTGAGACTACGGACCAGCCACCTCTTGGCTGAGCGTCCAGCGCCCTGAGCCGGTCGAACCGCGCGCTGAGCCTGTCGGTCCACGCGCGCTGGGCCTGTCGAAGCGCTTCGACAGGCTCAGCGCACGGTCGCCGCTGCTCTGCTCAGCGCGCGCGGAGCCCACTCAGTGCTCGGGCGGGCCCTCCAGCGCCTCGGGGTCCTTGAGGTAGGTCTTCTGGCCGTAGACCGCCCGGTTGATCAGCCAGGTGACCAGCCAGAGCGCGATGCCGATCAGCAGCAGGACGCCGGCGATCCCGTACTGCTCGGTGTCCCGGCCGGTCCAGGGGCCGACGAGGTAGGCGCAGGTCACCGCGCCGATGATCGGCAGCACCGTGGGCGCCCGGAAGTGCCGGTGCTGCTGCGGGTCCCGGCGCAGCACCAGGCAGCAGATGTTGACCACGGTGAACACCCCCAGCAGCAGCAGGGCGGTGGTGCCGCCGAGCGAGCTGATCTGCCCGACGAAGGTGATCAGGCCGCAGGCCAGCGCGCTGGTGAAGAGGATGGCCACCCAGGGCGTCCGCCGGCCCGGGAGCACCCGGCCGAGCACCGGCGGCAGCACCCGCTGGTTGGCCATCCCGTAGAGCAGCCGCGAGGCCATCAGCATGTTGATCAGCGCGGAGTTCGAGACCGCGAACATGCTGATCAGCGGGAAGATCTGGTCGAACGGAAGGTCGGGCGCGCCGACCTGGACCACCTTGAGCAGCGGGGCGCCGCTGCCGAGCTCGCCCGGCGGGACGATGGCCACGGCCGAGATCGAGACCAGCACGTAGATGATGCCGGTGATGGTCAGGCCGCTGAGCATGATCTTGGGGAACACCCGCTCGGGATCCTTGGTCTCCTCGGCCATGTTCACCGAGTCCTCGAAGCCGACCATCGCGAAGAAGGCCAGCGAGGTGCCCGCGGTGACCGCGAGGAACACGCCCTTGTCCTCCGGGGTGTCGAACATGACCGCCCGGGAGAGGTCGGCCTTGCCCTGGCCGAAGGCGAAGAACCCGATGAAGATCACCAGCAGCAGGCCGCTGAGCTCGACGCAGGTGAGCACGATGTTGGCGTAGACGCTCTCGGCCACGCCGCGCAGGTTGATCACCGCGATCAGCAGCATGAAGCCGATGGCCAGCCCGGTGGTGGCCCCGCCGCCCAGCTCGACCTCGCTGCCGCCGCCGCCCCAACCGATCACGTTGTTGATCATGGTCTCGAGGTTCACCGCGAACGCCCGCGAAGCGGTCGAGGCCGAGGTGATGCCCGAGCACATCACGGTGAAGCAGACCAGGAAGGTCAGGAAGTGCACCCCGAACGCCTTGTGCGTGTAGAGCGCCGCGCCGGCCGCGTGCGGGTACTTGGTGACCAGCTCGAGATAGGAGAACGCGGTGATGGTGGCCACCACGAAGGCGACCAGGAACGGCACCCAGACCGCGCCGCCGACCTCGGCCGCGACGTCACCGGTGACCGCGTAGATGCCGGTCCCGAGGATGTCGCCGACGATGAAGAGCAGCAGCAGCTTGGGACCCATCACCCGCTTGAGGCCTGGTTGCGAGGATGCGGGACGTTCGAGGGTCTGGGTGTCGGACACGATGGCTCCTCGCCTGGTCGGTGCTGCGAAACGTTCGATTTCTCAGTTCCACCACAGTGTGACCACGGATTTTCCCTGATCGGAGCCGCTCGGACAAGAGCATCCCGCGCCGCCTAGGGTGATCGGGATGAGTGCGCGGGTGCAGGTCCGATGATCGTCAACGGCCATCGCGGGGCCCGGTTCGAGGCCCCGGAGAACACCGTCGCCGGCTTCCGGCACGCGGCCGGACTGGGGTTGCGCGCCGTCGAGTTCGACGTCCGGATGACCGCCGACGAGCAGCTGGTGGTGATCCACGACGCCACCGTCGACCGCACCACCGACGGCACCGGCCAGGTCTGCGAGCTGCCGTTCGCGGCGCTGGCCGAGCTCGACGCCGCCGCCGGCCACCCGGACTGGACCGAGCGGTGCCCGGTGCCGCGGCTGGAGGAGGTGCTCGACCTGCTCGAGGCCTTCGAGCAGGCCGAGATCGAGGTCAAGGCCGACGGCGCCGGACGGACCGCCCAGGTGGTCGACGGACTGGTCGCCGCGATCGACCGGCGCGGTCTGCGCGACCGGATCGTGCTCACCAGCTTCCACGCCGACGCGCTGGCCGAGGCCGGGCGGCTCGCACCCGGGCTGCGCCGCGGCTACATCGGCGACTGGGACGACCCTGCCGTGCTCGACCGGGCCCTCGCCCTCGGCGTCACCCGCGCCTGCGTGCAGCACACGACCAGCTCGGCCGGGCTGGTCAGCGCGGCGCGCGCGGCCGGTCTCGAGGTGATCGGCTGGCCGTGCAACGACGAGGCAGCCTGGCGGACCTGTCTCGACTGGGAGCTCGACGGCGTGACCACCGACCGGCCCGGCTGGCTGCTGCGCGAGCTCCTCCCGGACTGAACCGACTGCTCAGCCGGCCACGACCCGCTCGGTCGCGGTCGTGCCGGACGTCGCGGCGTCCCGTCCGGCCAGCTCGGCGGCGAGCGCGGTCGCGGCCCGCCACGCCAGCGCGACGGTGGTCAGGGTCGGGTTCGAGGCGGTCGAGGTGGGGATCACGCCGTTGCCGCCGACCTGCAGCCGGTCGACGCCCCAGACCCGCAGCAGCGAGTCGCAGACCGAGGTGCCGTCGTCCACCGGGCCCATCCGGACGGTGCCCTGGTAGTGCAGCGACGAGCCACCCGCGGCCAGCTCCGGCTCCTCCGGCGCCTGACCGAGCCGGTCGATCACCGCGCGGGAGGCCGCCCGCATCCGCTCGATCAGCGCGAGGTCGGCCTCGGTCCGGGTGTAGCGGATCCGCATCCGCGGCATCCCGTAGAAGTCGGTCTCGGTGTCGCTGAACTCCACCGCGTCGCCGAACCGGACGTCCTTGGCCCCGTAGCAGGCGATCACCGCCAGCCGGCGCATCGACGGGTCGTCGGCCCCGTCGCCGAGCGCGATCTTGTAGGCCGAGTTGGCCAGCGTGATCACCCCGAGCTGGAACGGCCGGGCGTCGGAGAAGGGCACCAGCACGCTGGCCACGTTCTGGGGGTCGGTGTCGATCCGGTCGGGGTCGAACTCGTCGCCCAGCATCAGGAAGCTGGCCATCTGGAAGTGCTCGTTGAGGTGGTGGCCGAGCGCGGCGGGGCGGATGCCCGAGGCCCACAGCAGCTGCGGGGTGCGCAGCCCGTCGGCGCAGACCACCACGTGGTCGGCCCGGACGGTGTACTCGGCACCCGACCGGCGGTCGCGGAGCACGGCTCCGACCGCGACCCCCTCCTCGACGAGGATCCGGGTCGCCAGCGTCTCCGCCCGCAACGCGAAACCGGGCGCGGTGGCCTCGAGCTCGCCGAGGATCGCCCCGGTGCCGGCGAAGCGGAGCGACCCGTCCACCCAGCGGGTCGAGGTGGGCATGAACCGGGTCGGCAGGGTGTCGGGTCCGTCGAGGACGTCGGCGACCGCGGACCGGACCGCCTCGGGCAGCCCCTCGCCCGGGACCGGGTGGGTGGTCGTGCCGAGCAGCTGCTCGGCGTGGTCGAGCGCGGCGTCGAGCTCGTCGCCGGGGATGAACGGGATGCGCTCCGACTGCTGCGGGCGCGGGCTCGACGTGCCCCAGTGGATACCCATCCCGCCGACCCCGCTGGCCATGCTGGCCGCGGGCAACCCGACCTCGCCGGGCTCCAGTGCGGGCCGGGGGTCGACGAAGAACAGCCCGGGCAGGATGGTCTGCCGGAACTCGAGGCTCGGGTCGATCCCGGGAGCGATGTCGGCGAGCGCCGCCGCCCGGTGCCGTCCGGCGTCCGGGCCCTGGGTGAGCAGCTGGGCGGCGGTGCGTTCCTCGTCGGTCATGTTCTGGGTGTGGTCGCCACGGACGCCGGGGACCACCGGCCCCACCTCGACCATCAGCACCCGGGCGTGCGGGACGAGGTCGCCGAGCGTGCGTGCGTAGGTGGCGCCGGCCGGGCCCGACCCGACGATCAGGACGTCGACGTGTTCGTCGCGGTCGCTGTTCTCGTCGCGGCGGGTGGGGTGATCGGTGCTCATGCGGGTGTCCTGTCGGTGCGGGATGTCGGGACGGGCGGGGTGGCGGATCGGGTCAGGCGGCGGCGGGTGCGTGCGCCGCGGTGACCTCGACCACCCGGCCGGTACGGGCCCAGGGATCGCCGCCGGAGCCCTCGTACTCGACGGTGAGCGGCCCGGTGAAGCCGTGCCTCGCGAGGATGTCGAGCGCCCGGACCAGGTCGACCGGACCGACCGTGCCGTCCTCGCCGACCTGGTGTGCCTTGACGTGGACGAGCTCGGCCCGGTCGGCCAGGGCCTCGATCCCGGCGTAGAGGTCGGTGAGGTCGAGCCCGGCGAACGGGTCGGTCGGCGCGGTGCCTGGCGCGGCGAACATCGCCGCCATCAGCGGGGCGAGCAGGGCGTCGAAGTTGCCGAGGTCGAGCAGCAGCCCGAGCCGCTCGCGCCCCACCGCGTCGAGCAGCGCGGTCATCCAGGCCGGGTCGCTCGACGGTCCGCCGTGGTTCTCCACCAGCAGACGGATCCCGCGGGCGTTGGCGTGGTCGCCGAGCCGGCTGAGCGCCTCGACCAGGTGGGCCGGCGGCTCGGTCGGCCGGTGCGGGCTGAACGGCGAGCCGGGGTTCACCCGGACGAACCGGAAGCCGAGGCCGGCCAGCCGGTCGATCCAGCGCTCGAGCTCGGCGACGTCGGCAGCGCGCCGGTCCGGGTCGGTGCCGAGCAGGTCGCCGCTGTCGACGGCCACGTTGACCAGGGTGAGCCCGGCTCCGGCGGCCCGCGTCGCGAAGGCGTCGAGCGCCGGGTCGTCGACGCCGGTGAACTGGAAGGCGACTGCCTCGACCCCGGAGACGGCGAACGCCTCGGCCGCCCGGGCGGGGAAGTCGGCGACGGTGAGCAGCGCGGGGAAGTCCTGCGCGAAGACCTGCTCCTCGCCGTTCTGGTCGGTCCAGGCGATCGAGATCGGACCGAGCTGCTCGCGGAGGCTGTAGCTGGAGACGGACAGGACGGTCATGGCGACCCCTCGGACAGGCTCCCGACAGTGGAAGCGACTACGAACTGGTAGTCACTACTATTCCGTGTTCCCGGGCTCACTGCAAGACCTGGGAGTCACTACCGTTCGGGAGCCGTACCCTGAGCGTCATGGGGCTGCGCGAGCGCAAGGCGGCGAGGAACCGCCAGCGGATGACCGAGGTCGCGCTCGCGCTCTTCCTCGAGCACGGCTACGACGAGACCACGATGGAGCAGATCGCCGAGGCCGCCGAGGTGGGGACGTCCACCCTCTACCGGTACTTCCCGACTAAGGACCAGTTGCTGCTCGACCCGCTGGTCGAGGCGATGGACCCGACCCCGCGGCTCCGGGAGCGACCCGCCGACGAGCCACTCGGCGAGGCGCTGGGCGCCGCGCTGCTCGCCGCCGCCGAGGCGATGGCCGGCGATCCACGGATCGCCGACGTCCGCCGGCTCGTCGACGCAGCCCCGGTGCCGCGGGCGCGGCTGTGGGACCGGATGCGAACCCTCCGGGACGACTTCGAGCAGGCGGTCGGCGAGCGGGCCGGTCGGCCGGCGGACGACCTGACGGTCCGGATGACCGCCGGCGCCGCGCTGGACGTCTTTCATCTGCTGGACCGGGCCCGGCACGACGCCCGGGCCGACGCCCGGGACCCGGTGGCGGCCCTGACCGCGGTGCTCGAGGCGCTGCCCGGCACCCGGCTCGAGCTGCCGCGGCAGCCGCGCTGAGTCGCACCCGCAGTCGCCCAGGTCACGCCGGTCGCGCTAACTGCTGGCTTGAATCTGCTTGCAATTGCAAGCACCATGGATGCATGGCCCGGATCAAGACCCCGCTCCTCGGGGACCAGATCAACTCGCTGGGGGAGTTCATCGCCGCCCAGCGGCGTTCGGCCGAGCTGTCGCTGCGTCAGCTGGCCGAGCAGGCCGGGGTGTCCAACCCCTACCTGAGCCAGATCGAGCGCGGCCTGCGTCGGCCCTCGGCCGAGGTGCTGCAGCAGCTGTCCAAGGCGCTGCGGATCTCCGCCGAGACTCTGTACGTCCGCGCCGGCATCCTCGACCCGGAGGACCACCCGGCCACCAGCGTGGAGCTCGCGGTGCTCGCCGACCCGGCGATCACCGAGCGGCAGAAGCGGGTGCTGATCGACGTCTACGCGTCCTTCGTCCGCGAGAACGAGGCCGTGGCGCGCGACCAAGCCGACCCGAGCGAGCCGGCCACGCCTGAGAACGGACCGACCAGCACCGGACCGACCAGCACCGGACCGACCGGCACCGGCCGGTCCACCCGTCCGACGAGCACGACGACGCGCTCGCGCACCCGACCCTCGACCGTCCGGAAGCCGGCGGCCCGCCAGACCAAGGAGAAGTGAGCATGAGCACCACCACCAGCAAGGAGACCCCCCGGCAGGCCCGCAGCGCAGCCGTCGCCTCGTCGCTGACCCCGCTGTACGCGGTCGCCGGGCTGACCGACGTCCTCGCCGAGGAGGCGCGTCAGCGGCTGACCGAGGCACAGAAGCGCGCCCAGGAACGGCTGGCCGAGATCCGTCGCCGGCCGAGCGACCTGCAGCACCAGGTCAAGCACAACGCCGACGAGCTGGCCCGGTTCGTGGCCGACCTCCCGGTCCACCTGCGGGCTCTGCCCAGCACCACCCGGGAGCGCGCCCAGCAACTGTCCGAGCAGGCCACCGAGCGGCTCAGCGAGGCCGGCAGCGCCTACGAGGACCTCGCCGGGCGCGGCCGTCGCCGGGTCGACGAGGTGGTCACCACCGCGCAGACCTTTCGCGGTCGGGCCCGGCGTCGGGCCGAGGAGGGGCTGAAGCAGGCCGACCCGGTCTTCGAGACCGTCCAGGAGGCGGCCACCCAGCTGCGCAAGAGCGCCACCGGTCGGACCGCCACCGAGACGGTGACCCCGCGCCGGGGCCGGACGAGCACCGCGAAGACCGGCACCGCGAAGAAGTCGACCCCGGCCACGAAGGCGGCTCCGGCCAGGAGCAGCGCCGCGAAGAAGACCGGCGCCGCCACGAAGAGCAGCGCCGCCAGGAAGAGCACGACCCGCGCCTGACCCGCGCCGGCAGCCCGGCGACAGCACGGAGACGGCCGCCGTCCCACCTCGCGGTGGGGCGGCGGCCGTCGTCGTCTCTGTCGCTCGGGTCGCGCCCGTCGGGGCTGGTCAGCTGCGGTAGACGACCACCCGGTCGCCGACCTTGACCCGGTCGTAGATCCACTCGAGCTTGTTCCAGTCCCGGACGTTGACGCAGCCGTGGCTGCAGCCCAGGTAGCCGCGGGCGGCGAAGTCGGACGAGTAGTGCACGGCCTGCCCGCCGCTGAAGAACATCGAGAACGGCATCGGGGTGTGGTAGATCGTCGACACCCAGTGCCGGTTCTTCCGGTAGACCTTGAAGGTGCCCTCACGGGTGTGCCGCGCGCCCGAGCAGCCGAACCGCGCGTCGACCGTCTTGAGGATCTTGCCGCTCTTGACGTAGTAGAGCTTGCGCTTGGTCTTGTCGGCGCAGAGCACCCGGCCCTTGACCGTGCAGCGCTTGGGCAGCTTGACCTTGGCCGTGGCCCGGCTCGCGGTCCCGGTCGCCGTCACCACCGCCCGGCTCGACGCGACCGCCGGCGTGGTCACCGCCGCGCTCGCGGCCGGTGCCGTGGCCAGCGCCACGGTCTGCACCACCCCGGCTCCGGCGATCAGCCCGAGCCCCATCCCGACCGCGGTCCCCGTCCCGGCGATCCTGCGCAACCAACGACCGAACATCCTGCCTCCTCGTTCCGGTGGGTCGGAACGACCCGGCAGGTCTGATTGTCGTCTGCGCGCCGTCCACCGTCGGGTGGCTGGCGTCACAATCCGATAACGCGGGACCGCCGCGAGAACCCGGTCGCGGTGCCCTGAGCCCGTCGAGGAGCCGAGCGCTTCGACAGGCTCAGCGCGCGTGGGAGCGCGCCGGACTCGGGTCAGACCCGGGCGCGGGTGCGGGCGCGGGCCCGCTCGCCGGCGTTGAGCACGACCTTGCGGATCCGCACCGCGCCGGGGGTGACCTCGACGCACTCGTCCTCGCGGCAGAACTCGAGCGCCTGCTCCATCCCCATGGTCTTCGGCGGGATCAGCCGCTCGAGCTCGTCGCCGGTGGAGGAGCGCACGTTGGTGAGCTTCTTCTCCTTGGTGATGTTGACGTCCATGTCGTCGGCGCGGGCGTTCTCGCCGACGATCATGCCCTCGTAGACCTCGGTGGTCGGGCCGACGAACAGCGTCCCGCGCTCCTGCAGGTTGAACGAGGCGTACGACGTCACCACGCCCGCGCGGTCGGCGACCAGCGACCCGGTCGGCCGGGTCCGGAGCTCGCCGTGCCACGGCTCGTAGGACTCGAAGACGTGGTGCATCAGGCCGGTGCCGCGGGTCTCGGTGAGGAACTCGGTCCGGAAGCCGATCAAGCCGCGGGCCGGCACCAGGTACTCCAGCCGCACCCAGCCGGTGCCGTGGTTGACCATCTGCTCCATCCGGCCGCGCCGGAGGCCCATCAGTTGGGTGACCACCCCGACGAAGTCCTCGGGGATGTCGACGGTCAACCGCTCCATCGGCTCGTGCAGCTTGCCGTCGATCTCGCGGGTGACGACCTGCGGCTTGCCGACGGTGAGCTCGAAGCTCTCGCGCCGCATCATCTCCACCAGGATGGCCAGCTGGAGCTCGCCGCGGCCCTGCACCTCCCAGGTGTCGGGCCGCTCGGTCGGGAAGACCCGGATCGACACGTTGCCGACCAGCTCGGCGTCCAGCCGGTTCTTGACCAGCCGGGCGGTGAGGTTCTTGCCCGACTTGCCGGCCAGCGGCGAGGTGTTGATGCCGATGGTCATCGAGATGCTCGGCTCGTCCACGGTGATCAGCGGCAGCGGCTTCGGGTTCTCCGGGTCGCTCAGGGTCTCGCCGATGGTGATCTCCGGGATCCCCGCGATGGCGACGATGTCGCCGGGCCGGGCCAGCTCGGCCGGCACCCGGTCGAGGGCCTCGGTGATCAGCATCTCGGACAGCTTGACGTTGCTGACCGTGCCGTCCTGCTTGCACCAGGCGACCACCTGGTTGCGGCGCATCTCGCCTGCGACGATCCGGCACAGCGCCAGCCGGCCCAGGTAGGGCGAGGCGTCGAGGTTGGTGACGTGTGCCTGCAGCACCGCACCCTCCTCGTAGGTCGGGGCCGGCACGTCCTTG
Organism: Microlunatus kandeliicorticis; assembly: GCF_014137855.1. GTDB lineage: Bacteria > Actinomycetota > Actinomycetes > Propionibacteriales > Propionibacteriaceae > Microlunatus > Microlunatus kandeliicorticis. Next base: position 85,015 of record NZ_JACGWT010000007.1, read on the forward strand.
AGGATGGTGGCGAACAGCGGCGCGAGGTCCTTGCTGTCGGGCATCTGGCCGTTCTCCGGCGCGTTCAGCGAGGCGCGACCGGCCTTGGCCGAGGCGTAGACCACCGGGAAGTCGAGCACGTCGACGTCGCTGTCTTCCAGCAGGTCGAGGAAGAGCTCGTAGGTCTCCTCGACGACCTCCTTGATCCGCGCGTCGGGCCGGTCGACCTTGTTGACGACCACGACGATCGGCAGGTTCTTGGCCAGCGCCTTGCGCAGCACGAACCGGGTCTGGGGGAGCGGGCCCTCGGAGGCGTCGACCAGCAGCAGCACCCCGTCGACCATCTCCAGCCCGCGCTCGACCTCGCCGCCGAAGTCGGCGTGCCCGGGGGTGTCGATGATGTTGATGATCACGTCCGAGCCGTCCGGGGCGTGATGCAGCACCGCGGTGTTCTTGGCGAGGATGGTGATGCCCTTCTCGCGCTCGAGGTCCATCGAGTCCATCACCCGGTTGTTGACGTCCTGGTTGGCCCGGAAGGCGCCGGACTGCCAGAGCATCGCGTCGACCAGGGTGGTCTTGCCGTGGTCGACGTGCGCGACGATGGCGACGTTCCGGAGGTCGGAGCGGACGGGCATGGTGCAGGGTTTCCTTCGCGGTTCGGGAGCGGTCGCCGACAGTGGGCAACCCGGCCGAGTCTACCGGCGCGGGCGTGTCGGACCCGAATCCTCGCGACCCAGGTCCCTGTGGGGGACCGCGGGGCTCAGGGGGCGAGCAGCTTGCCGACCGCCCGTTCGGCCACCGCGTAGATCTTCGGGTCGGTGTAGTCGGCGTCCTCTCCGAGCTTCTTCAGCGCCTCGGTGATGGTCCGTCCGCCGTCGTAGAGGTCCAGCACCCGCGGGTCGACGTAGGAGGCGCGGGCTACCGCCGGGGTGTTGCCGAGGTACTCCGAGACCGCGCGGACGGCCGCCACCACCGCCCGCTTGCGGGCCGTCCGGGTGGTGGCCGGCGGCGCGACCAGGGCCAAGGCGATCGAGGCGTGCACGGTGGCGTGCCAGGTGCGGAAGTCCTTGGCGCTGACGTCGGCGCGGATCCGCTCCTTGACGTAGCCGTTGATGTCGGTGCTGGTCACGTCGACCCAGCGCGACCCCTTCCGGTAGGCCAGCAGCTCGTCGCCGCCGGAGCGCCGGTTCCGCAGCACCGTCACGGCCTCACGGAGCGCGGGGTCGGTGAGCACGATGTGCTGCTCCTTGCCCGACTTGGCCACGAACTCGAAGATCAGCTCCGAGCGGCGGGCCTTGACGTGGCTCTTGAGCAGGGTGGCCAGGCCGTAGCTGCCGTTGGCCTCGACGTAGGACTCGCCGCCGACCCGGAAGTAGCCGAGGTCGAGCATCCGGAAGGCCGCGGCCAGCGCCCGCTCGCGCGGCATCCCGTCCAGGGCCAGATCGGCCAGCACCCGCTTGCGGGCCGCGGGCAGCCGCTGGGCGACGGTCAGGATCCGGTCGAACTTGTCGGCGTCGCGCTTCTTCCGCCACTCCTCGTGGTAGAGGTACTGCCGCCGCCCGGCCGCGTCGGTGCCGACGGCCTGGATGTGGCCGTTGGGCGCCGGGCTGATCCAGACGTCCGACCAGGCCGGCGGGATCACCAGGGCCTTCACCCGGGCCAGATCCTCCCCGGTCAACCGGCGACCGTCCTGGTCGACGTAGCTGAAGCCCTGGCCGGCCCGCCGTCGGGTCCACCCGGTGTCCTCGTTCGGGGACATCCGTCGCAGTCGCATCTGTCGTCCGTTCCTTCGGTCCTGCTCTGCTCCTGCGGGCACGGGCTCGGCCCTGTCGGCATCGTCGCACCCGGACTCGCCGGTGTCGCGCACGTACTCTGGATTCCGGCCGACCCGGTGACAGAGAGGCAGCAACGTGCCCGATCCCGACGACTGGTTCCGTGAGTCGTTCCGCTCCGAGTACGAGCGGCAGTCGGCCGCCCTCGGCCGGTTCAACCTGGCGATCTTCGGCAAGACCGGGGTGGGCAAGTCGACCTTGATCAACGCCGTCTTCGGCGAGGAGGTCGCGGCCACCGGGATCGGCGAGCCGGTGACCAAGGACAGCCACCTCTACCTCGACAAGCGCGGTCACCTCGGCATCCTCGACACCCAGGGGCTCGAGGTCGGCGTCGACGACAAGGTGATCATCAACGACCTGCGCAAGGCGATGAAGCAGATGCGGCACGCCGAGCTGGCCGAGCAGCTGCACGTGGCCTGGTACTGCGTCCGCGGGATGGACCGGCGGTTCGAGCAGACCGAGGCCGACTTCGTCCGCCAGCTCGACGAGCTCGGGCTGCCGGTGATCGTCGTGCTCACCCAGGTGCCGATGCGCGACGGGCAGTACCACCCGGACGCGCTGGCGCTGTCGCAGATGATCACCGGGCAGCAGCTGCCGATCTTCGGGCGGCGCCCGTTCCTGACCTTCGCGAAGCCCGACCCCTTCACCGGCCAGCAGAGCCACGGCCTCCCGGAAGTCCTCGATGCCACCTTTCGCTGCGCGCCTGCAGGCGTCGAGGGCGCCCTCACGGCCGCCCAGCAGATCGATCAGGATCGGAAGGCCCGGACGGCGCAGGGGGTGATCGGCGCCGCGGCCGGCAGCGCCGCGGCCGCCGCGGCGGTGCCGATCCCGTTCTCCGACGCCGCGATGCTGGTGCCGATCCAGCTCGGCATGATGGCCAAGATCGCCCAGCTCTACTCGATCAAGGTCGAGCGCGCCGGGCTGATGGCCATCGCCGCGACGACCGCGGCCACCCAGGTCGGGCGCAGCACGTTCACCGGGCTGCTCAAGCTCGTCCCCGGGGCCGGGTCGGTGGTCGGGGGCGTGGTCGGCGCCGGGGTGGCCAGCGCCTACACCCTGGCGATGGGGCAGGCCTGGCTGGTGGTCTGCCAACGGATGTCCCGCGGCGGGCTCGGCGGGCCGGACGCCCCGCTCGACAACGCCGCGGTCCGCGAGCTGTTCCTGGCCGAGTTCCGCAAGCGGCTCGGCAGCATCCGGCGCCAGGAGGTCCGCTGACCGGCGCGGACGCCGGGGCCGCCCCGGCCGAGGTGGTGCGCGACGCGCTGGCCGAGCTCGGGCTGGACTGGTCGGAGAGCCGTCCCGGCGTGTTCTCGGTCAGCCTGCCCGGCACCCGCAAGCTGGTCACCGAGTGCGCGCTCGAGCTGGGCCGCCACGGTCTCGACCTGCGCGCGTTCGTGGCCCGGCGGCCGGACGAGAACCACGAGGCCGTCTACCGCTGGCTGCTCACCGCCAACCTCAAGCTCTACGCGATCCGCTTCTGCCTGGACGCGCTGGGCGACGTCTACCTGACCGCCCGGTTGTCCACCGCGCTGGTCAGTGCCGCCGAGATCGACCGGCTGCTCGGTGCGGTCGCCCGGACCGCCGACGACAGCTTCAACACGATCCTCGAGCTCGGCTTCGCCGGGAGCATCGCCCGCGAGTGGGTCTGGCGCCGCTCCCGCGGCGAGTCGACGGCCAACCTGGCCGCCTTCACCCACCTCGACCCGGACCGCCGCTGACGCGGCGCGGTCAGGACCCGTCGCGGGCGTCCAGCGCGGCGGCGACGTCGGCCGGGAAGCCGCCCGTGGCGATCGGGCCCCAGCGGGTCGGGGTGATCCGCAGCAGCGACTTGTTCTGCAGCCGCATCGCCGCGCGGTACTCGTCCCAGTCCGGGTGCTCACCCGAGATCGAGCGGTAGTAGTCGACCAGCCCCTCGACCGCCTCGGGCATGTGCAGCACCTCGGCGTCACCGTCGACCTGCACCCACGGGCCGCCGAAGTCGTCGCTGAGCACCAGCACCGAGACCTGCGGGCGGCGTTCGGCGTTGCGGGTCTTGGCCCGGTCCGGATAGGTCGAGACGACGATCCGGCCCTCCTGGTCGACCCCGCCGCTCACCGGGGAGATCTGCGGCCGCCCGTCGGCCCGCTCGGTGGCCACCAGCAGGTGGTGCCGGGGACGGACGAAGTCGAGCAGCTCGTCGCGGGAGACGGTGGTGTTGGTGGCGATCGATCGGGGCACGTCCCGCACCTTAGCGCCGGGCCGACCGGCTCCGGGGGCGCCGATAGGCTCGGGCTCATGACGGCTCAGTTGATCCTGCTCCGGCACGGCGAGAGCGCCTGGAACGCGAAGAACCTGTTCACCGGCTGGGTGGACGTCGACCTCAACGACAAGGGCGCGGCCGAGGCCGAGCGCGGCGGCGAGCTGCTGGTCGAGAACGGGCTGCTGCCCGACGTCGTCCACACCTCGCTGTTGCGCCGCGCGATCCGCACCTCGCAGATCGCGCTCGACCGGGCCGACCGGCACTGGATCCCGGTCAAGCGCTCCTGGCGGCTCAACGAGCGGCACTACGGCGCGCTGCAGGGCAAGGACAAGGCGGCCACGCTGGCCGAGTTCGGTGAGCAGCAGTTCATGATCTGGCGCCGGTCCTACGACGTCCCGCCGCCGCCCATCGCCGACGACGACGAGTTCGCCAACTTCGCCGACCCGCGCTATGCCGATCTGCCGCCCGAGGCGCGCCCCCGCACCGAGTGCCTCAAGGACGTGCTGGCCCGGGCCCTGCCCTACTGGTACGACCAGATCGTGCCCGACCTGCGGCTGGGCCGGACCGTGCTGGTCGCCGCGCACGGCAACTCGCTCCGCGCGATCGTCAAGCACCTCGACCGGATGAGCGACGAGGCGGTGGTCGGGCTCAACATCCCCACCGGGATCCCGCTGCTCTACGAGCTCGACGAGGACCTGGCGCCGGTCACCGCGGGTGGCCGCTACCTCGACCCGGAGGCGGCCGCCGCCTCGATCGAGGCGGTCAAGAACCAGGGCAAGAAGTAGCGCGAGCCGGCCGTCGCCGGATCGGGGCGGATCAGCTCGCCCGCACCGGTGCGCCAGCCGCACGGGCGTTGACCGCGCGGTGCACGAGCCCGGCCACCACGCCGGGCAGCCAGCCCCAGGAGAAGCCCCAGCCGCCGCCGCGGCCGGCGCTCGAGACCAGCTGGGTGAGGAACAGGTTCGGGCCGCCGTCGTAGCCGCGCAGCAGGTAGGGCAGCACGATCGGACCGGTCAGGTAGCCGGCGAGCACGGCGCCGAGCCAGACCGCGAAGAGCACCGCTCCGAAGCCGCGGCCCGGCGCCGTCCCGCGGGCGGCGAGCGTGGTGACCAGCGCGACCAGCATCCCGATCAGCACGAACTGGACGAGCGCGATCAGCACCGCGGTGCCCGAGGCCCGGCCGGTGAGGGGCCAGAGCACCGGCGATCCGAAGGCGAGGCTCACCGGCACCACGGAGACGCCGAGACGGATCAGGAACGCGTTGACCGCGCTGAGCAGCACGGCGAGGACGGCGGCGACCAGGGCCGCGGTCAGCGCGGCCGGACGGGTGCGGACCATGCGGGCGACGCTAACCCCGAGCGGGGCCAGCAGCGGGTCAGGGCTGCGGCCAGACCTCGTCGTCGGGGAACTCGCCGGTCACCACGTAGATGATCCGGCGGGCGACCGAGGCGGCGTGGTCGGCGATCCGCTCGTAGTAGCGGCCGAGCAGCGCGACGTCGACCGCGGCCTCGACGCCGTAGGTCCAGTCGTCGCTCAACAGCACCCGGAACTGGCTCTTGCGCAGCTCGTCCATCTCCTGGTCGCGGGCGTGCAGCTCCTCGGCGCCCTGGATGTTGCGGTCGCTCAGCGTCTGGCCGGCGGTGACCACCATCTTCTCGGCGACGTCCCCCATCTGGACGAAGGTCGGCTTCAGGTCGGCCGGGACGGCGGACTCCGGGTAGCGCAGCCGCGCGATCTTGGCGACGTGGGCGGCCAGGTCGCCCATCCGCTCGAGCTCGGTCACCATCCGCAGTGCGGCCACGACGGTGCGCAGCTCACCGGCCACCGGCGCCTGCCGGGCCAGCACCTGGAAGCAGCGGGCCTCGATGTCGGCCTGGTTGTGGTCGAGCTGCTCGTCGCTGCTGATGACCTGTTCGGCCAGCCGGATGTCGGCGTCGAGCAGCGCGGTCGTCGCGTTGCGGACGGCGTGGGAGACGGTCTGCGACATGCCGACGAGGTCGCTCATGATGTCGTCGAGCTGCTCGCGGTAGGTGGCGCGCATCAGGTGCCTTTCCGGTGCCCGGGCGGACCCCGTGACTGCCGATCGGCCCGACTCCTCTCGCGGACCTGACGAAAGCCTACGAGGGTCGCGGAAGGGCCGTTTTCGCGCGTCGGTGAACGCGCGGTGAACAGTGGCCGAACCCCTGGGCCGGGACGGGCGCGGGGGCCGCGCAGCGACCGGGTGACCGGCGTGCGTCCGCTTAGTATCGGCCTCGTGAACCCGGGAGTCGTCGCGGTGATCGGCGCGTCCGCCGGTCTCGTCGTCGGGATCCTGCTCACCCTGCTGGTGCTCCGGCTCCGGCGCGCCGCCGCCGAGCAGCCGGTCGACCCCACCCGGGTCCCGGTGCTCGAGCCACCGCGGCCGACCCCGCCCGCCGGCACCACCGAGGTGCTCGCGGTGCTCCGCTCGTGCGCGGTGATCATCGGCCCCGACGAGGAGGTCGTCGACGCCAACGGACCGGCGCGCCGCCACCGGCTGGTCCGGGGCACCCGGATGGTGAACGAGGAGCTGGCCCGCGAGGTCGGGGTGGTCCGGACCGACCGTCGTGCCCGCGAGCTCGACCTGGTGCTCGGCACCGGGCCCGGGGCGGTCCACCTGGCCACCCGGGTGCTGCCGCTCGGCGCCGACTTCGTGCTGGTGCTGGCCGAGGACCGCAGCGCCGAGTACCGGGTGGACGAGACCCGGCGCGATTTCGTGGCCAACGTCAGCCACGAGCTCAAGACGCCGATCGGCGCGGTCGCCCTGCTCGCCGAGGCGCTCGAGGGCGCGTCCGACGACCCCGACGCCGTGCGCCGGTTCGCCGGCCGGCTGACCGTCGAGTCGCGCCGGCTGACCACCCTGGTCGGCCAGATCATCGACCTGTCCCGGCTGCAGGCCGACGACCCGCTGCTCGAGCCCGAGGTGGTCCCGGTCGACCGGGTGCTGGCCTCGGCGGTCGACGCCTCCCGGGTCGAGGCCGACCGCCGCGGCGTGACGCTGACCGTCGCGGGAACGACCGGCCTGCAGCTGCTCGGCAGCGAGCGCCAGCTCACCACCGCCGTCGGCAACCTGGTGGAGAACGCCGTCGTCTACTCCGACAGCGGCGCCCGGGTGGTGGTGGCCGCCCGCGCGGTCCCCGGATCGAGCGGGCAGACCGACGCGGTCGAGCTCACCGTCTCCGACAACGGCATCGGCATCCCGGCGGCCGACCAGCAGCGGATCTTCGAGCGCTTCTACCGGGTCGACTACGCCCGCAGCCGCGACAACGGGGGCACCGGTCTGGGGCTGTCGATCGTCAAGCACGTCGTCGCCGCCCACCACGGCCGGCTCAGCCTGTGGAGCCAGCTCGGCCGGGGCTCGACCTTCACCCTCCGGCTGCCCGCCCACCACCCGGACCAGCCGCAGCCGGCACCCGAGGCCGCGGCCGACGTGACACCGGTCGGGACTCCGCCGGCCGCGCCGGCCGCGCCGGTCACCCCCACCCCGGCCGGTCCGGTCGGGGTCACCCGGGACCCGGTCCCGGACCGATCGACCGGAGCGCCGACGTCGTCGCGCCGCAGCCGAACCGCACGAGCCCAGGAGGCGACGAGATGACGCGGGTGCTGGTCGTGGAGGACGAGGAGTCCTACCGCGAGGCCGTCAGCTACATGCTGCGCAAGGAGGGTTTCGAGGTGGCCGAGGCCGCCGACGGGACCCAGGGCCTCGCCGAGTACGACCGCAGTGGCGCCGACCTGGTGCTGCTCGACCTGATGATGCCCGGGATGCCGGGGACCGAGGTGTGCCGGCAGCTGCGGGCCCGCGGGAACGTCCCGGTGATCATGCTGACCGCACGCGACTCCGAGGTCGACAAGGTGGTGGGCCTCGAGCTGGGCGCCGACGACTACGTCACCAAGCCGTTCAGCCACCGCGAGCTGGTGGCCCGGATCCGCGCCGTGCTGCGCCGGGGCCAGGACGCCGAGCTGCTGCCCGACGTGGTCGAGTCGGCCGGCGTCCGGATGGACGTCGAGCGGCACGAGGTGTCGGTCAACGGCGAGCCGATCCGGCTCGCGCTCAAGGAGTTCGAGCTGCTCGAGATGCTGCTCCGCAACGCCGGCCGGGTGATGACCCGCGGCCAGCTGATCGACCGGATCTGGGGTGCGGACTACGTCGGGGACACCAAGACCCTCGACGTCCACGTGAAGCGGCTCCGGACCAAGATCGAGCCGGACCCCGCCAACCCGAGGTTCCTGATCACCGTCCGCGGGCTCGGGTACAAGTTCGAGGGCTGACCCGGGCTCGGCGGTCGGTCGAGGAAGCGGTCAGTCGAGGAACTGGTCGGTCGAGGGAGTGGTCAGTCGAGGAACCTCTCGAGCAGCGGCACCAGCAGGTCGGTGCGGTGGGTGGCCTGCATGTGGGTGGTGCCGGGCAGCACGGCCAGCTGTGCACCGGGGATGAGCTGGGTCATCAGCTCGCCGTGCGCGACGGTGACGAAGTCGTGGTCGCCCTGGACGACCAGCACCGGCGCGCTGATCCCGGCCAGCTGCTCGTCGCTCCAGCCGACCAGGTCGGCGTTCGAGGCGGACAGGGTGGCGAGGAAGTCGTCGAAGTGGTCGGGGTGCGGCGACAGCCGCCGGTAGGTCTGCTGCATGCCGGCGAAGTCGTCGGCCGTCGGCATCCGGGTCGAGGTGGCGAAGGCGGCCGAGTCGCTGAGGTCGGCGTGCATCCCGTCCGGCCGGACCGACCCGGAGATCGGGACCACCGACAGCAGCCGATCGCCGTGGCTGACCGCGAGCTCGAGCGCGACCGCGGCCCCCATGCTGTGCCCGACGACGTGCGCGCGGTCGATGCCCAGGTGGTCGAGCAGGGCGACCACGTCGCCGGCCGAGGCGGCCGGGGTGACCGAACGTCCGGTGTCGTTGGTCCGGCCGTGCCCCTGCAGCTCGGGGGCGATCACCCGGTGCCGCCGCCGGAGCGCGGGGATCAGCTCGGCCCAGGCCAGGTCGATCGACAGCATCCCGCCGTGCAGCAGCACCACCGGTCCGCCGCTGGGGCGCTCGCCCGGCTCGCCCGTGGGTTCCCAGACGGCGTGGAACAGGTGCAGGTCGTCGAGGTCGAGGTAGCCGGTGCTGGTCGGCTCGGGCGTGGCGCTGGGCGTCGTGGTCATGTCGGGTGGGACCGCCGCCGGAGCAGGAAGTCATCGGGGTCCGGGGCGGCGTCGCGCGGCCGCTAGGGTGACCCGCGTGACCGGCGACATCACCGTGTTCTCGGGTTCGGCCCACCCTGCGTTCGCCGAGGAGATGTGCCAGATCCTCGGGGTCGAGCTCTCCCCGTCGCGGACCACCCGGTTCAGCAACGACTGTCTGCAGACCCAGCTGCGGGCCAACTGCCGCCAGCGCGACGTCTACATCGTCCAGCCGCTGGTGCAGCCGGTGCAGGAGAACCTGGTCGAGCTGTGCCTGATGCTCGACGCGGCCCGCGGCGCCTCGGCCGCGCACATCACCGCGGTCATCCCGCACTTCGCCTACGCGCGGTCGGACAAGAAGGACGCCCCCCGGATCTCGATCGGCGCCCGGCTGGTCGCCGACATGCTGGCCACCGCGGGTGCCAGCCGGGTCATCACCATGGCGATGCACTCCCCGCAGGTGCACGGCTTCTTCTCGGTCCCGGTCGACCACCTGAGCGCGGTCCGCGAACTGGCCGGGCACTTCGCCGGCCGCGACCTGTCCAACACCGTGGTGGTCTCGCCCGACCTCGGCAACGCCAAGGTCGCCTCGCAGCTGGCCCGGCTGCTCGGGACGCCGGTGGCGGCCGGGTCCAAGCGGCGGCTGGCCGACGACAAGGTGGTGATCGACAACATCGTCGGGGACGTGGCCGGCAAGGACGTCATCGTGCTCGACGACGAGATCGCCAACGCGGGCACGATCGTCGAGATCCTGGCCCGGTTGCGCGCGGTGGGGGTCGGCTCGATCGCCATCGCCTGCACCCACGGTCTGTTCACCGGGCCGGCCGTCGAGCGGCTCAAGCAGGAGCCGGGCGTGGACGAGATCGTCACCACCAACACCGTGCCGCTGCCGCCGGAGAGCAG
>NZ_JACGWT010000008.1 GCF_014137855.1 Microlunatus kandeliicorticis
TCGAGCGCCGCGCCCCGGTCGGTCAGGTCGAGCGACTGGAGCAGCCAGCCGTCGAGCGAGCCGGCGCGGGCGATCCGGGCGTCGAACTCGGCCAGCGACTCGATCTGCACGCTCCGCCGGGTCACCGGGAGATTCTGCCCCGGAGCCGGCCGTCGGAGCCCTTTGGCACACTGACCCGCGTGCGCGACGTCGTGATCCTGGGCAGCACCGGTTCGATCGGCACCCAGGCCCTGGAGGTGATCGCCGCCCGGCCCGGCGACTTCCGGGTGGTCGCGCTCGGCGCCGGCGGCGGCTCGATCCCGCTGCTGGCCCGGCAGATCCTCGACGTCGGCCCCGCGGTGGTCGGGGTCAGCCGCGCCACCGCCGTCCAGGACCTCCAGCTCGCGCTGTACGCCGAGGCCCGCGACCGCGGCTGGTCCTCCGGCGAGGTCAGGCTGCCGCGGATCGTCGCCGGCCCGGACGCCCCCACCCAGCTCGCCGGACTCGCCTGCGACGTGGTGCTCAACGCGATTACCGGCTCGGTCGGGCTCGAGGCCACCCTGGCCACGCTGGCCGCCGGGACCACGCTGGCGCTGGCCAACAAGGAGTCGCTGGTCGTCGGCGGCCCGCTGGTGCTGGCCGCGGCGGCCGAGGGCCAGCTGGTCGCGGTCGACTCCGAGCACTCGGCGATCGCCCAGTGCCTGCGGGCCGGCCGGGCCTCCGAGGTCGACCGGCTGGTGCTGACCGCCAGCGGGGGGCCGTTCCGCGGCCGCAGCCGGGCCGAGATGGCCGACGTCACGCCCGAGCAGGCGCTGGCCCACCCGACCTGGGACATGGGCCGGGTGATCACCACCAACTCGGCCACCCTGGTCAACAAGGGCCTCGAGCTGCTCGAGGCCCACCTGCTCTACGGCGTCGACCTCGACCGGATCGACGTGGTCGTGCACCCGCAGTCGGTGGTGCACTCGATGGTGCAGTTCGTCGACGGGTCGACGCTCGCGCAGTGCTCACCGCCGGACATGCGGCTGCCGATCGCCCTCGGGCTCAGCTGGCCCGACCGGACGCCCGGCGCGGCCCGGCCCTGCGACTGGACCACGGCCTCCAGCTGGAACTTCGAGCCGCTCGACGACGAGGCGTTCCCCGCGGTCGGGCTGGCCCGGCGGGCCGGCCGGCTCGGCGGCACCGCCCCCGCCGTGCTCAACGCGGCCAACGAGGTCTGCGTCGACGCCTTCCACGAGCGCCGGATCGGCTTCCTGCGGATCTGTGAGGTGATCGGCGCGGTGCTCGACGAGCACGAGGCCAACGCGGGCGCCGCCCCAGAGAGCGCTGAGTCGAGCCCGGGGGCGGCCGGAACCGCCGACGTAGGATCGGCGTTGGTCCCGGATGCGGAGCTCGACCTGGCCACCGTCCTGGCGGCCGACCGGTGGGCGCGCGAACGGGCGGCGTCCCTCTGCCGCTGAGCGGTCGAACGGTCGCCTGACCCCGCCGGGTGCTGAGGTGGCCCCGGCAGGACCGGCCCGGCGCAGGGCCTCGACCGAGGAGAAGGGAGCTCGCCGGTGGAGCCGGTGATCTACGTCGTCGCCGCGGTCGTGTTCTTCGCGTTGATCATGACCTCGATCGCGCTGCACGAGCTCGGCCACCTGATCCCCGGCAAGCTGTTCGACGTCAAGACCACCCAGTACTTCGTCGGGTTCGGCAAGACGCTGTGGTCGCGGCGCAAGGGCGAGACCGAGTACGGCGTCAAGCTGATCCCGCTCGGCGGCTACTGCCGGTTCGTCGGCATGTACCCGCCCGAGAAGGGTGCCGACGCCTTCGACGGCAGCGGCCGGGTCCGCGCCGCCCGCACCGGCATCTTCCAGAGCCTCGCCGACCAGGCCCGCGCCGCCGAGTGGGAGGACATCCGCCCCGAGGACGACGGCCGGCTCTTCTACCAGAAGAAGACCTGGCAGAAGCTGATCATCATGTTCGGCGGCCCGTTCATGAACCTGCTGCTGGCCTTCGTGATCATGCTGTGCGTTACCGGCTTCTACGGCCTGCCGCGCGAGACGCTCACCGTCGCGCAGGTGAGCGAGTGCGTGATCCCGGCCACCCGCGCCGACCAGCGCTGTACCGACGCGGACGCCAAGACCCCCGCCTACCTGGCCGGGGTGAAGGCGGGCGACCGGATCGTCCGCTTCAACGGGACCGTCGTGCACGACTGGACCCAGCTGAGCGGGCTGATCCGCGGCAACCTCGACCGGCCGCTCACCCTCGTCGTCCAGCGGGGCGGCCGCGACGTCACCCTGAAGCAGGTCGACACCGTGGTCACCGGCGTACCCGACACCTGGGACCCCTCCAAGCTGGTCGAGGCCGGCTTCCTCGGGGTCAGCCCGATCGTCCGGGTCGAGCAGGGCGGCCCGCTCACCGTGCTCGGCGACATGTGGCAGATGACCGAGCAGAGCGCGTACGCCATCGTGCACTTCCCGGTGAAGGTCTTCCACACCGCCGCCAACCTGGTTACCGGCAAGCCCCGCGACCCGTACGGCCCGATGAGCATCGTCGGGGCCAGCCGGGTCGCCGGCGAGGTGGCCACCACCGACCAGCTGACCGACGGCGCCAAGGCGGCGCAGACCTTCTACCTGCTCGGTCAGGTCAACCTGTTCGTGGCCCTGTTCAACTTCGTCCCGCTGATGCCGCTCGACGGCGGTCACATCGCCGGGGCGCTCTACGAGGCCCTCAAGCGGCGGCTGGCCCGGCTCTTCGGGCGCCCCGACCCCGGGCACGCGGACACCGCCCGGATGCTCCCGGTGGCCTACCTGGTCGGCGCGGTGATCGCCGTCTCCGGCGTGATCCTCATCCTCGCCGACGTGATCGACCCGATCCGCCTGCTCTGAGCCCGGCTGTCCCGACGTGCCCTGCGATGCCGGGAGGCTCGCCGGTTCCGGGCACTGTCGGTGGTCGCGACTAGCGTCCTCGACGACCGGTGGGGCCGGTCGGAACGGGGGACGGTGATGCGGGTCGTGAGTGACGCCGCCGAGCGGGACCGGGCGGACGAGCTGGCCGGCCGGATCTGCGTCGCGGCGTCGTTGTCGGCGCAGTCCGAGGCGCAGCTGCTCGAGCTGATCGGCGAGTTCGACGCCCTCGACGCCGTCCGCTGGTGGGACGGGGTGCGGTCGTTGGCGCACTGGCTGGGCTGGGCCTGCTCGATGTCCGCGGGGACCGCGCGCGAGCACGTCCGGGTCGCGCGGGCGCTCCGCCGGATGCCCGCCGTGCAGCGGGCGTTCGCCGAGGGCCGGCTGTCCTACTCGAAGGTCCGCGAGGTCACCCGGGTGGTCGACGTCGTCGACGAGGCGCGACTGCTGGAGCTCGCGCTCACCGCCACCGCCTCGCAGCTCAACCGGATGCTGGCCGCCTTCCGCGCCGCCGACGGCAGCCGGTTGCCCCAACAGGCCAAGCGGCAGGGACGCTGGCTGCACCGCGATGACGGCATGGTCGACTTCCGCCTCCGGCTGCCCGCCGAGGAGGCCGCGTTGCTGGTCGCCGCGCTCGACGCCGCCCGCGATCGCTTCGGCGCGGTTCGCCCCGTCGCCGCGGAGCCCGCCGAGCAGCCCGAGGGGTCGTCGCCACCGCCGGAGCACCGCGACACCACGCCCGCCTACGGCACCGCCGACGCCGTACTCGACCTGGCGCGTGCCTTCCTGGCCTCGGTCCCCGAGGACCGTTCCGGCGAGGACCGGACGCTGGTGGTCGTCCACGTCGCCGCGGAGCAGCTGGTGCCGGACGGGCCCGACGTGGACCGTCCCGATGTGGACCTGCCCGGCGGGACCAGCGAGGACGTTCCCGCGGGAACGCCTCGGCGGACCCATTCGACCCAGCCGCCCGAGTCTGCGGAGCTTCAAGAGGTCTGTCAGGTCGCGGGGATCGGTCCGGTCGAGCCGGCGACCGCGGCCCGGCTGGCCTGCGACGCCGACCTGGTCGGCGCCGTGGTCGACAGACACGGCGACGTGCTCGCGCTCGGCCGCACCCGGCGTCTGGTCAGCCGGAGCCAGCGCCGCGCGCTGATGATCCGGGACCGGATGTGTCGCTTCCCGGGTTGCCACCGGACCCGACACCTCGCGGCGCACCACGTGGTGCCGTGGGCCGCGGGCGGTCGCACCGACCTCGACAACCTGGTGCTGCTGTGCTCCTGGCACCACACCACCGTGCACGAAGGTCGCCTGCGACTGACCCGGGCGGAGGACGCCGGCTATGGCTGGTCGTTCTGCTGGCCCGACGGCACCCCGCTCAGGCCGTGGGAGGGAGCCGACGCCCTCGACAGCCACCTGGCCGCGCCGATCGCCGAACGCCGCGAGCGCGACGGTCGGACGCTGGCCGCCGCCGGCCGGTTCGACGACCCACCCGCGCGACGGATCCGGCCCGGTTGGGCGGGCGAGCGGTTCGACCGGGCGGCCTGCGTCGACGCCCTGTTCGGGATGCGGTACGCGACCGCGGCCTGAGGCGGTTCGGCGGTGCGCCGGAGCGGGCTAGGCTGGAGCATCGTGAGCGTCGCCCTGGGAATGCCTGCCCTGCCCCCGCCCGTCCTGGCCGAGCGCCGGAAGACCCGCCAGATCAAGGTGGGCAAGGTGCTGGTGGGCGGTGACGCGCCGATCAGCGTCCAGTCGATGACCACCACGCTGACCTCCGACATCAACGCGACCCTCCAGCAGATCGCCGAGCTGACCGCGACCGGCTGCGACATCGTCCGGGTCGCCGTACCCAGCCAGGACGACGCCGACGCGCTCCCGGCGATCGCGCACAAGAGCCAGATCCCGGTGATCGCCGACATCCACTTCCAGCCGAAATACGTGTTCGCGGCGATCGAGGCCGGCTGCGCCGCCGTCCGGGTCAACCCCGGCAACATCAAGGCGTTCGACGACCGCGTCGGGGAGATCGCCCAGGCAGCCAAGGAGGCCGGGGTCAGCCTCCGGATCGGCGTCAACGCCGGCTCGCTCGACAAGCGGCTGCTCGCCAAGCACGGCAAGGCCACCCCTGAGGCGCTGGTCGAGTCGGCGCTGTGGGAGGCGAGCCTGTTCGAGGAGCACGACTTCCACGACTTCAAGATCAGCGTCAAGCACAACGACCCGGTGGTCATGGTGCGCGCCTACGAGCTGCTCAGCGAGGCCTGCGACTACCCGCTGCACCTCGGGGTGACCGAGGCCGGGCCGGCGTTCCAGGGCACGATCAAGTCCTCGGTCGCCTTCGGCGCGCTGCTGAGCAAGGGCATCGGCGACACCATCCGGGTGTCGCTGTCCGCGCCGCCGGTCGAGGAGGTCAAGGTCGGGGTCAAGATCCTCGAGTCGCTCAACCTCCGGCCGCGCAAGCTCGAGATCGTCTCCTGCCCGTCCTGCGGGCGGGCCCAGGTCGACGTCTACAAGCTGGCCGACGAGGTGACCGCGGGCCTCGAAGGCTTGACGGTGCCGCTGCGGGTGGCTGTGATGGGGTGCGTGGTGAACGGCCCGGGCGAGGCGCGCGAGGCAGACCTCGGCGTGGCCTCCGGCAACGGCAAGGGCCAGATCTTCGTCCGGGGCGAGGTGATCAAGACCGTCCGCGAGTCCGACATCGTCGAGACCCTGATCGAGGAGGCGATGCGGATCGCCGACGAGATGGGCGAGACGGCGGAGGCCGGCAGCCCCCAGGTGAGCGTCGGCTGATGACCGCCGGCCGGGGCCCGAACCGATGAGCGAGACCGTCGTCCGCTCGGGTGTCCGGGTGCTCGGCCGTTCCGACCTCGCCGCCGCCGTGCGGCTGGTCACCCTCGACCCGGTGACCAACGTCTTCGTCGCCTCGCGGATCCGCTCCTCCGGTGTCGAGCCCCGGCAGCTCGGCTGTCCGCTGTGGGGCTACGAGGAGGACGGCGTCCTCCGTGCCCTCTGCCACGCCGGCTCCAACCTGATCCCGGTCAACGCCGACAGCGTGGCGGTGGCGGCGTTCGTCGACTACGCCGGAGCGCACCGCAGCTGCTCCTCGATCATCGGCCCGTCGCCGGTCGCCCTCGACCTGTGGCAGCGGCTGGGGGAGCGCTGGGGCTCGTCCTGGTCGAGCGTCCGCGAGGTGCGGCCGCACCAGCCGGTGATGGCCATCGACACCGAGCCGTCGATCGCGCCCGACCCGCGGGTCCGGCGGGTCACCCTCGACCACTGGGACGCCTACTACCAGGCCGCCGTCCAGATGTACACGGAGGAGGTCGGGGTCTCCCCGTTGCAGGGCAACCCGGCCGGTTACCGCTACTACGTCCGGCAGCTGATCACCTCGGGTCGCGCGTTCGCGGTTTTCGACCAGGACCGGGTGGTGTTCAAGGCCGATCTCGGGTCGGTCTCGGCCAGCGTCACCCAGGTGCAGGGGGTCTGGCTCGACCCGTCGCTGCGCGGTCGCGGGATGGCGCCGCCGGCGATGGCCGCCGTGGTCCAGCTGGCCCGCGCGGTGGCACCGACCGTGTCGCTCTACGTCAACGACTACAACGCGCCCGCCCGGGCCACCTACGAGCGGGTGGGGTTCCGCACGGTCGGCGAGTTCGCCACCATCCTCTACTGATCGCTCACCCCGGTCCAGTCGCGCCGGTCGGAGGCGAAAGCCCTTGCCGCCGCACACCTAGATTGCTAGCATCCTAGGTGTGCCCGGAGAGCCCAAGACGCAGTTCAACGTCTACCTGCCGCCCGACCTGGTGCGGCGGGTCAAGCACCGGGCCGTCGACGAGGAACGGTCGCTGTCGGCGCTGGTCGAGGCCGCGCTGACCGACTACCTGAACCGGAAGGACGGCAAGCGATGAGCGAGCAGACCGATCAGACGGCGGCTCAGACGTCAGCTCAGACGGCGGCGGTGGTGGTGCCGTACCGCTTCACCGACCGGCCCGAGGCGATGATCAGCTTTCTCGAGCAGCTCGGGCTCCGGACCACGATCCGGCGCGGCGGGTACGCCGTGCTGGCCGGACGCAGCGGGGCGGTGGCGGTGCACCCGGTGATGACCTCCGAGGTCGGCCGCCGCCAGACCTCGCTCAACCTCGACGTCCCGGACGTGGTGGCGCTGGTGGACGCGCTGGGCCGTGACGGCGTCGAGGGCACCTGGTGGGACGAGTCCTGGGGCCGCCAGGCCCAGCTCGCCGGCCCTACCGGGCTGGTCGGCGTCAACGCCGAGATGGACGACTTCCACGGCTACCAGACCTTCGACGACCGGCCGCCCGGCACCGGCGACGACGCGGCGGGCCCGGTCGACGTGGTCTCCGTGGTGTTCACCACCGACTTCGACGCCCTCACCGGGTTCTTCGGCCGGCTGGGCTTCGCGCCCGGGGTGGGCGAGGCGGACGGCTGGCGGCCGCTCCGCGGTGGTCCCGGCCGCGGGACGATCGGGCTGCACGCCGCCGAGCGCGACGGGCTCGACAGCAACGGCTACCTGACCGCTGCGCTGTCGTTCGAGACCGCCGAGCCGCTCGACCGGCTGGCCGCGCGGCTGCGGGCGGCGGGCCACCCGGTGAAGGAGTGCACCGCCGGGACGGTGCCGCCGACCGCCATCCTCGCGGTCACCGATCCCGACGGTGAGCGGATCGAGGTCCACCCGGCGCCCGAGGTGCGCGGGCAAAACGGGTGAGGTCCGGGCGCGCCGGGCGACTAGGGTGATCCCTCGTGATCACCCGCATGTCGGAGCTCTTCGTCCGCACCCTGCGTGAGGATCCGGTCGACGCCGAGGTCCCGAGCCACCGCTGGCTGGTCCGCGCCGGCTACATCCGCCGGACCGCGCCGGGCATCTACTCCTGGCTGCCGCTCGGGTTCCGGGTGCTCCGCAACGTCGAGCGGATCGTCCGCGAGGAGATGGACGCGATCGGCGCGCAGGAGGTGCACCTCCCGGCGCTGCTGCCCAAGGAGCCCTACGAGGCCACCGGCCGGTACGCCGACTACGGCGACAACATCTTCACGCTGACCGACCGCAAGGGCGGCGGGTACCTGCTCGGGCCGACCCACGAGGAGATCTTCACCCTGCTGGTGAAGGACCTGTACTCCTCGTACAAGGACCTGCCGCTGTCGCTGTACCAGATCCAGACCAAGTACCGCGACGAGCAGCGTCCGCGGGCCGGCATCCTGCGCGGCCGCGAGTTCGTGATGAAGGACTCCTACTCCTTCGACGTGGACGACGAGGGGTTCGCCAAGAGCTACCAGCTGCACCGCGACGCCTACGTCCGGATCTTCGACCGGCTCGGTTTCGAGTACGCGATCGTCTCGGCGATGTCGGGCGCGATGGGCGGCTCGGCCAGCGAGGAGTTCCTGGCCGTCTCGCCCAACGGCGAGGACACCTTCGTCCGGTCGCCCGGGGGCTACGCGGCCAACGTCGAGGCCGTCCGCACCGCGATCCCCGAGGCGTTGACCGACGAGCAGATCGCCGCGCTGCCCGCCGCGCACGTCGAGGACACCCCGGACACCCCGACCATCGACACCCTGGTCGCCGTGGCCAACGCGAAGGTCCCGCGGACCGACCGCCCCTGGCAGGCCTCGGACACGCTCAAGAACGTCGTGGTCATGGTCCGGCACCCCGACGGCACCCGCGAGCCGCTGGTCATCGGCGTCCCCGGGGACCGGCAGGTCGACCTCAAGCGGCTCGGGGCGCAGCTCGAGCCGGCCGAGGTCGAGGACTTCACCGAGGACGACTTCGCCGCCCACCCCGGGCTGGTCCGCGGGTACATCGGTCCGGGCGCCCTCGGTGCCGAGTCGGCCACCGGGATCCGCTACCTGGTCGACCCCCGGGTGGTCACCGGGACCCGTTGGGTCACCGGGGCGAACGAGCCGGGGCGGCACGTCTTCGACCTGGTCACCGGGCGTGACTTCACCCCCGACGGGACGATCGAGGCGGCCGAGGTCCGCGAGGGCGACGAGGCGCCGGACGGGTCCGGGCCGCTGCGACTGGCCCGGGGCATCGAGATGGGCCACATCTTCCAGCTCGGCCGCAAGTACGCCGAGGCGCTCGGACTCAAGGTGCTCGACGCCAACGGCAAGCTGGTGACGGTGACCATGGGCTCCTACGGCATCGGTGTCTCCCGCGCGGTGGCCGCGGTCGCCGAGGGGACCAGCGACGAGAAGGGGCTGTGCTGGCCGCGCGAGCTGGCGCCGTTCGACGTGCAGATCGTGGTGGCCGGCAAGGGCGACGACATCACCGCCTACGCCGGTGACCTCTCCGCCGCTCTCGACCAGGCCGGGATCCGGGTGCTGCTCGACGACCGCAAGGCGAGCCCCGGGGTCAAGTTCGCCGACGCCGAGCTGATGGGGATGCCGACCACCGTGGTGGTCGGGCGCGGGCTGGCCGACGGCACCATCGAGGTCCGCGACCGGCGGACCGGCGCGGCCGAGCAGCTGCCCACCGCCGACGCCGCCGCGCGGATCACCGCGATCGTCCGGGGCTGAGCCGGGTCAGGCCGCGGCGGACGGCCAGCCCGGCCAGCGGTCGAGCGGCGCCCCCAGGCCGAGGGCCAGGGTGACCGTGGACAGCAGCCGGCTCAGCGCCGCGCTGCGGTCGGCGCCGGTCGCGGTGCGGACCCACTGGCCGAGGAAGGGCTGGATCCGGGTCTCGATCCCCGCCAGCAGCGCGGTCGCCGAGTCGTCGTCGGTCGGCCGCGGCGAGACCTGGTAGGCCGGGTCGGCGGCCGGTGGCTGCGCGCCGTCGGCCACCAGCCCGGCCCGCAGGCTGTCCCGCAGCCGCAGGTAGCCGGTGATCCGGGCGAACGCGTCGTCCTGGTCGCCGCCGGACAGGAACGGCACCGCGGCCTGGTAGCCGTAGATCGCCGCGTAGGTCTGGGCCAGCAGCTGCTGGCGCGCCTGCACCTCGGTGAGCGGGGCGAGCGGCAGCCGGGTCCGACCGCCGACGGTCGCGCCGCGGGACGCCGAGGCGTCGAGTGCGGTGGCGTAGGACTGCGCGGCGGCGCTGAGCGAGGTCCACAGCAGGACGAGCTCGCTCGCCGGCCCGGTGATCCGGGCCCGGTGCGCGCGGGCGGCCGCGCGCTCGGCGCCGATCAGGGAGGCGATCGCGGCGTCGGTACTTCCTCCCTCGGGGCTGCCGGAGGCACGGCCCGAGGCGCTCGGCGACGGGGTGACCGACGGGCTCGCCGACAGACCGCCTGGGGTGGCGGCAGGGTCGGTCGGGTCGGGGGAGGTCAGCGCAGCGACGTGGGCCAGGTGGGCGTCCCGGACCTGACCGAGGATCCGGCGCAGCCGCCCGTCCGGTGCCTTCGACCCGGTCCGGGCGAGCAGGGCGGTGGCGCGCGCGGCCAGCGCGGCTTCCAGGGCCGCGGCCTCGGTCGCCCCGGCGACCGGCGGGTCGCTGGGCTCGGGGGAGCCGGCCGGGCTGCCGCCGGGGAGCGGCAGGCCGGACGGGCCGCTGGTCGGGGTGGGCCGGGTGGTCGGGTCCGAGCCACAGCCCGCGGCGGCCAACAGACCGGCGAGGCCCATGCCGAGCCCTGCCGCGAGCACCGCGCGGCGGGGGTGGACGGGCCGGGGCACGGGGGGAAGCTACCTCACGGGTGGGACAATGCCTCTGAGCCCGCTACGGTTGGGGTTTCCTGTCCCGGCGGCGTCGCCCACCTCCACCAGCAGACGACGCGGCGGCAGACGCAGCACCCGACACACGCAGCCGTACACAACCAGCCGTACACAACCGGATCGAGGACCCCCACGTGAGATCGGACGCCCTGGTCGAGTTGCTGGCCCCGGTGGCCGGTCAGTTCGCCCTCGAGCTCGAGGAGGTCGACGTGGTCCCGGCCGGGAAGCGCCGGCTGGTGCGGGTGGTCGTCGACGGCGAGGGCCCGGACGGCCGCGGGCCGCTGCTCGACGACATCGCCGAGGCCACCAAGGCCATCTCCACCGCGCTCGACGACACCGACCTGATGGGGGCCGGCGCGTACACCCTCGAGGTCAGCTCGCGTGGCGTCAGCCGTCCGCTCACCCTGCCGCGGCACTGGCGCCGCAACGAGGGCCGGCTGGTCGAGGTGCGCCGTACCGAGGGCGACACGGTGACCGGCCGGATCCGCAGCGCCGACGACGACGGCGTCGACCTGGACGTCGACGGCACCAGCCGGCGGCTCGGCTACGCCGAGGTGGACCGGGCGCTGGTGCAGATCGAGCTCAACCGCAAGACCGACGACGACGAGTGATGGACGACAGCCATGGACATTGACATCTCCGTTCTGCGGCTGATGGAGCGCGAGAAGGACCTGCCCTTCGACGTGCTGGTCGACGCGATCGAGGAGGCCCTGCTCACCGCCTACGAGAAGACCGACGGCGCGGTGGCCGGCGCCCGGGTCGAGCTCGACCGCAAGAGCGGGCACGTCGCGGTGATGGTCCCCGAGACCGACGAGGAGGGCAACCGGCTTGGCGAGTACGACGCCACCCCCGAGGGGTTCGGCCGGGTCGCCGCCTCCACCGCCCGGCAGGTCATCCTGCAGCGGCTCCGCGACGCTGAGGACGAGCAGAAGTACGGCCACTTCTCCGGGGTCGAGGGCGACATCGTCTCCGGGGTGATCCAGCAGGGCCCGGACAGCCGGACCGTGCTGGTCGACCTCGGCAAGATCGAGGCGATCATGCCGCTGGCCGAGCAGGTGCCCGGCGAGCGCTACCGACACGGCGCGCGGATCCGGGTCTACGTCGTGGCGGTCCGCCGCGAGCTCCGCGGCCCGCAGGTCGTGGTCAGCCGGACCCACCCCGGCCTGGTCGAGAAACTGTTCAAGCTCGAGGTCCCCGAGATCGCCGACGGCGTGGTGGAGATCAAGGCGGTCGCCCGCGAGGCCGGCCACCGCAGCAAGATCGCGGTCTGGAGCAACAACTCCGACGTCAGCGCCAAGGGTGCCTGCATCGGGCCGATGGGGCAGCGGGTGCGGGCGGTGATGCACGAGCTCAACGAGGAGAAGATCGACATCATCGACTGGTCGCCGGACCCGGCCCGGTTCGTCGGCTTCGCGCTCAGCCCGGCCAAGGTCAGCTCGGTCACCGTGGTCGACGAGCACGCCCGCGCCGCCCGGGTGGTGGTCCCGGACTACCAGCTCAGCCTGGCCATCGGTCGCGAGGGGCAGAACGCCCGGCTGGCCGCCCGGCTGACCGGCTGGCGGATCGACATCCGGTCCGACACCGAGGGCACCTGACCCTCGGGCCGGCCGCCGCGCTCGTCACCGAGTCCGGTGCGGGCGGGTGGTGGAGCGGAGCACCAGGCTGACCGGGAGCACCCGGCTGTCGGCCGCGGCGGAGGCTCCGGAGCCCGGGTCGGCCAGCGTCAGCGCCATCCGGGCCGCCTCGGCGCCGAGCGCCGCGACCGGCTGCGCCACCGTGGTCAGCCCGAACCGCGCCGCGACCGCGTTGTCGTCGATCCCGATCACCGACACCTCCCCGGGCACCGCGTGGCCGGTCTCCCGGAGCCGGGTGAGCACGGTGACCGCGAGGTCATCGGACTCGGCCACCACCGCGCTCGGCGGTGGGTCGAGCGCGAGCAGGGCGGCGACGATTCCGGGCCCGTCCTCGTTGCGCGGCGCGGTGACCACCCGGCCGTCCGGGTCGAGACCGGCGGCGTGCAGCTCGGCGCGGAAGCCCCGCACCCGGTGCATCGCGCTGTAGTCGAACCCGCCCAGCCCGTCGCCGCGGACGAAGGCGGGCGCCGGGTGACCCAGGCTGACCAGGTGCCGGGTGGCGAGCGCGCCCGCCGCGACGTCGTCGATGGCCACCGACGGGGTGCCCTCGACCTGCTGGTTGAGGTAGACCACCGGCATCCCGAGCCCGGCCAGCCGGTCGCGTTCCGCCGCGGTCAACCCGAACGAGGCCACCACCAGCGCGTCGGCGTTGCGGCGGGCCGGGAGGGTGGCGAAGAACCGCCGCCGGTCGTCGGCGTCGAGGATCCGGTAGATCAGCAGCTCGACGCCGGCGTCGCGGACCTGCTCGTACATCGCGTCGAGCACCGCGCCGTTGAACCAGCTGCCGAGCCGGCCGCCCACCACCACGGCCACCCGGCCGAGCCGGCCGGTGGCCAGGCTCGAGGCCGCCCGCGAGACGGTGAACGACAGCGCCTCGGCGGCCGCGCGGACCCGGTCCCGCGTCTCGGGGGTGACCAGGGGCGAGTCGCGCAGCGCGCGCGACACCGTGGACACCGAGACGCCCGCCCGATCGGCCACGTCCTGCATGCTCGCCGGCACTGCCCACCTCCTCGGCTCCCCGCGACTGCAAGCGCGTGCACGGTGTGACGAGGATAACGGCCGGGCTGGAGTGCCGACCTTTGCGGAGTCGCCGGGCGCGGCCCTATCGTTGGTGCTCTGCAAGCGCTGTCATCACTAGCAGCCGCACCGATCTCGCCGAGTCGGCGCCCGCACCGACCGAGCCCCCGCCCCCGCCGCACCCATCCCGACCGATCCGCACCGCCGAAGGACCCGCCGTGACCGACCTCGTCCTCACCCGCGACCCCGGGGCCGACCCCGCCGCCGACGCCGCCGACCGCTGGGCGCTCGACGCCGACTGGTGGCGCCAGGCCGCGGTCTACCAGGTCTACCCGCGCAGCTTCGCCGACAGCGACGGCGACGGTCTCGGCGACCTGCCCGGGCTGACCGCGCGGATCGGCCACCTGGCCGGACTGGGGATCGACGCGATCTGGCTGAGCCCGTTCTATCCGTCGGCGCTGGCCGACGGCGGCTACGACGTGGCCGACTACCGCGACGTCCACCCGCAGCTCGGCACCCTCGACGACTTCGACGACCTGGTCGCGGCCGCGCACGCGGCGCGGATCCGGGTGATCGTCGACATCGTGCCCAACCACACCTCGGACCTGCACCCCTGGTTCCAGGCAGCGCTGGCCGCCGGGCCGGGCTCGCCCGAGCGGGCCCGCTACATCTTCCGCGACGGCACCGGCCCCGACGGGTCACAGCCGCCGTCGGACTGGGTCAGCCACTTCGGCGGTCCGGCCTGGACCCGGGTGCCCGACGGCCAGTGGTACTGCCACCTCTTCGCGCCCGAGCAGCCCGACCTCGACTGGAGCAACCGTGAGGTCCGCGACGACTTCCTCACCACGCTCCGGTTCTGGGCCGACCGCGGGGTCGACGGCTTCCGGGTCGACGTCGCACACGCGCTGGCCAAGGACCTCAGCGAGCCGCTGCGGAGCAAGACCGACGTCAGCGGGCTCAACGTCCCGCTCGACGGCAGCGACCCACTGTTCGACCGCGACGAGCTGGTCGAGATCTACGGCGAGTGGCGCCGGCTGTTCAACAGCTACGACCCGCCGCGGGCCGCGGTCGCCGAGTTCTGTGCCCGACCGGAGCGCCGCTACCGGGTGGCGCTGCCCACCAGCCTGGGGCAGGCCTTCAACTTCGACCTGCTCGAGGCCGACTTCGACGCCGAGGCCTTCCGGCGGGTGATCACCTTCTGCCTCGACGAGGTGGCGGCCACCGGCTCGTCGTCGACCTGGGTGCTGTCGAACCACGACGTGCTCCGGCACGCCACCCGGTACGCGCTGCCGGCCGGGACCGACCTCGACGCCTGGCTGATGACCGACGGCACCACGCCCGCTCCGGACCGGGCCCGCGGGCTGCGGCGGGCGCTGGCCGCCACCACCCTGATGCTCGCGCTACCCGGCTCGGCCTACCTCTACCAGGGCGAGGAGCTGGGTCTGCCCGAGGTCGCCGACCTCCCGGTCGACCGGCTCGAGGACCCGATCTGGCTGCGCACCGGGCACACCAAGAAGGGTCGGGACGGCTGCCGGGTGCCGCTGCCCTGGACCGCGGAGGGCGCGTCGCTCGGGTTCGGCGCCGGCCCGGGCTGGCTGCCGCAGCCGGCCGAGTTCGCCGCTGCCGCGGCGACCGCGCAGGACGGCGTCGAGGGCTCGCCGCTCGAGGTCTACCGGGCCGCGCTCCGGCTGCGCCGGGAGCTGCTCACCGAGGAACGGCTGAGCTGGGTCGAGACCGGCCGCGCCGACGTCCTGCACCTCGCCCGCCCGAACGGCTGGCACGCGCTCACCCACTTCGGGGACGTCGATGCCGAGCCGTACCCGCTGCCCGCGGGCGTCGTCCGGCTGGCCACCCGGCCGCTGGTCGACGGCGGCCTGCCCGGCGAGACCACGGTCTGGCTCACCGAGGGGCCGCAGGCCTGACCGGACGGGACGCCGACTCCTCCGACAGCGCCGGGACCACGGCCCTAGGCTCGGGCCCCGTGGAGACGGTGTCGGAGCCGGCGGACCAAAGGGAGCCGGCGGACCCGAGGGAGCAGGGCGACCGGGGAGCGACGGGACCGGTCCGCACCTGTGTCGGCTGCCGGCGCCGGGCCGCGCAGGCCGAGCTGGTGCGGGTGGTCGCGGTGGACGGCCGGCTGGTGCTCGACCGGCGCCGCCGGCTGCCGGGCCGCGGGGCCTACCTGCACGCCGACGCCCGGTGCGCCGCGACCGCGGTCCAGCGACGGGCGTTCGGCCGCGCGCTGCGGGTGCCGCAGCCCGATCCGGGGGACCTGGTCGAGGCGTTGACCGGACCGGCGCCCGGTGCCTGACCCGCGACCCGTTCGCCGTTTCGTGCGGTCCGCGATAGAGTGACACGCTGGGTCCGCACCCCGTGCACGGACCCCACCGAGCAGCGACCGTTCCGCTCTGGACCGGTCAGAACCAGAAAGTGGGCTCACGCTCATGACCACTCGATGAGTACGTCTCGATGATCATGCACGACAACTGATCTGGTCCGGGCTGCGCCAGGCTCGGACCGCGAAGGAGAGTAGTGGCAAAGGTCCGGGTCTACGAGCTCGCGAAAGAGCTCGGAGTCGAAAGCAAGGTCGTCCTCAGCACGCTGAAGGACATGGGGGAGTTCGTCCGTTCGGCCTCCTCCACCGTCGAGCCGCCCGTCGAGCGCCGGCTCAAGGAGAAGTTCGCCGGCAACGGAGGGGCCAAGGAGCCCGCCCGTCGGCCGGCCGCCGCCGCGGCCACGCCCGCCACGGCCGCCCACGGGTCGAACGGCACCGCGAACGGTGCCACCGCGACCCCCGCACGGCCCGCCGCGCGCGAGTCGCAGCCGGCCCCGTCCAGCGCGCCGACCGGCACCCCGTCGGGCACCGCGCCGAGCGCGACGCCCACCCAGCCCAGCCGTCCGGCCGCCACGCCGGGTGCTGCCCAGCCGGTGCAGCCGACCCGGACCGAGACCGGTCCGACCGCGACCGCTCCGGAGTCGCGTCCGGCGGCCCCGTCGGCCGGCGCCGCGCGTCCGGACCAGCGCCCGGGTCCGCGTCCCGGCCAGCCCGGAGCCCCGGGTCAGCGTCCGGGCACTCCGCAGCGCACTCCGCAGCGCCCGCAGGCTCCGGCCGCGCGCGCCGACGAGCGCCCCAGTGAGCGTCCGCAGCGTCCGAGCGAGTTCGGCGGGCGTCCTGACGCCCGTCCGGACGCCCGGGGCGGTCGTCCCGGTGCGCCCGCCCCGCGGGCCCCCGAGGGTCGTCCCGGTGCACCCGCGCCGCGTCCGCGGCCCGGGTCGACCGGAGGGCTGCCCGGCGCCACCCCTGGTCCGCGTCGCACCGGTGGTGCGCCGCGTCCCGGCAACAACCCGTTCGCCCCGTCGCAGGGGATGGGCACCGCCCGTCCGTCGCGCCCGGCGCCCGACGCCGCGCGTCCCGGTGGGCCGCGCCCGCCGGCCGGTCGCGGTGGTCCCGGTGCTCCGGCCGGTCCGCGCCCCGGTGGCGTGCCCGGCATGCCGCGCCCCAACCCGGGGATGATGCCCAAGCGCCCGTCCGCCGAACTCGGCGCGCCGGCCCGCGGCCGTGGTGGCCCCGGTGCCGGTCGCGGTCGCGGCGGCCCCGGCGTCGGTCGCGGTGGTCCCGGTGCCGGCGGTCCGCCCGCGGGTCGCGGCGGCCGCGGTGGCCGTGGTGGCACCCAGGGTGCGTTCGGTCGTCCGGGCGGTGCTCCGCGTCGCGGTCGCAAGTCGAAGCGGCAGCGCCGGCAGGAGTTCGACCAGATGGAGGCGCCGTCGATCGGTGGCGTGCGCGTCCGTCAGGGTGACGGCCAGACCGTCCGGCTGGCCCGGGGCGCCTCGCTCACCGACTTCGCCGAGAAGATCAACATCGACCCGGCGCAGCTGGTGCAGGTGCTGTTCAACCTCGGCGAGATGGTGACGGCGACCCAGTCGGTCAGCGAGGAGACCCTGCGGGTCCTCAGCAAGGAGCTGAACTACGACATCCAGGTCGTCTCGCCCGAGGACGAGGACCGCGAGCTGCTCGAGAGCTTCGACATCGAGTTCGGCGAGGACGAGGGCGGCGAGGAGGACCTCGAGGTCCGTCCGCCGGTCGTCACCGTGATGGGTCACGTCGACCACGGCAAGACCAAGCTGCTCGACGCCATCCGGAAGACCAACGTGGTGGCCGGCGAAGCCGGCGGCATCACCCAGGCGATCGGTGCCTACCAGGTGTCGACCGAGGTCGACGGCGACGAGCGCAAGATCACCTTCATCGACACCCCGGGTCACGAGGCGTTCACCGCCATGCGGGCCCGCGGTGCGAAGTCGACCGACATCGCCGTGCTGGTGGTGGCCGCCGACGACGGGGTGATGCCGCAGACGATCGAGGCGCTGAACCACGCCCAGGCGGCCGACGTCCCGATCGTGGTCGCGGTCAACAAGATCGACCGCGAGGGCGCCGACCCGACCAAGGTGCGCGGCCAGCTCACCGAGTACGGCCTGGTGCCCGAGGAGTACGGCGGCGACACGATGTTCGTCGACGTCTCCGCCATCTCGGGGGTGGGCATCGACTCGCTGCTCGAGGCGGTCATCCTGACCGCGGACGCGGCGCTCGACCTGCGCGCCAACCCGGAGATGGACGGTCAGGGTGTGGCCATCGAGGCGCACCTGGACAAGGGCCGCGGCCCGGTCGCGACCGTCCTGGTCCAGCGCGGCACGCTGCACGTCGGCGACTCGATCGTGGCCGGCACCGGTTACGGCCGGGTCCGGGCGCTGCTCGACGACCACGGCGAGAACGTGGACGAGGCGCCGCCGTCGTTCCCGGTCCAGGTGCTCGGTCTGACCGCCGTGCCGGGTGCGGGCGACAGCTTCATCGTCGTCGAGGACGACCGGATGGCCCGGCAGATCGCCGAGCGCCGGGCGTCGCGGCTCCGGATGGCCGCCCAGGCCGCCGGGACCCGCCGCAAGACGCTGGACCAGCTGTTCGACCAGCTCGAGAAGGGCGAGGAGCAGGAGCTGCGCCTCATCCTGAAGGGGGACGGCGCCGGTTCGGTCGAGGCGCTCGAGGACGCGCTGAGCAAGATCGACGTCGGCGACGAGGTCAGCCTGCGGGTCATCGACCGCGGGGTCGGCGCGATCACCGAGACCAACGTCAGCCTGGCGGCGGCCTCGAACGCGGTGATCGTCGGCTTCAACGTCCGGGCCCAGGGCAAGGCGACCGAGATGGCGGACCGCGAGAACGTGGACATCCGCTACTACTCGGTGATCTACGCCGCGATCGACGAGATCGAGGCGGCGCTCAAGGGGATGCTCAAGCCGATCTACGAGGAGGCCCAGCTGGGCACCGCGGAGATCCGCGAGATCTTCCGGAGCTCGAGGATCGGCACGATCGCCGGCTGTATGGTCACCGGCGGCATCATGCGCCGCAACGCCAAGGCGCGTCTGATCCGGGACGGCGTGGTGGTGACCGAGTCGACCATCGCCTCGCTGCGACGGGAGAAGGACGACGCCACCGAGGTGCGCGAGGGGTACGAGTGCGGTCTGACGATCGCCAACTACTCCGACCTCAAGATCGGCGACATCGTCGAGACCTTCGAGATGCGCGAGAAGCCGCGGAGCTGATCCGTACCGACCTGATCCCGGTGGCCGTCCGCGGCCACCGGGATCACGTCTCTCGGGGCCTGCCCCGAACCTCACCACCCAGATCGACAGGAGTCCGTCATGCCGTCACCGCGCGTGCTCAAGCTGGCCGACCAGATCAAGGTCATCACCGCCGAGATGCTCGAGCGGCGGGTCAAGGACCCCCGGCTCGGCTTCGTCACCGTGACCGACGTCCGGCTCACCGGCGACACCCGGGAGGCGACGGTCTTCTACACGGTGTTCGGTGACGACGCCGAGCAGGCCTCCACCGCCGCCGCGCTCAAGTCGGCCACCGGGATCATCCGCGCCCAGGTCGGCAAGCAGCTCGGGCTGCGGTTCACCCCGATGCTCAGCTTCGTCCCCGACGCGGTGCCCGAGTCGGCCCGGCACATCGAGGACGCGCTGGCCCGGGCCAAGGCGGGCGACGCCGAGATCGCCGCGCGCTCGGCCGGGGCCACCTACGCGGGCGAGGCGGACCCCTACCGCCACGACGACGAGACCGACGACGAGACCGACGCCGACGACGAGGGCGACGCCGACGAGACCGACGCCGACGGGGTCGACGATCGGCGCTGACCGCCGGGCCGACGGCCCGACCGGGGTGCTGGTCGTCGACAAGCCGGGCGGCTGGACCTCGCACCAGGTCGTCGGCCGGGTGCGTCGGCTGCTCGGCACCCGCAAGGTCGGGCACGCCGGCACCCTCGACCCGATGGCCACCGGCGTGCTGGTGGTCGGCGTGGGCCGGGCGACCCGGCTGCTCGGCCACCTGGCCGCCGGCGACAAGGCCTACACGGCGACCGTCCGGCTCGGCATCGACACCGTGACCGACGACGCCGAGGGTGAGCCGACCGCGATCCGCGGCGCGGCCGGGGTCGACCCCGAGCGGGTCGTCGCCGCCCTGCCCGGCTTCACCGGCCCGATCCTCCAGCGCCCGAGCGCGGTCTCGGCGATCAAGGTCGACGGCGTCCGGTCCTACGCGCGGGTCCGGTCCGGCGAGGAGGTGGAGCTCGCCGCCCGGCCGGTCACCGTGAGCGCCTTCGTGCTCGAGCGGACCCGGCCCACCGAGGTTGACGGGGTCGCGGTGCTCGACTGCGACGTCCGGGTGGAGTGCAGCGCGGGCACCTACGTCCGCGCCCTGGCCCGCGACCTCGGAGCACTCCTCGGCACCGGCGGCCACCTGACCGCGCTCCGGCGCACCCGGGTCGGCCGGTTCGGGCTCGACGAGGCGGTGGTCCTCCCGGGTCGCGACGACCCCGACCCGGAGCCGCCACCGCTGCTCGGGCTCAGGGAGGCGGCCGGCCGGGTCTTCCCGACCGTCCGGCTGGACCCGGAGACGTCCCGGCAGGTGCTGTTCGGCCGTCGGCTGCCGGGCCTGCGGCTCGCCGACGACCCGACGGCGCTGCTCGGTCCGGACGGCGAGCTGCTCGCCCTCTACCGTCCCGACGGCCCCGACGCCGTCCCGCTGAGCGTCTTCGTCGCTCCGGCGTGAGCGAGGGGAGTCCGACGTGGTTGACTGTGCCGCGATGAGCCAGCGCAGCGTGGTGGTGATCGGCAACTTCGACGGCGTCCACCGCGGTCACACCGCCCTCATCCGGGCGGCCCGTGAGGCGGAACTCGACGCCCAGCTGGTCGCGGTGACCTTCTGGCCGCACCCGATGTCGGTGATCCGGCCCGACCACGCGCCGGCCCTGCTCAGCAGCCTCGACGAGCGCCGTCGGCTGCTCGCCGCCGCCGGCGTCCAACGGGTCGAGGTGGTGCCGTTCACCTCCGAGGTCGCGCAGTGGAGCCCGGCCGAGTTCGTCGACCGGGTGCTCCGGCCGCTCGACCCGGTCC
Source organism: Microlunatus kandeliicorticis (assembly GCF_014137855.1). GTDB lineage: Bacteria > Actinomycetota > Actinomycetes > Propionibacteriales > Propionibacteriaceae > Microlunatus > Microlunatus kandeliicorticis. The sequence goes on from NZ_JACGWT010000008.1 coordinate 20,606, forward strand.
GGGTGGTGGTGGGAGCCAACTTCCGCTTCGGGTTCCGGGCCTCCGGCGACGTCGAGACGCTCGCCGGGCTGCTCGCCGGAACCGCGACGGTGACCGGGTTGCCGCTGGTCGACGCGCACGCCGGTCCCGACTCCTCGACCCGGGTCCGCGAGGCGATCGCCGCCGGCGACCTCGACCTGGCCGGCGAGCTGCTGGGCCGGGCCTACCGGTTCACCGGGGTGGTGGTGCACGGCGAGCGCCGGGGCCGCGAGCTCGGCTTCCCGACCGCCAACCTGATCGTCTCCGCCGACCGGGCCGTCCCACCGGACGGTGTCTACGCCGGCTGGGTGACCCGGCTCGACCCGCCGGGTCAGCCGCGGTGGCCGGCCGCGATCTCGGTCGGCACCAACCCGACCTTCGACGGCCGGTTCCGCACCGTCGAGTCCTACGTCCTCGACCGGACCGATCTCGACCTCTACGACCTCGAGATCGCCGTCGACTTCGTCCACCGGCTCCGCGGCCAGATCCGCTACACCGGGCCGGAGGCGCTGATCGAGCAGATGCACCGCGACGTCGACCAGGCGCGCGCGACCCTTCTGCCCTGACCACGCCCGGGTCGCCGGTGGCCGACTGAAAGAATTCAGTCGGGCTATTGACGCAATTTCAGGGTCAAACTAGTGTGACCGCGATCCCGGGACATTGCCATTGCCGGTTTCTCGCACGAATAGCCTTGGGGGACATTCGTGTCCGGGCCGGCACCGCGTGTGACATCTCCGTAGGCTCGGTGACCACGTCGAATCGCCACCCTGGTGGCGTTTTCCGCCGAGCCCGCCGCGATGGCGTCCAGGCTCGGCCCGTCGATCTGCCAGCTCCCGCTGGGGCCGCCGGGCCTGCTCCGCGACCGGCCGCCCCAGTGGGAGTTGCACCGGGTGCCGAATTCCGCGTGAATTCCCTTTCCCTGATCCCGCCGTCCCGCTGATCTGGTCAGCTCTCCGGCTGCACCCGGACGCCGGCCGCCGACGCCCGCGCCTCCGCCCCGTCGAACCGGCCCGGACCCGGCACCGCCGCGTTCGCCGCGCCCGCCGCGGTGGCCAGCGCGAGAGCGGCGGGAAGCGGGTCGCCGCCGTCGAGGGCGACCAGCAGCCCCGCCAGGAAGCTGTCGCCGCTGCCCACCGGGTAGCGCCCGCGCCGACCCTCGGGCACCGGCGCCCGCCAGGAGCCGTCGTCGTCGAGCCCGACACAGCCGTGCTCGCCGTCGGTGAGCACGACCGTCGCCCCGCCGGCCCGCTCGCGGACCCGGGCGGCCATCGCCGCCAGCGACGACGATCCGCTGCCGGCCGCGTCACCGAGCAGCTCGGCCGCCTCGTCGCGGTTGACCTTCACCAGCGCGGGACCGGCGGTCAGCACCGCCTCGAGCGCCGCCCCGTGGGTGTCCACCGCCACGCTCCGCCCCGCCGCGACGCCGGCCGCGACCAGCTCGGCGAGCGCCGGTCCGGGCAGCCCGCGCGGCGCTCCACCGGGGACGGCCAGCCAGCCGGGCCGGTCGCCGAGCACGCCGGCCAGCGTCGACCCGAAGGCGCCCCAGACGTCCTCGGGCACCGGGTCGGCCCAGGCGTAGAACTCGGTCAGTCCGGGGGCGTCGTCGGCGGCCACCGAGACGCAGACCCGGGTCTCGACCGGCGTCGGCACCACGCTGACCGCGATCCCGGCCGCCTCGAGCTCGGCGGCCAGCCCGTCGCCGGTGGCCCCTCCCAGCACGGCGACGACGGCGGGAGCGGCGCCGAGGTTCGCCGCGGCGCGGGCCAGGTTGAGCGCCTTGCCGCCCGCGCAGCGCACCACCTCGAGCGGGCGGTGGATGGCACCGGGGGTCAGCGCGGCGACCCGGTAGGTGATGTCCAGTGACGGCGTCAGCCCTGCGACGGTGAGCACGGGCCCAGCCTCTCAGGCGGCCGGCGACCCGGGCGGTCGGTCCGCCGCGCAGGGGTCAGCCGCGCAGGGGTCAGCCGAGCAGGGGTCAGCCGAGCAGCGACTTCTGCAGCTTGCCCATGGCGTTGCGCGGCAGCGCGGCCACGAACCGCACCTCGCGCGGCCGCTTGTGCACGGAGAGCTCCTCGACGACCCAGCCGATCAGCCGTTCGGCCAGGACCCGGTCCGGTTCGTCGGCGGCCGTGGACCCGTCCCGGACGACGTAGGCGACCACCCGTTGTCCGAGGTCGGCGTCGGGTTCGCCCACTACCGCCGTCTCGGCCACCGCGGGATGGGCCAGCAGCGCCGCCTCGATCTCGCCCGCGCCGATCCGGTAGCCGCCCGAGCTGATCAGGTCCTGCTCGGCCCGCCCGAGGATCCGGTGCCGCCCGGTGGCGTCGACCGCGGCCGCGTCCCCGGTGCGGAACCAGCCGTCGGCGGTGAAGACGTCGCCGGTGTCGGGCCGGCCGTGGTAGCCGCGGAAGACCGTCGTCCCGCGGACCTCGAGCCGCCCGATCTCGCCGGCCGGGACAGGCCGGCCGTCGGTCTCCACCACCCGGGTCTCCACCCCGGCGATCGGGTGCCCGACCCAGCCGGGGCCGGAGGCGTCGTCGTGCCGGGTGGCGACGGTGATCAGGGTCTCGGTCATGCCGTACCGCTCGACCGGGGCACGCCCGGTGGTCGCGGCGAGCGCCTCGGCGACCGGACGGGGGAGTCCGGCGCTGCCCGAGACCAGCAGCCGGGCCCGGGACAGCGCGGCCGCCGCGGCCGCGTCGGCGGCGACCCGGCCCCAGACGGTGGGCACGCCGAAGAACAGCGTGCCCCCGGCCTCCGCGGCGGCGGCGTACCCGGCGGGGGTGGGGCGCCCGGTGTGCACCAGCCGGCTGCCCGTCCGCAGCGCTCCGAGCACCCCGAGCACCAGGCCGTGGACGTGGAACAGCGGCAGCCCGTGCACCAGCGTGTCGGCCGGGCCCCAGGCCCAGGCCTCGGCCAGCCCGTCGAGGCAGGCCACCACGGCCGCCCGGGTGACCGGGACGCCCTTGGGCAGGCCGGTGGTACCCGAGGTGTAGAGCAGCAGCGCGACGTCCGGGTCGAGCGGTGCGGCCCCGTCGGTGTGGAGTCGGTGGGGATCTGTGGTGTCGACGGGGGCGGGGAGCGGGGCGACCGTCCCGTCCGTGCCGACCAGCAGCCGCGCGCCGGCGTCGGCGATCAGGTGGGCGCGCTCGCGGCGCCCGGCGTCCGGCGGCAGCGGGACGAACGGCACCCCGGCCCGCAGGCAGCCGAGCACCGCCGCCACGGTCACCGTCGACGGCCGCGCCTCGATCGCCACCACGGGCGCCCCGGCCACCGCGGCGGCGACCCGCTCCGCCGCTCCGGCCAACTCCTCCCCGGTCAGCCGTTCGCCGGCCACCTCGACGTCCGGCAGCACCTCGGGCACGATGTCCGGGACGGACGATGGTCGCGGTCGGGGGTCTGCAGCAGGCACCCCCGCACGCTAGCCGTCGGGATTTCGCCGCCCTCGGGGCCCGCTGATAAGCTGACAGACGCCGTCAGGACGGCCGCGGACCACCAAGAGCTCCCGCTCACCAGAGATGAACGACCGCCACACGATCTCCTGGCTCCCGTCCGGGGCCGGTGAGCGTGGCGGACGGGGAGCGCCGCGCAACGGACATCGGAGGGAGAGCACGTGTCGATCGACGCTGCCGAGAAGAAGAAGATCATCGACGAGTACGCCACCACGCCTGGTGACACGGGCTCGCCCGAGGTGCAGGTCGCGCTGCTCAGCGCCCGGATCGCGCACCTCACCGAGCACTTGAAGGAGCACAAGCACGACCACCACAGCCGTCGTGGCCTGATGCTGCTGGTCGGCCAGCGCCGCCGGCTGCTCAACTACACGGCCAAGACCGACATCGAGCGGTACCGCTCGCTGATCGAGCGGCTCGGTCTGCGCCGCTGAGACCACGGAGCGACCCTCCCCTCGGGAGGGTCGCTCTTCGGCTTCTGCGCGCTTCGGTGCAGAATGCGAGACACAACCGAACGAAACACAACCGAATGCGACAACCGGATCCCACAATCGAATCCACACACCACAACTGAACAGCCATCGATCATCGCGATTGCAATCCACGCCTGCTCGAACGTCCGCGCTGGACGCCAGCCCGACGCCTCGGTCCTCGGTAGTGGTCTTCGGAGGCTCCTCGACGGAGCCGGCCGCGGACCTCGATCGAAGACCGGCCGCGTCGCCGGGGGAGGCGGCCGCTGGTCGCCGGGCCCCGGACGGACGCCCGTCCCAGCCTCTCCGAGCACGTGTCGCGAGCACCGAGCCGCAGCCTGCCGCGTCCTCCGACGCGGACGCCGGCTCCCGGGCCCTGCTGCCGGACGCAGCGCGGCTCCGGTGGGTGGGTTGCAATCCGAACCGGGCGCACGAGAGGTCCCTGCCGGGACCGCGCCCAGAGAGGATGCCCCGTGGAGGGTCCTGAGCTCCAGTACACCGAGGCCGTCATCGACAACGGCCCGCACGGCAAGCACGTCGTCCGCTTCGAGACCGGGCTGCTGGCCCGACAGGCCGCCGGTTCGGCGACCGTCTACCTCGACGACGACACCATGCTGCTGTCCGCCACCACCGCGCAGTCCAAGCCGCGCGACAGCATCGACTTCTTCCCGCTCACCGTCGACGTGGAGGAGCGGATGTACGCCGCGGGCCGGATCCCCGGCTCGTTCTTCCGCCGCGAGGGCCGCCCGTCGGAGGGCGCGATCCTCACCTGCCGTCTGATCGACCGTCCGCTGCGCCCGTGCTTCGTCAAGGGTCTGCGCAACGAGGTCCAGGTCGTCGTCACGGTGATGGCCCTCAACCCCGACAAGCTCTACGACGTGGTGGCCATCAACGCCGCCTCGCTGTCCACCCAGCTCGCCGGGCTGCCGTTCACCGGCCCGATCGGTGGCGTCCGGGTGGCGCTGATCGACGGCCAGTGGGTCGCCTTCCCCGACGTCCACCAGCTCGAGGACGCGACCTTCGACATGGTCGTGGCCGGCCGGGTGACCGCGTCCGGTGACGTGGCCATCGCGATGGTCGAGGCGGAGGCCACCGAGCAGACCTGGGATCTGGTCCGGGCCGGCAAGACCGCCCCGACCGAGGAGGTCGTGGCCCAGGGCCTCGAGGCCGCCAAGCCGTTCATCAAGGTGCTCTGCGACGCGCAGGCCGAGCTGGCGGCGAAGTTCCCGAAGCCGACCGCCGAGTTCCCGATCTTCCTCGACTACGCCGACGACGTGTACGCCGCGGTCGAGGCCGCGGGCAGCGACGAGCTGGCCCGGGTCATGCAGATCGCCGACAAGCAGGAGCGCGAGTCGGCCTCCGACGCCCTCAAGGAGAAGCTCAAGGCCGACCTGGCCGAGCAGTTCCCCGAGCGGTCGAACGAGGTCAGCGGCGCGTTCAAGGCGCTGACCAAGAAGATCGTCCGGCAGCGCGTGCTGCGCGACCAGGTGCGGATCGACGGCCGCGGCGTCCGGGACATCCGGTCGCTGTCCGCCGAGGTCGACGTGGTCCCGCGGGTGCACGGCTCGGCGCTGTTCCAGCGCGGCGAGACCCAGATCCTGGGCATCACCACGCTGAACATGCTCGGCCTCGAGCAGAAGCTCGACACGCTCGCGCCGGAGAAGACCAAGCGCTACATGCACAACTACAACTTCCCGCCCTACTCGACCGGTGAGACCGGCCGGGTGGGGTCGCCGAAGCGGCGCGAGATCGGCCACGGCGCGCTGGCCGAGCGGGCCCTGGTGCCGGTGCTGCCGACGCGCGAGGAGTTCCCCTACGCGATCCGGCAGGTCTCCGAGGCGCTCGGCTCGAACGGCTCGACCTCGATGGGGTCGGTCTGCGCCTCGACCCTGGCCCTGCTCAACGCCGGTGTGCCGCTGCGCGCGCCGGTGGCCGGCATCGCCATGGGCCTGATCTCCGAGACCGTCGACGGCGAGACGTCCTACGTCGCGCTGACCGACATCCTCGGCGCCGAGGACGCCCTCGGTGACATGGACTTCAAGGTCGCCGGGACCAGCGAGTACATCACCGCGCTGCAGCTCGACACCAAGCTCGACGGGGTGCCCGCGCACGTCCTGGCCGGGGCGCTGACCCAGGCCAAGGACGCCCGCACCATCCTGCTCGAGGTGATGAACGAGGCCATCGACGGCCCCGACGAGATGAGCCTGTACGCGCCGCGGATCATCACCATCAAGATCCCGGTCGACAAGATCGGCGAGGTCATCGGCCCCAAGGGCAAGGTGATCAACCAGATCCAGGACGACACCGGCGCCCAGATCTCGATCGAGGACGACGGCACGATCTACGTCGGTGCGGACAACGGCGAGGCCGCCGAAGCCGCCCGGGGCATGATCAACGCGATCGCCAACCCGACGATGCCGGAGAAGGGCGAGCGCTACCTCGGCACCGTGGTCAAGATCACCGCCTTCGGTGCGTTCGTCTCGCTGCTGCCCGGCAAGGACGGCCTGCTGCACATCTCCAAGCTGCGCTCGCTCGCCGGTGGCGCGCGGGTGGAGAACGTGGAGGACGTGGTCAGCGTCGGCCAGAAGCTCCAGGTGGAGATCAGCGACATCGACGACCGCGGCAAGCTGTCGCTGGTGCCGGTGGTCGAGGAGGAGGCCGCAGCCTCCGCGTGAGCTCACGCGAACACCGACGTCCGGGTGTGACCGCCCGGCGGCCCGTGGGTGGCGAGGTCCGCCACTCCGTGCTGCCGGGCGGTCTGCGCGTGGTGACCGAGCGCGTCCGCGGCAGCCGCAGCTACAGCCTCGGCTTCTTCGCCGGGGTCGGCTCGCGGCACGAGACCCCGGCCCTGCACGGCGCCTCGCACTTCCTCGAGCACGCGCTGTTCAAGGGCACTCGGCGCCGGTCCGCGGAGCAGATCTCGGCCGCGGTCGAGGAGGTGGGTGGCGACATCAACGCCTACACCACCAAGGAGTACACCTGCTTCTACGCGCGGGTGCTGGCCGAGGACGCGGCGCTGGCCACCGACGTGCTGGCCGACATGATCACCGAGTCGACGCTGCGCAGCGGTGACGTCGAGTCCGAGCGCAACGTGATCATCGACGAGATCTCGATGCACGCCGACGACCCGGCCGACCTGGCCGGCGACCTGGTCTGCGCGGCGCTGCTGCCCAGCCCGGGTCTCGGGGCGCCGGTGATCGGCAGCCCGGACAGCATCGCGGTGCTCAGCCGCCGCCAGCTGCACGACTTCTGGCGGCGGCACTACCGGCCCGACAACCTCGTGGTGGCCGCCGTCGGCGCGGTCGACCACGACCGGCTGGTCGAGCAGCTGGCCGGCTTCCCGGGGCTGCTCGAGGCGCGCGGCCGGGCGCCGCAACCGCGCAGCTGGCCCGCCGGCGTCCCTGAGGGGCCGCGGTTGATCACCCACCCCCGCCGGTTCGAGCAGAGCACGGTGTCGCTGGCCTATCCCGGCCCGGGTCTGTTCGACGAGGACCGCTTCGCCACCGGCCTGCTGTCGGTGGTGCTCGGCGGCGGCATGTCCTCGCGGCTGTTCGTCGAGGTCCGCGAGCGGCGCGGGCTGGCCTACGGCATCGAGGCGGGGGAGAGCAGCTACAGCGACGCCGGCTTCTGGAGCGTCGACTGGCAGTGCGCGCCGGGCAAGGTGGCCGAGATCCTCGGCCTGGTCCAGCAGTGCCTGGCCGAGGTCGTCGAGCACGGGGTCACCGCCGAGGAGCTCCGCCGCGCGCAGGGCCAGATGCGCGGGCAGACCCTGCTCTCCTACGAGAGCCCGCAGAGCCGGATGAGCCGCTGGGGCAGCTCCACGCTGGCCGCCGACGACCGGAGCATCCCCGACCTGCTGTCCGGCTACGACGCGGTCACCGTCCCCGACGTCGCCGGGTGCGCCGAGCGGCTGCTCAGCAGCGACCCGGTGCTCTGCGTGGTCGGGCCGCGCAGCGACAGCCGCCCGCTCCGCCGGCTGATCCACGCCTGAGCGGGTCACCACAACCGGTCGACGCGCCCGCGGTGCCGGCCCTGCGCTCGTCGGCCGGACCGGTCAGCGGTGGCTGGTGTCGTCGGGCGGGCTGTCCGGCCACCGGTCAGCCGCATTCACCGCGCGGGTCATCCTCGAGGCCCCGCGCCAGCAGCCCGTCCAGCCCCCGCCGGTCGGCGACGTAGTCGGGCACGCGCTCGGCGTGCCAGCGGTCGAACAGGTCCGCGGCCCGGTCGAGCACGTTGGGCCGAGGGGTCAGCGCGACCGGCAGCCCGGCCAGCGCGGTGACCTCGTCGGCCAGGGCGTCGCGGCCGGTGCCGTGTCGGTGGACGGTGGTCCCTTCGTCCCGGTCGCGGAGCAGCATCGCCTCGACCAGGCAGCGCCGCAGCACCTCGAGCAGCAGGTGCGTCCCGATCAGCCGGTCGCCGCGGCCGAGCTTGGCGGCGGCCAGAGCCAGCAGGAACCGGACCTCGTCGGCCGCGGGGTCGTCGGGCCTGGGCAGCAGCAGCCGCCCGCCGCTCACCACCAGGTCGATCCGGCGGCCGTCCACCAGCACCAGCCGGACCACCTGGCTCCCGGCGTCCCCGGCCCCGACGTCCTCGGCGACCTCGCGCGCCCACACCGCGGCGTCCACCTCGCGCACCGCGTGCAGCGGCAGGTCGGCGTCGAGCTGCAGGTGCAGGTCGAGATCGCTCCAGCCGTCGACGACGTCGGTCGATCCGGCGCGCCGCGACCCGTGGACGCTCACGGTGTAGCGGGCACCGGCTCCGGTCGGGTCGGCATCGTGCTGCGGCTCGCTCACGCGGCCCGAACCTAGCCGCTGTGGAAGGATCGGGACGTGAGCACGACACGGATCCCGGTCGGAGTGTTCGGGGCGCGCGGCCGGATGGGCGCGGAGGTCTGCCGGGCGGTCGAGGCGGCCGACGACCTCGAGCTGGTGGCCGCGCTCGACGCCGGCGACGACCGGGCTCCGGCCGAGCGGGCTCGCGTGGTGGTGGACTTCACCCACCCGGACGCCGTGATGGACAACCTGGACTGGTGCATCGACCACGGCGTGCACGCGGTGGTCGGGACCACCGGGTTCACCGCCGAACGGCTGGATCACCTGCGCTCGCGCCTGGAGGGCACCGCGACGGGGGTGCTGGTGGCCGCGAACTTCTCGATCGGGGCGGTGCTGATGATGCACTTCGCCGAGCAGGCGGCGGCGTTCTACGAGAGCGTCGAGGTGATCGAGCTGCACCACCCGAACAAGGCCGACGCCCCCTCGGGGACGGCGACCACCACCGCGCAGCGGATCGCCGCCGCCCGCGGGGCCGCCGGACTCGGCCCGGTGCCCGACGCCACCGCCCAGGAGGTCGACGGAGCCCGCGGCGCAGAGATCGACGGCATCCACGTGCACGGGGTGCGGCTCCGCGGGCTGGTGGCCCACCAGGAGGTGCTGTTCGGCGCGGAGGGCGAGACGCTGACGCTGCGGCACGACTCGCTCGATCGGGCCTCGTTCATGCCCGGCGTGCTGGCCGGGGTGCGGGCGGTGGTCGACCGCCCCGGCCTCACGGTGGGCATCGAGGGCGTGCTCGGGATCGGCGGCTGAGGGTGCCGGCCAGCGGGCCCCCGCGACGATGAGCCAGCCCGACGGCTTCGGGCGACCGTCGGCCGATCCGGGCCGACCCGGGTTCGCCCGCCCGGGGGAGGGCGCCACGGGTGACCCGGCGAGCCGGCCGACCGCGAGCCGGGCCACCGCCAGCTTCGCCACCCCGACCGAACCCGAACCGCCACGCGAGCCGGCCCGCTGGGTCCCGGTGACCCGGGAGCGGCGGCGCAGCCGGACGCCGGTGGTGCTCGTCGTCGTGGTGCTGGTGCTGGCCGGGCTGCTGGTGGGCGCGGACCGGCTCGGCGCCCGGATCGCCGAGGACCGCTTCGCCGCCGCGCTCCAGACCCGGCTGCAGACGGCCGAACCGCCGAGTGTGCAGATCGTCCGGACGCCGTTCCTCAGCCAGCTGGCGGCCGGCGACGTCCGCGAGATCCGGGTGCGGACCGGAGCCGTGCCCGGGACCGCGACCCAGCTGCCGCTCGACTCGCTCGACCTGACCCTCGACGACGTCCGACCGTCCCGCGACCTGAGCACCGCACGGGTCGGCCGACTGACCGGCACCGCCCACCTCGGGTACGGCGCGCTCGGCGCGAAGCTCGGTCAGACCGTCCGCTACGCCGGGCGGGACCAGTCGGGGCACGGCCGGATCGCCTTCGACCTGACCACCACGATCTTCAGCGAGACGATCCGGGCCACCGTCAGCGGGCGGCTCGGCTTCTCGGCCGCGTCGCAGGCCGTGACCATGTCGGACACCCAGATCACCGTCAGCGGCCTGGCCATCCCCGGTGGTCTGGCGCAGCGGCTGGTCGACGGCATCCTCGAGCCCGTCCGGCTCGACGACCTGCCGCTCGGGATCCGGCTGGCCGGCCTCGACGTCGACCCCGACGGTCTGGTGGCCGGTCTGAGCGGGACCGACCTCACCGTCCCCACGCGCTGACCGGCGTCCACGACGGCGGCGCCTGCCCGACCGCCGGCCGTCAGCCCAGATCGGTGTGCAGCCGCACCTGCTTGATCCGCACGGTGCCGTCCTCGGTGCCGATCTCCCGGTGCGCACCGTCGGGCTCCCAGCCGGCGCCGGCCAGGAACGCCCGGGTGGCGTCGTCGCCGGCCGGCAGCCACCAGGTGGCCCGGGTGAAGCCGTCGGCGCGCAGGGTGTCCGCGCAGGCGTTGAGCAGCCGCGACCCGTGGCCCCGGCCGCGGGCGGCGGGGTCGATCACGAACTCCTCGACGGTGCCGGTCCGCGCCGGGTCGGCGTCGGGGTCGTCGCTCGGGCTGGTGACCGCGAAGCCGGCCAGCCGCCCGGTCCCGCTGACCGCGACCAGCACCCGGCACCGCGCCTCGGGAGGGCGGGCGATGGCCCGCTCCCAGGCCTGCGCCATCGCCTCGAGCCCGAGCTCGTCGCTCAGCCGGGCGACCGCGTCGGCCGGCAGCCGGTCGGGCCAGGCACGTCGCTGGATCTCGGCCAGCACCGGGGCCTCGCCGACCATCGCCAACCGGGCCGAATCGGCGGTCTGCGCGGGCTCGGTCACGTCCGACACCTTACGAAGAACCAAGATGTGACACAGATCACCCTGAGAGGGCTTACCTCAACCCCTCCGGCAGGTCATGATTGTCGCGAAGTCCGTGGTTACCTGAACCCCCGAGCAGGCGACCACGGACTTCTTCACGTCTCCGGACGGTCCCGCCGGTCCGCGCAGGTCGGGCGACGGCGTCGGCGCTGTGTACCCTGACCGCCGTGGCACCCCGTCAGCTCCGGACCCCTCCGAAACTCGCCCCCGGCACGCTGCGGATCATCCCGCTCGGCGGTCTGGGGGACGTCGGCCGCAACATGGCGGTCTTCGAGATCGACGGCAAGCTGCTGCTGGTCGACTGCGGCGTGCTGTTCCCCGAGGACGACCACCCGGGCGTCGACCTGATCCTGCCGGGGTTCGACGTGATCGCCGACCGTCTCGACGACGTGGTCGGGCTGGTGCTCACCCACGGTCACGAGGACCACATCGGCGCGGTGCCCTACCTGCTCCGGCAGCGGGCCGACATCCCGCTCTACGGCTCCCGGCTCACCCTGGCCCTGCTGGCCGAGAAGACCCGCGAGCACCGGATCCACGGCGTCCGGCCGCACCCGGTCACCGACGGCCAGCGCCTCACCGTCGGGCCGTTCGACCTCGAGTTCGTCGCGGTCAACCACTCGATCCCCGACGCGCTCGCGGTCTGCATCCGGACCGTGGCCGGGACGGTGCTGCACACCGGCGACTTCAAGATGGACCAGCTGCCGCTGGACGGCCGGATCACCGACCTGCGGGCGTTCGCCCGGATCGGCACCGAGGGCGTCGACCTCTTCATGGTCGACTCGACCAACGCCGAGGTGCCCGGTTTCACCACCCCCGAGCGGGACATCCTGCCCGCGCTGCAGCGGGTGTTCGCGACCAGCCGGCAGCGGATCATCGTCGCCTGCTTCGCCTCGCACGTGCACCGGGTCCAGCAGGTGCTCGACGTCGCGGTGGCCAACGGGCGCAAGGTCGTCTACGTCGGCCGCTCGATGGTCCGCAACATGGGCGTGGCCCGCGACCTCGGCTACCTGCGCGTGCCGGACAACACGCTGATCGAGATGCGCGACCTCGACAACCACCGCCCCGAGGACGTGGTGATCATCTCCACCGGGTCGCAGGGCGAGCCGCTCTCGGCGCTGTCGCGGATCGCGGCCAAGGAGCACCCGGTGGTCAGCCTCAAGCCCGAGGACACCGTGGTGCTCGCCAGCTCGCTGATCCCCGGCAACGAGACCAGCGTCTACCGGGTGATCAACGGCCTCAGCCGGCTCGGCGCCCGGGTGGTGCACAAGGGCAACGCGCTGGTGCACGTCTCCGGGCACGCCAGCGCGGGGGAGCTGCTCTACTGCTACAACATCGTCCAGCCGCGGAACGCGATGCCGGTGCACGGCGAGGTCCGCCACCTGATCGCCAACGGTGACCTCGCGGTGGCCTCCGGCGTCCCGCGGGACCGCACGGTGATCGTCGAGGACGGCGCCGTCGTCGACCTGGCCAAGGGCCGGGCCAAGGTGGTCGGACAGGTCGACAGCGCCTACATCTTCGTCGACGGCTCCGGGGTCGGCGACGTCAGCGAGGCGATGCTGACCGACCGGCGGATCCTCGGCGAGGAGGGGTTCGTCTCGGTGGTCACCGTGGTCGACCTGCACACCGGCGCGATCGTCAGCGGCCCCGACGTGCACGCCCGGGGCTTCGCCGAGGACGACTCGGCGTTCGACGGGATCCGCAGCCAGATCGCCGAGGCGCTCACCTCGGCCATGCGCGACGGCGTCGACGACACCCGCCGGCTCCAGCAGGTGACCCGTCGCCAGATGGGCAAGTGGGTCAGCGACACCTACCGGCGCCGGCCGATGATCATCCCGGTGGTCATCGTCACCTGAGTCCGGTCGGGGTCGGTCCCGTCGGCGTCAGTGCGCCCGGACGACCGCCTCGAGCCGGCTCACCCGGGCCTCCGCGTGCTCGGCGCGCGCCGGAGGGCCTCGGCCTGCCGACGCAGTCGCCGCAGCGCGCGGCGCTCGCGGCGGTTCTCCTCGGCGTCGGCCACCAGCCGGGTCCGCTCGGCCCAGCGGGCGTAACCCCGGCAGCCCGGGTCGGTGCCGTGTTGGAGATGGCTGGGCAGCGTGAGGCTGCCCGGCTGACCGTGATCGATGGCGAACATCGTGCCTCCCGACGACATATCTGAAACGTTCGTTTCAGATATGTGAAGCATACGCTTCGCAATGCCGATGTCAAGGACTTGTTTCACGTCTTGCTAGGATCCGGTCGTGGCCGAGGACACCGACGACCAGCGCGAGGCGGCGGGGCTCGCGGCCCGGTGGGAGCTGCTCTCCGGCCGCCCTGACCGGACCGTGCACATCACCGACGCCCAGGCGATCCGGGCCATCGCGCACGAGGCGCGGCAACGGGTGATCGACGTGCTGTTCACCGACTCGGGGCGCGCGTTCACCGCCACCGAGCTGGCCGAGCTGACCGAGCTGACCCCGAGCGCGATGAGCTACCACCTGCGGGCGCTCGAACGCTGGGGCGTGGTGGAGCGGGCCGAGTCCACCGGCGACGCCCGCAACCGGCCCTGGCGGGCGGCCGGGACCCGGCTCGAGGTCCGCGGCGGCGCCGACCCCAGCGCCCGGGCGGCGCAGTCGGCGCTGTTCGAGCTGGCCGTCGACCAGTACCGGGAGCGGTACGACTGGTACCGCAGCTGGCCGGCGGAGCGGCGTCACGGGTTCGTCGGGACCGGTCAGGCCGAGTTCTGGCTGACCGAGGAGGAGGCGGCCCGGTTCCTGCTCGCGCTCGAACGGGCCGAGCTCGAGCTGATGGAGAGCGGGGTGGAGAACCGGCCCGGACCGGGCAAGATCCGCACCCGCTGGTTCTTCTCGCTGCTCCCGGTCGCGGGGGAGCGCCCGCCGGAGAGGGCCGAGAGGCCGGCTGGGCCGGAGGAACCGGCGTCCGGGCACGACAAAGAGCCCACCGCCTGAGGCGGTGGGCTCGTCGCGCGGTTCAGCTCAGCGGCTGACCTTGCCGGCCTTGAGGCAGGAGGTGCACACGTTGACCCGCTTCGTGGTGCCGTTCACCAAGGCGCGGACGCGCTGGATGTTCGGGTTCCACCGACGGTTGGTCTTCTTCTTCGACCAGGGCACGTTGTGACCGAAGCCCGGCCCCTTGGCGCACACGTCGCATACGGCTGCCACTGGACTCACTCCCACTGCTCGGCCCCCGCGTCACCGCGGTGGCTCACGTTCGTATTCGGATCGATGTCCCGATTGGGAACCGATCAAGCGTACCCGAGGCCGGCGGCGCGGCGCGAATCGAGCCCGCGACCCTCCCCGCGGCCGGCGCGTGGTCGGCGCGGTGGTCGGCGCGCGAGTGAGGCACGGCGGCTGTCGGTCCCGCTGACTAGTGTTACCGCCGTGGTCGCGGCGCGGGGTGGAGGGACGGTCGTCGGCAGCGACTGGCGCACCGAGGCCTTCGCCCGGCTGCACACCCGGCTCGGGTCGGTGCTCGGCGACAAGACCGCGGCCGAGTTCGGCAAGCTCGGGCTGCAGACCGTCGGCGACCTGCTGGCCCACCTGCCGCGCCGCTACTTCTCCGGCACCGAGCTCAGCGACCTGTCCGCGCTCGAGGAGGGCGAGGAGGTCGCGGTGCTCGCCGAGGTGCAGCGGGTGACCGCCCACAACGTGCCCGGACGGGGCAGCGGCGCGGTCCGCGGCAAGCCGCGACTGGAGGCGGTGATCACCGACCACAAGGGCTCGCTGACCCTGGCCTTCTTCGGCAAGGCGCACATGATCGCCTACTGGCACGACCAGCTCACCCCGGGCAGCCGCGGGATCTTCGCTGGCAAGGTGGGGGTGTTCCGCGACCAGTTCCAGCTCGCCCACCCCGACTTCGTCATGCTCGACGCGAACGGCGCCGTGGTCGGCGGCGCGCGCCGGAACGAGGTGCTCACCCGGGTCACCCGGGTACCGCTGATCGGGATCTACCCGGCCACCCGCAAGCTGCCGACCTGGGCCATCGCCGAGTGCGTGGCGCTGGCCCTCGAGCACCTCGGCGAGGTCGACGACCCGCTGCCCGCCGCGGTCCGTGACCACGCCGGCGTGGTCGGGCTGGTCGAGGCCTACCGCGGTGTCCACCTCCCGCAGACCCGGGCCGAGATCGACCCGGCCCGCGCCCGGCTCCGGTTCGACGAGGCCTTCGCGATCGGGCTGACCATGGCCGTCCGCCGCGCCGACGCGGTGGCGCACGGCGCGACCCCGCGGCCGCGGGTGCCCGGCCGGCTGCTCGACGCCTTCGACGCCCGGCTGCCCTTCGAGCTGACCGAGGGCCAGCAGCAGGTCTCCGCGGAGATCTTCGCCGACCTTGCGCAGTCGCACCCGATGCAGCGGCTGCTGCAGGGCGAGGTCGGCTCGGGCAAGACCGTGGTCGCGCTCCGGGCCATGCTCACCGTGGTCGACGGCGGCGGGCAGGCCGCGCTGCTGGCCCCGACCGAGGTGCTGGCCACCCAGCACTTCCACACCCTGACCCGGATGCTCGGCGAGCTGGCCGAGGCCGGCACGCTGTCGGCGGCCGAGCACGCCACCCGGCTCACCCTGCTGACCGGGTCGCTGCCCGCGGCCCGCCGCCGCGAGGCGCTGCTCGCGGCAACGTCCGGCGAGGCGGGGATCGTCATCGGCACCCACGCGCTGCTCGGTGACCGGGTGCAGTTCGCCGACCTCGGGCTGGTGGTGGTCGACGAGCAGCACCGGTTCGGGGTCGAGCAGCGGGCGCTGCTCGGGGCGCGGGCCGAGGCCGCCGGGGCGGCGCGGCCGCACGTGCTGGTGATGACCGCGACCCCGATCCCTCGGTCGGTGGCGATGACGGTCTTCGGTGACCTGGAGACCTCGACGCTGCGGCAGAGCCCGGGCGGACGGGCGGAGGTCCGCACCGTCGTGGTCGACAGCCGCAGCCATCCCGCCTGGGTGGACCGGGCCTGGGCGCTGATCGCCGAGCAGGTCGCCGCCGGCCGGCAGGCCTACGTGGTCTGCCCGCGGATCTCCGAGACCGACCGGAGCGAGGAGAGCCGGCCGCTCGACGCCGAGGACGCCCCGCCCGACGACGGCGTCCCGGTGCCGCCGGCCGCCACCGTCGAGCAGACCTGGGCCGAGCTGACCGCCGGCCCGCTGGCCGAGCTCCGGGTCGGGATGCTGCACGGGCAGCTGCCCGCCGAGCAGAAGGAGGAGCGGATGGCCGCCTTCGCCGCCGGCGAGCTCGACGTGCTGGTCTCCACCACGGTGATCGAGGTCGGCGTCGACGTCCCGAACGCGTCGGTGATGGTGATCTGCGACGCGGACCGGTTCGGCATCTCCCAGCTGCACCAGCTCCGCGGCCGGATCGGCCGGGGCGGCCACGCCGGCACCTGCCTGTTGCTCACCGCCGCCGAGCCCGACAGCCTGGCCCGCGAGCGGCTCGACGCGGTCGCGAGCACCCGCGACGGGTTCGTGCTGGCCGAGGTCGACCTCGAGCAGCGCCGCGAGGGTGACGTCCTCGGCGCGAGCCAGTCGGGCCGGCGGACCAGCCTGCGGATGCTCCGGGTGCTCCGCGACGGCGACCTTATCGAGCAGGCCCGCGGGATCGCCGACGCCTGCGTCCGGGCCGATCCGCAGCTCGAGGACCCCGGGCTGGCCGACGTGGTCGCCGGGATCGAGCAGCGGGCCGCAGCCGAGTGGCTGGAGCGGTCGTGAGGGCACGGCTCCTCGGGCAGGACCGCAGCAGGACGACCAGCAGCAGGACGACCAGGACGGGGGACGGCGACCGGTGAGCCGGATCATCGCGGGATCGCACGGCGGGCGTCGGCTGCAGACGCCGCCGGGGCAGCGGACCCGGCCGACCAGCGACCGGGTGCGCGAGGCGCTGTTCTCGGCGGTCTCGGCCTGGGCGGGGACGTCGGGCGGGCCGGCCGAGGAGGCGCTGGCCGGGCTGGCCGTGCTCGACCTCTTCGCGGGCTCCGGGGCGATCGGGCTCGAGGCGGCCAGTCGGGGCGCCCCGCTGGTCTGGCTGGTCGAGTCCGACCGGCGGGCCGGCCGGATCGCCGGGGAGAACGTCCGCGAGCTCGGGCTCGGGGTCCAGGTGCGCCAGCAGCGCGCCGAGGAGCTGGCGCGGACCCGCGCCACCAGCACGTTCGACGTGGTCTTCGCGGACCCGCCGTACGAGTACCCGTCGGTCGATCTCGACCAGCTGGTCGCCGACCTGGTGGCCAACGAGTGGGTCGCCGGCGACGGCCTGGTCGTGCTCGAGCGCTCGGTCCGCACCGACGCCCCCCGCTGGCCCGACGACCCGGTCGATGCCTGGTCCCGCGACTACGGCGAGACCGTCCTGCACTTCTGGCAGCGCTGAGCGCCCCGGTCACGGTGCCCTGAGCCCCACCACGGTGCCCTGAGCCTGTCGAAGGGCAGATGGCGACGCGCTTCGACAAGCTCAGCGCGCGGTCCCGCGGGAACGTCACGACGGTGCCCTGAGCTCGTCGAAGGGCAGATGGCCGAGCGCATCGACGAGCTCAGCGCGCGCTCCCGCGAGAACGTCGCCACGGTGCCCTGAGCCTGTCGAAGGGCAGTTAACCGTGCGGATCGACGAGCTCAGCGCGCTCCCGCGGGAACGGATCCGTCTGGGAGACTGCGGGCATGGCACGTGCGGTCTGCCCCGGTTCGTTCGACCCGATCACCCGGGGGCACCTGGACGTCATCGGCCGTGCCGCCCGGCAGTTCGACGAGGTGCTGGTCGCCGTCGGGCGCAACGCCGGCAAGCGCGGCCTGTTCGACATCGACGAACGGGTGGCGATGGTCGCCGAGGCCTGCGCGGACTGGCCCACCGTCCGGGTCGAGGCCTTCGACGGCCTGCTGGCCGAGTTCTGCGCGGCCCGCGACGCGAGCTGCGTGGTCAAGGGCGTGCGCAGTGCGGCCGACTACGACTACGAGCTGCCGATGGCCCGGATGAACGCGCGGCTGACCGGGGTCGAGACGCTCTTCCTGCCGGCCGCCCCGGAGTGGTCGTTCGTCTCGTCCAGCCTGGTCCGCGAGGTGGCCGCCCTCGGCGGGGACGTCACGCCGTACCTGACGCCCGCGGTCGCCGCCGCGCTGGCCGACCGGCTGGCCGACCGGCACGGCGACCGGGACACCCCGGGCGGCGGGTAGGTTCGCCCGGGTCCGGTCCGCACATCACGGACCGGCAGCAGGGCACCAGCAGCACACCAGCAGCACACCGGCAGCACACCGGCAGCACTCGATCAGCACTCGATCAGCACATGGGCAGCAGGGGAGGCACCAGCGGGATGGCCGCGGAACAGACGGCGCAGGAACGGCTCGAACGGCTGCGCGACGTGATCACCAGCGCCCGGTCGATGCCGATGTCGGCGTCCTGCGTGGTCAACCGGACCGAGGTGCTGACCCTGATCGACGAGCTGGCCGAGCACCTGCCCCGCGAGATCGCCGCCGCCCAGGAGGTGATCGACGACGCGCGGAGCAAGGTCAGCGAGGGGGAGCAGCAGGCCGACCGGATCGTCGCCGACGCCCGCGAGCGGGCGGAGCAGCTGGCCGGCGAGAGCGAGCAGGTGCGACTGGCCCGCGAGCGCGCGGAGGCGATCGTGGCCGAGGCCGAGCAGGGGGCCGCCGAGCTGCGCCGCGAGGTGGAGAGCTACATCGACTCGCGGATGGCCGGGTTCGAGTCGGTGCTGGCCAAGACCAGCAGCCAGGTGCGGATCGCCCGTCGGCGGCTGGCCGAGCGCGAGGCCGACCACACCGAGCACGAGCACGTGGTCGAGCTGCCCGAACTCGACTGAGCGGCTCGGGCATACCCGGGAGGCCCCGGCGTTTGGACTGGGGTGAGGTTGGAGATTAAGCTTGTCCGTCGGTCACGACGGTGTCGTGTTGCCGTGCGTGGAGGGGTTGTGCGATGAACTCGCGACGTCGTCCGCTGGATCCTCGGTCGGGCCTGGTGCTCGACACCCATGATCTGGTCCGGACCGCCGGTGCGATGCAGGAGGTCCGCACCACCGCCGAAGCGCCCGACGACCTCGGCACCGAGATGATCGGTGTGCCGCCGAAGTCACCGATCGAGCTGGATCTCCGGCTGGAATCGGTGGTGGAGGGAGTGCTGGTCACGGGTACGGCTGACGTCGTGCTGGTGGGGCAGTGCGCACGGTGCCTGGACGAGATCCGCGATGCGACGCAGATCGACGTCCAGGAGCTGTACGTCTATCCCAACAGCGACGCCACCGACGACGAGGCGCACCGGCTGGAGGGCGAGCTGATCGACCTCGAACCGGTGATCCGCGACGCGGTGGTGGTCGACCTCCCGTTCCAGCCGCTCTGCACGGAGGACTGCGCCGGGTTGTGCCCCACCTGCGGGGCCAACCTGAACGACGATCCCGAGCACGACCACGAGGAACGACCCGACCCGCGGTGGGCGGCCCTGAGCAGCTGGGACGCGCCCGACGAGGAGACGGTCCGGCGCAACTGAGCGTCCGAACCACCAGGACCCCTCCGCGGGGTCACGAGCGAGGAGTGAGCATGGCTGTCCCGAAGCGGCGGATGTCGCGCAGCAACACCCGGCACCGTCGGTCCCAGTGGAAGGCCAGCGTGCCGACCCTGGTCACCTGCGCGAACCCGGCCTGCCGCGAGAAGCACCTGCCGCACACGGCCTGCCCGGCCTGCGGTCAGTACGGCCCGCGCGGCGGCCGCCGGCAGGTCCTGGCGAGCTGACCGAGCCGGTCGGCATGCCGGTCGAGAGCGTGCCCGTCGACAGCGTCCCGGTCGAGCCGGTCGAGCTCGGCTCGACCCAGGACTCCGGTCGCACCGGGACCGTCGACGCCGAGGGCGACGACGGTCGGCACGAGCATGCCCACGCCCCGGAGACGCGCGCCCCGGAGTCGCACCCGTCGGTCGTGCCGGCCGAGGTGCTGGTCGGCGCCACCGAGGTGCTCGACCAGCTGGGGACGCCGGTGCACCCGGAGCTGCTCGAACGCGCTTTGACGCACCGTTCGTACGCCTACGAGCAGGGCGGGCTGCCCACCAACGAGCGGCTCGAGTTCCTCGGGGACTCGGTGCTCGGGCTGGTGGTGACCGAGCACCTGTTCACGTCCTATCCGGACCTGTCCGAGGGACAGCTGGCCAAGCTGCGCGCCGCGGTGGTCAACAGCCGTGCGCTGGCCGACGTGGCCCGCACCCTCGCGCTCGGCGACCTGATCCGGTTGGGTCGCGGTGAGGAGACCACCGGCGGCCGGGACAAGTCCTCGATCCTCGCCGACACCATGGAGGCGCTGATCGGCGCCGTCTTCGTCGAGCACGGGATCGAGCTGGCCCGGCGGTTCGTCCACCACCTGTTCGACCCGGTGATGGCCCGGGTGGCCACCCTCGGTGCCGGTCTGGACTGGAAGACGAGCCTGCAGGAGATCTGCTCGACCGCGGGCCTCGGTGCCCCCGGCTACGACGTCACCGAATCCGGCCCCGACCACGCCAAGACCTTCCGCGCCACCGTCGTGCTCGACTCGGGCCGCTACGGCCCCGGCACCGGCCGCAACAAGAAGGAAGCCGAGCAGAACGCCGCCGCGATCGCCTTCCAGTCGCTCAAGGCCGAGGGTCGCGCCTTCGACTTCCGGCCGGCCGCGGCGTACCCGACACCCGTCCCGGCACCGCTCGCGACGAGGCCCGCCGCCGACGCCCCGGCCGCCGACGCCCCGGCCGCCGACGCCCCGGCCGCTGACGCCCCGGCCGTCGACGAGGCCGCTGACTCCGTCGGGACCGATCCCGGCGCCGACGACCTGGCTCCGGGCGGTCGCGCCGCCACCCACGGCTGACCCGCCGCAGGCCCAGAGCTTCGTGCCCGAACTGCCCGAGGTGGAGACCGTCCGCCGCGGTCTCGAGGCCGCGGTCGCCGGCCGCACCGTCTCCGGGGTCGAGGTGCTCCACCCGCGGCCGGTGCGTCGCCACCTCGCCGGCCCCGACGACTTCGCCGCCGCCCTGAGCGGTCGCACCTTCGCCGTCCCGGCCCGCCGCGGCAAGTACCTGTGGCTGCCGCTGACCGACGGCGATGCCGTGCTCGCCCATCTGGGCATGAGCGGGCAGTTCCGGGTCGAGGACGCCGACCACCCCGACGCGCCGAACACCCGGGTCCGGTTCCGGTTCCGCGACGGCGGGCCCGAGCTGCGGTTCGTCGACCAGCGGATGTTCGGCGGGCTCTCGCTCAGTCCGGGCGGCGCGGAGCTGCCCGACGAGGTCGCACACATCGGCCGTGACCCGTTCGACCCGGCCTTCGACCAGCGCGCGGTGGCCCGGGCCGTGCGCCGTCGGCGCACCGGGCTCAAGCGGGCGCTGCTCGACCAGACCCTCGTCTCGGGGATCGGCAACATCTACGCCGACGAGGCGCTCTGGCGGGCCCGGCTGCACTACGCCCGGGCCACCGACACGCTCCCGCAGAGCGCGGCCGAACGGGTGCTGGTCGAGGCCCGCGCGGTGATGGCCGACGCGCTGCTCCAGGGCGGCACCTCCTTCGACGCGCTCTACGTCAACGTCAACGGCGAGTCCGGCTACTTCGACCGCACGCTCGACGTCTACGGCCGTGCGGACGAGCCGTGCCCGCGCTGCGGCCGGCCGATCCGGCGCGAGGCGTTCATGAACCGCTCGTCCTACCGCTGCCCGTTCTGCCAGCGGACGCCGCGCGCCGGGCACGTGCGCTGGTGACCACCGGACCCCTCACCGCCGTGGGACGGCTTCGCTGAGATCGGACTGGCGACACGGTGCAGCGGTGCGGCGTCGGGGGCCAACGCCGGTACGCTCGGGCCAATCGTGAAGCGTCTCGGTCATTTCCTGTTCGTCCGGCAACGCCACAACTGGAAGCTGTTGTTCCGGTTCGGGCTGGTCGGCGGCTCGGGCGTGCTCGTCAACCTGCTGGTGACGATCCTGCTCAAGAAGACCGGGCCGCACTTCGACGACGTCTTCATCGACCTGCCGCTGACCTCGTTTAACGTCCGGTACTACCACCTCTACGCGACCATCGCGTTCCTGGTGGCGAACCTCTGGAACTTCCAGCTCAACCGGCGCTGGACCTTCCGCAGCGCCCGGCACAGCGGCTGGTTCCGCGAGTACGGCCCGTTCCTGGTCGTCGGGCTGGGCACCCTGGTGGTCGGGCAGGGCGTACTGACCCTGCTGATGCACCCCGGGTCGCCGATCGGGCTGCCGTCGACCGTGTTCGACAACTCCACCGGGCTGCGGACCAAGTTCTACTGGGCCGAGCTGATCATGATCATCGTCACCGTCCCGGTCTCGTTCGTGTTCAACAAGCTGTGGACCTTCTCCTCGGTGCGCGGCGGGAAGCACCCGACGCTGACCGAGGAGGAGATCGCCGAGCGGCTCGAGGCCACCCCGGCGAAGGCCCCGGCGGCCCCGGCCCGGCCGGGGACACGCGCCGGCTGACCTCCCGGGACGCCTCCGACCGCTCGGTTACGCTGAGCGGGCCTTCCCGCCGGGTGCCGCCGTGCCGGCTCCCGTGACCGTTCAGCCAGAGGACGCCCGTTGCACCTCAAGAGCCTGACCCTGCGGGGCTTCAAGTCCTTCGCCTCCGCGACCACGCTCGACTTCGAACCCGGCATCACCTGCGTCGTCGGACCGAACGGCTCGGGCAAGTCGAACGTGGTCGACGCGCTCAGCTGGGTGATGGGCGAGCAGGGGGCCAAGAGCCTGCGCGGCGGCAAGATGGAGGACGTCATCTTCGCCGGCACCTCCGGGCGGGCGCCGCTGGGCCGCGCCGAGGTGGTGCTGACCATCGACAACACCGACGGCGCGCTGCCGATCGAGTACGCCGAGGTCACCATCAGCCGGACCATGTTCCGCAACGGCGGCTCCGAGTACGAGATCAACGGGCACAAGGCCCGGCTGCTCGACGTCCAGGAGCTGCTCAGCGACTCCGGGATCGGGCGCGAGATGCACGTCATCGTCGGCCAGGGCCAGCTCGACACCATCCTGCAGGCCACCCCGGAGATCCGGCGCGGGTTCATCGAGGAGGCCGCCGGCGTCCTCAAGCACCGCAAGCGCAAGGAGAAGGCGCTCCGCAAGCTGGAGGCCACCGAGACCAACGTCAACCGGCTGGCCGACCTGGTCAGCGAGATTCGCCGCCAGCTCAAGCCGCTCGGCCGGCAGGCCGAGGTGGCCCGCAAGGCCGCGGTGATCCAGGCCGAGGTGCGCGACGCCCGGGCCCGGCTGCTCGCCGACGACCTGGTCCAGGCCACCCTGGCGCTGGAGAGCGATCTGGCCGACGAGGCCGCGCTCAAGGCGCGCCGCGAGTCGGTCGAGCAGCGACTGGCCGAGGCCCGGGCCGCCGAGGCCGAGGCCGAGGAGACCGTCCGGGCCCAGGTGCCGCGGCTCAACCGGGCCCAGGACGTCTGGTACTCACTCGCGGCGCTCCGCGAGCGGATCGGGTCGACCGCCTCGATCGCCCGGGAGCGCGTCCGCAACGCCCGCGACGCCCCCGACGAGGAGCGCAGCGGCCGCGATCCCGACCAGCTCGAGGCCGAGGCCGAGGTGATCGGTCGCGAGGAGGCCGCGCTGCGCACCGAGGTCGACGCGAGGGCCGAGACGCTCCGGGCCGCCACCGCGCACCGCGAGGACCGCGAGGCCGCGCACGGCGCCGAGGAGAAGCGGCTGGCCTCGCTGGTCCGGGCCGCCGCCGACCGGCGCGAGGGGCTCGCCCGGCTCACCGGCCAGGTCAACTCGCTGCGCAGCCGGGCCGAGGCCGCCGACGACGAGATCGGCCGGCTGAGCGCCGCCCGCGAGCTCGCCGAGCAGCGCGCCGAGACCGCCGCCCGTGAGTTCACCGCTCTCGAGACCACCGTCGCGGGCCTGGACGCCGGGGAGTCCGGGCTCGACGACGAGCACGAGCACGCCGAGGAGCGGCTCCGGGACGTCGAGGAGCGGCTGACCGCCCTCCGCGCCGACGCCCAGCGCGCCCAGCAGGAGCGGGCCGCGCTGTCCGCCCGGGTCGAGGCGCTCCAGCTGGGCCTGCAGCGCAAGGACGCCGCTGCCGCGCTGCTCGCCCGCACCGGGTCCGACGCCGTCGCCGGGCTGGACGGGGCCGTGGCCGGCCTGCTGACCATCGGGGCCGGCTGGGAGGCCGCCGTGTCGGCCGCGCTCGGCTCGGCCGCCGACGCGCTGGTCGCCGACTCGGCCGCCACCGCCGTCGAGGCGTTCGGCGTGCTCAAGCGTGACGACCTCGGCCGGGCCGGTTTGCTGCTCGCGGGCGCCCCGGACCCGGTCGCCCCGGTCGCCCGGGACGCGCTGCCCGGCGGGGCGCACTGGGCCGTCGACCTGGTCCAGGGGCCGGACCGGCTGCGTCCGGCGCTCGACCGGCTGCTCGACGGGGTGGTGCTGGTCGAGGACCTCGACGCGGCCCGCGCCCTGGTCGAGCAGCGTCCCGAGCTGACCGCGGTCACCCGGGACGCCGACCTGCTCTCCGCCCACCTGGCCGCCGGCGGCTCGACCGCCCAGCCCAGCCTGATCGAGGTGCAGGCTGCCGTCGACGACGCCGAGGCCCGGCTGGCCGAGGCGTCGGCCGCCTGCGAACGGTTCCGGTTCGCCGAGGCCGAGCTGGTCACCGAGCGCACCGGGGCCGCCGAGCGGGTCGAGCACACCCTCGAGCGGCTGCACGAGTCCGACGCGCGGATGGCCGCGGTCGCCGAGCAGCTCGGCCAGCTCAACACCAGCGCCCGCGCCTCGCGCGACGAGGCCGACCGGCTGGCCCGGGCGATCGGGGAGGCCGAGGCGGCCCGCGAACGCGACATCGCCGGGCTCGCCGAGCTCGAGGAGCGGCTGGCCGCCGCCTCGACCGAGACCACCGAGGAACCCGACCCGACGCTGCGGGACCGGCTCGCCGAGGAGGCCCGGCTGGCCCGGGCCGCCGAGATGGACGCCCGGCTCGCGCTGCGCACCGGCGAGGAACGGGTCCGCGCGCTGGCCGGCCGGGCCGACTCGCTGCGCAAGGCCGCCGCGCACGAGCGGCAGGCCCAGGCCCGGGCCCGGGCCCGTCGGCTGCGGATGCTGGCCGAGGCCGAGGTGGCCCGTGCGGTGCTGGTCGGCGCCGAGCACCTGGCCCGGCTGACCGAGGCCTCGATCGCGGCCGCCGAGACCGAGCGACGGCAGGCCGAGCAGGCCCGGTCGGAGGCCGACCAGGCGCTGGCCGCGGCCCGCCGGTCGGCCCGCGAGCTGGCCGGCGAGCTGGAGAAGCTGGTCGACAGCGTGCACCGCGACGAGATGGCCCGCACCGAGCAGCGGATGCGGATCGAGACACTGGCCGCCAAGGCGATGGACGACCTCGGGCTCGACGCCGGGACGCTGACCCGCGACTACGGGCCCGACCAGCCGATCCCGGTGCTGACCCGCGAGGACGGCACGGCGATCGGCGAGGACGACGAACGCCCCGAGCCGGTGCCGTTCGTCCGGGACGAGCAGCTCAAGCGGCTCCGTCGGGCCGAGCGCAACCTCGGCGTGCTGGGCAAGGTCAACCCGCTGGCGCTCGAGGAGTTCGCGGCGATGGAGGAGCGGCACGCCTTCCTGGCCGAGCAGCTCGACGACCTGCGCAGGACCCGGGCCGACCTGATGGAGATCATCACCGACGTCGACGCCCGGGTCGAGCAGGTCTTCGCCGAGGCCTACGCCGACGTCGAGCAGGCGTTCAACCGGGTGTTCAGCCGGCTGTTCCCCGGTGGCGAGGGCCGGCTGGTGCTGACCGAGCCCGGCTCGTGGCTCACCACCGGCGTCGACGTCGAGGCCCGCCCGGCGGGCAAGAAGGTCAAGCGGCTGTCGCTGCTCTCGGGCGGCGAGCGCTCGCTGGTCGCGGTGGCCTTCCTGGTCGCGCTGTTCATCGCCCGGCCGAGCCCGTTCTACATCCTCGACGAGGTCGAGGCCGCGCTCGACGACACCAACCTGGGCCGGCTGCTCGGCATCTACGAGGAGCTCCGGGCCAACAGCCAGCTGCTGGTGATCACCCACCAGAAGCGGACGATGGAGATCGCCGACGCGCTCTACGGGGTGACCATGCGAGGCGACGGCGTCTCGGCGGTGATCAGCCAGCGGATGACCGACGCCGAGTCGGTCGCCTGAGCCCGGTCGCTTCGGCGACGGGGCCTCACCGGACCACCGGGGCGGGGGCGGACGAGACCCAACTGTGACCGCGACACACAGTGTCCGCGGGCCGTATTCACACGGGCCTCTCAGATCCGGCTGTCAGGATGGCAGCGCAGTCCTTCCCCGTTTCGTCCGATTCACTGCAGTGCGAAAGGTCACCGAGGTGATCGTCTACCTGATCGCGATGCTCGTCGTCCTCGCCGTCGCCGCCGGCGTCGTCGGGATGGTCCTCGTCGGCATCGAGGGCCGCAAGCTCGAGCGCTACCCGCAGCTCGCCCACTTCCTCACCCGGGCCGCCGCGCACCTGAGCGGCGAGGCCGCCGAGACCCGCGGTCCGGCCTCCGCCCGCAGCACCACCGGGGCGCTCGAGGCGCGCCCGGTCGAGGTCCCGGTCCGCGAGCGCGTCTGAGCCGAACCCGTCGTCCGCCCGGTCACCGCGTGACCGGGCGTTCGTGCGTGCGTCCCTAGGATGACGCGGTGGACCTGACAACCCTGTACCTGATCATCGGCGGCGCGGTCGTCGTGGTGGCCGCCGTGGTCGTCGGGCTGGTGGTCGGCACCCGCCGTGGCGCCCTCGGCCGCGGCCGTCGGCAGCGCGAGCTCGACCGGGGTGGTCGTGCCGACACCGAGGCCGGCGACGGCTCGGGCGGGCCGACCGGCACGCTGGCCCCGGAGCGTCCGGCCGAGGACGAGGTCGTCGAGGCCGAGCTGGTCGAACCGACCGCCACCCTCGAACGTCCGGAGACCCCCGAGAGCCGTCTGGTCCGGCTCCGTCGCCGGCTCGCGGGCTCGCAGAACGCGTTCGGTCGCGGGCTGCTGACGCTGCTGTCGCGCGACCGGCTCGACGAGGACACCTGGGAGGAGTTCGAGAACGTCCTGCTCAGCTCCGACCTCGGAGTCAAGCCGACCATGGAACTGGTCGAGCGGCTCCGCGACCGGCTGCGCGTCGAGGGGGTGGCCGACGGCACCCGGGCCCGCGCCGTGCTCCGCGAGGAGCTGCTGGCGCTGGTGGACCCGACCATGGACCGCACGCTGGCCGTCGAGCGCGGCGAGCAGCCGGCGGTGGTGATGGTCGTCGGGGTCAACGGCACCGGCAAGACCACCACGGTCGGCAAGCTGGCCCGGGTGCTGGTGGCCGAGGACAAGGACGTGCTGCTCGGCGCCGCCGACACCTTCCGCGCCGCGGCCGCCGACCAACTCGAGACCTGGGGCGGCCGGGTCGGCGTCCCGGTGGTCCGCGGCGACGAGGGCGCCGACCCGGCCAGCGTGGCCTTCGAGTCGGTCCGCGCCGGGATCGAGGCCGAGGTCGACGTGGTGCTGATCGACACCGCCGGCCGGCTGCACACCAAGACCGGATTGATGGACGAGCTCGGCAAGGTCAAGCGGGTGGTCGAACGGCAGGCCCCGGTGACCGAGGTGCTGCTGGTGCTCGACGCGACGACCGGCCAGAACGGGCTGATCCAGGCCCGGATC
>NZ_JACGWT010000009.1 GCF_014137855.1 Microlunatus kandeliicorticis
ATTGGCGGCCAGGAACAGGATCACCGCGGTGGCGGCGACCACGAAGATCACGCCCGGGGTGAAGCCGGAGAACACCGCGTGCGCGAGCTGGCCGATCGCGGTCTGCTCGACCACGTCGACCCGGCGGCCGTCGAGCGTGTAGTGCGAGTAGGGCGCGTCGACCAGCTTGAGCCCGGTCAGGTTGGCCAGGGTGATGACGCCGAGCAGCATGGTGATGGCCACCACGCCGAGCAGCAGCAGGGTGGTGGCGGCGTTCTTGCTCTTCGGCTTCTTGAAGGCCGGGACGCCGTTGGAGATGGCCTCGACCCCGGTCAGGGCCGCACAGCCCGACGAGAACGTCCGCGCCAGCAGCGCGACCATGAAGAAGCCGGTCATCGCGGTGTAGCGCGGGTCGCCCTGCACCCCGTACTTGGCGCTGTCGGCGGTCACCTGGTCGCCGAGCACGAAGATCCGGAACAGCCCCCAGCCGGTCATCAGCAGCACGCCGGCCATGAAGCAGTAGGTCGGGATGGCGAACAGCGTGCCCGACTCGCGGACGCCGCGGAGGTTGAGCGCCATCAAGATCAGCACCGCGACCGAGGCGATCAGCGCCTCGTGGCCGTCGATGAACGGCAGCACCGCCTTGGCGTTCTGCACCCCCGAGCTGATCGAGACGGCCACCGTGAGCACGTAGTCGACCAGCAGCGCGCTGGCCACGGTCAGCCCGGCGTTCGGCCCGAGGTTGACCGTGGCCACCTCGTAGTCCCCGCCGCCGGAGGGGTAGGCGTGGACGTTCTGCCGGTAGGAGGCGACGACCACCAGCATCACCACCGCGACGGCGATGGCGATCTTCCAGCTGAAGGCGAACCCGGCTGCGCCGGCCAGCGACAGGGTCAGCAGGATCTCGTCGGGGGCGTAGGCCACCGAGCTGAGCGCGTCCGAGGCGAAGACCGGGAGGGCGATCCGCTTGGGCAGCAGCGTCTCGCCCAGCTGGGCGCTCCGCAGCTTGCGACCGATCAGCAGTCGCTTCGCCGCGTCGGACAGGCTCACGAGCCGAAACTCTAGCCCGCGCGAGGACGCGCGAAGGACAACGGCCGTCGCCCCGTAGTAGCGTCGCCCCACCGGCCGCCCGCGGCCGGGAGCCGTGATGTGGGAACCGCCCGAGGACCGCCCGCCGACCGCCCCAGGAGGGCCCGAGTGCACATCGTGATCATGGGCTGCGGCCGGGTCGGCTCGACCCTGGCCCGCGGCCTCGAGAAGCGCGGCCACACGGTCGCGGTGATCGACGTCAACGTCGAGGCGTTCCGCCGGCTCGGGCCGGACTTCGACGGGCAGACGGTCAAGGGCGTCGGGTTCGACCGCGAGGTGCTGGTGGAGGCCGGGATCGACAAGGCCGACGCCTTCGCCGCGGTGTCCAGCGGTGACAACTCCAACATCCTGTCCGCCCGGGTGGTCCGCGAGCAGTTCGGCGTCCAGAACGTCGTCGCCCGGATCTACGACCCGGGCCGGGCCGAGGTCTACGAGCGGCTCGGCATCCCCACCGTGGCCACCGTGCGCTGGACCGCCGACCAGGTGATGCGCCGGCTGCTGCCGGCGGGCTCGGAGCCGGCCTGGCGCGACCCCTCGGGCGCGGTCCGGCTGGTCGAGGTGCACGTCCACCCGGGATGGGTCGGCCGCAGCATCAAGCGGATCGAGGAGGCCGCCGAGACCCGGGTCGCGTTCGTCTTCCGCCTCGGGCAGGGCATGGTGCCCCGCGACACCACGATCTTCCAGGACGGCGACCTGATCTTCGCCGCGGTCGAGAACAGCCGGGTCAGCGTGGTGGAGGACGTGCTCAACGCTCCCCCGCCCGCCGAGTGACCCGGAACGAGTGAGGAAGGCACCCACCATGCGCGTCTCCATCGCCGGCGCCGGCAACGTCGGCCGCTCGATCGCCGCCGAGCTGCTCGAGAACGGCCACGAGATCCTGTTGATCGACCACGACCCGCGGGCGATCAAGGCCGACACGCTGCCGGACGCGGAGTGGCTGCTCGCCGACGCCTGCGAGCTCAGCTCGCTCGAGGAGGCTGGCATCGACTCCTGCGACGTGGCCATCGCGGCCACCGGCGACGACAAGGCCAACCTGGTGACCTCGCTGCTGGCCAAGACCGAATTCGGCGTGCCGCGCACGGTGGCCCGGGTCAACCACCCGAAGAACGAGTGGCTCTTCAACGCCGACTGGGGCGTCGACATCGCGGTCTCGACGCCGCGGCTGATGTCCGCGCTGGTCGAGGAGGCGGTCTCGGTCGGCGACCTGGTCCGGCTGCTGACCTTCCGCGAGGGCGAGGCCAACCTGGTCGAGATGACGCTGCCGCAGGACAGCCCGTGCGTCGGTCAGCGGATCGGCGACATGGAGTGGCCCGGCGACGTGGTGCTGGTGGCGATCATCCGCGACGGGCACTCGCGGGCCCCGGAGGTCGACGGTGCGCTCGAGGCGGGCGACGAGCTGCTGTTCATCACCGCCCAGTCCTACGAGGACGAGCTGGCCGAGCTGCTGTCGCCGCGCGGCGAGCCGGGCCGGGTGGTGCAGCGCACCCCCGAGACCCTCTGACCCACCGGGTCAGGACGCCTGGTCGCGCAGCTCGTACTTGGGGTTGTAGAGCACCCGCTGCCCGTTGCAGCAGCTGATCCGGCCCGAGACCGCGATCGTCCGGCCCGGGTCGATGCCGGGGATCCGGCGCCGGCCGAGCCAGACCAGGTTGACCGTGCCGGACCCGTCGCGCATCTCCACCGTCAGCGCCGGGCTGCCGGCGCGCGGGTGGATGGTCACCGTCTTGATGGTGCCGACCAGGTCGACCCGCTCGCGGTCGGTGCAGTCCTGGATGGGCCGGGACCCGGTCTCGCGGACGGTGCGCTGCAGGTCCTCGGACTCGAGCTCCTCGTTCGAGGAGGCCAGCTTGCGCAGCGCACGGGTGAAGAAGTTGCCCCGGGGCGGGTCGGCCGGGCGGCCGTCCCGGCCCGGCTGACCGGGCCCCCGCGTCGTCGCGGTGGGATCGAGCGAAGCCATCGTCACTCCTCGTTCGGTTCTTCCACCATGTTCTCCGGCAACCGGAGCGGGAGCAAGTCACCCGGCGCCATCGGGTCGTCGCCGCGCCGGACGACGATCTGGCGGAACACGTCGGCGATGTGCTCGACGTGGTCGCCGGGCACGCCCTCGAGCGCGCCGTGACCGTAGACCACCCCGCGGAGGATCCACCGCGGCCCCTCGACCACCCACATCCGCGACGGCTGGTAGCCCTGCTCTCCCTCGGGGGTCTCGAGCAGCATCATCCGGCGCACCTCGACCCCGAACGGGCCGGCGGTCAGCCCGGCCGAGCCGCCGGCCTCCTGGGCGCCCTCGAGGATCTCCTCGCGGATCTCGGACCAGAACCCCGGGCTGCGCGGCGCGGCGAACGCGGCCACCTCGAGCGCCGAGTTGAGCTCGTGCACCTCGTCGTCGACGGTCACCTGCTCGTTGAGCACCATCATCGCCGAGACGATCTGCTGGGTGTCCTCGGCGACCTGGAGCTGGAGCTCCATCCCCTCCACGCCGGTGAGGATGACGCTGCCGAGATCGATCCGGGGCAGGTCGGCGCCGACCTCGAGCTGCTCGGGGTCGACCTCACTGGCGTCCCACGGGCCGTCGGTGCGCCAGTCCTGGGCGTCGAGCTCCTCGACGTCCAGCTCCTCGGCCTCGGGGTCCTCGCCCTGCTCGTCGGTCCCGGCGACCTCGGTGGCCTGCGCGCCGCGGGTGGTCGCGGCACCGTCGCTGTCGTCCGCGTCGGTGTCCGCGGTGGTGTCGGTGTCGGCAGCGGTGCCGGTGTCGTCGGTGTCGGCGGCGTCGTCGGTGACCGGGGCGGCCGCGGTCTCGACCGGCTCAGCCGCGTCGGCGCTGGTCGGCTCGGTGTCGGCCTGACGCTTCTTGCGTCCGAAGATCATGAGGGCTCCTGACTGGTGGAGGCGTGTGGGGTGACGGTGGCTGCGGGAGCGCTCGGCTCCGGGGCGGCCCAGCCGCCGGTGGACCCGTGCCCGCCGGTGCCGCGGACCGAACCCGGCAGCGCGTCGGCGGGGACGAACCGGGCCCGGAGCACCGGCTGGACGACCAGCTGCGCGATCCGGTCGCCCCGGGAGAGCCGCACCGGCTCGTGCGGGTCGAGGTTGACCAGACAGACCCGGATCTCGCCGCGGTAGCCGGCGTCGACCGTGCCGGGCGCGTTGACGATGCTCAGCCCGTGCCGGGCGGCCAGCCCGGAGCGCGGGTGGACGAAGCCGGCGAAGCCGTCCGGGAGCGCGATCGCGACCCCGGTGCCGACCAGTCGGCGCTCGCCGGGGGCGAGCACGACGTCCTCGGTGGTGCACAGGTCCGCGCCCGCGTCGCCGGGGTGCGCGTAGGAGGGCACCGGGACGCCGTCGTCGAGCCGGAGCAGGGTCACGTCGAGGTCCGCGGGGCCCGGTCCGGGCTCCGCGGTCGCGATCTCCAGGTCACCGGGCACGAGGGGTGAATCTACCCGAGCGAGGGCCGGGAACCGTCCTCGACGCCGTGGGACGACGGCCCGGCTGCGTACGCGCTCAGCGCCTCGGCCAGCGCCCGCGGCCGGCGGGTGCCGACCAGCCAGTACGGCGCCGGGTCGTCGGCGTCGTCGACCGTGATCTCGACCGCCCGGGACAGCCAGGGGCGGACCAGCAGCCAGGCCCGGGCGTCGGCGTCACGGCCCCGCCGCAGCCGGGTCTCCTCCGCGGTCAGCGCGCGCACCGCGCCGACGTGGCGCCACTCCAGCCGGGCCCGGCCGGCCTGGAAGACGTCGGGCAGGGTGAGCAGCTCGGCGCTGCCGTAGGCGGCGAAGACCGGCACGACCACCACGGCGATCGCGCCGAACGCGACCAGCCCGGCGGCCGTGCCGAGGTAGAAGGCGACGGCCAGGAACAGCGTGCCCGCGAACAGCCCGGCCATGAGCCACCACACCCAGGGCACCCACAGCTTCTCCGCGAACACCGGGCGTTCGGCGAAGGCCGGGCGCTCAGCGGTGACCTGGCCCTCAGCATCGTCGGGGTGTTGGGGGTGCCGGGGGTGGTCGGGGGCAGAGACGGCTCGACCCGGGCCCTGGCGGGTGCCGGGGTCCCGGGTCTGGTCGTCGTGCGGGGTCTCCCCCGCGGTCGGGTGGTCGCTGATCGCTGTGGTCCCGTCCTGGTCCGCTGCTCGAGGTCGCGTCGGCTCAGCCGGCGCAGTCCACGCAGTAGGCCATGCCGTTCTTCTCCTCGGCGATCTGGCTGCGGTGGCGCACCAGGAAGCACCCGGCGCAGGTGAACTCGTCGGACTGCCGGGGCAGGACCCGGACGGTCAGCTCCTCGTGGGAGAGGTCGGCTCCGGGGAGCTCGAAGGACTCGGCCGCCTCGGCCTCGTCCTCGTCGACCTTGCCCGAGTTCTTGTCGTTGCGACGGGTCTTGAGCTCCTCGATGCTGTCTTCGCTCAGCTCCTCGTCGGTCTTGCGTGGGGCGTCGTAATCGGTCGCCATGTCCGTCCTTCCGGACCGCTGTGCGGTCCCGGCTCACTTCAGTGTTTCGGCGCGCTCGCCCGTGAGGTCGCCGGCTGCAGACCTGGCCCCGCACCGTCGCATCCCGACCCGCGCGTCGCGGGCCCGGGGCGACAGAACCGCCTGAATCCGAGCGCAATGCTTACCACACCGGCACAACCCCCGCAGGGAGCACACCTACAACGTCTGCGGCCGCACGAAATTCCCGGCGTTCGCCGCCCCGCGGCGGTGCTGCTCGAGGAAGGCCAGCACGGTCTCGTACCAGACGATCGCGTGCTGCGGCGTGAGCACCCAGTGGTTCTCGTCGGGGAAGTAGAGGAACTTGTGCGGCAGGTCCTCCGGCGGCCCGTCGAACCCGCTCACCAGCGCCCACCACAGCGCCAGGCCCTCCGAGATCGGCACCCGGTAGTCCTTGTCGCCGTGGATCACCAGCATCGGGGTGCCGATGGCGTCGGCGAACGCGTGCGGGCTGTTCGCCGCCATCATCTCCGGCGTCATCTCCTGGTTCCAGTAGTAGGCGGCGTCGGTGGTGGGGCCGAAGGAGGTCAGGTTCCACAGGCTGGCGTGGGTGACGATGGCCCGGAAACGGTCGGTGTGCCCGGCCACCCAGTTGGCCATGTAGCCGCCGAACGAGCCGCCCATGGCCACGCTCTGGCCGTCGGCGATGTCGGCGCGGGCCTCGACCGCGTCGGTGATGGCCATCAGGTCGGTGTACGGCTCGGCGCCCCAGCGGCCCCAGCCCCGCTGGACGAACTCCTGGCCGTAGCCGGTGGACAGGGCCGGGTCGGGCAGCAGCACCGCCCAGCCCTGGGCGACCAGCAGCCACGGGCACCAGCGCCACGACCAGCTGTTCCACGAGCCGAGCGGGCCGCCGTGGATCCAGAGCGCGAGCGGCGCGGGGTGCTCGGCCGAGGTCCCGGCGGGCCGGGCCAGCAGCCCGCGCACCCGGACGCCGTCGGCTGTGGTGGTCTCGACCTCGACCAGGTCGCCCGGCAGCTCCGGGTGGTCGACCGGGCCGGGCAGCTCGGTGAGCGTGCCGTCAGCGACCGAGACCGCGACCACGGTGCCCGGGTCGGTGTAGGAGGTGCGGAGCGCGTACAGGGTGGAGCCGTCGGGCGACCGGCGGACCGACCCGAAGGCGCCGTCCCCGGTGAGCCGACGGACGTCCCCGGTGGCCACGTCGACCGCGAAGATCGGCGAGCGCTGGTCCTCGTCGGCGGTGGCGTAGACGGTGCTGCCGTCGGGGGAGAACGCGACCGGCTCGGCCCAGCGGTCCCAGTCACCGGCGAGCACCCGGCCCTCGCCGGTGCTCCGGTCGACCAGCCAGAGGTCGACCTCCGGGGCACGCTCGGGGGTGGTGTCGCGCTGCCGGCTGGTGACCAGCCAGCGTCCGTCGTCGCTCAGCACGGCCGAGCCGAACCCGTAGCCGTCCTCGGCGGCCACGTCGCGGTGCTCGCCGGTGCGCAGGTCGATCTCGACCAGCACCTCCTGGCGGCGGCCCCGGGCCAGCGGGCGGCTCTGGCCGACCACCGCGACACTGCCGTCAACGGCGACCGCCTCGACCGCGCCGATCCCGCGGACCGGACCGGGCGTCACGTCGGTGAAGGCCCCGGTGTCCGGGGCCAGGTCGGTCCCGGTGGTGTCGCGGGTGAGGTCGACCGCGAACAGCCGGGTGTCGGTGACGTCGAGGTCGTGGTCCCAGAAGCGCACCGGGTAGCCGTCGTGGAGGATCGCGTTGACCTTGCGCTTCTTGCGCAGCGCACGCTTGGCCCGGTCCTCGGCCTCGGTGCTGGTGCCGACGTGGTAGCCGGCGGCCAGCACGGCGACGTCGGCCTCGCGGGCGGTGGCGATGCCCTGCCAGCCGCCGTCGCGCCGGGCCAGCGGGTAGGCCTCACCGCCTCCGGCCGGCAGGCACCAGAGCACCTTGGGGTCGGTCTCTCCCCCAGCGTCCTTGCTCGTGTCCTTGCTCGTGTCCCTGCTCGTGTCCTTGCTGGCCTCCTCGCCGGGAGCGTCCGGCTCGGGACCCGGACGCTCGGGCTGCTGCGGCGCCGGCGGCGTCGGCCGCGCGGAGGTGAACAGCAGGCTGCCGTCCCGGGTGAAGGCCGCCGTCGACTCGCCCTCGGTCGAGCGGGTGTGGCGCCGGGCGCGATCCCGGCCCTCGGGGTCGACCCGCCACCACGAGCTGACGTAGCCGGTCCGCTCGGCGTCGAGGGTGGACACCGACACCAGCAGCGTGCGCCCGTCCGGGGAGAGCACCAGGTTCTGCATCCGCGGGACGGCGATGTAGCTCTCGAGGTCGTGCCACGGCGACACCGCAGGCGTGCCGGTCGGGCTGCTGTCGGACTGGTCGGTGCTGGTCTCGCGAGGGTTCTCCGCCACCCGGCCACCCTAGGTCGGGCCGGTGGGGGCGGTCGGTCCGGGCCGACCGCCCCGCGGTGGTGACGTCCCCGCGGTCAGCCGGCGCTCAGCGACCGCTCAGGCCGCCCACGATCCCGCCGACGGTGCCGCCGAGGTCACCGCCGCCCGTACCGCCCACCGTGGGCAGGCCGGTCGGGAGCACGGTGGGGAGGCTGGTCGGGAGGATCGAAGGGAGGCTGGTCGGGAGCACCGAGGGCAGGCCGGTCGGGAGTCCGCCGGACGGGTCGGTCGGCTGGCTCGTCGGGAGCCCGCCGGACGGGTCGGTGGGCAGACCGGTCGGCAGGGTGGTCGGGAGGGTGGTCGGCAGCCCGGCGCCGGGCTCGATCGTCACGG
The DNA here is from genome assembly GCF_014137855.1 of Microlunatus kandeliicorticis. Taxonomy (GTDB): domain Bacteria; phylum Actinomycetota; class Actinomycetes; order Propionibacteriales; family Propionibacteriaceae; genus Microlunatus; species Microlunatus kandeliicorticis. Next base: position 8,280 of record NZ_JACGWT010000009.1, read on the forward strand.
TGGCTGGCGCCGAGGTCCGGACGCCGTCGCTGACCGTGTAGGTGAAGGTGACCGTGCCGGTCTGGCCGAGCGCGGCCTGGTAGGTCAGGTCCGGCGCCTGTCCGCTCAGGGTGCCCTGGCTCGGCGCGGTGACGTTCCAGGTGAGCGCGTCGCCGTCGGGGTCGGAGCCGGCCAGGTGGATCTGGGCCGTCCCGAGCAGGTCGGTGGAGACGCGGACGCCCTCGGCCACCGGCGTCCGGTCGGTGACCGCGACGGTGACGGTACCGGTGGCGCAGCGGGCGTCGGCCCGACCGGCGGTGGTGCCGTCGTCGCAGACGACGTAGCCGAACCGCGCGGTGCCCTCGAACCCGGCCGCCGGCCGGTAGCTGATCGTGTCGTCGGCCAGGCTCAGCGTCCCGTGGGTCTCGGCTCCGGGGACGAGGCGGGTCACGGTGAGGCTCTGGTCGTCCTCGTCGCCGGGGCCGACGCCGTCGTTGCCGGTCAGGTCGGTGGCGTCGAGCGTCAGCAGGTCGCCGGCGTGCACGTCGAAGCTGTCGGGTCGGGCCGTCGGCGCGTCGTTGACCGCGGCCACGTCGACGCTCACCACGGCGCTCCGGGTCATCCGGCCGTCGGAGACCCGGACCGTGAAGCGGTCACGGCCGTTCCAGTTCCGCGCCGGGGTGTAGGTGAGCCGGGCGGTCTGGGTGCCGGACCGGCTGCCGGCCGTCGTCGAGACCGCACCGGCCCGGCCGTGCCCGGGACCGGAGGTCACCCGGAAGCTGACCCGGTCGCGGTCCGGGTCGGTGGCCCGGAGCACCACGGCGACCGCCTGGTCCTCGCGTCCGGCGACCCGGAACGCCGTGAACACCGGTGCCCGGTCGGCGAGAACGCTGATCGTGACCGACTGGGTTGCGCACACCGCATTGCGACCGGAACCGGCGCAGGCCCGGTAGGAGAACCGCGCGGTGCCGGTGAAGTTGCGGGTGGGCATGTAGGTGGTGCTGCCCTTGGCGCGGCGCACCGTGCCGTGCGCGGACTTGCCGGTGATCATGGTCGTGACCCGGAGCCCGCCCTTCGTGGCCCGGTCGTTGGCCAGCAGCTGGCGGTCGGTGATCACCAGCGGTGCAGCGTAGGGGTGCCGGCCGCGATCCACGGTGGTGAAGCGATCCGCGCCCAGCTTCACCGCAGCAGCCGGCGTCCGGGCGGACGCGCCGATGGCACCGGGTGCCGCCGTCGCCGTGAGGCCGGGCAGCGAGCAGACCGCGGTCACCGCGGGCAGGACGAGCAGGGCGAGCAGACGCGGTCGGCGCGTCGAGGGGGTGCGCGAGTTGATCATGGTCGGACTCCGGGGGTGTCGGGGGTGGCGTCAGCCTCACATCCCCGGAGCGCACTCGGGTCGCGTCACCGCTGAGGGTGCCGCTACTTTCTTTCCGAGATTTATTCAGGTCGTTCGCGACCCCTCAGCGCGCGACCGGCGCCTCGCCGGCTCCGGAGCGACCCCGCCCGCGCCGGGCTGTCCTGCCCGCACAGCGCCGGCCGGTCGGGATCCCGGAGGTTCGGGCAGCACCCCGGCACGCACCGGTAGGGCCCGACCCGTCCACCGGGGATCACCACCGGCTCGACCGGCTCGTCCCGGGCGACCGCGGCCCGCTCGAGCGCGAGGTCGACCAGACCGGCGACGAAGTCGTGGTCGGTCCCGGCGGTGGCCGCCCGGACGCAGTGCAGCCCGAGCTCGCCGGCCGTCTCCATCGCCTCCGTGTCCAGGTCGTAGATCACCTCCATGTGGTCGCTGATGAAGCCGATCGGCGACAGCACGACCCGGGTCACCCCCTCGGCGGCCAGCGCCCGCAGGTGGTCGTTGACGTCCGGCTCGAGCCACGGCTGGCTGGGCGGCCCGGACCGCGAGCAGAAGACGAGGTCACCCCGGTGCTCCCGGCCGGTCTCCGCGGAGACCCGGCGGGTGATCTCGTCGGCGACCGCCCGGTGCCAGTCGACGTAACCGCCGGCCTCGCTCCGTGGCGGCGGGCCCGAGCCCTCCGCCATCGCGGTGGGGACCGAGTGGGTGACGAAGACCAGCCGCGCGGGCTCCGGCCCACCCGCACCGCCACCGTCGGCCGGGTCCTCGAGCTCGCCGACCGCGGCGAGCACCGCACGGGTGTTCGCCGCCACGAAGCCGGGGTCGGGGCTGTAGTGGCGCAACCGGTCGACCTCGACCTCGAGCCCGTCGACGGCGTCCCAGAGGTTCTCCCGGTACTGCCGGCACGACGAGTAGGACGGGTAGGCGCTGGTGATCACCGCGAGCACCCGGCGGTGCCCGTCGGCGACCAGCTGCCGGAACGTGTCGCCGAGATAGGGCTCCCAGTTGCGGTTGCCCCAGTAGACCGGCAGGTCGAGGCCGCGGGTGTCGAGCTCGGTGCGGAGCGCGGCGAGCAGCGCGCGGCACTGGTCGTTGATCGGGCTGCGGCCGCCGAACTCGTAGTAGTGCTGACCCACCTCGCGGAGCCGCTCCTCGGGGATGCCGCGGCCGCGGGTGACGTTCTGCAGGAACGGCACCACCTGGTCGGGGGCCTCGGGGCCGCCGAACGAGACCAGCACGAGGGCGTCGTAGGGCTCCAGGCCGGGCTGGACGGAGGACGGTGCGGTGGGCGTGGCGTGGTCGGTCACGGTCCGATCTTCTCCGATCCGGCAAGGCCCGGACGCGCGCACTCACGACCATTGCTCCACCCGGTGGAGTAAGGCCGGACGCTGGTCATAGAGTCGTGTCCACATCGCCCGGGGCCGTGCTGACGTCCTGGCGCGCTGTCCGGAATCCAGCCGCAGGACGACCCAGAACAGGACACTGCATGCACGACCACTCCAGCGAGATCGCCAGCCGGGTCCGGCGGGTGCTGAAAGAGCGGATCACCCCGGCCATCCACACCCCGCTGGCCGACCTCGCCCTCGAGGCCTGGCACGTCACCGACGGCACCGACACCACCGGTCAGGGCGAGCCGGTCCCGCCGTCGGCGGCGCTCCCCGGCTCCGCGCAGCGCGCGGAGTACACCCCGTTCAGCATCGGCGAGTCGTGGGGCCCGGCGTGGGGCACCACCTGGTTCCACGTCACCGGCACCGCGCCGTCCGCCGACGAGCTCGGGGACGTCGCCGGCGGGCGGCTGGAGATCGTGCTCGAGCTCGGCTGGAGCCAGCGCTCCCCCGGCTTCCAGTGCGAGGGCCTGGTCTACCGGGCCGACGGCAGCGTGATCAAGGCGCTGAACCCGATGAACACCTGGATCCCGGTCGAGCCGGGCACCGCGATCGACCTCTACGTCGAGGCCGCGGCGAACCCGATCATCGGCAACCCGGCGCCCTACCTGGGGACCGAGCTCGGCGACAAGCGCACCGCCGCCCCGAAGCCGCTCTACACGGTGACCCGGGCCGACGTGAACCTGTTCGCCGCCGAGCTCTGGGAGCTCGCGATGGACATCGACGTGCTCGACCAGCTGGCCACCGCGCTGCCCGAGTCGGACCCGCGCCGGGCGGACATCCGGCTCGCGCTCGAGCGGGCCCTCGACGTCGTCTCGCTGCACGACGTGGTCGGCTCGGCCGCGGCCGCCCGCGAGGTGCTCGCCCCCGTGCTGGCCCGTCCGGCCACCGCCAGCGCGCACACCATCACCGCCACCGGTCACGCGCACATCGACTCCGCCTGGCTGTGGCCGACCCGCGAGACCGTCCGCAAGGTGGCCCGGACCGCGGCCAACCAGCTCAACCTGCTGGCCGAGTTCCCCGAGCACGTCTTCGCGATGTCCTCGGCCCAGCAGTACGCCTGGATCAAGGAGCACCGGCCCGAGGTGTTCGAGGGCGTCCGCAAGGCCGTCGCCGACGGCCGCTACGTCCCGGTCGGCGGCATGTGGGTCGAGTCCGACACCAACATGGTCGGCTCGGAGGCGATGGCCCGCCAGCTGACCTACGGCCAGCGGTTCTTCGCCGAGGAGTTCGGCTCGATCTGCGAGGAGGTCTGGCTGCCCGACAGCTTCGGCTACTCGGCCGGGCTGCCGCAGATCGTCAAGCTGGCCGGCGCCAAGTACTTCCTGACCCAGAAGATCTCCTGGAACCTGGTCAACAAGTTCCCGCACCACACCTTCATGTGGGAGGGCATCGACGGCACCCGGGTGCTCACCCACTTCCCGCCGGTCGACACCTACAACTCCGACCTGTCGGGTCGCGAGCTCGGCTACGCGGTGGGCAACTTCCGCGACAAGGGCGCCAGCTCGCACTCGCTGGCCCCGTTCGGGTTCGGCGACGGCGGTGGTGGTCCCACCCGCGAGATGCTGGCCCGGGCCAAGCGGACCGCCGACCTCGAGGGCTCCCCCAAGGTGGTGCTCCGCTCCCCGCGCGAGTTCTTCGCCGACGTCGAGGCCGAGTACACCAACGCCCCGGTCTGGAAGGGCGAGCTCTACCTCGAGATCCACCGCGGCACCTACACCAGCCAGGCCAAGACCAAGCAGGGCAACCGGCGCAGCGAGCACCTGCTCCGCGAGGCCGAGCAGTGGTCGGCGGCCGCCTCCGTGCTGGCCGGGCACCCGTACCCGCACGAGGACCTCGACCGGATCTGGCGCAACGTCCTGCTCAACCAGTTCCACGACATCCTGCCGGGCAGCTCGATCGCCTGGGTGCACCGTGAGGCCCGTGAGCAGTACGCGGCGATCGCGGTCGAGCTCGGCGGCCTGATCGACGCCGCGCAGCAGGCGCTGGTCGGCCACTTCGCCGGCGCGGGCGCCGACGGCGGGTCGGCGGGCAGCACCGTGTTCAACGGCTCGCCGTTCCCCCGGCACGGGCTGGCCGGCCTGTCCGCGGCCCCGGTCCCGGCGCGCACCGAGGGCGTCGAGGTCCGCGAGGGCGGCGCCGGCACGGTGATCGAGAACGCGCGGATCACCGTCACGGTCGACGACCGGGGCCTGATCACCTCGCTGGTCGACCGGGCCACCGGGCGCGAGGTCGTCCCGGCCGGCCAGACCGGCAACCTGCTCCAGCTGCACCAGGACTTCCCGAACAACTGGGACGCCTGGGACATCGACCAGTTCTACAAGAACACCGTCACCGACCTGACCGACGTCGACAGCGTCAGCACCGCGGTGGTCGACGGCGCGGCGGTGGTCACCGTCAAGCGGAGCTTCGGCGACCCGAAGCAGCCGTCGACGGTCGAGCAGACCCTGACCGTCGCACCCGACGCACCGGGGGTCGACGTGGTCACCACGGTGGACTGGCACGAGCAGGACCGGCTGCTCAAGCTGGCCTTCCCGGTCGAGCTGCACACCGACCGGGCCGCCTTCGAGACCCAGTACGGCCACCACTACCGGCCGACCCACGAGAACACCTCCTGGGACAACGCCCGGTTCGAGGTCTGCGCGCACCGCTGGATCCACGTCGGCGAGACCGGCTTCGGAGTCGGGCTGGCCAACAACTCCACCTACGGCCACGACGTGTCGCGGCACCAGGGCCCGGAGGGCACCAGCTACACGGTGCTGCGGCAGTCGATCGTCCGCGGCCCCCGGTTCCCCGACCCGCGCACCGACCAGGACGTCCACACGGTGGCCGCCCGGCTGGTGGTCAGCCCGGACGTGTCCGGCGCGATCGAGGCCGGCTACGACCTCAACCTGCCCGAGCGTTCCCAGCCGGGGGCGGCGGAGGTCCCGGCCCTGGTCAGCGTGACCGAGCCCGGCGGGGCCGGCGCGCTGGTGGTCGAGGCGGTCAAGCTGGCCGACGACCGCAGCGGCGACCTGGTGGTGCGGCTCTACGAGTCGCTCGGCGGTCGCGCCCGCGGCCGGGTCGAGTTCGGCGCGGTCACCGGCACGGTCACCGAGGTCGACCTGCTCGAGCGTCCGCTGGCACAGTCCTCCGACCGGCCCGGCGGGTTGGTCGAGGCCGGCTCCGGCTACGCCGAGGTGGCGCTGCGCCCGTTCCAGATCGTCACGCTGCGGGTCGCCCGCTGACGGCGGATCCCGGCGCGCAGCGCTGAACGGCGGACGGGCCGCACCCCGCGGGGTGCGGCCCGTCTCGTCGTTCCAGGGTCACGCTCAGACCTGCGGCGCGTCCTCCCAGCGGCCGCGGAGGTAGGCGGCCGGGTAGGGCACCTCCTCGGGGTCGACCCCGAGCTCCGCGGCGGCCCGCTGCGGCCAGGACGGCTCGCGGAGCGCGGCCCGGGCCAGCAGCACCACGTCGGCGTCGCCCTCGGCCAGCACCTTCTCGGCCTGCTGTGGCTCGACCAGCAACCCGACCGCCCCCGACGGGAGCCCGGCCTCCTGGCGGACCCGGCGCGCGAACGGCACCTGGTAGCCCGGCTCGACCGGGATCTCGGCCGGGGCGTTGCCGCCGCTCGAGGTGTCGACCAGGTCGACGCCGAGCGCGGCGAGCTCACGCGAGAGCCGGACGGTCTGGTCGGCGTCCCAGCCGCCGTCGACCCAGTCGGTGGCCGACAGCCGGACCAGCAGCGGCTTGCCGGCGGGCCAGACCGCGCGGACCGCGGTGACGACCTCGCGGAGGAACCGGGTCCGGCCGGTGAAGTCGCCGCCCCAGGCGTCGTCGCGGTGGTTGGACAGCGGGCTGAGGAACTCGTGCACCAGATAGCCGTGCGCGGCGTGCAGCTCGACCACGTCGAAGCCGGCCCGGTCGGCCCGGACGGCCGCGTCGGCGAAGGCCCGGACCAGCTCCGCGATCCCGTCGGCGGTGAGCGCGGTCGGCGCGGCCAGCCCGGGGTAGGCCTGGTCGCTGGCCGAGACGGTCGGCCAGCCGCCGTCGTCGGGGCCGACGCTGCCGCGTGGCTCCCCGGGGAACCCGCGGTAGGTGGAGCCCTTCCGCCCCGCGTGCGCGAGCTGGACGCCGACCGCTGCGCCCTGGCGGTGGGCGAAGTCGACGATCCGGGCCCAGGCCCGCTCCTGGGTCTCGTTCCACAGCCCGGTGTCCTCCGGGCTGATCCGGCCCTCGGGGGTGACCGCGGTGGCCTCGGTGATGATCAGGCCGAAGCCGCCCTGGGCCCGGGCCCCGAGGTGCACCAGGTGCCAGTCGGTGGGGACGCCGTCGCGGCGCTCGACGCTGTACTGGCACATGGGGGCCAGCCAGACGCGGTTGCGGACGGTCAGGTCGCGGAGTCGGATCGGTTCGAAGAGCGTGCTCACCTCTGGGCCAACCGCTCGCGTCCGACGGTTCTTCCGCCCGGCCGCGGATCGGCGGGGTGGCCTTGATCACGGCCGCAGCCGGTCGGGGCTGGCCCGCCGGCGGCTCCGGGTGAGTGATCATGGCCCAGCACCGAACGGTGGAGCACCGAACGGTGGAGCACCGAACGGTGGAGCACCGAACGGTGGAGCACCGAACGGTGGAGCACCGAACGGTGGAGCACCGAACGGTGGAGCACCGACGGTGGAGCCGGTGACGGCGAGGAGGAGCGGGGACCGATGAGCGAGGGGCTCGGCGGCTACGGCCGGCTGCTCGCCGATCCCGCCGCCCGCTGGTTCAGCACCGCCGGGCTGCTCGGCCGGATGCAGATCTCGATGACCGGGCTCAGCACGGTGCTGCTGATCTCGATCGTCACCGGGTCGTTCACCCGGGCCGGCCTGGTCACCGCGGCGGCCACCCTGACCGGCGCCGCGATCACCCCGTTCTGGGGCCGGAGCATCGACCGGATCGGGCAGGCCCGGGTGCTGGTGCTGACCGCGCTGCTGTTCACCCTGGGCGCCGGGGTGCTGATCGTCACCGTGCTCGAGCGCTGGCCGCTGTGGACCACGCTGGCCGCGGCGGTGCTCTCCGGGACGGGGATCAGCCAGGCCGGGAACGCGGTCCGGGCCCGGTGGGCGCACCGGTTGTCCGATCCGGCGCAGCGCGACGTCGCGTTCGCCCTCGAGGCGGTGGTGGACGAGCTGATCTTCATCACCGGCCCGCTGCTGGTCACCTTCGCCTGCACCACCGTGCATCCGGCGCTCGGGTTGGTCATCGCCGCCGCGCTCACCCTGGGCGGCAGCGTCTGGCTGGCCTCCCAGCGCCGCACCGAGCCACCGGTGCACCAGGTCGGGGCCGACGAGCTGCGCGAGCGGCTGCCCGGCCGCCGGCTGGCCCCGGTGGTGGTCTGCTGCCTCGCCCTCGGGGTGGTGTTCGGCGGGATGGAGGTGGCGATCGTCGCCTACGCCGGCGAGCGCGGGATCCTGTCCGGCACCGGCCTGTTCACCATGGCCTGGGCGCTCGGGTCGCTGGTGGCCGGCGCGGTCACCGGCGGCATCGCCTGGAAGGCGCCGCCCGGGCGGCGGTTCCGGATCGGCACCCTCGCGCTCGCCGTCAGTCTGGCTCCGCTGCCGTTCCTGTCCTGGCCCGGGGTCTCGCCGTGGGTGATGGGCGTGGTGCTGGTGCTCAGCGGGTTCGCGATCGCGCCGACGCTGATCGCCTCGGTCGCGGTGGTCCAGGGCGGCGTCCCGGCCAGCCGGCTGACCGAGGCGCTCGGCTGGACCCAGACCGGGCTGGCCGCCGGGATCGCGGTCGGCGGCGCGGTGGTCGGGCGCACCGTCGACGTGTGGCACGCGTTCGGTGCCTTCGTCGCGCTCGCCCTGGCCGGGGTGGTGCTGGTCGCCGGTTCGCTGAGCGTGCCGGCGGCCGGCCGGCCGTCGGCCGACGAGCCGGCCGTCGCTCCCGAGCCCGAGCCGTCCTGAGCGTCGCCCGAGCGCCGGCTCACCCGTCCCCGACACGACAACCGCTGTTCTGCGGGTGTTCACGACCCGTCCCTAGCGTTCGGTCCGCCGGCGAGCGTCGGCGCCTTCGCGCCCGTCCGGCGGGCCCCGACCCCGAGGAGCCGCGTGAGCCTGGCCGCCGCAACCGAGCGCACCGCACCTCGGCGAACCGGGGCCGAGGGCCCCGCGGTCAACGACACCGCGGCCGTCGCTCCGACGCGGCCCGGGGCCACCCCGCGCTCGGCGCGCCGGAACCCGGCCGGGGTCGTGCTCGGGGTCCTCGCGCTGGCGCTGCCGGTGCTCGTCTACCTGAGCCGACTGGCCCGGCTCGGCCACTGGCTGGTCGACGACGCGCTGATCTCGTTCGGCTACGCCCGGACGCTCAGCGAGGGCGGCGGCTTCGCCCAGCAGCCGGGGGCCGCGGCGGTCGAGGGGTTCTCCAACCCGACCTGGACGCTGCTGCTGGCCGGGCTGCGGCTGCTCGGCGTGTTCGACCGCGGCCACCGGCTGGCCGGCGTCGAGGACACGGTGCTGGTGGTGCGCGCGCTGGCGGTGGTCGCCTTCGTGCTCACCCTGCTCGCCATCCGGGCCACCGCCCGGTCGGTGCTGGGCGGGCCCCGGCGGACGGCGACCGCCACCCTGGTGGCCGGGCTCGCCCTGGCGCTCTCCCCTGCCTACGTGATCTGGACCGGCAGCGGACTGGAGAACCCGCTCTACGGCCTGCTGGCGGCGGCGCTCGCCGCGCTGCTCGGCACCGCGCGGGCCCGCGGGCGGCTGTTCGCGCTCCGCACCGCGACGCTCGCCGGGCTGCTCGCGCTCGGCCTGGCCGCCACGCGTCCCGACGGGCTGGTCTTCGCCGCCGCCCACCCGCTCACCCTGCTGGTCGTCGCGGTCGGCGCGGCACCCCGCGGCCGGGGCCGGCTCCGGTCCGCGCTGCGTCGCGCTCTCCCGCCCGGAGCGTTCGGCGTCGCGGCCTTCGCGCTGCCGGCCGGGGCGCTGCTGCTGGCCCGGCACGCGACCTTCGGGCTGTGGGTGCCGAACACCGCGGTGGCCAAGAGCCAGGGCGGGCTCGACCTCGGCGTGCCGGCCCGGGCCGCCGGCCTGGTGTCGGCGGCCGGGCTGCCGCTGGTGCTGCTCGCCGCGCTCTCCACGGCGGTGCTGCTGGTTGCGCGGACCCGGGCCGCCCGTCCGGTGACACAGTCAGCCGCGACGGCGACGGCGGCGGCACCGCTGCTGGTCTGCGCGGCGCTGGGCGGTGCCGGGTTCGCGGTGCTGCGTCCCGACTGGATGCCCGAGTACCGGTTCGCCACTCCGGCGACGGTGCTCGGCTCGGCGCTGCTCGGCGTGCTGGCCGTCGGTGCCGGGGTCGCGGTCGCGTCGCCGGTGTCCGGCCGGGAGTCGCCGGCGCCGCGCGGGGCTCGGTGGCCCGGACGCCGCGGGCCGGCGACCGCGGTCGTCCTCGCCGTGGTCGCCGCGCTGCTGGCCGGCGCGGCCGTGGCCGACGACGCGCGCCGCCTCGACGCCTTCGCCCGGACGCCGACGATCTCGGGCTGCTTCGTGGCCGACCGGTACGGCCGGTTGTTCGACCTGTACGCCGACCGGCTGGGCGTCCGCACCGGGACGCTGGTGGTGCCGGACATCGGCGGGGTGCTGCTGGTCAGCCGGCTGCGGGTGGTCGACCTGGCCGGCTTGACCGACCGGGTGATCGCCCGCGACCGGGGCCGCGGCGACACCGCCGCGGTGGCCGAGCAGGTGTTCGGCGTGGTGCGGCCGACCTTCCTGCACCTGCACCGGCCGTGGGACGCCGGGCTGCGGTCCGACCCGCGTCTCCGCCGGGACTACCGGGCGATCGTCCCCGGCCAGGACTACGTCCGGCGCGACGTGGCCTCCGCCGCGGCGGTCGCGGCGCTCCGCCCGACCGCGGTGCGCCGGGTCGCCGCCCTGGTCGCCGAGCGCCGGGCCCGACCGCTGTCCGGCTGCGGGCCGTGGGTGGTCGACCCGCCGCCGGCCGAGCGGTGATCCGTCCGACGACCTCGCGCGCCGGCGGTCAGCGTCGCCCGCGCCGTGCCCGCAGGTAGTCCGCGACCACGTACTCGCCGAGCCGGCCGATGTCGGGGGTGAACACCCGGCCGCCGACCCGGCGCGCCATCGCGTCGACGAACCGGGCCAGCCCGGGGTCCTCGCCGAGCATGAAGGTGTTGATCGTGGCGCCGTAGCGGGCCAGCTCGTCGACCTGGCCGACGGTGGCCCGGACGGTCTCGGCGGTCACCGGCCAGTGGAAGAACGGCGTGCCGTCGTCGAGCAGGTGCGCGGTCGGTTCGCCGTCGGTGACCACCAGCACCACCGGCTCGGCGTCCGGGTGCCGCCGCAGGTGCCGGGCGGCCAGCATCAGCGCGTGCTGCAGGTTGGTGCCCTGCACCCAGCTCGGCTCGACCTCGGCCAGCTCGACGGCGCTGAGCCGGTGGGCGGCCCGACCGAACCCGATGATCTGCAGCTCGTCCTGTCGGAACCGGGTGGCCACCAGGTGCGACAGCGCGAGCGCGGTCTGCTTCATCGGGCCCCAGCGACCGTCGAAGAACATCGAGTTCGACAGGTCCACGCACAGCGCGACCGCCGCCGAGGTGCGGCGTTCGGTCTCGGTCACCTCGAAGTCGTCGACCTCGAGGGTCACCGTGCCGCCGGCCGACCCGGGCGCCAGCCCGGCCGAGGACCGCCGCTGCAGGGCGTTGTGGACGGTCCGCGGGACGTCGATCGGCAGCTCGTCGCCGAACGTCCACGGCCGGGTCAGCCCGGTCGCCTCGTCGGCCGACCCGGTGCGCCGGTCGTCGTGGTCGCCGTGTCCGCGCGCCTCGAGCTGGGAGAACACCCGGCGCAGCGCCGACTCCCCCAGCCGCCGGACGGCCTTCGGGGTCAGCCGCATGCCGTCCTCGTCACGACGCAGGTAGCCCTGCCGCTCGAGCTCGCGCTCGAGGTCGCGCAGCGCGGTGAAGTCACGGACCGCGCCGGAGCCCAGGTGGCGTTCGAGCGCCTCGACGTCGACGTCGTCGAGGGTCGAGCCGACCCCGCTCTGCGACAGCTGGTCCTCCAGCGCCTCGAGGTCGGCGAGGTCGGCGACCGCGTTGACCGCGTCGGAGTAGCCCATCGGCTCGCCCTGGCCGGGCTGGCTGCCCATCCCGGTCGGCGACTGCCGGTCGAGCCCGGGCCGCAGCGCCCGCAGGTTGTCGGCCAGCTGGGCCATCTCGGAGGCCAGGTCGACGTCGCTCAGCGCCTGGCTCATCAGCTGGCCGAGCTGTTCGCGCTGATCGGGGCTCAGGCTGTTCATCATCCGCTGGGCGGCGGCCTGCTGCCGGGCCAGGCTGTCGATCAGCTCGTCGACGTCCTGGGGGTCGTCGGGGAAGAACTCCCCGTGCTTGTCCATGAACTCGCGGAACTGGTCGGTGGTGTCCTCCTGCCGCGCGTGCGCGGCGAGCAGCGCGTTGAGGTCGGACATCATGTCCTTGACCCGCTGCATCGCGGCCTGGTTCTCGGCCGAGCCGGGGTTCTCCAGCGCCTGCTTCAGGCCCTTGAACTGGGCGTCCAGCACCTCGCGCTGGAGCATCTGCTGGATCGAGTCGTAGATCTGCTTCGCCTCGGGCGAGTGCCACGGGTAGGAGTCGAGCCCGCGGACCGCGCCGGCGACGTCGTCGGGCAGGGTGGCCAGCTCCATCTCGGCCAGCCGGGCGTCCGGGCCCTCCTCGCCGGCCAGCGTCTCCCGCTCGGCGGCCAGCGCCTGGTCGAGCGCCGCCCGCACCTGGTCGAGGGTCGAGCCGAGGTTGCCGCGGCGCCGGGCCTGCTGCCGCATCCGCCGGATCCGCTCGGCCAGCTGGTCGAGGCCCTGGCGGCCGTCGGCGCCGTTGCGCAGCAGATCGCGGAGCGCCTCGCCGAGGTTGCCCGAAGCGAGCATGTCGCGACCGAGCTGGTCCATCGCGTCGCGGACGTCCAGCGGCGCGGCCAGCGGGTCCGGACCACCGGACCACGGGCCGTAGCGGTAACCGCGGTCACGGTGTTCGTAGGCCATCGGTTCCGCCTCAGGCGCCGTAGACGGTCCGGCCGCCGACGGTGTCCTTGTCGATCCGTCGGGTGAGGTAGAGGCCCTCGAGGACGAACTCGGCGGCCGCGGCGACCTGGCCGGGGCCGGCGTCGTCGCCGTAGCCGAGCCGGTCGAGCACCTTGGACAGACCGGGCACCGTTCCGAGCTGGCGGAGCAGGTCGGAGGCGGTGACCAGGTCGCCGGTCTCCACCACCGCGCCGTCGCCGAACACCGCGGTGAACCCGGACAGGTCGAGCCCGCCGAGCCGGTCGCGGAACACCTCGGCCTCGGCCACCCGCAGCAGGTGGTCGAGCACCGCGCGCTCGCGTCCCTCCTCGCCCATCTCGAACTCGATCTTGCCGAGCAGGGTCGGGATCACCTGGGGCAGGTCGCAGACCCGGGCCACCGGGGCGGAGAGGAACTCCCCGGTCCGGGCGGCCCGGCGCAGCGCCGACCCGGCGACGCCCTCGGCTGCGGCGATGGCGAACCGGGCCGACACGCCCGAGCGCTGGTCGACCGCCGAGCTGTCCCGCAGGCCGCGGGTGAACCGGGCCAGCACCTCGAGCAGGTGGTCGCCGACCTCGGCGACCAGCTCCGCCTCCTGGGCCAGCAGTGCGACCTCGTCGTGGACGTCGTCGAGGTAGTGGGTGCGGATCTCCGCGCCGAACCGGTCCTTGAGCGGGGTGATGATCCGGCCCCGGTTGGTGTAGTCCTCCGGGTTGGCGGTGGCGATCAGCAGCAGGTCGAGCGGCAGCCGCAGCGAGTAGCCGCGGACCTGGATGTCGCGCTCCTCGAGGACGTTGAACAGCGCGACCTGGATCCGCTCGGCCAGGTCGGGGAGCTCGTTGAGCCCGAACAGCCCGCGGTTGGTCCGCGGCACCAGCCCGTAGTGGACGGTCTCGGGGTCGCCGAGGGTGCGGCCCTGCGCCACCTTGACCGGGTCGACGTCGCCGACCAGGTCGCCGACGCTGGTGTCGGGGGTGGCGAGCTTCTCGGTGTAGCGGTCGTCGCGGTGCCGCCAGGACACCGGGAGGTCCTCGCCGAGCTCGGCGGCCAGCCCCCGGCACCGCAGGCACACCGGCGCGTACGGGTCGTCGTGGATCTCGCAGCCGGCCACCTCGGGCTGCCACTCGTCGAGCAGCCGGGCCACCGTCCGCATCAGCCGGGTCTTGCCCTGACCGCGCTCGCCGAGCAGCACCAGGTCGTGCCCGGCCAGCAGCGCCGCCTCGAGCTCGGGCAGCACCGAGTCCTCGAAGCCCACCATGCCGGGGAACGCGGCCTCGCGGCTCTGCAGCCGGTCGACCAGGTTGGCCCGGATCTCCTCCTTGACGCCCCGGCTCGTCCACCCCGAGGCCCGCAGCTCACCGACCGTGCTGATCGTCGGCGCCGTCGCTGTCTGTTCGCTCACCTGTTCGACACTACGACCGGACGGCAAGGTGGTCGACGGCGCGGTGGGAGCGTCCCGTTCCGGGGCGGTCGGGGCGGGAACCGGTAGGTTGGTCCCGGTGAGCGGACCGGGTGCTGCGACGCCGGGTATCCGCGATCCCGAACGTCCCCGACGCAGCCGGGAGCGGCCCATCGACGGTGAGCCGAGCAGGACGTCACGCCCAGCAGGACCGGGCCATTCGAGACAGGGGCAGCTGGACATCGAGATGGAGAGTGCACTGAGACCGCGCGAGATCCAGACCCGGATCCGCTCGGGCGAGTCGGTCGAGGACGTCGCCCGCGCCGCCGGGGTCCCGGTCGAGCGGATCGAGCCGTTCGCCGGCCCGGTGCTGGCCGAGCGCGAGCACGTCGCGGCCCAGGCCCAGCGGAGCTCCGCCCGGCGCCGCGGCGAGGGGTCGGGACACCGCGAGCTGCGGGCGGTGGTGGCCGAACGCCTCGGCACCCGCTCGATCGACCCCGAGACCGTGCTCTGGGACTCCTTCCGGCTCGAGGACGGCCGCTGGGCGGTCACCGCCCGCTACGCCTCGGGTGAGGCCACCCGGGAGGCGCTGTTCCACTTCGACCCGCGCGGCCGGTTCTCGGTGGCCGGCAACGACGAGGCCCGCTGGGTGCTCGGCGAGCAGAGCCCGCTGCACGGTCCGCAGCCGGGCCGCCAGCCGCGCCGTCCCGGCTCGGAGGACCCGGACGCCGAGCCGACGCTCGAGCTGAGCGACGAGCTCGCGCTGGTCCGCGCCATCCAGGAGCGGCCCGTCGACGCGGCCGCCGCCGGCGGCACGGGTGACGCGGGAGCGGACCAGCAGGACGCCCCGGTGGTCGAGGTGACCGAGGTCGCCGTCACCCGGGTCGAGGTCGTCGCCGAGGACCCCGCGGCCACCGGCAGACCGGTTACCGACAGCCCGGACGCCGGCGATCAGGGCGCTCCGAGCCCGGCACCCGCCGACACCGCGCCCGACACCGACACCGCCCCCGACACCGAGGACGGGGTTCCGGTCGAGCAGCTCGACGAGGCCTCCGAGCTCGACCTGCTCTACGACATGCTCGGCGGCGTCGGCTACAGCGAGGACTCCGGCCGGGTCTACCCCGGCCTGGCGGCCGAGGAGACCGAGGGTGACCTCGGCTGGGAGCCGGGCGTGACGATCAACTACCCGGTCGAGCCGGAGCCCGAGAGCGGCGAGCAGCTGATCGACGACGTCACCGGCGCCGGGCTGGACCCGCACCGGGTGCGGACCCGCACCGAGCCGACCCTGGTCGACTCCGATCCGGTCGAGAACCACCCGTCGGACGACACCAGCCAGGAGGAGGGCGAGGCGGTCCCCGGGGTGGAGGCCGAGCCCTCGCACCCCGGGGAGGACGAGGCGCGGCCCGGCCCCGAGCTGGCCGCCGGCTCCCGGCCGGGAACCCGGACGACGACGACGCGACCCTCGAGGACGCGGTCCCCGACAGCCCGCAGGCGCCGGCGACCATCCCGCCCGAGCTCCAGGACCCGCCGAAGGACCGGGCGACCGGTGCCGCTCCTGATGCCGTTCCTGACTCGGCGTCCGAGCCGGGACCGGAGCGGCGCACCGGCACCGTCCGGTCCGCGGACGGGCTCGAGCAGGACGCGTTGGTCGACGTGCCCGCCCCGGCCCCGGCCAAGCCGGCCCGCAAGAAGAAGCGGGCCGAGGTGCCGAGCTGGGACGAGATCATGTTCGGCGGACCCAAGCGCGACTGAGGCCGGTTTGGGGCCGTCGTCCCGGCGTCCTCAGCTCGACGCGCTGGCGTAGCGCCGCACGGCCCAGCCGCCAGTGCAGCCGGGTGACCAGTACCGCGACCACCCCCAGCCCGACCATGATCACCACCTGTCCGGCCGACGGGCCGCGGGTCAGCGCCTGCACCGGGTAGGTGCTGGCCACCCCGACCGGGACGACGAAGATCATCAGCGTCCGCACCGCGGTCGGGAACAGGCTGACCGGATATCGTCCGGCCGTGAAGGCCTCGAGGACCAGGTCGTGGACGAAGTCGGCCGAGCTGAACCAGAAGGCCAGATAGGCCG